>OY970173.1:1540000-3203431 GCA_963707635.1 Candidatus Latescibacterota bacterium | reverse complement strand
ACCACGCCGAAATGCGGCCCGCCGCCAAATCCCGAGGCGCCAGCCGCTGGAAACCACCTTCGAGATCGCCATGAAGCAGTGCACGTAGTCCATCGCGTGACCTTCCCGGCGCCGCAGCCACCGCATCCTCGTAGGCGCGATAGAAGCGATCGATGATGTCCTGACGGTCAGCAGCCGGCGCGACTTGTCGAGGGCGCCCAAACGTGCCTTCGGTCCACGAGCGCAGCGTCGGCACGTAGGCCTTGGCGAACGCGCGCGCGTCGCCCTGCCGCTTGAAGTCGGCGGCATGGGGCAGCCGGTGACGCGCGCCGGTCGATGTGATCGAGCCTGAGGCCGGCGAGGCTCACCGGCGAATGGGCGGAGAGGAACGGTGCCGCGAACTCCTCCGGCGTCTTGTAGAACTGCGGGAAGGTCGCGGCACGGTATTCGTCATCGCTGATTGCCCCGGTGTCGCGCAGCCAGCGCCAGTGCGGCGGGCGAACTCGCCGAACATGTTGATGCCGCCGGTGGCGCCGAGGTAGCGGCCGACCTCGTCCTCGCAGAAGTTGACGAGCACCAGCTTGCCGCCCGGCCGCGACTGGGCGGCACGGGCGAGCGGGATGCTGGTATCCCAGTCGGCCATCGCCTGGGCGCGGAACACGGCGCGCTCGGCCGGCGTCGCGCCGACCGCCTCCCGCCCGCATCGGCAATGCCGCCCCCGGCAGCCGCGACAGCCAGTACGTCGCGGTCGCCGAGAAGCCAACGCGAGCGTGCCCAGCAGCAGGATCTGCCGGTAGAAGCTGGTGCCGCTGGCGAACGTTAACACGCCGTCCTGGGCCCCGGCGAATCCTGGCTGTTGCCGAGATGGCCGTGCAGGAAGCGGAACAGAACGGAGAAGTCATTGTGCGGCAGATCGGTGCAGGTGATCGTGATCGGCCGTGCCGCCGCCTTCGATCGATCTCGTCATGCGCCGCATCAGGTCGATCGAGGTGCCGCCGTCGGCGCAGCCGAAATCGGCGACCGAGAACGGTCCGCTGGCGGCGAGGTCCATGCCCGCGAGCACCTGCATGACCAGATCACCGGCAGCATCGATGACGGCCTTCGCTCCGACCGTGTTCTCGCTGTAGTAGCCAGCCCCGCGCATCGCGATGACCGGTGGCGCCGCGACCTGTCGGCATCCCCGCGCGCTATTCTCCCTCTGACCGTCCCGGGCGCCATACCTGAAAGCGATTGCGCCGCCGCGCAAGCGGTTCCAGCCGGCCGTCGCCGACCATGACGGCCCGGCCGTGCCGGTATATGCTGCGCCAACCGCAACAGGGAGGCTTGCTTGCCGATCGAGCCGCAGACCGTCCACGAGGCCTTCGCCGCCACCGCGGCGCGGACGCCACGCACCGTTCCTATGCGTGCCCTCGCGCCCGGGCCGCACGTGGGCTGCCGGATGGCGTCGAGCTCTCCTATGGCGAGGTCGCCGAGCAGATCGAGAGGCTGAGCGTGCGCTATGCGCGCGCCGGCTACACCGCCGGTCACCGGGTCGCGTTGCTACTCGAGAACCGGCCGGTATTCCTCGAGCATTACCTGGCGCTCAATGCGCTCGGCTGCGGCATCGTCCCGGTCAATCCCGAGTACCGGCACGACGAGCTCGTCTACCAGATGAGCCACGGCAAGGCCGATCTGGCGGTGGCGGTGAGCGGGCGGGTCGCCGACCTGGTGCGCGCCACCGCGAGCGTGGCAAGCCGCTGCCGGTCGTCGATGCGGATCATCTGCCGGCGAGCTTTTCCGCGCCGGTCGCGCCAGCGAGTGGCAGCCGGGCATCGAGGCCGAATGCAGTCTGCTCTATACGTCTACGACACACCGGGCAGCAAGGGCCTCGTCCTGACCAACCGCTACTACCTGGAAGCCGGCCGCTGGTATCGTGATCTCGGCGGCCTGGCGGCGATCCCGCCGAAGGCCGCGACCGGGTCTACAATCCGCTGCCGCTCTACCACATGAATGCGCAGGCGGTGACCGCCACCATGGTCATGCTGACCGGCAACTGCATGATCCTGCCCGAGCGCTTCAGCCCGTCGCGCTGGTGGGGCAAGATCCCGGAGACGCGGGCGACCGTGATCCACTATCTGGGAGTGGTACCGCCGCTGCTGCTCGGCCAGCCGCCATCCGCCGACCGCGCCCACCAGGTGCGCTTCGGTCTCGGCGCCGGGGTCGAGCCGCAACTCCACGCCGCGTTCGAGGAGCAGTTCGAGAACTCCCCTGGTCGAGATCTGGGGCATGACCAGGACCCGGACGCGTCCTAGCTCGGCGGTCACCGGGCCTGCGCCTGATCGACACCCGCGCATTCGGCCGGCCGGCCGGCGGCCTGGACCGCGTCGTCGACGCGCAGGATCGCGAGCTGCCGCGCGGCAGCGACGGCGAGCTCATCGTGCGCTGGGGCAGCACCGAAGGACCGCGCCATGGGTTACTCTCGGGCTACCTCGACAACGAGGCGGCGACCGCCGAAGCGTGGCGCGGCGGCTGGTTCCACACCGGCGAACACCGTGCGCCAGGACGCGGACGGCATGCTCTATTTCGTCGACCACTCGAAGAACATCATCCGCCGCTTCGGCGAGAACGTCGCCGCCGCCGAGGTCGAGGCGGTGCTGCAGGAGAGCGCGCCCTGGGTGAAGCAGGTCGCGGTTGTCGCCTACCACGGACGAGGTGCGCGAGGCCGAGGTGCTCGCCTGTGTCGTGCCGCGCGCCGGCACCAGCACCGATGCCGCCTACGCCCGCGATCTGCACGACTGGGCAGCCGAGCGTCTCGCCTACTGCCAAGGCGCCGGGCTGGGTGCTGTTCGTCGACGCGCTGCCGACCACGGGAACGCAGAAGATCCAGAAGCACCAGATTTTCGGCAAGGGCGAGGATCGCGCCCAGCGCGCAGGCATCCACGATCTGCGCCGTCTCTCAAGAAGCGTCGCTGAATTGCTCGCTGGTGCTATTTGTGGGTTGCCGCAATCGCGCCAAACAGCGGCCGGGGCGGCACCCAAATGGGAGGCCGGTTGGATGCTCATTAGCCGAATCGGCAGCGGAGGGCTCGTCGTCGGGCGCCCAGTGGCCGGGTCCCGCCCTAGGAGGGAAACTGATGTTGACGAGCGTAGTTGCCGGTATTCGTAATGTTCGCCAGTACCCCGAGTTGCAAGGGGCGTTGTTCCTGGTCACAGGCATTTTGAGCGACAGCGGTTTCGACATCGCGCGCGGCTTCGCCAAGGCCGGCTCCGGCTGGTGCTGCAGATGCCGGCGCAGGGCGGCGCTGACGCCAAGAGCACGCTCGACCGCGCTACCAGGTTCTCGCCAATACCGCGAGCGAGATCCGCGCCAGCGAGCAAGGGCTCGACACCGCCGATGCCGCCGTCCGCTTCGCCCAGGGTGCTGCCCAGGCCTACGGCGAACTCGACGCGGTGATCAACGTCGTCGTCCCGAGGTCGGAGCACCTGCAGCCGGCCGCGACCATCGAGGAGATCGAGGCGGCGACTTCCGACAGCTTTTGCAGCAGGCCTACCTCCACCTCGCGCATCGCCGCCAATCGGATGAGCCTGACCTGGACCGAAGGGCTGATCCTCAACGCCGTGCTGGCGCCCCGCGCGCGCAATCGGACGCAGGCCGCGTTCAACGGCTTCCTGCGCCAGGCGCTCGCCGCGATGACCCGCGTCGAGGCTGGCACCTGGGCCTCGAAAGGCATTCACGTAGACGCCGTCGGCCCGCATGCTTGCGGCGACCAGGCTGGATGATGTTGGCGGCGCGCCCGTCGATGGTCTGGCTGGTGAGGCCGACATCGCGGCCCTCGCGCTGCACCTGGCCTCGAAGCGCGGCAGGTCGCTGTCGGGCCACGTGTTCGACGCCGAGGAGATCACCAGGTCGCAATTGCTAGGATCCTTCCGGTTCGACTGGAACCACCGAGGCCTGCGCGCTGCTCCCGCCCTCGTCCCTTCGCGCGAGGGGCCAGCCGCCCGCCGATTATCCCGAACCTGGCGACAAGCGCTGCTCTGCCTCCCCCTCGAGGAGGAGAGCGGCGCGCCATGAGTTAGGCCGCGGTTCGCCAGCCGCGCTGCGGGCACGTACGCGGCCTAACTCATATTCGGCGCGCCTAGTGTCCCGATCGCGAAGTTCGCTTCATTCGCATGGCTATGCGGACAACTCGCGATCGAGTAGGGCGCTCGCAAATCCAAGCTTCTAGTGTGGCTTATGATTTCGAAGTCCGCACTGGAGTATGCCGAGTATTAAGCGGACTCGAAATCGCCGCACTAGGTGCGAGGGGGTGACACTGCAACGCCCACTGAGCTACTTTCAGGCCACGGCCACCGAGCGCGCGCGGCAGCTTCGAAAGGATATGACCGACAGCGAGCGCAAGCTGTGGCGCGAGTTCGGCGAGCGGCAGCTGGCGCGCCATCGCTTTCGCCGCCAGCATCCGCTTGGTCCGTACGTCGTCGATTTCGTCTGCCTGCCACGACGTTTCGTTGTCGAGATCGACGGCGGCCAGCGTTCCAGCCCGAGCAGCAAGCACGACGGCGCGCGGCATGGCTCGAAGCCCAAGGCTCTGGCGTGCTGCGGGTCTGGAACACGGAAGTGTTCGACAATCTCGACGGCGCTATCGAAACGATTTGCACGAATTGGCGCAACAGCCGGAGGCGGCGCGATCACGGCGCCCGGGCCCGCCACCCCCTCCTGGCCGCGCCGAATACGTTCAGCAAGCGCTAACTCGTCGCAGGCGCAGCGTGCTCCCCGTGGCGGGGGCGGCGGTTCGAGCGGGGGCGCGGACGTAGGGCGACGATCCGTGCGGCCGGCGCCTGGTTCAGCTATCCTCCTATTATTTCGGTCGTCGCCGCGCTGCGCGAGATGTCGCCCGCTGGTGCGACGTAGCTCCCGGTGAAGTCGCAGCCCCGGTGCCGCCCGATCGCTCACTCGCAATAGTTGCCGCGGCTGCGCTCGGCCATGTCGACGTGGAAATGGTTGCTTGTGCGCCGGATTGGTCTCCAGCCGACGTGGTGCCGAAGATCTTGCAGGCGGCGAGTGCGCCGCGCGCAGGAACTGGGCCCTGCGGCTTTGCGAAACGGCGTCCACCTGCTGCGGCACCACTGGTCCCGTCGCCGGCACCGGCGGCTCCTTGGCGGCCTTGGGACCGCCGGGTCGCTTGGCCGCATCAGGCCAAACCCGGCGTTGCCCTCGGCGGCCGGAGCGGCGCCGGGAAGCCGGTTGGCGATGCTCCGGGATCTTGCTGACGAGATTATCGACCCCGACGGTGGAAGAGGCCGCAGGCTGTTGCGCTCGAGCCCGATGCCGTCGCGGCCTTGCCGCCCTGCTGTCCGGCCGCCAGCGCCTTCGCAGCAGCCCCTTCTCGGCTGCGGCCTTCTCGCCGGCGACTTCGGCCGCGGCCTTCGCGGCTGCGGCGACCTGCACGGATTTCCCAAGCGGTCGGTCGCCCAATCGGCCAGCACCGCGGTCTCCTTGGCGTCAGCCGTGGCGAAGCTGGATGTCGAGGGCGTGGCCCGGCCAGTGCTCGCTGAGGTTGAGTCTTGTTGTTCTTCCGACAGGTCGGCGTTACGACCGAATAGGAGCTGATCCTCTCGATGCCGACCACCTGCGCGCCGAGAAATTTCTTGGCGAGCGGCTGGACGTCCTCGACGTCCCGACTGTGCATGGCGGCAACCATGTCGCAGGTTACCGTCACCGGCGGTGACGGCTGGCGCCTGCGGCGACCTGCCCGAGGCTCACGAGTTGCACCGGCGCGGCACCGCAGACGCCGGACTTGAACGGGGAACCCTCGACGATGACCTCGAGCCCCTTCAGCACTGCCGTGCAATGCTCCTTGGCGGCGGTGGTCCTCGGAATAGACCTCGACCTGTGGTGGCGCGGCCTCCGGCACGGTCTTCGGCCATGACGGCTCGACTTTCGCGGCCGGTGACGGCGAGGTGGCGGCGGGCGGCGGCGCGCTCCCCCCGAACTTCCGGCGGGCGATCAGAAGGCCCGCAAGCTCGCCGGCGACTCGCACCACCTGCGCCTCGGGCAGAACTCTTGGGAAGGTCAATTGCCGAATGCCGGCTGTGCGAAACTGCGTCCGGCCGAAGCCGCTTCCTGCGCGGACGCCGGCCCGGCGCTCCGCCAGGCCACGAGGCTGGTGGTCGCGATTAGTGCGGCGCAACGCCGACCTGGATGGTGTCCCGATCAACGAAAAGCTCGTCGACGCTTTCCTCGGGGATTCCGGCACAGGTGGCTGACCCACACCTCCGAACACGACCGCCAAGCAAGATCACAAGCACCGAATCATCGCCATATTTGCTACGTGGTGTTCGGCAGAAGATCCGTGCGATCAAGGGCGCTTGCAACGGTCGAGGACTTCGCCGGAAAGCCTGTGGATGATAGCAAAGCGATGACAAAGGACGGTGCCCAATCCACAACGGCCAGCGCGAGTACGACATGTACGGCGACCTCGGGCAACGAAACCGGGCGCTACCGGGTGATCACGTTCGACCGTCCCGCCGCCCGCAACGCGCTCGATGTTGCCGCCACCGCGACGCTCACCGATGCGGATGCCGGGCATCACCGCGACGCCGATACCTACGCGATCGTCATGCGGTCGAGCCGACTACGCGCCGGCGGCGACGTGCGCCGAGGCTCGCCCGGCTGGTGGCGGCAGAATCTGCCCGCGAAAGGCGCTGGCGGCCGAGGAGTACCGGCTCATCTGGCTGATGGAGTGCCTGTCGAAGCCCGTTACCTCGCTGATCGACCGCGCTGGCGTCATCGGTGCCGGCGCCGGCATCACCCTCATCAATACGCACCGGGTGGCGGCCGAGGGCTACTGGTTCGCGATGCCCCGGAGGTACGGCTCGGCCTGTTCCGGACGACGGCGTCGCCCATGCCCTGGCGCGCCTGCCGGGAGCAACAGGGCAAGTACCTGGCGCTGACCGGCCGCCGCCTGCAACGGGCGGACCAGTCGCCTCGGGCTGGTGACGCACTGTCATCGACCGCGACCGCTTCGAGGAGATCGAGCAGCACCTCGCCGACACCCCGATCGATCCCTTGCTCGACGGGCTGCATCGGCCACCGGCGCCGGCGAGCTGGCCGCATGGCAGGGCTGGATCGACGACTGCTTTTCCGCCGCCACCGTCGAGGAATGCTGGCTCGGCTCGCCGCGCACGCGCTGCCGGCGGCTCGGACGCAGGGCGCCTGGGCGGCGGCGGCGCTCGCCGACCTCGATCTGGGCTCGCCGCTGGCACTCAAGGTGGCGCTGTCGTCACGTACCGCGGATTCGCGCGCGCTCGACCTGCGCCCAAGCGCCTGACGATCGACTACCGCCTTGCCGCCCGGCTGGTCGCGGCGCACGATTTCCGCGAAGGCGTCCGCGCCGCCCTGGTCGACCGCGATCACCACCCGCGCTGGCGTCCGCGCACGCTTGCCGAATTTGTCGGACGCGCTGATCGACGATCTGTTCAAGACCTCGCCGGACACCTGGCTGTCGCTGCCGACACGGCAGGAGATGCAGGCAGCGCGGGTCTGACCGGCCGCCGCCGTCGACACAGTCCAATCTCGAATTCTTCAGTAGATCTTGCGCCGCCCCGCCGGAACTATTCTTTTACTATGCCTATTAGCGCAACTTTCATTTCACACCTGTAGCTTTCGTCTTAACCGGTACAGCCGGAAACTCGGAACAATTCGAGGTGGATGGACGAGCTAGGCCAAAGGAGCAGGGATATGGCTTTAGCGTTGGATGCTGCGCGTCATCGCGCGCCCGTCTCGGACGAGGCATTTCGGGCTCAGTCTGTGCAGGCGTTGCGCCTGATCGAACGTCTGCACCGGCTGCTGCTCGACGTCATCAAGAACGACTTCGACCGCCTGGGCGGCGCCGATCTCAACAGCGTACAGGCGCTGCTGCTGTACAACATCGGCGATGCCGAGCTGACCGCCGGCGAGCTCAAGACCCGCGGCTACTACCTCGGCTCGAACGTGTCGTACAATCTGAAGAAGCTCGTCGACATGGGCTACATCCACTACCAAGCACTGGGAGCCAATACGCCGGTCGGTCCGCGTCAGCCTGACCGACAAGGGCCTCGAAGCCTGCGGGGTGGTGCAGAAGCTCTATGAGCGCCAGCTCGGCTCAGTCGAAGCCGTCGCCCAGTTGTCCAGCGACGAGCTCAAGACGGTCAACAAGGCGCTGGTGCGCATCGAGCGCTACTGGACCGACCAGATCCGCTACCAGCTCTCACCCGACTTTCAAGCTTGGTGTCCCCGATCTCGGGCTCCGGTCGCCGCCGAGCCCGACATTGGCGAGCCAATGCATTGGCATGGTTGTGGCGCTGCAGCATCACCGCTGGCAGGACCATTCCTTGCCGATCATTGGTGCTTGCGATTGCCTGCGAATACCGCATTTTCCGTTTCGAGGCGGCATTGCAACTTGTTGCGCACGGCATCAACCGTGCGTGATCGAAGCGATGTGGCGCAAGTCTTCGATTTCATTAACCTAGCCGGCAAACTTCATACAGGCGTACGGGGCTGCAGTTCGAGAGCAGGCGACCGCGCAGGAGCATCCAAACGTGATCCGGATCAACGACCCGCTGAAGCAGGCGATGCGCCTCGCGGTGACCGTCGCCGTGACGGCTGCGATGCATGCCGCCGCCGCGCGCATTCGCCAACGATCCGGCCCAGTCCTGGATGCGCTTCCCCGGCCAGCGCAGCGACGAGCGCCTCGACACCGACTACGATCGCTCGTTCATCAAGGAGTGGGAAGCCGATCCGCCGAAGGGCTATCCGACCTTGTCGGCGACCCAACATCGAGCCGATGAAAGCCGCCATCAAGCGCTATTCCGATATCGCCGAGCGCGGCGGCTGGGAGGCGCTGCCGAGATGGTGCTGCAGCCCGGCATGAACCATTCGGCGGTCGGCGTCCTTAAGCAGCGGCTCTTGGCGTCGGGCGACCTCAAGGAGCAGTCGGGCTTCGGCGACAGCTACCGACTCTCGAGAAGGCGGTGAAGCGCTTCCAGGCCTCGACCGGCCTAACGCCGACCGGCATCGTCGACAAGCGCACGATCGCGGCACTCAACGTGCCCGCCGCCGCCCGCCTGCGCCAGCTGCGCGCCAATCTCGCCCGGCTGCAGGAATTCGGCCGCTCGCTGCCGAAGAAATACGTGGTGGTGAACATTCCCTCGGCGCAAATCGAGGCGGTCGAAGGCGACCGCGTGGTGTCGCGCCACTCGGCGTGGTCGGCAAGATCGACCGGCCGACCCCGCTGTTGCGGTCGGCGATCTACGAGTTGAATTTCAATCCGGTGTGGCACCTGCCGCCGACCGTGATCGACAAGGACCTCGTCCCCAAGGGACAGGACATGCAGCGCAAGAACCAGGACGTGCTCGTCAAGTACGGCATCGATGCCTACGACGCCAGCGGCAAGAAGCTCGATTCCGCGAAGATCAACTGGTCGAGCAGCGCCGCCAAGGGCCTGACGTTCAAGCAGCAGCCGGGCAGGGAGAACCCGCTCGGCTTCCTCAAGATAAACTTCCACAACAACTATTCCGTCTATAGCCGACACGCCGTCGGAGACGATGTTCGGCCGCAACTTCCGCGCCGCTTCCTCGGGCTGCGTGCGGGTGCAGGGCATCGAGCACCTGGCGCAGTGGCTGCTGATCGACAACGGCGGCTGCCGGCCGAGCGCATCGACCGAATGAAGAAATCCGGCGAGCGGCAGAACGTCGCGCTCAAGAAGCCGATGCCGCTGTACTTCGTCTACATCACCGCCTGGGCCACCGAGGACGGCATGGTCGACTTCCACCGCGACCTCTACCAGAAGGACGGCGTCGGCGCGGTGGCGGGCGCATCGAGGACGGCCGGAACCCGGCAAACGACATGCGTATCGCGGTGCTCGCCGACATCCATGGCAACGCGGTCGCCCTCGAGGCGGTCGTGGCAGATATTGCCGCCGCGGCACGTTCGACCAGGTGATCAACCTCGGTGACTGCGTTTCCGGGCCGCTGTGGCCACGGGAGCGTCGCCGCAGCCTGCTGCGCCACAACTGGCCGACGGTGCGCGGCAACCACGATCGCGCGGTGGCGTTCGATCCCGCCTTCGAGATGGGGCCATCCGACACCTATGCCCACGCCTGCCTCAGTGCCGCCGAGCGTGACTGGCTGGGCAATCTGCCGGCCCTCGTCGAGATCGCACCGGGGCAATCGCCTGCCACGGCCGGCCGGACGACGACAACCGATCCTGGACGATATCGTGGGCGGCGGCCTCGTCGCGTCGCACCCGGCCAAGGTCGCGGCCCGCCTCGGCGCCGCCGCCGGCGCCGCGCGGCTCATCCTGTGGGTGCACAGTCACCAGCCGCGCATCCTGCAACTCGACGGCGGTCCGCTGGTGGTGAACCCCCCGGCAGCGTCGGTTGCCCGGCCTACGACGATGCCAGCGGCACCGCGCACGTCTCCGAGCAGGCACGCCGCAGTGCGCGCTACGCCATAATCGAAACCGATCCCAGTGGCGGGTTCAATGTCGATCTGGTCGCGCTTGGCTACGACCACATGGCCGCCGCACGCCGCGCCGCCGACAACGGCCGGGCCGACTGGGCGCAGGGGCTGGCGACCGGCCGCCTCGCGCGCGGGGCCTGAGCGACGGCAGGCCCGCCAGCTGCTCTCGATCACCTCGTCGGCGCGCAGCAGGATCGCCGGCGGCAGATCGAGCGACAGGGCCTTGGCGGTACGGCCATTGATGACGAGCTCGAACTTGGTTGGCAGCTGGATCGGCAGGTCGGCCGCCTTCTCGCCCTTCAGGATCTTGTCGACGTAACCGGCGGCGCGCCGAAAGAGCTCGAACACGTCGGGACCATAGCTCATCAGCGCTCCGGCATCGGCGAAGTCGCGGTGCTCCGCCACGACCGCGATCCTGGCATCGGCGGCGGCGCTGATGATCTCGGCCTTGAGCGCCGTGGTCAGGAAGTCGCGGACGACGAGCGCGGCGGTGGCGCCTTCCGCGCGCATCACGGCAAAGTGCCGGTGAAGCTCCGCAATCGACGTCGAGGACTCAGCGGCTTCCGCGAGACGGCGAGGCCCTGGGCGCGAGCGTCGGCCTCGGTCGAGACGCCCCATTCGCGGAAGTTCGGGTCGGTGCCGTTGTCGCCGATGCCGATCACGGCAAGGCCGGGGATCATCTTCTTCAACAGCTCGATGCGCTTCAAGATCCTCACCATCGTGGAGAAGCCGGTCACGGTGCCGCCGGGCCTGGCAAGGCTCGCGTAGAGCTCGGGGTCGGACGACGCCGGCGGCAATTGCAGTGCCACGATCGGTATCATCGTGGCTCGCCTCGCGACCCTGGCGGCGGCTGGTCCGGGCGCGATCAGCACATCGACCCTGCGCGCGATGAGATCGGCGATCAACTCGCTCGCCTTGCTGAGATCGCCGTCGGCGTGGCGGCTTTCGATGAGGATCTTCTGCCCCTCCGGCAGGCCGACGTCGCGCAACCCCTGGCGCAAGGCTTGGGACCCGTCGATCGCCCTCCGCCGACGAGAAGCCGAGAAAGCCGGAGGACCGGAAGGCTGCTCGTCTGGGCACGACTGGCGCGCGGCCAGGCCGCCTGCATGGTGGCCAAGCTACCGAGGAGCTCGATGAACAGGCGCCTGTTCATGCCAATGCCTCGCCTACGGGTCGCAGCACCCAGCCGGACGCTTGCGGTCTCAGCCAGACTTATAGCCCGTTGCCGGCGCGGCGGGTGTGAGGAAACGCACAGCGGCCGGCCCGACCGGCAGGATCAGCGGTCGTGGCGGTTCGTTGCCGGCCTGCCCGCCGGGTCACCTTGACCGTCGCAGCCGCGGCCCCGGCAACAGCTCGTAGCGCGGGCGCCAACCGGGCAGCGCCGCCACGCGGCCGAGCCACGCATGGATCTCCGGATGGCTCGTGGCGAAGTCGTATCTGGCCTTCTGGATTGCGATTGCTCGCCAGCTCACAACATCCCCAGCGGCCCTTTCCTGCGCGGCAGCAGGAATGCCTTGTCGAGCGCGGCCAGCTCAGCCAGCTCCAGCACCAGGTCCTGCGCGGCGGCATCGGCTTCGACGTGCTCGATCCGCGCCGCCTTGGGGATCGCGATCACCCCCGGCTGGCGCAGCACGGCGAGCGCGACCGTCGCGGGCATCAGGCCGCGCGCCTTGGCGATCATCACCAGGACCGGATTGTCCAGCACCTCGCCCTGGCCCAGCAGGCGGCGAATAGGCCATGACCGAGACGCCGTCGCGGGCGCAGGCCGGCAGCAGGTCGAACTCGATGCCTCTGCTGCCGGGTGGTAGAGCACCTGATTGGTGAGCGCGCCGGGCTGCGCCACGCCGGCGCAGCTCGGCCATGTCGTCGGTGTCGAAGTTGCGTCGCTGCAATGGCGATCTTGCCTTGCCCTTAGCCGCTCGAACGCCTCGACCATGTTCCTCGACGAATCTGGCCGCGCCAGTGCAGCAGGTAGAGATCGATGCGCCCGGTGTTGAGCCGATGGAGACTGCGCTCGCAGGCGCCACGATGTCGGTGCGGCTGGCGTTGTGCGGATAGACCTTGGTGACGACATGGACACTCTTCGCGACGGCCGGCGATCGCCTCGGCCACCACCTCCTCGGCACCGCGCTCGGCATACATCTCGGCGGTATCGAGATCAGCTTGAGGCCGAGATCGAGACCGCGCCGCAGGGCTTTCACCTCGGCGGCGCGGCTGTGGCTGCGCCGCCCCATGTGCCAGGTGCCCCGAGTCCGAGCGCGGGGACCTTCGTGCCATTGGCGAGAGTGACGTGGCGCATGTCACGGTCTCCTCTAATCACATGCAGTCTAATCGCCATTGCAGGTGCCGCCCACCCGCAGCCGTCATCCCCGCGCAGGCGCGGCGGTGACGGAGGTTGGCGAAGCGGCGTGTCGATCTCGAAGCACGCCCTTGTCCCACTCCTCTCGCGCCTGCTCCCCCTTCACCTCGCGACGCCCCAGCGCGTGGCGGTGCACTTCGGAGGGACCGTAGATACGGAAGGCGCGCACATCGCGAAAGATACGCTCGACCACCGTGTCGCTGGTAATCCCGGTACCGCCGAGGATCTGCAGCGAGCGATCGACGATGCGGAAGATCGCCTCCGAGCAGAACACCTTGGTCATGGAGCTTTCGCTGGACGCACGCTTGCCTTGATCCAGCAACCAGGCCGTGCGCCAGATGCGCAAGCGCACATGTGAATGTCCATGGCGTTGTCGGCCAGCATGAAGCTCACGCCCTGATGCTCGCCGAGCGGTTTGCCGAACGACATGCGCTTGCGCGCGTACTCGGTGGCAATGTCGTGGGCGCGAATGGCGGAGCCGAGCCAGCGCATGCAGTGCGTCAGCCTGGCCGGCGCCAGCCGCACCTGAGCATAGCGAAAGCCTTGACCTACTTCGCCCAGCACGTCGTCACCGGAGACGCGCAAGTTCTCGATATCGACCACCGCGTGCCCGCCCATGAAGCTCGAGTCCATGGTGCCCAGCACGCGGCTGATCTTGAACGCGGGGTTGGGCAACTCGGTCAGGAACATGGTGGCGTCGCCCGGTCCGTCGCCGGTGCGAGCCATGATGATGGCGAACGCCGCGCCCTCGGCTCCGGTGATCAGCCATTTGCGGCCGTTGATGACGAAGCCGTTGCCGTCGGGATCTGCACGCACCTTCAGCATCGCCGGGTCGGCGCCGGCGCCGCCGTCGGGTTCTGTCATGGCGAAGCAAGAGCGTACCTCGCCGGTGGCGAGCGCGCTTCAGGTACTTTCTCGCGTTGGGCCGGTGTCGCCACCACGTCGAGCAGATGAATATTGCCCTCGTCGGGCGCATGAAAGTGCAGGGCGATGGGGCCGAGAATGGAGTAGCCGGCTGCCTCGAAGACCACGGCCTGCTCGAAGTGCGAGAAACCCTTGCCGCCGATTCTTCTCGATACATGCACGCCGAGCAGGTTCGCGGCCTTAGCCCGACGGCGATTATCGTGAGTAATCCGGAGGTGGCCCGGAAGTTGGCGAGCTGTTTCGCGCCGATCAAGGGCGGCTGGAACGACATGCCGGGGATCTTGACCGCCGCCGCGGGATCGAGGTTGTGCCCGTAGGCGTACTCCCATTTCCAGAAGTCGTACAGACCCAGGCCGGCCAGAGCGACCGCGACGACGGCCCACGTGACCAGGAGCCACCGGCGTCGCGACCACGCCACCAGCGCAGCGAAGGCGACGAGGCCCATCGCGAAGTACTTCATGTAATGGAGTTCGGGAATCGACTCCGGCTCGATCTTCTGCATCCCAATGTAATGGTTGAGCCCATTGATGTTCTGCAGATCGTAGGGAGTCTTTCCTTCGATCCGGTTGATCCAGATGTTGAGTCCGAGCCCCTGCGGGTACTGCGGCGCCTGAAGGCCGATCACCCACAGCGGGAAGACGAAGACACCGAGCAGCAGCACTGCCGACGCCCACATCGCGATCGTTGAAGTTCTGGAGAGTCTCGTCTGCGACTTCATTCGAATCACCTGCTGTTCTGCGAAAGCTGCACGTTGGAATTCTTCCCGGAAACGCGCACGTAGCCCGACATCTCCTGGTGGAGCGCCGAGCAGAAATCGGTGCAGTAGAACGGGAACACGCCTTCGCGGTCCGGTTTCCACGTGATGGTCCGGGTCTGCCCCGGCATGACGAGCAATTCGGAATTGCCCGAGCCCAGCACGGCGAAGCCGTGCGGGACGTCCCAGTCCTGCTCGAGGTTGGTGACATGGAAGTAGACGACGTCACCCATCTTCACGCCCTCGATGTTGTCGGGCTTGAAGTGGGAGCGAATCGTCGACATCCGCACGTGGACCTCGTTGCCCTTGCGCTCGACGCCGGCCTCGGCCTCGCTCTTGATCCCGTAAGGGTGCTGATTCGCGGACAGCTCGTAGAACTTCTTGGAGTTCTTCATCACGATGTCCGCGGGGATCGCCTGCGCGTAGTGCGGCTCGCCGATGGTCGGGAAGTCCAGCAGCATCTCCATCTTGTTGCCGGTGATATCGATCATTTGTGCCGACTGGGTCAGCTCCGGCCCCGTGGGCAGGTAGCGGTCCTTGGTCATCTTGTTGAGGGCGATCACGTACTTGCCCCATGGCTTCATGGTGTCGCCGCCCGGGATCATCAGGTGGCCGATCGAGTAGTAGACCGGGATGCGGTCCACGACTTCCCACGTGCCGAGTTTCCACTTCACGATCTCCGAGGAGATGAACGCCGAGGTGTAGGCGTAGCCCTCGCCGTCGAACTCGGTGTGCAACGGCCCGAGGCCCGGATTCTGGACCTCGCCCGCGATCACGGCGTCGTACTTGAGCATGGGAATGCCGTCGACTTCGCCCTCGAAGGCCTTGTCCTCGATCGCTTTGAGCATCTTCGTGAACGAATGCACCGGAATCACGGTGGCGAGCTTGCCGCCCATGGCGATGTACTCGCCGGTCGGGTCCACGTCGACGCCGTGTGGCGACTTTGGAGTCGGGAGGTAGTAGATGATGCCCGGGCACTCCGCCGGATCGAGCACTTTGACTTCGCTGATCACTTCGGATTTCGCACTCTGGGTCGAGTGGTCCATCCAGTTGTGGTAGTACTTCGTGGGCCACGTGTGGGCCTTGCCCTGCGCCACGTACTCTTCCGCCTTCTTCCAGTTGACCGCGGCGACGAAGTCCTTGTCGTTCTTCGACGCGTTGACCTCGAGCAGCGTGCTCGCCTGCTCGGTGTTGTAGGTGGTGAAGAAGCACCAGCCGTGCGACGGTCCCTTGCCCGCGTGCGAGAGGTCATAGTTGAACCCGGGCACCAGAATCTGGAACGCGAGGTTCATCGTCCCGTCGGGCGACACCTTGACGAACGAGATCGTGCCTTTGAACTTCTTGGCATAGTCAGCGATCGCGACATCCGCCTGCGGAATGGGCAGGCTGAAACGCGTCGACGACACCGCGTACTCGGTGTTCATGGTGATAAACGGGGACGCGTGGTTGCCGCCCGCGTTTGGAATCTCGATGATCTCGTCGGTCTCGAACGTCGAGAGGTCCAGGCGCGCGATGCGCGGCGTGTTGTTGCCGTTGATGAACAGCCAGCGTCCGTCGTAGACGCCGTTGGTCTGGGAAAGCTCGGTGTGGTGCGAATCGTCCCAGGGGATGAACCCGTAGGACGTCATCAGCATCGGCTTGGTCTCTTCGCTGTAGCCGTAGGCGTTCTCGGCATTCTGCGAGAACACCGGCAGCACCTTGAGCAGGCGACCGGACGGGAGGCCGTAGACGCTGACCTGTCCGCTGAAGCCACCGGACATGAACGCGTAGAAATCGTCGTACGTGCCCGGGGCGACAAAGGTCTTCCCCGCGCCGGACGACATGGCGGTCGTCATGGGTTTGGCGCAAAACGTGGATAGCACGGCGACGGCCGCGACGGCGACGATCGCTGCGCCCCACATGATTGCGCGTGATGGGCGTTTCATGCGACTGATCCTCCTTTGGTATGACCTCGGGCGAGGTCTGCCGGCCGGCGGAGTGCCGGCCGGGCGGTTACGGTTGCTACTTGCTGATTGTCGTTGTGGCCGTGCCGGCGTCCGCCGCCGGGGTCTCGACCGGCGCGGGCGGGGCAGCGTCGTACTCACGGAAATAGACCAGGATCGATTCGGCCTCGTCGCGGGTCAGGTGCTGATTCGCCATGGGCGCGATGTACTCGGCGAGGAGCGCCTTCGAGACCGGATCCTCCACGATCATGACTTCGGGGTTGAGGATCTGATTCAGGATCCACTCGGGCTCGCGCCGCTGGGTCACACCCGCCAGGGCCGGGCCGATGTAGCGCTCGGCGAGCTTGTGGCAGGCGGAACACTTCACCTTGAAGAGCTCTTCGCCCACCGGCGCGCGCGAGGCGTCGAGCGACGCCATGTCGACGTGCTTGACCGGGCCGACGCCCTTGCTGTGGCTGACCGCATCGGCCTTCAGGAGCCCTTCGCCGCCCGGGACGGTGGTTAGCGGCATGCCGCCCACGATCACGGGCTGCTCCGTTCCACTCGGCGCGACCGCGGTCGACCAGGACGAGTTGTTCTTGGCGCCGCACGCCGCCAGACTCAAGCTCAAAGAGAGAAGTATCAGGATGAGAGAATAGCGGCCGTTCATTGCAGTCTCCTTTGAGGGTTCGATTCAACCAGCGCGGGTCCGTCGTTCGGCACGCTGATCAGCGCGCCGGACACCACCAGCTCCGCAACCGAGGTGTTCTTGAGCAGCGACAGGTAGGCGTCGCGGACGTGGCCCCAGCGGGTGTGGATGACGCACGGGGACTCGTCCGAGCAGGCCTTGCCACCGAATGCGCATTCCTTCCAGCGCGCGACGTCTTCGATGGACTCCACGACGTCGTAGAGCGAAATCTTCTCGGGGCTGCGGGAGAGACGGAAGCCGCCGCCGAGTCCTTTCTGGGACTCGACGAGACCGCGGCGCGAGAGGGTGAAGAGGATCTTCCCGAGGTAGTTGCGCGGCGCTTCGGTGGCGGCGGCGATCGCGGAGGTGCCGCAGTACTCACCGGGCTTCTGGGAGGCCAGCACTACCAGGGCGCGTATCGCGTGGACGCCGGATCGGGTGAGCATGTCGGGCTACCTCCTGCTTGGGTGTCTAATACACATATCAGGATATAAATATCTTTTACTAGTGACAAGGGAAAAGTGTCACAAGGGGAAGAAAGTATGGAAGGCTATTAAGAACTTAGTGTTACGGAGCTGGCAGCGACGCCCCGGACCGCTTAGAAGACGGGGAATCTTCAATTATTGGGTCGGTCCGGTCACCGCCTCGCTCGACGTCGACGCTCCCGTGCGGGCTTCGCGACGGCTCGTCGCGACCGGCTCGGCGTTGCCAGCGCGCGCGCGGCTTCGATCCCCAGCAGGTAACTCGCCACGCCGAAGCCGCTGATGATTCCACGACACGCCGCCGCGGTGACCGACGTGTGGCGCTCCACACCGCGCGCATACAGGTTGCTCAAGTGGACTTCGACAACGGGCGTCTTGACGGCGCGGATCGCATCCGCGATGGCCATGCTCGTGTGGGTGTAGGCGCCGGGGTTCAGCACGATGGCGGCGACATTCGCCGCTGCGGCTTCCTGGATGCGGTCGACGATCGCGCCCTCATGGTTGCTCTGGAAGGTCTCGATTTCGATGTCCAGCTCGTGGCCGTGCTCCAGCAGCATCGCATCGACCTTCGCGAGCGATAGCGTTCCGTAGATCTCCGGCTCGCGCGTGCCGAGGAGATTCAGATTGGGACCGTGGATCACGAGAATCTTCATGTCGGTTTTCCTTCCTGCGATTCGTCCATGGCGGTGAGGATCTCATCCGGCTCGACGTCGTTCACGATGCGGACGTCGCCGGGCGCGACGGGGAGAATGAACGCGAGCCCGGACGCGCGGCGCTTCTTGTCGCTGGCCATGGCTCGCACGAGCGCTTCGCGTTCGACCACCGGTGCTTTCAAGGAAAGCCCGCACGCTTCGATGGTGCGCCGCAGCGCGGTCTCGAAGTCCCGGGTGGCGTGGTTTCGTTTCACGGCGAGGCGCACGGACGCCAGCATTCCCAGCGCCACCGCCTCTCCATGGGTCAGGACGCCGAAGCCGGCCGCCGCCTCGAGCGCGTGGCCGACGGTATGGCCGAGGTTGAGCACGCGGCGCAGATCGTGCTCGTAGGGATCCGCTTCGACGATGCGCGCCTTCACTTCGGCGCAGGTGGCCACGCAATTCTCCAAGAGCTCGACGTCGCGCACCATCGCGGCGCGGCGATCGGACGCGCGCGTCACCAGTTGCTCGAACAAACCCGGGGAACCGATGATCGCCGTCTTGATCACTTCCGCCATGCCGCTCGCGAGGTCGCGATCGGAAAGCGTGGTGAGCAGCTCGACGTCCGCGATCACGAGGTGGGGCTGATAAATGGCGCCGATCAGATTTTTCGCGCGCGGGTGGTTGACGCCGACTTTGCCGCCGATGCTCGCGTCCACCTGGGCGAGGAGCGTGGTCGGCACCTGCACGAACGGAATCCCGCGCATGAAGGTCGCCGCCACGAAGCCGGCCAGATCGCCGGTGACGCCGCCCCCGAGTGCTACCACGGCGCTGTCGCGGGTGGCGCCGGCGTCGGTCAGCTCATACGTCAACCGCTCCGCCTGGTCGAGCGTTTTCGACTCCTCGTTGTCTTCTACTTCGACGAAGCGGCTGTAGAGTCCGGACTTGTCGATGACGCCTTTGACGCGTGTCCCGTGGTGACCCGCGACGCGCCGCGACGCCAGCACGAACACGGGGCCCGCGACGCCGATCTCGCGGATCCATCGGCCCAGCGACGCAATCCCGCCGCGCCCGAGCACGATTCGCGAGAGCCGCCCTTCCCCGGGGCGCAGCGTGTAGCCCGGGACCGGCCGAGTCTCGACTCGCAGGTGGATGATGCGCTCGCGGTGGCGAAGCTGCTCCGCGATCTCGAACGCCACTTCCCCGGGCGAGCAGCGCGAGGTGTCGACGCGCCAGCGGATGCGGTGATAGGTGGACCGCCGCTCGTCGTAGAGTGCGGCGATGCGGTCCATGTCCACGACACCGTTCGCGTCCACGGGAAGCCGGGGGCGGGTGGAGGTCTCCGCGGTCCGTCTTACGATCACGTCGATCGGCGCCTCGAGCAGCACCATCGTGCCCAGCTTCTCGAGTGCCTTGAACGTGGCCTCGCGTTCGAGCGCGCCGCCGCCGATCGCGACCACCGCGCCATGCGTCACGTCCAGCGACGCGCACGCGTCGGCTTCGAGGTCGCGAAAGCGGTCTTCGCCGTCGCGCGCGAAAATCTCGGCGATCGTGCACCCGGCGCGCGACTCGACGATGGCGTCGGAGTCGATAAGCGGCACCTCGAGCATGGCGGCCAGGGCGCGTCCTGCGGCGGTCTTGCCGGTTCCCATGAAGCCGCACAGGACCACCACCGGCGGTTTGACTTTCTCGTGAGTGCCCACCTTCGAACGGGTCATCGCTTGAGCCTCGTTGCGATCGATTTGACCACGCGGTCGCGGGCGGCGATGGTGTCGCCGATGGTATCGCCGCCGAGTTTCTCCATTATCGCGCGGAGCATTTCCCACGCCGCTACCGACTCTGCGATCACAGCCAGCACCGGGATCACGCAGATATCGGAGCGGACGTACGGGCTGTCGGTGGCGGCGAGCGTCTTGAGATCGAAGGTGCGCGCGCGGCGCGCGGCGGTCGGGATGGGCTTCGCGTAGAGGCGCACCACCACATCCTCGCCGTTGGTCATGCCGCCCTCGATCCCGCCGGCGTGATTGGTCGCGCGCACGATCCGGCCGCGCTTGAGCGTCATCGCGTCCTGCGCGTCGATGCCGCGGGAGCGGTGGGTGGAAAAACCGTCGCCCACCTCGATCGCCTTGACGCTGTGGATGCTCATCATCGCGCCGGCGAGGCGCCCGTCGAGGCGGCGGTCCCATTCGACGTAGCTGCCGAGGCCGGGGAAGAGGCCGGTCACGATCACCTCGACCGAGCCGCCGAGCGAGTTGCCTTCGGATTTGCCCTGCTGGATCTCGCGGACCATCTTCCGGCTCGACGCAGCGTGAGCGCAGTACACCGGCGACTTCTCCGCGCGCATACGAAGCTCGCGCGGCGAGAGTTCACCCCGCGGCGCGGTGACCTCGCCGATCGAAAGCACGTGGCCGATGGTCTCGACACCGAGGGGCTTCAGACACGCCTTCGCGATCGCGCCGATCGCGACGCGCATGGTGGTACTGCGCGCGCTCGCGCGCTCGGAGACGGGCGGGATCTCGTCGAACCCGTACTTGAGCGCGCCCGCCAGGTCCGCGTGTCCCGGGCGGGGCACCGTGCCGAGGGCGCCGCCCGTCTTGCCCTGCACCGTGCGCGCGCGATTCGGGAGCAGGATGCCGATGGGCGCGCCCGTGGTCTTGCCCTTCCACAATCCCCCGAACAGCGACACGTCGTCTTCCTCGAGCTTCTGCCGGCTGCTGCGTCCGTACGCCTTCCGCCGTCGCGCCAGCTCGCGCTGGATCGTCTGTCCGTCGAAGCGCACGCCGGCCGGAATCCCCTCCACTATTCCGACCAAAGCCTCGCCGTGTGAATCTCCGGCAGTGAGGAAGCGAATGGTCATGGCTTGGCTACCAACCTGGTTGCATGCGTTGCCCGTGCCATCAGTTTACTCTCCCGCCGTCAGGCGAATCCGTCTTCGAGAATTCTTCCACGGCCTCGGCCATTTCCTTGATATCGAACCCCTGGTCGGTCCAGATGCGAAAGCTCTCCGCGGCCTGCGCCACCAGCAGTGCGATGCCGCCGAGCGTGCGCGCGCCGCCGCGCCGTGCGGTCTCGAGGAACGCGGTGCGCCGGGGGTGATAGACGAAGTCGAAAAACGTCTGCTCCGCGCGCACCCATGAGCCGTCCTCGATCAGCTCCTCGACGCCGCGCCCGGCCATGCCGACCGGGGTGGCGTTGACCACGATGGTGGCGCCCTGGAAGGCGTCTCGTCGCCGCGCGAGGTCGTCGGGGGAGGCGAGCTTCACGAACTCGACCTCCTGCTCGGGGAACGCGTAGCGAAAGCGTTCCGCGATCATGGGCCCGTTCTCCGGTGACCGCACCGCGAAGGTCACATGCGCGGCGCCGCGCTCGAGCAGGCCGTATGCGGCCGCGCGCGCGGAGGCGCCCACGCCGTAGATGAATACGCGCGCGCCCTCCACGGTCGCGTCGCTGAACGTCTCCAGCGCGGTCGCGGTTCCCGGCGCGTCGGTGTTGAACCCGTGGATCTCGTCGTCGAAGAAGGCGATGGTGTTGATCGCGTTGATGGTCTCGGCCTCCGAGGAGATCGCGTGCACATGGTAGAGCACTTCTTCCTTATAAGGAAAGGTCACGTTGAGGCCGGCGACCCCCATCGAGGCGAGCCCGGCGATCGACGCGGCCAGGCGCTCGGGGCGGACGCCGAACGCGGCGTACATCGCGTCCAGCCCCATGGCTTCGAAGGCGCGGTTCATGATGAACGGCGAGAGGCTGTGCGTGACGGGATCGCCCACCAGTCCGTACAAGAGGCTTTTTCCGGTCGTGCCCATCGAGTCCTACCGTGCGAGGGTCTTCAGGTCCGCGAAGAAGCGCGGGTAAGAGATGCCGACGACGCCGGCGTCGTCGATCTCGGTCCGCCCGTCCGCCACCAGGCCCGCGATCGCCATCGCCATCGCGATGCGGTGGTCCCCGAACGACGAGACCGCCGCGCCGCGCAGCCGCGCCGGCCCGTCGATGGCGAGCCCGTCGTCGAGCTCCTCCACGCGCGCGCCCAGCGCGCGCAGGTTGGCGGCCAGGCTCGCGATGCGATCGGACTCCTTGTGCCGCAGCTCGCCGGCGCCGCGAATCACGGTCTGTCCGCTTGCCTGTGTGGCCGCCACGGCCAGGATGGGAATCTCGTCGATGATCGACGCGACCGTGGCCGGGTCGTCGACCGTGACCCCGTGCAGGTTCTTTGAAAACATTGCCGTCAGGTCGCCCGTCGGATCCGCCGCGCCGTCGTGAACGGCGTCGACGCTGACCGTGCCACCCATCGACTCCAGCACCCGCAGCAGGCCGGTGCGGCGCGGGTTGACGCCGGTGAACGGCAGGTGCACGCGCGACCCGGGCACGAGCAATGCCGCCACAATGAAAAAGGCGGCGGACGAAAAATCGCCGGGGACCACCACGTGCACGCCCTCGAGCCGGCTTGCACCACGCACGGTGACGGCGCCGTCGCCGCGCGCCAGGTTGGCACCCATCGCGGTCATCATGATTTCGGTGTGATCGCGCGTGGGGGTGGCTTCGACCACGGTCGTCTCGCCGTCGGCGAAGAGCCCGGCGATCAGGACGGCGGACTTCACCTGGGCACTCGGCACCGGCATCTCGTAGCGAATCCCGTGGAGCGCTCCGCCTTCGATCGTGGCGGGAAGCGTTCCGCCGTTGGCGAGCACCACCCGCGCGCCCATCCGTGCCAGCGGCTCCGCGACCCGCGCCATCGGGCGACGGCGAAGCGAGGCGTCGCCGTCGATGCGGCAGCGGTGCGCGCGCGCGGCGGCCAGCCCGGCCACGAGCCGCGCGGTAGTGCCCGAGTTGCCGGCGTCGACTTCGTAGTCGGGGACGAGGGAGCTCGCGAGCACCAGCGTGCGGCCGTCCGGCATCGATTCGACGAAGCACCCCATCGCGCGCAGCGCCGCGATGCTCGAGGCCACGTCGGCGGCGTCGGAGAGCCCGTCGATGACCTGCCGCCCGCGCGCCGCCGCGCCCAGGATCAGCGCGCGGTGCGAAATCGACTTGTCGCCGGGAACCTTGAGCGAGCCTTCGAGGCGGGTGATTCTTTCGACCACGTGTTTCATTGCGTCCAGCCCCCGCCGGGGCTCATGCCATCGGCTCCGCATCGAAGCGCGCCCCCGGGCGCGCGGCTGACGGGCGCCTACTGGGCGCGGTGAAGTGGGCGTCCCATGGCGGACGCGACGGCGCGGATGCCCGTCATCATCTCGGAGAACATCTCGAGCGAGAGGCTCTGCACGCCGTCGCACCACGCCGTTTCGGGGCACGGGTGGACTTCGACGATAATGCCGTCGGCGCCGGCCGCCACCGCGGCGAGTGCGAGCGGAACCACGAACTCGGTGTGCCCGGCCGCGTGGCTGGGGTCGACGATGATCGGGAGGTGCGAGTTGCGCTTGATGACGGGGACCGCGGAGATGTCGAGCGTGTTGCGGGTCGCCTTTTCGAACGTGCGGATCCCCCGCTCGCAGAGAATCACCTGCTGGTTGCCGTTGGAGAGCACGTACTCCGCCGCCATCAGCAGCTCTTCGATGGTGGACATCATGCCGCGCTTGAGGAGCACGGGCTTACGAACCTTGCCGACCGCCTCGAGCAGCGCATAGTTCTGCATGTTGCGCGCGCCGATCTGGAGGATGTCGGCGTACTCGCTGACCAGCGGCACCAGCTCGGGCGAGATGACTTCGGTCACGATAGGCAGCCCGGTCTCGCGCTTGGCGGCGAGCAGGATCTTGAGCCCCTCCTCGCCGAGGCCCTGAAAGCTGTACGGCGACGTGCGCGGCTTGAACGCCCCGCCGCGGAGGATACAGGCGCCGCCTTCCTTCACCGCGCGCGCGGCGGTCAATACCTGCTCGCGATTTTCGACCGCGCACGGCCCCGCCATCACCACGAACTTATCTCCGCCTACCGCCACCCCGTTGACGTTCACGACCGTGTTCTCCGGCTTGAACTCGCGGCTCACCATCTTGTAGGCCCGGGTGATCGGGATGACCTGCTCGACTCCGGTCGCGCCCTCGAGCTGGCTGAAGTCCACGCCCTCGCGCGCGTCCGCGATGCCGATGATGGTGCGATCGGCGCCGCGCGCCGGGTGCGGCTTGAAGCCCATCGCCTCGAGCGACTTGATCACGCCCGAGATGTCGGACATGGTGGCGTCCGCCTTCATCACGACGATCATGCTGATTGGTCTCCTGACTGGTCGATGCAAACGCGGCCGCGCGCGATTCGTGCGCATTGGGCCGCCATAGTACCACGAAACTAGGTCCGGTCCAACTCGCGCCGCACGCCCGCGAGAAACTCGCCCACCCGGGCCGCCGCGCCCTTCCGCGGTCCCGTCGCCCGCCAGCCGCATGAGCCGGCTGCCGATGATCACGCCGTCCGCGAGGCCGGCGACATCCGCCGCCTGCGCCGCCGCTCGACACGCCGAAGCCGACGTAGACCGGCGCTCGCGCGTGCGCGCGCACCCGCGCGACCAGCGCGGGGAGGTCGGCGGCGACGGCCTCGCGCGTTCCCGTCACACCGGTGAGCGACACCACGTACACGAAGCCGTCCGACGCCGGCGCGATCGTGCGCACGCGCGCGTCGTCCGAGGTCGGAGCGACCAGGTCGATGTAGGCGAGGCCGGCGTCGTGAACCGGCGCCCGAAACGCGCCCGATTCCTCGAACGACACGTCCGGGAGCACGACGCCGGCGATTCCCGCGCGCTGCGCGTCGCGCGCAAACTTCTCGACGCCGAGGCGCAGGATTGGATTGATATAGCTCATGACGACGAGAGGTGCCTTCACCTCGCGCGACAATCGCGCCGCGTCGTCCAGCGCGCTCTGGAGCGTGGTTCCGTTGGATAGAGCCACAACGGACGCGTTCTGGATCACCGGTCCGTCCGCGATCGGGTCCGAGAACGGAACGCCGATCTCGATCACGTCGGCGCCCGCGTCGGCCGCGGCGCGCACCAGCTCCGGAAAAACCGCGCGGGTCGGATACCCGGCGGTGAGGTACGCGACCAGCGCCTTGCGGCCCCGCGCGCGCAGCCCCTCGGTGTGTTCTGCGAGGCGGGTCATCGTAGCCGTTCCTCGATGGTCTCCAGGTCCTTGTCGCCGCGGCCGGAAAGATTGACGACGACGAGGTCGCGCTCGCGGCGCGCGCCGGCGAAGCGGCGAAGAACGAAGGCCAGCGCGTGGGACGGTTCCAGCGCGGGGAGGATTCCTTCGGTTCGCGCCAGCGTCTGAAACGCCGCGAGCGCCTCGTCGTCGTCCACGCGCTCGTAGGTCACGCGGCCCGCGTCCTTGAGCGCGCTGTGCTGGGGACCGACGCCGGGGTAGTCGAGCCCGGCGGCGATCGAGTGGGCCGGGCTCACCTGGCCCGCGTCGTCCTGGAGGAGATAGCTGTAGGCGCCGTGCAGGACACCCGGGCGTCCTTCGGACAGCGTCGCCGCGTGTCCGTGCGCGGATCCGCCCGCCTCCACGCCAAAGAGCCGCACGTCGCGGTCGTCGAGAAACGCGGTGAAAATCCCCAGCGCGTTGGAGCCACCGCCGACGCACGCGACCACGTCGGTGGGGAGGCGCCCTTCGAGGGCCAGAATCTGCGCGCGGGTCTCGCGGCCGATCACCGACTGAAAATCGCGGACGATGGTCGGGTACGGGTGCGGTCCCACGGTGGATCCGATGATGTAGTGGGTGTCGCGCACGGTGGCCACCCAGTCGCGAATGGTTTCGTTGGTGGCGTCCTTGAGCGTGCGCGTGCCCGACGCGACCGGTGTCACCGTCGCACCCAGCAGGCGCATGCGCAGCACGTTCGGGCGCTGGCGCGCCATGTCGACTTCGCCCATGTAGACGGTGCAATGCATGCCGAAGAGCGCGGCGACGGTGGCGGTCGCCACGCCGTGCTGCCCGGCGCCGGTCTCGGCGACGATCCGGGTCTTGCCCATACGGCGGGCGAGGAGCGCCTGGCCGACGCAGTTGTTGATCTTGTGCGCGCCGGTGTGGTTCAGGTCCTCGCGCTTCAAATACACGCGCGCCCCGCTGGCGAGCGTTTCGGAAAAGCGCGCGGCGTGATAGAGCGGCGTGGGGCGGCCGACGTAGCGCGCGAGCAGCTCGTTCATTTCAGCGGTGAAGGCCGGGTCCAGACGCGCCGCTTCGTACGCCGCCTCCAGCTCGATCAGGCACGGCATCAACGTCTCGGGTACGAACTGGCCGCCGTATGCGCCGAAGCGGCCGCCGCTCATGAGCGCGCCTCCGCGATGAAGCGGGTGATCGAGTCCGGGTCCTTCACGCCGGGCGCGCGCTCGACGCCGCGGCACACGTCGACGGCGAAGGCGTGTGAATGAAGAACCGCGCGGCGCACGTTCGACGGGTCGAGGGCACCCGCCAGAAAAACACGGAAGCCCTGGTGTCGCGCCTTCGACACCTCGTCCCAGATCTGCTCCGGCGACGCGTCGGCGTTGCCGGCGTCCGTCATCGCCACCGATGGAGCAATGTCGAACAGAAAGTACGACGTCGTCCGGTATGCCGCCAGCTCGCTGGTCTCGGGGATGCGCTTGGACCTGAACGCCTTGATCACGGGCTTGCCGGTGCGCGCGCGGACGTCGTCACAGTAGGCAGGCGATTCGCGCCCGTGGAGTTGCACGAGGTTGACGCCCGAAGCGGCGACCAGACGGACCACGTCGTCGACCGGTTGATCCCGGAACACGCCGACCAGTGTCGCTCCGGGGACAGCGGCGCGGATCTCCTGCGCGCGCGCGAGGTCCACCTGCCGCGGGCTCTCGGCGAAGATCACGCCGAGGTAGTCCGCCCCGGCCGAGAGCGCGGTGCGGGCATCGTCGGGGCTCGTGATGCCGCAGATCTTGACGCGCGGCTTCATCGGCGCGCCCTTTCTCCCAGCGGATCGGTTCGCCGCGTCAGCTCGCGCAGCTTCGCCTCCGGGTCGCCCGCCGCGAGCAGGCTCCCGCCGACCAGGAATGCGCCGACGCCGTGGGAGGCGAGGTCGTCGATGTCGTCGCGCGAGCCGATTCCGCTCTCCGAGATCAGCACGACGTCGCGCGGCACGAGGTGCGCGAGGCGCCGCGTCGTGTCGAGCGAAACCGTCATGGTGTCGAGGTCGCGGTTGTTGATGCCGATAATCGGCGCGCCCGCCGCGAGCGCGGCGAGTATTTCCGACTCGCTGTGCGTCTCGACCAGCGCCGCCATGCCCAGCTCGCCGGCGAGGCCGAGCAGTGCGCGCAACTCGTCCAGGTCCAGCAGCCGGACGATCAGGAGCACGGCGTCGGCGCCGGCCGCGCGCGCTTCGACCACCTGGTAGGGGTCGATCACGAAATCCTTGGCGATGACCGGCAGCGGCACGCGCTCGCGCGTCGGGCGGACGTCTGCCAGCGCGGTGCCGAAGCGCGCCGCGTCGGTCACGATGCTGATCGCCGCCGCGCCGCCGCGCGCGTACGCCTCCGCCACCGCGGGAAGCGAGCGCGACTGCGCGAACGACTCGACGGTCGGCGTGCGCGCCTTGAGCTCCGCGATGACCGCACCCGGACGCGAGACCGCCGCATGGAAGTCGCGCACGTCGGACGAGTCCGTTTCGGCGCGCAGCTGCGCGAGTGGACGCGCGGCGCGTTTGGCCGCGACTTCGCGCCGCTTGTCGTTCACTACCGTGTCGAGAAAGCCCATGGCGTGAACCCTTCTACCCCACGACCGCCGCGAGTCTCCCGGCGATCGTGCGCACGTTGTCCAGCGCGGCGCGGGCGCGCCCGCTGTCCACCGACTCGGCCGCGAGGCGCACGCCCTCCTGAATCGACTCGGCGCGTCCGGCGGCGGAGATCACGAAGCCGGCGTTGAGCACCACCGCGTCCCGCTTCGGCCCGCGTGCGCCATCTAGAATGGAGAGAATCGCCGAGGCGTTTTCCTCCGGGGCGCCGCCCGTGAGCGCTCCTTTGGCGGCGCGCTGCAAACCGACCGCCTCCGGCTCGAAGGTGAAGGTGTCGACGCGGCCATCGTTCAGTGCCGTGACGCGCGTCGAGCCGGTAATCGTCACCTCGTCGCTCCCGTCCGACCCGTGCACGACATAGACCTTCTCGGATCCAAGCGAGGCGAGCACGCGGGCAACCGTCTCGGTGAGCGCGCCGTCGAACACGCCCACGAGCTGCCGGCGCACGAACGCCGGGTTGGCCATCGGACCGATCAGGTTGAACACGGTGCGAACTCCCAGCTCGCGGCGCACGTTGGCCGCGTGCTTGAGCGCCGGATGGTGCGCGGGCGCGAACATGAAGCCGATACCGGCGCGGTCGATGACTTCCGCGACGCGCTCCGGTGCCACGGTCTTGACTCCCAGCGCTTCCAGCACGTCGGAGCTCCCGCACTGCGACGAGAGCGCGCGGTTGCCGTGCTTCGCGATGCCCACGCCGGCGCCGGCCGCGACGAACGCGGCGGCGGTCGAAATATTGAACGTATGGGTGCCGTCGCCGCCGGTCCCGCACGTGTCGACGAGGCCGTCGCGCGAAGGCGTCACGCGTACCGCCCGCTCGCGCAGCGCCGAGACGAACCCCGCGATCTCGTCGACCGTTTCGCCCTTGGCGCGCAGCGCGATCACCACGCCGGCGATCTGGACGTCGGTCAGCTCGCCCGACATGATGGCGTTCATTAGAGAAAACGCCTCCTCGCGCGGGAGGCTCTCGCGCCGGATGAGGCGCTCGAGGACGGCGGGTCCTGTCATCTCGCCACCCCGCGGGCTTCGCCTCGCGGGGACCCCGTCTCGATGCCACCCGCCCGAATCATGCCGCCTTCCTCCGCGTGAGCCCGAAGAAGTTCGAGAGCAGCTTGACTCCTTCGGGAGTGAGAATCGACTCCGGGTGGAATTGAACGCCTTCGACGGGCTGCCCCTTCAGACGCACACCCATGACCTCTCCCTCCGACGTGTACGCGGAAATCTCGAGGAGGTCGGTGAGACTCCGTTCCTCGGCGATGAGGGAGTGGTAACGGGTAGCGCTGAAGGGGTTGGACAGCCCGTCGTAAATGGTGCGGCCGTCGTGGTAGACGCTGGAGACTTTGCCGTGCATGACGCGCGCGGCGCGCACGACCGCGCCGCCGAATACCTCGACGATACACTGGTGGCCGAGACACACGCCGAGCACGGGAATCGACTGTGCGAAGTGGGCGATCAATGCCTTGGAGACGCCGGCGTCGTCGGGGCGGCCGGGGCCGGGCGAGACGATGAGGGACGCGGGGCAGAGCGCCTGCGCCTGCGCGACGTCGATGGCGTCGTTGCGCACCACGCGCACCTCTTCACCGAGCGCGCCGATCGCCTGCGCGATGTTGTAGGTGAAGGAATCGTAGTTGTCGATCAGTAGGTGCATGTCAGTCTACCCCGCGGGTCCTGTCGGCGCCACCCGCTCATGCTAGAACCCTTCCTCCGCGATCGACACCGCGCTCATGAGCGCGCGCGCCTTGTTGAGCGTCTCTTCGTACTCGCGCGACGGGTCCGAGTCGGCCACGATGCCGGCCCCCGCCTGGACGTAGTAGCGGTCGCCCGCCATCACGATGGTGCGGATGGTGATGCACATGTCCATGTCGCCCTGGCGGCCGAAATAGCCCAGCGCCCCGGCGTACGGCCCGCGCCGGTCGCGTTCCAGCTCCGAGATGATGTCCATGGCTCGAATCTTCGGGGCACCGGTCACTGTGCCGGCGGGGAAGCAGGCGCGCAACAGATCGAACCCGGAGTACTGGGGCAGGAGCGTCCCGGTCACGGTCGACACGATGTGCATCACGTGCGAATACTTCTCCACGAGCATGAACGACTCCGGTTTCACGCTCCCGATCTCGCACACGCGGCCGAGGTCGTTGCGCCCGAGGTCGACGAGCATCACGTGTTCCGCCCGCTCTTTCTCGTCGCGCAGCAGCTCCTCCTCGAGCGCCTGGTCCTCCGCCGGCGTGCCCCCGCGCGGCCGCGTGCCCGCGATCGGCGAGAGTGTCGCCTTGCGCTTGTGGAGCTTCACCAGCACCTCCGGCGAGGAGCCCACGAGCTGGAATCCCTCCGCGTCGAGGTAGAACATGTACGGCGACGGATTGAGGATGCGCAGCGCGCGATAGATCTGGAACGGAGCCGCGTCGGTGCGTGCGGCGAGCCGCTGCGACAGCACGATCTGGAAGGCGTCGCCGGCGAGGATGTGCTCCTTGGCGGTGCGCACGTGGGCCTCGAACTCGTCCTTGGTGAGGTTGGACTCCACCGGCGCACCAAGGGCGGTGGGGCGATCGCCGTTCTTGAGCGGCAGCGGCGCGGCCAGCGCGGTCAGGATCGATTCGATCGCTGCCCGCGAGCGGTCGTACGCGGCGGCGTCCCCGCCGGTCGGGGTGGCGACGATCTCCATTTCGCTCCGCACGTGGTCGAAGATCACGAGGATGCGCGGGATCATGAAATAGTAGTCGGGCAGGCCCAGGCCGTCGTGGGGCGCCTCCTGGAGGCGTTCGAAGTGGCGGGCCACCTCGTACGACAGGTAGCCTACCGCCCCGCCGAACGGACCGGGGATTTCGCCGTCGTCGATCGAGGGAGTTCGTTCGATCTCCTCACGCACGAATGAAAGCGGATCCCGTCCGGCGAGGGAAGTGGTCGCGACACGGCCGTCGCGTTCGATGGTCACGGTGTCGTTCTCGAGGCGCAGCGTGGAGGAAGGCGATAGCCCGATGAAGGAGTACCGGCCGACCTGGATGCCGCGTTCGACGCTCTCCAGTAGAAACCGCGCCCGCTGACCGGCGGGCAGTTTCTGGAGCTTCAGGAACGCGGAGACTGGCGTCTCCAAGTCGGCCGGCACGCGCTGCCGCAGGGGAGCGATGCGGCCGCTTGCCACAGCGGCCGTGAAGTCTTCCCGTGTCGGTTTGAGCATCGCCCGTTCACCTTCCCAGCAACGAAAACAAAAAACCCGCCATCCGGATGGATAGCGGGTTCAAAACTTGAGTCTGTGGTTCGGAGGACTCTGGTCCGCGCAGAACGACGTCGCCGCTACCCCTATGTGGAGCAGCACCACCAGCAGTTGCGAACGTTCGTATAGGCGCGTGTGACCATGTCGTCTCGAATTCGTTGAAGTAATACTAAGTGACGCGCCGTGTGGGTGTCAAGGCTCGTGTTCAATCGGCCCGCGGATCCGCTGTTCAAAACAGTTGCCGCCACGCACGGAATTAGATAAGCTTGTCCGAAATCACGCCATCAACGGGAGGCATCATGCGTCAGGAAGGCACGGAGGCTATGAAGACAAGGGATTCGTCGGCTCTCGACAAGGCGAAGACGCACTTCGAGAAGCTCATTCGCCAGCAGCTCGACCGCATCGAGCGGATGAAGTCCGAGGAGGACTGGGTCGACTACAAGAAGCTCGCCAGCGTCAAGATCGGGATCCTGGGAGGCGACGGCATCGGGCCGACGATCGCGGCGCATTCGGTCACGGTGCTCCGCGAGCTGCTCAAGGACGAGCTCAAGTCCGGCAAGGTCGTGTTCACGGACATCGATGGCCTCACCATCGAGAATCGCGCGAAGCAGCACGCCGCCATCCCGGACGACGTGCTCGAAGAGATTCGCAAGCACCACGTCCACTTGAAAGGCCCCACCACGACGCCGCGCAAGGGTGATCCGTGGCCGAACATCGAGTCGTGTAACGTCGCGATGCGGCGCTACCTCGACCTGTTCGCGAACGTGCGCCCGGTCAAGGTGGTCAAGGAAGGGATCGACTGGGTCTTCTTCCGGGAGAACACCGAGGGCGCGTACGTGCTCGGGTCGAGCGGGATCAACGTCGACGACGACCTCGCGTTCGATTTTGTGGTGACGACCTCACAGGGGTCGGAGCGTATCTGCCGGCTCGCGTTCGAGTACGCGAAGAAGAACGGCATCAAGCGCGTCACCGCCGTCACCAAGGCCAACGTGGTCAAGACCACCGACGGCAAGTTTCTCTCGATCGCGCAGAACATCGCGCGCGAGTACCCCGACGTCGCGTTTGACGACTGGTACATCGACATCATGACGGCGAAGCTCGTCGACCCGAAGCGTCGGAGCGACTTCCGCATCTTCATTCTGCCCAACCTCTACGGCGATATCCTTACCGACGAGGCGGCGGAGTTCCAGGGGGGCGTCGGGACGGCCGGGAGTGCGAACATCGGCAAGCGCTACGCGATGTTCGAAGCGATCCATGGCTCCGCGCCGCGCATGGTGGACGAGGGGCGCGTACAGTACGCGGACCCGGCCAGCATGATTCGCGCGGGTGCCATGATGCTCCGGCATATCGGCTTCGAAGACCGCGCCGCGCGGCTGGAAATGGCGCTGGATATCTGTGGAAGTTTCGAGAAGAAGCTATCGATCACAGGACGCAATACGGGCGCCACCGGGACCGAGTTCGTCGCCTATCTGATGGAGACGATGAAGGACGCGAAGCTCGAAGAGCGCTGGAAGGGCTTCCAGAAGCGTTGAGGTGGACGGGGCGTGACACAGCTTCCTTCTTCGCTCAGGTCCTCGCGCGCGACTGTTGAAAGCGCGCTGCGGATTCGCTCCGAAGGAACTGCGTCACGCCCTTAGCAGGCGATATGTCGGGCGAAGCGCGATCTCGCGAGTCGCGCGTACCAACATGTGCGCGCGAGCGGTGAGCGCGGAGTCCGATATATCTCCTGCAAGATTACTCCGCAGGCGCGTCGGGCTGGCGACCGCCCAGCTCGCGGTCCAGCAGCAGAATGGCGCCGGGTTCGGCGCCGGCCAGCTTGAGTTGTTCGATCAGGTTGAGTGCGCTGTTTTCCTCCTCCACCTGTTCCTCCACGAACCACTCCAGAATCACACGCGTGGCGTGGTCGTTCTCCTTGATGGCCTGGTCCATGAGGCTGTTGATCTGCTTGGTGTTGTTGACCTCGGCCTGGTAGCCGCCCTGGCATGCGGCCAGCGCCGACTTCCACGTCTTCGGCGGCGCCGCGATGGCGTCGATCGCCACGTTGCCGTCGCGCCGGAGCACGTAGTCGAAAAGCTTGTTCGCGTGGACGAGTTCCTCCTGGTACTGGATCCGCATCCAGTGGGCGAATCCGTTCAGGTTTTCCTGCGAAAAGAAAGCCGACATCTGCAGGTACTGCAGGGCGGACTGAATCTCGAGGTTGATCTGGTGGTTGATCGCCGTTTCCATCTTCTTGCTCAACATAGGGCGTATTCCTCCGTTTCCCGGTTCTCGTAGCAAAGCATAGCGGAGCCGCGCGAAAGCGGCAATTCTAATGCTCGCGCATGCGGACGGGGCTGGCGGCGAGGCGGTCGGTCTTGAGCACCTTCCCGCCGCGGTCGACCTGCCCGAACGAGAGCACGCCGGTGGGGCAGCTCTGTACGCACGCCGAGCAGCGCACGCACTGCGGGTCCTGCATCGTGAGCCCCTTGTTCGCGAAGCTCATGACGTCGATGCCCTGGTGGCACACCGACGTGCACACGTTGCACGAGATGCACTTCTTTTTCGCGGCCACGATGCCGAAGCGGCTGAAGCGCGCGTAGACGTGCATCAGGGCGGCGAGCGGGCAGGCGAACCGGCACCACACGCGCCCGCTGAACCAGAAGTAGAAGCCGTAGCCGACCACGCCGCCCAGAAACACATCGACGATCCATTTGTAGCGCTCGAGGAAAACGGGCGAGACACGGTTCGCCCACGAGTCCGCCGACTGCGTCCACCCGATGATGCGGACGGCCAGCAAGACGACGGCGACCGCGAGCACCCCCTGCCCGAATGCGTTGGCGCGGTTCCATGCCGGGCCGTGGGGCATCTTGGTTCGGTGCGTGTCGCCGAGCGTCTCCGCGAGCGCCCCGCACGAGCAGACCCAGCCGCAGTACGCGCCCTTGCCCCAGAAGAAAATGGCGAGCGGGATGAGCACGCACGTCTGCACGAATGCAATCGCGAGCCACCACGGGAGCGGGTGCGCGGTGAAGACGTTGTAGACGTTGAGCGGCCACGCGAGGATGAGCCCGTACGCGCGCCAGTACTCGCGCCCGTTGCCGTAGTCGGCGACCGGAAAGAGCGCGTCGAGCAGGCCCGCCGGCAGCAGGTGGTTCTTCCCGAGATACGGGAGCAGGATTTCGGGGAGTAGAAACAGCGGCAGCACCTGGATCGCCATCAGCACGGCGGTCTGTGCGGTCACATACGGAGTACGCCGACGGCGGATGCGCCGGATGCCGAACACCACAATGACCAGCGAGTAGGCGAGCGTGTACCAGAACGCCGGGCTCGACGCCGATATCCGGATCACGCCCAGGATCGACGCTGGATCCGCCACCGCATCCGCGATCGGCACCGGCCACCAGTGGCGCTCATAGAAAAGATGAGTGAGCCGCCCGCCCGCCTTCCAGTTGTAGAGCGCCACGCAGAACGCCACGAACGCGGCGAATCCCGCCGCCGTCTTCCAGCTCCAGTCGCCGCGGATCTTCACGCCCGAGCGCCGGAAGAAGTCGAGCGGCGCGTCGCGCCCGATCATGACGAAGACCACGTCGTTCGGGATGGTCTCCACGCGGCCCTCCGGCGTCTGGATATCGACCTCCCGCGCGCGAATCTCCTTCACCGTCGTCGACAGGAGAAGGCGCAGCGACCCGGCGCCGGGACGGCGCGCCAACGCGTCGATCTGTTCGACATTCTCCGGCTTCGGCCGGCTGAAAGTGCCCTGGCGGTAGCTCACCGTCACGCGCGCTCCCGCGCGCACGAGTGCGATCGCGGTCTCGATCGCCGTGTCGCCGCCGCCGACCACGAGCACGTCCTGGCGCGCGAAGTCGTGGGGGTCATGGAGCCGGTTGAAGACTTTGTCCTCGGACTCCTCGCCCGCGACGCCGAGGCGCCGGAAGTCTCCGCTCTGGCCGAGCGCACACACGACCCGTCGCGCGCGCACCACTTCGCCGCCGGCAAGTGTCACCTCCAGCACGCCGCCGCGCGGCTGCACGCGTTCCGCGCGGGCCGTCTCCGCCTGGATGCCGGCGCTGCGCGCCTGCCCGGCAAGCTCCTCGAACAGGGCCTCCTTCACATCCGCGGTCACTTGCAGCGCGCCGGCCGGTTTCATGTCGCGCGGGTAGGTGTAGATCGGTTTCTGTTTGGGGAAATTGGCGATGGTCGCGAACAGCTCGCTCGCTTCGAAGAGTCGGAACGACAGCCCGCGCGCGTGCGCTTCGATCGCCGCGGCGATGCCCGAGACGCCGCCGCCGACGATCGCCAGATCGACCACGCCCGGGTCCTGCGTGCCCGTTGACCGCTCCGCGTTGAACGCCTTGTCCGCGCAGATCGTGTGGACCACCCGGGCACCGCTGTCCGCCGCGAACTTGAGCAGCGGTATGCCGAGGAGGTCACCGGTGATGTACAGGCCGGGGATGTTGGTGGAGCCGTCATCGCCCGCGACGGGGAGTTTCTCGACGCGCCCCGCGGGCCATTGGGTGTGGAGCCAGTACAGGTAGCGGTGGAGGATGCGCATGGTTCGTTCGACCGGCGCGCGAGGCACCGGCCATCCAGCAATTATCGATCACGCGGCGCACGCGACGCAACCGTTGACTCCGGCGTGCCGCGACGCTACTTTCGCTGCACCCATGAGCCGCCTCCTGTGCGTGTTTGCCCACCCCGACGATGAATGCTACGGTCCCGGAGGGACCATCGCGCAGTGCGTGCTCGACGGCGTAGATGTGTTCGTGACGACGTTCACCGCTGGGGAAGCGGGAACGATCGGTGTTTCGAAGTCGCTCGCGCCGGATGAGCTGGCGCGACGACGACGCCTCGAGCTGGCCGCCGCGTGCCGGGAACTCGGCGTGGCGGAGCATCGCATCCTGGGCGCGCCGGATCGAGGCGTGGCCGGCGTGGACCCCGCGTGGGCGGTGAAGGAGATTCTGGCCGATGTGCGTCGTTACCGGCCGCAGGTCGTGCTGACGTTTCATCACCGCGGGGTGTCGGGGCATCCGGATCACGTCGCGGTGGCGAATCTTCTCGAACGCGCGTGCGAGGAAGCGGGCGACGGCCGGGCCCGCCCGCTCCTACGAATGGGGCATTCCGGCCAGCAAGGCGCCGCTCTACCAGCGGCCGAATCTGGATCCGCTCGCGGATCATGAAGTGGCGGCGCGGGTGCCGATCGCGTGGCGAGGCGATGGACCGCAAGCTCGCCGCGATACGCGCGCACGAGACGCAGTACGACTTCTTCTTGAGCCTGCAGGCGAAGTTCGACTACCGGGAGGTCGCGACCCCGGAACACTTCGCGCTGCGTCGCGCGCGCGCAGCGCCCGTCGCGCGTGTGACGTCGAGCCTGTTCGAAGGGATCATCGATGCGTAGGACGTTCGCATGCCTGGGACTCCTGTCGGCTCCGCTGGCCGTCGCCGCTTTCGCGGCGGCGGGGGAAGGCGCCGCGCCGCCGTCCGGCTTCCTGGATGCGGTGGGCCGATTGCACCCCGCCCTCGTCCACTTCCCGGTCGCTCTGCTGGTGATGGCCGCCGTCGCGGAGCTGCTCTGTATCATCCGCCGCGAGGGCTATTTCGCCGACGCCGCGCGTTTCATGGTGACGGCGGCGGCCTGGATGGCCGCGCCGGCGGCGCTGGCCGGGTTTGCCCGCGCGAGTGCGATCACGATTCCGCCGTCGGCAGAGGACGCGTTCGCGATCCACCGCATCGCGGGCATCGTGGTGGCGGTTCTGGCCGTGCTCGCGGCCAGCCTCGCCGCCGGAGTACGGCGCAGCGGACAAATCTGGGAACTGTTTCTCTACCGGATCGTACTCCTACTGGCGGTTGCCTCCGCCCTGGTCGCCGCCTGCTACGGCGGGGAGATCGTGTACGGCGCCGGCTTCTTTTCAGGATGGTAAACGGTTGACTCCCCGGCCGCGGCGGGGTATCTTCCGGACTCGCGACCACGGTGGGAGAGTGGTGGAGGTGGCCCCCCGGAGGAACCCGCTGGATCGCCCGCGAACCAGTATTTCGACTTCAAAGCACAGCTGCTGATACGCTGGAGTGTTGATGGACAAGAACGCGCTTTCCGCGGTCGTCGCGCGCATCGACGGCTATCGCGACGACGTCATCCGCCTGCAAACCGAACTCTGCAAGCGCCCCGCGCTGGACCCGACCAGCGGCGGAATCGGCGAAGTGGAAAAAGCCGCATTCCTCAAGTCCTACCTCGAATCGCTCGGGCTCAAGGTCACCCAGTACGATTCGCCCGATCCGCGCGTGCCCAGCGGCCGGCGTCCAAACCTGGTCACCTACTATCCCGCGACGTCGAGCGGGCCGCGGCTGTGGATCATCGCGCACACCGACGTGGTCCCGCCCGGCGACCTCTCGCTGTGGACCGGCGACCCGTGGGTGGTTCGCACCGACGGGGACGTGATGACCGCGCGCGGCGTCGAGGACAACCAGGGCGGGCTGACCTCTGCGGTCATGACGGCGAAGGCGTTCATCGACGCCCGCGTGACGCCGAAGCTCCCGCTCGCGCTCGCATTCGTGGCCGACGAAGAGACCGCCAGCACGCACGGGCTGATATTCCTGCTCAAGCAGCACCGCGACCTGTTCCGCAAGGACGACCTGATCATTATCCCCGACTCGGGCAACGAGCACGGCACCGAGATCGAGGTGGCGGAGAAGAGCATCCTGTGGATCCGCTTCCGCACCAAGGGCAAGCAGACGCACGGCTCCACCCCCGCGACCGGGATCAACGCCCACAAGGCGGCGGCGTACCTCACCGTGCGTATGGAGTCGCTGTACCAGAAGTTCCGTAAGCGCGACCCGCTCTTCCATCCGTCCAACTCGACTTTCGAGCCGACCAAGAAGGAAGCGAACGTGCCCAACATCAACACCATCCCGGGCGAAGACGTGATCTACTTCGACTGCCGGATTCTGCCGGCCTACAAGGTCGACGACGTGACGCGCCACATCAAGATGCTGGTCAAGGAGACCGAGAAGAAGTTCCGCGTGAAGATCGAGATGACCTTCATGCAGCGGGAGATCGCCGCTCCGCCGACCCCGGCCGACTGCGCGGTGGCGACCGCCATCACCCGGGCGGTCAAGGAGTTGCGCCAGCAAGCAGCCCAAGACCATCGGCATCGGCGGCGGCACCGTGGCCAAGTACCTGCGCGAGGCCGGGTTCCCGTGCGTGGTGTGGGCCACGCTCGACGAACAGGCGCACCGGCCGGATGAACACGCGCGTATATCCCACCAGCTGGCCGACGCCAAAATCTTCGCCCACGTGGCGCTGCAGGACCGGTAGCGCCGAAATTTCGTTGACGAATTTAATCATCTAGTTTACATTCATCATCGTCGTTAGCAACCAAGGAAGGGGTTTGAGTCATGCAAGGAATCGCATTCGGGCCGACCATCAGACTGCTGCGCCAGGCGAAGGGCATTTCGCTGCGGGAGCTGGCGAGGCAGTTGGGCGTGTCGCCCGCGTTTTTGAGTCAGATCGAGGCGGGCCGCCAGCACAAGATTCCGCGGGCCCGCATCGTGCAGGTGGCCGAGATGCTGGGGGTTTCGGAGGGCTATCTGCTGGGGACGGCGCGCACGCTGCACCCGGACCTGATGAAATTCATGAGCGAGACGCCGGAAGCCGCGGAGTTCATGCTCACCGCGATGCGCAGCGGCATGCTCGCTCAGGACTTCACGCAGCTGCGTGAGATCGTCGCCGACAAGAAGCGCCGCACCGGCGTGCTCAAGTCCACGGCGGCGAAGAAGAAATCGGGCGCCATCAGTCACACGCTGGACGAGTATCTGGACGTGGCGCTGTGTCATGCGGGGGTGGCGGTGCAGAACAAGGAACGGCTGTTCCAGCGCTTCGTCAAAGAAGTGACGAAGAAGAACAAGAACGTGTCCGCCGAGGCGCTGCTCGAGCGCCTCGAGAAGCGCGAGCAGCAGGCGCCGACCAGCGTCGGCGGTGGCGTCGGCATCCCGCACGCCTTCGTGCCCGGCCTGGACCGTCCGACCATCGGGGCGTTGCTCCTGCAGCGTCCGATTCCGTACGGACCGACCGAAGCGGACAAGGTGAAGACGGTGTTCTTCCTCATCGGACGGGAAGGGAACACCGAGCACCACCTGCCGATCCTGGCGCGAATCGCGCGCCTGTGCTCGACGCCGGAGTTCCTGCAGGTGCTGGCGAAGGCGAAAACGGGCCGGGAGATGCACCGCGTGATCACGGCCTGGGACGCCCGCATCAGTCACTGAGCCGAAGCCCGGGCCACGCAGGTTGGAAGCGGCCCGCGTCAAGCGCGGGCCGCTTCTGTTTTGGGGGCAATCCTTTACGGTTGCGTCCCGGTGCCCGTGGCTGATATTCTTGATGCCCAGGCATCGAGTCGTACGCCCATCTCCGCATTGCCGAGGCTCCCCATTGCCACGCCCCAACCTCCCGGTGAGAGTCCGCCAGGCGGCGATACGCCGCTGGCGACGCTTCTACTACGAGCGCCTGCGCCCCGAACTGGGCCGCGCCGAGATCAGCGCGAGGCTCATACCCGCCGCCGGGGTGGACCTCGGCAGCGCAAGCGGCTTCGCCCGAATGTGGGCAGCCCATCTTCGGTCGACGCCTGCGGAGTTATGGCGGGATCCGCCGCCCCTGGACGCCGCCGCACTCGAGCGCGTGCGCCACGGAGACGTCGAGATCCTGAAGCGCCGCGTCCGTGTCTCGCCCGCGACCGACTGGCACCAGGATCCGTTCTTCCACGTGACGTGGCCGCGCCACTACGTCGAGACCATTTCCTATCAGCTCGAAGGGTCCGACATCGACGTGCTCTGGCGCCTCAACCAGATGCGATTCCTCGCCGACTACGCCGCCGCCTATCGGGCCACGGGGGAGGCCGCCTTCGCGCGCGACGCGTGCGGTCTGATGGATTCGTGGTGCGCGGCGAACCCGTACCTGGTCGGTGCGAACTGGGGCAGTCCGCTCGAAGCGGGCACGCGGCTGGTCGCGTGGAGCACGACGCTCGCGGCCCTCGCCGACGCGCCGCCGCCCGACGACGCTGCGTGCGAGCGCATCATCCGCATGGCGCTCCGCCAGGCGGACCACCTGCTGGCGCACTTCTCGCAGCGGGATGTGCCGAACAACCACCTGATCGGCGAGGCGGCGATGCTGTTTGCGTTCGCGGCCTACTGGCCGATCCTGAAGGACGCGCCCGAGTGGATGCGCCGCGCCGAAGCGGTGCTCGCCAGCCAGGCCGAAAAGCAGATCCTGAAGGACGGATTCCAGTACGAGAACGCGGTCAACTATCAGTGCTACACGCTGGATTTCTTCCTCCTGTACCTGCACGCGAAGGCGCTGCGGGGCGAGGCGCCGCACCCGGTCGTTTTGGGCGGCGCGCGCGCGATGGCGGAAGTGCTCCTCGCGATGGTCGCCCCGTCCGGGCGCATGCCCATGATCGGCGACGACAGCATCACCGATTTCTTCGTGCTGCGCGGGTGGACGGACGCACCGCGAATCGCGGAGGAAGGGATCGTGTTCGCGGACATGCTCCGCCCGGCGCACGCGCGTGTGCTGGCCGGTACGGCGTGGGGACGCGAGCTGCTCGCGGTGCGCGCACCGCTCGTTCATTCGCGCCGTTTCTTCGACGCGGGCATCGACGTGGCGAGGGATGCGGCCTCGCACCTCGTGGTCACGCACGGACCGCAGCACCGGCGGCTCTTCTCAAATGGGCACCTGCACGCGGACGCGGGCGGGTTCGAGCTCGAGCTCGATGGCGTGCCCCTGTTCATCGACTCGGGCACGTATCTGTACTACCGGGATCCCGTGGCGCGTGATCATTTCCGGGGCGCGAACGCCCACAACACGCTGCGGGTGGACGGAGTGGAATCGATGAAGCCCGTGGACACGTTCCAGTGGGAAACGGTGGCGAGCGACGAGCCGCTCGGCTTCGGCGTGGAGGGCGACGTTGCTGCCGCGGCGTCGCGGCGGAGCCTGCCCGGCACCGGCGGCGCGGCGTTCCTGCACACGCGGGCGCTGGTCAAGGTGGGGGCGACGCTCCTGGTCGCAGACGCGCTCCAGCTGCGGGGCAGCGCGGGTTCGCACTGGGCGGCCGCGATGTTTCACACCCCGCTCGCCCCGGGCGCCGTCCTGGTGGAAGGGGAGCGCGTACGCATGACGGACGCGGCCCGCTTCGTGCGCGTGTTCGAAGCGTTCGGCGAGCGCCCCGTTCGCGTAGAGATCATCGACGCCGACCACATCGCCTCGCAGTACTCGCGCTGGCACGGCGATCTCCAACGCGGCGCGACCCTGCGGGTCAGCGTGGAATTCGACGACGGCTTCGCGATGGTGTCGGTGCTGCGCGCGCCCGAGGAGACGGTCGAGCCGATCCGAATGGGTCCCTCGGAAATCGCGTGCGCCGTCGAGTCGCCCGGCCGCCGTCGCATCGTGGCCATCCGCCTGGACCCGCTCTCGATCGTGGTTGGCGGACGGGTGATCGTCGGGCCCGGGAAGCGGCCCCCGACGAACGCATCCGTCGCGTCGTCCTCGATGGACTGGCTGGACGAGCTGTCCCGGGGGCGGTCGTGAAGAAACTACTCGTCATCGCGTACTTCTTTCCCCCCGCCGGTGCGGTCGGCGTGTATCGGACGCTCAAGTTCATCAAGTATCTGCCGGAACTCGGATGGGAACCCGTCGTGCTGACCGCTTCCAACGGGAAGTATCCAACCTTCGACCCGTCGCTCTTGGAGCTGGTGCCGGCGGGCACGAAGGTGGTCCGGAGCCGCTCGTTCGAACGGTTCAACGAAGGGTTCGATCGACCCCAGGAAACATCCTCTACCAGGACACTTTCATCCCGTATCCAGACCCGCGTCTATCTGGTGTGGAACTGGTTCGCGCTCCCGGACACCCGCCTCGGCTGGGTGCCATCGGCATTGCGTGCGGCGCGCCGGCTGATCCGCGAGCACGGGATCCATCACGTCTACATCTCTGGCAGCCCGTTCTCGTCTTTCCTGATCGGCGCCCTCCTGAAGCGTTCCCGGGGCGTGCGGGTGGCGATCGACTACCGCGATCCGTGGACCCAGAATCTCGACTACGCGCGCGGGACGGGCCTCCGGCGCAGCGTCGACCGGCGGCTGGAGGCGTGGGTGGCCCGGCGAAGTGACCTCGTCATCTCCAACACGCGCTTCAACGACACCCGCATGGCGGACGAGTTCGGGGGCGGTCAGCCGCGAGAGAAGTTCATCGCCATCCATAACGGCTTCGACGCCGAGGATTTCGACCCCATCCCGCGGACCCGGAACGAGAAATTCACAATTACCTACGCGGGCGCGTTCTACTACAGTATCGGCTCGAACTTCACCGGCGGCGCGGGCGACGAGGTCATGAAGACGTACTCGCCGTTGTATTTCTTCGAGGCGCTGGAGGCGTTCTTCGCGCGCCGCCCGGAGGTAAAGGCGAACACGCGGGTGCGGTTCATGGGCGTGCTCGGCCACGGGTACGACCCGATTATCCATGAGCGCGGCCTCGACAGCGTCGTCGAACGGCTCGGCTACATCGGCTACGACGAGCACCTGCGCGTGTTGAAGAACTCGGATGTGCTGCTGCTCGTCCTCTCGCGCGGCGAGAAGAGCCGGGGGTGGGTCCCGTCGAAGTTCTACCAGTACCTGGGGACGGGCAATCCGATCCTGGCCCTGGCGCCCGAGGGCGAAGTCCGCGAGATCCTGCGCGAAACGAAGGCGGGGGTATGCGTCGGGCCCGACGACGTCGGCGGCGCGTCGCGGGCGATCGAAGAGTTGTACGAGGCGTGGGCGGCTGGTACGGCGGTTGCACGGCGCAGTGACGCCGCGAACGCGTACGAACGGCGCGAGCTGACGGCGAAGCTCGCGCGGGCCCTCGACGGCATGTAAGGCCGCTGGTAGAAAGAGGAGAGAATGAGAATCAGCATCTTCGGACTCGGTTACGTCGGCTGCGTGTCGGCCGGGTGCTTTGCGAAGAACGGGCACGAGGTCGTGGGCGTCGATATCTCGCCGGCGAAGCGCGAGATCCTCATGGAGGGCCGTTCGCCGGTCGTCGAGAGGGACCTGGACGACGTGATCGCCGAGGCGGTCCGCTCGGGGCGTCTGCGCGCGGCGGCATCCGCCGACGAGGCGATCGCCGCTACCGAGGTATCGCTGATCTGCGTCGGAACGCCGAGCCGGCCCAACGCGAGCCTCAACCTGGATTACGTCGCGCGCGTGTGCGAGGAGATCGGCGCCGCGCTCCGCCACAAGACCGGCCGCCATATCGTGTGCGTGCGCAGCACCATGGTCCCCGGCAGCACCGAGCAGGTCGTGATCCCGTCGCTGCAGCGGGGTCTCGGGGGCACGCTGCCGACGCGGGTCGAGGTGGCCGTCAATCCCGAGTTCCTCCGCGAAGGGACCGCCGTCCACGATTTCTTCAATCCGCCCAAGACCGTGGTCGGGGCCGCCAGCGACGCGACCGCCCAGACCATCGTCGACCTCTACGCGGGGATCGACGCGCCCGTGTTCAAGACGCCGATCAAGGTGGCGGAGATGGTGAAGTACGTGGACAACGTCTTCCACGCGGTCAAAATCAGTTTCGCGAACGAAGTCGGCACGCTGTGCAAGTCGGTCGGCGTGGACAGCCACGAGGTCATGAACATCTTCGTCGCCGACAAGAAACTCAACATCTCGGCCGCGTACCTGAAGCCCGGCTTCGCGTTCGGCGGCTCGTGTTTGCCCAAGGACGTGCGCGCGCTGGTGTATCTGGGCCGTTCGCGCGATTTGAACCTGCCGCTGTTCTCGTCGCTGCTCCCCAGCAACGACGTCCAGATCGACCGCGCCGCCAACATGATCTTCGAGCAGGGCAAGAAGCGCGTGTCGTTTCTCGGCATGAGTTTCAAGCCCGGGACCGACGACCTGCGGGAGAGCCCGATCGTGCGGCTGATCGAGATGTGCCTGGGGAAGGGGTACGACCTGCGCATCTACGACCACAGCGTGTCGCTCGCCCGGCTGACCGGGGCCAACAAGGCGTACATCGAGAAGGAGATCCCGCACATCTCGCGCCTGCTCTCGACCGACATCGAGGAAGTGGTGGCGTTCGGTGAAGTGGTGGTGGTGGGGCACCGGACACAGGAGTTCGCCGAGGCGGCGCGGGGCGCGCGCGGGGAGAAAATCGTGATCGACCTGGCGCGGGTGTTCGACCCGCCGCCGACCAGCCCGGACTACATCGGATTCAACTGGTAGAGAATCGGCGCTCGCCGCCGGCCCGCCGGCCCGCATGCAGGCTCGCGAAACCGTCGTTGTAGCGGATGACGAGGATCGCCGCGGTGAGCAGCGCGAGATTGCGGACGATCAGGAGCCACGACGTCGACGACCCGCCTTCGCCGAAGCACCCGCAGTCCACCACCATCCCCCGCACCAGCACCATCGTGATCGCTACGATGAACATCGCGAGCAGGATGGCGATCGCTCCGGCGGCCTTGCGCGTCCACAGCCCGAGGATCAGCATGACGCCGGCGAGAAGCTCGGTCCACGACACCGAGAGCGCGAACAGGTTCGACAGCGCGAAGGGGACGATCTTGTACCCGCGCACCGACATGGCGAACGCGGCGGGATCCACCACCTTGCTGAACGCGGCGTAGGCGAAGAGCCCTCCGAGAAAGAGCCGCAACACGAGGTTCAGCCCGCGACCCGTCAACAGGCTCCCGATCACTTGGGCATCATCCCTTCGGTCGGGTAGCCCGCGAGCGTCCATTGCTCCCACCCACCCGAGAAAACAGAGACGTTCGTGTAGCCGAGCATCTTCATTTCGGTGGCAAGCAGGTCGCTGAAATCGCACGCGGGGCCGCGGCAGTAGATGGAGACCTCGCCGTCCGTCGGCACCTGCGAATTGAGCGCGTCGAGGTACTCGGGGATGCGATCGTGCGGAATGTTGATCGCGCCCGGGATGTGGCCCTGCTGGTATTCCTCGGGGCTGCGGGCGTCGATGATGAAACCGGTGCCTTCGTCGAAGCGCCGCTTCATCTCGGCGAGCGAAATCGCGCCCTCGGCCACGGTGGTATCGGCCAGCGCCGTGTCAGCGGCGGCCGGGGCGTCACCGTGCTGGACGGTCGATACGGGCGCGCCGGACGGGATCAGCGCCACGCCGTTCGGGCGCATGCCGTTGACCGTGACACCGATCACGGTGGCAACCACGATCACGACCAGGCCGCCGAAGATTTCGGAGAAAAACGACTTCATTTTGCAACCGGAGAGGCTTTCGCCATCCTATCGGATGGCGGCCGCGGGTTCCAGCGCTATCTAACACCGGGATTCGTCGTGGGGTTCCCGCCGCGGCAATGCTACAATTGACAGCCCATGTGCGGCATCGCCGGCATCGTATTCGGGGATCGGGAGGCGCGCGTTTCCGAAGCGACGTTGCGCGCCATGTGCGACACGATCCGCCATCGCGGCCCCGACGACACGGGTGTCTTCGTCGACGGGCGGGCCGGAATCGGCATGACCCGGCTCGCGATCATCGACGTCGCCACCGGCCACCAGCCCATCTTCAACGAAGATCGCACCTGCGCGATCGTCTTCAACGGCGAAATCTACAACCACCGCGACGTGCGCCGGGAACTCGAACGGCGCGGCCATCGCTACGCCACGCAGAGCGACACCGAGACCATCCTCCACGCCTACGAGGAGTACGGCACCGACTGCGTCAAGCATCTGCGCGGGATGTTCACGATCGCGATCTGGGACGCCCCGCGCGGCCGCCTCTTTCTGGCGCGCGACCGGCTCGGCAAGAAGCCCCTGTACTACCTACACGACGGGCGCCGCGTCGTGTTTGGTTCGGAGCTGAAAGCGATTCTCTCACTGCCGGACGTCGCGCGGCGCGTCAACTGGCAGGCGCTGGTCGACTACGTCGGATGGGGCTACGTCCCCGACCCGGAGTCCATCTACGAGGGCATCGCGAAGCTGCCGCCCGCGCACTGGCTGACGTACCAGGCCGGTCGCGTTCACGTCGAGTGCTACTGGGACGTCGACTACCTGGCCCCCCAGAAGCCGCAGCCGGAGACGTTCTACATCGACCGCGCGCTGGAGATCGTGGACGAGGCGGTCCGCATCCGGCTGATGAGCGAGGTTCCGCTGGGGGCGTTCTTGAGCGGCGGGACGGACTCGAGCGTCGTGGTGGCGCTCATGGCGAAGCACTCGCGCGAACCCGTGAAGACATTCTCGATCGGTTTCGAGGAGCCGGAGTACAACGAGCTCGCGAGTGCGCGACGCGTCGCGGAGCACTTCCATACCGAGCACCACGAAGAGATCGTTCGCCCGGAGGCGGAGAAGGACGTGCTCGCGCTGGTGCGCCAATTCGACGAGCCCTTTGCGGACTCGTCCATGCTGCCGACGTATTATGTCGCGCGCATGGCACGAAAACGCGTCACGGTGGCGCTATCCGGCGACGGAGGCGACGAGCTGTTTGCCGGCTATCTTCGCTACCGCGTCCCAGCCGGGATGCGGGCGGTGAATGCGCTGCCGGCGGGCCTGCGCAACGCCTTGCTGGCGCCGATTGCGCGCTCGCTTCCACCCGGCGCGCCCGGGGTCGATCGCATCCGCAACCTGCTGGGAACCGCGGACGAGCAGTACCTCCGCCACATGACGCGCGGACTCCAGCAGACACGCGTCGAGGTGTTCTCGGACGAGATCGCCGGCCGCGCGGATACGGACCCTACCCGATTGGCGCGGCCATTCCTGGACAAGGTGGCCGGCGCGGATCCCCTGACCCGCCGGCAGTACCTGGACACGCACACGTACCTGCCCGGCGACATCCTCGCGAAGGTCGACCGCACCAGCATGCTGGTGTCGCTCGAATCACGCGCGCCGCTCTTGGACCACGTGCTCGCGGAGTTTGCGGCGACCATACCGGTGGATATGCGGATGAAGGGAATGACCACCAAGTACATTCTCAAGAAGGTCGCCGAGCGTCTCATGCCGCGCGAACTCGTCTATCGGCCCAAGATGGGGTTCGGGATTCCCATCGGCTATTGGCTCAAGAAGGAATGGGCCGCGAGCAGCGAGGACCTGGTGCTGGGAAAACGAGCGCTCCTGCGCGGCACGTTTCGGCCGGAGTTCCTGCGGCGGATCATGCACGAGCACCACGCGGGCAGACGCGACAACTCGTCGATGATCTGGACGCTGATGATGCTGGAGCTGTGGTGGCGGGAGAAAATGGACTAGCGGGATTCCTTCGAGAGGGCGTCCTTGATCTGCTCCTTGCGCGTGGCGGGGAGGCATTCCGGACACCGCTCCGGGGCCGCGTTTCCGGCCACCTGCGCGACCCGGCTCACCACTCCGATCTGCGTCGCGTAGACCTTGCACAGCTTGCAGAGGAAGAGGTGCACGCGCAGCGCGAAGCGCGTTCGCCACGGGAGGTGGCGATCGCGCTGCTCCGAAAGCAGGCGGGCGGTTTCACGGCAACCGATCATTGGCAGTAGGCGAAGTTACACCTCGAACCAGGTCGACTCCAGACACTTGCGCAGCTTCGCGCGGGCTCGGTGCAGCATGACCCACAGGTTCGTCGGGGTCACTCCGAGCACCTTACAGATTTCCTCCCCTTCGAGCCCGTCGAATTCCCGCATGGAGAACGCGCGCCGGTGCGCCTCCGGGAGGCCCGCCAGGCAATTCGTCAGCACGCCCCAGAACTCCCGGTTCTCGACCAGCTGCGAGGGGGTCTCGCTCCACCGGGTCGTGACCCGGTCCGCGTGCTCGAAGTCCGGGGCCTCGCCGACGCTCTGGAGGTCGCTCTCGAGCACCTCGATCCGGTGCTTGCGGTAGTGGTCGATGATCTTGTGCTTGAGGATGCCGACCAGCCACGTGCGCAGCGACGAACCGCCCCGGAAGCCCTCCTTTGCCTTGAGCGCAGATAGGAAGGTGTCCTGCACGAGGTCGCCGGCGAGCTCCGGGTCCTTGACCCGGAGGATCGCGAACCGGAACAGCGCGTCGCCGTGCTCGTCGACCCAGCGGGACGGGTCGCGCTCGTCAGCCGGTCGGTCATTGCTCATGCGGCGGCCTCGAATGCCACGCGCCCATTGTAAGCCGCCTCGACCGGATTGCAAGGGCGGACTCCGGCGCGCCGGATCAGCGGGAAGTCGATCTCGACCGGTGCCGTGGCCTTGGGGTAGAATGGGACCGTGGCCCACCGTTCCTATGACCTCATCTGCTTCGACGTCGACGGAACTCTGGTGCGCCATCCCACCGGAAAGGTGATCTGGGAAGTCTTAAACCGGCGCTTCACCGGCGACGACCGCGTCAACGCGCAGCGTCACCGCTGGTACAACGAGGGCAAGATCACGTATCCGCAGTGGGTCGAGCTGGACGTGCAGGGGTGGATCGACGCCGGGGCCACGCGCGCCGAAGTCGTCGATGCGGTCCGGGAGTTCGAACGCTTCGACGGCGCGCATTCCACGCTGTGGGAGCTGAAGCGCCGCGGCGCGCGGCTCGCCATCATCTCCGGCACGCTCGACATCGTGATCGAAACCCTGTTTCCCGAGCACCCGTTCGACGACGTGTATTCCAACCGGCTCCTGTTCGACGATCACGGCCAGCTCACCGGCTGGGAGGCGACCCCGTTCGACCTCGAGGGGAAGCCGGTGGCGCTGCGCGAACTCTCGAAGAAGCACGCGGTGACGCTCGACCGTGCGGCGTTCGTAGGCGACGGCGCCAACGACGTGCCCATGGTGGGTGTGGCCGGGTGCGTGGTGGCGTTCAACCCGCGCTCGACCGAGCTCGCGCGGCTGGCCACCCACGTGGTTCGTGAACCCAATCTCTCTCGACTCCTCGACCTGATCGGCTGACATGATCAAGAAAGAATTCGACACCCCCGAGCGCGTGCTCGACGAGATTCGCGCCCTCTACGCCGACCCCGACCCCGACATCGCCACCCGGCTCGTGCGCGAGTTGATCGTGCACGCGCTCAAATGCCGGCGCGACGAGCTGGACGTCCTCGACCTCAAGGTGTTGAGCCGCGCGATGGCGGAGTTCCGCTACGCGGCGCGCGTGTTCAAGCCCTACCGCGACCGGCGCAAGGTCTCGATCTTCGGCTCCGCGCGCACGCCGGAAGACGATCCCTACTACGCGATGGCGGTCGAGTTCGCCCGCCAGCTCGTGCAGGCGGGCTTCATGGTCATCACCGGTGCGGCCGAGGGAATCATGAAGGCAGGGAATGTGGGCGCCGGCGCCGAAGCGAGCTTCGGGGTGAACATCCTCCTGCCGTTCGAGCAGGCGCCCAACCCGGTGATCGGCGACGACCCCAAGCTCATCACGTTCAAGTATTTCTTCACGCGCAAGATCTTCTTCCTCATGGAAGCGAGCGCGGTGGCGCTCTTCCCGGGCGGGTTCGGCACCCACGACGAAGGCTTCGAGACGCTCACGCTGATCCAGACCGGCAAGGCGACGCCGATGCCGTTCCTGCTGATGGAATTGCCGGGGGAAACCTACTGGGAGAGCTTCGACGCGTTCATCCGCAAGGAGCTGCTGGGCCGCAAGCTCATCTCGGAGCGCGACACCCTGCTCTACAAGATCGTGCACTCGCCGGAAGAGGGAGTGGCGCACGTGAAGCGATTCTACTCCGTCTACCACTCCATGCGCTTCGTGCGCGACCGGCTGGTGGTGCGGCTCGAGCGCGAACTTTCAGATGCGGCGCTCAAGACGCTGGCGAGCGAATTCGCCGACCTGGTGAAGCGGGGGGCGATCGAAAAGTCGCGGGCACTGTCGGAAGAATCGAACGAGCCGGAGCTGGCGGACAAGCCCCGGCTGGTGTTCGCGCTGAACCGTCAGAGTCCGTCGCGCCTGATCGAGATGATCTGGAGGATCAACGAGCTGGGGGTGGCGGGCTGAACGCGCTCGCGTGCCACGACTTCGCGAAGCTCGTCTCGAAGCCGCCCCGGCGCAGATCGCCGATGAACTGGATGGTCGCGTCGAAGACCGGCGTGTTCGCATCCACGTTCCCCGCCTCGACCAGTTGCTTGAAGTCCTCCCGGCTCACGGCCTGCACCCGGTTCGCGGAGTCGCGAAAGAACACCAGCGTGCGGTCGAAGCCGTCGATCCCGGATTCCTCGCGCAGCTTCTTCATCACGCGAACCATCGAGTCCGTCGAGCATCCCGACACGCCGTCGTCCACGTAGCCCGCAATCAGCACGAAGCGATCGTCGAGGAGCGCGTAGGCGCCGTGCACCGGCGTGCCGTGCGACGCCCACCCGTTCAGGAATGCATCCAGGCTCTCGGCCACGCGCGTGCGCTCGTCGGCCGAGAGCGGCTTCGCGAGCGGGTAGACCCACAGCCGCGCCTCGTCGGGAAAGTCCGGAAAGAGCGAGTTCATTAGCAGAACTGGTCGAACGCCTCGACCAGGTCGTACGCGATCTCCTGCGGGCTGCGGCCTTCGATCTGCCAGCGCTCCATCACGTACACCGGCTTGCCGTCCTTGAGCAACGCGATCGAGGGCGAAGACGGCGGGTAGCCCGGGATGTACTTGCGCGCCTGTTCGGTCGCTTCGCGATCGACGCCGGCGAACACGGTCGTGATCTTCTCCGGCAGCTTGGTGTGCTGGAGCGCCATCTTCAGGCCCGGCCGGGCCATGCCCGCGGCGCATCCGCAGACCGAATTCACCATCACCAGCACCGTGCCCGTGGAGTTCTTCAGCACCATGTCGACGTCGCTCGGGGTTCTCAACTCGGCGACGCCGGCCTGGACGAGATCCTGCCGGCAGGGCTCGGTAATTTCGGGTGGGTAGAGCATCATGATGATTCCTCCTCGTTTACAGATTCAATTCGAGCCGCGCCGCCTCGGACATCAATTGCGGCGACCACGCGGGCTCCCAGGTAACTTCGACTTTGACCGACGCGACCCCTTCGACCGCCGACACCCGGGTCTCGACGTCGGCCGGCAGCGTTTCCGCGGCCGGGCAGTGCGGCGTCGTGAGCGTCATGGTGACGACGACATCGTTGGTTTCGGCGATGTCGATGTCGTAGATCAGGCCCAGCTCCCAGATGTCGATCGGGATCTCCGGGTCGTAACACGTCTTGAGCGCCTCGATGATCTTCTCGCGCAGCGACGCGGAGGCGCCGGTCGCGTTCGAGGGCATCGGATTTTCTTCGTGAGCCGGCATCATGGTTACTCCGTGGTGACCGCCGCGCCCGTCATGCTCTTGAGCGCAGCGCGCAGCGCGTGCCAGGGCAGAATGGCGCACTTCACGCGCACCGGAAATTCACGCACGCCTTCGAACACGGCGAGCTTCCCGAGACCATCGCTGTCGGGCTCGTTGGAGGTGTCGCCGGTGACCAGCTCGTGAAACCGGCCGAACAGCGCTTCCGCGTCCTGGACCGAATGGCCCTTGAGCTCGTCGGTCATGAGCGAGCAGCTCGCCATGCAGATCGCGCATCCACTGCCTTCGAAGGACAGGTCGCGGATGATGTCTCCCTCCACCAGGGCGTATACGGTCACGCGATCGCCGCAGAGCGGGTTGAACCCTTCCGCGTGCCGGTTGGCAGCGGCGAGCTTCCCGAAGTTCCTCGGGTGCTTGTGGTGATCGAGGATCACCTCCTGATACAGCTCGCGCATGTCGCTCATTGTCAGCTCCGGAACACCTTGCGCACGCTCTCGATGCCCACCACCAGGCGCTCCACTTCGTCGCGCGTGTTGTAGAAGGCGAACGACGCGCGGTTGGTGGCCGGGACGCCGTAGAAGTCCATCACCGGCTGCGTGCAGTGGTGGCCGGCGCGGATGGCGATGCCCTCGTGGTCCAGGATCATGCCGACGTCGTGCGGATGGACGCCGTCGAGCGTGAACGAGACCACGCCCACCCGGTGCTTCGGGGTCGCGATCAGGGTCACTCCCTTGAGCGAGCCGATCCGCTCCACCGCGTAGGCGACCAGGTCGCGCTCGTAGGCCTCGATCGCCTCGGCGCCGAGGCCGCTGACGTAATCGATCGCCGCGCCGAGGCCGACCACGGCCGCGATGTCCGGCGTTCCCGCCTCGAAGCGATGCGGCAGCACGTTGTAGGTGGTCTTCTCGAAGGTGACCGACGCAATCATGTCGCCGCCGCCCTGGTAGGGAGGCAGCGTTTCGAGCAGCGCGCGGCGCGCGTACAGCACGCCCGCCCCGGTCGGGCCGAACATCTTGTGGCCCGAGAAGACGTAAAAGTCGGCTCCCAGCGCGCGCACGTCGACCTGGAAGTGCGGAACGGCCTGCGCGCCGTCGATCAAAACCGGGACGTCCATCTCGTGTGCGATCGCGATCATCTCGCGAACCGGATTCACGGTGCCGAGCGAATTGGACACGTGAGCCACGGCCACGAGACGCGTGCGCTCGTTCAGGAGCCCCTTGAATTCGCCGAGGAACAGGTCCCCGTCGCGGCTCATCGGGATCACCCGCAGCTTCGCACCGGTTCGCTGGCAGAGCATCTGCCAGGGCACGATGTTGGAGTGGTGCTCCATCGTGGAAATGACGATCTCATCGCCCTCGCGCACCCGCGCCGCGCCGAACGAATTCGCGACCAGGTTGATGCCCTCGGTGGTGCCGCGCACGAATACGATCTCGGCGGCCTCGGCGGCGTTGATGAACGCCCGCACCTTCTCGCGGGCGCCTTCGTACGCCTCGGTGGCGCGAACGGAGAGCGTGTGGACGCCGCGGTGGACGTTGGCGTTGGAGGTCTCGTAGAAGCGCGAGATCGCGTCGATCACCGCGCGCGGCTTCTGCGAGGTGGCGGCGTTGTCCAGGTAGACCAGGGGCTTGCCCTTGATCTCCTGCGCCAGGGCGGGGAAGTCGAGGCGCACCCGCGCCGGGTCCAGCGTCGTCGAATTGATGGGTGCCGGTCGATTCATGGTCGTCTTCATGGTTCGCTACCCACGCGCGGCGCGAGCCTGCTCCAGCCAGTCAAAGACCTCTTTCTCGAGCGCCTGCTTCAGGGGCTCGATACCGATGCGTTCGACGACCTCGCTCGCGAACGCGTACACGATCAGGTCGCGTGCGTCCTGGGCCGCGATCCCGCGCGAGCGCAGATAGAACAGAGCGTCGTCGTCGGTCTTGCCGATGGCGGCGCCGTGCGTGCACTTGACGTCGTCGGCGAAGATTTCCAGCTGCGGGTTCGAGTTGATGCGCGCGTCGTCGGAGAGCAGGATGCAGTTGTTCTCCTGCTTGGCGTCGGTCTTCTGCGCGATCGGGTCCACGTAGATGCGTCCGTTGAACACGCCGCGCGCGTGGTCGTCGAGCACGCCCTTGTACAGCTCGAAGCTGTGGCAGTGCGGTTTGGCGTGGTGGATGAAGGTATGGCTGTCGACGTGCTGGCGTCCGCCGGCCAGGTAGAGCCCGTCGACGCGGGCGTCGATGCCTTCGCCGTCGAGGATGGTGTGGACGTCGTTACGAACCAGCGCCCCGCCCATCGATATGCCCAGAGTCGAAAAGCGCGAGTGGGCGGCGAGCACCGCGTGCTGCATGGCGACGTGGAAGGCGCGAAGGTCCTCTCGCTGCACCTTGCAGTGGGTGAGGGTCGCGTTTTCGCCGCACCGCAGCTCGGAGACGGCGTTGGTGAAGTACGGACCCCCGCCGGTGGTCACGTAGCTCTCGACCACCGAGGCCTGCGCGTTTTGGCCGATGGCGACGACGAGACGCGGGTGCGTCATCGCGGGTGCGTCGCCGGGGACGGTGATGTGGACAATGTGAATCGGCTGCTCGATGACGGCGCCATCCGCCACCTCGATGAACACGCCGTCGGCGAGGAAGGCCGTGTTGAGCGCGGCAAAGCGCTGCTTGTCGAGGTCGACGCCGCGGCTCAACACCGCGCGGACGCGGTCGCCACGCTCGGTGAGCGCGGTGGCGAGGCTTCCCACCCAAACGCCTTTCGGGAGCGGCGAGGCTGCCGGCATCGCCGCACGGCCGTTGACGAGCACCACGCGGACGCAACCGGCGTCGTCGAAGGTTCGTGCCACGATGGTTGCGGAATCGACCGCCCGCGACTCCCGCGCGGGAGCGAAGTCCAGCTCGGCGATCGGGCGGGTGCGCGTGAAGCGCCACTCCTCCTCGCGCAGCGTCGGGAATCCCAGCTCACGGAAACGATCCAGTCCCCGGCGGCGCAGGTCGTGCACCCACGCCGGGCCGGCCGCGCGCAGCGCCGGCTCCAGCGCGTTGAAGGTGCTCTCGTATGCGGCAACGCCCGGCATGTTATCCCGCGACCTCCGCGTACCCTTCCTTCTCGAGCTCTAATGCTAGTTCCTTTCCACCGGTTTTTATGATGCGGCCGTCGACGAACACGTGCACGATGTCGGGCACGATGTAATTGAGCAGGCGCTGGTAGTGGGTGATGACTACGACGGCGCGTTCGGGGCTGCGCAGTGCATTGACACCGCTGGCCACGACACGCAGCGCGTCGATATCGAGGCCGGAGTCGGTTTCGTCCATCACGCACAGCTTCGGGTCCAGGATCGCCATCTGCAGGATCTCATTGCGCTTCTTCTCGCCGCCGGAGAATCCCTCATTGACGGAGCGGTTCATGAAGCTCTCGTCGATCTTGAGGAGTTTCATCTTGCCCTTGACGAGTTTCAGAAACTCCATTGCGTCGAGTTCCTTCTCGCCCCGCGCCTTGCGGACCGCGTTGAGCGCGGTCTTGAGGAAGTAGTTGTTGCGCACGCCCGGGATCTCGACCGGATACTGGAAGGCGAGAAAGACGCCGCGGGTGGCGCGCTCCTCCGGGGCCAGCTCGAGGATGTTCTCGCCGTCGAGGATGATTTCCCCCTCGGTAACGTCGAAGGTGTCGCGCCCGGCGAGCACCTGGGCGAGCGTGCTCTTACCGGAGCCGTTCGGACCCATGATGGCGTGGATCTCGCCGGCCTTGACGGTGAGGTTCACGCCCTTGAGTATTTTCTTGTCCTCCACGCTCGCGTGGAGGTTCTTGATCTCTAGCATTCGTGTCTCCATCCCTCTGTGACTACGCGCGGGTCCTGTCGCCGACAGCCCGCTGCGGCTCGCTTCGTCCGCGCCTACGCACTAGACTCGCTCGCCGCGCGGGCGCCCGTCGGCGCCACCCGCGCTATCCTACTGAGCCTTCGAGACTCACGGCCAGGAGCCGCTGTGCTTCAACGGCGAACTCCATGGGGAGCACGGCAAACACGTCGCGGCAGAAGCCGTTGACGATCATGTGGACCGCGTCTTCGTTCGAGATGCCGCGCGCGCGGCAGTAGAAGAGCTGGTCTTCGCCGATCTTCGACGTCGTGGCTTCGTGCTCCGCGCACGAACTCGTGTTGCCGACCTCGATGTACGGGAACGTGTGCGCGCCGCACTTGTCGCCGATCAGCATCGAGTCGCACTGCGTGAAGTTGCGCGCATTCACCGCGTTCTTCTCGATCTTCACCAGCCCGCGGTAGCTGTTGTTGCCATGACCGGCCGAGATGCCCTTCGAGATGATGGTGCTCTTGGTGTTCTTGCCGCGGTGGATCATCTTGGTCCCGGTGTCGGCCTGCTGGTAGTTGTTGGTGAGTGCCACCGAGTAGAATTCTCCAGTCGAATCGTCGCCGGTCAGCACGCAGCTCGGGTACTTCCACGTGATCGCGGAGCCAGTTTCGACCTGGGTCCACGAGATCTTCGCGCGGGCGCCGCGGCACTCGCCGCGTTTGGTCACAAAATTATAAATGCCGCCCTTGCCTTCCTTGTCGCCCGGGTACCAGTTCTGAACCGTCGAGTACTTGACGGTCGCGTCTTCCTCGGCGATCAGCTCCACCACGGCGGCGTGCAGCTGGTTCTCGTCGCGGATCGGCGCCGTGCAGCCTTCGAGGTAGCTCACGTACGCGCCCTTTTCCGCCACGATCAGCGTGCGCTCGAACTGTCCGGTCTCGCGGGCGTTGATGCGGAAGTAGGTCGAGAGCTCCATCGGGCAGCGGACCCCCGCCGGCACGAACACGAACGACCCATCGCTGAAAACGGCCGAATTGAGCGCCGCGTAGAAGTTGTCATTGTAGGGGACCACCGTGCCGAGCGCCTTGCGCACCAGCTCGGGGTGCGTCTCGACGGCCTCCGAGAACGAGCAGAAGACGATGCCGAGCGCGGAGAGCTTCTCCTTGAACGTGGTCGCCACCGACACCGAGTCGAACACGGCGTCCACCGCCACGCCCGAGAGCCGCATCTGCTCGACCAGCGGGATGCCCAGCTTGTCGAAGGTGCGGCGCACTTCCGGGTCCACCTCGTCGAGCGACTTGGGGCGATCGCCGGCCTGCTTGGGCGCCGAGTAGTAATGAATGTCCTGGAAGTCGATCTTCGGGTGATGGATGTTGGCCCACGTCGGCTCTTCCATCCCCATCTTGACCCACGCGCGGTACGCCCGCAGCCGCCATTCGAGCAGCCACTCCGGTTCGCGCTTGCGCGCGGAGATGGCGCGGACGACGTCCTCGCTCAGCCCTTTGGGCGGCTTGTCTTCCTCGATCTCGGTGACGAATCCCCACTCGTAATCCTTGGAGATTCGCTCCTGGATGGGAGCCATCGAGTCCGGGATCGGTTTGGCTTCGGACATGGGTGCCTCCGCGGTGGGACGCGGGCGATCTGGCAGCTCATTTAATCGCACTGATTTAGTCCTATTTGAAGGGTAATGAAAACCTCCCCGCGAATCAACGGACGATTCCAGGAGGGGAGGTTATCGGATAACCAGTTGACTGGGGCTAGTATACGGGATTCCTCGCGTCCGCGCCAGCCCGGTTTTCAGGGGGTGGTCGTGTCCACGACCGCCCCCTCCGGCATGGTCATCCGAGCCTCGTCGAATGGCGCGCCAAAGGTCCAGTTCCGAATGGCGCAGGTCGCGTAGAGCGCGCCGTTCTCGTAGATCGTATAGGCGGTCGGTACCACCAACTCATTCACGGTCTCGAAGGCGTCGTACACGAGCAGGTGCTCGGGCGTGGACTCCATGCCCGGGGGAAGCAGCGCCTGGTAGGTGACCACGTACGCGAACCCCTTGAGCCGCTTCGTCTGCGGGTCGATGTAGAGGCGGTAGTAGTCGTCGGGGGTATCACCCGTGCCGGGGGCGAAGGTCATCATCACGATCGCGTACTCGGTCGAGTCGGCCCCCATGAGCGCGGCGCCATGCGCCGCGAGCTCGACCCCCGGATCCATCGTGAGCCATGGAAGATTGACGAAGTAGTAGTTCAGCAGGGCCAGGAAGCGCGGCGGAGTCGTCGACTTCCAGTTCATGCCCCAGGCCTTCCGGCCATCCCAGGTGAGGCTCATATCCGTCCCCGGAAAATCGATGTACGCGCGCCGGGTACGCTGGTCGACCATCACGCGCGAGACCTCCGGCGGCCCGCCCGGTGAAGTGAACTCGTCTTCGAAGGAGACCGTTCCCGCGGAACGCCACGGCACCATCCCGCCGTGCGCGTCGATCATGTCGAGTACGATGCGAGGCACGTCGGCGGGGGCGGCCGTCTCGGCCGCGGGCGCGGCGTGTTCTTCGCTCTGACTTTTCTTCTTCGAACAGCCGCCGGCGAGCACGAGCGTGCACAGTACGAGGATACCGGTTTCGAAAGAGGGCTTTGGCATGACACGACCTCCTGGATTCCCGGGGACGATACCACGGCGGGCAGCCGCGCGACAGCCGGTTGCCGTCGTGCTAGAGTCAGGATCATGGCGCCCGCGCGGGATCAGGATTTTCTCGAGTTCGTCAGGGACCAGCTCGCGCGCCTTCCCGGTGTGAGCGCGAAGCGCATGTTCGGAGCCATCGGGCTCTACCAGGATGCGTCCTTCTTCGGACTCATCGACGAGGGACGGCTGTACTTTTTGACCGGCGACGAATCGAGGAAGCGCTACATCGAGCAGGGCATGAAGCCGTTCGAATACGCGCCTGGAGAAATCATGAGCAGCTACTACGAAGTCCCGGTGGACGTCCTCGAGGACGACCGCGAGCTGTGCGCATGGGCGCGCGAGGCCGTCGACCGTGCAGGAGGCGCGTCGCAGGAAACGCCCCGCGCGGGCGAAAGCGAAGAAGGCCCCTTCGCGGAGATCGGAGAAAAGCAGATGAGGGCCGCGTGGAAGATCCTGCTGCTCGCCGCGCTGCTGCCGGCGGCCGGCGCGAGCGCGGACGAGTTCGACTCCCACTGGCGCGACGGCCAGGCCGAGCTGGACGGCTATCGGCTGGTCATCTCGCGCTACGGGCAGGATCGCGCCGGCACCGCGGTGATGATCTTCGTCACCGAGCCCTTCAGCGAATCGAAGCGCGTCAAGGAAGAGCGCCCACCGAGCGACCCGAAAGACACCATCGACGTGCTCAAATTGAATCTTGTCCGGGATTTTCAGACCGGCATCTACGACTACAACACGATGGTGTCGGTGTTCGTGCGCACCGCCACCATGGAGCCCGTCAAAGTATCGTTCTCGAGCGCGGAGTGGTGCGGCCAGGTCTATTCGGAGATGATCATCCAGCCGAAGGAAATCCGCGGCAGCTACTCCAGCTACTTCGAAGACGAGTCCGGACCGATCGTGCTCGGCCGGCCGGCGGGCGGCCTGATGGAAGACGAGTTGTTCATCGCGCTGCGCGGACTGCGCCAGGAGTTTCTTGCCGCCGGAGAGTCGCGCGCAGTGCCGTACCTGCCCGGCGTCTCTGTTCTCACGGCTTTCCCACCATCCGCTCGAATGGACGCAGGCGACGATCATCCGCGCGAGCAAGCCAGAATCGGTCACAGTTCCAGCCGGATCGTTCACGGCGATGCGCTATGACGTCCATGTGGCGGACGGTCGCGCGGGTGCATTCCTGATCGAAGCCGCCTATCCGCACCGCATCATCAAGTGGTCACTCCCACCGGACGTCTCCGGCGAGCTGGCGGGTTCGAAGCGGCTCGCGTACTGGAAGCTCCACGCCGAAGGCGACGAGAAGTATCTGAAGGAGATTGGCCTTGGTCAGTAGTTATCTCCATCCGCTTTCCTTGGACTTGTCGGGCACCGGCAAATTTCGTGTGACAGAACCGCCCGGGGCCCGTCCTACCTTTCGCGACTCTTCCGTTTCACCTGTATCTCCAGAAGGGGGCACCCGATGCGATCATTGCGAATTACCCTCATCCTTGCGCTCTCATTCACGCTCCCCGTGGTCGCTCATGCCACGTGGCCGCTGGACGGCAACCCGTTGTGCACCTACGCGGACAACCAGCAGATACCCACGATCGTCTCCGACGGTGCAGGCGGGAGCGATTGTGACGTGGAGCGACTATCGAAACGGCACCACCACGGACATCTACGCCCAGTGGGTGGACGCCGCCGGGATGCCCCAGTGGACACCGGACGGGGTCGCCCTCTGTCTCGCCGCCAGCGACCAGTCCGAACCGAGGATCGTCTCCGACGGTGCCGGAGGGGCGATCGTCATGTGGCTGGACTATCGAAACGGCTCTGCGGTCGATGTCTACGCCCAGCGCATCGACGCCTCCGGGGCGGTCCAGTGGACGCCCGACGGGGTCGCCCTCTGTACCGCAGCGGACGACCAGGTCCCAAGCGGGCTCGTTGAGGATGGTGCGGGGGGCGCGATCGTCGCATGGCATGACCGTCGGAACGGGTCGACCTATGACATCTACGCCCAGCGGGTGGACGCCGCGGGGAGTGTCCAGTGGGGGGCCAACGGGATTGCCGTCTGCGCCGCCGCGAGCAACCAGACGCTGCCGGCGGCGGCAACCGACGGCGCCGGGGGAGTGATCGTGACCTGGCAGGACACACGAGGCGGCGGCAACAACGACATCTACGCGCAGCGAATGAACCCTTCCGGGGTCCCGCAGTGGACGCCCGACGGTGTTCTCGTGTGTGGCCTCTCGGCCGGTCAGATCGACCCCAAGATCGCTGCGGATGGTTTCGGGGGAGCGGTCGTGACGTGGTTTGACGGTCGCAGCGGCGCCCGCGGAGTCTACGTCCAGCGGGTGAGCGACCTGGGGGTTCCGCAGTGGACGGGGGATGGGGTCGCGCTGAAAACCGCCTCGACCAACCAGGCCACGACTCCCACGATCATCGCGGACGGTTCCGGGGGAGCGATCGTCACATGGATGGACAATCGGAGCGCCGTGACGGGCTACGACATCTACGTCCGCCGGGTGAGCGCCCTGGGAGCCGCGCAGTGGACGGCCAACGGGGTCGCGCTCTGTACCGCCGCGGGCGACCAGTACTTTCCCGCGCTCGTTGCCGACGGCGCCGGCGGAGCGATCGTCACGTGGAGTGACTATCGCAATGGGACGACGCTCGACGTCTACGCCCAGCGGGTGGATACCTCGGGCGTTCCCCAGTGGACGGGCGACGGCGTCATTCTCTCGACCGCCGTGAGCGACAAGGGGAGTCCCACGATCGCATCGGATGGCGCCGCGGGAGCGATCGTCACGTGGTACGACTCTCGAAACGGCCCGACTGACATCTACGCGCAGCACCTGAACGCGTCCGGAGAGATTCCGACCGCCGTGTCGGGACTCGCGCGGGTGCCTTCACTGCTCGTGAGCGGGGTCTACCCGAATCCGTTCAGCGGCACGGCGTCGCTCGACATCGAACTGGCCACGCCGTCCACGGTTCAGCTCGAGGTCTTCGACGTCGCGGGGCGCGCCGTGCGCACCGCGACCCTCGCCGACGTGGCCGGATCGCGTCGCGTCGAATTCAACGGTCGTGACAACGCGGGTCGCTTGCTGCCGAGCGGTGTCTACTTCTGTCGCGTGAGTGCGTCGGGAGAGACGATCACGCGCAAGATGGTGATCGCGCGGTAGAGGTCCGGCGCTCGCTCAGTGCATCACCACGAACTTCCGTGACGTCGACTTCGTCGGGGTCGTGAGCTTCACGAAGTAGACCCCGCTCGGTAGCTTCCGCGCGTCGAAGTCCACTGCGCTGCGCCCCACGCCGGCGTGGGGCACGCGCGCGACATCGGCGACCCGCGCGCCGCGCGCGTCGTAAACGGCGATCTCCAGCTCTCCCGCTTCATCGATCGAGTACCCGAAGCGAACGACTCCCGTGGCCGGGTTCGGCGCCGGCGGGTCGAGCAGCATCGGCGCGCGCTGCGGCCTGTCGCCAACGGCAGTGAGCACCGGATTGCAGGCGTGAACGCGCATGTGGGCGAGAAAACTGGTGCCCACGACCCCGCCCGCTTCGGCGTCTCTGACCCGGATCCATCCATACGCGTCGTAGGGGAGCCCGGGGCTGTCGTTCCAGTACGGCCACGAAGTGGCAGACGGAGCGCTGAACATGATGTCGTACTGGCCCGCCGTCAGACTCGCCGAGATGGGAATGTCGTGCCACTGCATGCCCGCGCCGTCGGAGGTCACGATGCCCGACGTCACGAACGGGCCGCGCGTGGTTCCGGTCGCTTCGTACAGGAATGCGAGGACGTACTCGCCCTTGGGAACGTCGGCCATCACGCCGAGCCCGTAAACCTCCTGGTCTGCGAGCGCCGTTATGTACGCGCCGTGCGTCAACGCACCGCCGCTCGTGAGTGGGACGCCACCACCCGGCTTGGCCAGGTCGAACGGCGTTCCCGCGGATAGATCCGTCCAGGCGAGGCGCAGGCGGGGGAGGAGCGATGTCACCACCCCCGCTGCTTCACCCCCGTACACTTGCATCGTGTTGTCGACCGAGTACGGAATGATGGCGGGCGGCGTCGAGTAGCTCCACCATCCGCCCGTGCCTTCGAACTCGACCTCGAGATCGTACTGGCTGCCGGCCAGCAGCACCTGCGAGATCGGGACGTCGTGGAACGTGAATAGCGGCGACGTGACGATGGTCGTCCCTTCCGCGAGCAGGGCGGTGCGCGTGCTCCCGAACACCGAGTAGACGCGGGCGGTGAGGGCCGCCCCGGGCGTGAGATCGGCCTGCAGCGCGAGCGAGCACAATCGCAGCGTGCGCTCCGGTTGCACGAACAGACCCTGCGCGGTGCTGGCGGTAACTTCGAAGCCCTCTCCCGCGCCAGCGTCGAGGCTGGTGGAGTTCGTGCACGCTTCGCCCTCGGTGATGAGCACGATTTGCGGCATGAAAGTGGAGGCAGCGTTGCCTGCGGCCTCGGCATCGCGTAGCCGCATCAACCCGCCGACGTCGCCGGGCAGAAGCCCGGGCTGCGTGTCGTCCCAGTACACCCAGGTCGCGCCGGCGTCGAAGCTGACGGCGATGTCGTACTCCTGACACGCGTCCAGGTACACTTCGAGCGGGACGTAGTGCATGGCAGTCGTGCCGGCTGTGACCGCCAAAGCGAAGTTGGTTGCGATCGGCGCGAGGCGAGTGATGCCATCAGCGGCATACACGGCTACCGTGATGATCTGCGGGGTATCGAGCGCCGCCTGGACGCCGATCGCGCACACGGCGACGTCTTCGATCGACGTCACGAACGTACCGGCTTCGGCGCCGACGGTGTACAGGGAGCCGGTTGGGGCGAAGGGGGGCGCCAGCGTCACACGCGCGCCGGGACACGAGCCGTCGATGCCCACTGACAGCAGCACCGGAAAATCGTAGAACGCGCCACCCATGCAATTCGTGAAGCGAATCGTGCCGCCGTAGCTGCCCCCCGGCAGCGCGTTCGCATCCGCGTCGACGAAGAAGCTCACGATCTCCGACGCCCCGGCATCGAGCGACCCCGAAAGCGCCTCGGGCGTGAGCCACGACGGAACTCCCGATGCGCTCCAGCGCATGGTGGTGCCGCCGGCGTTGTCGAGCTTGAAGTCGATCTGCTCCGGCGCAAAGGGTCCGCCCTCGAATCCGGCGACGGAGGTCGTCGACATCGTGTTGGCGACGAAGATCGAGGGCGGAAACGCGGTGACCGCGCCGACGCGCGTGGTCCACGAATTGAGGGGGTCGTTGGAGGCGTAACAACCCTGGATCCACACCGTGCGGCCGTCGGTCGGGTCGAGGTCCGCACCGATGTAGTGACCCCACCGGGCGGGGGAGCCACCGCTCGAGAAGTTGGCGAGCCCGACCACGAGCGGGCCGGAGGTGATGCCGGTCGAGGGGAACGCGAGGATGTTGTACCCGACTCCAAGCAGCCGCGCCGGTCCCGTGATGCAATACGCCATCGTGATCTGGTCGTTCTCGTCGATGTCGATCGCCGGGTACGCGATGTCATCGCCGCCCCCGAGGAAAATGCCGTTGCCGACCAGCGTCTCGACATCGATCCGACGCGTTTCGACGGTCGGAGACCCCGCGTTGTTCCGCGTGTACGCCGCGTAGATGTTTCCGGAGGCGTAGACCGCGTCGCGAATGCGGCAATCCCCGGCCTCCACCAACGACAAGTCGGGCTGCGCCATGTCTGGCGGCGCGGTGTAGGCCGGCACGGAGACGTCAAACGCCGTCAGGACGGACGCTCCCGGAGAACCGGTCAGCCTCCAGAGCGTCATGAAACTGCTGCCGAAGGGCGAGCTGTTCACGAAGTACATGGCGCCGCCATAGGTCCGCATCTGCGCGGGTTGAATCGAAACCGCCGGCGACGCATCGTTCGGGTTCGTCATGCCCTGGTGGCTGAAATAGGAGAGCGGGGCATTCCCGTACACGTCGGTCTTGACGAGCTCGAGCATCACGACTTGCTCGTACGCGAACGTCGACAGGTTGAACTGGTTGTACGTGATGTAAATCTGGCCCGGTGTCACCGCGATGGACGGCGCGTCCTTGAGCCCGGGGAAAGCCACGCTCGTGTCGAGCATGTAAGTGGACCAGCTCCCGAGCGGGTCTGCGGTCAGCGAGAAGGCAATGTACAGAACGCTGTTCGAGTAGTTGGTTTCGGTGCCGATGTAGATCATCACGTAGTGCGGGAACCAGGGGTCGTAAACGACCTTGGGCGTGTAGTACGACCGCGATACCGGCTGGCCGAACAGGTTTCGAAACAAGTCCTCGACCAGGATGTTGCCGCACTTGTCCATGATCGCGTAGCGGTCGGTGGTGGCGAGGAGGATGTGGTCGGGGCCGACGGCAATGTCCGGAGAGCCGGGATCGAAACCGGTGTCGTCGATGCCGTCGAACGTCGTCGTCGGGGGCAGCGCGGGCGACGCGGGCGTCAACTCGACGGCCGGGGCGACGGACCCGGATGCGACGGCCGGCGCCTGGGTGACGCCGGTTGCCGCTGCCTGCTCCGATTGGCGCAGGCGACTCTGGAGCGCGTCGAGCCAGGCCACTTTCGCCGGGTCCGGCGCGGGCGCGCCGCGTCTCCGTGGGGGCACGCCGCCGCGCACGGGATAGCCGACCTGCGGACGAACCGCGGACGAGGGAAACGTCGCCGACTTCGCCGACAGCGGCTGGACACGCGCCGCACCCAGGGCGACCGCCCGGTCGATGGCCGCGGCGCGGGCCGCGGGATCCGACGGGAGCGGTGCGAGCAGCTCCCCGTTCTTCCAGCGGGCTTGGTCCGGGACGGTGTCCGCGTCGGCTTTGCCGGTGGGCGGGAGCGCGAGGACAACCAGCGCGATCAGGGAGAAGATGTACGAACGAAGGCGAAATCGAGGGGAGCGGAGCATCGACGTACCTCCGGGGTCAGGGAGTCATGGCACGTGCGACTCCAATTGTACCGTCCCGGCGGGGCGAATGTTAAGTTGAACGTTTCGCCACTAGTAGCAGAGGCCGGGGGTGCTTCGGAGATACGGGGTGTCGCCGAGCTGCTTGAGCATGAAGTCGGCCGTGTCCGCGCGCGAAATGCTTACCGACCACAGGTAGTTTCCCACCTTCGGCCCGTGGCGGTACACGCCGCGCTTGCGTCCGTTGGTCAGTTGCCCCGGCCGCACGATCACCCAGTCCAGTGAACTTTCTCGCACCACGCGTTCCTGCCGCCCCTTGTCGTGCCAGTAGAAGGGGAGAATGAACGGGATCGTGAAGAGCGTGTAGTAGAGGCCGAGCCGGCCGGCGCTGTCGCCCACGCCGAGAGCCGTCTCGACCACGAGGCGCTTCACGCCGTGCTGTCTCCATCGCGCGGACGATGTTCCGCGTTCCCTCCGAGAGAATATTCGACGGTCCCAGCCAGCGTTTGTGTCCGAGCGCGCACAGCACGGCATCCTGGCCGCGTACGGTGGCGTCGATCGACGCGCGCATCCATCACATTGCCGCGCGCCACTGTCAGGTGTTCGTGCGCGAGCGAAAACTTCGCGGGATTGCGGACCAGCGCGGTGACGTCGTGGCCGGCCTCGAGGGCCTGCTTCACGATCTCGCGGCCGGTCCCGCCGCTGGCTCCGATGACGAGAATGCGCATGGCGGCACTCTAGCGCGGGGTCGCACAAATTACGCTTATAATCGTGTTCGGATTGTTCTATCCTAGCGTGTCCCGGCGCCGCGCCATGGGAGCTAATCACAAGTCGGGCAGAAAGTTACCCGTGTATCGAATCGAATCGAAAGTACAGACCGGTTCCAGCCACCTTTCAAGGAGAACGACGCCTTCCAGCGCGAGGCGCTGGCTCGCTTCCGCGAACGTCTCGCTGCGGTGAAGCAGGGAGGATCCGCCGCGGCGGTCGAGAAGCACAAGGCGCGCGGCAAGCTCACCGCGCGCGAACGGATCGCCAGGCTCCTCGACCGCGACACACCGTTTCTCGAATTCAGCGCACTCGCCGCCAACGGCATGTACGACGATCAGGCGCCGAGCGCGGGCGTCGTCACCGGCGCGGGGACGATTCACGGGCGCGAGGTGGTGATCGTCGCCAACGACGCGACCGTCAAGGGTGGCACCTACTTCCCGATGACGGTGCTCAAGCACGTGCGCGCGCAGCAGGTCGCGATCGAGAACCGCCTGCCATGCGTCTACCTGGTCGATTCGGGCGGCGTGTTTCTACCGCTGCAGGACGGGGTCTTTCCCGACAAGGATCATTTCGGGCGGATTTTCTACAACCAGGCGATCATGAGCGCGCAGGGCATTCCGCAGGTCTGCGCGGTGCTCGGCTCATGCACGGCGGGAGGCGCGTACGTGCCCGCGATGAGCGACGAGAACGTGATCGTGAAGGAGCAGGGGACCATCTTCATTGGCGGGCCGCCGCTGGTGAAGTCGGCCACCGGCGTCGACGTGACGGCCGAAGAGCTGGGCGGCGCCGACGTGCACACGCGCATCTCGGGCGTGTCCGATCATTTCGCGGAGAACGACGAGCACGCGATCCAGCTGCTGCGCAATATCGTCGAGGGACTGGGCCGGGCGAGGAAGACGCGCCTGGAGACGCACGAGCCGGAAGACCCGCACTACGACCCGGCCGAGCTCTACGGCATCATCCCGAAGGACCTCTCGAAGCCGTTCGACTCGCGCGAGGTGATCGCGCGCATCGTCGACGGGAGCCGCTTCCACGAATTCAAGGCGCGCTACGGCACCACCCTGGTCACGGGCTTCGCGCGCATCATGGGCCAGCCGGTCGGGATCGTGGCCAACAACGGGATTCTCTTCTCGGAGAGCGCGCGCAAGGGCGCCCACTTCGTCAGCATGTGCGCGACGCGCAAGGTCCCGCTCGTGTTCCTGCAGAACATCACCGGCTTCATCGTGGGCAAGGAATTCGAGCACGGCGGCATCGCGCGCGACGGTGCGAAGATGGTGCACGCGGTGGCGGCGGCGCAGGTGCCCAAGTTCACGGTCATCATCGGCGGGTCCTACGGCGCCGGCAACTACGCCATGTGCGGGCGCGGCTACTCGCCGCGGCTGTTGTGGATGTGGCCGTCGTCGAAGATCTCCGTGATGGGCGGCCAGCAGGCGGCCGACGTGCTGTGGACAGTGAAGCAGTCGGACGGGAAAGCTCCTGCGACCTCTGCTATCACAGAGGCGGAGTTCAAGAAACCGATCCTCGAGAAGTACGAGCGCGAAGGCAGCGCCTACTACTCGACCGCGCGCCTCTGGGACGACGGCGTCCTCGATCCCGTCGACACCCGCCAGGCGCTCGCACTCGGGATCAGCCTCTCGCTCAACGCGCCGATACCGGATCACCGCTTCGGCGTGTTCCGGATGTAACCATGGCCTACACCACGCTGCGCATCGAGAAGAGCGGGTCGGTCGCCCGCATCACGCTGGACCGGCCGGCCGCAAAGAACGCCTTCGACGAAGTCATGATCGCGGAGCTGACCGACGCGCTGGGCGTGGTGGCGGCCGACGAGGTGGTGCGCGTGATGGTGCTCACCGGCGCCGGAGAGGTGTTCTCCGCCGGCGCGGATCTCAACTGGATGAAGAAGGTGGCCGCGTACTCGTTCGACGAGAACGTCCGCGACGCACTCGTGTTCGCGCGCATGATGGAGGCACTCTACCGGTTGCCGAAGGCGACCATCGCGCGCGTCAACGGCGCATGCATGGGGGGCGGGGTCGGCCTGGTGAGCGCGTGCGACGTGGCCGTGACAACCGACACGGCGAAGTTCGGCCTGCGCGAGATCCTCCTGGGCATCGCGCCGGCGGCGATCTCGCCGTACGTGCTGCGCAAGATCGGTGAGGCGAGCGCACACGATCTCTTTCTGACCGGCCGCAGCTTCGATGCGGCGGAAGCGCGCGCGCTCGGGCTCGTCAACGAGGTGGTGGCGGCGGACCGGCTCGACGCCGCCACGGGCGAGTGGGCGAAGCGCTTCCTCAAGGCCGCCCCGAAGGCGATCGCGACCACCAAGCAGCTCATCAACCGCGTGGCCGGGGCGCCGATCGAGTCCGTGCAGGAGTTCACCGCGCGGACGATCGCGGGGCTGCGCGGCGCGCCCGAAGGGCAGGAGGGCTTCGCCGCGTTCTTCGAGAAGCGCAAGCCGAACTGGGACGTCGAGGAGTAGCGGTTGGCGAAGCGTCGTGACACCACGCGACCCGTGACCAAAGTCCTCGTCGCCAACCGGGGCGAGATCGCCGTGCGCATCATCCGCGCCTGCCGCGAACTCGGCATCCCGACCGTCGCCGTCTTCTCCGAGGCCGACCGCCGCAGCCTCCACGTCCAACAGGCGAACGAAGCCGTGTGCATCGGTCCGCCGTCGCCGCTGGAGTCGTACTTGAACCAGGACGCCATCCTCGCGGCCGCGCGCACGACCGGCGCGGACGCGATCCACCCCGGATACGGATTCCTCGCTGAGAATGATACGTTCGCCGAGCGCGTCGAGCGCGAAGGGCTCACGTTCGTCGGCCCGCCGTCGAGCGCGATTCGCGCCATGGGTTCGAAGATCGGCTCGCGCGCGATCATGAAGAAGGCGGGTGTGCCTATCGTGCCGGGCACCGACGGCGGGAGCAACGACCCGCGGGCCATTGCCGAGGCTGCCAAGAAGATCGACGGCCCCATCTTCATCAAAGCGTCGGCGGGCGGTGGCGGCAAGGGGCTCCGGCTCGTGACCGACCGTTCGCAGGTCGAGGCCGCCGCGCGCGCCGCGATCGGCGAGGCCAAATCGGCGTTCGGCGACGACACCGTCTATGTCGAGAAGCGCATCGAGCGCCCGCGTCACGTCGAGTTTCAGGTGCTCGCCGACGCTCATGGCAACATCGTCCACCTCTTCGAGCGCGAGTGCTCGATCCAGCGCCGGCACCAGAAGGTGCTGGAGGAGACGCCCTCGCCGGCGCTGACGCCGGCGCTGCGCGCGAAAATGGGCGCAGCGGCGGTCGCCGCCGCGAAGGCGGTGGGCTATGTGAACGCCGGGACCATCGAGTTCATGCTCGACGCGGCCGGCAACTTCTACTTCCTCGAGATGAACACGCGCATCCAGGTGGAGCACCCGATCACGGAATGCACCACCGGCATCGACCTGGTGCAGTGGCAGCTGCGCATCGCCCGCGGCGAGAAACTCGCCTTTGCGCAGAAGGATCTCGTGCAGCGCGGCCACGCCATCGAGTGCCGCGTCTACGCCGAAGACGAGACGAAGCACTTCATGCCCTCGTGCGGCGTCATCTCGTATCTGTACGAACCGTCCGGGCCGGGCATTCGCAACGACAGCGGCATCTACGAGGGCTGGGAAGTGACTCCGTATTACGACCCGATTCTCTCCAAGCTGGTGGCGTTCGGCGAGGACCGCGAGACCGCGCGCCGCCGCATGCTGCGCGCGCTCGACGAGTACGTCGTGCACGGCGTGCAGACCGGCATCGAGCTGCACAAGCGGATCCTGCGTCATCCGAAATTCATCGCGGGCGACGTGACGACTGCATTCATCGACGAACACGTGAGCGAATTGCTGGTTGCCGCCGGGGCGGGCGTGTCCGACGAGGTATTCGTCGCCGCCGCGCTGGTCGAGGAGCTGGGGGTGGCGCGCGGCGCCCGCGCGACAGGCGGAAGCGAGCCCGGCGACGTATCGCCGTGGCAGCGCATCGGCCGCTGGGAAATCGGGGGAGTGAGGTAGCGTGGCGACGATCGTCATCGACGGCGTGAGGCGCGACGTGGTGGTCGAGCGCGCGGGCGAGGGTTACGTGGTCACCGTCGACGGGCGGCGTCACGCCGTGAGCGAAGTGAGCGCGACGGCCGGGACGCTCGCGTTTCTGGTCGACCGCGCGTCGCACGTCGCCCACGTGTCGAATGGTTCGGCCGGTCTCATGATTTCTATCGGGGGGCACGGTTATGCGGTTGCGCGCGACGCCGTCGACGCGGACCGTCCGGTTTCGACCGGCGGCGGCGCCGGCAGCGGACGCCTCGAGGCCCCGATGCCCGGGACAATCGTCGCGGTCCACGTCGCGGTTGGGGACCGCGTGACGGCCGGGCAGGCGGTGGCGGTGCTGGAATCGATGAAGATGCACAACGAGATCGCGTCGCCGATGGACGGCGTCGTGAAGCGCGTGGGCTGCAAGCCGGGCGAGCAGGTCGCCTTCGGCCGCGTCCTGGTCGAGATTGGAGCAGAGGCGTGAAACGGCATCCCGCGCCCTGGGGAAAACTCCTGGTCGTCATGTCGCTTTTCGCGAGCGTGATCTGTGTCGGAGTCGCGGTTCTCATGTGGTCGCAGGTAGGCAACGCCGAAGTCGGGCGCTACGCCGCGTGGATCGCCATGCTCCCGCTGGCGGTCATGGCCTTCTCCGCGCTGTTCATGATTCGCGGCTACGTCGTGACCGCCGACGAGATCCTGATCGAGCGCCTGCTCTGGAGCACACGCCTGGCGCGCAACAAACTGGAATCCGCGGTGGTCGATCCCGCGGCGCTCCGCGGGAGCATCCGGTTGTTTGGAAACGGCGGGTTCTTTTCATTTACCGGAGTGTTTCAAAGCAGCAAACTCGGACGATACCGCGCCTTCGTGACCGACCCGGCGCGATGCGTGATTCTTCGCTTCAGCGACCGCGTGGTCGTCGTCTCGCCGGCGGACCCGGAAGCGTTCATCCGCGACGTGTTGAACCGCCGCTGATCATTACTTTCATCGATCGGAGTCCACGTGTCCGTCATTACGCTCGCCGTCATCCTGGGGCTGGTCCAGGCCATCACCGAGTTTCTTCCCATTTCGTCATCTGCGCACCTGATCCTGGCGCGCACTGCGCTCGACTTCGACGTGGTCGACGGGCTGACCTTCGACGTGGCGCTGCACATCGGGACGCTGATTGCGGTCGTCGTGTATTTCTGGGGCGACCTGCGCGATCTCGCGCGCGGGTTTCTCGTGAGTATCGCGAAGCGCGACGGCAACGCCGACCCCGCCAGCCGGCTCTCGTGGTATGTAATCGCGGCGTGCGTCCCCGCGGGGATCGTAGGTTTTCTGTTCGAAAAACAGATCGAGTTCTATTTCAGACATCCCGCGGTGATCGTGGTGACGCTCGTGCTCGGCGCGCTGGTGTTTCTGTGGGTCGAGCGCCGGTTCAAACACTCCGGGGAGATGCAATCGCTCACGTTCTGGAGTGCGGTGGCCATCGGTGCGTCGCAGACGCTCGCCCTCATTCCCGGAGTATCGCGGTCCGGGATCACGATCGTGACCGGCATGATGTGTGGCCTCAAACGCGACCAGGCGGCGCGCTTTTCGTTTCTGATGGCGTCGCCGCTCATGCTGGGAGCGGGCATCAAGAAATCGATCGATCTGTTCGCCGGACCGGTCTCGTCCGCGGAGTTGACCGCGCTGGCCGTCGGCGTCGCCACCTCCGCGATCGCAGGGTGGGTCGTCATCCGCTTCCTCTTGAGCTTCCTTCGCGGCCACGGGCTGCAGCTGTTCGCCTACTATCGGATCGCGCTGGCGGCGGTAGTCGCGGCGTTTCTGCTGCGCTAGAAGTCCATTGCATCATAGTTAATTAGGCGGTAAACTATGGCGTCGCAGTGGGCCGCCACGAAAGGACGCCATGAAGATCGCGACCGTGCTGTTGAGTTTGGTGCTCGTGCTGTCTGGTAAATCACTGGTACAAGCGCAGACAGCCGAAGGGATCATGCTCTACGCGGATAAGTTTGGGACGGATTGCTCCATCTCGGATACAAGGGCGGGGACGGTATTTGTCTACATATTCCATGTGGGGACCGGTATGCGCGGTGGATGCGAGTTCCGGGCTCCCAAGCCCGAATGCTGGACGGGCGCAACCTGGGTCGGTGACGACTTCTTGGGATATGGAGTCGCTGGTCAGAGTCAGGGCCCGGACTGCAGTGTGGCGTACCGGGCCTGCTTGCCCCTTCCCGTCTACGTCGGAAAGATGGTCTTCGAAGTCACGGGCGCGGCCCAAGCTTGTTGCGTGTACAACGTCCTGCCGTCCGAATACAGACCGGAGAGTGTTCTCAGCGGTGACTGTCAGGGGAGAGAATTACCGATACTCGGGGGATCGGCCGTCATCAATGAGAATGACAGCTGCCCGTGTGCACCGCCCCTCGCGGTCGAGTCGACGACATGGGGGCGTGTAAAGTCGCTGTATGACTAGTCGGGCCGCTAGGAATGAACGCTATGAAGATCACGCTCGCGCTCCTGGTAACACCATTGCTCATGCTTTTGGCCACCTCGCCGGTTCAAGCGCAGACGACGGAGAAGATCGCGCTCTTCGCGGATAAGGCGGGGACGGACTGTTCCATTAGCGATACCGAAGTGCGAACTGTGATCGTCTATGTAATCCATGTTGGCGCTGGGTCGCGCGCTGCGACTGTGTTCAGAGCGCCCAAACCCGAATGTTGGATAGGCGCGACCTGGGTCGGCGATGGCTTCCCCGCGGGTTTCGTGTTTGCCGGGTCGTCCCAAGGTTCGGGGTTGGAGGTAGGCTACATGGCATGCCTGCCGCTCCCAGTCTACGTTGGGAAGATTATCTTCGAGGCCACCGGTGACGCCCAGGAATGTTGCCATTATCCGGTTCTACCGGTTCTACCGACGTGGAACCCTGCCTACCCTCATGTCGTCTTGGCGTTTGACTGCTTCAATCGTTATGTGCCAATCTCGGGTGGCTCAGCGGTGATCAACGAAAACTCCAGCTGCCCATGTGCGCCGCCGCTCGCCGTCGAGTCGACAACGTGGGGGCGCGTGAAGTCGCTCTATCACTAGCATCAATCGACCTGGTTGACTTACCATGATGGCCGCCGGTGAACGCATCACTGGCGGCCATCTTCTTTGAACTCATGGAACACCGCGCCTGGAAGTCCATCTCCTTCGACTACCCGCGTTCCGTTCCCACCATGCTTGCCGACGAGGAGAAGCGATATCTCTTCTGGCTCGGGAAGGACGAATGGTCGGGCGCGGGGACGGTGGTCGAGATCGGGCCGTGGCTCGGCGGGAGCACGGTCTGTCTTGCTGCCGGCATGCGCGCGTCGGGTCGCGCCGCGCGCGGAAAGCTCCACGCGGTCGACAACTTTCTCTGGCGCAAGTTCATGGCGGCGCGCGCCCCGCTTCCGCTTAGTCCCGGTGATTCCTTCGAGCCTTTCTTCTTGAGAAACATCGTGGGTTACACGGATCTCGTGGTGTCGCATGCCCGCGCGCTTCCCGACGAGACGATCGAGGGCGACGCCGATGCCGGCGCCACGCGCTTCTCCGGAGAAAAGGCGATGGCTCCGTTCGAGGGACTCCCGGGCGGCGACCCGGTCGAGATTCTTTTCATCGACGGGGCCAAGTCGTGGCGCGGCATGCGTCATCTGTTGCTGACGCTGTCCAGCCGACTCCTTCCCGGGAAAACTCTGCTGGTGTGTCAGGATTTCAAGTACTGGGGCGCGTACTGGGTGCCGATGATGATGGCGCGCCTCGACGCTCACGTCGAGCCCGTACACAACGTGCTCGGTGGAACCACCGTGGCGTTCCGGCTGGCGTCCGCGATCCCAAGCGGGGAACTCGAACGCTTCGAAGATCACGTGGCCAGCGTGTCGACCGACGACGGGCTCCGCCTGCTCGATCGCGCGGCAGGTTGGCTTCGCGAGGACGGCGATGTGCTCGGCGCCGCGCATGTGTCGCTCTCGCGCGTGAAATTCCTTGCGCATCAGGGCCAAGCGGAGCGCGCGACGGCGGAGTTTGTTTCTCTGCAGTCCTTGTGGCCGTCGGGTGGAGAAGTCGGCCAGACTGTGCTGGCGAGGGAGTACCTGGCCGCCCGGACGGGGCACCGGCTCCCGCGGCCGCTCCGTATCCGACTGGCGTATCAATGGCAGAAGGCGCGGGGGGCGTGGCGCAAGCACACCGGGCATTGAGTTCGAGGCGACTGATCGGGTCGGCGCCATCCTCCCGGCGCCGCCCGGAGCGTCAATCGAATAGCGGCTGAAAAGGACGAGTCTCGATGTCCCCTTCACGCGCGATCAGCAACGACGCCTGCGGCAGCGCGACCCACATCTCGGCGTACTCGCCGATCGGCTCCGACACGAGGCCCCGGGCGGAAGGCCCAAAGCGTCCCTTGATCGCCGGATTGATGCGGTAGACATCCTCGACATCACGGGTGTGGTAGAGCGTCGGGGCGTCGTCGTCGCTCGCGTAACGAACGCCGTAGATGGTCTTCCCGTCACTCACACCCAATGTCATCCACAGCGATTCGGCGATTCCATGCTTGCGTCCCACCTGTTCGATGAAACCGGCCATACGGGCGAGCGCGGCGGGCGCGTCTTTCTGTAACCCGAACGTCAACGCGAGATGAAACATGATTTCGGAATCCGTCGTGCCTTGAATATTCTCGAAGTACTCCGGCGCCACGGCGAAAAGAAGGTCGCGGCGCAACTTCTCGAAATCGAAAATCTCTCCGTTGTGGACGAATAGCCAGTTCTCGAAGCGAAATGGATGGCAGTTCGTCTCCTGGATCGATGCGAGCGACGTGGCGCGCACGTGCGCCAGGAACAGGCGCGACTCGATCTGTCCGGCCAGGTCGCGGAGGTTCATGTCGTTCCACGCCGGCCGGATGCTGCGAAACAGGCCCGGTCGTTCGCGTGCGCCGTACCAGCCGAGCCCAAAGCCGTCGCCGTTGGTCGGAGTCTCGCGCGACCGCGAGCTCATGCTCTGGTCGATGAGGTTGTGTTGAACGTTGAAGAGAACGTCTTCGAGGAGAATCGAGCCGCCCTGATATGCCATCCAGCGACACATGACGCGTGGGCGCGGGCTACTGCCGCGTGGTGGATCGCTCCGCCCACACTTCGGCCAGACGCACGATGGTCTCGGCCGCGTGGTTCATCACCTGCACCGGGACCCATTCGAGCGTGGAGTGGATCGCCTCGCCGCCCGCGAAGATGTTGGGGCAGGGGAGATTCATGTACGAGAGCCGCGCGCCGTCGGTGCCGCCGCGGATGATCGTGTACTTCGGCTTGTGGCCGATGCGGCGGATCGCCTCTTCGGCGTAGGCCACCAGCCGCGGTTCCTTCTCGATCTGGTAGCGCATGTTGCGGTACGACTCCTTGAACTCCGCCGCGACCTTCGCCTTGGGGTGCATCTTCTGCACCTCGTCCACGATCGCGCGCAGGATCGCTTTCTGTTTTTCGATCCCGCTCATTTCGAAGTCCCGCAACAGGAGGCGCAGCTTGACGGCTTCGTTCTGCCCCTCGACCACGTAGGGGTGGATGTACCCGTCGCGCGCGTCGGTCATCTCGGGGCTCATTTCGCGCGGCAGCCGCGTCACGAAATCACCCAGGATGCGGATCGCGTTGATGAGCTTGCCCTTGGCGTAGCCCGGGTGCACGCCGAACCCCTCGATGGTGACGACCGCGCCGAAGGCGTTGAAGGTCTCGAATTCGATCTCGCCGAGCGGTCCGCCGTCCATGGTATACGCGAACTCCGCGCCGAATCGTTTCACGTCGAACTTGTCGGCGCCGCGCCCGATTTCCTCATCGGGGTTGAAGCCGACCTTCACGGCGCCGCGCGGGATGTCCGGATTCTGGAGGAACATGTCGACGGCGGTCATGACTTCCGCCACGCCCGCCTTGTCGTCGGCGCCCAGGAGCGTGGTCCCGTCGGAGGTGACGATGTCCATGCCGATGTACATCTTCTCGAGGTTCGGATAGTCGGACGCGTGGATGACCTGACTCGGGTCGCCGGGGAGCGCGATGTCGCCGCCCTGGTAGTTGCGATGGACGACCGGCTTGACGTTGGTGCCGGTGATGGCGGGGGCGGTGTCGACATGCGCGAGGAACCCGACCACGGGAACCTTGTCGGCCTGCTCCGGGGGCAGGTTCGACGGCACGGTTGCGAACACGTACCCGTTCTCGTCGATGGACGCGTCCTTCAGTCCGAGGCCGAGCAGTTCTTCGTGCAGGAGGCGAAGCAGATCCCATTGCTTCGGCGTGCTCGGGCAGGTCGTCGAGTTCTCGTCCGAGCGGGTGTCGATCTTGACGTAGCGCAGAAAACGGTCGAGCAGGGGTTCCTTCGGGGGCTTCATGGTTGCATCCGTTGGAAAGCGCCGCCCTTCGCGGGCTCGCGCGGTTGTGGTAGCGTGGGGGATCGAAGTCCACAGAATAGGCCCTTTCGCGTCCGGCGTCAACCGCCGGGAAGGAGTTGCCATGAAGCGCTCGATGCTGCTCGCGAGTTCGCTGTTGACCGTCGCGCTGGCCGTTCACGCGGAGCCGCTCGACCGGGGCGGCGTGATGGTGGCGCGGCCGGTGCACACCTACTCGATCGTGGCGCGGGACTCGGTGACCGGAGAACTCGGCGTCGCGGTGCAGTCCCACTGGTTTTCGGTCGGCTCGGTGGTGAGCTGGGCCGAGGCCGGTGTCGGCGCGGTGGCGACGCAATCGCTGGCCGAGGTCTCCTACGGCCCGCTGGGCCTGGACCTCATGCGCGCGGGCAAGACCGCGACGCAGGCGCTCGACGCGCTCCTCGCGGCCGACCCGCAGCGCGACGTCCGCCAGGTGGCGATGGTCGACACGCACGGCAATATCGCCGTCCACACCGGCGCGAAGTGCATCGCGCAGGCCGGCCATCACCCGGGCGCGCAGTACTCCGTGCAGGCGAATCTCATGGACAAGAACACCGTGTGGGACGCGATGGCGCGCGCGTACGAGGCCTCGAAGGGCGACCTCGCCGAGCGGCTGCTGGCGGCGCTCGAAGCCGCGCAGCGCGAGGGCGGCGACATCCGGGGCAAGCAGAGCGCGGCGATCCTGATCGTGCCGGCCAAATCGACGGGACGGCCGTGGGCGGACCGCGAGGTCGATCTTCGGGTCGAGGACGCCGCCGAGCCGGTGAAGGAAATCCGCCGCCTGGTCGAAGTGCACCGCGCGTACGAGCAGATGAACGTGGGCGACGAACGCCTGGCCAAAAACGACGTGGCCGGCGCGATGGAGGCCTACGGGACGGCGGCGAAACTGCTCCCGAGCAATCCCGAGGTCAAGTACTGGGCGGCGATCACGATGGTGACCGCGGGGAAAGAAAAAGAGGCGCTCGCCTACTTCAAGGATGTGTTCGCAAAGAATCCAAAATGGATCGAAGTGACGCGGCGACTGCCCGCGTCGGGCCTGCTCCCGGACGACCCCGAGCTCATGAAGACGATCATGAGCGCCGCGCCAAGCGGGAAGCACTGAAGCGAGCAAGGTGGGATGCACTCCCTCGCAACGCCAATCCGCAGTCGCGCATATCAACGTGTGCGCGGGAGGACGGCGTCAGAGGGAGTGCATCCCACCTTGTGCTGGTTCTTCACTCGGCGTGGTGCACCGCGATCTCGTCGCACTTCGTGAAATCGATCTCCATGAGCGCGCGCCGCGTCGCGACCACGCCCGGCACGTCGCCTTCGATCACGCCGCGCCCGCGGAACGTGTACTCGTGCGTGGGAGAATAGACCTCCGGTCCGCGCGCGCTCGGGTCGGTCACTTCCTGCGGTGAATAGTCGGACGCCTTCACGCCCTTCGGAAGTGAGCCCAGCACGCTCTTGATTTGCTCCGCCGTCTTGCGGCTCGGCGTCTCGAACGAGAACGGAAAGTACGCCCGTTCGATCGTCCGTTCCTCCTTGATCTCGAACGCATAGCGCGGCGCGGCCTGCTGGATGGCGGCGCGGAGACGGTCGCGATGGGGCAGGTCGCAGATCACGTGCGTCACCTCCCCGTGGTGCTTGATGCGCTCGCGCAGCGCGCGGATATGGAAACCAGCCTCGGCCGCGAACAGGAGGCTGCGCTCCAGCGCCGAGCCGGCGGCGAAACCCTTCAGGTACGCGATGACCTCCCGGTCGTCCCCGTGGATCACGAATTCGGCGTAGTGAGACATGGCGTGTCCTCCCGGGCCCGCGGCTAGTCGAAGAAAACGAACGTCGCGAGCAAGAATAGCGGAATCAGGATCGGAATCGAATACCGGAACATGTAGCCGAAGAAGCTCGGCATCTCGACGCCGGCTTCTTCGGCGATGCTCTTGACCATGAAGTTGGGCGCGTTCCCGATGTAGGTGTTGGCCCCCATGAACACCGCGCCGCACGAGATCGCGTGCAGATAATGGTGGTGCATCGCGATCAGCTGCGGAACCGCCTCCGCTTCGGGGACGTTCGGCAGGAGGTCGCCCAGCGCCGCGTTGAAGAACGTGAGATACGTGGGGGCGTTGTCGAGGAAGCTCGACAATCCGCCCGTGAGCCAGAAGTAGCTCCGCGACGAGTCGGCGAGCGCCACCAATTGGCGCAACGCGCCATGCTCCCCGGCCTTGAGGATCGCGAGCGCGGGGATGATGGTGACGAAAATCCCCGCGAACAGGATCGCCACCTCCCGGATCGGTCCCCAGGAAAACTGGTTCGCCCGGTGCACGTCCGCGCTCGTGGTCTTCAGCGACAGCACGGCGAAAACGATCATCAGCGCATCGCGCACGAGCCCCTCGATCTTCAGGTCGACGCCGAGCACGCGAACCTCGCCGGCCCTCCAGACGCCGCTCAATAGCACCGCGCCCACGATGCCGCCCAGATAGAGGAAGTTGTGCCACCCGCGGATGCCCATGACCTCATCCGCGCCGTGCCGCCTCGCTTCCTCCCGCCGGTAGTAGCGGCGATCCAGCCAGTAGTACAGCGAGAGGAGCGGGGCCGCGATGAAGAACGTCGCGGGGGCCAGGTGGAGAGTCCAGAAGAACGGCACGTGATGGAGAAAGCCCAGGAACAGCGGAGGGTCTCCCAGCGGAGTGAGCGAACCGCCGACGTTGCTTACCAGGAAAATGAAGAAGACGACGGTGTGCGCGCGGTGTTTGCGCCACGAGATCGCGCGCAGCAGCGGGCGAATCAGCACCATCGACGCGCCGGTGGTCCCGATCCAGGAGGCCAGGAGTGTGCCCGACGCGAGGATCAGCACGTTCTGCCCCGGAGCGCCCTTGAGGGTGCCCGTCAGCAGGATGCCGGAGGAAACCGTGTAGAGCGCCCACAGGAGAACGATGAAGGGGACGTAGTCGGCCAGGAGCACGTGCGCGATCTCGTGCGCGGCTTCGCCCCGGTGCCCGATCAGGAACGGGATCGCGAGCACGAGCGCCCACGCGAGCGTCACCTTCGGATAGTGGTGGTGCCACCAGCGCGGCGCGAACAGGGGAAAGAGAGCGATCGAGAGCAGAATGCCGGCGAACGGCAGCGTCCACCAGACGGCCAGCGTGGCTCCGAGACTATGCTCAACGGCGGCGGTCACGGCTGCGCGAGACCGTAGCGAAGCGGTTCAGAGCGGGCAAGTGAAAACTGGTGCGCGGATCAGCGACGGGTGGCGTCGTAGCGCGCGCGCAGGAGATTGCGAAGTTCCGGGTGCACGGTCGCGCGCCGGAGAAGCGCTTCGACGTCCCTGGGCGTCAAGTCGGAGACGAAGTTCATCGACACCGCGATCGGCGTCTGCGGGTTGGCGAGCAGCGCCATCCGCGACGGGTGGGTGGAGAACAGCTCGCGCTTGCGACCCAGGCCGCGGAGAACTTCCGGGTTGACGCGGTGGTTGTTCGCTGCGAGCAGCGCGCGATCGCGCGTGGAGACGTGGGGCACGGTCTCGCGCGCGATCTTGGCGATCGGGTGCGCGATCAGCAGGGTCCAGAAGTGCCCGTCGCGCGCGAGTTTCCTCAACACCACCAGCGGGACTCCGTCGAACGAGGGATCCTCGCCGGACACCGAACCCACGCGCTCCTTTTCCGCCCGCACGCGGGCGATGTAGTTGGTCAGGAGCGCGTTGTCGATGCCGTGCGCCTTCTCCTTGGCGGCCAGGTAATCGAGCAGCGTGGACAGCTTGTGGAAATAGCCGTCCTCCAGGAAGAAATTGAGCTTCACGAAAATGCGCACGATCCCGCGCGCGTAGAGCACGTCGGAGCGGCTGGTCAGCGAAAGCAGGCGCCGGTACACCGAGTCGAAGAAGATCTTCCGCTGCGCGGTGGTATAGCGGCTCGAACCGACCAGGCGCTCGAGCAGCGACAGGATTGTCGCGCAGGGGACGGATTCCGGGGTTACGACCTTCCACACCGAATTGATGTCGGCGCTGGTGGCGACGTAGCGGCGCACCTCGTAATCCGGGTGGAGCAGCAGGCAGCGCGCGAAACGATCCCGCTGCGACTCGTGCACGTCGTGGAGCGCGCGCACAATCGACGCGGCGGTCCGCCCCGGCGCGAAGAAGTCGGCGAGCGTGCTCGCGGCCTTCTTGGTTCGTTCGGACGTCGAGTCGGCCAGCACGTCGAGCAGCCGGAGGCTCTTGGCGTGACCCCAGTAGTCGCCGGCCACCAGCATTTCCGGCCGGCGCCACAGGCCGATTTCCAGGTCGTCGAGGTCGGCCGGGTGCGCGCGGACGTGGTCCGCGAAGGCATGGCGCAGCGGGCCCGTCACCGCCTCCAGCGCGTCTTCGACGTCGAGGTCGTCGCCGCGCGCCAGCGCGTTCAGCGCCCGGTCGAGCGCGGCATGGTCCGCGTGGTCGGGCGCGCGATTCATGAACGTGTCCCAGGGATGGGCGGCGACGTGCGAGACCCAGCGCGCGCGCAGCTCGGTGTACGCCTCGGCGATCGGCTCGCCGACGCGCTGCTTGAGAACGGTGTGGATGTCGTCCAGCTGGAGATTGGCGCGCGGGACCTGGTGCTCGTAAGCGAGGCGAATGGTGTTCATGAAGGCGTCGTCGACGCTCTTCCACTGATCGTAGGCGCGTTCGACCATGCGGCATACGTCGTCGACGCGCGCGCTCGAGTCCGCGCGCTCGGTTTCTTCCGCGGCCACGAGGGCGCCGTGAAACGCGTGGACGAGCCGGTCGGCGGCCTGCGCGGTGGCGGCGAGATCGCAACCCTCGCCCCGCGAAAGCTCCAGCGAGAGCACCAGCTCGGATGCGAGGTCGTCGATCCGTTCGGATGTCGCCGGTCCACCCGGCAGGAAACTGGCCATACGCGATTCACCTCCCCGAACACCAACTCGTTATCGGACAGCCGCTTAAAAAAAAGCGGCGGTGTTCAGGTTGGTGATCGTGCAAGCGGTGTGCCCCGCGTGCGCTGCCCCTGTTGCCAGTGGGGCGGGACGGGCCTATATTCCGTTCAGCCTCACATCCTCGGGGACTGCATCGGCATGATCGTCGTTTGTGACGGGTCGCCCCACCTTTGGACCGCATGAAAGAATTCGGGAGGTGCGCCATGCGCGCTCTGTTAATGCTTTTTGCGGTGTGCCTGACCGCGGTGTCCGCGGCGGCGGGTCCGGGGCTAGGCTTGTTTGCGGATACGGGACAATCGTCGTGCATCGTGCCCGGCGATGGCACCGGGGTGGTGCGCGTGCACATGTTCCACACCGGTGACCAGCTCTCCACGGCGGTGCAGTTCGCGATCTATCCGCCGGCGTGCTGGCCGGGTGCGACGTTTCTGGGGGACGTGCTCGCCGAGCCATGGCTCAGCATCGGCGCCACCAACGGATCGTTCGGTTTGAGCATCGCCTATGGCGAGTGCCGACAGACGCCCGTTTATCTGGGCTATGCGGAGTACTCCGGCGTGCCGGCGGCGCACTGTTGCCAGATCCAAGTGTCGAAACCGGCCGACATCCCCGATGCGCGCCTCTGGGTCGAGGGGGCGTCGGCGATCGACGTCGACTGCGAGTTCAACATGCGCGAGGCCTCGACCCGGAGCGTGATCCTGAACGCGAATGCGTCCTGTGATTGCGGACACGCCCTGGCTACCGAGCCGAGCACCTGGGGGAGGATCAAGTCGCTGTACCGGTAGCAATCTGACGCTCCACGACGAAGCAGGCCCGGTCGGCCCATCCTCGATGGACCGCCGGGCCTGCTGCTACTTGATCGCGTGCTTCTTTGCTGACGAGAACGGGTAACGTTCTCAGCGGTACAGGCTCTTGACATACCCCCATGAATGGGGCTGCACTGCAATTACATCGCCGATCCACTGGTTGTTCACGATTCCCATCTGCTGGGAATTGCACGTACAACCGGCCGGCAGGTCGAACACGGGCCCGCTGTGTCGAAGCGAGAGCTCGCCGCCATACGCCGGGTCGAAGTAGGCGTCCACCCTCTCATTTCGAACATCGAATACGAGCGTGAACTGTGGGGCGACGAGCCTTGGCGTTCCGGTTGGCACCATTGCCGAAGGAGGCTCTCCGATCCTGAACATGACCGTTTGGTCGAGAGCATTGCCGGTGCTCCCCGCGAACACGCCGGTGGATGGCGCCTCGGGCACGGCGGATCCACCATTGTTAGAGCCAGCGTGCCAGACGCCCTGGGTATACAAGTATTGAGGGTGGCCCAGGTAAAGTAACGCGCGGCCCCTTGGAGCGATCGAACTAAGCACGGTGAAATTTGAGGCGTATCCTTTCACATGGATGGGGAGACCGACACTAACCTGGGTGCGCCCGTCCTGGCAGGTGAACGTGACGTCATCCCAGCGCCAGCCGGCGTTCACCCTCCATTCCATCTCGACGACGTATTGGGAGTAGGTTACCGCTTGGCCGTGAAGCTCGATCGAATGCCATAGATTGGGCTGTATCTCGGTCCTGGCGGCGTAGCTCCAGAGGTGGAAACTGTTGGTGCCATCGCTCGCATGGTCATCAAAGCCGCACGGTGTGCCCGGGGGGGAGGCATCGTGGTGGTTGCATACGTAGGTCGGGCCGAGCGACGGGCCCTGCCGCCACAACGCCTTGTAGTAATCCGCGACCGCGGGTGTTGAAACTGGTGTTGCCAATAACACGGCAAGGGAAACGGCGGCACAAAAGATGGGAACTCGTGGAGCACAATTCATGGGGGCCTTCCTTGAAGGAGTTGAACTGCGCAAGGCGATAAAGAGGGCTAGCTTAACAGAGCCGTTGCGCGTTTGGCTAATAGTTTTCCCGGGCGAGCGCGAGGTGCCGCTCTTCAGGGCAAGGGGATTCGAGGCGCTCGCTACTTGATCCCGTGCTTTTTCTTGTACTCGAGCCAGTTCGCCTTCAGGTCGATGAAGGCGTCGAAGGTGGGTTGGAGAAGGAACGGGTTGGTTTTCTTTTCGTGACCGATGGTGGAGGTCGGGGCCACCCCGTAGTTGTGGCCCGGCCAGACCTGTGTCTCGTCGGGGAGCTGCATGAGTTTCTGCAGGCTGTCCCATTCTTTCTTTGCGCCCGGGCCTAGATCCGTACCGCCCACCTTGCCGACAAAGAGCGTGTCGCCGGTGATCGCGTGCTGCCCGCACACGACGCAGATGTGGTCGTCGGTGTGGCCCGGCGTGTAAAGAATCTGAAGTGTCAGATCCCCGAGCGCCAGCACATCGCCTTCGTTCACCTTTAGGTCGAGGGGGAGATGCATGGACGCGTGTCCGACGAGCTTCCCGCCGAACGCCTTCTTCGCCGGCGCCGCCCCCCAGCAATGGTCGTTGTGGCCGTGGGTGATGACGACGTAGGCGACCGTGAGGCGGTCGCGGGCGATCAAGTCCGCGTAGCGCTGGGGGTCCGGAGGCGGGTCGAAAATGGCCGCGACGCCGCCGGGCCCGTCCGCGATCAGGTAGGCGAAGTTCCGGTCGCCGCCCGCGTCGATCTGGTGGAAGATCACGAGCCCATTCTACGGCGTGGCGTGTCCGCGCGCAACCCGATTGCAGGCTCCCCCGCGGGAACATTCATGTTTGACCGGGCGCCGCGGGCTGGCTAGGATTCCGCTGCGCGTCTCGGAACGATCCTCCTCATCAATGCAACGGGATATTCGATGCTGGATCAGCTGCTGCGGCCCGAAGTCGATGAGATGCTCCGAGCCGGCAAGCTCATGGAGCTGCGCCGCCTGCTCGAGGTCATGGAGCCGAGCGACGTTGCCTCGCTGATCCACGCCCTCCCCGACCACGACGACGCGGTGCTCTTTCGCGTCCTGCCTCGCGAGCAAGCGACCGCGGTCTTCGAGCACCTGCCGCAGGACAAGCGCGAGGCGCTGATCGATGCGATCGCGAACGAGCGGGAGCGTCTCTCCAACCTCCTCAACGATCTGCCGCCGGACGACCGCACCGCGTTTTTCGAGGAGCTGCCGGGCGAAGCAGTGCAGCGGCTCCTCAAGCTTCTCAACCCGAGGGAGCACGACATTGCCGTGCGGCTCCTGGGATACCCGGAGAAGAGCGTGGGGCGGCTCATGACCACGGAATACGTGGCGGTGCGCGGAGACTGGACCGCCGCCGAAGCACTCCGTCAGGTGCGTCGCTTCGGCAAGGACAGCGAGACCATCAACGTGCTCTACGTGGTCGACAAGGGCGGGCGACTCGTGGACGACATCCGCATCCGCGAAGTCTTGCTCGCCGAGCCGCGCACGAAGATCAAATCCCTTCTCGACGGACGATTCATCGCACTCAAAGTGATGGACGACCAGGAAGCAGCGGTCGACGCCTTCCGCGAATACGGCCGCGTGTCGCTGCCGGTAACGGACTCCAACGGGGTTCTGCTCGGCATCGTGACCATCGACGACGTGCTCAACGTCGCCGAACAGGAAGCCACCGAAGACATCCAGAAAATCGGCGGTGTGGTGGCGCTCGATGAGCCGTACGTGGAGACGCCGTTCTGGACCCTGATCAAGAAGCGAGCGCGCTGGCTCGTTCTTCTCTTCCTCGGCGAAATGCTGACGGCGACGGCCATGGGTCACTTCGAAGAGGAAATCTCGAAAGCGGTAGTGCTGGCACTTTTCGTTCCGCTCATCATTTCCTCCGGCGGGAACAGCGGGAGCCAGGCCGCCAGCCTCATCATCCGCGCGCTGGCCGTGGGAGAGGTGACGCTCAAGGACTGGTGGCGGGTCATGCGTCGCGAAATACTGTCGGGCCTGGCGCTCGGGAGCATCCTGGGGGCGGTGGGGTTCGTGCGCGTGAGCGCATGGGAAGGGCTGTTCGGAACCTATGGCACGCACTGGTTCCTGATCGGCTTCACGGTCATGGCGTCGCTGGTGGGTGTGGTGCTGTGGGGGACGCTGGCGGGATCGATGATGCCGTTGGTCATGAAGCGTCTGGGCGCCGACCCGGCCGCGTCGTCGGCGCCGTTCGTGGCCACGCTGGTCGACGTGACGGGCCTCGTCATCTACTTTTCGGTCGCGGCGCTGATCCTGCGCGGGTCGCTTCTGTAGGCCGCCAGTCATCCTCCACGCGGAGACTCCACTCGAGCCTGCGGAACCGGAGCTGCTGCGCGGTCAGGTCTTCGTCGTACGCCAGCTTCACGTCCACGATCTCGCCGCCGCGCATGACCGGTGTCAGGTGGGGGAACACGAACGCCTTGAGTTTCGGCAGCTTGAGTTTTTCGCGCCGCGCCACGATGTTCGCCTTCCAGGCCGGGTCGAGCCGGGTGCCGAACTCGTCGAAGACGCCGTTCGCGCCCGTCCCGTCGCCGGTCGATTTGATCACCTGCAAGCGCGACAGCAGGTCGCCGATGCCGCGGCGGGTTCGTTCGACGTCGCGCACGCGCACGAAGAAGTCCCCGTCCACCGAGATGACCTCGACGCCGTAGTCCTCGCCGGTGTAACCGCCGCGCACCAGCCACATCAGGATCGCGTGGTGACCGCGGTCGTGTGCCTCGCGCACCTCGTGTCCCACGACGTGGTCCATGCGCGACAGCCATCCCTGTAGATAGCCCGCGAATGCGGTCTCGACCACGAGCGGGCGCATCGACGGCGCGTAGGCGCCGATTTCGGCCAGCCGCGGGTCGCCGATGTGGTAGAGCGCGACCAGATCCGCCCGCGCCTCCTCGAGCGCGGAATAGACCCGGCCCAGCGTGGCGCGCGGATCCGCGCCGAGTGACGCGTCCGGACGCCCGGAGCCGTGACCGATGATCTCGTGCAGGTAGACCTTGAGGGGCCGAATCAGCGTGTGCGTGAGCGCGAGGGTCGCGTCCCGGTACTCGGGCAGGAAGAATTCGTTCACGACCACCGCTTCCAGCCCCTCGGTGCGCGTGTTCTCGATGTTCTGGAGGATGACGTTCTTGCTCCCGTGGTCGCGGCGAATGTCGTTGTAATTGGGAAGATTGTACGCCGCGGGCGACACCGGCCCGGCGTCGCCGGTCTCGACCAGCACGTTGACGATCGTCGCCACCGGCGCCGACACCCCGGCGCGCTTGTAGACGTCGGGCCACGGCATGCGCGCCTCGAAGTAGGGGGCGTTCGCGGCGATTTTCTCGATCAGTCCGGCGCCCGCGCGCACGCTCACGTTCGCCTCGAACTGGCCGATCACGGCGCGCGGGTCCATGTACGATTCGATGAACCCGTTGAGGTAGTCGACACGGGCGTCGCTGTGGAGCCAGTGGACCATGTGGGCGCGGAAGTGGGTCTCGTCGCCCGTCGCGTAGAAGTCCAGGAGCGAGCGCAGCGCGGCCCGCTGTTCGTCGGACTCGGCGTCGGGCATCGCGAGGCGCACGAAGTGCGAGATCGCCTCCAGCTCGCGAGAATAAACCCCGCCGACGCGGTACACTTCCGGGACCACGCGTCCTTCGCGGCGCGCGAAGCGAACGTTGACGCGCTCGCGCCACTCGGGAGGCAGCGCGTCGATTTCCGCGCGCGTGATGCCGGGGTCGTAATAATTGACCGCGCTGGTGGCCACGATGTCGGCCCCTGCCGACTGGTTGGTTCGCAGCGGCTCGAAGCGCGGGTCGAAAATGGAGCGTTCGAGCCGCGCCAGCAGGGCCGTGACCGATTCGCCCGGGCGGGTGGAGAGCGACGCCCCGCGCGCGGCGGCGTGGTGCGCGGCGCCGGAGAGCATCTCCGCCGTGAGCGCCGCCGGGATGAACTTCGCGTGGGTGTGATGGTGGTACGGTCCGTGGTGGACCCACAGCAGTTTCAGATACTCGTGGACTGCGTCGCGCACCGGGGCGTCCAGCCCCTCGCCGTGGGTGAAACACGCTTCCAGCAGGCGCGCGATGTCGCCGGCGTCGCGATGGCTCTGATCGAACGCGATCGCGTTCCCCGGGATGGCGGCCCGAACCATCAGGTATGCGAAGCGCTTCTCCCGCGGCGAGAGCGCGTCGAAGCCGGGGGCCTCGACCCCGATCACGAGCGCGTCGCGGCCGTCGGGGCCGAGGCGCTCCAGTTCGCCGACCAGGGGCGCTTCCATGGAGGACGGTGTGTCGCGGTGATTCGCCATGACGGCATTTTACACGGCGCCGGGCGTCGAAGCCACTGCTTCAACCCTGCTTCAATCACGGGGACGTCTCTGCTACAATCCGCGACGGAGCAACCTGCATGCCCACCCGGAAGCCCACACGCGCCGACGTCGAGAAGCTGCGCCGCGACATCGAACACCACAACACCCGCTACTACGTCCTCGACGATCCGGAGGTCTCGGACGCGGAGTACGACCGGCTGCTGCGCCGGCTGGAAGCAATCGAAGCCGAGTGGCCCGAGCTGCGCACGAGCGATTCGCCGACCCAGCGCATCGGCGCGCCCCCGGCGGAAGGGTTCGCCGTGGTCACGCGCCGCGTGCCGATGCTCTCGCTCGAGAACGCCATGGCCGACGACGAGTTTCGCGAGTGGCGCGAGCGGCTGGTCCGGGTGGTGGGCGCGGCCGGTGAGACCGATTACGTGTGCGAACCCAAGATGGACGGCGTCGCGGTCGAACTCGTGTACGAGGACGGCACGCTCGTACAGGCGTCCACCCGCGGCGACGGGGTCAACGGCGAAGACGTGACGGGCAACGTGCGGACGATTCGCGCGATACCGCTGCGCCTCGCGCAGGCGGCGCGCGCCTCGAAGGCGCCGAAAGCGGTGAGCGTGCGCGGAGAGGTCTACATGACCATCGAGGATTTCGAGCGCATCAACCAGAAGCAGATGGACGCCGGGGAGAAACTGTACGCGAATCCGCGCAACACCGCCGCCGGGTCGCTGAAGCAGCTCGACCCGCGCATCACGGCCACGCGCCCGCTGCGATTCTACGCGTACGGCATCGGGAGCGCCGAGGGCACGAAGCTTTCCTCGCAGTGGGACGTGCTGGAGGCCATGCGCTCGTGGGGACTTCCCGTGAACCCGCTCTCGAAGCGCGTCGACAGGCTCGACGAGGTGATCGCCTTCCACGCCCGGCTGGAAGAAAAGCGCGCGAAGCTCAAGTACGAGATCGACGGCGTCGTGGTCAAGGTTAACGACTTCGCGGTGCAGGCCGAGGCGGGCACGCGGGCGCGGTCCCCGCGCTGGGCGATCGCGTGGAAGTTTCCGCCGCAGGAAGCGCGCACGCGCGTGCTCGAGATCGAGGTCCAGGTCGGGCGCACCGGGGCGCTGACCCCGGTCGCGCGCCTGGAGCCGGTGCGGGTAGGCGGCGTCACCGTATCCAACGCGACCCTCCACAACCAGGACGAGATCGAGAAGAAAGACGTGCGCGTCGGCGACTTCGTGTTCGTGCGCCGCGCCGGTGATGTCATCCCGGAGGTGGTCGCGCCCATCCTCGACCTGCGCAAGGGGTCGCCGCGCAAGTTCAGGATGCCGGAGTCGTGCCCGGTCTGCGGCACCAGCGTCGTTCGAAGCGAAGGGGAGGCGGTGACGCGTTGCCCGAACCTCACGTGTCCCGCGCAGGTGCGCGGGCGGTTGATCCACTTCGCGTCGCGCGGGGCGATGGACATCGAAGGCCTCGGAGAGAAGCTCGTCGACCAGCTGGTCGACGCGGGGCTCGTGAAGACGCCCGCGGACTTCTACCGGCTGACGGTGGAGGCCCTGGTGCCGCTGGAGCGCATGGCGCAGAAGTCGGCGCAGAACGTGATCGACGCGATCGAGCGGTCGAAGCACACCACGCTGCCGCGGCTGATCTACGCGCTGGGCATCCGTAACGTGGGCGAAACGGTGGCGGAATTCCTCGCCGAACATTTCGATTCCATCCAGGCCCTGCTGGACGCGAGCGAAGACGAGCTGGCCGAGATCCACGGCGTCGGCGAGGTGATCGCGCGCGAGATCCGCGCGTGGGCGTCGGTGCCTTCGAACCGCAAACTCGTCGAGCAGTTGCTGCGCGCCGGGGTGACGGTCACGCACGCGGCGCGCCCCCGGAGCAGCGAGTTCGCCGGGCAGACGTTCGTGTTCACGGGCACGCTCACCCGGTTCACGCGCGAAGATGCGGAAGCCGAAGTCAAGGCGCGCGGCGGCAAGGCGACGTCCTCGGTGTCGAAGGGAACCACCTACGTGGTGGCCGGCGACAAGGCGGGTTCGAAACTGGAGAAGGCGCAGAAACTCGGCGTCACCGTGCTCGACGAAGACGGTTTCCTGAAACTGATCGGACGCGGGTAACCACCATGTTCGTGATCATCTGGACCTACGAAATCGCGGAGGAACACCGCGCCGCGTTCGAGTCCGCGTACGGCCCGGACGGCGTGTGGATGCGCTTCTTCCGGGAGGGAGCGGGGTACCTCGGAACGGAGCTGCTGCGCAGCGACACCAACCGCTACGTGACCGTCGACCGGTGGGAGTCGAGATCCGGCTACGAGACGTTTCTGGAGCGGCACCGCGGGCGGTATGCCGAGATCGACGACGCGTGCGGGGCGCTCACGGAGCGCGAACGTTTCATCGGTGTGTTTGAATCGTTGGCCGCGAAGGAGTAGAAATGCGCTACGAGCACAGGACGCACAAGCCGATCTCGACCCGGGAATTCCTGATTCGCATGCTGCGCCACGGCGTCCTCGCGGCCGCGATCATCGCGCTGTCGATCGTGGTTGGCATGGCCGGATACGAACACTACGAACACCTGCCCTGGCGCGACGCGCTCCTCAATACCACCATGCTGCTGGGGGGCATGGGGCCGGTCAACGCGCCGCAGTCGCCGGGCGGGAAGCTCTTCGCCAGTTTCTTCGCGCTCTATGCGGGGCTGGTGTTCATCGCGACGGCCGGCGTCTTCCTGGCGCCGGTGGCGCACCGGGTGCTCCACCATCTCAACTTCGACGGCGAGGAGACCGAACCCGGCCGGGGCAGGAAATCATGAAGGCCGCGCCGTTTCCGGCGCGGCCTTCGTAGAAACTTCGCGGGTCCTGTCGCCGGCAGCCCGGGGCGACTCGCTCAACTACGCGGGGCCTGTCATCTCGCCACCCCGCGGGACTTCGTCCGCGGGGCCCCGTCTCGATGCCACCCGCTTTAGGCGCTACTTCTTGGGAGTAGCGGCGGCTTCCTTGCGGTAGGCCTTCTTGATCGACACGACTTCGACGGGCACGTCGTTCATGCCGTTCTTCGTCCCGGTCTTGACCTTGCCGATCGCGTCCACCACGTCCATGCCCTTCACGACCTTGCCGAACACGCAGTAGCCGAAGCCCTGCGGCGTTTCGTTCTTGTGGTTCAGAAACGCGTTGTCGGCCACATTAATGAAGAACTGCGAGGTGGCGCTGTTGACCACGTTGGTGCGCGCCATGGCGATGGTGTACTTGTCATTGGTGAGGCCGTTGCCCGCTTCGTTCTCGATGGCCGGCTTGCCGCTCTTCTGTGACATCTCGGGCGTGAAGCCACCGCCCTGGATCATGAAACCGGCGATCACCCGGTGGAAGATCAGGCCGTCGAAGAACTTGTTGTCCACGTACCAGAGGAAGTTGGCCACCGTCACCGGCGCCTTGTCCGGGTTGAGTTCGATCTCGATATTCCCCTTCGACGTCTCTAGGACCACCACTGGATTCACCTTCTTGGTTTGGGCACCCGCCATCCCGACGGCCAGGGCAAGGAGCGCCGCCATTGCCCCGATGAGTACGGTCAGCCGTTTCATTCAGTCATCCTCCGAGGTCGTGAAGATATGAGTTCGGCGGGCTTCGGGCCCGCCGTCCGGGAGAATCTATCGGATCGGCGGGGGCGCGTCAAGGCGGGCGCGGAGGCAGTGGGCGGAAAGCGGCCCGGCCGGGCGTCACCAACCGTTGCGCGCGCCGGGCGGGTCCCGTATTATGGACGCGTGAAGCAGCGCAACCGGCATCTCATGGGGTGGTGGCTCGTGCTCTGGGGCGTGCTGCTCTCGCTCGTCAGCAACCACGTCCTGCTCGGCTGGGAGAACCTGTGGCCGCTCGTCATCACGGCGAGCGGGGTCGTGCTGCTTCGTGTGTTTCAAGGCCGGCTCAACTTCGGGGTGGTGTTCGCCGGCACGTGGGCGATTCTGCTGGGACTGTTTCTGACCGCGTTCGCCTGCGGGCTGGTCGAATGGGGGCGCATGGCGGTGCTGTGGCCGGTGATGCCGATGATCATCGGTGCTTCCTTCATCACCGCCGGCGCGAGCTGCCCGCCCGGCAACTCCGGCATCATCGTCGGCGCGATGGTATTCGCGCTCGCCGCGGCCAGCTTTCTCTACGAGACGGGGGTCATCAGCACGCGGGTCGCCGAGCCGTTCATTCGCTTCTGGCCGCTGGTGCTGGTGCTGGCCGGGTTCGTGCTGATGAAGCGCGATATTCGAAGGCGTGAGGCGCCGGCACCGGCCGATGAGATGCCGGCGCGGTCGAATCATTTCGACGCCGGCGCCCTCTCGACCGACGTCGAGAACGAGATCCTCCGCACGATCCGGGTGGCGCAGGGGTCGCGGGGCGCGGCGACGGCTCTGGTCCGCGAGCTCAAGGCTCGCTTCGAGCGCTACTCGTGGGTGGGAATATACCGGCTGCACGGAGAGACGCTGACCCTCGACCCGTCCGAGTACGTGGGGCCCGCCCCCGAGCACCGCACCATCGCGCTCACCGCGGGCGTGTGCGGCGCCGCGGCGCGTGAACTGCAGACCATCGTGGTCCCCGACGTGTGCGCGGACGATCGTTACCTCGCGTGCAGCCCGAGTGTGAAGTCGGAGATCGTGGTGCCCATCTTCGACCACGGGAAGGCGATCGGCGTGCTGGACATCGACAGCGACACGCTCGACGCCTTCTCCGAGGACGACCGCCGTTTCCTCGAGTCGCTGGTGGCGAAGGCGTCGCGGCTGATTCGCGAAGAGACGGTCAGCGCCGCCTAGGCTATTCCAGCCGGCCCAGCAGTTCCTTCGTCCGCCGGAGCCTCTGCGGGCGCTCCTTCGCGAAGCGGCGAATCCCTTCCAGTATCCACCTGGGCGAGAGGTGCGCCTCCTCGATCACTTCGTCCACCGACCCGCCCGTCCGCCAGCGATTGTCCCAGTCGCTGCTCAACCAGTACTCGCCGGTGACGCCGGCGTCGACCCAGTCCACCATCAGCCGGCGGGCGCGATTGGTGATCGCCATCGCGTCCAGGCGCTCGTGCGCGGGGAAGACCGAATCGCGGTAGGCGGCATCCTGCAGCGCGAAGAGCTGCGGGCTGATGGCCGCGACGATCTTCACGTTGAGTCCTTCTTCGTCCAGCGCGGGCAGAAGCTTGACCACGTTATTGGTGGTCGAGGTGCCCTGCACGACGACGACCCCCATCCGTTGCTGGCCCACGCGGTAGGGGCGAATCACGTATGCGCCGCGCGACGCGTCGAAGTGGGACGCCATGCCGAGCTTCGCGCGGTCGGGGATCTCGATCGCGGGACGGGTCAGGTGGAGGGCGACGATCGGCGCGCTGGTGCGCAGCGCCGCCGCGATCACCACCGGCACCTCGTTGTACTCCCACGGGTGGACGTCGATCACGTGGCCGTCGGGAAAGAGCTGGGTCACCCCGGGCGCGAAGATGCCGAAGTGGGTGCGCGAGTCCTCCGCGGTTTCCGGGCCGCTGTGCCCGGCGATCCACAACACCTTGCCGACTTTGATCTGCGAGTCCTGCGCGAGCTGGCTGAACAGCCGCATGGGTCCGTACTTCAAGTACACGAACGACCCGTAGGTGGAGCAGGTGGCGTAGAAGCCGTTGAAGTCCTCGTAGGGCGTGCGCGAGAAGTTGACGCTCGCGATCCCGGTCGTGATGCCGGAGTTCGTGAACTCGGTGATGCCCTGCGGGAGCAGCACGCCGTCGAGATTCTTTTCGCGGTTGAACCACCCTAGCCCCTTCTGCTCGCCCCAGTCCTTCGCGAAGCCGGAGATGTTGGTCGAGTCCGCGAGGTCGGCGCTCATCGCGATGAACAGCGGACGCCCGTAGTGCTTCTGGCTCCACGCGTTCACCCACGCGCCCCATTTGGCGAGCGCGGCGCGGTTGGGCTGCTTGTCGCCCGGCTTCGCCCACATCTCGGGTGGATATTGCTGGAAGTCATAAAGGCGGTTGTCTGCAGTAGGATTTCGGGAGACGTCCAGCTTGAAGGACGGAATCTCCGCCGGCACCGACTCGCCGATTTCGAGCAGGCGTTCGGTGACGTAGTCGACGAGCGCGCCGTCGGAGCGGATGACGTCGGCCACGACCTTGAGATTCGCGTGCGCCTGCGCGGCGATCTCCGCCGCTTCCTTTGGCGCGGGCTCGCCGAAGCCCTGGAACGACACCCCGTATTTGTCCATGAACCGCTTTTTCGTTTCCCAGAACAGCTCGTGGTTCATCGGGTGCGGCGTGCCGTGCGACTTGTTGTCGTACTTGCCGTACTCGCGACCCTTGCGCGTGCGCATGAACATCATGCTCGGGCGATTCTCCGGATTGGCGCCGGACACCATGTCGATCATCGCGCGGGTCACCGATTCCCACTCCGAGCCGTCCTTCGCTTCCACCACCCGCCACCCGTGGGCGCCGAACCACTCGCGCGGGCTCCCGTACAGGAAGTGGCTGTAGGCGACGTCGTCGATGCCGAAGTCGTTCCAGTCGATCACGTAGTGGAAATTGGTGAGGCCCAGCCCGTACGCCGAGTTCATGGTCTCGTGCGCCGCGCCCGGCGTGAGGCCGCCTTCGCCTTCGAACGCGAACACCTTCACCCCGTCGGCTCCGGCGCGCTTGAGCGCCAGCGCCTGACCCGCCGCCGGCGGGGAGCCGTGACCCGAGGGGCCGGTGTTGGCCTTGACGAAGAGCGTCTTGCCCTCCATCTCGGCGTGGCCGGGGAGCCCGTGGTTGCGCCGCAGTTTCAGAAGGTCTTCCCACCACACCATGCGGTCGTCGGGGATGAAGTAGCGCTGGTCCTTCGTGCGTTCGTACTTGAGGCGGAAGGGTTCCGCGAGCGTGGGGAGGGTCGCGTAGATGAGCGGCACCGTGTGTCCCGCGACCAGCGCGAAACGATCGCCGAAGCGTTTCTCGGGGTGGCGGATGTCCCAGCGCATCGCGCCGCTCATCAGTAGAGACACCATCGCGTGCACCTTCGAGCGCGACCCGCCCGGATGTCCGCTCTGGCGATAGTTGAGCATCAGATCGATGTACTGATCGATGCAGTCCTTGATCTTCTCCCAGTGCGGGAAGTGCTCGGACTGTGTGCGGAGCAGGTGCTCGAGTTTGACCTGGGGTTCGACAGCCATGGTGGAATGCTCCCGGAATGTTGGCGGCGGCCTTAGGACAAGCCCTTGCAGTCTAACGCGATGACTCGCGCGTGTCAAATTGAGACGCGTCGCGCTCCCGGTGAAAGACCCGGTACAGCGCCGGCAGCACCACCAGGGTCAACAAAGTCGACGAGAGAATGCCGCCGATGACGACCGTGGCCAGCGGGCGCTGGACCTCGGCGCCGCTGCCGGTCGCGATCGCCATCGGAACGAACCCGAGGGAGGCGACCAGCGCCGTCATCAGCACCGGACGCAGGCGTGTCAGTGCGCCGGTCGTGATCGCGTCGTCGAGCGAGTGTCCCTCGCGCCGCAGTGCATTGATGAACGACACCATCACCAGGCCGTTGAGCACCGCGACGCCGGAGAGCGCGATGAAGCCGACGCCGGCCGAGATCGAGAACGGCATGCCGCGCAGCCCACAAGGCCAGGATTCCGCCCGTGAGGGCGAGCGGGACGCCGGAGAACACGATGAGCGAATGCTTCACCGAGTTGAACGTTGCGAACAGCAGCACGAAGATCAACAGCAGCGACAACGGCACCACGAACATGAGCCGCTGGCGGGCGGCAATCAGGTTCTCGAACTGCCCACCCCAGGTGATCCAGTAGCCGGCGGGCAGCGCGACTTCCGCGTCGACGCGCCGCTGCGCCTCTTCCACGAACGAGCCCAGGTCGCGCCCGCGCACGTTGGCCTGCACGACGACGCGCCGCTTGCCGTTTTCGCGGCTGATCTGGTTGGGGCCCTCGGTGATCTCGATCTGCGCGACGGCGCCGAGCGGCACGATAGCTCGCCTCGAGCGTGTCGAGCCTCGTCCAGGCGATGCCGGCTGCGCGCCGCGGTGGCCGCCGTCGCCGGGCAGCGGGATGGGCAGGAACTCGAGCGCGTGGAGGTCGAGGCGGGTCTCCTCGGGGAGGCGCACGACCAGGTCGAAACGCCGGTCCCCCTCGCAGACGTGTCCGGCGGACTTGCCTCCGATCGCGATTTCGATCACGTCCTGCACGTCGGCGATGTTGAGCCCGTAGCGCGCGATGGCGTCGCGGTCGATCTCGACCGTCAGGAGCGGGAGCCCGGTCACCTGCTCCGACCTTGACGTCGGCGGCGCCGGGAATCGTCGCGCAGTACGTCCGCCACGCGGTTGGCGCTCCGGAGCATCGTGTCCATGTCGTCGCCGAATACCTTCACCGCCAGTCGCTGCGCACGCCTGCGATCAGCTCGTTGAAGCGCATCTCGATGGGCTGGGTGAACTCGTAGTTGTTGCCGGGGACGGCGCCGACCCGCGCTTCGATCTCGCGCAGCAGCTGGTCCTTCGGCTTGCGCGGGTCGGGCCAGTCGCGGCGCGGCTTCATGATCAGGAACACGTCGGCCACCGACGGCGGCATCGGGTCGGTGGCGATCTCGGCTGTCCCGATCTTGGCGAACACGCGCTCGACTTCCGGGATTTCCTTGATGCGCTCCTCGAGCTGGTGTTGCATCGCCACCGCCTGGGTCAGGCTCGTCGACGGGATGCGCATCGCGTGCATCGCGATGTCGCCTTCGTCGAGCGACGGGATGAACTCGCTTCCCATGCGCGATCCGATCCAGAGGCACGCGGCCACCAGCGCCACCGCGCCCGCGATCACCACCCAGCGCGCGCCCAGCGCGCGCGCCAGCGTGGGCGCGTACAGCCGCTTGACGCCGCGCACCAACGCACTCTCGCGCTCCCCGACACGCCCGCGCAGGAGCAGCGCGACGCCGGCCGGCACGAACGTGAAGGTGAGGAGGAGCGCGCCGGCCAGCGCGAGCAGCACGGTGTACGCCATGGGCTTGAACATCTTGCCCTCGATCCCGCTCAACGTGAGGATCGGCAGGTACACGATCATGATGATGCCGACGCCGAAGAGCGTCGGCTTCGCGACCTCGCGCGCGCTCGAGAACGCTTCCGCCAGGCGCTCGTCGCGCGTGAGCAACCGCCCCAGCCGGTGCTGGCGCTCGGCGAAGCGCCGCATCATGTTCTCGACCATCACCACCGCGCCGTCGACGATGATGCCGAAGTCGATCGCGCCCAGGCTCATGAGATTGCCGCTGATCCGGTTCTGCACCATGCCGGTTACCGCGAACAGCATCGAGAGCGGGATGGTCAGCGCCACCAGCAAGGCGGCGCGCGCGTTGCCGAGCAGCAGGAACAGCACGGCGATGACGAGCACCGCGCCGTCGATCAGGTTTTCGCGGACGGTGTGGAGGGTGGCGTCCACCAGACGCGTGCGATCGTAAACGGTCCTGACCTGCACGCCGGCGGGAAGCGTCTTCTGGATCTGGTCCATGCGCCTGGAGACGCTGGTCGATACCGTCCGGCTGTTCTCGCCGATCAGCATGAAGACCGTGCCGAGCACCACCTCCTCGCCGTTCTCGGTGGCCGCGCCCGTGCGCAGCTCGCCGCCGATTCCCACCGACGCGAGGTCGCGAATGCGGACGGGTGTGCCGTCCCCGCACCGTGACGAGGATCTTTTCGACGTCGTCGATCTCGGTGATGACGCCGGGGATGCGCACCAGGTACTGCTCGCCGATGTGCTCGATGTACCCGGCGCCGGCGTTGACGTTGTTGGCGGAAAGGGCGTCCAGGAGGTCGCGGAACGTCAGCCCGTGCTCGACCAGTTTCGCCGGGTCGGGCGTGACGTGGTACTGCTTCACGTAGCCGCCGATGGCGTTGACCTCGGTGACGCCCGCGACCGTGCGCAGCTGGGGCTTCACGATCCAGTCCTGGATCTCGCGCAGGTCGGTCGACGTGAAGGGGCGCCCGTCGGCGCGCAGAGCGCCCGGCCGCGCTTCGACCGCCCACATGTAGATCTCGCCCAGGCCGGTGGCGACCGGTCCCATTGCGGGCTGGCCGGTTCCGGGGGGCAGGCCTTCCGCGCCTTCGCGCAAGCGCTCGTTCACGAGCTGGCGCGCGAAGTAGATGTCGGTGCCATCGCGGAACACGATCGTCAACTGCGAGAGTCCGTAGCGCGAGAGCGAGCGCACGTAGTCGACACCCGGGATGCCGCCCATCGCCATCTCGATGCGGGCGGTGACCTGCTGTTCGACTTCCAGCGGTGACATGCCCGGCGCGGCGGTGTTCACCTGGACCTGCACGTTGGTGATGTCCGGCACCGCGTCGATGGGCAGGCGGTTGAAGTTGTAGACGCCGAGCGCGGCCATGCCGGCGGTCACGGCGATGACGGCCCACCGCCGCCGAATGGACTCCACCAGGACCCGTTCCAGCATCGTCGCCTCCTAGTGCTCGTGGCCGGCTTCGGACTTCCCGAACTCGGCCTTGAAGATGAAACTTCCCCCGGCGACGTAGTCCTCTCCGCGCGCGAGTCCGTCCGTGATCTCGACCAGGTCCACGCCGCGCCGTCCGGTCGTGACGGGACGCGCCGTGAAGGTGTTGCCGGAACGCACAAACACGACCTCGCGTCCCTCGACGGTCTGGATCGCCGCGTCGGGTACCGCGACCGGCGCCTCCAGCTCGCCGACGGTGATGTGGGCGGTCACGAACAGGCCCGGCTGCCAGATGCCCTTCGGGTTGGGCAACACCATGCGCGCCACGCCGGTGCGCGTGCTCTCGCCGACCAGCGGACCGACGTAGTCGATGACCCCGGCGGCGGACTCGCCGACGCCCGGCGAGGTGATGCGCACCGCCTGGCCGGGCTTCACTTCGGCAAGAAACCGGGCGTAGACGCTGACGTTCACCCACACGTCGGAGAGGTCCGCGACCACGAAGATGTCCGCGTCGTCGCGCACGAATTCGCCGAGGGTCACGTGCTTCTGAATGATCGTGCCGTCGATCATCGCCGTGACCGGGTAGGGCGCGGCGCTCACGTTGCTCTGCACCACGGCCAGGACGTCGCCGGCGTGCACGCGGTCGCCGAGGCGCCCGGTCACCTCCTGAATGACGCCGGGAAAGCGTGGGACGACGTGCGCGACGCGGTCTGCGTTGAGCCGGATCTCGCCGGGAAGCTCGATCTCGGTACGGACCGGGCCCGGCCCCGACCGCCGGATCTCCACGTGATTCGCCGCCAGCGTCTCCGGCATCATCGTCACGGACCCGAGACCGGGCGACGCCTCGTGTTCGTGTGGGTGGCTTGTCTCGGCCTGGTGGCCGTGCGCGCCACCCGTGTCCCGCGCGGCATCGTCGGGGGCGCACTGCGGCGTAGTCAGCAGCACGAAGCCGAGTGCCGCGACCCATCGTCTATTCATCGCTCATCGTCTCCTCGATCGTGCGCGCCGCCAGGCGCTCGATCTCGCTCACCTCGTGGACGATCGCCAGGTGCAGGTCGTTGATCTCGTTCTCGATCTCGATCCGCATCCGGTGGACCTCCAGCAGGTCCGCATAGCTCGCCCGGCCGATGCGGTACGCCGTTTCCATCTCGCGTGAGGCCGACTGCAAGGTCGGGAGTGTGCTTTCGTTCGCTTCGCGCAGCCGCTCGAGCATGGCCGACATTCGGTTGAGCCCGGATTCCAACTGGCTGCGCGTGACGGAGCGAGCGAGCTCGATCTCGAGCTCGGCCGCGCGCACCTGCGCCTGCGCGGAGTGGATCGCTCCGTCGCGGCGGTCCCAGAGGGGAAGGGGAAGGGTTGCGGAGAACAGAAACGTGGTCGCGCCGTCGGTTTCGACGCGCCGCACCCCCGCGCCGGCGGTGAGGGTGGGAACGCGAAGGCTTCGCTCGAGATGGAGCCCGGCCTCGGATGTCGCGGTCGCCCGGCGCGCCCGCGTCACCGCCGCGCTGCCACCGACCCACGCGGCGATCGAGTCCGCTTCGGGCAGGCGTTCGGGCAGCGCGAGCGCCTCGATGGGCTCGGAGACGCCGTCGGGCTCGCCCCAGAGCGCGGCGAGATCGCGTCGCGCGCGCGTTCGCTCCATCTCGGCCAGACGGGCCTCCTGGCGCACGCGCACCAGGGCGACGTCCGCCAGCAGCGGGTCCGCCAAGAGCGCCGCCCCCGCGCGGACGCGGTCGCGGGCGGCGGCCGCAAGCTCCGCGACCACCGACTCGTGCGCGTGCGCGAGTCGCAGCCGCTCGTCCGCATGCGCGGCGGTCGAGAAGCGTTGCTTCGCGGCGAGGTAGACGTCGAGAATCGCGAGGTCGGCCTCGAGTCCGGCGGCCGCGGACGCCGCCTCCGCGGCCGTCGTTCGCGCCGAACGCTTCCCGCCCAGCTCGAATTCCTGCGACAACAGGACGGACAGCTCCGACGCGTCGAAACCCGAATAGGTGCCGCCCACGTTCTCGGCGGCCATGTGCAGCCACGGATTCGGCCTCGCGCGCGCCTGGGTCACCCCGTTCTGCGCCGCCTCGATGCGGGCAGCCGCCACGCCGAACGCGGGGTACGTGCGCGCGACTCGCGTCAGCACCTCGTCAAACGTCAGCGTGTCCGCCGGCGCATGCGACGCCGATCGGCGGAGCGCGTCGTCGAAGGCGGTCCGGGCGGAGCCGGGCCATCCGGTCGCCGGCGTGACCCCGGTAAATAGCATCGAAACAACGAACAGATGCAGGAAGCGCATCGCTGATCCTCCGCGAACATGAGCAAGCGGGAACGCCCCGCGCGAATGCGCGGGTCACGAGTGAGCGGCCGGGCGGCCGCCGAGAGGGTCAGCAGCGAATGACGACGGAGGAGAGACGGTAGAGCGTCGGACAGACGAGTATCGTCGGGGAGGCGGACGGGGACAATTCAACCCGGCTGGCGGGGCAAACGAACGGCGACGCGCACACCGCCGGTGCCGTGGCGGCGGCCGGTTCGAAGCCCTCCTTGCGGTGCGCGGAGCACTCGAGGGCGATGTCCTGGCAGCCTTCGCACGCGTCGACGGACGACGCGGCCACCGCTTCTCCGGCCACCGCCTGGGTGACGGTGCAACAGCGGCCGGACGTGTACTCGACCTCGACGGTGCCGCTGGCCTGCACGCAGAACACCCAGCCGGACGGCAGCATGGACGCCGCCATCAGCACGGCGACAGCGACACGGGAAAGCAGGCGGCGACTCGTCGACATGGTGGATACGCTATGGGCTCTCCGGTGATCGGGCAAGGCCCAAATGGCAAAATTGCAGGAAACGTGCCCGCCAGCGCCCCGGGTCAGCCGGTGGTGGCGCGGGAAAAACTGGCGAAGTTCTCGATCTGCCGGTCCGCGTACGCGTGGAGGTCCCGGCACACGCCGGAGAGCAGGTCGCGCGCGGACGAAGCCGAAAAGCGCGTGGTCGTCTCCGCCGCCCGCTCGAGGTGGCGGACGATCGCCTGGTGGGTTTGCGTGAACCCGCCGTACTCCAGGCACAGGTCCACGATGAAACGCTCGTTCTCGGGGGTGAACTCGGCGTTCTCGATCACGCGGATGAAGCGGTCGCGGTGGCCGTCCTTGAGCGCATCCAGCACCCGGATCACGGGCAGCGACACGTAGCCGTTGCGCAGGTCGCAGTCGTAGGAGCGCTGCGGGTTGTCGAGCATGTCGTCGAGGTCGTCGATCATCTGGAACGCCATGCCCAGGTTCCAGCCGAAGTGCCCGAGGGTGTCGGCGAGGTCGGATTCCCGCGCGAGCGCGCCCGCCTTGCAGGAGAGGGCGAAGAGCGACGCGCTCTTCTCGGAGATGATTTCGTAGTACTGGGCCTCCTTGAGGCTGAAGTCGAACTTGTGCGTGGTCTCGAGACTCTCGCCGCGCACCAGCACGCGCAGGGTGCGGATGAACTCCGGCATGGCGGAGGTGACGCCGCTGCGGTGCACGAGGTCGAGCGCCTCGGCCAGCGCGAAGTCGCCGGTCAGCACGGAGGCGTAGTTGCCGTACTTGAGACGGGCGGAGAGTTTCGACCGGCGCGTGTCCACTTCGTCGATGACGTCGTCGTGGAAGAGGGTAGCGAGGTGGACCATCTCGATCGCGCCCGCGAGCTTGATGAGGGAGTCGCTCACTTCGTCGAGGCGGCCGCCGTCGTGCGCCTTGGCCGACAGGACCAGCAGGATCGGCCGCAGGCGCTTGCCGCCGTTGTTGAAGCTCTCGAGCGCGATGTCCGCCTCGTGGATGGCGTTCTCGCGAATCCGGTCGACGACCATCGTGTTGCAGCGTTCCACCACGTCGCGCAACGCGTCGTATTTCTTGAGTGCCTGGATCATACGCTCTAGGAAAGCCTTTCCTTGACTCGGATCACGTTGGCGAGCGTCTTGGGATCCGCCTCGCCGCCCACGAACGCATGAAAGATCGCGTTCACGAAGTCCATGTGCCGCTTGAGCTCCTCAAGCTTGTGGATGGTGGCCGACTCGGATTCGTCGGCGGCGCTGATGGCCTTGTCGATGATTTCCATGGCCGGGTCCAGCTCTTTGCGCTTCTTCGCCAGCGCGAGCAGCTTGGCCACCTTGGTGATGTCGTCCTCGGCGGAGTAGTAATCCTTGCGCTCGCCCCGCACGATCACCTTGTGGACGACCCCGAGGTCGACCAGCATGCGGACGTTGGTGCTGATGTTGCTGCGGCTGGTCGCGAGCTTCTCCGACATGTCTTCGTGGGTGAGGGGAGACGGGCTCACGTAGAGCGCCGCGTAGATCTCCGCCATCATCTTGCTGATGCCCCACGACGGCCCGAGACGACCCCAGCCTTCGATGAAGATGTCCTGGGCGGTCAGTCGCGATGTGGTCATGTATCTTCTTGCGGATTTGTTGATTACAGAAAAGTCTGAACGTATTGAATTTAAAGACAATGGGCCGCAGGGTGTCAAGGATGTTCGCCGCCGCGGCCCGTTTTGCTGTGGAAAAGAGAGCTAGTCGCGCCTACTTCTTGGTCTTGACGCTGTCTACCCGGCGCTTGAGCCACGGGTCGTTGGGCGCCAGCTTGAGCGCCTGGTCAAAGGACTTCATCGCGGTGGTGGTGTCGCCGGCCGCGAGATACGTTTCCGCGATGCGCGCGTACGTGCCCGCGGACTCGGGGTAGTACTCGAGATTCAGGTTGAGCATGGCCAGCGCCGCCGGCTGCTGGGCCGGCTTCTTGCCCAGTTCCTCCGCGAGCGTGATCAGAGACCACTCGCTGAAGTCGTAGGCCGCCTGCCCGTAGTATTCGTTGCGCAGCCGTTTGTATGTGACCAGCGTCGAGTCCAGCCCGTCGCGGTCGAGCACGGCGGTCAGCGAGTGCTGGAGCGTCTCGGGCCGGTTGTTGCCGTGGTGGCAGGTGAAGCACCCCACCTGCAGCCGCTCCGGCCGCATCGTTCCGATTGCCTGCGTGAGCGAGGTGTTGATCTCCGAAGTCAGCGCCATCATCTTGCGCGCGATCTTCTTGGTGTCCTTGTCGTCGGCCGCGAAATCCATCGCCCTCAGGTCGTGTGGGTCGGTGCCGACGTGGCAGTGGATGCAACGAACACCCAGCGAGCTCGAAAACCCGCGCATGATCTGGACGAGCTCCGGCTTCGCGATCTCCTTCGGCAGCACTTCCAGGTTCTTGAACTTGTCCGGTATCTGGGCGTTCACTGCCGCGGGCGCCAGCGCCAGCACGGCTACCACCAACAGCAACAGGAGAACACGACCCATCGAGAGGCTCCTTTCCAGGGAATGCGCGACGTGGGGTTTGCGAAGAGGCGGCCGCCCCCGCATCCCGCCATTCTGCCTGTCGTGGGCGCGCGCGTCAAGCGGCATGGTTTGGGATGGATCGACCCGGCGAAGGTTGATAAGGTACGGGCGTGCACGCGTCGACGATGATCAGCGCGCTCTACGGCGAGTTGCGCGGCTACCACCGGCTCGCCATTCGTCGCTGGGTCGCCGCGAACGAGAGTCTCTCGCGCGACGCGCTGCGGAAGCTCACCGAGCGCGAGTTTCAGGGGCACGTACAGCGTTCGCTCGAGCGCTTTCCGTTCTACGCGGAGCGAGTCAAGGCCCACCGCGGATCGCTGCCCGCGCCCGGCACGATGGTACGGCCCGAGGAGCTCCCGGTGTGGACGCGGCACGACCAGCGGGAGTTTTTCGCGCAGCAGGAGCGGCCGCCGGACTCGCTCTACGCGCACCAGACCAGCGGGTCGACGTCGCTCCCGGTCCGTTTCCACGTGACCCGCGAGAGCTACGAGTGGCGCACCTCCGTGATGGATCGGAGTTACTCGTGGGGTGGAGCCGAGGAGGGGCGCAAGAGCCTGCACGTCTGGGCCGCGGACCACGGCCGTGTTCCCCTCTCGGAAGCGGTCAAGCGCTACGTGCATCTGGTCCTCCAGCGGCGCGCCTATTTCGACGCGTTCAAGGAATTCAGCGACGCGGAGCGCCTCACATGCATCGAGCTGATCAACCATCTCAAGCCGCACGCGCTGGTGGGGTATACCAGCATGCTGGTCGACCTCGCCCGTTACGTGCGCGATCATCCCGGGGTGCTGCTCTGGAAGCCGCGCACGATGGTGAGCGCTGCGGAGGGGCTCCAGCCCGGCCACCGCGAGTTGTTGCAGGAGCACCTGGTGGGGGACGTGTACATGTCGTATGGCTCGCGTGAGTTCATGAGCGTGGGAATGGAGTGCCACCGGCACGAGGGCTATCACCTGGCGAGCGACAATCTGCTGGTCGAAGTGGTCGACGACGACGGCCAGCCGGTTGACGAGGGGGAGGAAGGCCGCATCGTGATCACGGACATGCACAACGCGGCGAATCCGTTCGTTCGCTACGAAATCGGTGACATCGGCACGGCGGGCCCGGCCGATGCTCCGTGCCCGTGCGGACGGCCATTCCCGCGGCTGGCGTCGGTGGACGGCCGGCTGCAGGACGTGATCCGTACGTCGACCGGCGTGGTGAGCGGGCTCTACCTCACCTACACCATGCGCCAGTTCGACGACTGGATCGAGGGTTATCAGGTGGTGCAGGACAGCCCCGATCGCATGCTGGTGCGTCTGGTCACGCGCACCGACTTCACTCCCGAACGCCTGGCGCCCGTGACGGCGTTGCTGCGCGAGAAGTTTGCCGATATGAGAATCGACTATGAACGCGTGCGCGAGCTCACCCGGCGACGCAGCGGCAAGGTGGCATTGGTGATATCCTCCCTGCCGGAAGAATAACGGAGGTCAACGGGATGAAGAGCAACAGGATCGCAGTCGCGCTCGCAGCCGTCGCCGCGCTGATCGCGGCCGGGTGTGGCAAGAAGCCGGACACGCAGACACGTTCCAGTGCGGTGGACACGACGATCGCGGCGGCAGGCATCGTGACGGCGCCGACCCTGCTCGAGCTCAAGCGCGGCACCTACGCCGGCATCGAGGGGCTTCCGCCGAGCGTGACCCTGGTCAACGGCCGTTGGGAGGGCGAACCCTACGTCGAAGGGGCCGCCGCGCGTCCCGCGCTCCAGTTCGTGCGCGACTTTCGCCTGGTCGGCGACCTCGACCGGGATGGCGACGAGGACGCGGCGGTGCTGGTGAGCCTGACGACCGGCGGAAGCGGTGAACTGGTTTACCTCGCCGTCGCGCTGCGCGAGGACAGCACCATGCGCCACGCGGCGTCGGCGCTGCTGGGAGATCGCGTGCAGGTGCGCGCGGCGAGCATCGACGGGAACCAGATCGCCATGAGCCTCGTCCAGGCGGGCAAGTCGGACGCGATGTGTTGTCCGGGAGAGCTGGTCGATCGAGCTTGGGCCTATACGAACGGGGGGCTGCAAGAGGTTCCGACGGCAACCACCCCGGGACGACTCTCGCTCGCCACGCTCGAGGGGACCGAATGGGTGCTACGCGGGTGGTCATCCTGGGGCAATGTGGCGGAGTATGAACCCGACGTCACGGCGAGGTTCGACGGGGAACGGATCTCCGGCAGCACCGGGTGCAATCCCTACTTTGCCCGGGTCACCGCCGGGAAGCAGCCGGGAGACGTATCCATCACGCCGCTGGGTGGAACACGCATGATATGCGTGGACCCGGCCTTCTCGACCGAAGCGCACTTCATGCGCCAGATCGTCGGGCTGCGGAAGTTCGGTTTCCTGGCCACCCAGCTGGCGCTTTCGTACGAGCAAGACGGTATTACGGAGGTCATGCTTTTCGACGCCCGGCCCATTGGAGCCGAGGGAGACGAGTGACATGAAATTAACGCGGAGCAGGATCGAATCGTATCTGCGCCGTGCGGCTGCCGTCGTGTGGCTGGCCGCCGCGGTTGCCGCCCCGGCGAACGCGGCCCCGCCGCCAGATTCGTCCTCGGCGGGTGCGGCCGTTGCGCGCGGGGGCGCCCACGCGCCGGTCCCGCTCGTCATCGGCAATCGGAACGTCTTCGAGTTCCGGGCCGAGATCCTTGGCTACTCTCCGGAGCAGCGCGCGAAGGCCGCGAATGAGCGCGTGCGCGACGCGACCAGCGGGCATCGCCGGGGAGAGCGTCAAGTCACGGTCACTGCGAAGCCCACCGACATGGGCACGCTGATCCAGCTCGACGGCAGGTGGGTATTCACGGTGACGCCGGGCGACGTGAACGCGTTGACGGGCGAGACCGAGGAACAGCTCGTTGCCCGAACCAGCCGCAGCCTCGAGGAGGCGGTCGAGGCGGTGCTGGAGCAGCGGACCGTCTCGAGCCTGGCTCGCTCCATCGCGTTCAGCCTGCTGGCGACGATCATCTTCTGGTTGCTGCTGCGCAGTCTCGTGCGGGTGGTGAAATGGGCCGGCGCGTCCATCGAGCGGCACATGCAAGCCCGCAGCCAGAAACTCAAGCTTCCACCGACGGCGCTCATCAACCAGATCGGCGTGTTGCTGCGCCTCGTGCTTCGCCTGGTGGCCATCGTGATCGGTGTCGGCCTGGCCAACCTCTGGGTCACGTTCGTCCTGAAGCAGTTCCCCTACACCTATCCATGGGGCGACCAGCTCGACGACTATTTGTTTGGAATCGGGTCGAAGATCGGGCTCGCCATCCTGCACGCGATCCCCGACGTCTTCATGCTGGTCCTGATCTTCTTTATGACGCGCCTGGTGGTGCGTTGGATTCGTGCCCTGTTCGACGCGGTGCGCGAAGGGCGCTTCGAGCTGCCGGGGGTGGATGCGGAGACGGCGGGGCCAACGCAACGCCTGGTAGTGTTGTTCGTCTGGCTGCTCGCCGTCGCGATTGCGTTTCCGTATATCCCCGGCAGCGACGGCGCCGCGTTCAAAGGCTTGAGCGTGCTCTTCGGCGTCATGCTGTCGCTGGGGTCGTCGAACGTCGTGAGCCAGGCGGCCAGCGGTTACATTTTGATTTTTTCGAAGGCGCTGCGGGTGAACGACTACGTCCGGATCGGCGATTACGAAGGCGTCGTGTTGTCGATGGGGGTGCTATCCACCAAGATCCGCACCCCGCGCGACGAAGAGATCAACGTCCCCAATGCCGTCATCGTGGGTGGCATCACCAAGAATTACACGCGCCTCAACCGTGAGAAAGGTGCGCCGCTGACGATTACGGTTACGATCGGGTACAATGCGCCGTGGCGTCAGGTGCACGCGATGCTGCTCCAGGCCGCCGCGATGACGCCCGGGGTTCGCAAGACTCCCGAGCCCCGCGTGCTGCAGACGGCCCTCTCGGACTTCTACGTCGAGTACACGCTCGCGGTCCGGCTCGAGGAGGCAGAGAAACGCGTGCTCGTGATGAGCGCGCTCAACGCCAACGTGCAGGACATGTTCAACGAGCACGGCGTGCAGATCATGTCGCCGCACTACGAAGGCGACCCGGATGGCAAGGTATGGGTGCCGAAGGAAAAGTGGCACGAGCCACCGGCAGGTAAGAATACATAAGGAGAACGAATGACCACGGCCCGCGCCCTCCAGCCCGAAGACGAAATTGCGCAGTACCGCGTGGTCGGCCCGCTCGGGGCCGGCGGCATGGGCGAGGTTTACCTCGCCCAGGACCGGACCCTCGAGCGCAACGTCGCCCTCAAGGTGCTCCCGGCCGACCTGGTCAAGAACGAGGACCGCGTGCGCCGCTTCGTGCAGGAGGCGAAGTCCGCGTCGTCGCTCAACCATCCCAACATCGTCACCATCTATGAGATCGGGCAGGAAAACGTCCGCTCGGCGTCGGGCAGCGACTCTGGATCGGTGCAGTACATCTCGATGGAGCTGATCAGCGGGAAAACGCTGGGCGCGAAGATCCACGAGGAAAAGACCGACCTGCGCACGCTGCTCGGTTACCTCGCGCAGGCCGCCGAGGGAATCGCCAAGGCGCACGCCGCCGGCATCGTGCATCGCGACCTGAAGCCCGGCAACATCATGGTCAGCGACGACGGCTTCGCCAAGGTGCTCGACTTCGGCCTCGCCAAGCTCACGGAAAAGCGCGGCGCGGAGAACGCGTCGGCGACCGCGATGACCGAGATCGGGGAGCGCACCAGCGAGGGTGCCGTGCTCGGCACCGTGTACTACATGTCACCGGAGCAGGTGCAGGGCAAGTCGGTCGACCATCGCTCGGATGTGTTTTCGTTCGGCTGCCTGCTCTACGAAGCGGCCACGCAGCGCCGGCCATTTGCTGCGGATTCCAACGTCGAGACGATGCACAAGATCCTCCACGACAAGCCGCTTCCCATCGAAGGGCTGAACCCGGCCGCGCCCGCCGAGCTGCGCCGGCTCGTGCGCCGCTGCCTCGCCAAGGCGCCCGACCAGCGCCTCCAGTCCATGAAGGACCTCGCCATCGAGCTGCGCGAAATCGTCGACGAGTACGACGCGCTTTCGGCGTCGGCGACGTCGGCCACCAGTGGAAGCGGCGCCACGGCGGCGCTGCCGGGGCGCAAGTCGCGCACGCTGCCGATCGTGGTGGGCGCGGTGCTGGTGGGGGCAGTCGGCATCGGGTATGGAATCTGGAGCTCGCGCCGCGGCGGCGAGTCCACCGTGGAGCCGTTCCAGAACATGCGCGCGACCACGCAGACCAGCCGCGGCGACGTGCTCTACAGCGCCCTGTCTCCCGACGGGCGCTACATCGCCTACATCGCGGGCAGCGCCGGGCGCTCGACGTTGCGCGTGCGTCAGGTGGCCACCGGCAGCGACGTGGAAGTGCTGCCGGTGACGGACGCGACCCTGGAGTCGCCGAGTTTCTCGCCCGACGGGAACTACCTCTATTTCCTCAAGCGGCGCAAGGACCAGCCCAACTACCGCAGCCTGGTGCGGGTGCCTTCGTTGGGCGGACCCGAGGAAGAGCGCGCGTTCGACGTCGATTCGCGCGTCACCTTCTCGCCGGACGCGAAGCAAGTGTGCTTCGTGCGTGGCGTGCCCCAGGAGGGCCGGTCCGCGCTCATCATTCGCGACCTCGACGCCGGAACCGAGCGGGAGTTTGCCAACGTCCGCCAGCCCGAAGTTGTAGCGGGCGCGCCGTCGTGGTCGCCGGACGGAAAACGGATCGCCGTCTTCGTGATTCTTCCACCGCCGAAGTCGACCTCGAAACTCGCCATGTTCGACGTGGACAGCGGTCGTCGCGATGACTTCTTCGTCAAGACGAACGCCTTCTTCCTGGATGTCGCGTGGATTCCCGACGGGCGCGGGCTGGTTCTGGCCGGGACGAGTGTGAGCGAAGGGATCCGCGACCAGGTGTTTGTGATCAGCTACCCGGGTGGAAAACTGGGACGCGTCACCAACGATTTCGCCTCCTACTCGGGGGTGTCGGCGGCGACGGGCGGCGACGGGGCGATTGCGGCGCTGCGGTCCAGCGAGGTCGCCAATCTGTACGTGGCGAACCCGGCAGGCGGAACCGTTCGCAGGTTGACGAACGCGACCAGCCCGGAGCATTCGGCGTTTTCGTTCGACGTCGCGTCCGATCGCGTGCTGTTCGCGAGCGTGCAGGAGCGGCGGCTCGGGATCGCGGCGATTCCGCTCACGGGCGGGGAACAGCAGCGCCTGTCGGCGGGACCGGGCCATGTCACACACTTGATCGCCCGTGACAATACGGCCGTCTTCCAGCGCTACGACGAGAACGGACAGCAGCACATCTGGCGCATCAACACCGACGGCAGCGGGCTCAAGCAAGTCACGTCCGGTGGAGGAGAAGCGCTGCTCGACGTCTCCATGGACGGGCGCCTGGTGGCGTTTGCGTACGGCGACTCGACGCGCGGCGTGTGGGTGATGCCGGTCGACGGCGGCGACGTGATTCCGGTTGCTCCGAAGGCCGAGTCCGCGTTCGCCCTCTTTTCAGCCGACAGCCAGCGGCTGACGGTGTTCAGACTGGAACCCAACGCGTCGGGTTTCATCGAGGCCATTAACATCGTCCTGCCCTCGGCCGGGGGGCCGGAGATCGAGCGGTTGCCGCAAAAAGCCAACGCCATCGACCCCGAGTGGGAACAAAACGGGAAGTCATGGACCTATCTCGATCGCGACGAGCCGGCCCGCAACGTCTTTCGCTACGAGTCCGGAGCGCCGGCAAAGCAGATCACGCGGTTCACCGACGGGCGCCTGACCGACCACGCGTGGTCCCCCGACGCACGCTGGATCGCCGTGGTCCGCCGCGGCGAGGAGGGCGAGAACGTGTGGGTGGTGGGTGCCAACGGCGTATCGCCGAAGCAGGTGACGAAATTCGACGGCGAGGACGTCTTCCAGATCAAGTGGAGCCCCGACAGCCAGAACGTCATCGTGCGGGCGGGAACGCAAAGCCGCGACGTCGTGCTGATCAGTAATTTCCAGTAGGTCGCGTGGGCTACCGGGTGCGCCTCCGTGTCTGCTTCGGAAGGCCGATCGCGGTGAGATCGTCGCGGAACTGTTCGCTCAAGCGCCCGCAGACAAGCTCGCACATCTGGAAGATGGACGCGTCCACGATCCGGTAGAAGACCACCACACCCTCCTTGCGGCGCTGCAGGAATCCCGCCCGTAGGAGTATCTGAAGGTGTTTGGAGACGTTGGCCTGGCTCGCGCCCGACGCGTCCACCAGCGCCCCCACTGACATCTCCTTCTCACCCAGCAGGTGAAGCAGCTGCAGCCGGCGCGGATCCGCCAGCACCCTGAATCGCTCCGCGATCAGGGACAGAGTCTTGTGTTCCAATCGGTTAGAAACTCTCATGACACCACCGGGCGAGACGGCTTGACACACCGTCGGGATTATTATATAACTACTAAAGCATATATTCATATAGCGAAGTTCTCTCTACAATATGTCCTGTTGGCGCGGGATGGCAAGTCCCGTCGGAGGAATTCAAGGAGGAAAACGTGGACTCATATTCCGGAAGCGGTGCCGCTGTTTGCGCAAAGCTCTCGTGGCCCGAACGCATGGTGAGGCGTTTGGCGGGCACGCTGGTTCTCGTCTCGCTCCTTCTCGCGTGGAAGGTGAGCCCCTGGTGGTTTGTGCTTACCGGCTTCGTCGGCGTCAATCTTGTGCAATCGAGCTTCACCAACTTCTGTCCGGCCGAGATCATATTCCGCCGGCTGGAAGCGCGACGCGACGCGAAGGCCGCCACGACGGCGCGCTGACACGACGATCGCGCAAACAAAGAAAGCGAACCCGACCATGACGCGACTATTCCCGGGATTCCCGATCCGTCACCCGAAGCTCGTAATGGTCATCGTCGGGCTGCTCACGGCGGTGGCGGCGGCGCAGCTCCCCAGGATCAAGATCGATACAGATCCGGAGAACATGCTACCAGCCGACGAGCCCGTGCGCGTGATTCACCGCGAAGTCGAGGCGGCATTCAACCTGAAAGACTTCCTCGTGCTGGGCATCGTGGACGAACGCACGGTGTTCACTCCCGAGATCCTGCAGCGAGTGCAGACCATCACCGCAGCGCTGCGCGAAATGGACGGCGTCATCGCAGACGACATTCTCGCGCCGAGCGAAGTGGACGACATTCTGCCGGGGGAAGGCGGCGGTATTCGCGTCCAGACGCTCATGGAGACCGTGCCCGAAACCGAAGCAGACGCGCGCAGGATCCTCGTTCAGATCAACGAGAATCCGATTCTCCGCGGCAAACTCGCCTCGGACGACGGCAAGGCGCTCGCCCTTTTCATCCCGCTCGAGAGCAAAGACGAAGCGATGGAGGTCGGTCAGCAGGTCCAGGCAATCATCGACCGGGATCACGGCGCCGAGCGTTATTACCTTGCCGGGCTCCCGGTGGCGCAGGACACGTTCGGGGCCGCCATGTTCCAGCAGATGGCCGTCTCGGCGCCGCTGGCGTTCCTCCTCATCTTCCTGCTAATGCTGTTCTTCTTCCGGCGCTGGAGGGTGGTTCTCGCGCCCATGATCCTCTCCATGATCACCGTGATCTGGACCATGGGGCTGCTGATCGGGATGGGGTACACCGTCCACATCATGAGCTCGATGATACCCATCTTTCTCATTCCGATCGCGGTGCTCAACAGCATCCACATTCTGAGCTCCGTGCACGCAAATTACCGCCAGCATGAGAGCATGGCGCAGACACTCCATCACACGATGCGCGAGTTGTTCCTGCCCATGGCGTTCACCTCGCTTACCACCGTCGTGGGCTTCGCGTCCCTGGTCATGACCCCCATCCCCCCCGTGCAGGTCTTCGGCGCGTTTGTCGCATTCGGAGTGCTGGTGGCGTGGCTGCTTTCCCTCCTGTTCATTCCGGCGTACGCGATGCTGATGCCGCCCTCGGTGCTGGACAAGTTCGGTCACGTGCACGAGGGCGACGCCGCCCCCGAGACGCATCTCCACAAGATCCGCCACTTCGCCGTTCGCCGCCGCGTGCCCCTGCTCGTCGCGGTCAGCGTCGTCATGCTGGTCGCGGGCTATGGCGTCACGCGCATAGTGGTGAACGACAATCCGGTGAACTGGTTCAAGCCGGGAAGCCCGTTGCGGGTAGCCGACCGGGTGATGAACGAACACCTGCCGGGGACGTACCTCGCGTACGTGGAGCTGGCCGGCTCCGAGGACGGCGCCTTCCTCGATCCTGCGTGGATGCGTTGGGCGGAACGGCTCCAGACAGAGATAGGCGGACAGCCGAACGTCGGCGCGGCCAGCTCGGTGGTGGACGTGCTCAAGAAGGTCCAGTACGAGCTCCTCAACCGCGAGCCGGGCAGTGCGGCCCTCGCCGACACGCGCGAGAAGATCGCGCAGTATCTCTTTCTCTACGAGATGAGCGGAGGGTCGCCCGACGACCTCTTCAAGTTCATCACGCCGGGCCAAGACCGCATCAACATCTGGATCCAGATGCGCAACGGCGACAACCGGCGCGTGCGCGCGGTGGTCGACGGCGTGAACACGTGGGTCGCGCAGAACCCGCCGCCGCCGGGGCTGGAGATCCGATGGGCGGGCCTGAGCTACATCAACGTGAAATGGCAGCAGCTCATGGTGAGCGGCATGGGCAAGTCGCTGGCCGGATCGTGGGTGGTCGTGCTGCTCATGATGATCGGCCTCTTCCGCAGTCTGCGGATGGGGCTTCTCGCCATGGTGCCGCTGACAGCGACGATCCTCGTCACCTACGGATGGGTGGGGCTCAGCGGCCGCAACTACGACATGCCCATCGCAGTGTTGAGCAGTCTCTCGCTGGGGCTGTCGGTTGACTTCGCCATTCATTTCTTGCAGCGGATACGCGACATCTATCGCCACAACAACGAGAACTTCGACCGCGCGTTGAACGTCTTCTTCCACGAACCCGCGCAGGCGCTGGCGCGCAACATCGTCGTGATCGCGTTCGGCTTCGTGCCCATGTTCTTCTCGACCCTGGTGCCGTACGTCACGGTGGGCGCGTTCTTCTTTGCCATCATGCTGATCAGCGGCGGCGCCACGTTTCTGATCATGCCGGCGGCGCTTTCGTATTTTCCCGCGCGTGTGATTTCGGGGAGACGGCGCCACGCGTCGGGCGACGATTCAGTCACGAACGCGGCCGCATCCGCGGCTGCCAGGAGGTAACCCATCATGAAGAAAAGGTCTGTTCTGGCTCTGGCCGTCTTCGGTTTGACCGTTGGGGCCGCCCCGGCGCCCGCGCGCGCCCAGGGCCCCGACGCGGAGGCGCTCATGAAGGAGGCGCACCTCAACATGTACTACGCCGGCGAAGACGGCTCGGCGCGGGTCAAGATGACCATCAGCGACAAGAACGGCAAGACGCGCGTGCGCGACTTTGTCATCCTGCGCAAGGACCTGTCCGAGGGCGGCGAGCAGCGCTACTACGTGTACTTCTTCGAGCCCGCCGACGTGCGCCGCACCACGTTTATGGCGTGGAAGAACCCTGTCGGCGACGACGCGCGCTGGATCTACGTTCCATCCCTCGACCTGGTGAAGCCCCTCTCGGCCAGCGACAAGAAGAGCAGCTTCGTGGGGAGCGACTTTGCGTACGAGGACGTCTCGGGCCGGCACTGGAGCGAAGACGCCCACAAGTTCGTGCGCGAAGAGGAAAAAGGCGGCTACCAGACCTGGGTCATCGAAAGCACGCCGAAGAGCAGTGATTACTTCGCGCGCAAGCTCACCTGGATCGACAAGGCGACGAAGCTCATCGTCCGCGAGGAGTATTTCGACGCCAAGGACGCCCCGCTCAAGATCCTCGAGGTGCTGAAGGTCGAAACAGCCGATGGGTACCCCACCGCCATCGAACGCCGCATGACGACCCCGCGCAAGGAGAACAGCACGCTGATCGTGTTCAGCAGCATCGACTACGACCAGGGGATCAGCGTGGATATCTTCAGCGAGCGGTACCTCAAGAGCCCGCCGCGGGAATACATCGCTCAGTAGGGGAACCCGCATGGTCAAACACCAGCGCCTGCTTGCCATCGCGGCCGTCCTGCTCGCGAACGCGGTTCCAGCGGCCGCGCAGTTCGAGCTGCACGGCTTCATCGAAGCAGCCGGCGGGCTGCGGCTCCACGAGGTCGGCCCGCCGCCCCCGGAGTGGGGCAATCCGTCCACGCTGCCGCCGGCGTGGAGCGGCGGCCAGGACTTTCTGCTGCAGGAAGCGCGCCTTCAGCTAAAGAGCGATCTCTACGGAAGCGGAGCCGAAGGCCATTTCGTGGCGGACGTGCTCGCCGACCAGGTCGCGGACGACGGCACCAGCGTCCTGCTGCGCGAAGCGTGGACGATGTTCAACGCCTTCGGCGACCATCTGGAAGTGCGCGCCGGGCGTCAGCCCACCACGTGGGGAACGGGCGACCTGCTCTTCATCAACGATCTCTTTCCGAAGGACTACGTGAGCTTCTTCATCGGTCGCGAGGATCAGTACCTCAAGGGGCCGTCCGACGCGTTGCGGCTGGGGTGGTTTGGGCTTCCGCTCGCGATCGATCTCGTGTACACGCCGGTGTTCGGGCCCAACATTCTGCCGACCGGGGAACGCCTCGTGTTCTGGACGCCGGCGTACGCGCCGGTGGTGGAGCCGGAGCAGCAGGTGGAAAACGGGGAGGTCGCGCTGCGCCTGAGTCGCGACGTGGGGCCGGCGAATCTGGCGTTCTACGGTTACCACGGGTTCTGGAAGTCGCCGTTCGGGTTCGCGCCCCCGGATACGCTTGCCGGCAGCGGGCAGTATTTCTACTACCCGGAGCTGCGCGTCTACGGCGCCAGCGTGCGCGGCACGTTGTTCGGCGGTGTCGCGTGGGCCGAAGGGGGCTGGTACGACTCAGCCGCGGACCGCGAGGGCACCGACCCGTACGTGCCGAATTCCGAGGCGCGGGCGATGACCGGGTACGAACGGCAGTGGTGGAGCGACTTCACCGCGGGCGCGCAGTTCTACTGGGAGGGGGTGCAGGACTACCGCGCGGGCGAGTACGTGAAGGACGAGAACTACACGCTGGTAACGCTGCGCCTGCTGCAGATGCTGCGCTACCAGACGGTCAAGCTGTCCGCGTTTACGTTCTACTCGCCGAGCGACGAGGACGCCTACCTTCGGCTGTCGGCGGGTTACGACTACACCGACGATCTGAACCTCACTGTGGGCGCGAATCTCTTCCAGGGTGAGGACCCGCGCACGCTGTTCGGGATGAACGAAGACAACAGCAACGCGTACCTGCGCGTGCGCTACAGTTTCTGACGGAAAGGGGCGGGTCCTGTCATCTCGCCACCCCGCGCGGCTTCGCCGACGGGGGTCCCGGCTCGATGCCACCCGCCCGTGCTTCGTCGAACGCTGTCGCTACAGCACCCGTCGTGCCGTCACGTATCGATTGTGGAAGTACTTGTTGTCGAGGCGGTCGAAGCGCACGCGCCGCGCGCGCGTGGAGGCGTGGATGAATTCGTTTCCGCCGGCGTAGATGCCGACGTGCGTGATGGAACCGGACCCGTTGCCGAAGAAGATGAGATCACCGGGCGCCAGGTCGTCGCGCTCGACGGCGACGCCGATGCGCGCCTGGTCGTCGGAGCTGCGGGGAAGTTTGACGCCGATCGACTGATACGCGACCAGCGTGAGACCCGAGCAGTCGACGCCTTCCTGCGTGGTGCCGCCGGAACGATAGGGCGTTCCGATGAACGCCTCCGCCGCGCGCACTACGTTGCTGCCAGCCGAGCCATCGTCGGGCAGCGCGACGTGGTCTTGAGACGTGTCGGTGCCCTCTCGCCTCTCGATGTCGACTGTACCCGGGTGGCCGGTGAAGCGTGGCGAGCTCGAGCACGCGGGCAGCGACAGCGCCGCGATGGCTACTATAATGAGGGCCGATTCACGCTTCGTCCGCCGCGTTTCCATCGATTCCTCGTCGTTTCTCTGCGTGGTCCGATTGTTGCAGCGCATGCGGAGGATTCCCGTCCACGTAACGCGCTTCCATCCACATGGTTGGCAAAGAGTGTGCCCCGGGCGAGGCGTCCCCGCAATTGACAATGCCGGCTCCACCTGCGTATAGGTTAAACGCTGCCAGTTTGTGACGGCATAAGGAGTTTCCATTGAGTCTGTCGATCCAGCGGGCCGCGGTCCTGGGGTCCGGTGTGATGGGGAGCGCGCTGGCGGCGCACCTCGCCAACGCGGGCATCCAGGTGCTCCTGCTCGATATCGTTCCACCGGCGGGGCCGAACGTGAAGGGCGATCCGGCCTCGCGTGAGTACCGCGATGCCTTCGCGCGCGGAGGCCTCGAGCGCGCACTCAAGGCGAAGCCCGCGCCGTTCTTCACGACGGCTCGCGCCCGGCGCGTGAGCGTCGGCAACCTGGACGACGACCTCGCGAAGCTCAAGGATTGCGACTGGATCCTCGAAGCGGTGCTCGAGAAGCTGGACGTGAAGCGCGCCCTGTTCGAGAAGATCGCGCCGCACCTGCGCGCGGATGCGATCGTCACCACCAACACCTCGGGACTCTCGATCACCGACATGGCGGCCGCGCTGCCCGCGTCGATACGCTCGCGGTTTCTCGGCACGCACTTCTTCAACCCGCCGCGCTATCTCCACCTGCTGGAATTGATCCCGCACGCCGGCACCGACCCGATCGTCCTGGCGTTCATGCGCGCCTTCGGCGACGAGGTTCTGGGCAAGGGCGTGGTGGTGGCGAAGGACACGCCCGACTTCATCGCCAACCGAATCGGCACGTTCACGATGATGAGCGCGGTGCGCGCGATGATCGACGGCGGGCACACGGTCGAAGAAGTCGACGCGCTCACGGGCCCGCTCATCGGCCGGCCGAAGAGCGCCACGTTTCGCACCGCGGACCTGGTGGGACTCGATATTCTGACCCACGCGGCCACCACGGTGTACGACCGCGCCACGGCCGACGAGAAACGCGACTATTTCAAGGCGCCGGAGTTGCTGCAGAAGATGCTCTCCGGCGGCATGCTGGGCGACAAAACGGGCAAGGGCTTCTACCAGAAGGTGCGCGGCGAGGGCGGTTCGCAGATCCAGACCCTCGACGTCGCCACCCTGACCTACCGCGAGCGCCGCTCGGCGAAGTTCCCCTCGCTGGAACTCGCCAAACCGATCGAGAACCTCGGCGAGCGCGTGCGCGCGGTGATCGGCGGGAAGGATCGGGCCGCGGAATTCGTGTGGCGCATCCTCTCCGAGACCCTGCTCTACAGCGCCGCTCGTCTGGGAGAGGTGTCGGATGACACCATTTCGATCGACCGCGCGATGCGCTGGGGATTTGGCTGGGAGATGGGGCCGTTCGAGCTGTGGGACGCGATCGGCGTCGCACCCACGGTCGAGCGGATGCGCGCGGACGGACTGGCGATACCCGCGATCGTCGACGACGTGCTCAAGCGGGGGGCGAAGACGTTCTATCGCCGCGAAGAGTCGTCGGCGAAGACGTTCCACTTCGCCCGCGGGGACTGGCGTGAGGTCGAGGAGTCGCCGGCCGCGATCGACCTGGCGGCGCTCAAGGCGCAGCGGCGTACGGTGAGGAGCAACGCGGGTGCCAGTCTAGTTGACATCGGCGACGGCGCGCTGTGCCTGGAGTTCCATTCCAAGATGAACGCGATCGGCGCCGACATCATCGCGATGACGATGGCGGCGGTGAAGGAGACCGAGGCGAACTTCGAGGCGCTCGTGGTCGGCAACCAGGGCGCGAACTTCTCCGTCGGCGCGAACGTCATGCTGCTGCTGCTCGAGGCGCGCGAGGGTAACTGGGAAGAGATCGATCTCGTCGTCCGCCAGTTCCAGAAGATGACGATGGCGCTGAAGTACTGCCGGAAGCCCGTGGTCGCGGCGCCGTTCGGCCTGACGCTCGGCGGCGGCTGCGAGGTCGTGCTCGGAGCGCAGCACGCGGTCGCCAGCGCGGAAACCTACATCGGCCTGGTCGAAGTCGGCGTCGGGCTCATTCCCGCGGGCGGAGGCTGCAAGGAAATGCTGATCCGAAACCTCGCGGGGCTGCCCAACGTGGAGGGAATGGACGTGTTTCCGGCCGCGCGGGCCGCGTTCGAAACCATCGGGCTCGCGAAGGTCTCCACCAGCGCCGAGGACGCGCGCAGCCTGCGCATGCTGCGCGACGGGGACGGCGTCGCCATGAACCCGGACCGCCTGCTCCACGCGGCGAAGACCACCGCGCTCGCGCTGGCACGCCGCGGCTACCAGCCGCCCGACCCGGCCCTCGAGATTCCGGTCGCGGGAGAAAGCGGGATCGCGGCCATGCGGGCGTCACTCTATAATATGAGAGAGGGTCGTTACATCTCGGAGTACGACGAGCACATCGGCACCCAGCTCGCGCGCATTATCTGCGGCGGCGACGTGCCGGCGGGCACGCGCGTCAGCGAGCAATACCTCCTGGATCTGGAGCGCGAGGTGTTCCTCAAGCTGGTGAGCCAGAAGAAATCGCAGGAGCGCATGCAGTTCATGCTGAAGGAAGGGAAGCCGCTTCGCAACTAGGCGGACGAAAGGTGTCGAAGGTGCATCGTCATTTGCTTCTCCACGCGGCGCTGGCCGTGGCCTGCGTTGCCTTCGGGCTTTCCGGCTGCGAGCGTGCGCACAAACCCAACGTCGTCTTGCTCGTGCTCGATACGCTCCGCGGCGACCGGCTCTCGTGCGCCGGCTACGGTCGCGAGACCACTCCGCGCATCGACGCGCTCGCGGCCCGCGGTGCGATGTACTCGCGCGCGTTCAGCACGTGCTTCTGGACGCTGCCGGCGCACGCGTCGCTCTTCACCGGGCTGCACCCCGTCCAGGCCGGCGCAACCTCGGAAACCCTCCACCTGCCGGATCAGAACCTCACGGTGGCCGAAGCGTTGAGCGACGCCGGGTACCGCACGGCGGGCTTCGTGTGCAACAGCTGGGTGTCGAAGGAACGCGGGTTCGGCCAGGGGTTCCAGGAATTTCTCGAGATGTGGCGCGCGGAGAACCGTGCCGGCGCGGACACGACCAGGGGTTCGATGGAGACCTTCACCGTCGACCGCATGGTGGCGTGGATCACGTCCGCGGCGAACGATGACAAGCCATTCTTCCTTTTCGCCAACCTCAACGGCGTGCACCTCCCATACACTCCCGCGGAACCGTACGCCTCGCGCTTTCTCGCCGGCAAGGGTTACAACCTCGCGCGGGTGCGCCAGCTGGCAGGGATACAGTCGGGGTGGGGACACCTGGTGGGCGAGATGCCGCTCGACCAGACGGACTACCGGATCCTCAACGACCTCTACGACGCCGAGGTGGCGTGGGCCGACGCGCTGGTGGGCGAGGTCGTCGACGCGCTCGAGCGCTCGGGGGTTCTGGACGACACGATTGTCATCGTGACTTCCGACCACGGCGAGCACCTGGGCGAGAAGGGCAAGATCGACCACATGAGCACGATGTACGACGCCGGGCTGCACATCCCGCTCGTGATCTGCTACCCGCGTGGGTTCCCCGCAGGGACGCGCGTGGACGGGCTCGTCAGCATCGTCGACCTCGCCCCCACCGTGCTCGACCTGTGCGGCGCGGCGGACCGGGCGCCCCTCCTGCGCCCGGAGACGACGAGCCTCGCGCGCAAGGGCCGCGCAGCGGAGGACTTCATTCTGGCCGGGAACGAGCGGCCGGTGGTGGGCATCAAGCTGCTGCAGGGGCGTTACCCGGGCTACGACTGGAAAACGATCGACTACCGCATGCGCTGCGTGCGTGCGCCGGACGAGAAGTTGATCTGGAACGAGAACCGCGGCACCGAGCTGTACAACCTGGCGCGCGACCCGGCAGAGGAGACTAATCTGGCCGAGCAGCAGCCCGACGTGCAGCGCGACCTGATGGCCGTGCTCGGGAAGTCCTTCGCGAAGATGCAAACGTCGAAGGAGTACTTCATGTTCGAAAGCACGGACCGCGAGGCGCTGGAGAAGCTGCGCTCGCTGGGCTATATCAATTGAGCCCATTAGGCAATGCCATGAAAAACGCGTATATCATATCGGCGGTCCGCACACCCGTCGGGCGCGCGTTCAAGGGCGTTCTGCGCAACACACGCCCGGACGAGCTGGCGGCGCTCGTGGCCGGAGCTGTCCTGGCGCTGGCGACTGTACCGTGGGGTGGATGTGACAGCGACAGCGTCACGGGTACGCCATCGAAGCCAGATGAAAGTGGCTGCGTCAACTATGCGAACCATATGCGTCTCCTAGGCGGCGTGGACACACCGGACAGAGCGTATGACGTGACAGTAGTGGGATCGTACGCGTTTGTCGCTGACATGACGTCTGGCCTTCAGGTGGTCGACATATCGATAGGCTCGTCACCGACAATTGTGGGGAGTGTCGCCATGCCGCGTGGAGCGTACGCGGTGGCGATCATGGGTTCGTACGCCTATGTGGCGGGGGGGTTCGCCGGCTTGCATGTGGTGGATGTTGCCTCGCCATTTTCGCCGGAGATTGTGGGAAATGTCGCAGTACTGCCCGAGGTGAACTACGTAACGGTCGTGGGATCCTATGCCTACGTGACAAACAGCTATGGCCTTGTGATTCTCGACATTGGTTCACCCGGCTCGCCGGTGATTGTCGGTAGCATCGATATGTTCTACGGCGCGGATGGCGTGGCGGTGAGTGGTGCATACGCTTATGTGGCTAACGCTTTTGGTGGTTTCAAGGTTGTTGATATCACAAACCCTTCATTGCCGAGGATCATTGGTAGCGTCGACACGCCAAGTTTTGCACATGACGTGGCCATCGTCGGGACCTATGTGTATTTGGCGGACAATGAGTCTGGTGTACATGTAATCGACGTCTCGGTGCCTGCCTCGCCGGTAATCGTAGGGGGTGTCGATACACCGAGCTCGGCGATTCGAATGGCGATTGTCGGGTCGCGTGCGTACGTTGCGGACTACGAGTCCGGTCTTCAGGTGATCGACCTCTCAATACCAACTTCACCCGTGATCGTCGGGAGTGTCGATACCCCAGACCGCGCGATAGGCGTGACGGTAGCTGGGTCGTACGCCTACGTGGCGGACCACTACTCCGGGATGAAGATTGTCGATGTGACGACGCCAGCGCAGCCTGTTGCTGGTGGCGGTATCGATACTCCGGGTATTGCCGTTGGTGTGGTGGTGGAAGGGCGGTACGCCTACCTGGTAGACGGTCCATTCTCTGGGCTGAAAGTTATTGACGTAACTTCGCCCCTGTCGCCTGTTGTGGTCGGCGGAGTCGTCACACCGGCCATGGCGAACGGGGTGGCTGTGAATGGGTCTTACGCGTACGTTGCGGATGGTTACACAGGTTTGCAGGTGATTGATGTTACTTCTCCGGCCTCGCCGCTCATCGCCGGGAGCGTCGACACGCCGTCCGACGCACGTGCAGTGACTGTCGCGGGGGCGCACGCTTACGTTGCCGATGGGTCGCTCGGCCTACACGTGATCGATATCAGATCCCCATCGTTACCCACCGTCATTGGGCACGTCGATACTCCAGGATTAGCCATCGGTTTGTTCTCGGTTGGGTCGTACGTCTACGTCGCCGACAGCGAGGCTGGTCTGCAAGTGATTGATGTGACGTCGCCGATGTCGCCGGCGATCATTGGTAGTGTCGATACTCCAGGTTCGGCGCTCGGCGTGTCAGTCGTGGGAACATACGCCTATGTGGCGGACGGAGAATTTGGTCTACAGGTGATCGATGTGAAATCGCCTTCGCTGCCGATGATTGTTGGCAATGTCGACACGCCGGGTACGGCACTCGGCGTGTCAGTCGCGGGATCATACGCCTATGTGGCGGACGGAGAATTTGGCGTTCATGTGATCAGCGTAGCGTTGCCAAGGTTGCCGAGGATTATCGGGAGTTCCACCACGCCTAGAGCTGCGAATGCTGTCACGGTCGTTGGATCGTATGTCTATGTAGCTGATGAGGATTTGTTCGTATTGCCGGCCCAATGTGGTTTCGGTTTGTGAGGAGTCGGGTCTCAAGAGCGGCACTATGAGAGACGCCTATATCATATCGGCGGTCCGCACACCCGTCGGGCGCGCGTTCAAGGGCGTTCTGCGCAACACACGCCCGGACGAGCTGGCGGCGCTCGTCATCCAGGAGGCGATCGCGCGCGCGAAGGGTCTGGACCCGGCGCGCGTCGAAGACGTGGTCCTGGGCTGCGCGATGCCCGAAGGCGAGCAGGGCCTGAACGTGGCGCGGCTCGCCGTCCTGCGCGCGGGACTCCCGATCACCACCTCGGGTGTGACCGTGAACCGCTTCTGCGCGTCGGGCCTGGAAGCCATCCACGCGGCGACCGCCCGCATCCGTCTCGGCGAGGTGGACGTGGTGGTGGCCGGCGGGGTCGAGAGCATGAGCATGATCCCGATGAGCGGCAACAAGCCGTCGCCCAATCCTTCTCTAATGACGAACATGCCCGCCGCGTACATCAGCATGGGCAACACCGCGGAGAACGTCGCCGCGAAGTACAAGATCACCCGCGAGGAGCAGGACAAGTTCGCGCTGCGATCGCACCAGCGCGCGGCGGCCGCCATCGCCGAAGGGAAGTTCAAGAGCGAGATCGTGCCGGTGCCGGTCGTGGAAAAGACGATCAACGCGAAGAACAAGGTCGAGTCGCGCGCGATCGAGTTCGCCGTGGACGAGGGCGTGCGGACCGACACCTCGCTCGAAGCCCTCGCCGCGCTCAAACCGGTGTTTCGAAACGGCGGCACCGTGACCGCCGGTAACTCCTCGCCGATGAACGACGGTGCCTCGGCGCTGGTGCTGGTCTCGGAAGACGTGATGAAGGAACTCAAGCTCAAGCCCAAGGGGCGGCTCATCGCCTTTGCGACCGCCGGCGTGGAGCCCGAGCTGATGGGCATCGGCCCCGCGCTCGCCGTGCCCAGAGTGCTCAAGCAGGCCAACCTCACGCTGGGCGAGATCGGCCTGGTCGAGCTGAACGAAGCCTTCGCCTCGCAGGCCGTCTATGTCCAGAAAGACCTCGGCCTGCGCGACGACCAGCTCAACGTGAACGGCGGGGCGATCGCGCTCGGGCATCCGCTCGGGTGCACGGGGGCCAAGCTCTCGACAACTCTGCTTTACGAAATGCACCGCCGCGGTGTGGAATATGGCATCGTGACCATGTGCGTGGGTGGCGGCATGGGAGTTGCGGGGGTGTTCCAGCGCGTGTAGCGAGCGCCCCAGGGAGTAATGCTCATATGGAAATGAAGCAATACTTGCGCGACACGTTTCTGTTCAACGATCACGCCAACCGCCAGGTGCTCGCGAAGATCAAGGAGCTGCCGGACAAGGAACAGAGTATCAAGTTTTTCAGCCATCTCATCAACTCGCAGAAGAAATGGCTCGCGCGTTTGCAGCAGTATCCCAAAGACCCCAGAATGGACTGGTGGAAACCGCTGTATCCGCTCGAAGACCTGGAGTTCGAGTGGGAGAAGAGCCTTACGGCGTGGCTCGACCTGCTCGAGAACAAGACCGAAGCGGAGCTATTCGAGAAAGTGAAGTGGGTCGGATTCGACGGGGCGACCTGGGAGGCGCCACTCAAGGACATTGCGCTCCAGTTGAACTACCATTCGATTCATCATCGAGCGCAGATCCAGGCGCTCATTCGCGCGCAGGGGCTCGAGCCCGACTTCGTGGACTACATCGGCACCGTGTTTCGGAAGATCAGCTAGCGAAGGGAACCTCATGAGCACCAGGACAGCAGGCATCAAGAAGGGCGGCAGCTTCCTCGTCGAGGACGTCGAGCCCGCGGACATCTTCACGCCCGAAGACTTCAACGACGAGCAGAAGATGTTCGTCAAGACGGCGGAGGACTTCATCCAGAACGAGGTCCTCGCCAACATGGAAAGGACCGAGCACAAGGAAGAGGGCGTGATGGTCGGCCTCCTGAAGAAGGCCGGTGAGCTGGGGCTGCTCATGATCGACGTGCCCGAGGCGTATGGCGGCCTCGGCCTCGACAAGGTCACCTCGATGGCGGTATCAGAGGCGATCTCCCGCGGCGGCGCGTTCGCGACCACCTATGGCGGCCACGCCGGCATCGGGACCACGCCGATTGTGTTCTTCGGCACCGAGGAACAGAAGAAGAAGTATCTGCCGAAGCTCGCGACCGGCGAGATCGTGTCGTGCTACGCGCTCACCGAACCCGGCAGCGGCTCCGACGCGCTCGCCGCGCGCTCGCGCGCCGAGCTGTCGAAAGACGGGAAGTCTTACCTCCTGAACGGCGACAAGACCTTCATTACCAACGGCGGCTTCGCGGACCTCTTCATCGTGTTCGCGAAAGTCGACGGGGATAAGTTTTCCTGCTTCATCGTGGAGCGCGGCTACGGCGGGCTCACCACCGGCGCGGAAGAGAAGAAGATGGGCATCAAGGGCTCCAGCACCGTGCAGGTGTTCCTGGAGAACGTGAAGGTGCCCGTCGAAAATCTCCTCGGCGAAGTCGGCAAGGGCCACAAGATCGCGTTCAACATTCTCAATGTGGGGCGCTTCAAACTCGGAGGAGGGTCCATCGGCGGGGCCAAGGCCGCGTTCGAGGACGCCCTCAAGTACGCCAACGAACGGCACCAGTTCGGAAAGGCCATTTCCAGCTTCGGGATGATCCAGGCCAAGATCGCCAACATGGCGACCGGCATCTATGCCGTCGAGAGCATGTCGTACCGGACCGCCGGGCTCCTCGACGTGATTCTTTCGCCCATCGACAAGACAGCGCCCGACTTCGCGCAGAAGACCATGGCCGGGATCGAGGAGTACGTGGGCGAATGCTCCATCATGAAGGTCAAAGGCAGCGAGATGCTGGACATGGTGGTGGACGAAACCGTGCAGATCTTCGGCGGCTACGGCTTCATCGCCGACTACCCGGCCGAGCGTCACTATAGAGACGCACGCGTGACACGGATCTACGAGGGGACCAACGAAATTAATCGCATGCTGCTAACCGGGATGCTGCTCAAGCGCTCGGTGAAGGGCGAACTGCCGTTGCTGCTCGCGGCGAAGAAGCTGGCCGATGAGCTGCTGGAAGGTGGCGCGACCCTCGGAGACGAGGATCAGTCAGCAGTGCTTTCAATTGAGCGTGCGCTGATCGCGAACGCGAAGAAGCTTTCGCTCCTGGCACTCGGCGTCGCCGCGCAGAAGTATGGAGCAAAGATCGACGACGAGCAGCAGGTGCTCGGGAACATCGCCGACATCGTGATCGAGACCTACGCCATGGAGTCGGCGTGGCTGCGGACCATGAAGCTGGTGGGCTCACGCGGAGCCGCCGCCTGCGCGCCGCAGATCGGGATGACGCGCCTCTATGTGAACGAGGCAATGGGGAAACTCGACCTCTGGTCCCGCGAGCTCCTGGCCGCATGCGCATCGGGCGATGAGCTCCGGACCATGCTGGCCGCGGCGCGAAGGCTGGTCAAGTATACCCCGATCGACGCGGGGCACTTGCGCCTGGAGATCGGGAAGGTCTTCGTGGAGAAGGGGAAGTGGGAAGGGTAGCTGGTGTCAGCGAGTCAACGGAAGTGACCGCTCCCGGCTATCGCCGTTCCCCTCGACGAGACACGCTGTCGCCGGATTAGGCCATCGCAAGCTATCGATAGAGCGCCTTGATCGCACCCCAGGTCGCGTTCTTGCTGCGCACGGTACAGCCCTCATTTGCGGGAATGATCTGCCCTCGAATCTCTCCTGAAGGAACCACCCGGGTGTGGATGTTCACGTAGCACAGCGAATCATTCAAATAGCCGACCTGCGCGGGCGTGAGGGGACCGACCCAGCCAGACTTCGGGCTACCCTCGTCCAGGCCCAGTATGGCGAAGAAAAACGTCGACACCCCCGGTGGGGCAGGGCCGTGAATGTGCGATCGTGTCTCCACGCCCCACAAGTCGAAGTACACAATCTCGTAGTACAGCATGTTGTCCCCCTCCAGGTAGAAGCATGCGATGCCGTGACCCGGGCTGGCGTTGGGCGGCGTCTCTTGCGCCCCATCGAGCACGGCCCGGTAGGACTGCGCCAAAGCGGGTGCGGGGAGCAGAATGACGGACAACGTCACGATGAGCCATGCGCGTAGTAGACGCATACGCACTAGCCCTGCCGCGACGGCGGTTTGGAAGCCTTCTTGTGCTTGAACATGACGAGCCCGAGAAGCCCGGTTGCGAGAAAGATGATCGCGGGGATGCCGAAGACATACTTCGGCGGAAGATCGAAGCCGAACATGATCGTCAGCACCGCGAAGAGCAAGCCCAGCGATAGACAAATGAACGCCACCAGCGTCCAGATGATCATGCCCACCAGGCGCAGGACGCGATGCTCGACGTCGGCCGAGAAGGCATCGACGCGCGTGCGCGTGGTCCCGATGGCCCTGGCCACGTAGCTCTTGATCCGGTCGACGATGCCGCCGCTCGGGGGGGAGATCTGGCTGTCCCCGATGCTCATGGCCATCATCTTACGCCAGTAGTCTCCTGCTTGCCACGCCGGATTGGGCCGGCCTCCTCACAGGTTCGTCATGGATTCCCGGCCTGCATCGGTCTACGATGAGTCCACAGGAGCGGAGCGATATGTTGCTGGCCTGGTCATTGTTTGGGGCAGCGGTTCTTCACATCACCGAGGAGTTCGGCTTCCCGGGCGGGTTCTCGGACTGGTACCGGGCCTACCGGCCGGCGATTGCGGCCAGCTTCACGACCCGCTTCGCGGTGTGGATCAATGTCGCGTTGCTCGCCCTGTGCGCGAACGTGGCGCTGGCCGGGCAGACTCCATTTGCCCTCGCGGCCTGGCTGGCGGTCGCCACCCTGCTGTTCTCGAACGCGGTGTTCCATCTGATCGGGGCGTGGCAGACCCGGCGGTATTCGCCCGGCATGGTCACGGGCACACTGTTCTACGTGCCGATGGCGGTCTACGGGTATGCGCACTTCCTATCAACTGGCAAGGTCTCGCCGGGGACGGCGATCGCTTCGTTCGTGATCGGGGCGTCGTACCATCCGCTCGCCTACTTGAATCACCTGCGGCGCGCGCGGCAGGCGGCGAAGAAAGCATAGCTGTCAGGAACCGGGGTCACCATCAATCGAGTCACACGCATCATCGCGGCAGTAACGATCGCCCTCATGGCGTCACCGGCCGCGGCCACGAGTTTCGTCCGCCTCTTCCACGTCGAAACTCTCGCTCCCGGCGTCTACGCCGTCGTCAGCAACGACCCCCTCGGTCTTGCCAACCACTCGAACGCCGTCTTCATCGTGGGCGAGGACAACGTCATCGTGGTCGACACGCAGTTCACGCTCCATCGCACGCGCGCGGTGCTGGTTGCGCTCCGCGAGATCACCGACAAGCCGGTCAGCGTGGTCATCAATACGCACTGGCATGACGACCACACCTTTGGTAATCAGGTCTATCGCGAAGCCTTCCCGCAGGTAGAGATCATCTCGCATGCGAACACGAAGGCCGACATGGAGACGGTCGGTGTCGAGAACCGCGCCGGGCAGGTCGCGGGCGGCCCCGATGCGATCGCGATGTTCCGGGACGCCATCGCGAAGCAGACGAGTCTCGACGGGACCCCGATGAGCGAGGACGAGGCGGCCGCCTACGAGAGCACGATCGCGATCGCACAGGAGTACTTGAACGACATGCCGGAGTTCCATCTCACGCTGCCGACGAAGACCTTCGAAGACCGCATGACGATCATGCGGGGGAATCGGGAAATCGAGCTTCGGTTCTTCGGCCCCGCGGTCACCCGCGGCGATGCCGTGGTCTATCTTCCGAAGGAAGGCGTGTTGGTGGCGGGCGATCTGGTGGACAACCCGCTCCCGTTTGCCTACGGCTGCAACGTGAAGGGATGGATCGGGGCGTTGGATTCACTCCTGGCGCTCAAGCCTCGCATGGTCGTGCCGGGGCATGGAGAGGCGCTTCACGACGACACCCAGATTCGCGTGTTGCGTAGCGTGCTCATGGCAATACAGGAGCAGACGATGGCCGCCGTCGCCCGCGGCGAGACGCTCGACCAGGCGCGGGCTGGCGTGAACGCGGGAGACTTCCGCAGCATGATGGCGGGAGACAACAAGATGATGCGGTATCTTTTTGACGCCTTCTTTGTGAGGTCGGTGGTGGGGAGCGCGTTTGAGGAGACGAAGGTCGATGGGAAACACTAGTCCGGTCGTGTATGTGCGCATGGGAATGCCCCGGGTCGTGCGGGTTGTTTACACCTTTGCTGCCCTCCTCGGGCTGATACCGGTCATGTCGACCGCGATGTACTTCACGCTCGAAACCAGGAAGGTTCCGATTGCCCGCATGATCGCCAACCTCGAACGGCAGGTTGAGGCGAAGCCCAGGGATCCCGACCTTGCGTGGAGGCTTGGCCGCTTGCACGGGATGGCCTATGCGCAGGGAATCGATAGCGTTGAAGTCTTCGTCAACAATGAAGAGCAAGAGCACTACTTCACCGAAGAGCCTCCGGTGGTGCACTCGCGCGTCGTCACTCCCGAAGGCAAGGAGAAGGTGACAACTGCCAGGGAGCACCTCGAGGAAGCCATCAAGTGGTACGAGACCGCCCACACGTTGGCGCCGGAGAGAGTCGATATCTCGCTCGGCTACGGCTGGTGTCTTGAGCAGGCGGGGAAGAAGCGCGAAGCAATGGAGATCTACCGCGATCTCATTGACAAGGAGTTCAAGAAAACCGAAGACCCAGGTAGGAAGGCCATCTTCGCTGAAGCACTTCACTACTTGATCAATCTCCTGGATCCTGTTTCAGACTCGAACGAGGTTGCGACGCGTCGCGCGCAGCTCAAAGAGTTGGAAAGCTGGCTGACATGGGTTACGCCGATCGCCATCCCGCTGGGCGATGGCCGGGAAATTGCCGACATCCTGCGTGATGATCTCGACGTGCCGTTCGATGTCGACGGCTCAGGCAGAGACCAGCGCTGGACGTGGATCGACCCGGCGGCAGCCTGGCTCGTGCATGACTATGGCGACCTGGGTGACATCAGGTCCGGCCGCGACCTGTTTGGCAACGTGACCTTCTGGGTATTCTGGAAAAATGGCTACGAGGCCCTAGCTGCCCTCGACGACAACGGCGACGGGTGGCTTCGCGGCCATGAACTGCGCGGCCTCAAGCTCTGGAACGATCTCGATTCCGATGGAGCTTACGACGGTGGAGAGCTTCGCACGCTGACGGACTGCGGTATCGCGGGACTCTGCTGCGGATACACGTTGACAGAACACGAAGGCCGACGCATGTGGATGAGCCGGGATGGTGTGGAGTTCTCCGACGGCTCGCGGAGACCGAGTTACGATGTCGTCCTGGAGCCACGATCGGCGGATGTTGCTTCGACGCGGAACAGGCCGGGAGACTTGACGAGATGATCGACGCCTAGGCTGCTTTGCGTTTACGACTCAACACGATCGAGACTCTGATGCCGGCCCTACCCAGCATCTCCACGAGCCCATCGATGCTGAAGCGGTCGATCTTGCCGTTGGTGAGGTTGCTGATACGAGGCTGCGTGACACCGAACAGTTTTGCAGCCTGGGCTTGAGTCAGCCCACGGGTCTCGATGAGTCTCGTTGCCGCGATCATGAGGTCGGCGCGAATCTTGAGGTTGTCCGCTTCTTCACGGTCGAACCCAAGGTCTCGAAAAACGTTTCCCGATGAGCGGCGTACCTTGGCCATGACTTACTCCTTCGAGCCGACCCAAACCAGCGGCTTGTCGGCCATGGTTGCATTATACAATATTGTATATAATACTGCAAGACCGGTCCCGTGCCGCGACAATCAATGATATGATTTCTTCGAACCATGAGAGGTCGGGCCCACCCATGTCCAAACGCAACCACTGGGAACACGTTTACCAGACCAAGCGTGAGACGGATGTCAGCTGGTACCAGCCTCACCTCAAACGCTCGCTGGATCTCATTCTCCTCACCGGCGTCGGCCCCGAGGCACGCATCGTCGACATCGGTGGCGGCGCCTCGACGCTGGTCGACGACCTCGTCGTTCGCGGCTTTCGTCACGTAACCGTCGTTGACATCGCGCAGGCGCCGATCGACGCGGCGAAGAAGCGCCTGGGTGAACGCGCCGCCCAGGTGACCTGGGTCGTCGACGATGTCACCACCCTCGACTTTCCGAGCGACTCATTCGACCTCTGGCACGACCGCGCGGTTTTTCACTTCCTGACCTCCGAAGCCGATCGCAAGGCCTATCTCGAGCGCGTTTGCTGCGCGGTCAGGAAGGGGGGTTACGTGGTGCTGGCCACATTCGGGCCCGGTGGGCCCGAGAAGTGCAGCGGTCTTCCGGTGGTGCGTTACAGTGCCGACGAACTCCACGCCGCCTTCGGCGACGCATTCCGCCTCGAGGGGCAACTCAAAGAGCGGCACCGGACCCCCTGGGGGACGGAACAGGAGTTCGTTTACTGCCTCTGTGTAAGGGAGAGCGAGTGCGGCCTTTGAACCCCATCGCGATTCAGGACCTCTACCCCGACGATTTCGCGCACTGTTTCGGGTGCGGAAGGCATAACCCCGCCGGCCACCGTCTCAAGAGTTTCGTGGATGGCGAAGACGCGGTGGCGCGGTTCACGCCGCGGACGAACGACGTGGCGATGCCCGGTTTCGTCTACGGGGGATTGATTGCCTCGCTGGTCGACTGTCACGCCATGGCGACGGCTGCCGCGGACGCGGAGCGAGTGGCGGGCCGCAGAATCGGAGACGGTCCGGCGCCCCGCTACGTCACGGCGTCGCTGCAGGTGACGTTCCTCAAGCCCACCCCGCACGGGCCCGAGCTGGAGATCCGGGGCCGCGTACGGGAGCGAAGCGAGCGCAAGGCCATTGTGGACATCACGGTCACCGCCGCGGGTGTGGTGACGGCACGCGGCGAGGTGGTCGCGGTGCGAATCCCGCCCGGCATGGAGCGGCCGCCGCGCTCCGGTTGAAGCCAGCAAACGCCTCGCCACGCCGCGCGAATCCGATTCGAGCACCGGCCGCCAGCCGCCTCGCACTTTCCCGGTTAAACCGTGTTCCGTTGCTGCTATCATGGCGGCTTCACACACCTTCTTGGAGGAGCCACCTGCCATGAGCCCCCGAGCCATTCTCTTGCCCGTCCTCGTTCTCTCTACCGTTCTCGCCTCGCCACGCGCCCGCGCCGGCGGCCCCATTACCTCGGGTTCGACCGTCGCTGGGAGCGTTGCCAACCCGACCTACCTCGAGCAGTGGACGTTCGCGGGGACGGCGGGTCAGCGCATCATTATTTCCGCTGTGACCACGAGCGGGGCGATGAACACGAACATCGTTTTGAAAGCCCCGGGTGGCGGGACCGAAGCGACGACATCCGCCGACCTCATGGACTGGCAGCTTGTGGCGACGGGCAGCTACACGATCGAAATCCAGGATGTTGGGCTCAATGACGCGGGGAACTATGCGCTCGGGTTTCTCAATGTGACGGCGGGGCCACTGACAAGTGCCGGCGATCTGGACGGCGGCGCCATCACCTCTGCGGATGTGAAGACGGGGACGATGAGCGGAGCCGCGGACATCGATGCGTTCACGTTTGCGGGGACGAACGGGAACCGGGTGCTGATCGACGCGGTGGCGACGGGGGGAGCGGGGTTCAACACGACGGTCTTTCTGTATCCACCCAGTGGGGGGGCGTACCTGACGTACACGACGGGGGACCGGCTGGACGTGCAGCTGACGGCGACGGGGACGTGGACGATCGTGATCGAGGACAACGCGAACGACACGCCGGGGGACTACTCGATGTCGCTTTTGAACGTGACCTCGGGGCCGCACGAGAACGGGAGCGACACGGACGGGGCTGTGATCGTGTCGAACCAGATCGTGACGGGTCAGTTCCAGCAGGGGGTGGACTTCGACGCGTTCACGTTCGCGGGGACGGCGGGGCACCGGCTGGTGTTTGCGGGGGTGGAAACGGGAGGTGGGGGACACAACACCCTCATGTCGGTGTATCCGCCGGGCGGGGGTGTGTACGAGTCGTACAACTCGGCGAACCAGTTCGACGTGCAGCTGGCGCAGACGGGGACGTACACGCTGGTGATCGAGGACGTGGGCAACGACAACGCGGGGACATACACGCTCTCGATGGTGGATGTGACGACGGGACCGTACACGGACGGTGGGGACCTGGATGGGGGAGCGATCGTGTCGGCGGATGTGAAGACGGGGACGATGAGCGGGGTGGGGGACATGGATGTGTTCACGTTTGCGGGGACGAACGGGAACCGGGTGTTGATCGACGCGGTGGCGACGGGGGGAGCGGGGTTCAACACGACGATCTTTCTGTACCCGCCCAGCGGGGGTGCGTACCTGACGTACGCGACGGGGGACCGGTTGGACGTGCAGCTGACGGCGACGGGGACGTGGACGATCCTGATCGAGGACAACGCGAACGACACGCCGGGGGACTACTCGATGTCGCTCTTGAATGTGACCTCGGGGCCGCACGAGAACGGGAGTGACACGGACGGGGCTGTGATCGTGTCGAACCAGATCGTGACGGGGCAGTTCCAGCAGGGGGTGGACTTCGATGCGTTCACGTTCGCGGGGACGGCGGGTCACCGGCTGGTGTTTGCGGGGGTGGAGACGGGAGGCGGAGTCCACAATACGCTCATGTCGGTGTATCCGCCGGGCGGGGGAGTGTACGAGTCGTACAACACGACGAACCAGTTCGATGTGCAGCTGGCGCAGACGGGGATGTATACGATTGTGGTGGAGGACGTGAGCAACGACAACGCGGGGACGTACACCTTGTCGATGATGGACGTGACGACGGGCCCGTACACGGACGGTGGAGACCTGGACGGCGGGGCGATGACCTCGGCGGACGTGAAGACGGGGACGATGAGCGGGGTGGGGGACATGGACGTGTTCACGTTTGCGGGGACGAACGGGAACCGGGTGTTGATCGATGCGGTGGCGACGGGGGGCGCGGGGTTCAACACGACGATCTTTTTGTACCCGCCCAGCGGGGGTGCGTACCTGACGTACGCGACGGGGGACCGGTTGGACGTGCAGCTGACGGCGACGGGGACGTGGTCGATCCTGATCGAGGACAACGCGACCGATACGCCCGGGGACTACTCGATGTCGCTTTTGAACGTGACCTCGGGGCCGCACGAGAACGGGAGTGACACGGACGGGGCGTTGGTCATATCGAACCAGATCGTGGCGGGGCAGTTCCAGCAGGGAGTGGACTTCGACGCGTTCACGTTCGCGGGGACGGCGGGTCACCGGCTGGTGTTTGCGGGGGTGGAGACGGGAGGCGGGGGACACAACACGCTCATGTCGGTGTATCCGCCGGGCGGGGGTGCGTACGAGGCGTACAGCTCGACGAACAATTTCGACGTGCAGCTGTTGCAGACGGGGACGTATACGATTGTGGTGGAGGACGTGAGCAACGACAACGCGGGGACGTACACGCTCTCGATGGTGGATGTGACGACGGGTCCGTACACGGACGGTGGGGACCTGGACGGGGGAGCGATGGTCTCGGCGGATGTGAAGACGGGGACGATGAGCGGGGTGGGGGACATGGATGTGTTCACGTTTGCGGGGACGAACGGGAACCGGGTGTTGATCGATGCGGTGGCGACGGGGGGCGCGGGGTTCAACACGACGATCTTTCTGTACCCGCCCAGCGGGGGAGCGTACCTGACGTACGCGACGGGGGACCGGCTGGACGTGCAGCTGACGGCGACGGGGACGTGGTCGATCCTGATCGAGGACAACGCGACCGACACCCCGGGGGACTACTCGATGTCCTTGTTGAATGTGACGTCGGGGCCGCACGAGAACGGGAGTGACACGGACGGGGCTGTGATCGTGTCGAACCAGATCGTGACGGGTCAGTTCCAGCAGGGGGTGGACTTCGACGCGTTCACGTTCGCGGGGACGGCGGGGCACCGGCTGGTGTTTGCGGGGGTGGAGACGGGAGGTGGGGGACACAACACCCTCATGTCGGTGTATCCGCCGGGCGGGGGTGTGTACGAGGCGTACAGCTCGACGAACAATTTCGACGTGCAGCTGTTGCAGACGGGGACGTATACGATCGTGGTGGAGGACGTGGGCAACGACAACGCGGGGACGTACACGCTCTCGATGGTGGATGTGACGACGGGTCCGTACACGGACGGTGGGGACCTGGACGGGGGAGCGATGGTCTCGGCGGATGTGAAGACGGGGACGATGAGCGGGGTGGGGGACATGGATGTGTTCACGTTTGCGGGGACGAACGGGAACCGGGTGTTGATCGACGCGGTGGCGACGGGGGGCGCGGGGTTCAACACGACGATCTTTCTGTATCCGCCCAGCGGGGGAGCGTACCTGACGTACGCGACGGGGGACCGGCTGGACGTGCAGCTGACGGCGACGGGGACGTGGTCGATCCTGATCGAGGACAACGCGACCGACACCCCGGGGAACTACTCGATGTCCTTGTTGAATGTGACGTCGGGGCCGCGCACCAATGTGGGAGACATGGACGGTGGGTCGATTCTCTCGAATCAGATCAAGACGGGTCAATTCCAGCAGGGGGTGGACTTCGACGCGTACACGTTCAACGCATCGGCGAACCAGCGGGTGATCGTGGTGGGCGTGGAGACGGGCGCGGGCGCGCACAATACCCTCATGTCGGTGTACCCGCAAGGCGGGGGCGCGTACGAGGCGTACAGCTCAACGAACCGGTTCGACGTGAAACTCCTGACGACAGGAGTCTACACGATCGTGATCGAGGACTCGGGCAACGACAACACGGGGACGTACACGCTTTCGTTCGTGAACGCCACCAGCGGCCCCCTCACCGACGGAAGCGACGCCAACGGTGGCGCGATCGCATCGAACGACATCCGCACGGGGACGATGAGCGGCGTGGCCGACATCGATGCCTACCAGTTCCAGGCGACCAACGGCAGCCGGGTGATCGTCAGCGCCATTGCGACCGGGGGCGTCGGGTTCAACACGACCATCTATCTGTATCCGCCGCTGGGCGGCGCGCTTGCGACCTACGCGACCGGGGACCGGCTCGACTACCAGGTGACGTCATCGGGCACATGGACGATCGCGATCGAAGACAACGGGAACGACACCGCGGGCGACTACAGCGTTTCGTTCTTGAACTCGTCGTTCGGTCCCTACACCACCGGCGCCGAAACCGACGGCGGGCCCATCAGCCTGAATACGCCCGTCAACGGCTCCGCCATCGCCGTCGCCGACCTGGACGGCTACACGTTTTTCGGGCAGAGCGGCCAGACCGCCAACATCACTGCCACCGTTACGTCCGGAGCGATGGACACGCAGGTCTGGCTGTACTCGCCCAGCGGGGGGCCGTGGATCGCCTCGACGTCGAGCGACAACGTCAACCAGCTACTCAGCGCCAACGGGTTCTATACGATCGTGGTCGAGGACGCCGGCCAGGATCAGACGGGCAATTACACGCTCACACTCGGTATCTCCGGAGGACCCACGGGCGTGAACGACACTCCCCCGGCGGCCGCCGCGCTCCGGCCCGCGTTTCCGAGCCCGTTCACGCAGTCGACGACGCTGGGCTTCGATCTGCCCGAGGCGGGCCGTGTCCGTCTGTTCGTGTACGATGTGCGCGGCGCGCGGGTGCGCGCGCTGGTGGATGAGAATCGAGCCACCGGAACCCACGCCGTGCCGTGGGACGGCCGCGACGACCGGGGCGCGCGTGTCGCCAGCGGCGTATACTACGTTCAGTTCGAAGCGGCCGGAGTCGTGCAGCGGCAAAAAATCGTGCTGGTGAAGTGATTCATCATGAAAACTCGAACCCTCGGCACACACGGACCTGCGGTTTCCGCGATCGGCCTGGGATGCATGGGCATGTCGGACCTGTACGGTCCGCCCACCGACGAGAAAGAAAGCATCGCCACCATCCACGCCGCCCTGGATGCGGGCGTCAACCTGCTCGATACCGGGGACTACTATGGCATGGGGCACAACGAGCTGTTGATCCGCGACGCGCTCCGCGGCCGCAGGCGTGACCAGGTCGTGATCAGCGTCAAGTTCGGCGCGATGCGCGACGTCGCCGGCAACTGGATCGGCATCGACGGACGGCCCGCGGCAGTCAAGACCTCGCTCGCCTACACGCTCACGCGCCTCGGGACGGACTACGTCGATATCTACCGGCTCGGGCGGGTCGACCCCGCGGTGCCCATCGAGGAAACGATCGGGGCCATCGTGGAGATGATAAAGGCCGGCCACGTCCGCCACATCGGTCTCTCCGAAGCCGGGGCCGAGACCGTGCGCCGCGCGCACGCGGTTCATCCGATCGCCGACCTGCAAATCGAGTACTCGCTCATTTCGCGGAGCATCGAACCACACATCCTGCCCGCGTGCCGCGAGCTGGGCGTCGGCATCACTGCGTATGGTGTGCTGTCGCGAGGGCTCTTGAGCGGCCACTGGACGAAGGAGCGCACGAGCGGGCCGCGCGACCTTCGCGCGTTCCTGCCCCGGTTCCAGCCGGCGAACGTGGACCGCAACCTCCGCCTCGTCGAGGCGCTCGACACGGCGGCGAAGGCGAAGGGCGCCACCGTCGCGCAGGTCGCGATCGCGTGGGTGCTCTCGCGCGGCGACGACATCGTTCCGCTGGTCGGCGCGCGCCGGCGCGACCGATTCTCCGAAGCGCTGGGAGCACTCGAGCTCCGGCTCACGCCCGGAGATCTGGCGCAGATCGAGAGCGCGATTCCGCCGGAGGGGGCCGCGGGCGATCGCTACGATCCCTATCAAATGAAACATCTGGACAGCGAGCGCCGGGTGCCGTGAAGGTGTCGCGTGCCGTGAACACAGGAGGTCGGTAATGGGAGACGAGAAGAGAAACTTCCCACGCAAGGTCGATGTCAGCGGCATCGCAGGCCCGGTCTGGTTGATCGGCTACCTGTTCACGCTCGGTTATGTCCATCTGCCCTATGCGAAGGCGTTTCTCGCGCTGGCCATCTGGCCCTACTACCTGGGCAAAGCCCTCGGGCGCCACTGACGCCGGGGCTGGCGGGAATCAATGCCGGCGGGTAGAATGACCGCTCCATGACCGTCACCCCACCCGCCAAGACCACCGTCCTGTTCATTTTCATCGCCGTGCTGGTCGACGTGATCGGCCTCGGCATCATCGTTCCCGTCATCCCCGAGCTGATCATGCAGCTCACCGGCGAGGGCTTGAGCCGGGCCGCGATCTACGGCGGCTGGCTCGGGTTCACGTACGCGGTCATGCAGCTCTTCTGCGCGCCGGTGCTCGGGGGTTTGAGCGACCACTTCGGGCGCCGGCCGGTGATCCTCTTCTCGCTCTTCGCGCTCGGCATCGACTACATCGTCATGGGACTCGCCCCGACGCTCTCGTGGCTCTTCCTCGGGCGCGCGCTGGCGGGAATGGCGGGGGCGTCGTTCATCCCCGCCTACGCCTACCTCGCGGACGTGAGCCCGCCCGCGAAGCGCGCGCAGAACTTCGGGCTGGTGGGCGTGGCGTTCGGTATCGGCTTCATCATCGGCCCGGCGATCGGCGGGTTCCTGGGCGGGTTGGGGCCCCGCACGCCGTTCTTCGCGTCGGCGGGCCTGGCACTCGCCAACGTGACCTTCGGCTACTTCGTCCTGCCGGAATCGCTGCCGAAAGAATCGCGCCGCCCGTTCCATATCGGGCGCGCGAATCCGCTGGGCACTCTGATCCAGATTCGGAAGTACCCGGTCGTTCCGGGAATGGCGGCGGCGATCTTCCTCCTGCAGCTCGGGCACCAGGCGCTTCCGACCACGTGGTCGTACTACACGATGTTCAAGTTCCACTGGTCGGAGGCGATGGTGGGCGGCTCGCTCGCCTTCGTCGGGCTGATGATGGCGACCAGCCAGGGCGTGCTCACCCGCGTCGTGATCCCGCGCATCGGCGAACGCCGCACGGCGTTGATCGGGCTCGCGTGCGCCACCACCGGGTACCTCGGCTACGCCTTTGCGACCCGCGGCTGGATGATGTTCGCGTGGATGATGGCGTGGCTCTTCGCCGGCCTCGTCTACCCGTCGATGAACGCGATCATGTCGCAGCAGGTTCCCGCCAACGCCCAGGGGGAACTCCAGGGCGCGGTGGGGAGTCTTTTCAGCCTCGCGTCGGTGGCGGGTCCGCCGCTGATGACGCAGCTCTTCGGGCATTTCTCCGCCGAGACGTCGTCCGTGCATTTCCCGGGGGCGGCGTTCTTGTGCGCGTCGCTGCTCATGATCGGAAGCGCTGCACTCATGCTGCGGGCGCTTCGAATCGCGACGGTGGTGCCCGGTTCCGGTGCCCACGAGCGCGCGCCGTCCGGGTGATTCGGGCGCCGGGGTTGCCGTGGTCCCCGCCGAACGATTATGCTCCCGTAAACGCCGCTCGATCGGCGTAGTTCCCCCCAGCAAGGAGGTTGAGCATGGTGTCCGCGACGTCACTCTGGATTCCCATTCTGCTGTCGGCAGTGTTCGTGTTCCTGATGAGCTTCGTCATTCACATGATGCTGCCGATCCACAAGAATGACATGCGCAAGCTGGAGAAAGAGGCCGAGATCATGGCGGCGCTTCGCCCCTTCAACATCCCTCCGGGCGACTACGCCTTTCCATGCCCCAAGTCGATGGCGGAGATGAAGACACCCGAGTACATCGAGAAGCGGACCAAGGGGCCGGTCGCGCTCATGACCGTGATCCCCAACGGTCCGTATAAGATGGGGAAGAGTCTGTTTCTCTGGTTTCTCTACTCGGTGCTGGTGGGTTACTTCGCGGCCTACATAACGGGACATGCGCTCGAGCCCGGCGCCGGTTACCTCCCCGTGTTCCGCTTCGCGGGAGCCACGGCGTTTACAGGCTACTCGCTGGCGCTGCTGCAGAACTCGATCTGGCACAAGCTCAACTGGGGCACGACGCTCAAGATGATGGGCGACGGCCTCGTCTACGGGGCCCTGACGGCGGGGACATTCGGGTGGCTGTGGCCGCGTTGATGATCGGACGCCGGCATTTCGTGGGCGCGGCCCGTGCGCTGGGCGTGGCTGTGCTCGCCGTCTGCCTCGCGAGCTGCGACGAGGAGAAGAAGAAGGACCCGGTCGATCCCGGCCCGCTGCCGCCGGGCACGCTGCACTACGACGCCGGGAATCTGTCGGCGCCGAACCTGGCGGCGGGTGCCTACGAGGCGGGCGCCCGCTTCACCAGCACGCAGATCGGCAGTCTCGCCGGTCAAAAACTGACCGAGGTGCAGTACTTCATCTTCACGCCGGCGGAGTTGTGCTCGGTCAAGGTCTACGGACCGTCGAGTGCGAGCGAACCCGGCGCGACGTTGTACGCGGCGGACGTTACCAGCGACGCGCAGGCCCGGCAGTGGAACGCACACAAGCTGGCGCAGCCGGTGACGCTGGCCAGCACCGACCTGTGGATCTGCGTGGAGTTCACGAATGCGGTCGGCCAGCCGACCGTCGGGTGTGACCCGGGGCCGGCGGTCCAGGATGGAGACTGGCTCTATTCGTCCGCCGACGGACAGTGGATGCCGCTGAGCCAGCGATTCCCGGTCAGCATTAACTGGAACATCCGGGGAACGGTGGAATGAAGACTGTTCTCATCACCGGCGGCGCGGGATTTCTCGGCATCAACCTGGTGCGCTACCTGCTGGCGCGGGAGCAGCGCGTAGTCTCGCTCGACCTCGCGCCCTTCGACTACGCCGACGCGCGCGACAAGATCACCGCCGTTCGCGGCGACATCCGCAAGGCGGACGACGTGAGGCGCGCGCTGGCGGGGGTGGATGTGGTGGTGCACGCCGCCGCCGCGCTCCCCCTGTACAAGCCCGCCGACATCTACTCGACCGATATCGACGGAACCCGCACGGTGCTGGATGAAGCGAAGCGCGCCGGAATTCGGCGCGTGGTCCACGTTTCCTCCACGGCGGTTTACGGGATCCCCGACCACCATCCGCTGCTCGAGGACGACGCGATGTACGGCGTGGGGCCCTACGGCGAAGCGAAGGTGGCGGCCGAGCGGTTGTGCGAGCAGGCCCGCCGCGACGGGATGATCATCCCCATCATCCGCCCGAAGTCGTTCATCGGCCCCGAGCGGCTGGGCGTCTTTGCGCTCTTCTATGAGTGGGCCAAGGACGGCCACAACTTCCCCATCCTCGGCCGCGGTGACAATCCGTACCAGTACCTCGACGTGGAGGACCTGTGCGAAGCGATATGGCGCTGCTGCACGCTCCCCGATGACGTCGTGAACGACACCTTCAACATCGGCGCCAGGGAATTCGGGACGCCGCGCTCGGACTTTCAGGCGGTGCTCGACTACGCCGGCCACGGCAAGCGAATCGTGTCGCTCCCCGAGAAACCGGCGATCCTGATGCTGCGCCTCCTCGAAGCGCTCCACCTGTCGCCGCTATACAAATGGATATACGAGACCGTGGGCAAGGAATCGTTCGTTTCCATCGCCAAGGCGGAAGCGAAGCTCGGGTTCGTCCCGAAATATTCGAACCGCGAGGCGCTGATTCGCAACTATCAGTGGTACCTGGAGAACGTGGATTGCCTGTCCGGGCAGTCCGGCGTCACCCACCGGGTACCCTGGGCGCAGGGCGCGCTGCGGCTGGCCAAGGTATTCTTCTAGGGCGGCGCCTGCCGCATGCTTCGTCGGCACCGGTTCACTCATCCAGGAGGTTTTTCGTGAAGGCACTCTGGCTGCAGGTTTTCATGGCGGTTCTGGTTTCGGCCGCGCACGCGGAGATCAAACTCGAGCCGCTCGAGTACAAGCAGGGCGACACGACGCTGCGCGGCCAGATCGCGTACGACACGGCGGTCAACGGCAAGCGCCCGGGCGTGCTCGTCGTCCACGAATGGTGGGGCCTGAACGACTACGCCAAGACGCGCGCGAAGATGCTGGCCGAGGCGGGCTACGTCGCGTTCGCGCTCGACATGTACGGCGACGGGAAGTTCACCGAGCATCCCGAGGACGCCGGCGCGTGGGCCACGGCGATCCGCGCGAACGAGAAAGTCGGCGAGGAGCGCTTCATGGCGGCGTACAAGCTGCTCAAGGCCAACCCGCTCGTCGACGCAGCCCACATTTCGGCGATCGGGTACTGTTTCGGCGGCGGGGTGGTGCTCACGATGGCGTTCGCGGGCACGGACCTGGACGGCGTGGTGAGCTTTCACGGGAACCTTCCCCAGGAGGCGCCGGCGGGGAAGATCGTCGCGAGCATCCTGGCCTGCAACGGCGCGGCCGATAGTTTTGTGTCGGCGGACCAGGTCCAGACCTTCCAGAAGAACCTGGCGGCCGCGGGCGCGGACTGGGAGTTCATCGCGTACGCAAACGCGAAGCACAGCTTCACGAATCCGGGTGCGGACAAGTACGGCATGCCGCCGCTCGCCTACAACGCGAAGGCGGACAGGCGCTCGTGGGCGACCGCGCTGGATTTTCTCGCGGAGGTCAGCAAGTAGGCGAAATCTGCGCGACGCGAGTGGCCGGGTGTGGTAACCTCCCCGGATTCGAACACGCTCGGTCATGGTGGTCCGCGCGTCGAGAAGTAGAAAAGCAGGAGGTCGCTGGATGAGGTATCGCTTTATGGCCGCTGCGGCGTTCGTCATGGCCCTGACAGGCACCGCGCAGGCGGAAAACACCTATACGGGTCGGGCACGCCACTGGGATTTCAGTATCCAGACGCGCTACACCGATTCGCACGTTTACGAAGGGGAGCATGGCGCCAGCCTTTCGCTCGACGACGACCTGGGCTGGGGCTTCGGGTTCGGCTACAACGCAAACGAGCGCTTCAACATCGGCATGCTGATGAGTTGGCGCTCGATCAGTTACAACGCCACTGTCGTCGACGCGACGGATCCCACCGTCCTCGCCTATTACGGCAGCTGGCTGGATACGGGTACGTTTGCGCTGACGGCGGAATGGAACATCCTGCCCAAGCGCTTTACGCCGTACGTCAACGGCATGCTCGGTTGGACGATGATCGACACCAACATCGCCGCCAGCTACCAGACCGGGTGCTGGTGGGATCCGTGGTGGGGCTACGTCTGCGACACGTACGCAAGCACCTATGGCACCGACGAGGCGTCGTACGCGGTGGGCGCCGGGTTGCGTCTGGAAGTGAACCCGTCGTTCTTCCTGCGCATCGGCTACGAGAAGGACTTTATCAACGACGCCACGACCGACGGATTCGATATCATCCGAGTCGACGCCGGCGCGACGTACTGAGTTTGTAACGTCGAGGACGACCGGAGTGCCCGAATGCGGGCGCTCCGGTTTTCTCTTAGCAGAGGTTCCTTCGCCGAGCAGCTCGCCGCATCGATCCTCCTCGCGTGCGAATTCTCTTCATCAATTCCATCCAGATGTGGGGTGGCGCCGAAGTCTGGCTCATGGACGTGATGCACGGCCTCGAATGCCGTGGTCACGAGGTGGCGCTGGTCTGCCGCCCCGGCACCATCCTCGCCGAGCGGGCCCGCGCCGAGCGCTTGGACGTGGTCACGATGTCGATGCGGAGCGATTTCGACCCGCTGGTGGTGGGCAACGTGCTCCGGCTCATCCGCCGGCGCCGCATTCAGCTCGTGTGCACGAACATGGACAAGGAACTGCGCTTCGGCGGGCTGGCGGCGAGGTTCGCCGGCAACGTGGCGGTGGTTCCGTCGCGCGAAGTGGACTATCCGCTCAAGAACAAGCTGCGCTACCGGTTCACGTACAATATTCTCGCCGACCGCGTGCTCGCGAACTCGGAGGCCACCAAACGAACTCTCCTTGGCAGCGCGCCGTGGCTCAGCGCCGACCGCGTCGAGGTGGTCTACAAGGGAATCGACCCTGCTCCGTATCTCGATCGCCCCGAAGAAGGCGCGGCGCTCCGTCGTGAGCTGGGGATTCCGGTGGACGCGCCGGTGGCCGGGTTCGTCGGCCAGATCATCGAGCGCAAGGGCATCCCCGATATCGTGGCGTGCATGCCGCGGGTGCTGGAGCGTGTGCCCGGCGCGAGATTCCTTTTTGTCGGCGAAGGGGCTCTCCTCGAGTTTCTGAAGACGAAGACGCGCGAGCTGCGCCTGGAGCGAAGCGTCGTGATCGCAGGCTTCCGTCGCGACGTTCCATCCGTGATGAAAGCCGTCGACGTGCTGGTGCTGCCGTCGATCGTAGAAGGGTTCGGTTACGTCCTGGTCGAGGCGATGGCCGCCGGCAAGCCGGTCGTGGCCACGAACGTGAGCAGCATCCCCGAGATCGTTCGGGACGGGGAGACGGGGCGGCTCGTCGACGTCCATCGGCCCGATCAGCTGGCCGACGCGATCACGGCGATCCTGCTGGATCCCTCGCGGGGCGCCGCGATGGGTCGGCGGGGACGGGAAGTAGTTCTCGAGCAATTTACACTCAAGCGGATGCTCGATCGGACCGAAGCGGTCTTCGCCTCGCAGGTGAGCGCGAAGCAGTCCGCGTAACCGCCCGCGCGGACGCGCCCAGAAATTGCCCGACGGACGGCCCTGTGCTACCCTTCGCGGATTCTCCCATGCGCTCTTTCCCGCATTTCTTCGACTGGAATACGATGGTCGCGACGGCCACGTTGTCAGCCCTCCTGCACGCAGGTCCAGCCCGGGCGGGCTGTTCGAACTGCCCGTGCGGGGACGCCACGTTCTTTATCAACGACGCGCGACTGCTGGCCATGCACCGTGTGCTGGTGTCGGTCGATTACCTGAACATGAGCAACGAATCCGCCCCCCACGTCCATCCCGGACAGGCGGCGACGACGGTCGCGATGGTGTCGCGGGTCGAGAACGACGTCCGGTTCACGGCGCAGTACGGGCTCGCGCAGCGGGTGACGTTCATGGCGTCCCTGCCGTACGTGTTCAAGGAGCAGACGCTGGAGGGAGTGACGGGCAGCGTCGAGGGCATTGGTGATCTCGATGTGACGGCGGTGGCCATGCTCGCGGAGGTGTGGGCCGCGCGGCTGGCGCTCCATGCGACGGCGGACATCCGGGCACCGACCGGAGATTCCCAGGTGCCCGACGAGCTCGGCGCGATTGATCCGCACCTGCAGCCCGGCACGGGCGCGTGGTCGGCCATCGGAGGATTGCAGGCGACACTCGCCGCCGGCGTGCCGTTGTTCGCAGGAGCCAGCTACCAGTGGAACGACACCAACGCGCAGGAGTTTCAATTCGGCGACGTGTTCCGATTCAACTTCGGCGCGCAGCGGACGGTGACAGGCCCGGTCGACGCCATCGGAGAGATCAACGGACGCTGGGCCGACTACGACACCCACGAGGGCGTCTCCGACCCCAACAGCGGGGGGACGGTCGTGTACTTCTCGCCCGGCCTGCGCTGGCGGATCGCCCCCGTAGTGCATCTGCGCGGCCAGATCCAGTTGCCCGTGTTCGAGGACCTCTACGGCATACAGGACGAAAAGGCCGCCGCGCGCGTGGCGCTGGTATGGATGCCATGAAACTCCGGCATGCCCTGCAATTTCTCTTGCTGGCGGCGGCCATCGCCGCGCTGGACGGGTGTGCGGCCCGCGGGAAACGCGGGCCCGGCGAAGTTGCGCCGTCGGGCGAAACGGTGGTAGCCGCCCCGGAGGGACTCAAGTTTCTCATCACGATCACGCCGGCGCGTTTTGCGGTCGGCGAGCGCGTCGCCCTCGAGGCGAGCCTGTTCAACGAGGGGGAGAAGAAATTCCAGCGCGACTGTCCCACCTCCTGCGTATGGGACTACGAGGTCACGACGCTGGACGGGCAGCGTGTGGGGCCGGTGCGCGAATGCCTTCCCGAGAAGACCGAGCTGCGCCTCGAACCCGGCGAGCTGCGCATGATCATGCGCAACTGGAGCGGGCGCGACCATTACTTCGGCGCGGAGAACCTGGCGCCGGGGACCTACCGGGTGACGGCGGGGTTTGTCGACGCCGACGGGCGCGTGGTCCCGATGATGGAGCCTGTGGAGGTCGAGGTCGTCAAGTCGCGCTAGCGAGAGCACTGGTTGGAAACGTGATACACTCCGGTCGTCGCGCGCGCCGGGCGCCGGCGGAAAGGAACCTGCCATGGCCGTGAAGCCCATTCCCGACGGATACCACTCCGTCACACCGTACTTGATCGTCCGCGACGCGGCGAGCGCGATCGATTTCTATCAGAAGGCGTTCGGTGCCGAGCCGCGCACGCGCATGGACGGGCCCGGCGGGAAGGTGATGCACGCGGAGCTGAAGTTCGGGAATTCGTTCGTGATGCTCGCCGACGAGATGCCCGACATGGGATTCGTGGGACCGCAATCGCTGGGCGGCACGGCGATAAGCATCCTGCTCTACGTCGACGACGTCGACGCGCGCTTCAAGCAGGCGATCGCTGCCGGCGCGAGCGTGTCGCGCCCGCTCGAAGACCAGTTCTACGGCGACCGGTCGGCGACGCTGCAGGACCCCTTCGGACACGTGTGGACGATCGCCACCCACAAGGAGGACGTTTCCGAGGCGGAAATGAGCCGCCGCTTCGAAGCAATCATGAAAGGACCGGCGGGCGCGTAGGCCGACGCGTCACGCCTCGCCCGGTTTCCTTCCGAAGCGCTCCGCGGCGCGCGCCCGCGCCTTCGCCGCTTCCACGTCGCGGCTGCGCGGAGGCGCCACCGTCACGAGCGATCCGATCAGTTTCTGCGCGACGGCGGCGACGTCTTCCACCGCGCGGTGGAAGGCCTCTTCGTTGGCGTGCGCGGGCTTGTGACACCCGCTGATCTTGCGCACGAACTGGAGCGACGCGGCGCGGATCTCGTCTTCGGTCGCGGGCGGTTCGAAGTTGAAAAGGGGACGGATGTTTCTGCACATGCCGGTATTTTACCCTATTTTCTCGTACGTGAACACCGGCCCGACGTGAAGGAGGACCCATGCCGCATCCAGCCACGACCCGACGGCGCCCGGACCGCAGCGAATACTATGAATACTACGACCGCTATGTAAGTCTCGTCCCCGACGGTGACATTGTCGCGATCCTGCGCGATCAGTTGGTGTCGACGAGCGCGTTTCTCCAGCTGATCCCCAACGACCGCATCGAGTACCGTTACGCCCCGGGAAAATGGACACTCAAGGAAGTTCTCGGCCACGTGGTCGATATGGAATGGGTGTTCACCTCCCGCGCGCTCCACTTCGCGCGCGCCCTCGGTCAGCCGCTCCCGGGGGTGGAGCAGGACGACTTCATCGCGGCCGGCAACTTCGCGGCCCAATCGTGGTCCGCGTTGATGGAACAGTACCGGCACCTGCGCCACGCGAACGCGCTGATGTTCGAGGCGTTCGACGAGGCGGCGTGGGGCCGGACCGGGGTCGCGTCCGGACATGCCATCACCGTGCGCGCGATCCCGCACATCATCGCGGGGCACGAGCGTCACCACGTGGGCGTGATTCGGGAAAAGTACCTCGTCTAGGCGCGCGGGCTCAGCCGAGCCATTCTGCCACAGTTTTCGCCCGCACAACGCAATCCGGCCGGCACCTGCGGATAGACTCTTGTTGCGCTCGAAGGCCAGCTGTGGAATATTGAGGCGTGCCGCGTCTAACCCGCTAGCGGCATGGCACTTGCGTTGCCTTCCCCTGGTGTGGTTTGTCCCAGTAGTTGCTGGGGATTCTTCTAACCCGGCCGCACCCAGGTTGGTTCGAGCGTGCCCCAGACAGCGACCAAGCCCAAGCCCGTAACCGCCAAACCCGCTGCGAGTTCGCGCACCGCGAGCCCGGGCCGGATGGTGCTTGTTCCCGTTGTCCTCCTGCTGATCGTTGCCGCCATCGGAGCACCCTACTATGTCCTCCCGCGCGGGGAGCAGCTTCGCCACGCCCTGCATCCCTGGTTTAGGCCCTCCGGATACATCGGCCAGGCCGCCGGGGTCGTAACGTTTCTCGGGTTTCTCTTCATGTGGCTCTTTCCGCTGCGCAAGAAGCTCCGGCGCGCCCCCGAGTGGGTCGGCCCGGTGCCGCGGTGGCTCAACGTGCACATCGGTGTGGGGCTGGTGCTTCCACTCGTCGGCGCCATCCACGCGAGCTTCCGTTTCGGCGGCGTGATCGGTCTCGGCTACTTCGCGATGCTCATCGTGTGCGCGAGCGGCGTGGTCGGACGATACCTCTACGTGCGTATTCCGCGCAGCCGCGGCGGCGTCGAGCTCGGGCTGGGCGAAGTGGCCGCGCACCAGCGCGCGCTGCTGGGCGAGATCGCGGACGCGTCCGGGTTGTCGGTTCTCGACGTGCAGGAGATTCTCAACGTGGAATCCGTTCCTCCGAACGTGGGAATCGGGCGCGCGTTCGTGTTGATGGTTCGCGACGACATCGCGCGTGCGCGGGCGGCACGCCGGCTGCGCGCGCGGCTCGCCGCGGGGCGGACCGTCGACGCAAAGCACGTGCGGGCGATCATGGCGCTCGCGCGCCGGGAAATGGCGCTGAACCAGCAGACGCGCCTCCTGAACGCCACCCACTCGATCTTCCGTCACTGGCACGCTGCCCACCGGCCGGTGGCGATCACCGCCTTCATCGCGGTCACGATCCACGTCGTGGTCGTCGTCACCGTCGGCGCGACGTGGTTCTAGTGGAGCTGTCATGACGATGCTGCTCACCACGCTTGGATTGATCGTGCTGACGGGCTATTTCGTCTATCGTCACATGAGCCAGACCACCACCGAAAAGGCGACTGCCTGTCCGCGCTGCCATGCGGCCGTGCCGCCGGGAGCGGCGCGTTGCCCGCGCTGCGACGTGCCGATGCAGCTCTACGAAGTCGTGAGCGCCCCGACCGTGGTCGAGGGCGCGGACAGCGGCAGCGCCGGCGGCAAGCCGCACGCGGTGGTGCGCGCGGATCAGTGCGTCGGGTGCGGAGCGTGCGTTCCAGTCTGCCCCGAAACCGGGGCCATCCAGATGGTCGGAAAACTCGCGACCGTCAACACGGCGCTCTGCACCGGACACGGCAAGTGCGTCGAAGCGTGCCCGGTCGGCGGGATCGTCCTCGCGACCGGCTCCGCCGTACACCGGGTCGAAGTGCCGGACCTCGACTCGGACTTCGAGAGCAATCTGCGCGGTGTGTACATCGTCGGCGAGCTCGGCGGACGCGGTCTCATCAAGAACGCGATCAACGAGGCCAAGGTGGCGATCGAGCACGTGGCGCACGACCTGCCCCCCGGCGAGCCGCGGGGCGACGGCGACCGGGACGCGTACGACGTGATCATCGTGGGCAGCGGCCCGGCCGGGTTGAGCGCGGGCCTCGAGGCGTTGCGCTGCGGGCTGCGCTATCTCGTGCTCGAGCAGGGCTCTCTCGCAGACACCATCCGCAAGTACCCGCGCGCGAAGTTCCTGCTCGCGGAACCGGTGCGGGTTCCGCTGTACGGCAACCTCTGGGTGTCGGACTCGTCGAAGGAACATCTCCTGCAGGCGTGGGAGCGAATCATCGCGAAGACCGGGCTCGAGGTGAAGACCCAGCACCGCGTGTCCAACATCGAACGTCGCGGCCAGCTGCTGCTGGTCGAGACCTCGGAGGGCGTCTTCCGCGGCCGGCGCGTCGTGCTGGCCATGGGCCGGCGCGGAAGCCCGCGCCGCCTGGGCGTGGAGGGCGAGGAGCTGGGCAAGGTGATCTACGACGTTGCGGACATGGAATCGTTCGCCGGCATGCGTCTCTTGGTGGTGGGGGGCGGTGACAGCGCGGTGGAATCGGCCGTCGGCCTCGCGCGGCAGCGTGGGACCACGGTCACGCTGAGCTATCGGGGCGCGGAGTTCGGGCGCGTGAAAGACCGCAACCGCACGAATCTCAACGAGGCGGTTAGGTGCGGGACGCTGCGCGTGGCGCTGAACAGCCAGGTGCGGTCGATTCGAGAGGGGAGCGTCGTGCTGGACGTGGAGGGGCGGGAGGAGGTGCTCCCCAACGACGTGGTGGTGGTGCGCATCGGCGGCGATCCGCCGTTCAAGTTCCTGGAGGGAATCGGCATCCGGATTGTGAAGAAGGACGTGCCGCTCCCGCAGGAGGCATCGGCCGTTGGCTAGCGCGCCGGCGCGCGTGCGGGCGATCGCGGTGACGATCACGATCGCGCTAGCGGCCGGCGGCATGACGAACGCGCGCGCGCAGGTGTCGCCGGGTCCGCTGGCGAAGGCGCACGCCGCGCTCGACGGAAATCTAGGGTGCGTCAAGTGCCACGGCAAGGGCGCGGGCGAGATGGACCGGAAATGCCTGGCGTGCCATGAGGAGATCGCCTCGCTGGTGTCGAAGCAGAAGGGTTTTCACGGGCGCGAGGGAAGAAAGGATTGCGCGCGCTGCCATCCCGACCACGGGGGCCGGGATTTCGCGATGGTGGCCTGGCCGGACAAGTCGCCCGAGAAATTCGATCACGCGCGCGCGGGCTGGCCGCTTGCCGGCAAACACGCCGCCATCGAATGCCGGAAATGTCATGCGTCGGTGCATGTGAGCAAAGAGATGCAGTCACTGGTCAAGAATAAGAATCGGGAAATCCCCTGGGTGGGCCTGGGCACGGACTGCCGCGGGTGTCACGAGGACGTCCACCGCGGTTCGCTGGGAAGCGATTGCACCCGCTGCCACGACGAGCAGGGGTGGAAACCCGCGCGCGGGTTCGACCATGCCAGGACGGCGTTCGCGCTGACCGGAAAGCACGCGACGGTGGCGTGCGCGGCCTGCCACGAGGCGGCGCGCCTCCAGCTCGCCAGGGACGAGAAGGGACGCGTGATCCCGCTCTACAAGCCGCTGCCGCACGACGAGTGCGGAGTCTGTCATGCGGATCCCCACCGGGGCTCGTTCGGCGTCACGTGCAGCAGCTGTCACGTCACCGGAGGGTTCAAGCTGATCGCGGGCGAACGCTTCGACCACGACCGCACGCGCTATCCGCTGCGCGGGGCGCACGCGACGGTGAAGTGCGCGGCCTGCCACGACGAGAAGACCGCATGGGGCAAGAAACCGCCGTTTACCACGTGCGCGGGATGCCACCAGGACGCGCACGCCGGGCAGACGGTGGTCGCCGGCAAGGCGCCTGACTGCGCCGCGTGTCACCGCGTGGACGCGTTCAAGCCCGCCACGTTCACGGTCGCGCAACACGCGGCGACGAAATACCCGCTGGACGGAGCGCACGCCCGGGTCGCGTGCCGGGACTGTCACGGGCGCAAGCCCGCGGGGACACCGGCGCAGGTCGCGGCGGCGCTTGGCACCGCTGGGGTCTGGCTGCACCCCACGAGCGGGCGCTGCGTCGAGTGCCACCGCGACCCGCACGAGGGGCGCTTCGCGCCCGGTGGGGAGCGGGCGCGCAAGGACGACTGCCGCGCCTGTCACTCGATGGACGCGTTCCGGCCGTCGCTCGTGGACGCGGCCATGCACGCCGGGACCCGCTTCCCGCTGGAGGGGGCGCACCGCGCGGTGCCGTGCTTCGCGTGCCACCCGGACATGGCGGAACCGGCGCGCGCGTCCGCGTCGAAAGGCGCGGCGTCGGTGAAGTTGCTCATGCGCATCGACGACCGGTCGTGCCGGGGCTGCCACGAGAGCCCGCACGGAATCCAGTTCGACGGGCGCAAGGACAAGGGTGCGTGCGAGAGCTGCCACGGGATGGATGCGTTCGTTCCCGCGAGCCGTTTCGATCACGCGCGCGTGAAGAGCTTCCAGCTGGACGGCAAGCACGTTCGAGTTCCGTGCGTGAAGTGTCATCCGATCGTGACGGCGGCAGGCGGGAAGCGCATGGCGCTCTACCGGCCGATCTCGGCGCGCTGCGAGAGCTGCCACGCGGACGGAAGCATGCTGGAGAATAGGAATTAGTGGACGCGACGGGCGGAAGTCCGTCGCGCCGGAGAGGTGACCGACCATGCAACCTCGAAGAGACCTGATATCCCTCGGTATCGCGATGACCGTGGCGGCGCTGCTGCCCAGCCTGCTCGGGCAGGTGGTGATGGGGCCGGCGGCGGCGCGCGCGGCCGACCAGGCGCCGAAGGTGGCCAACCCCCACGGCGACTACCGCGAGGATTGCTCGCTCTGCCACCGGGCGTCGGGCTGGAAGCCGGCCCGGATCAGCAAGAAGTTCGACCACGACAAGTTCCTCCCGCTGGGTGGGGCGCACGCGTCGGTGGATTGCATGCAGTGTCACAAGAGTCTCGACTTCGGCGGGGTCTCGACGGCGTGCGTGGACTGCCACGCCGACGTTCACAACGGCGAGCTGGGCACGGATTGTTCGCGCTGCCACGGCACGCGCAGTTTCGTCGACCGGAACGATCAGATCCGGCTGCATCGCCTGACCCGATTCCCACTGGCGGGCGCGCACACGACGCTGGACTGCGAAATGTGCCACCGGCTCACGTCGCCGGGCGACTTGAGCTACGTCAACACGGCGTCCGAGTGCGTGTCGTGCCACATGGACGACTACCAGGCGACGGTCCAGCCCGACCACGAGGCGGGCGGATTCAGCCAGGACTGCCAGCTGTGCCACGACCAGCTGGCGTGGTCGCACGCCCATTTCGACCACGCGCTCACCGCGTTCCCGCTGACGGGAGCGCACGCGACGCTGCCGTGCGCCGACTGCCACGTCGGCGGCACCTACACCGGGCTCTCGAGCGCGTGCGTGTCGTGCCACCAGAGCGACTACGACGGGACTAGCGACCCGACCCATGCGGCCTCCGGCTTCCCGACGACCTGTGAGCAGTGTCACAACACCTCGCGGTGGGGAGACGCGCATTTCGATCACGCGACGACGGGGTTCGCCCTCACCGGCGCCCACGTCCCGCTCCCGTGCGCCGACTGCCACGTCGGCGGCACCTACACCGGACTCTCGGGGGCGTGTGTGTCGTGCCACCAGAACGACTACGACGGGACGAGCGACCCGAACCACGCGGCGGCGAACTTCACCACCGATTGCCTTGCGTGTCACAACACGACCCGGTGGAGCGGCGCCACCTTCGACCACTCGACGTTCTTCCCGATCGCGAGCGGGAGGCACAGCAACTGGAACGCGTGCAGCACCTGTCACACCAACGCGGCGAGCTACGCCGACTTCTCGTGCTTCGGGTGCCACCCGCACGACGACCAGGCCGAGACCGACGGCCACCATCGGAACGAAAACGGCTACGCGTACCTGTCGTCGGCTTGTTACAACTGTCATCCCCGGGGCAATTGACGATGACAATGGCGCGCCGGCACATGAAGATGCTTACGGCCCTGGCGTGGGCCGGGATCGTGGCGGCGATGATCGCTGCCCCGGCGTCCGCCGCGCCGCCCGCCGCGCGCGCCTACCGCGTCACCTATCTCACCAGTTCGACCATCTACATCGACGCCGGCCGCGAGGACGGCCTCGACGTGGGAGCGCTCATCGAGGTGGTGCGCGGGGGTCAGGTCATCGCGACGCTGCGCGTGTCGGACGTCTCCACGCGGCGGGCGGCGTGCGCGATCGAAACCTCGACCGCGGCGTGCGTGGTGGGAGACACGGTTCGATTCACCGCGGCGCCACGCTCCGCGGCGGCCGCGGACACCGCTCGCGCGGCGGTGATGTCCACGATGCCCGCCGAAGCGCCCCCGCCCGAGGCGACGGAGTCGTGGCCGCGGCGCATGGGGTTGCGGGGGCGAATCGGGGTGCGCTACCTCGGGGTCATGGACCGCAGCGGCTTCGGCGGCGACGTCACGCAGCCGTCGCTCGACGTGCGCCTCGACGGCACGCGGGTCGGAGGGTCTGCGCTCGACCTCCAGGTCGACGTGCGCGCGCGCCGGACTTTGCAGACGGTGAGCGACGGGCGCGAGGTCGACAGCGGCGAGGCGCGCGTCTATCGGCTGAATGCGACCGCGCGCTCGCCGCGCGACCGCTATCGCATGACGCTCGGGCGACAGTTCTCGTCCGCGCTCGCGAGCATCAGCACCTTCGACGGCGGCCAGTTCGAAGCAACCGCGCGTCGTTTCGGCGTCGGGGTCTTCGGCGGCACGCAGCCCGCACCACTCGACTACAGTTTCTCGACCGACATCACCGAGTACGGCGCGTTCGTGAGGTGGTGGTCGGCGCCCCAGGCACACACCCGCTGGGAGTTGGTGACGGCCGCGATCGGCTCGTACGAACAGGGCAAGATCAACCGCGAGTACGTGGCGTTCTTGAGCCGGGTGGCAACACCCCGGCTCTCGGTGATGTTCCAGCAGGAAGTCGACATCAACCGCGGGTGGAAGCGAAACGAAGGCGAGTCCGCCGCGTCGCTGACCAACGCGTTTCTCTCGGCGCGCTATCGGCTGGCGCACGGCGTCGACCTCGACGGTGGCTACGACCACCGCCGCGACGCGCGCCTGTATCGTGACTACGTGAGCCCGGAGACCGAGTTCGACGATTCCTACCGGCAGGGGGTCTGGGGAGGCGTCGGAGTGGGCTTCGCGCAGCGCTATCGGCTGGGAGCGACGGCGCGATCGAGCAGCGGCGGCTCCGCCGGCGACGCCACCTCCTACACCCTGACGGCCTCGGCGATCCATTTGACCCCGGCGCATGTGCAGCTGCGGGCCCGGTCGACTCGCTACGACAACCAGAGCACGCTGGGCTGGATGCATTCGGTTTCGGGCGGATTCGCGCTCGGGGCGCGCTGGATGTTCGACCTGTTCGGCGGGACGCGACACGAGGAGTCGAAGCTGTCGGCGGCGTCGGACAAGCCGCACGTCCTGGTTCGGGGCCGACGTGGACGTCGACCTCGGGCAGGGAATGTACGGGAATATTTCCGGGGAGCGCAACGAGGGCTACGACCAGGTCTACACCAGCCTCAGCTGGCGCTTCTAGCGGCGCGCCGGTGCTACGGCGCGGGGGCGCGATACATCGCGTCGATCGCGTCCTTGAACTTCTCCTCCACGATCTTCCTTCTCACTTTTAGCGTCGGCGTGAGGTCGCCGTCGTGGATGGAGAGCTCGTTTCCGAGCAGCGCGAACGACTTGATGCGCTCGAACTGCGCCAGCTCCTGATTCACGCCGTCGACCACGCGCTGGTAGAGGTCGCGCACGGCGGGGGCGGTCAGGAGCGCGGGGCGGTCGCTGGTTGCCAGTCCCGCGGCCTGCGCCCACGCGTCGAGGCGGTCGAAGTTCGGGATCAGGAGCAGCGCGATAAACGGCCGCCGATTGCCGACCAGGATCGCTTCCGTCACCAATGGATTGGACTTGAGCTTCCCTTCGATCGGCTGCGGGCGCCACCTTCTTGCCGCCCGCGGTGGCGATCAGGTCCTTCTTGCGGTCCGTGATGACCAGGAAACCGTCGGCGTCTAGGTGTCCGATGTCGCCGGTGTGAAACCATCCGTCGACGATTGCTTCCGCCGTCTGCTCGGGCTTGTTGAGATATCCCTGCATGACGTTGGGGCCGCGGGCGAGGATCTCGCCGTCGGGGGCGATCCGGATCTCCACGTCGGGGAGCGGCCGGCCCACCGTCCCGAACTTGAACGCGCCGAAGTGATTCACGGTCAGCACGGGCGAGGTTTCGGTGAGGCCGTAGCCCTCGAGAATGGGGATGCCGGCCGCATAGAAGAACTCGATGATGTCGCGCGCGAGCGGGGCGCTCCCGGAGACAAAGAAGCGCAGGCGGCCGCCGACGCGTGCCTGCAGCTTCTTGAGCACCAGCGCGTTGGCGACGCGCCGGCGTGCCGCGGTGACCGGGCCGACGCGGCCGCGCAGGTGTTCGCCCACCCACTGCCGTCCCGCGTGCACGGCCCAGTGGAACAACCGCTTCTTGAGAGCCGGCCCGCGTTCCACCGTGTCGAGAATGCGCGCGTACATTTTTTCATAGACCCGCGGCACCGAGCACACGACCGTGGGACGCACCTCGGCGAGGTTTTGCGGCACCGCCTCGATCGACTCTGCATACGCGATGGTCACGCCGGCGGTCATCATCACGTAGAAGCCCGCCGTGCGCTCGAAGACGTGGCTCAACGGCAGGAACGAAAGGCACGTGTCGGCCGTGCCGATTTCGAACACCTCCAGGCACTGCCGAACGTTGGCCATGAAGTTGGCGTGGGTCAGAATCGCGCCCTTGGGCTCGCCGGTGGTGCCCGAGGTGTAGATGACGCTCGCCCAGTCGCCGGCGCGGATCTCTCCCACCATGGCTGCGTAGTCGGATTGCGCTGCCAGCCCGCGCCCGCTTTCGACCATGGTGCCGAACGCGATCACGCCGTCGCCGGCGGCGTCGGCGTCGAATGCGACCACGTGCTCCAGGCGGGGGAGTCGCGCGCGGATCTCGCCGATCTTGGCGAGCTGGGCGCGCGAGGACACGAAGAGCGCTCGCGCGCCGGAATCCCGAAGGATGTACTCGACCTGCGACGGCGGGAGCGTCGCGTAGACCGGAACATTGACGAAGCCCGCCGAGAGCAGGGCGAGGTCGGCCACCGCCCACTCGATGCGATTCTCGGACAGGAGTGCGACCCGGTCCCCGCGGGCGAGGCCGAGCGCGCCGATCGCGCACGCGACGGCGTGCACCTGTTCCAGCATCCACGCGTGCGCCACGTCGACGTAGCGCCCGTCCCGCTTGAGGCGGAACGCGTCCGGCTTGTTGAAGCCCTGGACGCAGGCCAGGAACTGGCGGGGAATGGTGTCGTGAAATGGCGGGTTCATGGTCCGGCACGCCTCGGACAGTGCCGGAGGGCAGTATTTTGTGGTTGCGCAGGAGTGTCAAACCATTTCCCTAAGCACGCGGGTCCTGTCGCCTCGCCACCCTGCCTCGCGCGGGCCCCGCTTCGGCGCCACCCGCTCCTGCCGGATCGAGGTTGAATTCTCGTTCGCGCGCGGGTAGAGTAGGTGGTTCGAACGACCATTTGCCCGCCGCCCGGCGGGTGAGACTCACCAATTGCCAGGACACGGAGGTCCCCAAGGTGCACGGTGCCGATTTCCTGAAGCGGCTCGACGAGACGATCGCCCGCCATGCGCTCCTTTCGCATCCCTTCTACCAGCAGTGGAACGCGGGCGCGCTGTCGAGAGAGACGCTGTGCGAGTACGCGAAGCAGTATTACGCGCACGTCCGCTATTTCCCGCGCTACGTCAGCGCGGCGCACGCCGCGTGCGACGATATCCGCGTGCGGCAGCTCCTGCTCGAGAACCTGACCGACGAGGACGCCGGCGAGAACAACCATCCCGAGCTGTGGATGCGATTTGCCGACGGCCTCGGCGTGGCGCGCGATGCCGTGCGCAACGCCGAGCTGCTCCCGCAAACCGGGGAGTCGGTGGCGACCATGGTGCGTCTGACGCGCAGCGAGGACTTTCGCGACGGCCTCGCCGCCCTGTACGCCTACGAGTCGCAGGTCCCGATGGTGGCGCGCACCAAGCGCGAGGGGCTCGCGCGGTTCTACGCGCTCGACGACGCCCGCTCGGTGGAGTTCTTCACGGTGCACGAGGACGCTGACATCGTCCACAGCCAGGTCGAGCGCGACCTGCTGGCCGAGCACTGCCGCTCGGAAGCGGAACAGGACCGCGCCGTCGCGGCAGCCGACGAGGCCGCCCGCGCGCTGTGGCATTTCCTGGACGGCGTCTACCAGCAGTATTGCAGCGGCGTCTGCGAGTCTCACTAGAGGCGGATTCGCGCGTGGCCAGGCACATCGGGATCGTGGCGTGCAGCGCGGAGGGCGCCGCGCTTTGCTACACCACCGTGTGCACCGAGGCCCCGGAGCTGATGGGGAAGAAGCACGCGCACCCCGAGGTGAGCATGCACACGCACCCTTTCAGCGACTACGTTCGCCTGATCGAGGCGGGGAGATGGGACGGGGTGGCGGCGCTGATGCTCTCTTCCGAAGCCAAGCTGGCCAAGGCCGGGGCGGAGCTCGTCATCTGCCCGGACAACACCATCCACCGCGTGTTCGACCAGGTGGCGAAGCAGGCGAAGCTGCCCTGGCTGCACATCGCAGGAGAGGTCGCGCGCGAAGCGGGGCACCGTCACTTCAAGCGTGTGGGCCTGATCGGGACGGCTTACACGGTGGAGGGCACGTTCTACAAAGAGAAGCTCGACGAGTTCGGCGTCGAGCTCGTGCTTCCGGGCGAGAAGGACCGCAAGCTAATCAACCGGATCATCTTCGACGAGCTGGTGGCGGCGCAGTTCACCGCGGAGTCCCGCGCCTATTTCACCGGACTCATCAGCGAGATGCGGGGCCAGGGCTGCGACGCGGTGGTGCTGGGCTGCACGGAAGTGCCGCTCATCATTACCGAAGAGAACTCACCGCTTCCAGTTTTGGACTCGACCCGCCTGCTCGCGCGCGCGGCGCTCAAGGCCTCCCTCGAGTAGCGCTGGCGTCGGCCATCTGCAGGCGGGGCCGTGCGCACTCCCTCGGACGCCAATCCGCAGTCGCGCATTCCAACAATTGTGCGCGGGAGGACGGCGGCGGAGGGAGTGCACACCGCCCCATGGTGCTCCCAACACTATCGAGTCTCCCACTCGTCCGATTCCAGAAAATAGAAGTGAGCCCCGGGCGGGTGGCCGTGTCCGATCGCAGGCGCGCGCGCGATGACGCGGGTGATGTAGCGCTTCGCTGCAGTCACCGCGGTGCGTGTGTCTTCGCCCAGTGCCAGACGCGCCGTGATCGCCGCGGAGAACGTGCAGCCGGTCCCGTGGACGCTCCGCTCGCGAACCGGGCCGTCCGGGTGCAGCTCTTCGACGCCGGTTTCGGCGGACCACAGGACGTCGATCGCGAGCGCGAAGGCGGCGTGACCGCCCTTCACGACCACCGCCCGTGGACCCAACGCCGCAATTCGCTCGGCCGCCCGCCTCATGTCGTCGACCGACGCGATCTCGAATCCGGCCAGCAGCGACGCCTCGTAGAGATTCGGCGTCACGACCCGCGCCATCGGGATCAGCCGGGTCGAGAGCGCGTCGATGGCGTCGTCGCGGAGCAGGCGAAATCCGCTCTTCGACACCATCACCGGGTCGACGACGAGGTTCTTGAGGCCTCTCTCGCCCAGCACGTCCGCCACCGTCTCCACGATGGCGGCCGAGGAGAGCATGCCGGTCTTGGCGGCGGCGATTTCGAGGTCGTCGAGCACGGCTTCGAGCTGGTCCCGGACGACCTCGGGCGGGACGTCGAAGGAGGACCGGACCTCGAGGGTGTTCTGCGCCGTCACCGCCGTCACCACCGACGCGCCGAACACGCCGTGGGCGTGGAACGCCTTCAGGTCGGCCTGGATGCCCGCGCCGCCGCTGGAATCGGAGCCGGCGATGGTCAGCGCCTGCTTCACGTTGACTCCCCGATGAAATACATGACGCGGAGTCTACCATACACTCGGCAATCGACCGGGGCCGCGCCAGGTTGTATATTGATAGTGTCATGAAATGGTCGATTCGAATCGGCAAGTTGTTCGGGATCCCGGTCTACATCCACCTCACGTTCCTGTTGCTGCTCGTGTGGGTGGGCGTCTTGAACTGGCGGGACGGACACAGTCTGCACGCGGCTCTCGAGGGCGTGCTCTTCATCGTCACGATCTTCGCGTGCGTGGTGCTGCACGAGCTGGGTCACGCCCTCACCGCGCGCAAGTACGGCATCTCGACGCGCGACATCACGCTGCTGCCCATCGGAGGCGTCGCGCGGCTCGATCGCATGCCCGACGATCCGCGCCAGGAGCTCTGGGTCGCGCTCGCGGGCCCGGCCGTGAACGTCCTGATTGCGGCGACTCTGTTCGTGGTGTCGCAGCTCGTTTCGACGGTGCCGTCGTTCGACCAGATGGGATTGGCGGGCGGGTCGTTCTTGAGCCGCGTCATCTTCGTGAACCTGTTCCTGGTGGCGTTCAACCTGCTGCCGGCATTTCCCATGGACGGCGGCCGTGTGCTGCGCGCTCTGCTGGCCACGCGGATGGAATACACGCGCGCGACCCACCTCGCCGCCGTCGTCGGCCAGTCGATGGCGCTGCTGTTCGGCTTCGTGGGTCTGTTCGTGAACCCGATGCTGATCTTCATCGCGCTGTTCGTGTGGATCGGCGCCGCCCAGGAAGCGAGCATGGTGCAGATGAAGTACTCGCTGTCGGGGATACCGGTGAGCCGCGCCATGGTGACGGAGTTCCACACCTTGACCCCGTCCGACACGCTCGATGATGCGGTCAAGCTCACGTTGGCGGGCACGCAGCGCGACTTCCCGGTGGTGGAAGAAGGCCGCGTGGTGGGAGTGCTCCGCCAGAGCGAGATGCTGCGGACGCTGGCGCGCGGCGGCTCGTCGGTGCGCGTCTCCGACGCGATGGAGCGCGACTTTCAGGTGGTGCAGGCGTCCGAGATGCTCGACACCGCGTTTCGCCGCCTGACGGAGTGCCGCTGCAACACGGCGCCGGTGTCGTTTCAAGGACGCCTGGTCGGCATCGTGACCATGGACAACATCGGAGAGTTTCTCGCGATTCAGGGCGCGCTCGACCGAACCCGCCGGGGCGGCCGGACCACGGCGGTAACCCCTGCCGACGAGGCTGCGTCCAAGGGAAGCGCACAGTCAACCTGGCCGCGTTAGAAGGGAACCATCATGTCGGAACACCGCGCCCGGATCGCCTGGGCCAGACAGACCGAATCGTTCGACTACAAGGCCTACAATCGCGAGCACACGTGGACGTTCAAGAACGGCGCGGTGGTGCACGCCTCCGCCGCCCCGAAGTTTCTGGGCAGCCTCGAGTGCGTCGACCCGGAGGAGGCGCTGGTCGCGGCGCTCTCGAGCTGTCACATGCTCACGTTCCTGGCCATCTGCGCGCGCAAGGGCGTCGTGGTGGAGCGCTACGACGACGACGCGGTCGGGTTTCTCGAACCCAACGAACACAAGCGGCTCGCGATCACCCGCGTGATCCTTCGCCCGCGGATCACGTTTGCGCCGGGTCAGCGGCCGGACGCAACGGTGCTGGCCGAGCTGCACGACCACTCCCACCACGAGTGCTTCATTGCCAACTCGGTCCTCACCCGGGTGACGGTGGAAGAGCCGGTGGACGTCGCGCGATGAGGTCGAGCGCCGCCGGTCAATTCGGTGGACTCGTCGGGAGTGCCGTGGCCGCGTTGGTGGCGCTGGCCGCGACGAGCGCCGCGCAAACGCCGCCGTCCACACCGCCGGCAAAGCCGGCCTTGAATGAGCAGCCGGCCCCGGCGCCGAAGTCTCCCATCGTCGAGGCGGAGGAGCTGCTCGACGCGAACCAGCCGAAGCAGGCCGTGGCCGCCGCTGAGCAGGCGGTGAAGAGCGAGCCCGACAACCCGCGCGCCTGGTTCGTGCTCGCGCGCGCGAAGCACGCCGCGGGTGACCTTGACGGTGCAATCGACGCGGGCCATCGCGCGGCGAACTACGCGGCGGTGCGCGCGAGCGCGTTCTATAACCTCGCGTGCGCCTATGCCCTGAAAGGAGACAAGGACGACGCGTTGCGAGCGCTGATGGGCGCGAAGCGAGCCGGCTTCGCGGACCGTGACCTGATGTCGAAGGACGCGGACCTCGTCTCCCTCCACGGCGATCCCCGCTTCGTGCTGCCCGGAGAGCGCAACTACTTCACACTCAAACTCAAGGACGGGAGCGAGCTGCCGTATTCGGTCGACCTCCCGGTGGGATTCGATCCGAGGCAGCCGTGCCCGGTGCTGGTCGCGCCGGGGGTGGGCAAGAAGATCCCGGACAACTGGGGCGGTCTGTTCTGGGGCGAGGACACGTCGCAGCGCGGGTGGATTACGGTCGAGAGTCCGTCGTTTCTCTTCGAGGACCCGATCGGTTCGACGACACAGCTGTTCGACGAAGTCGCGCGGCGCTACAAGCTCGCGAACGGCAAGGTGCACGTCGCGTGCTACGGCCCCACCGCGGGATCCGCCTTCGCGATCGTAATGGCGAACCCGGAGCGCGTGGCCAGCCTGTGGGCGCTGCCGGGGTATCCGCTCACCGACAAGGACGCGGACCTCGAGAAACTCAAGGGCGTCAAGGTGACCTTCATCGTCGGCGATCAGGATCCGTTCTGGCATCAGGAGACGCTGGTGGCGCACGCGCACCTGCAGCGTCTGGGCGTCGAGACCTACCTCGAGGTCGTGCCCGGCGGGGGCCATCTCCTCGAGGAGATGTTCGGCGGGGAATTCGCCGAACGGCTGAACCTGCTGCGGTGACGGCCGTGGCGATCCGCGCGACCCACCTGTTCGACGGGATTCCTCCCGAGCTTCACGGAGAATTGAACGACGTGCTCGCGCGCGGCGCGAGCACTCGTATCGAGCGCATCGTCTCGCGCGGGCACGCGTCGCCGCCGGGGTTCTGGTACGACCAGGAGGAGACGGAGTGGGTGGTGGTGGTCCAGGGGTGGGCGCGGCTGCGCCTTGAAACCGACGACGCTCTGCTCGAACTACGACCGGGCGATCACGTGACGATTCCGCCGCACGCGCGGCATCGCGTCGAATGGACGGCGCCGGACGAAGACACGGTGTGGATAGCGGTATTCTTCTAGGCTAACTGCGGCCGTCGATATATCGGACTCCGCGCTCACCGCTCGCGCGCACAAGTTAGTACGCGCGACTCGCGAGATCGCGCTTCGCCCGACATATCGTCGGCCGCGCTTCGTTTCCGCGGTGCTATCGGCTGCTGTCCACGGCCTCTCGCAGTCGCGCCGTCGCGGCGCGCGGATCGCTTGCGGTGCACACCGCGGCGATCACCGCGATGCCGTGCGCGCCGGCGCGCAGCACTTCGAGCGCATTCTCCGCGGTGATTCCGCCGATCGCGATCACCGGGACGTTGACGTACGAGCATAGATCGACGAGTCCTCCGACTCCGACCGGCGGCGTGCTCTTTACCTTCGACGTCGTCGGGAAAATGTGCCCGAAGCCGACGTAGTCAGCCCCGTTGTTCCCGGCGGCCAGCGCATCCCCGACCGACCCCGTGCTGGCGCCGATGATCGTATCGGCCCCCAGTATCGCTCGCACTTCTGAAATCGACGCGTCGGCGCGGCCGAGGTGCACGCCGTCGGCCCCGATCTCTCTCGCCGCCTCGACGCGGTCATTCACGATGAAAGTGACCTCGTGACGCGCGCAGATCTCGCGGACCCGCCGCGCGACGGCGGTGAACGCTTCGATGCCGAGCTGCTTGTCGCGCAGCTGGATCACGTCCGCGCCGCCCGCGCACGCCATCTCGGCGAGTTCTTCGTGGGCAAAGCGCGACTGCACGGTCACGTCGGTGATCACGTGGAGACGGCCGACGCGTTCGCGCTCGTTCATAACGATCCCATCGCGTCGGCGAATTCGCGCACGGCCGTGCGTACGCTGGATGCTCCCATGACCGCGCCGATCACGGCGACACCGTGAGCGCCGGCGTCGAGGCAATCTTTCGCGCGGTCGGCGGTGACGCCCCCGATCGCGAACACGGGTACCCCGGCACCGGCGCACGCGGCGGCGAGGCCATCGAGCCCGTGGGACTTCCCGTGGCTCTTGGAGGGCGTCTTGAACACCGGACCGAAGGTGACGAAGTCGGCGCCCGCCGCTCCTGCCGCACGAACGCCGTCGGCGGAGTGTGTGCTGGCGCCGATCAGGAGCTTCGGAAACTTGCGCCGGATGTGGTCGAGCAGCTCCGGGTCGTCGGGAACGTGGAAGCCATCGACGCCCGGACTCCCGGCCAGCAGCGCCGCGGTGTCGTCGTCGACATAGTCCGAAACATTGACAAGGAGCTTCGCGCCTTTCGGACGCATGACGTCGAGGAGCCGCGTGGCGCACGCGACCAGGTCGCCCTCGGTGAAGTCCTTCTCCCGCAGCTGGACGGCGCGCACCCCGATGAAACAAGCGTCGTGCACGACTGACGCGAGCGACTTCGGCGCGCAGCGGGTGCGGTCCGTGACGAGATAAAGGCGAAAATCGATCATGAGCCGTTTGGCGAGGTCGTCGTCACGGTTGGTCGTCTCCGATCATCCCTTCGACCGGGCTCGACGCGCGCGCGTAGAGCCGCTTCGGGATGCGGCCGGCGCGAAACGCGAGTCGGCCAGCCTCGACCGCCAACCGCATCGCGTGCGCCATGTCGACCGGGCGCTGCGCCTGGGCGATCGCGGAATTCATGAGCACGCCGTCGAACCCCATTTCCATGGCCACGGCGACGTCCGAGGCGGTGCCGACGCCGGCGTCGACGATCAACGGAACCGAGCACTGTTCGCGAATAATGCGCAGATTGTACGGATTGCGGATGCCCATCCCGGACCCGATCGGCGCGCCCAGCGGCATCACCGCCGCGCACCCCATGTCGGCGAGCTTGCGGCAGGTGATCGGGTCGTCGTTGCAGTAGGGAAGCACGACGAAGCCGTCGGCGAGAAGCTCTTCCGCGGCTTTCAAGAGCTCGGGCACGTCGGGGAAGAGGGTGTCCTCATCCCCGATGACTTCGAGCTTGATCCAGTTTGTGTCCAGCGCCTCCCGCGCGAGCTTGGCGGTGAGCACCGCTTCCTTCGCGGTGTAGCACCCGGCCGTGTTGGGGAGAATCGCGTAGCGGCCGCGCAGCATCGAGAGCAGGCTCTCCTTGGAGCCGTCCTCGAGATTCACGCGCCGGATCGCGACCGTAACCATGCCCGTGCCCGTCGCCTCGAGGGCGGCGAGCATCGTGGCCGGATCCGGGTAGCGCGAGGTGCCGACGATGAGGCGCGAGCGGAACTCGCGGCCCGCGATGACGAGCGCGTCGTTTGCAGTCATTCCTCTATCCTCCCTGTACCGCGCGGATGATCTCGACCACATCGCCCTCCTGCATGCGCCGTGTCGTCCAGCCGCTCCGCGGCACGACGGTATCGTTCACCGCCACCGCGACACCGGGGGCATTCTCGAGAACGCCGAGGCGGCGGAGCATCTCCGCGAGGATCGTGTCGCGCGCGATGTTTTCGCGCTGTCCATTGACGGTGACGTGAATCATACCTTGTTGAACCTCGACGGCGAGAACGCCGCCACCTCGCTCCCGAATCGTCCGTTCACGATTCCGGCGCACACCGCATCCGCCGTCGCCGGCGCGAGCAGAATGCCGTGGCGAAAGTGCCCGGTGGCCATGACCAGCCCGCGCACGCGCGTCTCGCCGATCACCGGCCGGTGGTCGCGCGTCGCCGGACGAAGCCCCACTTCGACGGCTTTGAAAGGCAAGTCGTAGATCGACGGCACCGCTTCCCACGCGTGCGCGAGAATGTCCTTCATGCCCCCGGCCGTCGGGGTCACATCGAACCCCGCCTCTTCCTGGGTGGCGCCCACGATGACGTACTCGGGTCCCGCGGGCAAGAGGTAGGCCCGCGGCGCGCGAACCACGTTGCGGAGCGCGAACTCGCGTGTTCTCTTGAGGTGGAGGATCTGTCCCTTCACCGGCCGGATGGGCGGCGCCAGGTCGGGAGGCAGGGCACCGGCCGTGCCCGACCACGCGCCCGCGGCCAGCACGACGACGTCTGCGCCGGTTTCACCGGCGGGTGTTGCCACGCCGCGGACCTTGTCTCCGTCGATCCGGATATGCTCGACGGCCTCGCCCTCATGAATTTCGACGCCGCGCTGCGCGCACGCCCGCGCGAGCGCCGCGACGAGCGTGCGCGTCTCGACCACGGCGTCGGCCGGAATCCACATGGCGGCGCTCACGCGTGGGGTGAGCGCAGGCTCGAGCTCCCGAGCGCGGGTGCCGGTTAGCCATTCCACCGGGAGTCCAATCGACACGCGGTAGTCGTACGTGCGCCGCATCGCCTCGGCGTCGTCGCGGTGGAGGGCGACCACCAGCGACCCCGTCGCCGCAAGCGGCACCCGCATGTCGGCGTCCGTTTGCAGTTCTTCGATAAAAGACGGATAGCGTTCGCGGCTCGCCCGCGCAAAACCGACGAAGTCGGGATCGTCGAAGCCGGCTTCGGCAACCGCGGCGATCATGCCGGCCGCGACCCGGCTCGCACCCTGACCAGCGCGATCGCGCTCGAACACGATGACACGCCGTCCGGCGCGTGCGAGCCGCCAGGCGACGGCAAGGCCGATCACGCCGCCGCCGACGATGGCGATCGGATCGCCGGATTTCAATTCAGAATTGGGCAAAAAAAGACCGCCAACGTTGCACCGAACCACGGGACGTCAGCGGGTCGCTCGTCTCGAGAGGATTCCCTTCGCCGGCATTACCCGGATCAGGTGCGTCGGGTATGATCTCAGCCCGCCCGCACGCCGCGAACGAGCACCCCGTATGTGGTAAACACCATACGCCCGTTGCGTGGCCGTGTCAAGGCGGCGGCGTCCGCGCCGCGGGTGGCGGCCAACGGGCGCCCACAAGGGCGAGCCACCGAGTGCGGAGGCGCGAATGGCGAGCCCGCCGTGGGCTGTTGGCCGACAGGACCCGCGTGCCGCGGAGGCCCTCACTCGTGTATAATGCGCCCGTTCGTGCAGGAGGTCGTCGCGCCCGTTCACGGAGGTCATTGCATGCGCACTCATCGAACCGGCTCCGCCGTCGCGATCGCGACCCTGGTCGGGGCCGTGGCAGGTATCATCGGATTGGCGGGGAATCATCTCGTGCTGGCAAAGAAGTACAAATACCCCGAGGCGATGAAGCAGGACGTGGTCGACAACTACCACGGCACCATGGTCGCCGATCCGTATCGCTGGCTCGAAGACCCGGACTCGAAGGAGACCCAGGCGTGGGTCGCCCAGGAGAACGAGCTCACGCGCTCGTACATCGACAGCTATCCCAAACGGGAGGCGATCGAGGCGCGGCTCACCAAGCTCTGGAACTACCCCAAGTACACGCTGCCCACCAAACAGGGCGATCGCTACTTCTTTTCCAAGAACGACGGCCTCCAGAATCAGTCCGCGCTCTACGTGCAGAAATCGCTCACGGGCGAGGCGAAGCTGGTGCTCGACCCCAACACGCTCTCGGCCGACGGCACGGTGGCGCTCACCGGCACCACGTATACGAAGGACGGGACCCTCATGGCGTACGGGATTTCGGCCAGCGGGAGCGATTGGCAGGAGATCCACGTGCGCGACGTCGACGCCGGCAAGGACTACGATGAAGTCCTCAAATGGTGCAAGTTCGCCAGCGTCGCGTGGAAGAAGGACAAGAGCGGGTTCTGGTACAACCGCTTCCCGGGCGAGGGCGAGCCCGGGCACGAAGAGCAGGGCACCCGGAGCCGCGTGTGCTGGCACACGCTGGGAACGCCGCAGGCGCAGGACGTCATCGTCTACAAGGACGACCAGAACATCGAGCTCGGATTCGCGCCCATCATCAGCGACGACGGCGACTATTTGATCCTGTACGTGTATCACGGCACGGATCCGAAGAACGGCGTCTACTACCGGCGCGCCGACAGCGACGGCGAGTTCATCCACCTCCTCGAGTACAACCAGGCCGAGTTCTCGCCGGTCGACAACGTCGGCTCGATCTTCTACGTGAAGACCGACCTGGACGCGCCGCGCGGACGGGTGATCGCGGTCGACGTCGCCAACCCCGCGCGCGAAAACTGGAAAGAGATCATTCCGCAGAAGCAGGAAGTGATCGACGCGGTGTCGATGGTCAGCGACCATTTCGTGATTGCGTACATGCAGGACGCCCACGATCGCCTGCAGATCTTCGGGCGCGACGGGACCATGGCGCGGGAGATCGACCTGCCGACCATCGGCACCGTGAACGCGATTTCGGGTAAGCGGGAAGACGCCGAAATGTTTTTCTCCTTCACGTCGTTTACCTATCCCACCACGTCGTTCCGTTATGACTTCGCGAGCCAGAAGGCGGAGGTCTTCCGCAAGGCCGAGATCGACTTCGACGGCACGCAGTACGAGACGAAGCAGGTGTTTTATCATTCCAAGGACGGCACGCGCGTGCCGATGTTCATCACGTCGAAGAAGGGAACCAAGCTGGACGGGAAGAACCCGACGCTGCTCTACGGCTACGGCGGATTCAACATCAGCATGACGCCGTCGTTTTCGATCTCGCGGCTGATGTGGCTGGAAAACGGCGGGATCTACGCGGTTGCGAACCTGCGCGGCGGGAACGAATACGGCGAGGAATGGCACCAGGGCGGCGTGCTCGCCAACAAGCAGAACGTCTTCGACGACTTCATCGCCGCCGCCGAATACCTGATCAAGGAGAAGTACACGCAGACCCGGCTGCTGGCCATCAACGGCGGCAGCAACGGCGGACTGCTGACGGCGGCGTGCATGGTGCAGCGGCCGGAGCTCTTCGGCGCGGTGGTGTGCCAGGTTCCGGTGATCGACATGCTGCGCTACCACATGTTCACCATCGGCAAGTACTGGGTCAGCGACTACGGGAATGCCGAAGAGAATGCCGAGGACTTCAAGTTCATGTACAAATACTCGCCGCTGCACAACGTGAAGCCCGGGATCAAGTGCCCGCCGATTCTGATCACCAGCGCGGACACCGACGACCGGGTGGTGCCGGCGCACGCCAAGAAGTTCGCGGCCACACTCCAGGCCAACGACGCGGGTGACAACCCGATCCTGCTGCGCGTCGAGCTCAAGGCGGGGCACGGCGGCGGCAAGCCCACGTCGAAGCAGATCGAGGAGGCGGCCGACATCTACTCGTTCCTGTTCAAGACCTTCGGGTTGACGCCTTCGACCGTATAACGGTTGCAGGTTCGGCCGCGTGTCGCTATGTTGAGGGCGGTCCCGCAACGGGGCCGCCCTTTTCATTGGACGAAACGGAAGGCGAATTCATGGCCGGGAAAGCGGCGCAGGCGAATCGGTTCGACGAGCGGGTCGTGCAGGCGACGGGTGCGCCGCTCCAGGCCGAGCGCATCTCGACCATCCAGGTCAACGTCGGCATGACGTGCAATCTCTCGTGCGTTCATTGTCACGTCTCGTCGTCGCCGCACCGTAAGGAGCAGATGGACTGGGACACCATGCTTCACGTGCTGCGCGTTGCGCGGGAGGTGGGGGCGCAGGTGATCGACATCACCGGCGGCGCGCCGGAGATGAATCCGCACTTTCGCCGCTTCGTTTCCGCCGCGCGCGACGCCGGACACGAGGTGATGGTACGGACCAATCTGACCATCCTGCTGGAGCCGGGGTACGCCGACCTCCCGGAATTCTTCGCGTTGAAGCGCATCCACCTGATCGCGTCGATGCCGTGCTACACCGAAGAGAATGTCGATCGCCAGCGCGGAGCGGGCGTCTACCACGGGTCGATCGAGGCCATCCGCCGGCTCAACGCGATCGGCTACGGGGTCAGGCCCGAGCTGCCGCTGGACCTGGTCTACAATCCCGGCGGGGCGAGCCTGCCGGGCGCGCAGGCTGCGCTCGAGGCGGACTACCGGCGTGAACTCGCCGCGCGTTTCGGACTCTCCTTCACGCATCTGTTCACGATTACCAACATGGCCATCGGACGATTTGCCACCCAGTTGAAGAACGAAGGCAGAGCGGACGCGTACCGCGAGTTGCTGGAAGGGTCGTTCAATGCGACGACCGTCGCGCCGCTCATGTGCCGGCATCAGATCGACGTGGACTGGAACGGCACCATCTACGACTGCGATTTCAATCTGGCGCTGAAGCTTCCGGTCGGAAACGGCCGCCCGCGCACGATCCGCGACTTCGACGCCGACCTGCACGCCCGGAGAATCGTCACCGGCAACCACTGCTTCGGTTGCACGGCGGGGAGCGGCTCGTCGTGCGGCGGGGCGCTGGTCTGACGCAACCGACCCGGACGATCGATTTATGGCGCTCTGGGAGACGCTCGTCGTCAACCTCTACTTCCTGATCCTGGCGATGCTGGGCGTCTATGGCCTGCACCGCTACCTGATTCTCATTCTCTATCACCGCCACTACAAGCGCGCGGTTCAGCGGCCCGCCCCCGTGTTCGTGCCCGAGCGGGCTCCGAGCGTCACCGTCCAGCTCCCGCTTTTTAACGAGCGCTACGTCGCGGAGCGTGTAATCCGCGCGGCGGCGAGTATCGACTACCCGCGCTCGCGGCTGCGCATCCAGGTGCTCGACGACTCGACCGACGACACACGCGCGATTGCGGCGGCGACCGTCGCGGAATTGCGCGCCGGAGGCGTCCAGGCCGAATACCTCCACCGCGAGCAGCGCACCGGCTACAAGGCCGGCGCGCTCTCGGCGGGTCTCGACGCCACGCCCGACGACCTGGTGGCCATCTTCGACGCCGACTTCGTGCCCCCGCGCGACTTTCTCGAGAAGACCGTCCCCCATTTTCAGGACGCCCGCGTCGGCATGGTGCAGACGCGGTGGGGATATCTCAACCGCGACTATTCGCTCCTCACCCGCGTGCAGGCGCTCTTGCTGGACGGGCACTTCGTGCTCGAACACACCGCGCGGCATCGCTCGGGCCGCTACTTCAACTTCAACGGCACCGGCGGCGTGTTCCGGCGCGAGGCCATCGTGGACGCGGGGGGATGGCAGGGCGACACGCTCACCGAGGATCTCGATCTTTCCTATCGGACGCAGCTGCGCGGGTGGAAGTTCGTGTTCCTCCCCGAGGTCGAATGCCCGAGCGAACTGCCGGTCGATATCTTCGGGCTCAAGAACCAGCAGCACCGCTGGACGAAGGGGTCGATCCAGGTGGGGCGCAAGCTGCTGCCGCGCGTGTGGCGAAGCGACGCGTCGCTCAAGGTGAAACTGGAAGCGACCTTCCACCTGACCGCGAACCTGAGCTACCTGCTGCTGGTCGCCGTGTCCGTGCTGATGCCGTTCGCGGTGGTGACGCGGGCCCGGTCGCTCACCGGCGGCGCGTTCGTGGTCGAGGCGGCGGTCTTCGGCATGACCACGGCCTCGATCCTGCTTTTCTACGCGATTGCGCAGCGCGAACTGAATCGGGACTGGAAGTGGCGCATGCGCGACGTGCCCTTCATCCTGGCCCTCGGGGTCGGGATGTGCATCAACAACGCCTGGGCGGTGACGGAGGCGCTGGTGGGCCGCCGCACGCCCTTCGTCCGCACCGCGAAGTACCGCATCGAGACGCTGCGCGACCACTGGAAGAGCAAGCTCTACCGCTCGACGCGCACGCCGTCGTTCTACATCGAGCTGCTGCTGGCGGCCTATTTGACTGCTGCCTTCGTCACGACCGCGGTGCTCGGCGAGTGGGCGGCGCTTCCATACCTCGGGCTGTTCGTCGCCGGCTTTCTATACGTCCTGGGCCTCTCCCTGCTCCACGCGAAACGCTGACATGGGCGCGCGCGAACGGGGCGTGCTCGCGGCGTCGGGGGTCGCCCTGGTGGCGGCCGCCGCGGCGATGGGCGCGCTCGATTCGCCGCACCGCCACGTGCCGGCGTTCCTGGCTCTGTATGCGGTGGCGTTCGGGGCCTACGCGGTCGCTGTGCAGAACGTGGTGCGCGCGAACCCGAGCGGCCGCGCGGCGCTCGCAGCCATCTTCATCGTCGCCATCGCAGCTCGCCTGGCGATGCTGCCGGCCCACCCGGACCTCTCCACCGACATCTATCGCTACCTGTGGGAAGGGCGCGTGATTCTGAGCGGCGCGAATCCCTTCGTGACGGCTCCTTCGGATACGACCCTGGCCGCGATGCGGGACGAGACCTACGACCGGCTCAATCACAAGTCGCTCCCGACCATTTACCCGCCCCTCGCCCAGGGCCTGTTTGCGGCCGCGGCATGGATTCGTCCCAACGTTACGACTCTGAAGATCATCTTCTCGCTGTTCGACCTGGCGACGATCGTGCTGCTCGTCCTGTTGCTGCGCGCGCGCGGCCGTCCCCCCACATACGCGCTCGTGTATGCGTGGAACCCGCTGGTCATGGTGGAAACCGCCCACTCGGGGCATGTGGACGCGGCGGGCGTGTTCCTGCTGGTGCTGGGGCTCGTGCTCTGGCAGCGCGGGCGTCGCATGGCGGCCGGGGTCGCGTTCGGAGCGTCGTTGCTGGTGAAGTACCTCGCGGTGGCGCTGGCGCCGCTGTTCGTCCGCCGCGGCGCCAGGCGCGCGCTGGCGACGATGGGGATCACCGCGGCCCTCGGGTACGCCGCCTTTCTCGACGCGGGACCGCACCTGCTTGGGAGCCTTCGCGTCTACGGCGGCACCTGGTGGTTCAACGGGCCACCGTTCATGGCACTCGCGGGATTTCTCGGCGACGCGACCGTCGCGCGTCGCCTGCTGGCGGGGTTCGGGGTGGCGTTCATGCTCGTGGCGGCCCGGCGTGAGCGCGACCCGGTTCGTTACCTGTATCTCGTCACCGGGTGCGCGCTGCTGGTGTCGCCGACCGTGTACCCGTGGTACTTGATCTGGATGGTCCCGCTGCTGTGCATCTACCCGAACCAGGCGTGGATCGCGTTCACGGGACTGGTCGCCCTCTCGTACGCGGTGTGGGTCGAGTACGACCGCTCGGGCGCGTGGAGAGTCCCGACCTGGCTGCTGGCGGCGGAGTACGTGCCGTTCTACGCGTTTCTCGCCCACGGACTCTGGCCGAAAGGAGCTCGCCGTGCCTGACGGACCGACCATGCGCGTAGCCGTCATCATCCCGGCGCGCAACGAAGAGGCATCCATCGGGCAGGTGCTCGACGAGATTCCCCGCGCGCATGCGCACGTCGTGATCGTCGTCGACAACGGCAGCCGGGACCGGACCGCGGAGGTGGCGAGAGGGCGCGGCGCGGTCGTGGTCGAGGAGCCGGTTCCCGGGTACGGCAGAGCCTGCCTGGCGGGAATCGCGCGCGCCGATTCGACCATCGAGGTGGTGGTGATCCTGGACGCCGATCGTTCCGACTACCCGGAGGAACTCCCGATGCTGGTGGCGCCGATCGCCGCCGGCGAGGCCGATCTCGTGATCGGATCGCGGGTGCTCGGCGGCGCCGAACCCGGCGCACTGCCGTGGAACCAGCGCGCCGGCAACCGGCTCGCGTGCGCGTTGGTGCGTTTGCTCTACGGGGCGAGGTGCACCGACATGGGGCCGTTTCGGGCGATCCGCCGGGAAGCACTGCTCAAACTGAACATGCGCGACCGCACCTATGGCTGGAACGCCGAGATGCTGGCGAAGGCGCTGATCGCGGGTCTGCGGGTTCGCGAGGTGCCGGTGCGGTATCGGCGGCGTATCGGAACGTCGAAAATTTCCGGAACCGTGAAAGGAACGCTTCGCGCGGGAACCCGGATCATCGGCACGATTCTGATGTATTATCCCGAGTACCGGCGTGCCCGAAGGAGGGGTTTCGCATGATGCTGGCGCTGCAGATACTGATGCTCGTCACCGCGACGGCGGGAGTTCCGAGTCCCAAGGTGCCCGCGTACGACGACTATTCCGCCGTGCTGGCGTACGTCGACGGCGAGGGGCTGGTCGACTACGCGGGCTTGAAGGCCGAGTGCGCGCCGCTGGACGCGTTCGTGGCCTCGCTCGACGCCCTGGACCCCGCGACGTACACGTCGTGGAGCGACCCCGACAAGATCGCGTTCTGGATCAACGCCTACAACGCGCTCACTCTGCGGCTGGTCGTGGATCACTATCCGATCGCGCCCGCGCAACCCAAGCCTGGTTTTCCGAAGAACAGCATCGGCCAGATACCGGGCGTATGGGACCAGCAGCGATTCCGCGTGATGGGGCAGGCGCTCACGCTCGACCAGATCGAGCACGAGCGGCTGCGCGCGGCCTTCAAGGAGCCGCGGATCCACATGGCGCTGGTGTGCGCGGCGGTTTCGTGCCCGAAGCTCCGCAACGAACCGTATCGCGGCGTCACCCTCGACGACCAGCTCAACGACCAGGCGAAAGTGTTCGTGTCAGACCTGCGCAAGTTTCAAATCGACCGCGACAGCGGCGAAGTGTGGGCCTCGCGGATCTTCGAGTGGTTTGCGGAGGACTTCGCGCCGCCCGCCTCGCCGGCGGAGGAGCGGTTCGTCACGCAGCGCAAGGCCGTCACTGCGTTTGCCTCGAAATACGTGGGTGAGGCGGATCGAAAGTACCTCGAGACGGCCGACTTCAAGCTGGCGTTCTTCGAGTACGACTGGACGCTCAACGATCGACCCCGCTGATGCGCATCGGCGTCATGCAACACGTGGCGTTCGAGTCGCCGGGGCACATCGCCGACTGGGCGAACGCGCGGGGCCACGAGTTCGCGCTCACCCGTCTGTTCGCGGGCGAGGCGCTCCCGCGCGCCGACGCGCTCGACGCCCTCGTCGTCATGGGCGGCCCGATGAGCGTGCGCGACGAAGCGCGGCACGCATGGCTCGCGCCCGAGAAGCGGCTCATCGAGAGCGTGATCGCCGCCGGCAAGCCGGTGCTCGGCGTCTGTCTCGGCGCGCAGCTGGTGGCGGACGTGCTGGGCGCGCGCGTGTATCGCAGCCGTGAGCGGGAGATCGGTTGGTTCCCGGTGAGCCCGACCGACGCGGGCGCTGCCCACGCGTGGTTTCGTCTCCCGGGCGCAGTCCGCGCGTTTCACTGGCACGGCGAGACCTTCGATCTCCCCGCGGGGGCCGTGCACCTCGCGCGCAGCGCGGCCTGCGATCACCAGATGTTCGCCGTGGGGGAACGGGTGGTCGCGCTCCAGTTTCACCTCGAGGTGACGAGGGAAGGCATCGCGGAGATGATTCGCCACGGCGAGTCGGATCTGGCGCCGGGTCCGTTCGTCCAGGCGCGCGACGAGATGGTGGATGGCCGCGTCGACTTCAATGCTCCGCACCGGTTGCTCGCGTCGCTCCTCGACCGCTGGTGCGATGGAGGTGCCCAGTGAAAAGAGTCCTGCTCGCTCTCGCTTCGTCGCTGGCGCTGGTCGGCGTGCTGTGGGTTGTGTCCTGTGACGACCCGGCGACGTGTGAGGATTGTGGCGGCTTTCCGCCGCCGCCGCCCTCCGACTACACCTACGACCTGGTCGACGCGTTCCCGAATCTCACCTTCTCGCGCCCCGTCGACATCCAGAACGCGGGCGACGGGACGAATCGCCTGTTCGTCGTGGAGCAGAACGGCTTCATCCGTGTGTTCGACAACGACGCCGGCGCGACGTCCTCAGCCGAGTTTCTGTCCGTGGACGTGGACTGCTGCAGCGAGTTGGGACTGCTCGGACTGGCGTTCCATCCCCAGTACGAGTCCAACGGGTTCTTCTTCGTCTATTACACGGTAACGACGACGTCGCTCATGTCGCGGTTGTCGCGCTTCAGCGTGAGCGCCGGCGACCCCGATGTGGCCGATCCGGCGAGCGAGAAGATCCTGCTCGAATTCCGGCAGGACTATTCAAACCACAACGGCGGCGGGCTGTGCTTCGACGGCGACGGGTACCTGTGCCTCGGCGTCGGGGACGAAGGGGGAGGGGGTGACCCGGACGAAAACGCGCAGAACCGGGGAGTGGTGTACGGAAAAATCCTGCGCTTCGACGTGAACCAGAATGTCAATACGGTCCCCTACTACGGGATTCCGGCGGACAACCCGTTCGTCGGGAACTCGAGCGGGTACCGCGAGGAGATCTACGCGTGGGGAATGCGGAACCCGTGGCGAATCAATTACGACGCCCCCACTGACCGCCTCTGGGCCGGCGACGTCGGCCAGGGCGCGCGGGAGGAAGTCGACATCATCGTGAGCGGCGGCAACTACGGATGGGATTGCCGTGAGGGGTTCATTGCTTACACCGGGCCGCCGGACAACCCGTCGCCCGCGTGCGCGACCGCTTCCGGCTTGATCGATCCTGTGATCGATTATCCGCGCTCGCAGGGATACTCGGTCACTGGCGGGTACGTGTACCGCGGACCCACGCTCACCTCGCTCGTGGGCAAGTACGTCTACGCCGACTACGGTTCCGGCCGCGTGTGGGCCCTCACTTATGGGGCTCCGCCGGTGAATGTCGAACTGAAGGCAGCCGGCTTCGCGATATCGACCTTCGGTGTGGCGGAAAACGGAGAGCTGTTTGTGGCGGAGTATCAGAGCAACGGAACGCCCACTTCGCTCTTCCGGATCGTGCAGACCGAGGTGACCCCGTGAGCGTGCGCGTCGCCCTCGCCGTGCTGATACTCGCGGAGACGACGGGGGCACTCGCATTCCAGCCGGCCCGCGCGGAGAGGCCCGTGGGTGATCCCTCCCACGATATCGTCGACGCCTTCCCTTACCTCGAGTTTCACCGCCCGGTCGACCTCCAGCCGGCGCGTGACGGGACGAATCGTCTCTTCGTGGTGGAGCAGGAGGGGATGATCCACGTGTTCGCGAACCAGCCGGGGACCCGCACGATGGGGGTATTCCTCGACATTCACGATCGCGTCAACACCGACGGCAACGAAATGGGAATGCTCGGGCTCGCGTTCCACCCGGACTTCGCGCGCACCCACGCCTTCTTCGTCGACTACACCGCGTCGAAATGGACCAAACGCATTACCCGGGTGTCGCGCTTCACGGTGGGCCCCTACCCCAACGCGGCCGACCCGCCGAGCGAAGAAATCCTGCTCGAGGTCACACAGCCGTACTCGAATCACAATGGCGGCCAGATCGCGTTCGGCCCCGACGGGTTTCTGTACGTGGCGCTCGGGGACGGCGGCTCCGCCGGCGACCCGCAAGGCAACGCCCAGAATCGCGCGTCGCTCTTGGGGAAGATCCTCCGCCTCGACGTGAGCGGCAAGCGCTACGCGATTCCGGCCGACAATCCGTTCAAAGGGAACTCCCAGGGTTGGAAAGAAGAGATCTACGCGTGGGGGCTTCGCAACCCGTGGCGCTTCTCCTTCGACCGCGCAACCGGAGCGCTGTGGGCCGGTGACGTCGGACAGGTGACGTGGGAAGAGATCGACCGGATCGAAGCCGGCAAGAACTACGGCTGGGACTGTCGCGAGGGCCTGCACCCGTACGAGCCCGCGGACCAGCGCGCCGGATCGTGCGCGGGCACGAGCGGCTTCGCCGACCCGGTGTGGGCGTACGGCCGCACGGAAGGCATCAGCGTCACCGGCGGCTATGTGTACCGCGGCAAGGCGCTGCCCGAGCTGGTGGGGTGGTACGTCTACGCGGACTATGGCAGCGGGCGGGTGTGGGCGCTGCGCGCCGACGGGGGCGAGCCCGAGAACCGTCTTCTGGTTGACACCAGCATCCTGATCTCGACCTTCGGGCTCGACGAGCAGGATGAGCTTTACCTGTGCGCCCACGACCCCTCGGGCGGACCCACTAGGATCTACCGGCTGGTGGCGAAATGACACCGCTGGCCGAGCCCGGTTTCGAGCAGCGCACGGTCGCGGCGACGGTGGCGGACAAGACGCGCACGCCGCGAATGTTCAGCGCGATCTCACGGCGCTACGACCTTCTCAATCACGTGTTGAGCGGCAACATCGATCGCCGCTGGCGGCGGGCGCTGGTTGGCAGCACGGAGGCGCGCGGGGGCGACGACGTCCTCGACGTGGCGACCGGCACCGCCGACGTCGCGATCGAATTCGTTCGCCGCGCGCGGCCCGGTTCGATCACCGGTGTCGACCTTTCTCCCGGCATGCTCGACGTCGGGCGCGCCAAGCTCGAGCGCGCCGGGCTTGCCGGCCGCGTCCGCCTCGTCGAAGGCGACGCGTTGTTGCTACCGTTCGCGAACGAGTCGTTCGACGTGGTCACGATCGCGTTCGGGCTGCGCAACCTCCCGGACTACGGGCGCGGAGTCGCCGAGATGACGCGCGTTCTCCGCCCCGGGGGACGGCTGGTGGTGCTCGAATTCCTGCCGCCGCGCGGCGCGGCGCTGCTCGCCTACCGGGCGTATCTCGCCACCTTCCTCCCGCTTGCCGGACGACTCATTTCCGGTTCCGGCGAGGCCTACGGGTATCTCGCTGCGTCCATCCGGGAATTCCTGGACCCGTCCGCGGTGGAGGCATTGCTCACCGCGGCCGGACTCCAGCGCGTGGAGTCGCGCCGGCTCACGGCCGGCATCGCGGGATTGTATCGCGGCGTGAAGTCGTGATAGGGTGTCCGCGGTCATCGCACCTGCTTCGATGAGTCATCCCGCAACCAAGACCCGCGTGCTTTTCGTGTGCATCGGCAACATGTGCCGGTCGCCGATGGCGGAGGGGTTCGCGCGCAAGTTCGGCCACGACGTCCTCGAGATCTACAGCGCGGGCACCAACCCGACCGGGGTCATCAGCGAGGACGCGATCGAGATCATGCGCGAGCTCAAGATCGACATTTCGCGCCAGCGCTCCAACGGCCTCGACGCCGTGCCGGTGGGGGAGATGGACATCGTGGTGTCGATGGCGCCCGTGCGGGCGGCGGCGCTGGTGCCCCGCGGCTTCAAGGGAAAAACCGTGGACTGGAAGATCGAGGACCCGGTCGGCAAGTCGCTCACCGTGTTTCGACGCGTGCGCGGCGAGATCGAAAGCAAGGTTCGCGAGCTGGTGGAGCAGGTTCGGCGCGGTGCCGCCCACCCGCCCCGGAGCCACTGAAGCGCACGGACGCAGATGCACACCCTCGATTCCATCTTCAAGCCCCGCTCGATCGCGATCGTCGGCGCCACCCCGCGACCGGGGAGCATCGGGCGCGAGATCCTGAACAACCTCTTCGCGTACGAGTTCAACGGCAAGGTGTTCCCGGTGAACCCGCGCCACGAGTTCATCCACAGCACCAAGTCGTACCCGTCGGTCGAGGCGATTCCCGACCCGGTGGATCTCGCGGTCATCGTCGTCCCGGCGGCTCACGTCCAGGGGGTCGTCGAGGAGTGCGGGCGCAAGGGGGTCAAGGGACTCGTCATCATCACGGCGGGCTTCCGGGAAACGGGGGAAGAGGGGGCGAAGCGCGAGGACGCCATCATCGAGATCGCCCGCCGCTACGGTATGCGCATGATCGGCCCCAACTGCATGGGCGTGATCGACGCCACCCCCGCGGTGCGCATGAACGCCACCTTCTCACCCGGGATTCCGCCGACCGGCACGGTGGCCTTCATGACCCAGAGCGGAGCGCTCGGCGTCGCCATTCTCTTGGCGGTGCAGAAGCTCGGCCTTGGCTTCTCCTATTTCGCGAGCGTGGGCAACAAGGCGGACGTCGGCGCGATGGACCTGCTCGAGTACTGGGAGAACGACCCCGACACGCAGATCATCGCGATGTACCTGGAATCGTTCGGCGATCCCCGGCGGTTCACGGAATTGTCGAAGCGGATCACGCGCCGCAAACCCATCCTGGTGGTGAAGTCCGGCTCCTCCGCGGCCGGCGCCCGCGCCGCCTCGTCGCACACCGGATCGCTGGCCGGTCTCGAGGTCGCCTCCGAGGCGCTGCTGCAGCAGTGCGGAGTCAACCGGGTCTCGAGCATCGAGGAAATGATCCACGCGGTCGCCGGTTTCGTGGGGGCCCCGGTGCCCGGTGGCAACCGGCTGTGTCTGGTCACCAACGCCGGTGGGCCGGCGATCATGGCGGTGGACGCGGCGGACGGACACGGGCTCCAGATCGCCGCGCTGTCGGAAAAAACGAAAACCGGCTTGCGGTCCGTCCTGCCGGCCGAGGCGAGCGTGGAGAATCCCGTCGACATGATCGCGAGCGCGGGCCCCGACCAGTACGAGCGGGTGCTCGACCTCGTGCTGGCCGACGACGGCGTCGATATCGTGATTCCGATCTTCGTTCCGCCGCTGATGGTGGAGCCGCTGGAGGTGATCCGCCGTATCACGAAGGTGGCGCGCGCGCGCGGCAAGTCGGTCTACTCCGTGTTGATGGCGGAAGAGGCGTACTACGCGCGCATTCCGCGCGAGGTCGAGCGGGCGGTTCCGATCTACCGGTTCCCCGAGGATGCGGTCAAGGTGGCGCAGCACATGAACCGCTACCGGCTCTGGCGGGCGCGCCCGGTCGGCGAGGTGCGAACGTTCGAGGCGGATGTGGACCGCGCGCGCGCGATCGTGGAGAAGAAACGGCGCGCGGGCGGCGGATACCTGGCTCCGGGCGACGCCCACGCGCTGCTCGACGCGTACCGGTTTCCGCTCTGCCGTTACGCCGTCGTTCCCGCCGGCGCCGACGTGAGCGCGGCGGCCAGGGGTCTTTCGTTTCCGGTGGTCCTAAAAGTGGTCGGCGAAACCATCGTGCACAAGTCCGACGTGGGCGGTGTCGCCGTCGGTATCGCCGACGCGGCCGCGCTTGCCGAGGCGGGGCGCGCGATGGAGGCGGCGCTCAAGCGCGCGGGTGTGTTCGAGCGCGCGACCGGTTTCATGGTGCAGGAGATGGCGGGCGCTGGGGCGAACGCCGCTGCCGGTAGCTCCAAGGAGGTCATCCTGGGCGTCGCGCAGGATCCCAAGTTCGGCCCGTTGCTCATGTTCGGAATGGGCGGCCGCTACGTAGAGATTCTGCGCGACGTGGCGTTTCGGGTACTCCCCATGACCGACATCGATGCGCGCGAAATGGTGCGCAGCGTTCGGTCGTTCCCGCTCCTGGAGGGGGTGCGCGGCGACCCGCGCGTGGACATCGAATTCGTCGAGGAGTCGATCCTCCGGCTGGCGCAACTCGTCCACGACGTCGAAGGGATCGCCGAGCTGGACATGAACCCGGTGATCGTCACCACCGACCGCGCCGGCTGCCGCGTGGTCGACGTGAGGGTCAACGTCGTCTAGCGGCCGTCGGTGCGGCGCTCGCGCCGGTCTTCGCGCCGTTCGACCTTGTCTTCCCGCCGCGCCACGACGTTCGCGCCCGCGTCGGCGCGCATGAGTGAAAGGAACTCGCGCGCCAGTTCGAGGTTCTTCTCCATCGCGTTTTGGTTTCCGCGCGCGATATCGTCGACCAGCTCGGCCGAGGCGTCGCCGATCCGTTTCATCTCCTGGGACCGTTCCGCCGCCGCGCGGCTCTCGCGGCCGGCCTGCGCCCGCGCGATCTCCTGCTCCATCGCGGAACGAACGCGGGCGTTCGCGCGCTGGTATCGTCCGGCCATTCGGTACTCGCAGGCGTCGGCGAGGTCGGCGATGCAACGCTCGAACTCTTTAACGTCGGTGACATTCCGGGACACTTGGGCCGGCCGGGGCGATTGGGCCGGCTCGCTCGCGATCTGGCGAGTGGCGACCTTGGTCTCGGGTGCCTTGCGGACTGGATCCCCGGTCGTGGCGGGTTCCGAGCACCCAGCCAGCACGAGTGCAAGTACGAAGCATCGTCTCATTGGCGGTTCCTCCCGAAGGGCGCCCGGTGAGGGCGGGTCGCATGGTAGCCGTTGCAAGTGACGGGCCGGGGCGTCCATGCCCTGAAACTCGGCACCCGGTTCTTCCGTAGAGTGCCCTGGAGTCACTCAAACCGCCCGAAACGTCCCCTGCGCGGTTGACGCAGGGGGCGTTTTGGGATATATCTGGCGACAACCAACCCGCGCACCCAACCCGCCTTTCCCTCATCGTGCACGGTTTTCGGGGGCGTTATTCTGGATTCAACGACATGCGGAGGTAATGGAGGCATGAAGCGCCTTATCTGGGCAGCAATGTGCGTGGCCGTCGGTGTCATGTTTGCCACCACCGGCTACGGCAAGAAGCAAGCGGCCGCCGGGGAGATTCAATACGAAGAGCACAAGCTCGACAACGGCCTGCGCGTCGTGCTTTCCGAGGACCACTCGGTGCCGGTCGTCGCAGTCAACGTCTGGTATCACGTCGGGAGCGCCAATGAGGAGAAGGGCCGCAGCGGCTTCGCGCACCTGTTCGAACACATGATGTTCCAGGGCTCGGAGAACGTGGCCAAGGGCGACCACATGAAGTACGTCTCCGAGTCGGGGGGCACGCTCAACGGCTCCACCAACACGGACCGGACCAACTACTTCGAAACGCTGCCCTCGAATCGCCTCAACATGGGGTTGTGGCTGGAAGCGGATCGGATGCGTTCGCTGGTCGTCACCTCCGAGAAGTTCGAGAACCAGCGCGAAACTGTGAAGGAAGAGCGCCGGCAGGGCATCGACAACCAGCCCTACGGGGAAGCGTTCCTCGTTTCCGACACACTCGGATACGACGGCTGGCCGTACGACCACACCGTGATCGGCAGCATGGACGATCTGGACGCGGCCAAGGTCGAAGACGTCCAGGCCTTCTTCAACCGCTACTACTGCCCGGCGAACGCGGTGCTCGTCATCGTCGGCGACATCGAGCCCAAGAAGGCAATGGAGCTCGCGAAGCAGTACTTCGGCGCCATCCCCGCCGGCCAGCCCAGCAAGTTCCCGGCGTGGGACGAGCCGTTCAACAAGGGCGAGCGGCGCAAACTGGTGGACTCGCCCAAGGCCAACGTCCCCGCGCTGTTCGCCACCTACCAGATTCCACCCCACGCGCACGCCGACTCGCCCGCGCTGGAGATGCTCAACTCGCTCCTCATCGACGGGGAGTCGAGCCGTCTGCACAAGCGTCTGGTCAAGGACGAGGAGGCCGCGTTCGGCTGCTTCGGGTTCGTCGATGGACGCATGGGACCGAGCGAGTTTCGCCTGATCATCGCGTCCAACGCGGGCGTGGATATCGAGACGTGCGGGAAGCTCATGGACGAAGAGGTCGAGAAGATCAAGAACGAAGGCATCACGGCGGAAGAGCTGCAGAAGGCGAAGACGAAGCTGAAAACGGATTTCGTGAGCTCGCGCCAGACCGTGATGGGCAAGGCGGAGGCCATCCACCACTACATCTGGCTGCACAACGACCTCTCCGCGATCAATAGCGACCTGGATCGTTACCTCGCGGTGACCGTGCAGGATATTCAGCGCGTGGCGAAGCAGTATCTGCGCAACGACAACCGGACCATGGTCACGGCCGCGCCGCCGAAGAACAGCTAACCCACAGCATCGCCAAGGAGGACATGGGATGAAAAGCAATCGTTGGATGGGCGCGCTGCTGACGGTCCTGCTGATGGGCATCGCGGGCGCGGCACTCGCGGCCGACGCGGCGAAGCCGGCGGCCGGCAAGCAAACGCCGCCCCCGGCGGAGCCTCTGAAGAAGCTCTCGTTTCCGGCGTATCAGGAATTGGTGATGAAGAACGGGCTCGAGGTGGTCGTGGTCGAGCACCACGAGCAGCCGATCGCGTCGATCTGGCTCGCCGTCCGGGCCGGTTCGACCCTGGACCCGGAAGGGAAGTCGTCGCTCGCGACCTATACCAGCTCGCTGCTCAACAAGGGAACGGCGACGAAGGATTCGAAGCAGCTCGCGGAATGGATCGAGTCGGTGGGCGGAGTGTTCGAGGCTTCGGCCGACAATGACGGTTCGATCCTCACCATCTCGATTCTGAGCGAGTATCTTCCGACCGCGTACGAGTTCCTTTCGGATATCATTCTCAATCCGACGTTCCCGGAAGACGAGCTCGCGGAGGAGCGCAAGCGCGCCGTAACCGGCATCGAGTTCGAGAAGTCGGACCCGGATGCGATGGCGGATCGCCACTTCGACGAGGTCGTGTACGGCAGCCACCCCTATTCCGTCCACCCGACCACCGAATCGGTAGAGTCCGTCACGCGCGACGACGTGGTGGCGTTCCACCGCAAGAACTACGTCGCCAACAACGCGCTCCTGTTCGTGGTGGGTGACGTCTCCACGAAGCAGGTCAAGAAGGACGTCGAGAAGTACTTCGGCGCCTGGAAGGCGGGGACGCCGGACAAGCCGAACTATGCGACCCCGCCCGGGCGAGCCGCGCGGAATATCGCGCTGTACCATCGTCCGGGTTCCGTGCAGACGAATCTCCGGGTCGGCCTCCTGGGCCTTCGCCCGACGGATCCGGACTGGGCGAAGATCGCCGTCGGCAACCGCATCCTCGGCGGCGGTGGCGGCACGGGACGGCTGTTCCTCGACCTGCGCGAGAAGCACGGCTGGACCTACGGAGCGTACTCGAGCTTCACCAAGCCGAAAGATCAGGGGATCTTCGTCGCCGAGGCGAACTGCCGCACCGAAGTGTCCGACAGCGCGCTGGCGGAGATGCTGGTGCAGCTGGAGCGCATCACCAGGGAACCGGTCAGCGCGGAGGAACTCAACACCGCGAAATCGTATCTGGTGGGCAATTTCCCGACCACGATCGAGACCCCCAGCCAGATTGCCGCGCAGATCGGGACGATCAAGCTGCTGGGGCTGGACAAGAGCTACCTCGAGAACTACCGCAAGGAGGTCGCCAAGGTGACGGCCGCGGATGTTCAGACCGCGATGGCCAAACACTTGCCGACGGACAACCTCGCAATCGTCCTGGTCGGCGACGCCGTCGCCATCAAGGACAAGGTGGCTCCCATTGCCTCGGTGGCAACCTTCGACATCGAAGGAAACCCCGTAGCGATGGACGAGCTCTCTGTGCAGGGAACGGACTTCGACTACGACACGTCGGGGTTGAAAAACACGGCGGCGACATATTCGGTCAAGTACGGCGAGATGAATCTGGGTGATATGAACGTGTCGCTCGAGAAGAAGGGGTCGTCGGAATTCGCCGCCTCGTCGGTGATTTCCGGGATGATCTCGCTGAACGAGGCCATGACTTTCGGCTCGGAGTTCGAGCCGCGAGCCTATAAGTTCTCCATGGCGGCCGGGCCGCAGCAGATGTCCTCGGAGCTCGCGTTCGCGGACGGGACCGCGAAGGGACGGGTCGAGGGCGGCAAGGACGGCGGCAAGAACGTCGACGTGACGCTCGTCAAGGGGACGATCTTGAAGAACGCGGTCGACATCCTGATTTCGACCTTGCCGCTCGAGAGTGGGAAGTCGTTCAAGTTCCCGGTGCTCGATGCGCAGTCGGGAACGCTCGAGAACATCACCATCGAGGTGACGGGCGAGCAGGACCTCATGGTCCCCGCCGGGCCGTATTCCACCTTCAAGGTGAAAGTGAAGAGCAGCGACGGCGAGCAGATCATGTATGTCCAGAAAGCCATGCCCCACTTTCTGGTCAAGCAGGAGAACCCCGCTCAAGGGCTCAATATCGAGCTCAAGAGCATGAAGATGTAGCCACCCGTGGGGTGGACGGGCGCCCTGCCGGGCGGGGCGCCCGTTCTCCCACCGAACCCTCGCCGGGCCTCGTTTTCGAGAAGGTAAACAGGGAAAATTCGCACGCCCCGGGGGGGGCTTTACGGTGCGGATGGGTCGCCTCGCGCTCCCGACCCAGCCATTCGATATAGCGAATCCTGTCCGACATATACGCTGTATCCGCCACTACTATCTTAATGCTGGACAAGCAGTTAATGCTGCTGGTAGAATAATGGCCAGTCGTATTTCAGGCATCGCTCCTGCTTTGCGACATCGAGGACAATTCACCCCCCTCTTCGTGCTGCAGTCTGGCACTTCGAAAGGAACTCGATGAACGCGCGGTTCACCGTTGCTGCATTGGCTCTGACTGTCGTCGCATCGACGCAGTCGTCCGCATCGATTTTGTCCGCGTCGAACTCGAGCGCACACGCTCGGATGGAGTCCACGGACTATCTCCGTGTCGACGCGGTTCAGGATCAGCTCAACGCCTCGCTCGCGGACAAGACGGACGCCGCGTCGGGGTCTTTCGCCGGTTCGGCGCCCACGCTGGGCGCAAACGGCGGCTTCCTGGTCACGACAGGTGCCGGGGCGACGTTCTCTAATTCTTCGTTCTCGAGCCGGTCCCGGGGGGGCAACGGTGGAGGCGGGATCATGGAGTGGAACGACACGCGCCCGGGCGGCCGTCCGGGTAGCAGCCGGGGTGGCAACACTCGCGACCTGGGTCGCGATCGCGACCGGCGTGGCGGCACGCAGGCGACGCCCGAGCCGTCGACCTGGATGCTCCTGGGCACCGGTCTCATGATGATCGGCCTCTACGCGGGGATGCGGCGGCGTCAGAACGCGACCGTGTAGCTCCCGCTCCTCTAACACCGACCGAGTCAATGAAGGGCCTGCCCTCCGGGCGGGCCCTTCGCATTGTGGGCTGCGCCCCGGGTTGGCACACGGCGTGCACAGCAGCTGCGGACCGTACCTCTCGGCGAGCTTATGACGACCGGAACCCTTTACTACGTCCTTCGCGAAGGATCCACTCGGGAAGAGCAGTGGACCTGGCAGGAGATCGAGGATCTCTGCCGCAGCGGCGAGCTGTCCGCCGCCGTCCGCATCTTCCTGCCCGACGAGGACCGCTGGGCGGTACTGGGAGAGACCCGGTTTGCGGAGTATCTCCCGGGCGCATCCCCGGGGTCGGATTCGGCCGCGCCCGTGAACGATGAGCGCGCGCGGGTCGAAAAAGAATACAAAGCCGCCCTCGAGCGCGCGACCGAATCGCCCGACACGCTGGAGTTCCAGCTCGACGCCGGCGTTCTCGCCGCCCAGCTCGGACACCGCGACGAGGCGCGGGCTCACTTCCAGACCGTGCTGCACCGCTACCCCTACCACGCGCGCGCGGCGCAAGAGGTCAAGCGGCGCTTCTCGAAAGCGGAACAGAAGGCATTTCGTTATCTCGACCGCCCCGCGCCTGCGTGGGACGATCTGGGCGAGCTCGCGACCATGCCGCTCGCCCGCGGACCTCTCTACGTCGCGGTGCCCGCGGCGGTGCTCGCCGGGCTCGGGTGGGTGCCGTTCGGCGGATTCATCGGCGCCGCGCTCCTGTGGTTGTGGCTGTTTCAGATCATGGAGTACACGGCTCGCGGCGCGGCCCGCCCGCCGGAATGGAACCGCTCGTTCGCCGACCCGTGGCGCAAGCTCCTGCGGCCCGCCCTGTTGATGAGTGTGGTCGTGGTGCAGTGGGGAATCGTGATCGCCGGCAGCTCCAAGCTCGCCATGCTGGCGCAGGGCCGCGGCGGCGAGTCGCTGTGGGGGTTCGTATCGAGGAGTCCGGTGGCGCTGGTGACGGCCAGCGTCGTGGCCGCGGTCTATCTGCCCGCCGCGATGGTCTCCATCGGAGGGTTCACCGGTTCAGTCGCGAAGACGCTCGATCCGCGCCGCCTCGTGCGCACGATCATCCGGATGGAGCACGAGTACATCTATTCGGTGGGACTGGTGGCCGTCATCGGCCTCCCCGTCGTCGTCCTGCGCGCGCTGACCAGCGGCATCCCGGTGGCCGGCGGCATCATCTCGGCGGCGGCCCTGGCTTATGCCGCGCCCGTGTGGGGGCTGCTGCTGGGCAAACTGCTCGGGCGGACGGGGCACCTCATCGAATGACCCGCCGCGCGCTCACGCGTCGCCGCCGCGCCCCGGGAGTCCCTGAGGAACCGCGGCAAGCAGTTCGGCGGCGGTGAACACGGCTTCCAGCCGACACCCTTCCTTCGCGAGCGCGGCGCCGCCTCCTTCTTCGCGGTCGACCACCGCCAGCACTCGGCGCACCTCGCACCCCAGCGCTTTGACCGAGGTGATCGCCTGCAGCGACGAACCGCCCGTGGTCACCACGTCCTCCACGATCACCACCCGGTCGCCTTCGCGCAGCGCCCCTTCCACCAGCGACTTGGTGCCATGGTCTTTCGTCTGCTTGCGCACGATGAATCCGCGCAGCGGAAGATCCTCGAGCCCCGCCAGCGAAAGCATCGCGCCGATGATCGGGTCCGCGCCGAGCGTGAGACCGCCGACCGCATCCGGCACGTCGTCCGCCATCATGGCCAGAAACATCCGGCCGACCAGATACGCGCCCCGCGCATCCAGCGTCGTCAATTTGCCGTTGATGTAATATTTGCTGGTCCTGCCGGAAGCGAGTGTGAATTCGCCCGTCTTGAACGAATGAGACAGGAGGTGTTGGAGCAGTTCGTCCCGGAGCGTCATGGGTGGAATCTCCCGCGAGGCATCTGGTGCTGGCGGCGTTTCGTGAGTACGCGAGGCTAGGCGCGCCGCCGCGCCCGGTCAAGGGATTTCGTTTGCCGGTGTCAGGGGCTTACGATACGTTGCCGTCGAAGTGATGCGGACACTCGACGCCATCGATCGTTTCCTCGAACGCGCCGACCGCACCCTCGCCCAGGGCGCGCGTTGGCCGCTCGCGCTGTTCGGGGTGGCGCTGGTGCTCAAGCTGGTCTACGTCGTGCACAGCGCGGACGCGCTATACGCGCGCGTGCCTATCATGGACTCCAGGTACTACGACCAGGTGGCGCAGGACATCGCGAACGGTCGTCTGCTCCGAAGCGATGCCCTGTTCATGGCTCCGCTCTACCCGTTGTTTCTCTCCCTGGTCTACTCCATCGTCGGTCGCGACTTCATGGTCGTGCGCCTGCTCCAGGTGGTCGGCGGCGCAGCGACCGTCGCGCTGGCGTTCCTGCTCGGTCGGCGCCTCTTCCGGCCGTCGGCGGCTTTCGCCGGCGCGTCGATCCTGATTCTCTACGGCGCCGCCACCTTCTACGAGAGCGAACTGCTGGCGGAATGGATGGGGGCGCTGCTCAACTGCGCGGCGCTCCTCATTCTGCACGCGCGCCCGTCCGCGTCGGCGGGGCGCTGTGCCGCTGCCGGCGCGGTGCTAGGGCTGTCGGCGCTGGCGGGCGCCGGCGTCCTCGTGTTCAGCGCCTTTGTGCTGGCATGGATCCTTTTCCAGGAACGGCACCCGCGGCGTTATCAGCGCGCGGGCGCGTTCGTCCTCGCGCTGTTCGCCGTGAATCTCCCCGCCCTCGTCCACAACACCATGGCGGGCGGCGCGTTCGCGCCGGTGGCCTCGAACGCGGGCGTCAATTTCTACATCGGCAACGGCCGCGACGCGACCGGGATGTTCGTCCCCGTCCGCGACGTCGACGTCATCGACGATGTCACCACCCGCGGGTTCGTCGAACAGCAGACCGGGCGCGAGCTGAGCCCTGCCGAGGTGTCGGCCTACTGGTTCGGACGCGCACGCGACGAGATCGACGCTTCTCCGGCGCGCTGGGGGATACTGCTGGCGCGCAAGGTCGCGCTCTACTTCAACGGCTACGAGGCTCCCCAGATCGAGAGCTTCGACGTTCAGCGCCGGCAGCTGCCCTGGTTGCGCGCTCTGTTCGTCCCGCTCTGGTTCATCATGGTCTTCGGCCTGCTCGGGATGCTGCTGTCGATGCGCGCGTGGAGCCGGTACGGAATCCTGCTCGGGTACGTGCTCGCCGGCGTGGTCTCGATCGCGTGGTTCTTCATCGCGGGCCGCTATCGCGAGCCGGTGGCGCCGGTGTTGTGCCTGTTCGCCGGGCACGCGCTGGTCGCGATGCCGTCGCGCCTGCGCTCATTCCGGACCGGGGCAGCGTTCGTGGTGGGCGCGCTCGCGCTGCTGTTCGCGACCTACCCCGGCATATTCGAGGTCGATCCCAATACGATTCAATTCCGCGAGCAGGTGCGCCGCGCGCGGCGATTGAGCGAGCTGCGCAGCTTCGAGCCGGCGCTGCGTGAGGTCACCCGGGCGATCGCGGTGTTCCCCGGGCAGCCCGAGGGGTACCTGCAGCGGGCCATCGTCTATCAACAGAGTGGAAACAACTTCAAGGCCATCGAGGACTACCGCCGCGCGCTCGCGATCGAAGCCAACCGGCCGTCGGTCCACTACGAGCTCGCGCAGGTCTTGCGCCGGGTGAATCTTCGCGAAGACGCGATTCGCGAGTACCGTCTGGCGGCGGACTACGACCCGACGATGGCCCAGGCCTACAACAACCTGGGCGTGACCTATCGCGAGCTGAAGCGCTACGACGACGCCATCGCCGCGTTTCGCAGGGCGATCGAAGTTTCCCCCGGCTACCGCCGGGCGTACAACAATCTCGGCGCGTCCTACGCGGAGACGGGCCGCGTGGACGAAGCGATCGCCACGTTCCTGGAGACCACGGAGAGATTCCCCGACTACGCGAATGGGTACAAGAACCTGGCGATGGCGTACGCGTCGCAGAAACGGCCCCGCCCCGCGCTGGAAGCGATGAGAAAGTACGCGGCCCTCAACCCGTCCGACCTCGAAGCCGGGGAGTTGATTCGCAAACTCGAAATCGCGGTGATGGCGGACACCAGCGGCGCCCGGGACTAGCGCAGGTCGAGCGTCACTCCCAGCGCCACGCTGACCAGGACCGGGTTGTCGGCGCCGTCGGTAAACGTCCAGTACAAGTCGCTGGATTGAGTGTCGACGTCGAAAAAGTGGACGGTGCTGTTGATCTCGACGCACCAACTGGTCGCAATCCGCCGCGAGATCCCCAACCCGCCGTTGAGGCCGAGATGCTGGTCGCTGAAGTCGAACGCCGTCACCCCGGAATCGAACAGCAGACTCACGGAGTAGACGCCGAGGCCGAAACTCGCATAGCCGGTATTGGAACCGCCGAGCGCGACGCTCACGATCGGCCCCACGCTGAAATACAGAAACCGCATCTCCGAAACCACGTTCGGCATGTGGGTGATTTCGTCGTCGAGCTCGGTCGTCAGCATGTCTCCCAGGTAGATGGCGCCCAACCGGATGTCGAGGAGAAAGTGGGTCGTGATTCTTTCGGTGAAGAAGAGGGTTGCATCCCAACCGGCCCCGAAGGTGTCGTGGAGACCGTCGTTGGTGCCTTCGTATCCGAAACGGATGCCGACGCGTTCGTTCGAGGCGGTGGCGTCCATGGCGGCCGCGGGGAGCACGGCGCTGACGAGCAGTACCGCGGTCGCACACGCCAGTCTACAGGCCATGAGGCCCAATCTACGTGGATTCCGCGCGCTGGTAAAGTGGAGAAGTGGGCCGGTTACTTGAGCAGGACCATCTTGCGCGTCGCGACCTCGCGCCCGTCGAGCAGCAGGCGGTAGAAGTAGACGCCCGACGCCATCGCGCCTCCGCGAGCGTCCGTCCCATCCCACGCGACCTCGCCGCGACCGGCGTCGCGCGCCCCGTTCGCGAGCGTGCGCACATGCGCGCCGCGGGCGTCGAAAACATCGAGGCGCACGTGACCGGGCTGCGGAATCTCGAACGCGATCGACGTGACCGGATTGAACGGGTTGGGCACGTTGGCGAACAAGCGCGCGCTCTGGGGCGCGGGCGACGCCATCGCGCTTGCAAGATCGTCGCCGCCTACATTGTCGTTATAGACGGTGATAGAGGCGCGGCCGCGGCCCCCCATCCGGCCGTTGCCGCCGCCGCTGCCCGGGAGCAGGTCGTACGACTCGACGATTTCATCCACGTCGATGTGCCCGAACACGGCCGCCGAGCTGTCGGCGACCTCGAGGTAGACCGACCGCCCGATGTACGGGCGCAGGTTCCAGAAACGCTTGTCCATCACGTCGCTGTTGCGCCCGGTCTCCCGGTAGAGAACCTGGCCCGTCCCGGCGTCGACCAGCGCCACATAGCATTTGGTGGGGTAGTCGCCGCCGCCCACGAGCAGGCTCATCGAATTGCCCTGGATCGAGAAGGTCGACGATCGTATGACACCGACCTTAAACTCTCCGAACTTGTCGCCCGGCTGGCCGTATCCCGTCGGCCCGGTATAGTACTCGTAGGTATTGATCCACCCGTCTCCGACGAACGACGACGGGTATCCCTGGTTGCGCACGAACGCGTTGTTGCCGAACGTGGGCTGGTAGTAGAAGGCGTCGCCCGTCACGAACGTCCATTCGTTGCCGAGCGGCAGCCACCTGGGGACCACGGCCTGGTCGCCGAGCCAGATCATGGGGGTGAAGCGCAACACGTAGCGCAGCGTTCCGTGCTGGTCGTTGTAGACGGAATGCCGCGAGAACATCTGCCCCAGGTGGGTGTCGGTGATCTGCGGCGCGTGACCGGGGTCGATGATTCGACGCGAAGAGAAGTCCCACCCGGAGAGCAGGGAGTCCGACATGATCTGGGAGGTGCCGTAGACCGCCTCTTCGGTGAAAAACATGTGAAACTTGTCGTTGCGCTGCAGAATGAACACCGACTCGAGCACGTGCCAGTTCTCGTGCACGTAAATCGGTCCGATGTCCTCCCAATTGAAGAGATCGTCGGACACGGCGCAGGCGACCGCCCCCTGATTCGAGAAGGTCTTGGCGGTGACGAACATGTAGTAGCGGCCGTTGTACTCCATGACGTGCGGATCCCGGCCGTGCGAAAACCCGTCTTCGATCCACAGCGCCCACAGCGGGTCCGGGTGGTAGCGTGGATTGGGGATCTTGAACCATTCGGCCAGGTCCTCGGATACGGCGATGCCACTTTGCTGCGCCCCGGCCAGGTTGACGCCGGTGTAGTACATGAGCCACGTCTGGTCGGGCCGGCGGAGGATGCACGGTGCCCACAGCCTCGTGTCCCAGGAGCCGGGTGCCAGCACCGGAGTGAGGACTTGCCAGTGAATGAAGTCGGTCGTGGTCGCGTGTCCGATGTTGACGGCGGGGTTACCCCGAAGGTAGAAGAGGTGATAGACGCTGTCCTGCTCCACGACGCAGTGGTCGAGCACCGGCTCGGGAGCCTCGCTGAAGAGCGTCTGCTCGAAGTCGTAGTGAACCAGCGCGGAGACCGGGGCGGGGAGCGCCACGAGCATCGCCACGGCGACCACGCGTGCCAGGGCATGAATCCGGTACGGCATAGGAACGCGCCCGGCCGGCGTCGGCGGGGCGAAGGGTAGAGACCATCTGCAAACCGTGTTACGTGGCGTAGGGGCGCACCGTAGCAGCATTTTAGCACGGCGGCGCCGCAGCCGCAAGGAGCGTTGGAACCGTCGCATGCGCTACACCGTCGGCCTCGGCCGCTACTTCGGGATCCCGGTCCGGGTGCACGCCACCTTTCCTTTCATCCTCTTGCTGTACGCAGTGCTGGCGGGGCGGACCGGGTCCTGGCGGGACGCGCTGGAAGGCGCCGCGCTGGTGCTGGCGGTCTTCGGATGCGTGGTCCTGCACGAGCTCGGGCACTGCGTCCAGGTCCGGCGCTACGGGATCCGGGTTCGTGACATCACGCTGTTTCCCATCGGGGGCGTGGCGCGCGCGGAATCGCTGCCCGAGTCGCCGCGGCAGGAGATCGCGGTGGCCATCGCCGGGCCCATCGTGAACTTCGTCATCGCCGGTCTGCTCTTCGGCGCCCTCGCGCTGACCGGCTCCCCGCCACACGGCGAGGGGTTCCTCGTGGATCTCGCGTGGGTGAATCTGGTGCTGGGCGTCTTCAACTTGATTCCCGCCTATCCGATGGACGGAGGGCGCATCCTCCGGGGCGCCCTGGCGACGCGCATGCCGTACCTCGCGGCCACCCGTCGCGCGCGCGATGTCGGCCAGCTGGTGGCGCTCGTGTTCGTCGTGACCGCGTTCGTCGATACCGCCTTCATCATGCTGGCCCTGATCGCGGTGTTCGTGTTCGTCGGCGGGATGCTCGAGGAGCGGATGATAAGCATGCGCGTGCGGCTCGCCGGCAAGTGCGTCGGCGACGTGGTCGACGTGGCGGCGCCAGTGTTCGCGGCCAGCGATCGGGTCGAAACCATCGCCACGCATATGGGGAGCGAGAGCGCGGCGGCGTACGCGCTGGCGGCGGAATCGGGGTCGCTCGCCGGGGTGGTGGTGACGTCCGACGTGCTGCGGGCGGTTCGCGACGGCAGATACGCGGAGCCGCTGGGGGCGATCGCGCGCTACGATTTCCCGGTGGCCGAGGCGGCCGCCGAGGCGACGCGCGTGTACAAGTACCTGCACGACGCGCGCAAGCCCTTCGCTGCGATCGTGGACGGCGACCGGTTTGTCGGTCTTTTCCACGCCGACGAGACGCTTCGCGATTTCCCGCGCGGCGTCGCCATTCCCTAACCGGCCGCTCGCCGCCGTTCCCGTCGCCGTTGCGCCTGGTTGCTACGGTACACGAATTGCTCGACCATCCCCGCGGCCTCCTTTCCCATCCGATTTCGTGCACTCCGCATTGCCGGCCGCATCGCAACGTAACCACGGGGGCGATCGCATGAGCAGCGTCGGGACACTCGAAGACATCGACAAGCGCAACGGCACCCACGAGTCCAACGTACTTTTCAATCGTGCACTCGAGTTGCTGAATCGCAACAAGGTTGACGCGGCGCGAAAGCAACTGGAGATGGCGCTCCAGATCTGCCCGCAGCAGCCGTCCTACCTGTCGCTCTACGGGCTGTGCGTCGCGGTGGAGAGCGAAGACTACGAGTCGGCGCGCAGGATCTGCGAGAAGGCGGTGCGCATGAGTCCAAACGACCCGCTGAATCGCGTCAACCTCGGCAAGGTGTTCCGCCTCGAGGGCAACACCGGCGCGGCATACGGCGAGTTTCTGACCGCGTGGAAGCTCGACCGGATGCACCCGGCCCCTGCGTCCGAGCTCTCGCGCATGGGGATTCGCCGCCCGCCCGTGCTCGGGTTTCTCCCGCGTTCCCACTGGCTCAACATCCGGCTCGGCAGGCTCCGCGCGACCATGATCCGCATGCGCCCTGGACTGTAACCATCCGTCGAACCGGCTGCAGCGGCCCGTCGTCCGAACGGACGATGGGCCGCTTTGTTTTCGGTTTGGGCTGTAAGCCGGTTGTCGGCGGCGATATAGTGTCGCCGATGACGTCGACGATTCGGGTCGGAGTGGCGGTCCTGCTGCTGCTCGGGTGCGCGTCCTCCGCGCGACGGGAAACGCAGGAGCAGGACGCGCTCGCCAGCGAGACGCGCCAGCGCGCTGCAGACATGCTCGTGGCCCGGCAATTCGAAGACGCCGTTGCCGTGCTCGAACCGCTCGCGCGGGAGTCGCCGAAGGACGACCAGGTGTTCACCATGCTCGGGGATGCGTATCGCGGGGCCGGCGACTTCGACCGCAGCGTGAAAGCGTACGAGCAGGCGATTCGCATCGAATACGGCGACTACCTGCCACACTTGAAACTCGGCGTCGTGCTGATGGAGCACGGCAAGACCGGCCGCGCGCTCACCGAGTTCGAGGTCGCGGTCAAATACGGCGGCACGGATCCGCTCACGCATTTCAACTACGGCCTCGCGCTCAGCGAGCTGGGGCGCAAGCCGACCGCGCTGGAGCAGTGGAGGCTGGCGAGCGAGATCCAGCCCGACAACGCGGCCTTCGTGGCCGCGGTCGGAATCGGGTTGACCGGCGTCGACGACAGCGCGGCGGTGGAATGTTTTGGACGCGCCGAGCTCCTCGGGATGGACGGCGCCGCGTTCGACAACAACTACGCGCTTGCGCTCGAACGCATCGGTGATAACGACCGCGCGGAATCGCGGTTCGAAGCCGCCGTGGGGCGGGGCGGGCCCGGCCCGGCCGAGTATCGACGCAACCTCGCGCGGCACTACCTCCGCGTGGGCAAGAACGCGGAAGCCGCCGCGGAGTTCGATACCCTGGTCGCGCGCGACGGCCACAAGTGGAGTGATTCGGTGTACCTCGCGCGGGCGCAGGTGGCGCTCGAGCGCTACCGGGAGGCGATCTCCGGGCTGGAGGCGTTCGCGCTGGAGGTGGAGGCGGGGAGGATCGATCGCGCGTCGGGGCGGATCGATCGCATGCCGCCCACGCTCGGCGAGGCGTTCGACGTGCTCGGCATGGCGTGGCGCGGGCGGGGAGACCTCGCGCGCGCGCGCGACTACCTGGGCCGCGCGGTGCGGTTGGAGCCGGACGACCCGGCTCGCCTCAATAACTATGGCGTGGTTCTCGCCGAAAGTGGTATGCTGCCGGACGCCAGGGCGCAGTGGCGCCGGGTGCTCGTGATCGATCCCGCCAATGCCACCGCCCGGGCCAATCTTGCCGCATTCGGACCGTAACAAACGGCTCTCTCCTCTCGTAGTGACGCAATAGTGTCCGATGGGTTCCGACCCGTTCGAAGGCGGTAACTATGTATTGCAAACATTGCGGACGTGAGGTCGACGAGAAGGCGGAGTTGTGCCCCCACTGCGGACGCCGGCTGCGCAGTTCGGTTGCCACGTTCCTGGAAAACAGCGAATGGACGCGCCTGAAGCCCCAGCGTGAGGCCAAGAGCCCCGGTCTCGCCGGTTTCCTGGGATTCGTGCTGGGCTGGATCCCGCTGGCCGGGTCGATAGGCTACCTCTACCTGGGCCAGTGGAACTGGTTCTTCCTCTCGTTTGTGATCGTCGCCATCGCCTACCTGCTCACGTTCGGCGTGGCGTACGTGCTCTTCCCGTTCATATTCGCTTTTCACCAGTACCAGATGGCTCGCGAGCTGAACGAGTTGCTGGTTTCTCGGTCCAAACCGGACGCCGTCGGCGCGCCGGGGTCGGAGCCCGGCGGCAGCGGCCCGGCCTGAGGTCAGACCCGCCCTCGCCCGGGCGTTCATGGAACGCAACCTCGCTCTCGAACTGGTCCGGGTCACGGAGGCCGCCGCCTTGGCGTCGGCCCGCTGGATGGGCAAGGGCGACGGCGAGGCCGCCGACCGCGCGGCTCGCGAGGCGGTCAGTCTGGTCATGAAATCGGTCAAGATCGTCGGCCGGGTCGTGGTCGGCGACGCCGAAACCGTTGCCACGAACGAACGCAAGTCGGCCGCCAGGGCGGGCGACGCTCCCGAAGTCGATGTCGCCGTCGACGCGCTGCAGTCGATCGAGTCGGTCGCCTTCGGCCGCAACTACGCCATCTCCACCATCGCCGTCTCCAACCGGGATTCGCTGCTGAACCCGCCCGTTCCGTACATGAACAAGATCGCGGTCGGTCCCGAGGCGGCCGGGCGCATCAACATCAGGGCCGGGGCGCTCGACAATCTGGTCAATATCGCGGACGCGAAGCGATGCTACGTCGAAGACTTGACGGTGTGCATTCTGGACCGGGAGCGCCACCGCAACCTGATCGAGGACGTGCGCGCCGCGGGGGCGCGGATCCTGCTCGTGCCCGACGGAGACCTGACCGCCATGCTGGCGACGGCGGTTCCCGCGAGCGGGATCGACGTGGTCATGGGCATCGGCGGGAGTCCCGAAGGGGTGCTGGCCGCCGCCGCTCTCAAGTGTGTCGGCGGCGATATGCAGGCGCAGTTCGAGCCGCGCGACGACGCGGAAACGGAGTCGCTGCGGTCCGCGGGCTTCGCGCGCAAGGACCGGGTATTGCGCATCGACGACTTCGTGCGCGGCGAGAACACCATGTTCGCCGCGACCGGCGTGACCAACAGCGACGTCCTGGCCGGCGTGCAATTCGTTCCCGGGGGCGCCGTCACCCACTCGATCGTGATGCGCAGCAAGTCCGGCACCGTGCGCACGATCACCGCCCACCACCGCTTCGACCGCAAACCGGCCTACAAATGACCGGCTGCCGGAACGCGCCGGCGCACCCACGCGCAACCATATGAGCGAACCGTTCGAGCTTCTGCCCCGGGACTCCGGCGCCGCGCGCGCCACCCCGCTCGCGGACCGCATGCGGCCGCGCACGCTCGACGAGCTGGTGGGGCAGGAGGACATCGTCGGCGAGGGAACGCTCTTGCGCACCGCTCTCGACGCGGGCGAGCTCACGCAGTCGATGATCCTGTGGGGGCCGCCCGGGAGCGGAAAGACCACCCTCGCGCGGCTGATCGCGACACGCGTGCGCAACCGTTTTGTGCCCTTCAGCGCGGTGACCTCGAGCATCAGCGACGTCAAGCGCGTCATCGCGGACGCGAGGAAACTCCGCACGGTCGACGAGCGGCCGCTATTGCTGTTCGTCGATGAGATCCACCGCTTCAACCGCGCCCAGCAGGACGCGTTTCTCCCCCACATCGAAGACGGCACCATTGTGTTCATCGGCGCCACCACCGAGAATCCGAGCTTCGAAGTGATCGGACCCCTGTTGTCGAGGTCGCGCGTGTTCGTCCTGCAGCCGCTGGGAACCGCGGGCATCGTCACGATCCTCGAGCGCGCGCTGGCCGACCGCGACCGCGGCCTGGGCAGCCTGGAACTGGCCGCCGCGGAAGGCGTGCTGGAGTTCGTCGCGGACCTGGCGCAGGGAGACGCGCGCGTGGCGCTCAACGCGCTCGAATACGCGGGCTCGGTGCTCGCGCGCACGCCTCCCCCGCGCGTGCTCACGCGGAAGCTGGCGGAGGACGCCCTGCAGCGCCGCGTCGTCTGGACGGACAAGTCCGGCGAATCGCACTTCAACCTGATCTCGGCCCTGCACAAGAGTCTCCGGGGCGGGGACGCCGACGCCTCGCTCTACTGGCTCGCGCGCATGTGCGAGGCGGGTGAGGACCCGCTCTACATCGCGCGCCGCCTGGTGCGGTTTGCATCCGAGGACGTCGGCAATGCCGACCCCAACGCGCTCGTGATTTCCATCGCCGCGCGCGACGCGGTGGACTTCATCGGTTACCCGGAGTGCAAGCTTGCACTCGCGCAATGCGTGACCTACCTCGCGCTCGCACCGAAGAGCGTCGCCGTCTATCGCGGCTACGGAGCCGCCGCCGACACGGTGAACTCGACGCCACCGCTCCCGGTGCCGCTCCACATCCGCAACGCGCCCACGCCACTGATGAAGGACCTCGGTTACGGCAAGGACTACATGTACCCGCCCGACCATCCCGACGCGACGCCGCAGTCGTTCCTTCCCGACGAGCTGCGCGGCCGGCGTTTCTACGAGCCGGGTGGCGAGGGCCTGGAGGCGGAGTTGAAGAAGAGACTGGAGGCGTTCCGAGAGCATCGGAAGGACTGATGCGTCCCTCGAAACTCCAGTTCGCGTCGCCGATGGATCAGGCGGGCAAGATACTCATGATTCAGAAGGAGCTCTTGAGATGAGAGGGCGCTTTCAGTGGAGAACGTCGTTGAGGATCAGGGTCCCGCGTGATCGGCTTTGGGCGATCGTTGACGACATATCCCTGATTCCCAAGTACCATGCAGAGGTCGGCAAGGTTGATCTCCTATCAGGGCAGAGCACGAGGGCGACTGGTGTGAAGTACCGATGCACGATACTGGAGGGTAGGAAAGGCAGTTGTGTTGAGGAGGTAGTCGACTACGTCCCAGGCGAACGATTCGCCACGGCTTTTCCTGAAGACACGTGGGGGATCAGCAAGAGGTTGCGGGACTTTGTCGTGGACAGCGTCCTCGTGCCGCATGGGGATTTCGAGACGGATGTGGTCGTTGAAGCTTACTACGAACCAATTGGGTGGAAGACGCGCGTGTTGAACGCCCTCGTCCTGCGGCGTCTCATGGCACGCAGGGCATTGCGCACCATTGAGGGCGTGAAGCGCCTGGCAGAAGCGACGTAGGCGACGAACCCATGCCACCGGAGAGCCCCGCGCGAGCCATCATCGAGCACACCGGGAGGCACCTGCGTGCTATCGGCCCGCCCGGGAGCGGCAAGACCAGGCTGCTGGTAGAGCGCTTCCGCGCCCTGGAGGCGCGCGGGCGCCGGCCGGGCATTGTGGCCTTCGGTCACGAACAGCGCCAGCGCCTGGTCGAGCTCGTGATCCCGCCCAACACCGGCCGCCTCGGGCCGGAACCGGTGACGACCCACGCCCTGCTCGCGTCCGCCATCCTCAACGCGGCCAACCCCTCGCGCCTGCGCACCCTGCGCGACGTCGACGAGCTGCTCGTGCTGGGCCGCCTGCTGCGCCGCGAGCCGTCGTTGCTGGCGAGCGATCTCTCCGCCATCGCGGCCTCGTCCACGTTCCTGCGCGACCTGCTGGAAGCGGTCCACGCGCTCGCACAGCACGGGCTCGCACCGGACGCTGCGCGCACGTGTGCGGACAGCGGCGCTGGCCCGCGCGCGCGCGACGTCCTTCATGCTTACGCGCGCTACCGCGAGGTGTGCGGCGAGCGCGGGCTGGTGACGTTCTACGACGCCGCCTGGCGGGCGGCGGAGCGGTTCGACGCCGGCGGCATCTCCTCCCCGTTGGCAGGCTTCGACGTGGTGTTGATAGACGACTTCCACGACCTCGACCCCGGCCAGTATCGCCTCCTGACGCGCCTCGTGCCACCGCAAGGTGCCACGGCGCTGGAGGCCTTCGGCGATCCCACCGGCGCGCGCTTTGCGTTTCGTGGCACGACGGATCGCTTCTTCACGACGTCGTTCCCGCGCGATTACGCGCCGGTGGATTTCGAACTGAACACGCCCCGAACCACCGACGCTGCGTTGGCCGCCACCGTACACTCGCTCGTCGCCGAGACGTCGCGTGCCGAGCGTCCGACTGCGGCCGCGGCGGATCTCCCACTCTTTCAGAACCTGCAGGACGCGCGGGCCTCCGGCGCGCTGAACGTGCGTCCACCGTGGGCCTGCACGGCCACGCTGGTGATTGCAGACGACGAGATCGCCGAGGCGCAGGCCGTCGCCACGCGCGCGCGTGCGGCGCTAGATGCCGGCGTGGCGCCGCGCGATATCGCGGTGATCGCGCGCAATCCGGCGCGATACCGCTCCGCGCTCCTCATTGCGTATCACGAGTGGGGCGTACCGCTGGACCCGGGTGGAGAGGGGCACGGCGCGGCGGCGGACTTTTTGCGCTCGCTCTTCGGCGCGCTGGGTGCGGACGCGGACGCCCGTTTTGCCGACGCGCTCGCCGCGTCGCCCTTCACCCCTCGGTTCTGCGAGGGATATGGCGACGTCACCGGGCTCGTCCGCGCCCTCAAGCGCGAGTACGCGCCGCGCGGCGGCGGTTTCGATCTGGAGCGCCTGGTGCGCGAACGTGTCACACCTGCGCTGCCGCGCGGCGACACCGCCTCCCATGCTGCCCTGGCGGCCGTAATCGAGGAGTGGCAGCGCTACGCCGAAGTGGTGGACAACGCCGGAGGTGGCGCGTCGCTCGACGAGTTTCGTGCCGCCTATCTCGGCGAGCCGCTCCACCGTCCTGCTTCCGTCGGCCGTGTAGCGCTACTCTCACCGCGCGAGGCGACGGGCCGTTCGTTCCACACCGTGTTCGTGTGCGGCTGCGCCGAAGGGCACTTTCCGGCCGCCGCGGTTCGCGACGGCTACATTCCCGTGACGGCGCTGGCGCGCGCGCTGGAAAAGGTGGACACCGACGCCGCGGCGGATATTGTGGCGCGGGTGGACGAGGCGGCTGTGGAGCGCGCGGAGAATGCGCTGTTCCTCACCGCGCTCACACGCGCGCGCGAGGCACTCACCATTCTGGCGCCCGCGCGGATCGCCGGCGAATCCACGGTCCCGGCGCGCGTGCTGGGCCCGGAGGAGGGTTTCACGCGCGAGACCGCCAGCCGCGCCACCTCGCCCTGCGCCCGCGCTGCTGCCGCCGTGGCGGCGTCACCGCCGTCACCGGAACTCGCCGAGCGTCTGCGTGCGCTCGACCCGCTGGCCGGATGGTGGGCGTCGCCCGCCCCGCCGGAACGCTTGCCCGCGCTGGAGTCGTTTTCGATGAGCGCCTCGAAGCTCAGTTCCTATGCGCGTTGCCCGCGGCAGTTCTTCTACCGGAAGGTGCTCAAGCTGGACGAGCCCGAGTCCATTTACCTGCGCGTCGGAAACCTGGTGCACAAGGCGCTCAACGAGATCATACCCGCTGGATCGAGCGGCGACGAGGTGCGCGCCGCGCTGCGTGGCGCCGGCACGCGGGAGATCTCCGAGCGCCTGGTCTCCGAAGCAATGAAGGATGCGGGACCCTGGATGCGGGACCTGTCCGTGCGCTACCTCGAGGACATGCTGGTGAGCGTGGCAGAGCTGGAGGCGCAACGCGAGGGAAGCTACCGCGTACGCTTCATGGAAGAGTCCGTGAAGGCCGAGGTCGAAGGTATGCCGCTGAGCGGGAAGATCGACCGCATGGACGACGTGACGGGTCTGGGATCGGTGATCATCGACTATAAGACCTCGGGAAACATCGCCCGCACGCATCCCACACTGGTCGATAAGATCGAAACCGACTACTGGCAGATTCCCGTCTACACCACCTTGGCGGCGGTCAACGGTGTTGGCGCGGCCGGCTTCGTGTACTACGCGCTCCCGCCCGGCGATGAGAGCTTCGCCGTCGGTGTCCAGCTCGCGCCGGGACATCATCCGGCGCCCATCCCGCTGGGGTCGCGGCGGCCGTACCGGTACGGCCCCGTGGACACCGGAACCGTCGCGGGGGCGATGGCTCGCGCCGTCGAAATTCACCGCTCAATTTTAGAAGGCGGGTGCCGCTACGAGCGCACCCCCAACCTGGGAATCTGTCCCAACTGTCACTTCGCAAGGATATGTCAGAGAAGCCAAGCATCGATTTAGACGACGGCCAGCGCGACGCGGTCCACGCGTCCATCGCCGAGGCCACCAACGTGGTCGCGGGAGCGGGGACGGGGAAGACCACCGTGCTCGTCGAGCGTTACCTCAAGCTGGTGGCGGACGGCGTGCCCATCGAGCGTCTGCTCGCACTCACCTTCACCCTCAAGGCGGCCGGCGAGATGCGCGAGCGCGTGCGCCGCGCCGTGGGCGAGCGCCACGCCACGCTGGCGCGGCGCATGTCCGGCGCGTGGATCATGAACTTCCACCAGTTCGGCTACCGCTTCATCAAGGAGAACGCGCCCGCGCTCGGGATCGATCCCGGCGTGGACGTCGTGTCCATCGCGGAGTTCCAGCGCATCCAGGGCGTGCTGCGCGCGCGCTTCGAGAATGGTCGCGTGGCGGGCGTGCCGTCGGATTTCGGCGGCGCGCCGCCGCCGCCCACCAAGCTCGGGTCCCTCTTCGATACCCTCATGAAAGTTGTGCACCACTGCCGCGGAATCATGCTCGAGCCGGGGGCGCTGCGCGGAATGGTGACCCCCGCCGACCACCCCGCCTACATCGCGCGTGTGGACACGGTGGTCGCACTCGCGCGCGAGTACGAGGACGAGCTGGCGCGCCACGGCTTGCTCGACTTCAGCGACATGATCACCATCCCCGCGCGCGCGCTGCGCGACATGCCCGCGCTGGCGCGGGCGTACCAGGGTGCCTTCGACCACATCCTCGTGGACGAGTTCCAGGACACCAGTGCCGCCCAGAACGAGCTGGTCCGCGCGCTCTCCGGCGGCGACTTCGCGCGCGTCACCGTCGTGGGGGACATGAAGCAGTCCATCTATCGATGGCGCGACGCGCGCGTGGAGAACATCAGCGAGTTTCCAGATCCCAGCCCGCGCGAACTCACGATGAACTACCGCTCCCACCAGGAGATTCTCGACCTTGCCCACGCGCTGGTGATGGGCGAGCCGGATCTGCGCGCCGCGGCCGTCCCACTCACCGCACACCGCGGCGCCGGCCCGGCGAGCGTGCTCCTGTTCCATCCGCCCGGCGGCAAGGAGCGCCACGACGAGGAGGCCGAGGCGCTCGGCGCGTGGGTGGACCACCTGCTCGGGCGTGTCGCTGCGCCCGCCGCGTGGAATCTGGAGCACGTGAAGCCGTCGCTCCACCCCCACGAGATCGCCGTGCTCCTGCGACGTTTTGCGAGTAGCAATCTCATGCCCGCCATCGAGCGCATCTTTCAGCGCCGCGGCATCCCCTTTGCCGTGGTCGGCGGCGCCAACCGCGTGGAGGCGCGCGCCCTGGAAAGCTGGCACGCGTGGGTCTCGCTGCTCCTGCCCGGCAACCGCTCCGTGGATCTCGTCGCTGTGCTGGAGGCGCCGCCGTACTTCGTGTCGGAAGCCTCGCTCACGGAGCTGTTCCGGGAGACATCGGAGTCAGAGATCATAAGCATCCTCGACGACTCGAATATCGCACGCGTGACCGACCAACGCGACGCGACCGCCATGCGCGATGTGCGCGCATCGGTGGACCAGGCCGCGGGCGTGTGGCGCACGCGCGAGTTCCGCGAGTTTCTGGTGTGGAGCATCGAGAACACTCCGCTCCGCGCGCGGCTGCTCCGCGACGGCACCCAACCCGCAGCCGTGGACGAGCTGCTGCGCGAGCTACTCGACCTCGCCGACGGTCTGGCGCGCCGCGGTAGGCTGAACCTGGCCACCTTCCTCGACCACCTGCACGCTTCCCTCGACGAGCGCAAGTTTCGCGAGGACGGCGAGGCCGCCCTCCCGCAGGGCCGCGTGGCCGTCATGACCGTCCACCAGGCCAAGGGGCTCGAGTTTCCCGCGGTCGCAGTGGTGGGCGTGGTGGATTCCACCTCGCGCAGCGAGGGTTTCCTCGTGTCGCGCGAGAGTGGCCTCTACTTCGGCGAGAAGACCGGCAAGCCGTGGAACCGGCACAAGGAACTCGCCGAGAACCACCGGCGGGAGGAGCACATGGAAGACGTGGAGGAGCGCTGTGTCCTCTACGTGGCCTTAACGCGCGCCCGCGACCACCTGTGGGTGAGTGCACCGTCGATCGAGGGGAGGAAGCTCCTCAAGAACGAGACGCGACCGTGGCTGTTCACGGAGCTGGTGGAGAGCGCGCGCAAGCTGGACCTGGCGCGTGAGATTCGGGAGGCGGGGAACCTTTCTTTGGTGGGGGCACCGTCAAGGCAACTACTGCCAGGGAACGACGACGGCGCGGAGGAGGTGCTTCGCGAGTGGGCGGAGCTACGGGATCGGAATGTCGTGGCGCCGGAGGTGTTTCCCGTGGATGGCGTGGCGACTGTCACGTGGGCTGACATTGCCGCATTCGCGCGCTGCCCGCTGCAGTTCAAACTGAACGCGGAAACCGGGCACGAGATCGCCGACGAGACGCCCAGAGGAGTGGGTGGTGACTCCGCGGTTCCACGCGGCGTCGACCCCGCCACGTTCGGCGCATTCGTTCACGACGTACTCCAGCGCGTGACGGCGGGAGACGATCTGGACACTGCGATACAGACCTCGCTGCCTCGCCACGACCCTGGAAAGAAACACGACACCGCAATCGCCACCGCACGAACTCTGGTGAAGCACGCCGTCGCGGCCGGCGTGGCCGTTCCCGCCTCCGGCGCCAGCGCGGAGGTCCAGTTTGTGGTCCGGTTGGACCGCGTGCTGGTGCGCGGTGTAATCGACCGTCTCGACGTTGCTCCGGGCGGCGCTATGATCACGGAGTACAAGGTGGGCGAGCGGAGCGATGAGCACCAGTGGCAGGTACGGACCTACGCGTGGGCTACGCACCGCGGCGGCATCAGTCCGCCAATCCGCGGCCGCGTGGTCTATCTGCGCGAGACGGGCCTTGAGATGCTGGATGTCCCCGTCGATGAGGGAATCGAACGCATCGCCATGGCGCTCGACGTTACCGTTGCCTCGGGGGTATTCGCGGCGACGCCTGGCGCAGTGTGCGCCTCGTGCGTTCACCGAAGCGTGTGCGCGTTTTCGGTCTAGCCGGGAGTCGGAACTGGACCTGCCGGCCCGAGCCGTACCACGCAGGCCGTTTCCGGCGGTGTCGGTATGGTATAGTTTAGAGTGAATGTGAGCGGCGTGCCTCGCAGATCCCGGCGAACGCGCAAGGTGAACGCGAGCCGGGCGACGGCAATCCGCAAGGTGATGATCACGCGGTGTGGCCAGGAGGATCTCTCAATGCAGACATTTCCTCGGAAGTCCATTCTATTCGTCTTGTTGCTCGCGCTCACGGGCGGCATGTTGGCGCCGGACGTTGCGCTGGGCTTGACTACGATATACGACCCGGCATTGGGCACGTTCCCGCAAGATCAAGGTTGGGTACTGGCGGAAGACATCATGCCGCCCACGGCATACCCCGTGAGCGTTGGCCCCGACGGTCTATATCTCTCCACGCTGGGGTTCGGCGTCAACGTTCCGCCGGATGTCGGTGGCGGCGTTTGGTGGTCACGTTCGGGTCTCGGGATCGATTTCACCCAGGACTTCGCGGTAGAAGTGAGCGTGAAGATCGTTTCGGCCCCCGATCACAGCATCAACACGAGTTCGGGCTGGCCCCGGCCCGGGTACACGTCCCGGTGACGGATGTCGAGCGGGAGGGCATTCTGGGTCGGCCTCGGCACGACGGAAATTTTTCTGTCGAACACCTTCTACGGTCAGTACGGTCAGTCGAATACGCTGACCACTCCATTTGTAACGACGGATCAACACCACGTCTACCGCATCGAGCGTGCGTCCGGCGGTGTGGGTGCCGCCCTTCGCATCGACGGGGTGTTGGTGCTGGAGCTGCCCGCGCTCGGAGCGGCCGAGACCACCGAGGGAGTGACGTTCGGTGATCCGACCTACTGGGCGAACAGCGAATCGTACACGGGTTGGGTGCGATACGAGACGCCTGCCACCGCGGTCGTCACGACGCCCGCCCGCCCCTCCCCGCTATGGGTGGGTCCTTTTGGAAATCCGGCCTCGACGGTATCCATCGGGTTTGCTTCGTCGCTGGCCGGTACATTGACGCTCGAGTTGTTCGACGTCGCGGGACGCCGCGTGGGGCGTTCCCAGCGAATCGTCTCGGTTGGGCAGTCCGGTAGCTTCGAGCCATCGCGGGCGCTCCCGGCGGGCATCTACTTCTACCGCGCGTCGCTGGCAGCTACTGGCAATGACGTCGTATTGAAGGGGCGGGTCACGGTGGTGAGGTGAGACGATTCCGCGTATCACGGACAGGCACTCCGCACCGCCTCGAGCAGCTCAGCGTGCGAGTCGAACACAACGTCGGCCGCCGAGAAGTCGATCCCGTGCGTCTCTCTCGTCCGGACCACAACGACCGGAATCCCCGCCGCGATCGCCGAGCCCACACCCTTCTCGGCGTCCTCGAACACAAGCGCCTCCGACGGCGTCGCCCCCACCGCTTCCAGCGCGGCTAGAAAGATATCCGGGGCGGGCTTCAGGGCCGTCACCGTATCGCTCCCCACGATGGTCGCGAGCGCGCCCGTCAGTCCCTCGTTGGCCAGGATCGCCTCGATGTCGGCGCGTGTCGAGCCGCTGGCGATCGTGAGCACCTTGCCCGCCCGCGCGAGAATCTCCACCACTTCGTGCGCTTCGGGGAAGAATCGGATGGTGCCGTTGCGACAGTACTCGGAGAAGATGGGCCGCTTCTCGTCGCGGATGCGCTGCGGGTCAAGGTCCAGCCCGTGGCGCTCGATCTCCCCCTTCGGTCCGTGCCCGAGCGAGGTCCAGTACTTCCAGTACTCGGTCGGGTCGAGGGTATGGCCGTATTTCTGGAACACGGCGTTATAGGTCTCGAAGTGAAAGCGCTCGCTGTCCACGAGCACACCGTCGAAATCGAAGATCATGACGCGCGCCCGCAGCAGCGCACGAAACGTGTCCAGCCGGATGGGATCGACGCGCGGGGGATCAGCCAAGGTAGCGCGCCTCGTCGCGCATCGGGACGAAGCGCCGGGTGAAACGGTAGATCGCGAGGCTCTCGATGATGAAGGGCATGAAACCGAGAAACCCGAGCACCGGCATCTCGAAAACCTTGATATGCCCGAGGTAGGGCACGTCGTACTCCCACTTGGCGAGCGCCCAGTAGTTCCAGAACTCCCACAACAGCCCCGCGATCAGGCCGGCCAAAAAGAACACCGGCATCGAACGAAACCGGCCCGTGAAGAACTCGGAGAGGATCGACCGCTCGCCGAGGCGCCCGTTGATCGGATCGAGGAAGAACGCGAATCCCATCCACACCAGCGGGGTCATGTACGGCGAGGGCCAGATGAACGGCGCCACCAGGCAGACGGCTCCGAACACCACGAAGGGCCAGAAGACGCGGTTCGGCAGCCGGGGGTAGGTGGTCGCGTCGTCGCCGGGAAACAGATCCGAGAGCGTTTCGTAGATGAGGAACATCCCCGGGGAAATGGTGGCGAACGCCCAGATGTACCCGGGGTAGCGGATCCACGGGTCGTCGGGCAGGCCGACGTATGCCCAGTTGTTCAGCAGCAGGTTGTACCCCTCGAACACCAGCCAGCTTCCGATGGAGATGAGGCTCAAGAGCAGAAGCTCGCCGGGGTGGTCGGCCGCCAGCGAGACGCCGCGGCGCCGCTTGCGCAGGCCGTCGAGAAAGAGAATGAGGCCGGTCCACTGGATGGGGGTGAAGAACCAGCCGACGAGCGCGCTGTCGGTGGTGAAGAGCAGCACCTGGAACACGACCAGCGACGCCAGTCCCACCCACCCGTACCAGGGCATGCGCCGGGCTGCCGCCACGGTCAGGTTGCTTGACTTGGGGAGTTCCTGGGGTATCATGTGCCTTCCGTTCATGCGCTCTGGCGGCTCGCCACGAAACATCCACACTACCGCAAGTTGGCGGCGCGTGGCAACCACGGGAACCGTGGGTCCTCAGCGATGTTGAATACCGTGCACGAGCGGGTGGCATCGATCCGGGGCCCCCGCGGGCGAAGCCCCGTGGGGTGGATCGATGACAGGACCCACGTAGTTCAACGGAGGTGACGATGCAGCACGAAATCCAGGCCCTGAACGAGCGCGTCCAGCGCGAGAGTCACTTCATCCCGATCCTGCAGAGGTCGATCCAGCGCGCCATCATCGGCCAGCGCTATCTGGTGGACCGGCTGCTGATCGGCATTCTGTGCGACGGGCACGTGCTCATCGAAGGCGTCCCCGGACTCGCCAAGACGCTCTCGGTCAAGACGCTGGCGGCGTCGATCGACACGACGTTCCGCCGCATCCAATTCACCCCGGACCTGCTGCCCGCTGATCTCATCGGCACGGAGGTCTACAACCCGCGCGACCATTCCTTCACGGCCAAGAAGGGACCCATCTTCGCGAACTTCATTCTGGCGGACGAAATCAACCGTGCGCCCGCGAAAGTGCAGAGTGCGTTGCTCGAATGCATGCAGGAACGCCAGGTGACGATCGGCGACAAGACCTATCCGCTCGCGTTTCCCTTCCTGGTGCTTGCCACCCAGAATCCGATCGAGCAGGAGGGGACCTACCCGCTCCCGGAGGCGCAGGTCGACCGCTTCATGCTCAAGCTCAAGGTCACCTACCCGTCGCGCGAGGAAGAGAAGGCAATCATGGAGATGGTCACCGCGGGGAACGTGCCGGTCATCGACCCGGTGATCAACCCGCAGGTCCTCAAGCAGGCGCAGCAGACGGTGCGCGAAATCTACATGGACGAGAAGGTGAAGAATTACATCCTCGACATCGTTTTTGCCACGCGGGATCCCGAATCATTCAAGCTTCCCATCAAGCACCTCATCGCCTACGGCGGCTCGCCGCGCGCCACCATCTTCCTCGCCGAAGCGGCCAGGGCGCACGCGTTCCTGCGCGGGCGCGGCTACGCCACGCCCGAGGACGTCAAGGCGGTCGGATTCGACGTGCTCCGCCACCGGGTAATCGTGACCTACGAAGCCGAGGCGGAGGGCCTGGACTCCGAGGCCGTTCTCCAGCGCATCTTCGACCACATCGAGGTGCCTTGAGCCGATGGCGCCCCCGACCCGTAGCGCGAACCCGCCGTCGCCGGCGGGAGAGAGACGCATCGCGGAGATCTTGAAGAAGGTCCGCCGCGTCGAGATCACGACCCGCCGGCTGGTGAACGACGTCTTCTCGGGCGAATACCACAGCGTGTTCAAGGGCCAGGGCATGGAGTTCGACGAGGTGCGCGAGTACCAGCCCGGCGACGATATTCGCGCCATCGACTGGAACGTGACCGCGCGCATGGGCACGCCCTACCTGAAGCGCTTCATGGAGGAGCGCGAGCTGGTGGTGATGTTCCTGCTCGACGTGAGCGCGTCGGGCAGGTTCGGCTCCGCCGACAAGACCAAGCTCGACACCGCCGCCGAGATCTGCGCGGTGCTCGCCTTCAGCGCGATCCAGAACCACGACAAAGTCGGCGCCATCGCCTTCACCGACGACGTCGAGGAGTACATTCCACCCGACAAGGGCCGGCGCCACGTGCTCCACCTGGTGCGCGAAATCCTCTTCTACGAGCCGCGCGGCCACCGCACGCGCGTGGCGCAGGCGCTCGAGTTTCTGCTCAAGGTGCAGAAGCGCCGCGCCATCGTGTTCGTGGTGAGCGATTTTCTCTCGCCCGATTTCTCGCGCCCGCTGGCGATGGCGGCGCGCCGTCACGACCTGGTTGCGATCCGCCTCGCCGACCCGCGCGAGGACCGGCTCGAAGGGGCGGGAATGCTCCGGGTGTGGGACCAGGAGGCACAGATCGAGCGCGTGGTCGACTTGAGCTCAAGCGCGGCGCGCGAACGCTTCGCGGCCCACGCGCGCCGTCGCGACGAGGAGCTGGCGGGTCTGTTCCGTCGCCACGGAGTGGACTGCGTGCGCATCGAGGCGGGGCAGGACTACATCGTGCCGCTGTCCGTGTTCTTCAAGTCGCGGGCCCGCCGGCGTTAGGCGAGCGCCTTCCACATGAATCGGCTCCACGAGGCAACCGCGCGGGTCCTGTCGCCGATCCACCCCACGGGGCTTTGCCCGCGGGGGCCCCGGATCGGCGCCACCCGCTTGTGCCTCATTTGGGCAGCGTGCATGTTCGCGTCGTCGGCCGGCGCCGCCACTTTCGACACCGTCGAGCTCACCACCGACGCGCGTTTCGACTCGGTAACGGTGGGGCAGCGATTCCACGTCGCGTACCGTTTTTCCTTTCCTGACTCGCTCACCCAGCTGATTCCCGACCGGCTCGAAGCGGGCACCTGCCGGGTGGTGTCGATCGCGTGGAGCGAGAAGCCCGCCGGCGGCCGGGTCGAACGGACCGCCGAAGTCACCTTCATTCCCGTCGACCTCGACTCGTCGGTGGTTCCCGCCAACCGGTTCGCGTTCCTCGCTCCCGCGGGGGACACCGTGTATGCGGTGAGCGACGCCATCGAGGTGCCGATCCGCCGCATCGCGCTCGACGCAAAGGACACGCGGCCGCTGAAGGAGCAATGGACGCTCCCGCCCAACTACCTGCTGTGGGCGCTGGTGGGCCTCGGCGTGCTGGCACTCGCGGCGGGGATCGTGTGGTGGATTCGCCGGCGTCGCGCGCGCCGGCCGGTGACCGCCGCGGCGGAAGTCCGCCTTCCGCCCGACCTGGTGGCGCTCACCGAGCTGGAACGGATCGCGGGGATGGGGTACCTCGACCGGGGAGAATTCAAGCTCTACTACACACTCGTGGTCGACGTGGTGCGGCGCTACCTCGAGGCGCGCTTCGGGGTCGAAGCGATGGATCGAACCTCGCCGGAGCTGATACGGGAAATCCACCGCCGCGACGCGCCGGTGGGCGACCTCGCCGCGCTGCTGGAAGAGGCGGATCTGGTCAAGTTCGCCAAACTGGTGCCGGACCGGCCGGCGGCGACCGCCGCCATCGAGCGCGCCCGCGCGGTCGTGGTCGACACCACGCCGCGGGTGGAGACTGCCGCGGCCGCCGCGGGGGGAGACGCGTAAATGTTCCGCTTCGCGCACCCGTACCTGCTTTCGCTGCTCGCGCTGGTGCCGCTGGTCGCGTGGTACGCGCTGCGCCACGGCCGGCGGCGCAGCGTCGCGTACTCGTCGCTCGACCTCATGCTCGCCGCCGGGCTCGGGGCGCCGGTGTGGAAACGACACGCGGTGCTCGCGCTGCGCCTCGCCGTGCTCTCGCTGGTGATCGTCGGGCTCGCGCGGCCGCAAACCGGACGGTCGAAGCACACCACCTACGCGGAAGGAATCGACATCATGCTGGTGCTCGACACCAGCGGCAGCATGCAGGCGCAGGACTTCGAGCCGAAGAACCGCCTCCACGTAGCGAAGGAAGTGGTCAAGGAGTTCATCGCCAAGCGAAGCCAGGACCGCATCGGCCTGGTCGCGTTTGCGGCCGACGCCATCACGCAGTGCCCGTTGACCCTGGACTACGCGCTGCTCACCAAGCTCGTCGACGCGGTCGATTTCGGCATGCTCGAAGACGGCACGGCCATCGGGGTGGCGCTGGCCACCGCGTGCAACCGCCTGCGAACCAGCGACGCCAAGAGCCGCATCGCGATCCTCTTGACCGACGGGCAGAACAACGCGGGCATGGTCGACCCCATCACCGCCGCGCGCGTGGCCGCGTCGCTTGGGATCAAGGTGTACACGATCGGGGTCGGCACGCGCGGGCGCGCGCCCATGCCGATCGACGACCCGGTGTTTGGCCGTCGTTTGGTGTCGGTCGAGGTCGACATCGACGAAGACTCTCTAATGAAGATCGCGAAGCTGACCGGCGGTGAGTACTTTCGCGCCACCGACCGGGAAGAGCTGTCGGCGATCTACGACACCATCGATAAAATGGAAAAGTCGAAAGTCGAATCGGAAACGTTCGTCGAGTACACGGATCGGTTTACATGGTTCCTCATCCCCGCGCTCGGGCTCCTGGTGCTCGAGCTGGGGTTGGGAGAGACCGTGCTGCGCGAGACGCCGTAGCGCGGCGCACGACGAGGAAGGACGATGATCGAGTTCTCGAGACCGTTATGGTTGTGGGGCCTGGCCGGAATTCCGCTCCTGGCCGTGCTGGTGGCACTCGGCGTCCGCGGGCGCCGGAACGCCCTGTCGGCATTCATCGGGCGCGGGCTCGAACCGGCGCTGGCGCCGGGATTCAGCTGGCGGCGTCACCTGGCGAAAGGCATGTTGTGGGTCCTGGCGTACGCGATGTTGATCACATCCATCGCGGGGCCGCGCTTCGGGAGCCAGCTGGTCAAAGTGGAAAGAGAAGGAATTGACGTCGTGATCGCGCTCGACACCTCGCTGTCGATGCTGGCCGAGGACGTGCCGCCGAACCGTCTGGAGAGCGCGAAGCGCGAGATCATGGATCTGATCGGCGGGCTGCAGGGTGACCGGGTCGGGGTGGTGGCGTTCGCCGGTGAAGCGGTGGCCCTCTGTCCGTTGACGGTCGACTACGCCGCCGCGCTCATGCTGGTCCGGTCCGTCGACGTGTACACCATTTCGGAGCCCGGCTCCGCCATCGCAGACGCGATCGAGACCGCCGTCGTCATGTTCGGGCCCACGGAAGCGGGCGACCGCGCCATCATCCTGGTGACCGACGGTGAGAACCAGCAGGGCGAGCCCGAACGGGCGGCCGCCGCGGCGGCCGAGAAGGGGATCCGCGTGTACGCCATCGGCATGGGGACTCCGAAGGGCGAGTTGATTCCGGAGCGCGGAACGGACGGCGCGGTCACGGGATACAAGAAGGATGCGAGGGGGGAGACGGTGCTGAGTCGCCTGGACGAAGCTTCCCTGCGGCGGGTGGCCGCGGCGGGGAATGGCCGGTATCTCCCCGCGACGCCGGAGGGCGTCGAGATCAAGGTGCTCTACGATGAAATTGCGGGCATGCAGAAGAAACTGATCAAGGGAGAATTCGTCGAGCGGAAGAAAGAGCGCTTCTGGGTGCCACTCGCGCTCGCGCTCGGATGCCTGTTGGTCGACGCACTGGTCGGGACGCGGGCCAGCCGGCGCGGGGGCGAGCGGACGCGGCCGTTGCACACGGGGGCGCTGGTCGTGACCGCACTGGCCGCGCTGGAGCTCGCCGGCAACGCGGTGCCCGCGAGCGCCAAATCGGTCAGTCGCGGCAAGCTGCGCTCCGGCAACCACGCGTACGCCGACGGCGAATACGACAAGGCATTCGGTCTCTACCGCCAGGCGCTCGGCGACAGCGCCCGCCCGCCCGCGAACGCTCCGGGCGTCTTCTACAACGGGGGCAACGCGCTCTTTCAGCAGAAGAAGTACGACCGCGCGATCGACTACTACCAGCGCGGCTTCTCGCCCGACAGCGTGCTCACCGGGCGCATGCTCTACAACCGCGGCAACGCGCTCTTCAAGAGTGGCCGGGCGGGCGAAGCGGTCGAGTCGTACATCCAGGCGTTGCAGTACCTGCCCGACGACGAAGACGCGCGCCACAATCTCGAAATGGCGCTGGCCCAGAAGCAGCAGCAGCAACAGGACAAGCAGCAGCAGAAGCAGAAGTCTTCCGGTGGCGATCAGTCCAGGGAGGACTCCCAGTCCGGCTCCGGGTCCGATTCGACCAGGTCGGACTCGCAGCCTTCACCGTCGCAGGATCGGGACCGCAACCCGTCGCCGCCGGATTCCTCGCAGAGTCAGCCCTCGGAGCCCGATTCGTCCCGGATGCAGCCGCCTCCGGCCGACTCGCTGGCGTCGCCCCTGTCGGAGGAGCAGATGCAGCAGTTGTCGAAGGAAGACGCGATGCGCATCCTGCAGGCGCTCGAAGACCGCGAAGCGCAGCTCCAGCGCGAGCGCCGCAAGGCGGCGTTCCGGAAGTTGAAGCATTCGGGCAAGGACTGGTAGGCTCGGGCATCCATGAGATCGGCACGGTCCAGAGTCATGACGTTGGCGCTCGCGGCGTGGGTGTGCGCGGGAGTCGCGCGCGCGGACGACGTCACCGTGCGCGCGCGCGTCGAGCCTGCGACGGTGGAGGTCGGCGGTCAGGCCGTCCTGACCATCGAGGTGGAGGGAAAATTCCGGCGCTCGGTCGCGCCGGAGCTTCCTGCCCTCGAGGACTTCGACGTGTTCGAGGCGGGCACGTCGCAGAACTTCAGCTTCGTCAACGGACAGGCCAGTTCGTCGATCACGTTCTCCTACGTGCTCCAGCCGCGCAAGGAGGGCACTTTCCGCATCGAGCCCATTCGCCTCGTGCTGGGGGACAAGCAATACACGGCCAACCCGGTCGTGGTCCAGGTGGTGGCGGGCGGCGCATCCATCCCCACGCCGAACGCGCCGCCGGCGAGCGCCGGCACACCGGGGACGGCCCTGCCGTCGCAGGACGAGAGTATCTTCGTCGCCGCCGCCGTCGACCGCGACACCGTGTATGTGAACGAGCAGGTGACGTGGACGCTCGGCTACTACGCCGACGGCCGGGTCGAGCTCCTGCGCGCGCCCAACTACTCGCCGCCCAGCGCGGAGGGGTTCTGGGTCGAGGACCTCCCGCCGCAGAACAAGTACAACGCCACCATCCACAACCGCCGCTACCTGGTGTCCGAGATCAAGCGGGCGTATTTCCCGACCGCGCCCGGCGTCTACACGATCGGAGAGGCACGCGTCGACCTCGTTCTCGACGACATGCGCGGGCGCTTCGACGACTTCTTCAACCGTGGATTTCGCGGGGGCGGATTCGGCGAGCAACGCTCCCTCACCACCCAGCCGAAGAAGATCGTCGTGCTGCCGCTGCCCGGCGCGGGCAAACCCTCCGATTTCGGCGGCGCGGTGGCGAGCGACCTCACCGTCACGCTGGTCGCGGACAAGCAGGTGGCGCAGGTGGGCGAACCGATCAACGTGTCCATCGAGGTGAACGGCGTGGGCAACATGCGCACACTTTCCCCGCCGAAACTCGCGGGACTCGAGGGATTCAAGGTGTACGAATCCGGAAACGCGACCGACTCGTTCAAGAAGGACTACCTGGTGTCCGGCCGCCGCAAGTTCGACTACGTGATGGTCCCCCAGACCGAGGGGAAGTTCACGCTGCCGGGGACGCGGATCGCGTACTACGACCCCCGCCGGCACCGTTACGACGTGGCGCAGGCGGCCGCGATCGCGATCGAGGTCAAGCCCGGCACCAACGAAGACGGCCGCAAGGTGATCTACGCCGGCGGCGGCGACGACTTCGAGGTGCTCAACCGCGACATCCGGTACATCCATCCGCTGCCCGCGGTTCTCGCCGCCGCACCGGAGCCGTTCTATACCCGGCCGTTGTTCCTCATCCTGCAGGCCCTGCCCGCGCTGGGGGTGGTCGCGTCGCTGGCCGTGGAGCGTCGCCGCCGCCGCCTGCGCGACGACGTCGGCTTTGCGCGCGCGAGCCGCGCGGCGCGCGACGCGGAGCGGCGTCTGGGAGCGGCCGAGAAGTCGTTCCGGTCCGGAAACGTGGAGGCCGGCTACGGGGCGATTCACGCGGCGCTGTTCGGCTATTTCGCAGATCGGATGAACGCGCCGGTCGCTGGGCTCACGAGCGACGCGATCCAGTCGTTTCTCACCACCCGGGAGGTTGGTGACGCGCAGGCCGGCGCGGTGCGGGGCGCCATCGAGGCCTGCGACGCGGCGCGTTACGCCGCGGGTCCGGCCGACGCCGGGGCGGGCACGAGGCTCGCGAGTGCGGCGCGCGATGCCATCCACGCGGTCGAAAGGGCGCTCAAGTGAAGCGACGGAATCGGGTCCTGGCCCTGGTGGTGGGGGTCGCTCTGGCGCGCGCGACCACGCCGTCGTTCGCGGTAGACACGCCGGCCGCGCCGCCCGAATCGCTCTTCGTCGCCGGTAACACGGCGTTCGAGCGCGGCGACTACGCGGAAGCGATCGACACCTACCTGGCGCTGACCGAGCGCGGCATCGTCAATCCGAGCCTCGATTTCAACCTCGGCAACGCCTACTTCAAGGCGGGCGACCTCGGGCACGCCGTGCTCCATTACGAGCGGGCCCGCCGGATGGACCCACGCAGCGAAGACATCCGCGAGAATCTCGCGCTGGTGCGCACACTGGTGCGCGACAAGCAACTCGTCGCGGAACCGACGGGGATTCGCCGGGCCTCGATGGCCTGGCACCGTGACACCACGGTGGCGGAGTCGGTGGCGTTCGCCAGCGCGCTCTACGTGCTCCTGTGCGTTCTGGCGGTGGTGATGGTGTTTCGGCGCACGCCGTGGGTGGCAGGCGCGTACCGGCGGATCTCGGTGCTTTCTCCGGCGCGCCTCTTCGGGCTGGACATGACGCAGGACGTCGCGATCTCCATGTCGCTGGTGTTCGCTCTGACCGCGATCTTCACCGCCTCGGCGGTGGTCAAGCTGCGGGGAGAAAGGGACCGCTCCCGCGGGGTGGTGGTGGTCGAGGAGGTGCCGGTGTTCAGCGGGCCGAGCCGCGATGCGACCGTGCAGTTCAAGGTGCACGAGGGCACCGTGCTCTCGGTGCGCGATGCGCGTTCCGACTGGGTGAGAATCGATCTGCCCGGCGAGCTGTCCGGCTGGATGGACGCCCGGTCCGTCGAGCGTATCTAGCGGGAAAGGGCGGTCAATCCGCGTTGGTCGCCCACTCGAAATCGATGGCGAGTTCGGTCTGACCGACCTTGATGACGTCCCCATGATTGAGGACCGCGCGCCGCGCGCGCTTGCCGTTGACCCAGGTCCCGGTCGTGCTCTCCAGGTCCTCCACCACATAGCTCCCGCGCTCGTGCAGAATCCGCGCGTGGTACCGGGCCACCTCCGCGTCCTTGATCTCGATGTTGTTGTCGTGCTCGCGACCGATCGTGAGCGTGGTCGGCAAGAGCGGGATGGACTGCCCGGTATGGGTGCCGCTGACGAACACCAGGCTGGGTGCGTTGCGGTGCGCGGCGGCCGTGGCCACCGGAGACGCCTCCGTCGCCGAGCCGCGCTCGCGCGCGGGTGCCGCGCGAAGGTCCTTGAGCGGGTCGCGTCCGACCTCGTTGACCCAGTCGTGCGGATTCTCGAAACGATCGGCGGCAGCGGTCGCCGCGGGCACGGTCCGGGTGGCGGCAGCCGGGGCCGGAGCGGCGGCGGCGAGATCGGCCGCCTTGAGCACCGGGCGGCGCGGCGCTTCGGCGGCCGGTGCCGGCGCGGGTTCGTCGGCGAGGTCCTCGGGCGCGGCGTCTGCCGCGTCCGCGTTCTGCACGGCGTCGAGGGACGCGAGCGTCTGCTGGAACCGCTCCACCGCGTCGCGGGCGGCCGCGAGACGCGCGTCGAGCTCCTGCTGCTTTTCGTCGATCACCGAGGCGCTGTATTCACCCACGGTGTGCCGGAACGCGGCCTCGGCCTGCTCCTCCTCCACCGTGGCGAGTTTGGCCCTCGCGTCGCGCACGCGCTCTTCGAGCCCGGCCCGCAACGTCGCCATCTCCGCGCGCAGCGGCGACATCTTGGCTCGAATCGAATCCAGCTCGCGGTCATACTCGCCCCGGACCTTCTCGTAGATGCGCCGATTGACGGTATGGCGGTTCTCCTCGGCGAGGCGCAGCCGGTCGCGCACCCGTTCGAATTGCGATTGCAGTTCGCGGTACGCGGAAAGCGTTTCGTCGATTCGGCTCTGGTCGATTTCCGCGTTGCCGGCCATTCCGATGAACCTCCGTCGATCAGCGCGACCACGCAGGTCGCGTTCGTTAATGGCGTTGCCAGTTCGGGGCGACGAGGGCATCCCGGCGAGGCCCTACCGCGCGATCCGCGCGTGCCAGAAGCGTGCCACGCATCGCGTCCCGACGCCGGTTGGCATTGTTTTGGCAATCGCGCTGTTGGACATGGTTGACCGGGGCGGTGGTTTCTCATAGTCTAGGAGCCACTTTGTGTCCCGGCAGATCCCAGGGTCCCTGGAAAACCGAATGCTGACCATCGAGCACGCATCTCTATCCGACCGCGGCCGCATCCGGCTCAACAACGAGGACTCGTGTGGTCAGTTCGTTCCGACGACGGACGAGCAGATGGAGGATCTCGGCGCGGTGTTCGTGGTCGCGGATGGAATGGGTGGCCATCGGGGAGGCGAGATCGCGAGCCGCATCGCGGTTCGAAGCATCCTGGCGTTCTACTCCGCGAACAGCGACGAAGACCGCTCGCAGGCGCTGGCGAGGGCGTTCCGAGAGGCCAACACCACCATCATTCAGGAATCGGTGGCCGATTCGACGCTCTTCGGGATGGGGACGACCTGCACCGCCGTCGCCCTGCAGGGTGGAAAAGCGTACTTCGCCCACGTGGGAGATTCGCGCGCGTATCTCCTGCGCCAGGGGAGCCTCTCCCAGCTCACCCATGACCACTCGATCGTGGGCGAGATGGTCCGGTCGGGCATCATCACAGACGAGGACGCCCGCAATCACCCCAAGCGCAACGTGATCACACGCTCGCTCGGCGCCCAGGACGACATCGCGGCGGACACCCCCGCGGTGCCGATGGCGCTGGAGGCGGGCGACACCTTCCTCCTGTGCTCCGACGGTTTGACGAGCTACCTCTCCGACGCGGACATCGCGGCGGTTCTGGCCACGGGCTCTCCGGAAGAGGCGTGCAAGAAACTGGTGAAGATGGCGAATGAGCAGGGCGGGCGGGACAATATCACGGTGCAGGTCATCCGGGTCAAATCGCTGTAGACCCCCGGGCGCGGTCTTCGGTCACGTCCACACGAACTTCACGGGACAACCCCTTTCGATGCGACGCCGGGATCACAGACCGGCGTTGAACCCCACAAAGAACATGGTGTCGTCGCCGACATGGAGCGCGGCGAACAGGCTCCCTTTCTTCACGATCTCCGCGCTGATTCCCAGGCGCAACTCCACGTCCGCGTCGGTGTCGGACTGGTCTCCACCCGCGCCGCTGATGTTGACATAGTCGATCATCACGTAGATCCCGCCGTACGGCACGAGGACGCGCCCGTCTTTGAGCAGGAGATCGCGGCTGGCCACGACACCCAGGGGAAATCGAAGGTCGAGGAAGTCGGAGCGCGCGAGGAATCCTCCTCCCGCCTGCGCCGCCACGTCGAGCGGCGAGCTGTCGCCCGCCGCGACGATCCGGTAGCGGAAATCGACCCCGGCGCCACCGAAACCGACGTCATCGTCGATGCCTTCCGCGCCGACGTTGTCGTAAACCGCCTCGACGCCGAGGTCGGAGGCCGCCGAGACGTTGAAGCGGGCGAACCCCGCCAGTCGGACCAGGTTGTCGCCGAAGCCGGCCACCGCCCCCAGCGACGGCGAGTAGTCGGACACCGGCCGCGCCCCGGGGTACGAATAGAACACCTGCGCGCGCGCGAGGCTCGGGAGGACGCACGCCGCCAGCAGCGCCGGGAGCGCGAGCCGCGCCGCACGCGCGTGCCGATTGAGCCGAGGTCGTGCCGAGAGCATGACGTCTTATAGCAGCGTCGCGTCGCGCCCGACAACCCCGAATTGCGCGGGGTGGCTTGGAACTTGCTGATTCCAGTCCGGTCGGGGTTATCGACTCGTAACCTGTTATCGCACAATCGATTAGATGCTGCGTGACGGGTGCGAGAATCGCCGTTTCGGGAAGGCCTTGCAAATGGCAATACACGTCGCGATAGAGGGTTACGACTCGCTCGAGCAGATCGGGGTCGGCGGCATGGCCGCGGTCTACAAGGCCCGCAAGGTCTCGATCGACAAGACCGTCGCGATCAAGGTGCTCTTCCCGTATCTCGCCACCGACGAGAGCTTCATCGATCGCTTCAAGCGCGAAGCCAAAGCCGCCGCCAGCATCCAGCACGAGAACGTCGTCAACGTGATCGACTTCGGCGAGAGCGAGGGGTCGTTCTACATCGTGATGGAGTACTACGACGGCCGCACCCTCGAGACCCTGATGAAGGAGCGCCCCGGGATCCCGACCGACATCGCCGCTCAGATTCTGCTCGAAGTTGCCTACGGGCTCGAGGCAGCACACGCACTCGACATCGTGCACCGCGACATCAAGCCGGGGAACATCATCTACACCAACCAGGGCGGGATCAAGATCGCGGACTTCGGCCTGGCGAAGAAGTCCGATTCGATCACGATGATCACGCAGCTGGGCAAGGTAATGGGGACGCCCGCGTACATGTCGCCGGAGCAGGCGGCGGGGCGCCCCGTCGGTCCGCCCAGCGACATCTTCTCGCTGGGAGTCGCGGCCTACGAGCTCCTGAGCCGGCGGAAGCCGTTCGAGGGGAAGACCTATTCGGAGATCCTCGAGAAAATCCAGACCTACGAACCGACGGCGGTCACGAACATCAATCCGCTCATCGGGCGCGAGTTCGAAACAATCGTGCTGCGCATGCTATGCAAGGACGAGCGCGAACGCTATGCGCGCGTGACCGAGCTGATCACCGATCTCGAGGCGGCGATGGAGCAGAACAAGTTCCCGCGCGACCGCCGGCGTCTGGCCTCGTACGTGAAGGATCCCGACGCCTACGACGCCTCCTTCAACGAAAAAACCATCGCGCAGTGCCTGTCGCGCGGTTCGTTCTTTCTCCAGAAGGGGCGGAGCCACATCGAGGACGCCGAGCTGGAGTTTCGACGCATCCTGTTTCTCGATCCGGCCAACGAGCGTGCGCGCAAGCACCTCGATCGTATTCGCAAGGAGAGCGGCGGTCCGGGGCGAACCGTGACGATCGACACCGCCCCCGCGGCTGCCGGCGCCGGGTCCGGGTCCGCGAAGCCGACGGTGGCTGCTGCCGCGCGCCGCACGGCGCCGCCGCGCCGCGGCGCGTCGCGCTGGGTGTTCGCAGCGGTGGCCGTGCTCGCGACGGCGGGAGGCGCCGCCGCGTGGTTTGCGCGCGGGCACAACCAGGAATCGCCGGCGTCGGTGGCGCCGCGCGACACGCCGGCGATGGCGTCGGTGTTGGAGCCTCCGGTGCTCGGCCCGGGTGCCGCGGTCCCGGTGAAATCCGCCGATACCACGCAGACTCCGTCCGGACAGACTCGTCCTGGCGACGCCGTTTCCAAGGCCGCCGAAGTCTCCGTCGCGCTGGCGAAGGATCGCGCGCGCGACCCGGCGACTGGCACGACGTCGAAGCCGGTGCCGCTCGATGCGAATGCGAATCGAAAGCCGGCCGAACCCAACGTCGAGGCCCGGCCCGACACGCTGCCGGTGGTGAGCGCCTCCCGCTCGAAACCGACTCGCGCCGCGCCGCCGCGCGTCGAGACGGGGACGTTGTCGGTGTTCTTTCTGGGAGGCGTCGGGGAACTGCGCGTCAATGGGAAGAAGTTCGCCCAACAGCCGCCGTTCGAGGGCGCCGTCCTGCCGGTGGGAACCTACCGCATCGCCTGTCGCATGACCGGGGACGATGCGCCGCGCGAAGTCACGGTAACGATCCGCGCCGACCTGGAGACGGTGGTCGAATACGAGATGGGCGGCGTACCGGTCGTGACGCCGTCACCGTAGGCAAGGCATGGAGGTCACGCAACCCATGGACTTCATGATGGACATTCGAAGAGCCACGGCATTCGTACTGATCGCGGTCATGCTGGCGTCCATGGCCGCCCCGGGGGTCGTTCATGCCGGCGTGCCGGCGGACGATCTCAAGCAGATCGAATACAAGTACTACTTCCGCGGGAAGTACCAGCAGGCCATCGAATCGCTGCAGACGTTCCTGGCCCGCGTCGACCTCGCCCCGGCGGATGCGACGCGCGCGCGCGAGTTCCTGGCGGCGTCGTACATCCTTGGTGGCGCGCCGGCCATGGGCAAGGACGTGTTCCTGCAGATGCTAGCGAAGGACCCCGCTTACGTCGGACCCGACCCGACGGTGTTCAAGCTCGACGTCATGAATATTTACGGCGAGGCGCGCTCCGAACACGCGGCAATGCTGATCAAGAATGCCCCGCCCTCCGGGGAGCTGGCGTCTCCTTCGTCGTCGGATCCGTTGGCAACCACGTCCGAGAAGAAGAGCAAGCCGGTCTATAAGCAATGGTGGCTCTACGCGGGCGCGGCCGCGGTGCTGCTCGTGGCCGGCGCTGCGGCGGGCGGAGACGACGGCGGGTCCGGCCCACCGCCCGAGTCGGGCGGCGTCACGGTAGGGGTGACGATCCGATGACGCGCGTTCACGGGTTCCGCCCGGGCTGGGTCGTGCTTGCCGCCGCACTCGCCTCGTGCTCCTCGCCGAGCGAGCCCGTGCTCCCGAACGGTCGCGTCGTCCTGTACTTCCAACCCGCGCCCGCGTCCGCGCCGGAAATGAGCGCGATGGTCCCGTCGTCGATCGCGGCGTCGCCCGACTCGGTGGCGGTCCGCGTGTTTCGCGGCGGCGGCGCGATCACGCTGGAGGCCGTCAAGGGCGCGGCGGTGACCGGGCCCGAACCCATCGAGCTCTCGATTCCGTGCATCGCGGAGACCGGCAAGCGCGTGAGTGTCGAGGTGTTCGAGGCAGGCGTCATGACGCACCACGGCGTGGACACGGACGTCGACGTTGTGACCGACAAGACCACGTCGATCAATATCGACGCCTACCCGTTCACGATCGACTCGCTCTCGGTGTCACCGCAAGTCGTTCCCACCGGATCCTCCTTCTCGTTGGCCTGGAACGCGGCGACGGCGGCCGCCTGGTATCGCGTGCAGTCGAGTACCACGCCCAATTTTAGTGTGATCGAGTGGGCACAAACGGTTGTCGACACCGTTCTCGATACCCAGCGGGCGCCTGGCTCGCACTACTTCCGCGTCATCCCGAGTACGCAGTTCGCCGCCGGCACGCCGGCCGGGCCGGAATTCGGCTACGTGGCGGGCGGGTCGGGTTCACTCGACGTCACCGGCTTCAACCCCGGGGCGGCGATTCCGGGAGAGCCCTTCACGATCCTCGGCGAGAACCTCGACTTTCCGGGCACGCGGGCGTGGATCGGGGCAACGCCGCTTCCCATCGAGACGGCGTCGTGGGGCGCGCTGACGGTCCGCCTGCCGCGCAACGCCACCACCAACACGGTCAGCGTCGTGAGCGGCGCGGGCTGGCTGGGCTTCGACACCTCCGACGCCCCGTTCGTCTCCCAGCGCGTGGCCTACGTCACCGACGGTGGGAAATACGCACTCGAGTACATCGAAACCCTGATGAAGTACACCGACGACTTCGGATACAGCGGGGTAGTGGCTATCCCGGTGAAGGACCTGGACTGGCGCGACATGGACGTGTTCGACACCATCATCGTTGCGGACGACACCGGCGACTTTCCCGCGAACTGGGGCGACGGCGAGCCGGCGCGCGCCGCGGTGATCGCATTCACCCGCGCCAACGTGATGGCGATCGGCAAGGGTGGGGCGGTGTTTCTGCAGCTGGTAGGGGCGACCAGCGCGGCGCATGCCACGAACTCCGATCCCGACGGCGACTACTACGCGCCCGACGGCAGCGCGCGCATCTTCTCGACGCCGCATCCCGTCGGCGGGGGAGCCATCAACTTCTGCGACAAGCCGGCGACGACCACCGATTTCAGCATTGCCGCCGTTCCGGTCGGGGCGAACCTCTACGCCTCGACGGACTGCGCCCGCCTCATCGTATGCACGGGGCCCAACAACCGGTGGACGCTCGCCGATTTCCGGTTCAACAACCCCGGCGGGACCCCGGTCGTCTACTTCTTCTGGGGCTATGCCGACAGTCCCAGGTCGCTGGCCACCCCGGGATCGGACTGCCTTGCCAACGTCATGAACATGCTCTACCTCGACCGGCCCTAGGGCGGCCGGCGAGGGCGCGGTCGGGGCGCTTGACACCCCGGGCGCGTTCGCGCAAGATTCCCGACAGAATCTGCGGTTGCACGCCCGCACCGCTCGTCAACCTTCAGGACAGGAAACACCATGAAATGCTGGAGAATGCTGCTGATCGGCGGCCTGGTACTGCTGCACGCGTGCGGCAAGTCGAATGGACCCAAGCCGGAAGCCGTGAAGGGGGAAGGCGCCGTCGCTGCAGAACCGTCGGTGACGGTCGAGAACGCCCCGTTTGCCGCGGCGATCGCGGCGAAAGGCTATCGGGTCGTGCAGGCGAAGCGGTTCCCAGCCCAGCTCGCGGCCCGGCGCGCCACGGTGGTGGTGTACCAGTCGGGTGACGGCAAGAGCGGCGGAGTGCTGTATGCGCAGAGCATGCCTTCCGGGCCCGACCTCGTGTCCTGGCACTGGCTGTTCCGGGACGGTGCGCCGGATTCGATCCAGGCGCTGGAACTCAACGACGACGGCCTCTGGGACGTGCGCGTGTTCATGAAGGGGGGCAAGACGCAGGACCTGATCCAGGGCCAGGCGTTCACCTTCATGGGGCCCGAGCGCGAAGGGCTCGTCGCGCTCAACGGAGAGTCCTCGGCGCCCGCCGACGTGTGGAAGTGCTTCGACGGCGACACCGCCACGGTGTGGCAGGCGCCGGCGAGCGGCGCGTTCCTCGACTTTCCCAACCCGTTCGGGCTGGGCAAGGGCGAGCTGACCGTGCGCCTGGCGGGAAAGGACCGGCCCACGAAGATCGGGTTGGTGGCGGGCGATGCGACCCAGGCGCTGGACCTGGCGAGTACGTCGGAGGAGCAGCGGTTCAAGCTGGACCCGGCGGTGACCGGCGCGCCGTCGATACGGCTGGAGATTCAGGGATCCGGGGCGAACGTGGCGATCAGCGAGCTGGAGTTCCGCTAGGCACCTCGGACGTGGGCGCGTTCTCGGTGGCGGGAACGATGTCCTTGAGCACGTCGAGAAACGCTTCCGCGACCCGCGGGTCGATCTTGATGCCGCTCGCGTTCAATATCTCTTCCACGGCGAACTGGTGACTCCGGCGTTTCCGGTAGGGACGGTCCGACGTCATGGCGTCGTACATGTCCGCGACCGCGATGACCCGCGAGATCAGCGGTATCTGTTCCCCCTGCAGCCCGTCGGGATAGCCGGACCCGTCATAGCACTCGTGGTGGTGCCGGATCAGCGGCACGATCGCGTGCATCTCGCCCAGCATCTCGATCATCGACGCACCCACCTGGACGTGGCTGCGGACCCGTTCCATTTCCTCGAGCGACAGCTTGCCCGGGCGGTTCAGCAGGTCGTCGGGCACGCCGATCTTGCCGATGTCGTGGAGCATGGCGGCCAGGTAGAGCTGGTGCTTCTCCTTGGTGGACATTCCGAGCTTGTCCGCGATCATGAGCGCGTAGCGGCTCACGCGGGTGGAATGACCGGCCGTGTACTGGTCCTTGGCCTGGATGGTGCGCACGAGCGTTTCCACCGTGTTATAGAAGAGGCCGCGCAGGTCGTCGTAGAGCCGGGCGTTGTCCACCGCGATGCCGACCTTCAGGGCCAGGGCCGAGAAGAGCGCCAGGTCCCGGCGCGTGAACGAATTTGCCTTGTGCGAATCCACGTACACGAGGCCGAGCACGGTGCTGCGATTGACGAGCGGGGCGCACATGGCGCTGCGCACGTCGAGCGCGGCGACGCTGCGGGAATGGAGGAACCGCTCGTCGACCAGCGCGTCGCTCGAAATGATCGACGATTTCTGGCGGACGGCGGTCTGGATGATGGTCTGGCTCACGACCAGCTCGCCGTCGTCCGCGTTGTCCCCGAGCGGCAGGCGCGAGTAGGGGATGAGCGCGCCCGTGTCGCGCTGGAGCAGGAAGACGAACCCGCGCGAGGCCGGAATGCTCTCCATGATGAGAGCGAGCAGGTTGTCGAGCAGGAGCTGCAGGTCCTCGATGTTGCGGAACGCGCTGTCCGCCTTGTAGAGCACCTGGAGCGCGCGTTGCGCCGACTGCGGGTCGGCCCCGAGGCCCTCGAGGAAATCGTGCGTGCCGCTCTGTTCGGCCGGATTGGACACGGTCACCGACGACTTCTTCGGTTGGGCGTCGATCGACACCGTGACGTTGAGCGGGGGGCGCGAGTCGTGGATCGTCGAGTGCGATGCCTCGGCCAGGATGCCGACGTTGGCGATGATCAGCTCGTCGCCGGGGCTCAACGGTTCGCGCGAGATGCGGCGGCCGTTCAAGTAGGTGCCGTTGGTGCTGCCGAGATCCTGTACGAAGTACTGTCCGCTCTCGCTGGTGATGCGGCAGTGGAAACGCGAGATGGCGGTGTGGTCGAGAACGATGGAGTTTTCGACGTCGCGGCCGATGGTCAAGGGAAGGTTCCCCGGTTCGAGCGCGACGAACCGGCCCTTCGAGTTTCCCGAAATGATGCGTAGATGAAGCATGTTTCCCGTTCGTCCTCGTCCGCGGGCGGGACTGGCCGGAGTGGCGTAGCCATCAAGCAAGAATCAGGACAAACCGCCTTCGGTGGCCGCCGGGCCAAGTCACGACGGACGTTGCTATCTCTCTGGTGTCTAACAAGTTGAAATGAGACCCGTTGGCGGAAAGCAGGTACTGGTGGCCGCCTGGGCCGAAATAAGATAATAGTATCTTAAATTAGACGTGACGCCGCGTTTTGCGGGTCGCGGCGTCGGACGGACCACCAACCCGAGGACGGAACCATGCTCCTCATCGACGAAGTACCGGAACTCACGAACAACGCCCGGCGTGTGCTCGAGGCGCGCTATCTGATCAGGAACGCCGCCGGCGAGGTCGTCGAGACCCCGGACCAGATGTTCCGGCGCGTCGCCGCGAACGTGTCCTGCTCCGAGCTGGGCTACGGCGCGAGCGAAAACGACCGCCTCCGCTGGGAAGAGACCTTCTTCCAGCTGATGCGCCGACTGGAGTTTCTGCCCAACTCACCGACCCTCATGAACGCCGGCACCTCCCTCCAACAACTCTCGGCGTGCTTCGTCCTGCCGGTCGCCGACGCGATCGAGTCGATCTTCGACTCCATCAAGCACACGGCGCTCATTCACAAGAGCGGCGGCGGCACCGGATTCTCGTTCTCGCGCCTGCGCCCCAAGAACGACGTCGTGCAAAGCACGCAGGGCGTCTCGAGCGGCCCGGTGTCCTTCATGACCGTCTTCGACGCGGCGACGGAAACCATCCGGCAAGGCGGCCGCCGCCGCGGCGCCAACATGGCGATCCTGCGGGTCGACCACCCCGACATCCTGGAATTCATCGACGCGAAGGCAGCGGGCGACCGCCTCAACAACTTCAACCTCTCGGTCGCGCTGACCGACGGGTTCATGGACGCCCTGGCCGGCGACGGCGCGTACGACCTCATCAACCCCCGGACGGGCGCGGCCGCGGGGACGCTCCGGGCGGGCGATGTGTTCGCGCGCATCGTGGAGCGCGCATGGCACAACGGCGAACCCGGCATCGTCTTCCTCGATCGTATCAATCGTGACAATCCCACGCCCGACGCGGGCGCGATCGAGAGCACCAACCCCTGCGGCGAGCAACCCCTCCTTCCTTACGAATCGTGCAACCTGGGGTCGATCAACCTCGCGCGCTTCGCGCGGGGAGAATGCGGCCGCGCCGAGGTCGACACCGTCCGTCTGCGCGAGGTCGCGCGCGTCGCAATCCGCTTCCTCGACGATGTGATCGACGCGAACCGCTATCCGCTTCCGCAGATCGAAGCCATGACGCAGGCGAATCGCAAAGTCGGGCTGGGGGTGATGGGGTTCGCCGACCTCCTGATCGAGATGGGCATCGCCTACGAATCGCCCGAGGCGGAGGCCGTAGCCGAGCACGTGATGCAAGCCGTGCAGGAGTCGGCGGTGGAGGCGTCGCGCGAGCTGGCGGTGCAGCGGGGCGCCTTCGCGAACTTCGATTGCAGCACGTACGCGCGGCGGGGCGAGCCCGCCCGGCGCAACGCCACCGTCACCACCATCGCGCCCACGGGGTCGATCGCCATCATCGCTGGCGTGTCGAGCGGCGTGGAGCCGCTGTTCGCCGTCGCCTTCCGGCGCCGGGTGCTCGACAACGCCGAGCTGGTCGAAGTGAACCCGCTGTTCGAAACCGTCGCGAAGCGGGAGGGTTTCTACACCGACGCCCTGGTCGCGCGCATCGCGCGCGACGGCACCGCGCACGGGGTCGACAGCGTCCCGGAGCGCTGGCAGCGCGTGTTTCATACCGCGCACGACGTCACGCCGGAGGGGCACGTTCGCATCCAGGCGGCATTCCAGCGCCACACCGAGAACGCCGTCTCCAAGACGGTCAATCTCGCGAAGGGCGCCACCCGCGACGACGTCGCGACCGTGTTCGCGCGCGCGTTCGAACTGGGGTGCAAGGGCGTGACCATCTACCGCGACGGGAGTCGCGATCGCCAGGTGTTGAGCACGGGGCCCGAGGTGGCGCCGCGCACCGACGGCGGGCGCCTCCAGCCGCGCGCGCGCCCCGAGGTGGTCGACGGAAAGACGATGCGCATGGAGACCGGCTGCGGCAATCTCTACGTCACCACCAACGAGACCCACCAGGGCCCGTTCGAACTCTTCGCCCACATCGGGAAGACCGGGGGCTGTGCCGCGTCGCAGACCGAAGCGATCGGGCGGCTGGTTTCGCTGGCGCTGCGCTCCGGGGTCGACGCGCGCGCGGTCGCGCGCCAGCTTCGCGGCGTGCGCTGCCCGTATCCGGCCTGGAACCGGGGGCACAAGGTGCTCTCGTGCGCCGACGCGATCGGACAGGCGTTGGAAACTCATCTCGACCGGTTGCCGGGAGGCGACGCCGCGCCCGCCGACGATCGCGCGGAGCGGCTGGCCGGCAACTGTGTGGAGTGCGGCAACGTGCTGGAATTCGAGGGTGGGTGCGCCGTGTGTCGCGCGTGCGGTTACTCGCGCTGCTGATGCCCCGCACCCGGCGAGCGACTCTCTAGCGAGCCGTCAATCGCCGCGCGAGCTCCGTATAAAAGGCGGCGGCTCCCAGCCGGACGAGGACCGCCATCGCCACCAGGGCGGCGGCGACGAGCAGCTCGCGCCGGGGGAAGGCGCTTCCCGCGTCGCGCCGCCGCGGCGGGCCCCACGCGGAAAGCGGCGCGAGTGCGATCGTCAGGCCGGCCACCCAGAGCAGCATCCACGCGGGGAGTGCCACCACGGTTGCCTCGAAGAGGTTGTTGCACCGGACGTAGACCGCGCCCGCGGTCACCGCGGTCCACAGCACCACACCCGCCAGCGCCACGGACCCGAGCAGGCCGCGCGTGGTCGCCGCGGCGATCGCGACCCCCGCGCTCGCGGCCAGCATGACCCATATCCCGGGCGGGGCCTCGCCCGCGCCTTCCATCCAGGCGCGCGCGTCACCGGATCCCGCCGGGCCAAAGGGAACGGTGCGCACCGCGCGCGCTCCGATGAGTCCGATGCACACGACTCCGACGATCCAGACGGTGGCGACCCAGCGTGTCACCAGCGAGGCTCGCAGCGGGACGCGCTCCCGGCGAAGCGCCCACGCCAGCGGAGCCGCGGCGGCCAGCGGAGCTGCCCAGGGCACACCCGCCCACATCACTGCGAGCATCGCGGCCGTGGTCCATCCCGTGACACGCCCGTCGGCGTGGGACGGCCCGGTGGCCGGGAGCGCGTTTTCGCCGGTGGCGTCCCGAAGCGGTTTCATGCGGCTACGGTAGCACAGGATTCGGCCGTCCGCCGACGACAAAGCCCTCAACTTGAAGGCACCCGGCCGGTGTGCTATCGTGACACCCGTCCCGACACCCACCGGGCGGCCGCGCGGCATCTACCGACACATCGAAGAGCGAGCCGTCGCGACCGGGAACCCGCGGCCGCAGCTGGCGGGTATCCTAATCAGCCATTACTTCCACGGAGCGTGACCCAATGAAGCGATTCGTATGTACGGCGCTGACCCTGACCATGGTCGGCGGACTCGTGATTACCGCGTTCGCAGGCGACGAGAAGAAGGCGCCCCCCGCCACGGACGCTGCCGCCCAGCAGGCGATGATGCAGGCGATGACCCCGGGCGTGCACCACGAGCACATGAAGAAGCTGGCGGGGAATTTCGACTACACGATCAAGATGTGGATGGACCCCTCGATGCCGCCGACGGAGTCGACGGGCAAGCGCACCGCCGAGTTCCTCCTCGGCGGTCGCTATCTGCAGGAGAAGATCACGGGGTCGTTCATGGGCATGCCGTTCGAAGGCATGAGCATCATGGCCTACGACAACCTGGCGAAGGAATACGTGATGACCTGGATCGACAACATGGGGACGGGCATCATGGTCTCCCACGGCCAGTGCGACGGCAAGGGGACGACGTGGACGATGACCGGCGATAGCATCGACCCGATGACTGGCAAGAAGGTCACGATGAAGAGCGTGACCAGGCTGGTCGACGACAATACGGTGACGATGGAAATGTCCAGCCCGGGCCCGGATGGCAAGGACGTCAAGATGATCGAATTGACGATGAAGCGCTCGGCAATGTAACGGCTGCTTTCCCGTTTTCACCTTAAGTACAAGGGGCCACCCGATCGCGGGTGGCCCCTCTTGCTTGCGGGATGCGGCCGTACGGGCTTACGCCATCGCGTGGGCGCGCGCGTGCTCCTTGGCGAGGTGGGCGGTGGGAATCTTCAGCCCGATCATGTCCCACGGGAGGATCTCGTCGGTCGGCCGCGCGCGCAGCGCGTACCAGTCGGGGTCGACCCCGGCGTCGCGAAACACGTCGTCCCAGCGACGCATGTCGAAGCACTCCGACCACGCGTCCATGCGCAGCCCCGCCTCGCGCGCCTTCAGGAGTGAATCCGCGAGCCGGCGATCGCCGCGCGAGAACACCGCTTCCAGGTAGCTCACGTCGACGTCGTGGAACTTGAGCTGCACGTGGGAGGACCGGTTGTACTTCTTGATGACGCGCTGCTTGGCGAGCAGCTCCTCGCGCGTGTCCATCGCCTCCCACTGGAACGGGGTGTGCGGCTTCGGGATGTGCGACGAGATCGAGCAGTTGATCTGGGCGCGCTGGCCGAACATCTCGCGGCGCATGCGGCTCGCGGCATCCGCCAGGTCGACGATGCCGCGCAGATCCTCGTCGCGCTCGGTCGGGGCTCCGATCAGGAAGTAGAACTTCACCAGCCGGTAGCCGGATTCGAAAGCGGCCGCGCACCCGGCCATCAAATCTTCGTTCCTGATCGGCTTGCGGATCACTTCGCGCAGGCGATCGGTCGCAACTTCCGGCGCCATCGTGAGTCCCGACTTGCGCACGGTGCTGGTCAGACCCGGCAGCCGCTTGAGCTCCGGTCCGACGCGCAGCGACGGCAGTGACACGTTGACGCGCCGCGCGCGGAAGCGCTCCCCGACCGCCTGCAGGAGCTCGATGATGCCCGGGTAGTCCGCGGTCGATAGGCTCGTGAGGCTGATCTCGTCGTAGCCGGTTTCGACATAGGAAGCCTCGGCCAGCGCGAGAACTTTTTCGATCGTGCGCATCTTCAGCGGGCGATAGTGCTGCACCGCCTGGCAGAAGCGACACTGGTTCGGGCACCCGCGCATGATCTCGATGTTGATGCGGTCGTGGATGACCTCGACGTTCGGGATCACGGGCCGGGTCGGAAACGGCGCGTTCTCCAGGTCCCAGACCGTGGTCTTGGGGATGCTGGCGGGCGCCGGCGGAAGGTTCTCGATCCGCGCGATGGTTCCGTCGTCGTGGTAGTCGACCCGGTAGAGCGAGGGCACGTACATGCCCGGAATCGTGCACAGCGCGCGATGCAGCTCCGGGCGCGTCCGGCCACTGCGCCGCCAATCCTTGATCACGTCCAGCGCGCGGTGGATGACGTCCTCGGCGTCGCCGACCAGGATGGCGTCGAAGAACGGCGCCACCGGTTCCATCGCGAGCGTGATGGAACCGCCGCCGAGAATGACGGGGTCGCTGATGCCGCGGTCCTCGGTGAGGCGCGGCACGCGGGCCAGTTCGAGCATGTTGAGCAGGTTGGTGAAGCCGAGCTCGTACTGCATCGAAAAGCCGATCACGTCGAAGCGGTCGAGGGGCGTGAAGGTCTCGAGTGTGACCAGCGGCAGCTCGCGACGGCGCAGCTCGTCCTCCATGTCGACCCACGGCGCGAAGACGCGCTCCGCGCAGGCGTCCTCGCGGCCATTGATCACGTGGTAGAGGATGCGCATCCCGAGGTGCGACATCCCGATCGCGTAAGTGTCCGGAAACGCGAGCGCCACCTTGATATCGACGGACGCATGGTCCTTCACGATGAGGTTGCGCTCGCCGCCCGCGTACTGCCCGGGCTTCTGCACGCGCGGAAGGACTTCGTCGAAGAGTATGTCGCGAATGGTTTTGTTCACGGTTCTTTCTCTTGGGGCCGTCACGCTGCCCTCCGCTCATGCCCTTCGCGCGCGACGGTCTGCTTATCGCGGCATTCTACCCTGTCCACGGGCGGCTGTCACGTGGAGTATACTCGTCCGCGATGCCCGAACTCCCCGAAGTCGAGACCGTGGTCCGCGAGCTGCGCGCCGTGCTGCCCGGCCGCGTGATTGCGCGCGCCTCCCTCACCGCGCGCGACCTCTACCGTGCCGGGAGCCGTAACGTGTCGGCGCTGGTGGGCGCGCGCGTTCTCGACGTCCAGCGCCGCGGAAAAGCGATCGTCGTGCGCTGCGGTCCCGGTGACATCCGACTCGTCGTCCATCTCGGCATGACCGGGCAGCTGTTGTGGGGCGAGGCGGCGCCCGCTCGCGGCGGCGCCGGGCACACCCACCTGCACGCGCGCTGGAGTTTTCAGGACGGATCCCGGCTCGTCTATATCGACCCGCGCCGGTTCGGCTTCATCTTCGTGGGCGACGCCGCCCGGACGAACGAGTCGCTCCGTATCGGACCCGATCCGTTCGAAATCGGCGCCGAGGATCTGGCGCGCGCGCTGCGCGGGCGCCGCGCGCCGATCAAGTCGCTCTTGCTCGACCAGCGGATCATCTCCGGGCTGGGAAACATCTACGTCGACGAGTCCCTGCACGCGGCGCGGGTCCATCCGCTCACGACCGGCGACCGCGCGGCCGCCGGCGCCGCCGGCATCCTGGGGGCGGCGCGCCGAATCCTGGACAGGGCGATTCGTTCCCGCGGCACGACGCTCCGCGACTATCGCCGCCCCGACGGCTCGCGCGGGGAGTTCCAGCAACGGCTCGCCGTGTACGGCCGGGAGGGCGAACCGTGCCCCGAGTGCGGGCGCGCCATCGCGCGCATCGAAGTGGCGCAGCGCGGCACGCACTTCTGCCCGGGTTGCCAGGCCCGGCCGCGCGGCGTCAGTCCTTCGCTCCGTACGCAATCCGCGGGTCGCTCGCGTCGCGCAGTCCCTCGCCCAGCAGGTTATAGGCGGTCACGCTGACGAAGATCGCGAACCCGGGGAACGTCGTCAGCCACCAGGCGAAATCCTGTTCGCGGGCGCTGGCGAGCAGCCCGCCCCAGCTCGGCATCGGCGGCTGGGTGCCGAGACCGAGAAAACTCAAGGCGGCCTCGATCAGAATCGCGTTCGCAACCCCGAAGGTGGCGGTCACCAGCACGGGCGCCAGCGAGTTGGGCAGGATGTGGCGGAAGATGATGGTGCGATCGTTGACCCCGAGTGCGCGCGCGGCTTCGGTGAACTCGCGCGCTTTCAGCCGCATGAATTCGGCGCGGGTGTAGCGCGCGATGTCGGTCCAGCGGGTGATGCCGATCACGATCATGATGTTGTAGATGCTCGGCGGGAGAAAGGCGATCACCGCCAGGATCAGGAACAGAAACGGAAAGCAGATCACGATCTCGATCAGACGCGATAACACCATGTCCACGCCCCCGCCGTAGTACCCCGCGATCGCGCCGATCAGGAGCCCGATCACGAGTGAGATGCCGGTGGCCACGAGTCCGACCTTGAGCGAGACGCCCGCGCCGTGGATCAGGCGGGCGAGCACGTCGCGCCCCAGTTCGTCGGTCCCCAGCAGGTGCGTGTGTCCCGGCTCCTGCAAGCGATGGTCGAGCTCGGTGGAGACCGCGGAGTACGGGATCGGCGGCATCACCAGGGCCACGCCCGCGTCGTGCTTCAGCACGTCGAAATCCAGGCTCGACAACCCCGGGTACTTGATCACGTAGCGAAGCGGAATCAGCTCCGCGATCGCGGGGTAGATGATGCGGTCGTCCCACCGCATGACGAGGGGCCGGTTGTTGGCGAGCACCGGCGCCAGCCACGATACCGCGAACAGAAACCCGATCACGACCAGTCCCGCCAGCGCGTATCGGTCCCGGAGCAGGCCGCGCCACACGATGCGGGCGTACCCGGCGCGCTTCGCGTCCGTCGGGGCGCGCGGGAACGGAGGGTTCGTGGGTGACTCGGCGGGCGGATTCATCGGTAGGTCACCCGGGGATCGGCCCACGCGTAGAGCAGGTCGGCGACGAGCGTGCTCAGGAGAATCAGGACGGCGGTGACGAAACTCAACCCCATGACCACGGGATAGTCGCGCGCCAGCACGGCGGTGAAGAACAGGTTGCCGATCCCGGGCCACGAGAAGATGGACTCGAGGATGATGCTGCCGCTGACCAGCGTGGGCAGCAGGAGCCCGAGCAGCGTCAGCACGGGAATCATCGTGTTGCGGAACACGTGGTGGTACACGATGCGTTTCTCGTCTAGCCCCTTGGCGCGCGCGGTGCGGATGTAATCCTGGCGAATCACCTCGAGCGACGACCCTCGTACGAATCGCGACAGGAATGCGAGCGATCCGTAGGTGAGGCAGAAGGTGGGCAGGACCATGTGCACAAGGCGATCCCACCAGTAGCCGAAGAATCCCAGGTCGCGCGCGTCGACGGACTCCATGCCGTGAAAGGGCAGCAACTTGAGTTTGACCCCGAAGAGCATGATGAGCAGCAGTGCCACCCAGAACTCGGGCAGCGAGTAGAGGAGGTAGAGCGCCGTCCCACCCAGCTTGTCCAGCTTCGAATGCTGCCGGACCGCCGCATACAGGCCGAGCGGAATCGCGAGCACGAGCGAAATCACGAGGGAGGCCGCATTCAGCGCCATGGTCGCGGGCAGGCGCTCGAGGATCTTCTCGATCACCGGGCGCTGGTCGAGAAAGGAGCGGCCAAAATCCAGCGTCGCCAGCCGTTTCAGCCACACCAGGTAGCGGACGTGCACCGGGTCGTCGAGACCATAGAGGTGGAGCATCTGGCGGTAGGATTCGGGAGAGATGCGCGCGTCCATCTGGCCGCGATTGATCAACTCGACCGGATCACCCGGAGCCAGGCTCACCACCACGAACGTGACGATGGTGATTCCGAGCAGCGTCGGGATCAGGTACAGCAGACGCCGCAACGTGTAATGGAGCATCGCGCCGTCAATGCTCCGTGGCGACCGTCCCGTCGCCATCGCCGATCCACCAGTAGTTGGCGCCCGGCCAGAAATCGTAGGGGCCGTTGAAGGAGATCACCACGCCGTGGATCTTGCGCGCGATCGGGCGCTTTTCCGGCACGGCGTTGATGAAGGTGTAGGGTTGTTCCTCGGCGATGATCCGGTGCACCTGGTGGTAGATCCGCTCGCGCGCGGCGGGGTCGAATTCGCGCCGCCCGGCCACCAGCAGGCTGTCCACCGTGGGGTTGCTGTAGAAGCCATGATTCAGTCCGTTCGGCGGGGTCATGCTGGAGTGGAAAGTGTCGAACACGTCGGGGTCGAGGTCGAGCCGCCACCCCGACATTGAGGCGTCGAAGTCGCCCTTTTCGATCCGGTCGAACAGCGTCGAGCCCTCGACCTGGCGGATGCGCACGCGTATCCCGACCTTTCCGCACTCCTCCTGCAGGAGCTGCGAAAACTGCGCCGCGGTATTGCTGCCGCCCGCGATCAACAGCTCGAAATCGAATTTCTTTCCGCCCTTGTCGCGAATGCCGTCGCGGTCGGAGTCCGACCAGCCGGCCTCGTCGAGGAGCTGCCTGGCCGCCTGGGGGTCGAACGGGAGGGGCTTGACCGTCTTGTCGTAGGCCCACGAGTTGATGTAGAACGGCCCGCTGACCAACCGCGCGAATCCCGAGTACATCTTGGTGTTGATGCTTTCGCGGTCGAAGAGCATCGTCATGGCGCGCCGAACGCGCGCGTCGGAAAACCAGACCGACCGGCAGTTCCAACCGATGTAGTTATACGACGGGGCGTAGTAGTGATATTTCTCGAATCGCGCCGCGAACTCCGGGTCGCTGGTCTGCCTCTCCCACTGGATCTGGGTCGCGCGCATCTCGTCGAGTTCGCCCGCCTTGAGCATGTTGAGGGCGACGGCGTCGTCTTCCACCACCTTGAAGATGATCCGGTCGAGGTACGCCTTCTTGCCGTGGTATCCGTCGTAGCGAACCAGTTTGATGTACTGCGACGAGCTCCACTCCTCGAGCATGAACGGCCCGCTGCCGACCGGCTTGCGGTTGGCGGGGTTGGTCATGAAGTCGCCTTGCGAGTAGACGTGCTCCGGAATCGGCCACAACTGCGAGATCGCGTAGAGCGAGGGAGCGAACGGCTCCTTCCAGACGAATACCACCGTCTGATCGTCGACGATCTCGAGGTGGTCGAGTTTCTCGAAGTAGGCTTCCTTGTTGATCGCGGGGATCTTGGGGTCCCGGATCTTATCGAGGGTGAATTGGACGTCGCGCGCCGTGATGGGCGTCCCGTCCTGCCAGTGGATGTCCTTGCGCAGCTTGACGGTGATGCGAAGGTGGTCGGGGCTCACGGTCGGCAGCGCCGCCGCGAGCACCGGGATCATCTCCCCCGCCTCGTTGAAATCGACGATGGGATCGTAGATGTGCCGCAAGACGAAGATCTCGTACTGGGTCGTGTACAGGACCCAGTTCAGCGTCTTGCACTCGGACTCCAGCCGGCGAATCACGGTCCCGCCGGAGCGGGGCTCGGTGGCGGCGACGCCGTCGGGCGGCGCCGCGTTCTTCGAGGACCCGTCCCCGCCGCCGCCGCATCCGGCGATGGCGGCCGTGAGCGCGACGATCGAAACGACCAGACGAAAACTGCGCCGCATGTGCCTCTCCTTGGTTCCCCGGACCACGAGTCCCCGTGCGTGGTCGGCAGTGTAGCACCGGGTGTGCCCGGCGAGAAGCACCAAGGCCTCTAAAGTGCGCGAGGCGAGCGGATCAACTAACTGATTGTAAATGAATTAGTAAGGACCCCGGATCCACATCCAGCGTCTCCGGCGCAGGTGGCTACTTCCCGACCACCCCGGGGCTATGGTATACTCTGGCAGCGAGTTGTGCAGAACGTGCGCGGGCGGCAGCTGGCAACCGCCGCCGTGTATCCGCCGGTGCTTCGATTTCGATGCGTCGGCGGTCGCTTCATTCGATATCGCGTCTCGCGCGGAGGTAGTCCGATATGGGCACGAAAAAGGGCATCGTGCTCGCTCTCCTGTGGCTCCCGTTGGGCTCGTCGTCGGCGGTGGCCGCGGCGGCCGAGCCGTCGTTTCTCATCTATCCCAGCAGCCCCGCGGTCTTCCGATACGACAGCGGGCGCTACCAGTTGCTCACCCCGTTGGATCCCAAGTTTCAAGAGGGCTACGCGATCGGTGGCCAGATGCTCTGGGATCGGGCGGAGAACCGACTGCCACTCGAGGTCTACCAGGCGCCCGACCTCATCGGCTTCGAGCCGTCGCCGAGCGGCAACAGCGAGTTCGTGACGTTTCGCAACGATTTCGAGGTGGTCGTCGACGGCTTCGCATCCACTCCGCGCACGCTGGGGAGTCTGTGTCTGCGCTTCTGGCCCGAGTCTGGATCCGCGGTGGTGGAGATCGAAGTAAACGGCCTTCCGCTGCAACGCTGGACGACGCCGCTTCCCGCTCTCGACGTCGTTACGATGGTGGCGCCCGGCTTCTACTCGGATACTCGGGCGGTGGCATGCTCGTGGACGGGCGCGCCGGTCATGCGCGTGATTGCGTTCTCCGACAAGAACGGCGACGGCGCGTTTCAGGGAACGCCACGATTCGGTATCCTGGCCCTCAACGCCGTCGTACCCGTTGCCCCCACGACTTGGGGCAAGGTCAAGTCTCTGTACCGATAGGCGCCGCGCGCTATTCCGCCGCGTTCGCCCGGACGATGGCGCGAATCTCATCGTCGGTGAGGATGTGATCCGCCTGCTTGGCGCGCTCGAAGATGCGCTCGACCAGCGCGTCGGTCGCGTCGATGCGGCGCGACTCGAGCCAGTAGCGAACGTTTGATTTTCCGCTCATCGGTCCCACTTCGATCACCTGCTCCAGACCCAGCTCGTCCGCGGGGACGCCGCTGTAGACCCGATTCGCCAGCCACGCGTTGCCCTTGCGGTAGGCCTTGACGATCGCGTCCGCGTGCACGCCGGTCTGGGTCCGAAATGCGTCGCGCCCGAGCACCGGGTAGTTGTCGGGGATCGGAACGCGGCACGCCTGCGAGACCTTGCGCGCGTACGCCGGCAGGCTGGTCAGGTCGTGGTCGAACAGGCCCATAAGTTTGAAATTCACCATCAGCGTGTCGATGGGCGTGTTGCCGACGCGCTCGCCGATACCCAGCATCGACCCGTGGATCCGATCGGCGCCGGCCAGGTGGGCGGCGATCGAGTTGGCGACCGCGAGGTCGCGGTCGCGATGGCCGTGCCAGTCCACTCCGATCGGCTTGCCCGCCTTCTCCACCAGCCCGCGAATGAACCGGACCACCGCGTCCGCTCCCGACGGCGTCGCGTGGCCGACCGTGTCGGAAATGCACAGGCGCTCGACGTCGTGGTCGATGGCCATCTGATAGAGGCGCGCAAGGGTGTCGGGTCGCGAGCGCGTGGTGTCTTCGGTCACATACATGACCGGGACCTCGTTGTTGTGCGCGAATTCGATCGCGGCCTCGCTCACCTTGAGCATCTTGTCGACCGTCCAGTCCTCGGCCAGCTGGCGGATCGGACTGGAGAAGATGAACAGCGCCGCCTGCACCTTGATGCCCGTCTTCTGCTGGATCTCGATGATCGGGGTGATGTCGTTGGGGTGCGTGCGCGCGGCGCAGTAGGGGTAGATCTTCATCCGCGCGCGCGCGATTTCCCCCGCGATGGCGAGCACGTCGTTGAACGCGTGGGGCCCGGCTGCCGGCAGGCCGATCGCGGCCGAAGACATCCCCAGACCCTCCATGAAATGCAGGATTTCGAGCTTCTCCGCGACGCTGGGGTTGAACACCGACGGCGACTGCAAGCCGTCGCGCAGGGTTTCGTCGTTGAGCTTGAGCGGGTAACGCGGGGCCGCGACGGGCGGGTTCCAGTCGTGGATGAGATTGTCTTCGCCGGGTGCCGACATGGTGGATGCCTCACGCTATCAGAACGGCGCCCGGCACATCAATAGGGTTGCGAGGCAGAACGGCGGTTGTGGGCGGGTGCGGGACGTATATAATGACGCCATGGCGTGGCTCGACGGCCGCAATTCGTCACGGGTTGCCGAACTCGACCGGGAAGTTCGCGCGGCCGTTCGCCACCTGCGACGGCGCGATCCCGTGGTTCGCGCGCTCATCGATCGCTTCGGCCCGTACGAGCTGCGTGGAACTCGCAGCGCGTTTCAGGTGATGCTGGAGACGATCGTGTCCCAGCAGTTGAGCACGCACGCCGCCCGCGCGATCTATCGCCGCCTCGCCGCCGCGGCCGGCGGGCGCGCCCCCACCGCCGCATCGGTCCTCGCACTTTCCGACGCGGAACTGCTCGCGTGCGGCCTGTCGCGGTCGAAGGTCGTCTACGCCCGAAATGTCGCCGCCGCGTTTGCGTCCCGCCGTTTCGACCGGCGCTCGCTCGCGCGCACCGACGACGAGGGCGTCATGCAGACCCTCACCGCGATCAAGGGGGTGGGGGAGTGGTCCGGGCACATGTTCCTCATTTTCGCGCTCAACCGCCTCGACGTGTTTCCGGTGGGCGACCTGGGGCTGCGCAAGGCGATGGCGGCGCGGTACGGGTTGCGCCGAAACGTGCGCGCCAGCCGATACCATCGCATCGCCGACGCGTGGCGCCCCTACCGCACGATCGGCACCCTCTATCTGTGGCGGAGCTATGACGGACTCTAACCGCGGCCGTGCCGCATGACGGTGCGCCGCGAGGTTCGCGCGCGAATCGCCCTCGCCGCGGGGGCGTTGTTGTTCTTCGCCGTCCTGTTCGGCGCGGACCCGGTGCCGGAGAAACCGGCGGTGGGAAGGACGCTCGCGGTAGCGGTGCTCATGGCGTGCTACTGGCTCACGGAAGCGCTCCCGATGGGAGTGACCGCGTTGCTCCCGGTGGTGCTCCTGCCCTTGCTCGGCGTCATGAGCCCTTCCGCCACCGCCTCCGAGTACATGAACGACCTGATGTTCATGTTCATCGGAGGCTTCCTCCTGGCCATCGCGATGCAGGAGTGGGGTCTCCACCGCCGCATCGCGCTTCGCATCCTGCTGTGGATCGGGCGGAACGCGGCCACGCTGCTCCTCGGTGTCATGGCCGCGACCTGGTTCATTTCGTGGTGGGTCAACAATACCGCGACGACGCTGATGATGCTGCCCATCGTCATGTCGTTGATGGTGAAACTGGAAGAACGCGGCGGCGTGGACGCGGCGCGGCTTACCACCGCAATGCTGCTCGGGGTGGCCTACGCGGCGTCGATCGGCGGAATGGCGACGCTGATCGGCACTGCGCCCAATCTCGTGTTTCTGCGCGTCTACTCGGGGGCGTTTCCCGACGCCCCGCCGGTGACGTTTCTCGCCTGGATGGCGGCTGCCGTCCCGGTTTCGACCACGATGCTGCTCCTGTTGTACGCCTATTTTCGCGTCACCGTGCTGCGACGTTGCAACGTCCCGATCGACCGTGGACTGATCCGGGACGAGCATCGCGCGCTGGGCCCCATCACCTTCGAGCAGCGCGTCGTGCTGTCGGTCTTCGTCCTCTTCGTGGCCTTGATTGTCACCCGCGCCGACGCGGTGTTCGGCGAGACGACCGTGCGCGGCTGGGCGACGCGGCTGGGACTCGGGGAGCGGATGTCGGACGGGGTGGTGGCGATCGGGATGTCGTTGGTGCTGTTCCTGACGCCATCGCGGTCGCAGCCCGGCTTCGTGCTGGACGGCGCCGCCCTTCAGAAGCTGCCCTGGGAGATTGTCATCCTCTTCGGGGGCGGCTTCGCGCTGGCAGAGGCGTTTCAGGTGTCGGGGCTATCGGAATACCTGGGGAAGCAGCTCGGTGGTGTCGCGGGTGCGCCGCCGATCGTGGTGCTGGCGGTGGTGACCGCGGCCGTGTGTTTCTTGAGCGAGCTCGCGTCCAACACGGCGCTCGCGCAGGTGATGCTGCCGGTGCTGGCGTCGATGGCCGGCGCGACCGGGATCCACCCGCTGTTTCTCATGGTGCCGGCGACACTGGCGGCGTCGTGCGGCTTCATGCTGCCGGTGGCCACGCCGCCCAACGCGATCGTGTTCGGCACCCGGCGCGTGCGCACCGCGGACATGGTGCGCGCCGGGTTCGTGCTCGACTGGATCGGCATCGTCGTCGTGACGGTGCTGGTCTATACGTGGGGACGCTGGGTGTTCGGCCTGTGACCGCGAGGCGCCGCGTTACCATCCCGTCCAGGCGAACCCGACGTCGAGGCTCCAGTAGTTCCACGCCACTCCTTCTCCGTTGAGCGACTCGCCGGCTTCGAACGCGTAATCGTAGTGGCCGGCCAGATAGAGGTCGGTCGTGGAACTCACCGGAATCTGCACGCCCACCTCGGGTACCAACCCGAATTGCCAGGTCCCATTGTCGAACGAGTAGACGCCGAGTTCGAAGGTCTGAAGCATGTAGATGGTACCCACGCCGAGGCCGACGAGCACCCGCCACGAGTCCTGGTTTCCCAGGTAGTAGTGGAGCGTGGCCAGGAGTGGCACCGCGTTGAGGTACCGGCGCTGCTGGCCGGAGATGGTCCCGCTGTCGAGCTGGATCGGCTCGCTGGTCTCGAAGCTGAATACCTCCCAGCCCATGGTCGCGCCTACCATGATGGGCCGGCCGCGCCACGCGGTCCCGCGGACGAAGACCTGAACCCCCCGGAAGCTGGTCTCGTCGATGTACACTTCCATGTTGGACCCGGGCAGCGACATGGTATAGGTCACTCCCGCCATCTTCTCCTGCGCGAACGCGGCGGCGGGCAGGCACACACCCAGCAGAACGAAGGCAAGCACCGGTCTTCCCATCGGGGTCTCCGTCCGGCTAGTCGCCCGACAAGTAGGGCGACTGATCGAAGGCCTGTGCAATGCCGTGTGAAATCCGAGCCTGCTTGTCGGCGGTGGCGTCGTCCAAAACGCCGTTGATCGCGGCCACCCATGGTACCTCGTAGGTCTCGGTATTCGGGTCGGCCGAATCCGGATCGCTCATGAGAATCACGAGCGTGCCGATCGTGTAGTTGTACGACACCACCGGATACGGGTAATACCAGCCCCACCCGCCCGGGTACGGGTAATACCAGCCCCAGTACCCGTACCAGGGAGAATAGGACGCGAGATCGACCCGCGCGGTGGCTCCCACGAGTACGACCATATCCGCCGTGCCCGGGTCCGTGACCCGCGTCCACCCCAGAGCGTCCAGCTCGCCGGCAACTTGCGCGATGATTTCATCGTCGTAGTCGCGGGAGAGGAGCCGCGAGTCGGCGTCGGTGGTATCCCCCGTGATGTGTACGATGGAATCCGGAAGCGCATAGCTCTGGACCGCTCCGAAGTCGAACGCCCCTTCGTACCGAGTCGCCACGAGGTCCGACTCGGCCGCGGTGATCTCGGACCCCGGCGTGCAGGACGCCATCAGGACGGCGAACCCGGCTGCCGCCGCGCACGCCGCGACGCGGGCGAGTGTCCGTGCGAGGCCGTTCATGCCCACTCCTGGTTCACTGGAACGACTACGGCATCAGCGGAATTTCCGACGCGACCTGGACGTCGATCATGGCGTCGATGGCGTGCTCGGCCTGGACCCAGCGCGCCGCGACGATCGGCGACAACGCCTTCTCCATTTTCCCATAGTACTTCTTCAGCAGCTTGGTGTTTCCCTCCTGCCACTTGAACGAACGCTTGACCAGGTCCTTCGCGACCGCGTCGGTCATCGTGCTGTAGTTGGACGCGTAGTCCTTGATGAGCGCCAGGCGGGCATCGTTGAGCTTCATGAGCTCCCCTTCGTATTCGTTGTAGACCGGCCAGAACGCCTCGGACTGCGCCTCGGTCAACTGCATGGCCTGGGTGAGGATGGCTTTCTTCTGCGTGCGCAGGTCCGAACGCATCAGCTCGACCAGGTCCGCCTGCGCGAAGCTCGGCGCGGTCGCACCCACGACGGACAGGAAAGACAGCAATAGAACGATTCTCTTCAACATGCGTTTGACTCCTTTTCGAGGTTTAGAGACCGATAATGAGACCACCACTGACGTCGATCTGGCCGAGGCCGGTTCCCCCCACCGAGCTGAAGCAACCTCCCCCGCCGCAACTGATCGAGCCGCCGCCGTCGACAAAGGTGAACGGGAGGCTGCCCTGAATCTGGAGGCCGAACTTGCCGCTGGCGTAGATCTTGGCCCCGAGGCCGAAGATCATGGAAAACTTCCACACGTCGTCGTCCTGCGCGAGGTAGCGGGTGCCACCGAGGGTGAGCATTCCGTAGGGTAGCACGTTGCCGCGTTGTACGCCGGTGAGGCCGCCGATGTGCCAGTACTCGATCGCGCCGGTGACCGTCTGTAGATTCAAGACGGTGCGGAATTCGAGCTCGGTATCCTGCCGCCGGTACAGCAGCCGGAGCTGGGTGCCCGGGTGGACGCCGACGTCGAGGCTCACGCCGAAGTAGCCCGTGTCCTTGAAGTCGAGTTGCCCCGCAGCGGAGTAATAGAAATCCTTCCCGAACGACCAGACGTATCCGCCGAAGGGGACGACTTCGAAACGGCTGGCGGCGCGGTCGTTGTAGCGGTACACCTTCATCTGCTGCGCGGCGGCGCCGGTGGCGGATACGGCCAGGACGACGACGACCCATGCTGCCAGTCTGCGAATCATTCGGAACCTCGTCTGCGGGTGGTTGGCTGTCGATTCGCCGCTAGTCTTGATGCGGTGGATACTTCTCGAACATGCGTGCGACCGCGTCGTTCAGGCGCTGTTCGCGTTTCTCCGGAGAAGCGGACGGATCCACCGTGCCGGTCGCGGAACCCCGCCACACCAGTTCCTTGCTGGCCACCTCGACCAGGTCGACGATGAGCGTCCCTTCCGTGTACGTGGACACGTCGATGTCGCGTCCGGCCCATCCCCAGTAGTTGCCCGCGTAGGTGTAACCCCAGTCGGTCACGGATACCTTGTCGGCGAGGCCCGTGTGATAGACCACGAGCAGGTCGGGGGCCGATGCGTCGACGCGAAACCCCCTGGCGGCCATCTGCGCATCGACCGCGCTGCGGATGCGCTTGTCCAGCAGCGTATTGCGCTCCTGTGCGGACTTCACGCTCCCGGTGGCGTTCACCGGCTGAGGAATCCACGCATAGGTATGGTAGGCGGCGAAGTTCGCTTCGACGTCGAAGTCGTTGTGCACCTCGACCGACGAACACGCCGCAAGGGCAGCGAGGCCCAATCCCAACAGGAGACTTGCTTGCATCGAAAGGGGGAACTGCGGTCCCCGGCCCGGGAGACCGACAGTAGCAAAGCGCGGGAAGGCCGCGCAAGGGAAAACAGAGCCGCACCCGCGAGGGGAGTTTGACAGCGCCGCGTTTCGTCGCCACACTATCGGGACTCCATGGGTTCCGAAACCGCGAAGCTGAAAATAGGACTCGTGCTCGGCGGCGGCGGCGCGCGCGGGTTTGCCCACATCGGCGTGCTGCGCTCGCTGGAGGGGCGCGGCTTCGAGGTCACGGCCGTCGCGGGGTGTTCGATGGGCGGGATCATCGGCGCGCTGCACGCCGCCGGCTACGGATCCGAGCGCATTCACGAGATCTTCCGCGGCTTCGACGTGATACGCCTCCTCGACCCGGGCCGCATGGGTGGACTGATCGGCGGGCGGGGAATCACGCGCCACCTGGAGAAGTACCTCCCGGGCACGTTCGAAGAGCTCGCCCTCCCGCTGAGCGTGACCTCGGTCGACGTGCAGCGCGGCAAGCTGGTGGTCTTGAACGAGGGCGAACTGTTGCCCGCGTTGCGCGCGACCAGCGCGTTGCCCGGACTGTTTGCGGCCGTGCGTCACCGCGGAAGGGTGCTGGTCGATGGAGCGCTCCTCAACAATCTCCCGGTCGACGTGATTCGAACCCTGACGACGGCCCCGGTGGTGGCGGTCGACACCAGCGCGCCGGCGGACCGTGAGCTGGTGTTTACCGACGAGCGCTCGTTGTGGGAGAAGTTGCGCAAGCCGCTGCTGGAGGGCAAGCGACCGCTCCTGTTCGAAATGATGATGAAGGCGATCGACATCCCGCAGGCGCCTCTCAATTCGATTCGGCTGTCGCTCAACCCGCCCGAGGTGCTGATTCGCCCGTCACTTTCACCGGACCTCAAGATCGAAGACTATTCGAAGCTAGACGCCGCGGTGAACGCGGGCTTCGCGATGGCGGAGATCAAGCTGGAAGAAAACGCGCGCGTTCTGGCGATGAGTCAGTAGACCCCCGCGGGTCCTGTCGGCTCCGCGGGTCCTGTCGCCGACAGCCCGTCGGCGCCACCCGCTCGAGCCTGGATTCGCGGTACGGTCAGCTCACTCTCCACCGCGGAGCATCTCGTCGCGCACGCGCTTGAATTCACTCTTGTCGCTCCACTGCGGTGTGCGATCCGTGGTCGCCAGCAGATAGCCCACGCGGAACAGCGCTTCCATGTCCTCCGCCGCTCCCGACAGGTCCCAGGTCGCGTCGTACTCGTCCTGGGGCTTGTGGTAGCGTTGCGCCACGTATTCCCGGCGCCGCTCCGCACCCCAGCCCTTGGGCCGGCCCCGGTGCTCGACACCGCTGTCGGAGTAGAGCGAGGGCACCCCCATCCTGGCGAAGGGGAAGTGATCCGAGCGGTAGTAATACCCTTTCTCGGGTTCGCCGTCCGGCTCGACGCGCCGCTGGAGCGGCGCGTTTGCTTCGGCCAGCATCTGATCGAGGTCGGACTGTCCGAAGCCGACCACGATCATCTCTTCGGTTCGACCCCAGACGTTGAGCGCGTCCACGTTGATCTCCGCGATGGTCTTTTCCAGCGGAAAGAGCGGCTGGTTGGTGTAGTGCGTCGAGCCGAGCAGGCCACTTTCTTCTCCGGTCGTGAACAGGAAAAGCACGGAGCGATGCAGCTCGGCGCGCCGGGCCGCGAGCGCGTGCGCGATCTCGAGCACGCCCGCCACCCCCGACGCGTTGTCGATAGCGCCGTTGTAGATGGAATCCCCGTCGGCCGGCTTGCCGATGCCGAGGTGGTCCCAGTGCGCGGTGTACACGATCGTCTCGTCCGCGTGGCTCTTGTCCGTGCCGGGCAGTCGGGCGACGACATTGGACGACGTGATGATGCGGGAACGCAGTTTCACCTCGACCGATCCCAGCAGCCCGATCGAGTACGGGCGAAAGTCGGGTGACGTCGCCTGGAGCCGCGCCGCATCGAGCGAACGTCCGGTAGCCGCAAACATCGCCCGGGCGGCGTCCTCGGTCACCCAGGATTCGAAGCTGCAGCGCGATGCGCCCAGGTCCGCGCGGACCACGTCGAACTGCTCGCCCGACCAGCTGTTCTCCACCACCGCCCACGGATAGCCGGCGTCGGTGGTCGTATGCACCAGCACGGCGCCTGCCGCGCCCTTCTCGGCCGCCTTCTCGAACTTGTAGGTCCAGCGCCCGTAGTAGGTCATCGCCCGCCCGCCAAAGAGCAACGAGTCCGCCAGGGGAGGGTCGTTCACCAGCATCACGATGATCTTGCCGCGCACATCCACGTCCTTATAGTCGTTCCACGCGTATTCGGGCGCTTCCACGCCGTAGCCGACGAACACGAGCTCGGCGTCCTTCACGCTCGTGCCGGCGCCCTGGTGGAGCGTCCACCCGACGAACTCGCTCCCGCTGGAAAGCGACCTCACCGCCGCGCCGTCGGTCTTCTTGAGGTCGAAGGAAGGCGCATTGGTGACGGTGAACCCGAAGAGCGGGACCGGCTGCGTGAACGCGCCGTTCGGGTTGCCCGGTTCGCAGCCCATTTCCTTCAGCGTGCGTGCGAGGTAGGCGACCGCCGTCTTCTCCCCCGGCGTGCCCGGTGCGCGGCCGGCCAGGTCATCCGACGCGAGAAATTCGATGTGATGGCGCATGCGTTCCTGCGAGATCAACTCGTCGTCCGCGGCGGCGCGCATGCTGGCGGCGCCCGCGCCCGCGAGCACGAGGCACGCGACGATTCTCATGACACGCATTGGCGTCTCCTTGTTCCTGCGCGGCCCGGTTACCCGACGAGCTGCGCCTTCAACCGACGGACCGCGACCGGCAGGACGACGGCCGTCATGACGACGAGGATCAAGACGTTGACCAACGGGAACGGCGCGTCCGGCCCGACCGCCATCAGGTTCCCGATGGCCTCCATGGCCTGCCCCGTCGGCAGCACGCGGGCCACCGCCCGCATCGCGCCGGGGACGATCTCGATCGGCCACCAGCACCCGCCCAGCGCCGCCATCACCAGCGACACGATCACGCCGACGGCGTTGGCCTTCTCGCTGGTCTTGAAGCACGACCCGAGCAGCATGCCGATCGACGCCGCCGTCAGCATGAACGCGGCGATGACGGCCCCGAAGCCCACCCACGGGACGTTGAGGCGCACACCCATCACCAGCGAGCCGACCCCGAGGATGACGACGACCTGCAACGACGCCCACACCATCCGGGCGACGAGCTGGCCGGCGAGCAGATCGCGCGGCCGGGTCGGACTCATGACGATGCGCTTGATTTTGCCTGTACGCAAGTCTTCAACCCACAGCGTCAGGAAGAACGTCATCACCTGGAACATGATGAACATGATGAGCATCGCGGGCAGCTGGCGCTCCTTGCCGCTGGCGACGCGCGGGGCGCTGCCGAGCGTCGAGGTCGCGAGGGCCAGCGGTCCGCTCGAACCCATGTCCAGCGCGGCGCTGTCCGCGGGCGCGCGCTGCAACGCCGGCGCGCGAAACGCAAGCCGATAGACGGCCTGGCGCATGCGCGCGCTGATCGAGCGGGCCTGCACGTCCGGGGCGTCTCCCTGGATCACGCGCACGTCGGCCTTGCGGCCGTCAGCGAGGCGGTCCAGCAGGCTGTCCGGCAGGACGACGCGGATGCCGTCGTCGTCCACCACCATGCCGCCGGCGGTCAGGAAGTCGGCGACCGCCCGGCTCACGAACGCGGGGTTGGCGCCGCCGTCCACAGCGACGCGGGTTGGCGCGGGCGGTTTCGAATCGAACATCGACCCGAAGATCCACGCCATCGCGATCGGTGCGATCAACGACCACATCAGCGATTCGCGGTCGCGAAAGGCCAGCGTGAGTTCGAGCCGGGCGATCTTCCACCACGTGAACTGCACCTACACGATCCTCCTTCGTCCGGCGAGCATTCCGGCGGCGAAGAAGGCCCCGCAGTAAGCGAACAGCACGGGCAGGGAGATGCCGGCGTCGCGCCCGGTCAGACAATGCGTGAGACCGAGGTTGGCCATACCGGTGGGGATCCACTTGATGACGGCCTGAAACGCCGGCGGCGTGAACTCGGCCGGGAAGAAGCCGCCGCCCAGAATATTCAGGAAGATCATCGCCAGGGAGCTGATGGCGCCGACCGCGCGCACCGAGTTCGACAACGAAAAAATTACGCCGTTGATCCCGGCCACGAACAGCGCGAGCGCCATCGTGATCAGGTTGGCGGTCGCGAGGCCGTGCGGCGGTATCCGCCACGCCAGTCCCCCCACCACGGCGGCCAGTACGCCGACGACGTACACGAAGGAAGCGGCATAGACCCGCTGCTGGACGACGACCTGCCACGGTGAAATCGGGGCGGTCACGATGCGCCGCGTGACGTGGTGGTTGCGGTCGACGAGAAAGCGATGCTCGAGGTGCAGCGACACCGACATCAGGCCGAACATCACCAGCCCGGGAAAGAAGAGGGCGGCCAGGTTGAAGTCCTTCTCCCGCTCGTCCTCCTCCTTCTGCACCACGGTGACCTCGATGTTCCGGATCGCCGTGAGCCCGCGGGCGTCGCGCCCGGCGGTGTAGAACGATTTCGAGATGCTCGCGATCTCATCCGGCGACGGCTCGGCATCTCGGTCGAGCGAGCCCCGCACCTCTTTCATCGGCGACGCGAATTGTCCCAGCAGCCCGTTGCCGAGCTCCACCATGCTGCCGACCACGCCTTCGGCGATCTCCGGCCCGATGAAGTGGCGCGGGTTCCGATACAACACCAGCGAATCGGGCTCGCCGCGCAGCAGGCGGTCGCCGAATCCGTCCGGGATGACGAGCGCGGCGGACGCGTCCTCCGCCGCGAAGAGGCCGTCCACCTCGCCGAGGTCCTTGGCGTCCACGACGGCGATCATCTCGCCGATCGGCCCCTGCGCGAACGCGCCCTTCACCAGCCGCGAGACGAACGAGCTGTCCTGGTCGACCACGGCGAGGTTGGTGCGCGGGGTCTGCCCGGGGTCGCGCCCGAATACCAGCGTATAGATCGTCATGAACACGAACGGAATCGACAGCCAGAGCAGGATGGCGCCCGGCCGCAGAAGGGAACGCTGCCAGTACATGCGAAAGAGGTGCATGATTCTCCGCGCGCCTAGCCGCGCACGACCGACGTCCCAGCGCGGCCGGCCACGATCTCCCCGATTTCCTGCAGCGACCCGATGGCCGCGCGGCCGCCCGTCTCCTCGACGAACGCGATCGCGGCGTCGACCTTCGGCCCCATCGACCCGGATGCGAAACGCAGCGCGCGCAGCTCGGTGGCCGTGGCCCGCTGCAGCAGCCGGTGCTTCGACGTTCCCCAGTCCGCGTACACGCCCGCCACGTCCGTGGCCATGACCAGCAGGTCGGCCTCCACCTCGCGCGCGAGCACGGCGCTGGCGCGATCCTTGTCGATCACGACCTCGGCTCCGACGAGGCTGCCGCCGGAGTCGTACACGGTCGGGATGCCTCCCCCGCCGGCGCAGATGACGATCGTGTTCTTCTCGAGCAACCAGCGGATCGGACGCAGCTCGAAGATTCGCCGCGGGAGCGGAGAAGGTACCACTCGCCGCCAGCCGGTGCCATCCGGCGCGACGTTCCAGCCCCGTTCGGCGGCGAGGCTGCGGGCGGCGTCCTCGGTGTACATCGGACCGATCGGCTTGGTCGGATTCGTGAACGCCGGGTCGCGGGGATCCACTTCGACCATGGTGAGCATGGTCGCGAACGGACGTTCGAACGGAACCAGGTTGCCCAGCTCCTGCTCGATCATGTAGCCGATCATCCCCTCGGTCTCCGCCCCCAGCACGTCGAGCGGCGTGTGCTGGCCCGAGGCGGCCGACTGCAGCGCGAGCAATCCGACCTGCGGGCCGTTGCCATGCGAGATGACGATGTCGTTGCCCTCGGTCACCGGCGCGATCGCGCGTGCCGCCGCGCGCACGTTGCGGCGCTGGTTCTCCACCGTGAGCGGCTCGCCGCGTTTCAGGAGCGCGTTGCCGCCCAGGGCTATCACGATGCGTTGTCGTTCCATGCGGCAATCAGATCGAATCGCGCAGCAGCGGGCACGTCATGCAATGGCCGCCGCCGCGGCCCCGGCCGAGTTCCGAACCGTCGATGGTCAGGACCTTGATGCCCGCCTTGCGCAGGCGCTTGTTCGTGTATTCGTTCTTCGAGTACGCGACCACCACGCCCGGCTCGATCGCGAGCAGGTTGTTGCCGTCGTCCCATTGCTCGCGCTCCGACTGGTACTCGTCGCCGCCGGTTCCGATCACGCGCAGCTTGGGCACGCCCAGCGCGTCGGCGACTGCATCGAGAAAGCTCTTTTCTTCCGTGAGCTCCGTCTGGCCGCTCTTGTCGGCGGGCCGGAGGCTGAAGGTGCGGATCCGTTCCGACACCCGCGGGTAGACGGTGACGGCGTCGCGGTCGACCATGGTGAAGATGGTGTCCAGGTGCATGTGGGCCCGGTCCTTCGACATCACGCAGGCGATCACCCGGTCCGCCGCGCCGGCGCGGAACAGGGACTGCGCCAGCCGCTCCACCATCTGCGCGGTGGTGCGCTCTCCGATCCCGACCAGCACTGCCTTGTTGCCGATCGGCATCACGTCGCCGCCCTCGAGGGAGGCGCGGCCCCAGTCCTCCTGCACGAAGCGGCCCTGCTCGTCCTGGTCCGGGTACCAGAACTCGAAATCGGCGTCGGCGAACATCGGGTGCCAGTTGTACACGGCCGCGACGTGGACGACTTCCAGCTGCCGGGCCTCGAAGTACATCGGGTTGAGCGAGACGCCGTTGTAGATCCACGACGACGCGTCGCGCGTGAACAGCGAGTTGGGCAGCGGCGGGAGCAGAAAATCGGTGGTCTCCATGGTGACCAAGGTCAGGGAGTGCTTGCGCAGCAGGCTGTCGTCGAGCTCCGCGCGCGCCAGGCCGCCGATCAGGATCGTCGCGAGACTGCGCGGGTCCATTTCGAACAGGTAGGCGCGAAAGTCCTTCACCAGCGCCGGGCCGACGGTGAGGCGCGTGACGGTCTTGTCGATCACGAATGAGCGCGCCTCGGGATTCTTGAGCACCTCGGCGAGCATGTCGTCGAGGTAGAAGACTTCGACGCCGCGGCGCTCCAGGTGCGCGACGAACTTGTCGTGCTCGCCGCGGGCCTTGCGAACCCAGAGCACGTCGTCGAACAGCAGCTCCTCGCGATTGGACGGGGTGAGTCGGCGCAGACTCAAGTCGGGACGGTGCACGAGCACCTTGCGGAGCTTCCCGACCTCCGAATCCACGCGAAACTGCGTCATCGAGTCATTCCCGGAGCTCACGGCCCGTGAGGCGGATGAACATGCTCTCGAGCGAAGGCGGCTTTATCGTCACTTCCCGGACGTGGTCGAGCGAGGCGGCGATTTCGAGCAGGCGGCCCGAGAGGCCGCTCCCGGTCGGGACCGAGACCACGACTTCGTCGGGAGCGTCGAGGAGGACTTCGGCGCCCGCGAGGGCCGCGACCGCGCCGCGCAGGCGCTCGCGCGAGAACTCTCCGCGCAGGCTGAACAGCTGCGCGTCCTGGACCTCGGCGCGGAGGCTTTCCAGCGTGCCTTCCTTGACGATGCGTCCCTCGTCGATGATGGCGATGCGGTCGCACAGACGCTCCGCCTCCTCGAGGTGGTGGGTGGTGAGCAGCACGGCCGTGCCGCGCGAGGCGATTTCTCGAATCCGTTCCAGCAGCAAGAGGCGCGTCTGCGGGTCGAGACCGGTGGTGGGCTCGTCCAGGATGAGCGCCCTGGGTTCGTGCAGGATGCCGAGCACCAGCGTCAGGCGGCGCAGCATCCCGCCCGACAGCGCACTCGCAGGCTTGCGCGCGTGGTCGGAGAGCTCGATCCAGTCGAGCAGCGTGCGGGTGCGTTCGCGCAGCGTGCGCGCATCGACGCCGTAGAGCGACCCGAAGAACATGCAGTTGGCCTGCGCGCTCAACTCTTCGATGACGACGGACTGCTGGGGCACGACGCCGAGGATGCGCTTGGCCTCGGGTCGGCTCGGCGGCGATGTCGAACCCGCCCACGCGCGCGCTTCCCGACGACGCGGCGACCAGCCCGCAGAGGATGTTGATGGTCGTCGACTTGCCGGCTCCGTTGGGACCCAGCAGGCCGAACACCTCGCCGGGGCGCACGGAGAAGGAAACCCCGCGTACCGCCTCGACTTTCCCGAAGTTTTTGGTTAGATTTGTAACTTCTATCATGACTCGCACTTGCCTGACCGGGTGAACTCGGCAGTATAGGCGAGGCGGTGGCGCGGGTCAAGCGCGCCCCGTTGAACTTTCCAGCGCGGAGTTGGTTCGCCGCCGGGGGCTGTTGCCGTGTCGCACGCGTCGATCGAGATTCTCTACGAGGACAACCATATCCTCGGCGTCTTCAAGCCGGCGGGACTTCTGACCCAGGGGGATCGAACGGGAGATCCCACCGCCCTCGAGCTCGTGAAGCGCTACCTGAAAGTACGCTACCGCAAACCAGGCGCCGTGTTCCTTGGTGCCGTGCACCGGCTCGACCGCCCGGTGTCGGGCGTGATGGTGTTCGCGCGCACGTCCAAGGCCGCATCCCGCCTCTCGCGGTCGTTTCACGATCGCGAGGTGGAGAAGGTGTACCTCGCGGTGGTGCTGGGAGAGATGGGCGACGCGACGGGCGAGTTACACGGACATCTCGAACGCGCGCACATGCGGGCGCGTCTGGTCACGGCCGCGACCCCGCGTTCGAAGCAGGCCACACTCGCGTACCGTGTGCTGGCGCGCGCGGGCGGAATGAGCCTCCTCGAGGTCACCCCTCGCACCGGTCGTCACCACCAGATCCGGCTGCAGCTGTCGGCCGCGGGTCATCCGGTCGCGGGAGACGTCAAGTACAAGGCGCCCGAGCCGCTGGCCGACCGCTCGATCGCGCTGCATGCCGCGAGGCTTCGATTCCCGCACCCGGTGCGCGAGGAGGCCGTGATCCTGGCGGCGCCCCCGCCGCCGGTCGCGCCGTGGACTCGATTCGCGGATGCGATCGCCGATTACTTCGCCTGAGCCAGGATCACGCCTTCTCGAATCCCGCCGTCGCTGATCCACACCGAGCGTTTGCGCGCGCGGACCATGAACGCGACCAGCACCGCGATTCCGGCCGGAATGATGTCGGCGCGGTCGGGGGGGAGGCCCGGCATTCGCCGGCGCTGGTCGATCGAGGCGCGCAGGCAGGTCTGTTCGAGGCGCCGCACCTGCGCGCGGGTGAGGGCCTGCATGCTCCGGCGGCTCGTGCGCTGGCGGCCGCGCACCATGTCGAGCGCCGTGGTGGCGGACCCTCCGCAGGCGACCAGGTCGACCGCTCGCGGCGGGAGCACAGCGAGGCGCGCGCCCACGCGTACCATCACGGCGTCGACCTCCCGCGTCAGCGCGCCGTACTCTTCCGGCGCAATCGGGTCGGCGTGCAGGTGGCGCTCCGTGAGCCGCAGGGCTCCGAGCGGGAGCGAGCGCGCCAGGCGCACCCGGTCGCGCTCCGCCACCACCAGCTCGGTGGACCCGCCGCCCACGTCGATCGTCACCAGGTAGGCACGGGGACGCGCGAGTCGCGAGCGCGCGGAATAGAAAGAGAAGATCGCTTCTTCGCGTCCCGAGAGCACGCGCACCGGGACCCCGGTTGCACGCGCGATGCGGGCGGCCACGGCGCGGCCGTTGGCGGCGTCGCGGAACGCGTTCGTCCCGACCGCCGTGATCTCACTCGCGTGCAGTCGCCGTGCGATGGCCGCGAAGCGGCGCACGACGCGAATGGTGCGGGTGGTCGCGGCGTCGCTGATCTGGCCTGTCTTATCCAGTCCCGTGCCCAGACGGGTGGTTTCGCGGGCGAAGTAGACGGTCTCGACGCGGCGCGCGCGCGCGCGGCCCACGAGCAGCTTCGTCGAATTGGTCCCGATGTCGATGACGGCGACGGGTGAGGGGGGCGGGTTGCGTCGGCGGGTGCGCGGCTCGTTGCGCCGGCGCGTCATGGCCGCGCGCGAATCGTGGCCAGCAAGCCCCGGATTGCCGCGTCGTCGGGCGGCGAGTAGATCTGCGCCTGCTCGACCGCCTTCAGCGCCGCGTTGTTGTCGCCCTTCTGGTGATAGAGCTCAGCCAGCGCCATGTATCCCTGCCGCTCGTAGCCGGTAAGCTGCGCGATGTGAGTGTAGCTCTTGATGGCGTCGTCGATCCTCCCCTGCGCGCGCTGCACCTCCGCAAGCACCACATACGCGGGGGCGTACACCGCCTTGGATGGATCGACTATTTCATTGAGCATCTTCTCCGCCTGCGCGAAGTCGCCCGTCATGGCCGCGCAGCGCGCGAGGCCGACGATTCCACGCTCGTCCGCTGGCGAGACCTGACGCAAGCTCTCGAACACCCGGCGGGCGCTTTCGACGTCGCGCCGCTTGAGGTAGCAATCGCCCAGGCGGTCGAGCGCATCCGCCGCGAACTGGTCGTTGCCCCCGACCCGCTCTAGGACCTCGATCGCCCGCGAGCACAGGCCTTGTTCCGCGAGCAACACGCCCAGGTTGTAGTCCACGTCCCGGGAAATCAAGTGATAGGCGTCGGTGGGAGACTCGCGGTTGATCTCGTCCGCCCGGGCGTAGTGGGTGAGCGCGGTGCTCTTGAGCCCCATCTTGAGGTAGGCGTTGGCGAGGGTGTAGTTCGAAAACGCGTCTGAGTACGCTCGCATTTGTTTCTGGTAGATGTAGTCCGAGTTCACGAACGCCGCCGCGACCGTCAGAACCAGCAGCGCCTTGAGCACCGCGAATCGCTTTTCGCGGAACGCGCTGACCAGGTATACGCTGGCGTACGCCGAGAACAGCGTGAGAACCGGAATGATGGGCAGCCGGAACCGCGCGTTGACGAAAAACGCCACGACGCCGATCGAATACAGGGCGATGAACAGGTAGAACATCGCCAGTTCGCTCCTCCGGCGCCAGAGCAGCACTCCGCCGAGCATGCCGAGGGGTGCCACCAGCCAGAATCCGGGCAGCAACACGTACTTCATCCCCACCAGGTGCCAGAAAAAATAGATGAACTTGTCGTTTGCGCGTTCGCCAGCCCCCCAGAACATCCGGAGTTTCTTGAGCATCAGCGCGCGCGCCTGCTCCGGTCGGGCTCGCATGAACTCGAACCCGCGGTCGAAGTAATAGTCCGACACTTCCGCCAGCGTGAGTTTGTGGCCCCGGTCGCGCTCCGCGATGGCGATAGCGTCGTTGTAACCGCCCCACCAGTCCGCGCGCGTGCCGGGGACGATGGCGGTCGACCCGTCCGACAGGGGGTTGTTGCCGATGAAAAAGTTGACACCGCCCGACGTGCCCACCGGCACGATTGCCCCGGCGACGCGGTAGTTGCGAATCATCACCGGCATGATCGGAATCGCGCACGCCGCCAGGGTCACGATGGACCGCGAGATCCACCCGCGCGTTTCCGGCGGGCGCTTGCGGGCGGTCAGGTAGATGGCGAGCGGAATCACCGGCACGAACACCAGAACACTGGGCCGGGTGATGGTGGCGAGCCCGAGGGCGAACCCGCCGGCGGCGAGGAGCCCGATCCGATGCCGGGACATTCCCATGGTGAGCAGGAGCAGGCTCAGCGAATTGAAAAAAATGAACGTCGTCTCGACCAGCAGGTCGCCTTCCATGTAGACGAGCACCCAGTAGAGTGCGGTGGTGAGACCCGCGACGAGTGCCACCGTCCGCGAGAAGAGCAGGCGGGCGGTGAGATAGACCAGCCCGGCCGTCAGCGTGCCGAGCAGGTGCTGCACGAGGATTGCGAACGCAATGCTGTTGCCGCTCATCTTGTAGAGCAGGGCCAGGAAATACGGGTACAGCGGTCCGCGGAAGAACGCGTCCGTTCCCGCCGTTCCACCCCCGACCAGGTCGAGGGCCCACTCGTGGTGGTAGAGCGAATCCATGATCGGGAAACGGAAGGTGGGGTTGAACGCCTGGTTGAGGAAGAAGTACGCGAGCCGCAGCGCGAGCGCCACGCCGAGCACAATGCCGAGGTGGAGCCGGTCCTGGCCGTCGCTCCAGCGAAACGGACGAGCCTGGTCGAGATTCGACGCGGTGCGCGCCGGGGCGCGGCCCGTGACGGGTGTGGCGGCGGGGCGCGCAGTCTTGTTTCGACGGGTCATGACGACGTTCTCATGCTGATGACGGGACAGTCACGTAAAGTCCCAGTCTAGCATACGGTTACACGGCGGACAATCGCTCCCGCGCGGACCGGGTTGGAACGCTTCGTGCACGCGGCTTCGCGCCGGGGGGAGTCCACGGCCGCGTTCGTTCCGAATCCAGCATGCCGAAAAACCACGAGAACGTTTCCACCACCGCGAGGCTCAACGCGGAGCTCCTGGCCATGGTCCGGATCGCCGGGACCATCCTGCAGTATACGCGCCTCGACGACATTCTCGCCGCCATCACGCGCGAAGTATCCCAGTTGATCCAGTTTGATCGCTCCAGCGTGGCCCTGCTCACTCCCGACCGCGAATCGATGGTGCTCAGGCACATCCACCAGCGCGATGGAGCCGGGGAGAGAGCCGGGGAAGGGCGCGTGATCCCGCTGAACGAGAAGTCGGTCGTGGGATGGGTGTTCCTGAAGCGGCGCGCGATGCTGCGCCGCGATGTCGCCAACGACGGGCGCTTCCTCGAGGTGATGACGGACGAGAAACTCGGCTGCGACATGGTGGCGCCGCTGATCGCGCACGGCGAGGTCATCGGCACCTTGAACATCGGATGTCACGCGCCCAACACCCTCGACGACACCGACCTGGAAAAACTCGTGAACTGCGCGAACATCGCCAGCGGCGTGATCGAGCACGCGATGCTGCTCGCCGAGGCGAAGGACCTCGGAGAACGGTATCGCACGCTCCAGCGCAACGCCAGCGACATCATCGTTTTGCTGGATCGCAGCAGCGGACGAATTGTCGAAGTCAATCGCCAGGCCAGCGCGGCGCTCGGGCTGACCGAGGAGGAGCTGCTGCGCAAGTCGTACTTCGACCTGTTTCCCGCCGAGGATCAGTTCCAGGCCCGCCGCGACTTCATCAACATCATGAGCCAGAAATCACGCTCGTTCGTGGACCGCCGTATGGCGGGGCGCGACGGCGGCGTCATGTACGTGGATATCAGCGCGAGCCTGGTGGAGATCAAGTCCGACACCTTCATCCAGGTGCTGGTCCACGACATTTCCCAGCGCAAGATGCTCGAACAGCAGATCATTCTGCAGAACAAGAACCTGCAGGACGCCAACCAGCGCCTGCGCGAAGTCGACCAGATGAAGACCGAGTTTCTCGCCAACATCAGCCATGAACTGCGCACGCCCCTGTCGGTCATCATCGCCTACACGGAAGCCATGCGCGACGGGCTGGTCGACGACGCTGACCGCAAGCACTTCCTGGACGTGATCGCCGAGAACGGCGAGCACCTGCTGCGCCTGATCAACGACCTGCTGGACCTGTCGAAGCTGGAAATGACCGGTGCGATGCTGAGCTTCAGCCTATCGCACATCCACGACGTCGTGCGCGCGCTGTGGCCGAAGATGACGGAAGCGGCGGCGTCGAAGGGCATCGAAGTGATGTTCAAACCGGGCTACGAGATCCCGGTGGTGTACATCGACAATCGCCGGATCAGCCAGGTGGTGAGCTGCCTGGTCCAGAACGCGATCAAGTTCACGGATCGTGGCGGGAGAATCGAACTGAGCACGCGGCGGGAGGATGGCTGCGTGGTGGTCGAGGTCGCCGATACCGGGGCCGGGATCGCGAAGGATCAGCTGGCCAAGATCTTCGACACCTTCCGGCAGCTGGACGGGTCGTCGACGCGGCGCTGGGGAGGCCTCGGAATCGGGCTGGCGATCGCGAAACACATCGTCGAACTGCACGGCGGCCGCATCTCGGTCAAGAGCGAGAGCGGCCGCGGCAGCACGTTCACGTTTGCGATCCCGGTCGAGACCGACGAAATGACGAGGATGTGGTTGGATGGAGCCGTCCCGGGAGCGCGCGCGACGGCCGCGGAGGGGCGGGGTGACGCCGGCTGGGGCGACCTGCCCGAGTCCGCGTGAGCCCGGATCAGGCTCGTTCGCCCGGCGATTCCTCGATCGACTCGGTGAGCAGCACGGCCTGATTGTGGGCGACCTTGAGCAGGCCGCGCCCGACGCGGTAGTGGGCGACGCGGTGGTCCTGGAAACGAACCGTCAGCTCGCCCTCGATCAGAGTCGTGATGAGCGGCGCGTGGTGCGCGAGCACACCGAGATAGCCCGCGCCGCCGGGGACCACGATCGACACCACCTCGCCGTCCAGCACCGTGCGGTTCGGCGTCAGCATCTTGAAGTTGAAGGTGGCGGCGGTCACCATGGTCGTTCCCCGGCGCTAGCCCATCGTGCGGGAGCGTTCGACGACCTCGTCGATCGAACCCGCCATGTAGAAGGCCTGCTCCGGCACCTCGTCGTGCTTGCCCTCGATGATCTCCCTGAACCCGCGGATGGTGTCCTGGATCTTGACGTACTTGCCCGGCGACCCCGTGAAGACTTCGGCCACGAAGAACGGCTGTGACAGGAAGCGCTGAATCTTGCGCGCGCGATTGACCACGCGCTTGTCGTCCTCGGACAGCTCGTCCATGCCGAGAATCGCGATGATGTCCTGCAGCTCCTTGTTGCGCTGGAGGATCTCCTGCACCTGGCGCGCGACCCGGAAATGCTCCTCGCCGACCACCGCCGGGCTCAAGATGCGCGAGGTGGACGCCAGCGGGTCGACCGCCGGGTAGATGCCGAGCTCCGCGATCTGGCGGGAGAGCACCGTCGTCGCGTCGAGGTGCGAGAACGTCGTCGCGGGCGCCGGGTCGGTGATGTCGTCGGCCGGGACGTAGATGGCCTGCACCGACGTGATCGAGCCCTTCTTGGTCGAGCAGATGCGTTCCTGCAGCCCGCCCATCTCCGTCCCCAGCGTCGGCTGGTAGCCCACCGCGCTCGGCATGCGCCCCAGCAGCGCCGACACTTCCGAACCGGCCTGGACGAAGCGGAAGATGTTGTCGACGAACAGGAGCACGTCCTGGTTCTCTTCATCGCGGAAGTACTCCGCGATGGTGACGCCGGTCAGCCCGACCCGCAAACGCGCGCCGGGTGGCTCGTTCATCTGGCCGAAGACGAGGCAGGTCTTGGTCACCACGCCGGATTCGTTCATTTCCAGCCACAGGTCGTTGCCCTCGCGCGTGCGCTCTCCCACGCCGGCGAACACGGAGTAGCCGCCGTGCTCGGTGGCGATGTTGCGGATGAGCTCCTGGATGAGCACGGTCTTGCCCACGCCCGCCCCGCCGAACAGGCCGATCTTGCCGCCCTTCGCATACGGCGCCAGCAGATCCACGACCTTGATGCCGGTCTCGAGCTGCTGGACCTCCGTGGCCTGGTCCTCGAGCTTCGGCGCGGCGCGGTGAATGGGGTAGCGCTTGCCGGGGTCCGCGAGCGGGCCCTTCCCGTCGATGGGCTCGCCCAGCAGGTTGAAGATGCGGCCCAGCGACTGGGCGCCGACCGGCACCATGATCGGTGCGCCCGTGTCGACGACCGCCATGCCGCGCACGAGACCGTCGGTGGACTTCATCGCGATCGCCCGGACAGTGTTGTCTCCGATGTGGAGCGAGACCTCGCAGGTGAGGTCGATCCCGCGCGCCGGGTCTTCGATCTTGAGCGCGTTATAGATGGCGGGGAGCTTTCCGGACGGGAAGCCCACGTCGAGCGTCGGGCCGATCACCTGCGTGATCCTGCCGACGTTGCCCGCGCCCGTTGCCTTCGCCGGCGCGGCACCGCGCGCCGTATTCACGTTTGCATCCATGTTCGTCCTCTCCCGTTCGGGTGTCTATCTCAGCGCCTCGGCGCCGCCGACGATTTCCGCGAGCTCCTTGGTAATGGTCGCCTGGCGGAGCCGGTTGCGGTCGATGACCAGATCGTTCAATCGCTCATCCGCGTTCTTCGTGGCCTGCTGCATCGCCGCCATGCGCGCGCCGTATTCCGACGCGAACGAATCTGCCAGCGCCGAGAACACCTGCGACGTGGCGAAGAGGGGAATGAGGTCGGCGAAGAGTTCGTTGCGGCCGGGTTCGACCAGGTAGTTGTCGTCGGCCTGCTTGCCCTCGACCGGCGGAATGCTCAAGAACCGCTGGGTCGTGATCCGGTAGAGCGCGGCCCGGATCGACTTGGCGTAGATGAAGTAGAGTGCGTCCACCTGGTCGCTGTGGTAGAGCTCGACGAGCCTGCCGGTCACTTCCTTGATCTCCGCGAGCTCGAGTTTGTCGCTGATGCCGGTGCGGTGGTAGAGAATCGGGGTCGGGCGCCGCCGAAAGAACGCGTGTCCTTTCTTGCCGATCACGACCAGCTTGCACTCTTTGTCGGAATTTTCCTTGATGAAGTTCTGTGCCGCGCGAATCAGGTTGGTGTTGAACGCCCCGCACAGCCCGCGGTCCGACGTCACCAGCACGATACCGGGCCTGCGCACGTCGTGCTGCGAGAAGATGCGACCCAGCGTCGTGCGCACCGGGGGGGTGGCGTCCGCGAAGGTGAACTCGATCTGGACGTCGGCCGCCTCGTCGACGCCGCCGCCGGCGAGGCCCCCCAGCACGCGATCCAGCTCCTCGGCGAACGGGCGCACCGCGTGGGCCCGGGTCTGCGCGCGGTTGAGCTTCGCCGCCGCCACCAGCTGCATCGCTCGCGTGATCTTGCGGATGTTCTCGACCGCTCGAATCCGCTGTTTCAGGTCCAGAAGGGTTGCCATGGCTCGGACTCTCTGGTTACGCCTTCGCCCCGAGTGACTTCTCGAACGCGGCCTTGAACTCGCGGGCCGCCTTGCGCGCCTCGTCCTCGATCGCCTTGTCGAACGCCCGCTTGTCGCGCAGCTGCGAGACCACGTCCAGGTACTTGTCGTCCATGAACGCGAAGAACTCCGTCTCGAAACGCTTGAGCGACTCGGTCGGCAGGTCGTCGAGCAGGCCCTCGTTCGCGCAGAAGATCAGGAGGACCTGCTTCTCGGTCGCCAGCGGCACGTCTTCGTCCTGTTTGAGGATCTCGACCATCCGCGCGCCGCGCGTCAGCTGGGCCTGCGTCGCCTTGTCGAGGTCCGAGCCGAAGCGCGCGAACGCGGCCAGCTCGCGGTACTGGGCGAGCGACAGGCGCAACCGGCCGGCCACCTGCTTCATCATCTTGGTCTGGGCGTTCGACCCCACGCGCGAGACGGAAATGCCGACGTTGATCGCGGGACGAATGCCGGAGTAGAACAGGTCGCCCTCGAGAAAGATCTGGCCGTCCGTGATGGAGATCACGTTGGTCGGGATGTAAGCGGTCACGTCGCCCAGCTGCGTCTCGATGATCGGGAGCGCCGTGAGCGAGCCGCCCCCCAGCTTCTCGGAAAGCTTGGCGGCGCGTTCGAGCAGACGCGAGTGCACGTAGAAGACGTCGCCCGGGTACGCCTCGCGTCCGGGCGGCCGGCGCAGCAGCAGCGACATCTGCCGGTATGCCTGCGCGTGCTTGGAAAGGTCGTCGTAGAAGCACACCGCGTGCTTGCCGCGATCGCGGAAATACTCGCCCATCGCGGCGCCGGCGTACGGAGCCAGGAACTGGAGCGGCGCCGGGTCGCTCGCCGACGCGCTCACGATGGTCGTGTATTCCATCGCGCCGTGCCGCTCGAGTTTGCGCACCAGCTGCGCAATCGTGGATTCCTTCTGGCCGATGGCGACATAGATGCAGTACACGCCGCTGGTCTTCTGGTTGATGATGGTGTCGATGCAGATCGCGGTCTTTCCGGTCTGGCGGTCGCCGATGATGAGCTCGCGCTGCCCGCGGCCGATCGGAATCATCGAGTCGATGGCCTTCAGCCCGGTCTGGAGCGGCTCTTTCACCGGCTGGCGCTCGACCACGTTGGGCACCACCGCGTCGACCGGCGCGAAGGTCTTGGCGGCGATCGGCCCCTTGCCGTCGATGGGCTGGCCGAGCGAGTTCACCACGCGCCCCAGCAGGGCTTCGCCCACCGGCACCTGTCCCACCTTGCCCGTGCGCTTGACCGTGTCGCCTTCCTTGATGGCGGTGTCCGAGCCGAACAGCACCGCACCCACGTTGTCCTCTTCGAGATTCAGCACCATGCCCATGACCCCGCCGGGGAACTCGAGCAGCTCACCCGCCATCGCTTCCTCGAGGCCCCAGATGCGGGCGATCCCGTCGCCCACCTGGAGGATCGTGCCGACGGACTCCATCTCGAGCTTCACGTCGGACTTCTGAAGCTGCGCCTGGATGATCGAACTCACTTCTTCGGGTCTAAACGCCATTGCTCACTCCTCGGAGTCGATTTGACTAATGCGTTTCCAGCAACTGCTTGCGCAACTCGCTCAGTTGGTTGCGGATGCTTCCGTCGATGATGCGGCCGCCGGCGATCATGATCATGCCGCCGATGATTTCCGGGTCCACGCGCTTGACGAACCTGGCGCGCTTTCCCGTGCGGCGCTCGATCGTCTCCTTCGCCTTGCGTTCGAGCGCGGAGTCGAGCTCGACCGCGGTAACGACACCCACGCGGATGATCCCCGCGTGCTCCTCGTAAAGCTCGACGAAGGCATCGGAGATATCGTCGAACTTGTCCATGCGCTTGGTGTCGATCAAGAGCAGGACGAACTTCACGAACAGCCCCGAAGCGCGATCGCCGATGGCGCGCGCGATCAGGTCCTTCTTCTCGTCCTTGGTGATGCGCAGCGACGAGAGAAAGCGGCGGAACGCCGCGTCGCTCTCGACCAGCCGGGCGAAACTCACCACGTCGTCGTGGACCTGCTCCACGACGTCTTCCGCCTTGGCCGCGTCGAACAGCGCGCGCGCGTAACGTCTGCCGATGCCGCCGAGCGCCACGGTCTACCGCTCCACGGGACGAGAGGCAACCTCGTCCAGAAACTCGGTGATCAGCCGGCGGTGCTGCGCGTCATCCAGCCGCTGCCGGATGATCTTCTCCGTCGCGCCGATCACCGAACTGACCATGTGGTCGCGGAAGACCAGGTTGGCCTTGTCCATTTCCAGCTCGATGTCCCGGGTCGCCTTGACGCGCATGGCCACCGCCTCGCGCCTGGCTTCATCCCGGAGCTGGCTGGCGACCGCACTCGCCTCGTGGACGGCTTTCTCGATGCGCACGCGGCGCGTCGTTTCGATGCCGGCGAGCTCCTCGTCGTACTTGCGGCGAAGGCCCTCGGCGTCCGCTCGCGCCCGGTCGATGGACTCGAACTCGGACGCGATGTGTTGCCGTCGCTTCTCGGTGAACGCGAGCAGCTTTCCCCACGCGTACTTGCGCAGGAGCCACATCACGATCAGGAACCCGACGACCTGGGTCAGTAACGCTTTCCACTGGAGTTCCATCTCACGCTCCTCGGGCGCGACGCCGGGGCGCACAGCACGCCCGGCGATTCGGCCCCGGCTGTCTTACTGGATCTTGCCCATCAACAGGAACACGGTCACGAAGGCGTAGATCGTCAGCGCTTCGATCAGACCGGCACCGATGATCATGGCCGTCTGAATCTTGCCCGACGCTTCCGGCTGGCGGCCGATCGCTTCCATGGCCTTGCCGATGGCGCCCTGGAAGCCAATGCCCGAGCCGATCGCCGCGAGACCGAGGCCGATCGGAAGTGCCAGACTGAGTGCCGATGAAGTATCCATTCTTTCTTCCTCCTTACGGGTTGGGACGGTTAGTGGTGCGCTTCCTCCGCGTGGTCGTGGGGCAGCCACAGCAGGATGTAGATCGTGCTCAAGAGCGTGAACACGAGTGCCTGGATGAAACTGGTCATGAATGCGAGCAGAATGAACGGGACCTGGAACGGGATGCCGACCGGCGAGCCGATCGCCGCCAGGGTGGTGACGCCCAGGCTGCAGAACGCGAACAACAACACGTCCTCGCCGGTCACGTTGCCAAAGAGTCGGAGCGAAAGACTTACCGGTCGGGCGATCTCGCCGATCACGTGGATGGGCAACATCAGCGGGACGAACAGCCATTCGACGAGGCTCTTCGGGTTCCCCGCCAGGTGCTTGAGGTACCCCAGCGGCCCGTTGCGCGTGAGTCCGATGAAGTGGACGTACGCGAACACGCACAGCGCCAGCGCGACGGTCGTGTTCGGGCTCGAGGTCGGCGATTTCCCGAGCGGCAGCACGCCGGAGAGATTCATGGCGAGGATATAGACGAACAGCGTGCCGAGGAAGGGCACGAAGCCGCGACCCTCGGGACCCAGGACTCCGACGATGAAATTCGACAGACCCTCGACCACCATTTCGACGACGTTCTGGAGGCGGCCCGGGATCATGCGCGGGTTCCGGGCCGCCATGTGCGCGACCAGGATCAGGAGCCCGGCGATCACGAACGCGTAGATCATTCCCTCCCACTCGAGCAGGAAATTTTTCAGCGGCGACTCGTCCATGAAGGCCGTGACGAGTTTGATCAGGCTGGGGAGCTCATGCACCGCCTCGTGCGCCCCCTCCGCATGCGCCGCCGCTTCGGTGTTCGCCAGGTGGAGAGGAGCCCCGCCGAGGTGTTCGATCAGATTGGTCCAGACCATGGCTCGAATAGATTACGGTATCCGCCGCGGCGTGCCCGACATTCCGGGCAGCGCGTCGAGTCCGAGATAGGTACGGCCGATCGCTTTCATGATGGCCACGAACAGGGGCCAGGTGAACCCGGCCGCCCACCACAGCGCCGGCACGCGCACGACTGCGAGCAGCACCACCGCGACGCCGTAGAGGAGGCCGAACTTGACGGCGAGCCGGCGTGCGATCCGCGCCTTGCTGCGCGGCTCCAGCGTCAAGACCAGCTGCGCGATGGATTCGGTCGCCGCCAGATTGACGACGGACCAGCCGACGCCGAGCAACCAGCCCGCCGCCGGCAGGAGTCCCTGGTAGGTCGCAATCGGGGCGGCGACGGCGATTCCGAGCACGACCGCGGTCTTGCGCACGCGGCGCAGGAGTCCGGGATCGGCGGCCGACCACACGGCGCCCGCGGCGTTATGGCGTCTTTCCGTCACGCTTCTCTCCGTCCTCGTCCGGGGCGTTTGCCTTCTTCAGGACGAGCCTCACCTCGCGCACGCCCGCCGCGAATCCCAGCAGCATGAAGACGATGGTGAAGAGCGGTTGTAGATTGAATCTGTTGTCGAGATATCGGCCGATCAGAAGACCGGCGATCGGCGGCACGGCCATCAGAAATGGGATCGTCGTCAGGAGCCCCGCCTGCCGCGCCCCCCGGTATCGGTCCTTGTCCGTCTTCACGGGGCAGATCCCAGGGCGCTTTCCGATGCGGCGGGCGGGCCGATGGGCGCATCACACAAAGTTGCCCGACTGTATCCGAACCACCCTCCGGCAGCAACCGATAATAGACTATGTGAAACGTTTATCAAAATCAACCCCACAAATGAGCATGGATATAATAAATTGAAGAATAACACGTTATAAACTAGTGGTCGACCGGGGTCGCGTGCTGGGGGCGCATCCGGTCCAGCTCCTTCTGTAACTCCTCGACACGCCGCTTGAGATCCTGGATATCCGCGCCCTGGTCGGTCCTGGCCACGGCCGCTCGCGCGTCGGCTTCGATGCGATCGGCGGCCTTGCGCGCGCGCTCGCGCACCGCGGCGAGCGGGTCCGCGGACGCCACGCGGCGCAGCGGGTTAACCGACGCCGGATGCGAGATCGTGGCGAGCGCGTCGATGGTGGCCTCGCGCGTGCGCAGAAACCAGTCGTCGAGCCCGGGGGAGAGCGTCTCCGCTGCCTGGCGGCGCTCGCCGTCTTTGGTAAGCACCTTCGCCAGTTTGGCGTATCCCGCGATCGCGACGTGGCGCAACTCGCGCCGATTGCCCGCGGCGCAGTAGGGCTTGATACGCGGCATCGCGTCGGTGGCCTGCAGCTCCACCAGCCCGTTGATGGCGGCGTTGCGAACGACGCTGCGGTCGGACTCCTGGCCGAGTGCCTTCGTGCACACGCGCGCCGCCCGCTCCGAACGAATCTTGACGAGGCTCGTGAGCGCCTCCGCGCGCACGCCGTAGGCACGATCGTTCTCGACGATTTTTTCCAGAGGCGCGGCCGCCGACTCGTTGCCATAGAAGCTGCCGAGCGCTTCGACGCACGCGAGGCGAACCATCGCGTCGGTAATCTCGAGACCCTCGACCAGCGCGGCCAGGGCGGCCGGCGTGCCCACCTTGCCCAGCGCGAGCGCCGCCTCGCGCCGCAGGCCGTAGTGGCCCTCGGCCGCCAGCGCCGAGCGCAGCGCCGGCACGGTGCGCTCGTCGGATCCCTTCGACGCCAGCGCCTCCACCGCGCGGATTCGCGTCATGGTGTCGCCGTGCTCGAGGTCGTAGACGAGCTCGCCGGTCAGTTTTGGAAACTCCAGCGTCTTCAAGATCCAGTCACCCTTGTCGAATACGACCATCTTCGGTTCCGCCGGCACCTGGAAATAGAAATCCTGGGTCGCCTGTTCGATGGTCACGCGGTGCAGCGCGTGGCCGCCCTCCCAGGTGATCTCGATGTCCAGCGGGACGCGAAACACCGGGACGAGCCCGCCCGTCTTCTGGGTCTGCTCGACTTTCAGCCGCAGCACGCTCGCGGCTTTGTCCCACGATTTCGTCACCTTGAACTTGGGGTGCCCGGCCAGAAAGACCCACTGCTCGAAGAACCAGTCCAGGTTCTCGCCGGTGACGTCCTTGACCGCCCGCATCAGGTCCTGGGTTTCCACGACGTCGAATTTGTGCGCCTCACCGTAGTGACGAATGGTCTCGTGGTAGAGCGCGTCGCCCAGCAGGAAACGCAGCATGTGGAGCACGCTCGCGCCCTTGACGTAGACCTGGGCGTTGTTGCGCGCGTCGGCGCGATTGAAAAAATCGACCACCATCGGCCGCGGCTCGGTGTTGTCGCCGTTCACGACGTCCATCTGCGCGCCCCGCATCTGATAGCGAAACGCATCCTCGCCGTCGTGGTGCCCCCGGTACAGGTACGCGTAGTAGGTGGCGAAGCCCTCGTTGAGCCACATGTGGCTCCATTCGCGGCACGTGACCATATCGCCCCACCACTGGTGGGCGAGCTCGTGCGCGACGAGGCCTTGCTCCTTGCGGGTGAGTTCGGTGCGCTCGTCGTAGAGGGTGCGCATGTTCATCACCGTGGCGGACGTATTCTCCATCCCGCCGTAGATGAAATCCTGCACCGACACCTGCGCGTACTTGGCGTAGGGATAGGCGATGCCGATGGTTTTTTCGAAGAACTCCATCATGTCGGGCGTGAGCCCGTAGCCGCGCAGGATGGTGGCGTCGTCGGCGTCGGGCGGAACCACGTACATGAGCGGGAGGTCGTGCACCTTCTGCTCGTAGATCCGGTACTTCGCGACTGCGAGCATGATGAGGTAGCTCACCTGCGGCTGGTCGAGCTTCCAGGAGAATTCGGTGCGATCGCCCACGTCGCGGGTCGCGACCAGCGCGCCGTTGGATATCGCCGTGTAACCCTTCGGCACCCGGAATCGTCCTTCGAACGTCGACTTGTCGTTGGGGTAGTCGTTGCACGGGATCCAGTACCGGTTGTCCTCGCCCTCGCCCTGCGACCAGACCTCGAGCCGCTTCTCCGGGATGCCCTTCTCGGGGCGAATCCAGTAGAGGCCGATCTTCGGCTCGCCCCGGTAGTGGACGGTCACGACCGCCGTCGCCCCGCGGGCGAGTGGTGTCGATAGGTGTACGACGAGGCGGTCGTCGGCGACGGCCTCGGGCGCGCTGCCGAGCCACGACGTGCTCGACCCGGCCGTGACGGGATAGTCGAAACTCGCGCGCGCCCCGTCGACAGCCACGGAATCGACCACGAGCCCGACGCAGTTCATCGAGATTTCGGAGAGATCGTCGCGGAGGGAATTGACCGTGTGGGCGACGCTCCCGGCGATTCGCCGCCGCTCCAGATCGACGTCGAGGTCCAGCGCCGTGTGTGCGATCCGGTACGGCCGGCTCGGCGATACGTAGCGGAGCGGGTCGGGCACGATCGAGCCGGGCGCGGGCGGCTCGGCGGCGAGGGCGCCGGCCGGCACGCAGGCCGCGCAGGCCAGGGGCAGGGCCAGCGCGCGCACCCGGCGGCGGAGGCCGTCGAATGGATTCGCGCGCGGCGTGTACACCGTGTCGAGCCCGCTCTGCGCGGCTCGATGGAGGATGGCGATGATCGAATTCCTGGTGCTGGGCGCTCTCGGCGTCCTGGTGGCGTGGGTCCTGACAGTGCTCATGCTACACGTCCTGGTGGGGTTGATTCTGCTTCCGTTCAAGCTCGGGTTCATCCTGTTCAAGGGTCTGATCGGGGCGGTATTCGTTGTGCCGTTCCTGCTGTTCCTCATCGGGCTCGCGACCGCCGCGCTGGCGGTGGCCTCCGCGTTCCTGCTGCTGCGCGCGCTCTTCTAGATGGAGCCGGGTGGAGCGCCCTGGCTTCCGCCCGCCGGTGCGCCGGCCCGCTGCCGCAGATAGCGGGCGAGCGCGTCACGCCAGTGGGGCATGGCGTCGAATCCGAGGGCGGCGCAGGCGCGGTTCTCGAGCACCGAGTTCGCCGGCCGCCGCGCCGCCGCCTTCCACTCCGCCGCGCGAATGGGTTCGACCTTCGCGCCCGCACCGGAGAGACGGACGATTTCCTGCGCGAATTCGAACCACGAGCACGACCCGGCGTTGGTCGCGTGATACACGCCCGGCGGGGCGTCGTGCTCGAGTATCTCCCTCATTCTGCGCGCGAGGTCTTCGGTGAACGTCGGCGCCAGCACTTCGTCGCTGACGACCCGCAGCGGACCCGCCGCCGCGCGCGCGAGCATCGTCTCGACGAAATTTCCGCCCTTGCCCCGGCACGGATTGAGGCCGTAGAGCCCGCTCGAGCGCACGACCCGCGCGCCGGCGCACTCCGCGCGCGCGGCCCATTCTCCCGCCAGCTTGCTCATGCCGTAGATATTGATCGGACGGGGCGGGTCGGACTCGGCGTAGGCGCCGGGGCGGGCGCCGTCGAATACGTAGTCGGTGCTGACCTGCAGCAGGCGCGCGCCGGCGGCGTGAGCCGCCCGGGCCACGTTGGCGGCGCCGAGCGCGTTGGCTTCGAAGGCGGCAAGCGCTTCGCTCTCGCAGCGGTCGACGTGGGTCATGGCCGCGCAGTTGATCACCCAGGCCGGGCCCACCGTGCGGACCGCGCTCATGACGGCGGGAGCGTCGCGAATGTCCACGCGGGCGTGGTCGAGCGGCACGGCGTCCATGTCGGACAAGACCGCGGCGACGTCGCGGCCGAGTTGACCGCTGACCCCGAAGATCGCGACCTTCACGGCGAGGGGAACCGCCTTCGTTCAGGACGTCGGATAAGGTGAACCAGGATCCGCGTCGCGGACCCGTCCGGTGAGCACCAGAAGCCCTATTCGTACCACATCGAGGCCGAAAAATAAAGGAATGGTGATCCAGTGATACGGCCTGGCGTGCGCTGCGAAGAACCGTCGTGCGCTGATGAGCTTGCGCACGATCTTGCGCCGCGAGAGTTGTCCCCCGGTGCTGGCGGAAATCCGGTGCCAGACTCGGGCCGTCGGGACGTAACGGATGCGAAACCCAACTTGCGCGGCGCGCGCGCACAGATCGGCGTCCTCGAAATAGGCCCGGTAGCCGGCGTCGAGCATTCCCACCCGGTCGAAGACCTCCCGGCGCGCGAACAGCGCGCACCCGCTCACGTAGTCGACGTCGCGCGCGGTGTCGTACTGCCCGTGATCGGTTTCCCGAATGCCGATGTGCCGTGCGTTTCCCCGCCACAGTGACACCTCGCCGCCCGCGAACCAGATGCGATCGCGCGGGTCGGAATAGTAGATCTTCGGCCCCGCGATGCCGATGTCCGGCTCCCGCGCCATTCCGGCGAGCAGATCGTCCACCAGGGTGGGATCGACGACGGTGTCGTTGTTGAGCAGGAGGATGAAGTCGGCCCCGTGGTCGAGTGCCTGGCGGATGCCCGCGTTGTTCCCGGCCGCGTAGCCCAGGTTGGCGCCGTTTTCGATGATCGTCACGCGGGCATCGCCCAGCGCCCGCACGATCGCCACGGTGTCGTCCGTCGAGCCGTTGTCGACCACCAGGATGCGCAGATTCGGTGTCGTGACCCGCGCGAAGGAGCGCAGGCAGTCGAGAGTCAGTTCCTTCCCGTTCCACGTAAGAATGATGACAGCGACGGTGGGAACCGCGGGCGGGGAGGATGGCGGCATGCCTGACATTATACCCGCGGGTGCATGTGCTCGCTATCGGGTTCCGCGCGGCTTGACGCTCCGGGACGCGCGCCTTAGACTTCGTGTGGCACCACGACGCGCGTCCCGCTCCGCGCCCCCGTTGTTCACCACCACTCATGAAACGAATTCATCTCATTCTGGTCGCGCTGGCGGCGCTGGGGCTGTTGGCGGGGGCGGCGGGGTTGCGGCGGGTGCCGGGTGGGGAGGAAGGGTTGCGGATCACGCGGGACGGGAGTGTGTCGGTGGTGCGTGGGTGGACGTACGTGGGGCCGGGGGTGAGCCTGGTACGCTACCCGAGCGGGGAGCAGAGGTACCGGATCCCGCCGGTGGGGTCGGCGTCGGTGCTGTTCGAAGAGGGGGACTCGCTGGGGGTGGCGTTCGAGGTGGGGCTCGTGATCCCGGCGGGCTCGTCGGTGGCGCTGGAGCGGGGATTTTCGAGGGAGTTTGTGCCGGCGTTTCGGCGGCTGGTGGTGGCGGCGGCGGAGATCGAGGCGGCGGGGAGCCAGTCATCGAGGGGGCCGGAGGGGTTCGGGGGCGCGGTGACGGGGCGGGTGCGCGACGAGATGGCGGGCTACGGGATCACGGTGGGGGAGGTGCGGGTGGTGCAGTGGGGCGATCGCACGATGGAGACGGGAGGAGAACGGCGGCGGTTGATCATCGTGGGAGTGGACGGGGGGGACTGGGCGAACTTGACGCCGCTGATGGAGGCGGGTCGGTTGCCGAACTTTGCGCGGCTGAAGCGGGAGGGGACGACGGGGGTGTTGCGTTCGGAGGAGCCGATGCTCTCGCCGTTGTTGTGGACGACGATGGCGACGGGGCGGGAGCCGGAGGAGCACGGGATCCTGGATTTTTTTGTAGTGGATGTGGCGACGGGGACGCGGGTGCCGGTGGGGCGGCAGAACCGCCAGGTGGATGCGTTCTGGAACATGCTGGGGGATGCGGGACGGAGTGTGTCGATCGTGGGGTGGCTGGCGACGGACCCGGCGGAGGCGATCGAGGGGGTGATGGTGACGGACAAGTTCGGGTATCTGGCGTACGCGCCGAAGGACACGGCGCAGGCGGAGGCGACGAGTCTGTATCCGAGGGAACGGTGGGGGGAGATGAGGGGGTTGGTGGTGGAGGGGCGGGAGGTGTCGGATGCGGAGATGATGCGGTTTGTGCACGTGAGTGCGGCGGAGCTGGCGCGGCATCGGGGGGAGTTCGACGCGAAGGATCCGGTGAATGCGTTGATGCATCTGTACGCGTCGACGCAGACGTTCAAGCGGATCGCGTTGCACGTGTGGGAGACGGACCGGCCGGATGTGGAGGCGGTGTACTTCGAGTGGGTGGACGCGGTGAGTCATTTGTTCATGCTGCACACGCCGCCGCGCTCGGCGGAGGTGAGTGAGGCGGACTTTGCGCGCTACCGGGACGCGGTGGAGGAGGCGTACGTGCTGCAGGACGAGATCCTGGGCGAGGTCATGGGGAAGATGGATGGGCAGACGGTGTTGATGGTGGTCTCGGACCACGGGTTCAAGAGCGGGGAGTCGCGGTTGAAGAACCGGCCGGAGATCTGGGCGGGGAATGCGGCGGAGTGGCACCGACTCACGGGGATGGTGGGGTTGATGGGGGCGGGGGTGAAGCGGGGAGCGGAGATCCAGGGGGCGTCGATCATCGACGTGGCGCCGACGGTACTGGCGCTGATGGGGTTGCCGAGGGCGGAGGACATGCCGGGCAAGGCGATGCGATCGGCGTTTACCGATGAGGCGGTGGCGAGGTTCAGCGCGCAGAGTGTGGCCACGCTGGACCGGGCGCGGGCGCCGGTGGATCCGGGGACGGTGAGCAGTGCGTCGAAGGAGACGATGGCGAAGCTGGAGGCGCTGGGATATCTGGCGCCGGACAACGCGGACGCGCTGAACAACCTGGGGCAGCGCTGGGAGCAGCGGGGGGAGTATGCGAAGGCGATCGAGCAGTACCGGCAGGCGATCGCGCTGCGTCCGAACTTCTACAGTGCCTACAACAATCTCGCGGTGTGCTACGGACGGCTGAAGCAATACCCTCAGGCCGAAGCCGCCCTGAAGAAGAGTCTCTCGATAAACCCGCGCAACTATTTCGCGATGAGTAATCTGGCCGTGATCTATCTGGAAACCGGACAGGTGGCGGACGGAATGCGCGTCGCCGAGCAAGCGGTCGAGGTTGAACCCGGCAACGCGAACGGGCACGTGACGCTCGGGTCCGCGTATCTGCTGAGCCGTCGTTACGACGACGCGGAGCGCGAGTTCAAGGAAGCCCTGCGCCTCGAGCCGGACAATACCGAGGCGAAGGAGAACCTGGCGCAACTCGACGCGGCGAGAGGCCGGCAGTGAAACGCGCGCGCTTGATTCTGGTCGCGCTGGCGGCGCTGGGGCTGTTGGCGGGGGCGGCGGGGTTGCGGCGGGTGCCGGGTGGGGAGGAAGGGTTGCGGATCACGCGGGACGGGAGTGTGTCGGTGGTGCGTGGGTGGACGTACGTGGGGCCGGGGGTGAGCCTGGTACGCTACCCGAGCGGGGAGCAGAGGTACCGGATCCCGCCGGTGGGGTCGGCGTCGGTGCTGTTCGAAGAGGGGGACTCGCTGGGGGTGGCGTTCGAGGTGGGGCTCGTGATCCCGGCGGGCTCGTCGGTGGCGCTGGAGCGGGGATTTTCGAGGGAGTTTGTGCCGGCGTTTCGGCGGCTGGTGGTGGCGGCGGCGGAGATCGAGGCGGCGGGGAGCCAGTCATCGAGGGGGCCGGAGGGGTTTGGGGGCGCGGTGACGGGGCGGGTGCGCGACGAGATGGCGGGCTACGGGATCACGGTGGGGGAGGTGCGGGTGGTGCAGTGGGGCGATCGCACGATGGAGACAGGAGGAGAACGGCGGCGGTTGATCATTGTGGGAGTGGACGGGGGGGACTGGGCGAACTTGACGCCGCTGATGGAGGCGGGTCGGTTGCCGAACTTTGCGCGGCTGAAGCGGGAGGGGACGACGGGGGTGTTGCGTTCGGAGGAGCCGATGCTCTCGCCGTTGTTGTGGACGACGATGGCGACGGGGCGGGAGCCGGAGGAGCACGGGATCCTGGATTTTTTTGTAGTGGATGTGGCGACGGGGACGCGGGTGCCGGTGGGGCGGCAGAACCGCCAGGTGGATGCGTTCTGGAACATGCTGGGGGATGCGGGACGGAGTGTGTCGATCGTGGGGTGGCTGGCGACGGACCCGGCGGAGGCGATCGAGGGGGTGATGGTGACGGACAAGTTCGGGTATCTGGCGTACGCGCCGAAGGACACGGCGCAGGCGGAGGCGACGAGTCTGTATCCGAGGGAACGGTGGGGGGAGATGAGGGGGTTGGTGGTGGAGGGGCGGGAGGTGTCGGATGCGGAGATGATGCGGTTTGTGCACGTGAGTGCGGCGGAGCTGGCGCGGCATCGGGGGGAGTTCGACGCGAAGGATCCGGTGAATGCGTTGATGCATCTGTACGCGTCGACGCAGACGTTCAAGCGGATCGCGTTGCACGTGTGGGAGACGGACCGGCCGGATGTGGAGGCGGTGTACTTCGAGTGGGTGGACGCGGTGAGTCATTTGTTCATGCTGCACACGCCGCCGCGCTCGGCGGAGGTGAGTGAGGCGGACTTTGCGCGCTACCGGGACGCGGTGGAGGAGGCGTACGTGCTGCAGGACGAGATCCTGGGCGAGGTCATGGGGAAGATGGATGGGCAGACGGTGTTGATGGTGGTCTCGGACCACGGGTTCAAGAGCGGGGAGTCGCGGTTGAAGAACCGGCCGGAGATCTGGGCGGGGAATGCGGCGGAGTGGCACCGACTCACGGGGATGGTGGGGTTGATGGGGGCGGGGGTGAAGCGGGGAGCGGAGATCCAGGGGGCGTCGATCATCGACGTGGCGCCGACGGTACTGGCGCTGATGGGGTTGCCGAGGGCGGAGGACATGCCGGGCAAGGCGATGCGATCGGCGTTTACCGATGAGGCGGTGGCGAGGTTCAGCGCGCAGAGTGTGGCCACGCTGGACCGGGCGCGGGCGCCGGTGGATCCGGGGACGGTGAGCAGTGCGTCGAAGGAGACGATGGCGAAGCTGGAGGCGCTGGGATATCTGGCGCCGGACAACGCGGACGCGCTGAACAACCTGGGGCAGCGCTGGGAGCAGCGGGGGGAGTATGCGAAGGCGATCGAGCAGTACCGGCAGGCGATCGCGCTGCGTCCGAACTTCTACAGTGCCTACAACAATCTCGCGGTGTGCTACGGACGGCTGAAGCAATACCCTCAGGCCGAAGCCGCCCTGAAAAAGTGCGTCGCGCTCAAGCCCGACGACGTCCACGCGATGAACAACCTGGCGGTTATGATGCTCGAGACCAAACGGATCGACGAAGGGATCCCGTTCGCGGAGCGCGCCGTCAAGACCGAACCCGGGTACGTGACCGCGCGGGTCACCCTCGGCGCCCTGTATGCGAACGCGCGTCGCTATGACGACGCGGAGCGCGAGTTCAAGGAAGCCCTGCGCCTCGAGCCGGAGAATGGGGCGGCGAAGGAAAATCTCAAGCGGCTCGCGGCCGTTCGAGGAGGGCAATGACACCGCATTCGAAGCAGGTCGTGCTGATCATCATGGACGGCTGGGGCTGGCGCGACCAGGTCGAGGCCAACGCCGTCCGGCAGGCGCGCACGCCCAACGTGGATGGCCTGTGGGAGCGCTATCCCCACACGCTGATCCAGGCCTCGGGTCCGTGGGTGGGGTTGCCGGAAGGACAGATGGGCAACAGCGAGGTGGGTCATCTCAACATCGGGGCCGGCCGCGTGGTCTACCAGGACATCGTGCGCATCGACCGCGCGATTGCCGACGGTTCCTTCGAGCGGATGGCGGCGCTGACCGGGGCGATGGACCGCGTTCGCGACCGCGGCGCGCTCCACCTGATGGGGCTGCTCTCCGACGGCGGCGTGCACAGCCACCAGCAGCACCTGTACGCGCTGATCGAGATGGCCAAACGCCGGGGCGTGCGCGAGCTGTGGGTGCACGCGATCCTCGACGGACGCGACACCGCTCCCGACGGCGGGGAGAACTACCTGGCCGCGCTCGAGACGCGCATGGAATCGATCGGGCTCGGCGCCGTGTCCACCGTCGTGGGGCGCTACTATGCGATGGACCGCGACAAACGCTGGGAGCGAACCCGCCGCGCCTACGACCTGTTCACGCGCGGCGAGGGCCTGCGCGCCGCCTCCGCCCGGGAGGCGGTCCGCCGCTCCTACCAGGCCGGGGTCACCGATGAATTCGTGGAACCGGTCGTGATCGCGGACGGCGCGGGCGCGCCGCGCGGGCTCGTGCGCGACGGCGACTCGGTGGTGTTCTACAACTTTCGCGCGGACCGCGCGCGCCAGATCACGCACGCCTTCATCGACGAGACGTTTCCGGCGTTCGAACGGGTCGCGCATCCGCGCGTGCACTACGTGTGCATGAGCCGCTACGACGATACCATCGATCGACCGGTCGTGTTTTCTCCCGAGTTGCGCACCAATATCCTGGTGGACACCGCCGCGGCGCGGGGGAAGACGACGCTTCGGCTCGCCGAGACCGAAAAGTACGCTCACGTCACCTATTTCTTCAACGGAGGCGAAGAACAGGAATTTCCGGGTGAGACCCGCCGGCTGATTCCGTCGCCCAGGGTGGCGACCTACGACCTCCAGCCCGAGATGAGCGCATACCAGGTGCGCGATGTGCTGGTGGAAGCAATCCGCGCGAGACGGCACGACTACATCGTCTGCAATTTCGCAAATCCCGACATGGTGGGCCACACCGGCGTGCTCGCGGCGGCGATCCGGGCGTGCGAGGTCGTGGACGAGTGTGTCGGCAGCGCGGTCGCCGCTCTCGACCTCGACCGTCAGGTCGCGATCATCATCGCCGACCACGGCAACGCCGAGCTGATGGTCGACCCCGTCACCGGCGGCCCCCACACCGCGCACACCACCAATCCCGTTCCCTGCATCCTGGTGGATGCGGATTATCGGGGCGCGTTGATCGATGACGGGTCGCTGCGCGACATCGCGCCCACGATTCTCAATTATCTGGGGATCGAACTGCCGGCCGAGATGACGGGGCGCGACCTCCGCGCCTCCCGCTAAGTCTCCGGAGCCGGGGCGGCGGCCGGTTGTCCGCCGGAGCGGCGTGCGTCGAGCAGTACTTTCGCGCCGTAGAAAGCGACCAGGATGATGAGCGGCTCCACCGGCAGCCGGGCGCGCTCTGCCGCCCCGTAGAACCCGCGCAGCACCGCATAGCTCACGATCGCCCCGGTCAGGACGAGCGCGGCGCGATGCCGGCGTTTGCACGCTACCACCACCCCGACCGCGAACAGGGGCAACAGCACGCCGAAGTTGACCACGCTGGTGGCGTTGTGGCGAAACGACCACGCGGGCTCGGGGGCGATGCCGTGCTGCGGATCGCCGGGTGCGTCGGCGAAGCGCCCGACGCGCCAGAATTCGCGGGTCTCGTACCCGAAGCCGGGCCGTTCGATGGTGGCGGCCCCTGGAGCCAGCGGCGGCTCGGGCGGCGAGTCACGCAGGAGACGCGCGATCGGACCCGTGTACTGGCTGGCCTCCAGGCTGATCAGCATGATGTCGCGCCGAACGATGTAGTTGCGAACCGTCCACGGGATGTTCAGCAAGACCACTGCCGTCAGAAACAGGAACGCGTACTGGATGCTCAAGGCGCGGTGGTGGGTCGCCCACACGACCAGATAGGCCAGGATGAGCGGCAGGAGCAGGAGGAACATGGGCTCGGTGTAGGTGAGCGCGACGTAGAGGATCGAGGACCACACCGCGCTGCGCATGCGGTGGAACGGCTTGACGAGCGAGTGCACGAACCACACGAACAGGAACGTCACCAGCACGTGGCGCCCCACCACGCTCGCGAAGTAAATCTGGTTTGCATACAGGCCGAGCCACAGCGCCGCCACCAGGCCGACCCGCCGGCCCAGCCGTTGCTCTCCGATGCGGTAGAGGAAGAGGGTGGTGGCAGCCCCCAGCAGCGCATTCAGGATCACGGCGGTCCACCAGGACGTTCCCACCAGCTTGAAGGCGGCCGCGAGCAGGGCGCGGTATCCGGGCGCCGACGGCGAGACCGGCGTGGTCAGCCAGTTGACCCCGGCCGCCATCTTGGCGGCGGTTCGATAGTCGTAGGTCTCGTGCATCGCCATCATCTCCGGCGACGAACCGAGCAGAGCCGCGTACAGGATGCGCAACCCGAACGCGAGTGAGAAAAGCGCGAGGAGCGTTCGGCGGTCAAGGGTCAAGCGAGAGATCCTCCGCGCCCGGGCAGCGGGCGACGCGTGCAGTGTACGGACGCCGGCCGCGTGGTGTCAACGGGCGCGGCGCCACTATTGCCCGTTCGCTCGCGGCTGTGGTAGCATGAACGCGCATTGCGACCCAAGCTCCAGCGGCGTTTTTTCTGCGACGTAGCCCGCTCTCGATTGCAGACACCCTGAATCCCTCGAGGTTCTTGCACATGCCGATCCCGTTTCTCGACCTGAAGGCGCAGTACGCCTCCATCAAGCCCGAAATCGACGCCGCCGTATTCGGCGTGCTCGAGAGCTGCCATTTCATCGGCGGCGAGGCGCTACGCCGATTCGAATCGAACTTCGCGGCCTATGCCGGCGCCGCCCACGCGGTCGGGACGTGCAGCGGGACGTCGGCGCTCCACCTGGCATTGCTCGGCGTCGGCGTCAAGCGGGGCGACGAAGTCATCACCGCCTGCAACACCTTCATCGCGACGACGGAAGCGATCACGCACGCGGGCGCGCGCCCGGTGCTCGTCGACGTCGACGAGGCGACGCAATTGATCGACCCCGAGCGGGTCGAGGCGGCGATCACGCCGCGCACGCGGGCCATCGTTCCGGTGCACCTCTACGGCCAGCCCGCCGACATGGCGGCGATCCGCGAGATCGCGACCCGGCGCCGGCTGCGCGTGGTCGCGGACGCGGCCCAGTCGCACGGCGCGGCGATCGACGGCGATCGCGTGAAGACGCTGGGCGACACCACCGCCTTCAGCTTCTACCCGGGCAAGAACCTCGGAGCCGCCGGCGACGCCGGCCTCGTTGCCACCGACGACGCGGAAGCTGCCGTCTACCTGCGCGCGCTCGGCGACCACGGGAGCAAGGAGAAATACCACCACCTCTACGAAGGCTGGAACTACCGGCTGGACGCGATTCAAGCGGCGATCCTCGACGTGAAGTTGAAACACCTGGATCGATGGACGGCGTCGCGCCGCCAGCACGCCGCGCGCTACGACACGGCGCTCGCGGGCACGCGCGTGACCCCGATTCGCTGCGCGAGCGGTCGCACGCATGTCTACCACCTCTACGTGGTCCGCGTGCCGGATCGCGACCGCACGATCGCGCAGCTCAAAGGGCGCGGCATCGGGACGGGCATCCACTACCCGGTTCCGTTGCACCTGCAGCCGGCGTATGCGCATCTGGGACTGAAGCGGGGGGCCTTTCCGGTGGCGGAGAAGGTGGTGGCGCAGATCGTGTCGCTGCCGATGTACGCCGAGATGACCGACGCGATGGTCGACGAGGTCGCCGCCGCGGTGATCGCGTCGGTGGCGTAACAACCGCCGCGGGTCCTGTCTCGGCCAACACTGAGGCCCGAGCACGACCTGCTCTCCGCTCATGCACTTCGCGCGCGATGGTTGAAAGCGCGCCTCGTGAAATCGCGTCGACCAGGTCGTGCTCGGTCCGTATCGTTGACTAGAACGTCGCCGTCAGACTGAAGAGGTACCGCCAGTCGATGGTTTCGCTCTCGGCGTTGACTTCCGGATTCGTTACATAGAATGGCACGTCGAAACGCCAGGTGAAGTTCCAGAACGGCCACGCCACCGCGGAGCGAATCCCGAGTCCCGCGTCCTGGAGCACGTCGTCCAGGATTCCGCCGTCCACCAGCGCCCCGACCCGCGCGCTCGTCGAGATCGGGTTCACGCTGTCGAAAATCCATCCCACGTCGTAGAACCCGTACAGCGACGGGGTTCCGATCCACTTCTGCAGTTTCTTGATTCCCGGGAGCGCGAGCGGACCTCCCAGTTCGGCGTTCAGCGCCATCAGCTGGTTCACGCCGAACGTCCCCGCCGCGTATCCGCGCAGGTTGCCGTCGCCGGGCTCCAGATAGTGCAGGCCCTCCGGCACGGCGCCCGGTGAGCGGAGCCAGAATCGCTCCTCGGCGCGCAGCGGTCCCGCCCCCGCCAGGTTGAACTTCCGCGAGGTGGCGGTGCCGCCTCCCGCGAACCCCGCGAACCCCCGCAGTCGCGCATCCACCTTCACGACGCTCGGTCGCGACTGCAGGGTGAGACTCGCCGCGAAACGCTCGTAGTCGTATTCGCCCGCGAACCACTGGTTTCCCATCGTCAGATTCGCCTCGAAGCGAATCGACGCGATGTCGAGCTGGGGGTCGACGGTGTAGCCGAAGTACGGGCCGGAGTCCGCCTGCAGCGTGTCGTAGATCTCCGGGCTGGTCAGGTACCGCGGGTCGCGCAATTCGTGGTATCCGTAGCCGATCAACAACTCGTGCGTGGGCGGGTCGAGCAGATGCGACCGTCGGGTCAGGCGCAGGTCGAGCTTCCAGTCCGCGCGGCCCTCCATCTTGTAGCCCGAGGCGTGCAGGGTCGCGTTGCTCCCCAGCAGGCGCAGCGGCTCGTCCAGCGACGCTGAAAAATCCGTTTCGCCGCTCTCGACGCCGTAGTAGACGCCGAGGTTCGCGCGGTGCTTCCAGCCCTGGAGACTCCCGGACAAATGGTAGCCGACCTTCGCGCCGTCCACGTCGTTGTACCAGATCGCGGGACGATGGCGGATCTGGTAGGCGTCGGCGGGATAGTAGTAGTTGTTGGGCCAGTCGATCTGGAAGTCGCGCTGGCGGGGCGTCACGTTATTCGATGGATCGATATCCATGATCTCGTTGTCCGGGTTGATCTGGGTTCGGACCGGCTTTGCCGGCAACTCCACCTTCTGGCGGATCGTGCGATCGCGCGCGTCGAAGCGGCGCTTCTCGACGCGCCCGTCGGGGAGGGTGAAGGCGACCTCGATCGGACAGTACAGCTCGCCGATGCGCTGGATCTCCACGTCGGTCGACACGCCGTTCGCGGCCGGCGTCGAGTGCACGCGCGTCAGCGCGTAGTCGACCGCCTTCTTGGTGTGCAGCCACTGCTCGAACTGGCGGGACAGGTCGCGCTTCGCGACGTCCTCGCACACCGCGCGGAAACGCGCCTCGTTCACGTGCTTGAACTGCCACTCATCGTAGTAGCGGTGCAGAATCTGGTCGAACGCGTCGTCGCCGGCGGCGAAGCGCAGCGCGCGGACGACGAGGGCCGCCTTCTGATACACGTTCACCCGGTACGAGTGGAGGTAGTCCTCTGCCCGGTACGACACCCGCTCGCCGTAACCACGGCGGTGCAGGTCCACGATGTCCCGCTGGTACTCTTCCCACAGCCGGTATTGCGGGGTGATGCGCTGGTACCAGTTCCGCCGGCTGGTGTCGCCCCACGGGCCGTAGTGCCGCTCCTGATACCACCGGGTCTGGAAGGTGGTGAAGCCTTCATCGAGCCACGCCTCCGTGCGCTCGTTGTTGGCTAGTATCCCGTAGAAGTACATGTGGCCGATCTCGTGCAAGGCGAGCCCCTCGGTCGCGCGGCCGTCCATCGCGAGCATCGGGTATTCCATCCCGCCCATACGCAACATCTCGGCGACGGTGATGTGCGGATACGGGTACTTGCCGACGCGACGGTTCAGCCAGGTGACGGCGCGGATCGCGTGCGCGAGGGTCGAGTCCTCCCAGGTCGACGCGCTCCGGCGCCGATACGCGCTTCGGATCTCGATGCCGTCGAGGAGCGTGTCCTGGACGACGTAGGTCGGATCCGCGCACCACGCGAAGTCGTGCACCTTCTCGGCGTGGAAGTGGATGGTCTTGCTCCCCGACGCGGGCGGCGTCTTGCCGGCGCCCGTCTTCGCGCCGCGCTTCCGGTGCGGCGGGTTGTAGTCCCATCCGGGGTCGCCGCTCTCGACGACGCCGGTCGCGACCACCACGAAACGCTGCGGCAGCTCGATGTGGACGTCGAAGGTCCCGAATTCGCCGTAGAACTCGCCGGCCTGGAACTTGTCGGGGTGGAACCCGCGCTCGTCGTACACGACCACCTTCGGGTACCACTGGGCGAAGTCGTAGTGGTCGCCGCGGTAGCCGGCGCGGTCGAACGCCTGGCGCACTTTCCCGTCGAACGCGAACTCGACCCGCATGGAGTCGCCCGGGGCGAGCGGCCGCGGCAACGCCATGCTCGCGATGGTGTCGTCGACGCGCACGTCCACCGGCGTCCCGTCCACGCGCGCGTTGGAAAGGTCGAGCCAGCTTCGGTTCGCATCCGGGAGGCCCAGGAGCGTCCAGTTGTACTGGCGGTTCCGGTTCTTCATGAACGCGGTGTCGTTGTCGCGAAAGGCGTTGGGATAGAGGTGCAGATAGAATTGGCGCAGCGTGTCCGGCGAGTTATTGACGTAGAGAATGGATTCCGTGCCCGAAATCCACTTGCGCTCGGTGTCGAGTGTCACCCGGATGGTGGTATGCACGAACTGTTGGAAGTAGTCAGCGCCGTGGACGGGGACGGCGCCCGCAAGAAGAGATGCCGCGATGATCGCTGCGCGCCGCATGTTCACTCCCTGGCTGGAAACACGATCACGCACGCTGCCGCGCGCGCAAGTTGGGGAGGTTAGCACGAACGCACCGCGGTTGCCAGAGGGGCTCTGCCTCAAGGTGGGATGCACTCCCTCGCACCGCCAATCCGCAGCCGCGCATTTCAATTTTGTGCGCGGGAGGACGGCGGTAGAGGGAGTGCATCCCGCCACCACCCTCAACGCACCGACTCGCCCTCGTCGCGAATGTCGAACTTCTTCATGCGGTAGAGCAGGATGTGGCGCGCGACGCCGAGCCGGCGGGCGGCGCGGGACCGATTCCAGCCGCTGGCGCGCAGCGCCTCGACGATGGCGGTGCGCTCGATTTCGTGCAGGGTGGCTCCGATCGCCGCCGGAGCCTCGCGCTCCAGCGTCGCCAGCTCGGCGGCGACGGCTGCGGCGTCGATGACGTCGCGGGAGCGCATCAGCGCCATGCGCTCGCAGAAGTTCTCCAGCTCGCGGACGTTCCCCGGCCAGCGATAACGCTCGAGGGCCGCGAGCGCCTCCGGGGTCAGGGTGACCTTGCCGTCGGCGAACTTCGCCAGGAAGTGGCGGACCAGGAGCGGGAGGTCGCCCGCGCGCTCGCGCAGCGGCGGCACCCGGACCGGCACGACGTTGAGCCGGTAGAAGAGGTCCTCGCGAAATTCGCCCGCGGCGACCAGCGTCGCCAGCGCCCGATTGGTGGCGGCGACGATGCGCACGTCGACCTGGATGGGCGCGTCGCCGCCAACCCGCTCGACCTCCCGCTCCTGCAGGGCGCGCAGCAGCTTCACCTGCAGCACCAGCGGCGTGGCCCCGATCTCGTCGAGAAAGAGCGTGCCGCCGTGCGCCTGTTCGAACTTGCCGACTTTGTCACGAATCGCGCCGGTAAACGACCCGCGCACGTGACCGAACAGCTCGCTCTCGAGCAGGTCGTGCGGAATCGCGGCACAGTTGATCGTGACCATGCGCTGCGAGCGCCGCGGGCTGTTGAAATGGATCGCGCGCGCGATGAGCTCTTTGCCCGTCCCGCTCTCTCCGGTAATTAGCACGGTGGCTTCGGTGGTCGCCACCTTGCGCAGCGTGGCGAACACCTCTGTCATCGCCGGCGAAAGCCCGACCATGCTCTCGAAGCGGAAGCGGTCGCGGAGCGTCTCCCGCAGATCCTCGTTTTCCGCCTCGAGGCGGTGGAGCTTGAGCGTCTTCGCCACCGTCAGCAATAGATCGTCGCGCGCGATCGGTTTGGTGAGGTAGTCGGACGCGCCGTGCTTCATCGCCTCGACGGCGGTCCCCACCGTGCCGAACGCGGTGAGGATGATCACCGGGATCGACGGATCGAAAGCCCGGAGCTCGCGCAACAGCTCGAGCCCGTCCTTGCCCGGCATCTTGATGTCGCTCAAGACCAGGTCGGGGCGCCGCTCGGCCGCGAGTCGCAGCCCGGCGTCGGCTCCCGGCGCGGACTCGACCGCGTAGCCGGCCTCCTCGAGCATATAGCCGAGGACCTTGCGGATGCTCTCGTCGTCATCCACGAGCAGGATGCGACTATGCGCCATGGCGAGTGCGATCGACGGGGAGGACGACGGTGACCGTGGTGCCGGCACCCGGCGCGCTGTCGACGTCGATCCAGCCGCCGTGTTCCTGCACAATGGTGTGCGATATCGAGAGGCCCAGGCCGACCCCGTTTTCCCGCGTGGTGAAGAACGGGTCGAACACGCGCGGGAGTGCGTCGGGCGCAATGCCGGAGCCAAAATCGCGCACCGACACGGCGGCGCACGCGGCGCCGTCGCGCTCGGCGGGAAACGAGGACACCACCACCCGGCCCCCGTCCGCGCTGGTGGCGAGCGCGTTCAAGAGCAGATTCAAGAATACCTGGTGGAGCCGCTCGGTGTCGCCGGCCACCCGGGGCAGGTCGGGCGCGCGCTGGAGCTCGATGGTGATGCCGCGCGCGGAGGCGTCGATGTTCATCTGCGCGGCGGCGCGCTCCGCCACCGCACCGAGGTCGAGCGGAGAGAGCGACAGCGGACGCGGGCGCGCGAAGGTGAGAAAGTCGTCGACCACGGTCCCGAGCCGCTTCGATTCCTTGCGCAGGATCTCGAACAGCTCCCGCCTGCGGGAATCGGCCGGCGCGTCGTCGCCCAGAATCTCGGCCGCGCCCTGGATGGACCCGAGCGGATTCTTGATCTCGTGCGCGAGGCCGGCGGCCATCTGCCCGAGCGACGAGAGGCGCTCGCGGCGCGCGAGCTCGCGCTGGAGGGCTTCGCCGCGCGCCCGCTCGCGCCACTGGCGTTCGATCAGGACACCGGTCATCAGGCCGATCGCCACGTAGAACACCATTTCGGTGTATTCGCCGATCAACGTGTGGTGGTCGGTAATCCCGCGCAGGCGCGGGTAGGGCAGGGTGAGCGCCGTGATCGAGAGCGAAAGCGCGAGTCCGCCTCGTACCCCGAACCAGATCGCCGCCAGAATGATGGGCACATAACACAGGCGCCCGTGGATGACGTGGACGAGGCTGCCATGCCCGATGGATCGAGGGAGCAAGAAGCCGTAGTGGAACGATACGGTGGCGGCGCCGATCACCACGAGTGTGACCACCTGCCAGCGTTTGGAAGGCGAGCCCGGCATGTGCAGAATATAGGACAGGCTATGTATAATTTTCAACAATTCATAAGCCGTTAGAATATTGTAGGTTGACCCCCGGCGCTCCTCGGAGAACGACGTGCTGGTCCCGACTCACCTGGCGCGCCACCCCCGACTGGGAAGAATTGCACATTGCAAGGCCCCCTGCGCCCGCATTGCGGAGTGACAACCATTCGCGGGCGCGATAGTCCGTCATGCGCCCGGTGGCGGCACCGACGGCCACTCCGTCACCGCGCGTAAGCCGCGCCGCGACGCCACATTCCTCCCTCATCCGCTTCCATCGGGAACATCCCGCCCTTTCCGGCCACGACTGGAACGTCCCTTGCCCCCGGGCTCCCGCGAGAAGTTGCGCCTGCGCCCGACGCGCGGGTTTGCATGGGAGGAGTGCGCCCGCGCCGATGCGTGGGCTTCTCGATACTCAGGAGGTTCCACCTTGCGTCGCGTTTTCTTCCTGTTCGCCCTTGTTGGCGGACTGATCACGTCGCTCGCTGCCACTGCCGCCGGTCCTGTCACGGGCACCATCGAAGCCCGGAAGGTCATCGTCGGCGAGCGCGGCGAGGAAGTCTACCTGCCTGCAGACGAAGCCCGTCCGCAGGACGTCATCGAATACCGGCTGACGTACGCCAACGGTGGCGCCGAGGCCGTCCACAACGTGTCAATCGTCGACCCGGTTCCCGCCGGCGTCCAGTACGTCGAAAAGACCGCGAAGGCTCCGGCTGCAGGTTCGGTGCAGTTCAGCATCGACAGCGGCAAGACCTTCCACGCCTGGCCCGTTCGCTTCAAGAAAGCGGCGGCCGACGGTCGTGAGGTCTGGGCGGACGCGACGCCGGACATGATCACCCACATTCGCTGGACGCTGTCCGGCGGCCTGAAGCCCGAAGACGAGATCACGTTCTCGTACCGGGCCACGGTCAAGTAGGAGGAACCGAAGATGAAAACCAGACACCTTCTGATCCTCCCGCTCGTCCTGACCCTCGTGCTCGTGCTCTCCGTGGCGGCTGCGTTCGCGCAGACGACGCCGGCGGGGACGCAGATTCGCAATCGCGCGTCCGCGACCTACGAGGACCTGGTCGGCAACAGCTACACCGCGCTTTCGAACGAAGTCATTACAGTGGTGCTGCCGGTCTACGGCATCTCGATCCTTCCCGACGATTCGGGAGAGACGCCACCGGTCACGCCGGCGATGAGCCAGAACGCGATCGGCGGACAGACGCTGTTCTACAGCTATACGCTCACCAACACCGGTAACGACAACGACAGCTACACGCTGGCGCCGCTGGTCGATGCGGTCAACACGACCATGACCATCGCGCTGGCGAACGTGTCGATCTATCACGACATCAACGGCAACGGCGTGGTCGACGGCGGCGAGCCGGCGATCAGCGTCGGCGGGGTACCGGGCGTCCTCGGTCCGGTCGCGGCCAGCACGTCGGTGAGCCTTATCGTCACCTACGCGGTGCCGGGCACCGCGACCGCGGGCCAGCTCGCCTACGTCGGCGTGCAGGGCACGTCCGTGGGTGACGCGGGTCAGATCGATACGCGCAACTACCACCGCACCACGGTGGTGGACGACGCCGTCATGACGGCCAACCTCACGGGTGCCCCCGCGCTGGTCTACGACGGCGACCAGATCAGCTACACCTTCACGGGCATCGAACTCCGGAACCAACAACGCCAACGGCGTCACCGTCGGGTCGGTCGCCCTCACGGGTGTTCTGATGTACGACGTGATCCCGCTGAATCCGGGCTCGGGCAATCCACTCCCGGTCTTCGGGGCGCCGACGGGCTCGCCCGCGGGCGGGACGGTCCTGTACCTGCCCAGCGGAAGCTCGACCGCCGGGAGCCCTGAGACGTGGAACTGGTCGCTGGCGGCGGGTTTCGGCGACATCGCGGTGGCGTACGTGACCAACGGCGCCATCGTGCCGGGGCAGAGCTACTCGTTCTCGTACCAGGTCACGGTGGTCGCGGGGATGACGCCGGGCGTGTTGAACAACACCGCGGCGCTGGCCTACGTCGACAACAACGTGGTGACGCCGAACCCGACCATCGTCACGTCGAACAACGCGCCGGTGACCGTCGGCATCCTCGCGGGAGTGGTGATCGGCCCGGCCGGCGTCCCCGACGCCGGAACGCCGCCGAACTACGACGACGACCTGCAGAGTGTCGCCAGCGCGTACGCCAACACGTCGGTCGACTTCACCAACACGATTCGCAACGACGGCAACACGAACGACGCGGTCAACGTGGTGCTCGATGGCTCGTCGACGGTGCCCGGCTCGTGGTCGGTGCTGTTCTATCACAATGACGGCATCACGCCGCTTTCGGATTCCGACTTCGACGGCAACGTCGACGTGGGCCCGCTCGCGACGGGAGCGTCGATCGACATCGTCGTGCGGGTGGTCATTCCCGGTTCGCAGGGGGCCGGTGGCCCGTTCGCCGCCGTGGTGCGCGCGCAGTCCGCGAACACCCCGGCCGAGGACAACCTGACCACCGATCGCATCGACGCGGTACTGCCCGCGACGGTGGACATCGGCAACTATGACGGCGCGGCGGGAACCACCAACAACGCGTCGGTGAATCAGAACACCAACCCGGGCGCGTCGGTCGACTTCGCGCTCGACGTGATCAACGGCGGCGGTTCGAGCGACAACTTCACGCTGTCCTCGTCCGTCCCCGCGGGTTGGACGGTCGTGTTCTATCTCGACGCGAACGGCAACGGCATCCTCGACGCCGGCGAAGTGTCGCCGATCACCTCGACGGGTGTGGTTGCTTCCGGAGCCGAGACCAACCTCATCGCGCGCGTGGCGGTGCCCGCGGGCACCGCGCCGGGCGTCAACGGAACCTCGTTTACGGCCACGTCGACGGTCAACGCGACGCAAAGCGACACCATCGCCAACACGGTGACGGTGAACACGCTGGCGTCGGTGCTCTTCGACCCCGACAACGCGGGCAACACCACCGCCGGCGGGACCATCACGTATGCGCACACGGTGACCAACAACGGCAATGTCGGTGACACCTTCGACCTGACCTACGTCTCCTCGCAGGGCTGGAGCTACGTGTTCCTCGACGTGACGAGCACGCCGATTTCGAGCGTGACTCTCGCGCCGGGCGCGAGTGCGAGCGTGACCGCGCGCCTCACGGTGCCGGCCGGGGCGACGGTGGGGACGGTCGAGATCGGGGTGCTCACGGCGACCGGTCAGGTCACCCTCGCCTCCGACAACGCCACCGACGTCACGACCATCGTGGCGGGCAACCTGGTGTTGACGAAGGCGGTGAGCCCGGCGGGCGCTCAGGCGCCGGGGACCGATCTCGCATACACCGTGGACTACCAGAACCTCGGCAGCTCGACGCTCACGACGATCGCCATCTACGACGCGGTTCCGACCTGGACGCAATTCCAGGTGGGTTCGGCGACGAGCGGCACGGCGCCGGCGTCGGTCACCGCCATCGCGATCGAGTATTCCGACGACAGCGGAGCCACCTGGACCTACGCGCCGGCGAGCGGCGGCGGGGGAGCTCCGGCGGGATACGACGCGAACGTGACCAACGTGCGCTGGGTGTTCACGGGGAGTCTCCTGGCCGGTGCGAGCTCGACCTCCGGGGTCGGGTTCACAGTCCGGATTCAGTAGCCGCTTTCTTTCGATAGCGGCCCCTTACGTCGGCCGCGCATGCGGGTGGAGCCCACACGGCTCCCCCGCGTGCGCCGGCCGAACGTGTTATATGCGATGAAGGCTCTAGCGCGGCAGAATTTCGACTGGCGGCGGGCAGTAAACGCGGCGGGGGGACTCGCCGTTTTTCGTTTTTCTGCAACGCGTTACGTCTTGTTCGCGCTGCTGTTCGTGCTGGCTTTTTGGCCTTCGAAACCCGCACACGCTCAGGTCACACCCGGCGGTACCGACATCCGGAACACCGCCCAGACGGTCTTCACCGACACCGGGAACGTGAATGCGACGGGCTCGAACACCGTCTCCACGCCCGTACTCACGATCTTTGGCCTGCGTATCACTCCGCCGGGAACGGTGGCAACGCCCGCGTACGCGCTGCAGGCGGCTCCGTTCGATACGGTCTACTGCCGGCTGTCGCTCGACAACCTCGGCAACGCGCCCGACTCGGTCGCGATGTCGACCACGAGTCTCCCACCCTCGACCATCTCGCCCGCGACGGTGATCTTCTTCCGCGATGCCAACGCGAATGGGCGGCTGGATGCGGGCGAAGACAACCCGTCGTTCCTCGTGGTCGGCGCGGGTCTCTCGACACCGGTGGATGTCGCACTCGTGCTGCCCGCCCCGGCGGGAGATGCGTACGTCGAGCTGCGCGCGACCTCCGCGTGGGATCCCGGTGTCGCGGCCGCCGCTTTCGCGCCGCAGGCCCCCGTGACGGATGCGACCGTGGTGCGTGTGACCAGTCGCGCGCTCGTGTCCGCGGTGTTCTTCGGGCCGGCGGGAAACCCGCGCGCGTTGCCCGGGGGCGAGGGATCGCCCGACGACGCGTCAACCGTCGGCATCGGCGTGCTGGATGACACCGTGACCTTCGCGGGTGACATCGAGAACGCCGGCGACGCCGACAGCGTGGTGGTATTCGCGTCCGCCGCGTTTCCGCCGGGCGTCGGCGTCGTGTGCACGGACGTGAACGGGGTGCCGTTCCCGCCGGCTCCGCAACCCGGGAAGTTCCTGGTGGGCGCGTTCGCGCCCGGAGAGATCAAGTCGCTTCGCCTCGTCGTGTCGAGCCCGGGGACGCCGCTGCGCACAGCGCTCGGCGCGATACGCGCGTTCGATTTCACCGCGCAGTCGCGCCTCGACACGCTGGTCACGAACCGGACGACGTGCCGGCTCGCCCTGGCGGCGGTGCCCGATCCGCGCACGATGATCGGCCTCGAGCAGACGTTCCGGCAGGCGACCGCGTCGTTGGGCGACGTCGTGACCATGGTGGTTACCGCGACCAACCGCACCGACTCGATCCGCGTCGACAACGTGCGCGTCGCCGAGTCGGTGCCGCCGGCGCTCGATTTTCTCTCCGGGGGCGGGGTGGCGTGGTCGGGGAACCAGCTCTCGTGGGCCGTCGGGTCGCTGGCTCCCGGCGAGACGCGCACCACCTCGGTCAAGTTCGCGGTGAACAGCCGCGAGCCCAACGGCTGGGCCAGCGTGTCGGGGGTGGCGCGTGGCAGCGCAGTGACCGGCGATCCGGTCGAAACGGCGCCGGTGGTCGCCGCCATTCGCATCGACAACGAGGAAGTTGGCATCGAGGGCTTTCTGCTCGGTGACGTGTGGATCGACGACGACGGCGACGGGGACCGCGACCCCGGCGAGCCCGGGGTGGGGAACGTCTCGGTCTACCTCGAGAGCGGCGAGTACGCGGTGACCGACTCGCTGGGAGTCTTCTCGATTCCGCACGTGTTCGAGGGCTACCGCCTGGTGCGCCTCGACGAGGGAACGCTCCCGGCCGGCGTCGAACTGGTGGAACCCGCTGTGGGCGACGGCCACGCCCCCCGGCCCAACGAGCGTCTCGTGCACCTGATCGCTCCGGCCCACGCGCGCGTCGCCTTCCCGCTGCGCAAACCGGTGGTGCCGCCGCTCACGCGTACCGCGCTGCTCGCGTGCGAAGAGCGGGTCAGCGTCGCGCGACGGGTGCGGCTCGGCGAGTTCACGCTGCCAAGCTCGCAGTTCGACTTCGGCCAGGCGTCGCTGGTCGTCGGTGCGGACCGGGGGCTGCGACCGGTGGCGGCCTTTCTGCTCGACCGTCCGGGCTGGGCGGCTCTGGTCGAAGGCCACACCGACAACACGCCGATGCGCAGCAGGCGTTTCCCGTCGAACTACGAGCTGTCGGTGGCGCGCGCCGAAGCGGTGCGCGACGCCCTCGTCGCGATGGGGGTGGACGGAGACCGGATCGTCGTGCGCGGTTACGGGGACACCCGGCCGGTGGCGGGCAACGGTACGCCTGACGGGCGCAGCTTCAACCGCCGCGTCGAGGTGAGTTTCATTCCGCCATCCGCCGACGGCGCGGACCCGACGCTGCGCGTCGGCCACGCGGTCCGCGATCTCTCGGTGTTGCCGGATTCCTCGCGCACCACCGTGCGCTGGAGATTCACCACCACCTCGGAACACACCCAGCGCGGCACCCTCCGGGTCGAGGTTCCGCAAGGGCTCGGGGACGTGACCGTCAGCGCGCTTCTCGACCGGGTCCCGCTGCCATCCGACGGCGGCGTCTTCAGCTTCGAGTCGCTCAGACGCGGACGGGCCATCGATTGCCAGGTCGCATTCACCGCGGCGACTCCGGATACGCACCTGGTTCGCGACGTCACCGCGGCGATTGCCCTGGTCGATTCCGCGGCGGGCGACTCGGGCTCCGTGCACACGACCGTCGTCCGACCCGGCGTGCGCACCGCGGCGATCGCGCCGGGCGCGGTGTTCGACGCGCTCTCGTGGACCGAAATCGCGGCCCCGGCGAAGATCGCCCTGGTCCCCGCCGGGGACCCCGCTCCGGCGCCACCCGGGGCTGCCAGCCTCGTCACCATCCTCGAACCGAACGACGGCTTGGTCGTGCGGGATCGGGACCAGGTGGCAGTGCGTGTCCGCCATCCGCTCGGGAGCCGCGTGGAGTTGCGCGTCAACGACGAACTGGTCGGCGAGGACCGCGTCGGGCAGCACACGGTGGACGTCGCGCACCAGGAAGAGACCACGACCTGGTTCGGCGTGCGGGTGCGCGCGGGTTGGAATGACCTGATCGCGCACGCCACCATGCTGCGCGGAGGCGAGGCGTCCGACAGCGTGCGGGTCGCGCTTTCGTCGAAACCGGCGGAGCTCGTGCCGCTCGACGCGCGCGCGCTGGTTCCGGCGGACGGCCACACCGCGACCACGTTGCGTTTCGCGGTGCGCGACGGGTTCGGGCTGCCGGTGATGGACGGCATCGTCGTCACGGTCGCGGAGGGCGCGGACCTGGTCGCGCTCGCGGACGCGCGGCCCGACGAGCGCGGGCTGCAGGCGACCACCAGCGAGGGAATCGTGAATCTGGTCCTGAAGCCACGGCACGCGACCGGCGGTGGGCGGGTGGCGGTGGAGATGGACGGAATGCGGGCGGAGACGGAGGTCGTATTCGTCAACCCCGAGCGTCCGTTTCTGGCCGACGGCATCGTCGACGTCACCATGGGTGCGTACGACACGCGCGGCGACGGCAGCGGGCAGGGGGTGGCGAACTACCACGATGGCTTCGACGTGGAAGCCGAGTCGCGCCTCTTCGTCCAGGGGGCCGCGCCGGGCGGGGTCCAGGTCACCGCCCGGCTCGACACCAAGAAGCGTTACGACGACCCGTTGCTCAAGCAACCCGATCCGGAGAAGCAGTATCCGATCTACGGCGACGCGTCGTCGGTGCACTACGCCGCGCCCGCGCGCGGCGGCAACTACGTGTCGATCGACCGCGAACAATCGTACCTGCGCTACGGCGACTTCACCACCCCGATCGATCGCGGGGAGTTTCTCACCTACCACCAGGTGGTGACGGGGTTGTCGGCTTCGCTCACCAGCGGGGCGAACAGCGTGCGCGCGTTCGTGACCGAAACCGATTTCGTCACGCGCACCGACGAGATGCCCGCCGACGGCACCAGCGGGTTCTACTACCTGTCGAGCGCCCCGATCGTCGAGAACTCGGAGCGCGTGATCGTCGAGACGCGCGATCGCTACCAGACGGAAGAAGTCCTCGAGGCCCGGGTCATGATTCGCCGGCGCGATTACACGATCAACCCCTACGACGGCTCGATTCTCTTCATGGAGCCGGTGGCGGTGACCGACCGCGAGCTCAACCCGAATTTCGTTGCCGTGACCTACGAGACCGAGACCGGTGTGAGCGGCGCGTACCTGTACGGCATGCGCGGCGACGTCGTGCAGGGGAGCCGATATCGCGCCGGCGTGACCGCAGTGGCGAACGGGGGCGACACGCCCGGCTACTCGCTCTTCGGTGTGGACGGGGACGCGCGTCTGGGCGCCGCTCGATTCAGCGGCGAGTTCGCGCACAGCGAAGACGACCTCACGGGCAACGGCAACGCGTACAAGGTCGGCGCCGGCGCGCAACGCGGGGCCTCCAAGCTCGACATGTACCTGCGGCGCGTCGACGGTGGCTTCGTGAATCCGTCGTTCCGCGGGGCGGACAGCGAGCTCGCGAGCCTCAAGGCGGGCTTCGACGGCCGCCTCGCCCTGTCCCCGTCGCTCGCGCTCAATGCCGACGGCTACACGCACGAACTCCAGCGCACCGACGAAAAGCGCGAGACCGCCCGGGCCACGCTCGACTATCGCCGGCGTTTGCTGGAGATGTCGGCCGGGCTGCGCTTCGCGCGCCACGACGAGCCGCAGCAGGATGCGAACGGAGTCCTGGTGCTCACCGGCATCACCGTCGGCAATCGCGGCACCGCCGGGATCTCCACCACATGGGAGCAGAACGTGGGCGACCAGGTGGTCGACGACTACCCGAACCGCTTGAAGACCGTGTTGGCAGTGCCGCTCGCGAAGCGCGTTCGCGCCATCGCGACACACGAGTACCTCACGGCGGGCGGCCGCCCCTCGACCAATCAGATTACGGCCGGGGTCGAAGGAACCACGCCCGGCGGCACCCAGGCCTACACGCGCTACGCGATGGACCGCGCGGCGGACGACGCGCGCATGGGTGCGGTGAGCGGGATTCGGCAGAGGCTCCGGCTGGGACCGGCGACTAGCGCGACTCTCGGCTTCGAGACGTTTACCTCGCTCTCCGGTCGCGAAGACGAAGAATACCTATCGCTGTCCGCGGGCCTGGGCGCGCGCCGGCCGGGGTCGTATTTCGTCGACGGCGGCTACGAGTACCGGTGGGAACGCCCGGGAGACAAGCACCTGGTGCGCATGAGCGCGGCCCAGCAGCTGGGTGGCGGGTTTGCGTGGCTGGCCAAGAATATCATGGGGCTCGGCGAACGCGACGGCGCGAACGACGAGACGCAGTTCTACGCCACGCTGGCGGGCGCGTACCGGTCCCCGTTCGCGCCGGTCCAGTCGCTGCTGATGCTGAAGAGCTACTACGACCGCTACGCTCCCATCGACCCGGACGCGATCCGGTGGCGGCTGGTGGCGACCACCGACGTGAACGTGATGCCGACTCCCGCGCACGAGCTGCGCTTCAAGTATGCGTACAAGCACGTCGAGGACTGGAGCTACGGCGTGTCCGCGACCACCAACACGGATCTCGCGCTCGCGCAGTATGTCTGGCACTTCGGCCGGGGGTGGGACGTCGACGCGTGGGGTCGCGCGGTGGTACCGCGCGGGGGCGGGACGGCGCAGGCCGGCGCCGGCATCGAGCTCGGGCGCCTGGTCTACCGCTCGGTGCGCATCGGGGTGGGGTACAGCGTCAATGGATTCGACGACCCCGACGTGACCGCGACCGACGCGTGGAGCGCGGGTTTCGGCATTCGTATTCAGATGCTGCTATCCGACTGGCTGCTGGCCGATTTCGAGAGGTTGAAGTGATGAGACGATTCGCGTTCGTGATTTTCGCCGCATCGCTGGCCGTTCTGGCCGCGCGTGCCTCCGTCGCCGGCGAACTGGTGGTCGACGGCGGGTTCGAGACCGGTTCGTTCGGCACGGCGTGGGTCCACGGGGCATTCCGCGGCACCACGAACAACGCCACCTACGCCGATCATGCCGTCAAACTCGACCTGCCCTACGCGGGCAACTATTCGGCGCTGCTCGGCTTCAAGTACACGGCGCAGGTGACCAACACCCACGCGTACATGTACCAGACCGTCTCGATTCCAGCCGGCGTCTCGCGCGCGACGCTCAATTTCAAGATCCGCATGCAGGGCTACGACAGCGACTACTACGACCCCTTCTACGCGGACATCCGATCCACCGGCAACACGCTGCTGCGCCGCGTGCTCCTCTACGCGTTCAGCGAGTGGAACGACATCTACAAGGACAGTGGATGGTTGAGCGACGACAACGTGCTGCCGGTGTCGCACGACGTGATCGCGTTCGCCGGGCAGACCGTGCGCCTCTATTTCGAACAGGCGAACCTCTACGACAACCTCTACGAGACGTGGACCTACGTCGACGACGTGTCGCTCGTGTACCGGATGTGGGCCGACCTCGCGGTGGACGGCAACGGCGACGACGTGTTCGGCGCGCTCGGGAGCGGAAACGGCGGCGTGTCGTCGCACAGCGCGTTCGCCGGCGACACGCTGTCCTACGATCTGCGGGTGGAGAACGAGGGCACCGTCGCCGACACCTACCGGCTCACGTCGACGCTCCCGGCGGGGTGGACGGCGTGGCTCGAAATCGGCGCGACCACGCAGGCGTTTCCGTACGTCATGCCGGCGCTCGCCCCCGGCGCCGTGGCGACGTACCGCGTGCGGCTGCGCGCGTCGGCGGCCGCCGGCGCCGGAACCTACGATGCGATCGTAAACGCGCAAAGCACCACCCAGGCCAGCCGCGTCGACAGCGCGCGTCTGCGCGCGCTGATTACGGCGGCCACCCACGGCGCCGACCTCGTCATCGACGGCAACGGCGTGGGCGTGATCGGAGACAACGGCGCCGGCGGCTTCGGGCTCAAGACGTCGACCTGGGGCACGCCGGCCAACTTCGCGCTCGAGCTGCACAACACCGGCAACGCGGCGAGCACCTACGCCATCGCGTTCACGAGCGAGGCGGGTCTCGTCACTTCGGTGATCTACAACGCGACCACGTATTCCGGTCCGTTTACCACCGCGAGCATCCCGGCCGGAGGGACCGCGCTCCTCACGCTGCGGATGCAGGTCGCTTCCCCCAACCCAGGCGGCGACTACGACGTCAATCTCAGCGCCACCTCGAGCGCCGACGCCAACAAGCGCGACTCGGTCCACGCCATCCTGCGCCTGCTGGCGCCGCGCGTGGACATGATCATCGCGACCAGCGGCGACAACGTGTACGGCGCCACCGGCACGGGCAAAGGCGGCGGCAGCTCGAACGCCGGCGAGCGCGGCGCGCAGGTGCTCTTTCCGATCACGGTGCAGAACGAGAGCGCATTGCCCGACTCCTTTACGCTGTCGTGGACGGCGCCGGGCGCGGGCTGGACGGCGGCGATCATCATCGGCGGTGTGGCGCGCAACTTCCCGACCGTGACGCCCACCATCGCGCCCAACGCCCAGGCGTTCTACACGCTGCGCATCAACATCCCCGCGGGAGCCGCGTACGGCACGTACCTCTCGGTGCTAAACGCCGCCTCACGGGTGGCTGCGGTCGTCACCGAAAGCGTCTCCGCGACCGTGAGCGTGGCGACGCCCAGCGAAATCGACATGCTCGTCGACGGGCAGGGGGCCGACGTCTACGGACCGGTCGGCACCGGGCTGGGCGGAACCTCGACCCAAACCGTCTCACCCGGGGACACGGTCGTGTTCCAGGTGCAGGTTCAAAATGTGTCGGGGGTGAACGGCTTCGACGTGTCGTGGAGTACTCCGCCCGGGTGGAACGTGACCTTCAACGGGAGCGTCGCGCCGCTCACCAACATCGTGGCGGGGACGTATCCGTTGCGCATCATCGTCCCGCCCGGCTCGACCGGCGGCACGTTCGACGTGATCGCGGACGGACGCAAGACCACCAAGCCGTTCCTCATGGACAGTGTCACGGGCCGCGTGGTGGTGATTCCGCCCGCCATCGTCGACGCGGTGATCGACGGCCAGGGCAACGGTGTGTTCGGCGCGCTCGGCAGCGGCGCGGGGGGGAGTTCGCTGCAGACCACGCCTGCGCCCAGAACGTTGAACTTCACCGTCGAGCTCCAGAACCAGGGACCGAGCGGGGACACCTACCGCGTGCAATGGAACACGATCTCCGCCTGGACTGCTCGACTCGCGGGGTTGCCGTCACCGTTTATCACCGGGGTGGTCCCCGCGGGTGGTTCGCGGCTGTACACGTTCACCGTGACCGTCCCGGCCGGGGCCGCGACGGCCACCTACCAGTACATTCTCGACATTACGTCGCAGAACCACCCGACGAGTCGTGAGAGTATCGCGGCGCGGGTTGCCATCGTTGGCCCCCCGCGCCCCGACTTCGCCATCGACGGCAACGGCACCGGTGTGTTCGGACTGCTCGGCTCCGGGCAGGGGGGCACGTCCACGCGTGGCGCGGCGCCGGGCAGCGCGTACGTCTCGCAGCTCGACCTGCGCAACGCGGGCTCGTTCCCGGATTCCTTCCGGGTCCAGTGGACGGTGCCCAGCGGCTGGCCGGCGGGCAGCGTGACGGTTCAGGATTCTCTCGTCGTGCACGCGGCTCCGTTCTGGTCCCGGATTCTCAACCCGGGGCAGCTCAAGCGTTACACGGTGGCGGTCAGCGTCCCGGTCACGGCCAACGGGGCGCACACGACGCTGATCAATGCGTGGTCGAGTCTCCCGCCGAATCTGGCGGAGAGCGTGGCCCTCGTCACCGAGACCCGCGCGCTGGTTCGCGGCACGGTGTTCGACGATCGCAATCACGACGGCGTGTTCGGCGCCGGCGATATCGGGTTGGGGGGCGTGCTCGTCACCGAGGCGCGCAGCGGTCTCTCCGCGACCACGCTCGGGGACGGCAGCTACGCGCTGGCGGTGCCGGCGGATAGCCTGGTGGTGATCGAGCAGAACCCGATCGGCTTCGTGTCGCTCACGCCGGACACGGTTCACACCGGCGTCGTGGCCGCGGGTGATTCCGTCGTCGCGGACTTCGGCGACATCGGCATTCTCACCCTGTCGGCGGGCGGGGTGTCACCGGGGACGCCGGGCGCGTTCGTCGACTTCGGGCACCGTGTCCAGGCCCGTACCGCCGGTCACGTCGACCTCACCGCCACCGCCGACTCCGCCGTGGCCACGGCGTGGTATTTCGACGCGAATGGAAACGGCCTGCTCGACGGCCCCGACCGGCCGCTGGTCGCGGCCGACGGGGACCTCGACCCGGATGGTCCGGGCGGCGGTGTCCTCACCGTGCTGCTGCGCGTGTTCGTTCCGATCGGCGCGACACCGGGGTCGACGATCGCCGTGTCGATTCTCGCGACGCAGACGGTAACGGGGACGTCCATCACGCTGACCGCAAACGCGGCCGACGCCATCGTGGTCGCGCCGGCGGGATCGGGACAGCTTTCCGTCCAGAAATCGCTCGATCGAACCGACGCCCGCCCGGGCGACGTGATCACGTATTCGGTCCGTCTCTTCAACGCGGGCGCCGACAGTCTCGCCAATGTGATGCTGGTGGATCCGGTCTCGTCGTGGGTGGATGTCGAGCCGAACGCGTTCGGCGCGGGCTTCGACGTGGAGTGGCAGCCGCCGTCGGGGACGCCGGTGTGGTTCACCTTCGACCCGTCGGACGCGGACGAGTGCCAGTACACCAGCGCCGACCGCACACTGCGCGTGGTGCTTTCCCGCAACGCGACATTCTATCTCGCGCCGGGACAGGCGGGCGTCGTAACGTATCGCGTCCGCGTGCGCTAGCGCACCGGCGAAAAACCCTCTGGTGCGCCGCGACCGGATTCGCTAAACTCCATTTCCGCATTCCCTCAACACCGATTGGCTCGGCCAGACCGCGGCGCTGGCCGAGCGTTCGTTTCTGCGGAGGTCTACGTGTCGAACAGTGAGTTTGCCCCGAAGGTTGGTCTCGACGCGGTCGGGCTCACCAACCTCGGCGGAGTGGTGTGGAATCCCACCCCTGCGACCCTCTACGAAGAATTCGTCATGAACGGCGAGGGGCTGATCGCCGCGCACGGGCCCATGTGCGCGGAGACCGGCAAGTACACCGGCCGCAGTCCCGAGGACAAGTTCGTCGTCGAAGAGGTCTCCAGCAAAGGCAATATCTGGTGGGGCAAGGTCAACCGTCCGATCAGCGAGGAGAAGTTCGACCGCCTGCTCCACCGCGTGCAGGCCTACCTCCAGGACGGCATGGTGTACGTGCAGGATTGCTGGGTCGGCGCCGACCAGGACCAGCGGCTTCCGGTTCGCGTCATCACCCAGTTCGCGTGGCACTCGCTGTTCGCGCGCAACATGTTCATCCCCGTCACCGACCCCGACGAGCGCAGAAACCACACGCCGAGCTTCACCATCATCAGCGCGCCCGGGTTCCAGGCCGACCCCGCCATCGACGGCACGCGCAGCGAGGCGTTCATACTCGCCCACTTCGGCCGCGGCATCATCCTGATCGGCGGCACCTGCTACGCGGGTGAGATCAAGAAGTCGATCTTCACGGTGATGAACTATCTCCTGCCGCTGCGCGGCGTGCTGTCCATGCACTGCAGCGCGAACGAGGGCTCGAACGGCGACACGGCCGTGTTCTTCGGCCTTTCGGGGACCGGGAAGACCACGCTGTCGGCGGACCCGAAGCGCCGCTTGATCGGCGACGACGAGCATGGGTGGACCGACCACGGCATTTTCAACTTCGAAGGCGGGTGCTACGCGAAAGTCATCCGACTATCCGCGGAAGCCGAGCCCGAGATCTACGCCACCACCCGGCGCTTTGGCACCGTGCTCGAAAACGTGGTGGTCGACGACACCACGCGCGAGATCGACCTGAACGACGCCGGCCTCACCGAGAACACGCGCGCGTCCTACCCGATTACCCAGATTCCCAACGCCAAGCTGGCGGGTACGGGCGACCATCCGCGGAACATCGTGATGTTGACGTGCGACGCGTTCGGCGTGATGCCGCCCATCGCCCGGCTCACCCCCGAGCAGGCGAGCTACCATTTCCTCTCGGGGTACACGGCGAAGGTGGCGGGCACGGAGCGCGGCATGGGCAAGGAGCCGCAGGCGACGTTTTCCACCTGCTTCGGCGCGCCGTTTCTGGCGCTGCCGCCTACGGTCTACTCCGACTTGCTCGCGAAGAAGATGCGCCAGCACAATGCGAAGTGCTGGCTGGTCAACACGGGGTGGAGCGGCGGCGGCTTCGGCGTGGGCGCGCGCATCAAGATCGCGTACTCGCGCGCCATGGTGCACGCCGCGCTGGAGGGGAGGCTCGACCACGTGAAGTACGCGAAAGACCCGATCTTCGGCCTCGACATTCCAACCGAGTGCCCGGCAGTGCCGGCCGAGATCCTCAACCCGCGCAACACCTGGACCGACAAGACTGCGTACGAACGGAAGGCGCGCGAGCTAGTCGCGTTGTTCGAGAAGAACTTCGAGCAGTTTGCGCAGGCGGTGCCGGCGGAAGTGCGCGCGGCGGGAATGAAGTAGGTCCGTCAGCCGCGGTCACCGCGGCGTGTCGCGGACTACTGTATTTCCCAGGTCATACCGAAGCGGAAGGGGATGACCTCGGTGTTCGCCGCGTCCTCGGTGCGTTCGCGAGTCTGCCCCTGGATGTAGCGGCCTTCGAGAAACAACCGCCGGGTCTCGCCGATCTTCATCTCGACGCCCGCGCCACCGCCGGACCCCATCACCATCTCGGTGTAATCCTCGTCGACGATCCACGTGCGATACAATCCGCCGCAGACCAGCAGGTACGGCTGCGCCGCGCCGGACAGGGGAGAGAACTTGAAATCGGCGAACACCATCAGCACGTTGAGATCGTTGGGGGTCGTGCCGCTGGCGAAGAAGAAGTTGTAGTCGAACGACGCGGCCAGGATGAAGGGTCCGCGACGCGCGCCGCCGCTCAAGAGAATGCCGAACGATGGATCGTAGTTTTCGGCGAAGGAATCGGGCTGGTAGTTGACCGCGGAGCCGATGCCGAGGGAAAAGATGGGATGGATCGTGCGTTGCGCCTTGCTGGCGCGTCGCGAGCGCGCCCCCGTGGTGATGGTGTCGGGCGGCGCCACTGCCGGAGCCGCAGCCGGCTTCTCCTCGCCGGTGGTCTTGAGCGTGTCTTCTGCCGCCGAAACCGGGGGCTGGGTCGGGCTCGAGGTTGGGGGCTGTTCCTGCGCCAGCGCGGGGGCCGCCGATGCGACCAGACACAGGGACACGGCCGCCCAGAACGCATAGGTGCGCTTCATTCGTTCGCTCCCAAAAAAGGCAAACTTTCGACGTGTCTGCGTGATGAAGAGTCGGAGTCGGCGGCGCGATTCCTCCCGGCGGCACCGCCCGCCGGCGGGTCCGAGGGGCGCCGGCAAAAATTATCGCCCTAGTGTAGTCGTCGCGGAGTCAAAGTCAAGGCCGTTCTCCGAGCGCGTGGGTGGCCGGAAAAGCGCCGCCTGTGGTAGCGTCGATTGCAAGAGCCCGCCATGCGATATCCACTCGCGTACAACGCCACCATCGTTCGCCGCCGGGACGTGCACGACGGACTCATGTGGCTGTGGGTAGCGCTCGACAGCGGCGAGTTTCCGGTTTTCAAGCCCGGCCAGTTCGTATCCGTAGGCCAGATTGCGCAAGCCGGCGGCCGGCGTGAACTGGTCAAGCGCTCGTACTCGATCGGATCGTCCGCACACCAGCGGCGGGACGTGGAGTTGTTCGTCGTGCGTGTGGACGACGGTGAGTTCACGGCGTGGCTGTTCGAACGACGCGCGGGTGACCGCGTGTGGCTCTCGCCCCGGGCGAGCGGAGGTTTCACCCTCGACGGTTTCCCGCGCGGCGCGGATCTCGTGCTGGTCTCCACCGGCACCGGGATCGCACCCTGCGCTTCCATGCTGCGAACCCACGGCGACGACCCGCCGTGGCGGCGCGCCGTGGTGATCAACGGGGTGCGTTACGCCGCCGACTTCGGATATCGGGAGGAGCTCGAAGCGCGGGCGCAGCGTGACCCCGATTTCCTCTATCTCCCGATGACGACACGAGAGCCGCCCGACTCCGGCTGGCGAGGAATGCGCGGCCGCGTGGGCGACGCGCTCGAGCCCGGCCGCTACCTGTCGCTGGTGCGCGCCCCGCTCGCTCCCGAGACCTGCCATGTCTATCTGTGTGGCAACCCGATGATGATCGAGGAGTTGGAGGTGGCGCTGGCGGCGCGGGGGTTTCGCAAGCATACGCCCCGGCGCGCCGGCAACCTGCACCTGGAGAAATACTGGACGGATTGACGCGCGTGCGCGGATTGACGCATCCGGCGTCGTGACGTATCGTTACCCAATGAGCACCACCCGGGACAGGAAGGACAAACGCGCGGCGCCGGCAAAACCCGCGAGCCCGCGCGCGGATCAGACGGCCGAGTCTTCCGCTCCGCCCGCTCCACCTGCCGCCCCTTCCGACGAATCCGCCGCCGAAGAGCGCCAGGAAACCCGCGAGTGGCTCGAGTCGCTCGACTATGTCTACGCGAGCGACGGACCCGAACGCGTGCAGGAGCTGCTGCAGCGCCTGCAGGATCGGGCGACCTCCTACGGCGTGCGCGTGCAGTTCCCGGGCGACACGCCCTACCTCAATACCATTCCGGTCTCGCAGCAACCGCGCTACCCGGGCGACCGGGCGATCGAACGGCGCATCAAGAGCTATATCCGCTGGAACGCGATGGCCATGGTGGTTCGCGCCAACCGCGAGGACCCGGGCATCGGCGGCCACATCTCGACCTTCGCGTCGTCCGCCACCCTCTACGAGGTGGGCTTCAACCACTTCTTCCGCGGCCGGGATCACGCCGACGGCGGCGACATTATCTACTACCAGGGCCACAGCGCGCCCGGCATCTATGCCCGCGCGTACCTCGAAGGCCGCCTCACGGAGAAGCATCTGGAGAATTTCCGCCACGAACTCGCGACCGAGGGCGGCGTGTCGTCGTACCCGCACCCGTGGCTGATGCCGGCATTCTGGGAGTACCCCACCGTATCGATGGGGCTCACCCCACTGCTCGCCATCTACCAGGCGCGATTCAATCGTTACCTCGAGGCGCGCGGCGTCATCCAGCCGACGGCGCGCAAGATCTGGGCGTTCCTCGGCGACGGCGAGATGGACGAGCCCGAGTCGCTGGGCGCGATCACGCTCGCGTCGCGCGAGCGGCTCGACAACCTGGTGTTCGTCGTGAACTGCAACCTCCAGCGCCTCGACGGGCCGGTGCGCGGCAACGGCAAGATCATCCAGGAGCTGGGCGCGGCGTTTCGCGGCGCGGGCTGGAACGTGATCAAGCTGATCACCGGCGGCGACTGGGATCCCCTGCTGGCGAAGGACTCCGAAGGAGTTCTGGTGAGGCGTCTCGGCGAGGTCGTCGACGGCCAGTTCCAGAAGTACGCGACCGAGTCCGGCGACTACATCCGCAAGGACTTCTTCGGCGCCGACCCGCGGCTTGCGAAAATGGTCGAGCACCTGACCGACGACCAGATCCGGAATCTGAACCGCGGCGGCCACGACCCGGAGAAAGTGTACGCGGCGTACAAGTCGGCGGCTGACCACAAGGGACAGCCGACGGTTATTCTGGCGTGGACCATCAAGGGCTACGGGCTCGGCGAGAGCGGCGAGGGGAAGAACATCACCCACCAGCAGAAGAAGCTCAATGAAGACGAGCTGCGCGCGTTCCGCAACAAGTTCGGCATCCCGATCTCCGACGAGGACGTGGCGCAGGCGCCGTTCTACAAGCCGCCCGCCGACAGCGAGGACATGCAGTACTTGAACGAGCGCCGCCGCGCGCTGGGGGGCTACATCCCCGAACGCCGCGAGGCCGCTCCCACGCTGGTGACGCCGCCGGAGTCGATCTTCAAGGACATGCTCGCGGGCAGCGGCGAGCGCGAGGTCGCGACCACGATGGCGTTCGTGCAGATGCTCTCGACCCTGCTGAAGGATCCGAACATCGGCAAGCACGTGGTCCCGATCGTTCCCGACGAGGCGCGCACGTTCGGCATGGAGTCGCTGTTCCGGCAGGTGGGGATCTATTCGAGCCTGGGCCAGCTCTACGACCCGGTCGACCGGGAGACGCTCCTCTATTATAAGGAGGCGAAGGACGGCCAGGTGCTCGAAGAGGGGATCAACGAGGCCGGCTCGATGGCGTCATTCATCGCCGCCGGCACCGCGTACGCCACCCACGGCGTCAACATGATCCCATTCTTCATCTTCTACTCGATGTTCGGGTTCCAGCGCATCGGGGATTTCATCTGGGCGGCCGGCGACATGCGCTGCCGCGGCTTCCTCCTCGGCGGGACCTCGGGCCGCACCACGCTGGCCGGCGAGGGCCTCCAACACGAGGACGGCCACAGCCACATCCTCGCCCTCCCGCACCCGACCCTGCGCGCCTACGACCCGACCTTTGCGTACGAGCTGGCGGTCATCATCCACGACGGCATCGAGCGGATGTACACAAACAACGAGCAGTGCTTCTACTACATTACAGTGATGAACGAAGCCTACAAAATGCCGCCGATGCCCGAGGGGGCGCGCGAGGGGATTCTCCGCGGCATGTACCGGTTCCGCGCGTCGGCCAAGCCCGGCGCGACGCACAAAGTGCACCTGTTTGGTAGCGGCGCCATCCTGAACGAGGTGCTCCGCGCGCAGAGCATCCTCGAGGATGCCTACGACGTCCCGGCCGAGGTGTATTCCGTGACGAGCTACAAGGAGCTTTACTCCGACGCCATCGAGTGCGAGCGGTGGAACCTGCTGCATCCCGGTGAGCCGGAGAAGGTCCCGTACATCGCGCAGGTGCTCGAGGGCACGCAGGGCGTCTACGTGGCGGCGTCGGACTACATGAAGGCGCTGCCGGCGGCTATAGCGCGCTGGGTGCCGGGTCGTTTCGATTTCCTCGGCACCGACGGCTTCGGCCGTTCGAGCAACCGGGCGGGGCTACGCGATTTCTTCGAGGTTGATGCGCGCTACGTAGCACTGGCGGCGCTGCGGGCACTCGCCCGCGACGGCCACGTGAAGCCGTCCGTCGTCAAGGACGCGGTCCACGACCTTGGCATCGACCCCAACAAGGCGAATCCGGCGAAGGACTGAGATGATCGACCCGACGGGCACTCGGGCCGTGCTTCGGAAGATTTCGATCGCGATCGGGATACTCGTTGTCGCCATTCAGCTGGTTCCCTATGGCCGCGACCACTCCAACCCGGCCGTGGTCGCGGAGCCGACCTGGAACACTCCCCGGACCCGCGAGTTGTTCTTCGCCGCATGCGCCAACTGTCACAGCAACGAAACCACCTGGCCGTGGTACAGCCACGTGGCGCCGGCGTCGTGGCTTGTGCGATGGGACGTGGACAGAGCCCGCGCGGAGCTCAACGTGTCGCGCTGGGGGATGGACGAGAACGAGGGCGACGAGGCGGCGAAAATGGTGCGCACGAATCGCATGCCGCCGCGAACCTACCTGTGGGCGCATCCCGAAGCGCGGCTCTCCGACGCCGAGAAACGGCAATTCGAGACAGGACTGGCCGCCACCTTCGGCTCCCACGGCGCCAAGCGTGAGAACGACGATGTCGGCGAGAAATCCGGCTATCTCGACTAGCTTGCACTTGCTTCCCGTCCGTACGATAATGGCCGGATGATCGTCGAAATCCGCCTCCCCGAAATCTCCGAGAACGTCCACGAGGGCGATGTCATCAAGGTGCTCGTCAAGCCCGGCGACACGGTCGCCGTCGACCAGCCCTTGATCGAGCTGGAGACGGAGAAGGCGGTGTTCGAAGTGCCGTCGACGGTCGCCGGAACGTTGCTCGAGATCACGGTCAAGCCGGGGGGCACGGTGAATGTCGGCGACGTGATCGCGCGCGTCGGCACCGAGTCCAACCGGCCGGCCGCGACCGGCGCTCCGGCGCCGCCTCGCGCCGCTTCGCCGCCGCCGTCGTCGGCCAGCGCCGCGCCGGTGAGCACGCCGCGTGCCCCGACACCCGCACCTCCCGCACCTCCCGATCCACCCGCGCGCGAAGCCGTCGCCTCGGCGGTGGCGTCCACCGCGGACGCGGTGGTCGCGGTGGCGAGCGAGCAGGGAACGCCCGCGCCGGCTTCCCCCACCGTGCGCCGCCTCGCCCGCGAGCTGGGAGTCGACATCAACCAGGTGCTCGGCACCGGTCCCGGCGGACGCATCAGCGCGGAGGACGTGCAGGGGTACGCGAAGTCGATCATCGCGGCGGCCACCGGCGCCGCGCCGGCTTCCGCGCACGCGCCGGCCGGTCCGACACTCGCGCGCGCGCTCCCGGACTTCGCGCGTTTCGGCGCGATCGAGCGCGTGCCGATGTCGAAGATCCGTCAGGTGACGGCGTCGAATCTCTCCTACGCGTGGACCACGGTGCCCGCCGTGACCCAGAACGACGAGGCCGACGTCACCGACCTCGAGGCCGCGCGCAAGCTGTACGCGCCGCGGGTGGAAGCGGCGGGCGGCAAGCTCACCATGACCGCGATTCTCACCCGGGTGTGCGCGTCCGCGCTCAAGCGCTTCCCGGATTTCAACGCCAGCATCGACCTCGCGCGCAACGAGATCGTCTACAAGAAGTACGTGAATATCGGCGTCGCAGTGGACACGGAACGGGGACTCCTGGTTCCGGTGATTCGGGGCGTCGACACGAAGAATATCGCCATGCTCTCGATCGAAATCGGTCAGGTCGCCGAAAAGGCGCGCGCGAAGAAGATCATGCCCGACGACCTCGAGGGCGGCAGCTTCACCATCTCGAATCTGGGCGGCATCGGCGGGACGTCGTTCTCGCCGATCGTCAACGCGCCGGAGGTCGCGATCCTCGGCGTGTCGCGCGCGACCATGAAGCCGGTGTTCATCGACGGTGGCTTCCAGCCGCGCCTGGTGCTCCCGTTGTCTCTCTCGTACGACCATCGCCTGATCGACGGCGCCGCCGCCGCGCGTTTCCTGCGCTGGGTGTGCGAAGCGCTGGCGCACCCCATTCTGCTCTCGCTCGAGGGTTAGCTCTCCATGCCCGCGCCCGAGACGTTCCAGCTCGTCGTCCTCGGCGGCGGTCCAGGCGGCTACGCGGCGGCGTTTCTCGGCGCGGACCTCGGGCTGCGCACGGCGCTGGTCGACCTGGACGAGAACCCTGGCGGCGTGTGTCTCTACCGCGGCTGCATCCCCTCGAAGGCCCTGCTCCACGTCGCGCGTGTCCTGCACGAAGCGGACGCGGCCAGGACCATGGGCGTGGAGTTCGGTGCCCCGCGCGTCTCGCTCGACGGACTGCGCGCGTGGAAGGACGGCGTCGTCAAGAAGCTCACCAGCGGCGTCGGGCAGGTGGCGAAGTTTCGCAAGGTGACGTACGTGCGCGGGCAGGGAACCTTCGCCGACGCGCACACGCTCGCGGTGGCGCTCCCCGGCGGCGGGACGCGGACTTTGGCCTTCGAACACGCGGTGGTGGCGACCGGCTCGCGCCCGGCGACGTTGCCGATGTTCGACGCAACCTCGAAACGAGTGCTGGATTCGACGAGCGCGCTCGAGCTGGAGTCGGTGCCGAAGACTCTACTGGTGGTCGGCGGCGGCTACATCGGGCTGGAGCTGGGGAGCGTGTACGCGGCACTCGGGAGCCGGGTGACGGTGGTCGAGATGCTCCCGGGGCTGTGCCCGGGCGCCGACCGCGACCTGGTCGCCGTGCTGGAGAAGCGCCTCGCGAAATCGTTCGAGCGCATCGTGGTGAACACGAAGGTCGTCGCCGCGAAGGAAACCGCAGCCGGCGTCGCAGTCATCTTCGACGGTGCGTCCAAGGAAGAGACGACGTTCGAGAAGGTCCTCGTCTCCGTCGGGCGCAAGCCCAACACGGCCGGCTTCGGTCTCGAGAAGACGCGCGCGAAGGTGAACGCGCGCGGCTTCATCGAGGTCGACGCGCAGCGGCGCACCGCCGAGCCGTCGATCTTCGCGATCGGCGACGTCACCGGCGACCCGATGCTCGCGCACAAGGCGTCCCACGAAGGCCGCACCGCGGTGGAGGTGATCGCCGGCCACAAGGTCGCGTTCGAGCCCGCCGCGATCCCCGCCGTCATGTTCACGGATCCGGAGATCGCGTGGTGCGGGCTGACCGAGACGCAGGCGAAGGAGCGTGGCGTGGAAATCGCGGTCGCGAAGTTCCCGTGGGGCGCGTCGGGCCGCGCCATGTCGATCGAACGCACCGACGGGCTCACCAAACTGCTGATCGATCCCAAGTCCGAGCGCGTGCTGGGCGTCGGCATCGTCGGTGCCGGCGCGGGCGATCTGATCTCGGAAGGCGTGCTCGCGATCGAGATGGGTGCCCTGGCCTCCGACGTGAAACTCACCATCCATCCGCACCCGACATTGTCGGAGACGGTCATGGAAGCGGCGGAGGTATTCTTCGGCCAGAGCACGCACGTGTACCGGCCGAAGCGATAGCGATGCACTCAAGTGCTTGCGGGAGGCGGCCTTCGCTTCGGAGGCGGTTGCCACCGCCGGCGATAGGGTATAGAATAGCCATCCCGGCCGCCGAATAGACGGCCCCGGCCCGGGTACTGGAGCCACGGCGCGGATAGATGACATTCCGCGAAACCCCCGTTCGGGTGAACCCGTAATCAGGGCATACACTTTTTGCATTTCCTACCTCGTAGGAGCGAGGACTCCCATGAAGCTCGACTCGATAAAATGGTTCCGTGCGTGGCGTATTGCGGCCATCAGCCTTGCCGTATTCGTCGCGGTGGTGGTCGTGATCGCGGCCCGCGCAGAGGCGGGTGAATGGCAGGGCAAAGTGACGCCGGGAGCCGCCGGTGCCAAGTCTGTGTCCAATCCTGCCACGGGGTTCGTGGCGCCGGCGACCAGCAAGCTGCCCGAAGTGTGGCGGCTCGGCGGCGACTCCGAAAACGAGGACGAATTCTTCGGCGTCATCAGCGACATCGACATCGACGCGCAGGGCAACGTGTACCTGCTCGACAGTCAGCTCTCGACGGTGAAGATCTACAACAAGGACGGCGAGATGCTGCGCTCGATCGGACGCGAAGGCGAGGGCCCGGGCGAGTTCCGCCGCCCGGTCTCGATGTTCTTCACCAAAGACGACAAGGCCGCGGTCATCCAGATGATGCCGGGCAAGATCGTGCTGCTGACCAAGGAGGGCACTCCCGCGGGCGACCAGCCCATCCCGCAGGCCCCGGACGGCGGGTTCCAGCTGATCCAGGGCGGCGACTCGCGCGGCGGCAACATCGTGCTGTTCATGGGCCGCCAGCAGTTCGACCAGGCGGCCGGGAAATGGTCGCGCACCAGTTTCATCGCCAGCGTGGACCCGGCCGGCAAACAGGTCGCCGAGTACGCGTCGAAGACCAACGAGATCAACATGGCCGCCGCCCTCATGGACGACGCGGCCTGGGACACCTTCGAACGGCGCTGGGAAGTGGGCCCGGACGGCAAGGTGTACGCATGCAAATCGTACGACAACTACGAGATCACGGTGTGGGACAAGAGTGGCAAGGTCGACAAGGTCATCACGCGGGACTACAAGCACATCGCCCGCAGCGCCAAGGAAAAAGACTTCATGAACAAGATGATGGGCCACTGGGCGCAGATGATCCCGAACTGCAAGGTCAACATCCACGACATGACCAAGGACATCGAGAACATCTACGTGCGCGACGACGGCTCGATGTGGGTGTTGTCGAGCGCCGGCGCCCGCAACCTGGCCAAGGGAACGCTGGGCACCTTCGACGTGTTCAACCCGCAGGGTCAGTTCGTCAAGACCGTGACTCTGCAGGGCGAGGGCGACCCGCTCGAGGACCTGTACGTGTTCGAAAAGGACCGTCTGTACGTGGTGACGAGCTTCCTGCAGGCGGCCATGTCCGCGGAGGGCGTCGACGGACTCTACGATGAAACCGAGGAACCGGAGCCGATGGCGGTCATCTGCTACCGCCTCGAGGGCGACGTCATCGCGGCCCGCTAGGCGGCGCCCGGTTCGCAAGACTTTCCGGTCTGGCGCCGGCGACCGGACGGTTCGCACCGAACTCGTCCGGCGCCGGCGCCGCTAACTTTCCTCCAGTCAGGGAGACGCCCCGTGATCTCACCGGCCACCAGACTCGTGTTTCGACTCATCGTCGTTGCCGCGCTTTCCTTCGGCCTCGCGTCGTGCGGGAAGAAGGGCAACACCAAGGACGCCGCGGATTCGACGGCGGCGGATTCGACCTCGCTGGCCGAGGCGAAGGGCTCCATGGAAAGCGAAGGGGAGAACTACGGGGGCAGCGACGCGGCCACGGCGTCGGCGGAGTCGGACACCTCCGGCGGCAAGCCCCGCAAGGAACGCTCGGTGACGGTGAATGCGTCCCGGGCGGTGCGCGCGGACCTCGTGCGCCCGGTGGTGGCGGAGGGCCGCATCCGCGCCCGCCACTCCGCCGAGATTCATTCCGAGATCACCGGCCGGATCGTGCGCGTGCTGGTGGAGGAGGGTCAGAAGGTCAAGCGCGGCCAGCTGATCCTCAAGATCGACGATCGCGAATACGAGATGGCCGCCGAGGAAGCGCGCGCCCGATACCTGCAGGCGTTGAGCCTGCTGACCATCGAGGACGCCGACGTCGACACGGCCCTGGCCTCCCGCGCGCAGGACATGCGCGACGAGCTGACCAACCTGGAGCAGCTCGAAAAGAGCGGGAAGATCACGCGCGAGGAGCGCCTCGCGCGCGAGATCGGCATGGACGTCGAGGCGCTCAAAGAAGGCAAGTTCCGCGGCGAAATCGCGGCGGCCCGCAGCGGCGTGTCCGTCGCGCGCGCCGACCTGGAGCGCACCCGCCTCAACCTGGAGAGGACCGAGATTCGCGCGCCCTTCGACGCGGTCGTGAGCGGCCTCACGCTGAGTGTCGGCGAACAGCTCAAGATCAACCAGACGCTGTGCACGCTGGTCGACAACATCAACATCGAGGCAGAGGTCGGCGTGCTCGAAGCGGACGTCGGCAAGATCGCGCCCGGGGGCGCCGCCATCCTCGCCGTGCCGGCGCTCGGCGAGACCTTGAGCGTTGCGGTCGACGTCGTGAGCCCGCAGTTCGATCCCGCGACGCGCACCTGCCAGGTGCTGATACGCCTCAAGAATGATGGACGGCTGCGCCCGGGGATGTTCGCGCGCGCGCTGATCGCCGGCGAACGCTTCGAAGATCGTCTGCTGGTCCCGCGCGAAGCGATCCTCACCCGCGACGGCCGGCCCCTGCTCTTCAAGATCGAGGACGGCCGCGCCAAGTGGCTCTATGTGGCGCTGGGCGAGAGCAACGACCACATGGTCGAGATCACCAGCGTCATCCAGGGCGGCACGCTGGAGCCGGGCGACCGGGTCATCGTCTCGGACCATCTGACACTCGCGCACGACGCGAAGGTCAAGGTGCGCAAGACGCTCCCGCCCGCCGACCCGTGGCTGCAGTCCGCGCAAGGTGGCGAATGATTCGCTTCGCGATTCACCGCCCGGTCGCGATCTCCATGCTGTTTCTCGCGCTGATGCTGGTCGGCGCGGTGAGCCTCAAGAAGATCCCGGTCGACCTGCTTCCCTCCATTACCTACCCGCGGCTGACCGTAGTCACATCGTACGAAGACATGCCCGCGGGCGACCTCGAGCGGCTTGTGACCGAGCCGCTGGAAGAGGTGGTCACCGCGCTTTCCGGCGTCCGACGGGTGGTTTCACGAACCCGGGAGGGCGTGTCGATGATCACGGTGGAGTACGAGTGGGGAACGCAGATGGACTTCGCGAACCTCCACCTGCGCGAAGCGGTCGATCGTGTCGCTTTCCGCGAAGACTTTCCCGAGCAGGCCGACCGGCCAGTAATCCTGCGCTGGGACCCGACGTCGCGCCCGATTAGCATCCTGACGCTGCGCGGCAACGCGCCGATCTCGGATCTCACCGAGTTCGCCGAGGAGGTGGCCAAGCCCGCACTCCAGCAGGTCGACGGGATCAGCAAGGCCGAAGTAGTCGGAGGGCTCGAACGCGAGATCCTGGTCGAACCCGACGCGCACAAGATGGCGATCTACGGCATCACCATCGAGCAGATCCAGCAGGCGCTGGTGCGCAGCAACGTATCGTTTCCGGGTGGAAAGATCCGCCAGGGACCCCTGCAGATGAGCCTGCGCATCGACGGCGAGTACGGAGGTATCGACGAGATCGGCGCCACCGATGTGGTGAGGCCGGGACAATCGCCCGTGCGCATCGTCGATGTCGCCCGCGTGATCGACACCACCAAAGAGCCGGAGGGTGAAACGCTCCTCGGAGACGTGCGCGTGGTGTCGCTCCTGATCTATAAGGAGCCGGAGGCCAACACCATTCGTGTGACCGACGAGGTCGATAAGGCCCTCGGCGTGCTCACCAAGGACTACGCCGATTTCGCCTACACCTACGTGTATCGCGACGCGGATTACGTGCGTTCGTCGTTTTCGGGGCTTGTGCAATCGCTCCTGCTCGGTTCCTTTCTCGCGTTCGCGGTCCTGTTTCTGTTCCTCAAGGACATTCGCAGCCCGATCGTGGTGGGATTGTCGATCCCCGTCGCGCTGATGGTGACGTTTGCGCTGCTCTATTTCGGCAAGGTGAAGCTGAACCTCATGAGTTTGGGCGGTCTCTCACTGGCGGCAGGCATGCTGGTCGACAACGGCATCGTGGTGATGGAAAACATCAACCGCCACCTCCAGGAAAAGTTCGGCGACCGGCGTAATGTGGATTTTGATTCTATCGAGACCCGTCGCGTGGTGGCGGCGGCGGCGGAGAGCGGCACCCGCGAGATGGGCAACGCGATCGTGGCGTCGACGCTGACCACCGTCGCGGTGTTCTTCCCGGTGGTCTACGTGCCGGGGATCGCGGGTGCCTTTTTCCGTGACCAGGCGCTGACCGTGACGTTTTCGCTCTTGATATCGATCGCCACCGCGTTGTTGCTCCAGCCCATGATGTCGGCGCGCGCTCTCAAGTTCAGCGTCGCCGGACCGCGAGGGGCTTTCCGGTTGTTCGACAGTTGGTTCACGTCGTTCTATAACCGGTACCACCAATTGCTGCTGCGCGCACTTCGACGCCCCCGGTCCATGGTCGTTGCGCTCGTGATCGGGCTCCTCGCTGCCGGATTCGTGGGTTTCACCCTCAAGCGCACACTCATGCCGGAGCGCACGTCGGGAGACCTGCGCGTCGATCTGGAACTGCCGACCGGAACCCCGCTCGAAGAGACCTCGGCGATGGCCGCGGCCCTCGCCGGCAGAATCTCGGATGACCCCGCGGTCGCGCGGGTGTTCACCCAGGTCGGCACGACAGAACACACGCTGGCGGCGATGAAGGACTATGCGGCGCCCAACACGGCACGCATGCGCGTCATCATGAAACCCGGGCGCAACGCGCACAGGCAGTCGGAACGCGTGATGGAATTCGTCGGCGCGCGCCTCGACTCGCTTTCCGGGGTACGCTACTCATTTCGCCCCGAGGGTGTCGGCCTCGCGGAAATCCTGTCCACCGACGAGGCGCAATTCAGCCTGGGTGTAATCGCCAACGATCCCGAAGAGGCCGTCGACGCGGCCGAGCAGGTGGTGGGCGCGCTCCAGGGCGCGCAGCGCGTGTCCGGCCTGCAGGTCGATCGCGTACTGGGCGCCCCGAACGTGGTGGTTCGTCTCGACACCGAAGAAATCCTTCGCGCCGGACTCGACCCGGACGTGATTGCGCGCGACGTGCGTAATCGCATCGCCGGCGTCGAAGCGACGACGTTCAACGAAGTCGAGAAGCGAATCGACATCTCGGTTCGCTTCCCGCGCGGAGAGCGGGAAGATCTTGCGGAGGTACTGGCCTCGCCGGTGGGCATTGCCAGCGGGGAAGCGGTTCCGCTCAAGCGCTTCGTGTCGATCGACGAAGAGCGGCCGGTGCGCGAGCTCACGCGCTCCAACCAACGACGCATGGTCACCGTAGCCGGAGAGGTTACCAACGGGACCGTCGCCGACGCGTGGATCGAGGCGTCGGCGGCCGTCGCCCGACTCGATCTCCCACCCAGCGTCAAGATAGTCGAAGGCGGTGAGCGAGCGGAGATGGAAAGCAGCTTCCACGATCTGATGTGGGCGATGCTGCTGTCGGTGGCACTGGTTTACATGATTCTGGCCGCGCAGTTCGAGTCGTTTGTCGATCCGTTACTCATTTCGGCGACTCTGCCGATGGGTGTGGCAGGCGCGTTCGTCGCGATGGCCGTTACGGGCAATACCATCAATCTGCTCTCGCTGATCGGCATGATTGCGCTGCTTGGCATCGCGGTCAATGACGCCATTCTGAAGACCGACACCATCAAGCAGCTCCGGTCGAGCGGGATGGACGGGTACCAGGCGATCCTGGAGGCAAGCAGACTGCGGGTGCGGCCGATTCTGATGACAAGTATTACTACCATTCTCGGGCTGTTGCCGATGGCGATTGGCCTCGGCGGCGGAGCACAGCTCCAGCGCCCCCTGGCCGTGACCATCATCGGCGGCCTTGCGGTGACGACGGTGCTCACGATGTTCTACACGCCTGTCCTCTACCTGCTGGCGCATCGCATCCGGAGGCCCGCGGCATGACCAGGTTCTTCGTGCGCTTTCCGGTGACGACCTGGATGATATTTGTGTCCTTCGTCGTGCTGGGTGCGTACTCGATTCCGCGCCTGAAGATCGAAGCCGTTCCCGACGTGAACCTTCCAACGCTCACGATCACCACCGGGTGGAATGCCGCCTCGCCGCAGGCAATTCAACGATCGATTTCAATCCCGATCGAGGAAGCGGTGCAGGATGTGCACGGCATCGAGAAGATCGAATCCACCAGCCGTGCCGGAAACTCCACCGTTACGCTGTCGTTCCGGCGGGGAACCAATATCGAATTCGCCCGGCTCGAACTGAACGAGCAGCTTGGAGATGTTCGGCGCAACCTCCCGCTGGGAGCGCAGCAGCCGCAGATTCTGCCATTTGTTCCGGAGGAGTTCCGCACCGAGGATTTTTTCACCTTCAGTCTGGAATCGGATTTGACGCCCAACGAGCTGCGCGAGCTTGCAGAAACGTGGGTCGTCCCGCAGGTGATCGCGGTGCCGGGCGTGGCCGACGCCGAGGTGCTGGGCGGCGCGCGCCCGTTGGTCAAGATCGTGCTCGACCGCCGACTTCTCGACCTCTACGGGGTACGCGCGGACGAAGTGTTCCGCGCGGTCAATCGCCTCGACGAGTTCGAAGGCGCGGGGGTCGTGCGCGAGCAGGGGCTCGAGCGCCTCGTCGCCCTGCGCCGCCCGGTGAGCCTGCGCTCCCTGCAGGATGGGGTGGTCGCGAGGCGCGGGGGGCAGACCTTTACCCTCGGCATGCTGGGCGAAGTTCGTGCGGACTTTGAGGACCCGAACTACTTCGTGCGCGCCAACGGCAAGAACGTTGTGCAGGTGACGGTCGACAAACGCAGCGGCGCCAACGCGGTCGGGGTGAGCCGCGATTTGCGCAAGGCGCTCCCGGCGATCCAGGCCAATGTGCCCGCCGTGGTCGGCTTTCACGTCGACGAAGATCAGGGCAAGGACCTGGAAGACAAGCTTCGCAACCTCATCTATCGCTCGTTCGCGATCCTTGGCATCCTGTTCGTGATGCTGGCGATCTCTGTGCGTCAGCTCCAGTTGACCGCGATTGTGACGGCGTCGATCATCTTCGCGACCCTCATTTCGCTGTCGCTCTTCTATTTTCTGCACATTTCGGTGAACTTCATTACGATCAGTGGCCTGGCTGTGTGCTTTGGGATGATTGTCGACAACAGCATCCTCGTGCTCGACGCGATCCACCGCCGGCTCGATGCCCTCAAGCGCGCCGGCGACCTCGGACTTTCGCGCCGCGCCAAGCTCGAAGTGGCCTATCACGCCATCCTCCAGGGCACCAACGATATTCTGAATCCTGCGCTCGCGACCACGTTGACCACGGTGGTTGTGTTCGGCTCATTCGTTTTTTTGTCCGGACGACTCGCGCTCTACTACATTCCGCTCGCCGTCTCGGTGACGACCGCGCTCGCCGCGTCGCTCTTCGTCGCGTTCGGGTGGGTGCCGATGGTGCTGCACCGTGTGTGGGCGAAGCCGCTGGTGAACAGGCTCGCTGACGGGCCGCGGGATGTGATCGATTCCGACGAATTGGACCGGCTGGTTGCCGAACCGTCCGCGCTCGAAGATCGCGTCACGCGTCTGGACCGCGGCTACATGGCCCTGCAACGCGGTTGGTGGCTGGCGATCCCAGTGGTGCTCGCGTTGTTTGCCGGCGCGTGGTGGGCCTACGACCACAAGGTCATCAAAGGCGGGTTCTGGCGGTTCCCGGAAGAGGAAGAACTGTTTCTCTACCTGGAGATGCCGTCGGGGACGGACTTGGAGGTAACCTCGGAGACGCTGCGCGATTTTGAGGAGGCACTGCTCCCTGCTCCCGAGGGAGTGCGCATGGCGTCGCGGGCGTTCGGGAACCAGGGGATCATGCGCGTCGAATTCGAGGAGGAGCTGCGTAAGACCCCGCTCCCGTTCCACTGGCGCGAGCTGTTGATTGCCAAAGCGGACGTCACCGGCGGGTCGAGCGTGTACATCCGGGGTTTCTCCGACCGTCCGTACTTCAAGGGTGCCTTTGGAGGATCGGCGCTCAACTCGCTGATCAAGATCACTGGCTACAATTCCAAGCGGCTGAACGAAATCGCGGACCGCACCCTGGCCCGCGTCGAGAAGAACCGCCGTGTGCGTAACGCTCGCGTGACTACCGGGGCGCAGTGGGAGCGCGTCCGGCAGGAGGAAATGGTCATCCGCATAAGGCGCGATCGACTCGCCGCGTACGACTTGACGGTGGCGGATCTGACGGCGCAGGTCCGGCGCATGCTCGGCGTCGACATCCCGTGGACGATGCTGATTGACGGTGACCAGGAACGCGTGCAGCTTTCCTACGCGGATGCCGACAACATTTCATATGCGGAGATCGCGGCCCTGGTGCTGCGCAGCCCCGCCGGCGGCCAGGTTCGACTCGGTGACCTGATCGACATCGAAAAGCGCGAGGTGTCCCGCTCGATTACGCGCGAGAACCAAAAGTACACCACGCACGTCAACTGGGAGTATCTCGGCACCGACCAGATGCGAACCAAGTACATCAAAGACATCCTCGCCGGCATCGAGGTGCCGTACGGGTACAAGGCCGAGGAGGCCCGGCAGGAGTTTCTGACCCAGGAGGAAGAAGAAGAGATCGGGTTGGCGATCTGGCTCGCGGTCGCATTCATTTTCATTGTGCTGGCCGCGCTGATGGAGAGTGTCTCAATCCCATTCCTGATATTGCTTGCGGTGCCAATGTCGCTGGTGGGCGTCGTCGCGATCTTCTGGCTGACCCATTCGGTTTTCGATTCGTCGGCGCGGATCGGGCTGGTGCTGTTGTTCGGAGTTGCGGTGAACAACGCCATTCTGCTCGTGAGCCGGTATCGAACCGAGTCGACACTGATTCTGAAGTCGAAGCGCGGCGACGATCCCGAGTTGTCGGCCTCCCTGTTTCCGCCTCTGCGCAAGTCGCTCGGCGGCATCGATCTCTGGGAACTTCCGAAGGAAGAGCGTGTCGAATTGCTCAAGCGAGCGGTGGCCCGCGGCACCCGCGCGCGCATGCGTTCCATCCTACTCACCAGCGGGACCACCGTTGTCGGACTCGCGCCGCTGCTGGTGCATATGAACGACACCGCCGACAAGGATATCTGGGAGAACCTGGCGCTGGCTTCGATCGGCGGGCTGACGTCGAGTACGATCCTGCTTCTGTTTGTGACGCCCGCGATCTATTCGAGCTGCATCCGGTTGAGTTGGTCGCTGCGGCGCATGACCGGCTGGCTAAGATCGAAGGTCCGCCGCCGCACCCGCGACGCCCGGCCCGCGGCCGACCCTGCGTAGCGCGCCTCGCCGGCGCGGAATCGCGCCGGGCCGCGTTGCGCGCCCAACCGGTTCCGTAGTAGATTCAAGGTAGCGTCATCCCCCCGGTCACCGGAGAATTCGTGCGTCGCCGTTTCCGTTTGCTCCTCGCTCTTTCGTTGTTCGCAGCCGCGGGGGCTCTTTTCGGGTGCTCCGGCGACGACGCCGTCGTTGAACCTCCCCCGCCCGACGACCCGGCGTGGCGCTGGATGAACCCGGCGTCGCAGGGCGTCACCTTGAGCGACGTGTGGGGCCCGAGCGCAACCAACCTCTTCGCCACCGGGCAGCAGGGAGTCGTGCTTCGCTACAACGGCACGGCGTGGCGCGTCACGCAGACACCGACGACGGCGAACCTCTGGGGCGTCTGGGGTGCCTCCGCGACGAATGTCGTCGCCGTCGGCACGGCCGGCGCCGTCCTGCGCTTCGACGGCTCGACCTGGACGAACGAGTCGCCCAACCCGGCGGTGGTCTTTCTCGATGTCTGGGGCTCCGCCGCTGACGACATCTTCGCGGTCGGCATCGAGTCCGCCGTGGCCCATCGCATCTACCACTACGACGGTTCCACCTGGGCGCCGATGACGGTCCCGCCCGGGCTGGAATCGCTGACCTCGGTGTGGGGCAGCGGCCCCGGCGACGTCTATTGCACCGGCATGGGAACGAGTCTTCTCCACTACGACGGCGCGCTCTGGAGCGCGCTGGCGACTCCGGCGACCTTTGCGCTCACCGATGTCTGGGGGATGTCTGCCAACGACGTCTTCGCGGTGGGCGGCAACGGCGCGGCCATTCATTTCGACGGCGCCGACTGGTCGCCGATCGACGTCGGGGCGCCGGCGTTTCTGGAAGCGGTATGGGGCACGGCGGGCGACGACGTGTACGCGATGGGGCTGGCCGGCAGCGCCTATCACTGGGACGGGCTCTCGTGGTCGCCGATCGTCCTGAACAGCGTCAAGTCGGTGTATCGGATTTTCGGCGTGGGTGGAACCGTGTGGGCGGTGGGAGAGGGCGGGACCATCCACGAGAACAGCGGCGGCGGCTGGCAGGCCGCGAAGGGGGGCATGACGCGCGACTTGAGAGACGTGTGGACCACGTCGGATGGGCAGGAAGCATTCGCGGTCGGTGGATTCGGCACCGTACTGCGCTTTCGCGCCGGCGTCTGGGAGGAATCGCCGAGCGGAACCCTGGAGAATCTGCGCGGTGTCGCCGGCACCTCGGCCAGCGACGTGATCGCGGTGGGCGAGTATGGAACCGCGCTCCACTTCGACGGCACGACCTGGAACGACATCTCGACGCTCCCGATTCACTTGAACGAAGTGTGGATGGACGCACCCGGCACGGCCTACGCGGTGGGCGAGCAGGGTGCGATTCTCCGCTTCGACGGAGCACAATGGCTGGACGCCTCGATTCTCGGGGTCACCGAACGGCTCCTCGGTGTCTGGGGTCCGGCGGCCAATGACTTCTGGGTCACCGGCGCCAACTCGACCGCGTTTCGCTGGAACGGTGTGCAGTTCAAGCTGATCAACATCGACCTGTTCAACGTGCACAACTTCCACGACGTGCACGGCACCGGACCCACCGACGTCTATGTGGCGAGCGAGTACCTGCAGCCGCGGCTGGCCGCGGTGGCCGGCGACACGGAGGGCGCGTACGCGGGCCCGCTCCACGCCGGCGGTCTGATCTTCCACTGGGACGGACTGCAATGGACACCGGTCTATCAGGACCCGGTGCACGACGTCCTCGGGGTATGGAGCGCGAGCACAGAGCGTGGATTCGCGTGCGGGGACGCCGCCTCGATTCTGGTCGGCGATACCGGCGCCACCCCCCGGTGGCAGCGGGTCCAGGACCTGTCGAACCTGCCGTTCCTGGTCACCGGGGTGTGGGGCTCGTCGTCCGGCAACGTATTCATCGTCGGAGACAACGGGACCATTGCGCGTTATAGTCGCTGATATGCGTTTCGCTTCCATTTCCGTCGTCGACCAGAACCTGGACGTCATTCTCTCCGAGGTGTCGAAGTCGATTCTCGACCGCCTCGGCGAGAGCGTGGACGTGGCGCTGGTGTTTCCGAGCACGCACTTCGCGACGCGGGCCGAGGGTTTCGCCCGCGACCTGAAGGCGGCCATCGGCGCGCGCGTCATGGTCGGCTGCTGCGGCGAGGGCGTGATCGGTCCGACGCACGAGATCGAGGGCGAGCCCGCGATTGCGGTGGTGGCGGCGAAGCTCCCCGGCGTCGGCGTCGAGCCGTTCTTCATTTCGGCGCAGGACGCGATGCAAATCGCGCGCAATCCGATGCAGCTGCACAAGGCCTACGACCCCCCGGCGGGCACCCGCTTCTTCGTCATGCTGGCGGACCCGTTCAGCACGCCGATGGAAGGCATCCTCGCCGCGTTCAACACCGGGTGCGAGGGCGTCCCCATCATCGGCGGGATGGCGAGCGGCGCCCGGCAGCCCGGCGAGACCGTGCTGTTCATGAACGACCGGGTGGTGCGCGAGGGCGTGGTGGGGCTCGCGTTTTCGGGCCCCATCGGCGTCGACATCATCGTGTCGCAGGGCTGCCGCCCGATCGGACCGGTGTTCGAAGTGACCGCGGCGACCCACAACGTAATCGATGCGCTGGGGGAAGAGTCCCCGCTGGAGCGCATCGGGGACCTCCTCGACGAGCTCGACGAAGACGACCGCCAGCTCCTGCACAACGGGCTCTTCATCGGCCGCGCGATCGATTCCAGCAAGGAGAACCTGGGCCGCGGCGATTTCCTGATCCGCGGCGTAATCGGAGCCGACAACAAGAGCGGCGCCATCGCCGTCGGCGACGTGATCGAAACCGGCGAGCGCGTGCAGTTCCACCTGCGCGACGCCCGCACGGCGCGCGAGGACCTGGAGATGATGCTGAGCCCGCACTCGCTGTTCGGCGACCCCAGCGGCGCGTTCCTGTTTTCGTGCAACGGGCGCGGCACGCACCTCTACCAGGAGCCCGACGGCGACATCTCGGCCATCACGGGCTTCTTCCGCGGCCTCGACGTGGCGGGGTTTTTCTGCGCGGGCGAAATCGGTCCGGTGGGGGGAAAGAACTTTCTGCACGGCCACACGGCGAGCCTGGCGCTCATCCGTCCCGAGGCGAAGGATCCGAAGGCCCGTCCGCCCGCCTGACTCTCCCCGCCTCGCGCCGGCGCGTGGCGCTTACCGGTCCAGCGTCTCGTCGTCCCACGACGCCGGATCATCCAGCGATTCCAGGTGCGTGAGCACGCTCGCGTTGGGCAGCGCGGAGCGAATGTCGGCCTCGATCGCCTCGAGCACCCGGTGGCCGTGTTGGACGGTCCAGTCGCCCGGTACCAGCACGTGCACCGACACGAATCGCCGCGCCGCCGACTGGCGGGTGCGCAGAGGCGTGGAACTCGATCCCGTTCGCGGCCGTGTGGCGATCGAGTATCGCGCGCAGCGCGAGCTGCTCGCCGGCCGGGAGCGCGGTGTCCATCAGGCCCAGCACCGACGTGCGCACGATCCTGACCCCGGTCAGCACGATGTTGAGTGTCACCAGGAGCGCGACGATCGGGTCGAGGCGCTGCCAGCCCGTGAGCACGACCAGTCCCACGCCCGCCAGCACGCCCGAGGACGTCCACACGTCGGTCAGCAGATGGTGCGCGTCGGCTTCGAGCGTGACCGAGTGATGCTTGCGGCCGGCGCGGAGGAGGACGAGCGCCACCACCAGGTTGACCACCGCCGCCATCATCGACACGGTGATGCCGATTCCAACCTGCTCGAGCGGTTGCGGGGTGAGCAGCCGTCGCACCGCCGCAAACCCGATGCTCGCGGCGGCGACCAGGATCAGCGCGCCCTCCATGCCGCTCGAGAAGTACTCGGCCTTGTTGTGACCGTACGCGTGGGTCTCGTCGGCGGGGCGGGCGGCAATGGTCAGCATCGCGAGCGCCATGACGGCGCCCGCCAGGTTGACCACCGATTCGAGCGCGTCCGAGAGGAGCCCGACCGAACCGGTCAGGAAGTACGCGGCCGCCTTGAGCGCGATGGTGACGAGTGCCGCGCCGATCGAGAGCCACGCGTAGCGCGTGAGGGACGAACGGGTGGAAGCAATGGGGGTGATCTTGGACATTAACGGTCGTTGCCAGTTGGCCCGACGGGCAGCTATAGTGGTGCGCATCCCGGGCGCGAGGCCCGGGTCCGGACGCGCTTACCCGGCGGTCTTCTGCCGCGACTTCCTCATGAGCACCGCGCCAACGACCAGCAGGATGACGCCGGTCGAGGTCATGCCCAGGTTCATGGTCCGCTTCAGATTGAGGATGCCGATCACGGCGGAGAGGATGAGGCAGGCGAGGCCGACGGTGCGCTGGGTCCTTGCATTCATGAAGCAACTCCTTTGGTCCGACGCGACGGAAGTCGTCTGTGACGCTAGTCGAGTCGGCGAATAGCGTCAATCAATTCGTCACGGTCTCAACATGATCGATTCATCCGCGATCCAGTCCGCCCTCGAAGCCGTCGTCGACGTCTACGGGGTCGGGAGCATCGTCACCCAGAAGCGGGTCGAGAAGATCGGCGTCCAGGGCGACATCGTGACTCTCTCGCTGAATCTTCCCGTCGACGACGCGAAGGTCAAGGCGCGCGTCGAGGACGAGAGCCGCACCGCCGTCAAGCGGCTCGCCGGCGTGCGCGAGGTCATCATCATGACCAGGGGGGCGAAGCCAAAGCTCGCCGCGACCGGCCCCGCCCAGCCGAACACCGGGCCCGGCCCCGTCCGCGGAGGCCCCGGCGCGAGCCCGTTCGAGGGTCAGGCGCCGATCGCGGGGGTCAAGCACATCATTGCGGTCTCGTCGGCCAAAGGCGGCGTCGGAAAGTCGACCGTGTGCGTGAATCTCGCCCTCGCGCTCTCGAAGCTCGGCAGCCGCGTCGGTCTGATGGACGCCGATGTCTATGGCCCGAGCGTCCACGTGTTGATGGGGGCCACCGATCGCCCGCAGGCAGGGAAAAACAAGGAGATCGCCCCGGTCGAGAAAGACGGGCTCAAGCTCATGTCGCTGGGATTCCTCACCGACCGCGGCCAGCCGGTGATCTGGCGGGGGCCGATCGTGATGGGCGTGGTGAAGAAGTTCCTAAACGACGTTGATTGGGGCACGCTGGACTATCTCATGATCGACATGCCCCCCGGGACGGGTGACGCCCAGCTCACCCTGGTGCAGACGGTCCCGCTCTCGGGGGCGATCATCGTCACCACCCCCTCCGAGCTCTCGCTGGTCGATGCCGAGAAGGGCCTCGAGATGTATCGCACGGTCCACGCGCCCGTACTCGGAATCATCGAGAACATGAGCTACTTCGTCTGTCCCCACTGCGGGGAGCGCACGGAAATCTTCAGCCACGGCGGCGGGCGCGAGATCAGCAAGCGCCTGGGCGTGGAGTTCCTCGGCGAGATTCCGCTCGACGCCAACGTGCGCCGCGTCGGCGACGAAGGCGACCCGATCGTGAAACACGACCCCGACGCTCCGGTTGCGAAGGCGTTTTTTGCAATCGCGGAACGCATTCGCTCCATTTCTCCAGTGGCGTAACCCCACCCTCCGAGGCGCGCGTGGTCCGCATCCGCCGCCACGTTCGCTCTGGCATGCTCCCTGCTTTTCCTCTCCGTCCCTTTCCCTGGCCTTACTCTCGTCTTGACACATCGGCATTAGTCATAGAACCATGGAACTTCTACACCTCGTCCCGGAGCCTGAATTGACCACCGAACGTCAGCTCTTGATCGCGAAGGCGAGAGAGATCGAGCTTCTCTCCGCCGCGAGCCGTACGCTCAACGCCAACGTCGAATTCGGCGAGCTCCTGAAGAGCCTGCTGAAGATCGTCAAGACGGCGCTGCGCGCAGAGGCCGTGCTGCTCGCCGTCCTTGACGACCGCGAGCGCATGGTATTCGAGCGCGCGATCGGCGTGGCCGACGACGAGGTGCGCGGCGCTGTGATCGCGCGCGGGGCGGGCGTTATGGGCCGCACGTGGGAACGGCGCGAGCCGATCATATTGAACGACGTGCGCCACTCCGAGGTGGCCCCGGTCATCGCCAGGAAGCTCGGCCTCAAGGTGACCTCGCTGATCGCGATCCCGCTGACCCGGCGCGGGCTGGTGCGCGGGATCCTCGAAGTCGTCAATCGCAAGAACGAGGAGCCCTTCACCGAGGACGACCTGGCGCTCTTGACGCCGCTGGGCGAGCACGTGGCGGTGGCGGTGGCGAACGCGCGCCTGCGCGACCAGGCGCAGCGGCGCCGGCTCGAGTACCAGCTCCTGGCCGAAGTGAGCGCCGACGTGGGCAAGTCCATGACCCGCGCCGAGGCTCTGGACCGGATTCTGGACAACCTCAAGAAGCTCGTTCCCTACGACGCGGCGTCCATCTTTCTCTACGAGCGCAAGACCGACACCATCGCCAGCGTGGCCCACACCGGTTATCCGCAGGGGGCGCAGGACAGGATCCGGGTCAAGTCCGACGAGGGAATCGTGGGCGTGGTGGCCAGGACGAAGCAGGGCGTGATCGTGCCCGACGTGCGTGCCGATTCCCACTACGCCAACGTTCGTGCCCGCACGCGCTCCGAGATGGTGGCGCCGATGATGCTGCGCGGCCGCCTGCTGGGGCTCTTCAACCTCGAGAACGACCGACTCGACGCCTACTCCGAGAACGACCTGCGCCTCCTGGAGGCCTTCGCCGCGCAGGCGGCGGTTGCGATCGACCGCGCCTATCTGATCGAGGAGCGCAAGGTGAAGCTCGAGCTCGAAGAGGAGCTGCGCATTGCGCGCACCGTGCAGGAGTTCTTCACGCCCAAGAAATCGCTGATTTCGGGAGCGTTCCGAATCGCGGGCGCCAACTATCCGTCGTTCGAGGTGAGCGGCGACTACTACGACTTCTTTCCGTCCATGAACCGCCTGGTCGCGTTCGCGATCGCGGACGTCGCGGGCAAGGGCGTGCCGGCCTCGCTCATCATGGCCGGCTTCCGCGCCACGCTGCGAACGGTCGCCCCGTACATGACCAGCGCACGGCAGATCGTGCTGCGCGCGAATCAGATTCTGCTCGAAACCGTGCGCCCGCAGGACTTCGTGACCGCGTTCATCGGCGTGCTCGACCCCGACAGCGGCGAATTGAGCTACTGCAACGCGGGGCACAACTCGCCGATCCTGATGTCGCCCGACGGGTCGTTCCGCCGGCTCGAATCGGGCGGGACCGTGCTCGGCATTCTTCCCGACGGCGAGTGGACCGAAGGGCGTTTGCGCATCACCGACGAAGTGCTCGTCTGCTACACCGACGGCGCGACCGAGGCGCAGAACGCGGCCGAGGAGGAGTACGGCGAGGAGCGCTTCATCGAGTCCGTGCGCGCGAATCTGGACCTGAAGCCCTACCGCCTGTGCACCGCGCTCTACGCGTCGGCGCGCGCGTTTGTCGGCGCCGCGAACCAGATCGACGACACCACCTACCTCGTGATGCGGCGCTTCGACAAGGGCTCGCCGGACAGCTGATAGTCATCGCTTCTCGTCGCTGCTGCGCCCCTTCAGCGCGGAGGGGGTGAGCTGCAGCATCAGCGCGAGCCACGCGAGGTCCCGCGTCGGGACCTGGCGGGCAGGCGTCAACTCGAATTCCCGGATGTCGTAGCCAAACGTGGCGCCGACGGACAATCCCTTGTGGGGATCGCTCAAGATACCGCCGTAGGCACCCCATCCTTTTGCGCCACCCGCGTCGCTCGAACTGTGTATGTACTTTGCGCCGAAGAAGTACTTGCGACCGAGGCGCAAGCCCGTTGTCCAGTCCGTGAGGGTCGCGAAATCGCCGTGGGTTCGGCCATAGGTACCGGTCACGAACAGACTCCCGAGGACGCGCGGGCAGACGCCGACGGCCCACAGAGTGCCGTCGGTTTGCAGCCCGGTCCACGCCGTGACCCCGCCCCCGACCCTTCGAACCGGCTCGTACTCGAACGAGCGCACGTCGGCGCGAGTCTGGGCCGTGGGCCGGGTGGGATAGCCGGAGGGCGGGCGCTTGGGCTCCTCTTCCGGCGGTGCTGCGAGCTTGAGTCTGGACCTGTCGACGCCCTCGGGAAGCCCCTGGGGGAAGCGGGCGTACATGGCGATAGAGTCCATGTCCGGTTCTTTTTGTGGCACCTTGATCGTCGCGTCGCGAACGAGAGAGTGAGTGGTCGACGCGCCGATGATCATCCACGCCGGTCCAGTGAAGACGAAAAACCAGCCGTTGGTCAGGCTGCCGAGTACACCCATCATGGCCCAGCCCGTGGCAGCATCTGCCCTGGGGTCGTAGGTCACGATGACGCCGCGCGTGACATCCGTCCACGCAACCCCGCGAAGACCCTGCAGCGTGGCCACAAACAGCGAGTCGTCGTGCGACGCGATCAGCTCGCCCCACACCGCGTGGACGTTTTGGGTCCAGTCGCTGTACTCGACATTCACCCACGCGCCGTGCGCGTCCCGCTGAGACTGGCGCGCATCCGGCAGCCACCCCCGCGGCGCCGGCGTGCTCGCGCATGCGCCGAGTGTGACCGCGAGTGCCAGGAGGACGGCGTCGCGCGTCGCGCGCGCGCTACGGCTTCGCATAGCGACTGCTCCAGAACTGCTCCTCCATGCGCCCCTCGACGCGTTTGAAAGCGGGCGCAAGCCGCACCAGCGCCTGGTCGGGCATCATGAACATCTCCATCAAGAGCGTGGGACTCTCATCGGCCACCCATTCCTCGCGGATCCATTCGAGGTAGTAACCCCGGGTTTCCAGGAACAGGTCGAACTCGTCGTTGCCGCCCGGCATCCGGTAGGTCAGCGAGACGCGGTCTCCCGGCAGCGTCGTGAACGCGCGCGCGGGGTCGAGGAGCGCGTCCAGCGCGTCGGAATCCTTTTCGCCCGCGTTCCATACCGCCTCGGGGCGGATGCGAACGGGGGCTGCGCTCTCTTCCAGGCGAGCGAGGCCGACCCAGTCGAGGCGCCAGTTGCCGCGCGTCATGTCGAGTGTGACCCGCACCGATTCGCCGATCTCCCCTGCGATGGGGACCACGTGCACGTCGGTGGCGATCGGGCCGAACTCGCAGACCTCGCCGGCGTCGGTCGAGACACCGTGCCCGTCCTCCACGCGAACCTCGATGCACCCGGCGAGACGCGCGATGAGTTCTGCCGACATCTGGATGTGCCCTCGTTCGATCTCGGCGATCCAGTACCCCGCGGCGCGTCCCATGTATGCGTAGGTCTGATAGAGCAGGAATGTCGTCAGGAGACTCTGACGGCAGCCGATCACCGCTCCGTAGCGGCCCGGTTCGAGGCCGGCGAACTCGAGCACCACGAGTTCGTGCGCGCCGAGGTTGGTCGAGTCGGTGTCGCTTCGCCGTTCGCGTCCGTCCAGACGCGCGACCAGTTCGAGGCAATCGCCTTCCGGACCGCGAGCGGCGGTGGGGGTTGCGAAGGCCGCCGCGTTCCAAAACCGCCCGGCCGCGTCCGCCAGCGTGCGGTGGCCCGGCGCCCGGGGCACCGCGATCACGTCGGCGTGGCGGACCACGTGGGTTTCGAGCGCTTCGTTGCGCATCTCGAGGTCGACCCGCTCCCCCGAGCCGGCGACGCGGCGCAGGTCATCGACGTCGGCGGCCTCCAGCGACGGAGTGATGCTGGACGAGAAGCCTTCGGCACGCGGTCGGTCCCGATCCTCGTCGGGAAGATAGAATGTCGGGCACGAGCCGAAGCAGGCCTTGGGATTGGTAAGGCATAACGCCCCCACCCCGGCCGTGACACCGGTCATGAATGCAAGCGGGGCGACGGCGGACGCTCCCGACACGACGTTGGTCTCAATGATGGCGACGGAATCGACGCCCACCACGAAATCGCCCATTGCCACCGTGTCGCGCACCGCGTCGAGCCGGCAGCCGTATCCGGTCACGATGAGTTCGGCCACCGACCAGCGCTCGAGAATGTAGACGTCCCCGTTGCGCATGTGGACCTTCAGAAACGGCGACGAGTGGGACAGGTTGGCCGTATCCAGCTGCGGAACCATGTAGAATTCGCCGGGCTCGTAGTTCTTTCGCTCGACCGTTTCGAGGTGGGCGCACGAAAGACAGGCGACCAGAAGCGTTGTTCGGAGCAGGCGAAGCCGGGACCACCGGATGAGGTTTTCCATACGGAAATAAGTGGTCGACCTGACGGAGCGGCACGCGAAGTGTACGCGCGGTCCGGCGCCGCGGTCAACGTCAAAGGGGGCGAACGATGACCGTCGGGCCTCTCTCGTGGATCAGTCGAGGGAAATCAGGATCAGCGCTTCGTTGTTGCGAATTTGCGCGTGCGTGACGACGGCGCCGAGGGATCCGTCCGCGTTGAGCACCGCGTAAGAGCCGCCCAGCGCGTGCGTCGTGAGGCTGCGGTCGTCGGTGACGGAACCGTTGGGCAGCATCTTGACCAGCACCAGCGCGTTGGTGAAGCGCCGGGCGAGCACGCGGTAGGTCAGCGCTGAGTTGTACGGGTCGCTTCCGGTTGCGAAGACGTAGTGCTCCTTCGTGTTCGCGTGTCCCTGGAAGTCCACCGCGCCGTTGGGAATCACGTCGGGCTGACCGACGTCGTAGGTCACGGCGGAATTCCACGCCCAGTTCGCGATCGGGGTGGCGTACTGGTGGCCGCCGACGGTTTCGTACATGTAGTACGTGTGCGAGTTGTGGACCAGGTAGTAGAGCCCGAGCGTGAACAGCTTGCCGCGGTCGGTTCCCGCCGTGCCGCTCGCGAGGTCGCGCGCGCCCAGGATGCGGCGCCCGCCCGCCCGCGTCTGCTCGACGATCTTGCTCACGGCGTTCACGTAGTCGTACTCGTAGGTGATGCAGCGGTTGCCCCCGGTCGTCGGCGACCACACGCCGGTGTACGTCACCCACACCTCGCCCCAGATCCACGGCGTCGTCGCCTGCACGCCGATGGCGGACCGGTTGGGATAATTCAGGAAGAACACGTGCCCGTAGTTGGGCATGAGGTCGGCCGTGCGCCCGGTCTGGTCGAGCACACCCTGGGCCAGCTCCGGGTACAGCGTCTCGTAGGCCACCGGGTAGGGGTGGTTGTCGGTCATCGGCGTGCCGTAGTACTCGGTCGAGTGCTCGATGACGCCTTCGTTGAACGCCGAGTAGAAAATCGCGTTGTCGCAGAGAACTCCGTCGATCGGCCCGGTCGCGAATCCGGTGAACCAGTAGGTCCCGTCGATCAGGCCTTCGACGTGGTCGCGCAGGAACCGCCGGTAGCCGGGGTGGTCGACGTTCGCGAGGTACCACGGCGTCGATGTGCCGGAAGCGGATGCGAACCCGGGAACGCGGGACTGGGGGCGCGTGGTCGCAGACGCGGGGTTGCCGCCGCCGCCGGGGTTGTAGCCGGGCACGATGCCGGGCGGGAATCCCGGCACGAGCACCGTACTCTCCCAGGTGGGCACCGCGGTGTCTTCCTTGTAATGGAGATAGAAGTCCTCGTTGTCGTACCCGTGTGCCTGCGCCCACACGTAGGCGGCGACGTCCATCACCAGGTAGCGCGTGTTAATGTAGTCGAATATTCGCGCGCGGGGGTTGAAGGCGCGAATCTCGTCCGCCCTCGCCTGGCCGATCAACAGGTCGTAGTGGCTCGCGCGCCACGCGAGCTCACTGTTGTCGACGTAGGGGCGAAACAGCGCCGACGCGGTCTGGATGTGCGGATACAGCCCCGGCTCCATCGGACCGCACCCCGTGCCGTCGCACTCCTGGCTGAACGCGCACGAGAGGTCGGTCACGCAACCGCCCGAGGGACCGGGCTCCGGGCCCGCCGACTGCGAGCACGCGCCCAGCGCGGCCACGAGGGCCATCCACAGCACCGTTGTTGAACGAATCCGCATGGTGAATCTCCACGGTTCGTGCAACCGATGTGCCGCGCCGGGGCGGGCGCGGCGGCATGCGCGCGTCGGGGCGCAACGCGGCGCATGCTTCCCCGTCGGGGGCGGTGGGGGCACAATATCGCTGGCCGCGGCGCCGGGGCGGGGCTACACTACCGGCTTGTGCGAGGCGACCCTGCGTTCTGCTATCGCAAGGTGCCGCGCGCGCTGGAAACACCCTGTCGATGGAACCGAAGCGGATCCTGTTCGTCTCCTCGCTCCGCCGTTACGGCGGGGGAGAGCGCTGGATGCTGGACACCGCCGCCGGCCTTCGCGAGCGCGGTCACGACGTGCGCCTGGTGGCGCGACCCGGGAGTGTCCTGGCTGCGAGGGCCCCGGTGCGGCGCATCCCGCTCATCTCGGTGGAGATGCGCGGCGACGTCGACCCGCTCGCCATCGCCCAGCTTGCCACGGTCGTGCGCCGTTTTCAACCCCACGTGGTCTGCCCCAACCGCGACCGTGAGATTCGCCTGGCAGCGGCGGCCATTCGCGCGTCGCGCGCGCTGCCTCCCCGGCCGGCGCGCCCGCGCCTGATTCCGCGCCGGGGGAGCGGCTTTCCCCTGAAGGACAAGCGCCGCTACCGCCTGGTCTACCTGTTCGACGTCGATCGGGTGATCGTGAACTCGGAGGCGACCAAGCGCTCCATGCTTCGCGACGCCCCCTGGTTTACGCCCGACCGGGCCGTCGTCGTCTACAACGGTATCGACGCCGACGCGTATGCGGCGCTGGCTGCCCGCCGCGACGAGTTGCGGCGCAAGCTGCGCACGGCGGTCGGAGCCCCTGCCGACGCGCCGATCATCGCCCTGGTCGGCGAGCTCGACGAGCGCAAGCAGCAGCGCGTCGTCATCGAAGCGGCTCCGCACGTGCTCCAGGAGTTTCCGGCCGCGCGCATTCTCTTCGTCGGTGACGGCGAGGATCGCGCCGCGCTGGAGAAGGCGATCCACGAGCGCGGACTCGATTCGTCCATCCTCATGCTCGGATTTCGCGCCGACGTGCCGGAGATCCTGGCGGGCGCCGACGCGTTGATCCTGCCCTCGCGGGTGGAGGGCTTCGGCTACGTGCTGGTCGAAGCGATGGCGGTCGGAATTCCGACCATCGCCTCCAACGTGAGCAGCATTCCCGAGATCGTCGAAGACGGCGTCACCGGAATCCTTCACCCGGTGGGCGACTCCGGCGCGATCGCCAACGCGATTCGCTTCGTCCTGGCGAATCCGGAGGCGGCGCGCGCGATGGGAGACGCAGGTGCGCGGGTCGCCCGCGAGAAGTTCGCCCTCGTGCGCATGCTCGACGACGTCGAGCGCGTTTTCTTCCCGGCCTAGCATGCCATTTTCAGTCGTGCGGATTTTCTTGACGCAATCGGGGCGTGCGCGTCTATTCTCCACGTTCACGAGGAGGTTGCCATGAACAAGTATGTGGCTGAGTTCGTCGGCACGTTCACGCTGATTTTCATTGGCGTCGGCTCCATCGCCGCCAACCAGGCGACCGGCGGCGCGCTGGGGTTGACGGGTATTGCGCTCGCGCACGGTCTGGCCATCGCGGTGATGGTCAGCGCCACCGCGGCGACCAGCGGGGGCCACCTCAACCCCGCGGTCACCTGCGGCGCGCTGGCGGCGGGGAAGATCAAGCCGGCAAGTGCACTGGGCTATATCGTCTCCCAGTGCCTGGGCGCGATCGTGGCCGCCGGGCTGATCAAGATGGCGGTGCCCGCCGTGACGCTCGACGCGGTCAACATGGGAACGCCCGGTCCCGGGGCTGGCGTCACCGTCATGCAGGCGCTGGTGATGGAGGCCGTGCTCACCTTCTTCCTCATGTTCGTGGTCTACGGGACTGCAATCGACGCGCGCGCGCCGAAGGTCGGCGGCCTGTTCATCGGGCTCACGATTTGCATGGGTATTCTCGCGGGTGGCCCGATCTCCGGCGGCGCGATCAATCCCGCCCGGTACCTCGGTCCGGCTCTGATGGGCGGCGGACTCGCCAACGCGTGGGTGTACTGGGTGGGGCCGATTGCCGGCTCGGTGCTGGCGGCGCTGATCTACAAGGGAGCGCTTGAACCGAAGGCGTAAGGAATTGATCTCGTCATAGTGCAGGGAACGGGCGCGAGGCGGCGAGCTTCGCGCCCGTTTTTTTCGTCCGGGTCCGCGTCCCGGGGCCGCGGTCAGGTGGCGATGAGGTTCACCAGCGCGAGACTCAACGCCGGCGCGTAGGTGATGACGACGAGCGCCAGCAGCATCAGGAGCAGAAACGGAACGCTCGCCCCGTAGAGTGTGAGCACGGGCTCCCGGAACCGAAACGACGATATGAACAAATTCAAACCCACGGGCGGGGTGAGGTAGCCGATCTCGAGGTTGGTGAGAAAGACGATGCCGAGATGCACTGGGTCGACGCCGAAGCCGTGCGCGACCGGGGCGATGAGCGGCACCACGACGATCAGCGCCGAGAAGATGTCCATGAGACAGCCCACGATCAGCAGGAACACATTGAGAATAAGGAGAAACGTGTACTTGCTGGTGATATATTGCTGCATCCACTCCAGAATCTTCATTGGCACTTCGGCGTCGATCAGATAATTGACGAAGCCGAACGAGCACATGATGATGGCCAGGATGCCTCCCACGAGCATGGTGCTCTCGGCGACGATGGCGGGCAGCCGGCGCACCGGAATATCCCGGTACACAAACACCTCGACTACCAGTGCATAGAGAGCGGTGATCGCCGCCGCTTCCATGACCGTGATGACACCGCCGTAGATTCCGCCCAGAATGATGAACGGAAGCGGGACTTCCCACGCGGCGGCCCTGAGCGCGGAGCGCGCCTCGCGTGCGGAAAGTTTCTGCCCGCGAACCCCGTCACGACGGCCGCGGTAGATTCCGTATCCCGCGAGCAGCGCGACCAGCAGAACTCCCGGGAGGATGCCGGCCACGAACAGCTTGTCGATCTGCACCTCGGCCACGTAGCCGTAGATGATCAGCGGCAGGCTGGGCGGGAACAGGAGCCCCAGGCTCCCGGACGACGTCACCAGCCCCAGGCTGAAGCGCCGGTCGTAGCCGTCGGCGAGGAGCGCGGGCAGGAGCAGTCCACCCATGGCGACGATGGTGATCCCCGACGCGCCGGTGAACGCGGTGAATACCGCGCACGCGACCAGCGCGACCACCGCGAGGCCCCCGGGAAAGAACGCGCGCGAGAGGCGCACGAGCCGGTCCGGCGTCTTGCTGTGGGCGAAGAGGTAGCCGGCGAATGTGAACAGCGGGATCGCGACCAGGAGCGGCGAACCGGCGATCGAGTACATGGACACCGCGACCGACGAGATGTCGATCTGGGCGGTGTAGAAGAGTGCCAGCGCCAGCGCGCCGAACACCGCGAACAGCGGTAGGCCGCACAACGCCAGCACCGCCAGCAGGAGCCCGAAGAGGGCGAGCACGTCAGGCCTCCGCGCCGGCTTCGGCCGGTTCCCACCGGAGGAAGATCGCGAGCAACGAACGGTACGCGATCAGCGCGAAACACCCCGGCAGGATCAACTGCATCACCCAGGTCTCGATGCCGAGAAACGCCACGTCGCCGAAGCCGCGCTCGTCGACCACCAGGCGCACGGCCGCGACGGCGAGCAGGTACGCGACGACGGCGGTACTGCCGTATACGACCACGCGGCGCGCGGGCCTCCACCACGCGGGCAGGAGGCGCGAGAGCGCGTCGACCGTGATGTGACGCATGTGCGCGGACGCGAGTGCGGCGCCCATCGCGCCCAGCCACAGCACGATGTGACGCATCAGGGGGTCGGCCCACAGGAGGCCCGAGTGGAACGCGTTGCGGAGCAGAATCTGGAGGGCGCCGAGCACGACGAGTGTCCCGAGCAAGAGCGCCACGGTTCCGACTTCCAGCCGGCCGGCGAGTTGAAACAGCTTTCGCGCCTGTTCGCTGCCGCTCGAGGGCCGCGCGCGCAGCGGCGGCCACGGCGATGAATACGAATCCCGCGACGGCGAAAAGAAGGGGGGCGTTCACAGACGAACGCACCATCAGTGGGAACCGTGGGTCGCCCGGTAGTCGGCGAGGAGGGTGGTCACGCGGTCGAGAAGCTCCTTCGAGTACAGGGTTCCCACCCCGTCGCTCCACGCGGCGCGACCGCGTTCCGTGAATTCCTTGCGCGCCGCCGCGTCGACAGTGACGAGCTGCACCCCCTCCTTCTTGATTTCCGCCATCGCCTCGACGTTCTGGGTCCTCGTCTTGGAGGTGAGGTCGGCCAGGTGCTTCCGGGTGAGCTCATTGAGCACGGCAAGGTCGGCGGCGCTCACGCCGGCCAGCGACTTGTCGGTGACCACCACCGCGCTGATTCCGTGCGTCACCGGCGCGTCGGACATGAACTTGACGCGCGTCACCCACTGGAGCGCCACGCACGCCAGCGGCGAGGCGTACACCGCGTCCACGACGCCCGTCTGGAGCGACGTCAGCACGTCGGGAGCGGCGAGGGGGATCGGGGTGATCCGGAATGCGCGGTAGAATATCTCGGCGAGCTGATCCCCGGACCAGATCCACCACTTCGCCTGCGGCATGTCGGCCGGCGCGCGTACCGGCATCCGGGTGAACAGGTAGACGAAGCCCACGTCGGTCCACCCGAGGAGGTCGTAGCCCTTCTCCGCGAACGACTTCTGGTAGTAGTCGGTGGTCTGCGAGCGCACGTAGTCGAGCTCGTCGAGCGTCTCGAACATGAAGGGGAGCTCGAGCACGCGGGTCTCCGGGACGATGGCGCCGAGCCCGAAGCCGGTGAACCCGGCGCCGTGGATCTGGCCGTTGCGCATCTTGCGGATGACGTCCTTCTCGTCGCCCTGCACGCCGCCCGGAAAGAACTTGAACCCGACGCGGTTGTCGGTGCGCGCGCGAACGTCCTGGTCGAGCGCGCGCATGGTCTTCATCCAGGTGCTGCCGTCGGGGGCGAGGGTGGCGAACTTGATCTCGACCAGCGCCTTCGGCTGCTTCTGCGCGACTGCGGTCGACGGGATCAGCGCCGCCAACGCGAGCGTGACCGCGATTGCTCTAAAACAGGTCATCGGCTTCTCCCAGCAGGGTTGCGGATCGCTTGCGGGCGATCAGGTTGAGCAGGCGGAACGGATTATCCGACGCGTCCGGCGCGTCGAGGATTCCCTGCAGCACACGCCGAAACTCGTCGCCGTCCTGGATGCGATAGAGATAGTAACGGGCGTAGAAATACTTCGACAAAAGGAACGAATCGCCCCCGACCGCGAACGCCGCTTCGAAGTTCGACGAGCGACTTCTCCGGGCTGCCCCCGAACATCGGCGGCCGGAACGCGTGCAGGCTCCCGATCATCACGTAGGGGAGTCCTTCGAAGAAGGAACCGTCGAGCTCCGCGGCACGCTCCAGGAGTGCGGTGACCTTCGGAATGTCGCGCAAGCACGGCGGTGGAGTCGAGGTGCAGGCTGATGAACTGCGCCCAGTTGGCCGCCGTCCACACCGCGGCGGGGACGTCCCGCTTGCGCAGCGCCGGCAGCGTCTTCTCGAACGCCTCGAAGGGCACGCCGAAGTCGCTCTCGAACTTCTTGTTCTTCTTGAGTACCGCGCGTCCGTGCGACACGCCCTTCAGGTAGAGAATCGACGCGTACCCCGGGTCGGTTGCCTCCTGGGTCGAGAACGCGTAACTGAAGTAGAGCATCGCGGCGTTGAGCCGCAGCGCGTCGTTGCCGGGGTCGGTCTCGATCAGGCCTTCGAGCAGAAAGAGGTTGGCGGCGGCGCCGTCCTGAAACGTGCGCAGGTCGTCCGAGGCCATGGCGGCGTCGCGCGCGTTGTCCAGCACCGGGACCATCACGTGGCCGACCGAGAACTTCGCCGGCGAGCAGCCACACGCCAGCACGCCGAGGGCGCACAGCGACACGCGGGTGCGTCGATAGAGTGATGGTCGGCGTTGCATGGGGCGGATCATCGACCAGAACCCGCGTTGCGTTCAATCAGGATTTCGGCCCGTGGCGTCCGCAAGGACGCGCTGGATCTCGTCCGCGCACGCGCGGGCGAAGGTCTCGACCGGGAAGCGCTCGGCGGTCTCCCGCCCGGCGCGCGCCAGGCGCGCTCGCAGCTCCGGATCCGCCAGCCGTCGTATCGCCGCCGCGATCGCCGCCGCGTCGCCGGGAGGAACCACGAGGCAGTTTCGTTCCGGGTCCGCGTACTCGCGCACCCCGCCGCAGTCGCTCACAACGACCGCCGCGCCGCGGGCCATGGCCTCGAGCGGCGGCAGGCCGAACCCCTCGACCCGGGATGGATACACGAAGATGTCGCAGAGTGAGTAGAACGCGTCGACGTCGCGCGCCAGCTCCGGCACGGCGACGAGTTCCGAGAAGCGCTCCACGAACGGCGGGCTCGCGCTCGCGTGCGCGCCGTCGAACACCACGAAGCGCAGGCGGGCGTCGTCGCGCAGCCGCGCAAACGCATCCAGCGCGACGTCCGTTGCCTTGACGGGCGCGGGGTGCGAGAGCACACCGACGCGGATGAGGGCGTCCGCTGGCGGCCGGCGTTCGAGCGGGCGAAGCAACGCGGGCTCGATGCCCGGCACGATCACGCGGTGAATCCGGCGTTCCCCCACGCGCTGCGCCACGAATCGGCTGACCGCGATCCGAGTGGCCGGCACGCGGTAGCCCGCCCGCGCCACCGCGCGCAGGACCGCCTTGACCCACGCGGGTCGCGCGCCATAGCGGATGTGGGACGTCGGTTCATCCCCCTGGATGAGATAGACGAGGCGCGGCTTTTCGCGTTGCAAGCGCGTCCCGAGGCCGATCAGTACCGGCGTCTGGTACCCGCTCGCCACCTGCACGTCGGCGCGTGGCAGCCCGGTCAGGAACGCGAGACGGGCGCCGATGCCGCCGCCCGAGCGGCGCACGAGCAGGGTGACGCCGCGGTGCAGGGGAATGGGGGGGGACGCAGCGCGCCGGGGAACCGACACGGCGACGGCCACCCCGCGCGCGGCGAGCGCGTTCGCCACGTGGATCAGCATGCGCACGCCGCCCGACGGGTTGAACCCCGCCAGTGGAAACGCGACCTCGAACCGGCGCGCCGTCGTCATGCCACCCCCCGCGCGGCGAGCGCTTCTTTGACCACGCCGAACCGTTTCGCCCAGGTGTGCTCGCGCGCGAAGGCGACGCGGGCGGTCCGGCCCGCCGGGTCACCGTCGAGCACCGACGCCACCGCGTCCGCGAAGGCGCCGGGCGCGTCGCACAGGAGCGCGGGCGGCGACGACGCTTCGATCTCGTCGAGGCGGGTGGCCACCACCGGCAGTCCGCTCGCCAGGTACTCGAAGAGCTTGAGTGGACTCACCCCATGCGTGAGCTCGCTCGGCACGAAGGGAACGAGGCCGACATCGCACGCGCCGAGCAGCGCGGGCAGATCATCGTACGGAAACGGACCGGTAAAATAGACATTGGCGGGGTACGAACGCGCGGCCGGCCGCCCCGGGCCGACGACCAGCACCGACGCGCCCGGGATTCGTTCGCCCACGCGCGCGATGGTGTCGAAATCGACCCACGCGTCGAGCCTGCCCACGACGACGACGCGCGGGTGCGGAAAGCGCGAGAGCAGGTCCGGCTCGGGGCCGGGGCTCGCAAAGAAGCGCTCGGCGACCCCGTTGGGCAGGTAGATCGCATCGGGCCGTCGCGCTCGCAGTTTCGTTTTCAAGCCCCGCGAGGTTACGAACACGAGGTCCGCGGCGTCCACCATCTCATCGTGGGCGGCGACGAGCGCGGGCGGCACCTGGCCGTGGTGCGCCCAGTCGTCGGAGACGCGGCAGGCGCGAACCCGCGCCCGCATGGGAAAGAGCGCATGCGCGAAGCGGCTGGTCGAGAGCCACAGCACCTCGGGCTCGTCAAAACCCAGCCGGCGGATCACGGTGTCCATGCGCGGCAGCGTGGCCCGGAGCGTGTGGCGGACCACAAAGTGTGTGCGGAACCCGGGACGGTCGGCGATCGGAAGCAGCGTGAGCGGATAGTACTCCGTCGCGCGCTCGTCGGGGTGGTCACCGCCGCGCTGCCACACGCGGATACGATGGCGCGTCTGCTCGTCTCGCGGCCGCATCAGGGTGGCGGCATCGAGCGGCGATCCGATCCAGCACAGGCGGGCGCCGTCGTCGAGGAACGCGCGCGCGAACGCGTGCGAGGCGACGCGGGCGGGATCGCCGTAGGTGGCGGCGTCGCCGATCAGCACGCGCGTGGCCGCCGGCATCGCTTTCAAAGCCCCAGCGCGCGCTTCACCAGCTCGAAGCGCGTCTCCCAGGTGTGCGCTCGCGCGAACGCGATGCGCTCCGAACGCCCCGCGTCGGGATGCTCGAGCGCATCCGCCACCGCCTCCGCGAAGGCGTCGGCGGTGTCGCACAGCGTCGCGGGAGCGCCGGTGCGCTCGAACTCGTGGGTGCGCGAGGCGACCACCGGGATTCCGGCCGCCAGGTACTGGAAGAGCTTGTTCGAGCTGGCGGCCTCGGTGCGGGGCACGCGCCGGAACGGGATGATGCCGACGTCGCAGGCGTGCAGGACCGCGGGCAGGCGTTCGTATTCGACCGGGCCGGTGCGGTGAACGTTCGCGGGGAGGCGATCGCCGCCGGCCCGCTCGCCGGGGCCGACGAGCACCACCGACGCGTGCGGCAGGCGCCGCGCGGTCGCCGCCACCGCGTCGAGGTCGACCCAGTTCCCGAGGGTCCCGACAAAGACGATCCGGGGCCTCGGAAACCGCCGCACGATCTCGTCCTCTGCCGCGGGAGTGGAGAAGAAAGCCTCGTCGACCCCGTTGGGCAGGTACACGACGTCCGGGCGCCGCGCCCGCACCCGTTCGGCGAGGACGTGGGCAGTGACGAACACGGCGTCGACGGAATCGATGATGCGTGCTTCGAGATCGATCAGCGCGCGCGGAACGTCCGGGAAGGAGGCCCAGTCGTCGGACATCCGGTATGCGCGCCGGCGCGCCCTCACCAGTGACATCATCGGGTACGAGAATCGGCTCGCGGAAAGCCAGAGCAGGTCGGGAGCGGCGAATCCGTGCCGCCGGATCACGTGTCCGACCGGGGGAATCGTCGCGCGCAGGGTGTTCACGGCCGCGAACCGGGATCGGAAAAACGGCCGGTTCACCACCGGCAGCACGGTGAGGGGATAGTACTCGGTGACACGCTCGTCGGTGATTTCGCCGCCGCGCTTCCAGATCTCGACGCGACGCCGGGTCTGGGTATCCGGGTGCGAGCGCGCGAGCGTGGTGGGATAGAGCGGCGTCCCGATCCAGCACACCTCGGCGCCCTCGGCGAGGAACGCGCGCGCGATCGCGTGCGACCCCACGCGGGCCGTGCTGCGGTAGTCGGTTGCTTCCGCCATCAACACGCGCGTCATGTCATGTGCGATCGCCGGAGGAAAAGAAAGACCCTTCGGTCCCGGTTGGTGCAGGACCGAAGGGTCGACCTACTATCGCGATTTCATGGTGCCGAAGGGGGGAGTCGAACCCCCACGAGGTTACCCTCACTGCGCCCTGAACGCAGCGCGTCTACCAGTTCCACCACTTCGGCCCGTTGAAAAAACTCCAGCAGGCTTGGCAGTAAGAGGACGGCGACCAAGGATAGCCATTCCCTCATCGACGCCTCGGAGGGCACACTAGTCGATGACAGGGGAAAAGTCAACGAAAGACCGGTCCCTCGTACAGCGCGAACAACGCTCTGTTAACATAATGTATTACTTTACGTTACATGGATATGCCCGTCCTGGCGCCCCGCTCTGATACTGGTATGTCGCACAAGATTAGGTAAATCATAACTTGTTACTTAGATGATGGTTGCATCCGTCGCCGCCGGCACGTAGGCTTCTGCGGACCCAATGAAAATCATCGTCCAGAACAAGAAGGCGCGCCACGATTTCGCGATCGAGGAAACCGTCGAAGCGGGGATCGCGCTCCGCGGCACGGAGGTGAAATCGCTGCGCGAGGGGAGGGCGAACCTGCGGGATTCGTTCGCGCTGATTCTTCAGGGTGAGGTGGTCCTGCGGGGCCTCCACATCAGCCCCTATTCGCATACCTCCGACCGCACGCTCGACCCCGATCGGGACCGGAAGCTCCTCATGAACCGCGCAGAGATCCGCAAGCTCATCGGCAAGGTGAACGAGAAGGGCATGACACTTGTGGCGCTGAAGCTCTATTTCACGGAGCGCGGGATCGCGAAGGTGGAACTCGGGCTCGCCAAAGGCAAGAAGCTCTACGACAAGCGGGCAACCATCGCCGAGCGCGAGGCGAAACGCGACGTCGACCGCGCGCTGAAGCGCTCCCGCTGAGAGCACGAGCGGGTGTCGCCGACAGCCCGGGGCGGCTCGTTTCGTCCGTGCCGGACGAACTAGCCCTCGGCTGCGCCGACGCCCGCGGCGTCCCGTCGGTCGCACACCCGCTCGCGTGCCGCAAACAAAGTGTTCCGGGGCCGGAAAGCGTCTGCTATCGTCCGAATTCGACGCATGAAACGGTCCATCCTCATCATTGTGCTGGGAGCCTTCATGGCACTCCTGCATCCGATCGCCATCGCGGCCGACACCACGATCGAGGTGGCATACGACGACGGCCGCCCCTCGGAGCGGGTGGCGGCGACCGAGCTCTCCGGGGACGACGGCGTCCTCTTCCTGCGCGCCAACGACGTCGCCCGGCTGTTGCGCGCCACCCAGTTCTGGAACGCGTCGAGCCGGAAGATCGTGCTCGGCGTCGGGCACGCCCGCTTCGTGCTGACGGTCGACACCCGGGTGGTGGTGGTCGACGGCGAGCCGGTCATGATGCGCGCGGCGGCCCGCTACGACGCCGGGCTCGTGCTCGTCCCGCTCGAGTTCATCCTCGAGATCGCCTCGCAGCACACCCCCCGCGGCTTCGAGTGGAACGAGGACGAGAAGCGACTCACGGTGCGCGGAATCGGGTTCAACGTGACGCGCATCACCTTCGACGCCGCGCGCGACCGCACCACCGCCACGCTCCACCTCACCGAGCCGCTGGTCTACCACGTCGACAGCGGGACGCCCGGGCTGATCCGCCTGAAGCTCTACGGCGGCCGCGTCGACCTGCGCGCGTTCAGCGTGAGCGAAAAACGCGGCCTGGTATCCGGCGTGCGCGCCGAGCAGAGCGAGCGCGACGCGTTCGTGACCATCGACATCTCGCGCGACGTCCGGCGCATGCGGGTCGACCGCGTGGACACCCCGCCCCAGCTCGTCATCGTGCTCGAGCGCAGCGGCCAGCCGGAAGCCGGCGGGGTCGAAGTGGTCGACGAGGCCGCGGGCGAGCGCGCGGGCCTGGTGATCGACAAGATCTGCATCGACGCCGGTCACGGCGGGCGCGAGGTCGGCAAGGAAAGCGCGAGCGGGGTGTTCGAGAAGGACGTGACGCTCGCCATCGCCCGCGCGGTGCGGGACCGCATCCAGGAGGAGCTGCAGCTCGAGGTGGTCATGACCCGCGACGACGACCGGCTGGTGGAGTTGCGCGAGCGCACCGAGATCGCGAACACCTCGGGCGCCGACCTCTTCGTCAGCATCCATTGCAACAGCTGGTTCAACGACCACACCGGCGGGTTCGAGTCCTACTTTCTCTCGCCGGCGCGCAGCGAGTCCGACCGCGCGCTGGCGCGGTTCGAGAACGCGGCCGGCAACGGGGACGAGGGCGGACCGCGCGGCGACGTCGAGTTCATCCTGTGGGACCTGGTTCAAAACGAGTACATCGCGCAGAGCAGCACGTTCGCGGAGTACATCCAGCGCGAGATGATGTCGCGCGTGCAGCTGGCGAGCCGCGGTGTGAAGCAGGCCAACTTCGTCGTGCTCCAGGGGGCGAAGATGCCGGCGGTGCTGATCGAAACCGCCTTCCTGTCCAACCCGGCCGAGGAACGGATGCTGGTGGACCCGGATTTCCACCGCCGGGTGGCGGAGGGGATCGTGGAGGCGATTCGCCGCATGCAGGAAAGGTACCGGTAGCGTGTCGGATCCCTTCGACCCGATGATGGAGGAACACCCGGATCGGCATGACGGACTGCGCGCCCGTCATCTGATCGCGATCGCCGTGGTGGCGGCGGTGGTGCTGGGGGTGGTGCTGTGGTTCACGGCCCGGGGCCCGAAGGAGCCGGAGGCGCCGGCGCCGACGCGGGTGGAGCGGGTCCCGGAAGGGAGCCGCACGGTGACGCTGTACTTCGCCGGCGCGGACGAGCCCGTGCTGGTGAGCGAGCCCCGGGAGGTGGCGGTGGGGCACCGGATCGACGAGCAGCTCCGCCAGGTCGTCGACGCGCTCTTGACCGGACCGGAAGACCCGAAGGCGCTGAGCGCCATCCCTGCCGATACGCGATTGCTGGCGGTGATGGTGGACACCGACAGCGGAACGGTGTATCTCGATTTCTCGAGCGAGTTGGTCGCGTCGCACCCCGGGGGCAGCGCGGCCGAGTACTGCACCGTTGCCTCGATCGTCCGCACCGTGGGAGAGAACTTCCCCGAGGTGCAGAAGGTGCAGATCCTGGTCGACGGCTCGCAGATCGAAACCATCGCGGGACACATTCGCGCGGACGAGCCGTTCTACGTCCGCGACTGGCGTTAGGAAGCCATGTCGAAACAACCCATCGGCGTGTTCGATTCCGGGATCGGCGGGCTGACCGTGCTCAAGGAGCTGCTCGGGCACCTGCCCTCGGAGTCGTACGTCTATTTTGGCGACACGGCGCGCGTGCCCTACGGCACCAAGAGCGCCGACACCGTGCGCCGCTTCTCGCGCGAGAACGTCAGCTTCCTCCTCGACCGGGGTGTGAAGATGGTCGTGATCGCGTGCAACACCGCGTCGTCGGAGGCGCTTCCCGAGCTCGAGCACGAGTTTCCGGTCCCGATCGTGGGCGTGATCGAACCCGGCGTGCGCGCCGCCGTCGCGGCCACCCGGCGCCGCCGCATCGGCGTCATCGGCACCCCGGGCACCATCCGGTCGGGGGCGTACCAGGCGAAGATCCTCGCCGCGCTGCCCGACGCGGTGGTAATTCCGCAGGCCTGCCCGCTGTTCGTCCCGCTGGTCGAGGAAGGCTGGATCGACACGCCGGTGACGCGGCTGGTCGCCCAGGAGTACCTGCGGCCGTACGAAGGCACGAACATCGACGCGCTCGTGCTGGGGTGCACGCACTATCCGCTTCTCAAGCCGGTGATCACCGGGGTGTTGGGCGCGGGTGTCACGCTGGTGGACTCGGCGGTGGAAACGGCGCGCGAGGTGGCGCGCGTGCTCGCGGCGCGCGGGATCGCCGCGCCCTCCGGCACGGGGGAATTCCACATCGTGTTGAGCGATACCAGCCCGAGTTTCGGCGACATCGCCACGCGATTCCTGGGACGCCGCGTGGCGGACATCGAACTGGTCTCCGTGCTATAGGATCTCCTGCACGAGCGGGTGGCGCCGACGGGTGCCCGGGCGGCGAGTGAGTCTAGTGCGCAGGCGCGGACGAAACGAGCCGCCCCGGGCTGTCGGCGCCAGGACCCGCGTAATGGCATGAAGAGGTGCTAATGCGAAAAGACGGACGCTCGCTCGAACAACTTCGCCCCGTGCGCATCGAGCGCGGGTACCTGCGCCACGCCGAAGGCTCGGCGCTGATCGAAATCGGCGAGACGCGGGTGATTTGCAGCGCCACGCTGGAGCCGGGCGTCCCGCGCTGGATGATGGGCGAGAGGCGCGGCTGGATCACGGCCGAATACGGCATGCTCCCGCGCAGCTCGCGCGACCGCATCAAGCGCGAGGCGGAGCGCGGGCGCAGCGGGCGCACGCACGAGATTCAGCGCCTCATCGGGCGCAGCTGCCGGGCGGCGGTGGCGATGGAGATGCTGGGCGAGAACACGATCATCGTCGACTGCGACGTCATCGAGGCCGACGGCGGCACGCGGACCGCGTCCGTCACCGGCGCCTGCGTGGCGCTCTACGACGCGATTCGCACGCTCGAGCTCAAGCAGAGTCCCATCAACTTCCTGGTCTCGGCGGTGAGCGTGGGCATGCTGGACGGACGCCCGGCGCTCGACCTCGCCTACCATGAGGACTCGACCGCCGACGTCGATCTGAACGTGGTCATGGCGGAAAGCGGTGCCTACATCGAAGTGCAGGGCACCGCGGAGCGAATGCCGTTCACCCGGGTGCAGTTCGACGAGATGCTGCGGCTCGCGCACAACGGGTGCACGGCGCTGTTCCAAGCGCAGCGCACGGCGCTCGGGATCAAATGAGGGCGGACGTGAGGCTGGTGCTGGCCACGCACAATCGGGACAAGGCGCGCGAAATCCTCGACCTGCTGTCGGATATCGACGTCGAGGTCACGACTCTGGATGCGTTTCCAACTGCCCCCGCGACGGTCGAAGACGGCGCCACGCTCGAAGCAAACGCGCTCAAGAAGGCACGCGAGGCGCGGGGGCACACCGGCTGCTCCGCGCTGGCCGACGACACCGGGCTCGAGGTCGACGCGCTGGGGGGTGCCCCGGGCGTGCTCGCGGCCCGCTACGCGGGGGAGAAGGCATCGTACGCGGACAACTGCACCAGGCTGCTGCGCGAAATGAACGGCGTGGCCGAGGGCCGGCGCGGCGCACGCTTTCGCACCGTGATGGCGCTGGCACTCGTCCCTGCGGATGCGGAGCGCATGGCCGCGGTGGCGGCGCGCGGCTCCGAGGTGCCGCCCGGCGGCGCCGATTGCCTGCTCGCCGACGGCGTCCTGCCGGGCGAGATCGCACTCGCACCCCGCGGCACCCACGGGTTCGGCTACGACCCCGTGTTCGTGGATGCCGCCTCCCGCAAGACCCTGGCCGAGATGACCGCCGCGGAGAAGAACCGGACCAGCCATCGCTATCGCGCGCTGGTCGAAATGCGCGAGATGCTGCTTCGCTTCGAGCTGGCGCGCGAGCGATAGCGATGGAGCCGGTAGTCGAGATTCGCGACGTCGTCAAACGGTTCGGCAGCCTTGCCGCCGTCGATCACGTTTCGTTTTCGGTGCCGCGCGGCTCGATCTACGGCCTGCTCGGCCCCAACGGCGCCGGCAAGTCGACCACCATCCGCATGGCGCTGCGCATCATGCTGCCCGACGAGGGCACGATTCGCGTGCTCGGGCACGACCTTGCCGATGTCAACGTGGACCACATCGGCTACCTGCCCGAGGAGCGGGGGCTGTATAAGAAAATGCGCGTGCTCGACGTCCTCACCTTCTTCGGCGAGATCCACGGGGTTGCGCGCGCAGAGGCGCGCCGCCGCGCGGGGGAATGGCTCGAGCGCATGCAGCTTTCGGATCGCGCCATGAAGAGCGTCGAGGAGCTGTCGAAGGGGATGCAGCAGAAGGTCCAGTTCATCACCACCGTGCTTCACGAGCCGGAGCTGCTGGTGCTGGACGAGCCGTTCTCGGGGCTGGACCCAGTCAACGCCAACGTGATCAAGGACATCATCCTCGAGTATCACCGCAGCGGACACACCATCGTGTTCTCAACCCACATGATGGAACAGGTCGACCAGCTCTGTGAGCACATCTGCCTCATCGACCGCGGGCGCGTGGTGCTGGAAGGCGCGCTCGCGTCGATCAAGCGCCAGTACGGCCACAATGGAGTCTCCATCCGCGTGTCCGGCGACGGCTCCTTCCTGAAATCGCTGCCCGAGGTCGAGAGCGTGCAGGACCACGGCAACGAGCTGTTTCTGCGCCTGCGCGACGGGGCCAGCGCGTCGCGCGTGCTCGACGCGGCGCGTGCGCGCGTCGACGTCCTCCGCTTCGAGGTGGCCGAGCCGTCGATCAACGACATCTTCATCGAGCGCGTCTCGGGGTCGTCGCGATGAAAACCACCCGGATCATCCGCCGCGAGTACACCGAGATCGTCCGGCGTAAGAGCTTCATCATCAGCACGCTGCTGGTGCCGGTGCTGATGCTGGTCTTCGTCGTCGTGCCGGTGTTGTTTTCGGTGCTGGAGCCGGCCAAGAGCTACCGGGTGGCGATCCTGGACCAGACCGGTGCCATGGGCGCGGAGCTGGCGGCGGCGCTCACCGATACGCTCGACGACGGGAGCCCGAAATACGCGTCGACGGTCGGGGTGGCGCCGGGCGACCGGTTCGAGGCCGAACGCACGGCCCGGGTCGGCGATGTGCAGAACGGAGTGTTCGATATCGTCATCACCATTCCGGCGTCCGTGCTGGACGACGGCAAGGCCGGGTACATCACGCGCGACGAGCGGAATTTCAACGTGCTCACGCGCATCGAGGACGCGCTCAACGACATCGTGATCAAGCAGCGCCTCGCCGCGGAGGGGCTGGACTACGGGCGCGTGAAGTCGCTCACGACCGCCGTCAGTCTCGAGATGAGCCAGGTGACCGCCGCGGGCGGCGTGGAGAAGAAGAACGTGATGGGCGATTATGGGGTCGTGTTCGCGTTCACGTTGATCCTCTACATGGCGCTCCTCTCCTGGGGCGTCACCATCTCCAAGAGCATCATCGAGGAGAAGGGCACGCGCATCATGGAAGTGATCCTGAGCTCGGTGACCCCGCGCGATTTCATGGCCGGGAAGCTGATCGGGGTGGGGCTGGCCGGGTTGACGCAGCTCACCATCTGGGCGCTGATCGGCGCCGCGGTCAGCACGCTACGCCGCCACCGGCGTGGTGGCGATCCTGTCGTCCGTCCACATCGCGCCGATCGTGTTCGTCTATTTCCTGGGCTTCTTCGTCCTCGGGTTCCTGCTGTTTTCCGCCCTGTTCATGACGGTCGGGGCGATGTGCAGCACCGATCAGGACGCGCAGCAACTCCAGGGGCTGATCACGCTCCCCCTGATCGTGCCGCTGCTCACGCTGATGCTCCTGATTCAGAACCCGAACAGCCCGCTCGCCGTCACGCTCTCGCTCCTGCCGCTGTTCAGCCCCATGGTGATGCTCGCCCGGATCATCCTGATTCAGCCGCCCGCCTGGCAGGTGGCGTTGAGCATGGCCCTCCTGGCGGTCTCGATCTACTTCACGATCAACTTCGCCGCGCGCGTGTTTCGAGTGGGGGCGCTCATGTACGGAAAGCCGCCGTCCTTGCGCGAACTCGTGCACTGGTACCGGCAGGCGCGCTGATGCCGATGCGCCGGTAACACCGGCATGTGATAGACTCCGGTTCGGGTCGGGGCGTGGCGCAGCCCGGTAGCGCACCTGCTTTGGGAGCAGGGTGTCGGAGGTTCAAATCCTCTCGCCCCGACCACTCCTTCCGCCGAGCCACCGAACACTATTCGCAGCAGCCGGTTGCCTCGCCGTTTGCATATCTTTGCTATGATTCCCGATCCGGGCGTGATAGAATCCCAACGTTGCAGTTGGCTATTCACCGTCGGAGGGCTCTTATGCGCCTCAGTGATCGGGCAGTTGTCCTGTTCGGTATTATGGCAGCCTTGGCCGTGACCCTCGCCGCGGTTCCGTCGTCGTCGACCGACTACACCGTGAACATGACGAATACGGCCGGAGGCAGTTTCTCGCCGAAGGATCTCGTCATTGTTGCGGGAGACCGCGTGCGCTGGCGGAATCAAACCACGTTGCAGCACACCTCGACCAGCGGTCCCGACTGCGACACGCCGGACGGTCTGTGGGACACGGGGTACTTGAACGCCGCGGCCTTTTCGTCGTTCGTCACGTTCAACGTCGCCGGACTCTATCCGTACTATTGCGTTATTCACTGCTTCAGCGGCATGACCGGCAGCATCAGGGTGAATGCCAACCCGGTGGCGGTCCAGTCGTCAACGTGGGGTGCCATCAAGGCGCTGTACGCGGCGACCGAATAACGGACGTTTCCCGGCAATTGCTGACAGGAACGGCTCTCGAATTCGGGAGCCGTTTTTGTTTGTGGCCGGGTGCCGTCCCGGAGATAATGCCCGGAACCCTGGGAGGAAGCGATGGCCAACGAATTCCGACCCTATGTGCCCGCCGAAACGACGACGATGGCGGAGACGAGTCTGCGCGCGCTCGTGCTCGGGAGCATCCTGTGCCTGCTCATGTGCGGCGCGAACGTCTACGTCGGACTCTACGCCGGCATGACGGTGAGCGCCGCCATCCCGGCGTCGGTGATCTCGATGGGGGTGCTGCGCGGCATGTTCCGCCGCGGCACCATCCTGGAAAACAACATCGTGCACGCGATCGCCAGCGCCGGCGAGTCGCTCGCGGCGGGGGTAATCTTCACCGTTCCGGCCATCGTCCTGCTCGGGCTGTGGACCCATTTCAACTATCTGGAGACGACGATGATCGCGCTCGCCGGCGGGGTGATCGGCGTCACCATGATGGTGCCGCTGCGGAAGGCGATGGTGATCGAGCAGAAGGAGCTGCGTTTCCCGGAGGGGGTGGCGTGCGCGGAGGTGCTCAAGGCGGGCGACCGCGGCGGCGAGGAGATGAAGGGCATCTTCGGCGCCCTGGGCGTGGGTGCGATCTACAAGATCGTCGTCGACGTCGCCGGCCTGATGATCCCGCACCTCGAGAAGGCGTTCCGGGTCGGAAAGACCGCGATCTACGGGGGCATCGACAATTCGCCGATGCTGATGGCGGTGGGCTTCATCTGCGGGTTCGAAGTGAGCATGCTCATCGTCCTGGGGGGCCTGATCAGCTTCTGGGTCGCCGTCCCGATTCTGGCGATGGGCGGCGATTTCGGCGGCGACGTGACCGCCTTCGTGAACAACATCTGGGACCAGAAGATTCGTTTCTTCGGGATCGGCGCCATGGTGGTCGGAGGCGTGTATTCGATCATCAAAGTGGCCGGGAGCATTCGCGCCGGAATCGCGAGCGCGCTGCACAGTTTTCGCCACGGCGACACCGGCTCGATGCTTCGCACCGAGCAGGACATACGGGGCAAGTGGCTCATCGGGCTGACCGCCCTGTGCATGGTGCTGATGGCGGCCGTGTACATCCGGATGACCGGCAGCACGCCGGTGACGATCGTCACCACGGTCCTGATGTTCTTTCTCGCGTTTTTCTTTGTCGCGGTGGCGGCGTACATCGTCGGGCTGGTGGGGTCCTCCAACAGCCCGACCTCGGGCATGACCATCTGCACCGTGCTGATCGCGGCGGGAGTCATCCTGCTCTTCGGCTTCACCGGGGAGCGAGGGATGCTGGCCACCCTCGGCGTGGCCGGGGTGGTGTGTTGCGCGGCGTCGTTATCCGGCGATATATGCCAGGACTTGAAGATCAGCTACATCGTCGGCGGGACGCCCCGCCGGCAGCAGTGGTCGGCAATCTGGGGGACCGTGCTGGCGTCGTTCATGATCGCGCCGGTGCTGACCTTGCTGCACCGGGCATACGGAATCGGCAGGCCGGCGTTCGAGGGCGCGAACGAACTCGCGGCGCCGCAGGCGATGATGTTCCGTCAGCTCGTCGGCACCATCTTCACCCACCAGCCGATGCCGTGGGGACTCCTGTTTGCGGGGGCGTCGGTCGGGATCGCGGCCATCGTGATCGACCGGATGTTTCTGGCGCCGCGGAACACCGCGTTTCGCCTGCACGTGATGCCGCTCGCGGTCGGCATGTATCTGCCGCTCACGGTGACGACACCGCTTTTGGTGGGCGGCGTCGTGTACCGAATAATCGACACGCGCGCGCGCCGCAAGGGGCTCACCGGCGACGCCCACATGGCGGTAATTCACCGCGGGTTCCTGTTCTCGTCGGGCCTGGTGGCCGGGGAGGCGATCATGGGAATCGTCATCGCCGGGCTGGTGGTGGCAAAGTTGAACATGCCGCTGGTGGCGCCGTGGGCGTCGAATGGCGTGATGCTGCTGGTATCGCTGGCCGGCCTCGGGTTCATGGCGTGGACGCTCTACCGCAAGGCGATGGGCGGGAAGCAGGCCTAGACGGCCTTCGTACAGTTGCGACGGAGCGGCCGGCCGAACGACGACCGGCCGCTTCTCGTTTCCGGGGACGCACTCGCGGTATTCCGCGTGCTATTATTCGAGAAGCGACCCCGTAGCTCAATTGGATAGAGCACCAGCCTTCTAAGCTGGATGTTCCAGGTTCAATCCCTGGCGGGGTCGCCATAGCTTGCAACGGCCGCGAAATCCTGGTCGCATGGACGGAACTACTTGAACTCAGCGAGGTGAGTAAAATGAAAACCAGGCGGCGTCTAGGGGGTGTGCTGTTGTTCGGTGTCGTGGCGGTGACGATCGCACTTGGCGCAGGAGTCGGATCGTCACAGGAATCCGGGCAGACGGCCACCTGGGCGGCGATGCGCGGCCTGTTCGTGGTCGTTTCCAACCTCTACCGGTACGCCCTCAATGCCGATGCCTTTGAAGACCCACAGAATCACGAGGAAATCGGGCGCCTGCTGGTAGCGCTCGGCGAGGGTGCCGGCCAACTGAAAGAGCACGGCGGTGGGCTCGACCCGAGCTTCGACTTTGTGCGCCGGTCCATTGCGAGAGACTCGCAAGAAGCGCTCGATAGCTTTCGGGACGCCAACTACATGGGGTCGAGGTTCATCGTGGGCCAGATCACCGAGAACTGCGTGACGTGCCACACCAAGCGGCCGGCCGAGAGACCGTTCGATCCCGGCAAGGAGTTTCTCGACGCCATCAACGCGAAGAGCTTCCCCCCGGCCGTTCGCGCCAAACTCCAGGTTGCCAGCCGCCAGTTTTCCGACGCCATGAAGACATACGAGGAGACCTTTCTCTCTCCCAATGTGAGCGCGGAGGACCTGGCGACGTTCAACACGTTCGAAAACTACCTCAGGGTCTCCATCGGGGCCATGTACGATACCAAGCGTCCGGTGTCGACGCTCACGCAGTTTGTCAACCGTCCGGACATGCCGGAAGACGTCAAGGCGCAAGCGCGAATCTGGATCAAGTCGCTGGAGACGCTGAACCTCGAACCCCCCAAGGGTGAGGAGATGAGTGCGGCGCGGCGCATGGTGGCGGACGCGAGGGAGAAGACAGCCTCGGCGTCGGACCACTCGCGCATGGTCGAGTTCATCGGCGCAATCACGATCGTGCACCGGTATCTGCGGTCCAATCCGCAGGACGATGTGATCCTCGCGGAGGCCTACTATCTTCTCGGGGTGGCAGAGTCGTATGTTTCCCACTCGTTCTGGATCTCGGAGACCGACTACCTGCTCGAGAAATCGATCCGCCAGGCCCCGAAGTCGGAGGTCGCCAGACAGGCGCTCACATTTCTCGAGGGCTACCGAAGCTCGGCGTCCAACGTCCCGGCCCGGGCGGTTCCGGAGGGGCAGACGAGCATCAAGGATCTCCGGAAACTGACGGAACGCTGAAGAAAAAGCGCCCCGCGAATCATCGCGGGGCGCCTTCTTGCGCGTGCTCGCTCCCGGATGCTAGCGGCCGAACATGTAGACGGCGCCGGCCATCAGCGAGAAATGATTCACGTCGCTCACGAGTGTGAACCAGCTCTCCGCGACGAACGAGAACTGGCTGCCGGTGTCGATGCGAAGCCCGCCGCCGAGATCCAGCCCGAGCTCGGTGTCGGTGTCGCCCACGGATGTTCCCGGAATGGTAACCCCGCCGAATGAGAACGGTGGGGTTTCCGCATTCGCGTTGAGGAAGTGAAGTCCCGAGCCCGGCTCCGGCAAAGGGCTGCACGGAGGGATTGGAGATCTTGAACAAGTACTTGCCCTTCGCGCCGATGGCGATGTCGCGCACCCGGAATTCCGATCCGTAGAAGTCTTCGGTCTGCGACCAGAACCCCGCGTAGCTTTCCAGGGCGATATTGGGATGCACGGTGCCGAGGTCGACAATGAGCCCCAGGCCGAGCGTCATGTCCACTTCCTCTGGATTGACGACGCCTGCCTTGAGTCCGATGCCGCGCAGGGCAAGATTTGCCGCGGCCGATGCCTGACTGGCGAGCAACGTGCAAATTGCCATCGCCACCAGGGCCACACTAACTCGTTTCATTTCAAAGCCTCCATGTCGGGAGCGGATTCGTGCCGGGTCTCAGTTGCCGTGTGCGCTCCACTTGTGCAAGAGGCGCACCAGCTCCGGCCCGGGGTGGCGCGTTGGCTGCATGTGGACGGGGGCCATGGGGACCGTTTACAATAGAGGTCCTGCCAACGACGGGCTTGTCGTGATCCCCCCGGTCGAGGTACGTCAGCGCGGGAATACGAAAGGTGATATGGCTCAGTATTTCTTTACGGAAAACGGGTATCGCAAGCTCGGGGACGAGATTGCCCGCCTCGAGAAGCTTCTGAAAAACGACATCGCGAAGGAGATCGCGACGGCGGCCGCCCACGGGGACCTGAAGGAGAACGGCGAGTACCACGCGGCGAAGGAGAAGCAGGTGCTCACGGCCGCCAAATTGCGCCAACTCCAGGAACGATTCACGGGCGCGAACGTCGTGCGCAGGGAAGAGCTGCTTCCCGCGGAGTCGGTCACGTTCGGAAAGAAGATCAAGATTCGCGACGTCAAGACCGGCGCCCAGCGCGAGTGCACGATTCTCGGCGACGGCGAGACCGACCCCGAAAACGGCGTCATCGCCTACAACTCACCGCTGGCGAGCGCGCTGATCGGCCACGCCAGGGGCGAGGTGGTCGACGTGCGGCTTCCGGTCGGCGTGAAGACGTTCGAAATCCTGGAAGTCGACTTCTGCGAGGGATACCAGGATTAGCCCTGCCCCGGCCGGTTGCTGGCCGACCAGCTGCACGACAAACTTGCGGGGACGGATGCTGGCCTCGCTCGGGCAGCAGCCCGCCGGATGAACGGACTGCCAACGAAAGGAAGTGGCGTGGAGCAACAGGCAATTCACGATGTAGTGAAGAAGTACATACTGACGGAGTTCCTTCCGGGCGAGGACCCGGACGAGCTCACCGACGACACCCCGCTGGTGACCACGGGGATCCTGGATTCGCTGGCGACACTCAAGCTGGTGACGTTCCTCGAGCAGAAGTTCAACATCACGGTGGAGGCTCACGAGGCCGATATCGAGAACCTGAACACGCTGGCGCTCATTTCCAAACTCGTTCACGGCAAGCTTTGATCCTAAAGTCGCGCCCATGACGTTGCACGAATATCTGGACCATTCGGTGACCCGCTTCGCCACAAAGACGGCGATCCGCGAGCCGGGCGACGCGGCGATCACGTACGGCGAGCTCGGCGGATTGTCCGACCGCCTGCGCGACCGCCTCGTCCACCTCGGCGTCCGGCCGGGCGATCGCGTGGGTATCTATCTCGGCAAGTCGATCGACACGGTGGCCGCGATCTTCGGGACGCTCAAGGCCGGCGCGGCCTACGTGCCCGTCGACCCGACCGCGCCGGCGACACGCAACGCGTACATCCTGAACAACTGTTCGGTGAAGGTGGCGGTCACCGAGAAGCGCTTCGAAGCGACCCTGCGCAGCGAGCTCGCGCGCGAGGGTTCGAGCCCCGCGCTGATCGTGCTGGGCCATGTCGGTGGGGGAGGCGGGCTGCGCGACGCATTGGACGCCGGCGATGCGAAGACGCCGGCCCCGGCGACGTCGAGCGTGTATCCCGACGCCGACGCGCTGGCGTACATCCTCTACACGTCGGGGTCCACCGGGAGACCCAAGGGCGTAATGCTGTCCCACCGCAACGCAACCAGCTTCGTGGACTGGTGCAGCGAGACGTTTTCGCCCGTGCCGGCGGACGTGTTTTCGTCGCACGCGCCGTTTCATTTCGACCTGTCGATCCTCGACATCTACACCCCGCTCAAGCACGGCGCCACGCTCGCCCTGATCCCCGAGGACGTGGGCAAGGAGCCGCAGAAGCTCGCGCAGTTGATCCACGATGCCCGGATCACGGTGTGGTACTCGACTCCGTCCATCTTGAGCCTGCTCGTGCAGTATGGGAAGCTCGAGACCTACGATCTCTCCCACATTCGCACCGTGCTCTTCGCCGGCGAGGTGTTTCCGATCGTCCACCTGAAGGCGCTGCACAAGATCATGCCGAAGCCGCGGTACTTCAACCTGTACGGGCCCACCGAGACGAACGTGTGCACATTCTACGAGCTGCCCCCGGAGATTCCCGCCGATCGGGTCGACCCGTTTCCCATCGGTGTCGTGTGCTCGCATTTGGAAGCCGTGGTCGTCGACGAGGGGGGAAACGATGTGCCCCGGGGCGAGCGCGGCGAGCTGTGCATCAGCGGTCCGTCGGTGACCTCGGGCTACTGGAGTTTGCCCGAGCAGACCGCCAAGGCCTACCTCGACACCGGCCCGCGCGCGGCGGCGGTACGCTGGTACAAGACGGGCGACATCGTGACCGAAGCCGGTGGCGGCAACTACACCTACGCCGGCCGCAAGGATCGCATGGTCAAGAAACGCGGCTACCGGGTCGAGCTGGGCGAGATCGAGTCGTGTCTGTACCGGCACCCGGACATTCGCGAGGCTGCGGTGGTGGCGCTGCCCGACGAGGAGCTCGGGATGAAGGTGCGCGCCCACCTCGCCACCCGCGACGGTGCCCGGCTCTCGCTGATCAAGCTCAAGGCGTTTTGCGCCGAGCACCTGCCGGTGTACATGATCCCGGACGTGTTCAGCTTTCACGCCGAGCTGCCCAAGACATCCACCGAGAAGACCGACTATCAGACCCTCATGAAGATGGAGTAGCGAACATGGATTTCTCCTGGTCCGAAGAGCAAACCCAGCTGCGCGAGAGCATCGCGAAATTCGCGCGCGAGGAACTCAACGACGGCATCATCGAGCGCGATCAGAAGGGCGAGTTCAACCGCGAGGGCTGGAAGAAGTGCGCGGCCATGGGTGTGCACGGGCTCCCGGTTCCGGTCGAATACGGCGGCATGGGCATGGACGCGCTCACCACCGTCGGCGTGCTCGAGAGTCTCGGCTACGGGTGCCAGGACAACGGACTCGTGTTCTCCATCAACGCGCACATGTGGACGCTCGAGACGCCGCTGATGGGATTCGGAACCGAGGAGCAGAAGAAGAAATTCCTGCCGAGGCTGTGCAGCGGGGAGCTGATCGGCGCCAACGCGATGTCGGAGCCGAATTCGGGCTCCGACGCCTATTCGATCGCCACCACGGCGAAGAAGAAGGGCGACGCCTATGTGCTCAATGGCGGCAAGGTGTTCGTGTCCAACGGCCCGGTGGCGGATATCTACCTCGCGTTTGCTACTATTGACCCGTCGCTCGGCCCCAACGGTGTCACCGGCTTCCTGGTGGAACGGAACTCGCCGGGCCTTTCGCTGGGCAAGCACACGCACAAGATGGGCATCCGGACCTCGCCCATGTGCGAGGTGTTTTTCGAAGACTGCGTGGTGCCGGAGGCGAACCGGCTCGGCCGCGAGGGCGCCGGCAAGATGCTCTTCGCCGACTCGATGTCGTGGGAGCGCGGCTGCATCCTGGCCGGCGCGGTGGGAGCGATGCGGCGGCTGCTGGAAACGTCGATCCGCTACGCCAACGAGCGCGAGCAGTTCGGGCAGCCGATCGGCAAGTTCCAGCTGATCTCGTCAAAGATCGTCGACATGAAGATCCGCCTCGAGACTGCCCGCGGCCTCCTGTACCAGTCGGCCTGGCAAAAGTCCCGGGGCCGGAGCGTGTACCTCGAGGCCGCGCTGGCCAAGCTCTACATCAGCGAGTCGTGGGTCGAGTGCGCCCGCCACGCGCTCCAGATCCACGGCGGCTACGGCTACATGGTGGAATACGGCATCGAGCGCGAGCTGCGCGACGCCCTCGCCAGCACCCTGTACTCGGGCACGTCGGAAATCCAGCGCACCATCATCGGCCCGCTACTTGGCTTGTAGCGCGCGGGTCCTGTCGCCTCGCCACCCGCGCCAATCGTTCGTTCGGGCTTACGTGAGCGGGATGCGGTCCTTGTTGCGCGCGAGCCACGCGTCGAAGGTCAGCATCGCGGGATTGAGCGACCGCGAAAACTCCAGACTCCGCGCCCCGCAGAACACCGACTCGAAGTCGCGCTTGAACTGGAACATGTTGCCCATGTCGTCCGCGCCCGGGAAGCCGAAGCTCCGGTACACTTCCGGCGTCACGGAGTTGTAGCGGACTTCCTGGCCCAGCGCCTTCGTCAACGCTGCCGCCATCTGCGCGCCGGTCAGGTGCTCGCCGGCGATCCCGATCGTCTTGTTCACGAACTGGTTCCCCTTCTTGAACACCGCGTACGCGCACTTGCCGATGTCTTCGACCGCGATGCCGGGGAGCTTCTTGTCGCCCATCGGATAGGTAAGGGCGAGCTTGCCGTCCGGCCCGGGTTTCGGGCCCGCGCCGAAATAGATGAGGTTCTCCCAGTAGAAGGATGTCAGCAGAAACGTCGTCGGGACGCCGACCTCGGTGAACAGGTGATCCGCCTCGCCCTTGCCGTCGAAGTGCGGCACCTTGTACTTGCCCCCCAGCGTCGGCATGCGGTCGTCGCTTAAGGGCACCCACCGGCGCGTGTCTTCGAGCGTCGACCAGATGACGTGCTTCACGTTCGCGTGCTTCGCGGCTTTCGCCATGTGGTTTGCCTGCGTGAATTCCTTCTCGGCGGAAAAGTGCTCCCAGAAATTCGTGATGCAGAACGCACCGTAGGCGCCGTCGAACGCGCGCTTGAGGCTCTCGACGTCGTCGAGGTCGGCGGCGACTACCTCCGCTCCCGACTTCTTGAGCTCCTTCGCCTTGTCGGAATCGACCTTGCGCGTGATCGCGCGCAGGCTGAAATCACCCGCCTTGTCGCCCAGGATCGCGCGCGCTAGAGAACCGCCCTGGGCCCCGGTCGCACCCACCACCGCCAGAATCTTTTTCGCTGCCATGATGACGCCTCCTGATTAGTAGAATTTCGAGGTCGGATTGTACCACACGACCCGCTGCTTATTCCCGGTGCCGGGGCTGCCTTGACACACGCGGTCGCGGGCCTTAGGATTCGGCGTCACACGGTGGTGGGTGTAGCTCAGCTGGTTAGAGCCCCGGATTGTGGATCCGGTTGTCGTGGGTTCGAGTCCCATCATCCACCCCATTCCTCCCCCTTCAGTCCAGAGGCACGGCGCGCCGGGGCGGCCCTTGACCCCGCGGCCCCCATCCGGTATAAATGAAGTCCGGGGCGGGGATTGGCCCGCCCGGACAAGCTACTGAAAGAATGGGAGGTTTGTGATGAGTGGGGTGAACAAGGTTATTCTGATCGGCAATCTCGGCAGCGACCCGACCGTGCGGTATACACCGCAGGGGACGGCGGTTGCGAACTTCAACATTGCGACGTCGGAACGCTTCACCAACAAGAGCGGCGAGAAAGAGGAGCGGACCGAATGGCATCGCATCGTCGCGTGGGGCAAGCTCGCGGAGATCTGCCAGCAGTACTTGAAGAAGGGGAAGCAGGTCTACATCGAGGGCCGGTTGCAGACACGCCAGTGGGAGGACCAGCAGGGTCAAAAGCGATCCACGACCGAAGTGGTCGCCAACAACATGACCATGCTGGGCCGGGCGGGCGAAGGTGGCGGCGGCAGCAGTGACTTTGTGCCGCAGGACTTCGCGGCGGAACCGGCTCCGCAGGCGGCGGCGAGCACCGACGACGACCTTCCTTTCTAGTCGGTTCGAAAATAATGCGCTGCTAGCTCAATGGTAGAGCATCTGACTCTTAATCAGGTGGTTGAAGGTTCGAGTCCTTCGCGGCGCACCAACTAACAAGAACGGCCCGCATCGAAAGATGCGGGCCGTTTCTTCTCCTGTCCTGGCGAGCCTCCTACAATTTCGGCTCCAGCACACTGTGGGCGAGCGGCTTGATCAGGTTCGTGAGGCCATCGGTCGTCGCCTGGCTGAGGTTCATGCCCTTCGCGGCCTGGACGATTGCATTGTTGACGCCGGCGAGGGTGTTGGCATCGAGCTTCTGGTCTTTGAGTGCGCTGTCGAGTGACATGTCGCCAGCGCTCATGTTGCTCGCCTTCTTGATGTCGTTGGTCAGGCCGGCCTTGGCGTTTTCAATCACCTCTGCGCTCAAGAGCTGGGACAGATCGGGGTCGGCCTGGAGGCTGGTGCCGAACTGGTTGGCGAGTCGGGTTACGCCGTCTTCGCCCCCCAACTGCTCATAGAGGGTCTTGCCGACGGCGCTAGTGCCACCGGAGTTGGAACAACCGAGATGGACGACAAGCGTCACGACGCTTGCAAGCATGAGAAACAGGCGAAGCATTGTCTTCATAACGGGATTCCTCCGGTGACCTGCGTGATGGATTATGCGCCAACGTGCCCGGGGCCGTCTGGCATCCGGAGTTCAGCATAGCGTGCCCCGCACGATTTATCAAGTTGAGGGGTGTCAGCCGGACACACGCATAATCAGGTGGCTAAAGGTTCGAGTCCTTCGCGGCGCACCAACTGAAACGGGCCACGTCGACACAGGCGTGGCCCGTCACTCTTGTGGCACTTTTCGACCCGGCAGCATTTGAGGCGGCGCGGCGCTACCTGGCGATCACCATCTTGCCCCTGACGGACTGTCCCGCTGCCGTCACGCGATAGAAATAGACTCCGCTCGGGAGCACACTCCCGTTTGTGCTCCGCGCCTCGAAGGGAACCTCTCGCCAACCCGCCCCGAGCGCCGCGGTCCGTTCGTCCCGGATCCGCCTGCCGGAGACGTCGTACACCTCGACCTCCAGTTCGCTCGCCCGCGGCAGGCCGACGCGCAATGTCGTTCGGGAATTGAACGGATTTGGCACGTTCTCGAGCACGGTCAGGGCGGCGATCGGTGGTGTGTTTCCGATGCCAGTCAGCGCACCGACACTGGCCTCATTCGACGGTGGACCCTGGTTGTGGTGCACGTCGATAGCGGTCACGATGTAGTAAAGCGCGGAGGACGGCGCGCCTGCGTCGACCAGCAACGTCTCCTCGGCCGACGCGAGGAAGTTGATCGGCACGGGGGTCACACCGGTGGACGTGGCGCGATACAGCGAGTAGTCGCGCAGGTCAGGGACGCGCACGCGATTCCATTGCAAGTGCACGTCGGCGCCGGCACGCAGCGCTGTGAGCATCAGCGGGGCGGCGGGAGCCAGGTTATCGACGGAGTGGCCGCTCATCACGTTCGACGGGAACGCGACATAGGAGTCGTACTGGAGGTGCGCCGCCACCATGAAGGTCTCGGTTCCCGAATTCCCGGCGACCGAATCGGCACGCGTCGAGGTGGAGAACGAGTACCCGGACCAGGCGTTCGCGGACTGCGTTCCCACCAGCTCCCAGTAGTAGCCGGACAAAGAAGGAAGTACCGCGTACACCGGTCCGTCCGCGGTCTCGCCCACATTCGCAATGTCGGTCAAGACCGCGGTCGCGTTCGAGACCGGGGCCGGGATGACGTCGACCGCGCGCCAGATCGTGTAATGATCGACCGTGCGCGGGTTCGAGAGGTCGCGCCCACTCGGCGTCCAGTTGAGTGCGACCCTTCCGCCGTTGTCTTTCGGAATGTCGGCGACCGACTTGACGACGGGCTCCGGGTGCCCCCAGTACCCATAGTGATCTTCGACTCGCTGGGCGTAGATGTGGGTGCTGTAGAAACTGCTGCGGTCATCCGTCCAGGCGACCGTCGCTCCTCCGGCACCGTCGGTGATCAACGCCAGGTCGTATTGGTGACCGACCGCGCTCGAGATCACGGCTCCGTTGGGGGTCCACTGGGCGTTCCCGAGCGCATCGAGCCGTTGCATGTAGACGTCGGAGAAGTCGAACCCGTTGCGGTCGTCCTGCCACGCTAGAATTGCACCACCGGTGCCATCGGAAACCATGGTAGGCAGATATGTCGAGTTCGGTGCGATGGCAACGGCAACGCCGTTATCGGCCCACTGGGGAGATCCCGAGGCGACCATCCGCTGGGCGAAAATGTCGTGGTCGAATCCGCTGCGGAAGTCCTCCCAGGCCACGATCGCACCGCCCGCTCCGTCGAGGGTGATGGCGGGGTACTCCTGATCGTTCATGGCGGTGCACATGGCGACGCCGTTGGGGGCCCACTGCGGCGTTCCCGACGCGTTCACGCGCTGGATATAGAGATCCGAGTTCGGTCCGCCGCGACGGTCGTCCCATGCCACGATAGCTCCGCCCGCGCCATCCACGGCGATGGCGGGGTGCGCCTGATCTCCGACCGTGCTGCAAAGGGCGACGCCGTTGGCGGTCCATTGCGGCGTCCCCGATGCATTGATCCGTCGCGCGTAGATGTCGCCTGCGCCGGATCGATAGTCACTCCACACGACGATCGCTCCGCCCGCGCCGTCGGAGACGAGGTTGGGATAGGCCTGGTCGTTAAGAGCGGTGCAGAGGGCGACACCGTTGGCGGTCCACTGGGGAGTTCCCGACGCGTTGATCCGCCGCGCGTAGATGTCGTAATCGGATCCGCTGCTGAAATCGTACCATGCGACGATCGCTCCTCCGGCACCATCGGAAACTATGGTGGGGCTGAACTGGCCGTTCGCCGCGGTTGTGAGGGCGACGCCGTCGGCTGCCCACTGGGGAACCCCCGACGAGTTGATTCGCCGCGCGTAGATATCGTAGCTACTTCCGCGGCCGTCGTACCACGCGACGATCGCTCCGCCCGCGCCGTCGGAGACGACGACCGGGTAGTACTGTTCGTTGGCGGCCGAACACAGTGCGACACCGTTGGCTGTCCACTGCGGAATCCCTAGAGCGTTTACCCGCTGCACGTAGATATCCAGGCTGCTCAAACGGTAGTCGTACCAGGCAATGATCGCTCCGCCCGCGCCGTCGGAGACAATGTCCGGGGAGTACTGGCTGTTCCACGCGGTGCAGATCGGAGCCCCGTCGAGCCCCCACTGGGCGCTCGCGGCGACGGGAAACAGGCTGACAGTGATCGACAGGGAGAGGAGAAACGAGCGCATGGACGGCCTCCTGCGTATTCGGGGGCGGAGTCGGTGGCCGCCGAAGAACACATAACTACACCCGGCCGACGTTCGGATGTCGACGATCAGGCGGGAGCGTCGGTAGGAGGCTCTCGCGTTGGATATAAGTCTATCACGCACGCAGGCCCGAGGGCCAGCGTGCGTGGTAGAGCATCTGACTCTTGATCAGGTGGTTGAAGGTTCGAGTCTTTCGCGGCGCACCAACTAAAACGGCCCACGTCGGCGCGGACGTGGCCGTTTGCATTTTCGATTCTGTGCCGATATCATACGTGTGACCAGGAGGCAGCAATATGAAGCATCGAAAACTCGGCCGCAGCGGCCCCGAGGTGTCGGCTCTGGGTCTCGGCTGCATGAGCATTGGCATCGCGGATACGTATACCAGCAGCGTGAAGAACGACGATGAGGCCATGGCGCTCATTCACCGTGCCCTCGATCTGGGTCTCACGTTCCTCGACACCGCCGACATCTACGGCGACTCGGAGCTCAAGGTGGGCAAGGCCATCAGGGGCCGGCGTGAGCGTGTGATCCTCGCCACGAAGTTCGGTTTCGCGCGCGGAGGGGCAGCCGCCGGGCGCCCCGTCGACGGCAGCGCGAAGTACGTGCGCCAGGCGTGCGAGTCTTCGCTCAAACGCCTGGGCGTCGAATACATCGATCTCTATCAGTTGCACCGCGTCGACACGTCCGTGCCGATCGAGGAGACCGTCGGTGCGATGGCAGAGCTCGTGCGCGAGGGAAAGGTGAGGCACATCGGATTGTCGGAGCCGTCGGTAGCCACGGCTCGCCGCGCGCACGCGGTTCATCCGCTGGCGTCGGTGCAGAATGAATACTCTCTGTTCACCCGGGACCCGGAACTCGAGATGCTATCGACCCTGGAGGAGCTAGGCATTGCGCTGATCGCGTACAGCCCCCTCGGCCGCGGATTCCTGGGTGGACGCTTTCGAGGGGTCGAGGACTTGAGTCCCGACGACTGGCGTCGCAACAACCCGCGGTTCCAGGGCGAAAATTTTGCGAAGAACCTGGCGATTGCCGAAAGGGTAAGGGAAGTGGCGGCGAAGAAAGGCTGCACGCCGGCCCAACTCGCCCTGGCCTGGCTGCTGCACCGGCGCGACGACATCATCCCGATTCCGGGTACGAGCAGCATCGCGCGGTTGGAAGAGAACATAGCGGCGGTCGATGTCGAGCTCGGCGACGCGGATATCGCGCGCATCGAAGAGGCCTCGCCGAAGGGCGCCGTCGTGGGCGGTCGCTACGATCCGAAGATGCTGGGGCTCGTCAATCGCTGACGCTGGGGGACGCACCAACTGAAACGGCCCGCGTCCTTCGACGTGGGCCGTTTGTCTCGGGGCTTATCGGACCCCTGGAGCAGGTGGACGCCAGCCTACTTGTTCCAGCCGACGTAGAACTTCCAGTCGGGAACGTCTCCCAGTCCCCACTTGGTCTCGAAGAAGAGCGTTGGTTTGACATAGATTCCGCCGAGAATGCTCCCGCCAAACTCGGTGTCGCTCCCGCCGTTGTCGAAGTCGAACCAGTTGAGCGTGATGCCGCCGCCGATATACGGCCGGAGCTCAGAGCTGGTCTTGAAGGAATAGTAGCCGTCCAGGTTGCCGCCGATCATGAGGATGTCGCTGCCGAAGCCCGCCTCGGCGTTGGGGACCACGTAAATCGCCTCTGCGAGGGGGCGGCTCCTGAAGCGTGCGCCGATCAGGAACATATCCGGGTCGATCGTTCCCCCGATGTGAAACCCGACGCCGGCAAATGCAGGCGCGGCTTCGGTGGCGACGAGAAACAGTCCAGTGACAAGAATGCAAAAGCGTTTCACGCGTTGACCTCCAAGGGTTACAGTCACGAATCGGTTGAAAACTTATCACAGGGGAAAATGAAAGGGAATACGAAAAAACGCGGGTCGCATGGGGTCGCGGTCTTGTGGCCACGGCCCGCGGAAAAAGTCGTGACTCGGTCCCTGTATCGGCGTACTGTGGCGATTGTCCGGCCTTTCATGTTCATGCGAGAAGGTGGAGGAACCATGAAGTCATCAATCGCGCTCGTCCCGGTCATGTTCACGATTCTGCTCGCCGCGAACGCGTCCGCCCAGACGGAATCGGCGACGGTCGATTCGACGATCGTTGATTCGACCGCCGCTCCGGCGGCCATCGCACCGGCGCCCGCCGCTGCGTCTACCGCCGCGGCGACCCAGGCGCCTCCGCCCGCGGAGAAGCCGAAGAAGAAGCGAGACATTTTCTACGGCGGAACGGTCGGCGCGACGTTTGGTGACTACACGAGCATCAGCATCTCACCGATGATTGGCATGATGCTTACGCCGCGAGTGGCGGTCGGCGTCGAGGCGACATACGAATACGTCGAAGACGAAAGTTACGGCAAGAAGGTCACGGCGAGCAATTACGGCGGCGGTGTCTTCGCCCGTTTCTTTCCGGTGCCGCGCTTCTACGGGCACGCCGAATTCGACTACATGAGCTATGAGTACCAGATCTCCGGCCAGGAGACAGATCGCACATGGGTGCCATTTCTCCTGGTCGGCGGGGGGGTGGTCCAGCGGATCAGCCCTCGCACCGCGTTGACGGTCGAAGTGCTCTTCGACGTCCTCCAGGACGACAACTCACCGTACGATAGCGGTGAACCATTTGTGAGCGTAGGGGTCGGGGTCGGTATCTAGGCTCGCCGGTGAGACTCTGTGCGACGAAGCCCGTCGGTGCGCCGGCGGGCTTCGCTCTTTTCCGGACTCAGTCCAGAAAGGCGTCCCGAAACGACGCCGCGATCCGGCGCCGCGTCGCCGACCAGGCGTGGGCGTTTCCGGCGGCGAGCGCCTGGTTCACTTCCAGCTCGATGCCGGCGTAGCGGCCGCGGGGGAGCCACGAACGCAGCGCCGTGGTCAGGCCGTCGGACCAGCCGCGATACGGATAGTTCCTGCGGACAACCAGCGCGGGCGCGCGCAGGCCGAGGTGGACGACGAGGGAGTCGGCCACCGCGTGCTCGAACGGGCGCTTCGGGTCGTAGAGCAGGCCGACGTCGGCGCGTCGCCGCACGCCGTTCAAGACCGGCGTGAACGTATGCACGCCGACGTGCAACACGCGTTTGTGCGACTCGAGCGCGCGGGTGATCGCTTCTTCGACCGCGCGGCGATGGGGGCGGTAGTAGCGCTCCAGGAGGCGTGTGCGCTCGTTGGGCGGGAGTCGGCGCGTGAACTCGGAGAAGAGCTGCGGGTGCCCGATCGAGCGGTTGCATTCGACCAACAAGCGCGAGGTCGTGGTGGCGACCAGCCGGGCGCCGCACACGCGCGCGATCGCGCGCGCCAGCACCAGCGCTCCCGGGTCCCACCCCCGGTGCGAAGCTAGAACGCGCTCGTGGCCCTTGAAAAGCGAACGGTAGTGCGCGGGGACGCGATGTCCGCCGTGCTCGCAGCTCACGACGATCGCAAGGTCGCGCCGGCCGCGGTCACGGCGTGGCATGGAAGCCCCGGTTCCACTTCAGGCAGTCGCACAGCGAGGCGTAGACTCGGTGGAGCGTGTCACGCTCGAGGCCGGCCCGGGCCGCCGCTCCCGGCTTCTCGCGGGCGACCGCGCGCACGATCCGCCGCGCGAGCGTGCCTTCGTCCAGAATGGTACGCATCGCCGACGACCACGGATCGCCGAAGTCCGCATCGGGCGCCACCACGGTTTCGACCAGGTGCTGCCACAGCTCGCCGGCTTTCACCGGGGTTGCGTGCAAGCCGAACGCGGCGAGGTAATCGGAATCCCGAATCGCCGCCTCTTCCGCGTGGCGGGTGGTGTCGAGTAGAACGGCATTCAGCGCGTCGGTGTCGAACCGTTGCTGGCGCTCGGCGGGCTGCCATTTCTCTTCGACCAGCGCGCGCAGGACGCAGGTGATCGCGTGCATGACGGCGAAGTCGGCGGTGGGGCACTCCTGGATGTCGATGATGCGGATCTCGATGGCACTCCGGTCGAAACGCGCGATGGCGCCGCGTGCATTCAGCCACTCGTCGCGCAGAGTCTCCTCCGGGTCGTGCGGCGCGATATCGGCGTACATGCGCCCCAGGATCGTCTCCTCGTATTCGCGCTTCGAGTACACCGGCTCGGGAATCACCTTGCCGGTGATGGAGGGAATCTTCCTCGTGTTCTCGCGATAGAAATGCATCCGGCTGTCCATGAGGCCGGTGAGGCGTCCGTCCAGGATGGGCGAGCTCGCCGCGATCGCCGGGATGATCGGAAGGAGCAGACGCATGGCGGCGTGGAGCCGCGCAAACTCGGCGTCCCCGTAGAAGGGAATGTTGAGATGCACGCACTGGAGGTTCGCCCATCCGTGCCCCCGCACGCCGAAGATGCGATCGAACGCCTCATAGACCTCGTTGTATTCCTCGTGCGACCAGAGCGTGGTCTCGCGGGCGGGGTCCATCCACGGGTGGGTGGCGGTCGGCATCAGGCGCCCGCCGAGCGGGCGAAGCAACGCGAGGATTTCGACCACGTCGCGCGCGAAGGCATCGTCGAGCCCGCGAAGCTGCGGCGCGGGGCCGTTGGTCTTGAGCTCGATGACGTGGTTGACCAGCTCGTTCGACCAGGCGAGCGCGCCGCGCTCGACCTCGGCGATAAAGTCTCCCGCGACGGCGAGGATGACCTGATCGGTGGCGGGGAGGACGTCGAGCGAGTCCGCGTGGACGAGCATGTACTCCAGCTCGACCCCAAAACCCTCGAAAAGCCGCAGCGACACGCCCGGTTACGCTCCCTTTAGCTCGACGATCCGTCGCAGGAGCGACTTCATGATCCGGGTATAGAGCTTGTCGCCGAGGATCTTGTCTTCGTAGCCCGCCTCGATGCTCGGGTTGTCGTTGACCTCGATCAGGTAGAACTCGTCGCCGCGCTGCTTGATGTCGACGCCGTAGAGCCCGTCGCCGACCGCGCCGGCTGCGGCCACGCCCAGCCGGATCACGTCGCGCGGCGCGCGCGGCACCGCGATCGATTCCACGCGCCCGCTCCGCAGCCGGCCGCGCGAGGTGCGCTTCAGGATCTGCCAGTGCTTGTGCGCCATGAAATACCGGCAGGCGTAGAGCGCCTTGCCCTCCAGCACGCCGATGCGCCAGTCGAAGTCGGTCGGCATGAACTCCTGCGCGATCAGGAGGTCCGAGCTTTCCAGCCGTCGCTCGATCTCGTCGTCGAGCTCCTTGTGGGTGTTGAGCTTCACCACCCCCTGCGAGAACGAGCTGTCGGGTTGTTTCACGATGCAGGGGAGATTCAGCGTCTCCGCGACCTGGCTCGCGTTCTCGCGGTGGACGATCATCGTCTTCGGCGTGGCGAGGCGATAGCGGTCGAACATCTCCGCCAGGTAGACCTTGTTGGTGCAGCGAATAATCGATTCGGGGTCGTCGATGACCGGCAGCCCCTCCGCGACCGCGCGCCGCGCGAACCGATAGGTGTGGTGGTTGACCGCCGTCGTCTCGCGGATGAAGAGCGCGTCGAACTCGGCGATACGCCGGTAGTCGTCGCGCGTGATGAGCTCGGGATCCATGCCCAGCTGTTCGGCGGCGCGGCAGAATTTCCGCAGCGAGCGCGGGTCGGAGGGAGGCTCGGCCTCGTCCGGGTTGTAGAGAATCGCGAGGTCGTACCGGAAGGTCTTGTGCCGGCGCGGCCTGCGCTCGAGCTTGAGGAAGTACTCTCCGGCCGCGTTGACCACGAACGGTCGCTGCCAGTCGGGGATGTCCTTGACCGCGATCGGATCGATCTGGTCCAGCTCCCACTTCTTGCGATAGACGAAGTGCGCACGCAGTAGCGGCGCTTCAAAATAGGAGAACAGCTGCTGCGCGAGGCGCTCATAGCGCTTCGCGAGCGGCCGGCCGAAGTAGATGCTCAACTGGTAGCGCTCCGCCTTGAGGTGCGACATGGCGCGCTGGATCAGCTCGTCCAGGTCCTCGGAGCGGATCCGGAAAATCGCGTCCTGGCGCATGTCCTGCAGCGTCATGATGCTCGGGATGGCGCGATGGCCGCGGGCCTCGGCGAGGAGCGAGACGTAGTACCCGGTGCTCATGTATCGATACGACCGGCACAGGTTGAATACCTTGGCGTTCTCGATTTCGCTGTACGCCGAGTCGGTGAGGTAGCTCCGCGCCGATACCACCTCCACGCCAGGGACGTGGAGCGGCCAGTTCTTCGGATTATTGACGACGAACAGGCGCGACACGGTCAGCCCCGCTTCCGGCTCGGCGATATGACGAGCAGATTGGCGTCGTAGGTGAGTACCCCGAGCAGGATCGCGCAGATGAGCCGGTTGATTCCCACCTCGTAGTAGCGCTCCTTCTCGGGATTGGGCTGCCACGGGTCGGCGACGCGCACGTCGCGCGACTCGTTGTCGTAGCCGAACAGGACCACGAAATGCCCGCCGGGAACACCGCGTACGTCGTCGTACTCGCCCTGCGGTCCGTATTCGCGCGCGGTCTGATAGAGATACGTGGAGCTCAAACCGGCCAGCATGGGCACGTTGCCGGTGAGGTGGCGGCGGATCAGCTTGGGCGAAAGCTCCGCGAAGCGAATCTCTCCCCCCAGGCGCATGAACTCGATGTAGGCCTGCGACGCGATCTTGAGTTTGCGCTGGTGCTTGACTGCCATCTGGCGCGCGAGCCGGTCCACCAGCTCGTCGCGGCCGAGCGCGCGCCAGGTCGGGTCGAAGACCTGGAGGTTGTACGAGTAGAGGCTCACCTTGTAGCCGCGGCGCAGCGCGTGGGTGCCGAGATACACGCCGAGGGTCCCGCCCTCCTCGAGCCGCTCGACGTCGCGTACGACGTCGTCCAGGGCGATCCGGTCGCCGTGGTGGCGGTAGATCGCGTGCAGGCAGGTGGCCCCGCAGCTCATGTCGTCGGGCTGCGCGTGGATGTCGAGATTCTTCATGCGGGGCGGATTATAGCGCGATCATTCCGGAAGGCTCAAAGAGGAATACAATGGGTGCTTCTGCCGGCATCCTCCGTCATTTGAGCAGCTCTATATAATAAAGCTCCCGGCCCTGGCGCATGTACTTCGCTTCGTAGTGGGTCTTGAGGTGCGGGTCGATCAGTCTCTCGTTTCGAGCCTCGCGCGTCGCCGACCAGAGCGTGTCTCCCGCCTCGACCAGCGCCAGCTTGAACCTCACCATGTAGTCGAAGTTGTCCGTCGCCAGCTCGAGGAGTCCGCCCGGCTCCAGCCTCCGGTGGAGCAGCTTGAAGAAATCCGGCGTGAGCAGCCGGCGCTTGTGGTGCTTGCGCTTGTGCCACGGGTCGGGGAAGTAGATGTGGAAGATCGCAACGCTTGCGTCCGGGACCAGGTGCTCGATGATTTCGCTCGCCTCGGACCTGAAGAAGCAAAGGTTGTCCAGCCCGCGCGCCTCCGCGCGCTCGAACCCCTCGCGCAGGAACCGCCAGCGGTAGTCCAGGCCGAGAAAGTTGCGGTCGCGATGGACGGCGGCGCGTTCGAGCAGGAAGCGGCCGCGGCCGGCTCCGATTTCGATCTCGAGCGGTTGCCGGGCCGGAAACAAGTCGGCGACGGTGCCTTCGAAGTCGCGGTCGAGGCACTTGGGACCCGGCGTGGCGAGAATCTCGGCGAGGGAAGGCATGCTGGAGCGTGGGTATCGATCACGCTCCGGGATTCTATCACACCGCGCACGGAGGTAGACGGCGACCGGGGTTGTAGTGGTATAATGGAGCTCTAATTTTGAGGCATACGGCCGCCTCTTTCATGCATCCTCGCGGGGGCATCACATGATCAAACTCAACATTCGCCTCGGCGTGGCGGCGCTCGTCGCCACGTTCGTCATTTATGGATGCGGAAACCACGAAGGTTCACCCGCGGGTCCAGAGCAATTCAAGAGCAGGGCATTCCGGGCGCAGGCCGGGTGCGGAGAGTACATCTACCTCTTTCAGCTTTCGCCCGTCCTCCCGGTCTGGGAGGATTCGATCGAGACCTGGCTTGGAGCCGGTCTGGATGACACGCCGGCATGGACGGACGAGTCCACGGTCGCCGGATACCTCGACGAACTCGTGCCGGCTCTGCAACAGTGGGAAGGCGCCATCAACGGCGCGCTTGGATCCGCGGTGCTCGATACGGTGGCCGATTTCGATCCCGCCACCACACCGCGGCAGGGCTACCTGACCGGGCTCTCGTCGCTACTGGTTTCGTGGAAGGCGGCGCTGGAAACACAGCGCAGTCAGGCATTCCTGCCCGACCCGCCGGTGTTTCAGCCCGACGTGACCGCGCCCGAGATCACTTGCGCGGCCGATACCACCATCGCCTGTGCCGGCGCCGATGGTGCGGTCGTCGAATTCAGCGTGACCGCGATCGATGACTGCGATCCGCTGCCGGTCGTGACCTGCGACCCGCCCTCCGGCAGCACGTTCCCGGTGGGAGAGACGGCGGTCACCTGCACGGCCGTCGATTCGCTGGGGAATACCTCGACGTGCGCGTTCACCGTGACCGTCGGGACGGACACGGAGCCGCCGGTCATCACCGGCGTGACTGCCACACCGGGAATCCTGTGGCCGCCCAACCACAAGTGGAGGAACATCCGGATAGCGGTGGACGCCGAGGATGAGTGCGATTCCACGCCGACGTGCAAGATTCTCGGAGTCACCAGCAACGAGCCGGTCAATGGCACGGGCGACGGCAACACCGAACCCGACTGGCTGATCACGGGTGACACGGGCCTCGAGCTCCGCGCCGAGCGCTCTGGCGGCGGGTCGTCCCGCATCTACACGGTTCTGGTTCGTTGTGAGGACAGCGCTGGCAACGCTACCGATACCAGGGTCGAGGTGGTCGTTCCCCACGACCAGGGGAAGAAGGGTGGCGGCAAATAGGCATTGCCGACATCGTTGTCACGAGAGGGCACCGCCGAGCCGGTGCCCTCTCTTTTTGCCCCGCCGTAACTACCGCACCCGAACGATTCGGCTCGTCAGCACGTGGTTTCCACTGTGGAGACGAAAGAAATAGACGCCCGACGGCGTATGGCTCCCGTTGTCCCGGCGCCCATCCCACGTCGCGCGATGGACTCCGGCCGAACGAACTCCGGATTCCATGACGCGCACGCGGCGCCCGGCCACATCGAACACGTCGAGCTGGACGAACTGCTCCGAGTCGAGGGTGAACTCCACGCTGCTTTCGCCGCCGCTGGGATTGGGAACGCTGTAGCCCAGCGAAAACGGCGGCGTCGATTGGGACACGGCAGTCGGCGTCGCCTGATTGTAGAGCTCGACGATGTCCTCGTCGGTGAGTGCACGACTGTAGATGGACACATCGTCGATCTTGCCGTTGAAGATCTCGAGAATACCGGGCACATCGGCGCCAATGGTGAGCGGGCGGTTGTCCGGGGTGATCGTCATCACCATCGGCTGCGACCCGATGTACGCGCCGTCGTAGTAGTACCTGACGGTAGCGCCGTTGAACACGGTCGCGAAGTGGTGCCACTCGTTGAGCGGTGTCGCCTGCCCGGCGCTCTGGGCGGTGTTCCAGTTGTTGAATGCGGCGCCCACGTAGGTGGGGTTCGTGATCATCCGGTACATGAACGCATTCTCACCGCTATTGCTCTTCATGAGGAGCGGATTGAAGCCCGATCCCACACTACTCACTCCGGATTGCAGCGTCCATCCCGCCTGCGTGCAAGCCGTGGTCGGCGAGTTCAGGCTGGCCGAGGCAGGGACCAGCACATAGGTATTCAGGCCGTTGAACGCATAGGCCCGGTCGGGCAACCCGAAACGATCGGTGGTGGACGCCACCGCACCCACCAACGAGCCGTGATTGTTGTTTCCACTGATATCGTTGGCGTTGCCGTCAAACGGGTAGCGGGCGATGAGGCCCGTCGTGATGTCGGCCTGTGCCGGGCGGAAGCCGGCAATCAGGGTCAGCACGGTCAGGAGCACGAGACGTCGAAACATGGGAGGCCCTCCGGTTCGGTGGCTGGCTTTCGGGCATGGAGCCCGTTTCCCGGTTAGACGTGCCGGGGCAGGATCCGTCACGAGTTTTTTGGGAGGTGCTCACGTCCGTTCGACCAGGCGGTCGATCAGGAACGAGGACTGGGCGAGCGCCCGTTCCGTGAAGTCTCCGAAATAGTCGTGCACCTCGCGGAACACCGTCTCGAAGGCGGCGTGGTCGCGGCGGGCTACGTTCTCGCGCAGCCGCTGCGCCGTCTCGAGGAACGCATCGGCAATGCGGCCCGACTCCGGGTTGGACATCTGGATGGATGCGTAGAGGTCAGGCGACTGCGCGAAGTGCCGGGCCGTCATGAGCAGCTCCATCAGGTACACCGGCGAGGTGAAACGCAACGTCTCCTCGAGCGGCACGCCGAGACCGGCCAGCGTACTGCCCATGACCTCGGTCGTGAAATGGGTCAGCACCTGCACCACCGCCATGGCGCGGTCGTGCGCCTCCGCGGTGGTATCGACCACATTGAGTCCCCTCGCCTCGAGCATCGTCCGCAGCCATGCGAGCCAGTCGTCCCCGCGGCCGGGAACGAGTGCCACGCGCTGCCCCTGGAGCGAATGCACCGACGGGCCGAAGAGGGGGTGCGTGCCGACCACCGCCGCCCTGGACGCCTCGAGCATGGCGCGAACCGGCGTCGTCTTCACCGACGTGACGTCCATCAAGAGCGCGTCCTTGCGGACCAGCGGGCCGAGGCGCCGGATCACCTCCGCCGTGACGTCGATCGGGACGCTGATCACGACCACGTCCGCTTCCCGGGCTGCTTCCTCGGGGGAGAGGTCGGTGTCGAGGTCGGCGATCATGACCGCGTGGCCCAGGTCGGCGAAGAGATCGGCCATGCACGACCCCATCGCCCCGTGGCCGCCGATCACCGCGACGGTCTTTGTCTCCACGTCGAGCGGGACCTGCGCGCGCAGCGACGCCTGCCGGTCGCGGCTCGCCCACAGGATCAATCGGTAGATGCTTTCGACGACGTCGGGCTGGAGGCCCAGCGGCGTAGATCGAGCGCGCCGGTCGGCGATGATCTCGCTCTCGCGGCGCGGGTCGCGGATGGCCACCTGGTGGTGGCGCTTGTAGCTGGCGATTTCGGCCACCAGTCCGTTGCGCCGCGATAGAAGTTCGAGGACCTCGTGGTCCACCGCGTCGATCAAAGCTCGGAGAACGGGAAGAGAACGGCTCGCGTCGGGGGAGTGTGTCATGGGTCACGGCCTTTGGGATCACCTGTCGTGGGAATGCGGCATGCGCTGGCGTGCGCATTCTATCACACCACCGGCGGGCCCGGCTGGCTGCCCGGCGGTGGCCTTTCTTCTTCACCATTGACTTGACGGTGCCCGCAGCTGCAGTGCCAACCTGCGCGTATCTGTGATATAGTTAATCCCTCTCGGGCGTCGTTGGCGACTCTTTGAGGCGCCCGTATTGCACAAGACCACCTGTGCAGAAAGGGCGCCTCCCATGCGAATCCGTCCCGTCGTCCTCTCGCTTCTTCTCCTCAATTCCGTCCGTCTCGAGGCTGCCCCGGCTCTCCAGCATAGCTGGAGCAAGATCTTTGGCGATGTCAACACACAGGACGGCCGCGGAATTGCCGTGGATCCGAGCGGCAACGTATGGATCACGGGCATGTTTCGGGGGACGGTCAATTTTGGCGGGGGGGACTTCACGGTCGGAAGCACGGACGATGCACCGTATCTCGCCAAATTCAACGCTGGCGGGACCCATCTCTACAGCGTGGGCTTTTTCCAAAGCACGACAATGTCCGAATACGGCACCGCACTGGCCTGTGACCCTTCCGGCAACGTCGTTCTGGCCGGGCAAGTGTCAGGATCCGTGAACCTGGGAGGTTCGACCCTCAGTTCCGCCGGCTTGACCGACATTTTTGTCGGTAAATTCAACTCCGCCGGCGCGCATCAGTGGAGCAAGCAATTTGGCGACGCGACCGACCAGATTCCAAACGGCATCGCCACCGACGGCAGCGGCAACATCTACATGACCGGATTGATGAATGGAACCGTGGACTTCGGTGGGGGGCCGCTCACGAGCGGGGGCGGCGCCGACATATTCCTGGTGAAGTTCGATCCCGCCGGAAATCATCTGTGGAGCAAACGCTTCGGAGCGACTGGGGGCCAGAATGGGATCGGGGTGGCAGTTAGTGCGGACGGAGACGTTGGAATTGCGGGGAACATGGCGGGCAGCGCCGACTTCGGTGGTGGCACCATTACCAGCGGAGGAAGCAACGACATCTTTGTTGCGCGGTTCACGAGCGCGGGCGTGCACGTGTGGAGCAAGCGCTTCGGGGATGCCAGCAGCCAGATCGGAAATGGAATCGGATTCGATCCGGCGGGTAACGTCTTCGTCACGGGAACATTCCAGGGGACGGTGGATTTCGGCGGCGGCGGGCTGACGTCGGCAGGTGGCAACGACATCTGCATCGCCAGGCTGGATGCCGCGGGCAATCATGTCTGGAGCAAGACGCTTCGGGGATGCCGGCGCGCAAAACGCCAATGGGCCCGCGGTGGATGCCGGCGGTGCGGTGGCGTGGTCGGGTTACTACGCGGGCAGCGTGGATTTTGGAACCGGAGCCCTCACCAGTGCCGGTGGCACCGACATTTTTCTCGTTCGATTCGACAACGACGGGAATCTTCTGTTCAACGCGACGTACGGTGACGCGTCTGATCAGCATGCCAACCGGGTCGTCACCGACCCGGCGAACAATGTCGTCATGACCGGCTACGTCAACGGTACGACCAATTTTGGGGGAAGCAATCTCACAGCATCGGGCCAGGATATCTTCATCGCCCGATTCAGCCGCCAGAAGCCGGAGATTCACAACATCGTCGATGTGCCCGGAGATCAGGGTGGCTGGGTGCGTGTCTACTTCCAGGGATCGGGAGAGGACATCGCGAGTGCTTCGCCGGGTGTGCTCACGTACTACGTGTTTCGGCGCATCGATAATGCAGCTCTCGTTGCGCAGATCCAAAGCGAGGGCGTGGTAGGGAAGTCGAGCGCTATCGAATGGGAAGGTCACCGGATCTGGCGCGAGCCCTCGCTGGATGCGGTGTCCACAGCAGCGTTGTGGGAATCGGTCGCGAGCGCTCCCGCGCGGCAGCAGTCGAGCGACTACATCGTGCTCGCACCTACGCAGGCTGACCAGACGGTTGCGGTCACTCCGTACAACGTGTACTTCGTAATGGCGCAGACCACGACGCCGTCGGTGTATTACGACAGCGCGCCAGACAGCGGATACTCGGTCGATAACCTTGCCCCGGCCGCGCCTCAGAATCTCGCGGGTGCACAATCACATTCTCCTGCCGGACTCTCGATGTCGTGGCAGCCAAACGACGAGCACGATCTCGCGAATTACGGCGTGTATCGGGGAAGCACGGCGGGCTTTGTCCCGGATGCGGGTAATCGCATCGCAACGCCGGCGTCGGAGTCGTTCCTCGATCCCGCGTGGACACCCTCGAGCGGCTACTACTACAAGGTCAGCGCGTTCGATTTGCACGACAACGAGAGCGCCTTTGCGGCTGCTCACGCCGGGCGCGGTGACGGGCGCCGGCACAACGCCGGCTCGCACCCACCTGGATCAGAACGTCCCCAATCCGTTCAATCCCACCACCAGGATTTCTTACGGCGTGGAACGCGACGGCCCGGTCTCGCTGCGTATTTACGACGCGCGAGGCGCCCTCGTCCGTTCGCTACTCGACACGCATCGCCGTGCCGGGACCTATGTCGCGGAATGGGACGGTGTCGATAATGAAGGCCGGCGCGTGGGAAGCGGGATCTACTTTTACCGTCTCAACGCGAGCGGAGCGACGCTCGCACGTAAGATGCTATTGCTGAAGTAGTCCGCGCCTCTTTGCGGCCCTCGTCACCATTGACTTGACGGTTGCAAGACTGTGGAATACCCTCTCGACACCCCTGAGTCCACGGGGTGTCAGTCGCACGCTCACGTGTCTTCTCCAAATCGAAGGTGATGGATATGCGTACCTTGCGAATGCTGGTCGCTCTCGGACTCGTCGCGGTCCCCGTGCCGACTCTGGCCCAGGACGTCATTGCTGGGAATGATTTCCTGGCGACCGATTCCCCCCCGACGTATCAGAATTTCATTGGACCGTACACGATCCCCGTGGGCTTCTTCGGCCCGGGATCAGACCCCTTCACCGGGCATGTGCAGCTCAAGGGCGTTCCGCTGGTGACCCATCCCGTTTGTGGAGCCGGGAACCTCGGGAGCACGGACACGATTGTCCGGCGGCTCGACAACGCTCAACTACCCTTGATCGGTAGCCAGGACGTGGTTCCGATCGAGATCGTCGCGCTGCACCTGGTCAGCGTGCAGCCGATTACGGTCACCTACAACGGGGGGCAGTTTCCGGACCCATGGTGGCTCGAGGTCGATCTTTCGAGCATCGCGCCACCGCCTGGAAACATGACCATCCGAAAGACACATGCGAACGGTGGCACGTTCGATTCCGTTTTCTTCGTCCAGCCGCGGTTCACCTTCACCAACGTCACCACTCCCTCAACGGTGAAGACTCTCGACACGGGCGTAGAAGGGCTCCCACCAATTCAACTGGTGCCCGCAGGCTCTGCCCCTTGGGTGTACGATTCCGGTCCCCAGTTCTGCGATATTCCCGGGTGCACGACGAACTTCTTTCCTGGCCTTACCCCATCTTACTCTATCGCACCGTGGGTGCAGCAGGGGCCGTACGCATCCCAGGGCCTGATGCCGGCGTGTGGCTTCGGTCCTATTTCCACCGAGCCGCGTTCGTGGGGAGGGGTCAAGGCACTCTATCGCGACTAGATGTTCCGAGACGCGACGGCGTGGCGGGTGCTCAAGGTGTTTGTCCCGCGGCGAACTTCTTGCTATCATTTGGGGGTAACCGCGTCTATTCCACGATGGGGGCGAACAGGTCTCGACGGGGAAGATGGGCGTACCGGTTGCGTGTCGAGCCAGGTCACAAGCCTCGTAAAACCAGGTGGCACCAATTCAAGTGCTGACAACAACGTCGCACTGGCTGCCTAACTAGCTAAGCTAGCTTAGGCTCCCGTCCCCACCGGCTGGGTCTCCAGGGCCGGTGAGTGGGCGTCATACTCTGGGGGCTGGCGCCGAGGCTATGTCTGGGGCTGAGGCGCGAGAAACTACCGGGCTGGTCTCCGTTACACTTTCGTCCGCGGTGGGTACGGAGATGAGAAATCACCACGGACTACACACGTAGTAACCGTTGCGGCTGCTTCTTCGGACGCGGGTTCGATTCCCGCCGCCTCCACCAACCCATGCTTACTAACAGTAAGCCTCCGGTCGGCTCTGAGCTTCGCTTCGCTCGCCGCCGCCTCCACCAACCTCTGTTTGTGTAAGACACAAACCTGAGGTGGGCTTTGAGCAGCGCGTTCCGCGCCAGCCGCTGCCTCCGCCAAACCCTGTTCTCGTCGAACGAGGACCATGCGTTGGCTCTGTGCGCCGCTTCGATCAGACGCGGACTACTTGAGTAGTGTCATCTTCCTCGTCAGAACCGTTTGGCCCGCTCGCAACCGGTAGATGTACACGCCCGAGCTCACCGTCTCACCGGCCGCGCTCCGTCCATCCCACACCACGGCATAGACGCCTGCCCGTTCGCGTCCGCTCCGGAGTGTGGCCACCCGCCGGCCCGCCACGTCGAACACCGAAAGCTCGATCTCCATCTCCCTCGGCAACGTGAACGTGATCGTCGTCGTCGGGTTGAACGGGTTCGGGTGATTCTGAAGCAGCGCCAGGGCTTTCGGGATGTCACGGACGGGCGTGCCGGGGTCGCCAGGGAGAGTATCGTAGTAAGCGATGGCCGAGTGAAATGGTGGCGATTCGTCCATGCGCACGACGGCGGTCAAGTCGCCGTTCGCACCCGCGACGCCGTCCACATCCCAGCGCGTGAAAGTACGGTCGCCAAACGAGGGCGGTGCGTCGAGCGATACCGAGTCCCCCCACGCATACGTCCGGTTGAAGTCGGTGGCATCACTTTGATCGCCACGTACGTCCTGCCTCGACACGGTGATCGGCACGCCGTTGATGGGCGACGATGCAACGGCGAGACTACGGAAGATGCCGCGATCGACGTAGATGGCGACAATCGTATTCTTGTTGGCGCCCGCGTTGGCAACTGCGTCCGCTGCAATCAACGCCTTGGCGCCGTCGCTGAACAATGGACGTGAAGGAACGAGATAGTGACTCTCCAGTATGAGCACGTCAGAGGTCGTCTTCCCGACTGCCTGAAAGAGGTCCCACAGCGTGCGCGACCAGATCTCTCCGTCGGCGTGTTCTTCGCTTTCCATATTCGTCGGATAGATCTTGTTCTTGTCGACCCTGCGGGTCCCGGTCATGTTCTGTTTGTTCCACTCGCCGTACGCGGCGGGGTCGAAGCCGCTCGCGGTACTCTCGTCGGCAAAGTTGCTGCACGCCCAGTAGTCGGCGAACCCCTCGCCCATCGCCCACGTCTCGTTGCCGAAGCCGTTGCCTGCGCCAGTCCCGAGGTAATAGCCGAATGTCTGGTTGTCCTGAATCGAGTGGCCGTACTCGTGGAGGATCACGTCGGCGTCTTCGGCGTCGTCGACAAAGGCCTCGCCGAACTCGATGTAGCCAAGTCCCGGGGGATTACCGACGTATTGCGAGTTGTCCACGTGATCCATCCCATGCGGGTCCACGCGATGCGCGCGGTTGTTGATGCCGGAAAGGCCGGTAAAACCGAGAGACTGGATGTAGAGCTGGTTGGTCGTGATGTGGTAGTAGGCATTCACCGCTTCGAACATGTCGCACCGGCGCAGATAGGGGAAATTCGGGTCGCGCGCCGAGGTGTACGTTTTGGCAGGGGCCGTGATGTCCACGATCTCGCAATAGTCGCCCGTGAGAGTCCAGGGTTGCCCGGGCGGCGGCGGGGTAAGATTCGGAAGGTCGACGCCGATGTACGCGTCGCAGGGAACGGCTTCGTTGGCGTCATCCTGGTCCGTGAAGGGCTGGTTCAGCGTGGTCACCGGGTTGGGGTCGAAGACACGGGACTTCGCGATGATCTTGACCCGGATGGTCCCCCATGACGGACACGAAACTGAGACCCGCTGCATCCCAACCGAGAGATAGAGCTCTTTGGTGTTGTTCGGTTCGATGATGTCGAACTGGAACGATCCCACCAGATCGCACAAGAGGCCGTCGCCGCATCGATTCCCGCCGGCGACCCAGGCCTTGCCGGGGAGAATCAGTCCCATGTCGTTGTAGGCGGTCGTACAGAACAGCTGCGCCTGCGGAATGAGCCCGAGATTCCAGTACCAGTTCATGTTGTTGACGTTGACGAAGAAGACATCACGGAAGCCGTTGGGAGTATTCCAGCCACCCCAGGTGTGCACGTTGTAGTCGACCTGGATTGTGTAATAAATGCACGGAAAGAGTTTGATCCCCGCAGCGGACGTCCCGATCCCCTGCGGTTGAAACTCGCCGAGACCGGGCACGCCAACCTTTACGTCGACATAGTACGGGTCTGCAGGATCCGGGACCTCGATCACCGCGGCTCCCCCCATCTCGTTCCACTCGCGGGCACACGGATCATTGACGTCGGCGACGTCCGCGGGGCGCGACGGATTCTGCTGCGTCGCGGCATCCTGCGATGGGGCCTGCTTCTCCTCGACCACCAACCGCCGCGCTTCCAGGATGCCGCCCGTCCGCGCATCGACGAGGACGCGCCACGGCCCCTGCGGGCCGGCGAGCACGTACGCCACATACGCGAGCCGCCCATTCCCGGATGGGTAGATCACGCGGCGGGGTCCGTCATTGTAGGTGACGTCTTCGCCACTGAACCGCCGGGCGATCGAGGAGCGTACGGCGCTCTCACCGACATCGATCGAGAAATCGACGGCGGAAACCGGCCACGCCGAGTTTGTCACATATAGGACGCGGCCTTTCCCGTCCACGACCACCTGAATCGTCCCATCGAGGACGTCGATCCCGGCGAATTGTTGTTGCAGCGTTACGCGCCATTGGGTGCGCATGAGTTTCGTTCCAACCAGGCGCACCGAGTGTTTCTCATCGATCAAGCCCAGAAGCATCCGATGCTCGCCAGCGAATGCCAGCGCGGCGGCTTCCGATGTGGCCCCGTAGGAGCGCGTGGTCTGGCCAGTCAGCATTCGAGGGAGACCGCTCACCGGGTCCCACGACACCGTCCAGCGGGGTGACTGGGAAGACTGGAATTCCTGAACGGCGGCCTGGATGGCGTTGCGATCAATCGACGGCGCATGGCGCACGGGCGCGGCCGGAGCAGGAACGGCCGTCGAGGTCGCGTTCTCTGCCGCGGAGAGCAGCGCCGGGAAGAGCGGGACCGCCAGTACGAGCATGGCGAAGAAACTGCGGTGCAGGATGAAATCGCGCGGAGTTGGCAAGCGCGTCACGCTCCTTGGGCCGATGGCCGCCTGGAGTTAACCGCAAGAAAGGAGGTCTCCGGAATGAAATCACCGGGCCGGAATGCAGGCAGCGTAATCCGAACGGTGGACACTTTCAAGCCCACATCTTTGCCCGGAGACGGGCGAGAACCGACTGGCAATTCACCATAAAAGTAACTCCGCACAAGGGCGAAGGTCAAACCCGTCTCCAAAATGTCTCCATGACGTGGGTTGAGTCCGGTAGACTCAAGAGGACTGAAGTGGACAAGCGGCGGTCAACTAACCTGCGATCTCTCAACTCACAACAACCGAAATCGCACGCCATCATCAGGTTAATGTTTCGTTCGCAACAGGGTTCGATTCCCGCCGCCTCCACCATTTCTTGTGTATTCGTATAGAGTTATGAGTGCTCGCGCGAAGCGCGACTTGCGTGCCATTGTAACCAACCGCTGAAGCGTGAACAACTTATGCCGCTCGCCGTTTCCATGACGAAATCCGCGTTTCCGCAGTTCCCGCCGCTTCGTATCTAGTCGTCGCTTGGGTGGCATCGCCGCGTTAGCTAACTACTCCGCGGACACTCTGCATTGAACGCACCTCTGCAGCACCTTTCAGCGGTCCCTTCTGGTCGTGAAATGGCGAAGGTTATGCAGCGACCTGTCGCACTCGCACGATGATCCAATGAAGCGACCCATGACACTCCTTATGAAGGCGTTTATTGCCGGGCTTCTCCTCAGCGTTCCCACGTTCATCGTCGGCAACGCCCACGGAGTACCAGAATGCACGCCGTTGGCTGCTTCCCAACGATCCCAGTCGGCGGTACCGGCGGGACGTGTACCGCCAGCCACACTGGCGGAGGGATTCGAGGGCGCAACCTTTCCGCCGCCGGGCTGGAGCACGAAGAGCGCAGGCCTGCCTCTGCCGCACGCCTGGCACCGAACCACCGATCCCGACAACATTGGAACCGGGAGCGCGGCGGCGTATGTCGGAAGCGAGTCACCGAGAGCTATCGACGAGTGGCTGATCACGCCGGTGGTGGCGCTCGGAGCGACCGACAAGGCAATCAAGTTTTCCTGGTCCGGGAATACGCAGTGGTCGAGTGTGCTCGATGGATCGCTCAACATTCGTGAAGCGGGTACGACAGGCTGGACGTCTCTCTGGTCGATCACTGGCAATGAGTCACCGGCGGATCCATTCATCTACCGCGAACGTTTTGTCGATCTGTCGGCGTGGGCCGGCAAGAAGGTTCAGTTTGGCTTCCGCGTCGTGGGGAAGAACGGGGCGAGCTTCGGATTGGACGATGTCGCCGTTGGAGAGTTTGCGCCGGGCGACGAAAGTCTGCTCCTGACTGCCGTCAAGTGCAGCGCAGTCCGCAATCACGCGTCCGTGAATCCGTGGAAAGTCGTGGCTTTGCGAGAGCCGTGGGCTGACGACGTCCCCTTCGAAACAAAAACGGATTATCTCCGGTCGTCGTCGGACCGAAACTACGTGCCTGGGCCGGACTCTCTGGTTGCACGCGTCGTGATTGTTTCGCGCAGGGGTTACGTGGAGATCGTCGATGTCGCGACTGGAGAATCGCGCCGTTTGCTAGAGACGCCGGCGTCCTTGCCTCAATGGTCGCCGGACGGCCGCTGCCTTAGCTGCGTGGTCTGGAAATCGCATCTGAATCCCTATCAATTGACGGTGGTCGACGTGACGGCGTCCAAGATCGTCATGGAAGGCGACCTCACCGACGGGACTGAATCGAAGTGGTCGCCGGACTCACGCACCATCGCAGTAAGCGGCATCTCCCGCAAGTGGAGCGGAGCCCTTCTCTACACTGTCACCGTTCCCGATGCCCGAGTAACGGTTATCGACAGTCTGAAGGTGGGCGCGTCGCATGAATTCTCCTGGAGCCGGGATGGGCGGTGGATTGCATTCTCGCGTCCGACACGGCTGCACCACGTGGGCGACACCATTGCGGCCGACCTGTGGATTGCGGACGCCGCGACGGGTGATTCGTGGTGCCTACTCGATGGCTCCGAATGGGCCGTGTCCGATCCGCTGTGGATCACGAACCGGTCCATCCAGATCACGCGCGTTCGGTGGCACGACGAGGGAGGCAACGAGGAGCAGCGGCTGGTTGTGGAGCTGCTACATTCCTCAGATCTGCCCACGCAGCACTAACGTCCCGAGCGAACGCTGCGTGGCGTCTCCAAAATGTCTCCATGACGTGGGTCGATTCCAGAAGACTGCAGAGGACTGGAGTGGAGAAGCAGCGGTCACCTAACTGGCGATGTTTCAACTCGTAGCATCCGAAACCACACGCCATCAACGTGTTAGAGTTTCTCCATCGACAGAGTTCGATTCCCGCCTCCTCCACCAAACTCTGTTTGTGTAGAACACAAGCCAGAGGTCGGCTCTGAGCTTCGCTTCGCTCGCCGCCGCCTCCACCAACCCTTTGTGGCATCGCTGCTCATGATGAAGCGCTCTGCGTCCTAAATGGGCCGCGCCGACGCGAAAAAAGAGGGGCGACGGGCCAACCTTGTGTTGGCGCGTCGCCCCCAGATCGCTCCCGCCGGGCATCGGGATCGACGGCTCCCTACTTCTTGAGAGACTTCCTCAGGGCCTTGACGTCCTTCTCGTCGAGGTTGGTCTCGATGATCTTTCCACCGTAGGGCGCGACCGCCGAGGTGAAGTCGAGGATCGAGGCTCTCTCGCCGACCAGAATCAACGCCGAGGTGTCCTTCGCGAGCGACGCCGCAAAGTCGTCCAAGCGCGGGTCGCTGAGGACGCTTTCGCCGACCGCGCCGGACACGGCGCCCACTGAACCACCCACCGCGGCTCCCGCCGCAGCGACGCCGGGCCCCAGAATGGCTCCGAGCAGGGCACCGGTCACTACGCCGAGACCGGTTCCGACGCCGACCGCGGTGTCGTCCTGCGCCCAGGTGCTGTAAACCCGGGTGAAGCCGAGCTTGTTCTTCGACACCACGGCGGCGTCATCAATCCACGGGTAGACCGGCATGTGCTCTTCGAGAGTATCGTAAGCCTTGCTGGCCGTCTTCTTGCCATTGAACACGAACGCTTTGAATCCGTACATGATTGTTCCTCCTTTGAGCTACTCAATGAGTCTCCTTCGTGTGCTGAGGGACTCTCGATGAACCTCGCGGCCGCCGGCGAAATGCCGTCACACGCGGCCTGGAAGCGACGCGGCCGCTCCGTGGCGGCCGCGGGCTCGCGAGTTTGTACACTACGCCGGCACGCCACGCTGCTGCGCGCGCGGTGAGTGCCGCGATGGCCGGACTGCGGCCCCAGCTGCGCAGTCGGAAGGCCAGCGCGATAAGCAGGATCCCCGATACCATCGCCGAGGCGCCGATCCAAAGCACCACTGCCAGGGCCCCCAGCGACGGACGCGCGATGAGGAATACGCCGAAGGCGGCCGACGCCAGGCCGGCGAGCATAAGCATCCATTCGCCCGAGAGCACCTTGCGCAGCGTGATTGCCGCCACGATCTCGGTGATGCCGATGATGATTGACCAGATCGCGATGAATGCTACCAAAGCGGCCGCCGTGAGGCTCGGTATCAGGAAGGTCTGGATGCCGACCGCGATCCCCAGGATCCCGCCCACCAGCAGTGCCACCCAGCGCGACTGGCCCTTCCGGTTCGCGACCGCCGACACCGCTATAAAGACGCCGTCGAGGAGCGCGTAGGCGCCAAAGAGCATGACGAGCGTCGTCAGTGCGATTCCCGGATTGCAGAGCGTGAGCATGCCGAACAGTATCGCCGCGATCCCGCGCATCAGCACCCATCCCCAGTTGCGCGCCAGCATCTCCACCATGATCTACCTCCCAGGTTGTGTCGCCGGACGACGGTTCCGCCGGCTGGCGACGATTGTTCTTCCTTCGACATTTATGGCGTAACGCCGACGACGATCACGACATCAAGGCGGGCCGGATACCGTGCGCCGGCCCTCTCCCCGCAGCTTCCCGCGCGCGCGTCCAGATTCCGGCCAGGATCCCGAAGAGAAAACCACCGACGTGCGCCCAGTAGGCGACGCCTCCGCTTTCAGTCGCATCGGAGCGAGACCCCGTTCCGAGGAGATACTGTTCTACAAACCAGAGCCCGAGCCAGACGACGGCCGGGACACTCACCCGCTTGATGAACACAAAGATCGGAATGAAAGTGATCACGCGCGCCCTGGGATAGAGCACGAGGTACGCACCCAGTACGGCGGCAATCGCACCGCTTGCGCCCACCATCGGCGCCTGCATCTGGGGATTGAGACAAACCTGGAGCGTAGCCGCCACGAGCCCACCCGCAACATAGAGCAGCAGGAATCGCCCGCTGCCAAAGCGATCCAGGACGTTGTCGCCGAAGATCCACAGGTACCATAGGTTGCCGATGACGTGAAGCCAGCCACCATGCAGAAACATGTGAGTGAAGAGCGTCGTCCAGTGGTGGAGCAGTCCGCTTGGAGCCGTCAGCGCCGCCGGCGTCAGTGCGAACCGTTCGATGAACTGCGTTAGCTCGACCTCGGAGAGCTGCATCTCGTACAGGAAGACGATGGCGTTCAGAAGGACGAGCGCCCAGACGACCACCGGTCGGCGGCGCGATGGAATATCGTCCCGCAGCGGAAACATGACTGACCCCCGTTTCTCGTCGGATGCGGGGCCGTTCCCATGAACGGCCCCGATCCTTTGTGCGACCAGCGACCTGACACCGGTCAGGACCGCGAGCGCGCGGCTAATGTCTGAGCGCCTCTTTCACCAGCGTCGATGCTTGCTGCATCAGGGCCGACCGGCGCTCGCTTTCGGCTCGAATCTCCGCGGCGCGCTTCTGGTTTCTTGCCTTCGTCTCGGCACTTGCCTTTTCGGCACGGGCCTGCAGCGCCTTGACCTTCGCTTCCGTCTCCTCCCGGCGGCGATCCATCCATGCTTCGGCTCTGGCAGAGGCGCCCTCGAGCTTCTTCTCTGTCTGGTCAATCCGCGCTTTCAACTTCGCGCGGTTTTTGTCCTTGGACTGGGCGAATTCGGCCTTGAGTTCCGCGAGCTCATCCTTCAGCGCCACGACTTCCTCCTGGTACTGCAGGTACTCGAAATCAGCCCGCGGCTCACGTACCACGACGCCGCCGATGGCCTCCATCCGCGTGTCGAGCGGCGTGATCCATTCCTCCTCCATTTCGGCGACGACGGCGGCCTTGCCCGGTGTGACTTCCTGCAGGACGGTGTCCACGAAGCTCGTGCTCACGCCGAGGTTGGAAAGGTCGACCAGGCTCCCGAGCAGCGCACCGCTTCCAAGCCCGACCGCCGCTCCCACTGGACCGCCGAGCAGGCCGATCAGTCCGCCCGTCAGACCGCCCACCGCCGTCCCCAGCGGTCCCCGGTCCGCGGCCTCCTTGATCGTCACTTTCCCATTCATGTCCTTGGCGATCACGGCCATGCCGTAGAGCGTCAGGCTGCGTTCCTTGTCCAGTTCCTTGAAAACGCGTGTCCCTTGATAGGCCGCGGCTTCGTTCGGAAAAATCGCTACTGTGAACTTATCCATGTGTGTCTCCTTCCACTCCGTCCATTTCGGACAACTTGGCCTGTTTCACTTCACCCCTCGACCCTTCATGGCGTGACAGCGGAGGCAATCGCGACATCCTGCGGGGTCGCGTGCTATCTTGTTGGGGTCAAAAGAAAACGGGAGGCAGGCAATGACCAGCGAACGGGCCACCCAGGTGACGCTTCTCCTGCGCGAGTTTCGGCCGGGTGACGGCGCCGCCGCGTCCCGACTGATGGATCTGATCTACCCCGAGTTGAAAAACCTGGCACGAGCCCGGCTCCGTCACGAACGTCCCGGTCGCGATCTGCAGCCCACCGCTCTGGTGCACGAGGCGTACATGCGGCTGGTGGCCCACGAACACCACACGTGGGAGAACCGGGCACATTTCTACGCCGCCGCCGCCAACATCATGCGGAGGATCCTGATCGATCACGCGCGCCACCGGCAGGCACAGAAGCGCGAGGGTGAGCAAACCGCGCTTTCGCTCGATCACGCTTTGAGCCTCAGTCAGGAGCAGTCGGTGGAGCTGCTGGACCTGGACGAAGCGCTCTCGGATCTCGAGAAGCTCTCACCCCGCCAGGCTCGTGTCGTGGAGTTGCGCTATTTTGCGGGACTCAGTGTGCCCGAAGTGGCGAGCGCTCTTGGAGTGAACCCCAGAACCGTGGACCGGGATTGGGCCATTGCGCGGTCCTGGCTCCATGCGAGGCTGAAGGCTTGAGCGCAGGCGTGAACGATCGGTGGGAGCGGATCTCGTCTCTCTTCACGGCGGCGAGAGCGCTGGACGGCGACGAACGAGATTCGTTCCTGACCCTGGCCTGCGAAGGCGACGGCGCGCTGCGGGCGGAGGTGGAGGCACTGCTTTCGGGGGACACGCCGGATGACGGATTTCTCGAGGATCCTCCCTGGTCACCTCTCGGGCAATCGGTCGTGGAGGGTCTGACGAGCGCCGCACGTCTGACCAGCGGTCAGGTGTTGGGGAATCGCTACCGCATCGACCGGGAGCTCGCCACGGGCGGGCAGGCGCTGGTCTACCTGGCGCATGACCAGCACCTGGCGATGCGTCCGGTCGTGATCAAGGTGATGCGTGTCGAAGGGCGCCGGTCCCACTGGCTGAAAGCGCGCTTCGAGCAGGAGATGCATGCGCTCGCGCGAATCGATCATTCGGGGGTCGTGGGCATCTTGGACGTCGGCGAGCTCGAGGACGGCTCGCCTTTTCTGGTAATCCAGTACGTTCCAGGCGTGAGCCTGAGCGAGCTGTTGTCACAGGGGCCCATTCCGCCAGCGCGTGCGGCCGAAATCCTGCGGCAGATGGGGAGCGCCCTTGGCGCGGCGCACACCGCCGGCGTTGCGCACCGGGACCTGAAGCCGGGGAACATCATGTTGCAGCCACGCAACGACGGCGCTGACATCGTGCGACTCATCGATTTCGGGATCGCTAAGATCGACCGCTCGGATTTGGAACCCGAAACGACGGCGGTGCTGATCGCCGGAACGGTACGCTACATGGCGCCGGAGCAGTTCGAAGGCAAACACTCGATCGCTTCCGATGTCTATGCAATGGCGCTGGTGGCCTGTGAGATGCTCGGCGGGTATCCGCACGTTCGTGCGCTGCCCGCATCGACGGGCCGCGAGACCCGGGCGGCGCTGGAGTCGGCGCTGGCTTTTCGGGTGGAGGAGCGGCCCACCGACGTTCAGGCCTGGAGCGAGTCGCTGGCCGGTACGCTCGGGCCGGGGCGCCGGCGCGTGCGCCGCGCCGCCGTGGGCGTCGCGCTGTTGGCGATCGCCCTTGCCGCCGCAGCGGCCATCGAGAGGACGATCCTGCGCGACCGGGCGGAGCCGGTCCGAATCGTGGAGAAGGTGGGTGCCTTCGACCCACTCACCGAGGGCTTCGAGGTGCGCGAAGAAGTGGTGCGAACTGGCGTCACCGAGAATCCGACACACACGGGCTACGATGGCTGGCGCCTTGAGACGCCCAGTCGGGGGCTGTACTTCCATCCCTTCACCAGCTCGGAGACGCGGCGCGCGATGGATCGGGGTTGGAAGCTGACTGCCGTGCTGAGGGCAGAAGCGGGTGCGGCCTATGCGGCGGCCGAATTCGGTGGTGGCGGCCTCGGATTTCCCGTCCAGGTATTTGTGGACGGCGACCGGGAGATCGTACGCCTGCCCACGCAGGTCGTTCCCGAGTTTCGGGGTATGGACTTCATGCAGAGTCCCGTTGGCGGCTATCACCGATACGAGATCATCTATGACCCGGCGCTGAAGACTGCCGACCTGTGGATCGATGGCGAACGGCGTCTGACCGGGTACCAGGGGTGGACTCAGAATACGTACCGCCTCGACGCCGGGCTCATCTTCGGTGTGGCGGTCTACAAGAGCGATCACGGTATCGGCTCGTTCCGGTCTGTGCGGTTCGAGATCAACCCGTAGGCGCGGTGCCGGGAGGATCGAAAGTGTCTCGTCTCGTTATCTTTGGTGCAACGGGATCCCTGGGTAGCCACGTGCTTCGCCTGGCGTTGGCCGCCGGGCACGAGGTCACCGTTTCCGTCCGCACCCCTTCCAGGCTGCCGCTCGAGGCTCAGGCTCAAGTCGCAGTGCACCAGGGCGATCTCTCCACAGTCGCGCCCGTTGACATCGCAGCGCTCATCAGCGGACACGATGCGCTCATAAATTGCGCCGGCATGGTCACGGAGGGTCAAACCTTCGTTGACCTCGTCGACCGTCTCGTAACCGCCGTCGAGTCACTTCCGGCTCCCGCGCAACCGGTATGCTGGTTCCTCGCGGGGGCGGCGATCCTGGACATCGGCCCTTCCGGTCGCAAAGGAGTGGACCTGCCCAAAGTCGAGTCCACGTACTGGCCGCACCGAGTCAATTTCGAACGTCTCAGTCGGTCGGGCCTGGACTGGCGCCTGCTGTGTCCGGGGCCAATGGTAGAGGAGCCGGCTCTGGGCCTGAACCGGCTGCGGATTGCGGTGGATACACTGCCGGTCGAGGTTCCCGTCGATGCTCACGCGCTCCCCGACCCGTTGCTGCTACCGATCTTTGCGAGCTGGATCCCACAGATGATCGTTCCGTACTCCGATGCGGCCGCGCTCATGCTCGCCCACCTCGATCGCGATGACACTTTCGCACGCCACCGCGTCGGGCTCGCGCTGCCTCCCGGCATGCAAGGCAAGAAATCCGAGTGGGCGGCCAAACCGCGCAACGCGGGCTGAGATGGATTGGATGTCGCGGTCGTCTCCAAGATGTCGCCATGCCTGGTGAATTGCAGGAACGCGGTGGGATTCACAGTGCCGGGTGCACAGGAGTGATTATGGAAACCGTTAATCAGGACCAACAACGCCAGCGCCCTGCCATCACGCGCCGCGGTGGAGCCCCGGGGACCGGGCCGCGTGGTTCGTCGGGCGACGGCCCACGCCTGCCGCCGCGCCGAGTCTGGCTCACGTTCCTGGTCCTTCTGATCATCAACTACGTCGTGATGCGCGTGTTCCTTGGTGCCGAACCGGCCACCACGGTTCCCTACACATTCTTCAAAACGCAGGTAGCGCGCGACAACGTCGAAGAGGTCTTCAGCAAAGGCGAGATCATCCAGGGCCGGTTCCGAGAACCGGTGACCTATCCTCCTGCGGATTCGAGCCGCGCTGCTCCGGACCGGCCATGGGGCGGTGGCGCACGAGCGAGCCGCAATTTCAAGACCACGCTTCCTTCTTTCGTGGACCCTGGGTTCGAGGCGTTGTTGATCGACCACGACGTGGAGATCAGCGCAGAGCCCATACAAAAGGGCAACCCGTTGCTGTCAATGCTCCTGGGGTTCGGACCGGCCATTCTGATAGTCGCGTTCTACGCGTGGATGCTCCGCCGCCAGGGCGGCGCGGGCGGCGTCATGGGTCTGGGCGCGAGCAAGGCTCGCCGATATGACACCAGCACGGACACGAAAGTGACATTCGACGACGTTGCGGGAATCGACGAAGCCGAGAACGAATTGGTCGAGATCGTCGATTTCCTCAAGGCGCCGGAGAAATACACGCGCCTGGGCGGAACCGCTCCGAAAGGGGTACTCCTCGTCGGCGCGCCCGGCACGGGGAAGACCCTGCTTGCGAAGGCGGTGGCGGGAGAGGCAGGTGTTCCATTCTTCTCCATGAGTGCCTCCGAGTTCGTGGAGATGATCGTCGGGGTGGGTGCTGCGCGCGTGCGCGATCTGTTCAGGCAGGCGCGCGAGCACGCGCCCGCCATCATCTTCATCGACGAGATCGACGCGGTTGGTCGCGCGCGTGGTCCCGTTGTGATGGGCGGCGTCGGCGAGCAGGAGCAAACGCTGCAGCAAATCCTCTCCGAGATGGACGGCTTTTCGAGCAGAGAAGGCGTGATCGTCCTCGCCGCGACCAACCAGCCGGATACGCTGGACAAGGCGCTGCTGCGCGCGGGCCGGTTCGACCGGCGCGTGGTCGTCAACCTTCCCGACAAGACAGGGCGCGAGGCAATCTTCAAAGTACACACGCGCAAGGTGCCGCTGGCGACTGACGTCGATCTGGCCGAGATCGCCGGAGCAACGACCGGGCTCTCCGGAGCAGACATCAAGAATCTCGTGAACGAGGCGGCGCTGCAGGCCGCGCGCCGCGGCCAGGACAACGTGCACATGAAAGACTTCTTCGACGCGCTGGAAAAGATCATCCTGGGCCCCACGCGTCCACTCGTGCTGAGCAGCGAAGACCGCAAGCGCATCGCCTACCACGAAGGAGGGCACACCATCCTCGGGCTGGTGACTCCCGGGGCCGATCCGGTGAAACGCGTCTCGATCGTGCCGCGCGGCCAGGCGCTCGGTGTTACGTACCAGCAGCCGATCAGCGACCGCTACAACTATCCGGAGTCGTATCTGCGCGGGCGTATCGTCGGGACGCTGGGCGGACGCGCCGCCGAGGAAGTCGTGTACGGCAGCCGGACCACCGGCGCCGAGAACGACATCGAGCAGGCAACCAACATCACGCGCATGATGGTGACGCGCTGGGGAATGAGCGATCAGCTGGGCTTGGTACAGCTGGCGCCCGCCGGCAATCCGTACCTTGGCGGGTCTCCGGCGTACATGGGCGAGAAGCCCATCAGCGACGCCACCGCGCGGCTCATCGATGCGGAGGTGCAGCGCATCATCTCCGAATGCCACGAAGAAGCAACGCGCCTGCTCGTCCAGCATCGCCAGCAGCTCGACAGGCTGGTAACGGCTCTGCTCGCGCAGGAGACGCTGGATGAACCGGAGATTCTGAAGGTGACCGGATTCGCGCCGCAAGCGGGAACCGAAACACGGCGCGCGAGCTAGGATGATGACAATGCCGTCGAGTAAACGTCGCGTGGTTACTGCTGCCGATATTCTCAAGTGGCAGCGCACCTACAGTCCGGTCCTTCGCGTGAGAACCCAGCAGGACGAGCTCCCAAGCGGGCTTTCCGCGGCGATGGCGCCCCTGTTCGTCAGTTGGCTCTCCTCGTCGGCCGGTTTTGGTTCCGAACATTACTATCTGGTTCGAAACGTCAACGTTCTCAACAATCCGGTGGAAGGGATCACCCTTCTCAGTACGGTCAAGGTCTGGGCGGAATCCGTCGAGTCCGTCGAGTTCGTCATGGTGATATCGAAGGTTGCCGGCCGAGAATCGCCCGGGGGGCACGGGATGCTACGCTTCACCTTCCGAGAGGACCGTCGTCCGATCGTGCTGGGAGCGGACGGGCAGCCCTTCACCAACGATTCCGTCCTCGACGACATCGTCGTGAGCTGGGAGGCGTGGCGACCGCCGCTTTCGTCATTCGACCCCGTGGCGGGCTTGGATCCGTCGACGTATGCACTGACCCCAAGGTGCTTTGCGGGTCCGGTGCGCTGCGTGGCCGACGCCGTACTCGACCGCCCCTGGCATTGCTACCCTCTGAACCTGCCCGATGTTGAGAATGCGAAGAACGAGCTGTTGTATGTGAGTCTCGTTCTCGCTGATGCCGTCTCGCGGCAGACGACCCTGAGCATCATGGAAGAACATATAAAGGAGGGCCGCAAGATGCCTGATGGCTATCCGGCTGCGGAACTCGAGGACTGGGAGACTCTGGCCAAGGAGTCGAGGAAAGCAGAGGTTCCGGAGAACCCGATCGAGGATATTCTCAACGGGAAAGTCCGCTACCAGCTGCTGGAGCGGTCGTGCATCACGATGGCGCTGCAGTCGGTGGACTGGGCCAATCAGCGCATTCACGAGCGAGCCGGACTGGGGGAGCCGCAGCGGATCCGCATCTCACCCAAGACCATGCCGGAATTCCTTTCCGCGCTGGCAGCCGGTAACCGGACGGTGGCCCTCCTTCGCATGCCCGCGGCGCTGCACTGGCTCATGAGCAACCACACCGTGATACCATCGCACGCTCCTGGCCTTCTGGACGAAGTGGGTCTGTTGCGGCGTGAGAATGGTCAGATCGTCAAGCGCCACTACGACAACCGCCGTCAGACGCCGTACGGCAGCATATCGGAGCACCTCATCTACTGATCAAGTGAGTGTCGTGGACGGCGAGTGACGTGACCCTCATCCTGATCGCCTGCGTGGTTCTGCTGCTGGCAGCCCTTGGTGCGTGGACGCTCGTACGTCCGAGTGACTGGCTGCTCGCACGCGTATCCAGCCTCGACCCCGATGTTGTATTTCGAATCGACACCACGGAACGCCTGATTGCACTGACCATCGATGACGCACCGCATCCCGAGGTGACTCCGGGAATTCTTCGCGTGCTGCGCGAGCATCGGACCAGGGCCACATTCTTCATCATCGGTTCCTACGCAGAGGCGCATCCCGAACTGGTCGAATCCATCCGCTCCGACGGACACGAACTTGCCAACCACCTCTTTACCGACCGGATGAGCGCGTCACTGTCGGACGAAGAGTTTCTCGAGGAACTGAAAAGGACCGACAGGCTGATCCAGCCTCTCGGATCGCCCCGCTGGTGCCGTCCGGGAAGCGGCATGATAACGAAGAGGATCGCCCGGATCATGCGGAAGAACGGGTACACGCCGGTGGCGGCCACGGCCTACCCGATGGATCTCAGGACCAGTGTCGGTCTGACGGTCAAACAGTTCCTCGAGAATGTTCGCCCTGGCGCCGTCCTCGTCCTGCACGACGGGCGGCCGAACCGCAAACGGACGATCGAGGTTCTCGATCGGGTACTTCCGCGCCTCGATGAGATGGGCTACCGGGCGACCACGCTTGCAGAACTCAGCAAGATCGTCCGGAATTGAACCGTTGCACCCAGGCTGGAGGATGAAGTCCTGCATGCCCGATATCTTGTTCTCGTCTCCAAAATGTCTCCATGACATGGGTCGATTCCGGTAGACTGCAGAGGACTGGGGTGGAGAAGCGGCGTTCGTATAACCTGTGATGTTTCAATTCTTATCGTCCGAAATCGAGCGCCATCATCAGGTTAGTGTTTCATCTTCTTGAAAGTTCGATTCCCGCCGCCTCCACCATTTCTGCTCGTGTTTTGGTGAGCCACATGTTAGCCCGACCCCTCGTCGCTTGGATCCTTCTGGCTATCGCCAGCACCGTGTCTGCCTCCGAGGAACGTGCCATCGAGATTGCGCAGCCCATCGTCGTTGAGGACGGGATCGTTCTCAGCCGTGTGACGTACGTTGTATACGATGACATTGCCTCGTGGGGACGCCTTGTGGACTACACCTGCAACGAAAGCTTCGTCGTGAACGATGCTGGGAAACCGGAGAATCGCAATGCAGCCAACATCGCGGGGATCAAGACGTGGGTGGATCCCTATCATTTCCAGGGACAAGCCCTTTTTGGGGATACGGTCCGTGTCCACATCGACTTGACCGGGTTCGACCCGAAGAAACTTGGATGGCCTGCGGAGCTCGTTGTGGCCGCGACGCTCGAATGCGTTCTTGTCAATGCGACTGCCAGCAGAGAAGGTTGGTATCGAGCCAAGAACGCGTGGATTCCCGCCGCACATCTTTACGTCGAGGTACGCGGTGCTCCAGAGTTCGCACGGCTCACACAGACCTATCGGTTCGCCGATCTGGTGGGAAAAGTGCCGCGTGCGACCCACTTTGGAGACGAAGGCGACGAGTGAGCAGCAGGTGATCCGAGCATCCATGCAACGAGCACCGCTCATTCTGGCGTTGGTTCTTGGTGTCGGTGCCATTACAACGTCCCGCGCGCAAGTCTCCCGGCCCGAACCGGGCTCGGAGGTTTCCCCCTCTGTGAGTCAGTCGCTCAAGGACAACAACGGCCAGTTCGAGTTCGAGCACGCATGGATCGAAAAGACGCGCATCATCCGTGATAACCGCGAGCGCTTCATCCGGGATCACGGATTCTACAAACGTGATCTGCTCCAGGCGGCGGAACGTCCTCGCTTTGCTGTCACAGGCACGATTGCTGTGCCGACGTTCTGCGTGAAGTTCAGCAACACCGGCGCGGATCCGTATCCGGTGTCGATCGTGCAGACGAAACTATATGACGGGCCCTTTTCACCACGCACGCTGACGGAGTATTACAGCGAGATTTCATACGGCGATCTCAACGTCACCGGCACCGTCTACGGCTGGACGACGCTGCCCGAATCGGACGCGTACTACGCCGGTCCGGGCACATGCAACGGGCGGTGTGGGGCTGCGAATGTCCACGAGCTGGTCATCACGACCGTCGCTGCGAATGATGCCGCGATCGACTTCGGCCAGTATGACAACGACGGTCCCGACGGGATTCCCAACTCGGGTGACGACGACGGCTACGTGGACTTTGTTTCCATCGTGCACGCGAAACCGGGCGGGGAGTGCACCGGCCAGCCCGGGGGCATCTGGTCTCATCATTCGAGTCTCGGCGGGGGTCACGTGACCAACGATCCGCGCACCGGCGGTGGCAGCATCATCGTAGACGACTACGTGATCCAGCCGGCCTTCACCTGCGGCGGAGTGAACACCGAGAATATCGGTGTGTCTTGCCACGAGTACGGACACGCCTTCGGCCTCCCCGATCTGTACGATACGGATGGCGGGTCGGCAGGCGTCGGGGTCTGGTGCCTGATGGGTTACGGAGGCGAGTACACGGCCAGCAGCCCGTCGCACATGGGCGCCTGGTCAAAGTCACAGCTCGGGTGGGTGGACGTCACCGTAGTCCCGTCGGTCCCCACGCCGTTCTCGATCTTCAACGTGGAGACCAACCGTGACGTCTATCGTCTCGACGTCATGTACGAACGCTGGCGCCGTAGCGCAACCTGCGCGATTAGCGGAAAATATTCGATGCGATGCGGGCTGACCTCCTCCGAAGCGGCACGGCGCAACTGGATTTCTGGCGCTGGCTACGGAAACCGGTGGAAGCATTCGCTGGCACAGGAATTCGGCTACACCAACGGTACCGTCACGCTCTCGTACAAGTATACCCATGAAACGGAACCGAGCTTTGACTACACGCTCGCCCAGGTCATCACGGGAGGCGTGACCTTCACGTTCGCGACTTACCACGGAACCGGCTCCGGCACCGAAGTGGTGGACATCACGCCTTTCCTGATCGCCGGCACGCCCTACACGATCAAGTTCATGTTTGTGTCGGACGCGAATTGGTCGGACGAAGACGGCGTCAATGCCACTACGTGCGGAGCGTTCGTGTTGGATGATATTTCGGTGGTCGGCGGAGGGGTCGCGCATTCCACGAATTTCGAAACGCGTGAGGATGGATGGGCGGAGGACATGACGAACCCCATCGAGTACTTCCTGGTGGAGAACCGTCAGCCGGTCGGCACGGATGTCAACGTGCTGGGTGGAGGCGGCCTTGTGATCTGGCACATTGACAGCGGGAACCAGACGGGGGGTGCGAGCAATAACATCCCGCGCCGGGTCGCGGTCGAGCAGGCCGACGGGTTGTTCAACCTGGAGCGAGCCGAAAATCTCGGTGATGAAGGAGATCCGTACCCGGGAGAGGCTAACCGCACCGTGTTTAGCGGTACCAGCACTCCCTCCAGCAATGGACATGGCGGGCCGAGTCACGTGAGCATTCGCATCACCAGTGGCAGCGGCGATCCCATCAATGCTGCGATGCGGGGCGGTTGGCCACCGCCGGCACCGGCGACGGTGACTCCCGTCAACACCTCCGTGCCGACTGTTCTTCTGACAATCGACGGCGCGGGGTTTGCCAGGACGGGCACTGTCGAGTTGGTGCGCGGCAACGCAACGTTCGCGGCGACATCGGTCACGTGGCTGGGGAAGGACCGGATTCGCGCGACGTTCAACACAACGGGCGCGATCAATGGATTCTATGATGTAGTGGTCTACAACCCGGGCGGTGCCAGCGCAATGCTCGACGATGTGTTCGAGATAACGAACAGCGTGGCGGACCCGGAACCGGTGCCTCCCCGGTACGAGCTCATGCCGAACTATCCCAACCCATTCAATCCGTCGACGACCATCCGGTATCGAATCGCGTCACGCGAGCACGTGGAGCTGGTGGTTTATGACGTGAGCGGTACGCCCGTACGCACGCTGGTGAACGAATCGAGGCCAGGCGGGTCATACTCGCTCGAATGGGACGGTCGCAACGATCGCGGAACGACGGTAGGCTCGGGCGTGTATTTCTATCGGTTGATCGCTGGCGAATTCAGCGACGCGAGGAAGATGACGCTCGTGAGGTAGTCCTCGGCGTAAGTACACGCCGGACGCCACGCCTAACCAGTCGTCGTTGCGGCCATCCCACGTGATTCGTTGCGCTCCCGCTCCCGTGCCCGCCGTGGCAACGGCTGTACGTGGTATGATTCGGGCGCGAACCTGGCGGAGCATGACGAAAGGCCGTATCACCCCCTCACGAAAGGAGAATTGGCCATGGCGCCAAAACCAAGGCGGAGTGGCACGTCGCGCTCAAGCCAACCACGCAAGCGGGCCACCAAGCCCAAAGCTACGCCCAAGGCAGGCGCGACCCGAAAACCCACTTCCCGGGTCATCGACCGGCGGACCGGCGACCTGGGGGATTGGCGCGAGGAGACCCTGGCCCGCATGCGGGCGCTGATCCTGGCGGCCGACCCCGACATGATCGAGGAACAGAAATGGAGGAAGCCGTCGAATGCGATGGCGGGGGTCCCGGTCTGGTCGCACAACGGCATCGTCTGTACAGGGGAGATGTACACGAAGGTCGTGAAGCTCACGTTCGCGCGGGGGGCCAGGATCCCGGACCCATCGCGCCTCTTCAATTCCAGCCTGGAAGGCAACACGCGAAGGGCGATCGACATCCACGAAGGGGAGAAGGTCGACGCCGCGGCGTTCAAGGCGCTCGTGAAAGTCGCGGTGGCCCTGAACGGCCCGCCGGCGAAGAAACGGTAGACTCTGAGCTGCAATTCGCGCAGGTCGAAGTCACCGCAGTCCGGGAGGAAAGACAATGGCGAGCAAGGCATCCAGGAAGTCCGCGAAGGTCGGAAAGAAGGCTGCCGCCACGCGGGGCGCTGCGAAGGCGACCAGGGCCGCGAAGCCGACCCTGCTTGCAGGCGGCAACCCTCAGATCGCGAAGGCCGACGGCGACGCCCCGGTGCAGGCCTACATCGCGGCCATGCCGGGCTGGAAACGCGACGTCGGGCGCCGGCTCGACGCGCTCATCGTGCGCACCGCCCCCAACGTGCGCAAGGCGGTCAAGTGGAACTCGCCCTTCTATGGCATCGAGGGCCAGGGCTGGTTCCTCAGCATTCATTGCTTCACGAAGTACGTCAAAGTGGCTTTCTTCCGCGGCACGTCACTGCGTCCTTTGCCCCCCGGCAAGTCCAAGCACGACGAAGTGCGCTACCTCGATATCCATGAGAACGACCCGCTCGACGAGGCGCGGATGACGACCTGGATCCGGCAAGCGGCGGCCCTGCCCGGCTGGGTCCCGTAGCGGCCACCAACCATGTTTGTGCACCAAATGAAGAACTCACTTCTTCTTCGGTTCGTCACTTGTTGGAACATCGTTGCCGCCGTCTTCCTCGCGGCGGCGGCGCCCGCCGCGGCCCAGTGGTCGCCCGTGTCGGAGGTGCCCGCCACCACCATCTTTTCGGTGTGGGCGAATGGCGACACCGTCATCGCGACCGCCGACAGCGTCGTCTATGTCAGCACCGACGGGGGTGTCATGTGGAAGGGTTCCGCCGTGGTGGCGGCGGGTGTGACGTCGGTGCAGGCAGCCCGAGTGCGCAATGGACGGCTTTATGCGGGGACCTTCGGGCAGGGTGTGTTCGTCAGCGACGACCTTGGTGACACGTGGCTCGGGTTCAACCAGGGTCTCGTCGGCGGGATTCTCAACACGCAACTTTTCATTGTCGATCTCTTGGTGAGCGACAACAAACTGTACGCTGCGACCGCGGGCGACGGACCGTGGTTGCGAAACCTCGCCGGTGCTGGATCGTGGAGCCACTTTGGAGAGGTGTTCGAACCGAATCAGGCCTCGAACATGAGCAGCATAACCGAGGGCGGAACGCGGCTTCTCGCTTGCGCAGGTTCCAACGGCATGGTGTTCTTCCGCGATCCCGGCGAGAGCGACTGGACGGACTCTTGGCTCAAGAACGTGGCGCTGTCTCCAGGGACCTCGGCATTCACCGCGATATGGACCGGAAGCCGATGGGTGGTCGGCACAAACAAGGGAGTATTCCACAGCCCCCAGGGGCAATCACCGTGGACGTTTTTGGATGTTGGGCTCGGTCCGCTCGTTAACGTCGCGTTCGCGATTCGGCAGCCCGATGTGTTGGCGTCCTTCGGAACGCCCACCTTCGCCGCAATCGAGTACAGTCACGACAACGGCGCCAGTTGGCAGATTCTCGACGTGCTGCCGTTTGCCTTTATACTTGGCCTGGCCACGCACGATAACATGCTGTATGCAGCCCGCGTAGACGGGCTGTGGCGCCGGTCGATCGCGACGGTCGCGACGAAGACGGCAACCATGAGCGAGATCAAGGCGCTCTATCGCACTTCACGCAAGTAACCTGTCGCAGAAGCACCCTCAAATGGCGTCCAAGCCTCGCGTTGCCCTTGTGACCTGTGAGAAGTATTCATTGCTCTACGAGGATGACCTCTTGTTGGTCTCCGCGCTCGAAGATATTGGTATCAGCGCGGTTCCCGCGGTGTGGAGCCGTGCCGACATCGACTGGACGTCCTTCGACGCGCTGGTCATGCGCACGCCCTGGGATTATTTCGAACGCGCGGCCGAGTTCCGCAGCTGGCTCGACGCCCGCATCGCGAGCGGTGTCTTGATGTGCAACTCGGGGGAGATTCTCGATTGGAATTTCGACAAGAGTTATCTGCAGGACTTGGCGCGCAAGGGCGTCGAGCTCGTGCCAACGATTTGCATCGCACGGCAGGAGCAGGCCGACATCGCCACCCTGGCCCGAGAACGCGGGTGGAACGAGATCGTTGTCAAGCCCACGATCGGTGGCGGCGGCTATCGCACATATCGCTTTCGTTTGGATGAGCTCCCACGCTACGCGGACGACATTACGCAGACTCTGGTAGATCGTGGTGTACTGGTGCAGCCGTTCCTGCCGGAGATTTTCGAGGGCGAGCTGTCACTGCTGTTCTTCGACGGAGACTACAGCCACGCGGTGCGCAAGCGACCCCGGGCGGGTGAGTACCGGGTACAATTTCAGTACGGGGGAACCGACGAAGACGTGGAGGTCAGTGAGGCGCTGGTGGCACAGGCTCGCGTGTGCATTGCGCACGCCCCGGCCTTGCCGGTCTATGCCCGCGTGGATGGCGTGGTGAAGGACGGAAGATTCCTGCTGATGGAGCTGGAGGTCTTCGAGCCACTCATGTTTCTAGCGCGGGATCCGGAAGCACCGGGGCGCTTTGCGCGCGCCATCCATGGCCGGCTGCGGAAATGAAGAAACGGATCTACTGGCTGGTCCGCGTTGCCGCCCGCCCGCTAGTTCACCCGGTGTGATCGGACCCCGAAGTCGACATTGTCGTCTACCCAGTCGAAGAAATGCGGCTGTTCGCCGAAGGGAACGTCCGCGACCATGATCTTCGGGTCCTTCCAGGAGCGCATGACCACCGCGTCCTGGGTCCAGACTTTGACCCGCTTGCGGCTCACTCCGGTCTGCCAGCTCTTGCCGACGACGGCATCCGTATACAGCAGCCGCACGGTGACGTTCCTCGCCAGCCTCTCCAGCGGCTTGAGCTCGACCGCTGCGTACTCGAACTTCGTGCCCCGCGACACGTCCGGCACGCCGTCGCTCACCATGACGATCGTGATCGGGCGAAGCACCAGGTTCTTGCTGCGAACGGTAAACGCCACCTGTTCAAAGAACGCGTTGTAGTCCGTGAACGGATTGGGGCTCTCCTTCGGGAACATGTCAAGGAGCGTCGCATGAATCTCCTCCACGGACTTGTTCTCGAAGGTCTGGATCGGGAAAAACGTCTTGGGCTCTCCCTCTCGTGCCCCTCCGATCGAGCTCACGAACAACGCGTTCGGGCGCTCCATGCCGCCGGCCCCGTTGAGGTGGCCGTAGATGTAATAGGAGAGAAACTCGAGGGAGTCGTTGAAGTTTCCCCCATTCATGAACGAGCCGCTTATGTCGACGCCGATGAACAGCGACTGTCTCGGCGTGTCCGACTCGGCCCCGCCGGCGACGTCACACCCGGTCAACGCGGCAACGCCGAGAAGGAGCACGATCGGGACGATGAGTGCGAAGTTCCGCTTCATGTTCTTCCTCCCGCTGGATGAAACCACGTTCGTTACGAGCGACCTGCCGTCAACGTGGCAGCATCCGGGTCCATGTCGGGATCGAGCCGTCTCACGTCGTGCCCGCGAGTGGTGGTTGACGACGGAGCGTGGAAGCCCGAGCGCTTCTTGAAGTCGCGAATCATCGTCTCCGAGTAGCGGATCGCGTTCAGATTCTCGAACGGCAGGGAGAACAGATGCTTGCTCAACAAGGCGAGCGTGCAGAAGTTGATGGCGGCCGCCACGACCTGCAGCGGCGGCAGCATGAACGACGATAGCAGGGAGTCGCCGCGCTGCCGGATCCAGGCTGCGTCCTGATGCATCCGCGTCCAGTACGCGTTGGTAATCTCGAAGATGCGCGCGCGCTGCGGCGCAACGGCTTCCCAGGATTCAAGGCCGCGCCCCTGGATGACCGCCATGATGGTCGGCGTGCCATGGGCGGCAAACAGGAACCACGAAAGACTCCGGATACCGAACCATGCGAAGCACGCGATCCCGATGGTGCCGTAGATGCCGAGCTCGAAGTTGGACGAGTACTGGGCGAACCAGGGCACCAGCGCGTCGACGAACTCGCGGTAGAGGAACATGACCTCGACGAAGATCACGACGCACTCGATGACCAGGATGCCCGCGATCTGCTGGAAGCTCCGGCCCTTGATCGCATCGACGAAGGTCGACAGCACCGCATAGCTTCCCATGACCACGAAGAACAGGAACAGGAATAGCGGCACGCGTATGAAGCTTTCCTTGAACGTTTCACCGGTGATGTTCGAGAAGGTGTCGATGACCACCGGCGACATGACGTAGGTGAAGATCGTCGTCTCGATCGCGCACCAGGCCAGCGTCAGCGTGACCGCGATCCACGGTATCGGCGAGCGTACGACGTTGCCGGCCACGTGACGCAGGAACGCAAACGGCAGCATGAGCATGTCGTGGATGAGCGCCCACACCGCGAAAGCACCCACACGTCCGACCGCCAGGATAGCCAGCAGCAGTTCCACGGCGAAGCGAAACGCGCCGCCCCAGAACGACAGCACCGACTTGCCGAGGTCCCACCACGTCACGAACAACGCGGTGGTGAACTCCTGGCGCGCGCTCCGGACCGGGATGGACACCACCGAGAGGACGCTCGCCCAGCACGCGACCACGACCGCGGAAACCGGAAGGAGCATGAATATCCGCTTGGCGACCAGGAGCCAGGTATCGTCTCCGGCGCCCCAGGCGAAGGCTATGAGCGCACTCTGAAACAGCATTGGAAACGCGACGACGCTCACAATCGCGCGAAGCATGGGATCATTGAAGCTCATCGTGCTATCCCCCTGTTGGCGAACACACTCACCAAGCAGATTTCATGTGAGCCAGCGCCGGCGGAGTGGAATCAACCGGCGCATCGGCGTTTGGTGATTTTGGCAAACGCCGGTAATGCCGCATGGCGTGTGCCAGGTTGATGCGGTCGGGGATCACGGGGGAGCGGGATATCACGTTGTGCCGGGTGGTGTGGGGCCCGGGATGGCCTCGGCGTGAATCGGAGGCTTGGGATGGCCATCGAAGGGCGTTAGTTTGCAGGGATGTCGCGAAAGTGCAACTCGACGATCCAGCGGACGTTCACTCAGCGGGGAGTACCTGACCGGCCCGTTGCCCGTGCAACCGGCGACGTGGGGTCAGGTCAAGAGCCTGTATCGATAGCAGGAGTTCGCGCGCGAATCGCGTGCCGTGCGAGGGCCGGCGCCGTTCGGGCCGGCCCTCTCTTTTTCCTCCGGCGTCATCGTGCGATGGTGATCGTGCGGGCACGCCAACCCGCCGGAGTTTCGGTGGCGACCGCGACGCCGGCGCCGCTTGCCTCGAGTTGAACCAACCGTGCGCCCTTTTCGGACCAGATGGCGCTTCGTCCGCCGGAAGCGAGTCCACCCGATGGACCGCCGTAGTTCGCGAAGACGACAGCCATCGTGTGCCGCGCGGCGTAGGCGCCAAGGTTGGCGGCCTCTCTTTCGAACTCGGACGGAATTACGAACATGCTCGCCAGGTAGGTCCTGGCACCGCGATCCGCCGCCGCCTGCGGATGGGACGGGCGGCCGGTATCGGCGCACACCGCGACCGCCGCGGTATGACCATCGACCTGGACGAGTGGGTTCCGGTCACCGGGAAGAAAAAGGTCGCTTCGGCAGGCGGCACGATGCCGTCGACTTTCGCGCTGTCCGAGAACGCCCCCAGGCGCTGCTTCGTATAGAGGTCGAGAGCGCGGTCCGGAGACACGATGAACGCCCCGATGTAGAGCCGCGTATCAATCCTCACCGGCGCTCCGACGACGAGGGTCATGGCACAGGACGCCGCCGCCTCGACGAGAGGGGCCAGGCGTGGATCGTTCTCCGAAAAGGCCAACTCGCCGGCGAGATCGAGCTCATAGCCCGTCAGCGACAATTCAGGAAAGACGAGAACTCGCGCGCGCTCCTCCGCTGCGGCATGAACCAGTCGGATGTGACGCTCGATGTTCGTGTCCACGTCACCGCGGACCGGTATCGTCTGGGCGGCGGCAATCGAACGAGTGTGGGTCACGTCCGCAGTATAGACGCCGTTGCACGCCTCCGTCCCGGGTCATCTTCAAAGTTTCTCCACGCGTACAGGTCAGGTCGGCTAGACTCGCGCGGATCATGATTCATCGACATGACAGAGGTCGCAGTCATATCGCCCGCGCCGGGGTTGTTTTCTCCTCGCGCTCGTCGTGCTCCTGCTAATCTCCGACGCTGTGGGAAACGGATTCTTCGAGATCGATACGCTGCGCTACGTCATCGAGATAGGCGCCGGCACCTGGTAAAACAACCCCGGCCAACGGCTATCGCAGAAGCACCATCTTTCTGGTTTCCCGGTGGCCGTTTACCGTCAGGCGGTAGAAGTACAATCCGCTGGACACCGGCTCGCCGGTATCGTTCCTGCCGTCCCAGGTAACGCTCAGCCAGCCGGCCTCGGGCGCGCGGTCCGCGTCCACGAGTGTGCGCACCAGCCGTCCAGCCACGTCGTACACCCGCAACGTGACGTGTCCTCGTTCGCCGATGGAATACTGGATCGACGTGCTCGGGTTAAACGGATTCGGGTAATTCTGACCCAGACGCGTCACGGGCGCCGGGCTGTCATCAACCGCGGTCAAGTTGAAGTCCACCGACAGGGTGTTCATTACTTCGGGAGGGCACTTGCCGTTGTTGTTCCATACGTCAAACATCTCCTGTCCCCTGGTGTTCGTGGTGTTCTGGTCACGCAGGAACTCCACGTACTCCTTCGAGGTGCTCTGGTAGTACAGCGTCACTTCGGCCTTCACCGCGCCGGTCGGGATGACGTACTCCGTGTCGTCCCAGTACTGGCTGTCGGCATAGGCGTGTCCGACCGGCGGGCCTCCAAACGCAGCGTAAGCAGCATTCGTGAAACCGCGCGGCGGGATGCGATTATCCTTGAGCACGGTGTTGTTCAGGACGAAATGAAACCGGGAGCCGTCCGGAACTCCGGGAATACCATTCGTGGCGGGCTCGATCTCGTAGATCTTGGCTTCGGCATCATGCGTGAGTACCCCGGTACTTGCGTCGTACGCCCCGGACTCGCCGACGAGGGCCATGGACTGGTCGTAGAACTTCACGTTGAGCCAGACGCGGCGGCCTTCCGGATAGCCGGTTGGCAGCTTGTGCCCCGTCTGGTTTGTCACGCGCACTCTGAGCAGTGAGTCGGCCGATACGAGTGACAACTCGGTCGCGTTCTGGAGCATGTAGCGCGCCCGAATGATTCCGTCCTGGAGCGCGGCGTCGTTGGCCACCGTCGGGTGCAGTGTGCTCAGGAGTCCGGGTATCCAGGTGCTTCCACCCGTCAGGTCGTGCAGCGGCAGGTCCGACCGGACCGGCGCGGCGACGTTGTTGCAGCCTTTGCCGGTGACATCCCGCATGTGGCAATCCTGACAGGTCGAGACGTAGGTCTTGTTGCCTCCGAACTCGGGCGCGTACACGCCGCCCGGGGTGTTGTACGCGCTGAACAACCACTCGCTGTACGTGCGCTCGACCGCCATGATGGAGTCCGGCGAGAAGCTGGGCGCGGGCGTATCGAACGCGTTGGGCACGTAATTGCCGCCCGCATCGCGAGTGAACGCCGGGTTGCTGACGTTGTGGCACGTTCCGCACAGCGCCGCTTCGCGGTGGAACGGCGAAACCAGTATCGGGTGACCACTGGCCGCATCGGCAAAAGGACCGCGGCGAGCCGACTCATTCGGGTCGACGACGTACATGCCGGTGCCGAACTCGGCGGGAACTTCATCGAGCGCGGCGAGGACGGCGGCATCCTCGGCCGGATTCTCCGCGTTGGCGATCGGGTCGACCATGCGATGACAAAGGTTGCACGAAACGCCAATCTTGTCCTGGTCGGCCATCTGCGTCCCACTGGTCGGAATCGAGCGGCCGCCCAGCCAGCCGCGGCTGTTGTGACATCGCAGGCAGAGATCGCCGGAATCCGGTGCGTCCTGGTTCGCGATCGCCAGCGCTGCCTCGAACAGGGGATCGAGCGATGCATTGGCCATCATGCTGCCCTGCCAGTTGTAGTAGGGCTCCACCGCGGTCTGTCCGTAGCCGCTGTGGCAGGTGGCACAGTTCTCGGGGTCCTTGAGCTTGCCCGCGTCGAACGGCTGCGTGCCGGGCTGATCGAAGTCGCGCAGCGTCGTGGGCACGATGCCGCCCGGCGGAGAGAGAATGGTGAACGGCATATCGCTGTCGTCCTGATTGCTGACACTGGTGTTGTCAGTCGCGACGACACGGAACCGAGCCTGCGTCGTGGGGCGATTGGCGGGAAACCATGTGTACGATCCGGTATGGGGAAGATCGATCGCAACCCGGTCGAACGAGAGCCCGTTGTCGATCGAAACGTACAGGTCGATCCTGGCAATTCCGCTCGCGTCGGTTGCCGTCCACTGGGCGAGGGTCCCCGTGTTGGCCGTGACCGTTCCGCCTCCGTTGGGGGACAGCACCGCGACCTCCGGTGGCGCGGGCGGGGGGCCGTACTCAACCAGCAGTACGGGGCGCAGGTTGATCGTCGGGTTCGTGCGCGAGTCGAAGCGCTTCGCGGTCTGCAAGGTGCCCTCCTGCCCGATCAGGATGTAGCCGAAGTTGGAGGCAGGATTGTCGAGCCAGCTCTGCACGTCGGCGACCATCTGCGGCGACGTCCATGAGTAGAAGTCGACTCCGTCCACGCCCGCCGACGCGCTCGCCGTGGTGTCGAACTCGCCGCCGTAGGGCGACCACACGGGAGAAGCGCCGGGATCACCCTGGTTGTAGAAGCGGTAGCACCAGGTCGCGTCATTATTCAGGGCCGGGCCGCCGCCCCCTCCGGGAGACCCCGAATTGGAGGCTCCTTCCCCCCAGTCCTGCTGCAGTCGGTGGAGAGTGAAGGTGCGCGTCCCGGTATTGGTCTGCGACATGTGCAAGGTCAGCGTGACACTCTGGATCACGGCGCCGGGCGGCAGACTCCCGGCAATGTCGAAGTGCAACAACGCGCGACGCCGGCCCTGTCCGTTCGTGTTCCCCGCAAACAAATAGTCTCCGGACCCGCTCGCTTTTTCACACTGCGGGTCGAAGAGAGTGACGTCTCTTGTGGGTGAGAGGGCGGTCTGGCCGGCAGATAATTGAGGAAAGGCAACGAGCAGCACCAGCGTCGGCAGGTGCGTGAGGGTACGCGCAAGGGGCGTCGAGATGTTGATCATTCCTACCGCACGCGGCGTGGGCGAGGGCCGGGTTGCTATTTACATCCATCGGAGTATACCACAATAGAAGATCGCAAGGTATTGTGCTTCTTTGGACACGCCGCTGAAGAATCTGTTTCCTCACAAACGAAAACCCGGCATCGAGTCTCCCACTCGACGCCGGGTCATCGAAGAATCTCAAAGAGACGCGCGGGCTACTTCAGCATCACGATCTTGCGGGTCTGTTCATACGACCCCGCGACCATCCGCACGAAGTAGATACCCGACGTCGCCGGCCGTCCGGCATCGTCGACGCCTTTCCACACCGCGCGATGCTCGCCCGCGCCCATCGACTGGTCCACCAGTCGATGCACCAGCGAGCCCCGCACGTCGTAGATCATGATCCGCACGTGCTGCGGGGACGACAGGGCGAACTCCACCGTCGTTTGCGGATTGAACGGATTGGGATGGATCGACGAAAGCGCCGTCTCCCGTACCACCTGGACCGTCGGTATGCCCCGGCCGAGTGGGTCGGGAGGCTCGGTGACGAACGAGGGCAGCGGCACCGGAGCGCCCAGGGCGAAGACGTTCGCAATCAGGTAATCCTCTTCACCCGGTGAGACGAAGTGGATACCCACAGGCCCACTCCGCAGGGCTCCGTTGATCCCCACAATGCCTTCGCCGCCGGAAGTCGCCGGACCGGCGAGGCGCTGCGTGACGCCATTGGCGTCAAAGAACAGGATCAGGTCCGGCAAACCATCCTTGTTGGCGTCCCCGGTGCGCGTGCCCATCGGCTTGAGCACCCCGTCCGTGTTCCCCAGGTAGATGTCAGAGACATCCACCGTCGCCACATCCATGCCCGCACTCGCCGTAATGATCACCGCCACCTTGTCCGTCAAACCGGTCAGGGCCTTGCCATTCGCGCTGAAGCCCTGTGACGCCAGCGCATGGCCGGACTGGTCGTGCGGCACACGGACGCACACGGTGTCGTAGGCGACGTTGTTGGACTCGTCCTTCCCCTGATAGATCACCGTGTACTTGCGACCGTCGCCCCCGCCCATGCGTTCCGAGCGGAGCTTGAAGCACTCATCCGCCGTCCCGAGGTCGTCGTCCTGGATGTCGTCGACCGTGTTGCCGTCCCCCTTGGTGTTGTCCGGCTCGCTCGACTCGACGCTGAACAGGGTGAACGTCGGGCTGTCGTCGCAGATGTCCGTCACCGTTACCTCGGCGCAGACCTCGACGAGCTTGTGGTTGGGCGGCCAGAGGACGTCACGGTTCAGCACGACGTCGATTTCCGGCGGGGTGGTGTCTACGACCGTGACCTTCGCCGTGCACGACGCTGGGTTGTTGTCGTCGTCCTTTGTCGAGAACGTGACCGTGGTCTCGCCCTCGGGGAAGCAGGGGGGTGCGTCGTTGGTGATGGTCAGGGTCGGATCGCAGGTGTCGATGGCCGATGCGCCCGCGAAGAACAGCACCAGCTGCGGGTCCTCCTTTACCGTCCCGCAATGACTCGAGCACTCGACAACGACGTCGCCGGGGCAGGTAATCACCGGCGGGGTCGTGTCCTCGATCGTGACCAGCACCTGGTCGTCATCCGTCAGGGCCCCGTCGGAAACGGTCAGGGTCACGACTGTCGACCCGTCCGGGAACTGCCCGGTCGGCGTCGCCGAGTGGATATCATCGAACGTGATGCCGAGTGCGGACCAGGTATACGTCAACGCGTCGCTGTCCGGATCGCTGGAACCGGTGCCGTTGAGCTGGACCGGCGTGGTGGTCGGCGAGGTGCATTCGGCGGTGATGTCGGTGCCGGCATCGGCCACCGGGGGCGCGTTGTTGAAGCTGACGGTCATGGACCCGCCGCAACTCGTAGTGACGATGCGCATGGTCTGGTCCGAGGGATCGCCGTTGTAAAGTCGGGCGCTCGGATCGGTGCTATCGTCCCATAGCAGCTTGTTGCTCGATCCCGGGAACGAGTCGCCGGAATCGCCGCGATTGTTGCCGTTGTCGAGGTCCTGGGTCCCGCCGTGGGCTTCCTCGAGGTCGAGGAGGCGGTGGGACCCCGAGGTGTGTCCCTCGTTCTTGTTGTGGGTCAGCGACTCGTCGACGTGCCAGACCAGAATGCCGCACGCGTCGATACCCCGGTCGAAGCCGACCCGCTGGCGATTTTCGATCAGGAAATACTGGCCCGAGCCGCCGGGCCAGTCGTTCGGGCCGCCGGAGTTCGCCAGGAGGCGCACCGCGTCCGCGTTGGTCGCTGCCGGCGCGAGCGCCTGCGCGACATGTGCGTCCGTGCGGTCCACCGGCGTAATCCAGCCCTCCCACCACTTGCACCAGGGGTCCATGTGGCTGGGCGATTCGCCGTTCTCGGAGCCGGGCGTGTTGCTGCACCAGCTGCCGGAGCCCATCAGGCTCCAGTGCCCGACGCCGTCGGAGGATCCGTCGGTGTCGTAGAGGTCCGGCAAGCCGAGCTTGTGGCCGAACTCGTGGCAGTAGACGCCGATGGTCCGCAGGCGCGGCAAGTTGCTGGACAACTCGGGGGCGATGAAATACTGGGTGATGTGACGGGCGCCGCCGTCGACGTTGACCGAGCCGATCGACGACGCGTGCGGCCACAGGTCGTTGACATCCGGATCCGCGCCGTCGTAAAGCCCGTTGTCGGGGCCGTTGCCCGCGTACGCGATCGCGACCATGTCCACTTCGCCATTCCCGTCGTTGTCGAAGGGGGCGAAGTCGACCGACGCATCGGCCAGCGCGATCGCCTGGGCGACCATGACCTTCGCGTTGCTCGGACCGTCGTCGTAGTCGTTCTTGTCGTTCGCGACCGTGAACGGTCCCACGACCGTGCCGACCAGGTTGAGGTTATTGAACGAGATCTCGTTGTAGTAGTCCGTCATGTTCCCGGGGCCGGTCGACGTGCCTCCGAACAGGTTGGCCTGAACCTGGGCCGCGGTGAACGACGCGGGCACCGCCGGCTGGGCGCCGTTGGGATCCCCCGCGTCCGCCGGGAACTGGACCAGAATCACCAGCACGTTCGTGCTTCCGGTCGCCCAGGGCGGGGCCATGGGAAGACGGGGGATGGTCGGAAAGTCGACGACCCCCTTGGTCCGGTAGGCGTCGCTCAGCGACTGTTCGGTCGGGCGCAGGTGGAGCATCTGCGAAGGAGCATCGAGTCCCACGCGCTGCCCCGACAGGGCGAGGATGCCGTCGGGGTCACGCATGGCGTACTCCCAGTAGCCCGTCGCCTGATTGAGGAGGACGGTGTATCCGTCCAGCGTCTCCCACCCATTCGCGTACTCGTCGCCCCAGAGCCGCAGGTCGACCCGGCTCTGGTCGGGCTGTGTGAATGTCTTGATGACCCCCTGCATCGCGGGGTTCGCGAAGCCGGGGACCGCAGCAAACAGGAGCGCAACGACGGCGATTGACGCCGCGAGTACACCTGGCGAGCAAAACTTCAGGGGGCGTGTCATGAAGGATTCCTCCTTAATGTGAACGAGCAGAGCCGCCCGGAAAGGAGCGGCGTGGATGATCCGATCGAGGACCACGGTGAAGTGTAACGATCGGCAAGGAGTGCTTGCCGCGGAGGTGGAATGAGTACTGCCGGGACTGCCACCGCCAGAGATGCCGTTCCATGCGGGTACCCTACCGGGTTTGTGTGGCTGACTGGCCCAAGCGTGACGCCAAGCGGGCCCGACTTTACCACTTCCCGGCGTGGGAATCAATGGGCGGCTCCGTGCACCGGCGGACGTCCGCGTGGGTCCAACGGGCGTGTTAACCATTGGCCCCCCTCCTTCGTCCCGATGGTGTAACGAACACATGCCTCACCCTTCTTGAGAGAGGATCCGTCCATGAGCACCCTGTTCAATTCCCTGATGCGCCGACTGCCCGCATGGACCCGGTTTCTGGTTGCCGCGGGCGCCATCGTATGTGCCCTGTTGGCTGCCGCCGCACCCGCCCGCGCCCAGGCGGCAGCCGATCTCCCGGTCGACAAAGCGCTGCGCGCGAACGTGATCCAGGCGGTCGCGGGGTTTGCGGACGCGAACTACGTTTTTCCGGACCTCGCCGCCGAGATTGCCCGCTCGATACGGAAGCGTTTCAAGGATGGGGCGTACGACGACGTCAAGAGCGCGGCCGACCTCGCGGCACGTCTGACGGCGGATATGCAGGCCGTCACACCGGACCGGCATCTAAAAGTGATGTTCTCGGCCGAGCCGCGGCCGCTGCGGGAGACGGCCGGCGAGCCGTCCGCGGAGGAGACGGCGCAGCGCCGCCTCGACGCCACCCGGCAGAACTTCGGCATCGAGCGCGCCGAGCACCTCGACGGGAACGTCGGCTACCTGAAGCTAACCAAGTTCGAAGACCCCGCGATCGCGGGCGAGACCCTCACGGCGGCGATGCGCTTCCTTTCCAATACCGACGCGCTCCTGATCGACCTGCGCTTCAACGGAGGCGGGCGCGGAGACATGGTGACGTTGCTCACCAGCTATTTCTTCGACGGCGAACCGATGCATCTTGTAGATTTCTTCGACCGCCTCTCCGGCGAGACGAGCCAGAGCTGGACGCTCCCGTATGTGCCGGGGCCACGCTATGTCTCCAAGCCGGTCTTCATCCTGACCGGCGAGCGAACGTTTTCGGCTGCCGAACAGTTCACATACAGCATGCAGAAAGCCGGCCGCGCCGTGGTCGTCGGTCAGCAGACACGCGGCGGCGCCCACTTCGCAAAGATCTTTCAGGTCGACAGCCATTTCGCCGTGATGATTCCGGTCGGGAACACGACCAGCCCGCTGACCGGGTCCAACTGGGAGGGAGTTGGAATCACGCCCGATGTGGCCGCGGCGAGCGACGTGGCGGTTCGGACGGCCCACCGGCTCTCGCTCGAAAAGCTGCTGGAGACCACGGAGGGCCGGCGCGCGGAGTTTCTGAACATGCTGATCGGCGAAATGAAAGATGAAACCGCACAGAGCGGCAAGTAGTCCCATAGATAACGACCAACCCGAACGGGAGAACAATCCATGGTCCTCGAAGACGTCATCCTGATCGCTGCTGCGCCGCTTCTGGCCGGCTGGGTGCTGTGGCTTCTGTTCAAGCGTCACCAGCTCCAGGTGCATGCCCGGATGCAGCGAAACGAAACCTTCAACCGTCTGATCGACAAGTTCGGAACCGCCAGGGAGCTGATCGATTTCCTGCAGACCGAAACCGGCCGGCGGCTCCTGGAAGACCCGCTGGCGTCGCCGGCTCACCCGGCGTTGCGCGCGCGCCGGCTCGTGCTGGGCGGATTCATTCTGGCCGCGCTGGGTGGCGCCTTCATGCTGAACGCGCTCCGCTATCGTGGCATGACCGATATCAATTTTGTCAACGAGGCGATCGGGTTGAACAACTGGGGAACGATCTTCATTAGCTGCGGGGTAGCGCTGCTGGTCAGCGCGGCCGTGTCCCATCTCATGTCGAAACGCTGGAATTGACGCGAAACGATGGAGGAGTCCGCATTCGCCGCCTTCTACGAAGCGACCTATCGCCCGCTGTGGGCCTACGTCGCCAGGGGCGTCCGCGAGCCCGCGGTGGCGGATGACATCACCCAGGAGGCGTATATTCGCATGCTGCAGGTCGTGAAGCGCGGATCCCGGACTCCCGAAGCAAAGGCCTATCTCTATCGTATTGCGACCAACCTCATGCACGATCACTGGCGCCGGGGCGCGCGCGAAGTGCAGGACGACGACGATTCAGCGGCAGAACAGCAGCCGGCGCCGGGCCACAACCGCGTTGATCTCGGCCTCGACGTGGGCGAGGCGTTTGGGCGGCTCGCGCCGAAACAGCGCGCGCTGCTCTGGCTCGCGCACGTCGAAGGCTACGGGCACCGCGACATCGCGCGCATGACGAACGTCGGAGAGAGGAGCGTGCGGGTCCTGCTGTTTCGGGCGCGCGCGCGGTTTGTGGAGCTGCTGCGGCACATGGGCATCGAATCGGAGGACGCACCGTGAAGCTCACCATCACTGAAGCGATGGATCTGGTTGCAAAGCAAGCCGCCGACGGAGCCCCTTCGCCGCCGCCTTACTCGGTGGTCTGGCTGCACGCGGAGTACGGTCGGCAGCAGGCGCACCGGGCACGCCTGGGCCGGCTCCAGATGGCGGCCTTCGCCGGGGTCGCCTTGACCGAGCTCCTCGTGCTCTTGGTATGGAACGGCTCCTGGATTCGGGAGAATGCAGTGCAGCACTTGAGCTCCATCGCGGCGAGCGGGATCGGAGCGCTCATCGCGCACACGCCCGTCGCGATGATTCTCGCGCTGGCCATGATGACGTGGGCGCTGATGGAGGGCCTCACGAGCACTGAATAGCAATGTGGATATCTCGCGGCCGGGAAAGTGCTATCATGAAGCACCCCCTATGTGCGGAATCCTCGGGTATTACAACCTCGACCACCAGCCGGTGGGACGCTCCCAAGACGAAGTCCTCGCGCTGCGCGACATGATGCGCAACCGGGGTCCCGACTCGAGCGGGTACGCGGAAGGCGCCCGCCGCGACTGGATCCTCGCGCATCGCCGGCTGTGCATCATCGACCTGTCCGAGCGGGGCAGCCAGCCCATGAGCAGCCCGGACGGCAAGACCCACGTTTGCTACAACGGCGAGATATACAACTACCGGCGGCTGCGGGACGACCTGGCCGCGCGCGGCGTCTCTTTCGTTTCGACCTCGGACACCGAGGTGATCCTGCATCTGTACCGGCAGCACGGCACGGACTGCCTGCGGATGCTGGAAGGCATGTTCGCGCTGATCATCGTCGACGACGACAAGCAACGCGCGATCATCGCCCGCGACCCGGTCGGGAAAAAGCCGCTCTACTACGCGCTGATCGGCCGCAACCTCGTCATCGCGAGCGATCCCGGGGTGATCTCCAAAGACCGGGACTACCGCAAGGGGATCAGCATCGACGGGCTGTACTCGATTCTCGCGATGGGAGGCGTGAGCGCGCCGAACTCACTCTTCAAGGACATCCATAAGCTCGAACCCGGGTCCTATCGCGTGGTGGACTCGACCTTCTCGCCGTCGGCCCCGGCGACGCGGTTCTTCGACTTCGCGCTCACGAAGAAGACCGAGCTCAACGACCGCGAGGATGCGGTCGACACGCTGGACCGCCTGCTGGACAAGGCGGTCGAGAAGCGCATGATCAGCGACGTCCCGTTCGGAGTGTTTCTTTCGGGCGGGATCGACTCGGCCCTCATCGTGCACTACATGTCGAAGCACACCGATCGCGTCAACACCATCTCGATCGACCTGGCGCAATCCGCGGAATCGAAACGGGAGACGGAAATGGCGTCGGAGGTGGCGAAGCGCTACCGCACGAACCACCATTCCATCCAGCTTGACACCGCCGAGTACACTCGCATTCTCGACGAAGTGGTTCTGCCGAACAGCACGCTGGGGATGACGGAGTCGGTGCTGCTGGCGAAGCTCTCCGAGCTGGCGCGGGCCAGCGGCGTGATCGTGGTCGAAACCGGTGAGGGCGCGGACGAGTTGTTCATGGGCTACAACGGCTACCTGTCGTACCTGAACGCGGGCTGGGCGAAACTGGAGCGCATGAAACGGGCCGGCGCGATGCTGCCGCTGTGCGCCCGGGTGGCGCGCATGTTCGCCCCCGACACGCGCAAGAGCCGGCTCTCCTACCTGGCCGACAACCTGGACACGGCCGCGAGCGGGGTCGTCCTGCGCGACTTTCTCTATGAGCCGTTTTTCAATTATCAGGCGCAGCGCATTGTCTGGAAGAAGTACCATGCCCGCCCGCGCGACACCAAGTTTTCGCTCCTGAACGCGAGCATCTCCTCCTGGGTGGACGATCCCGCGGCCTACAGCAAGTCGGCCTTGAGCGTGTTGTGGAACACGAGCTTCCGGTGGGCGGAGCTCCTGCTCAACCGGATCGACAACTTTACCATGACGTCCGGTATCGAAGGACGCGCGCCGATGCTCGATATCGACGTCATGAACTTCGCCCTGTCGCTGTCCGATCGTCTCAAGGAGCGGAACGGGTCCCCGAAATACGTGCTGCGCCAGCTCGCCGAACGGCACATTTCGGCCGCGCACGCGGCGCGTCCCAAGATCGGATTCGGCGGGGGAGGCGGCAATCTGCTGAATGCGCAGGTGTGTGACTACCTGACGGGCAAGCTCGAGTCGTCGTACAGCTACCGGCACGACCCGCTGATGGGGAAGGAGCGGCTCGCGGACAGCTTCCAGCTGTTTACGCTGACGTCATTTCACACCTGGCTCGACACCTGGATGTGACCGCACCGGCACCCGGTTGGCGAACTCGAGCCATTTCCGCGTGGTGTCCATGCCCTGCCGATAGTCGAGCAGCGGGGCGTACTGGAGCCGGTCCATCGCCTTCTGCGGTGAATGGTAGACCCGGCGAATCTGGGCCGTGATCAATTTGTGGTCGAGGCTGCGCGTACTGCGGACCTGCGGCACGACGATGGGCCGCGCCAGACGGCGGCGGATTCTTTCCTGCATCCGCGGACTAAGACCGCGAAACAGTCGCTTGGCCCCGTCGTCCATGGCCCGGAACGCGGGGAGCACGCTGACCGCTTCGCGAAACTCGCTGGAGACCAGCGTTCCCACCTGGCTCTTGATTCCTGCCGACGTCCGCGACTTCTGACGGCTCATCTGCTGGACAACCTCTTCGCGGGAAACGCCGGCGAACTCGTACTCGGTGCCGAGCATCGACACGAGGTCTTCAAAGAACTGCTTCCACGTCGTCGGCTCCGTTTCGTTGACGAAATACCGCTCGCCCCAGCCGGTGTCGCTCGCCAGCGCGGCCAGGACGGCCTGGACGAGGTTGTCGACGTGCACGATGTTGGTGGGGTAGCGGCCTTCGTCGACCAGCACGATCTCGCCGGCTGACAGCCTGGCGACGGCGTCCAGGATGAGATCGGAGTAGGGGCCGCCGATGTTCGAAGGGCAGAGAATCATCGAGGGAACGCCCTGTTGGTGCAGGGCGAACACCAACTCGTCCTGCGCCGCCTTGATGTTCCCGTACTCCGTGCGCACCGGATTCGGCGGCGCGTTCTCGCGGGCACTCTCGGCCGGCGGGTCCTCTCCGTAGATCGCCACGCTGCCGAGGTGCACGAACTTCCGGGTGCGGAGCGTCTTCATCGCGCGCGCGGTGTTCTTCAGGCCGTTCATCATGAGCGCGGTATCGCCGCGCGTACAATTCACGACGTAGTCGTAGCCCGACAGCGCGGCCTGCACCTGCGGGTAGTCGGTCAGGTCGAGCCGCTCGATCCGGATCGGCAGCCTCGCCAGCCGCGCCGCGTTGCCGAACCCGCGAATGAAGGCGGTGAATTCGAACCGGTCCCGCCAGGCGTCGTCGAAGTACAAACGCTCGACCAGGGCGGAGCCGACGAAGCCGGACGCGCCGAGGATGGCGAGTTTGGGCGTGTTCGTGCTCATCGTTTCTTGTAGGTCAGCCAGTCCTCGGAGAGGCGCGTCGCGCTCGCGTACATCTCTTCGATGAGCTTGATGGACTTCGCTCCGCTGCGTCCGTCGCTGGTGATGGTGCCGGGGCGGTCGATGTTGCGGCAGAACTCTTCCAGCTGGTCGCGGAAGGAATCGGCCGGCTCGTTCGAGCGGCGCGCCGCGGACAACTGTGAGGTGAGGTCCGGGCGTCGCTTGTCGACCACGGTGATGGATTCGGCGTTGGCGGGCGACCACACCACCCGGCCGTTTTCCGTCTCGATGACGAAGCGGTTCGCGAGCGCGATCGACTTGGAGAAGAAGAAGCTCCCTTCGAACGCGCCGCGGGCGCCGGAATAGCACCAGGCTCCTTTGCAGTTCGCCTCCACGTTTCCATAGTTGTCGTCCTGGTAGCGGAACGACACCGGTTCGCCGAACCAGTAGAACGCCAGGTCGAGGAAGTGGGTGCCGTTGACGACGAGGACCCCGCCGCCCGAGCGGGCGCGGTCGAGGTTGTATCCGGACAGCGGCGCCCACCCGCCGCGGGAACCCATCTCGCAGCGGAAGGACGACACCCGACCGAAGTAGCCGTCGTCGAGGAGGTCTTTCAGGAGCCGCGCGCTGGGAAAGAATCGATACCGGTAGCCCACGGAGATGAATGTGCCGCGGCGGTCGGCGAGCTCGCACAGCTCCAGCGCGTCGCGATAGGTGGTGGTGATCGGCTTCTCGATCAGGAGCGGTTTGCCGCGGTCGAGGATTTGCCTGGCGATGGGGTGGTGCGTATCGTTGGGGGTGGCGAGGACGAATCCCTGCGCCCGGTCCAGGATCTCGGAAACATCGCTCGCGACCGCGGTGTCGAGCCCATACATGCGCGCCACCGCCTTCGCACTCTCCAGTTGCGAATCGACCAGCGCCGACACGTGCACCAACGGAGACCGCAACCCCGCCGGCAGGTGCTCCTGGCGGGTGATGGCTCCGCAGCCCACGAATGCGAGTTTGACTCGGGTCGTCTGGTTCCCTGGCAGATGCGTGGACAAACCGCCTGACTCCGCGCGATGAATGGCGTCCAAGTTGCGATTGTAGCACGGGTTCGCATGCATGGGCAACCGCGGGCTGCCGCCACGGCGCGCGGCGCATCGAGTATAATGAAGCCCGTGCCGCGCACCCGAGGATACGCACTGCCGTTGTTGATTCTGCTGGGACTGCTGGCGGTCGACACCCGGCGGTCGTCGTCGCAGCCCGTCCTGTCCGACTCGCTCTACCACGCGCATCACCCGCGCCTGCTGTTCACGCCCGCCGAGATTCCGGCGCTGCGGTCGAAAATACAGGACGGTGGGCCCGATGACGCCGCGTACCTGTATCTCCGCACCTGGGTGAAGCTGGTCTGGCCGTCGCAGCCCATCGGATTCACGCTGGGGCAGTGGTACGGCCTGCAGTCGATTCCCGCCTCCGGTCTGGTGGGGTACGTCGAGTCCCCCGCGGACAGCGTCGCGAAGGCATTCGGCAAGATGCTGACGACCTACATCCTGGACACGTATGGCCCCGACTTCGACGAAGCCGGCTCGGGCATGCGGCTGCGGGCGCTCGCGCTCGGGTATGACATGTTCTTTGCAGACGCCACCGAGACCGAACGTGCGCGCATTCGCGACGAGATGGTGCTGTATATCCAGAGGATGACCTGGTACACCGCATACCAGCAGTTCGAGTACCGGCCCTATCTCGCTAACCACAGCGCGATGTTCGGCGCGGCGCTGGGGCTGGCGGCGATCGCGCTGCAGGGCGAGGCCGACGCGTCGCTGCTTTCCGACGCGATGGCCATGGCGGATCGAATCGTCGACAACCTCTTCCTGTACCAGTTCGACCCCGGCGGCGCCTACAACGAGGGAGGTCTGTATTCGCTCTGGACCACGATGAACCTGGTCTACTACTTCGACGCGCGCCAGCGCTTCGATGGGCACGAGCTCGGCGACAACCCGCGGCTGCGCGCCCTCGAGGAATGGCTCGCGTACGAGCTGTTGCCCGAAGGATCGGGGCGGTCCCACAACCTCAACGATTCGTCGTATTGGACGACGCCGTTTGCGCGCAACGAGGCGTACCTGGACTGGGCGATCCACCAGTGGGGCAGCGGCCTCTCGGCGTGGCTCTGGGAGCATGTCGTCGGCGCGTACGGCGTGGATTTCGGCACCGAGTCGGACAAGGTGGCGCGGGTCCTGTGGCACCGAAGCGTTCCGCTGGTCCCGCCCGGCACCGTGCTGCCGCTGCACCGGGTGTGGCTCCAGCGCGGGCTGTACCATTTCCGCACCGGCTGGCAGTCGGGCGCGAATTCCCGAGACGTCGTGTTTTGCTTCTACTCGGGCAAGTATCCAGGGCGGTCACGCGCAGGAGGATCAGAATCAGTTTGCCCTGTACGCGTACGGCGAGAAATTCGCCATCGACCACGGCTCCGGTTCGACCGCGAAGGAGAGCGAGTCGCACAATATGGTGCTCATCGACGGCCAGGGACAGCACAACGCCGGCGCATCCATCGGCACCGACGGCCGGATCGCCGAACACCTCCTGGGTGGCACCGCCGACTACCTGGTCGGGGACGCCACCGCCGCCTACGGCACCTACAGCGAGTTCAACGCGCCCGGCCAGCCGTTCCCGGGCACCGACTGGTCCTGGGGATACTCGGGGGCGAACCCGGTGCAGTTTGCGTTGCGACGCGTCCTGGTCGCGCACGGGGAGTCCATGGCGCCCTATTTCGTGGTCATGGACGACATCGACAAGGACGACGCCCCCCACACGTACGAATGGCGCATGCACACGCATTTCAATAATACGATCAACGCCGCGGCAAACCCGATCACCATCGCGGGTTCGCTCGCAACAATGGACGTTCACCTCCTCAATCCGCCGCTGGATTCGGTGTCGATCGCGACGCAGCCGTTCGAAAACGACACCCTCGATCCCAACTCCACCGTGCTGCGCGTGACGCGCACCGCGGTCAACCCGCGATATTCATTTCTCCTGCTGCCGCGCGAGAACACCGCGCCGGCGCCGAATGTGACGAACGCATCCTACCCGTGGGGGTACGCGTGCCGCATCGAATGGAGCGGGGGGATCGTCGACCAGTTCGTCCGCAACGATTCCGGCGTGAGCGCGGCGTACGGCGACATCGAGACCGACGCGCTCGTGACGTGGGTGCGCGAGGCCTCCGGTGCGGTGTCGGGCTATCTCGCGGCAGGGGTGAGCTCGCTCGCCGTCGGGGGAACCGACTACGCGACCATCACCGGCGGAACGGCGACCTGCGAAGTGTCGGGATCCACGATCCATCTGGATCGCGAGGACGCGGACTTCCGGTTCTTGGACTCCGGAATCACCCAGGTTCTCCATGATGAGCAGGTGCTCGGGTTCGTGGTCCGCGACGGGTACGTGGTGCCGGTGGGGACGACGGCGGTGGGCGATGAGACGCCGCGCGCAGAGCTCGCGATTTCGGCCTACCCCAACCCGTTCAATCCGACGACGACGATTCGCGTCCAGGCCGGGGCCGGCGCGCGCATGCGCGTGGCCGTCTTCGACGTGTCGGGCCGGCGCGTGCGGCTGCTCTGGGACGCCCCGCTGCGCGCCGCGTCGCGGTCGCTCGTCTGGGACGGGCGCAACGATGCCGGCGAACCCGTAGCCAGCGGAACCTATTTCCTCCGGGCCGCCGGCGACGCGGGCGTGCGCACCGTCAAGCTCACCGTCATCAAGTAGCCCGGTCCCGCAGCCTAGTGGCCGCCGCCCGCCAGCTGCTTCACCAGCTCGCCCACCACCACCTTGGCATCGCCGAAGAGCATGAACGTCTTGTCGTTGAAGTAGAGCTCGTTGTCGATGCCGGCGAAACCCGGGTTCTTGCTGCGCTTGATGGCGTAGATGGTCTTGGCCTTGTCGGCGTCGATGATCGGCATGCCGTAGATCGGGCTCGACTTGTCGTAACGCGCGGCCGGGTTGACGACGTCGTTGGCGCCGATCACCAGCGCCACGTCGCACTGCGCCATGTCGGCGTTGATGTCGTCCATCTCCACCAGGTCGCTGTACGGGACGTTGGCCTCGGCCAAGAGCACGTTCATGTGCCCGGGCATGCGCCCCGCGACGGGGTGGATCGCGAACTTGACCGTGATCCCGCGCTTGTGGAGCTGTTCGGCCAGCTCGTGGACGCGGTGCTGGGCCTGCGCCACCGCCATCCCATAACCGGGAATGATGACGACCAGGCTCGCCTGCTCGAGCACCTGGGCGGCGCCCTCGACCGTCTCGGGCTTGTAGACCTTCTCTTCTCCCGCGGCGGCGCGCGCCTGCACCTTTCCGAACGCGCCGAAGAGGACGTTCGCGAACGAGCGGTTCATCGCGCGGCACATGATGATGGACAGGATGAGACCGCTGGACCCGTCCAGCGCCCCGGCGGTGATCAGGAGCTTGTTGTCCAGCACGAAGCCCATCGCCACCGCGGAGAGCCCCGCGTAGGAATTCAGGATCGAGATGACAGTCGGCATGTCGGCGCCGCCGATCGGGATCACCAGCATCACGCCGAACGCGAGCGCGAGCACGATGATCGCGGGGAACATGAACTGGGAATACGGGCCGAGCGGCTGGAACACGAGCACGGCGCCGATCACCACCGCGATCGCCAGCAAACCGAGGTTGACGAAATTCTGACCCGGGTAGGTGACGGGCCGCTGCGGGATCCATTTCACTTCCTGCAGCTTCCCGGCCGCCATCAGACTCCCGGTCAGGGTCAGGAACCCGAGAATGACCTCGGCCACGATGGCGATCATCCGAAAGGTGGTGAGTTCTTCGGGACTATGACTGGACCACAGGTAGTACTTCGCGGTTCCGACCAGCCCGGCGGCCAGGCCGCCGAACGCGTGCGAGAGCGCGGTTCGCTGCGGCACCGCCGTGAGCGGCACGCGGGAGAGCGGAACCCCCACGACGAAGCCCGCGATGATGGCCAGGATGATCCACCCGTCGTTGATGATCTCGGGCTGGATCCACGTCGCCACCACGGCGAGCAGCATCGCGGCCACACCGGCGCGCACGCTCCGCCGCGCCGTCCTGGGGTGGCTCATCCAGCTGAGCGAAAGGACGAACAGCACCGTCGCCGCGAGATAGGCCAGCTGGACGATGGCGTGCGTCATTTCTTGCCCCCCTCACCGGTGGTCTTGAACATCTTCAGCATGCGCTCCGTGATCAGGAAGCCGCTGACGATGTTGGTCATGGACGCGAACAACGCGATGGCGCCCAGGATGCGGATGTTGCGCGGGTAGTCGGAGCCCGTGACGATGATCGAGCCGACCACCGCGATGGCCGAAATGGCGTTGGTGATGGACATGAGCGGCGTGTGCAGCAGGCGCGACACCCGGACGATCACACCCAGGCCGACGAACGTCGCCAGCACGAACACGAACAGCATCGACCACTGATCGATCGGTGCGCTCGCGTGTTCGGTTGCGGACTGTGCGACCGCGAGGTCGGGCACGGCGCAGGCGATCCACAGCACGACCAGTCTCCACACTCGCTGTCTCATCGGGGAGTTCCTCATTTCTTGCAGCCGGTTATCGATGGAATCGTGGTTGGCGTGGGTCGGCCGTGCGGCAACGGATGATCCGACCCTAATAACCGCTATTCATACCACGGGTGACTGACGCTGCGCAATTCGGAAAGCTACCCGGGCGCCGGGGAGCGCACGGGCTTGTGCGGCAGCGTGGTCGCGCAGGACGCGTTAGTTGGGCGGTGTGAACACGAACGGGGTCTTGAAGCTCGTGCTCCCGGACGGAATGGCGGGGAATTGCCATCCCCGAATCTGCGCGAGCACGCACTCCCGGACGGAGGGCGATTTCAAACTGTCTTCGACGATGGTGGCTTCGCTGACCGTGCCGTTCGCCAGCACGATCATGCTGACCACGAGTTTGCCGCGCAGCCCGGGGTTGCGCTTGAGCTCGTTGTCGTAGCAGAACTGTATCCCCGGAGCGTAACGGCGTATCACGCCCAGGAGGGATTCGTTGCTTCGGTAGTCGTTGCGCCCGCTCGAAGGGGCGGAAGGGCGCGCGCCGGGCGTGCCGTCGGGTGCGCCGCCTCCACCCTGCACGTCGAGATCGGCGATGGCCGCGATGCTGATTCCCTTGCTCTCGATGGCGGACCCGGCAACGTCCGCCGACGAAAGACTCGACACCCCACCCACCGAGGCAATCTGGTTGCCCGATCGTCCGCTGCGCACCGAGCGGCGGTGCCGGGCGGTGTCGCCGCCACCGGAAGGCTTCGTGGCTGCGGGCAGCGATTTCGAGAGGTTGTCGAGCACCCTGTCGAGCGAGCCGGTGACCTGCGCGACGTTTTGCGTGACTTCCTGTCTGGCTTTCAGCCGACCCTGGACGCCCTTGTCCGGAGACACGCGCGGCTGTGCAGGCGCGCGTTTGGGCATGGGTTTGGGTTCGACCTTGGGCGGGGCGTCCGCCTTCGGTTCCACCTTCGGGGCGAGGGCCACGGATTCGGGTGCTTTCGCCGCCGGCGCCTTGGGCTTCTCGAGGATCAGGCGCGCGATGCGCTCTGGAACGTCTTCCACCGTCATGGGCCGGGTGGGCAGCACGGGTGCCACCAGCGCCACGATCAGAACCAGCAAGCCGAGGATAGAGGCGCCGATGAAACAGTTGCGGAGCGTGCGATCGACGGGCCCCCACAGGGGCTGCTGGTACTGCGAGAGGCTTCCGGCCGGCATTATGACTTCCCGATCACGGCGAGCGAGATTTCTTCGTAACCGCTCGCGCTGCAGGTGTACATGACGCGCTGGAGGATCGCGAAGGGGATCTCGCGATCGCCCTGGATCGAAACCTTGCCCTGAAACACCTCGTCGCCGCCCCGCAGGCGTGCGATCTCGGTGGCCGTCTCCCGGGCGTGGTCCAGCCGCCTTGCGAGCGGGCTGATGAGCAGGTTGCCGGACGCGCCCGCCTTCGACACCCGCGCCACCACTTCGCCGTCCATCATGATCGTGTCGTCGAAGATCGCCACGACGATCGACGCCTGCGGCGCGGTCGTGCTGGACGACTCGGGTAGATCAACGCCGGGAACCGGGGCGATGACTTCGCCTTCCACGACGAAGCTCTTGAGGAGGAACAGCAAGAGCGTCGTGAGAATGTCCATCATGGAGGTCAATCGCAACGGCGTATGCACGCTGCGTACCTTGATCTGCCGGCGTCTTCGTCTGCGCATTCGTAATCCGACTTTCTGTCAGTTGGCGCCGAGGAGCGACACCGCGGGCAGACCGGAATCGCGCGAGATGTCCATGACCGCGACGATGTCTCCGTACCGCGTGTCCTGCTCCGAGATGATGATGACGTCTTGGTTGTCCGGGTGCTCGGCGACCACGCCGGCGAGGGCGTCCGCGAGCTGTTCCTGCGCGTCCGCGTCGGCGCGCACGATGACCCGCTTCTCGACCCCGCGCCCCTCGACCACGTAGTAGTTTTCCTTGATGGTGATTGCGAGCGCGATGCTGTCCTTCTGGCCGGCGCCGGCGTCCGCTGCCTCCGGGGGGGCCTTCATGTCGATCACGGTCACGTTGAGAAAGACGGCCGAGATCAGGAGCATCGGGATCATTGCCACAAACAGGTTCATGAGCGGCATCAACTCGATGTCGTCCGCCACGATGTCACGGTAACCCCGTCGCGTGCTGCTTCGCATGGCTCTCTCCTGCTGAGACTGCCGCCGGTCGGGCCGCTAGGCCGCGTTGGCCGACCCCTTCCGGGTCACGGCGTCGATCAAGCGAACGCTCGCTTCGTCGATGCACTCGACGACGCCTTCCACCTTGCTCACCAGAAAGCTGTGGAGGATGAGCGTCGGCACGGCGATGATGAGTCCGAACGCGGTCGTGTTCAGGGCCTGCGCGATCCCCACCGCAAGGAACGACGAACGCTGCGCAGGGTCGGCGGCGCTCACCGCCGAGAAGGCCGTCGTGAGGCCGAAAATGGTGCCGAGCAGACCCAGCAGCGTGGCCACGTTGGCCAACGTGTTCAGGTAGGGCAGACGGCGCGACAACGGCGGCAGCACGATGGTGGCGGCGCCGTCCGCCGCGTTCTGGAGCGACTCCTCATCGGCGTTGTGGCGCGAGAGGATCGCCTGGGCAACGGCGGCCACGGGTCCCTTGACGCGCCGGCAGATATCGACCGCCGCCGGAAGGTCGCCTTTGGCGATTCGCGTCTGCACGTCGCGGGTGAGCTTGCCGTGGTTCACGCGCGCGGCGCGACCGATGACCCAGAACCTCTCCGCGGTGAGCGCCAGTATGGCGACTCCGGTGGCGAGAATAAGGTGCATGAACGGCCCACCCTCCTGGTAGAACTTAGCGAAAGCGGATAGCGGATTCATTTTCCCTCCTCCTGATTCAACTCGTGTTTCGCGACGACGCGCAGCCGCTGCGGCGGGCTGAGCAACCCGGCAATGTCCGAAGCGCTCCTCTGGTACTTCGATCCCAGGCCGTCACGAAAGCGGCGCGCATCCCGTGACGTGATGAACAGAACCTGCGGCACCGCGACCTCGCCCTCGATGTGAACGGCATCGAGCGTGCGCACGGTCTCCTTGTGCATGGCCGCCGGCGTCGCTTTCGCGGCCGCCGGTTGCGTTGCGGCCGCCGCCTCGGCGCGACGCGGACCCGCGGCGGCACCCGCGCAGAGCGCGACGATGACGAACCACACGGGCGCGCGCGCGCCGGCATGGCCTCGTGAATCAAAACCGTGGGTCGGTGCGTGCTTCATTCGCGTCCTGCCTGGTCGGGCCGGCTAGCTGCCGGGCCGTTGTGTCTTGCTCACGTCGGCGCCCAGGCGCGAAGCCAGGCCGTCCGGATCCTCGCTCGCGTATTGCCTGTATCGGGCAAACCACTCGCGCCCGGCGGCCTCGTCGAAGAAATAGAATGTCTCGACAATCGCCATGTTGTAGAGCGCGCCCGGGAGCTGTTCGTTCAAGTCGAGCGCCTTCCCGAATGCATCGCGCGCCTCGATCGGGCGGCCGGCGTACAGGAGGGCGATCCCGTAGTTGTTGTAGTTGGCCGCACTCTTGTCCGCGTCGAGCGCCTGTTTGGCGGCGGCCAGCGCGGCGGGCGCGTCGCTGCCCTGCAGGGCGATCATCGCCCGCGCGACGTAGGCGTCGCGGGACTCGTTCGCGCAGGCGGAGAGCACCGACTGCGCGCGCTCGATCTCGCCGAGGGCCTCGAGATGGAGTGCCAGCGCCGCGCGCAGCGCGTCGGGGGCGGCCGGGTCGCGCGCGAGAAAATCGTCCAGCAGGGTCACGGCCTGCGGGTGCATTTTGGCGCCGTAGTAGATGCGCGAGAGCGACACCGCCGCCGGGGCGTACGACGGGTCGACGCTCAACGCGGCGTTCAAGTAACTGACGGCCAGCGCGGCCGAATCCGCCGCGGCGTACAGCTCGCCCATGCGATACGGCCAGTACGGTTCCCGCGGTGCGAGCTGCATGTGGGCGCGCGCGGACGTCATCTCGTCGACCACCTGTTCCGACTTGATGTCCACGCGTTCCGACGTGCTCTGGTTACCGACACCGGGCAGGAACCCCAGCGAGCTGCACCCGCTGGCAGCCGTCACGAGCACGGCGGCCAGCACGAGCATGCAGCCCCGACGCGGGTGGCGCCGATCCGGGGCCCCCGCGGGCGAAGCCCCGTGGGGTGGATCGGTGACAGGACCCGCGGCGGGCGGACGCGAACGGCGCCGATTCGGAGCCCCCGCGGCCTTGTGCGCGTGTGGCGAAGCGAGAGCCGCCGATGCAAAGTCGTCTACCAGGTTCGTCATGGTGTCGAGCATTGTTCCCGGTTGTTACTGCCTGGTTTCGGATGATTCCGATACCTTCCTCTACGCAAGGGTCGTTCCCGCGGGCCCGGGCCCCGGCAACCTATTCCGCCCCCGGTTCCGGGGGTGGGGTGGCGGCCATGCGCGGATAGTCCACCTCGGGCTGGAAACGGAAACGCTCCGCCAGACGGGGCCAGAGCGCGTCCCGGGTGCGAACGAGCCACCCGCCCGGGTCGTCGCCTTTGGCGTCGCGCGCCTGCTGCAGCATCGTCGACCAGACGTCTTCGCCACGGTCGTAGAACTCGAAGCTCTGGCCGGAGATCACCTCGTCGTACGCCAGCAGGTCCTCCTCGCTCAATCCTTCCGGGCGCTCGCTCTTCATGAGCGCGTCGCCGAATTCGATCAGCGCCTGCCCGATGCGATACGCCGAGGCGCGCGCGTATTCGGTCACGCCGCGCGTCGCGCAGGTTTCGTAGGCTTTGAGCAGCGCTTCCAGGCTGGCCTTCTTCTTCTCGATGGCCTTGGGGAGGGGCTGCGTCAGGCGCATCGCCGCATAGGCGGGGTATTTCTCCTCGGCCTTGAGATAGTCGACCTGGGCGAGGATGGCCGGCGAAGCCAGCTCCGGGTGCTTCGCGGCGAGGTCGAGGTACGCGTGCAGGTCCGACGCCGAAGGCGCCGGCGCGGCGGTGCCTTTCGCGGCTTTGCCCGGCTTCGGTGTCGCGAGTAGCGCCGACAACGTCGACCCGCCCGCCGAGACCTTCGCCAGCTCGCGGCCGGCGCGCTGGGCACGGATCTCCATGACGGCCTCGGTTTCACCGGGGAAGCGTTCTAGCAGCGTGCTCCGCATCTGCTCGGCGCCGGCGTCGTCGTGCGCGGCCACCAGCAGATCGATCGCCTTCAGCAGCGCTTCGGGTGCATCGGGATCCTGCGGGTACAATCGAGAGAATCGTTCGTAGGCCGCCGCCGCACTGCGGGCGTTGCCGGACTTCTCGTGCGCGAGCGCGATCTGAACGGCGCTGTCGCGCGCGTATTCGCTCTTGGGATGCTCGGCGAGCAATTGTTCCCACGAGGCGGCCGCGTCGGCGTAGCTCTTGTGAGCGGCGAACCCGAGGCCGGCCCGGTACAGCGCGAGGTCGTGATACTGGAATCGCGGCCACAGCTTCGCGACGCGCGCGAACAGCGGTGCGGCCTTTTCGTCGCCGTGCGTGCTGTCGGCCGCGGCGACGCTCTCGGCATACTTGAAGTAGCACAGCGGGATCGTGACCTCGAGCGCCGCCGCCACGGAGTCCTGCCCGGACGCGCGCGCCAGCGCGAGCGCCTGCTCGTACGCGGCGCCGGCGAGCTGGTACTCGGCGCGGCGGTAGCGGGCGTCGCCACCCATGCGCACCGCGCGGGTCGCGCGCGGATCGGCCGCGTAGGCCTTCGCGAACGCCTCGAGGCTGGTCGCCGCTTCGGTGTACCAGCCGTGCGCGTAGGCCACGTTGCCCTGGCGCCAGACGATGTCGGCCGCGCGCTTGTCCGCGGGGTAGCGCGAAACGAACTCGCCGCTGGTCGCGAGCAGCTTCACCGCCAGGGTATCGTTGCCGGTCGATGCGCCGCCGATCCGCGAGCCTCGATACCATTCGTCGGTCACCGCCACGTGCTGCCACGCCGCCTCCGCCGCCAGGGCGGTGGAGTCGCTGGCGGACGCCGCTTTCAAGTGCGCGAGCGACCGCGGGTACTGCTTGAGCCGGCTGGCCGCCTCGCCCGCGAGGTAGTGGATGCGGTACACGTCGGCCGTCTTCGGCCACTGGGTCAGGTACTGTTCGTAGTTCGTGAGCGCCGCCTGCCAGCTCGCCGCGTCGTTGGTCGCGCGCGCGCGGCGGTGGTAGTAGGCCGCCGTTTCACGATACGCACTCTGTGCGAAGGCGAGCGACGCGCGCCGGAGTTCGTCGTCCCGGTTCGCTTCGTACCACGCGCTTCCGGGCAGGAAGCGCTCGGCCTGCGCGAGCTTGGCGTCGCGGGCCTGGTCGGGCTTGTTCCACCGCTGGTAGGTGGCCACCATTCGATCCGCCACCGCCAGCGCCTGCGGGTCGGTGGGGTAGCGGCGCAGCCACAACTCGTCGCACGCCACCGCCTCTTCAAACAGACTCAAGCTCCGCATCAGGTGACCGAGCGACATCAGGATGCGCGCCTCGTAGTCGCGATGGCCCACGCGGTCGAAATAGTCGCGGAACGCGTCGGCGCCGCCGGCGCGGGCCAGCGAGTGCACGAGGTACTCTTCCGCCTCGTCGCGCAGATCCATCGACCGGGCGACGTCGGCATGGGCGGCGTAGTGGTCCATCAAACGGCGAAACGCGTCGGCCGATCCGTCGAAGCGATCCTCCTCGAAACAGGCCCACCCGAGCTTGTACAGGGCGATGGCGGTGAAGGACGGATCCTTGCCGGTGGCGGCGTGTTCGAACAGCGGGACGCACCCCGCGTAGTCTTCGGCGTCGAAACGGTCGCTCCCCATGCGCAGCCACGCCTCCTGCGCGTCCGGGGAACCGGGGTATTCCTCCACGAGCCGCGCGAGGTACGCGGCGCCGCGGGGCTGTCCGTCGTCGGAGAGGATCATGCCCAGGTTGAAGAGCACCGCGTCCACGTGCGCGAAGTTCGTGTCTTCGGCCAGGATCTTTTCGTAGAGCGCGATCGCGGGGGCGTAGTCGACGAACGGCGCGAGCGCGCGGTTGCCGAGGTCATCGGCGGTCGGGTTCTCGCCCAGAAACGTCGCCATGCGCGCCTGGAAGTCGTCGCGCGCCTTCGCGAGCCGGAGGTCGGCCAGCCGGAAGCGGGTTTCGCCGCGCGCGACGCTCTGCGGGTAGCGCGCGAGGAAGTCGCCCAGGTACCCGATCGCGCGCTCGCGGTACTCCGCGGCGACCACGGTGTCTTCGGGGCTGGTGGCGTCGGACCCCATGTAGACGGCCAGTTCGTAGGAGGCGTCGGCGAGGTGGTAGTCGATCGCCTCGCGTTCCAGCACGAGCGCGGCGCGGGCGCGCGCCGCCACCGCGCGGGCGGTGTCGCGACGCAGGCGGTCCTCCGCGATGCGGAGCGAATCGGCGGTGGCCGCCAACTCGTCGCGGCGCGCCCGGGCCGCCGCCAGGACGGGGTCGTTGGCGTACCCGGCCAGGGTGGAGTCGAGGGTCGCGCCGATGCGGCGGGACCGCGTGAGCTCGGTGTTGAGCGCCACCCGGATGAGCCGGCTGTCGCCCATCAGCCGCGGCTCCCAGATTTCCGCGTACGACCGATTGATCAAATCAGGATAGCGCTGCGCCACCAGGGTCAGCAGACTGTCGGACTGCGCTGCCAGCGCCTCTTCGCGCGTGAGCAGCTCGGCGGGCGAGGGAACACCGGCGGGGAATTGCTCCGGGCGGTCCCGGTTCGGTCCGTCGACGTGGAAGTGACGCAGCGCCTGCAGGAACAGCACGTCGCGCTGGAACTCGACGATAGTGGCGCGCGTGCGCGTGGCGATCTGCAGAAGCGCGCCGTCACGGACCGACTTGAGCTGGAGCAAGGCCGCGTCGAGCCGCGCGAGGAGGAGCTCGAGCCGGGAGGCGCCGTCCGCGAGGCGCGCCTCGCTCGAGTCGGCGCGCTCGCGCCCCTCGCGCAGGTAGTCGATCCGGCGCGCCGTTTCCCGTTCCCGCTCGGCGATCACCCGTTCCTGCCACGCCGCCAGACTCGCCACGCGACGGCGGTTGCTCGCCAGCGCGCGCAGGGCTTCCCACTCGTCGGATGTGGGCGTGAAGCGGGACAGGGCGTCGGTGGAGTCCCACGACGCGCGGACCCGCGCGCCGTCGAGGGCGGGCCACAGCTCGCCGGTGAGACTCTTGCCCGACGCGAGGTCGGGGGAGCGCCGCAGGTCGAGCGATTCATTCGCCAGCTCCGCCGTGCCGGCCAGGAGCGCCTCCGGCGCGAGGCGGATCTCGTCGTGCCACGCGTTCGGCGCCTCCCACACGCGCCATACCTCTGCGAGACTGTCCTCGCGTTCGAGGCGCGCGAGCGAGCCGTATTCGTCGCCCCAGTTGTCCTCTGCGGATTCGAAGTAACGCAGCGCCGCGTGCCAGAACCGGCGATCCATCGCCGACTGGCCCAGGGCCAGCTTGACGTCGCGGCGCGACTCGTACGCGGGATGCTCGTCGAGAACGCGGGCGAGAATGTTCGAGCCGGCCGTGGTGTCGCCGGCCGCGATGGCGGCGAGTCCGCGCAGGTGCGCGGCGCGCGCGACGTGACGGCTTGCGGGTGGCATGCGGTCGAGCACGGGTCCGATGTCCTCGCCGCGGGCGAGCCGCGCCGAGGCGAGCTCGAGGACGGCGACGCCGATCAAATCCGCCTCGGCGGCGCCGCGGGCCGTCCGTTCGGCCAGGCGCTCCCAATCGCGCGTCGCGTCCGCGCCGGTGGCGGCACGGGCCTGCGCCTGCAGATAGAGATGGATCGAACCCAGCGCGTCGTCCGGTTCGGTGGACTCGAGGAGTCGCAGCGCGTCGGCCGGCCGGTCCGACTTCCAGCAGGAACGACGCGCCCATGATGTCGACGCCGGGCAACCCGCCGGTAGCGCGTTCACGAGGCCGGTGCCGGCGCCGGCGCGCGTGCGCGCGAGGGTGAGCTGGCAATAGCTGATCCAGCGGCGATAGGGAGACCCGGTGGCGTCGGCGGCGCGATCGGCGACGCGTTCAAACGATTCGCGGTCGTTCAGGCGCAGGTAGGCGGCGGCCAGCAAGAATGCGGCGCGGTCCGCCTGGGGGAACGGGGACGCGGGGGAGATGTCGACGGATTCCAGTTGCTCGGCGGCACTGCGAAGGTCGCCCGCGAGCCACAGATCGACGGCGCGACCGAGATTCAGTGCATCCCACTCGGGAGTGGTCAAGGTTCGGATCGCCGGGACCGACGTGACCGGCGCCGGCGGTCCCGCCGGCGCGTCGGCCGCGCGCGACGACGGCGCGAAGACGAGGCCCGCGAGCGCGAGCAAACCGACGTGCCGCGTCGGAGAGTGCCTGAACCGTCTCCGCATGGAACGCGCTGCTTCCTTACCGGTACCAGGTGCTGGTCAGGAGTCCAAGTGTCGGTTGATTCGGGTCGAGCCGGCTCAGGTCCAGCTCCAGGAACGTGAGCCGGTCGCGCGTTGCCTCGACGGTCACGGACAGCGGCGCCGCGCCGGTCCACGAACTGCCCGCGAAGCTCACCGCGAACGTGTGCGCGCGCGGCTCGACGAACTCGTGGAACACCTGCGCAATGCCGCCCTGCTCGAGCGAGCGCTGCTGCTCAACTGAAAGGGCGACGCGTACGATTTCGTTCTCCTCGGCGATTTCGATCGACGCCGGCGCACCCTTCCCGGACAGGCCCCGGACGACGATGACCAGCGCCGTTTCCTGGTGGCCGAGAAAGTCCTTTTCCAGAGCGAGGAGGCGGCGCTGCTGCTCCGCGACCAGCGTCTCCATGAGAGTCAGCTCGCCCTCCATCTCGCCCAGCCGGGTGACGCTCTCCATGAGATCGCGGCGCGCGGCCAGCTCCTGGCCGGTGCGCACGGTGTCGCACGCGGCGGCGATCGCGGCCGACATCTCCTGCAAGCGCAGGTAGCGCTCGTCGAGGATCATCGCGCCGTCGCCGCGCTCGCGCGTGACCTGGAGCCGCAACCGGTCGAGCTGCGAGCGCAGGAACACGCGGTTATCGCGCAAAAACTTGAGGCTGGAGTGCTTCGGTTCCTTGAGGTCGGTGCGCTTGACCTCGACCGTCTCCTGCACGGGATCGATGGCGTCGATCGCGTCGCCCACCGCGTCGACGCTCTCCTGCGCCGACACAATGACCGGCGACGCCGCCAGCAGCAGCACGAACATCCCCAGCGTGATTCGCGACGTCGACACGGGCATCACGTCAACCCCTCCACACGCGGATGACCTCGCCCTTGGCCGCGTCGACGACGACGAAGAGGGCGGGTTCGCTGCTCGAGGTGTAGACGAGCGCCCACGTGCTCGCATTCGGCTTCTTTTCGTCGAACGCGCCGCGGATCAGGAGCATGGTGCTCAACTTGCCCCCGTGCTCGAGGCAGTATTCCTGCCCGGCTTTCTTTTCGGCCGCGGTCAGCGCGGCCTGGCTGTCGATCCACTCCTCCGCGAGCGGAGGCGCGTCGAAATCGAACTCGAGGTCGGTGGCCTCCAGGATCTTCCCGTCGCGCACCGAGTAGCCGCGCGCTTTCGCCCGGCCCGGCGAATAGAACAGGTACCCCCAGCGGACGGCGGTGCCGTCGGCGGCCACGTCTTCGTCGTTTTCCACGTAGACCAGGTGCGCGTCGGGCGCCCAGGTGCGCGCGGCGTCGCGGGCCACGTCCAGCCCCGAGCGCGCGGAGAAGGGGACCGGGTCGCCGGCCCGGGACGGCCCCGCCACGCCGACCATGACGAGCGCGAGCACCAGCGCGCGCCGATGGCGGACGAGCGACGAGACGATGAGCTGCGACTGAAGCATTCCGTGACCCCCTACTCCAGGAACGTGGCGCCGACGCTGAATTCGAAGTTGGAGTTGCTCTGGCGGCTCTCGGACGTCCCCGAGTCGAACATGTAGTCGCGAAACTCGAAGCGAACCGCGAGCGCCTTCTTGACGAAGAAGTCGAGGCCGAGGCCGAAGTTGAAGCTGGTTTCGGTCTCGCCCTGCATGATCGAGCTGCCGGCGCCGCCGGTCAGGAACGGGACCATCTGCCGTCCCGGAAGCAGCTTCACGTTCATGTTCATCGCGTAATAGAGCATGTGGAATTCTTCTTCCTCGAGCGTGAGGTCGAAGAGCGATTCCACGATCTCCGCCGGGCGCACGACGTGCGTCCAGCCGAGGGTGCCTTCCACTTCGATGAACTCGAGCACGTAGTAGCCGACGTGGCCGCCCAGCACCAGCGAGTTGGACTTCTCGTCGAACGCGTAGCCGCCGGTGTAGGCGGTGAGGGCGAAGCTGCCGATCCGGGAGAACAACCGCGGGTTGGGGCGGAACTCGAGGTTGGACATGTCGTCGAACTCCTTGCACAGCGACGAATGGATCCACCCGGTTTCGATGTCCGAGAGGCGGATGTTGTACCACTCTTCGTGCTTGGCGATGACGACGAACTCGGACCCCTCCGAGTAGACACCCACGATCGCGAAGCTGTTGCCCGGCCCGGTGCGGACGACATTGTTGCCGTCGCCGATCAGGCGGACCTTCTTCTCCACGAGGACGTGGGGTGTGTTCGGGTCGGGAGTCGTCGCGGGCGCGGGAGTGTCGGTGCCGGCCGCGGCCCGTGTTCCCGTTCCCGTCGCGAGGATGGCGGCCACGACGGCCGCCGGCCACATATGCCCCCTTCGCTTCATGGCATCTTCCTTTGCTTGCTTGCTCGCCTTCGCGCGTCGCGCTCGGGCGTCAGTCCAGATCGATCAGCCAGGCGACTTCGAAGCGCAGATTCCAGGTGTAGAACCGCTCGCGCGATTCCACGATCTCGTTGCCGCGACGATGCGCGGTATCGAGAGCGAAACTGGTCACAGCCGTTTCGAGCGCCAGCGACATCTGCCGCGCGATTTCCCTGCGCAGCTCGATGCCGGCGCCGACGTCCCACTCGTCGATCGGCTGGTAGGCGACCGTGATGGGTGCGCCGATTCCGCCGGAGTCGAACGTGAGCTGGTCCGGGTCGTACCCGAGGAGCAACCGCCCCGCGCTGGCGGACCCCCACAGCTCGACGCCGAGAACCGAGAGCGCGCGGGCGCCGACGGCGAGCTCGATTCCGGTCATGTTCACCCGGGGAGCCTGACTCTCGCCCGGGATTCCGCTGGCCTGCGTCGTGTGCGCGCGCCACACGCGCGCGCCGGCCGCGAGCCACTTCCAGTACAGCGTCGCCTGCGCCCCCGACTGCATCGCGGGACTCACGTCCCAGCGGTAGTCGTCGAGGCTCGGGTCGAACGCGACGCCACCGATGATGGCGCCGATCGCGAGACGCGTGCTGCCACCCGCAGGGATTGTGCCAGCGCGGGCGGTCGAGGCCGTTGCCACCGCAAAAAAAACGATCGCCGCCCCTGGGCGAAACGATCGCCGGCCCCGTGGTGCGGGGCCGTGTAACCCCGTGCGGACCGCTGCCATTCCCCGGCCAAGCATGGTCAGCGGCCGCATGATCAAGGCACTGGCGGGGTGATCCGCAGTGCGAATCCGTTGTGCAGGACCTCGTACTGGGTCGAGACGAACGGGGTCACGACCAGCGAGTCGGCGCCGTTCGCGAGCTCGATTTCGTCGCCCGCGCCCATATAGAGGAGGAGGTAGAGCCCCCGGCCCGCGGTCGCGCCGCCCGCGTACATGGCTGGCGGCACCGTGGCGGTGAACGAGAGATTGATGTCCTGCATGAGATGATCGAACCCGGTCACCGCGCGCGTCGCGCGACCGCACGTCACCGAGTTCGCCAGAATCTGATCAATGGCCTCCGCGGCCTCGAGCGTGTTCTCGGTCGGGTCGAGGGGAACGCTGGCCGGCGAGATGGTGTCGCTGTAGCGGACTTCGGCCACCAGGAACCCGGTGAGAATGTCCCGGTACGTGATCCGCCCGCTTACCGACACGTTGATCGGCTGTCCGCCCGGCGACGTCTGCTCCGGCTGCGGCGCGACGTCGACGAACTCCAGCACCGTCCAGCGCTTGTCGATCTCCGGTTCGTCGAGGACGCAGGCGGACAGCGCGAGCGCGGGCAGCACGGCCGCTGCCCACGTTCGCGCTCGTTTCCTCTTCCGCATTGCCGACATGCGCTTCACGAATCTCTCCTACTTCAAGAGCGCCATCTTGCCGGTCAATTGCTCCTGGCCGACCTGGAGGCGATAGAGGTAGATGCCGGAGCTCGACGCTTCGCCGCGCGCATCGCGGCCGTCCCAGCGCACCTCGTGCATCCCGCCGCCGATCTGGCCGGAGGCCAGCTCGCGCACCAGACGGCCCTGCACGTCGTAGACGCGCAGGCTGTACGGGCGGCTCGGCCCCGCGGGGACGGTGAAGCGAATGGTCGTGACCGGGTTGAACGGGTTGGGCGTGTTGCCCAGGAGCGCGAAACGATTTGCGTACGCCGGGCCGCCGGAGCCGTTCATCGTGATCGGGACCTGCACCTCGCTCAACGTGCTCTGGTCGTAGGTCGAGCGGGCGCGAAGCGTCACGCGGTACTCGCCCGCGCTGTAAGCCGAGACGTAGTCGGCGGGAGCGAAGCGGATCGTCTGCCGCCCCGCGCCCAGCACACCCGCCTCGTGGTGCGCGACCACCGCGCCGCTGCGGGGATCCACGATCTCCGCGCTGACGGCTGCGTGGTCGGTGAGCGTCACGTCGAGGACGTCGTTGCCGACGACCGCGGCGTCGGTCAACTCGACGCCGAGGTTCACCAGCCGCAACCCGCTCTGTCCGCCCCACTCCTCGACCAGGACGCCGGTGCCCTGGCCCGCGCGGGTCTCGGTGCCGGCGCGATGGTCGGAGACGTTGGCGAACACCACGTGGAAACTGCGCGGGCGCTTGATGTCGCCGGCGAACGTCGCCACGGGATACAGGGACGCGGTGAACTTGGTCACGCGGCCGGCCTGCGGCGCCGCCGCGTAGACGTTGCCCCAGTGGTCGGTGTCCAGCGAGGTGATCAGGCCCAGGGTGTGCGCGGTGGACCCGTTCCACGCCAGCGAAGAGCCGGTGTCGCGCAGGCGCACGATGCGCGCGTTGTGCGTGTCGGACACGAAGACTTCGGCGGAACTGGCGCCGTCGCGGCGGCCCACGGCGATCGCCATCGGACCCGCGAAGCGGCCGTCGCCGCTGCCCAGTTCACCGATTGCGAACGTTAAACGCGCGCCGTTGTCGGAGAGCGCGTAGCGGCGCACTTCGTTGCGGCCCGTGTTCGCCACGAACAGGGCGTCGTCTCCGGCGACGAGCGGCGTGCCGCCGTCCGACACCGCGACCGCGAACGGCTTGCTCAGGCCGTCCACGGCGTAGAGGGGCTGGAGCTCCATGCGGTCGAACTCGCTCACGGCTCGAAACACGAGCACGCGGTTGTTGTCGGTGTCGGCGACGTACAGGCGCCCGCGCCCGTCGCTGGCGAGGCCGTGCGGGCCCGCCAGGCGGCCGAAGGGGCTCTGCGCGCCGTCGAACGCCACCAGGCCGCGGCCCACCTCGCCCATCAGCAGGCGGTTCCAGGCCGGGTCGGACACGATCTGAAAGTAGCGCGCTTCGATGTAGGGGAAACGGTCGTAGACGTCCACGTTTCCCACCACGACGGTCGCGTACGGGTCGCCGAACAGGTTCTTTCCGAACTGCTCGTTGGCCACGTTCCGGGACAGCACGTTCACCCCGGCCTCGGCGAGGTAGGGTGACTGATGGAAGGTTTCGGCAGCGGCACTGGCCGCGCCAAGAACCAGGATGGTGATGATCGTCAATGATGTCCGGCTCATACCCGGCTCCTTTGCATGGTCCGCTAGAACACGATCAGCAGACCGGTTTCGAGAACGTTCGCCGAGAAATTGTTGCTGTTGAAATACCGTTCATAACTCAAGATCAATTGGGCGCTCGCGGGGAACACCTTCCCCAGCACGCGGTACGGGCGCCACGCAATCCGCCCTCCGAAGAGGTTGGCGCCGAAATCTCCCAGCCGGTAGTCGGCGGTCTGGAAGCCGTTGACCCCGCCGGTCTGGGTGTAGTCGTCGCGGTAGAAGATCGCCGAGGCCTGCGTGTAGTACCGGTAGCGATAGCGAACCACGAAGGTGTCGCTCACGTACTGATTCAACTTCACGCCGATCGCGTGCGACGACACGCCCCAGTCGTCGCTGTAGTAGCGGTACTCGAGGTTCACGCTCGAGCGGTTATAGATGTACTGGTTCACGCTCGCGAACACGTCGCGGCGTCCGCGGTCGGCCGGGTGCTTTTCCGGCACGTTGGTTCCGGCCACGTACACGTTGCGGTAGGGGTCGTGCTGCAACCCGTGCACGTTGTTGAATTCGGCGCCGACGCGGACCACCGTGGTGGGCGTGACCACCTGGGTGGCGATGATGTTCCAGTGCAGGGTCCGGCGATAGTCGGGCACGCTCTGGGTGTCGTCGTCTTCCAGCGGCTTGATGTTGTCCCAGCTGTAGCTCACGCGCGCGGCTAGGTTCAGGTTGTCCTCCATGAAGCCGTGGTTGTAGCCGAAGGCGACCATCTGTGCGAAGTAGTCGCTCTCGCTCGACACGTAGTAATCGAGGTCGTAGCCGCGATAAGCGGCGCTGGTCTCCAGGGAATTGCGCACCTTGACGTAGTCCTGGTACGGGTCCGCGGTGCCGGCGATGGGCCGGCTCGCGGTGGTGATGGCGTCGACGGCCTCCTGGCTCCCCGGGGGAGCGTCGATGGCGGGGATCACGACGCGGTCGTGCACCCACTCGGCCGACAACTGCACGCCATTGCGCAGCCGCAACCCGCTGCCGACGTAGTTGCTGTATACGTCCACGCCGTTCACGTCCGAATAGAAATTGAACGTGTACGAAGCCGTCGGCTCGGCCGCGCTTGCGATCGGCGGCGCGGTGACGGACACCTGTACCCCGGCGAGCACCCCCGCGAGGAGGTGAATTCTGCTTACTTGCAAGCGCATCCGCCGCCGGCGCCTCCCGCGCCCCCGGTCGAGCCCTCGCGGGCGTCGAGCCACTTCAGTTCCCGCATCGCCTCGTCCTGGGCCGAGACCATGATCGGATCCGCCAGGTGCTCCTTTTCATAGGGACGCACCGTCGCGCAACCGACCTGGAGCCCGAGCGGCAGCAGGACCAGCCACAACCGAAAACGTCTCATCGTGTGCCTCCATCGCTGTTCGACGGAAGCGGCGCGGACCCCAGGTCCGCCTCCTGCGGCGCCATCGGGCGGGCGGAGGCGAGCATCGCTTCCACCTTCGAGTGCAGCGCCGCCAGCTCGTTTGCCGAGCTCCCGCGCACCACACTCACGACCCGCCCCTGCGAATCGAGCAGATAGGTGCAGGGCAAAGACGGGATGTCGAGCGTGCGCGCCAGGCCGTCGGGCCCGTCGTGCAGGACGGTGAGCGAAAGCTTCAGCTGCTGTGCAAAGCGCTGTGCCTTCGCCGCGTCCTTGTCGATCGAGATCGCGACCACGCGGGCCCCGCGTTGGGCCCAGGTGTCGTTCCATCGATTCATCGTCGCCAGCTCGTCGCGGCACGGCGCGCACCAGCTCGCCCAGAAGTTCACGACCAGCACCTGGCCGCGGTACGCGGATAGGGTCGTGGCCGCGCCACCGAACGACGTGAGGCGGTGGCTCGCGAGCGTCTCGCCCGCGTCGGTTGCGGCGCGCGCCGACGTGACCGTCGCCGCCAAAGCGGCGGTCATCATCGCCACGCGCATCTTGTCCCTTGGCTTCATGGTCGAATCCTCCGCCGTGTTACCGGTACTGCGCGCCCAGCATGACCCAGAACTTGAACAGGCGCTGCTCGCCGGGCGAGAGCGGGTTCGAGCTGGGATGCGCGCCCTGAGCGGACGCGCTGCCGACGCCGAGCGCGTAGTCGACCAGCGTCGAGCGGCGCGGGAATCCCGGGTCGGTCACGTTCGGCGTGCCCATGTCGGCCTCGCCGGAAAGGTTGACGTACGCGCGCGGGAAGATCTGGTTCTCCATGGTCGTGTCGGGCACTTCCGACAGGTCCAGGCCACCCGCCGGCGGGATCGTGTCGATGCCCGCGTAGGTTTCGATGTGGCACGACTGACACTTCGTGCGCACGATCGGGCCGATGTGGTCCCGATAGTTGATGTAGGTGTAACCACCCGGGCCGATGTTCAGGTCCACGGGCGCCTGCGTCTTGGCGATCGGGTTCGGGTTCTGGGGAACCGTGTTGAGGGCCCGGTCCTCGTGACACCCGATGCAGTTGGTGATCTCTTCGCCGGGCTGCACGTACAACCAGGTCCGCTTGTTCACAAACGCGCGGCCGAGGTTGTCCAGGGTGGCGAAGGTCAGGGGTGTGCGGGCCGGCACCTGGATGCGGAACGAACCGTCGCTGTTGACCGGGGCGAAGCCGAGCAGCGCGCGCTTCTCGAATTCGTTGGCGGAGAAGTCGTTCATCTCGCCCTGTACGGTCGGAATGCCGACCATGACGGCGATGGAATCGACGCTGCCGACGGTCGGTCTCTCCTGACCGTCGTTGGTTCCGCGGAAGAATACGTCGTCGGCCGTAATGATGCCGTAGTCCAGCGCCGGGTTGGCGATGGGCGCGACGACCGGCGGTTTCGCGTGCGGCGCGATCAGCTGGGCGTCGTACTCGTTCCAGGCCGGGTCGTCATAGAGGAACGTGAGGTCCTCGATGCTCAGCGTGGCCGGGTCGGCCGGCGTGCCCGAGCCCGTCTGCTTCAGACTGAATGTGTACAGGCCGTAGTCGACGTCGACTTCCTCGGCGGCCGGGAGCGTATAGGACGCCACGTACTTGTTGCCGCCGAGCGGGAAGGGGTACTTGAAGGCGCCGTACGCCCACGGCGCGCCGTCGTTGTTGACCTGGGTCGTGAGCACGTCCCAGTGGAGATCGTTGCTCGTGCTCGGATCGGCCGGTCCCTGCTCGAGCTTGAGCACGGCGATCGGGCCCGCGTCTTCCTCGATCATGGTGGACTCGATCGCGATCAGCCGGCCGTCGGGCGTGGGCTGCGCGTGGAAGAAGTTGCGGTTGTGCGGGCCGAACTCGTGGAAGAACCGCGACCCGTCCGGGTTCGAGAAGAACAGCGGGAAGCGGTTCTGCTGCCCGAGGTGTTCCCAGCGCGTGTACACGAGGCGCCCGTCCGGCAGGAGCGTCGGGTCGAAGTCGTCGCTCATGTTGAAGCTGACGCGCACGAGGTTCGAGCCGTCGCTGTCGCAGTTGTACAGGTTCTCGGCCGGGGCATGGTTGTACTCGTCCATGGTTCCCGCGCGCGAGCTGGTGAACGCGATCCGCCCGTCGGGCAGGTACACGGGGTCGAAGTCGTGACCCCCGCCGCTCGTCACCTGGCGCAGCCCGGTGCCGTCCACGTTGATCTCGTAGATGTTCCGCCACCCGCCGCCCGGCGGCCGCATCGAGAAGAGGATCTTCTTCCCGTCGAACGAGACGCACGGGTCGCTCACGGCGGCTCCCGTGAAGTTCGTGATCGGTGTCACCACTCCCAGCGGGGAAATGGGGGACAACTTGTAGAGGTTGCCCTCGGCCCAGCTGCGGTTGAGCGACTCTTCGCCCTTGGTCTTCACGAAGACCAACGCCTCCGTGGTTTCCTCTTCGACGATGATGTCGTCGGGCGCGCTGTCACGGCAGCCGCCGAAGGAAAGGGCCAGCAGCATCAGCACGCTGCCGAGTTTCAGGGCGATGTCGCCCAAGGAGGATGTCTTCCAGTTGGTTGCCTGTCGCATGTTGCACTCCTTGACTTCGGGCTAACCTTTCAGACTTCGATAGAACGAGAAGCCGATCGTGTATTCGCGGTAGTCGTACGCCACGGTGCCGCCGCTCCCGAGCTCCTGCCCGAGGACGGTGGCGCCGCGGAGTTCTCCGCGCAGGGCGACGTCGTCCCGGAGATAGATCTCCAGGCCGCCGCCGACCGTCAGGGTGTTCTTGGTGACCGGGTCGGCGTTGATCGCCTGTCCCGGGTACACCGTCATCATTCCGTATCCGAGCGTCATGTAAGGCTGAAAGCGCCCCCGCAGCGGGTAGCGCAAGACGGCGTTGAACGTGTGCAGGAGCGCGTGGAGCGACGACGCCGGGTTGTGGCCCAGCGCGATCTCGTACCCGAGCCACGTGTTGGGGCTGTAGGCCACGCGAAAGACGAATTCGTCGTTGTCGCCCAGCTGGCCGATGGCCGGGCTGAACGAAATCCGGTGCTGGAACCGGCGCCGGTCGTCGCTCACGTGGTAGTGGGCGCCTTCGAGCGCCGGAACCAGATAGACCAGCCCGTTCTTGCCGGTCGTCGCGGCGGTGTCCGCGGGCGCCGTCGCGGGGGCGGGAGCAGCGGTCGTCGAGTCCGGCTCGAGCGCGCACGCGAGCCCCGGCGCGACGCAGAGCGCCATTGCGGCGCCCGCTACAAACATTGCAGCACGTCGCTCGTTCACTGGTACTCACCCGCCTCGATCCACGCCAGCATGGCGAGGTAGTCCGGATCGTCCAGCGAATGGAAGAACGCGCCGCCTCCATGGCCCACCCCGCCGCACGCCTCGTCCAGCGGCTTCGACACCAGGGCGCTGGCGGGCGGGTTCTGCGGGGAGACCTGCAGGCTCGCCTGCGCAAAATCTAACGCGACGTCCTTGTCGTTATCCGGCGAGAGCGCGAAGGTCCCCCGGATCCCGCCACCGTGGCAGTTCACGTCGTCGCAGCCCAGGCTGGTCATGATCGGGTCGATCTGCGCGGCAAACACGTTGTAGTCGAGAACGTACTTGCTTCCACCCGAGGGGGGATCGGGATCGGTGGGCGATGCCTTCTCGCATGCAGCCACGGCGAGCAGGGCCGTGCAGGTGCCGACGAGCAGCATCGATGCCGCCGCTTCCCGCCTGTCCTTGCCACGGGCGAAAACGTTCGCGTGATCGTTCATGGTTCCCAATTGCATATCGTCGTTCCCGATACGGCCGCGGTTCGCTCGCTGCGACGGGCAGTGCATTTTGCGCGCGTGTCTCGGAAGCGAGACCACTTCGCGTTTCACACCATGCCCGAAGTCTCCGCATGCGGGCGCCGCGGCCGCAAATAGAAGACAGCGCGGTAAGTTCTGCAAGGTCCACGCCACATCGACGCGGCCGCACTGCCCGCCCGGCGGTGGCGGCACATGCACCCCGTATGGGCCTCGAAGCGGAGTCGCCGGCCGCGTTTGGACATGGAGTTTCCGGAGAACCGGGGGCGTTGTCGCGCCGGAGCGGGGACACGGCGTGATGCGTGCGCGAGAGTGGAGAGCGAGCCAGGCGGCTCGGGGGAGCCGTCGCTAGAAGTAGCGTACCGTATACGTGCCGGTGAGGCCGGGTTCGATCTCAACGCGGGGTCGAAGCTGCTCTTCTATCCAGATGATGCCGGGGCCGTTCGCGCGCGGCTCGATCAGCACGACTGCCAGGTCGTCACGCTCGCGCGCGAACGCGCGCGCCGCCTCCGGCCCGAAGACGAACAGGGCGTCGTCCCACGCATCGGCCATCATCGCCCCCGAGGTGACGATAGTTACCGACGCGAGCCCCTGGGCCGACCAGCCGGTGTGCGGATCGAGGATGTGGCCGTAACGCTTGCCGTCCGCGGCGACGAATTGCTCGTAGTTTCCCGCGGTCGCGATCGCCTGGTCGTAGAGATGGATGCGCGCGAGGTACGGGTGCACCCCGGACGGGTCGCGCAGCCCCACCGTCCACCCCTTGTGACCCGCCGCGTCCCCGATGGCGACCATGTTGCCGGAGAGGTCCACCAGTGCGTTCGCGACCCCGGCGCGCCGCAGCACCTCGGCCGCCGCATCGACTCCGTAGCCCTTCGCGATGCCGCCCAGGTCGATGCGAACCCCGTCCTGTTCGAAATGGATCGTGCCGCGCGCGGGGTCGAAGCGCATCTTCTTATAGCCGACGTTCTCGAGCGTGATGGCAATTTCATCGGCGCTGGGCACGCGCGGGTGCCCGCCGAGGAAGCCCCAGAGGCGCACGAGCGGCTCCACCGTGATGTCGAAGGCCCCGTCGCTCTCCTTCGCAACGCGCTGGGCGAGGTCGAGCACGGTGGCGACTTCGGGGTGGACGCTGATTTCCTTCGTGCCCGCCTCCCGATTGATGCGCGCGACGTCGCTCACCTCGGTCCAGTTGCTCATTAAAGAATCCACCCTGTGGAAGGCAAGGAGGCTGCGGTACGCAAGGTCGGCCACCGCGGCGGAGTCGGCGGTCACCAGCGTGAGCGATCCCCAGGTGCCCATGGTCTGGGTGCGGAAGACCACCGCGCGCGCGGCTCCCGCGGAGCGTGAGTCCGCAGGTACCGATAGATTCAAGGCGACGAGGCCGGCGATTGCCACGAGGGACGCTCGGAGTTCGTGAGCGACGCGTCTGCTCATGGCGCGGAGTCTAGCGACGGGCCACGGCCGGGTCAACGTTGAGCGAGCCGTCCGGCGCCGCGTGTCTTCCGACGGCACGGACGCCACGCAGCAGAGTCACTGCGACGAACCAGCCGATTCCGATCGTCATGGCGGCCGCACCGGTGGGGAACACGGCGTGCAGGTGGAAGCGAGCCATTACGATTCCGCCGGCGAGCGCGCCGGCGAGCATGCCGAGGCTGTGCGCCACCGTCATCAAGGCCATGACGCTTCCCATCGACTCCCGGCCGCTCCCCTTGCGCGCCGCCATGGCCATGACCGCCGGCATGGATACTCCGCCGCCCAGGCCGAAGAGGATCGACGCGAGCGCCGCGTCGCGATACTCCTGCGCCCATGCAAACGAGAGCATCGCGTACGCGGCGAGCAACCCGCCGCCGACCACCATGAACCTCCGGTCGATCCGATCGGCCAGAAACCCCATCGGGGCGTTCATGACCGCGCTGGCGAGGATGCCGAGCGTAATCAGGAGTCCGATCGACGCGCTGGAGAGCGAGAGCTCCAGCGCGCCATATAATGGAAGGAATCCCCAGATGATCCCGATGCAGACCACGTAGCTGAAGCGAAACCCGAACAGGGCGACCAGGTTGCCGTCGCGGATCAGTTCCCTCCAGGCGGCGGGCTCCCGCCGGCGGGTGATTCGCTCGTCGCGTGCGCCCGGGAGCAGGACCGCGCACAGGACGCCACCCGCACAGGAGAGAGCCCCCATGGAGAGAAACGCGAAGCGCAGACCGAAGTGGTCGTGGATCAGTCCGCCGACCATCGGCCCGATGCTCATCCCCGCGAGCACGAACGCGCCGTGGATTCCGAGCAGGCGCCCCTCGCGGCCGCGCGGGGCGAGATCTCCGACGTACGCCTGGATGACCGGCATCAGCATGGCCGACGCGATTCCGTGCAGGAACCGCACGGCGAGCAGCCCGGCGACGTCGTCGACCCACGCCAGCGCCACCGAAATCGCGGCGTAAGCGAAAAGGCCCGGCACGATGAGCGCCTTGCGGCCCTTGCGGTCGGAGAGGCGGCCGAAGCCCGGCAGGAAGAGCGTTCGCGAGAGCGCGAACACGGCGAACAAGAGGCCGATGGTAAATCCGTTCGCGCCCAGCCCGTGCGCGTATACGGGCAACAGAGGCACGACGATGCCCACCCCGATCACCGTGGCAAAAACGGAAAAGAACAGCGTCGCCAGCGTGTTTCGATCGCGCGTATTCATGGAGGACCGGCACCGCCGGAAACCTTTTCCAGAGGCAAGAGTGACGCCATTCTCGCCGGGGGCGCGGCCGATCGGTGAAAAAACCCGCGATTTCGCGGGTTCCGAAGAGACTTGAGGCGCCGCACCGGTCGATGGTGTACGATCGCACGCGTCATGAATGACCCTAATCGCGGCCGGCAAGGAGCCGCTAGATAGCGAGGAATAACATGCGTCTGAAACCTGGAATGGCCGCTGTCATCGGCCTGGCGATGCTCGCCGGCTGCAGCCCGGCCACGACGTTCGTGAACACGTGGACCGCGCCGGACGCGAAGCCGTTCGAATTCAAGAAGCTGCTCGTGATCGGGCTCCTCCCCAACGAGCAGATGCGCCGCTCGGCCGAGGATCAGATCGTCGGCTTGATCAAGAAGACCCCCTCGGTGGCTTCGTACACCTTCCTTTCCACCGAGCAAATGAAGGACACGGACTACGCGAAGGCGAAAGTGGCCGAGATGGGATTCGACGGTGCCGTCATTATGGCCTACCAGGGGACGGAGAAGGAGACCGAGTACGTGCCCGGCGGCGCGTACGCGTCGCCCTACTACCAGCCGTTCTGGGGCTACTACGGTTACGCGTCGCCGGTCATGTACGACCCCGGCTACATGGCCACGTACAATCTGGTGAAGATCGAGACCACCATCTACTCGCTCCCTGACCAGAAGATGCTGTGGGCGGGCATGAGCGAAACCGAGGATCCGGGCAGCCTGCAGGCGCTCGTCGAGTCAGTGGCGCAGGGCGCGGCCACGAAGCTGCGCCAGCAGGGACTCGTCAAGTAGCGCGGGAGTCCGGTGCCGTCTGGCGCGCGGGTTGCATGGCCGCGCGGCGACGCGCGTAGGTTTCCTTCGACGGGTTGAAGTATCCGTAGTGGAGGCGGGGGAACCGTTCGCGAAGGCGGCGCATGAATTCGCCCATCCCGAAGCCCTCGCGCGCCACACCCGCCGGCAGGCGCTCGCGGTAGAGTTCCGGGTCGATGTTCAGGTTGCGCATCTGGATCAAGTCGAGGTCGGCCTCCTCGACGAACGCGGAGATCGCCTCGAGTTCGTCGTCGGTATCCGTCACCCCCGGAAACACCAGGTAGTTGATCGACCGGTAGCGGTCGTGCGCCCGCATGACCCGGAGCGTCTCCCGGACGTCGCCGAACGTGTATTTCTTCGGACGATAGTAGGCCGTGTACACGTCGTCGCGCGCGCTGTTCATCGACACGCGAATCGCGTCGAGACCCGCGTGGCACATCGCGTCGACGACCTCGGGCAGGCTGCCGTTGGTGTTGACGTTGACGGTTCCGTTCGACGTCCGCTCGCGAATCCGCCGCGTCGCCGCGGGCAACAGCTCGCGACCGAGCAGCGGCTCGCCCTCGCACCCCTGCCCGAAGCTCACCACGCCTTCTGGCACCCGCTCGATATGCCCGACCGCCATGTCGGCGATTTCATCCGGCGTCGGCGCGCGGCGGATGCGATCGTGACTCGCGCGAAACTCGCCGTCGGGTTGCATCGAGATGCACCCGATGCACTTGGAATTGCACGCGACGCTGGTCGGGATCGGCGCCTCGTGGCGCCCGATGAAATAGTTCTGCGCCGCGCGGCATCCATACGTGAGCGCGCATTTCTCGAGCTGCTGGACGACGAGGTTGTCTTTCGTCTCGGCGAGGCGGCGCGCGACCTGCTTGTGCAAACGCTTCGGGTCGAAGCGCCACGGGTCCTGCCGGATGTCCTCGTCCACGCGCACGCCCGTGGCCCACATCTGGCCGCTTGCGAATCCGACCGCGGAGTAGGCGAACAGGGGCAGCGTCGGCGCGCCCGCGAGCGTGCGATAGGCGGGGTGGAGGAACATCGTCCACGCGGGCGCCAGGAACGCGGCGACCGCGGTGACCTCTTCGCCGTCCCCGTCCCACTCGACCGCCGACCCGCTGCCGGGGTCCAGACCGATGGGGCGCCGGCCCGGGAGCAGGAACAGGTCGCTGCCGCGCGGCAGCGGGATGAGCTCGTCGTCCCGCACTGGCCGGGGAGCGCCCCCGCCCACGCCCGCGAGGAGCAGCTCCGGATGGTCGATGATGGAGCCGTCGGCGCGCGCATAGACCATTCGGACAGGCTCGGTACGTTGGTCGCGCGGTTTCATGACTAGAAATTACCATGGACCCGCGTAGGCTGCGAGTGCCTTCCCAGCCCCGGAATCGCGTGCTATCCTCCCGCCCATGGAAGACCCTCGCTATCCGGTCGGCGAGTTCAATCCTCCGACGGATCCCTCGCCGCAGGAAATCCGGCGCGCGATCGACACCATCGCGGCGTGCCCGAAGGCGCTGCGGGCGGCGGTCGCCGGTCTGAACGACGCCCAGCTCGACACGCCGTACCGCGACGGCGGCTGGACGGTGCGACAGGTGACGCACCACATCGCCGACAGCCACATGAACGCCTATATTCGCTGCAAGCTGGCCGTCACCGAGGATCACCCGCGCGTCAAAGCCTACGAACAGGCCGATTGGGCCAGGCTCGAAGACGGCCGCACGGCGCCCATCGAGCTTTCACTCCAGATCATGGACGCGCTCCACGACCGCTGGGTCCGGTTTCTGCGCTCGCTGCCCGATCAGGCTTTCGCGCGCACCATCGACCACCCGGAGAACGGGGTCATGACGTTGCACAACGTGATTTTCATGTACGAGTGGCACAGCCGCCACCACGTCGCCCACATCACCCGGCTGCGAGACCGCAAGGGCTGGCGCTAGCTCGAGCGGCGCCCGTTGGCCGCCACTCGCGGTTCCGCGCCACCCGCGGCGAGAGCTACGCTCCTGCAGCCGCCCCTGCCACGAATCCGCTCGCCCACGCCCACTGGAAGTTGTAGCCGCCGATGCGGCCGTCGACGTCGCAGATCTCGCCGACCAGGTACAGCCACGGGCAGACGCGCGACTCCATCGTGTCGAGGTGCAACTCGGACAGCGGGATGCCGCCCGCGGTCACTTCCGCGAAGCCGTACCCGCGCGAGCCGGTGATCGGGAGCCGGAGGTCCGTGATGGCGGCGACGAGCGCCTGGCGCTGTGCTCGCGGCAACCGGTCTCCGCGGAGGGCGGGATCCACGCCCGCGTGGTCGCAGAGGGCGCGCGCCAGCCGTTCGGGCAGGCGTTCCCGCGCCCACGCGAGCACCCCGCGGCCACCGAGAGACTTGAGTTCGCGATCCACCACGCCCGCCTCGACGGCCGGGAGCCAGTTGACGAACAGGGCGGCGTTGGCGTCGCCGGCGCGCGCGTGGAGATAGTATCGGCTGATGTCCAGGACCGACGGTCCCGAGACCCCGAAATGCGTGAGGAGGGTCGAGTCCGTGAAAGAGACGAGCCGTTTCCCGGTGCCCGATCGCAGGTCCAGTGTGGCGGGGAGGGTGATGCCCGCGAGGCTGCACAGAAAATGCTCGCGCGGGAGCGTGAGCGGCACGAGCCCGGGGGTCACCAGCGGTGTTATCGAATGCCCGAGCGCCTGGACGAGCCCGTAGCCGTAGCCGTCTGAACCCGACTTCGGGATGCTCCGGCCCCCGGTGGCGATCACGACACGCGACGCGCGCGCTTCGCCCCAGTCGCCCGAAACGACGAACCCATCCGCGTCGCGGGCGATCGCGAGCACGCGCCTCGGGAAGCGAATGACCGCACCGCATCCGCGCGCTTCTTCAAGGAGCGCATTCAGGACGGTGCGCGCGCGGTCGGTGACGGGGAAGAGCTTGCCGGTGTCCTCGCGCTTGAGCTCCACGCCGGCCTGCTTGAAGAACGCGACCGTCGCCGGGACGTCGAAACGCCGCAGCACCTTGCGGATCGCCGGTCGCGTCGAACCCGCGAACGCCGTCTCGTCGACGTGGTCGTGGGTGACGTTGCAGCGACCGCCGCCCGCGATCAGGATCTTGGCGCCAAGCGTGCGTGCGCCGTCGAGAACCAGAACCGATCGCGCGGATGGCTGGTGCCGCGCCTGGATGGCCGCCATCAGCCCCGCCGCGCCGGCACCCACGACGACCACGTCGACCTGCTCCGCCATGGCGGCGATCCTACACTGCGGCGGGCGCGGAGAAAACGAAAGAGCCCGCCGGTGGCGGGCTCAACGCGAATCGAATCTCCTGGACTGGACTTACCGGACGATGGAAACGCGCGCGGTCTGCATCGCATCGCCCGCGATCACGGTGTAGTGATACGAGCCGTTGGGGAGCAGATGTCCGTTCGCATCGCGTCCGCTGAACCCGACCTTCTGGACCCCGGCGGGCATCAGCATGCGCGCGCTGCACACGCACTCGCCGGCTTCGTTGGTCACTTCGACGCGCACGACGGTGTCGGCCGGTACGCGGATGCGAAATTCGGTGGTCGGGGTCCCGAGCTCGGCGGTCAGCGGCTCGAGCAGCAGGGCGTCGGCGGCCAGCGTCGGGGCGCTTATCTGAACCGCCGATGCGATCTTGCCCATGTCGACGGTCGCGGCCATGCGCTGGAGCGCGGATGCCTCGGCCGAGGCGGCCAGACAAAGAGTAATAATGAGTGCGGCGGGGGCAATCACGCGGCAGATGCGATCGCTCAAGGTGCAGTCCTCCACACGGTCAAACCGCTACATTGACACCGGGGCATGTCCACCGGCCGGTTCTGGGGCGAGGCCGGCGGAAACTGGTGGGATGCCAGAATATTAGCACCTTGGCCGGAATCCGGACAAGGGTTGTTTTCACTAGGGTGCCAGAATTCTCTCCGTCCAGTCAGTACCGGACCGGGTGTATTCCAATCGCTCATGGAGCCGGTCCGGCCGCCCGTACCAGAACTCGATCCGGTCGGGAACCAGGCGGAACCCGGACCAGTGGGGGGGGCGCGGGATCTCACGGCCCCGGTAGAGCGCCTCGACCCGCTCGGCCTCGTCCAGGAGCGCCTGGCGGGACGGGAGCGTCCGGCTCTGGTTCGACGCCCAGGCCCCGACCTGGCTTCCCCGGGGCCGGGAAGCAAAATACGTGTCCGCTTCGGCGTCGCTCACCCGCTCGACCGCGCCCTCGATCCGAACCTGCTCGGCCAGCGGGCCCCACCAGAAGCACATGGCGACTTTGGGGGTGGAGGCCAGGTCGCGCCCTTTGCGACTCTGGAGGTTCGTGTAGAAGACGAACCCCCGGTCGTCCACTTCCTTGAGCAGCATCATGCGGGCGGACGGGGCCCCATCGGCGCAGGTGGCCAGGGAGAACGCGGTCGGTTCGACCACGCCTTCGCGCGTGGCCCGTTCGAGCTGGCGGTTGAAACGGTCGGTGAGATCCCGGAGGCGAATCATGGCTGCGCCGAGGATAAGGGCGTTTCGCGCACGCGCGCAAGAAACAACGCCCCCACGACGAAGAACACGATCAGTCCGAGCATGGACAGGCGCGGGTTGCCGGTGGCGACGCTGATCCAGCCCATGAATACGGGACCCAGCACGGCGGAGAAGCGTCCGATCGTGTTGTAGTAGCCGAAGAACTGGGCCGATTGTTCGCGGGGAATCAATCGCGAGTACCAGGAGCGGCTCAAACTGTTGATGCCGCCCTGGACGAGCCCGATCGCGCCGGCGAGCGCGTAGAACTCCCAGATGTGCGCGAGGCGATACCCCCACACGCAGATCAGCGCATACACCGCGATCGCGATCAAGATGCCGGTGCGCGCACCGAAGCGTTCGCCGATGCGGCCGAACGCCAGCGAGGCCGGGAAACCGACGAACTGGGTCAGCAGCAGCGCAAGAATGAGCGAGGACGACTCGAAGCCCAGCGAGATTCCATAGTCCACCGCCATGCGCACGATCGTGTGCACGCCGTCGATGTAGAGCCAGTACCCGAGCAGGAACACGAGAATGTTACGGTGGGCGCGCAGGTGATGGAACGTCTGCGCGATCTGGTGCAGTCCCCGCCTGCCCGCGCCACCCGCGTCCCGGGCGGGTGCGGCCCGCTCGCGCACGTTCAGAATGAGCGGGATGGTGAACAGAGACCACCACAACGCGACGGTCAGGAACGACCACCGCGCCGCCGCGGTCGCGTCGGCGAGTCCGAACAGCGCGGGTTTCTGTGTCATGACCACGTTGAGCGCGAAGAGCACGCCGCCGCCCAGATACCCCAGTCCGAACCCGAGCGCCGAGACGCGATCGGACGTCGCCGGCGTTGCGACGTCGACCAGCATCGCGTCGTAGAAGATCATCGACGCGGAGAAGCCGACCACGCCGGCGGCATAGATCACCGCCGCGCTGGCCCAGTCGCCCTGGCCGACGAAAAATAGCCACGTGGTCGCGAGAATACCGATGCCTGCGCTCGCCACCAGGAAGCGCTTGCGTGTTCCTCCCGCGTCGGCAATCGCACCGAGCGCCGGAGCGATCAGCGCCACGACCAGGCTGGCGATCGAGTTGGTCAAGCCCAGCCGGAACGACGACGTCGACGCATCCACACCGGCGTTCCAGTAGTGTTTGAAGAGAACCGGAACGAACCCCGCCATCACGGTCGTGGAGAACGCGGAGTTCGCCCAGTCGTACATGGCCCAGGAGGCGACCGCGCGATCGAGGGGACGCTTCATTGGCATCAGAGCGGGCCCGTGCGGGCGCCGGTCAAATTGCCGCTTACGCCCGCTGGCGGCGTTCGCTAGACTACGCGAGTCGACGGGCGACTGACAATCGAAAGGACACACGCATGGCCGGGATCGATCCCAGACAGCTCGACACGGTTCTCAAGGAGACGCGCCGATTCAAGCCTTCGGACGCCTTCCGCCGGCAGGCGCACATCCGGGCGGAGGCGGAGTATCGCCGCCTTCACAAGGAGAGCATCCGCAACCCGGAGCGGTTCTGGGGGCGCGTGGCGAAGGAGCTCCACTGGTTCAAGCCCTGGACGAAGGTGCTGGACGAGCGCAAGGCGCCGTTCTACCGCTGGTTCGTCGGCGGCAAGACCAACATCTCCTACAACTGCCTGGACCGGCACCTCGGCTCCGCGACCCGCCACAAGGCCGCGATCGTGTGGGAGGGAGAGCCGGGGGATCGCCGCGTTCTTACATATGGCGACCTCGCGCGCGAGGTCGCCGTGTGCGCGAACGCGATGAAGAAACTCGGCCTGAAGAAAGGCGATCGCGTGGCGATCTACCTGCCGATGATTCCGGAGCTGGCGGTGTCCATGCTGGCCTGCGCGCGTATCGGCGCGGTGCACACGGTGATCTTCGCCGGGTTCTCGGCGGAATCGATCCGGGACCGCGTGCAGGACTCGCAGGCGAAGCTGGTGGTCACGGGCGACGGCGGCTGGCGGCGCGGGAAGGTGCTGCCGCTGAAGGATACCGTCGACGACGCGGTCGAGCAGTGTCCGTCGGTGGAGAACGTGATCGTGGTGCGCCGCGGCGCCAGCGACCCGTTTCCGTGCCGGATGAAATCGGGGCGCGACCACTGGTATCACGAGTTGACGCAGGAGGTCTCTGCCTCCTGCCCCGCGGAGAAGATGGACAGCGAGGACATGCTGTTTCTCCTCTATACCAGCGGCACCACCGGAAAGCCCAAGGGCATCATTCACACGACCGGCGGCTACATGGTCTACACGTACCTCACGACCAAGTACGTGTTCGATATGAAGCCGGAGGACATGTTCTGGTGCACGGCCGACATCGGCTGGGTAACCGGTCACAGCTACATCGTGTACGGCCCGCTCCAGAACGGCGCCACTTGCCTCATGTACGAGGGCGCGCCCGACTGGCCCGACCGCGGGCGCTTCTGGCAGCTCATCGAGCATTACGGCGTGACCGTTTTCTACACGGCGCCCACGGCCATCCGCGCGTTCATGAAGTGGGGCGACGAGTGGCCGGCGAAGAGCGACTTGTCCACGCTGCGGCTGCTCGGCACGGTGGGCGAACCGATCAACCCGGAAGCGTGGATGTGGTACCACAAAGCCATCGGTTACAAGCAGTGTCCGATCGTCGACACGTGGTGGCAGACCGAGACCGGCGGGATCATGATCACCCCGCTCCCGGGGGTCACCGAAACCAAACCGGGCAGCGCCACGCTCCCGTTCTTCGGGGTCGATCCCACGGTGCTCACCGAGGAAGGGCAGGAAGTGGACGCCGGCTATCTCGCGATCCGCCGGCCGTGGCCGGGCATGCTCCGCGGCATCTACGGCGACGCGGACCGGTATCGCAAGACGTACTGGTCGAAATGGCCCGGGATCTACTTCGCCGGCGACGGCGCGCGGCGCGACAAGGACGGCTACTTCTGGATCGTCGGCCGCGTCGACGACGTGGTCAACGTCGCCGGGCATCGGATCGGCACCGCCGAGCTGGAAAGCATCTTCGTCGAGCACGCCGGGGTGGCGGAGTCGGCGGTGATCGGCGTGGCGCACGAACTCAAGGGTCAGGCGCTGGTCGCCTTCGTGAGCCTGAAGGACGGCACCGCGGGCACCGACCTGCTCAACCAGGAGCTCAAGGACTGGGTGGCGAAGAAGATCGGGAAGTTCGCGATTCCGGATCGCATTATATTCGCAGGGGATCTTCCGAAGACGCGTTCGGGGAAGATCATGCGCCGGCTGCTGCGCGACGTCGCGGAGGGCCGCACGCTGGGGAACGTGACGACGCTGGCGGACGCGGGCGTCGTGGACAAGTTGAAAACCCAGTACGAGGAAGACTAGCGCGCGTTATGCGCGCTTGACCCACGCGGGTCCTGTCGCCAACAGCCCGCTGCGGGCTCGTCGTCCGCGCCTGCGCACTAGACTCCTCGCCCGCGCGGGCGCCGTTGGCGCCACCCGCGCGCGACACGTATGAAGACTGCCTTCCACATCGACGAGCTCTACCTGGGACACCGGACGCCCGCGGGGCATCCGGAGCGCGTCGAGCGTATGGAGGCCCTGCTGCGCCTCGCGTCGCGCGCCGACGAGCTTGGTGTGAGCGTGCTCCCCGCCCGCCGGCAGGCGACCCACCTGGAGCTCGCGCGCGTACACACTCCCGCGCACATCGACACCATCGCCGCGACCGCCCGGCAGCGCGCATCGATGCTCGACCCGGACACGTTTGCTGCGCCGGAGTCTTATGAAATCGCGCGCTACGCGGCCGGGGGGGTGCTCGACCTGGTCGACCGGGTGATGGCGGGCGAGTTCGACAACGCGTTCGCGGCCGTGCGACCGCCGGGGCACCACGCCGAGACCGCGCGCGCGATGGGCTTCTGTCTGTTCAATAACATCGCGGTGGCCGCGGCCCATGCGCTGGCGCGCCACGGACTCGAGCGCGTCATGGTGGTCGACTGGGACGTGCACCACGGCAACGGCACGCAGGAGGTTTTTTGGAACGACCCACGGGTGCTGTTCGTTTCCCTGCACCAGTACCCGTTGTACCCGGGCACGGGGATCGCGGAAGAGGTGGGGGGCGAGCAGGCGCGGGGTCGAACGATCAATATTCCGCTGGCGGCGGGGTTCGGCGACGCGGAATGGACCGAGGCGCTGCGCCGGATCGCCGGTGCGGCGGCGCGCGCGTTCTCGCCCCAGCTGGTGCTGCTCTCGGCCGGCTTCGACGCGCACGCGCGCGATCCGCTGGGCGGAATGAATGTGAGTACGGAAGGATTCGCGGCCATGGCGGACGAGGTCCTGGCCATCGCTCGCGAGCACGCGGCGGGACGGCTGGTCGCCGTGCTGGAAGGCGGCTACGACGTCGACGCGCTCTCCGCGAGTGTCGAAGGCGTGCTGCGACGGATGGCGGGCGCGTCGCCGCGTGCGGGTGTCATGACTGGCGCCGGCGATGCCCTCGAGCGCGTGCTCGCGGACGTGCGCTCCGCGCACGCGCCCCACGGGTCGATTTGAATTGAACCAGGCCGATCAAGGGCGCGCGAGCTCCGCGATCGATTCGATTACGAGGTCGGGATTCACTCCGGACCTTGCCACCAGGTCCTCGCGGTACTTTCCCGTTTTCACCAGCACTCCGCGGATGCCGGCCGCCTGCGCGCCCGCCACGTCGTGGTGGATGTCGTCGCCGATCATCACCACCTCGTGCGCGTCGAGGCCCAGGTCGGCGAGTGCGGCCCGGTACATCTGCGGCGAGGGCTTCCCGATCACCGTCGCGGTGGTGCCGGTCGCGTACTCGAGCCCGGCGACGAAGGCGCCGATGTCCAGCGCGAGGCCGTCTCCCACCTGCCAGTAGCGTCCCTTGTGGAGTGCCACGATCTCGGCTCCTTCCAGCACCTGGTGGAACAACTCGCTCATGAGGCGGTAGTCCCAGCGCTCGCCGATGTCGCCCATGACGATGACTTCCGGCGCCGCGGAGCTCTCGAACTCCGCGAACTCGCCGGCGATGGCATCGCCCACCACCAGGCGCACCCGTCGCACACCGCGCGCGCGCAGATGCAGGACCGCCGCGGCGGGCGAGTTCACGATTTCGTGCTCGGCGACGCCCAGGCCCATGCCCTGCATTCGCGCGGCCAGCTGGGCGCGCGTGCGCGTGGTGGTGTTGGTGACGATCCGAAGCGGAACGCGGCGCGCGCGCAGCGCCGAGAGCGCGTCGGCCGCGCCCGGAATCGGCCGGTCGTCGACGAACCATACCCCGTCCATGTCCGCGAGGAGCCCCCGGATGCGCCGCAGGTCGCTTCTGTCCACGCGTCACCTCATTCGACGGCGGGATTGGTGATGAGCCGGGCGCCGCGCTTGCGCGTCACGTAGCTCATCGCCCACTGCACCAGCACCAGGATCTTGTTGTCGTACTCGATCAGGTACGCGATGTGGACGAATACCCACACCAGCCACGCGGGGAGTCCATGGAACCGGGCGCGGCCGAGGTCGCACACGGCGGCGTTGCGGCCGATGACCGCGAGCTGCCCCTTGTTGTGATAGCGAAACGGCGCGCCCGCCGGCTCGCGCCCCAGGATGCGCCGGGCGACGAAGCGCCCCTGCTGCATGGCCACCGGGGCGAGCGCAGGGAGGGGGCGTCCAGTCCGCCCGGCGGCGAGGGCGAGGTCTCCGATCACGGACACCTCCGGATGCCCGGGGAGCGAGAGGTCCGCGCACACCTCGATACGGCCGCCGGAGTCGTGCCGGGCTCCGAATCGCTCGACCATGCGCGTCGAGAACGGCGAGGCCCGGACACCGGCCGCCCACAGGACGGTCGCGGCGCGGATGGATTCGTCGCGATCGTCCACGCGCGCCGTCAGCACGCCGTCGGCGATCGCGACCACCAACGCGCGCGTGCGCACCTCGACTCCGAGTCGCTCCAGGGAGCGCGTCGCCTGACGTGAGAGATCCGCGGGGAAGGCGGGGAGGACGCGCTCGCCACCCTCCAGGAGGAGCACCCGCGCCCGCGTCGGGTCGAAGGCGCGGTAGTCGCGCGCGAGCGTCGAGCGGGCCAGCTCCGCGATGGCCCCGGCCAGTTCGACCCCCGTCGGCCCGCCGCCCACCACTGCGAAGGTCGTGAGTGGCCGGCGCGCCGCCTCGTCCGGCTCGCGCTCGGCCCGCTCGAACGCGGCGAACACACGCTGGCGGATGAGCAGGGCGTCTTCGACCGTCTTGAGGCCGGGGGCGTGGGCCAGCCACGGGTCGTGGCCGAAATACGACGTCTCCGACCCGGTTGCGACCACCAGCGCGTCGTAGGCCAGCTCGTCGCCGCCCGCGAGGAGCACGCGGCGTCCGGCCGGATCGATGTCCACCACCTCACCGAGCACGACGCGAGCATTGAGATGGCGCTTGAGAACCGACCGGATCGGCGAGGCGATGTCGCCGGGCGAGAGCCCCCCGGTTGCGACCTGGTAGAGGAGAGGCTGGAACAGATGGAAGTTGCGCCGGTCGACGACGGTAACGGGGGCGCCGGCGGCCGCAAGCACCCGGGCCGCGTACAGACCGCCGAAGCCGCCGCCGACGATGACGACGCGGCCCGGAGCCTGCCTGGCCGGGCGCATCTACCCGATGCCCTCCGACCATCCCGCCTCGGCGTCCAGCGGGAGGCGTTCCACCGCGCGCGCCCACACGTCGAGCGCGAGCGCGCCGACCAAAATGAACATCGCGAGCAGGTACATCCAGGTGAGGAACAACGCACCGCCGGCCAGCGCGCCGTACACCGCATGACGCCGGGAGATGTAGACGGTGATCGACGCGCCCAGTTTCTGGAAGACGGCCCAGACCGCCGCGACCAGCACCGCGACCACGATCGCGCGCAACAGCCGCGGCCGCCGCGCCGGAATCGACAGGTAGAGGATCAGCAGAAACACGGCGAACGCGCCCATCGAAAACGCGCGCCGGGGGATGTGAAAGGTCTGCGCCAGGTCCGAAAGACCCGGGGCAGCGACCAGCAGTTGGAATGCGTAGTCGCCAACGGCGGCGACCGAGAAGAAGAGCATCGCGCCCATCACGTATGCGAGCGTCAGCAGGCGGCGCTTGAGGAAGCCGACCTTGCGGCGCGACCCCATCGCGCCGTTGATGCTCCACTCGATCGACTCGAACAGCCCCGCCGCGACGAAGAAGAGCGAGATCAGGCCGAGGAGCCCGAACCCCTGCCAGCTCTGCACCAGCGACGCGATGTTCTGCAGCACCGCCTCGCCCGCCCCGGGCGGGAGCAGCCCGAGCAGCGTGTCGTAGAGGTTGCTCTCGGTCACCGGCTGGTTGCGAAACACGAAGCCGGCCAGGGCGGTCGTAATAAAGAGGAACGGAATCAGTCCCAGCAGCAGGTGAAACGCGAGACCGGCGGCCATGAGCGGCACGAGGCGCTGGCCGAATAGCACCCGGATCTCGTGCACGATCCGGCCGGTGGTCAGGAGGGCGTGGAGCAGGTTCTTACCTCGCGATTGCGCCTTAGAGTATAACTCGACGGCGGGTTCCCGCAACGACTAGTTGTGCGCAGAGGCGCGAGCGGGTGGCGCCGAGGCGGGGCCCCCGCGAGCGAAGCGCGCGGGGTGACGAGGCGACAGGACCCGCGGCGCCCGAAACGCGAAACGCCCCGCCGGGCCGAACCCGACGGGGCGCTCTTACGCGACGGTTGCCGCCGTCGGGCCTATTCTTCCCAGCTGAGCGCGCCGCCGGTCTGGTACTCGGTCACGCGCGTCTCGAAGAAGTTCTTCTCCTTCGTCAGGTCGATCACTTCGCTCATCCACGGGAACGGGTTGGCGCATTGTACAGCTTCGGCAGGTCGAGGCGCTCGAGCCGGCGATCGGCGATGTGCCGACGTACTGGTTGAATGGCGTCCGCGTTGAGGCCGAGCATCCCGTGGGCAGGCGTCCTTCGCGTAGGCGTGCTCGAGCTCGACCGCGGTCTTGATGTTCTCCACCAGCCTGGCCCGGAAGTCCGCCGTCCAGATCTCCGGGTTCTCCATGCCGATGGTGTTGATCAGGTCGCAGCCGAAGGCCAGGTGCAGGCTCTCGTCGCGCATGATGAACTCGAACTGCTCGCCGACGCCGACCATCTTGTTCTGGCGCAGGAGCGCCAGCATCATCGCGAAGCCGGCGTAGAAGAAGATCCCTTCCATGATCACGTAGAAGCCGACCAGGTCGCGGACGAAGCGCTGGATGTTCTCGGCGACCGTCGGTGGTAGAAATTCGGGTCGAACATCGACTTGCGTCAGCTCGACGACGAACTGCGTCCTTGTCCTTGATCGACGGGATGCGTGGTGTACATGTTGTACACCTCGTCCGGATCGAGACCCAGCGTGTCGCAGCAGTAGATGAAGGTGTCGGTGTGGATCGCCTCCTCGAACGCCTGGCGCAGCAGGTACTGGCGCGCACTCGGGGTTGGTGATGTGCTGGTAGACGGCGAGCACGATGTTGTTCGCCGTCAGCGACTCTCGGCGGTCGAGAAGAAGCCGAGGTTCCAGAGCACCAGGCGGCGCTCCGCGTCGCGAGAGGGCGTCGGACTTCCACTGCTCGACGTCCTTCTGCATCGTAGACTTCTTCCGGCGTCCAGTTGTTGGCGACGCCGCCTTGTAGTGCTTGCGCGCCCACGGGTAGCTGGATCGGCAGGATCTTGTTCGGATCGGTCTTGAGCTGTTCAGCAGGCGCTTCTCGCCGTGCAGGCGGGTGGTTTCCATCGGGCGTCTCCTTGGTTGTCGCAGCCCCGCGGCAGTCGCTCCAGTTGCTACTGGCACGCCTCGCACGTCGGGATCCATCGATCGAACAGCGCGTTCTTGACCTGGCTCGCCGGCACCGTCGTCTTGCTCGGCGACGTGCTGCGGCGCCGGCCGAGAGCTTCTTGTGCTTCGGCGTCGAGCGTCGACTTCTCGATCTGAGACGCGCCCAGCGTGCGCAGGTAGTAGGTGGTCTTGAGTCCCATGCGCCAGGCGGCGAGGTAGACGTCGCGAAATCTGCTTGCCCGGACGTGCCGTTCATGAAGACGTTGTGCGACTGGCTCTGGTCGATCCACTTGCCGCGCGCGGCGGCGTCGGCGGAAGCGCCAGATGGGATCGATCTCGAACGCCTCCTTGTACTTGCGCCTGCACGTCGGCCGGGATCTCCGGGATCGCCTGGACGTTGCCGTCGAAGTACTTCAGCTGCTCGAGCATGTCCTCGGTCCACAGGCCGAGCGCCTTGAGATCGTCGACCAGGTAGCGCGTTGACGATGGTGAACTCGCCGCTGATGTTGGCCTTGACGTAGATGTTCTTGTAGATCGGCTCGATGCAGGGATAGCAGCCGGCGATGTTGGCGATCGTCGCCGTCGGCGCGATCGCCATCGTGTTCGAGTTGCGCATCCCGTGCGCCGTGACGTGCTCGCGCACCGGCGTCCAGTCCAGCCGCCGCGTCGCGATCCACGTCGATCGGCACGCCGCGCTCGGCTCGAGCAGGTCGAGGGTGTCGAGCGGGAAGATGCCGCGGTCCCACTTCGAGCCGGCGAACGACTCGTACGCGCCGCGCTCCGTCGCCAGCTCGCGACGACGCCAGGATGGCGTGGTAGGAGATCAGCTCCATCGCAGCGGTCGGCGAAGTCGACCGCGTCCGGCGTGTCGAACGGCAGGTCGAGCATGAAGAGCGCGTCCTGGAGCCCATGATGCCGAGCCCGATCGGGCGGTGGCGCAGGTTCGACGTGCTGCGCCTCCGGCGTCGGGTAGAAGTTGATGTCGATGACGTTGTCGAGCATCCGCATCGCCATCTTGATCGTGTCGCGCGAGCGCCGCTCGCGTCGAGGCGTCCCGTCGACGACGTGGCGCGCCAGGTTGACCGAGCCGAGGTTGCACACCGCGGTCTCGTCGGCGCGAGGTGTTGAGCGTGATCTCGGTGCACAGGTTCGAGCTGTGCACGACGCCGACGTGATCCTGCGGCGAGCGGACGTTGCAGGGATCCTTGAACGTGATCCACGGATGCCCGGTCTCGAAGAGCATCGTCAGCATCTTGCGCCACAGATCGACGGCGCGCACGCTGGCGGAACAGTCGAATGCTCGCCCGCGCTCGGCCATGCGCTCGTACTCCTGGTAGCGCACCTCGAAGGCGTGGCCGTAGAGGTCGTGCAGGTCGGGCATCTCGTCGGGCGAGAACAGCGTCCACGGGCCGTCCTCCAGCACGCGCTTCATGAACAGGTCGGGAATCCAGTTCGCCGTGTTCATGTCGTGGGTGCGGCGGCGCTCGTCGCCGGTGTTCTTGCGCAGCTCGAGGAAGTCCTCGATGTCGTAGTGCCAGCGTCTCGAGGTAGGCGCAGGTCGCGCCGCGGCGCTTGCCGCTGCGGTTGATCGCCATCGGTGACGTCGTTGGCGATCTTCAGGAACGGCACCACGCCCTGGCTGCTCGACGTTGGTGCTGCTTGATCTGCGCGCCGGTGCCGCGGATGTTGGTCCAGTCGTTGCCGAGCCCGCCCGACCACTTCGAGAGCTGCGCGTTGTCGCCGATGCACTTGAAGATGTGCGAGAGGTCGTCGCGAACCGTCGTCAGGTAGCACGACGCTCAGCTGCGGGTGATTGCGTGCCGGCGTGGAACAGCGTCGGCGTCGACGGCACGTAGTGCAGCGACGACATCAGGTCGTAGAACTCGAGCGCCCGCCCGTCGCGATCGCTCGACTCGTCGAGCGCGAGCCCCATCGCGACGCGCATCCAGAAGTCCTGCGGCATCTCCAGGATCTCCTGATCGAGGTTCTTCAGGAAATAGCGGTCGTAGAGCATCTGCGCGCCGAGGTAGGTGAACAGGCGGTCGCGCTCCGGCCGCAGCTCGCCACCCATGCGGGCCAGGTCGAGCGTGGCCAGGCGCGGGTCCAGCCGGCCGGCTTCGATTCCGGTGCGGATCTTGTCCGCGAATCCCGCGCGGTGCGCGTCCGCGAAGCCGTCGGCAAACTCGTCGAGACCGAGCACGGCCTTGTACAGGTCGTTGAACAGGAAACGCGACGCCAGCGTGGAGTAGACGGGGTCGCGCTCGATGCGCGCCCGGATCGCCATGATGACGGCCTGATTGATCTCGGAGGTTTTGATGCCGTCGTAGAGACCGAGCTTGGTGTCGCGCAGGATGCCGATTACGTCGATCGAACCGTCGAGATCCCGGCAGCAGTTGCTGATCGCCTTCTCGATCTCGCCGATGTTGAACTCGACCACGTCGCCGCTGCGCTTGACGACCTTGATCTCGCGGCGCTCGATCTTCTCGAGCAGCTCGTCCTGCTTGTGACGGCGCAGGTCCTCGCGCTGCTTGCGGTAGAGGATGTAGGCCTTGGCCACCTCGAAGAGCCCGCGCTCCGCGAGCATCATCTCGACGACGTCCTGGATGTCCTCGACGCCGGGAATCCGCTCTTCGAAACGTTCCTCGACGAGCGTGGTGACGTCGTCGGTCACCAGCGAATAGAACTCCGAGGAGACGGTGACGCCGGTCGCCACGCATGCCTTCTCGATCGCCCGCTCGATGCGGACGCGGTCGAAGTCCACAATGGTGCCGTTGCGCTTCTTGATCTTGCTGATTTCCATGGCTCTCCTACCGGCTGGCGACCGGAAAACTCATAACTTAACTTAATTCAATGGCTTATCAAATCGGCCGGGAACGATGGGAGGGGCGGCTCCGGTCGAAGTCGGCGTAACCCCTTGCCAGCATTAACGCAACATCTTGGGTCCACCGACCCAACGAACCCCAACCGATTGAGGTTGGGCCATCTTAGTGACCGCTCCCAGACGCGTCAAGAGTTTCTCCGGGTTGTGAAATCATTATCTATTGCCGGTCTATCTTATTGGCGAATCATAAGATAACACGGCCGGCATGCGCGCGCAATGTGGATTCACGGTGGACGGCAGGTGGACAACCTGGTGCGCGGATCCCCACGCGCGGGAGCCGCCGCTTTTCGAGTAGTCGGATACTGAACGCTACGACTAGATTGAGGCGATGCAGACGATCGCGCACAACGTGGCCGTGGTTCGAGAGCGCGTGGCGCGCGCCCTCGAACGCGCGGGCGATGCGGGGCGCACGGTCACTATCGTGGCGGTGACGAAGACGTTCGGCGCCGAGGTGGTGCGCGAGGTGATTCGCGCGGGGATCGCGGACATCGGGGAGAACCGGGTCCAGGAGCTGACCGCGAAGGCGCTGGAAGTGGACCTCCCCTGCCGCTGGCACCTCGTCGGCACGCTGCAGCGGAACAAGGCGGCGAAGGTGGTCGGGCTCGTGCACATGATCCACTCGATCGACGGCGTCCGCATCGCGCAAACCGTGGATCGCATCGCCGCCGAACGGGGCGTGCCGGCGCGGGTTCTGCTCGAGGTCAACGCATCCGCCGAAGCCAACAAGCACGGAGTTGAGTGGACCGGGGCCGAAGCGGTCGCGGTGGCGATCGCCGGATTGGAACACCTGGACCTGTGCGGGCTGATGACCATCGGTCCCGCGTCGGTCGACCCGGTAGAGACCCGCGCCTGTTTTCGCCGCCTCGCCGCCCTCGCCGGGACCCTGCGGGCCCGGACCGGGCGCCCCCTGCCGGAATTGAGCATGGGGATGAGCGAGGATTTCGAAATCGCCCTGGAAGAAGGGGCCACCATCGTTCGGCTGGGCCGCATCATCGTGGGGGAGCGGCCGGCTCCGGCCTGACACCGGCCCTGCAGGCATATGAAAAAAAACTTACCAGGGCGGCCGCCTTGCGCTATCCTGCCCCCGCATCGGTACCGGTCCGGACGCCCGGGCAACTGGCGCAGCACCGTGTGAATGTGTCGGTTATGACGCCCGACTCGGTGCCAACGGTTGGCGCATGGATTGCTTTGATGGTTTCCTGGCCCCGCCGGCCCGGGGCCGACGCTTCCGCAACGGCGAAGGCGCGAAGGAGGAAGTCGAGATGCGTATCACCCCATTGGACGTTCGCAAGCAGGAGTTTCGCCGGGTCATGCGTGGCCTCGACCCGGATGAGGTGCTCGCCTTTCTCTCCACCGTGGCCGACGAGTACGAGACCGTGCTCAACGACAACAAGGCGCTGCGCGAGCGCCTGCTCGAGCTCGACGACAAGGTGCAGGAGTACCGCACCATCGAGCGCACGCTGCGCGACACGCTGCTCACGGCGGAGCGGGTGACCGTCGAGTCGAAGGACAACGCCCGCCGCGAAGCGACCCTGATCGTCAAGGAAGCGCAGTTTACCGCGGAAAAGGCCCTGCGCGACATCACCTCCGAAGCCGCCCGGCTGCGCCAGGAAGTCCAGCGGTTGCGCTCGCAGCGCGACGCCTACCTCGCGAAGATGAAGGTCGTGGCGGAGTCGCACGTGAAGTTCATCGAATCGGCCGAGCGCGACTACCGCGCCGAGGACCGCGCGAACATCGACGGTCACGAGCGGACGCCCGAGCGCGTCGAGCGGGCCGCCCCCGAGTCGGCGCCCATGCCGGCGCCGCGGCCGGCGAATCTCTTCGAGGGGTCAACGGCCCCGGTTCCAGGCCCGGACGCGATCCCCGGACTCGGGGAGATCCTCGATCGCCTCTCGCAAGGGCAGCGCGAGGTGCTCGAGAACACGCAGAAGTTGGAGCTGCCGCCGCTCGCGATGCAGTCGCCGCCTGGCCGGTCGGATGGGTCCGCACCGGAAGGTTCCGCCGAGTGGAACATGGAACAGTTCCGCCGCGATCTGCAGAACATCGTACCCACCCGCCCGCTCGATCCCGAGGGACGCTAGCCGTCGCCGCGAGCACCTCGCGGTCGCGCGCCCAGCCGGAAGCCCGGTCTTTCCGCGAAGACTTTGGTCGTTTCCGTCGCCTCGACTCGTCTGCTAGAATCCACGCCTTCTGGCGCCGGCCCCGCGGCGCGTCTCGACGTGCGACCTTCGAGGGAGACCACCGTGCACGGACTGTTCGAACGGATTCAGCAGGCTGCTGACAGCGTGATCGCGCGGGCCCGAACCCGCCCCCGCTTCGGCATCGTGCTCGGCACCGGGCTGGGCGACCTTGCCGACGCGATGCGGGTGGAAACCGCTGTCCCCTACCACGAGATCCCCGGCTTCGGCACCTCGACCACGGTCGGGCACAAGGGCAACCTCGTGTTCGGCGAACTCGGCGGGCAGCCGGTGGTCGCGATGCAGGGGCGCCTTCATTACTACGAGGGCTTCTCGATGGAGGAGATCACGTTCCCCATCCGAGTCATGCGCGCGCTCGGGGTCGAGGAACTGATCATCTTCAACGCGGTCGGCGGAATGAATCCCCACTTCGATCTGGGCGATCTGGTCGTGGTCACCGACCACATCAACCTGATGGGGGACAACCCGCTCATCGGCTGGAACGACGACCGCCTGGGGGAGCGATTCCCCGACATGTCGCAACCCTACGATCGCGCGCGCCGCGCGCTGGTCGAGGCGGCCGCCCTGCGCCTCGGGATGCCGTTGCGCCGGGGCGTGCTGGTGGCGGTGGCCGGCCCGAACCTCGAGACCGCGGCCGAATACCGGTTTCTGCGCCGCGTCGGCGCCGACGTGGTGGGGATGTCGATGGTGCCGGAGAACCTGGTGGCGATTCACGCCGGCATGAAGGTGCTCGGCATGTGCGTGGTCACCGATCTCTGCCGCCCGGATGCGCTGGAACCGGCCGACCTCTCGCGCATCATCGCGACCGCGAACGCGGCGGAACCGAAACTCCGGCGGTTGATCGTCGAGTACCTCCAGGACGCGGGTCGCCGGGCATGACTCCGAAGCCTCCGCATTTGCCCCGGCTCGCCTCGAGCGACCACGTGCCCCGCGCGGAAGAGGCCATCGGCGCCTACTGGGAGCGCGAGCGCATCTTCGAGCGTAGCGTCGACGAGCGCCCGGCCGACCGCCAGTACGTGTTCTACGAGGGTCCGCCGACCGCCAACGGCCGCCCCGGCGTGCACCACGTGATCGCGCGCCTGTGCAAGGACATGGCGTGCCGCTACCACACCATGCGCGGGGATGCGCGTGGTGCGAAAGGCCGGCTGGGATACCCACGGCCTGCCGGTCGAAATCGAAGTCGAACGCGAGCTCGGCATCGTGCGCAAGGAGCAGATCGAGTCGTACGGCATCGCCGAGTTCAACCGCAAGTGTCGCGAGAGCGTGTTCCGCTACGAGAAGGACTGGGTCGCGTTCACCCGGCGCATGGGGTACTGGCTCGACCTCGAGCACCCTTACGTCACCTACCACAACGCCTACATCGAGTCGGTATGGTGGATTCTAAAGGAGTTCTGGAAGGCCGGACTCATCTACCGCGGGCACCGCATCGTCCCGTTCTGCCCGCGCTGCGAGACGTCGCTCTCGAGCCACGAGGTGAGCCAGGGCTACAAGGACGCGTCGGACCCGTCGGTGTTCGTCATGTTCAAGCGGCGCGACGCCGACGAGTACTTTCTGGTCTGGACCACGACGCCGTGGACGCTGGTCTCGAACGCGGCGCTCGCGGTGGGCGGCGACCACGACTACGCGCGCGTGAAGCACAACGGCCGGGTGCTGATTCTCGCCGCGGCGCGGGCGTCGGTGCTGGAGGGCGACGTCGAGATGGTGTCGACCGTCAAGGGCGCCGGGCTGGCCGGGCTCGAGTACGAGCCGCTGTTTCCTTATTACGCCGACACGCCCGGCGCCTTCCGGGTGGTCGCGGCGGATTTCGTGAGCCTCGACGACGGCACCGGCATCGTGCACATCGCTCCCGCGTTCGGCGAAGACGATTACCGGATGCACCGCGAGCAGGGGGTGCCGCTGATCCAGGCGGTGACCCCGAGCGGCACCTTCGACGAGCGCGTCACCGAATGGAAGGGGCAGTTCATCAAGGACGCGGACCCCGGGATCGTGCGCTCGCTCAAGGAGCGCGGGCTGCTCTACCGGAGCGGAAAGATCACGCACTCGTACCCGTTCTGCTGGCGTTGCGCGACGCCGCTCATGTACTACGCACGCCAGTCGTGGTACATCCGCACCACCTCCTACAAGGAGCGCATGCTCGCCGCCAACCGCGCGGTGAACTGGATTCCGAAGGAAGTGGGCGAGAACCGCTTCGGGAACTGGCTGGAGAACAACGTCGACTGGTCGCTCTCGCGCGAGCGCTACTGGGGGACGCCCCTCAACGTGTGGGTGTGCGCCACCTGCGAGGCGCAGGACGCGGTCGGCAGCATCGCCGAGCTGCGCGAGCGCGCGGTCAACTTTCCGGCCGACGCCGCGGCGCTGGACCTGCACCGCCCGACGGTGGACGAAATCGAGCTGAAGTGTGCGTGCGGGGAAACCATGAAGCGCGTGAAGGAAGTCATCGACGTATGGTTCGACTCGGGTGCCATGCCCTTCGCGCAGTACCACTACCCGTGGGACGAGAGCGGAATGTTCGCCCGGCAGTTTCCCGCGGACTTCATCTGCGAGGGGATCGACCAGTCCCGCGGGTGGTTCTACTCGCTGCTCGCGATCTCGGTGTTCCTCAAGGGTGAGAGCTCGTACCGCAACGTGCTCGCCACCGAGCTCGTGCTCGACAAGGCCGGCCAGAAGATGTCGAAGAGCCGCGGCAATACCGTGGAGCCGGGCGAGGTGTTGAGCGAGGACGGAGCCGACGCGCTGCGCTGGTACCTGGTCACCACCAGCCCGCCGTGGACGCCGACGCGCTTCGACCGCGACGGGGTCAAGGACACCGCGCGCAAGCTCCTCGAGAACCTTCGCAACGTCTACGCGTTCTACGCCATGTACGCGGCGATCGACGGTTACGTGCCCGGGGAGGAGCGCGGCGCGCCGGCGCTCCTGGACCGCTGGATCCTCTCGCGCTACCACACCACCGCCTCACGGGTGCGCGGGTGGATGGACGAGTACGACGTGACGCGGGCGGCGAGGGCGATCGAACGCTTCGTGCTCGACGAGCTCTCCAACTGGTATGTGCGCCGCTCGCGGCGCCGGTTCTGGAAGGGCGAGATCGGCGCCGACAAGCTCGCGGCCTACCACACCCTCTACACCGTGCTCGACGGCGTCGCGCGCCTGCTGGCGCCGTTCGTCCCGTTCCTTTCCGAAGAGCTTTACCTCGCGCTCCGCGGGCGAACCGCCGAGACCGGCGGCGGCGCCAGCGTGCACCTGGCGATGTTCCCGGAGGCGGACCTGCGCGCCGTCGACGCCGAGCTCGAGGCCACCATGGAGACGGCGCTCCAGGTCGCGTCGATCGGGCGCACGGTGCGCAACGACGCCGGGATTCGCGTGCGCCAGCCGCTCGCGCGCATGCTCGTGCACGCGACCGACGAGACCGCGCTGCGACGCTTCCTGTCCAATCGAGAGGTGGTCTCGCTCGTGCTCGACGAGCTGAACGTGCGCGAGATCGTCGCCGCGGAGGAACTGGGGGCGTTCGTCCGCCTCGTGGCGACGCCGGCTTTCCCGGTGCTCGGGAAGAAGTACGGCAAGCGGGTGCCGAAGATCGCCGAGGCCGTCAAGCGCCTGGATACGCCGGCGCTGCTGGGGTACGCGCGGCGCGGGACCGTGACCCTGGACGTGGAGGGGGAGCCGGTGGAATTGACGCGCGAAGACGCCTCGGTCGCGGTGACCCCGGTGGCCGGCTACGGGGCCCGGGAAGAGAAGGGCCTCACCGTGATCGCCGAGCTCGAGCTCACCGACGAATTGAAGCTCGAGGGTGCGGCGCGCGAGCTCGTCAATCGATTGCAGAATCTGCGCAAGAGCTCGGGCTACGACGTCACCGACCGGATTCGCCTTCGCTACTCCGGCGGCTCGGAAGTGGACCGGGTGTTTCAGGCGCAGGGAGCGCTGATCGCAACCGAGACGCTTTCCGAAGAAATGGCGAGCGGTCAGGCGCCGTGGAACGACACGACGGAGTTCGAGCTGAACGGGGAAAAGGTCACGGTGTGGATCCAGAAATCTCGTTGACAGTGGCCACAACCGGTAATATCTTTCGTTCGCTTCGGCGCGGCCACCAACTGCCGTAACTATTTATTAATAAAGAGGTTATGCCCTGATGAACAAGCGCGATCTGCAGCGGTTCAAGAAGCTCATCGAAGACGAACGACAGCGCGTTCTGCAGCGGCTGGGGATGATCGAGGACGTAATCCAGGGGATGAACGCGAGCCAGTCCGGCAACCAGAGCTACTCCAACCACATGGCCGACATCGGCACGGATGTGATGGAACAGGAGCAGGCCTTCCTGCACGCGAGTCAGGGAACCGACTACCTGGTCGCGCTCGAAGAGGCGCTGCGCCGCGTCGAAAAGGGGACCTACGGAACCTGCGAGGAGTGCGCGGCCAAGATCCCGCCGCGGCGGCTCGAGGCGTTCCTCGCGGCCCGTCTGTGCATCAAGTGCCAGGCCCGGCTCGAACGCCTGCAGAGGAGCTAGCGTGCGGCTCGTTGTGCCCGCCGCGGTCGTCGTCGTCCTCGACCAACTCACCAAACACCTGTTCTGGAGCAACGCCCGCAACTACCAGATCATCGAGGGATTTTTCAATATCACCCTCGTCAAGAATGCGGGCGCGGCCTTCGGCGTGCTGCAGGGAGGTCGCTTCTTCTTCGTGGCGGCCAGCGTCGTTGCCGTGGCCCTGATTCTCTACATCGGGTCGCGCCTGCCCCCGGGAGAACAATCGCGGCGCCTGTGGCTCGGCTTGATTCTCGGCGGAGCACTCGGGAACCTGATCGACCGGGTTCGCGCGGGCGAGGTGGTCGACTTCCTGCAGATCGGGATCGGCGGGCACTACTGGCCGGTATTCAATGTCGCGGACATGGGCGTTACCATCGGCGCCGCCCTTCTGATTTTTCACGCCGTCAAGTCGCCGCGCACGCACGCCGCCGCCGCGCCGGTCGCGGCGGACGGCGAGCCCCCCGTCTCCTCGTCTCCGACCGAAGACTCGTCGCTGCACCGGTGACGTTGTGGATCGGGTGTCTCTCACCGTCGGCGACTCCGATTCGGGACAGCGGCTCGACCGCTTCTGCACCGACCACCTCGACGGCTTCTCGCGCAGTCAGATTCAGGCGCTGAACGCGGCGGGCGGGATCACCGTCGACGGGCGCGCGCGCGCCGACAGCTTCGCGCTGTCGGCCGGGAGCGTGGTTGCGGTGGAGCCCGCGCGGCTCGCGGTGCGCAGGCCGGGCCCCGCGGCGGAGCAGATTCCCGTCGCCGTCGTGTACGAAGACGACGCGGTGGTGGTGGTCAACAAGGCTGCGGGACTGGTCGTCCATCCGGCGCACGGGAACTGGGACGGGACGCTCGTGAACGCGCTCATCGGGCGCGGCATCCGCCTCGCGTCGCTGGGCGGGGCCGACCGGCCGGGCGTCGTGCACCGGCTCGACAAGGACACCTCGGGGCTGATCGTCCTCGCGAAGACCGACGCCTCGTATCGCCGGCTCGTCGCCGCGTTCAAGGAGCAGCAGGTCGAAAAAACCTACCACGCGATCGTGCGCGGCCACGTGCGCTCCAGCCGGATTCTCATCGACGAACCGATCGCGCGTCATCCGGTGCACCGCCAGAAGATGGCCGTGCGGAGCGCGTCGGGGCGGACCGCGCTCACCGAGGTGTTCGTGGTAGACACCTATCAGCATTTCGACTATATTCGCGTCCACACTCACACGGGGCGGACTCATCAGATCCGCGTTCACATGGCGCACGTCGGCAACCCGCTCCTGGGTGATTCCGTTTACGGGGGTCGCAAACCCGTGCAGGTCGCGCACACTCGCGTGCGCGCGATGCTCGAGCGGATCCTGAAGCTCGTCCCGCGGCACGCGCTGCACGCGTCACAATTGTCGTTTACTCATCCCGTAACAGAGAGACGCCTGGCGTTCACCGCGGCGCTTCCCACTGACATGCGGCTGGCGTTGGAAATGCTCTACCGGGAAGAGCGCGCGCAGGAGGTAACGGCGTGAAAGTCACGCAGCGAGAAGTGGCCAGTGCGGTGGTGCTGGACCTCAACGGCAAGCTCACGGGCGGGCCGGATGCCGACATGTTCCGCGATGTGTTCAAGGCGCTCGTCGATCAGGGCAAGAAGAACATCGTCGTCAACCTGGAGAAGGTCTCATGGATCAACTCCACCGGGCTCGGGATTCTGATCAGCGGATACACGTCGGTCCGGCGCGCGGGGGGCGACCTGGTCGTGATGCACGCCTCCGAACGGATCGAAAGCATCCTCTACGTCACCAAGCTTAATCTCCTTTTCAAGTCGTACGAGAACGAGGACGAAGCAGTGAAAAGCTTCTCCCAGGCCGGGCGCTAGCACGGTCTGGACGGGGATTGTCCGAGAGTCGACGTATGGGCAAGAACGCACCCGCCGAGCAGATGATCTTGAACATCCCGAGCGACCTCAAGTACCTCGGGGCCGTCGACGCCGCCATCCAGGATCTCGCGCGCGAATTCCTCTTCACGTCGGACGACATCAACGACGTCAGCACGGCGTTGATCGAGGCGTGCAGCAACGCCATCGAGCACGGCAACCGGTTTGCTCCCGACAAGCGCGTGGTGGTGACCCTCGTCTTCAACGGCATGACCTTCACGGCGCGGGTCAAGGACCAGGGCGTGGGGTTCGACTTCGAGAAGGCGCTGCGGGAGGGGGCGCCGGCCGACCCGATGAGCGAGCGCGGGCGCGGGATCATGATCATGCGCGCCTTCACCGACGCCATCACCTTCAGCTACGCGGATGGCGGGCTGCAAGTCGAACTCACCAAGCGGCGGGTCGCCGACGGCGGCAGCGATCCGTCGGAATGACGTGCCGCTCCCGCGGCAGCCGGGGGAACCGCTCCGCCGCGTCGCGGGTAGAAGGGGCTGACGCGCACCCCGGCGACGCCGGCGGCCCCCGGAGCGGCCCGAGATGAGCGGTCCTTACACCGTCGCACTTTCCGTCCTCTATCTCGTCTGTGGCGTCGTCACGTTTCTCCTCGGACTGACGTTCCTGCGCGTCGCGCGCTCCAACACCCCGACCCGCGCGGCCGCACTCATGCTCTTTTTCGCCGGCGTGGGCCCGTTGCTCAGCGCGTCCGGCCTCATGCTCCAGCATTCGCTCCGGCAGGGAGCGGTGCTGTACACGAGCATGGTCGAGAACTTCGAGTACCTCTGGGAGTTCTACTTTCCGTCTCTCCTGCTGTTCGCGCTGAGCTTCCCGCGCGAGAACCGCGTGCTGCGCCGCTTCCCGGTGATCGGACTGGTCGTGTTCCTCCCGTACCTGCTCCACCTCGCCGCCATCATGTTCGGGGACCAGATGCTCGAACAGATGACGCGGCTCCCGCGATCGTTGTCGCGCGGCCACGAGCTGGTGGCGTCGCGCGAGTTGAATTTGGACGGCTTCGACGCCGTCGTCGGGGCGGTGGTGCGCCTGCTCGAGCGCGTGCACCGCGACTTCTTCGCGCTGGTCAACATCGTCTATTCGCTGCTGGCGCTCGACCTGCTGTGGCGGAGCCAGATCGGCCTCGTCAACCCTCGCCTCGCGCGACAGCTGCGCACGGTCGGCCTGGGCGTCACGGTGAGCGTGGCGTGCTACACCTTCGCGAAGGTGGTGCTGATGACGCACGCGACACTCCTCCCCGAGAACATCATCCTGGCGCTCTTGAACCTGTCCCTGATCGCCAGCGGCGGCGCGATCGCGTATGCCGTCACTCGCCAGCAGTTCCTCGGAGTCCGGCATGTGTTGCGGCGCGCGCTCTTCTACGGGACGGTCGCGGTCGTGTTCGCGTTTCTCTACCTGGTGGTCATCCGGCCGATCACCACGTTCGTGTCCCAGTACGGGACCGCCAGCCGCGACGTGTTCGAGGCGGGGTTCGTCGTGATGGTGGTGCTGGCGTTCCAGCCCATGATGGAGCGCGCGGAAGACATCCTGGAGCGTGTCCTCCTGCGCGGGCAGGGCGACCTGTCGCGGCGCTTCCGGGTGATGGGCGACGCGGTCGCGGCGGCCACGACGCACGACGTGCTGGAGGACGTGCTGGTCAAGGGGCTGCGCGACGCCCTGGATGCGGGCGAGACCCGGCTGGTGGTGACCGAAGGCGGCGACGACGCGCTGGCGGTCGCGCTCGCGGAGATCGGCGAGCCGGTGCGGCGGCGCGACCTGCTGCGGGCCAACGAACCGCCGAAGCGTCGCCGGCTGCGCCGCGCGCCGCCGACAGCTGCCGTCATCCACGTGCCCGTCCCCGCCGGCGCCCTCCCGGCCCGGGTCGAACTGTTCGTGCCCGTGGTCCAGGAGCGGCGCTGCACCGCGTACCTGACCCTCACGGAAAAAGTGTACGGGCTCCCCTATGCGGCCGAGGAGATCGGTCACCTCGCCGTGTTGTCGACGCAGGTTGGCGCCGCGCTGCAGAACATCCGTCTCCTCGCCGAGAGCGTGGAAGCAAAGCTCTTCGAAGAGGAGCTCAAGATCGCGCGCAAGATCCAGACCCAGATGCTTCCGGGCGAGCCCCCGGTGCTGGAAGGCTTCGAGGTCTTCGGCGTCACCGTGCCGAGCCGGCAGGTGGGCGGCGACTACTACGACTTCGTCGACATCGACGCGCACCGGTTCGGCCTGGTGGTGGCCGACGTGTCGGGCAAAGGGATCCCGGCGTCCATCCTCTCTGCGTCTCTCCAGGCCACCGTCCACGCGAGCGCCGATGCGCTCACGAACCCGGCCGAGATGATGAACCGGCTCAACCGGCTGCTCTACCGCAACACCAGCGCGGCGGAATTCGCGACCGCTTTCTACGCGGTCGTCGACCTGCCGACCGGACGCGTGCGCTACGCCAACGCCGGCCACGACTTTCCGTTCGTGGTTGCCAACGGCGGCGCCAGTCAGCTGCCCGAGAGCGGCCTGGTGCTCGGGTGCGTAGAGGACTACCAGTACCTCGAGAACTCGTGCGAAATCCCGGCTGGCGGCGCGCTGGTGGTATTCACCGACGGCGTCACCGATTCCGAGTCGCGTTCGGGCGCTTACTACGGAGCCGGGCGACTGCAAACCGTTCTCGAAATCGACCGCACGGCGACCGCGCGCGAGGTGTGCCGGCGCGTGATCGAAGACGTCCGCCGCTTCGGCGACGGCGAGAATCAGGACGACCTGACGCTGGTCGTGCTTAAGCGGGCGGCGGCGTGACGCGCGTGGAGGAACCCGGACGCATCCTCGGGGTCGACCCCGGCGAACGTCGCGTCGGGCTGGCCGTGAGCGACCCCCTCGGCCTGATCGCACAGGGGCTTCCCACCTTCGATCGCCGCGAAGACGGAGACTTGTTCGCGCGCCTGCGCGAGCTGGTCGAGTCGTACCGGGTGACGCGGGTCGTGGTGGGCCATCCGAAATCGCTCGCGGGGCGACGCACCGAGGCCACCGTGCAGGCCGAGGGCCTGGCGGAAGCGATCCGCAGGCGCCTGGCCGTCGAGGTCGAGTTGTGGGACGAGCGTCTCTCGAGCGCCGAAGCCGAGCGCACGCTGGCGGGTTCGCGACCGGACAAGAAGCGCATCGACCGCCTCGCGGCGGTGATCATCCTCCAGGGCTATCTCGATGCGCACCGGCGCGCGGCGCCCTGATTCGGAGTCGAACGCATGTCGAAAGCTCGCGCCCTGGTAGTGGTGATCGCGCTGTTCGTGTCGGGCGTCGCGGCCTTCGGCGTCTTCGTCGTGGCGGACCTGCGGCGGGCGGGCCCGCCCGGGGAACCGGTGCGCGTGGTCGTGCCCGAAGGCGCGTCGTTCGCGTCGGTGGTGCGGGACCTGGTGGGCATGGGGCTGGTGCGGCGGGCGTGGACGCTCGAGTTCTTCGCGAAAGCCACGCGCGGCGACCGGCAGATTCAGCGCGGCACCTATGAATTCACGCGCGGGGAGCCCGCCCTGGACATCCTGGGCGCGATGGTTCGCGGCGACATCCTCGCCGTACTGGTCACCGTCCCCGAAGGGTTCAACACCTGGCAGATCGCGGGCGCGATGCAGGCGGCGGGGATCGACTCCGTCGTCGTCCTGGCTGCGTGCCGCGACCCCGACCTGCGCCGTGCGCTCGGCGTGCCCGCCGAGTCGCTGGAGGGCTACCTGTTTCCGGACACGTACCGCATCCCCTTCGGAAGCGACGCGCGCGACGTCGTCGCCCAGATGTTGACCCGTTTCCACGCCGTGTGGACGCCGGACATGGAGCGACGCGCGGCCGAGATCGGCCTGGCGCGACACGAGGTGGTGACGCTGGCGTCGATCATCGAAGCGGAGGCGCAGGTGCCCGACGAACGGCCGGTGGTTTCGGCGGTCTATCACAACCGCCTCCGTCGGGGAATGAAACTGGACGCGGATCCCACCGTCGCATACGCCATGGGCGGGTTTCGTGGCCGGCTGTATTTCAAGGACCTCAATGTCGATTCTCCGTACAATACCTACCGATACGCGGGGCTTCCGCCGGGGCCGATTTGCAGCCCCGGGGAATCGTCGCTGCGCGCGGCGCTCTATCCGAAGCCATCGGTCGGCGCCCTGTACTTCGTCGCGCGCGGCGACGGCCACCACGTCTTTTCGAGCACGCTGCGCGAACACGACGCCGCGGTCCGCGCGATCCGGCGGTCCAGCGGAACCGTCCGGTAATGGAGGTGAATCTCGTGCTTTGGGATCATGTCACCCCCGACGTGCGCGCCCACCTTGTGCGGCTCTCGAGGGTGGTGGCCGGACACGGCCCGATGATGGTGGCGTGTTCGGGCGGGGTCGACTCGGGCCTGCTGGCCTACGTGGCGCACCGCGTGCTGGGTGGCCGCATGGCGTGCGTGATCGGCGTGTCCGCGTCGCTGGCCGGCGGGGAAGAGGCCGCGGCGATCGCCTTTCTCGAGTCGCACGGGATTCCGTTCGCGCTGGTCGCGACGCGCGAGATGGACGACGCGCGCTATCGCGCCAACGGGCCGGAGCGGTGCTACTTTCTGCAAGAGCGAGCTGTTCGCGCGCATCGAATCGGCGCCGGAGTCGAAACGATTCCCGGTGCTGGCCTACGGCGAGAACGCGGACGACCGGTTCGATCGCCGGCCCGGCGCCCGCGCCGCCGAAGAGCGCGGCGTGGTCGCGCCATTGGCGCAGGCTGGTTTCACGAAGGAACTCGTGCGTCGCGCCGCCCGGGAGCTGGGGTTGTCGCTGTGGGACAAGCCGGCGTCCCCGTGTCTCGCCTCGCGCATTCCGTACCACACCGAGGTGACGCCGGAGAAACTGCGCCAGGTGGACGAGGCGGAGACGGCGCTAAAGAGACGAGGATTCGTCGTGTGTCGTGTGCGGCACCACGGAGACACGGCCAGCGTCGAAGTTCCGCTCGCGGACCACGCGCGACTCCGGGATCCGCGCACATGGATCGAGGTGCAGGACGAGATCAGGGCGGCCGGTTTCGCGCGCGTCGAAATCGTGGAAGATGGATTTCGCAGCGGGCGCCTGAACGAAGCGCTGCGCCGATCGCCTTGACACACGTGCCGGCCTGTGATTCCATCCGTGTGCACGACTGCGAACGTATGAGCACCGACACCTCGAGTCAAACGCCGCGCAAGTTTCGCTGGAAGCTGTTCGTTGCCGCGATGGTGGCGATCGTGGTCGGCTATGTTCTGCTGGCGGTGAACGACATCACCGTGGCGCCGCTTCTGCTCGTGCTCGGATACTGCGTCCTGGTTCCCCTCGCGTTTCTTTAGCCCCGGTCGAGAGGTCGCTGTCAGGGGCGAATAGCTCAGCTGGTAGAGCGTCTGCCTTACACGCAGAAGGTCACAGGTTCGAGCCCTGTTTCGCCCACCAATTCCAGATTCACACCTCATTTTGACGTAACTTGTTGACTCGTAGTCTGGTTACGGATCAGGGCCCAAGGGGGACGGTCCGGATCCCTGGTTTCGGGGGCTGGGGAGCCCCGGTTTGTGCCGTCGCCACGCACTTCCTCACAAATTTGTGCGTTGACAGTCTCTTGCGATCCGTGGTAACATTTTTCCCGGTCGAGTAAGGTGTCAGTTTTTACCAACGGTGGAGGAAGAACCTTGTCGGAGTAGTACGCCGGCGGGTACTTCCAAATAGGGACAATAAACCCATGCAGCCACTTTTTGGAGGTGTAGGAATGTTAAAAGGAAAGTTTGCTGTCCTGTCGCTTGGCGCGGCCGCTCTGCTTTGCTTGCAGATGGCCGGCGTCGGTACCGTTAACAGCGGTATCGTCTCGAAGTGTAACAGCACGGCGAGTTCGCTGGGGACGTACCCCATCGATATCAGCGACGTCGCCTTCGCGTGTCCGAAGGGTGACGTGGGGAACGGTTTCTCAGACGTGAATCCGGACCCCGTTTTGGTAAACGACCTCACGATCTCCGTGACCGTGAAGGACAACACGAACGCCCCGATCGTGGGAATGCCGGGCCCTGATATTTACACGAAGGGTTGCAACGACGGTCTCATGCTTTGCGGTGGAAGCGGGACAATCGCGGCCTCTGCGGCGACGGATATTGCGGGCATGACCACAATCACTGGCGATATGGCCACGGGTGGTTGTGACACGGGTCTCAACGTAGTCGTTCAGGGCATTGTGCTCGGCGGCGGCGCCTGCCCGGCGATCTGCCTGGGTATTGCGGTCCGGACGCCCGACTTCACGGGTCCTGGCGGCGGCGCGCCGGATGGCGTTGTCACGCTCATCGACTTCACGGACCTGGTCAAGGGCTTCCCGGCCAAGTACCAGTCTCCTCCGAAGGCGTACTCGGCGTGCTACGACCTGGTCGGAAGCCCGGCTTTCGGCACGGTCACACTGCCTGACTTCGCTAAGTTTGGTGAGCATTTTAATCACCCGTGTTAGTCGGTAAGGAGTAATAGCGGCCAGGAGTGGCTCCTTAAATCGTTCGCGACATTTGGCTTGGCAAAGGAGTTTGTCGCTATGAAAAAAGCTCTAGCAGTGGTACTTGCGATGCTACTCATCGGGGTCTATACCGGTGGGGCGCTGGCGCAGGTGCCTTTCATTCAGGCGTATTTCGACGCCGACTACAATGACACGCAGTCGCCGTGCAAGAATCCGGGCTCGAGCTCGAACCTGTATGTGGCTGCGTTGAATTTGAACGCTTTGGTCGGCGCCGTCGATTTCAAGATTCTCTTCCCACCGGCGCTCATGTACGTCGGAGACATTACCGGCGCCGGCCCGCTTGACCCGGTCATCGGCAATTCATTGATCGGAATGGCGCGCTCGTGGCAGAATCCCCAGAACGGGTATGAAACGATGCTGCTTACGCGGGTTCTGGTCGATTGGACCAGTGAGTGCGACTGCCTGCAGGGGCCCCAGCCGCTGCGTGTGGTCGGCTACGACGATATCTACAGCCCGGTACCCCAGGCTGTGAGTTGGCCGAGCGGCCTGCCGTTCGATGTCGTCGGGATGCTATCGCTGATCTGCCCGGGTGGTGTGTCGACCGAGTCGACCACGTGGGGGGGAGTCAAGGCCCTGTACCGGTAAAGACAATGTTCTAGGGCTGGGTGAACCACGGTTTCCGGGTTCATCCACGACACGCGACAGCGGTTCATCCAGCCTTGGCTCTGTATCCCAACTAATTGCTCTACTTCAAAGGAGAGACTCTGATGAAAAAGGTTCTAACAATGGCGCTGGGCCTGACCCTGTGTGCGGGCGTGGCGATGGCAGACCACATCGGTTTGTACAACGAAGCGGCCGGCACCAACTGCTTCCGTTCCGCGGCGTGGAATCCCGATGGCGGGAGCAACTTCGTGTACGTGATCCAGAAGTTCAACACCAACTCCACGGGTTCCGAGTTCAGGATCAACAACGCGTCGGGCGCGCCGTATTCGTCCTTCACTGTCGTGGCGGCCTTCCTGACCATTGGTGCCCCCGAGGCGGGCATCTCGGTGTCGTACGGGTCGTGCATCGTAGCGCCGTCGTTCCAGATCATGAGACTCCGCTATGCCGATGACGAGATATTGGGCCTGGCCCCGACTCCTTGCGGCAAGATGGAAGTCGTCGAGAATCCGGGAGCGGTTCCGCCGGTCCGTCAGACGGCTGACTGCAACAGCTTCCCCCATCCGGCGACCGGTGGTTCGTTCTACTGGGGCGGGAATTGCCCCGGCTGCGCGGATCCGACCGCGACCGAACGCACCACGTGGGGCGGCGTCAAGGCGCTCTATCGCTAGTCTGAGTTCCTGACAAGCGCAAAGAAGCGTTACCAGAACACGCCCGGGGTCCTTGGATCCCGGGCGTGTTCATTGTGCACCTCCCTTATGGGAGCCAGCCGCCTTTTATCGCTCCCTGCAGGTGCGTTCCCGCTTTCACAATCCGACTTGGCAAAAAGTCATTCATCTCCTGCCTCGAGCGAGAGGGGTAGTGTTGTTTTCGGCTTATGGGAGAGCCAGTTACGCTGATTTCCTGAGTCGGCACGTCCGTTGCTTGGGCCTAAAGCTGGAAATACCTTGACAGTCCATTGGGAGCGGCGGATATTCGGCACGTCGAAATTGAACGGGACGATTTCGATGGGCTGTCTATCGCGTTTCCAGAGGGCGCATGGGCCGGGTCGTAGGCCGGTTCGGGCGACGACGAGGCTCACGAGTGGAGATTCATAGGAACCGAAGTGGTGAGAAGGAGCTAACTATGAAGAAGTTTGTGTTAACAGCCATGCTTCTGGCCATCGTCGTGACGCCGGCGATGGCGATTGAAGACCTCGGCCTGTACGCGGACCAGACCGGCCTGAACTGCCAGGTCACGGACACAGTGGCCGGAATCAAGCGGGTGTATGTCGTACATACGAATTCGAACGGCGCGACGGGGTCGGAATTTCTGGTGGACACGTCGACGTCCACGATGTCGTTGATCGTGGCCTCGGTGCCCGCCGGGATGCTTTCCATTGGCAACTCGGATACGGGAATCTCGATCGCGTACCAGGAGTGCAAGCTGGGGACGTTCCTGGTCCTGACGTTGACGTTCGACAACTTTGGCACTACCGCGCCGTGTTCCCGTCTGCGCTTGCTGGAGGACCCAACCGCGTTTCCGCCCCAACGGATTTATGCTGACTGTGGTAGCCTCCCTCACGCCTTTCCCGGCGGCCAGGCCATCGTGAACGTGGACGGAACCTGTCCGTGCAACGTCGCGACCGAACAGACCACCTGGGGGACCATCAAGGCGCTGTACCGTTAGGCCAGATATTCGCTGCTGCGCTTGGAAGGCTCCCGCGGTTTTCGCGGGGGCCTTCCTTTTTCCGCGCAACGTCGGGCGGTTCCGATGCGCTGCTTGACACCGGCCACTCGCCCCGCTAGACTTTAGCTACGACCCTACTCCATGCCCCTTGTAGGTCTACCCCTGCCGTTTAAGCGTTCCCAATCTTGATCTCAAGAGCCGTTAAAGCGTTTGCGGCGAGTATCTTCGCCATTGCCGCTCTGCTGCTTTCCCTCGGGGTGGCCGTGGGCGCGGAGGTTCGGGCACCGGCGTCCCTGGTCCGCGCGGACGACACGATCATCGTCTTTCGCGTGGAGGTGCCGGTTCCGAGTTTCTCGCCGTCGAATGCACTCGCCGGCACGGAACGCATCCGAATCGACGGATTCGACGCGACCGGCGAGCCGGGCGAGCCCGCTATCCCCGCCCGACGCTTCCTGGTGGCGCTCCCGCCCGAGGGCGCGTTTTCCGTGTCCGCGCGGGTGGTAGGGTCCCGGGCACTCGGGATGCACCGGCTCGAGCCGATCCCGAGACCCCGCGCGATCCGCGACGAGGAACTGGGGCCCGTCCTCGGCGACGAGGTGGTGTGGGACGAGCCGGTGTACAAGGGCTGGAATGGAAGCGCGGTCGTGCGGGCGGAGGAAACGGCCTACATCCGTCATCAGCGCGTCGTTCCGGTCTGCGTCAACCCGGTGACCTACAACCCGGCCACCTACGAGGTCTCGGTCGCGACGGTGATCGAGGTCGAGGTTCGGCTCGAGAGGCCACGTGCGCAGGCGGTGGTTGAGGCGCCGGCGCGGCCGGAAGCTCCGGGATGGGACGAGATCTTCGGCCGTCTCTTTGTGAACGCTCGTCAGGCGCGAGCGTGGAGGGTTCCCGGCATGGAGCAGGCTGCCGCTCCCGCATCGAGCCGCGTAGTGCCGGGCGCGGTCAAGCTCAAGGTGCGCGAGACCGGGATCCACAAGGTCGCCGCCAACGCACTCGTCGCCGCCGGGTTCCCGGCCGGGCAGCCCGTGAACGGGCTTCGGCTCTTTCGTCGCAGCTACGACGAAGCCACGTGTATTCCGGCGACCCAGGACGTGGCGTTCACCGTGCGCGAAGACGCGGGCGGAGTGGCGGGCACGTTCGACGGCAACGACCTGCTGGTTTTCTACGGCCGCCGGCTTCGCGACGACCCGAGCCAGGGCGACACGTACGAGCAGTACTCCGCCTACAACGTGTACTGGCTCGAGCCCGCGGCGGGAGCCGTCATGGCCCAGCGAACGCCCGCCGTGGGGTTTGTGAGCGCGGATACCGCATCGGCGTCGTTTACCGCCACCCAGCGCTTCGAGACGGATCTGTGGTTCTTCGATGAGATCCCGGTGGGCACCCCGGACGTCTACTATTTCAACTGGGGTTACGACACCGCGCCGGTCGATCTTCCGTTCACGGTGAATACCGTCAAGCCGGGGACGAACCTGACGCTCACCGCCGAGCTGCTCGGGCGCGACTACGTGAGCCCGCGGAACATCCGGGTGTCGCTGCTCAACTCGCAGGGCGAGCAGACTCTCAATCCCGCCTACGCGGTTCCGCTGAAGTCCCGGCGCAACGTTCTCTGCCGCCGTACCGGCGGCCAGCCTGGACGTCGGCACCAACCACTTTCGCATCGACCGCCCCGTCGGCGACACGCGCACCAGTATTCAGGTCCTGCTGAACTGGGTGGGAGTCTCCTACGCCTCCCTGTACCGCGCGCGCGGCGATGCGCTTCGCTTCAACACGGCCACGCTGGCGGGAGACACGAGCCTGACCGTCACCGGCATCACCAACTCGAACAACCTCGAGCTGTTCGATATTACCAACCCGATCGCGCCGGTGCGCGTGGTGCTGGGTCCCGGGCACTTCCAGCCGGTCGCGGGCGGCTTCGCGCTGTCGTTTCGGGAGACGGTTCCGTCGCGCCGCGAGTTCCAGCTGGTCCCGGTGTCCGGTATGATCGCGGTTGCGTCCGCCGATATCGAGGCCGACGTTCCCAGTTCGATAATCAACTCCGCCAATAGCGGTTTCGACGTGCTGGTGGTCGCGCACGCGGACTACGTATCGCGCATGCGATCGTGGGCGTCGTATCGCCGGGCGCAGGGTTACCGCGTGATGGTCGTCGACGTCGCGGACGTGTTCGACGAGTTCAACGACGGCGTCCCGTCTCCGCAGGCCGTGTACCGTGCCAGCCACCATTTGTTCGAGAAGGGCGGCGCCACCGCGCTGGTGCTGGTCGGCGACGCAAGCGAGGACCAGAAGCGGGTGCACGCGGATTCCGAGCCGAACTTCGTCCCCACGTTCCTGAGGGTCGACGCCGTGCCGTCCCTCCAGGACGACGAGGTGGTGACCACCGACAAGCGCTTCGTCAAGTTCCCGGGGCCGGGAGGATCCATCGACCCGTTCCCGGACATGATCGTCGGGCGGATTCCGGTGGGGAACACCGGCGAGCTGGATATCGTGCTCGACAAGGTCTACGCCTACGAAAAGCCCAGCGCGTCCGATTTCTGGCGCAAGCGGATGATCCTGGTCGCCGACGACACCTACTCGGCGGGCGGCTCGACCTTCGGTTCGTTTCCGCTGTGCGACAACGCGGAGGTGGGCTTCAAGAACAGCCAGGAGACGTGTGCGCAGATCATTGAGAACTCGCTGCCCGCCGGGTACGACGTGGTGAGATTCTATCTCGACGACTACACGAGCGCAATCCACCCAACCGGCTGCGCGACATGCTGCGTGAACTATTTCGCCGCCATCAAGTATACGCGCCAGAACGCCACCGAGATCCTGCTCAACGAGCTCAACCAGGGGGCGACGATGGTCACCATCCAGGCGCACATGAATCGTTCGCTGGTCGCGCACGAGGAAGTTCTCGCCACGCTCGACGCCGCCCTCCTGGACGGGCCGGGCCGGGACCACCTGCGCGTGGAGAACCGCGGCAAGCCCTGGATCATCTTCGGGATGGGGTGCCATTTCAGCGACTACGCGCTGCACCGCGAGGCCGACCAGACCAACGTGTCGCAGAACCGCCCCAACGGCGACTCGTTTGCGGAGCAGTTCCTCCTCCAGCGTGAGCGCGGGGCGGTCGGGACCTACGGCAGCAGTGGTTTCGAGTACCTCTTCCCGAACGCGACCTACATGGAACGCACCACCCGGGTGTGGTTCTATGAGGCGCCGTACGACGCGTTGCTCGACTCCACCCAGGCCGAGTGGAAGTTCGGCGAACTGATGTTCCTGGTGGAGGCGGAGCTGGCGGGCGATAGCAACCAACGCGACCCCGTCGAGCGCTACCACATCCTGGGCGATCCGCTGCTGCGCATCGACGCCGGACCGCCCAACTTCGACGTCACCGTCGACGGGAGTCCATTCGAAACCGGCGAGGTGGTCGAGGCGGGCGGGGAAGGCGACTCGATCCAGGTCGTCGCCGTGGTCACCGACGAGAACGCAATCCGCAAGTTCTCGCTCGAGATCGCCGGGGTGGACGCGACCGCCGCGCTGGTGGTCGAACCGCTAGCCGACTTCAACTTGCCGCGCGCGCGCCAGTACCGGGTGAGCTTCGCGCACAAGGTCAGGCCGGAGAACTACGACATCGTGCTGCGCGCGTTTCAGGCGCCCGACACGCTCTCGGGTCAGTACCACATCGCGGCCGAATTCGTGCTGCGGGTGGAGTCCAGCGTCAGCGTGGCGGTCAACGGCCGCTCGATCGTGAGCGGCGCCTCGGTCCCCGCCGACGGCCAGTACCGCGTCGACCTGAAATTCCCGGTCTTCATTCCGGGCGCGGAGATCGGCGTGTATATGGACGAAATTGCCGTAGTCCCCGTGAATATCATGCACCCGAGCCCGACCGACACACTCTCCTGGGTGGCGACCTTCCGCCAGGAACTGGCCTCCGGAGCCCATACCATGCGCATTCACGCCGGCACGCTCGAGTTCATCTACCGGCTCGTCGTCAGCGACGACCCGGGGCTGGAGGGTGTCATCAACTATCCGAACCCCTTCCGTTCGGCGGGCACGAGTTTTGTCTATTCGAACACCGCCGAGATTCTCGACGGCACCATCGACGTCTTCACCGTCAGCGGCAAGCGTGTCCGTCACGTCGAGATCCCCCCCGGCGCGCGACTCCCGGGCCAGAACGCCGTGTTCTGGGACGGACGCGACGGCGCGGGGGAGGCCATCGCCAACGGGACCTATCTGTACGTGATCCGCGTGAACCAGCGCGGCGGCTCCGCCACCGTGCGCGGAAGCCTTTCCAAGCTCCAGTAAGGGCCGAATTCCCTTTGTCCGTTTTTTCCTCCCTTTGATAGACTCCGGCCGCGCGTTGCCGCGCGACACACCATGCCGGAACCCAGCGAGCTGTTCGAAGAACTGAAGCGCCTCACCACCGAGAGCCGCAACCCGCGCACGCGCGAGATCGACCTCGCGCCCACGCAGCGCATTCTCGAACTCATGAACGACGAGGACCGTACCGTCGCCGACGCGGTTCGCCCCGCGCTCGCCGACATCGCGCGCGCCGTGGACCTGACCGCGAACGCATTGCGCGGCGACGGTCGCCTCTTCTACGCCGGGGCGGGCACCAGCGGCCGCCTGGGCGTGCTGGACGCGGCGGAGTGCCCGCCGACGTTCGGGGTGGAGCCGGACCTCGTGCAGGCCATCGTCGCCGGCGGACCCGACACCGTGTTTCGTTCGCGTGAAGGCGTCGAGGACCTCGAAGCGTCGGGCGCGGCCGACGTGGCGACGCGCGGTGTGAGCGCGCGCGACGTGCTGGTCGGGGTCAGCGCGAGCCGCCGCACGCCCTACGTGCTGGGCGCCCTGGCCGAGGCGCGCCGGCTGGGCGCACGGACGGTCCTCGTGCGCTGCAACGAGGGCCCGGATCCGGGCGCCGACGTCGTCATTACCGTGGTACCGGGGCCGGAGGCGATCACCGGGTCGACGCGGCTCAAGGCGGGGACGGCGCAGAAGATGGTCCTCAACATGATCTCCACCGCCACCATGGTGAAGCTGGGCAAGGTCTACGAGAACCTGATGGTGGACGTGCGCCCCAACAGTGCGAAGCTCGTCGAGCGAGGCAAGGGCATCGTGATGATGCTGACCGGCCTCGGCTACGAGGATGCCTCCCGCGTGTACGAGCTCTCCGGCCGCAACGTCAAGGTCGCGGTCGTGATGGCGCGAAAGAGCGTCGACGCGAGTGCGGCGGAGCGCATGCTGGAGGGTGCGGGCGGGTTTTTGGCCCGCGCGCTCGGGGAGCGGGGATGACGCGCGCGCGCCCCGGTCTCGCGCCCTGGCTCGTGAGCGTTCTCGTGGTGGTGGGGATGTGTGGGTTCGCGTGCGGGAAGAAGTCCGGCGGCGGCGAGCGCGTGGTTCGATTCTGGCAGTTCTGGGACCTCGCCACCATCCAGCCGCTGGTCGACGAGTTCCAGCGCAAGAACCCCGGCATCCGGGTCGAGGTCGAACAGCTTACCTGGAAGAGCGGGCTGGAAAAGATCCAGGCGGCGGTGGCGTCGGGCACCCAGCCCGACCTCTGCGAGCTCGGGTCGACGTGGCTGCCGCGTTTCAGCTACGAAGGCGTGCTCGAGGACGTGACCCCGGTCTATGAGGCGGAGCGCGACAGCTTCCTGATGTGGGAGAGCGCGCTGTGGCAGGGGCGCGTGTACGGGCTGCCGTGGGTGCAGGGCTCGCGCGTCCTGTTCGTGAACCGCGAGCTGTTCCGGCGCGCCGGGCTCGACCCGGACCGCCCGCCGCAGACGTGGGCCGAGCTGCTCGAGGCGTCGCGGCGCGTGAGCGGACTCGGCTCCGGGATCTACGGGTTCGGCCAGAACATCGGCGAGCGTTACGTGCTCTTCAAGAAGTTCATGGCGTTCGGGTGGGGCAATGGCGGCGAAGTGTTCGATTCGACCGGGGCCGTCGTGCTCAACAGCCCTCGCATGGTGGAGGCGCTCGAGTTCTACCTGTCGCTTGCGCCGTACTCGCTCCAGGAGAAGCAGGAAGTGCTGGACCAGTATTTCAAGACGGGGCGGCTCGGCATGCAGATCTCGGGGGCGTGGAACCTCAAGAACTACGCCCTCGAAGCGCCCAACCTCGACTACGGGGTCGCGCTGGTGCCGAAGCCCGCCGCGGATCACGGCACCCACGCGAGCTTCGCGGGCGCGGAGATGCTGGTCGTGTTCCGGGGCTCGGCGCAGACGGACGCCGCGCTGCGCCTCGCGCGCTTCCTGCAGGCGTACCCGCAGGCGAAGGTGTTGTCGCTCGCCGAGCAGAGCGTGTTCCCGGCGGCGCGCGCGGCGCTGGACGACACCACCTTCACCACCGACCCGCGCGTGCGCGTGTTCGTGGAACAGTCGCTCTACAGCCGCACCCCGCCCCCGCACCCCGGGTGGAATGAAATCGAAGAAGTGATCGACCGCGCGGTCGAGGAAGCACTCTACGGGCGGCGGGCACCGCGGTGGTGCCTCGACGACGCGACCCGGGAAGTCGCGACGATTGCGGCGCGCTTCGAGCGCCGCTAGGATGCCCCCGTGACCCGGAGCCGCCCAGCGCTTGCGCCCGCCGTCTGGTTCCTGCTCCCGTGGGCGGTCCTCTACGCCGCGTTCTTCGTGTTTCCGTTCGTGTTCTCCTTCGTGCTCGGATTCCTCGACTACAACCCGTTGAACGTCGGCCAGACCCGCTTCGTGGGCTTCGCGCACGTCGCGCGCCTCTTCCACGACCCCGCGTTCGCCGGGGCGCTGCGCAACACGCTCCTGTTCGTGCTCGGCACGGTGCCGGTCACGACGGCGCTCTCACTCGCACTCGCCTGGCTCCTGCGCGGTCCCGTGCCCATGAAGGACCTGTTCAAGGCGGCCATGTTCCTGCCGTCGATCCTGTCGATCGTCGTCATCGCCCTGCTGTTCAAGCTGGTCTACGCGCCGGGCGGTGCCGCGAACCAGGCGCTGGCGCTCGTCGGGATTCCCGGTCACGGGTGGCTCACCGACCCGCGCACCGCACTGCCCGCGATCATGGTGATGGACGTGTGGGCGGCGGTGGGCTACTACGCGCTCGTGTTCCACGCGGCGTTCACGTCGATCCCGGAGCCGCTTTACGAAGCGGCGGAGCTGGAGGGCGCGGGGGCGTGGGCCACGTTCCGGCACGTGACGTTCCCGATGCTCAAGCCGGCGATCGGGTTCGTGCTGGTAATCAACACCATCCGCTCGTTCCAGGTGTTCGTCGAAGTATTGGTCATGACCCAGGGGGGACCGCTGGGGAGCACCAACACGCTGGTGCTGTATCTCTACGAGGCGGCGTTTCGCCGGCTCGACTACGGGTACGCGAGCGTGATCGCCTACGCGGTGTTCATCCTCTCGGCGGTCTTCTCGGTGCTGGCGATGCGGCGGTTGCGCGCGCCGGCGGGTGGGGGGATGACGGCGTGACCCGCATCGCGCGCTGGGCGGTGCTGCTCCTGATCCTGGCGGCGATGACCTATCCCCTCGCCTGGATGATCGCGGTGTCGCTGCGAACGGCCGACGGCGTGAGCCTGCGCTACTACGGCGAAGTGTGGCGGGCGGGGCCGTTCGACCGGTATTTCGTGAACAGCGTGGTGGTGGCCGCGGTCGTGCTGGTCGGCAACATCGTCTTCTGCACCATGGCCGCCTACGCGTTCGCGCGCTACCGGATCCGCGGCGGCAAGCTGGTGTTCATGCTGGTGCTGTCCACCATCATGCTGCCCAAGCAGGTGATCCTGGTGCCGCTGTACATTCTCATGCAGCGCATGGGCCTGATCGATTCGTACGCGGCGCTGACACTCCCGTTCCTGGTCGACCCGTTCAACATCTTCCTGATCCGGCAGTACCTGACGTCGCTGCCGACCGACTGCGAAGAAGCGGCGCGCATGGACGGGGCGGGCGAGGCCACGATCCTGTTCCGCGTGGTCTTTCCGATGCTCAAGCCGGTGCTGGCGGTGGTCGCGATCCACACCTGCCTCACGAACTGGAACTCGTTCCTGTTTCCATTTATACTGACCAACAGCGCGTCGATGCGCACGCTCCCGGTCGGTCTGGCGCTGCTCTCGCAGGGCGCCCACAGCATCGACTGGGGTCATCTCATGGCCGGCGCGGTGATCTCCGCGCTCCCCGTCGTGGCGGCGTTTCTGGTGTTTCAGCGCCGCATCATCGGCGGCCTGACGGCGGGAATGTCCCGGTAGCCGACGAGTCCAATGACGAACGCGTGGTCATCGTTGTCCGGGAAACGCCGCGTCACCGCGGTCGGGCTGATGTCGGGGACGTCGATGGACGGCGTGGATGCGGCGTTGGTGTCGATGGACGCGGAGGCGCCGCGTCCGGCAATCGAGCTGATCGAGTTCGTCTCGCGCCCGTACCCCGACGAACTTCGCGAGACCCTCGCCGACCTGGCGGGCGGGGCGCAGGTCACGGCGGAAGAGGTCGCCGCGCTGCAGACCGGGGTGGCGGTGGCGTTCGCGAGCGCGTTCTTCGACGTGTCGCGCCGCGGCAAGGCGCGCGCGGGGGCGGTGGACTTTATCGGCTCGCACGGGCAGACGGTGGCGCACGTTCCGCCGGGCAGCGGCATCGAAGTCGCCGGCACGCTGCAGCTCGGCCCGCCGTCGATGGTGGCCGCGCTCACCGGTGTCACCACGGTGGGGGACTTTCGCAGCGGCGACGTCGCGATCGGCGGCCAGGGAGCGCCACTCGCGCCCTACTGCGATTTCATGCTGCGCGGCGGGGACGCAGGCCGCGTGATTCTCAATATCGGCGGCATCTCGAATCTCACCTATCTCCCGCGCGGGGGCGGCCGCGACGACGTGATCGCCTTCGACGCGGGGCCGGGCAACATGGTGAGCGACGTTCTGTTTCGGGCGTTGTTCCCGGGTGGCGGGGACTATGACGAAGACGGACTGCGGGCCAGCGCCGGGACGGTGTCGGCCGAGGTGCGCGACCAGGCGATGCGCCACCCGTTCTTCGCGGCGGTGCCGCCGAAGTCGGCGGGGCATCGCGAATTCGGACCGGCGTTCGCGTGGACGCTCAAGACCACGGCCGAGGCGCGGGACCTCTCGCGCGAGGACGTGATGGCGACCGCCGCGTCGCTCACGGTGGCGGCGATCGCGGACGCGGTCGCGCGTTTTCTGCCCGCGGGCGGTGTGGACGAGGTGTTCGTGACCGGCGGTGGTTCCCGAAATCGTGCGATGATGGCGCTCCTGGACGACGCGCTCGCCGGAGTCGCGGTGCGCCCGATCGACGACCTCGGGATTCCGGCCGACGCGAAGGAAGCGGTCGATTTTGCATTCCTGGCCCGCGAGGCACTGCTGGGCCGGACGAACGTTATCCGGTCGGTGACCGGTGCGTCGCGCGAGCTGGTGCTGGGTTCGATCGCACGAGGATGAGATGACACGTCTCCAAGGCATCATGGCAACGGCAGCGCTCGCCGTCGTCACGGCGTGCGCGAGCACGCGCGAGACCGCGAGCCCCGGCGCCAGGACGGGTCCGGAGCCCACGATTCGCGTGCTGGTGCTGTCGACCGGCGCCGCGGCCACGATCGCGACGACGGGCGCGTATCGCGCCGTCGGCGAGGACGGCGCCATCCTGCTCGCGAGCAACCGCGGCGGAACCATCGCGATCGAGCGCAGCGGCCGCGCGCTCGAGATTCGCACCGGAGGCGGGGAGCAGAACGCGGAGACCGACGGCGCGATCACGATCGAACCGACCGGCGACGCGGCGCTTTCCGCGGGCGGAGTCTGGTACTCCGGGCGGATTCGCGTCGCTCTGAATGCGAGCGGGAACCTGGACCTCGTCAACCTGGTGCCGCTCGAGACGTACCTCGAGGGCGTGGTCCCGCACGAGATCGGGGAGCCCGGCGCCGACGGGTACGCCGCCGTCGAGGCCCAGGCCGTCGCGGCGCGCACGTACGCGCTCTCGCGCATGGCGCTCCATCGCGACGAACCCTTCGACGTGGAAGCGGGCGTGGCGGACCAGGTCTACCGCGGCCGGGAGAAACAGAGCCGGCTGGCGTCGGCGGCGGTCCGCGACACGCGCGGGGTGGCGCTGCGCTTCAGCGGGCGCCTGTGCGACACCTACTACAGCGCCACCTGCGGGGGCCACACCTCCGACATTCGTCAGGTCTGGCCCGACCGTCCCAGCGCGCCGTATCTCTTCGGCTGCCTGGATCGCGACGGCGCCGACGGCGCGTCGTTCTGCGCGGCGGCGCGAAACTTCCGGTGGCGCAACTCGTTCACGGGACTCGCGCTGGGCCGGACGATTCGGCAGACGATTCCCGCCGTGCTGGGCGTGCCGGCGGCCTCGGTCGGCGACCTGGTCGACCTGCGCGTGCTGGAACGCAGCGCGTCCGGGCGCGTCACCCGTCTCGAGATCGAGACGTCGAACGGCACCTTTGTGGTGGAGAGGGACCGCATCCGGAGAGTGATCATGCTCGACGTTGCCAACGGCAAGATCCTGCCAAGCACCTTGTTCGACGTCGAGAAACGCATGACCGAGGGTCGCGTGGGCTGGATCAGCTTCTTCGGCGGCGGCAACGGGCATGGAGTGGGGATGTGTCAGAACGGGGCCATCGGCATGGCGAAGCGCGGCTATTCGTACGCGATGATTCTCGAGCACTACTATCCCGGGGCCGAGCCGCGGGCGGGGTACTAAACCGCATGAATCGCGAAAACGACGTTCTCACACCGGAGATCCGCTTCCATCTGATTCGGAAAATGGAGCGGCACAAGGTGATCGCGCTCACCGGCGCGCGCCTGCTTCCGCACGAGAAGAAGTACCTGGAATTCCACAGCGTGTCGGGGATCATCCTCTTCGCCCGCAACATCGAGAGCCTCTCCCAGCTGAGCGACCTGGTCGGCTCCGTGAGCGAAGAGCTATCGAAAGAGGGGCTCACGCCGTTCGTCATGGCGGACCACGAGGGGGACTTCGTGGCGGAGTTGCGGCAGATCATCGGCGCGCCCCCGGCGGCGCTGGCCATCGCGGCCACCGGCGACCTGGACCTGGCCGCCGAAGTCGCGCGCGAGACCGGCCTGGCGATGCGCAAGCTCGGGGTCAACACCGTGCTGGCGCCGGTGGCGGATTGCTACTTCGAGCGCGGCAGCGCGATCACGGGGCTGCGCACGTTCGGCGCGGACCCCGAACGCGTTGCCGCCTTCGTCGAGCAGACGATCGCGGGATTTCGCAGCGCGGGCGTGCTCTCGTGCGCGAAGCACTTCCCCGGGCACGGGTCGACGGCCGAGGATTCGCACGAGACGCTGCCGGAGGTGCGCAAGTCCGCCGAGGACCTGTTCGCCGCGGACCTGATCCCGTTCCGGCGCGCCGTCGCTGCGGGGGTCGACATGATGATGATGTCGCACGTCGCCTATCCGATGGGGCGCGAGGGGCTGGTGCCGGCGAGCTTCGACAGCCGCATCGTGCGCACGATGCTCCGCGCCGAGCTGGGATACGAGGGCGTGGTGATCACGGACGCGCTCGAAATGGCGGGGGCCCGCTGGTACGCCTCGGAGCGCTCCGGCATGGTGTCCGGCGGGAACGAACGCTCGCTCCTGGCGGGCGCGGACCTGCTCCTCCATACCCGCCCCATACCGGAGCAGGTCCAGGTCGAGCCCGGCGGCGAGCCGGTCATGTCGCTCAACGTGATGGAAACCATCGTGCGCACCCTGGAGAAGATCGTGGACCGGGCGCGCATCGACGAGAAGCTCGCGGAGGCAGCCGCCGAGAGCGAGCCGCTGCGCAACGTGCTGGCGATCCTCGACGCGTCGTTCGCGCGCGTGGCCGCACTTCGGGCGCGCGCGGCGGAACCGAAGCCGGCGATCCGCCCCTCCGGGGGCGGGAAGGTGATCGAGCTCACGTCGTATCCATCGGTGCCGGCGGTGTATCGGACGGTGGCGGAGGCCGCGCTCACCCCGTGGTCGAACTGGGAGCGCTTCGAGGGACTCGAAACCGACTCGACCTGCACGGTCGTGCCGATCGAATGGGCGGCGGGCGAATCTCTCAAGCGACAGGACGTCTCCGGGTTCCTCGACGTCGTGTGCCGGCACTTTCCGCGCTGGCTGCGCGCTCCGCTGGTGGTCGGATTCGAGACCGACGCCGACGGGCGGTTGCGCCCGGTGCTGCAGCGCGAGCGCGCGACCGTGGTGGACGCCGCGCGTTTTCCCGGGGCGTCGAACCCGCTCGACACGGTCGAGACGGAACGAACCATCTTCGTCCTCTCCGCGCGCGGATTGCCGTCGGAAGAATTCGCGCTCGGGTTGACGTCCTTCGCCGAGACCGTGCGCCCGGTTGCCGTCGTGCTGACCGGATGGGTCGCCGACGACTGGATTCCAGAAGGGACACCGGTGCTCGTGTCACTCGGCGCGTCGACGCAGGTGGCGTCCGCCGTGGCGCAGGTGCTTTCCGGCGCCGCAACGCCGACGGGCTCGCTGACGGGGCTCCTCCCCAAGCGCACCTGACCGAACCTCATAAGATATTGTCAATTATTGCGGTAGGGGATTGACACCGGCCCGTGCCGGTGCTACGTTCGTGCCCCGAATGAGCCTCCTCCGGGAGGCTCGTTTGTCGGATCGGGGCCGTAGTTCAGTTGGTTAGAACGCCTGCCTGTCACGCAGGAGGTCGCGAGTTCGAGTCTCGTCGGCCCCGCCATCATCTAAAGAAATGCCCTCCAACAACTTGTGTTGGGGGGCATTTCAATTTATCGAACTCTTGGCGATGCAAGAGCTATCATCCTACTGATGCGAACCCGCACTCGTCGCACAGTGGCTTTTCTCCTTGTCCTCGGTATTGCCTTGCGCGTGATCGATGCGCACGCCGCCGTTGTTATGACCGCCTGGTCCGATACGACGGACTATGTTGTTCGTGAGCCAGTCAAAGTCTGTGCTCAGATTCGTAACGAAACGCCCGACACAATTCGCATCTTTCCGATTAACGAGCTCGGCAATCACATGAAGCACATGTTTTTCGAGATCACGCGGCCCGACGGAGCAGTGGAATGGCGAAAGTTTCTGGTTGTTTTCTACGTGGAGGCGCCGGGACTTGGTCAGATGGGGGAACCGTTGCCACCAGGCGCGCATCTCATATTATCATTGTACCCCTACATGACCTACTGGTGCGGGCCTCCGTCGGAAACGCAAGGCAAGAAGGGCGCTCGTTTCACGTTCGATAAGCCGGGCACATACCGCGTGAGAGTCGCTTACTGTGTTGAGTCGACGCAACGCCTTCTTTGGAGACCCGACGACGGCATCTTGTTTTCGAGCAGTTTTGAGCTCCACGTGCGACAGCCGAGTGAGGACGAGTCATCCGTTTTCGATGCCGTTTGGTCTGGTGATCGATTCGTCTTGTTGTGTGGTGACTTTGCAACGCATGCCAAGAGCGATGAGGGGAAGCTACGTGCGGCAATCGGAAAATACAGCACATCACCCTTGATCCGCTACGTGAAACTAACTCTGGCTCGAACTTTGGCGTATCAATCCGACGTGTCGAGCGCACGCGAGGGCATCGCGATGTTGACCGCGCTTGCGAACCAGTATCCCAACTTCAGACCCGAGGAGATTCAGTTCCATCGTGCGAATGCTCTCAATCTGGCCGGTGACAGGTCCGAAGCAATCAAGATCTACGACGAGGCCCTGGATCGATTCCCAGAGCTAATGGACAACTACTTGTTCATGACACAGAAGCTCTGGGTGGAGACCCACGACTCTTCTGTCTCTGGTCGCTATCTCCGAGAGCGCGCGATTGGGCACAGGATCCGGAGCTCGGGGGACACATCGCATTGATGACGCCGTGCTGGTAGGAAGGTAGTCAGCTGCCCAATAGACGCCTAATCAACGTCCAGGCGGTTCGAGTTAGGTCTCGTTCGCCCCGCCATTCGTAGAAAAAGGGCCCGTCGCCGTTAGCGACGGGCCCTTCTTTTCACTGCTATTCCTTCTCGCCTATCGGCGGTTCGGCTCCGGCATTGGCGTCGGAATGCATCCGAAGTTCGCGCTCAGGAAGTCGGCCACTTCGCCGTTGGTCTCGGTGAGGATCACGTAGATCCGTACCGGGGTCGTCGGGGTCATGGCGCGCGACGGCCCTTTGGTCACGATATACGCGCCGGCCGGTACTCTTTCGAACGCGTAGCGGCCGTCCTCGCCGGTACGGACCGTGCGGGCACCGATGGTGTTCCCGTCGTTGTCGCCGTCTTCGCCTTCGTCGTCGTCATCGTCGCCATCGCCGTCGCCGTGGTGGCCGTCACCACGGCCGCGTCCGGTAAGGGCGGCGGGGCTGGCGGCGGAGAAGCTGCTGAGGAAGATGCGCGCACCCGCTATGCCCGCTTCGCCCTCGTCCATGGCGCCGTTCTCGTTGGCGTCGTTCCAGACCATGCCGCCGATCGTGCCGAGGCCGGCGGACTGTCCCTCGCCCACGCTCAGCCGCGCCACGAAGCCGATCGACACGCCGCTGGGAACGCCGAACTGGACCGTCCGCGGAAGGCTTTCCTCCCCCGGAGTCCACATGCCGTCGTCGTCTGCAAACAGGAAGTTGATCGCGGCGCCGTCGCCGTTGATCCCGTTGTCGGGATTCTGCACCGTGACCGAGTCGGGAATGAGGTCGACAAAGGTCAACGTCACCGGCTCGGGGAACGAGGCGCGGCTCTGGTTGAGCACGGTCAGATCCGCTACCAGCGCGCTGAGGCTGTCGACGTAATGGACGTTGCTGCCGCGCACGACGAACCGGCCCTCCAGGCTTCGTCCGCTTCCAGATACGGCGTTGACGCTGATCTCGAAATCGCCTGCGCCGATTTCACCTTGAATCTGGGTATCGGCCGACGTTCCGGCCGGAGTGGATGGGTTGTCGCTGCAGCCGAACTGGGCGAGTAGCGCAACCAGCCCAAGGATCAGGACTGCTGGAATTCTTCGCATGATGGAGCCTCCGTCTTGTTGATCGGGGAGCGGTTTCGTGGCCAATCATAGCATACCGACGCCATGATCCGAAACGCCGTTCTCCCATGGGGCGCCTTGCGCCCTCTTGGATACATCTATGCCGTTGATTGACATCACGTCCGCCGGTTAGCTGCGCATCGGGACGACCTGCGCTGGGATGACCCACGTGTCGACCACGAGGATGCGCAGCACGCCGTTCTCATCCGTGGCGATGTTCTGGACGCGGCCGTCGACTCCGTCGAATTCACCATCCCACAGGTGCCACTCCACCGCCGTCCACGCGCCCACGTTGCCGGGCTGCATGACGCGCACTTCGATGCGCTGGCCGGGATAGAGGCCGACGGGGATCTCGCGGAAGTAGATCGGCGTGCCCATGACCCAGACGCGGTGCTGGTCACGGTTTATATCGGTGACCACGCCGCGTAACACACCACCGTTGCATCCGAGGTCGGGAGGATCGAGCGGGCCCGGAATCGTATCGTTGCCGCACTCGGACACGTGGATCTCCGTGGCCACAAGGTGTGGCCCCGGCAATGGCTCGAACTTCCCCTTCGTCTCCACGTACGCGCCGATCTCGATCGGTGGGGGCGTCATCGGCACGCATCCGAAATCCGCTCCGAGGAAGTCCGACACCACGCCGTCGTGCATGGTGAGCACGACGGTGATCTCGGTTGGCGTCGTCGGGCGGAAATACGGAGTGGCGAGCACTTTCGACACGATGTAAACGTCGGGCGCGAGACCGTGGAACTCATAGTGTCCGTCGGAATCGGTCCGCGCGCGCCACCGCTCCGGTGTCACGTGCGTGCTTGGGCCGTCGCCGATGCTCCGCAGCGTGATGAGCACGCCCGGCAGCCCTTCCTCGCCGGGATCGGCGATCCCGTCCTCGTTCGCGTCGTGCCATACCCGGCCGGCGATGGTTCCGCCCACGGCGGGCGAGCCGATATCGAGGCGCGCGACGAACCCAATCGACACGCCGGGGTCGACTCCGAACTGCACGGTGCGCGGCAGGCTGCGTTCGCCGGGGGTCCAGAACGCGTCGTCGTTGGCGAATACGAACACGATCGCCGCGCCGTTGCCGCTCACCCCGTTGTCCGGGTTGAGCACCGTCACGCCGTCGGGATAGAGCTTGATGAAGGTGAGGCCGATCGGCTCCGGTTGCGACACGCGACCGCGGTTGGTGACGGTCAAGTCGACGGAGAGCGCGTGCAGGGAATCGTCGTAGTGGACGTTCGACCCGCGCAGGACGAAGGGCCCATCGAGCGGATTGGCGGGGTCACCACCGGTCTGGAACGTCAGCTCGAAGTCGGAGTCACCAATGGTGCCTTGAACCGTGTTGGGGGTCTGGCCGGTGTCGGGCGCGACGGATTCGTCGCTGCACCCGGCGGCGAGGCCCACGCAGGCGGCGGCAATGAGCGCGAGGAGAGTTCGCATAGTGTCCTCCAAGGACGGGGCGGGGACTGCTGGAACGGGGCGGCAATCACGATTTTAGCATACGGACGGCGCCGACTGCAATTTCACTTCGCCGCAATGCGGCGATCGGCTGCTTGACCACCTCGAATCGACTGTGTTAGCTATCAACGAGTTATGCGACTCTTCCTCCCACCGAGCCGGGTCCGCTGCGCAGGGTCGCCGCGGTGAACGCGACGGCCAGCGGCACCGCCGCCGGAGACCGACCGCTGGTGGTGATCCACTCGGTGCAATGGTGGCTCCCGCAGACGGCGACCTGGCTCTACACCCAGGTGCGATTCCTCCCGGCGGACATCGAGAGCCACGTCGCGTGCGAGCAGGTCGCCTTCCTCGAACAGTTCCCCTACCCGCGCCTCCACTGTCTCCTCGACTATCCGAATTGGCGCCGGGTGTTGGACCTGGCGATGCGGCGCCTGCGCCTTCGCAACCATCTCTGGTTTCTGTATGACACCGCCCGCCGCACCGGCGCGCGCGTGTTGCATTCCCATTTTGGCTTCACGGGCTGGCGCGACCTCGAGGTCGCCCGCAGGCTGCGGCTCGCGCACGTCGTCACGTTCTACGGCATCGACGTGCTCCGCTATCCAACGCAGGACCCGCGCTGGCGGGACCGGTACCGGGAGATGTTCGCGCGCGTCGACGCCGTGCTGTGCGAGGGGCCGTACATGGCGAAGTCGATTGTCGCGCTGGGGTGCCCGGAGTCGAAAGTCCGCGTGCACCACCTGGGGATCGACCTGGCGGCGATCCCGTTCGCGCCGCTCGCGTGGACGCCCGGCGAGCCGCTGCGCGTGCTCCTCTCCGGCGTGTTCCGGGAGAAGAAGGGGTTTGCGTACGCGCTGGAGGCGCTGGGACGGATCAGCCAGGATGTGACGCTGGAGATCACCGTGATCGGCGACCAGCACGGCGGTGCCACCCTCCAGGAAAAGCAGCGGATGCTGGATGCGATCGCGCGCCACGACCTGGGTTCCCGGACGCGGTTTCTGGGCTTTCAGCCGTACACGGTCGTCATGACGGAAGCGCGCCGCCACCACCTGTTCATCTCGCCGAGCGTGGTCGCGTCCGACGGCGACACCGAGGGCGGGGCGCCGGTCTCGCTGATCGAAATGAGTGCCACCGGCCTCATGATCGTGAGCACCACCCACTGCGACATCCCGAGTGTGATCGTAGACGGCAAGACCGGGCTGCTCGCCGCTGAGCGGGACGTCGACGGTCTGGTGGAGCGCCTGCGCTGGCTAGTCGCCAATCCGTCCCGCTGGGCCGAGATGCGCGCGGCCGGGCGCGCCCACGTGGAGGCGGAATTCGACGCGCGCCGCCAGGGCGAACGGCTGGCGGCAATCTATCGCGATGTGGTGCGTGCATCGTGAGCACCATCCGCGTTGCCGAGATCCGACCCGCCCAGGATCCAGCCGGGCGGCGGGCATACACGTCCGGGTTCTGGATGACGTTTGCAACCGAGCGGGGCTACTATTGGCTTTCCGTGGCCCCTCGCGTGCTGCGCCCGCTGGTGAAGGCGTGCGTCGCGCTGACCAACCTGGCCCGAAAGCCCGGCCCGTGACCAAAGACGTCGACATAGGACACCTGCGCCGTCATGCCACCGCGGGAGCGCGCTGGATCACCGTCGCGACCGCCACGCGCATCGCCGCCCAGTTCGTCCAGCTCGGCATCCTGGCTCGCATGCTCCGCGTAGAGGACTTCGGCCTGATGGCGATGGTGAACGTGGTGCTCGCATTCTCGCAGACCTTCGGGGACGCGGGGGTGAGCAACGCGATCATCTACTACCGGGACGCGAGGCGCGAGGAGCTCTCCAGCCTCTACTGGCTCAACGTGCTCTCCGGTGTCGCCGTGTTCGGACTGGTGTGGTCGCTCTCGCCGCAGATCGCGCGCTTCTACCACCAGCCGCCGCTGACCGACCTGTTGCGGGTCGCCGCCCTCATCTTCATCATCGGCCCGCTCGGCCGGCAGTTCGAGGTCCTGTCCGAGCGCGACCTGCGCTTTCGGCGCCTGGCGCTGATCGAAACCGGCGCCGTGATCGTGGGGTCCATTACAGGCGTCGTCCTGGCCGTGCGGGGCCACGGCGTGTGGTCGCTGGTGTGGGCGACGGTGCTGCAATCGACCGTTTCGGCGGTGTCGCTCGCCACCGTGGGCTGGTCGACGTGGCGTCCGATGCTGCGTTTCGTGCCCCGCGAGTGCGGCCGCTTCGTGCACTTCGGACTCTACCAGATGGGGGAGCGTACGCTGAATCTGCTCGGGCAGAATCTCGACAAGCTCGTCATCGGCGCCGTGATGGGGCCGCGCCCGCTGGGCTACTACGAGCTCGCGTACCGATTGATCGCGCGCCCGTACCAGATCATCAATCCCATCTTCACGCGCGTCGCGTTTCCGGTGTTCTCGGCCGTGCAGGGGGATCGCGACCGTGTGCGCAAGGGATTCCTCGAACTGATCGAGGTCGTCGCCGCGATTTCAATGCCCCTCTACTTCTGCATGCTGGCACTCGCCGACCCATTCATTCGCGTGCAACTGGGCGAGGGCTACGAGCCGACGATCGGGCTGCTGCGAATTCTTTCCATGCTCGGCCTCATGTACGCGATCGGCAGCCCGATGGGCAGCCTGCTGATGGGCGTTGGTCGCGCCGACGTGGGCTTCTACCTGAACGTGGTGCGCACCACGCTCTTTCTCTTCGGCATCTGGCTCGGTTCGCGGTGGGGACTCACCGGGATCGCGTATGCGCTGGTCGTCGCCGCCGCCGCCATCATGCTGCCGGTCGGCTTCTATATCCGGCGGCGCCTGGTTGGAATGCGCCCCGGGGAGTACCTCGCCCACCTGGCACCCTATTTCTGGAGCGCGCTCGCGGCCGCCGGCGTGGCCGGCGCCCTGGAGCGCCTGGTGACCTGGCCCAACCCCGTGGTCGAGTTGATCGTGCTGGTCGTCATCGGGGCGTCGGTATACGCCGGCGTGCTCGTGCTTCGCGAACGACGCCGTCTGGAGAAGATTCTCAAGATGGTACGGTCGTAGGACCGCGCCGGCGCGCGGCCGCGCCGTGTTGCGGCGCCCGCGGCCGCGTGATAGGATCGCCGCTTACTCCCGAACCCGGAAGCATCGAGCATGAGCAACACCCCCGTGCGCCCGAAGGACCGCTTTCTCGTCTTTGGCGCGCCCCTGATCGAACAGGCCGAGATCGACGAGGTCGTCGATTCCATCAAGAGCGGCTGGCTCGGCACCGGGCCCAAGGTCGCCCGCTTCGAAGAGGACTTCAAACGCTACAAGGGCGCTCCCCACGCCGCCGCCGTTTATTCGTGCACGGCGGCGCTCCACCTCGCCATGGTGGCCTCCGGCGTGGGCGAGGGCGACGAGGTCATTACCACGCCGCTCACGTTCTGCGCGTCGGTCAACGCGATCATTCACACCGGGGCGACCCCGGTGCTGGCGGACGTCGACCCGCGCACGATGAACATCGACCCTGCCCGCGTCGCGGAGAAGATCACGCCGCGCACCCGGGCGATCATGCCGGTCCACTTCGCGGGGCGCGCGTGCGACATGGACGCTCTCATGAAGCTCGCGAAACAGCACCGCCTCATGGTGGTCGAAGACTGCGCGCACGCTATCGAGACGACCTACCGGGGAACACCGGCGGGGCTCTTCGGCGACTTCGGTTGCTTCAGCTTCTACGTCACCAAGAATGTCATCACTGGTGAGGGCGGCATCGTGCTCGCGAAAGACGAAGCGCTCGCCGCCCGCATCAAGGTTTTAGCATTGCATGGTATGAGTAAAGACGCGTGGAAGCGGTTCAGCGACTCGGGGTGGGTTCACTATCAGGTGATCGAGGCGGGCTTCAAGTACAACATGATGGACATCCAGGCGGCGATCGGCATCCACCAGCTCAAGCGTGTCGAGAAGAACTGGGAGCGCCGGCGTGAGATCTGGAACCGGTACAACGACGCGTTTCGCGGGTTTCCCATCGGCACGCCGGCAGATCCCGAGCCGGAGACGCGCCACGCGCACCACCTTTATACCATTATGGTGGACCCGGCCCGAGCCGGCATCGAGCGCGACGCGTTCCTTTCCGCCATCCAGGCGCAGGGCATCGGCGTGGGCGTGCATTACGTGAGCATCCCGGAACATCCGTTCTACCAGAAGACGTTCGCCTGGAAGCCGGAGGAGTATCCGCGCGCGACGCGCGTCGGGCGGCAGACGGTGAGTCTTCCGCTCGGGCCGAAACTCTCCGACGCGGACGTGGCCGACGTGATCGAAGCCGTGCGCCGCGTGCTCAAAACATGACCGCACCGACGCTCGTCAACCTGTTCGATTTCGAGAAGGTGGCGGAGAGCCGCCTCCCGAAGGCGACCTTCGACTACTACGCCGGCGGCGCGCTGGACGAAGTGACGCTGCGCGAGAATCGCGCCGCCTTCGAGCGCATACCCCTGTACTTCCGCGTGCTGGCCGACGTGAGCCGGCGCACGCTCGAGACCACCGTGCTCGGCGAGCGCGTGTCCATGCCGGTGCTGGTGGCCCCGACCGCGTTCCACGGGATGGCGCAGGTCGAGGGCGAGCTGGCCACTGCGGGCGCCACCGGCAAGGCCGGCACCATCATGATCGTCAGCACGCTTTCCAACACCAGCGTGGAGGACATCGCCAAAGCGGCCACCGGGCCGCTCTGGTTTCAGCTCTACATCTACCGGGACCGGGAGGCGACGCGAGACCTGGTGGCGCGCGTCGAAGCCGCGGGCTGCCGCGCGCTCGTGCTGACCGTCGACGCCCCCATCCTGGGCCCGCGGGAGCGAGACGTGCGCAATCGCTTCGCGCTGCCCGAGGGACTCACGGTGAAGAATCTCCTCGGGGTGGGGCAGGGGGCCGTCACCGGAAGTCCGGAGGGATCGGGGCTCTCCAGTTACGTCTCGAGTTACATCGACCCGGCGATCTCGTGGCGGGACGTCGAGTGGCTCCGCTCCATCACGAAGTTGCCGCTGCTCATCAAGGGGATCGTTCGTGCCGACGACGCGCGCCGGGCCGTCGACGCCGGTGCGCGCGGCGTGATCGTGTCGAACCACGGCGGGCGACAGCTCGACGGCGCCCCCGCCACCATCGACGCGCTCCCGCACGTGGCCGGCGCGGTGGCGGGCCGCGCGGAGGTGTTCGTCGACGGCGGCATCCGCCGCGGCACCGACGTGGTGAAGGCGATCGCGCGCGGCGCGCGCGCGGTCATGATCGGCCGCCCCGTGCTGTGGGGGCTCGCGGTCGACGCCGAGCGGGGCGTGGCCCGCGTGCTCCAGATTCTCCACGACGAGATCGACAACGCGCTGGGCCTGTGCGGGTGCACGTCGGTCGCGGACGTCGGGCCGGACCTTCTCACGCCGGATTCGAAGTAGCCGTGGTCTCCAAGTCCTGCCGCACCCTGCTCCACACCCTCGTCGACTACGCCGGGTTGTTTCCGCCGGCAGCGCTCACGATGCAGGCGGCGGTCGGGAATTACGCGGAATACCGCCGCTCTCTGTATGCGTGGATGCTCGGGCGCTTCGTGGTGCCGGTGGCGCGGCTCGACGAGTTCGCCTCCGCGCGCTCGGCGGTCCTGGCGCCGAGCGACGACCCCCACTGGCGCGTCTCGGCGCTGGTCGGCGACGACGTGGCGGGCGACGCCGCGCGCATCGAGGCGTTCAACGCCAACGGCCGCGGAATCTGGGTCGACGCGGTGGAGGTGAAGGCGTCCACGGCGGACGCGATCCGGCGCATCGCCGCCGCCGTGCCTCGCACGATCAAGGTGTACGTCGAGATACCGGTGGCCGACGACCCCCGCGCGCTGATCGCGGCCGCCGCGGAGAACAAGGTGCGCGCGAAGATCCGGACCGGCGGGGTCACGCCGGACGCGTTCCCGCCCGTCGAGCAGGTGGACCGGTTCCTGCTGGAGTGCTACGCGACCAACGTCGCCTTCAAGGCGACCGCCGGGCTGCACCACCCGCTGCGCTCCACGCGCGTGCTCACCTACGAGGCGAACGGTCCGCGCGGCGTCATGCACGGGTTTCTGAACGTGTTCCTCACCGCCGCGTTCTATTATAATGGGCTCACGCACCGCGACGCGGACGCGCTCTTGAACATGACTTCGCTCGACGGCGTGGAGTTCTCCGACGACGCGCTCGTCTGGAAGGATTATCGAGTCTCGCTCGCCGAGCTTTCGACCGTGCGCCGCCGCTTCGCGGTGTCGTTCGGGTCGTGCTCGTTCCGCGAGCCGGTCGACGACTTGATCCAGCTGGGACTGCTCTCATGACCAATGCCACCCATCGTCCCGACCTGCGCTCGTGGGTCGAATCCGCGAACCGACCGGGCGCCGACTTTCCGATCCAGAACCTGCCGCTGGGCGTGTTTCGCGACTGGGAAGGCGACGAATCGCCGCGCGTCGGGGTGGCGATCGGCGACTCGGTGCTCGACGTCGCCGCGGTGCGCGCGGGACTCTTCGCCGGGCCGGCGCGGCGCGCGGTGGAGGCCTGCACCGAGCCGTCGCTAAACGCGCTCATGGCGCTCGGCGCCGAATTCTGGAGTGCCTTGCGCGCGCGGCTCTCGGAGCTATTGAGCGCCGACCATCCGGAAACAGCGGAGCATCGGCGCGCGCTGGAGGGGTGTCTGTTCTCGGCGCGCGACGTCGAGATGCTCGTGCCGGCGCACATCGGCGACTACACGGATTTCTATGCGTCGGTATTTCACGCGACCAACGTGGGGATGATGTTCCGGCCCGACAACCCGCTGTTGCCTAACTACAAGCACGTCCCCGTGGGATATCACGGGCGCGCGTCGTCGATCGTCGCCTCGGGAGCTCCGGTGAAGCGCCCGGTAGGGCAGACCAAAGCCGACGACGCGCCCGCGCCGTCGTTCGGGCCGACGCGCATGCTGGATTACGAGGTGGAGATCGGCGCTTTTGTCGGGCCCGGTAATGCGCTCGGCGAAACCATCCCGATCGCCGGCGCGCGCGAGCATCTCTTCGGCCTGTGCCTGCTGAACGACTGGTCCGCGCGCGACATCCAGCGGTGGGAATACCAGCCGCTGGGGCCGTTTCTCGCCAAGAACTTCGCGACCACGATATCGCCGTGGATCGTCACGATGGAGGCCCTGGAGCCGTTCCGCACGCCGGCGTTTTCGCGCGACGCCGGGGATCCCGCGCCCCTCCCGTACCTCGCGGACGACGACGACCAGCGCTCGGGCGGTCTCGATATTACCGTCGACGCGCTCATCGAGACCCCGCGGATGCGCGAGGATGGCTTCGAAGCGGTGCGCGTGAGTCGAGGGAACCTGCGCGACATGTACTGGACGCTCGCCCAGATGGTGGCCCACCACACCTCGAACGGGTGCAACCTCCGGCCCGGCGACCTGCTCGCAAGTGGTACCATCTCCGGGCGCGAGCAGGAGTCGCGCGGGTGCCTGATCGAGCGCACCTGGCGCGGGGCGGAGCCGTTCACGCTCCCGACCGACGAGACGCGCAGTTTTCTGGAGGATGGAGACACGGTCATTCTGCGCGCGTTCTGCGAGCGCGAGGGGGCGGTGCGGATCGGGTTCGGGGAGTGCCGCGGGACGATCGTGGCGGCGTCATGATGCAACCAAGGAGGAAGACATGACAACTCTGGCGGCTCTGGACCGGGATGGTGCCCGGCTGGAAATCGACTCCAAACATACCGACGCGCTGCGCGCGTCTTTGCGCGGATCGCTGCTCCTCGCCGGCGACCCTGGCTACGACGACTCGCGTTCCATCTGGAACGCGATGATCGACCGGCGCCCCGCGCTGGTGGCGCGATGCGTGGGAGTTTCCGACATCGTCGCATGCGTCAACTTCGCGCGCCAGCATGGCATCGCGATTTCGATCAAGGCCGGCGGGCACAACATCGCCGGCCTCGCCGTCGCCAACGGCGGGCTCCTGCTGGATCTTTCGCCGATGCGCGGCGTCTGGGTCGATCCGTCCGCGCGCGTCGCGCACGCTCAGCCCGGCTGCCTGCTCGGCGACGTCGATCGCGAGACCCAGCTCCACGGCCTCGCCGCGGTGCTCGGCTTCGTGTCGGCGACCGGCGTGGCCGGGTTGACCCTCGGCGGCGGCTTCGGGTACACGACGCGCCGGTTCGGCTGGACCACCGACAACGTGCGCTCGATCAGCATGGTGACCGCGGACGGCCGCATCGTGCGCGCGAGCGAGAAGGAGAACGCGGACCTGTTCTGGGGGCTTCGTGGTGGCGGCGGCAATTTCGGCGTCGCGACCAACTTCGAGTACACGCTCCACCCGCTCGGGCCCGAGATCCTCGGCGGCGCCATCGCATGGCGGGCGGAGAAGGCGCCCGAGGTGCTGGAGCTGTTTCGCGCGATGGTGTTCGAAGCGCCTCCGGAGCTCTCGCTGATCGCCGTGATGCGCCCGGCGCCGCCGGCGCCCTGGATCGACAAGACCGCACACGGCCAGCCGGTCGTGGCGCTCTTCGTCTGCCACACCGGGAAGGTGGAGGACGGCGAGAAGCTCATCGCCCCCATCCGGGCGATCGGCGGCGCGGTGGGAGACATCGTCCAGAAGCGGCCGTACGTCTCGCAGCAGAGCCTGCTGGACGCGACCCAGCCCAAGGGACGGCGCTACTACTGGAAGTCCGAGTATCTACCCAGGATCGACAAGGAGATGACCGACGCGGCGATCAAGCACGCCGGCAGTGGATTCCTGTCGCCTCACTCGGCGATCATTTTCTTCCCGCTCAAGGGCGCGCTCAACGGGCTTCCCGCCGACCATTCGGCGGTCGGCAACCGGGACGCGGCGATGGTGCTCAACATCGCCTCCTCGTGGGAGAAGAAAGAGGACGACGTCGCGAACATCGAATGGACGCGCGGCGTGTGGCGTGACATGCGCCGCTTTTCCACCGGTGGGACGTATGTTAACTTCCTCACCGAGGAAGACGCCGGCGATCGTATCCAGGCGGCGTATGGCAAGAACTTCCAGCGGCTGCGTCGACATCAAGACGAAGTGGGATCCTGCCAACCTGTTCCGGACCAACAAGAACATCGCGCCTGCAAAGTAAGGCGCTGAAAGGACTTACATCATGCCAAAGTACGTCATCGAGCGCGAGATCCCCAACGTCGGCAGCCTCGCCGAGCGTGATTTCAAGGCGATCGCGCTGAAATCCCGTAACGTGCTCGAGAAGATGGGAAGCAAGATTCAGTGGCTCGAGAGTTTCGTGACCGGCAACAAGATCTACTGCATCTACATCGCGCAAGATGAGGCGACGGTGCGCGAGCACGCGCGCCTGGGCGGATTCCCGGCCAACAGCATATCGGAGATCAAGCACATGATGGATCCGACGACCGCCGACGGTTAGGTTGCCATGGTGAGGCTTACCTTCCACGGCCATTCGTGCTGGGAAGTGCAGGGGTCGAAGCACCGTATTCTGATCGACCCGTTTCTCACCGGAAACCCGCTCGCCGACGTCGAGCCCGGCGACTTCAAGCAGCTCGACGCCATTCTCATCTCCCACGGACACGACGACCATCTGGGCGACGCCGAGGCGATCGCGAAGAAGACCGGCGCGCTCATCGTCGCCAACTTCGAGATCGCGAACTACTACGCGGCCAGGAGCTGCAAGTCGCACGGGATGAGCATCGGCGGCGGCCACGATTTTCCATTCGGGCGTGTGAAGCTAGTGATCGCCCATCACGGCTCGACCGGCCCCGACGGCGAGGCGCTGGGGAGTCCGGCCGGGATCGTGCTGAACATCGACGGCAAGCGCATCTATCACACCGGCGACACCGGCGTGTTCCTCGACATGCAGCTGATCGCCGAGCTCAACGGCCCGTTCGACGCGTGCATGCTCCCGATCGGCGACAACTTCACGATGGGGATCGACGACGCCGTCCGCGCCTGCGAAATGATCCGCGCAAAGGTCTTCCTCCCGATGCACTACGACACGTTCCCGGTGATCAAAGCCGACGAGGATGAATTCGTAAGACAGGTGCAGGGAAAGGGGCTCAAGGCCGTCATAGTACGACCGGGCCATGTGGCCGACGTGTAATGAATGCTCGCGTCGCTCCTCGCACGTTCGGGGTATTCCGGGCGGCGACGCTCATCGCAGAACGATTTAATCCTCCAGTGTGAAGCCCACCTTGACGGTCACCTGCCAGTGTGTGAGATTCCGGCCATCGAGGTGGGCACGGATGTCGGTCACTTCCAGCCAGCGCAAGTGTCTCACGGACTCGGCTGCCTTTGCGACCGCGCCGGTGACGGCGTCCTCGATGCTCTGTGTTGATGTCCCGGTGAGTTCGATCTGTTTGTAGACGTGGTTGTCCATTTCAGCCTCCTCTTGCGTGTCAGGGTTGCGCGATTGACCGAATCCATTCCGTCGTGACACTCCGGGGCCGCACGATCGGCGACCCGAGCGCCCGATTCAATACCAGCTGCGCCAGCATGCCCATCGCCAGCGAGATCGCGAACGGCACGGTGTAGTAGTCCAGCTCCATGATCCCGAAGTGGTGCCACACCGCCCCCATCCCGAAGTCCACGTTCGGGTAGGGGTTCTTCGCTTTGCCGTGCTTCTTCAGGACCTCCGGCACAACGCGCGACATGCGTTCGACGGTCTCGAACACGGGGTCACCCTGGAAATGCTTGCGGCCCAAATCGACCATAGCGGTGAAGCGCGGGTCGGGGCCGCGCAGCACGGCGTGACCGTGCCCGGGCACGACGCGTCCGGCGCGCAGCGTCTCCCAGGCGAATTCTTCGATCTGTGCGTCCGTCGGTGCGCCGCCATAGCGTGCTATGGAATCCAGCACCCACTGCGTGCTCTCCTGGGCCGATCGCCCGTGCAGCGGCCCCGCGAGCCCGTTGAAGCCGGCGCTGACGGCGAGATAAGGATTCGAGAGCACCGAGCCCACGGTGTGGCAGGTGAACGCGCACACGTTGCCGCCCTCGTGGTCGCTCTGGAGGACGGCGGCCATGCGCATCGCGCGGTAGAAGGTCTCGTTGCGAACGCCGAGCATGGCGCCGAAATCGCGCGCCCAGTCGTTGGCGGGGTCGTGGACGAAGCGCGGCCCCTTCTGGTAGCGGAGGCGATAGATGCCGGCGGCGAGGGTGGGTAGCGATCCGAGCAGTCGCAACGCGTCTTCCAGTGTCGCGCGCCAGTACTCGTCGCGTGGCATGCCTTCCGAGAACCGCTTCGCGACCGCCGACTCGTGTTCCATCGCCAGAAGCCCAGCCGACAGCATCGACATGGGGCGCGACCCCCGCGGCATGGCCTCGACCGCGCGCCACACCGACTCGGGCACGCGCTCCGGCGCGGCGATCTCGGCGCGCACATCGCACGCTTCCTGCTCGGACGGCAGCCGGCCGATCAGGAGCAGGAAAAAGATGTCCTCGGGATAACTGTCGAGAAGGTCGAGCACCGGGATGCCGCGAATGATGAGTCCGCGGTCGGGGTCGACCTCGGAGGTGTCGCACACCAGGGCGCGCACGTCGCGCATGCCGCCGAAGGCCTGTGCGACCGTGACCTCCGAGATCACCCGGTCCCCGTGCGACTTGAGGAGCGCGGCTCGATCCGCACGCAGTTGTTCGATCTGTGGGGCCAGGAGCGCATGAAGGGGCGCCATGGCGCGCATCATACCACGCATGCTCACAGAATGAGAAGTTCTTGGAATCGGTCGCGTGGGCGCCGTATCCTTTGCGCACCAAGGAGGAATCCATGTCGATTGCTCAATCCATTCTTCCGGAGTTCGATCACGAGGCCGCCAACACGCGCAAGCTTCTGGAGCGCGTGCCGGAAGCGCACGTCGCATGGAAGCCGCATGCGAAGTCGTATTCGCTGGGAGATCTTGCGCTCCATCTCGCCAATCTGCCGGTCTGGGTGCCGATCACGCTCAAGCAAGCCGAGCTCGACATCGACCCGTCGGGCAGCGGACCGCCGAGGCGGGCGTGGGAATCGCGTGCGGCGTTGCTCAAGACCTTCGACGAGAACGTGGCGGCGGCCCGCGGCGTAATCGCCGAAACCTCTGACGTGGAAATGATGAAGCCGTGGACGTTCAAGAAGGCGGGGAAGGTCCAGTTCACGCAGCCGCGCATCGCGGTGCTGCGGTCATTCGTGATGAGTCACACCATTCATCACCGCGGCCAGCTGACTGTCTACCTGCGCATGAAGGATGTGCCGCTGCCGTTCATCTACGGCCCGACCGCCGACGAAGGGAACTAGCGAGGTAGGGCACGAGCGGGTGGCGCCGGACCGGGGCCCCCGCGGCGGATGCCGCGGGGTGGGACGGCGACAGGCCCCGCGAAGCTGAAAGCAGAAGGGCCGCCGGATGAACTCCGGCGGCCCTTTTCGTCAGGTGCGCCCCAGACTTTGGGCAGCGAGGCGGGCGACGCCGAAGGAGGAGAAAAACGTCGCCCGTCCTCGTCTGCCCACGAAATCAGAACTGTTCCTTCTCTGTCGAACCCGACATGCCGAGCGTGGACGAGATGCCCCCGCTGGCGATCTCGTTGATCGCGTCGAAGTACCCCGTGCCCGCGAACTCCTGGTGCTTGATCGCCTCGTAGCCCGTCTTCTCCGACGCGAACTCCGCCTGCTGCAGCTCCGAGTACGCCGCCATGCCGCGGTCGCGGTACCCGACGGCCAGCTGATACATCGCGTGGTTGAGCGAATGGAAGCCCGAGAGGGTGACGAACTGGTACTTGTAGCCCAGCGCGCCCAGATGGTTCTGGAACTCGGCGATGGCCGCCTCGCTCAAGTTCGCCTTCCAGTTGAAGGACGGCGAGCAATTGTAGGCGAGGAGCTTTCCGGGGAAGCGTTCGTGAATCGCTTCCGCGAAGGCCTGGGCTTCGCCCAGGTCGGGGTGCGAGGTCTCGAACCACAAGAGGTCCGCGTACGGCGCGTACGCGAGCCCGCGCGAAATCGCCTGCTCGAGGCCGGCTTTGACGCGGTAGAAGCCCTCGTGGGTCCGCTCGCCGAGGAGGAACTCGTGGTCGTAGGGGTCGATGTCGCTGGTGAGGAGCCCGGCGCTGCCGGCGTCGGTTCGCGCCACCAGCAACGTGTCGACGCCGAGCACGTCGGCGGCGAGGCGCGCCGAGACGAGCTTGGTGATGAACTCCTGGGTCGGGATGATCACCTTGCCGCCGAGGTGGCCGCACTTCTTGACCGATGCGAGCTGGTCCTCGAAGTGGACTCCGGCGGCGCCCTCGCGAATCATGGCCTGCATGATCTCGTAGGCGTGCAGGACCCCGCCGAAGCCCGCCTCGGCGTCGGCGACGATCGGTGCCAGCCAGTACGTGCCCTTGCCGTTCTGCGCGTTCTGCCGGTAGTGGTGGATTTGGTCGGCGCGAAGCAGCGCGCTGTTGATCCGGCGCACGAGCTGCGGCACGCTGTCGCACGGGTAGAGCGAAAGGTCCGGGTACACGGTGGACGCGGTGTTGGCGTCGGCCGCCGTCTGCCACCCGCTCACGTAGATCGCCTTCAAGCCGGCGCGCACGTGCTGGATGGCCTGGTTGCCGGTGACGGCGCTCAACGAGTGGACGAAGCTCTGGTCGTGGAGGAGGCTCCACAGACGCTCGGCGCCGAGGCGCGCGATCGTGTGCTCGACGTGATAGGACCCGCGCAGGCGCCAGACGTCCTCGGCGCTGTAGGGGCGTTCGATCCCGCTCCATCGCGGCGACGTGCGCCACTCGGCCGTCGTCCTCTCGATGAATTTGCGCTTGTCCATGGTGCGTCCTCCTTGGTGCAGCGTCTTCTCTAGTCCAGGAACTCGTACGCCAGCGACGGCATGAACTCCACGAAGTCGTCGCTGGTCATCATCTCGACAAAGAGCTTGGCGGCGGTTTCGTAGCGCCCCGCCGCGTAGGCCGGCGCACCCACCGCGGCGCGAATGCGATCGATCTCCTCGGCCATGACCGCCTGGGCCAGCTCGCGCGTCACCGTGCGCCCGTCGTCGAGGCGGGCGCCGTGGCGGATCCACTGCCACACCTGCGCGCGCGAGATCTCCGCGGTGGCGGCGTCTTCCATCAGGTGGTAGAGCGGCACGCAACCGGCGCCGCGCAGCCACGACTCGAGATAGAGCACGCCCACGTTGATATTGGTGCGCAGCCCCTTCTCGGTGATCGTGCCGGCGGGGACCTTGAGCAGGTCCGCGGCGCCGACGGCCACATCCTGGCGCGCCACCCGAATCTGGTTCGGGGTCGGCATGTGCACGTCGAAGATTTCCTTCGCGACCGGCACCAGGCCCGGGTGTGCCACCCAGGTACCGTCGTGGCCCGCGCGCACCTCGCGCAGCTTGTCGGCGCGCACCTTCTCCAGGGCGGCGTCGTTGGCGGCGGTGTCGTTCTTGATCGGAATCTGCGCGGCCATGCCTCCCATCGCGTGGATGCCGCGGCGGTGGCAGGTCTTGATCAGCAGATCGACGTAGGCCTTGAGGAAGTCGCGGTCCATCGTCACCTGCATGCGATCCGGCAGCACGAACTCGCGGTGGTTGCGGAAGCGCTTGATGAAGGAAAAAATGTAGTCCCAGCGCCCGCAATTGAGGCCGGAGGAGTGTTCGCGCAGCTCGTAGAGGATCTCGTCCATTTCGAACGCGGCGAGCAGCGTCTCGATCAGGACGGTGGCGCGAATGGTCCCCTGCGCCACGCCGAGCGCGCCCTGCGCGTGGACGAAGACGTCGTTCCATAGCCGTGCCTCGAGGTGGCTTTCCATCTTCGGAAGATAGAAGTAGGGACCGGACCCCCGCTCGACGAGCTCCTCGGCGTTATGAAAGAAGAAGAGCCCGAAGTCGAACAGCCCGGCGGGAACGGCGACCCCGTCGACGCGCACGTGGCGCTCGTCGAGGTGCCAGCCGCGCGGGCGGACGATCAGCGTCGCGGTACGCTCGTTGAGACGGTAGTTCTTGCCTTCGGGACTCGCATAGTCGATGGCGCGGCGCACGGCGTCGCGCAGGTTCACCTGGCCCTGCACGCAGTTGCTCCAGGTGGGCGAGTTGGAGTCCTCGAAGTCCGCCATGAAGGTGCTCGCGCCGGAGTTGAGCGCGTTGATCACCATCTTGCGGTCGACGGGTCCGGTGATCTCGACGCGGCGGTCGAGGAGGTCGGCCGGAATTGGGGACACCTTCCAGTTTCCCTCCCGGACGGCGCGGGTCTCGGGTCGGAAGTCCGGGAACAGGCCGCCGTCGATTTCCTTCTGGCGGATCATGCGCAGCTTCAAGAGCTCGTTGCGCCGGGCGGAAAAACGCCGCGCCAGGTCGGCGACGAAGCGGACCGCCTCGGGGGAGAGGATCTCGGCCTGCTCCGCGGTGACGACCCGGGAAACGACGATGCCTTCGTCGACGAGCGACGGATTGAGGGCGGTTCGGGTGGGGGCCACGGATCCTCCGGGGGCCGATCTGGGAGCCATGAAGCGAATTGAGCTACCTGATGTGCAGCAACGCCCATACCCACCAGGGACGGGACGACATATCGTCCCGGCAAGCGGCTGTACCGGCATTGGTTTCAACTGATTAGGGCGCCACGTTCGAGCACTTTGAGCGGGCCGAAGAGGCAAGCTCCTCCGCTTACCTGGGGTAATTGCCCCGGGAGAGGCTTTCGGGTCGTCGGGGATTCCACAGGTTCTGGTTTTGTGGCGCCGCGACGGGACATAATCGGATTCGGGGAACGGGCCATTACCCGCCGCAATCGGTGCCTCCGGCGTTTTCCAGTTGACACCGGCGTGGGCCCGGGATAATTAGCAAAGCCGTCCCCACCCCGGGGCCGCGACCCGGCCGCCCGCGGTCGCCATGGGGGGGAGAGGCCTATCACCGGAGAGGAACAACGGCATGGAACGCTGCGCATACTGTGGGGAAAAGGTGGGGGACGAGGGTCTCTACGTCGACGACGAGGTCTTCTGTTCGGAGGAATGCATGCGCGACTACGGCGCCCACGCGCCGGACGGGGACGGCGACGACGACGACGATGACGAGGGCGAGGGCGAAAAAGTCGATCACGAAGCCTACGACGAGGAAGAGGACTACTAGGTTCGCCGCCGGGGATTCGGACCAAAAAAGGAAGCCGCCCGGATGTCCCGGGCGGCTTTCTCATTTCATGGTCGCCGCGAGAGCGAACTAGGCGGTTCTGACCGGCGCCTTGCGTTCCGACATCGACACGTAGGGGACGTTGTGGTCGCCCTGATAGACCTGGGTTGGCCGGAACAGCCGGTTATGTCGCATCTGCTCCATCCAGTGCGACGCCCAGCCCGCGATGCGCGATACTGCGAAGATCGGAGTGCCGAGGTCGATGGGGATGCCGAGGCGGCTGTACACGATGCCGGCGTAGAAGTCCACGTTCGGGTAGATTCCCCGCGGACCGAGCCGGTCGATTGCGATGCGTTCCAGCTCGACCGCGATGTCGTAGAGCGGCGAGCTGCCGTACTTGACGAACAATTGACGCGCGAGGTCCTGGAGGATGTTGGCGCGCGGGTCCTTCGTCTTGTAGACGCGGTGGCCCATGCCCATGATCTTCCCCTTCTTCGCGAGTTTCTGTTCGAACCACGGCGCGACTTTTTCCTTGGCCCCGATTTCTTCGAGCTGGTGCAGCACGGCTTCGTTGGCGCCGCCGTGCAGCGGGCCCGAAAGGCTCCCGACCGCGGCCGCGATCGCGGCCGCCGGTTGGCATTCGGTCGACGCCGTGACGCGGGTGGCGAACGTGGACGCATTCATGGTGTGGTCGGCGTGCAGAATCAGGCAGATGTCCATCGCCCGGGCCCTGAGCGCCTCGTGCTTCTCGCCCGTGAGCATGTGCAGGAAGTCGGCGGAAACGGAGAGCGAGGGGTCGGCATCGACGATCTCCTGGCCGGTGCGCGAACGGTGGAACGCGGCGACCAGCGATGGGAACTTGCCGATGAAGTCGACCGCCATCTCCTCGCGCGTGGCCTCGTCGTAGATGTTCTTGTGCTGCGAGACCGCGCCGACTGCGGCGACGCACGTCTGCAGGGCGTCCATCGGGTGCGCGGTCTTCGGCAGGCTCTTGACGACGGCGCGCAGTTCCTTCGGGAGGGTACGCGCGCGAGCGATACGCCGGGTGATCTCGGCCAGCTCCGAATCGGTCGGAAGCTTTCCGTTCATCAACAGGAACGTGACCTCTTCGAACGTGCTGTGCTCCGCAAGGTCCTCGATCCGGATGCCCCGGTATTCGAGAACGCCCTTCTCCCCATCGATGTAGCTGATGGCCGATTCGGCCGCGGGCACGTTTTCCAGACCCGGAACGTATTCGATCATTTGAAGTTGCTCCTTCAGACGGCCCAAAAAGTCACCCAATCTATACTATAGAACGTGGACGGGCACAAGCCCGACTTCGGCGCCGCGCCCGGCGCGGGGGTCACGAGGCGTTCGGGGCCATTGCCGGTTCGCACAGGCGGACGAAATTGCAGCGGGAGCAAATCTCGCGCCGTGACACCTTCGCGAAACGGCCCTCGCGGGTGAGATTCCGGGTGGGGTCGTCGAGGAGTGAGCGCATGTCGGCGATGCTGCCGCGAACGTAGGCGAGGGTTTCGTTGAGCTCGCGCTCGGCGATGGTGCGCGTGTGCACCTCTCCGGTTGCCAGTTCGAAGCGGCGCATCTCCACCCCGTGGATGGGCACCCCGTAGGCCTGGTGCACGTAGAAGGCGTAGCACGCGAGCTGGAGCTGGGCGTCGGGGCTGACGCGCCGGCCCGTCTTCCACTCCCACACCACCACCCGGTCGGTCTCGCGCGTGGCGCAATCCATCTTGAGGACGACCTCGACGTCGTCGAGCGCGAAGCGCGAAAAGCTCTCGATCTCCAGAAAGTCGGCGGGACGGGTGGCCGACAGCCGCTGCCACACCGGCGAGTCGTAGAAGACGCGCAGGCACCGGTCCACGGTTTCGGCGGCCTCCAGCCATTCGCCGTCGGTTACGTGCACGCGGTATTCGTGCTCGAAGAGCGCGTACGCGGAGCGCGGGTCCTGGCGGTACAATCCGTCGCGCGACTCGCGGAACTCCCAGCGCATGAGGTCGCGCGTGATGGCAAGAATCCGGTCGACGGGGAGGACGGCGATACCGCGCGCGACGTTTTCGATCGACTGTTTGATGCAGCGATGGACGACGTCGCCTACCCACACCGGGCGGGTCCGGAGCTGCTTGAGGGTGTAGATCTCACGTGTGCGCTGGTCTTCGTCGGATTCCCAGCCGCCCCAGAAGCCATAGTGGTTGAACCAGTACTGGCGCGGGCATTCGCGAAACGTGCGGTCGCGTGAGACGGACCACTGGAAGGAGTTCTTGAGCATCGCCATTGCGGGGGAGAATAGCACACGGTCGGCATTCGCTTCGCGGGTCCTGCCGCCTCGCCAGCCCGGGGCGTCGCTCGTTTCGTCCGCGCCTGCGCACTCGCTACTCGCTCGACGACCCCGGGTACTGCCGCCCGTCGGCGTCACCCGCTCGGCCGTTATCTCCGCCCGATCGGTGCGGTCAGTGTGCTATTCTCACCGCATGTTTCTCATCGAATCGCTCACCGTCGGGCCATTCCAGAGCAACTGCCACATCGTGGCGTGCGGTGAAACCCGCGACGCGGTCATTTTCGACGCCGGCGACGAGGCGGAGCGGATCCTCGAGACCGTGCGTGCGATGGACGTCCGGGTAAAGGCGGTCGTCAACACGCACGCGCACCTCGACCACGTGTCGGGGCTGGCCGGCGTGATCGACGCGCTGGGCGTGCCGGTGTTCATGCACCGGGCCGAGCTCCTGGCCTACGAGCGGGTCGGCCAGCAGGCGATGCTGTTCGGGTTGCCGGCGCCACGGGTGGTTCCCATCCATCGCTATCTGGAAGAGGGCGAGACCCTCCACATCGGAAAGATGAGCGGCAAAATCATGTTGATGCCCGGCCACACCCCGGGGCACATCATCGTGGTGTTTCAGGACGAGAAGCCGCCGCGCGCGGTGGTGGGCGACGTGCTCTTCCAGGGGAGCATCGGGCGAACCGACCTGCCGGGCGGGGACCACGGCCAGATGATGAAGACGCTGGAGAGATTTCTTCCGATGGCGGACGACACCATCGTGTACTGCGGCCACGGGCCGGAAACCACCATCGGCGAAGAGAAGAAGTGGAATCCGTTTCTCGCGCCGATTGCCGCGAGGCAGTGATTACTCCTCGCGCAGCTTCGCGAATTCCTTCAGTCCCAGGTGAACCTTGAAGCGCGCGGCGCGGCTGTCCCAGCCCGCCTCGGGGTTCGTGTATTGGAAGGCCCAGGAGCTGCCCCCGTACCCGCTGCGGCGCTCGTAGCCGATGACCGAGAACCGGTAGAGGATCTCGAGCGCCTCGTCGGCGCCCGTGGTGTTGGCGCTCGAGCGGCGCTCTTCGTATTCGCGCGCGAACTCCTCGCGCTGAAACGTCATCGTGCTGACCGCCGAGCACGCCTGCAGGGCTTCCCCCCAGTGCGGCCAGTGCGCCATGATCTCGTCGTCGAGCTCGGCCTTGAGGTAGGCCGAGTATGCCTCGCGCGCGTTCACGACGTCCGGGTTGCCCAGCACCAGCGGCTCGTCGTCGCGGCGCCGGGCTTCGGTGAGCGCGGAGTTCAGGAACTTGATGACGTCGCGCGGGCGCAAGAACGTCCGCGACAGGATGAAGTTCCATTTGTTGTTCGAGCTCTTCAGCTGTTCGTTGCTGGTAATCGTCTCCCAGCGCGCGGCCGGGCCGAGCTTCGCGCGCAGCCGCGCCGACACCAGTTCGAGCAGCGAGTCGCTGTCCCATTCCAGCCGCAGCGCCAGCTTTTCGGTGATCTTGTTCTTGTCCGAGAACGAAAGCTTGTTCCAGAGGTCGGACCGCAGGTACACGACCGGCTTGAGAGGAACGCCGCCGTCGCGCGAGCTCTGCCGGACCGAACGCACCGCCAGCACCAGCCCCGCGAGCATACGGGCCCGCTCCTCGGTGAGGGTCGATATCCCCTGGTCCAGTTCGTCGAAGTGGAGCATGAGCGAGGGGGCACCCGCCTTGCGCGCCAGCTTGGCGGTGGCGGCGAGCAGCATGTCGGAGAGCGCGTTCAGCTCGGTGCCGAGTTTCAGATCGTTGGCGTTGCGGTCGAGCGCGATCCCGCCGAGCTTGCAGCCGAACACCTGCGGCTCGAACGACATGCTCGACAGCCGCAACTTGGACGGCCGCAGTACGTCGTCGAGCTCGAGCGACTCACCCCCATAGTTGTCGGCGAGGAACTGCCGGATGGCCTTCGCACTCTCGTCGGTGGCGCCGCGCGTGCGCGAAAGCGCCAGCGCCGCCAGCTGGACCGCGATCAGGTACCGCCACGACGAGACGTACGCCTCGACGTCGGACGAGCCGCGGTCGATGCGCTGCGCATGGACGGCCCACGGGTAGCCGGCGAGGTTCAGCGACCGCGAGAGCCCCTTGCCGTTTCCTTCCGCAAAGTGGCGCACGAGGGCGGTCTTTCCCGCGCCCTTTCGCCCGAGGACGAGGAATACCTCGCCGTTCTTGATGCGGGTGACCGCGTCGGTGGTGAGGAAGTATTCAAGGACGGCGTCGTCTTCCGCGGCGACGTCGCCGAAGGAAACTAGCTCACGTAAGGAAACCGCTCGCGTCGTGGTGGCCATGTCGCTCCTCGCCTGGGTTTGAAGGCATGGCCAAGGCTGCAAAGGCTATGCCGTGGACGAGGTGCGCCTCATGCGCTCGCGTCGTCGCGCATGAGGCCGCGGCGTGGATCGACGGGTGGTGTGGACTTGCACGAAGCGGGCGGGTGGATCGCTCCGGGGGGGAGCGCTAGCGCGTGCTTTCGATCTGCTGCCTGGCGTGGTAGGAACTGCGGACCAGCGGGCCCGATTCGACGTGCCGGAAGCCCATCTTGAGCCCCTCCTCGCGGATCGCGGCGAACTCCTCGAGCGAGTAATAGCGGTCCAGCGGCAGCGCCGCCTTCTTGGGGGGGAGATACTGGCCGACCGTCATGATGTCGCAGCCGGTGTGGGCGATGTCGCGAAGCGTGTCCAGGAGCTGTTCCATGGTCTCGCCCAGCCCCACCATGATCCCGCACTTCACCCTCATGTCGAGGCCGCGCTCGTCGCGGTAGAGTACCGCCTGCTCGAGGATCTTGAGCGTGTTTTCATACACCGCCACCGGACGCACGCGGCGGTAGAGGTGCGCCGCCGTTTCGATGTTGTGCGCGAGGCACTCCGGGCGGGCGTCCAGCACGACTTCCAGCAGCTCCCTGCGGCCGTTGAAGTCGGGGATCAGAACCTCGACCTTGCAGTCCGGCGTGCGGCGCCGGACCGCGGCGATGGTCTGCGCGAAGTGTCCCGCGCCCTCGTCGGGCAGGTCGTCGCGGTCGACCGAGGTGATCACCGCGTAGGAGAGACGCAGGCGCTGGACCGCGTCTGCGACGTGCTCGGGCTCGAGCGGATCTACCGGGCCGGGCTTGCCCTTCATCACGGAACAGAACCCGCAGTGGCGCGTGCACACGTCGCCCAGGATCATAAAAGTCGCGGTGCCCTGACCCCAGCACTCGTAGATATTGGGGCAGCGAGCTTCCTGACACACGGTATGCAAATTCAAAGACGATACCAGCTGGTTGACCAGCCTGTACTCGTCGTTGGTCCGCAGCCGGATCTTGAACCATTCGGGCCGGGGTGGGCGGGTGCCGCACGCGTCAGTTGACATTCGTGATCGACTCCTCCTCCATGCGGCGGCCGAAGACCGCGCCGAAGTGGACCGCCACGCGCTCGCGCACGGCGGCGAGCGAGACGGTGGTGGCCGCTTCCAGTTCCAGCGACGTCATCGCGCACCCGGCGATGCCACACGGATTCATGAGCGAGAAATACGAGAGGTCCGTGCTGACGTTGAGCGCGAACCCGTGGCAGGTCACCCAGCGCGAGATGCGAATACCGAGCGACGCAATCTTGCGCTCGCGCACCCACACGCCCCGGTGTTCGGGGTGACGGCCGGCAAACACGCCGAAGTCCGCCAGCGCGTCGATCAGCACTTCCTCGAGGTCGTGGACGTAGCGGCGGACGTCGCGGCGAACCGGTTCCAGGCGCACGATCGGATACCCCACCAGCTGCCCCGGGCCGTGGTAGGTCACGTCGCCGCCGCGGTCTGTCGCCACCACGCGCGCGCCCCGGGCCTCGATGGCCCGCCGGTCCGCCAGGATGGCACTGCCGCTGGCGTTGCGGCCGACGGTGATCACGTGGGGGTGCTCGACGAACAGGAGCACGTCGTCGCCTTCACCGCGTTGCAGGCGTTCCACCTCCCGCTTCTGGACCGCGAACGCCTCCTCGTAGGGGACGAGTCCCAGATCGATCGACCGGCACACGCTGCTCTTGACGCGAGGGGTCATGGTCGCCCGCCTACGCCGGCGTGGGCTTCTCCAGCTCGCGCTTGACCACGGTGAGGAAGCGCGCGGCGTCGGCGCCGTCGATGATGCGGTGGTCGTAGGAAAGCGAGATGTAGACGATCGGGCGGATCGCGATCGCGTCGTCGATCACGACCGGGCGCTTCACGATCGTGCCGATCCCCAGGATCGCCACCTGCGGCTGATTGATAATCGGGAGCCCGACCACGCCGCCGAACACGCCCACGTTGGTGATGGTGAAGGTGCCACCGTGGACGTCGTCGGGGATCAGGCGCTTGGTGCGGGCGCGCTCGCCCAGGTCGGCGGCCGATTTCGCGAGGCCGAGCAAGTTCATCTGATCCGCCCCCTTGATCACCGGCACGATCAGCCCGTTCTCGATCGCGACCGCGATGCCCACGTTGACGTTTTTCTTGTAGACGATGGTATCGCCGTCGACGCTCGAGTTGATGATCGGGAATTCCTTGATCCCGCGGATGCACGCCTCGATGAAGAAGGGAAGGAAGGTGAGCTTGACGCCCTCGGCGTCGAACTCGCGCTTGAGCGCGTCGCGCCGCTTCACGACCTCGTTCATGTCGACTTCGAAAATAGTATAGACGTGCGCGGAGATGTTCTTGCTCATCACCATGTGCTCGGCGATCTTCCGGCGCATGACGCTCATGGGCTCCCTCACCTCGTCCTGACCCGCCGCGAACACCTGGGTGCGCGCGGTGGGCGCAGGCGCCGCGGGCCGCGGAGCCGTGCCGGGCGTGGCGACCGGTGGCGCCGCGACCGGAACCGCAGCGGTCGACGCCGACTCGAGGTAACTCATGATGTCCTTCTTGGTGATGCGGCCGCCTTCGCCGGTTCCCTCGACCAGGGAGACGTCGACGCCGTGCTCGGCGGCGATCTTTTGTACGACCGGCGATGACCGAATGCCGCCGCGTGCCGCGGCACCCGGCGCAGAAGCCGGCGCCGGGGCGGGAGCCGACGCCGGCCGCGGGGCCACAGCGGGCGCGCTCGGTTTCGGTGCGGCAGGCGGGGGAGACGGGGCCGGGGTGGGAGCCGTCTTCGGCGCCGAGGCGCGAGGCGCTTCGCCCGCCTGGCCGATGCGCGCGACGACGGTGTTGATGTCGACGGTCTTGCCTTCGGGCACGAGGATCTCGAGGAGCACGCCCGCCGCCGGCGACGGTATCTCCGCGTCGACTTTGTCGGTCGAAATCTCGAACAGCGGCTCGTCGCGGTCGATGTTCTCGCCGATGTTCTTGAGCCATTTCACGATGGTCCCCTCGGCGATACTCTCGCCCATCTGGGGCATGATCACATCGACACTCATCGTCTATTCCTTTCCGTGGTTCTTTCTACCGCGCGGGTCCTGTCACCGATCCACCCCACGGGGTTTCGCCCGCGGGGGCCCCGGATCGGTGCCACCCGCTAGTATGCGGCCAGCTTGCGCGCCGCCGCCACGATGTCCCTGGTCTGCGGGAGGAATGCCTCTTCCAGCGTCGGGCTGTACGGCACCGGCGTGTCGGGCGGCGCGATCCGCACGATCGGTCCGTCCAGGTACTCGAACGCCTTCTCGGCGATACGCGCGACGACTTCGCCGCCGAGTCCCCCCGTCATCGTCGCTTCGTGCAGAACGATGACCTTGCTGGTCTTTTTCGCGGTGGTGAGGATCGCCTCCTCGTCGAACGGCAGGATCGAACGCAGATCGAGAACCTCCACGTCGAGTCCGGTCTTCGACAGCTCTTCCGCCGCCTCGAGCGCCTTGTAGACCATCGCGCCGTAAGTGATGATCGAGAGGTCGTCGCCTTCGCGCCGCAGCGCCGCCTTGCCGATCGGGACCATGTAATCGTCCGTCGGCAGGTCTTCCTTGATTCGGCGGTAGAGGAACTTGTGCTCGAAGTACAGCACCGGGTCCGTGGTCGCGGATCGCCGCCTTGATCAGTCCCTTGGCGTCGTAGGCGGTGGACGGGCACACGATCTTCAGGCCGGGCACGTTGAAGAAGTAGCTCTCCGGGTTCTGCGAGTGGAACGGGCCGCCGTGCACGCCGCCGCCGGAGGGGCCGCGCACCACGATCGGCACGCCGGCGCCCCAGCGATAGCGGCACTTGGCCGCGAAATTGACGATCTGGTCGAAGCCGCAGGAGATGAAATCGATGAACTGCATCTCGGCGACCGGTCGCATGCCCATCAGGGCGGCGCCGATGGCCGCGCCGACGATGGCCGACTCCGAGATCGGCGTGTCGATCACGCGCATCGGCCCGAAGCGGTCCAGCATTCCCTTCGGTAACCTTGAAGGCGCCGCCGTAGATGCCGACATCCTCGCCGAGGACGAAGACGCGGTCGTCCTTCTCCATTTCTTCCCAGATGCCATCCCGGATGGCGTCGAGGTAGGTAGTCACTGGCATGCGATGCTCCTCGGTTACTTGCCCTCGTAGTAGACGTCGCGCGTGACCTCTTCCGGCGCGGGGAAGGGCTGCTGCTCGGCCCAGTCCACCGCGTCGTCGATCATCGCCGCGCATTCCTTCTGCATTTCCTCGATCCGCGCCGGTGTCAGCACGCCCTCGTCGACGAGCGCCTTCTCGAAGCGCAGGATGGGATCCTTGCGCTGCCACTCCTCGAACAGTTCGGGTGGCACATAGCCCGCGTCGTCGTGCGCGGAGTGCCCGGTCATGCGAAACGTCTTGCACTCCACGAGCGATGGGCCCAGCCCCGCGCGCGCCCGGTCGATGGCGCGCTTGGCCGAGTCGTAGACGGCGACGATATCGTTGCCGTCCACGATCTCGCCGGGAATGCCGTAGCTGCCCGCGCGTATGGCCACGTCGGGGATCGCCATCTGCAGCTCCATCGGGGTGGAGTATGCGTACTGGTTGTTGTTGATGAAGTACACCACCGGAAGCTTGTGCACGGAGGCGAGGTTGAGCCCTTCGTGCCAGTCGCCACGGGTGGTGGCGCCGTCTCCGTTATAACAGAGCGCGACGCGCTTCTCGCCGCGCTGCACGAACGCCAGGGCTGCACCGGCGGCCACGGGGACGTTGTCGCCCAAATGGCTCACGAACGCGATCACGTTGTAGTCCATGTCGCCCATGTGCATGTTGCCGTCGCGCCCCCGGGTGAGGCCGGTGCGGCGTCCCATGTATTGCGCGACGATGCGGCGCGGGGTAATGCCGCGCATCAGGAACACACCCATGTCGCGGTGCGACGGCGCCACCACGTCGTCCTTCTCCATGTGGATCGCGGTGCCGACGGAAATCGCTTCCTGCCCGCGGCCGACGTACACGCCGCCCACGATCCGGCCCTGGCGATAGAGCTTGCGCTCGATGCGATCCTCGATCTCGCGCACGAGCTTCATGAAGTGGAGCATCTTGAGCTTCGTGCCGTTGTCGGGGACGTGGGCAAAGCGCGGCGTGCGAACGGGAACGGCCTGACGTTCAACCATAGACGTTCTCCATGAGCGTGGATGGATCGGGAAACGGGGCGGCGAGCGCCACGTTCGCCGCGTTTTCCAGTATAGCAGTAATCTTTGCGTCGATCTCGGCGATCTCCGGCTCGCCGGTGACCAGGCCGCGCGCCAGCAGCAAACGGCGGTACGCGTCGATCGGGTCCTTCTTTTCCCACTCCGCGCGCTGCTCCTGCGGGACGTAGCCGGCGTCGTCGTGCTCCGCGTGACCCTTGCGGCGGAACGTCTTGGCCTCGATCATCACCGGCCCGCCGCCCGCCACGCAACGCGCGCGCGCGCGCCGGGTCGCATCCAGCATCGCCAGCGCGTTGTTGCCGTCGACGATCTCTCCGTAGCAGCCGTAGCCCTCCGCGCGCACGACCAGGTCGACCACGTTCGCCTGGCGCGACACGTGCGTCGAGTACGCCCACAGGTTGTTCTCGACGACGACCACGAGCGGCACCTTCTGCACGGCGGCGAAATTCATGCCCTCGTGAAAGTCGGTGGTGCTGGTTGCGCCATCGCCGACGTAGGTGATGGCCATGTTCTTCTTGCCCTTCATCTTCATCTCGAGCGCGATGCCCGCCATCACCGGCACCAGGGAAGCGAGCATGCTGATCGGAGAGATGATGCCGCGGTCGATCCAGCCGAAATGCAGGTTCAGGTCCTTGCCCCCGGTGGGCCCGATCGCGCGCGCGCAGTATTGCGCCATCACGTCGACCGGCTTCACCCCGCGCACGAGCATCGCGCCCAGGTTTCGGATCATCGGCGCCAGGAAGTCGCCGCGCTCCAGCGCGTACGCGCTTCCCACCGAGCACGCCTCCTGCCCGAGGCTCGAATAGAGTCCTCCCACCACCTTGTTCTGCCGGTACAGAATGCCGAGCCGCTCCTCGAGCTTCCGGTTCAGCACCATGAAATAATACAGCTCGAGATAACCCGTGCGGTCGAGGGTGAGCGTGTCCGGCGCCGAGATCGTGTATTCAGACATGGATGGCCTCGCCGTAGACCGCGTGCGCCGCCTCCAGCATCGCTTCCGCGAGCGTGGGGTGGGCGTGAATCGAGTTCGCGAGTTCCTCGACCGTGGTTTCGAGCTTCATGCCCAGCGCCGCCTCGGCGATGACTTCGGTCGCCTTGGGACCGATGATGTGCACGCCGAGCACCTCGTCGTAGCGCTTGTCGGCGACGATCTTCACGAAGCCGGCGGTTTCGCCCACGATCATGGCTTTACCCAGCGCCGAGAAGGGGAACTTGCCGACCCGCACGTCGTAGCCCTTCTCGCGCGCGGCGCGCTCGGTGAGCCCGACGCTGGCGACCTCGGGATGCGAGTACGTGCAGTTCGGCACCGCGAGGTAGTTGATGGTCTGCACGTGCCGGCCCGCGATGTGGTCGACGGCGAGGGTGCCTTCGCGCGACGCCACATGGGCCAGCGCCGGCGACGCGATGACATCTCCGATCGCATAGATGTTGGGGACGCTCGTACGCATGTACTCGTCGACCGCGATGAAGCGGCCGTTCATCTTGACGCCGACGGCTTCGTGGCCCAGTCCGTCGAGCACCGGTTTGCGCCCGGTCGCCACCAGCACCTTCTCGACCTCGAGCGTGGTCGCCTGGCCGGACTTCTTCAGGGTGAGCGCCACGTTGCCTTTCTGTACCCTGGCCTCGGTCACCTCGGTCGCGGTGTAGCACTCGATCCCGCGCACCTTCAGCGAACGCTCGAGCTGGGCCGAGCAGTCCTCGTCCTCGATGGGGAGCAGGCGCGGGAGCAATTCGATCAGGTGCACCTGCGTGCCGAACGATGCGAACACGGACGCGAACTCGGTTCCGACCGCGCCCGAGCCGATGACGGCCAGGCTCTTCGGCACTTCGGCCATCGCGAGCACCATGTCGCTGTCGATGATCGCCTTGCCGTCCGGTTTGAGGTGGGGAAGGTGCGCGGGGGTGGACCCGGTCGCGATGATCACGTGCTTCGCGCGGATCGTCTCGGTGCCGGACGCGCCCACCACCTTGACGGTGGTGGGGTCGACGAAGCTCCCGAATCCGGTGAAGACTTCCACCTTGCGCTTCTTCATCAGGAACTGGATGCCCTTGGCGAGCCGGTCGACGATCGACTGCTTGTGCGCGTGCACCTGGCGGATGTCGAGCGCCACTCCGCTGGCGGAGATGCCGATGCTGCTCGCGCTCTTGATCCCGTCGTAGACCTCGGCGGTATGGAGGAGCGCCTTCGTGGGGATGCAGCCCCGATGGAGACAGGTGCCGCCAAGAAACGGATCCTTCTCGACCAGTGCGGTCTTGAGGCCCACGATTCCCGCCCGGATGGCCGCCACATAGCCGCCCGGGCCGCTGCCAATGATGGCGACGTCGAATTCCTTCACGTGCGGACTCCTTCTCGAACCCTCATGTGGTACTTGGCCGCGGGCCGGAAAGCTGCCGGCCGCTCAAGCCTGGCGGAATAACCTCGCGGGCAGTGGGAATGCGACAGGGCGGGTGATCGCGCTGCGGCGACGCCGCCCCCGTCCGGACGCGGGCATCATACGTTCAGCCCGAGCGCCGACGCAAGCAAAACCACCCGGTGTGCGGCGCCAGACGGCGCGTACAAACGGCGGTCAGGAGTACTTGGCGGGGCTGTCTCCGATGGCGAGAATGGAGCACGCGAGGATAGGTTTGAGGCCCAGTTCCTGGGCTCGTAACACGACGTCGTCGTCTTCGCTACCGGGGTTCAAGTAGAGCGTACCTGGTCCCTTGCGGGCGATCTCGGCGAGCAGCTTCAGGGTGACGTGGGGCGGGACGTACACCAGCGTGGCGTCGAGCGCGACGGGTATGTCGGAAATGGATCGGAAGGCGGGCAGTCCCTCGATCTCGCGCTCGCGCAGGTTGACCGGAAAAACACGATGGCCGTGCGCCCGGTAGGAGCGCACGGCCTTGTTGCCGAACTTCTCGCGGTCGTTCGACGCGCCGATCACCGCCACATTCAAGGAGCCGCCCCCGCCCTCACGGACGCCACCTGGGCGTTGCGCCGGGCGCGGCTCAAGTCGTAGCCGTCGTTCGCACCGTACGGTCCCGTCATCACGAGTCTGTGTCTCCCGAAGGCTTTCGCCTCGGCGAGGCCCTGGAACCAGATGTCCGCCCGGCGCTGCCAGCGGCCCGCCATGGCGTCCTCGACCACGAAATCACCGATGCCGGCGAGGTGGACGACGTCGCCGAAGTCGAAGGGGGCCCCCGGCGTGTACCGCTTGAGGAGGTCGCGCGAGAGGGCCACGACGCCCGGCCGCGTGAGGGTATTGGCGGCGGTAATAAAGGGGGTGCTGTCGGTCTCGCAGATCCGGCTGGTGTAGCCGGACACACTGACGTGGATCGCGAACTCCCGGCCCAACGCCGCGCCCGACTCGCGCTGCTCGTAGTAACGCCCCAGGGCGCCTCGGAGCGAGGCCACCTCGCCCTCAGTCCCCGCCGGGGAGGTCAGCAGCGTGGCCTCACGGAGCGAGCGGGAGCCTTCAGCGATCACGAGCGCCAGCGGCGCGGCGACCACCAGGGCAGCCACGATCCAGGCGCTCCGGCTCCGCGGCCGCGCGCGGGAAACGGGCGAAAACGCCCGGGCCAGCGCGGCCCCGGCCCGGGCTCCACCCGCGAAGTAGAAGCCGAAGGCGCCGTTCCGTAGACCCCAGAAGAAGCGATTGAGTTCGGTATGCAGCTTCATATTTCCGTCCAGGTCCCCTTAAAGCACCGGCCCGACGGGTGACCGGCGGGCCGCAATCGGAGGTGCAATATAGGACCCAATAAGCGTAAACGCCGGGTGGGAGGCGTGTCAAAGCCTTTGTTGGGGGGTGACCCGTAGTTCATGGCGTCCGTACGGTACAAACCATGATTTATCAAAAAGTTAGGAGCCCTATCTTTATAACGAGCTTGAGGGCTGACGGGCTAACCGACCGCAAGCGAATGGGCTAGTTATTCCGACTGCCCCCACCGGCGGGGGAGTCACCCGGAGGGTTCGGAGCTGGGGGATAACGAGTTGGCGGATTGTCCCCGAAAAACTCGTCCAGGAAGATCTCGGCTGCCATGCCGGGGAAATTCAGGTAGACGGGGACGCCGCGGGAGTCGACCTGGCTCTCGAAGGGGGGCCCCCCCTGAATCCCGACCGCCAGCTTGCGGGCGGGCATGGACCGGTCGCGCGCCTGGACGAGGACATCGCCGGTATAGCCGGCGAGCGCGTCGCCTGGCAGGAAGGAGTTCGCGAACATGAACCGGTAGGTCGTCGAGACCCCCGGGCTTCGCTCCTGCCGCAGCGCCAGAAGGATCTGAAGCTCCACCACCCAGTCCTCGAAAATGACCACCTCGTGGCCTCGAACGGGTTTCTTCTTCGGCACCTCGATCCCCCGGGACAGGATGGTTCCGTACACGGAGTCCGGGCTTACGTGGACAACGCTGGCGACCGGCGTCCCCGCCTTGGTTCCGGTACAGGAGAAGTTCCGGACCTCGTACGTGGTCGGGTCGGCCTCCGTCCGGCAAGCCAGCTCCACCGTGTTTCCGTTGAGGACGACATGCATGGTCGATTCGAAGACCAGCGACGAATTCGTCCGGATGACATGGATCTCCGACGCGCCCGCCGGCCGGCCGGAGATGAAGAACGTGTATCGGAGGGTCCGCGGGAGCGATTCCCGCGCCGATACGGAGGTGCCGCCGACCAGGAGGCCGAGGGCGATGAGTCGAACGCAGAATCGCATAGGCATGTGGCCTGGAAACTCCCGACGTTACAGCGGAATTGAGTATACCACACGCACCGCGTCCAGGTTCCGCGCGGAGACTGCGTCGGCGGCCCGGCATGGTACCCAAGTTGCTAGTGCAGTATCGGACGAGCACCGGGCGATGGACGTTTTCGTGCTGGCCGCGGTAGTCTGGGGACGGAGTCAATCGGGATGGGACATTTCGCGGTACTCATGTATCACCGGATCGAGTCGCCGCGCTGCCCGGTCGCGGCCGCCGACGAGCGGCCCTGGTCGGTGACGCGCGATCGGTTTTCCGCACAAATGGACCGCATCGCCGCCGCCGGCGCCACGGGCGTGTCGATGCACCAGGTTCACGAGCACCTCGCGTCCGGCCAGACGGTGCCGCGGGGGTGGGTGGCGATCACTTTCGACGACGGGAACGAGAGCGACGTCGTGCACGCGCTGCCGATGCTTACGGAGCGCGGATTCCGAGCGACGTTCTTCGTCTGCGGCGAGCGCATCGACGCCGCCGGCGGTCTTTCCACCGCGATGCTGCGCGAACTGCACGCGTCCGGAATGCACATTGGTTCCCACGCGATGACGCACCGATTCCTCACCAGCCTGTCCGCGGGAGATGAAGACGCCGAACTGCGCGAGTCGCGCGAGCGGCTCGAGGCGATCGTCGGCGCGACCGTCGATCATTTCGCGCCTCCCGGCGGCCGCTGGTCGGCTCGGACCCGCGAGGGGCTGCGCCGGCTCGGCTATCGCGCCGTGTCGACGTCGCGGTTCGGATACAACGATGCGTCGCGACCGGCCTTCGCGTATCGCCGGCTGCCGGTGCTGTGCTCGACGGCCGAGAGCCGCTTCGATGCGATGATGCGCGGCGATCGTGTGCGGCTGGTCTCCGGCTACACCCGTGATCGCTCGCTCGGGTGGGCGAGGGCGATACTCGGCGAGGGCGTGTATGGCCGTGCGCGCGCTGCGCGAGCAGGAAAGCGCGCATGAGAGCGCTCTTTTTCGTAAGCGTCGGGGTAGTTCTCTACACCTACCTCGTCTATCCCGCCATCATCGTTTCGTGGGCGCGGCTGCGACCGCGGCGCGTGGAGAAGCGTTATCGCCACGTGCCAGTGAGCGTGGTGGTGGCGGCACGCGATGAAGAGGCGAACATCTCCGCGCGGCTCGAGAACCTGATCTCGCAGGAGTACCCGCGCGACCTGGTGGAGATTCTGGTGGTTTCCGACGGATCGACGGACCGGACCGTGGAGCTCGCCCGCCTCCACGCCGTCAACGGGGTCCGCGTGATCGAGGGGCCAGTCGCGCTGGGCAAAGCCGCCGCCCTCAACACCGGGGTGGCAAACGCGTCGCACGCGGTGGTCGTGTTTGCCGACGCGCGACAGCGCTTCAGCCCCAATGCCATCGCCGAGCTGGTCTCGGTGTTCCACGACCCGTCGGTGGGGGCGGTCAGCGGTGAGCTGGTGCTCCTCGCCGGCGAGGGCGTGGGCGAGGTGCACGAGGGTGTGGGGCTCTACTGGCGGTACGAGAAGCTGATTCGCCGCAGCGAGAGCGCGGTCGACTCGGTGGTGGGGGCGACCGGGTCGATCTACGCGGTGCGAAAGGAGCTCTACACGCCGCTCGCTCCGCACACGCTGCTCGATGATTTTCTGGTTCCGATGCGCATCGTGCTAGCGGGGTATCGGGTGATTTTCATACGCGCTGCGCGCGCGTTCGACCTGTCATCGCCGACCGCGGCCAGGGAGTTCTCGCGTAAGGTTCGCACGCTGGCCGGCAATTTCCAGGCGGTGACGATGGAACCGCGCCTCGTGAGTCCCCGCCACAACCGGGTGCTGTTTCAGTTCGTCTCCCACAAGCTGGCGCGCCTGGTGGTGCCGTACTTCTGCGTGGCGGCCTGGGTGACGAGCGCGCTCCTGCCGGGCCCCCTGTACGCGGTGGCGTTCGCCCTGCAGACTCTATTCTACGGGCTCGGGATCCTGAACCTGACCCCGCTGCGCACCGCGCGAATGGCGGCGGTGTTCCGCGTGTCGTGGACGTTCATCGTGCTCAACGCCGCGGCGGTAATGGGATTCTGGGTGTTCGTGACGCGGCAGGAGCAGGTGGTTTGGCGCAAGACGTAGCGGCGCTCCTGCCGCGGGTCCTGTCGCCGACAGCCCGGTGCGGCTCGCTTCGTCCGCGCCTACGCACTAGACTCGCTCGCCGCCCGGGCGCCCGTCGGCGCCACCCGCGGCGATACTCGCTCTACTTCTTACGACGGCCTCGCGCCGCCACGATCTCCAGGAAACGCACCAGCAGGTCGACGCCGTAGCCGGTCGCTCCGGGGGACTGGTACGAGGGACCGCCGCGCTCGTTCCACGACGTGCCCGCGATGTCGATGTGCACCCACGGTGTCTTGCCCGCGAACGCGCCGATCAGCGCCCCGCCGGTTATCGGCGATCCGCCGCGTCCGGCGTAGTTCTTGTAGTCGCTGATGTCGCCCTTGACGCTCGCGAAGAAGTAGTCGTCCATCGGAAGCGGCCACACCGGCTCTCCCGAACGCGCTCCCGCTTCGCGCAGGTCGTCGAGGTCCCGCGGCGAAGTCCCCATCATGCCCGCCACCCGTGTCCCCAGCGCGATCACGACGCCCCCGGTCAGCGTCGCCATGTCGACGACCACGTCGGGCTGATAGCGCGCGCACGCGTAGGACACGGCATCGGCGAGGATGAGGCGGCCCTCCGCGTCGGTCGTGAGCACTTCGATGGTCTTGCCGGAATGGACGGTGAGCACGTCGCCCGGGCGAAACGCGGCTCCTCCCGGCATGTTCTCCACGCACGGCACCAGTCCCACCACCCGCACCGGGAGCTTGCGCGCGGCCGCCGCCGCCACGGCCGCGACCACCGATGCGCCGCCCGCCATGTCGCTCTTCATCTCGTGCATCTTTTCCCACGGCTTGATCGAGATGCCACCCGAGTCGAAGGTGACGCCCTTGCCGACCAGGCACACCAGCGGGAGCGTGCGGTCGGCCAGCCGGTGGTGGGCCACCACCAGACGCGGCTCCTGGCGGCTCCCATCGGCCACAGCGAGCACCGCTCCCATGCCGGCCCGCTCGATTTCCCGCCGTCCCCAGGACCGGCATTCGACGCCGTGGCTCTTGAGCAGCGCGCACGCCTGGGTGGCGAACGCCACCGTGCCAAGGCGATTCGCCGGCGTGTTGACCCAGTCGCGAACGCGTTCGATCAGTCCGACCACCAACCGGGCTCGCTTGACGGCGTCGGCGAGCTCCTGCGCGGGGGCGTCGGAGACGAGCACCAGTAGCCGCAGGCGGGCGGGGCGCGCAGCCCCCACCGAGTACGAATACAGCGACAGCGCGAGCCCCTTGGTGAGCGCGTGCGCGATCGCGCCGGCGTCCAACGACGGCGCGGATGCGCGCGCGTCGTCCATGGCGATGGCGGCGGACCGGGCGCCCAGGGTGGCGAGCGCGCGGCCGGCGGCTCCGCCGGCGTCGGCGAGTTCCTCGGAATTCGCTCGTGCCGCCTCGCCGAGTCCCACCACCACCACGTGCACGAGCCGTGCGCCGCGCTTGATCGAGGCCGTGCGCGTTTCCCCGCGCCGGCCCTTGAAGGTGGTGTCGGCTACCAGGAGCGCGCCAGCGCCGGTGTGGGAACGGTCCAGCCGCGCGGCTTCTCGCCCCAGGCGGCGCGAGCCGGCATAGACCGGCAGCACCAGACAGTCCTCGCGGACGGCGGGTCGGCTGGTGCGGGACGTGACGGATTCGATCATTGTTGCCTCTCTTTCAGGAGCTCGGCGCCGGCCAGCCGCGCCCGCGCTAGAAGGCGTAGGTGGCGCCGATCGTGAGGTAGAACCCCGTATAATCGACCACGAAGTTCACGTTCTCGAGGTCGCCGTCCTCGTTGGGGACCGCGATCTGTTCGAACTTGCCCTCCAGCATCTGAATGCGCGCCTCGGCGCTGATCCCCCACCGATTCGTCAGGTAGTAGACGGCTCCGATGACCGCGTGCACGCCGGCGCTGAATCCCCATTCGTCCGCCTGCGACGGAATCCCCGGGATCTCGTCGGTGTACGGCACGCCGGTTTCGTCGTCGACGCGGGTCTCCGTGTACTCTTCGTGCGGGAACCCGAGGCTGAACCCGCCGCCGACGTAGGGCTGGAATTCCTTCACCGCGGCGTCGGTGAAATGGTAGAGACCGGAGAGCTCTACCACGAAGAGCTGGACGTCGAACTTCCGCTGGTAGTCGAGCGCCGGCAGCGGGATCGTGTCCGGCACGCCGGGAATCTGGGGCACGAACACCCCGCTGCTCGAGGAGTTCAGGAGCGACAGGCTGGTGTTCACCCGCACGCTGAAGCGCGGGTGCGGCATGTGCTGGTAGCAGATTTCGAACGTGAGCCCGTTGCCGAAATCGTCGGTGATCGGGATCGGGAACGGCGGCTTGGTGCCGCCGTCGAGGTAGTCGATCATCTCTTCGTTGCTCGCGCCGCCGAACGTCCCGATTCGAAGCGACAGCGACGACGTGGGGATGGGTCCGTGGTACTTGCGGGCCTTCAGGATCGGCTCCGCGGACGCCAATGGTGCCAAATACACCACGGTTGCGACCGCGAGCGCAACTGCCCGTCGATTCATCAAGAGAGCCCTCCCGGGTAGAGTTGTGTCAGGGAATTCCGAAATTAAGTAGTCGGAATCGGTTGCAAAGTCAACTCGTTGTTTGTATTGTTGCCCGCGGATCGGACGGTGCAACCGCTGACCGTGTCGTGCGTTGTGGCGCTCCGGCGATCGTCGGGCGGGGTGGGTCCACGGTCGGTTGTAGAGCCCGAAAGGCCGGTTTGAAGAAGATTCTGTTCGTCTGCTCCGGGAACACATGCCGGAGTCCCCTGGCCGAGGCCATCGCGAAGAATATTCTGCCCGATCGGCTCGACTTTCGGGCCGACATTTCCTCCGCCGGCGCGTCGGCGCTGGAAGGATCTCTCGCCTCACAGTACTCGATCGAGGTGGGGCAGGCACACGCGCTCGATTTGACGGGCCATCGCGCGCGGCTCTTGACCCCGGCGCTGATTCGCGGCGCCGACCTCGTCGTGACCATGGGTGCGCGTCACCGGGAGATCGTCGGGACGCTCGAACCCGAGGCGCTCGACTACACATTCTTGCTTACCAATTTCTCCGATCACCATTTCGGCGACATACCGGACCCCATCGGCGGCGGCCTCGAGATCTACGAGCGCACCTACCAGCTGATCCGCGATTGCGTCGAATCGATGGCGTCCCGGCTTTCGCGTTTCGACGGGTGGAAGTCGCGACCGGCGCGCGGTGGGGCATCATGAAGATCGCCATCGGCGCGGACCACCGTGGTTTCGAGCTCAAGGAGCGGATCAAGCAGCGGCTGCGGGAATTGCATTACGAGTCGGTCGACGTCGGAACCGGGAGCGACGCGAGTGTCGACTACACCGACTTCGCCATCGCGGCGGCGGAACTGGTCGCCGCCGGCGCGGCCGATCGCGGCATCCTGATCTGCGGCAGCGGCGCAGGCATGAGCATCGCCGCCAACAAGGTCACGGGGGTCCGGGCCGCGCTGGCGGTGAGCCCCGAGGGTGCCCGGCTGGCGCGCGCCCACAACGACGCCAACGTGCTCGCGCTGGGCGCGTGGCAGCAGGACGACGTGGCCCGCGTGCTGGAAATCGTGGAGGCATTCATCGCCACCGAGTTCGAAGGCGGCCGCCACGCGCGGCGGGTGGACAAGATCCGGGCGTACGAAGAGCGAAAGGACCGGCGGTGAGCGACCTGTTCCGCCTGCTCGAGGGCAGCGACCCCGACATCGCCGCCGCCATCCGCGGCGAGGCGCGCCGTCAGCACGGGACGCTGGAGATGATCGCGTCCGAGAATTTCGTGAGTCTGCCCGTGCTCGCGGCGATGGGCTCGGTCATGACGAACAAGTACGCGGAGGGTTATCCCGGGAAGCGGTACTACGGCGGCTGCGAAGAGGTGGACCGCGCGGAAGATCTCGCGCGCGAGCGCGCGAAGGTTCTCTTCGCCGCGCCGCACGCCAACGTGCAGCCGCACTCGGGGAGCCAGGCCAACATGACGGCGTACTTCGCCTTTCTCAAGCCGGGCGACAAGATCATGGGTCTGGCGCTGTCGCACGGCGGGCACCTCACCCACGGGCACCCGGTGAATTTCTCCGGCATGTTCTTTCAGGTGGTCCCCTACGAGGTGGACCGGGAGACGCGCGTCTTGAACTACGATGCCCTGCGCGAGCAGGCGCTGCGCGAGCGGCCGAAGATGTTCGTCGCCGGCGCGAGCGCCTACGCGCGGCGGTGGGACTTCGCGGCGCTGCGCTCGATCTGCGACGAGGCGGGCTGCCTGCTCATGGTCGACATGGCCCACATCGCCGGGCTCGTCGCCGCCGGGCTGCACCCGAGCCCGGTACCGTACGCCGACGTGGTGACGAGCACCACCCACAAGACCCTGCGGGGGCCGCGCGGCGGATTCGTGCTCGCCCCCGCCGCGCACGCCGAAGCGGTCGACAAGATCACCTTCCCCGGGTTGCAGGGCGGGCCGTTCATGCACATCATCGCGGCCAAGGCGGTGTGCTTCAAGGAGGCGATGGGCGAGGAATTCCGCGCCTATCAGCGCCAGGTGATCGCCAACGCGCGCACGCTGGCCGAACGCTTCGTCGAGCTCGGTTTCGACGTGGTCTCCGGCGGTACCGACACGCACCTCTTTCTGCTCGACTTGTCGTCGAAGGACCTCTCCGGCAAGAAGGCGGAGGCGGCGCTCGAGGCGGCCGGCATCACCGTGAACAAGAACACCGTCCCTTTCGACCAGCGGAGTCCGTTCGTAACCAGCGGGGTTCGGGTGGGAACCCCCGCGCTGACGACGCGGGGCATGAAGGAGCCGGAGATGCGGTCCATCGCGGAGTTGATGGCCCGCGTGCTCGAGGACCCGGCCAGCGAGGCCTCGATCGCGAGCGTGCGCGCGCGGACGCGCGAACTGTGCGACGCATTCCCCCTGTACCCCGAATTGCGATGAAGGTGTCGGAATGAAGTGCCCGCAGTGCGGATTCGAGGAAGACAAGGTCGTCGACTCGCGGACCACCAAGGAGGGCGAGGCGATCCGTCGCCGCCGCGAGTGCTTGAAATGCAGCTTCCGCTTCACGACCTACGAGTACATTGAGCGCGCGCCGCTGATGGTGGTCAAGAAGGACGGCCGCCGCGAGCAATACAGCCGGGAGAAGCTCCTGACCGGCCTGCTCAAGGCGTGCGAGAAACGCCCGGTGTCGCGCGAGCAGCTGGAGAAGGTCATCGAGGACATCGAAGGGGTCATGTTTTCCAAGTTCAGGAACGAGGTCAAGAGCACGGAGATCGGCAATCTCGTCGTCGACCGGCTGCAGTCGCTCGACGAGGTCGCCTACGTCCGGTTCGCGTCGGTGTATCGACAATTCAAGGACATCAATCAATTCATGAGCGAGGTCAGGGGGCTGCTCGATCGACAGAGCAAGGAGCGCGGCGACTAGAACCGCGCGGCGTCTGGAGGTGGCGACAATGCTTCGAAGAATCGCTCCGGGAATCGTGGTTGGCGGTTTGTGCGCGGCGGCGATTGCGATCGGCGCCGAAGACGGCGTCATGTTCGCGCACCGATTCGATGCGGGCGCGAGCCAACGCTATCGCGTTCGCTTCAACGCGGAGGCCGACCTGCACGGCATGACCATGAGCCAGCTCGGGGACATGGAAGTGACCGTGAAGTGCGCGTCGGCGGCCGCGGGCAAGTACGCGGTGGAGATGAAGTTCGACAAGGTGGAGATGTCGCGGTCGATGGCGGACAAGATGGAGACCGACCCGCGCGGGGAGCAGCTGGTCGGCAACGCGGTCACCTTCGCGGTGGACGACAAGGGCAACGTCACCGACATCAAGGCGGTGGGCGACGACGAGGTGTGGAGCCAGCTGCGGAGCGTGCTGGAGCCGATCGTGAAGGACTGGTACGTCTACCTCCCGGCGCAGAAAGTTCCGCCGGGTGGCACCTGGAGCCGGGACAACGTCAAGGAGACCCAGGCCGGTGGCATCGAGACGACCACCACCGCGCAATTCAAATTCAAGGAAATGAAGCAGGAGGGCGGCCGCCAGTGCGCGCTGGTGGCGGCGACGATCGAGAGCGTGTTCGGGGGCAAGGCCATGAACCCGGCGGGCGAGTTCGACGTCAAGGGCAACGGCAAGGGCAAGTACGAGTTCTGCTTCGACCCCGCGGCCGGCCTGGTCGTGAAGTACAAGGGCAAGATGGACGTCGAGATGCAACTGGTCCCGTCCAAGTCGGAGGGGGAACCGATGGAGACCACCATCGGCTACACGTTCGAGAAGGAACTCCTGTAGTTTCAGGACTCCCGTCGATGCGGCCGCTTCGGGAATCCACCGCGCGCGCGGCGCCTGCACACGAGATGTCGTTCATCGACCATCTGGCCGAGCTGCGCAGCGTCATCGTCCATTCCGTGCTCGCGCTCCTGATACCGGCCATCGGTTACTGGTTCGTCAGCGGCTCCATACTCGAATGGATCGTGCGGGGCGTGCCGGTGGACCACCTCGTCTTCAACACCCCCTCCGAAGCGCTCGCGGTGCGCACGAAGTTGAGCTTCGTGCTCGGCGGGCTCACCGCGTTCCCGCTGGTGGGCTACCGTGTGTGGCGCTTCGTGACGCCCGGGCTGTTTCGCAACGAGGCGCGCCGGATCATGCCCGTGGTCGCGAGCTCGGTGGTCCTGTTCTACGCCGGCATCGTGTTTTGCTATTTCGTCGTCGTCCCCGCGATCATCAACTTCATGCTGGGCTACGCGACGCCGCGGGTGCAGCCGTTGATCACCGTCGGCGCGTACTTCGGGACCGTGTCGCAGATGTGTCTCGCGTTCGGCCTCGTCTTCCAGCTGCCGATCGTGATCCTGCTGCTCGCGCTCACCGGGCTGGTCTCGCCGCGGACGTTCCTGCGCCAGTGGCGCTACGCGATCGTGATCATCTTCATCGCCGCGGCGATCTTCACGCCGCCCGACCCGGTGTCGCAGGTACTGATGGCAACGCCGCTGTGCTTGCTGTATATTGGGAGCGCTCTGGTCGCGCTGGCGGTCGTCCGCCGGCGCGATCGCACGACGGAGACTACGTGAAGCAAACCCACACTCCCCCTCGAATCGCCAGATCGGCCCGCGCCGCGACGTCGAAACGCGCCGCGCCGGCCACCAAGGCGGCGGCCCGCAAAGTCGCCGGCTACGCGCTCGAAAAGAAGGCTGCCGACGTCCGGGTAATGGACCTGCGCAAGGTGACGGACGTAACCCGGTTTTTCATCGTATGCACGGGGTCATCCAGCGCGCAAGTGAAGGCGATCTCGGACCATATCATCGATAGCTGCCAGAAGGCGGGCCTCTCCGTGTACCACATCGAAGGCTACGACTCGATGCGCTGGGTGTTGCTCGACATGATCGACATGGTCGTCCACATCTTCCAGCCCGACGTGCGCGACTACTACCAGCTCGAGCGCCTCTGGGGCGACGCCCCGTCGGAGCGGCTCGAAGACGCCGGGGCCGAGGCGGCGGGATGAGCCTGCACGAGACCATCGCCGAGGGCATCGCGGACGCGCTGCGTCGCCTCGGTCTGGCCGACTCTGACTCCAGGTCCGCGGGCGCCCCTTCAAGAGACCACACCGACATTCCCATCGAGCGACCGCGGGAGGCCGCACACGGCGACGTCGCCACGCCGGTGGCCATGTCGCTCGCCAAACAGCTGAAGCAGAACCCGCTCGAGATCGCGCAGCGGATCGCCGGAGCGGTCGAGTTCCCGCGCGAGGTCGTGGAGGGCGTCGAGGCCGTTCGCCCCGGGTTCATCAATTTTCGACTGGCGCCGCCCGTCCTGCAGGCGGCCGTGCGCGACGCGGTCGCGGCGGGCGACCGCTACGGTTCATCGAACACCGGCGCGGGGCGCCGCGTGCAGGTCGAGTACGTGTCCGCGAACCCGACCGGCCCGCTGGTGATCGTATCGGCGCGGGCCGCCGCGGTGGGTAACTCGATTCTCAATCTCCTCGACTTTGTCGGGTACACCACCCATGGCGAGTACTACGTCAACGACTACGGCAAGCAGATCGAGGCGCTCGGGGACAGCCTGCGCTTCCGGCTGCAGGAACGTCTCGGCATCGCCGCGCCCGGCGAGACGATCGAGCGCTACCAGTATCCCGGCGCCTACCTCCAGGACATCGCGGCCGGCGTGGACGACGCCACCGCGCAGCGCTGGATCGGGCCGGGGGAAAGCTCCGCCAGCCTCGGCCGCCACGCCGCGGGAGCCCTGCTCGAAACCATTCGCAACGACCTGAACGCCTACGGCGCACGCTTCGACCGCTTCTTCGGTGAGTCGGCGCTCCATCCCGACGCCGTCCGGGCCGCGCTCGACCGGCTGGTCAAGAGCGGCCACACCTACCAGGAAGAGGGGGCGCTGTTCTTCCGCTCGACCGCGTTCGGCGACGACAAGGACCGCGTGATCCAGAAGAGCGACGGGGAGTTCACCTATTTTCTCGCCGACATCGCGTATCACGCCGACAAGCTCGACCGGGGCTTCGACCGCGCCATCGGGCTCCTCGGCCCGGACCACCACGGCCACGTCCCCCGGATGAAGGCCGCGATGGCCGCGCTCGGCGCGCCCGACGGCTGGTTCGAGGTGATCATGGTGGGCTGGGTGCGCCTGCTCGAAGCGGGGAATCCGATCAGCATGAGCAAGCGCGCGGGTGAGTTCGTCACCATGCGCGAGCTGATCGACGACGTCGGCGTGGACGTCGCCAAGTACTTCTTTCTCATGCGGCGGGCGAACTCGCCGCTCGACTTCGACCTGACGCTGGCGCGCAAGCAGTCGGACGAGAATCCGGTGTATTACGTCCAGTACGCGCACGCGCGCATCGCGAGCGTGGTGCGCTTCGCCGAGGAGCGGGGCGTCGCGTCGAGCGCCGGGACGTCGGACCTGACGAAGCTGACCGAGCCCGAGGAGCGGACGTTGATGCTCCACCTCCTGCATTTCCCCGGCACCGTCGCGGGTGCGGCGCAGGCGCGCGAGCCGCACCGGCTCACGACCTACGCGCAGGAGCTGGCGACGGCGTTCCACCAGTTTTATCATGTGTGCCGCATCGTCGGCGACGATCCGGTCGTGTCCGCGGCCCGGCTCGACCTCGCCCGCGCGACCCGGATCGTGTTGAAGAACGCGCTGCAGCTGCTCGGGGTGGGCGCCCCGAGCAGCATGTAGCGCCCGGAGGATGGATCCAGGCATGGAACAGGAAACGCGCCGACCGCTTTTGATCGTGGGGTCGGTGGCATTCGATTCGATCGAAACCCCGCAGGGCCGCGCCGACATGGCGCTCGGGGGGTCCGCGAGCTACGCCGCCATCGCCGCCAGCTACTTCTCGCAGCCGCAGGTGGTCGGTATCGTCGGCGACGACTTCCACGTCCACCACATGAGCAAGTTCCACGACCACGGGGTGGACGTCCGCGGCATCGAGTCGGTGGCCGGCAAGACCTTCCACTGGAAGGGGCGCTATCGCGAGAATTTCAAGGACCGCGACACGCTGGAGACGGCGCTCAACGTGTTCCAGCACTTCAACCCGACCATCCCCGACGCGTACCGCAATACCAAGTACGTTCTGCTCGGCAACATCGATCCGAAACTCCAGCTCTCGGTGCTCAACCAGGCGAAGGGCACCGACATCGTCGCGATGGACACGATGAACTTCTGGATCGACACCGCGCGGGAAGCGCTGCGCGAAGTGCTGAAGCGCGTGGACATTCTCTTCATCAACGACGAAGAGGCGATGCAGCTCGCCGACGAGTGGACCGTGCTCGGAGCCGCGGAGAGCATTCGTCGCATGGGCCCGAAGTACGTCGTCATCAAGCGGGGCGAGCACGGCGCGGTCCTGTTCGGACCGGAGCTGACGCTGTTCGTTCCCGCCGTGCTCCTGACCAGCGTCGTCGATCCCACCGGCGCCGGGGACACGTTCGCGGGCGGGTTTTTCGGACACCTCTCGCGCGGCGGCGGACTCGGTCGCGAGAACCTGGCGCAGGCGCTCACCTGGGGGACCGTGATGGCGAGTTTCGCGGTCGAAGCGTTCTCGGTCGACGGCATCTGTCGGCTTTCGCCGCGCGTCATCGCGGAGCGGCGCGGCTGCCTCATCGATATGATCCGCTACTAGTAGGCGTGGCGGGAGCCCCGCCCCGGCGCGACCCGCGCCTCATCCTTCCGGCTGGAAGGATTCTTGCTGATTCCAGGTATGGTATAATTTTGGCGCGGACCGGCGACGCCCTCGTCTTACCGGTCCGTTTGGTGTATTTTATGGACTCCCAACACCTTACACCGGAAGACGTGCGCCAGGCGGAAGCCCTGGTGATGCGCATCCACGGCATTTCCTCCTGTCGCGTTCAAACCGATGCGGCCGGCGGGATCACCGAGGTGCACGTCGTCGCCCACGCGGGCAAGTCGCCCAAGCTCGTCGCGCGCGACGTGGAGACGTGTCTCAAAGCGGAGATGAACATCGACGTCGACTACAAGAAGATCGGCGTCGTGATCGTCGACGCGGAACAACCGCCCGTCCCGGACGGCCAGGTCGAGGAGTTCGCGATCCTGGAACACGCGTCGCGCTTTGCGTTCGTCACGGTGAGCGTGTCGAGTTCGCGCGACGGGATTCGAGCTGAGGTGGAGCTTTCCCGCGACGCGGCCGCCGCGTTCGGCGCCAGCCACACCGACAACGTGGCGGCGGCGCCGTGGACGGTGGTGGCGGAGGCCACGCTGCGCGCCGTCTCGGAATTCCTTGACGACTCCACCCGCCTGTGTTTGAGTGGCGTCCTGAAGGTGCCGATGGGAGGCGCGGAGGCGATCGTCGCGCGGGTCGACGTGGTCGGACCCAGATGGACGAAGAGCCTGGTCGGTTGCGCGCTGGTGTCGGAGAACGAAGGGCAGAGTGCGGTGTTCGCAACCCTCGACGCCGTCAATCGTGTCATCGGCAAACTCGACTTCAAGAGTTCCGTCGAATACAAGATTCAATAGACCTTGAAAAATGAATTCGGAGAGTCATCCCTCGGATTCAAGGTCTACTACTTCTCGTTCATCGTCTTCGGGTTCCTCTTTTTCGCGTATCTGATCCGCGATTTCCCGCTGGAGCGCTTTCCCGAAGTCGCGCTCTTCGTCTTCCTGATCGTCATCGCCGACACCGCGCAGATCACGCTCCCGCGCGGCGGCGCGTCGATCTACGCTTCCAGCCCGCTTGACCTCGCCGCGATCGTGCTGCTCGGCCCGGCCGCGGCGGTGTTCGTGGAGGCGATCGCGTCCTTCTTCTCGGAGGTCATCGTCCAGCGGCGCGCCGCGGTGAAGTACGCGTTCAACGTCCCGCTGCTGATCGTGACCATCGGCGCCGCGGGCGTTTGCTATTGGTCGTTTCCCCCCGAGTGGACGAGCCTGCACTCGCCGCGGTTCCTGGTGCCGCTGGCGGCGTGCAGCATCGTCTATTACCTGGTGAATACCGCCGCGATCAGCCTGGTGATCGCGCTCCGCTCTCACAAGCGCGCCTTCCAGGTGTGGAAACAGAACTACATGTGGACGTTCTTCCACATCTTCGCGTTCATCCCCATCGGGGCGATCATAGCGCTGGTCTACACCGCGTACGGGATGTGGACGCTGCTGCTGTTCCTGGTGCCGATCTTCCTCGCGCGCTACACCTTCAAGCTCTACGTGGAGATGAAGGAAGCGCACATCAACACCGTCGCCGCGCTCACCTCGGCCATCGACGCGAACGACCCCTACACCCACGGACATTCCTACCGGGTGTCGCGCTACGCGCTCCGCGTGGGGAGGGCGCTCGGCCTGTCGGCGCGCGACCTGGAGATCCTCGAGTACGGCGCGCTGCTGCACGACATCGGCAAGATCGCCATCGAGCACGAGATCCTGCTCAAGAAAGAGCGTTTGAGCGACCAGGAGTTTCTCACTCTCAAACAACATCCGACCATCGGGGCGGATATCGTCGAGAATCTCAAGTTTCTGCGGGAAGCCGCGGTGCTGGTGCGCTATCATCACGAGCAGCCGAACGGCGGCGGCTACCCCGAGGGGCTCGCGGGGGACCAGATCCCGATCGGCGCCCGGATCATTCTCTGTTGCGACGCGTTCGACGCGATGACGTCGGATCGGCCCTACCGCAAAGGACTCCCCGTCGAGAACGTCGTGTCGCAGTTCGAGAAGTTCAAGGGCGAACAATTCGACCGCGAAATCACGGAGCTGGTGCTGGATCTGATCCGGCGGGATTCGTTCCCCCTGATCATGGAAAGCGATCCCGACCACCGCCATCTACGAATCGCTGCAGGAAAGGCTCTGACATGCGTTACCGGGACTCCGGCGTCGACATCGACAAGGCGAACGAGGCCACGCGCGCGATCGCGCGACTGGTGAAGGACACCTGGGGGCCCGAGGTTCTCTCGGAGATCGGCCACTTCGGCGGGCTGTTCAGCGTGCCGCGCGACTGCGAAGAGCCCGTGCTGGTGAGCAGCATGGACGGGGTGGGGACCAAGCTGATGGTGGCGCGCACGGTGGGCCGGTACGACACCATCGGCCAGGATCTCGTGAATCACTGCGTGAACGACATCCTCGTCCAGGGCGCGCGCCCCCTGTTCTTCCTCGACTACATCGCCGCTGGCGCGCTGGAGCCGTCGATGGTGGCGAGCGTGGTGGCCGGCCTCGCCCGGGCGTGCCGGGAGAACGGCTGCGCGCTCATCGGCGGCGAGACCGCCGAGATGCCCGGCCTGTATCGCGGGGAGGACTTCGACCTGGCTGGGCACGATCGTGGGGATCGTCGCGCGCAAGGGCGTGATCGACGGCTCGCACATCGTCGCGGGCGACGCCGTGTTCGCGCTGCCGTCGAACGGGTTGCACACCAACGGCTATTCGCTGGCGCGACGGGTGGTCTTCGACGCGATGGGGCTGGAGGCGAATACGCGCGTGGACGAGCTCGGGTGCTCCGTCGCCGACGAGCTGCTCCGCGTGCACCGGTCGTACTTGAAGCCGGTTGGCGAAATCGCGGGCAAGGTGCACATCAAGGGCCTTGCCCACATCACCGGCGGCGGTGTGTTGGAGAACCTGCCGCGCATCCTGCCGGACGGGTGCGGGGCGAAGATTCGCAAGGGCGCCTGCCCGGCGCCGCCGATTTTTGCGCTGCTGATGCGCGAGGGCGACATCGCGGAAGGCGAGATGTACCGCGTATTCAACATGGGGATGGGGATGCTGGTCGTGGTGTCGCCCGACGACGCGCCGCGGATGCCCGCGAAGGCCGCGGGGCTGGACGTGCACCGCGTGGGTGAGATCGTTCCCGGCCAGGGCGTGACGCTGGTTTGACGGGCGCGCCGGGGAGACCCGGCTACGGAAGCACCGACAAGCCGACGCGTTCGCCCGCCGACGCGTTTGACGCCGCGTTGGGATCGCCAACCGAAACCAGTTCGGACATCTGTCCGGTAGCCAGCTGGTAGATCAGGATCACGTTGTTCCGGGTGTCGAGCGTATAGAGGAAGTCGTACGTGCGATCGATCGCCAGGTCGCTCTGCTGGCCCGCCGCATCTCCCGCGCCCCGTGTGAAGAAATCGAACTCGACGGTCTTGGTCCCGGCCGGCGTCACCTTGAGTATCGCTTTGACTGCGCTTGATTCCACCAGAATGTAGATGGAGCCGTCGCTGTCGTTGACCACCATCCCGCTCGCCCCGTCCGCCTCGTCGCGTTCGAGCGTGACTACTTTCTCGGGCGGGCCCGTGGGTGTGAGGCCGTCGAGCGGCACCCGCCACAGCGCGCGATCGCCTAGATAGATGAAATACAGGTCGTCGTCGACCGGATTGGTTGCCACCGCGTCGTTGTTGGCGGCGTCCGGGTAGACGCCGCTGTAGGTCGTGGCGGTCCAGCGGGTGAGCGTGTCCCGGCAGGTGACGACGAAGGGCCCGAAGGCGTCGCACCCCACCAGGATTCCCGCCGGCGTGGCGTCGATCTCGGAGCCGAAGTTCGACTCCTGCATGGCGAAGTGAGAGGGCGTACCGTTGGACGCGAACTTGACCACGTCGTTGCCCACCGAGTTGCGCGTCGCATAGAAATCGCCGCTCGCCGCAAACGCGCAGTCGCGTACCACCACCTGGTGGGACACGGTCTCGTCGAAGCGCTCGAATGCGGTGGCCTCGAAGAGCAGGTTGCCGAGATCGAGTTCGACGTAGACCACGCCCGCCGCGGGCTCACCGGCCGATTCCAGCGCGCCGGCATCCCGCGAGAGCAGGAAGAGATTGTGCGCGGTGGAGAATTTCCTCGCGAAGGTGGGATCTTCTTCCGGACAGTAGAACTCGCCCGAGGTGGCGGAAGCCACCGCTGTCAGCGACGAATTATCGGCGAGCGAAATGCGCAGGCGGTTCAGACCCACGGCGGGCCCCATCGTCCAGCGTACCGACGCAATTCCATCGGCCGAGGTCGTCGCCGCCCCGGCGGACAGGCTGCCCCCGCCTTCTATCACCTGAAACTGGACGTCGTAGCCGGCCGCCGGCTCGCCGTCGGGCAGTGACACCTGCACGGTCACCGGCTCCTCCAGTTCCGTTCCCTTCTTGCTATACTGGGCGTCGCCGGAGACGATGTCGATTCCGGTCGGCGCCGGAGGCGGAGTGGTGGAGTCGTCGCACGCAACGCCGGCGAGCGCGACCGCGACCGTCAGAACGAGCGCCGCGGCGCGCGGACGCGATACGCTGGAAATGGTTGTGAACATTCACGAATCCTTGATCGGAGTAGACGGGCCATCGGTGGGGCGGAATGCCTGGACGGTGCAGTGGGGAGCGCGTCGTACGTCCAGGCGCATGTCGCACGATAACACCCGCATCGGGGAAAAGCAACCGCGGAGGACGGCGTGAAACGGGTCGTGGTCCCGGTGGCCGACGGCTTCGAGGAGATCGAGGCGGTGGTCGTGATCGACATCCTGCGCCGCGCGGGGCTGGAGGTCGTGGTCGCGGGGGTCGGCGGGACGACGGTCACCGGCGCGCACGCGATCACGCTTCGCTGCGACGCGCGGATCGAGGATTGTGACTTTGCCGCCGCGCACGCGATTGTGCTCCCGGGCGGAATGCCGGGAACGCTGCGGCTGCGCGAGAGCGCCGAAGTCCGCCGCGCGTTGTCCGCCGTGTCCGGCGCGGGGAAACTGGTGGCGGCGGTGTGCGCGGCGCCGACCGTCCTCGAATCGTGCGGCATCCTCGAAGGGCGGCGGGCCACCAGCCATCCGGCGCACGCGGGCGAAATGAAGCGCTGTCGCTACGAGGAGTCCGCGGTGGTCGAAGACGGCAACGTGATCACGAGCCGCGGGGCGGGCACGTCGATCGAATTCGCGGCGGCGGTGGTGAAGTATCTGGTCGGCGGCGACGTTGCCCGCGACGTGCTGGAGCGGATTCAATACCGAGGGAAGTGACTGTTGCGGGGACGAAAGCGGCAGGCGACATATCGGACTCCGACATGTCGCCTGCCCGATTACTTGAACATCTCCTCGACGTCGACGATCTTCGACGCCGCGCGATTCACATTCAATTTGTAGACCGCGATCGCCTTGTCCTCGGCGATCACGTCCGCCGGAATCCCTTCCGCGTCGTACGTCATCGGCGACGCCTGGTTGGTGATCAGCGCGTTCAGGAACTCGTCCGCCCCCCGGGTCACGATCGCCACCCGCAGCCGACTGAATTGCAGGTGCCGCTTGATCGCGGCATTCACTTGTTCGAGCGTGAGCGCGTCGAGCTTCGCGGGTAGCGTCGCCAGGTAGTCGTTCGTGCCGTAGAAGCGTGAATCCATCAGGTAGCCGAGGCGCCGGCTCTGGTCCTGCGCCCACAGCCGGCTGTAGTTCTTGAGAAACGTGCGGGTCTCGTCGAGATCCTCCTGCGTCATCCCCTCGCGCACCAGCCGGTCCAGCTCCCAGATCGCCAGGCGCAGGGCGAAGTGACGGTGCTGGTGCTGGACGGGGCGGATCCAGATGGAGAAGTACTGCTGGCTGCGCGTCAGGTTCGTCAGCGGGTAGGTGGAGCCGCCGTCCTGCACGAAGTGCTCGATGTAGGAGTAGTCCCCGTAGTTCAGGCCGCGGACTTCGCGCATCCGGGTCATCAGCCGCCCGTTGAACGTGCGGTGCTCGCCCAGGTGGGAATTCGCCACCAGCAACGCGCAGAAGTCCGGATCCGAACGCGTCACGTCGATCGGGTACCCGATCGAAATGGCGGTCGCCATGCAGTCCTTTTCGACCGCGAGGACCTCGACGTCGACAATCGGACTCGGCGCGGGGAGTGTGCTCCGGGCCGGCCGCCCGGCCGGCAGTTTCTCGAGCGCGCGGGTTACGCGCTCCACCAGCGACGGCGGGTAGCCGCCGGAGAGTCCCACCGTCACGTTGTCGCGCGTGAAGCATCGGGCGTACTGGGCTTTCACGTCGTCGAGCGTGACCGCCTCCAGGTTTGAGACGAGCCCCTCGTTCGGCGCCCCGTACGGGTGTCCTCCGTACAGGAGGACGCCGAGCGACTGTTTGCCCAGTTCCTCGTCGTTCGACCCGCGCAGCGAATTGGCGAGGTAGTTGACCTGACTGGTGCGGATGCGTTCGAAGTCTCTCGGGTCGAAACGCGGCTCGACGATGATCTGCACGAGCAGCTCGAGGTAGGCCTCGAGGTTGTCGACGTGCGTGGTCCCGACGAACGTCGTCACCTCCTTGTCGACGTAGGCCGTCACCGACGAGGCCATTGGATAGAGTCGCTGGACGATTTCCTCGTACGAGTACGCTCGAGTCCCGCCCTGCGAGAGCATCGACGCCGTGAGCCGGGTGAGCCCACGCTGGCCCGCCGGATCGTCGACGGCCCCCGTGCCGAACTGGACGCGGAACGTGACCAGAGGGGACGACGGAACGGGGAGCAGCACGGTGGGTATCGTGGCCGCGGCAGGGGAGGACGCGATCGCCAGCCAAACGGTCAGGGCGGAAAGGGCCTTCATGGAATGTGGCTTCCTCGCGGGCCACCGGAGTCTCGGGTGCTTCACTGGGCACCTCCCGACAGGGTGACCTCGGTGCTCCGGGGGCGGGTGAGGTACGCGGCCGCGACGCGCTTGAGATCGTCGGGCGTGACCTCATCGTAGCTCTGATACATCTCGTTGATGCTCGACGGGTCCCCGGTGAGCCCGATGAAGCGGGTCAGGTGCCCCGCCACCGAGCGGGCGGTGTCGAGACTCATCGCGAACGAATACCGGATGTTCGACTTTACCGCTGCCAGCTTCGCGGCGTCGACCGTCGACCGCGACGCCTCGTCGGCCGTCTGGTAGATGCGGTCACGGACCATCGCGACGTCCGCCGCGTCCTTGACCCGCGCCAGCACCAGGAAGAGCCCGGGGTCCCGGCGAAACGGCGCGTACACGCTCAACTCGTCCACCTTCTGCTCCTGGATGACCAGCGCCTGGTAGAGGGGGCTGGTTTCGTCAAAGAGTAAAGCGGCGAGCACGTCGAGCGCGGCGGAATCTCGGGTCCTGGCGCTGAAGGCGGGAATCTTGAACGCGACCGCGACATACGGGAGCGTCGCGTTCTGCCAGTCGATGTGCGCGGACCTCGGTTCCGTCTGCGCCGGCTCCACCGGGATGTCGGGTTGGAACGGGGGCACCGCCCACGCCCCGTAGTACTTCTTCACGAGCTGAAAGGTGCGCTCCGGATCGATGTCACCGACCACCAGCACCACGCAGTTCGACGGGGTGTAGAAGTGCCGGAAGAACTCGAGGCTGTACGCATACTGGTCCGGCATGGCCTGGATATCGTCGAGGAATCCCATGGTCGTGTGCCGGTAGGTGTGGGTCGTGTAGGCCGTGTCGCGCACCTTCTCGTACAACTTGTTCTCCGGGTCCGAGTAGTTCTTGTTGTACTCGCCGAGCACCGCCTTCGACTCCTGCCTGAAGTCGGACTCGGAATACTTGAGGTTCATGAATCGATCCGATTCCGCGTCGATCACCGACTCGATACCGTCGCGCCCGATCAGCGCGTGGTAGACGGTGACGTCGTCGGACGTGTAGGCGTTGGGATCGCTGCCGAGCCGGCGGAACAGGGCGCCGAACTCGGGGCCCGAGTACCGATCGGTGCCGCGGAACATCATGTGTTCGAAGAAATGCGCGAAGCCCGACTTGCCGGGCTCCACCTCGTTGCGGGAACCTGCCCGCACGATCGTGTAGTAGGCGACGATGCCCGGGCTGTCGAACGGCACCATGACCAGGGTCAGGCCGTTGTCGAGCACGCGCGAGGTCATCGGGAAGGGGAAGATCTCCCGGGCTTCGGAGTTTCCCACCAGGCCGAGAAGAAGCACCCCCGCGGCGAGGGTGCACCTGACCCAACGGGTGGGAACCGTTCCGAAATCCCGACATACCGGTGTAAGGCTCATTTTACACTCCGTATTGCTATTAGTTACTTCTTGTTACGAGGATATGCCGATGAACCATCGAGATCTACCTGTCAGCAAATCCTTACAATCTCCCCCAGGTCCGTGGGCGGAACTACGAGGGACTTCCGCACACCACCGGGAATAACACGCTGTGAACGAACACGTTAGGAGATTGATCGGAATTATCCGCCCGTATGGTACACCGGTTGCCATTACAGGGAACCAAGCGGCGAAAGCGGGAGCGAAGCGAAACGATCCCCCAGCCGATCGAATCGACGAGAGAAAACTAACGGGAGGCAACGCCATGCGATTCACTATTCTTTCGAACTTCTCGCTGATCCTCGGTGTCCTGGCCCTGTTTGGCAAGAGCATCTGGGGTGTCATGGGCAACAGCACCTGGGGCAACAGCACCTGGGGCAAGTAGTCCCGAGACCGAGCCACCGCCGGGAGCGCGTAGGATAGCGAATCCTGGCGGTTGCCGCAACGGACGGCGCCCAAGTTACCAGAACTCGAGTGGCTCGCAGCCCGCGTGAGGCGACGGCTGTAAGATGCCGGGGAGACTCACGCGGAGAAGAGCCCGCAGAACGCGGGCTCTTCTTTTTGTCGCCGAACGCCACGGACGCATCGTTCTCCGGGTGTGCTAGAATCGACGCGATGGCCTCTTCTCCCAGGAAGCCGAAGAAGGCCCCGCCCGCCCGGGACCCGCTCGCCGAATTTCGTGTCTTGGAGAGTGCGTTGCGGACGGCCAAGCGCCCCGCGGAGCCGATCCCGGCGCCCGTCACGACGGCTGGGATCGAGCCCCAGCGCCGCTACGACGATCTTCTGGACGTGGCGGTTTCGCTGGCTTCCACACTCGACCTCAAGGACATCCTCGACCACATCGTGGACGGGATCATCCGCGTGACCCGTTGCGAACGCGGATTCGTCATGCTGCGCGAGTCGGACGGGTCCTTTTCGACCTTCACGGGTCGACGGCGCGACAACCAGGACTGGGACGAAGAGAGCGCCCGGGCGACCAGCCGCTCGATTCGCGACGGGGTCGTCGATACGCGCGAGCCGTACATCGAGACCGACCTCGAGCACGTCACCACCGGCAGTATCCACGAACAGAGGATCCTTGCCGCCGTGTGCCTTCCGCTCGTCTACAAGAACGAACTGATCGGCGTCATTTACGCGGACAGCGGGCGTATCGTCCCGAAGTTTGTAGAGACGGATCGGAAGATGCTGCGTGCATTCAGCGCCCAGGCCGCTCAGGCGGTCGAGAATGCACGCCGCCACGGGGAGATCAGGAGCCAGCGCGACCAGCTCGAGGGGCAGAACCTGATGCTGCGCGAACAGCTCTCCCGGCAGTTTGCGATGTCGGGCATGATCAGCAAGAACAAGCGCATGCTCGAGGTCTTTGAGACCGTGGTGACGATCGCACCGCGCGACAGCACGGTCTTGATAGAGGGGGAGACTGGTACTGGCAAGGATGTGCTCGCTCGTGCGATCCACGATAGGAGCACGCGCAGCGGCGGTCCGTTCGCGGCCCAGAATTGCGCCAACATGCCGGCGACGCTCGTCGAGAGTCTGCTTTTTGGGCATCGCAAGGGGGCTTTCACCGGCGCCGACTACGACAAACCGGGTGTGTTCGAGATCGCCGACGGAGGCACGCTCTTCCTGGACGAGATCGGCGACATGCCGCTCGATATCCAGGCAAAGCTCCTACGCGTGTTGGAAAACGGCGAGATAACGCGCCTGGGTGAAGAGGGGCGCGTGCGCAAAGTCGACGTTCGCATTGTCGCGGCCACCAACCAGGGCTTGAAGGGCGCGATGGAGAAGGGGCGGTTCCGGGAGGATCTGTACCACCGACTGAACGTCGTTCGCGTCACGTTACCCCCGCTTCGCGAACGGCGCGAAGACATCATTCCGCTGGCGGAATACTTTCTGGGCCGCTTCGCGGAGGAAGAGGGACAGCCCCACCCCAGATTGTCGCGCGATGCGGCCGCGATGATCCGCGACGCGCGATGGCCCGGAAACGTGCGCGAGCTCAAGAACGCGATGGAATCGGCGTATGCGTTCCGGGGCGACGACCGTGTCATCCACAGCCGGGACCTGGAGCGGTTTTTCGGCGGAGGCCAGCGTGAGTCGCAGGCCGACGAGCCATCGGCCGCCGCGCTGGAGGCTCAGGTCGACGGGTTCGAAGAGCGCGTCATCCGGCGGGTGCTCGCCGAGAATCAGAACAACGTCACCGCCACCGCCAAGGCCCTCGACATCAGCCGCCAGCAGCTCCACCTGAAGATCCGGAAGTACGGTATTTTGACGCGCCAGTAATAACCGGGCGAATCGACCGCTGTTCCACGGTCAGCTGCCGACCCTCCCTGATCGCAGCCTCCGAAACAAGGCGATAGCAAGCCCCATGATGCACAACAGTCCCGTGAGCGTGACGAGAATGCTCGGTGCGGCGGGGAGGTCAAGAGCCACCGAGCCGATCAATCCCGCCACGCTCGCGACGAAGCCGAAGATCCATCCGACGGCCAACGCCGGGCCTGTTCGCGACGTCGCGATCAGCCCGGCCACCGCCGGTATCACGAGGAACCCGAATACCAGCAACACGCCAGCCATCTGCACGGACGACGTCACCACGAACCCGAAGGTCGCGTAGAACAGCAGGTCCCACACGAACAGGCGGCGTCCGCGGGCCTCGGCGACGACGGGATCGTTCGTAATCTCGAAGAACGGCTTTCGCAGAAGGATGTGCACGAGTCCGATCGCAGCGTAGAGCATCGCGACGCGAGCGACGTGCTTCGGATCGACGGTGAAGATGGACCCGACGAGCGTCTCCTTGAGGTGCTCCGGGCCGGAGGGGCTCTTCTCCAGCACCAGAAACACCATCGCCTGCGCCGTGGCGAACACGATGCCAATGAAGGCCTCCAGCGGAATGTTTCGCGACCGCCCGCGCAGCCAGGCAAAGGCAGCCGCGCCGACGAACGTCATCCCGAGGGCCAACAGGTACGAAGCCGCCCCGTTGTGTTCGAGGTGAAGCGCGACGGATACGGCCACCCCGAGCGCCGCCATTTGAGCAAGGGCGAGGTCTACGAACAGAACCCCGCGGCGGACGATGTGAAAACCCAGATACGCGTGAATGCCCGCCAGCACGAGGGCGACGATCACCGCGGTTCGAAAGAATGGCAGCGCGAAGGCTTCGGTCATGAGTGTTCATTACCCTTTCTTCGTGTTCGCGAGTGCGTTTATCACCTGTTCAAAATGCGCGAGGTAACTCCCCGCCGCGGGTGAGTCGCAGGACGGGGACATGACCACCACGCGGAGGCCGCCCTCGCGGGTCAGGAACTCACCCGCGTCGTTGGAAAAATACGGCTCTTGTAGAAACAGCGGAACCTTCTGTGCCTTCACGATTCCGACGAGCTCCGCGAGGTGCTTGCCGGTCGGCGGGATGCCGGGGACCGGTTCCGCTTCGCCGACGATCTCAATTCCGAACGCATTGCCGAGATATGACCACGAACGGTGGTACGTGATCATGGCCTTGTTGGGCAGGCCGTCGGCGATGGCTTTGTCGCGGGCGTACGCGTCCTCCGCCTGCTTCGCGAACGCTTCGGCGTTCGCGCGATAGACGTCGGCGTGATCCGGATCGACCTTGGCCAGTCCCTCGGCGATGTTGCGCGCAATGATTCCGCCGTTGCGCGGGTCGAGCCAGTAGTGCGGGTTGCCGAACGGGTGAACGTCCCCCATCAGGGCGGTCACCGCGCCGGTGGGCTTTTCGAGCACGGGCACGTTTTCTGCGCAATCGACGACGGCCAGGTGTTCGTTGCGGGAACCGTCGATGATGCCGTCCGCCCACTGGTCCAGGCCTAGGCCGACCTTGAGATAGACCTGCGCCCGCGACACCTTGACCATGTACGAAGGCAGGACGTCCACGCGATGGACGTCTGAGTTCGGCTTTGAGATCGCAAAACATTCGATGTTGTCGCCGCCGACGCTGCTCGCAATCGAAGCGAGGTCGTTGATGGAGGCGGCCACTTTGATCTTGGCCGAAGCTGTGCCCGGAAGGGCGAGCCCGACCAGGAGCGTGCAGATTATGAGAGATCGACTGAACACGATGTGCCTCCTGTTAGAACTGGTGGGCCTTGTGCGGCCCCATGGAAAAGATCACGCGCAGCGTGACCGTGTTGATGGCTTCGGGCGACTCGGTCGCACCAGTCGGTGTGCCGGGCGAAAAATGATCCCAGTCCAGCCGAAAAGCGGTGGTCTCTTCGAGCAGGGCAAAGCCGACCCACGCCTTGAAGGCCTGGTCCCATGGACCATCTGCGATCGGCTCCTGGTAACGCTCGTAGCCGCCGCCCAGGTTGTAGCGTGTCTTGAAATTGTAGTCTGCGTACAGGTAGCCGCCGTTGGACGCGACCTTGTCGGTTGTGTATGAAGCGGCGGTCGAGTCCCAGCCGGCGACTTCCAACTCCTGGTGCAGGAATTCTCCCTGCAGGACGAGATAGGCGGACGGCGCGGTCCACAACTTGGCCTTGGCGTCGGCGCCGAACACCGTGGTGTGGGTGCCGGCGGCCACGTTGTTGGTACCCTGCGTCCCCGAGGCGCCGACCTCGAGACCGGAGCGGTCACCGATGCCTGCGAATCCGGACAGGCGACCGAGAACGGCGGCGCGTGTTGCGTCGAAGTCGTCCCCGTCGCTGGAGACCAGAGGATCGTTGCCCGCCCCGCTCGGCTCCCGCTCGATCCGGAAGGAATCGCCCTGCAGCCAGTCGGCCGATGCGATGAGCGAGAATTCGCCCGGAGCGGGAATTCGTTCCGAAAGCTGCAAAGCTGGCTCGTCGAACGACTCTTCGCCCGGGAGGTAATTCGCGAGCACGCGGAAGCGATCGGCAAACGGGTAGGCGTGGGGATGCACCGGGTTCAACTTGCCGAATCCCAGCCGGTACTGCCCGCCCTTGAGCGCGAGCCCCCCCGGGAGTCCGCGGAAGAGCTGGAAGTAGCCCTCCTCCAGTTCCATCCCCTCTTCGCCGAGCGCCATCACGAACGTGCCGCTGGCGTACGGATTCAGATAGGCGTCGAACATGAGCTCGACTTCGCCGGGATCCAGCACCGCCCGGTCGTGGGACGGGTCCGACGAGTCATCCGTCCAATGAATGAACGGTTGTCCGATCACCGAAATGTTGGGGTTCACAACCCCGGCGAAAGACGGCGTGCCGGCCGTCGCTATCAAAAGCATCAGGAATGAGAATCGTCGCATCATGAGGACGTTGCCTCCTTGAACTCATGGAACCTTCCCGCACGCGATACGCGTGAATGCGTCGCGGCGCGAATGACCAAACCACCGTCCGGCGCGATGCCGGAAGCGGCAACGATGAGTCAGATAGCGACGAAAACAGGAGGAGCGCGACACGCGTTGGGGGCGGGTCGCATCGATGCGGGCAAGGTAACGTCGGGCGTCGGGAGAACGTGGTTGGAGAACGAGACCGCCAGCAACCCGCAAGCGGCTTGCGGCGGTGTGGCCACGGGCGCATGAATCTGACAAGCCGCGCACGGCGCATGCACGTGGCCCGCGACGGACGCGTCGTGTCCATGGGCGGCGTGGAGTGCCGGCGCGACCGCCAGCACGAGCACGGCGGCGATCGCCGTCAGCAGGCGAATATGGGTCCGCCCGTGAGTCACGAGGTGAAGCATCTTGGTTTCAATTCCGGGTGTCAAGTGATACCTCACCGCGGCGAGAGCCTCCCGGCCGCGCGCGTGATCGTGACCCAGGTGCGCGGGAGCAGCCGGGAACGATAGGCGCTGACGACCGACCACAGGAGAAACACGATCGTGAACGCGATCGCCGCCCGCGAGCCCGTTGCGTGCACATGGGCCGGCGCGGCCGCGGGGATGCTCGCGCTCCCCAGCACCCAGTCCAGCAGCGCGCCGGCGCCGACGCTGGCCAGCACGAGCGCGCCCAGGTACCCGGCGAAGATCCGGTTTCCAAACTCGCCGCGGACCACGATCAGGCTGGCGATGTTGGTGGCGGGTCCGGCCAGCAGGAAGACCATCGCGGCGCCCGGGCTCACGCCGCCCGCGATCAGCCCTGCGGCGATCGGCGTCGACGCGGCCGCGCACACGTACAACGGCACGCCGATGGCGACCATGACGAGGTACGACATGAACGTCCCGCCTCGGAACTGGCCGGGGTCGATCTCCGGCAGCCACGTCCCGATGATGCCGGCGAGCACGATGCCGAGCAGCAATTGCGGAACGATGTCGTCGAACATCTCGACGAAGCCGTAGCGAAATGCCCTCACCCACCACGGCCCTGCCTGCGCGCGCGCATGCTCCACGGCGGGCTGCTTCGGGTCGCAGCACGCGGCGTCGAGCCCGGAAGCGGAAGCAGCATGGGAGGTCGAAGCGGCGCGCACCTCGCGATTCTCCAGCCAGCGCACGACGAACCCGACGGCGAGCGCGCTCGCAATCGCGGCGAGTGGGCGATACAGCGCGATGAAGGGGCCCAGCAATGCCAGCGTCACCAGGATCGAGACGATATCGGTTTCCGGCACCGAGACCAGGAACGACGCCGTGGCACCCTTGCTCGCGCCGCGGTGCCGCAGCGCCATGGCGGCCGGAAGAACGCTGCACGAGCACAGTGGCATAGGGGCGCCGATGAGCGCCGCCCACAGCACCGGCCGCCGCCCGGACCCGGTGAGCTGCGCGGTCAGGCGCGGCAGGCGCCCCAGCACGACATGAATCACACCCGCGAGCGCAAACCCCAGCAGCAGGTAGGCCGACGACTCGTTCAGAATCCCGACGATGGCGGAAAGAATTTCACGCATGATGATTCACTCGACGCAAGTACTGCAGCAACTATACCACCCTCGACCGGCCCACACCGGTTTTCGTCCGCTCGCGGGACCGCTCCGGTCCGCCCGAACGCGACCGCGCCGCGCCCGTGGAGCGGACGCGGCGCGCGTGTAGGCGTTCTTTTCCGGGCGCGGGAGCCGCTAGGGCTCTTGCTTCTGCGCCTCGGCCTCGATTTCGATCTTCACCGTGTCGCCCACCAGCACGCCGCCCGAGTCCAGCGTCTTGTTCCACGACACGCCGTAGTCCTGCCGGTTGATTTCGGTCGACGCGGACACCGCGATCACGGCCTTGCCCCACGGGTTGTTGACGGGTCCGCTCAGGGTGAAGGGGAGTTCGATCTCCTTGGTCACGCCCCGCATGGTCAGGTCGCCGACGGCGACCCACTGCTCGCCCTTCTTCACGATCTTCTTACTCTTGAATGTGATGGTCGGGTGATTGGCAGCGTCGAAGAAGTGGTCGCTGCGCAGATCGTTGTCCCGGTTCTCGGTGCGCGTATTCACGCTGGCGGTCTCGATGGTGACGCTGACCGACGAGTTCGCCATGTTCTTTGCGTCGTAAACGATCGTGCCGTCGACCTTGTCGAACGTCCCCCTGACATCGTTGATCATCATGTGTCGGACCTTGAAGCCCACGGACGTGTGGGCCGGGTCGAACGTGTAGGTATCGGTCTGCGCGCCGGCTGCAGCGGCCGTGAGCGCGAGGGCGGCGAGCAGGATCGCCGCGGTGCGTCTAAACTTCATCAGGATGACCTCCGGTTGAGTGGGGATGGATTGGAGAGCGATGATTCGAAGGTAACCACCGCATCAAGGGAAGTCAAGCCGGCCGCCGCGGCTTCTCTCTGCGCCGCCGCGGCGCGAGCGCTTTTTTCACTTCCGCCATGAACTTGTGATTCGCGCGCGGGAATGCGTACTCGTCGGTTTCGTCCGGGCGAATCCATCGGTAGTCGACCGGCCCGTCGAGCACGACGTCGCCGGCGCGATAGCGACAGGCGAACACCTCGATCTCCACCTTCAGGTGCGAGTAGGCGTGTTGCACGCGCGCGATGCGCTCGCCGACTTCCACCTCCAGGCTGACTTCCTCGCGGATCTCGCGCGCGCACGCGCGCGCCGGCGATTCGCCCTTCGCCACCTTGCCCCCGGGGAACTCCCACAATCCACCCAGCAAGCCGGATTCGGGGCGCCGTGTGATCAGCACGCGCCCCCTCCGGCTGACGATGCCGACCGCGATGCGCGCGGCGGGGATCTCCCGCCGCGGCGAGCGTACCGGGTAGCGGGACGGGTCGCCTTCGCGCCGTGCCGCGCACTGGTTGCGAACCGGGCACGCGCCGCAATCCGGATTCAGCGGACGGCACACGAGCGCGCCGAGTTCCATCATCGCCTGGTTGAAGGCGCCCGGGTCGTTCTGGTGGAGCAGGTGCTGCGCCCGCTCCAGCACCACCCGAGCGCCGGCCGGGCGGTCCATGTTCTCACCGAGGGCGTCGAGGCGGGCGACGACTCGCTTCACATTGCCGTCCGCCACCGCCAGCGGCTGTCCGAACGCGATGCTCATCACGGCGGCGGCGATATAGTCGCCCACGCCGGGGAGTTTTCGAAATGCGCCCGGGTCGCCCGGGATGCGGCCGCCGTGCGTGCGGAGCAATTCGCGCGCGGCGGCGTGGAGATTGCGAGCGCGCGCGTAGTAGCCGAGCCCCTCCCACTGTTTGAGCACGTCGTCGATGGGAGCGGCGGCCAGCGCGGCCACGTCGGGGAAGCGCTCCACGAAGCGACGGTAGTAAGGGATGACGGTCGCGACCTGCGTCTGCTGCAGCATGACCTCGGATACCCAGACGCGATACGCGTCGCGCGAGCGACGCCACGGCAGGTCGCGCTGCGAACCGGCGTACCAGCGGAGCAGGTTTTTCGTTATCCTCTGGTCACGAGGTTTGCGCGATGCGAGTGAAGCAACCGGCATGGTGGGTGTTCCTGTCCTGCGTGTTCGCGGCGACGGCGTGCGAGCTGTCGGACACCACTGTGCGTGAAACCCCGGTCGAACGCGTCGCCATCATCGACCTCGACGGCAGGCACTGGGACATCACCCAGGCGGTGTCCCGCTACGGGTTCGACCCGGCGCGATTCGCATACGGCCTGGGCGCCTTCGCGGTGGTCCCGTTCCTGACGCCGCCGGTCGCGACGCCGTCCGATTCGGGCTACCCGGCATCCGACGACGCCTTCCCGGTGATCGGAGGGACGTTCTCCGGAGAAGCGCGCGCCTATCGCCTCGACGACCTCCTCGGCGCCGAACTGGTCGACGACGTGGTGGGCGGAGAAGCGATCGCCGTCGTCCACCGCCCGCTCCTGGGCGCTCCGTCGATCCATTCGCGCGTCGTTGCCGGCACGGTGCTCACGCTATCGGCGAGCGGATGGGTCTACGACGACCAGTCGGTGCTCTTCGACTACGAGACCGAGAGCCTCTGGTACCGACTCGCCGGCGAGACGAGGCTCACCTGCATCTCCGGACGCCTCTTCCAGGCGACGCTGTCCGAGCGGCCGTCCGCAGTGCAATCGTGGGCACAGTGGCGGGGCGCGTACCCTGCGACCAGCTTCATGCTGCGACCCGCGGTCACGACCGAAAGATCGTGGACTCGCGCCGGAACCACCACGCCGAACCCCACAGGCTCGCGATAGCCAGCGTGATCAGCGACACGTACACCAGCACGAGGTGCGGGGTGCGGATGGTGCCGGCGATGATCTCCTTGGTCGCGAGCGACACGTTCAGGATCGGAATCACCGCGGTGGCATAGGTCATGTTGACGCCGGGAATCATCCCGATCGCCGCCGGCAGGATCACCGCGATGTTGAGCGGCGAGATCATGCTCTGGGCTTCCTTGAACGATCGCGCAGCGAGCGATACCGAGAGCAGCACTCCCGCGAAGAAGATGGTGAGCGGAATCAACAGGCTCAACACCAGCACGATCGTATCCCAGCCGAGGATCTTCACGATCACGGCCAGGAATTCGGGCGGGATCTCCTTCGACTGCTTGAAGGCGACGAACAGACCGATCATCGACACCGCCGCGGAGAGCAGGCCGGAGAGCACCACCACGCCGAATTTTCCCAGCAGGATGTGAAAGCGATTCACCGGCGCGGTGAGCAGGGTCTCCATCGTGCCGCGCTCTTTTTCACCCGCGCCGAGGTCGATGGCCGGATACATCGCCCCGATGAAACAGAAGATGATGAACATGTAGGGGAGCATCCCGCCGATGGTCCGGCCGACCTGTTCCTGCATGCTGGCCACGTTGTGGGTCTCCAGATCCACCGCGTCGACGATCGACCGGTCGAACTCCAGGCGCTGGAACCGTTCGTCGAGGAGCTGCTCTTCGAACTGGTCGGCGATGGCGCGCAGCCGGTCGCGAATGATCGGCGAGTCGTCGGCCGACTTGTAGTAGAAGTCGACGCGCGCCGGCTTCATCTCGGCCACGTCGTCGGCGAAGGTGGCCGAGAACACGAACGCCCCGTCCAGGCTGTCGGCGCGGATCATGGCGGCCACGCTGTCGCCGGGCACGCCCGGCACCAGCGTGATGTCGTCGCGCTCCTCCAGCATCCGCACGAAGCGGCCCGCGGTGCCGTCGATGCACACGACGCGCAGGTTCTTCGACTGCGCCTTCTCGGCCTGGTTGCGCTGCACCGCGAACATGACGCGGAACAACGTGGGAAACACGAGCAGTGGGATCACGATCATGAACATGAGCGTGCGCCGGTCGCGCAGGGTGTCGACCATCTCCTTGCGAAATACGGTAACGACGGTTCTCATTTGTCTGCCGCCTCGATCCGCCGGATGAATTCGTCCTCCACCGAGGGCGCCTGCATTTCCGCCGTGAATTGATCGTGGGTGCCGTTGAACAGGAGGTGGCCGCGGTGGATGAGCGCGACGTCGTCGGACAGCTGCCCGACCTCGCCCATGCGGTGGGTCGAGAACAGGACCGTCTTGCCGCGATCGCGCGCGTGGCGGATCAGGTCGACGATGGCGCGGGAGGCCAGCACGTCGAGGCCGGCCGTCGCTTCATCCAGCACGAGCACGCTGGGGTCGTGGATCATGGTCCGGGCGATCGACACCTTCTGCTTCATGCCGGTGGAAAGCTTGCCGATGCGCCGGTCCGCAAAGCCCCCCATGTCGAGCGCCGCGAAGATCTCGTCGCGCCGTTTCCGGAAGTCGTCGGCGTGCACGCCGTGGAGGGTCGCGTAGTAGCGCACCAGTTCGTTCGGGGTCAGGCGGTCGTAGAGCTGCGTCGAATTGGTCATGAACCCGAGCGATGCGCGCACCTTCTCGGGGTGGTGCGCCGCCTCGTGTCCGGCGACGCGGATCGTTCCCGCGGTGGGCCGGATCATGGTGGCGATCATGCGCAGCGTCGTGGTCTTGCCCGCCCCGTTGGGGCCGAGCAGGCTGAAGATGCGCCCGGGTCGGCAGGTGAAGGAGACGCCGGCGACAGCGTCAACCGTGCTGCCCTGAAACGCGTGCCCCATCTCCCGCTTCTGCTGGCGCGAGAGCTTGAAGGTTTTGAAGACGTCCTGTACTTCGATCACGGGGCGAGAGAATAGCAGGAGGCGCGAGCGGGCGCAATCACAACGGCTGCCGGGGAAGACGCGTCTTCCCCAGCCACGATTGGGCTCTTACTTCAGCAACACCATGCGTCGTGTCTCGACCCGCGTGAGCGAGGCCATGCGGTAGAAGTAGACGCCGGAGGCCACCGACGTGCCGGCGTCGTCGCGCCCGTCCCATTCCGCTTCGTGCGCGCCCGCCGGGAGAACGCGGTCCAGCACCTGGCGCACGCGGCGCCCCTGGACGTCGTAGACGTCGAGCGTGACGCGCCCGCCGCTGGTGAGCTCGAACGGAATCCGCGTCGACGGGTTGAACGGGTTGGGCGCGTTCTGTTCGAGCACGAAGCCCGCGTCTCCCGTGGCCGGCGAAGCGGTGGTGGGCGTCACCGAGAAAATGAAAAGCCCGTTCTCGATGTCGCACACGAAGATGTTACCGCTCGGCGAATACGCGTAGGCGCCGATGGCGCCGATGAAGCCCTCGCCGGAGCGCTTCGAGGTGTCGTAGGCGCCGGCGAGCACCGGGTGCACGGGATCCGTCAGGTCGTACACGCGGAAACCGGCGGCGTAGTAGGCGACGTAGGCGAGGGTGCCCACGATGTAGATGTTGTGCACGCTGGAGTTCGCGTCCGCGATCTGTCCCACGCGAACCGGCGCCGCCGCGCTCACGATGTCCCAGATCGAGATGTCGGCGCCCGGGCCGGTCATGAGCTCGTCGCAGATATAGAGAAAGCGCTCGTCGGGGGTGACGTCACCGCTGTGGTGGAAAACAATCGCCGGGTCGTCGACGACCCCGAGCGTATCCGGGTTCGAGGGGTTGCTGACATCCCAGATCACGGTTCCGTCGCGGCCGTGAAAGTCGTACAGCCGCGTGCCGCGCGGGGTCGAGTCGTGGCCTTCCCCGCCGGTTTGGTAGAGAAGCACCGGCGCCGTGGGGGCCGCGAGGTCGTAGAGGCGAAGCCCCGGGTACTCGGCGAAGAGGATCCCGTTCGCGGCGACCTGCAGCGTGTGCGCCGACGCAAAGCCGTCGGGGAGAATCTGCGGATTTGCCGGGTCGGCGAGGTCGACGATGCGGCTGTCGAAGCCGCTGGTGTTGCCGTCGCACGTGTACAGGTAGTGATCCCAGGTCTTGACGTCGAACCCCGGCACCCCGGAGACCTGCGACGCCAGCCGTGGGGCGGTCGGGTCGGTGACGTCCACGATGTAAACCCGGTCGTGGTCGTCTCCCAGGATCGCGTACTCGCGCATCGTCCCGGAATCTACGTAGCCGACGACGTTGGTCACAAAAAGGCTGTTCGGCAGGTGCATGCGGCCGACGAGGGTGATGTCCACGCTGGCGCGCGGCGTCCCCGCCAGCGCGGCGAGCCAGCAGGCGGCGATCAATGGGATGGATCCGGCGGCTTTTTTCGGCATCTAGCCACGACTCTACGCGAACCGGGCCGATCGGGCAACCCCGTCCGCCCGGCGGTCACGCGCGCATCGGGCCTTCGTGTCTACTTGAGGAGCACCATGCGCCGGGTCAGCGAGGTGGGTCCCGCGTTGAGCTGGTAGTAGTAGACGCCAGACGCAACTGCCTGCCCGGACGCATCGAGGCCGGACCACGGCGCGGTGTGCGCTCCTGCGGCGAGCGTCTCGTCGACCAGCGTCTGTACCAGGCCGCCGCGGACGTCGTAGACGCGCAGCATCACGTGCTCCCGGCGCACGAGCTCGAATGCGATCGTCGTCGAGGGATTGAACGGGTTGGGGAAGTTCTGGGACAGCGTCGCCGTCGACGGCGATTCCCGGGCCGCCGTCACCTGGCCGGTGTGGCCTTCGACGGAAAACAGATAGAGCCCGGTCGGGTGATCGGCCACATACACGATTCCCGACGGCGCAAACGGGTACGCGTTGTAGGCGCCGCTGTAGACGTCGGGGCTGGTTTCGGTCTGATACGGCGACGTGTCGAACTCGTCCGCCAGGACGGGATTGCCCGGGTTGGAGATGTCGAACACCTTGAACCCCGCCGTATAGTACCCGACGAACATCAGGTCGCCGACCACGTAGAGTTGGTGAACGCGCGAGCTCGTGTCGTTGATGCTTCCGATCCGGGTGGGAATCGAAGGGTCCGAGATGTCGTAGACCACGATGTCGGGCGTCGGCGACACCGCGAATTCGTCGCACATGTAGAGATAGTCGTGGTCCTTCGACTCGTCCCCGCCATGGTAGTACTGGACCAGGGGGTTGTCGTCCGACCCGATCAGCGTTGGCGCCGACGGGTCGGACACGTTCCAAATGTTCATCATGGCGCCAGCGAAGTCGTACAGGCGGTCGCCGCGCGGCGTGGTATCGTGCCCCGCGTTGGTCTGGATATAGAAGAGCGAGTCCGGGTGCGTGGGATCGTTGACGAGATCATAGATGCGCACCCCGACATAGTTCGTGTACATCACCCCGCGCGTGGAAATCGATATGGTGTGGCACGAATGAAACGTGTTCGGCAGCACCACCGGGAAGGCCGGGTTCGACAAGTCAATGATCCGCGAGGTGTTTCCGATGTTGTTGCCGTTGCAGGTGTACAGGTAGTGGCCGAAGGGCTTCAGATCGAAGCCGGGTACCCCGAGCACCTTCGTGACTTCGATAGGGTTGGCGGGAATGCTGACGTCGATGACATAGACCCCGGTATACCAGTCACCGACCAGCGCGTACTCCTTGCCGGTGTCGTAGTCGTAGTAGCCCCAGACGTTGGTAATGCGGACGGCCGTGGGCAGGCTAAGGTGGCCTACGAGCGTGATGTCTCCCGTTGCGGCCGCGGCCTGGGTGGCGCCGGTCAGCAGGGCAACGGCGAGAGCCAGATAGGGGACGATGCGCGAAGCCATCAGACGTTCTCCTGGAGTCGGGGCCCGGGGCGGGGCTGGACCATGCCGGCAAGTACACCGATTGTACCCGCATCACAAATCTCAAGTCAAGAAATCACAAGGAATTAAGGAGGATCATGGGGTACGGGTCGACGCCCCCGCGACCTTGGACTCGACCCGGCGAACCAGTTCGCTCGCGCGATCGGTGAATGCGCGGGCGTCGAACCGCGCCTCCCCGCTACCGTGGACCCACGCGTCGGGTGTGGGCGGAGCCAGCGTGAAGCTCGCGGCGGTGTCGTAGAGATAGAAGCTCGGTTGGATGTCGGCAGCCTTGATGCCGACCGACTCCTTCCAGAGGTTCGCGACACCCGCAGTCGGATCCCACAGATAGACCACCCGCTCGCCGGGATGCCTCGAGGCGAAGAGGGTCGCCTGCAGCGGCGTGTCGGTGTCCGACCCCGGAGTCAGGATGACATACGCGCGCAACCGCTTGCTGGGATTCGTTCGCACGACGGAGAGAATCGTGTCGAATTGCGCATCGGCTCCGGGGGCGGAGGGCGAGACGACCGCCACGATGCGCACGCATCCGCGCGCGAGATTCATGAGACCCGCGATGCCCTGAAAGCTCTGCAACTTCTGTATTTCAGACGACCTGGCTTCGGGAGCCGCGGCCGCCGGTGGCTGGGTCTGGGCTGCGACAGGCGCAGCGAATGCGAGAGCCGCCAGGAAAGCATGGAGTGACGTCATGGTCGAATGCATGGACTACGGGGCGGTGATCGACGCGCCCGGCACCGGAGCCTGGGCACGTGGTCAACAAGTATACACGATGAAGACGCGAAGCGCCGGGCCTACCATTCCACGCGCGTCGCCGTTCCCATCCCCGGTCCGAGGAAGAGGGCGTTGAGCAGCATGCGCTCCGCGCCGTAGTAGTAGCCCCGGAAGTTGGGGAGCGACGCGAACAGGATGACCTGGCCGCTGCCCGAGCCGTCACGCGCCGCATACACGGTCTCTCCCCACCGCGCGCGCGCTTCTTCCCACATGAGACCGGACAGTCGCAGGCGGGTGGGTGGGGCGAATCGCCCCGGCACCCGGGTGGTTTCGGTCACGAACGCGCGATCGGTGTTGAGCAATGCCGGCACCACCGGTCCGCACCCGAAGCCGAGCCAGTGTTCGACGTCCACGTCCACCGCCACGATGGCGCCGCGCGGCGCGAGCTTGCGGGCGATCTCGTCGGTTCGCTTGCGGGCGTCGAGATCGTCGTCCTTTTTTTCCGCGGCCGCTTTCTCATCCTTCTTCGCTATGGCTGCGCGGTTTTCCCACAATGCCAGGCTGTCGACTTTGGGTGCCATCGCATCCCGTGATGCGGCGAGCGACGCGACGTACCTGGGCAGATCCTTGAGCACCTGGTCGCGCAGGCGCGCGGAAGACAGGGCGACCGACGTGTCCGCGAGCAACGCGGCGCCGGCGTCCTCGCCGATGAGCGTTCCGCCCGCGTTGACCCACGACTTTAGCTTCGCCAGCCCACCCTCGCCGAGACGCCCCTTGTAACCGTCCACCCCATCCCAGGCGTCCGGCAGGACGATGACGTTGTACTTCGAGAGATCGCTCCCGCCGACCCGCGACACATCGAGCGTTGTGGAACGCATGCGCAGGCGGCTGTCGAGCAGGTGCCAGATCGCGCCATAGTCGTAATAGTTGATGCCGGTGCCCGCGACGAGTGCGATCCGCGGCGGCGCCAGCAGCACGAACTCGTTTCCGCCTGCGTCGGCGTTGTCACCGGCGCCGAGCCCGAAGTCCACGCCGACCAGGTCCACGCCGGCCGACTCAGCGAGGGCGCGCAGCGCGGCCACGTCGAGCGAAGGATTGCCGGCGCGGCGGATGAGGAAGCTCCCCCGCGGAAAAACGACCCCGCCCGAGGCGAACGGTTTGCGGGCGCACCACACCTTCACGTCGTGCTCGAAGAGACGCGCCAGGAGCTCGAACGCGCGGTCGTCGCGACCGTCGAAGGCGAACCCGACCTTCGCGTTTTCGCCCGAGAGTCCGCCCGTGCGGGGCACGATCGTGTATGGCTCGGTGGAGGCGCCGGTCCCTCCGTCCACCTGGTAGGCCTCGAGTCCGTACGCCAGCGAAAGCGACCACCCGGTGGCGTCGTAGAGACGGGAGTCGTCGCGCGCGAGAATCTCTTTCTTCTCGCTCTCCAGAAACGACGTCGGGATGCGGATGTCGAAGCTGAGAATCGCCTCGACGAGTTGCTTGAGCGGCTGGTTCGTGCGCACGATGGCGCTGCCGGCCGGAATCTCGAGGTTGCGCGCCTCGGTCCCGTCCCACGCGCGGGCGCGCGAGAGCTTGAACGGCTTGGTGGCGCGCTCGACCTCGATCTTCTGGTGCTCGAGTTTCTCCACCAGCCGGTCGAGGCGGGTGCGGTTCGCGCCCGCCGCGAACACGAACGCGGCGGGGCGGGCGCGCAGATTCTCCTCCTTCTGGCGGCGATAGTCGGTGAGCAGTTCCTCCCGGCCCTCCGCGACGGCGAGCAGGTTCGCCATCGAGCCCACGAACTGGTGGTGCACGGTTTCACGGTAGCTCATTACACTGCCCTCGGGACGCTTGACCACAGAGCCGTCGACGCCGGCCTGCTCGAACAGCATGCCCACCGCGCCGAGGTAGATGCTCCACGAACTGCCGTAGCCCGGATAGAGTTCCTCGTTCCACTCCCGGGTGTAGTAGCTCCAGCCGAAACGGTCGAAGTACTCCGCGTGCTTCTTCGCGACGCGGTCCCACCACTTGTGGATGTATCCGGTCATGTACGGGTTGAACGGCTCCCGCGGCGGCGAGAACAGGTAGGTGTCGAGCGGCCCCATTTCGTGGCAGTCGAGCACGTAGTGCGGCATCCACTCGAGGATCGCCTTCGTCTTCCCCTGCGTTTCGGGGTGGACGAGCGCGAACCAGTCGCGGTTCAAGTCGAACAGGTAGTGGTTGGTTCTCCCGTACGGCCATACGCCGGTGTGGGAGATACTCTGTACGTCGTAGCTCGGAATGACGCCATTCCACTGCTCGAGCTGGGTGAGCCACCGTGACCGGCCGTCCGGATTCTCCGCCGGGTCGATGATGACTACGCAGTTGTCGAGGATCTTCCGGGTGGTCGCGTCGGTGCCCGCCACCAACTGGTAGGCCAGCTCGAGGGCGGCGTCGTCGCTCGAAAGCTCGTCGCCATGGATGCCGTACGCCATCCAGGCGACCGCCGGCGTACGCGCGATCAATTCGCGAACCTTCCCGGTCTGGCGCGGGTCGGCGAGCTCGAGGCATGCCTTGCGTATCTCCTCCAGACGGGGCGCATTCGTCTCGGAGGCGACGATCAGATAGATGAGGGGTCGCCCCTCGTAGGTCTCGCCGTAGGAGCGAAGTTCCGCGGTCGGAAACTGGTCCAGGTACTGGTAGTAACGGACGATGTCGGCGTGCGGGGCTGGCTTCGAGCCGACCCGGTAGCCGAGAAAGTCCGAGGGAGACTGGACGTCCGTCCGGTAGGCGCCGTCCGGCCAGAACGGGGCGTCATAGTCGCCCAGGCCCGGGGCCGGTTCGGTTCGCATGGCCTGGAGATCGACTCCTGCGGCCCGGGCGTCGGCGGAGAAGCCTGTCAGCAGGAGAACCAGCAGCAGTGATCGCATGGACAGTCTCGCTTTGGATGAGGAGTACGGGGAAACTCGTTGTATGCAAACTGGTTAGGTGTCGTCTGAGGCGGGATGCACTCCCTCCGCCGCCGTCCTCCCGCGCGCACGTTGATATGCGCGACTGCGGATTGGCGTCTTGAGGGAGTGCATCCCGCCAACAGGGCGCGCAGGTTGTCGCGGAGACTAGCCGACGGGTGCCTCCCTGTCAAACCGCTGGCCGGCCGAGAACTTCGGCGCCTTTCCCGGCCCGGGTGTAAACTTTACGCCGCCCGAATCCGTCTCACACCTATACGCATTGAACTGATTCCCCAACCGACGAGGAGGAACGACATGCTTCGCGCGCGAACAATCATGCTGTCGCTGGTGGTGGTGGCCGTCGTCCTGGTCGCCGCCCCGTTGCAGGGAAAGGACCGGAAGCAATCCGGCAAGGAGTACAAGAACTCATACGCGTACACCGAGAAGCTGAGCGACACCTTTCCGCTCAAGTCGGAGGGCCGCCTGAGCCTCGAGAACATCAACGGCGATGTCCGCATCAGCACCTGGGAGCGCAACGAGGTGAGCATCGAGGCGACGAAGCGTGCCACGTCGCAGTCCAGGCTGGACGACCTCGAGGTCCAGATGGAAGCCGAGGGCGATCACGTCAGCATCCGCGCCGAGTTCACGAGGGAGACGAATTGGCACCACGACTACGACGGCGAAGGCGCCACCGTCGACTTCGAGATCAAGGTGCCGCGCACCATCCGCATCGACGAGGTCTCGCTCGTAAACGGCGACCTCGACGTCGACGGACTTTCCGGCCGCGTGCAGGCGTCGTGCGTCAACGGCGCACTGACCGCGTCGGAGCTTTCCGGAGACGTCGATCTCTCGACCGTAAACGGAACCCTCGAGGTGGCGTTCGAGCAGCTGGATGCATCGGCGTCGATCAAGCTGCAGACGGTCAACGGCACCGTCGACGTGACCCTTCCGAAGAAGGGGGGCGCACGCGTGCGGGCCAGCACGGTCAACGGCTCCATCGTGAACGACCTGGGGCTCACCGTGTCCAAGCACGACATCGTCGGCGCGTCGCTGCGGGGAACCATCGGAGACGGCGGCGCGAGCATCAACGTCGACGCGGTCAACGGCACCATTCGGATACGCGGTGAGGACGGGGAGCGCTAGCTCGCCGCTGTTCCCGGTGCTGGACGAGCGGATGCTGGTGGAGCGCCTGCAGCGCGGAGACGCGGCGGCGTTCCGGGAGATGGTCGAGGGTCACAAGCGCGACGTCTACGCGCTGGCCTACGACCTGTCGGGAAACCACCACGACGCGGAGGATCTGTCGCAGGAAGTTTTCATCAAGGCGTATCGCGCGATCGGGAGTTTTCGCGCCGACGCCAAACTGGCCAGCTGGCTGTACCGGATCACCATGAATGCACACATCGATTCAAAACGCAGGAAGCCGGTCACACTCGTGAGCATCGACTTCGCTCCGTCGAGCGAGGACGGCGGCGAGGAGGCCCCGCGCGAGCTCGTGGACGGCGCCATGCCGCACCCCGACCGGCTCGCGGGGCGGGCGCGGTTCAAGGCCGACGTCGAGCGCGCGATGGACGTGCTCTCGGCGCAGGAGCGCAGCGTGTTCGTTCTGCGCCACTACCACGACATGCCGATCCGGGAGATTTCATCGTCGCTCGCGATCGCGGAGGGCACCGTGAAGAGTCTGCTGTTTCGCTCGATCCGCAAGCTGCGCGACCGCCTCGCGCACTACCGCGATGAAGTGGGTGATCTGGCATGAGCGCGTGCAATCGCTATCGAGACTGGATGGTGGAATCACTCTACGGGGAGCTGGACGGCGAGCGCCAGCTTGCCTTTGACGCGCACGTGCGCGAATGCGCCGCCTGCGCGAAACTCGTCGAAGAGATGCGCGTGACGCTCGACGCGATGAGCGCGCGCCGGCGCCCGGATCCGGGCGCGGACTACTGGGACACGTACTGGGAACGGCTCGAGCGGCGCCTGGCGGGCGCGGACTCGGGCGCCCGGGACGCGTCCAGGCCGGAACGGCGGCAGCTTTTCGGGTCGTGGGGATTCCGTGTGGCTGCCGCCGTTCTCATTCTCGCCGCGGGGGTGTGGATCGGACGTTCGGCGCTGGCGCCGAGCCCGTCGCCGCCCGCGGGAAAATCGACCACGGGGGATCTCGCGGACGGGTCGCGCGCACCCGCCGACGCCGGTGTCCACGATCGCGCCGACACCACGCCCGCGGTCCGCGCAACCGGCGAAACACTGCCCGCGATCGACGCTCCCGCCGGGGAACAGACCAACCCGGGGGGCACCGCGCCGGCCCCGGTGGTGGCCGCGTCGAACAACGACGCGGCGCTGCGGTACATCGAGCGTTCGCAGGTGGTGCTGCTGGCGCTGTTGAACGCGGACCCGGGCGAGAACTACGCCGCCGAGGTGGGAAGCGGCCGCACGCGTGCGGGGGCGCTCCTCGTCGAGGGGCGGGAGGTGCGCAAGACGCTCTCGCGCGACGACCGCCGGCTGCTCGAATTGGTCGACCAGCTCGAACTGATTCTCCGCGAGATCGCGCACCTGGAAGCGGACGCGGACCTCGAGTCCGTGGATGTGATTCGCGGCCGGCTCGAACGGGAAGGCGTCTTGCTGCGCATCAATCTGGAACAGATGCGGGAGTCCGGCAGCGCCGGCTCCCGGGCGTCCACGGCGGACGTCATCGACTAGGAGGAAGAGGAATGAAGCGACGTGCAACTGGCATTCTGGCGACTGCGGCGGTGGTCCTGGCGATTCATCTTCTGGCGCCCGTGGCGCGCGCGGAGGAGAAGAAGGACCACACCGAGCAGGCGTACGAGGATCTGCAGGACCTCATCTACGACGAGCGCTATCAGCAGGCGTACGAGGCCGCGCAGCAGTTCCTGAAGTCCTACCCGAAGAGCAAGTGGGTCGAGGCCGCGGACTTCTGGAAGTGCTATGCGCTCGAGCGTTCGACGCGCGACTACGCGGAATCGTTCGACTGTTATGCGAGTTTTCTGAAGAGGTATCCGGACGGCAAGTGGTCGGACGACGCGCGCAACGAGTACGTCAAGCTGGCGAAGCGCATGGCGGATGCCGGCGACCCGCGCGGGAAAGCCGCGCTCGAGTCGTTCAAGGTGCCGGCGGGGGACGACGAGGATCCCGAGTTCACCATGGCAGTGCTGTACGCGTTGATGGACAGCGAAGACAACGACCAGATTCTCGACACGGTTTCCTCATTGCTCAAGAACTCGAAGAACGCCGACGTGCGCAAGCACGCCGTCTACATGCTCTCGGACGTGGACGACCCGCGGGTGCTGGACATAATGATCGACGCCGCCCGGACGGATCCGGATCCCGACGTGCGCCGCCATGCGATCTACGCCATCTCCGAGTACCCCGACGACGAGCGGGTGATCGACACCATGGTCGCCATCATGAAGACGGAGAAGGACCCCGACATTCGCCGGCACATTCTCTACGCCATCGCTGAAGTCGACCGCCCGGACGTGACCAAGATCCTGGTCGACGTGGCCATGACCGACACCGACGAGGAGATGCAGAAGGCGGCCACCTACGCGCTCTCGGAGGTCGACGACCCCGCGGCGACCAAGGCGCTGCAACACGTGCTCCAGACGACGAAGTCGATCGAGGTCAGGAAGGCGGCCCTGTACGCGCTGGTCGAGCGGGACAACGAAAACATCGTGCCGACCCTGAAGCAGATCGCGCTGGGCAAGGAACCCGGCGATGACGCAGAGGAGCTGCGCCGCGCCGCGGTATACGCGCTCGCCGAGGTCGACGACCCCTCGGTGGTGCCCGTGCTCAACGAAATCGTGAAGAGTTCGGACGACCCCGAGGTCAAGAAGGCCGCGTTCTACGCGCTGGCCGAACACGGCGGACCGGCGGCGATCGAGTCGATGAAGGCCGCCGCGCTCGATCAGAAGAACGAGGAACTGGCGAAGGCCGCCGTCTACGGCCTGATGGAGGTGCTGGACGACGACGACGCCTCGTTCTTTCTCGAGGTGTACCGCAAGTCGCCCTTCGAAGAGGTGCGCAAGGCGGCGCTGTTTGCGACGCTCGACAATGGCGGGGAGGAGTCGGTGGCGTCGCTGGTCGAGATGCTCAAGGGGACGAAGGACCCGGACGCGCGCCGCACGATCGTGTGGGCCCTGGGTGAGTCGGAAAGCGACGACGCCGTCCCCACTCTCTCGGACGTGGCGCGCACCGATTCGAACCGCGACACGCGCCGGGCCGCGGTGCAGGCGCTGGGCGAGATCGGAACTCCCGCGGCGAAGAAGGCGCTGCGCGAGCTGCTAGGGAAGTAGTATAGGACCCCCATCGTAGGCAGTCGATATATCGGGCGAAGCGCGATTTCGCGAGTCGCGCATTCCCACATGTGCGCGCGAGCGCATGAGCGCGGAGTCCGATATATCGACTGCCCGGCCGAGCGGCAACGTTACTGGTATATCTCTGAACCCCGGTCGCGGAACTCGCGCGCCTTCTCGTCCAGCCCCCCGGTGAGCGCCTCTTCCTCAGAAACGCCCTTCGCCTCCGCGTACGCGCGCACGTCTTCCGTGATCTTCATCGAGCAGAAATGCGGGCCGCACATCGAGCAGAAGTGGGCGGTCTTCATGCTCTCCTTCGGCAGCGTCTCGTCGTGGAACGCGCGGGCCGTCTCCGGGTCCATCGCCAGGTTGAACTGATCCTCCCAGCGAAACTCGAAGCGGGCCTTGGAGAGCGCGTTGTCCCACTCCTGCGCGCCGGGCAACCCCTTGGCGAGGTCGGCGGCGTGCGCCGCGATCTTGTACGCGATCACACCGGCCTTGACGTCGTCGCGGTCGGGCAGCCCGAGGTGCTCCTTCGGAGTCACGTAGCAGAGCAGCGCGCAACCGTTCCAGCCGATCATCGCCGCGCCGATCGCGCTGGTGATGTGGTCGTAACCGGGGGCGACGTCGGTGGTGAGCGGCCCGAGCGTGTAGAAGGGAGCCTCGTGGCAGTACTCCAGTTGGAGCTCCATGTTCTCCTTGATCAGGTGCATCGGCACGTGCCCCGGGCCCTCGATCATCACCTGACAGTCGTGCTGCCACGCTTGCTTCGTGAGCTCGCCGATGGTCTGGAGCTCGCCGAGCTGCGCGCGGTCGTTGGCGTCCGCGATCGAGCCGGGCCGTAGTCCGTCGCCGAGGGAAAACGACACGTCGTACGCGCGCATGATCTCGCAGATCTCGTCGAAGCGCGTGTAGAGGAAGCTCTCCTTATGGTGCGCGAGGCACCACGCGGCCATGATCGACCCGCCGCGCGAGACGATGCCGGTGGCGCGATGCGCCGTCCACGGCACGTAGCGCAGCAGCACGCCGGCGTGGATCGTGAAGTAGTCCACGCCCTGCTCGGCCTGCTCGATCAGGGTGTCACGGAACACCTCCCAGGTGAGTTCCTCCGGCTTTCCCCCGACTTTCTGCAGCGCCTGATAAATGGGGACGGTGCCGATCGGCACCGGGGAGTTGCGGACGATCCACTCGCGCGTGTCGTGGATGTTCTTGCCGGTCGAGAGGTCCATCACGGTGTCGGCCCCCCACAGCGTCGCCCAGCGCATCTTGTCGACTTCTTCTTCGATCGACGACGCGACGGCGGAGTTTCCGATGTTGGCGTTGATCTTCACGCGGAAGTTCCGGCCGATGACCATCGGCTCGAGCTCGGGGTGGTTCACGTTGGCGGGGATGATGGCGCGCCCCGCGGCGATCTCGTCGCGCACGAACTCGGGCGTGACGAAGGAGGGGAGCCGGGCCCCCTGCGGGTCGCCCGGGTGCTGGTGGTTGCGTGCGTCGGTGTGCCCGACCTGGGCGTGCGCGAGCGCGCCGGCGTGTCCGTTGCGCCGCGCGAAATCGGATTCGAACGCAACCAGGCGGCCCAGGTTCTCGCGGATGGCGACGTACTCCATCTCCGGGGTCACCACGCCGCGGCGCGCGTAATGCATCTGGGTCACGTTCGCGCTCGCGTGCGCGCGGCGGCGCGTGCGCGCCAGCCCGGGGAAATGCAGCGAGCGATCGTCGCGCGCGTGGCGGCCGTCACGGCCTTCGTAGCTCTCGGTGTCGGCGCGAGTCTCGATCCAGCCCTCGCGCAGCGCGGGCAGGCCCTCGCGCACGTCCAGACGAACGTCCGCGTCGGTCCAGGGACCGCTGGTGTCGTAGAGGTGAACGCGTGGGTTCTCCGCGAGCGAGCCGTCGCTCCGGCGGGTCGGAGTCAGGGCGACTTCGCGCAGCGGCACGCGCACTCCCGCGCGCGCCCCCACCGCGTAGACCTTGCGCGCGCCGGGGTAGTGGTCTCCGTATCCGATTCCGAGTTCCTTCACGGCCATGGGGTATCTCTCCTTGACGGGCCCGAATGCGCGCAGAGCGCGCCGGGGTTCCGTGCGTACGAGGACATCTTACTGCCGTAGGAGGTGGGGTGCAACCCAATCGGGCGCGCGGAGCATCAGGTTCGGTCCCGGGTTACGACGGGCAGTGCCACGCCCATCCGTCCCGGTCGTTTGTGCTAGGATTCGGCAATGCCGCTGGAGCTCACCTACCTCGGCTGCGAAGGCGTGCTGGTGCGCTCCCGCGCGGGAAGCGTCCTGATCGACGGGCTGTACTCGGACGAGGCGACGCCGTTTGGAATGCCGGATGCGGTCGCGCTCGACGCGCTGCGCCGGGCCCGACCGCCGTTCGACGCGGTCGACGCGATTCTGGCGACGCACCACCACGCGGACCATTTCGACGCGGGTGCAGTGGCGACGCATCTGGGTGCGAACCCGCGCGCCGTGTTCGTGTCGACCTCGCAGGCGGCGGCCGCATTGCGCGCGGCCACCGGCGGCGCCTTCGCGGGGCGGATGCACACGCTGCCCGCGACCGAGGGCGTGGTCGGCGGTGTGGACGTGGGGGGTATCCGCGTCGACGGCTTTGGATTGAGTCACGGCAAAGTGAACTACGGCGACGTCGAGCACCTGGGGCTACTGGTGACGCTCGACGGCCGAACGGTGCTGCACCTGGGAGACGGCATCATCGCCGAGAAGTCGCTGCGATCCGCGGGCGTGATCGACGCCGCAATCGACGTTGGGGTGGTTCCGTTCTGGTTTCTCACCTACCCGTTCGGAAAGCGGCTGGCCGAGCGCGGATTTCGGCCGCGGGTGAGTTTCGCGGTGCACATCCGCACCGTGGAGCGAGAGCAGGTCGTGCGCGAGGTCGAAACCTGGCCCAACGCGGTGGCGCTCACGGAGCCGCTCTCGCGTTTCGAGGTGGCGGACGACGGAACGGTGACCCGGAAGGAGTAACGACATGAAGCGTATCAGAGTGCGAACGGACGGCGCCGCAGCGCTCTTGGTGTGGGCGATCGCCGCGACGGCGTTCGCCGGGTCGAATCCCCCGGCACAGGGGTTCGACGAGGCCGGCTCGGATCAGCGGGCGATGCAGATCGCCGATCACACCATGGAAATGATGGGCGGGCGCGCGAACTGGGACGCGGTGCAGACGATCGGGTGGACCATCTTCGGGCGGACACACCTGTGGAACAAGTGGACTGGCGAGTACCGGCTGGACGCCGACACGCTCACCGTCGTCATGAACGTGACCACGGGCGTCGGTCGCGCGTGGAGCAAGGGAAGCGAGGTGACGAACCCCGGGGCGCTGGCGGCGATCCTCAAGGACGCGACCTCGATCTGGATCAACGATTCGTACTGGCTGTTGATGCCGTACAAGCTCAAGGATTCGGGCGTCACGCTGCGCTACGCGGGCGAAAAGGCGACCGAGGACGGCCGCGCCGCCGACATGCTGGTGCTGACCTTCAAGGGCGTCGGTGACACGCCCGACAACAAGTACGACGTGTTCGTGGACCGTGAGAGCGGGCTGGTGAGCCAATGGTGCTACTACAAGCTCGCCTCCGACCCGGCTCCGCGCTTCACACTCCCGTGGACGAACTGGACCTCGTTCGGTGCCGTCAAACTGGCGACGGGGCGCGGGAAGGTGGATGTGACCGGAATCCGCGTCTCGTCCGCGGACGAGCACGCGTCGTTCGAGAAGCGGTAACCGGGTCAGGGGACGAAGGCGATGCCCTCCGGGTCGGGGCCGACAGAGAATCGCTGCAAGACCTTGCGGGCGGCCCGGTCGACCACGATGACTTCCGCGGTGCGCGCGTCGGTGACGAAACAGCGCGAGCCGTCCTGATCGAAGACGATCTCGGAGGGGTAGATCCCGGCCGGGATGCGCGCGGCCTCCTTGCGTGTCGCGGTATCGATGAAAACGAGGTCGCCGGACGACGAGCACGTGACGGCCGCCGTCTTCCCGTCCGGAGAAAGCTCGACGCGCATCGGGCTGCCCTCGCAAAGCACGTTTTCCACGACATGGTGGGTCGGGATGTCGATCACACTGATGTTCTGGTAGGTCCGGTTCACCACCCAAAGCTGACGCCCGTCGGGCGACACGTCCACCCCCTCGGCGCCCTTTCCCGTCTTGAGCGCGTAGGTCACTTCTCCCGTCGTGGTGTTGAACATCGTCACGTTGCCGTCGAAGGCGCTCGTCACGAACAGGGTGGTTTCGTCGGGCGAGAGCGCGAGTAGGTGGCAGTTGTCGAAGTTGAGTTTGAACTTGCGGGCCACCTTGCGCCCCGGCAGGTCCACCTCGGCCACCGCACGCGAGGCCTCGCACGTAGCGAACAGCCGCGAACCATCGCGCGTAACCGCCAGGCCGTGGGCTCTGAGGGAGGGCTTGAAGCTGACCGTGCCGGTGACGAGCTTCTGATCGAGATCGATGATCGATAGAAGGTTGGTGGTTCCGCCAAAGTCCGCCACGTATGCGAACTTCCCGTCCGCCGAGGTGACGACCACGTGGGGTTCGCCGGAAACGTCGATCTCGAACTGCTTCGCATACGAAACGGCGTCAAACGCCTGCAGCGAGTGGCTCTTTTTGGAAACCACCAGCAGGCGCGGACTTGCCAGGGCGGGAGCCCCGAACAGCCCGACGGCCACGGCCACTGTCAGCCAACGGATCATGGTTGTACTCCCTTTGACGTACCGGTTGGGGATGGCCCCATTATACCGCACGCCGGCGCATGTTCGCCCGGTATTTGGTGGAATTCACCGGGCCAGGATCAACGTCAGCGCGACGGTAGTTCCAGTCGCGACGTTCTTCCCGGCCAGCACGTAATAGGTCTCGAGAGCCAGAGAGACCTGCTCGCTCGCCCGCATGCCGAGCGCCGCTACCAGCGTGGTCACGTCCTGGTTGGGGACGACGGTGGTAGAACTCACGTCCAGGGGGAGGATCTCGCCGGAGGAACGCCACGCGTCGAGCTCGAGCTTGACGAATACGGGGTCGCGATGAGCGCCCATTTCGGCCGCCAGCCCCGCGGCGTTGTCGAGATCACCGCCGTACACGCGATACCCCGCGCGGATGACCCCGTACGCATGGCGAGCCCCGTAGCCGGCGGACAGCGCGAACTCCGCGTCCGCGTATCCGGTCCCGAGCGCCGGCCCGCCGTTGTCCGGGGTGCGGTCGTAACCCAGCGGGGCTTTGATCCCGGCGTCGATCGCGACCGGATAGCGCCCGCGCCGGAGCGCGCGCCGCAGTCCCACCCAGAGGTCGGCCAGCCCGGCGTTGGTGACGTCGACCTCGCGCTCGATGGTCGCGTCGCTCGAGAGTTCCGTCCGTCGCGACGTGAGGATCCTAAAGGGGAGTGAAGCCACCAGGGTGAGCTGGTCGCGGATCCCGTACTCGACGTAGCTCGACAAGGAGACGTCTCGATAGGCCGCCGATTGCACGAGGGGGTTGCTGGTGAGAATCGGCACCTGCTCGCCGTTCGCGTCGTACTCGCTTGTGGTATAGAGATAGGAGGCCGTGAATTTGGAATAACTGGTTCCCCGCGCCCGGGTCCAGGGCCCGGCCCATGCCGCTCCCGCGAACGCGAGAAGGAGGGCGGCCAGTGTGAAGGGTTTGACGGCCATTTGGTCCGTTCATTATACTTGGATCACCGGGGAGATCGTGGCCGGCCCGGGATTTGCTGCGTAACCGCAGCGCCGGCAACGCCCTGGGCCTGCACAGGAAGGATTGGATCGAATGATTACCGTGACGGAACGCGCCGTACAGGCGATCCGGGATTGTATCGCCGCGGAGAGCAAGACCCCGGCGAATGCGTTTTTGCGCGTCTCGGTGAAGGGTGGGGGATGCTCGGGATTGATGTATAACCTGGTGATCGATGAGACGGCCGCGGAATCGGACATGATCATCCAGAATGGCGACGTGCGCATCGTTGTCGACAAGAAGAGCAAGCTCTTCCTCCACGGGCTCGTCCTCGACTACACCACGGGCTTGAACGGCAAGGGGTTCGTCTTCTCCAACCCGAATGCCAAGGCCACCTGCGGCTGCGGCGAGTCGTTCACCGTCTAGCGAAACGATCGGTTCGTTGGCCTGCGAAAGCGCCGGTGACCTGGAACCGGCGCTTCTGGTTTGGCTTTGACGGGCCGAGTGCCCGTGCGTATCATTCCACCGACCCCGTGCGAACCGCCGTTGGGAACATGCCCGGCGACGCGAGCGCGACCTGCTGGCACCCGCCGGCTCCCGGCCGGCTTCGGAAGCACCGATCACACGAACGAACGAAGGAGTCGTCATGGCGTTCAAGCTACCCGCACTCCCGTACGCATACGACGCGTTGGAGCCGCACATCGACGCGCGCACGATGGAGATCCATTACACCAAGCACCATCAGACCTATATCGACAACGCAAACGCCGCGCTCGAGAAACACCCGGAGCTGGCCACGAAATCGGTGGGCGACTTGCTCCGCGAGCTGTCCTCGATCCCGGAAGACATCCGCACCGTGATTCGAAACCACGGCGGGGGTCACGCGAACCACGAACTGTTCTGGACCGTCATGAAGCCAGGTGGCGGCGGCAAGCCCGCGGGGGACCTCGCCAGTGCGATGGAGAAGGCGTTCGGCGCCTTCGACGCGTTCAAGACCCAGTTCGAGACCGCCGCGAAAACGCGCTTCGGCAGCGGCTGGGCCTGGCTCTCGGTGAAGAAGGACGGCGCGCTCGTGGTGACGTCGACCGCCAATCAGGACTCGCCGCTCTCCGAGGGGCTGACGCCGATCCTGGGTCTCGACGTCTGGGAGCACGCCTACTATCTCAAGTACCAGAATCGCCGGCCGGATTACGTCACCGCCTTCTGGAACGTGATCAACTGGGACGAAGTCGCGCGCCGGCTGAAGGCGGCGAAGTAGACCGCCTTGCGGTCATGCCATGTCGGAGCTCGCGAAGAAGCATTGCGTTCCGTGCCGGGGGGATGTCCCGCCGCTGAAGGGCGAGGCGCTGCGCGCCGTGGCGGCCAAACTCGGCGGCGACTGGAAGGTGGTCGACGAACACCACCTGGAGAAGTCGTACGCCTTTGACGATTTCCGGCAGGCGCTGGACTTCACCAACCGCGTGGGTGAGATCGCGGAGGCCGAAGGGCACCACCCGGACGTGCATCTCGGGTGGGGCCGCGTGACGCTCACGATCTGGACCCACAAGATCGACGGCCTCACCGAGAGCGACTTCATTCTGGCCGCGCGGGCGGACGGGGCCTTCGGTCGATGAAGTTCGCGACCGAGCTCCCGGTGCGCTTCGGTGAAATCGACCACGCGCACGTCGTGTACTACCCGCGGTTCTTTCACTATTTCCACCAGGCATTCGAGGAGTGGTTCGCCCAGGCGCTCGGGGTTTCGTACCCCGAGCTGGTGAACGGCGACCGCATCGGCTTTCCCAGCGTGCGGATCGAGACCGAGTTCCTCAAGCCGCTGCGCTACGGCGAGCGCGTTCGCGTCGAGCTGGAAGTGGCCGAGATCGGCCGCACCTCGCTGACCCTGCGCTACACCGCCGTACGCCTGCCCGACGGGGCGACCAGCGCGCGTGCCACCATCAAGACGGTCGCCATCGACGACAACTTCGCGCCCGTGCCCATCCCGCCGGCGTGGCGCCGGCGCTTCGAAGCGTTCCGCGACGCACCCTGACGCGCACGACGCCAAGCGTGAAAGCGATCTACTACGAGAAGCACGGCGGCCCCGAGGTTCTCACCCTGGGGACGAGGCCCGAACCGGACACGCTCCCCGGCACGGTGAAGATCGACGTCCACGCGGCATCGCTCAACCACATCGACCTTTTCTTGCGACGCGGACTGCCCGGGGTCAAGACCGTGCTGCCGCATATCCCCGGTTGCGACGCGGCCGGGGTGGTGCACGAGGTCGGGGACGGCGTGGATGCGGTCAAAGTCGGCGACCGCGTGCTGATCAACCCGTCGATCTCGTGCGGGGCGTGCGAGTTCTGCCAGCGCGGCGACGGAACCTTGTGCGTGTCGTACCAACTGATCGGCGAGACGCGCAGCGGCACCTGCTGCGAACGGATCGTGATCCCGGCCGCGAACGCGATTCCGATTCCCGGGTCGATGTCGTTCGAGGACGCGGCGTCGATCCCGCTCGTGTTCGTCACGGCGTGGAGGATGCTGATCACGCGCGGCAGGCTGCGCGCCGGCGAAGACGTCCTGGTGCTCGGCGCCTCCGCCGGGGTCGGGATCGCGTGCATCCAGATCGCGAAAGTGGCCGGCGCGCGCGTGTTCGCGGCAGCGAGCAGCCCGGAGAAGCTGGCGCTGTGCCGCGGCCTCGGCGCCGACGTGCTCATCGACTACTCGCGCGAGGATGTCGTGAAGCGGATCCGCCAGGAGACGAATCGCCGCGGGGTCGACATGGTGGTCGACTACGTGGGGAAGGACACGTGGGTCAAGAGCCTGCAAAGCCTCTCGCGCGGCGGGCGGCTGGTGACGTGCGGCGCCACCACCGGGTATAATCCCGAAGAGGACCTCCGTCAAATCTTCTACCGCCAGCTCGAGGTGATCGGCTCGACCATGGGCTCGCGCAGCGAGCTCATGGCGGTGCTGAAACTGATACTTGCGGGCAGGATGAAAGCCGTGGTGGGAGCGGTGTACGAGTTGAAGGACACGGCCGAGGCGCACCGCGCGATGGAAGCACGCCGCGCGCTGGGCAAGATCGTGATCAAGGTGAAGTAGCAGTCAGCCGCGCGTCGGTCAGGCACCAGCGGGTGGCGCTGACACGGGGCCCCCGCGGCGGATGCCGCGGGGTGGGTCAGCGACAGGACCCGCGCAGGTGCGACGACGATTGAACGGGAGAACAAGAAATGGAAACCAACACGCGCATGGAACGGATTCGCTTCGCCGCGCATCCCGACACCTACAAGCACTGGAAACTCGTCGTCGAGGGGCCCATCGCGTGGCTCAAGATGAACGTCCAGGAAGACGAGGGGCTGCGCCCCGGCTACAAGCTCAAGATGAACTCGTACGACCTCGCCGTGGACATCGAGCTCGACGACGCGGTCACACGCCTGCGCTTCGAGCACCCCGAAGTCTCGGTCGTGTGCATCGAAAGCATGAACGAGAAGATCTTCTGCGCCGGCGCGAATATCTTCATGCTCGGGACCTCGACGCACACCCACAAAGTGAATTTCTGCAAATTTACCAACGAGACCCGCATCAACATGGAGGAAGCGACCGCGAAGAGCCGGCAGAAGTACGTGGCCTCCTTGAACGGCGCCGCGGCGGGCGGCGGTTACGAGCTGGCGCTCGCGTGCGACGAGATCCATCTCGTCGACGACCGCAGCTCCGCGGTCAGCCTGCCCGAAGTTCCGCTGCTGGGCGTGCTGCCCGGAACCGGCGGGCTTACCCGTCTGGTCGACAAGCGCCGGGTCCGGCGCGACCGGGCCGACGCGTTCTGCACCATCGCCGAGGGCGCGAAGGCGAAGAAGGCGCTGGAATGGGGGCTGGTGGACTTCGTGCACCCGAAGTCGGTCTACGCGGAGGCGATGCGTTCGCGGCTGGTCGAGCTGGCGGGCAAGGGTAACGACGCCAAAGGCGTGGCGCTCGAGTCCGTCGAACCCGAGACCGACGGTGATTCGCTCCGCTACCGGTTCGTGACCGTCGAGATCCGGCCGGCGGAGCGCTCGGCGAAAATCACCGTCCGCGGCCCGGAGGCGGCCGACGCGAGCATTCCGGCGGACCCCGCGGGGCTCGGCGCGTCGTGGTATGCGCTGCGCATGTGGCGCGAGCTCCGCCACGCGATACTGGAGCTGCGCTTCAACCATCCGCAGATCGGGCTGGTCACCTTCGAGACGGTCGGGAAGCGGGAGCACGTGCTCGCCCTGGACGAAGCGCTCTCCGGGCGCGCGGACCACTGGTTCGTGCGCGAGGTGTTGCTGCAGCAGGCGCGAACCCTCAAGATGATCGACGTGACGGCCCGCACCTTCTTCGCTATAATCGTGCCCGGTTCGTGTTTCGCCGGGAGCCTCTTCGAAATCGCGCTGGCGTGCGACCGATCGTTCATGCTCGACGAAGCGGAGAGCGACAACGCGATCGCGCTCAGCTCGCACAACGCGGGGCGCTGTCCGATGGCGCACGGACTCTCCCGGCTCGAGAACCGGTTTTACGGTTCGCCGCAATCGGTGGCGCGCGCGCTCGAACGGCGGGGCGAGCCGATCCCTCCCGCAGAGGCCGCGGAGCTGGGTCTGGTCACCGAAGCACTGGACGACATCGATTGGGAGGATGGGATCCGCATGGCGGTCGAAGAGCGCCGCTCGCTCTCGCCGGACGCGCTGACCGGGATGGAAGCCAACCTCCGTTTCGTGGGTCCCGAGTCGATGGAGAGCCGGATTTACGCCCGGCTCTCCGCGTGGCAGAACTGGATATTCACGCGGCCCAACGCGGTGGGGGAGCGCGGCGCGCTCACATCGTACGGCAAGCCGCACTCACCGGAGTTCGACTGGAGCAGGATCTAGGATGGACTACAAAGAACTCATACCCAACAACGTCAATCTCAAGGAGAACCAGAAGCTGCTGCGCGCGCTCGAGCGCTGGCACCCGCAGTTCATGGAATGGTGGCGGGACCAGGGGCCGGTCGTCCACCAGGAGAACGAGATCTACCTGCGCACCGCAGTGAGCGTCGATTCGTCCGGCTGGGCGGTGTACGACTACGTGCGTATGCCCGAGTACCGCTGGGGAATATTCCTGGCACCGGTCAAGGGCGAACGCCAGATCCACTTCGGCGACTACATCGGAGCGGAATGCTGGGAGGACGTGCCCGGCGAGCATAGAAATGAACTGCGCCGGCTGATCGTCACGCAGGGCGACACCGAACCCGGTTCGGTGGAGCAGCAGCGCCGGCTGGCGCTGTCGGCCCCGTCGCAATACGACATGCGCAACCTCTTCCAGGTGAACGTCGAAGAGGCCCGCCATCTGTGGGCGATGGTCTACCTCCTCCATTCGTATTTCGGCAAGGACGGTCGCGACGAGGCCGAGGAGATGCTCGAACGCCGGTCGGGGGACGCGGATTCGCCGCGGCTCCTGTCCACCTTCAACGACCCAATCGACGACTGGCTCGACTTCTTCTGCTTCGCGACCTACACCGACCGCGACGGAAAATACCAGCTCGGTTCGCTCGCCGAGAGCGCCTTCACGCCGCTCTCGCGAACCACCCGCTTCATGCTCACCGAGGAGGCGCACCACCTCTTCGTGGGCGAAACCGGCCTGGCGCGGACCATCCGGCGCACCGCCCAGCTGATGCGGGAGAACGAGAGCGAAGACGTGCGGCCCTACGGCGGCATTCCGCTCGACATCATCCAGAAGTACATCAACTACTGGTTTTCGGTGTCGCTCGATCTGTTCGGCAACGAGGATTCGAGCAACGCGGCGAATTACTTCGCGCACGGCCTCAAGGGGCGCTTCAACGAGGCGAACCGAAAGCTCTATCCGGATCCAGTCGGGCGCGAGGGTAACTACGGCTACCTGGGTGTCGACGAGGAGCAACGGCGGCTGCACGAAGTGGAAATACCGATGCGTCGCGCCATGAACGCGGTGCTCCGCGATGCCTACATCGAGGATTGCGAGCGGGCGGTCGCGCGCTGGAACAAGATCCTGGAGCAGGAGGACAGCCGGCTGCGCATCCTGCTCCCGTCTGTCCGCTTCCATCGCCTGGTCGGGACCTACAGCAGGGCGCACTTCGACCCGCACGGGAACATGATCTCCAAAGACGAGTTCGAATCGCGCCGCGACGAGTTCCTGCCCACGCGCGCGGACCGCGACTATGTGAAGAGCGTGCAGTTCCTGGTCACCGAGCGCGGCAAGTTCGCGAACTGGATCGCTCCCCCGCAGCACGGTATTCACGGCCGCCCGCTCGACTTCGAGTACGTGCGGTTGTAGTGCTTCATCGAGCACGAGCGGGTGGCGCCGACGGGCGCCCGGGCGGCGAGCGAGTCTAGTGCGAAGGCGCGGACGAAGCGAGCCGCACCGGGCTGTCGGCGACAGGACCCGCGTGGTTGACCGCGAGAACGCTACAGAAGGAATCCAATGGACATCAAGCACACCAAGCTGCTGATCAATGGCGAGTGGGTGGACGCGAGCGACCGCGCCGTGTCCACGCTCGTCAACCCCGCGACCGAAGAGAAGCTGTGCGACGTCGCCTGCGCGACCGTGAAGGACGTCGAAGCCGCCGTCGCCTCGGCGCGGGCCGCTTTCGACTCCGGGGCGTGGAGCAAGCTCGACGGCGGCACGCGCGCGAAGATCCTGTGGAAGCTCGCCGACCTCTTCGAGCGCGACGCCGCGGAAGTCGCGCGGCTGGAAACGCTCAATCAAGGCAAGCCGATCTTCGAGTCGGAAAAGATCGAGGGGCCTTTCGTGGTCAGCCTGCTGCGCTACTACGCGGGCTGGGCCGACAAGCTTTCCGGCGAGAGCATCCCGACCATCCCCGGTTTCCTCACCTACACGCTGCGCGAGCCGGTCGGCGTCGTCGGCATGATCGTGCCCTGGAACTTCCCCCTGCTGCTCACGGTGTGGAAGCTGGCCCCGGCGCTCGCGGCCGGGTGTGTCGCGGTCATCAAGCCTTCCGAGATCACGCCGCTGACGGCTCTCAAGCTCGGGGCGCTGTGCCTTGAGGCCGGGGTGCCGCCCGGCGTGGTGAACGTGGTGCCCGGCCGCGGCTCGATCGCCGGCCAGGCGCTGCTCGACGCGCGCGGCGTGGACAAGGTCGCCTTCACCGGGTCGACGGAGGTCGGCCGCACCGTGATGCGTTCCGCGGCCGGAACGATCAAGCGCGTCTCGCTGGAACTGGGAGGCAAGTCCCCGAACATCGTTTTCGCAGACGCGAAACTGGACGCGGCGGCGCAGGGCGCGTGCAGCGGCATCTTCTACAACAAGGGTGAGGTCTGCGCGGCGGGCTCGCGGTTGTTCGTGGAACGCGCCGTCCACGACGAGTTCGTGGAGCTCGTGAAGACCAAGATGGCGCGTTACACTCCCGGTGACCCGCTCGACGACAAGACCCGCCTGGGACCCCAGGTGTCGAAGTCGCACCGCGATGGAATCCTGGCCTGCGTCGAGGCCGGGGTGCGCGAAGGCGCGAAACTCGCCGCCGGCGGCCGCGCGGCCGCGGTCGGCGGGCGCGGATACTACCTCGAGCCGACCGTCCTGACCGGCGTGACCAACCAGATGACGGTGGCGCGCGATGAGATCTTCGGCCCGGTGCTGTGTGTGATTCCGTTCGACACCGAAGCGGACGCGGTCAAGATGGCGAACGACAGCTGCTACGGTCTGGCCTCCGGGGTGTGGACCCAGGACGCCGCGCGCGCGCACCGCGTCGCGGCGGCGCTTCGAGCCGGGACGGTGTGGGTGAACACCTACAACGTCTATCACCCCGCCTCGCCCTTCGGCGGCTACCGCGAAAGCGGGTTCGGCCGCGAACTCGGCGCCGACGCCCTCGACATGTACCTGGAAAAGAAATCGGTCTGGATCAGCCTGCGGTAGCGCGTTGCACAATGGGGGAGTCCGGGCGATATATCGGGCTCCGCGCTCATGCGCTTCGCGCGCCAGGTCTATAGCGCGCCTCGCGAAATCGCACTCCGCCCGACATATCGCCCGGAGTCTCGTTGGGCGGTGTGTGCTCCCTCTGACGCCAATCCGCAGTCGCGCATTTCAACCATTGTGCGCGGGAGGACGGCGGCGGAGGGAGCACACACCGTCCCGTGGCACCCGTGATCGTGCCTGACTATACCCTGAACAGATACTGGAACTTCACGAAGAAGAGCCGCTCGGTCTGCCGGTAGCCTGGGTCGGTTACTTCGACCGGCGCGGTCGACGGGTCGTCCTGAAAGTCGTTGAAGGAATGCGACGACCCCAGGAAAAACACCGTGAACGGGTTGATCTTGTAGCTCAAGAGCGGGTCCACCGCCAGCGACCGCTGGTCGTCCACGTATTCGCCCACCACGCGCAGAAACAGACTCTTCGAGAACTGGTAGGTGAGCTTCGTGCGCACCACGTAGGTGTCGTAGATGTTCGCGCTGCCGTCGAGCTCGTCGAGCCGGAATGAATTGTAGTCGACGTCGAAGCGCACCTGAGAAATCGGCTTGAAGTACGCGTACAGCGCGTAGCTGAACTCGTCGCCGAGTCGCGGGTCGTCGCGGTCGCGGACCACGGAATGACCGATGCGGGTGTCGAATCCGACCGAGAGGTACTTGCTGAACTCGCTGTCCATCTCGGTCACCCAGCGGTGAATCCCGGGCACCAGCACGCCCGCGAACCTCTCTTCGCTCCACAGGTAACCGGTCCAGAAGTAGGTCTGTTTCTTGAACCGGAGCCAGATGTTCGGCTGGAGCCAGGTGTCCTTGAACTCGCCCTGGTAGTTGTACTTCCGCCCCGCGTCGAGCTGCGGCTCGATGCGTTCGAAGACCGGGTTTTTCTCGAGCTGAAACTGGTAGCCATTCCAGAAGCCGACCATCCGGTAGTCATTGGCGGTGACGAAGCCGTTCTCGGCGCGAAACGTCGGCGAGTAGTCCTCGAACCACAGGTCTGCGTTGTAGTGCCGGCCGCTCCGGGCGAGCTCCATCTCGGCCGCGTAGCCCGCGAAGCTCTCGCCGTCGAAAGCCCCCGTGTACTGACCCTGGTCGCCGAAGGCGACGTCGTTGAAGCCCTCGGACATGATGGTGTCGTGCGGCTCCTGGGTGTGGCTGCCCTGGACCTGCCCCCACACGGTGAAATGATCGTCCAGGCGCAGACGCGTGTCGACGCCCGCGGTGGTGTTGGACCCGTTGCCGTCGCGCTGGCGGCGATCGGTGGCGATCAATCCGACGAACGACTCCTTCAGGACGTCCCGCTTGTAGCGCAGCACGTTCGAGTAGGTGTCGCGGCCGGCTGCGCCGCCGCTCTGCTCCTCGAACGGGACGATGTAGGGCGAGGTTTCGTCCATGGCGGTGATGAACGAAATCGTGTTGCGCCCGGACTTGCCGGTGTACTTGGCGGCGGAAAGGGGATCGTTGATCGATCGCGTGTATACCACGTCGATCATGGAACTGAAGCGGTCCGCGCCCTCCAGAAAGAACGGCCGTTTCTCCGGATAGAAGAGCGCGAAGGTCTGGTTCTCGTCGATCTGCGTCGCGTCCGATTCGATCTGACTGAAGTCGGGGTTGTAGGTGAAATCGAGCGTGTGGTTGGGGGTGAGGCCGTACTTGACGCCCATCCCCATCTCGCCGGAGGCGTGTTCGTTTTTCCAGTCGAAGCTCGCGTCGTCGTCTCCGCTCATGCTCCCGGACTGGTTGCCGATCACGTAGGGAAGCACCTCCAGGTTTCGCCCCTGGTCGATCCCCTCGATGCCCGACATCTCACCCGCCTGGCAGAAGAAGCAGTTCTCATCGCGCGAAATCGGCGCCCACGAGTACTGCGCGCGGCTCTCGCGCGGCCGGTTGCGAAACACGTGCACGCCCCAGTTCTGCGACGGGCTGTCCGGAAACCGGATGCTCCGGAACGGAATCGCGATCTCCGCCGTCCACCCCAAGTCGGTGATCTGCCCGCCCGACTGCCACACCGTGTCGTAGCTCGAATCCTCGTTGTTGCGCGACCGGTACAGGTCCCCCTGGATTCCCCGCGGGTTGACGAAGAACTCGTAGCCGTTGGTCTGGTCGCGGAAAGTGTCGATCATGACCCCCGCGAAGTCGTCGCCGAACATGCGGTCGCGGTCGGTAATCGACGCGCGAATGGCGCCGGTGTTGTCGTCGTAGCAGCGAAATCCGATGTAGAGGTTCTCGTCGTCGTAGCCGACCAGCGCCTCGGTCTCGACCGGCGGACGGCAGTTGTCGCCGGGCTCGATCTCGACGAAGTTGGTGAGCCGGGTCGCCGTCGCCCACAGGGGTTCGTCCAGCTTCCCGTCGACCTGGATGGACTGGGGGAGACGCGGGACTGCGAACGCGAGTGAGGTATTGCCGTGGAAGGACGTGTCCGCCGGGTCGACGGACGGGGTGTTGTCGCCCCACGCCGCCGATCCGAAGAACAGGCTGGAGAGTGCAAAAAGAAGCGCGCTCGATCGGTTGCCGCGCGTGAACCACTGGCGATCCATGTCTTCCTCCTGCGCAGAGACTCGCGACTCGCCCCGGCGGGCAATCCGGAAACCCAGGCACGGGTGGGGATTCGATCCGTGTGTTGCAGGTAAGACGATACCCCCGGCGGATTGGTTCCAAGAAAAAATTCGCTGCCTCGAATCCCCCCTTGACCGGGAATGAGACTTGCACTAGCTTGCGTTTTAGCCATGGCTAAATTCGATCCCGACTATGCTCGCTCCCTCGCCTTGACCCAGTCGATGGAGAACTACCTGAAGGCGATCTTCGAGATCCTCGAGTGGGAGGAGCGCGCATCTACCTCCTCGATCGCCGAGCGCATGGGGATTGCGCCGCCGTCCGTAACGGCGATGGTGAAGAAGCTGGCGGAGTTACGGCTGGTGACCCACGCGCCCTATCAGGGGGTCCGCCTGACCGCGGTGGGGGAGATGGCCGCGGTGGAGATCGTTCGGCACCACCGGCTGATCGAGAAATACCTCGCCGAGGCGCTAGGCGTGCCGTGGGACCGGGTGCATGAGGAGGCGGAGAAGCTGGAGCACGTCATCTCGGAAGATCTCGAAGACCGGATCGACGGTGCGCTTGGGTTTCCAACCGTGGATCCCCACGGCGCCCCCATCCCGAGCCGCGACGGCACCGTAAAGCGGGTGTCCGGCCGTCCGCTCACGGACGTCTCGGCGGGCGAACGGGTCGAGGTGGTCGAAGTGGACGACCGCGATCCCGCCCTGTTGCGCTACCTGGGAGAACGCGGCCTCTATCCCGGCACCCGTCTGGAAGTCGTCGTCGTCGAGCCGTTCGGAGGTTCCATTACCGCACGGGTGGACGGCCGCGAACTCGCGCTGGGGCGCGACGCCGCGGCCAGCGTCCAGGTGACGCGCTGATGAATACGAACCCGCCAGAGAAAATGGGCAAGGCGTGGCGTCTTTCCGGCGTGACGCCCAGCCTCTCCGAGGTCTATCGGACGATCCCGGTGCCGAAAGGGTTGAGCTTCTGGAAGAAGATGCTCGCGTTTTCCGGCCCCGGGTATCTGGTGGCGGTCGGTTACATGGATCCCGGCAACTGGGCCACCGACCTCGCCGGCGGCTCCGCATTCGGCTACACGCTCCTGTTCGTCATTCTCCTCTCCAACCTGATGGCGATTCTGCTCCAGTCCCTGTGCGCGAAGCTCGGGATCGTGACGGGACGGGATCTGGCGCAGGCGTGCCGCGACCACTACTCGCCGCCGGTGGCCGTCGGGCTCTGGCTCCTGTGCGAAGTGGCCATCTGCGCGTGCGACCTCGCGGAGGTCATCGGCTCGGCCATCGCCCTCAATCTGCTCTTCAAGCTTCCCCTGGTCTGGGGCGTGTGTATCACCGCACTCGACGTTCTGGCGGTGATGTATCTCCAGAACAAGGGATTTCGCTACGTCGAAGCGCTGGTGATCACGCTGATTCTGACCATCGGCGGGTGCTTCCTGCTGGAAGTCATCTTTTCCCGGCCCGACGTGGCCAGCGTACTGGGCGGTTTCGTCCCGCGGCTGGAAATCATCCAGAACACGGGGATGCTCTACGTGGCCATCGGCATCATCGGCGCGACTGTGATGCCGCACAATCTCTACCTGCACTCGTCCATCGTACAGACGCGCAAGTACGAACAGGACCACGCGGGCAAGGCGGAGGCGATCAAGTTCGCCACCATCGACTCGACCGTGGCGCTGATGTTCGCGTTGTTCATCAACGCGTCGATCCTGATCGTGTCCGCCGCGACGTTTCACACCCGCGGCGAGCACGGGGTCGCGGAAATCCAGGACGCGTATCAGTTGTTGAGCCCGCTGCTCGGCGTGTCGGCGGCCAGCGCGATCTTCGCCATTGCCTTGCTGGCGTCGGGCCAGAATTCGACGCTCACCGGCACGCTCGCGGGCCAGATCGTCATGGAAGGCTTCCTGAACATCCGGCTGCGGCCGTGGCTGCGCCGGCTCATCACGCGCCTGATCGCCATCGTCCCGGCGGTCATCTGCACGGCGCTCTACGGCGAGAGCGGAACCGCCAAGTTGCTGGTGTTCAGCCAGGTGATTCTCAGCATGCAGCTCTCGTTCGCGGTCATCCCCCTGGTGATGTTCACCAGCGACCGCGAAAAAATGGGTGAGTTCGTCAACCCGCTCTGGATTAAGATTCTCGCCTGGATCACGTCCGGGCTGATCGTGTCGCTCAATCTGAAATTTCTGCTGGATTTCGCGGGCGTTACCGCGTGGATCACGCGCCTCTTTCAGTAGGTTCGTATGTATCGCAAGATTCTCGTCGCCCTCGAAAACAGCCGCGCGGACCAGAGCCTTCTGCCGCACGTGGCGGAACTGGCCAAACGCTTCCACTCCACCCTGCTGCTCGTGCACGTGGCCGACGGCTGGGTGGCGCGCAATTTCGACCGGCTGGCGCTGACCGAATCGGACGAGATGAAGGCGGACCGGGCGTATCTCGAGAGCACGGCCGAGCGGCTGCGCGCCGAGGGGCTGCAGGTGTCCGCGCACCTGGCGCTGGGCGATCCTCCCACCGGCATCCTCCAGACCGCCGAGCGGGAGGAGTGCGACCTGATCGCCATGACCACGCACGGACACCGGCTGCTCGGCGACCTGATCTACGGCAGCACGATCAACGAGGTCAGGCACAAGGCCACCGTTCCCATCCTGCTCGTGCGCGCCGGGAAACCGTGAATTCCGGCGACCGCTGACGCCACTTCGCCCCGCCGCGCAAGAAGCGTCGAAAGTCCGTTGACACCCCGCGCGCGGGCGCGGATGATAAGGCCTCGCCCGCCCGCCTCGATCAGAGCTCGCGCCCGCAATGTCGCGCACGCGGAGCAGCGGATTCCTTCGTCCCGAACGTCACCGAGTCGGGCGCGGCCGAAAGGAGCCCCGATGTCCTCGTTCGTGTCCGACGTCATGACGCGGGTGCGGGAAAAGAACCCGCTCCAGCCCGAATTCCACCAGGCGGTGGAGGAAGTCGCCGAGTCCATCGTCCCCGTGCTCGAGGCAAACCCCGTGTACCGGAAAAAGAAGGTGTTCGAGCGCATGGTCGAGCCCGAACGCATGATCGTGTTTCGGGTGCCGTGGACGGACGATAGCGGCGAAGTCCGCGTGCAGCGCGGCTACCGCATCGAGATGAACAGCGCGATCGGTCCCTACAAAGGCGGACTGCGCTTTCACCCGTCGGTCAACGAGGGCATTCTCAAGTTCCTCGCCTTCGAACAGGTGTTCAAGAACAGTCTGACGACGCTTCCGCTGGGCGGGGGCAAGGGCGGGTCGGACTTCGATCCCAAGGGCAAGAGCGACGACGAAGTGATGCACTTCTGCCAGAGCTTCATGACCGAACTGTTCCGTCACATCGGCCCCAACACCGACGTGCCCGCGGGCGACATCGGCGTGGGTGGGCGCGAGATCGGCTTTCTCTTCGGCCAGTACAAGCGCCTGAGCAACCAGTTCGACGGCTCGCTCACCGGCAAGGGCGAGATGTGGGGCGGCTCCCTGATCCGGCCCGAAGCCACGGGCTACGGGTGCGTGTACCTCGCGGTGGAGCTGCTCGAGCACCGGGGGCAATCGATCGAAGGGAAGCGCTGTCTGGTATCCGGCTCGGGAAACGTGGCGCAGTATACCGTCGAGAAGCTCATCCGGCTGGGTGCGAAACCGGTGACGCTGTCGGATTCTGCGGGCTACGTCTACGACGAAGCGGGCATCGATCAGAAGAAACTCGAGTTCGTGCTGGACCTGAAGAACGTCCGGCGCGGGCGCATCCAGGAGTACGCGGATGAGTTCAAGGGCGCGGTCTACACCGCGGTCGACCCGGCGGCGGACCACAACCCGCTCTGGGGGCACGCCGCGTTTGCGGCGTTTCCGAGCGCGACGCAGAACGAGGTCAACGCGAAGGACGCCGCCGCGCTGGTGCGCGGCGGGGTGAAGGTGGTCGCCGAGGGGGCCAACATGCCCTGCACGCCGGACGCGGTGGGGGCGCTGCACGCGGCCGGGGTGGGCTTCCTGCCCGCGAAGGCCGCGAACGCCGGCGGGGTGGCGGTGTCCGGGCTCGAGATGGCGCAGAACGGAATGCACCTCTCGTGGACGCGCGAGGAAGTCGACGCGCGGTTGCACGGCATCATGAAGAACATCCACGCCTCGTGCGCGGCCGCCGCCGAGCAATTCGGGCGCAAGGGCAACTACGTCGACGGCGCCAATATCGCCGGGTTCGTGAAGGTGGCGGACGCGATGCTCGACCAGGGCGTGGTCTGAGCGCGAGGTCGTAGCGAGCGCGTATGTCGAATCGTCTGACACCCGAGCAGTTCGCCGTCAAGACGCTGGGGCCCAGCCGGGTCCCTTCGCCGCTGAAGCTCTCCACCCACGTGGGGGACGGGCTCGCGCACTACGTGCCCGAAGGCACGCGCGTGCTGTACAAGGCGTCCGGCGAGCGCGAAGAAGACTTCGACTTGGACCTGTTCATGGAGCGCGCGGGTCCGCGCGAGGTGATTCACTTCAACCCCGCCACCACCCGGGTGGCGGTCGTCACCTGCGGCGGCCTGTCTCCCGGCGTCAACAACGTCATCCGTTCGCTCGTGCTCGAGCTGCGCTTCCAGTACGGTGTGGAGGACATCGTCGGTTTTCGCTACGGCTTTCGCGGCATCAACCCCGCGCGCGGATACGCGCCCGTGCCGCTGACCTACGAACTGGTGCGGACGATTCACAACGAGGGCGGTTCCGTGCTGGGAACCTCGCGCGGCGCCGAGGAGGCCAGCGTGATCGTGGATCAGCTGGTCGCGATGGGGGTCAACATCCTGTTCTGCATCGGCGGCGACGGGACATTGCGCGGCGCGCACGCCATCTTTCAGGAAGTCGAGCGCCGTGGGGCGCCGATCGCGATCGTCGGCATCCCGAAGACCATCGACAACGACATTCCCTTCGTCTACAAGACCTTCGGATTCGACACCGCGGTCGAGGTGGTGCGGCAGGCGATCGACGGCGCGCACGTCGAAGCGATCGGCACCATCAACGGGGTGGGGCTGGTGCGCGTGATGGGGCGCGACTCCGGGTTCATCGCGGCGTACGGCAGCCTGGCCAGCATGCAGGTCAATTTCTGTCTCGTGCCCGAAGTGCCCTTCGACCTCCACGGCGAAGGGGGCTTCTTCGACTGCCTCGACCAGCGGCTGCAGCGCCACGGGCACGCGGTCATCGTCGTCGCCGAAGGGGCGGGGCAGCAGTTCTTCCGGAATTATCCGCGCGAACAGGACGCTTCCGGCAACGTGGTGCCGCACGACATCGGGATCTTCCTGCGCGAGGAGATCGCGAAGTTTCTGCGCGCGGATAGCCGCATGTTCGCGATGAAGTACATCGATCCCAGCTACATGATCAGAAGCGTGAAGGCCAATGCCAGCGACGCGATCTTCTGCGACAACCTCGCGCGCAACGCGGTCCACGCGGGCATGTCGGGAAAGACCGACGTCGTGATCGGGCTCTGGCACGGCATCTACACCCACGTGCCGATCCCGCTGACGGTGCGCGGCCGCAAGCACATCCATCCCGAGAGCTACCTGTGGCGGAGCGTGGTCGCGGCGACCGGACAGCCGATGGTGATGCGCAGCCGCGTGCGCGGGTAGCCTCGGGCACGGTCGCGGCGGGCCCGGCGAAGGCGTTGAAATCGACCGGGCGAAGGTGCTAGGCTTCCGCCGTTCTTTCGTATCCCGTCCCCAACCAACGAAAGGAGGAGTCGAATGCGCCCACGTATCCGAGCCGGTGGGGCTTTGACTTCCGCAGCCGCGCTGTCGGTCCTGCTTGCAACGGCGGCCGTCGCCGAGGACGGCGCGGTCCAGAACCAGATCTCTGTATACACGGGCGATAACGCGGTAGGCTACTTGCAGCCGCTCGCCAACGCGTTCGCGGCCGCGCTCAACAGTTCATTCGGCTATACCGCCTACATTCCGAAGTCCAGCTTCCATATTTCACTCGAAGCTCCGGTGATGGGCGTGTTCTTCGAAGACGCCGACCGGTCTTTCGAGGCCACGACCGAGTCGGGCTTCCAGCCGACGACCACCACCGCGGTGCCGACGGTGGTTGGTCCCGGCGAAGCGGTCATCGTCAGCGGGACCGGCGGCGCGACTTTCGCATTTCCGGGCGGCCTCGACCTCAACTCCTTCGGGCTGGTGGTGCCGCAGTTTCGCATCTCGGCGCTCATGGGCACGGAAGCGGTCATACGCTGGATCGCGTTCGAGTCCGGGGATGCCGACGTCGGCAAGATCGACCTCTTCGGCATCGGCGGGCGCCACAGCCTCTCGCAGTACATGGGCGAGACGCCGCCGGTCGACCTCGCGGTGGGCGTGCTGTGGCAGACCTTCGACGTGGGCGACAATTTCGTGTCGACCGACGCGCTCGCCATTCAGCTCCAGGCGAGCAAGAGGATGCCGATCGGGTTCATGACCCTCGAGCCCTATACCATGTTCGGGTGGGAGAAGCTCGACGCGGACGTTTCCTACGACGGCCCCAACGGTGTTCCCGAGAACATCTCGCTCGAGGGCTCCAATGACATCCGCTTCACGCTGGGAGCGGGCCTCAACTTCGTGGCGGGGCAGGTGTGGGCGGACTACAGTTTCGCCAGCGTCAACAGTTTTTCATTCGGCCTCGCCCTCGGCAACGTCGGCCGGCCATAGAAAGGAGCGTGAGAGACATGACACGTACGTTGCTTATTTTGGTCCTGACGCTTGGTCTCGTCGCGCTTCTGGGTAGTTGCCTCGACGAGAAGGTGCTCCAGCTGGTGCTGACCGGCGAGACCTACGCCGACTTCAATGAGAACGAGACCAGCGCCGACAACCCCGAAACGGCGGTGGTCGACGTTGCCGAGGAGGTCCGCGACATCCTGGAGGACAATGGTTACACCACCAGTGACCTCGACTCGGCGTTCGTGACGTCGGTGAGTTACGGGGTCACATCGATTCCTTCCTCGCAGACCCACGACTGGGTCCTCACCGGTCAGATCCGGGTCGCGCGCGACGGCGGCCCCGCGGTGGTGATCGTGGATTACACGAGTCAGTCGGTGCAGGCCGCTCTCGGCAAGAAGATAGCGGCCCCGCTCGAGCCGCTGGGCGTGGACCTGATCAACGACGCATTGAATGACTTCATCAACAACAACCAGAACCCGGTACTGACCTTCGAGGTCCAGCACGGGACGATCCTGCCGAACACGCCGACACCGGGGGATCCGATGGTGTTCGACTGGCGCGCGTGGCTCGCCATCCAGATAATCATCCCGCAGACAGTCGAAGTTCCCGACCCGTTCTGATACGGCACGCGACGCGCCCGGTCCACGTGACCGGGCGCGTCGTCACCCGAAGGAATCTCCCATGAATATCGACAAACTAGAGCCGCGCCATGTGTGGGGCCATTTCGACCGGATTCGCTCCATTCCGAGGCCGTCGAAACACGAAGAGCGGATTCGCGAACACTTGCTGGCGTGGGCGCGGGAACGGAAGTTCGAGACGCGCGTGGACCGGGCGGGCAACCTCGTCGTCGAGGTTCCGGCGACGCGCGGGCACGAGCGCGCCGGTGTGCTGGTGCTGCAGGCGCACATGGACATGGTGTGCGAGAAGAACGCGGACGTTACGTTCGATTTTTCACGCGATCCGATCCAGCTCGAACGCGACGGCGACTGGCTCAAGGCGCGCGGGACCACCCTGGGGGCCGACAACGGCGTGGGCCTGGCCGCGGCGCTCGCCCTCGCCGACGATCCCGAGGTCGTGCACGGGCCGCTCGAGATCCTGGTCACCGTCGACGAGGAGACCGGCCTCACCGGGGCGGCCAAGCTGGACGCGTCGATGGTCAAGGGGCGCCGGCTGCTCAATCTCGACACCGAGGAACTCGGCGCCATCTACATCGGCTGCTCCGGCGGCGGCAACACCACCCTCACGCTGCCGCTTTCGCGCGAGCCGGCGGCGAAGGGCGCGCGCGCCGTGGAAGTGCGGGTGACGGGGCTGCGGGGCGGGCACTCGGGGATGGACATCGTCCTGCAGCGCGGCAACGCGATACGCGCGCTGGCGCGCGTGTTGCGGGTCGCGGGGGCGTCGGTGGACGCGCGCATCGCGCGCATCGAAGGCGGCAACGCGCACAACGCGATTCCGCGCGAAGCCTTCGCGCTGTGCGCCGTGCCCGCGGCCGGCGCGGACGCGTTTGCGCGCGCGGTGGAGGCGGAGGGACGCGCCATCGCCGCCGAGCTGGGGGGCGCGGATCCGGGGTGCAAGGTCGCGCTGCAGCCGGCCAGCGACGCCATCGGTTCCGTGGCCGACGCCGCGTCGCAGCGGCGCATCATCGGCGCTCTGCTCACGATTCCGCACGGCGTCGATGCGATGAGCCTCGACGTGCCCGGGCTGGTGGAGACGTCGAGCAACCTCGCCGCGGTCAGCACGGAGCTGGACGCCGTGCGCGTGCTGGTCTCGGTTCGCAGCTCGCTCAAGTCGGCCCTCCTGGCGCTGCGGGACCGGGTGCACATCGCCGCGGAGACGGCGGGCGGGTCGTACGAAGACAACGACCCCTACCCGGGGTGGAAGCCGAACCTGCACTCGCAGGTGCTGGATGTCGCGCGCCGGGTGCACGAGCGCGAGCTGGGTCGCGCGCCGGAGCTCAAGGCGGTGCACGCGGGACTGGAATGTGGCGTGATCGGCGAGAAGCTGCCCGGGATCGACATGATCTCGATCGGCCCGTGGATCGAGGCGCCGCACTCGCCCAACGAGCGCATCAACATCGCGTCGGTGGAAACCTTCTGGAAATACCTCAAGGCGACGGTCCGGGAACTCGCGGTCTAGAGCGGAAGCGTTACTTCAAGAGCACCATCTTGCGGGTGAGCGCTTGCTGCGGGGTGGCGAGCCGGTAGAAGTAGACGCCGGAACCCACCGCGGCCCCCGATTCGCCGCGCCCGTCCCACGCGACGACGTGGCGGCCCGGTTGCACCACTCCCTCGTGCAGCGTGCGCACGCGCGCACCGGTCACGTCGTAAACGACCAGCGAAACTCTCTGCGCCGAACCATCCGGAATCTCGAACACGATCGACGTCGTGGGGTTGAAGGGATTCGGGTAGTTCGGTTCGAGCGTCAGCCCGGCCGCCCGTGGCGAGTCGCCGACGCCCGTCGGCACGACGAAGCCATACACCCCGTTGCGATGGAGGTTCGCGTGGAACATCGGCCACGGCGCCGTCGCCTCGCTGTATGCCCCCGGCATGTCCCACACGTACACCGAGCGGTCGTACCCGACCGCGACGATCTCGACGCTGCCGTCCCCGTCCAGGTCGGTGATCGCCGGCGTCCCGCGCACCGAGTCCTTCATCACCAGCGGGAAGCCGTCGAGCGGCGCGCCGCTGGATCTCCAGCCGTTGATGAAGGCCCCCTCGTCGCCCAGCAGGATGTCGGGCGACCCGTCGCCGTTCACGTCCGCGACGATGGGCGACGACTCGGTGTAGGTGGTCGCCGAATAGACCACCGGCCATCCCGGCGCGTCCGCTCCGGTGGGCGTGATCGCGTACAGCCTTCCGTTGGAGCCCGGGATCAGCACCTCGAGCTTGCCGTCACCGGTGATGTCGGCGAGCGCGGGGGACGGATTGAAGAAGTTGTTGTGCTGCAGCCAGCGAATCCACATCTGGGTGTTGTCGTGGTGCAGCGCGTATGTCTCTCCGGAACCCCGTACCGTGACCACGATCTCGAGATCGCCGTTGGCGTCGATGTCGCCCACCGCGACTCCGCCGCCCGCGTAGTTGGGAAGCGTGCGCGGCCAACCCGGCTCGTCCGCCGCGAACTCGTTCAGCACGTATAGCTTCTTGTCCTGGGTCGGGATGATCACTTCGTCCTTCCCGTCCTGGTCGATGTCGGCGAGCGCGGGCATCTGGTACTGCATCTGCGACGTATCCGGCAGACGGCGGAAAACGCCGTCGGTGGCGGGATTCGAGTCGCCGTCGCGGACTTCGGATCCGTCGGCATGCCACGCGTACAGATTCGCGTCCTGGTCGATCGCGACGATCTCCGGCCTGTCGTCGCCGTCGAGGTCGCCGACTGCCACGCCCGCGCGCACCGCGTCGATGGTCGGCCGCGGCCACCCGGGCAGCACGCTGCCGTCACCGTTGAAACAGTAGACCTCCCGCGAGGTGGCGGCCGCGGCCACGATATCGAGCCCCGTGCGCGCGTCCAGTTTCGCGAGCGCGGCCGGACCGATGAAGTCCCTGCCCAGGCCGGAGAACACGCCCCAGGTCAACGCCTGGCCGTCCCCGTCGCGGACTTCGCCGCCGTCGTGTCCGAAGGCGTAGAGAAGGTTGTTTCCGATCACGACCTCGAGGTCGCCGTCGCCGTCGATGTCCCCGATCGCGGGTGAATTCGAGGAGGGATCGGCGAGCGAATTCGGCCAGCCCGCGAGCTGGGGCGGGTTGGTCGACGCGGAGCCGACCGCGGAGAATGCGCTCTCGTTCCACGACCCGTCGACGGCGGTAACGGCGAAGTAGTAGCGCGTGTTCGGCGCCAGCCCGGCGTCGGTGAACATGGTGTGCGTCACGACGTCGGGAGTCGCGCGCGTGAACGGCCCGGTCGCGGACGTCGAACGGTACACGCGGTAACCGACGACGTCGCTCGAGGGACTTGCATTCCATCGGATGAGCATCTTGTCGACCCCGAGGCTCGCGTCGAACGATTGGATGGCCGGGGCGACAGGTTTGCGCAGCTCGATCGTGTGCGTGAGGGAGTGCCCGTACGTATCCGTCACGATCAGCCGCAGGTGGTTTTGGACCGTCGCGTCGGCCTCGAGGAGACGGAACGCCGACTCCGACTCGCGCTCGGCCAGCGCGGCGATGTCGCCGACCTGCGCCAGGCCGGAAAATACCGTGGCTCCGGCGTCGAGCGCGGAAAGTGTCGCGACCAGCCCGGCTGCCGTTCCGGTTCCATGGTTCTTGAGCGTCACGAACAGCAAGAACTGCTCGCCGCTGGAAATGACGCCGTCGCCGTTGCCGACGGGTGCCGCGTCGGACGTGCGCAGGGAGGTGAGCGCGAACGCCGGGGCGTGGACGGTCTCCGAGAACGTGTCGCTCCACGTCGCATTCCCCGCGATCGTGACCGAAAAACTGGCGAGGGCCCCATCGGGCGCGTCGGCCGCGAATTGGACGCGCCACGAGTCGTCGGCGAGCACGCTCTGGCCCGGGGCCAACACACGCACCGGGACGGTAGCGTTTGCAATCGTTACGAACGGGGCCGTCGTCGTCAAGGTGGCAACCGCCGGTGCGGACGCCGCGCCGCCGGTGTTGCGCACGGTCGGCGTCAACTCGACGGCCTCGCCCGCGTCCACGACTCCGTCCCCGATTACGAAGGTTCCAAACTCGAAGCGATTGTCGTTGATCAGGACCTCGTCGATCGAGAGCAGCACGCTTGCCGCCGACTCGATCGCGATGGCGCTCTCGTGGCGGGCGAGGTTGCGACCGGTGACCACCACGCGCACCTGTCCCGTGGTCCGGGTCGAAAGCACGAACGACGCCTGTCCCGCCGCGTTGGTCGTTCCGACCTGATAGTCTTCGCCGTCTTTCGAGAGGCAGACGGTCGCGTTCGCCTGCGGCAGCCCGTCGACGTCCACGCCCACCGCGACCACGGTGGTTCCCGCCACCAGGCTGGCCGGGTGGCTCACGACCGGCGTGCGCACGGGGCCGGTCCACAGCGTCATCTCGGGGTCGCCCAGGAGCGTGTACACGTAGTGGGTCCAGAGGTCGGAATTGTCGTCGAGCATTGCGAGCGCGGTGCGCGACGCACGCGAGGCGGCAAATGCGTCCCCAATGTGGACCGGGTCCGCGCCGTCGAACACCGCGCCCGCGTAGGCTTCCATGTAGTCGGTCGATATCTCGGCGAACGAGCTGCTTACGGCGCCGATTACCGACACCGCGCCGCCGTTGGGATTGCGCAGCATGCGCTCGGCGAGACAGTCGAAATTGAACGCCGCCGCGGTGCAATTCGACATGTAGAGGTTGAAGAAGCGGTTCGGGTGGTAGAGCGCGTCCGCGTCGGGAATGGCGATGTTTTCATCCGCGCAGTGCATGTTGAAGCGATAACCGTGGCCGACGTGAAAGACGAAATCGTAGCCCGCGTTGAGCGAATCGATCGCGATGGAGCGCGATTCCGGCAGCGAGCCGGCGAACAGGGCCGGGGTCTCGTAGAGCCGGGTGACGCGGCGCGAGGGGCTCTGCACGTGCCGGATGCGCACGAACTCCGCCATGTCGCCGCCGTTGAGTTGGATGGGCGCGGGCGGCGACCACGGCGCCGGGAAGAGCACCTCCGCCAGGAACAGCGTCTTGTCGACGTACTCGGTGTCGAGCGGCGTCTCGTAGCTCATGATCTTCGAGACCACATTCGCCGCGTCGGCCAGGGTTGACACCGGCAGCCGTCCCACGCTCAATTCGGCGTACAGGTCGGGCTGGTCGGCCGGCTGCTCGCCGAAGCGCGTGTCACCGTCGGCGTTGAAGGAACCGTCGAGGCAGGCAAAATAGAGGTCCGCGGGGACCAGCGTGCCGCCGTAGTAATAGGCCGTGTAGAGGTAGCGCGGGGGAATCTCGGGTGTGTCACCCACCAGGAGCACCCACTGGACACCCCACTTGGTGTAGGCGTCCTGGAGAAAAAAGCGAATGGTCTCCGCGCGATCGATCCCGCGAGGGTAGTTGGCTTCGATCCACTCGACCGTGCGGACGACGGTGGGAACGCCCTTGGCCGTCTTCCAGTCCGCCAGCGCGTCGAACGGGGCGGCCAGCGCGGCGGGGGCGACGATGATGCAGTCGACCGGGCTGCCTTCGAGCGAGGGCGCAACCGACGCGCCGAATGGCCCGCGGTGTTCGTCGTGAGGGATGGGAGGATACGTGGCGAGCGCCTCGTCGTTGGCGATCAAACCGCGCAGCCGCGTTTCGATGTCGCGCGCGCGCGCGCTGCTCATCCGCAGCGCCCGCTCGGCGCCGGGCCCGGCAGCGGGCTCCGTGTCGATCGAGAGCCGGACGTCGGCGTGCAGCACCAGATCGCCTTCCACCACTTGCAGCGGAAATACCGCGAAGCTGGCGACGGTGTAGCCGTGCCAGGTCCCGCTTCCCAGGTAGCGAACCAGCTCGGACGGAAATTCCGCGCCCGCGAGGTATGGCGCGAGTGCATCCTGGGCGACTGCGACGCCGGGCGCGGGCAGGTCGGGCGCCGGCGCCGGCGGCGCGGCCACGGCGAGTTCGACGCCGCGAGCCAGCGTGCTGGTTCCCTCGGCCGATGCGATGACGCTGGCGAAACTCCTGCCGTCGGGTAACGCGACGTAAACGATGCGCGCCGGGATGGAGGGGCGGCCTACGTCGTTAACGGTGAAAAATGATCCGGAGGCGGATGGGACGGGCGAGACGGAGGTATACCTTCCGGCGGCCGTGACGGAAAAGTCTCCCGGGCTCGTCGGGACATCGACCTCGATACGAACCGATGCCGTGTGCCCCGAGATCCAGAGCGGCACCGCGATGATCGAGACGAGAAGCAGGGTCAGTACGGTCTTGCGCATCGGATCGGGGCCGGTTCCTGAGCCGGCCCGCAGCGGTAACTGTACGGGATTACAAAGGGTTGTGTCAACCCATTGGGCCGCGGCCGGGGAAATCGGTGCGGGCGGCGGGCGCCCTTCGGCGCCCGCCCTGAGTAACTCGGTTCAGTTGGCGTACTTGACGCTGCAGCCGTAGGACGCGGTCGACTTCACCGCGATCTTCTCGCCGGCGATGGCCTCGTTCAGGCTGGCCTGGACGTAGTTCGTCGCACCCTTGAGGTCGTCCGGGTTCGTCGACGGCTTGTCGTCGATTGCTCCGGCGTAGATGAGCACGCCCTCGGGACTGATCACGAACATGTGGGGTGTCGTCTTGGCACCGTACGCATGGCCCACGGCGCCGTCCACGTCGCGTAGATACGCGGTCGACGCCAGCTTCCTCTCCGCGGCCATCGTCTTGAGCTGGTCGGGTTCATAGAACCCCTGCTTGCCGGGCGCCGACGAGCAGATCGTAAGCCACACGACGCCCTTCTCGACGTACTGCTTCTGGAGCGCCTGCATCGCGCCGGCACCGTAGAACTTCTTCACGAACGGACAGTCGAGGTTGTTCCACTCGAGCACCACGTACTTTCCCTTGCAGTCCGAAAGCCGATAGGTCTTGCCGTCGATGCCGGCGAGGGAAAAATCCGGCGCCTTCTGGTCCAGAGCGGCGGTGGCGGCTTTCGGGTCAGTAGTCGTGTCCGCAGCGGCAGCCGCCGCCAGCGCCGCGACGGCGACGAGCAGTGCAATGCGGGTGATTGAACGAAACATCGAGGATCCTCCCAGGTTGAATTCGGTATGGTCTGCTGAATCGAACGTTCGGGGCGCTGTCAATAACCGAGGGGCACATCGATCGTGATGGCCTGCGGGCCGGCTCCGGCGGTCCAGCCACTTTCGCACACCAGAATACCCGTAAGTCGCTTCGGAAGTTCCACGCCGATTCGCGCCCGCTCGATGCGCAGCTGGTACGCGACGCGCCCGTAGGGGCCCGGCATCGCGGCCAAAGTCTGCGCCGACGCGTTCTCGATCAGACCCTGATCGAACGGAAAGAAGAACACGCCGTCGAGTGCGGGCGTCTTCTCGGCCGCCGTCTGCAGATCGAAGAGCAGCGTGGCGTCGTCGCGGACGCGCGCATCCACGCTCCAATCCGCCGGCTGGACCGGACACCGCTCGCGGGACTCGTCGATCCGCGATTTCCATTCCGGGCTCGGGCGCGACGCCGCTTCCACCGGCAGCTGCAGCGACACCGTTGCCGTCCCGGGCACACACGCCTCCGCGCACGCGAGCCACGACACCTCCGCGATCAGCTCGGCCGACGTACCGGTCTCGAGCGTGGCGGGGGCGTCGACGTCCACCGACAGCAGCACGTCCTCGCCGTACCCGAAGATCACCAGCGAACCGGTCTCGAACCGGCGAGGCAGCGGCCACTCGATCAGCCCGACCCGGAAACCCTTCGGGAGCCGCCACGCGACCGAGGGCGCCAGCCCGGCGTCGCCGGGATTGATCCAGTTCACGTGCCACCCGTCGCTCATAACGAGGCGAACGGCGAGGCGGAACTGCTTCCCGGGCTGGATGGACGCCGCGTCGGCCACCAGCTCGGCGCGAACCGGCTCGGGCGCCGACGCGACACCGGGGACCTGCGCGACCGCGGACCGGGGGGACGATGCCATTTGCGCGATCGCAAACGCGCAGGTCGCGATACCCGCGAGCGCCGCGACCGAGCGAGTCGTGCCGACGAGCGTCGATCGCGTTCGCATTCGTGTCCATGTCGGCATGTCGCGGTGAATGATAGCCGCAATTGGTCCCGCGCGCAACCCGGCGGCACACACGTTCTCATGCGTTCGCCGCGCGCCGTGCTCCCCCCGCGCCACCGTTCGCGCTCGACGGCCCGTCTGTGCCACGCTGCGCCACTCTCGCGAACCCACCCGCGCCGGCGACACGAAAATTGCTGATAAGGACGCCACAAAACCCGATCTGCATCGCCATGGCTCGCATGTCCTCCGGTGCGAGCGCGGGGCCGCGCCCATCGGCGACCGCGCGCGCCGGGACCGAAGGAGTACGCTCATGCATCGTTTGGATGGCAACGGAGCGAAGTCATTCGCTCGCGCGGCGGCGCTTTTGACCGTCGCGTTGCTCGCAATCGGCCCGTCGCGCGCGCTGGCCCGTCCGACCACCGTACGCCTGTTCAACCTGACACCCGCGAAACAGTACGACGTGCAGCGAAACGGGACGTTGGTTGCCAGCGCCGCTTCGTCCTCCGCGGCGTCGGCGGTATTCGACGCGGACCTCACCACCGGCGACGTGCTGGTGATTGCGGAGGCCGGGAATCTGCAGCCGCCCCCGCCACCGTTGTTCTCGGCGCTCGCGAGCCCGGCCCCGGGTTGCGCGCGCGCGACCTGGCTCCCGAGCGGCGACCCCTCCGTGGTCGGCTATTCGGTGAGCTACGGGAGGTTCTCGGTGGCGGGCGGGCAGGCCGCGCAGTACGAGTACACCGTCGACGCCGGCGCGGCGAGCACGCACGACGTCTGCCAGCTCGCGGCCGGCACATACTACTTCGCGGTTCGCACCCGCAACCACCTGGGCGTGATGAGCGCCTACTCGAGCGAACGGTCGGTTCTGATCGTGGTGGTGTCGGTGCTGATCAGCTCCTTCGACGCGCGCGTCCGCGACGACGGCGTGGAGCTGTCGTGGCGAATCGAGACGGACGAAATCGTGCGCGGGGTGCGCGTCTACCGCGGCGAGGGCGACGCGGTGCCGATTCGACTCGTCGATTTGCTCCCGGTGGAAGCGGCATCGTACGTCGATCGCACGACCCGGGCGGGAACGAGGTACACCTACCTGATCGCCGCGGTCAAGGAGAGCGGCGACGAGGTAGCCTCGTTGCCCGCCACCGTGAGCACGCCCGTGGCCGTGTTATCGCTCGGGCAGAATTCGCCGAACCCGTTCAATCCCTCGACGACCATTCCGTTCACCCTCCCCGCGCCGGCGCGCGTCGTGGTGCGCATCCACGACGTGCGCGGCTCGCGCGTGGCGACGGTGGTCGAGGGCGATCTCTCGCAGGGGCGGCACTTCGCGACCTGGGACGGCACCGGGGAGAACGGCGAACGCGTCGCGTCGGGCACGTACTTCTGCGTGCTCACCGCCGGCGAACGTTCGTTGTCGCGGAAGATGGTCGTGCTGAAGTGAGCGCTACGGCAGGAGCAGGAGTCCCAGTCCTGCCCCGAGCGCGAACAGAGCGAAGGCGCGAAGTGCATCCACCTGCGCGGGAACGATCCGCGCGACGTCGTCCCCTGCGCGGGAGAGCGCGCGCGACGCGCGGCGAGCGGGCCACGCGCCGGCCAGCCCCGCGAGCACGCCCGGCGGAGCACCGAAGAACGGAAGCGCGGCCAGCACCACGAACGGCAACGCCTCCAGCCACGTGAACACCACCGCCGCCCGGCGGGCCCCCAGCCGCACCACCAGGGTCCGCTTTCCCGCCGCGGCGTCCGCGCGCCGGTCGGGGAACTCGTTCACCCACAGAAACGCCGCGATCAACACGCCCAGGAGAATCGACAGGGGAACGACCGGCCCGTGCACGCTCCCGCGCTGGACGAGGTAGGCGCCGCACGCGACCAGCGGCCCGTAGCACGCGGCCACGGCCGCTTCACCGAAGCCGCGGTACGAGAGCCGAAGCGGAGGAGCGTGATAGAAGAACGCGCACGCGACTCCGATGAGCCCCGGGAGCCACACGCGCGGCTCGCGCAGGAGCGCGATGGCGACGCCGCCGGCGATTCCGGCCGCATAGCAGTCGGCCGCCACGATCGTTGTGTCGCGCCGGGTCAGCAGCCCGTCGACGATCACCCGCTTGCCGCCCGAGAACGGGCTGCGCTCCTCCGGCCGGACGTCCACGTCGACCCCGGAATCGAAATCGATGATGTCACCCGATGCGTTCTTCGCCGCTTCGATGGCGAGGATGGCAACGACCGTGACGGCGAGCCAGCCGTAGGCGAGGGACCCATCGCGAGCGGCGGCGAGCGTTCCCAGCACCAGCGAGGCAATGGATGCCAGGGAGATCTTGGGGTCGATCAGTTTCCAGATTCCCAGGGACAATCGCCGCCGGCTGTCCGGCCGTGTGTCTGTGCGCGAAGCTGGTGCCATAGTGGAAAAGAAAAAGCCCGCCGCTTCAGCGACGGGCTCTTTCAACCTGACTCGTGCGACTCAATTCCTACCGATACAGGGCCTTGACCGTGCCCCACGTGGCCTGGTTGACCGGGATCGTGGCGCAGTGGCCGGGTCCGGTCAGACCATTGTTGTAGTCGTCGAGGCTTTGCGTCTTGGAACTCGTGAGGCTCGGGTGGATGTATCCCGCGCCGACCGGCGGGATGACCAGCGAGCCGATCTGAGCGTCCGCCGCCGCGATCGTCGCCGCCGCCGCGGCCGGATTTGCACCGGCGAGGATATTGAGCTTCGCTGCGATCAACTGGTGCGCGAGACTGATGAGACCGTTGCCGGCTACCGGCTCATCGAAGATGGCCAGGAGCTGAGCCTGCGTGTAGGCCACCGACCCGAGCATGAGCACCCCGCCCGGCAGACCCGGCCACATCTCCACGTGGTTTCTCCAGTATCCCCACGTGTACGTGCAATTGGTGCTGGAGGTCGTCGCGTCGGTGACGGTCACGCTCAAGCCGCTCGCCGCGTTACCGTCTGCATCGCGAGCGAAGGCCACGAAGTGATACGTCATTCCGTAGTCGAGTTCACCCAGCTCGCCCGCCACGCCGGTTTCGTCGGTGAGGTCGCCCACTTCAATCACGATACTCTGGTTCGGCCCCAGCTTGAACGTGGTCTGGGTCCCACCGAACGTATTCAGCGTCGGTGCGCCGGAAAACGCTGCGAAGCCTTGTTCCGGAACGACGTCGCTGGGCCACGCGCCCCCGCTCGCTGCGAACTGCGCCGCGTCCATCCACCACAGGGTGAAGCCATCCGGCAGACCGCTGGGTCCGGCCGTGACGGTAAGCGCTTGCTTGCCGTGCCCGCTCATCCCCAGGCTAAGCGACGGTGTGTCGGTGGCCGCCTGCACGAGGGACGACAGCCCGATCAGTACAGTCAGTGCAATGGCTCCAAACGTACGGTAACGAAAATTCATGATGACCTCCGGGTCAAATCGTGGCAATGCCCTTAAACTGCTCCGATAAACGCGTAGAGGTCTAACAGCACCTCGTTCCACTCCCGGTCCCAGTCTGTCTCCACCGCCGACGTGGTCCGAGTTGGGGGTAGTTTACCACGTTCATGTACGACTGCCAAACACAGAACGCGGCCGAGGCCCGATTTGCGAGTGCCCGGCCCCGGTGACTCAGGCGATCCGTCCGCTCTCCTACTCTAAACGGCAGTGCACAGATTGGGTGAGATGCGGTGGGTGTCATGACCCCCTGGCCGGCGGCCGCGCGCTTCGACGCCGTTGCCACCGTATTCGCACCAGATCTCTCTGGCGCCGAGCCTCTCGAGGGTGGTTCGGATCTGCCCCCGGGTGCGGAAATGCTTGTACCAATCCGTGAGCGAGTCGTGTGTGTCGAGGAGCGCCCACTGGCGCTGGAGTTCGTCGTCGAGCGGAAGCGCATGGTAGTAGGACAACACGGGCGACACCCGGCTCACCAGTGCCTGAGCGCTTCGGCTATTGCGCACGGCGCGATGCCAAGGGAGGAACGTTCGCACCAGACGCTCCGTGTGCTTGAGCCCTTCCTCTGGCGGCAGGCGGCGAAGCACCAGTCGAAACAGCGGCGCGGACTTGGTGAAATGCGAGAGCCGGTACGTGTAGTGGTCGACTGACGACCCAGCCGCCGGGTTTCACCTGTTGGTATAGTTTCTCGATCGTCTTTTCAGGATCCGGCGTATGCTGGATCACGCCGAGGCAGAACACGACGTCGTACTGCTGCGGGGCGAAGGGAAGGCGAAGCACGTCGGCCTGAAGAATCCGGTGGCGTCGATCCTGCGGAAAATTGTCCTGGTTGGCCTCCACCGCGGAACTCAAGTCGACCGATGTGACCGAAGCACCGGCTCCGAGGAGGACCTCCGTGAACCGCCCGGCCCCGCAGCCGACCTCGAGGACCTGGGCGCCAGCGCGGAGCAGGTCCCAACCCGCGCCACCCAGACAGCGCCGCGCGCGATCCAGCGACAGCGTGGTCCCCGTGAACGAATCCAACTGCACCTTGCGATAGACCTTCCACTGCAGACCGAACGCGTCGGCGTAGTTCTCCTTCCGGGGAATCATCCGCGGGATTCCTGCGTGCACGCCCCATTCATGGCCCCGCGGGCATGTCAATTCCTCGCGCGCAAGGGTCAGCGGCTGACCGTCCTCGGGGCAGATCATTTCAGGCCACATGGGTTCCCTTCCTCTTTCCATTGTTCCGTTTGGTGCACGCCAGTCGCGCACATGCTCTCACGACGTGCTGGCAGGAGCCAATGGTGATGTGAACAGATTCTCAAAGTAACCCGACAGTTGACGATTCGTCACGCGCGCGGCTATGCTTCCCCGGTCGAACGCCTGCACCGTCGGCTGTTCTTCCACTGGTTCCCGACGACCGGCCTGCACGCACCCAACCTGAAGGAGCGCGAAACAGCCGATGGGCGGCGCGGATAGCAGTCCGTAACCGTCCTGGCCGGAGTCACTTTTCATGCCCTCCCGCCCCCCACGCGTCGCACTCGAATCACCCGAGGATCTTAGCCGGTCGCCGCCCGCGGCGAGCGCAAGCGGCCGGCGCCGCTGGATGCTACCAGCCGCGCTGGCGGCACTCGTCATTTTCTTCGTCGCCATGTGGGTACGGTCTGCGCGTACCCCGGTTCCCGCGGCGTCGGTGACGGGCGATGGCGAAGCGGTACCGCGACCAGCGAACGTCGGCGCCATCCGGGGCAAGCCCGACATCGTCATCCTCCTCGCGGATAACCTCGGCTACGGTGAAATCGCCTGCTACGGCGGCCCCCGCATGGTGGCGACGCCGCGCATCGACGCTCTGGCCGCCGAAGGCCTTCGGCTGACCAACTTCAATGTCGAGATCTGGTGTTCGCCGTCGCGTTCGGCGCTGATGACGGGGCGCTACGGCGTTCGTTCCGGTACGGACCAGGTGGCGACGTCCGGTCCGAAGGGGATGGTGGAGTGGGAGGTGACGCTGGCCGAGTTGCTGTCCGCGCGCGGTTACGCCACCGCCGAGTACGGCAAGTGGCATCTGGGGGACCAGGACGGGCGCTTTCCAACCGACCAGGGTTTCGACGAGTGGTACGGGGTCCCGATCACGTGGGATGAGGGGACGATCACGGCGAAGGGCTACATCCCCGCGGACAGCCCGCCCCCCATCCTCGAGTGCTCCAGGGGTCAGAAAGCCCGCCAGGTCAAGATCCTCGACCCGGAGGTGGGGCGCTTGATTGACCGCGAGCTGACCGACAAAGCGGTTGCGTGGATCCAGCGCAACGCCCAGGCAGGACGACCGTTCCTTCTCTACGTGCCGATGACGGCCGTGCATCGGCCGGTGTATTCCCATCCCGATTTCACCGGCAAGTCCGGAGGCGGCCCGATCGGTGATGCCGTAATGGGAATGGACTTCAACGTCGGCCTCATTGCCGACGCGATCAAGCAGGCCGGCATCGAAGATAACACCATTCTTGTCTTCGCCAGCGACGGCGGCCCCGACTTGAAGCCGTGGAAGGGAAGCTCGGGTCCGTGGAGAGGGTACCTCGACTCAGCGTTGGAAGGCGCTCTGCGCGCGCCGTGTATCATCCGGTGGCCCGGTCACATCCCGGCCGGCCGGGTGAGCAACGAAATCGTGCACATCACCGACCTGTTCACGACCCTGGCCAGGGCGGCGGGCGCCGAGGTCCCGACCGACCGCGCGATCGACGGCGTCGACCAGATGGATTTCTTCACGGGCAAGCAAGAGACGTCGAACCGGGTCGGCTTCCCGGTCTACGCGTACGGCCATCTCTATGCCGTAAAATGGGGCGACTGGAAGATGCACTACGTGAGGAAAGCGAAGAACCTCTACAACGTGCGTACCGACCCCAGAGAGGAACAGAGCGTATACTGGGCCCACACCGAGATGGACGCCCCGATGCACAAGATCGTCCTGGATTTCGAAGCCAGTCTCGCGAAATACCCGCTGATCGTTCCGGGCACGCCCGACCCGTATCGACCACCGAAAAATAGGTGACACGATGAGACGAACGACCCTCGCAGCCATGCTTCTGATGACCTGCCTGAACCAGCCGGCGACGGCGGCGTCGCCGGGCCAGCTCTGGAGCCAGCACTTCGGCGACACGGACGGTCAGAATGCGCGTTCGATAGCCACAGACGCGTTCGGGAACATCTACGTGACCGGATACTTCCTCGGCTCGCTTGATTTCGGAGGTGGCGATCTGACCAGCGCGGGAAACTCCGACGTCTTCCTCGTGAAATTCGACGCCCTCGGCGCGTATCAATGGAGCCGGCACTTCGGAGATGCCGCCGAGCAGAACGGTTACGCGGTGGGGACGGACGCGGCGGGAGACGTCTACGTAGGCGGGTTCTTCCAGGGCACGGTCGACTTCGGAGGCGGCCCGCTCACCAGCGCCGGCGACCGCGACGTTTTCCTCGCGAAGTTCAACTCTGCGGGTACGCATCAGTGGAGCAAGCGCTTCGGCGATGCGTCGGAGCAGCGGTGCATGTCGATCGGCGTGGACGCTGCCGGGGACGTCTACGCGACCGGGTACTTTCTCGGCTCTGTGAACTTCGGGGGCGCGAATCTAGGCAGTACCGGGAGCTATCAGGTCTTCCTCGCCGGTTTCGATTCCGACGGCGTCCATCAATGGAGCAAGCAATTCGGAGATGCCGCCGATCAACGCGGCACCACTATGACGGCCGACGCCTACGGGGACGTCTACGTGGCCGGACCGTTCAAGGGCACCATCAATCTGGGTGGCTCCAGTCTCACGAGCGCAGGGGATTTCGACATTTTTCTCGCGAAGTTCGACTACGCCGGGCTGCACGCGTGGAGCAAGCGCTACGGTGACTCCGAGAGTCAGGAACCTCGCGCGGTGGTGACCGATCATTGGGGCTGCGTCTACCTGACGGGCGGGATGTTGGGCACGACGGACTTCGGGGGCGGCCCGCTCACGAGCGCCGGGGGTTCGGACGCGTTTCTCGCCAAGGTCGACGCGGCGGGCGCCTACCAGTGGAGCCATCGCTGGGGAGACGGCGCCGATCAGTACGGCGCCTCGGCGGCGACGAACTCGTGGGGGGACGTCTATATGGCGGGTGATTTCGACGGTACCGTGAATCTCGGGGGCGGCGACCTGACGAGTCTCGGCGGCACCGACTTCTACCTCGCGAAATTCGACGTGTCGGGCGTGTACCAGTGGAGCCAGCGCTACGGCGATTCAGCGACCCAGGAGGTCGCGTGCATCGCGACCGACGCGTCGGACGACATGGTCGCGACCGGGTTCTTCCAGGGGGTGGTCGACCTCGGGGGCGGGCCGTTGACCGCCTCCGGGGGTTTCGACGCGTTCGTAGCGAAGTTCACTACCACGCCGACCGGCGCGCGCGCAACGCCGGTGACCAACTTGCCCTCGATCTCCGCGTATCCGAACCCGTTCAACCCCGCGACAACGATCCGGTACACGGTGCCCGCGGGGGGACGTGTCACCATCGAAGTGTTCGACCCCCGCGGCGCGCGCGTTGTCACCCTCGTGGACGGGGACAAGATCGCGGGCGCCTACTCGACCAGATGGAACGGCCGCGACGATCGAGGCCGCCCGGTGAGTTCGGGCGTGTATTTCGGGCGAATCACGTCGCCGGCCGGTGCGCGCAGCTACAAGATGACACTGCTCAAGTAGCAGCGGCTGGCCTGCCATCCAAACCACCCTCCGGCGATCATCCCCGGTGGGCCGGCCGACCGGGTCGGCCCCCTTCAGGCCGGCGAATCACCCGAAGCGCCAACCTTGCTCTGGAGAATAATTTGAGGGGAAGGTTGAAGCCCATTTCAGGTATAATTGCCTGTCCCAAAGATTCGTAACGGCGAGCCCCAATTCGGTGGCCTGACAAACGATCTTGGCTACGACTCCTCACACGGTTCGAGGTGGCGGGTGTTCTTTGGCGTGAGTGCCAGGCATATGAGCAGACTGCTCCTCGTCGGCGGGCCCCTCGTGTTGGCGCCCGCGGTCGCGTGGCCGCAAGTCGTGTTCTTCACCCCCGAGCCGCACTGGGAATCGCCGGAGCCCAACACCACCCGTAGTGTGGCGCTGGGCGACATCGACCTCGATGGTGACGTGGACCTGGTCTGCGGTAATTCGCAGCAGGCCAACACGCTTTTTCTCAATGAGGGCGGGATGTTCGGGATCGTGTCGGCCTGGCTTCCCGTTTCCATCGACCGGACGCGGAGCATGGCGCTGGGCGATATCGACGGTGACGGCGATCTGGACCTCGTCTGCGGAAATTTCGGGGGCGCGAATACCCTCTACCTCAACGAGGGGGGCATGCTGAGCCGGGTGCCCGCCGACACGCTGTGGACCGCCAACACCGGCGAGAGCGTGGCGCTTGGCGATCTGGACAACGACGGCGATCTCGACGTCGTATTCGGAGTTCCACTTTTTCCCAATGCGATTTACATGAACGACGACGGCCAGTTTCCCGACACCCCGCTGAAGATCGGCGGGCCCAACGAGACCCGGTGTGTGTCGCTGGGGGACGTGGACGGGGACGGCTATCTCGATCTCGTCGAAGGCAATGTGGCGGACAGGAATGGTCCCGGGAAGAACCACGTCTACCTGAATCAGCAGGGCGCCCTCGACTCGATACCCGATTGGACCTCCGACCCGGGGCATCAGACGTTGGGGATCGCGCTGGCCGACATTGACGGTAACGGCCGGCTCGATCTCATCTGTGCGAACCTCAATCAGACCCACGCGATCTATTACGACCAGAGCGACTCGCTTTTCGCGACGGCGCCGTCGTGGCAGTCCGGACCGACGGAAGCGGGCGAGGACGTGGACGTGGCCGACGTGGACAGCGACGGCGACCTCGATCTGGTCTTTGCGAACCTCGCGGAGCCGAGCACCCTCTACTTGAACAATCTGAACGACCCGGGTGCGACCACGCTCGACTCGATACCCGATTGGTCCACCAGCCGCGGCGACCGGACGATCGCCATCGCGTTGGCCGACGTCGATGGCGACGGTGACCTGGATCTGATCTGCGGCAACGCGGACCAGCTCAGCACGGCGTACCTCAACCTGACGCCCCCGCTCGAAACGATGCCGTCGTGGGAATCCGCCGGGCCCGCAATCAATCGAACCAAGAGTGTCGCCCTGGGCGACGTGGACAACGACGGCGACCTGGACCTCGTGTGCGGCAACGGCGGCGCGGAGGCCATGGTCAGCGCGTTGTATCGAAACGACAGCGGCCGGCTGGAAACGACGCCGGCCTGGTCGTCGGGGGAATTGCGATATACGGCGTCCATTGCACTGGCTAGAGTGAACGGCGACGATCGCATCGACCTGGTCTGCGGCAACCAGGGCATCAACGGCGAGGCCAGCACCGCGTACGAGAATATCGGCGCCGTATTCACGGCGGCTCCCACCTGGGTGTCGGAGCCCCAGGAGGTCACGACCAGCATCGCGATCGGCGACGTGAACGGCGACGGCTTCGTCGACCTGGTCTGCGGGAACGGGGCGGACTCGAGCACCGTCTATCTCAATCTGGGGACGACCTTCGATACGCGTCCCGCGTGGCATTCGAATGCAGCGCTGCGGACCAGCGGCGTGACGCTGGGCGACGTCGACCGCGACGGCGATCTCGACCTCGTCTGCGGCAACAACGGCGATCCGAGCACGATGTACAAGAACGACGGAGAGATGTTCTCTTCGGCCCCCGCGTGGTCCAGCTCGCAAGAGCTCTTCACCACCGACGTGGCGCTGGGAGACCTCGACGGAGACGGTGATCTCGACCTCGTGTGTGCCAACAATCCGCAGGCCACCACGGCCTACTTCAACGAGGGCGGCACCTTCGCGCCGTCGGCCGGCTGGTCATCCCGCCCGCCCTCGCGGCCGACGACGAGCGTGGCGCTGGGCGATCTCGACGGCGACGGCGATCTCGACCTGGTTTGCGGCAACGAGCTGGCGCAACCCAACCTCGCGTACATGAACGAGGGGGGCACGCTGGAGAGAAGCCCGACCTGGTTGTCCGGGCCGCTGAGCGATACCGAAGACGTGGCACTCGGTGACGTAGACGGCGACGGGGATCTCGACGCCGTTTTTGGAAATGAGCTCGCGCCCAACGCGCTCTACGCGGGGAACAAGAATCCGCCCTATCGGCGTGATCCGCTGGCACCGACCCACAACCAGACGAACAACACTGCCTTTCTCTCGTCGGTCAAGGTCAGGCACATCGGTCCGAACACGCAGCGGATCGCCTTCTCGCTCGTGGACGTCGAGTCCGACCCCGTCTGGATGCTCGCCGAGTATCAGTTCGAGGGTGACCCCACGTGGTACCGGGCCGATGTGGACGGCCGGGTCGGCCGGGTCGGCATGTTCGCCACCTCGCCGGCGGCGATGGCGGATTCGATCGATTGGGACACGTCGCGCGTCCCGTCCGACCCGCGAGACATCGTCCTTCGGCTCACCACCATCGAGATTCCGAAGCGGGTAAGCGTCACACGTCGCACCCCATCCTACCTGGTGGAAGTCGGTCAGATTCCACTGGTCGATACCTCCGCCCGGCCCAGCAGTGGCTCCGAGTTCTTCGAGACGCGCGACATCGTTGTCGAGCTGCGCCTCCCACCGGGCGTCACCCGCGACCAGGCCCGGCTGTTTTATCGTCGCGGCGGAGAGAGCGTCTACCAGCAGACCGGCTTCGAAGAAGGCAACCCCCTGCCCTTCGCCACGATTCCATCCGACTGGGTCGGGGAGCGCGGGATCGAGTACTACGCGGAGGCGCAGACTCCGAGCGAGACCCTCACCGACCCGCGGACGAACCCGTCCCAGCGGCCGATTGCCATCCGCGTGACGGCGACCAATCTGGTGGAGAATGTCACCCACCCGGGTCTGCAGTATCGCCTGATGTCGGTTCCACTCGAACTGGAGAGCAACGTGTCGATCATCCGGGTCCTCCAGGACGACGTCGGCTTCCCGGATGCGACCCGGTGGCGGTTGTTCGGCTACGACGCGGCCGACTCGGTTTACGTGGAGGTGCCCAACGACAGCGTGCTGGCGTTCGAGCAGGGAAAAGGGTACTGGCTGATCACCAACGCCCAGTACCGGCTCGATACGGCTCCGGTGTTCGGAGAGTCGGCGCCGACGGACAGCGCGTTCGCGCTGGCACTCGAGCCCGGCTGGAATCTGATCGGTCAGCCATTCGCGTTCCCGGTTTCGTGGGCGTCGGTCGGCGTCGATTCGGCTCTGGTTGAACCTCCCGTGGCCTGGCGCGGAGATCACTACGGATACGACGTGGACCGGCTCGAGCCGTGGGAGGGATACTGGGTCAGGAACCGGACGGCGTCGACGTTCCGGTTGAAGATCCCTCCGCGGGAAGCGACACCGTCCGCGAACGGGCCCGGTCACGTCGCCGTTGCCGCGGCGGGCAGCCAGACCGCATCCGAACGCGAGTGGCGCGTGTCGATCACGGCGGCGTCGCGGGGTGCGATCGACTCGCACAACATCGTGGGGATGAGACGCGGCGCCCGCGACCAGTGGGACGCGGCGGACCGCTCCGAGGCGCCGATGAGCCCCGATCGCTCGGTGTCTCTATATTTTCCGCACCGCGACTGGCGCGGTGGAAACGGCAATTACACGGTGGACATGCGGGGCGGCTACGAGGCCCTCGACGAGGCCGCGGTTCAAGAGTTCGGGCTCGGCTCCGACGTGTGGGGTCACCTCTGGCGCTTCGACGTCGCCAAGAGCTTCGCCGACGTGTCGGCCGGGGACGAGGTCGCGCTGGCATTCTCCGGCATCGACGACCTGGCGCCGGACGCCCGGGTGCTGCTCATCGATTACGACCTGAAACGGGTGGTCGATCTGCGCAAACAGGGGCGGTACGTATTCTATGAAGGAAAACGAAATTTCGTCACCAACGAAAGCCAGGCGCGTTTTGTACTCCTGGTGGGTAGCGAGGCGTTCGCGGATGCCAGGGAAGGATGAGTTGCCGGGGTCGCCGGCGAGGACCTCCCTGCGCGGGAACCGTCCCAATCCGTTCAACCCGGTGACGATCATTCGCTACGAGATCGCGGAAGCGGCACCCGTGGCGATCAGAGTTTACGATGTGAGCGGCGCCCGTGTTCGCGACTTGTATGTCGGCAACCGGCAACCGGGCGCTTACGAAGTAACCTGGAATGCGACGGACGACGCGGGGCATCCCGTGGCGTCGGGGATCTACTTCTGTCGCATGACCGCCGGGCAAATGACTGAAACCAGGAAGATGTTGCTTATCAAGTAGTGCAGCAGGCCACCGGGCAACCGGTCGAGCCCCCCAGGAGGATGGTTACAATGAGAAACTGGTGCCGTGCAACCGCCGGCTGTTTCCTGCTTTGCACTTTTGTTCTGGCCCTGCCGGACGCGAGCGCCTGGGCCGGGGCGGTGATCCACGTCCCCGGCGACTATCCGACCATTCAGGCCGGGATCAATGCCGCGGCGACCGGTGACACGGTCCTGGTGGCGAGCGGCACGTACACCGGGCCGGGCAACAGGGACATCAATTTTGGCAACCGGAACATCGTGCTGATGTCGGCCGGCGGCGCGAGCCTGACGACCATCGATTGTCAGGGAGTCGCCCGGGGTATCGCGCTGCACGGCAATGTCAATCACACGGCAGTCGTCGATGGATTCACGATTACGCATGGCAGCGCTTCCCTGGGCGCGGGCATCAGCGTGCAGAGTCATAACTCGCCGACCATCAAGAATTGCGTAATCGTCGAAAACTCGGCCGGGGCGGCTGGCGGTGGGGTTTTTGTGAGTGAAGATAGTTCCCCCACCTTCATTGATTGCACGATCGAAAAGAACGAGGCGCTGCTTGGCGGGGGGATCGGAGTGGGCGAGGACTTTCAATACGATGTGGAAGCGGAGCTCCAGCCGAGTTTGGTTTATGGACACAATGACGGCGTGTCCACGTTCACGAACTGCACCATCAGCGGAAACCAGGCGTTTCAGGGGGGTGGCTTGTTCGTGTACTACAACGGTTCCCCGATAATCGACCACAGTACGATCTCGGGAAACCTGGCGACGTTCGGTGGAGGGCTGATGATCGTCTTCAGCAGCGACATCGACATCACCAGTTGCACAATTGCCGCCAATCATGCGCTCGCGAAAGGGGGCGGGATGTACGTGGCCGCCTCGGTTCAGCCACCCGTCACCCGGACGACCGTCTGGAGCAACTGTGCGGACGCGCCGGGCGACCAGATCTACGTCGCTTTCTGGGCCAGCGTTTCGTTTGCCTGCAGCGATGTAGACAACTCGGGTGTGGAGGGCAGTGGAACCGCGCTTTACGACGGGAACACGATTCATGCCGACCCGCTTTTCTGCGGTGAGTTTGCCTGCACGAGCGCTCCGACCACGGGCGGCGACTACACCCTCGACGATGATTCTCCGGCCCTGGCCGCACATAGTCCGTGCGAGCAGCTGATCGGTTCGCAGCCGCAGGGCTGCACGGGCCGCTCGCTCGGTGTCGGGGACGGCGGACAGTTCGCTAAGATCCAGGATGCCATCGACCGGGCGGTGAGCGGTGTGGGAGACACCGTCCTGGTGGCCGACGACACCTGGTCGGGTCCGCGCAACACCGAGCTCGATTTCGGGGGCAAGAACATTGTGCTCAAGTCGCATGGTGGAGCGGAGCAGGCCATTATCGACGGCGGCAATTCGGTACGGGGCATCGTGTTCCAGAATGGCGAAAGCGACGAGGCCGTGGTCGAGGGCTTTACCTTCACCCGGGGTGCCGCCGGAGTGCCCGGCTCGGCCGTGCTCGTGAACGGAGGAAGCTCGCCCGTCATACGCGATTGCATCATCAAGCAGAACGACGGTGAGGCCAGCGCCGTGCGCGTCGAAAGCGGCGACCCGGTGTTCAAGTCCTGCACGATCGAGGAAAATACGGTTACCACCATGAACGGCGTGCTGGAGTTTGTGGGAGGGAACCCGACACTCGAGGAATGCATCGTTCGGAACAATGAAACGCCCAACGCGGTGAGGGTCGCCACGCCGATGATGATCACCACCACACAAGTCACCGGCAATGGCGGTTGCGGTGTGTACCTGGAACCGGCCGCGTCGCTGGCGGGAGTCCAGATGGTGGTCGATCCGAGTCCTCCGGAGAACGAGCGCGCCTGGAGCGTGATCGAGAACAGCGACATTTCGCGCAACGCGGATCGAGGGGTCGTCGTGAACGCCGCCTCCGCCGTGTTCGACGGGGTCATATTCAGAGAGAACGGCGCCGGAGGTGTGGTCGTGACGGGCCTGGGCGCCAGCCCATTCGCCACCGGAACCGGCAGCGAGCCCGCGTCGACGACGGCGGTGCCCACGAGCAACCAGTTCGTCAACTGCGAGTTCTCCGGCCACTCGACGGACCGGGGCGCGGGCTTCTACTTCGACTGCACCAACGAACCAGAGGGCCCGTACACGGTGACGTTCACCAACTGCAGGATTACGGGCAACCATGCCACCTTCGAAGGCGGCGGGGTCGCGATTTGCGGCCGCGCAACCAACGCCGACATCACGCCCGTCTTCAACAATTGCACCATCGCGGCCAACAGCGCGCAGGACGGCGGCGGCGTCTACATGGGGGTGACGCAGGTCGGCATCGGCCGACTGGCCCGCGCGGATTTCAGCCGGACGATTCTCTGGGGCAACTGCTCGACCGTCAGCCCGCAGGGGGAGGCATTCGTACTGGCGAACAACCAGTTCGAGATCGGTTGTTCGCACTCGGACGTCAATGAAATCGCGGGGACCGGCGTGATTCACGCGACACAGACCACGACGGGCATCCCCGACTTCTGCGACTATCCGAGCTCGTACTATTCGAACAACTGCCAGGCGGACGCCACCATCGAAGGGGACTTCTTCCTGGCGCCCAATTCGCCGGCGGCCCCGGCCAACCATCCCTGCGGGCCCAACCAGATCGGCGCGTTTCCGGTGGGGAACTGCTCGCCGACCGCCATCTTCGATGAGCCAGTGCGGACACTCCATACGTCGATGCAGGCGCCCTCGCCGAATCCGTTCAACCCGGTCACGTCGGTCGAGTTCACGCTGGAGACGGGGTTGTACGTCTCGCTCAAGATCTACGACGTGAACGGGAGACTGGCGCGAACGCTGGTGGACCGCCCGATGGCGCAGGGGCAGCACCGGATCGAATGGGATGGCCGGGACCAGGGGGGCAACCCCGCGGCCAGCGGCGTGTATTTCCTCCACTTCGAGGCTGGCCAGACGAGACAGACGCACAAGATGGTGCTGCTCAAATAGCGCGTGAGGAGGTCCTCATTTAGTATGCGAATTGGCTGGTTCCGGTGCATGGGGTGCCTGTGCGTTGCCGTAGTGGGCGCACAGGCTCTCCCTGCGCCGGCGGCCGGTCAGGAAACGGCTGCACCGAAATCGGCTGCAGCGGTGCAGTCCACATTCGAGCAGATCGTCGCGCTGCGTCTGGACGGAAAGTACGATCAGGCGGTCGCGATGTTGAGTGAAGTCATCGCGAGCTACGTAAACTCCGATGAGGTCCTTCGCCGGGCCTACAACCACCTCCTCACCGTCTACGTTCAGAACGACGACGAGGAGGGTGCGCGGGAGGCGGGGCGCGCCGCGCTGGAAAAGTTCCCCGACTTGACGGCGGACGAGCTGGAATTCCCCGGCAGGGTGAACGACGTCTACAATCAATTGCGCAAGGAGATGTTCGGCTCGTTCGTCATCAGCCAGCCGAAGGAGTGCAAGGTTTACTTGAATGGCACGCATGTGGGCGACACGCCGCTCATTCTCAGCCTGGTTCGAGTGGGCGAGTATGACCTCACGGTTACGAAATCCGGGTACAAGGACTACGTCTCGCGAATCGAGATCCAGCCGGAACTCACGCGGGACTTGAGCGGCCTCTCGCTGGACCGGGACCGGGCGTGGTGGTGGTGGCCCGCCTGGATCGGTGGTGCGGCGGTCACGGCGGTGGCGGTGGCCGTCGGAGTCAGCGGGGGCGACGAGGGAACCCCGCCCGAGCCGCAACCCCTGGCCGCGCCTCCCCCCCCGCCGTCCAATTGACCGCTTGCGTCGCCTCCGCCGGCGCGGTAGTACTCCGGTTGAGCGATGAAAGACACCATGGGTAGTTCCGATCAGGCCGTGTTCCAGCCGATTCACAATCCCTACATCGTGGGCAACCCGATCAAGGACCGGAAGATGTTCTTCGGTCGCGAGGATGATTTTGCCTACATCCAGAAGAAGGTCGGAGGAGCGGAAAAGGGCGGCCTGCTGGTGCTGTGCGGGAGCCGCCGCAGCGGCAAGACGTCGATCCTCTTCCAGGTGCTGCAGGGCCGTCTCGGCCCCGACTTTTTCCCCGTCCTGATCGACATGCAGGCCATGGCCGTGGAGAACGACCTCGATTTCCTGATCAAGGTCGGCCAGGGCATCGTCGACGCCATCGGCGACCCGGAGATCTCGCTGGAGAAGCATTTCCTGGCGCAGCCGGCGGAAAGCTCCTTCGCCAAGTTCGCGATGTTCATCGTCCGCATCAACGAGCGACTCAAGGGCAAGAAACTGGTTCTGCTCTTCGATGAGTACGAAATCTTCGAGTCGCACATCGAAAAGAAACTGATCAGCACGGCGGTCCTCAACCTGCTCGCCAACTGGATCGAATACCAGGAGGGGGCGTTCGTCATCTTCACCGGCTCCGACCGGCTGGACGAACGCACCGCGCCCTACTGGTCGGGCTTTCTCACCAAGGCTCTTTATCGCGGGGTGAGCTATCTCAGCAAGCGAGACACGCTGCGATTGATACGGGAGCCGGTCGAGAACGTCGTTCGCTACGAGGAAGGTGTGCCCGAGCAGATCTACACGCTCACCGCCGGCCAGGCGTTCTACACCCAGGTCTACTGCCAGGTCCTCGTGGATCACCTCAACGAGCGGCGCGAATACGACGTGACCGCGCAGGACCTGCAACAGGTCACGGATGAGATCGTCGAGAATCCGCTGCCGCAGATGATCTTCAGCTGGAACTCGATGCCGAACATGGAAAAGATCGCGTTGTCGATCATCGGCGAGATCAGCCGGCAGGAAATCAAGGCGGTGTCGGCCAAGGACGTGGTCGCGTTCGCGAGCCGCGAGAAGATCGGGTTCGACGTCGATCTCAACAAGCTGCAGGAGGTCCTGGAGAAGCTGTTCCACCACGACCTCCTGGACAAGGACGATTCCGGGTCCGCGTACACGTTCAAGATGGACCTGTGGCGCCAGTGGATCGGGCGCATGCACTCGATCTGGCAGGTCGTCGACGAAGTCGCGGCCAGCGAGGGGGGGCTCGGCGAAGGCCTGACCAAGTCCCGCCCGCGCCTGGCGAGGCTGGGGGTCATCGTCCCCGCGGTCGTGGTCGTGCTTGCCGCGGCGTTTGTGCTGATCTCCCGGAACATCGACAAGAATGAGCGCGCCGCGTTCGCGGTCCAGGTGGATTCCACCCGCGTGACGATTCGAACCGAGCCGCCGGGCGCGTGGGTCTTCCTGAACGAGAGGCGCATCGACCGCTCGCCGGTGGAGAACGTGATGGCGGCGGTGGGGCCGACCGTGCTGCGGCTCGAACGCGATGGATACAAGGAGCACACCGACACGTTGAATCTCAAGAAGGACGAACCCCTGGAGGTGTCGTTTGCTCTGGTGCAGCGGATCGGAAACCTCGTCGTGGGTTCGTCGCCGGGCGGCGCCGACATCTATCTGGATGGACAGAAGACCGGGCGGCAGACCCCCGACACGCTGAAGGCGCTTCCCGCCGGTGGCTTCCACCGGGTCGGCCTCCGGCTGCCCGAATATGCCGCCTACGAGTGGCCGGCGGTTCGCGTGCAGGAGGACACCACGCTCGCATTCACGCACGCGTTTTCGAAGCTGAACTGCCAGGTGACGTTCGAGACCGAGCCCAACGGCGCGCAGATCCTGGTCGACGGAACCGTGGAGGGAAAGACGCCGGCGGTGGTGTTTCTCAGCTACGGGCAACACGCGATCGCGCTCAAGCTGGCGGGATATCACCCGGTCGAGAACACCCTCACCCTCGAGAGCGCGAACCATACCGTCCACGAGACGCTCACCAAGCTGCCGCCGGGGACGCTGATTCTCAAGATCCTGCCCTACGCCGACGTCCACATCAACGGCGAGCTGCAATCGCGCGAACAGTCGCGATACCAGACCAGTCTGGATCCCGGCCGGTACCAGATCGAGTTGCGCAATCCTAACTTTGACACCTACACCGCGGTAATTGATATCATCTCGAACGAGACCACCGAAAAGACGATCGATATGAGGGCGGTGAAACAGTCGCAATGATCGGCAAGCTCCTCCAGGGCAAGTACGACGTCCGGAAGCGGATCGGCAAGGGCGGATTCGCCATCGTCTACAACGGGTTCGACGTGAGCCTGGAGAGACCCGTCGCGATCAAGGTCCTGGAGGACGACGGCGGGATACCGGAGATCAAGGTGCGGTTCCTGCGCGAAGCGAAGGCAATGGCCAAACTCAGCCACGCCAACATCGCCACCGTCTTCGATTCGGCCGAGGACGACGGGAAGCCCTACATGGTGATGGAGCTCGTCAACGGCCCCACCCTCCTGGAACTGGTCAAGGCGTCGCCCCTGACGCTGCCTCAGGTGTGCACGATCGCCATGCAGACGTGCAGCGCGCTCAAGTACGCGCACGACCATGGGGTGATCCATCGCGATCTGACGCTTCGGAACATCATGATCAACGAAGCGGAGGGTGAACAGCAGGTGAAGGTGCTGGACTTCGGCATGGCCAAGATGATTCGCGCCGAGGACCAGACGACGACGGGCATGACCGCGGCCGGCACGCCTCATTATATGGCGCCCGAGCAGATCCGGAACGAGCACACCGACGGCCGGGTCGACATCTTCGCATTCGGGGTTTGTTTTCACCGCATGGTGAATGGCTTCTTTCCGTTCGAGGCCGAGTTTCCCGCCGCGCTCATCTATCTCATCCTGAACGAGAAAGAGATCGCGTTTGCCGAAGGGGTTCCGGAGCAGTTCAAGAACGTGGGTCTGCGATGCCTGGAGAAGGACCCGCGCAATCGCTACCGGGACTTCGGCGAGCTGATGGCGGACATCAAGGTGCTGGCGGAAGCCAGCAAGGGCAAGACCAGCGAGACCTCGGCCAAGTTCTCCGGCCTCAGCGCGTACGCGGATCGAAGCAGCAAGCGCAATCCGTATCTGAACCGCGTCATGATCGCAAACCCGAACGAGTTCTTCGGCCGGGAACGCGAGGTCCGGCGCATCTACTCGCGTCTGGATGCGCCGCGTCCGCAGTCTATCTCGATCGTCGGCGACCGCCGAATCGGCAAGTCATCCCTGCTCTACCACATCTACCGGGTGAGAAACCGGAAGCAGTACATGACTAACCACGAAGAGGCCATCTTCGTGTACCTGGACTTCCAGCAGGATCTCGAGTTCGACGTGCCGCGATTCATCGATTTCGTGTTCAACATGTTCAGCTACGAAAGCAAATCCGAGCGGGACTATACCAAGAGAGAGAGGACGCTCGACGAGCTCAAGAACGTCATCCAGCAGCTCCACGACGAGGGGAAGCGGATCGTCATCCTGATGGACGAGTTCGAGGTGATCACCCGGAACCCGCGGTTCGAAGGGCAGTTCTTTTCGCTCTTGAGGGCGTTGGCGAACTCGTATCGCGTTGCCTATGTGACGTCTTCGCACGAAGACCTGCAGAAGATGTGTCACAACAAGGACATTTCCGACTCGCCGTTTTTCAACATTTTCTCCAATCTCATCCTCCGGCCCTTCTCCAGAGAGGAAGCGCTCGAGCTGATCGTGACGCCGTCGGCGCAGGAGGGCGTGCCCCTCGAGCGCCACGCCGAGGGGATCATCGAGATCGCCGGGTATTTCCCGATGTTCTTGCAGATCGCGTGCTCCGCGGCCTTCGAAGCACTCATGACCAATCCCGCCGGGGAGCTGGACTGGCGGCACGTGCGCGACGTGTTCATGGAGGAGGCGAGACCGCACTACCGGTCCATCTGGGACCACTTCGACGAACCCGCCCGGGAGAGCCTCGGCGGCCTGGCCGGCGGCAAGGCGATCAGTGCGAAGTTCGCGTACATCAAAGAGGATCTGGTCCGCCGGGGCTATGTCGTCGAGTCGGACAAGGGCGCGGCCTTGTGCTCGACCTCGTTCAGGGATTTCGTCGTGGAGCAGACAGGCAAGGGCGGACGCGGCGGCGTACTGCGGTCGCTCTTGAGGAAGAAGAACTAACGGCCGCGCTGATGCCGCTTCCGCTTTCCGGGAGTCTTTACATTCCCAAATTGGAACCGTAGAATCTGCTGGTCTCGCGGCGCCTTTTGTTCAGAAGGAGATACAAGAAGATGGCAAGGTTCCTAATTGAGGTCCCACACGAAGCGGCAACGGTGCCGTGTGCTCGGGCCGTCGACGTCTTTCTCAAGTCCGGCTCCCATTTCCTTACCAACGCAGACTGGGGATGCAAGGACGGGGAACATAAGGCCTGGATGGTCGTGGACGTCGACAGCAAGCAAGAAGCCCGTGCCATTGTGCCACCGGTATTCCGGTCCCAGGCCAAGGTAGTTGAGCTCTGCGCTTTCTCGGTGCAGGAAATCGAAGAGATCCTTCGTCAACACAAGCCGTAGCGGCGCGGATCCGATGGGCAAAAACGGGACGTTTTGCGGGACCGCGCTCGTCTGCACGGCTAGACTTGCGCCTCCTGGAACCGAAAACCGCGAGAGGCAATCATGATCGACAGGCGCAAGGTCTTCGTTATCTTTGATTACGAGAACGACCGCGAATACAAGTCTCTGCTGGAGGCGTGGGTTGCCAACCCCAAGTACGAGTTTGTTTTCGCGGATCAGGCGTCCAGAGAGACTGACACGCAGAACATCGAGCGGACCAAGGCGCAGCTGACGGCGAGAATCAACGAGGCCACCCACACGCTGGTGATTGTCGGAAAGTACGCCGACACTCCCCACCCGAAGCGCGCGCTCATTGGGCACCGCAACTGGATCAACTTCGAGATTGCCAAGAGCAGGGCCTGTTGCAACAAGGTTGCTGCCGTCAAGATCGATCCGTCATACGAATCCCCCGAAGAACTCGTCACCACCGCGTGGGCATTCACCTTTGATGAAGGTTCGATAGTCAACGCCCTCGACCAAGCTTGATCTCATCTTGACCGGCCCGGCCGTAAGGTTCAGTCCAGCCTGCCCGGCTACAGCTCTACCAAAGTAGCCGTCCAACTTTCTTCGGAAAAACCCGTTCGCCTCTGCGCCCTCCGGCATTTGAAGTAGAGAAGGGATAGAGAGGCGCCGGGTGTCCGCCGCCGCAAGGAGCCATCATGAATCATCGCATTGCGACCACATTCAGTGCCGTCCTGGAATTGCTCATTCTCAACGCCAGCATGGCAAACGCCGACTGGAGCCCGGGCGGCGCCCACAAGATGCATTTCCCCCAGCTGCCGGAGTCGAATGGTTTCAGCGTGGAAATCACCTACCCGTACTCGAAGGCAGACGATTGGCGTGCGAGCGAAACCTGCCCGGTCAATGACATCCATTTCTTGTTTTCGGCACGTGGCGACTGGTTCGACCTGGGTCAACCGATATTCCCGGGTCAATTCTATTCTGTCGTGTTGCAAATCAATGCCGATCTTCCGGCGGGTTCGGGGGGGATCCCGTTCAGCCGACCAGGCCAACCGCTGTGGAGGGGGTACTTCGTCGATCCCACGCACGTTCAGATCCGCCAGTACGCCACTGGAAATCAGACCTGGTATTCCACGGATCCTACGAATGTGGTCCCCAACGACAGCCAGAAGATCTTCGAGTGCAACGTCACCGGGATTCCTGATCCCTTCTATCAAAAGAAAGACACGGTCTACTGGTTGGCGATCTGGATATTCACCGCAGGGCAGGTTGGTTGGGTTTCGTCCGAACGCAGTCAGTACCCCAGCCCGTCCACCGGTCACTACTATCAGGATCGCGCGGTGTCCTATTGCTCGGGGGTTGCTTGTCCCCTCAACTATCCCCTCGGCCCCAACGAGGGGCAGGGAATGGACATGGCTTTTGTCATCAATGGGGCCGTGACGGTATTCGATCACAAGATGCACTTTCAGCAGAGCCCGGATCCGACCGGTGCGGACGTCAACTTCTCGGAACCACGCGTGGCGGCGGACGATTGGAGGTGCTCGGAGTCAGGCCCCGTCGATGGCATTCACTTCTGGTTTTCCCCGTTCGGTGACTGGACCTTTCCAGGCCAACCGCTTAAGCAACAGATCCACAACGTGCACTTGAGCATCCACGACGACGTTCCGGCCGACGCCACCAATCCGTACAGTCATCCGGGCGCTCTGCTGTGGGAGCGGGACATTCCGGCGCTTGACCCCAAAGTGAAATTCGTGGGGTACGACACGGGTGGTCAGTCTTGGTACGATCCGAGTCAGGGATACGTGCCGGCAAACCACATTGCGATGTTTCGGTGTGATATCGATTCGATCGCGCAACCGTTCATCCAGGAGGAGGGCCACATCTATTGGCTCGATGTGTCGATGGCGGCGGACGGGCTTGTCGGCTGGAAGACGGCAGACCTGAGCGCGTATCCAGCACCCTACACGGGGATCCATTTCCAGGACGATGCGGTTTGGGCCCCCAGCAGGCTCGTACCACCGCCCCTGCCGTGGCAGGAGCTGACGTGGCCGATTGGTCTCCCGAACGGAGGACAAAGCATTGACCTGGCGTTCGTGATCACGCGGATGTCGCCGACCGGCGTGGGTGACTCGGCGCCGCGAAGCTTTGGCCTCGAACAAAACTATCCGAACCCCTTCAACCCGACGACGACGATTCGCTACACGTTGATGGAACGGTCCGATGTCCAGCTCGCCGTGTTCGGCGTCGACGGAAGACTGGTTCGCGTGCTCACGAGCGGCACGGAGCCGGAAGGGTCATTCGAGGCCACTTGGGACGGAAGGGATCAATCCGGACGTCCCGTGGCGAGCGGCGTTTACTTCTACCGTATGAAGGCAGGCGCGTTCGTGCAGACGAAAAAGATGGTGCTGCTAAAGTAGACGCTGGCCCGGTGTGATCAAGCCAGGCACGATCTACAATGACATCTCTTGTGGGCTGTCAGCATCTTGCTCCCGGCCCTACCGTATCAACACCAGTCGTCCGACAACAACGCCCGCCGCCGTCGCGACCTTGCAGAAGTAAATCCCCGACGGCACTCGTTCCCCGCGATCATTCGTCCCATCCCAGTCGACCTCATGATTGCGGATCGCAGACGGGCAATCGTCACGCTGCCACATACGAAAATTCCCGGCGCCGAGCTGCCTCGGCACCGGGAATCTTTTAGGTTGGTAGCGGGGGCAGGATTCGAACCTGCGACCTTTGGGTTATGAGCCCAACGAGCTACCAGACTGCTCCACCCCGCGACAATGCTGAGTCCGGATAATATCGTATCTTGAAACGAAGTCAAGCTCGAAAGACGATAGGAAAGGGGCGCCCCGAACGCGAGCGCCCAGAGCGTGTTCCCAGTGAAGTTCGACCCCGCGGACCGATCGGCCATCATCGTGATAGTATGTCCGGATGGATGATCAGATTCGCTTTGCGAAGTTGATCGGGTCGAGACTACAGTCCGCCGGCATCTCCTACATGATGACCGGTTCCATGGCGCTGGCGGTCTACGCGATGCCCAGAATGACACGTGACATCGATCTGGTCGTCGAATGCGGGCCGGAAGACGCCGCGCGGATCGTCAAGCTGTTCGAAGGCGATTGCTACGTGGATGAAGATGAGATACGGGACGCGGTGATTCACCAGTCGATATTCAACATTGTCCACAACGAGTGGATCGTCAAAGCCGATTTCATCGTCCGCAAAGACGATGAGTATCGCCGGCTCGAGTTCAGTCGTCGAAGAACAGTGGACATCGCGGGCTCCTCGATATCTGTCGTCTCGCCGGAAGACCTCGTCCTCTCCAAGCTGTCATGGTGCAAGGCATCGGGCTCTGAGCTCCAGCTTCGCGATGTCCGGTCGCTCGTGACGACCGTGTTCGACCTGGACTGGCCGTACTTGGTCCGCTGGGCTGCCGCGCTCGACGTATCGACTCTGCTTGAAGAGGTGCGGAGATGAAGGACACCGGCGCGCAAGCCGATGCACGAATGCGCGCGTTGATGGCGGCACGCTCACCCGAGGAGCGCTTCGCGATGGCGGGTGGAATGTTCGATGCCGCAAAGGCCCTGGCACGCGCGGGAATTGCCGCCGAGCATGGCGCGGGGGCAGAGGCGCACATGCGCAAGTACGTGTTTCTCCGGTTCTACGGCCAGGATTTCGACGAAGCCAAGAAGCGCCGCATCCTGGCGTCGTGGGGTGAGGATTTGTAGCGCGGATCAGTCCGAGGCCTGTTCCGGCGTGACGATCTTGACGACCTTGTCGCCGGGGCGGATGTAGCCGTAGCGCTCCCGGCCGGTCTTCTCGATATAGAAGGGATCGTTGTCCATGCGTGCGACTTCGGTCTCGAGGAGCGCCGCGTTGTGTGCCAGCTCGGCCAGGTGCCGGTCGAGGCTCGAACGCTCGTGTCGCAACATCGTGATCCGGATCGCGCCGCCGTCTCCCAGGACGAAGGCGTAGATCAAGCCGGCGAGCAGGAGGAACAGAAAGAAGCGCTGCACCGGCCCGCTCACGACCACCTGGTGGCGGTAGAAGCGCCGGAGAAACGGGCCCACGCTGCCGCCGCTCATCACCACCGAACCCGACGTACTCGCGCGAGGGCGCGGCCGAAAATCGCGAAACGTCTCCTCGCGAGACTCGATGGTATTCTCCCGGTCGGCTTCCCAGTACCGCATGTTCAAGCCTCCTCGGTGTCTCTATGAGAGCGCCGCGAACGTGGTGGCACCCGGGTACATCGCCACCGAACCGAGCTCTTCGTCGATGCGGAGCAGTTCGTTGTACTTCGCGATGCGCTCGCTGCGGCACAGGCTCCCGGTCTTGATCTGGCCCGCGTTGGTGGCGACGGCCAGGTGCGCGATGGTGCTGTCCTCGGTCTCGCCGCTGCGGTGCGAAATCACGCACGCGTAGCCGGCGGACTTTGCGATCTCGATGGTCTGCAGCGTCTCGGAGAGGCTGCCGATCTGGTTGAGCTTGATGAGTATCGCGTTGGCGACGCCGGCCTCGATTCCGCGGTGCAGCCGTTCCTCGTTGGTGACGAACAGGTCGTCGCCCACCAGCTGCACCTTGGCGCCGATCGCCTCGGTGAGGCGCGTCCACCCGTCCCAGTCGTCCTCGGCCAGGCCGTCCTCGATCGAAACGATCGGGTACTTGCGCGCCCAGTCCTGCCAGAACTTCACCATGTCGTCCGCGGAAAGGGTGCGCTTCTCGGCCTTGAGCACGTAGTTGCCGTTGGCGTAGAACTCGGTCGCCGCGGCGTCGATCGCGATGCAGACGTCTTTCCCGGGCGTGTAGTTCGCGCGCGTGATGCCTTCGAGCAGCACCTCGATAGCCTCCTCGTTCGAACGCAGGTTCGGTGCGAAGCCACCCTCGTCGCCGACTCCGGTCGCGAGCCCCTTGTCGCGAAGGTACTTCTTCATGGCGTGGAACGTCTCCGCGCCCATGCGCAGCGCCTCGGAGAAATTGGGCGCGCCGACTGGCACCAGCATGAACTCCTGGATGTCCACGTTGTTGTCCGCGTGCTGGCCGCCGTTGATCACGTTCATCATCGGCACGGGCAGCGTGCGGGCGAATACGCCGCCGATGTGCTGGTAAAGGGGGAGGTTCATCGCGTCGGCGGCGGCGCGGGCCACGGCCAGGGATACGCCCAGGATGGCGTTCGCGCCGAGGCGCGCCTTGTTGGGGGTGCCGTCGAGCTCGATCATCAGCTGGTCGATGTAGGCCTGGTCGATGGCGTCGAGGTCGATGATCTCGGGCCCGATCACGTCGTTGACGTTGGCGACCGCGCGGTGGACGCCCTTTCCCAGGTAGCGGGTGTGCTCGCCGTCCCGCAGCTCCAGCGCCTCGTGCTTGCCGGTGGAGGCGCCTGAGGGCACCGCCGCCCGCCCGAGTGCGCCGCTGTCCAGACCGACGTCGACCTCGATGGTGGGGTTGCCGCGGGAATCCATGATCTCGCGGGCGTGCACGTATTCGATGATGGTCATGGCTCACCCCGGGCGCGATGCGGGCGTCCGCCTCGGGCGCCTCTTCGGGACCGCAGTCGTCTGAATTGTTGATTGAAGAGCGAACAGACTCTAGAAATGTACCCCAAAATGTGTCAACATAAATCAGCCTAAGTGCTTGTAGCATTTGCTTCGAGCGCACTATCATCCGAACGGCCTCGCATGTCACGGCGGCTCGCCGCGCTCCTGCCGCAGCGCGTTACCCGCCCTCTCAACGTCAGAACGGCGCCTTCGCCAGATCGGCGATCGCGCCATGTGTATGTCTGTCCGCTTCCCGTGGCGGGCGCGGCATGGCTACCTGATGTCGTCTGTGGACGCGAAACGTGCCGTCAGAGAAGAGGACGTCCAGCTCGTCGCCCGGGCTCGGTCGGGCGAGGAGCGCGCCTACCGCGTGCTCCTCGAACGCTACGAACGCCCAGTATTCACCATCTGCCTGCGCATGGTGCGCAACCGCGACGAGGCGGCCGACCTGGCCCAGGAGTCCTTCATCAAGGTATTCGCCTCGCTGGATCGCTACAACTCGGCGTACGCGTTCTCCAGCTGGCTCTTCAAGATCACCTCGAACCTCTGCATCGACCACCTGCGCAAGCGCAGGATTCACACCCTGGCGATGGACGCGCCGGTCGACGGCGAACAGGGCGAGATCCAGCGCCAGTACGTCTCGCCCGACATGACGCCGGAAGAGGAGCTGGTTCGCAACGAGAAGATGGAGCGGCTGGAGACGGCGATCGGCGCGCTGCCGGAGCACTACCGGATCATGCTGATCCTGCGCCACCAGGAGGACCTCTCGTACGAAGAGATCGCCGAGTCGCTCTCGATCCCGCTGGGGACCGTCAAGGCCCGGATCCACCGGGCGCGGGAGATGCTGAAGGGAATACTGGGCGAAACGGATTTCTTTCAATGACCATGGGCGTAGTATGATGCAAAATAATGACTTGTGTGCCGGCTTCGGGGCGGGTCCCGTGGGGGTGGGAAGAAAGTTTTGGCCGGGGCGAACTTTTGCCACCGTTTGGCCGTAGATTCCCGTGCGATAGGCAAGGAATGGTCCCTGGTCGTCTGGGGAACAGGGAGGCACTCAAATGAACATCAAGATTCACCGCATCGCCGCGCTGGCCGCGCTCGGCTGTATCCTCGCCGTAGCGCCGCTGAAGGCGGATCCCGGCAACAAGGTCGAACGCGAAGAGAAGTTCACCGCGTCCGGGACGGGCAAGACCGAGCTCACCGTGAAGAACCCGCGCGGACGCACGGTCGTGGTCGGGCGCTCCGACGCGACCACGGTTTCGATCCTGGCGACGCGGGTCGTCGTGGGCCGTGACGACGCCGACGCCCAGGCCATGCTCGACAAGATCTCGTGCGAAGTCTCCGAGCACGGCAACGAAGTCGTGATCGAGACGCGCGACGGCAACCGGACCGACGACGGGCGCTGGACCATTTTCCAGGCCGTAAAGGGATCGCGGCGGATGGCGTGGATCGACTATACAATTGAAGTGCCCTACGCGTTCAACGTGGCCGTTTCGACCACCAGCGGAGAGATCCGGTTGTCGAACATCGGCGGCAAGTCGGAAGTCGACGCGACCAGCGGCGACGTCAACATTCACGGTGTGGCCGGCAACGTGGTTGCCCGCCTCACCAGCGGGGATCTCGAAATAGTCGACGTCGGCGGCGACTTGTCCGTGACGGCGACCAGCGGCAATGTGGTAATCGACAACGTGAAGGGCCGGCTCGACGTCGACGGGACCAGCGGCGACTTTCGCGCCGCGCGCATCGGGCGCGGCGCCAGGGTCGAGCTCGTGAGCGGCGATTTCATTCTCGAGGGATGCAGCGGCGACGTGTGGTTCCGGGCCTCGAGCGGAGACGCGCTCTTGACGGAGATCGACGGGGCCGTCGACGCCAGCACCTCGAGCGGCGACATCAGCGCCTTCATCATCCCGGTCGGGAGCCGGGTGTTTCGCCTGAGCGCCTCCAGCGGCGACATCGACCTCTCCTACCTGCCGGTGAAGGACTACGGGTTCGACCTCGACGTCCAGACCAGCAGCGGCTCGATCGAGTGCGACCTCCCGATCCGCGTCAGCCGCGTCGACCGTCGCCGCCTGCAGGGGACCGTCGGCACCGCCACCGCGCAGATCACAATCGAAACCGCGAGCGGCGACGTGGGCATCTCGGAAAAGAACGAGGCGGCGACCAAGACCGAACGGTGAGCGAGCCATGAACTGCGAAACCGCGAAGAATCTCATCCAGCCGTATCTCGAAGGCCGCCTGGCGAACCTCGAACGCAACGAGTTCGTCTATCACGTGACCGAATGCGCCGCGTGCGAGGCCGACGTGATCGAGTACCGGGAAGTATTCGGCGTGCTGCGCGCGATGCCGCGCTTCGAGGCGCCGAGCCGGCTGAACGTCGCGGTGATGGCGCACCTTCGCGCCGAGGGCCTCGTCCACGAGCCCAGGTTCCCGGTTCTGCGCCGCGCGACGGACGCGTTCCTGGGCCTGCCGGCGCGCGTGCGCTATCCGGCCGCGGCGCTGATCGCGGTGGCCGTGTTGTATGTGCCGGTGGGGTTCATTCTGACGGGAACGCGCGGGTCGCTGGCGGGCATCACCGAAGCGGTCGCGCGCGGCGTGCTGTGGCTGCAGGGTGCCGCCGGGGGCGTGGCGGCGGCGGTGAGTTTCGACCCCTACGCGCGCACGGCCAAGACCGTCGCGCACGCGGCGAGCGCGCTGGTTTCTCCCGGCACGTTCCTGCTTGCGGCGCTCGCGGTGGGGGTCGTAGGGTACTCGATGTCGGTGGTCATGCGCAGAAAGAGGCATTCGGGGCATGCGACGTTTAGCTTCTAGCATCCTGTTCGCGCTGGTGTGCATCGCGCTGGCGGCACCGCCGGTGTCGGCTCGCAAGACGCGCGTCGCGTCGACGCCTCCGCCCGATTCCGCATCCGTGAGCGTCCCCACGCCGCCCACGCCGCCGGAACCGCCGGTGCGCAAGAAAATCGTCATCGGCGGAAGCGGCGTGCGCATCGACGACGAGGGCATCTCGGTCGAGTCCGATTCCGACTCCGAGGGCGTCACCTTCGACTTCGACTTCAACGACGACCGGGGCGACTACGGCGAGGACATCGTCAAAGTAGGCGAGAGCGTTTTCGTGGCCAGCGACGAAGTGGTCGCGGGCGACATCGTCGTCTTCGGCGGCAATGCCATCATCGAGGGAACGGTGGCGGGCTCCGTGGTCGTCCTGGGTGGCGAGATCCGGGCGCGACGCGGCGCCGAGATTCGCGGCGACATCGTCGCAATCGGCGGTTCCATCGAGGAGGACGAGGAAGTCGTCATCCGCGGGGAGAAGATTCTGATCGGCGGGGTCGCGGGGACCATCGGCGACTACCTGAACATGAGCACCCGGGGGGTGCGCACGGTCCTGAGCGGTATCACCATCTTCGTGGCGCTGGTCCTGTTCTTCATCACGATTCTCTTTCTGCGCACGCGCGTGGAGCGGGCGAGCGACCACATCACGGCCGGGCTGCTCCGGTGCTTCGGGGTGGGAGTGCTCACCTCCATCGGCGGGCTGTTCGCGCTGCTGATGGTGATGATCCCGCTGATCATCTTCGTCATCGGGATTCCGCTGGCGGCGATCCTGGCGATCAGCTGCGTCGGGGTCTACGTCATCGCCTGCGCGACGTTCGTCTACAGCACGGGGCGCGTGTTCGCGGATCGCGCGGGTCTCGGCGCCGGCGTGTTCACCCGGCTGATTCTCGGGCTTGCGATCCTCTGCATCCCAGAATTGATCGCCTTCGTGCTCGACGCGATCGGCAGAGGCACGATGCCGTTGTGGGTGACGATGAAGGTGCTGAGCGGGCTGGTGTGGCTCTTCGCCTACATCGTCGGCCTGGGCGCCATCGTCGTCAGCCGGTTCGGCTCGCGACCCGTCGGAACCGTGCCCCCAACCGCGTACGTCGCGGCGGAACCGGCCGGCGCTCCCGCCGCTTAGACGGCCCCATCCGCAATTTATTCCTTTCGCGCTCCCGCCGCCCGCGACGTATGCTTGTAGCGTATGCGGTCGCCCGTGCCCGGTGGCGTGACGTTGTTGCTTTCGCTCCTCGCGGTCGGCCTTTCCCCCCCGCAGTCCCGGGCTGATACCCAGCGCTTCGACGTCGACGCGTACCGATGGGCCGAGGGACGGAGCATCGACACCGTCTACGTCCACGGCAATTCGCGGGTGAAGACCATCGCCGTGCTGCGCGAAATGGAGTCGCGGACCGGCGGACGGCTCGACGCGCACGCGCTCGACCGCGACCAGCGCTACGTGGGCGACCTGAGCCCGTTTGCAACCGTCGCGATCCACGTCGAGCCGGTCGGCGAGGACCGCTGCGTGCTGCACGTGGTCGTGACCGAACGCCCGACGCTGCTCCTGAACCTCATCTATCCGGTACTCGACTACGACATCAACACCGAGCGCCTGGTCTACGGGCTCAAGTGGCACGACCGCAACTTCCGACGCCGACTCGAGGACCTCTCCGTCGATGTGGTGCGCGACAACCGCGAGAATGTCAACGCATCCGCCGGTTGGTCGACCAGCTGGCTGGGGTGGAAGCACGTCGGCTTCGGTTCACGGATCTCCTATTTCAACCGGCACGAGCCCACGTCGACGCCCACCATCATGGAGCAGACGCGCGCCCAGCTGTCCACCTCCGTCCCCCTCACCCGCAGTCGAATCAAGTTCTCGCAGCTGATTTTCGGGCTGGCGATCGCGAACAACCATATCGGCCTGAACACCACTGACGCCGTCGAGGAGAACCTGCTCTCGCCCTCGATCGGGTTTCGCTTCGACGACCGCGACGGGACCGTGAAGCCCCGGCAGGGCGTGTATTTCTATGTCAATATTCTGGGCAACCGCGCCTTCGACACCCAGGGGACGAACTACTACCGCCTCGACAACGACCTCCGGTTGTTTCACGCGCTCGACGCCTATACGGTGCTGGCCGCGCATTCGGTCCTGACCGTACAGATGGGGGAATACCCGGACTACTTTCGCTTCGGCATCGGCGGTCCGTCCACGATCCGCGGCTACGAACGCAGCGACTTCCGTTCCGCGCACCGCTGGATCCAGTCGCTGGAACTTCGGATCATGCCCTGGCCGAAACAGCTCTACCGGCTGCCCTTTCTCGGAACCACCGACTTCCAGTTCGGGCTGGTGACGTTCATCGACACGGGCCTTGGGTGGACGACCCCGCCGGAGTTCGCCCTCGACAACTTCCACAGCGGGTTCGGCGTGGGTGTCCGCCTCTTTTCGCCCATCCAGGACGTCGTCCGCGTGGACGTCGGCTTCACCCGCGAGGGCACGATCCGCCCGTACTTCTCGACCGGCCTCAACTTCTAGCCCGCTGGGTGTGAACCCCCGGGGCCGGGCGCGCGCCTGCTTGAAACCCCCACATCCAGGTGCTCCCACCGGGTTCGTGACGCATCGGCGCGCGCAATTCGGCCCAATCCAATAAAGCTGTCTCGTCGCGTACACGCTAAGTAACCTATTTTAATATATGGCGTTATAAGAGTGCTTCCCGGGCACCCGGCGGCTAACCGTCTGGTCACCGGCCAGCCCAGGCTCCCGGGGAATACCCGTTGCAGTCTCACCAGTTGGGAGGCAAATGGGTACTTACCGTACGATCACCGGGATATCGCAATCAGTCCGTGCAGGATCGGTTGCCGGGGTCCTTCTGTTGGTCCAGGCTTCCGCCGGCTTCGCCTCGTCGGCGCCCCGAACCCTCGTCCTCCCCAATGGCCTCTCGGCGACGATCGTACCGTCGGACTACCTGAGCGATCGGATCACGACCACGAGCGAGGGCTCCGCCATCCAGCTCGACGACGGCCGCCTCGTCCCGGTCACCACCAACATCAACGATCCGTCGATCTACAACAAAGGCGACGGGACGTTTCACCCCTTCACGGACGGGCAGGTCGAAGAGGCGCTGCGGGCGGTTCAGCACCCGTGGATGCGGTTGAGCGTGCGCGTCTACCTGCTGCCGTACCCGCGGCGCAACCTGCTGGTCAGTTCGACCAGCGGCAACGAGATCTTCCTCTCCCCGCACGTGCTCGCGATCGATCCGGCCGTCGGCGAGTACATCGTCGCGCACGAGCTCGGGCACGCGTTCCACAATCGCTTCATGCCCGACGGTTCCGCGGCTTGGACCGAGTACCGCCAGCTGCGCAACATCGCCGACGCGACCCGCTTCAGCGAGTCGTCGCCCCACGCGTACCGCCCCAAGGAGATCTTCGCCGAGGACTTTCGTGTGCTCTTTGGCGGCTCGCTCGCCGCGTTCGACGGCCAGCAGGAGAACACCGAGCTGGTCAATCCGAATTCCGTCGGCGGCCTGGAAGAGTTCTACGTGCGCGTCGCGCGCCCGGACGGCGTCGCCAGGCACGCCGTCATCGCGAGCAGCTATCCCAACCCGTTCAATCCGGAAACCGAGATTCGCATCGCCATGCCGGCCGAGTTCCAGGAGCGCGGCGCTCCGGTCTCGATCCGCGTGTACGCGGTGACGGGCGCTTTGGTGCGCGACCTCCATTCCGGCTCCGCGTCCGGTGATTTCGTGGTGCGCTGGGACGGCCGCGACGAGTCCGGGAATCGGGTGGCGAGCAACACCTATTACGCGTCGATCCAGGTGGGCGACGAACGGGAGACGCTGAAGCTGGTGCTCCTGAAGTAAACGAATCGACGTCGCCCCTTCTCCTCCCCGGGCGACGACCTGTGAAGGGGGTGGCACCATTTCCTCCCCAACCGCGCTAGGCTGCCCCTTTCACAGGCTTTCTTCTTTCCACGAGTGATGCATTCCAGAGTTGCCCGCACGCGGCGTCGATGTCGACGCCGCGGCTGCGGCGCACGGTCACGGCCGGCGCCACCGGCAACAGGCGGGTGGTGAAGCGGTCGATCTCCGTCTCGGCCGGGCGCGGGAACGGATCCCGACGCGCCGGATTGTAGGGAATGAGGTTGAGCTTGAACGGCTGCCCGTGCGCGAGCGTCCCCAGCTGGTCGGCGTCGGTGTCGCTCATGTTCATTCCCGGGATGAGGACGTATTCGAGTGTGACGCGCCGGCGCCCCGCGCTCGCGAAATAACGCGCCGCGTCGAGCAGCTCCGCGATGGAGAAGCGCGCCGCCTTCGGCATGAGGCGGCGACGGGTTTCGTCGTTGGGCGCGTTGAGCGACAACGCGAGCGAGCAGGCCGCGTCGCTGTCCGCGAGCTCGCGAATCCGGTCGGGGAAGCTGGACGTCGACACCGTGATCCGCCTCGCCCCCAGGTTGAGCCCGAGCGGGTCGTTCATCACGCGAATCGCGGCAACCAGCGCTTCCAGGTTGAGCAGCGGCTCTCCCATTCCCATGAACACGACGTTGACCTTGCGCCCCGGATCTCCCGCTTCCAGCTTGAGCGCGCAGACCTGGTCGAGGATCTCGCCGGCGGTGAGGTTGCGCAGGAAGTTCCCCTTCGCGGTCTCGCAGAAGACGCAGTCGAGCGGGCAGCCGACCTGCGACGAAACGCACAGCGTCGTCCGCTTGTCATAGCGCATCAACACCGACTCGATGCGTCCGCCGTCGCGCAGCTCGAAGAGAAACTTCCGTGTCCCGTCGACGGCGGATTCCTGGACCGCGGCCACGCGCAGCGAAGCGACCTCGTGCGACTGCTCGAGCGCGGAGCGAAGCGCCAGCGGCAGGTCGCTCATGTGCTCGAAGCGGCTTTCGAGCCGGGCGTAGACCCAGGTCGCGAGCTGGCGAAAGCGGAACTCGGGCTCGCCGTGGGTCGACATGAGCTCGCGCAGCCCGTCCAGAGGGAGGTTTCGAAGGTGGGTACGGTCCATGGTGCGTACTTTGCCGGGTCGGGCCCGGGTCGGGACCCGAATTCGGTGTGGTTCAATTATAGGTAATGTGCTATCCATAGAGACAGAGAAAACCCCCAATGTTCTTGTCTGGACGTCGATTAAGAACGACCGCATGCCCAAGACCATCCTGATCGCCGACGACGAGCCGGGCATCCGAAGCTCCCTGCAGAAGCTCCTCGAGTTTGAAAGCTATCGCGTGCTGCTGGCCGAGGACGGACGCCGCGCGCTCGATCTGGTCCGGGATCGCTCGGTCGATCTCGTCCTGCTCGATATCAAGATGCCCGGGATCGACGGGCTGGAGGTGCTGGCGCAGATCCACCAGGATCAGCCCCAACTGCCGGTCGTCATCATCTCCGCGCACGGGTCCATCCAGACCGCGGTGGAGAGTACGCGGCTTGGCGCGTTCGACTTCATCGAGAAGCCGGTGGATGCGGACCGGCTACTGCTCGTGATTCGAAACGGTCTCGCGCAGCGCCGGCTGCTGCGGGAGAACGTGTCCCTCAAGGCCGAAGTCCGCCAGCAAACCAAGGTGGTCGGTCAGCATCCCGAGATCCTGCGCATCCTCGAGACGGTCAAGAAGGTGGCTCCCGCCAACGTCCGGGTGCTCATCATGGGCGAGAACGGGACCGGCAAGGAAATGGTGGCGCGGACACTCCACGAGTTGAGCCCGCGCGCCGACGAGCCCTTCGTCGAGGTCAACTGTGCCGCGATTCCCGAGGAACTGATCGAGAGCGAGCTGTTCGGCCACGAGCGCGGCTCGTTCACCGGGGCGGTGTCGCGGCGTATCGGCAAATTCGAACTGGCCGACGGCGGCACGCTGTTTCTCGACGAAGTGGGCGACATGAGTGTGAACGCCCAGGCGAAGGTGCTGCGGGTCCTGCAGGAGTCCGTGTTCGAGCGGGTCGGCGGCACCGAGACCACCCGTGTGGACGTCCGCGTGATCGCCGCCACCAACAAGGACCTGCTGAAGGCCAGCCGGGAAGGGGCGTTTCGGGAGGACCTCTTCTACCGGCTCAACGTGGTGCCCATCACCATTCCTCCGCTCCGGGAGCGAACGTCTGACATCCCGCTCCTGGTGGAACATTTCCTCCAGCAGACCGGCCGCGAGCTGGGCCAGGCACCCAAAAAAGTCTCGCGGACGGCCATGGACGCCCTGCGGGAATACGCCTGGCCGGGCAACGTCCGAGAGCTTCGCAACCTGGTCGAGCGGCTGGTCATCCTGTCGCCCGGATCTACCATTGAAAGCGGGGATCTACCCAATATGTCCCCGGTCGAGCGCACGGAAGGGCGCTTCTTCGAGATCGACGGCTACAACGACTTCAAGGATGCGATGGAGAAGGAGTTCTTCGAGCGTAAGCTGCGCCTGTACAACCACAACGTCAGTAAGACCGCCCGCCGTCTTGGGATGCAGCGGAGCAATCTGTACAAGAAGCTCGAAAAATACGAGATACCATACAAAGGGGCGCGTGAGGACGACGTCGACGAACCTGAAATCTGATTGACGGCGGATGACCTGCAAGAATATATTTAGTAAGAATTAAAGCCGGGCGCCAGAACGCGCGTATCCTCTTGTAGAGGAAGGAGAAGGTCACGTATGAAACGGGCGGCGATAGTCCTCCTCATGATCGCGGCACTCGTGTCGCCTTCCGCCCTCTTTCCGGATGTCTCTTCCTGTTATGCAGCTCCCACGCCCGTTGGCACCGGCCGCGGTGGCGGCTCCAACCAAGGGGACGCGGACGGGTTGTCCGGAATGGGCAGCGGCGGCAGTGGCAAGGTGACGGTCGAAGAACGTCTGGCACCGGGTCAGCGTGTCGACCGCGTGATGATCCTCGTGGGGATGTGGTGGAAGTACATGATCTGGATGCGCTAGGCGGCCTCTGCCCGGCGATCCGTTGCTGAAACACGATAGTCCACTAGCTCGAGGGAATCGATGTCCGACGCACGGGACGAGAGAGAGTGGCTGGGGAAAGAACGGCGCGAACAGGCGCGTGAGTCGACCACTTCGCCAGGCGAGGAAGTCGGCGAGATGCACTTCGCGACCGAGAATTTCTCGACGGCACTGGAATATTTTCGCGGCGCGCTTGAGCAGGCGGAGCTGCCGGTTTATCCGGATCGGTTCCGCCTGCTCTTGCGCGTGAGTGACTGCCATCGCAAGCGCGGCGACTTCGCCGCGGCCAGAGAAGTGCTCGACCAGGCCCGCGCGAACCCGGGCGCGGTCACCGGCGAGGCGCTGGGCCGGATCGAATACCGGGAAGGGTACCTGCTCCTGTGGCAGGGAGCCTATGACGCCGCGCTCAAGACCGCGTTTGGGGCGTACCGCAAGCTCAAGCGCACCGAATCGCACGCCGAAGTCGCCTACATCCAGCTCCTGATCGCGAACTGCTATCAGCGTCTCGGCCTCGCCGCCGAGGCGGAAGAGTTCTTCATGGATTCGCTGTCCTCGTACCGCCGCGCCGAGGATCGCGTGGGCATCGCCTACGTCTATAACAGTCTCGGTCTGCTGCACAAGAACGCCTGCCGCTGGTCGCGGGCGCTGGCCTCGTTGTCCAAGTCGCTCGAACTGGCGCGCACGCTGGGACTGTCGCAACACTGCATCGTCGTCCAGCTCAACCTGGGCGTGGTCTATTCGAAACTGCGGCGCTTCGAGGACGCGATCAGCGCGTTCGACTCGGCCGCATCCGGCGCCGAACGCTTCGGCGACCAGGCCAGCCTCACGCGGGCGCTCCTGATGCTGGGCCGCACCCAGGTCGCGCGGGGCGCGCTCGGTCGCGGCGAAAAGGCGCTGCTCCGCGCCCAGGCCATGGCCGACGAGCTGGGTTACGAGCGCGAGTCCGCGCTCGCCGACGAATATCTCGGGGAACTCATGATGGCGCGCAACGACCTGCGCGGCGCTTCGGCCAATCTCACCGCCGCGCTCGTGAAGGGGCGCCGGCTCGCGCCCGATGGCGACGTCGTGGCCGAGTGCCTGCGGCGGCTGGCGGACGTGAAATACCGGCTCGGGTCGCCCGAGACGGCGCTCGAATCGGTGACGGAGGGACTTCGCATCGCGACCGCCTGCGGCGAGCTCTACGAGGTCGGGTTCTTCCACCGCGCCCGGGCGTTGTGCCTCTCGCGGCTCGGCGATTCCGCGGCCGCGATCGATGCCATGGAAGCGGCAATGGCGGCGTTCGAGGAATACGGCAACCCGTACGAGAAGGCGATGACGGGGCAGTTGTTCGCGCGGTTGTGCGGACGGAACCGGTCGGAATCCGCGCTCCTCAAGGCGAAGGTGGTGCTGGGCGAGGGTGTGATCGCGCTCGGGAAACTCGATGAGACCCACGCGCAGATCGTTTCACACGTGCTGTTGTGTGGCGTGGAGCGGAGACTCGGCAACCTCGACGACGCGTTGCTCGCGGTCTACGAAGCCGACCGTCTCGCCGCCGAAGAAGAGTGCGCGAAGGTGCGCAAGGCGCTGGCCGCGCTGCGGCGGCGGCTGGAAGCGCACATGTCCAACGCGACGCGCCGGGTGCTCGACCAATTCTCCGTCCTGGGCGAGATCCAGAGCGGGGCGCGATCGCGCGAGCAGTTGGCCAAGGGGCTCGACTCGACGCTGCGTCTCATCATGGAGAAGCTCGGCGCGAGCTGCGGTTTCGTCGCGATTCCGTCGCCCGGCGGCCGCGGGCTGCAGACGATGGCGCGAGAGGGGATCGGCGCCCGCGAAGCCCAGGCGCTCGAAGCGTGGTATAAGAAGCACTCCACCGGAAGCCGCGGCCCCGTCGTCGTGACCGACATGGAGCACGAACCGTCGCTCGCGGAGCTGCGCGAACGCCTCGCATCGCCCCACGGGACGCTGTTGCTCCAGGACCTCGGGTTCGACCAGGAGGCGCTGGGCCTGTTGTGCGTCCTCAAGGAAGGCGATTCGTCGCGCTCGCCCTTCGGCCAGGAAGACCTCCATTTCGTGGGCGCGTACTCGAGACTCATTTCCCTTTCCGTCTACGAGCTCTTGCGGTCGGAGCAGAAGGGCCGCGCGGCGCGCCCGCGCCCGGGCGCCGGCAAGGGTTTTGAATCGATCGTCACCGACAACCGCGAGATGATTCACCTGCTGAACCTCGCGGAACGGGTGGCGCACTCCGACGCCACCGTGCTGCTGCAGGGCGAAACCGGGACCGGCAAGGGGCTCATTGCCTACGCGGTCCATCTGCTTTCGGAGCGTCGGGATAAGTCGTTCGTGCACGTCAACTGCGCGGCGTTGCCGGAACAGTTGCTGGAATCGGAGCTGTTCGGCCACGTCCGCGGTGCGTTCACCAACGCCTATTTCGACAAGGACGGACTGCTGATCGAAGCCAACGGCGGGACCGTGTTCCTGGACGAGATCGGCAAGACATCGATGGGGATGCAGGGCAAGCTGCTCCAGTTCCTCGACTCCGGGAGAGTGCGCAAGGTTGGATCGAACGACCTGATGAGCGTCGACGTCCGCGTGATCTGCGCGTCGAAAGCGAACCTGCTGAAGCTCGTCGACGAAGGGAAATTCCTCGAGGACTTCTTCTACCGCATCAATGATTTTCCGCTGACCGTGCCTCCGCTGCGCGAGCGGCCCGAAGACATCCCGCTGCTGGTGCAGCACTATCTGGGCAAGATCGCCCGCGAAATGGAGAAGTCGATCGACAGCGCGACGCCCGAGTTCATGGCAAGGCTGCGCGAGTACCACTGGCCGGGCAACGTGCGCGAGCTGGAGAAGGTCATCAAGCGGGCGATCATCCTGGCCGACGACGGGGAGTCGCTCGATGTGCGCCACCTGGCGCCGGAGGTGCTGCGTGGAGCCGAGGCCGAGGCGGAGACCGCCAGTGAGCGCGAGGCCACGCTGCGCGAGCGCATCGAGCAGATCGAGCAGGCCATGATCCTGGAGGCGATGCGGCGCCACTCGGGGAACAAGTCGCAGGTGGCGGTGCACCTGGGCATCAGTTATCCCAATCTTCTTTCGAAGATCAAACGCTACAATATCCAGTAGCCGGCTCCCGTCGCACCCCATGCGACGGGTCACCCCTCTCTACTATAAAACTTTTTAATAGCCGGCTGGAGTCGGTTAACCGATTCCGTGCCTATCAGTTACGCCACTACTCCCGCTAGGGTCTACACGCCTTTTAATACTAGCCCGCCCGCGTATCGTATGCGCCCACGCGTTCGAGTGTGGATATCGTTTCGCAATTGCATGCTCTTGAACGAGATGCCCCCCGTGATGCCGGGGCTTGCCGGGCGGAGTTGGCCTTGGCACAGCCGTTGCCTTGGTACATCCCCGGAAGTCATCCCGTGCGTAAATGAACTTCCAATCTGGTGGGGATGGATTCTTGGGGAACGCAAGTTCCCCAAGAATCCTGAACTAGAGGGTACAGAAACCGAAGGAGTCTCTCTCGACCGAAGCAGATTCGAAGCCTCACGGCGACGAACTCTAACCGACGCCCTGAATACGTTCCGAGCAAGCTGCTGGCTTTGCGTTGTAAGTTGATTTCGAGAGGTGGGGTCTCGACGTTAACAACAGGAACGGATCGGGGCGTCGGTGTTTTTGTGAGTCACCCCGGCCGGACGTCCGCCGCCACCCAACCCACCTCCCCCCGACCCGATTCCCCCGCGTGTGAGTGTCCTTTTTTGGCGTCACTGGTGTAATCCAGGCACAACGGATTCTTCGGCCCCCGGGGCGTGAAAACCGCCCCGTCCGGCGCTGGGGCACGTCCGTTTGTGTGACACAACCGATTCAATGGTTGGCGGTTATGGAGGGGCTCCCGGCCAGCTGCGGGCGTGAGCGGCGTCGTGGCACGTGGCTTGCGCTAGGGAATCCTCGACATGACGCTTCACCTGCGCACAAGAAACCCAATCGATCGCGTCGCCAGGCTGTCGGGTGCCGTCGCCGCGGTCGCTGCGCTGACTCTTCCCTTCGTTGCTGGATGTGAAGATGAAGGCCCCGTCGCGGTGGTGGACACTCCTCCATTTCCACCCGACGGGGTCTTCAGCGTCACCGGTGACGGCGTCGTCAGTATTTTCTGGAACGCGAATCTGGAGACGGACCTGGCGGGGTACGGCGTGTACCGCTCGACCACCGAGCCGGGTCCGTACTTCCTCCTCGAAGACGTTCCCTCCAATCAGACTTCATTCGACGACACGGACGTCGTCAACGGCGAGACATGGTTCTACGCCGTTACCGCCTACGATCGGGCGGGCAACGAGAGCGAACTGAGCCCGGAGCTGGTATTCGACACTCCGCGGCCGGAAGGTTTCAATTTGGTGCTGTTCGGACTGGGGCAAGACGCGTTACACGCCGGCTACGACTTCTCGAGTCTGTCGGGCCAATCACAGGCGTGGAATGTAAGCACCACGGATATCTACTTCGAGTCCACGGGCGGAGTGAATTACATACGCCGCGCGCGGGCCGGAGTAGATATCCAGGATTACGGCGTGATCGACCTCGTGAGCGTGGACTGGGCGCCGGACACGGGCTGGGCGCCTTCGGGATCGGTGGAGGCCATCGTCGATCACAGCTACATCGTTCGTATTGTCAACGGCCAGGGTGAATCCAACTGGGCGAAATTCTTTGTGCGGAACTTTGGCGCCAACACGGTCACGCTCGACTGGGCGTACCAGGCGGTGCCGAACAACCCCGAGCTGCTCCCGGTAGGAGGTACTCTGCAGTGAAACACACGACTCTGCATAAGACACTGGCATGCGCCGCGCTCACGGTGGCGGTGGTCCTTTGGTTCGCGCCGGCCGGAGAGGCCAGGCACGGAACCCCGTTCACGGTGTCCGGCTACGCGGGTGTGAACGTGTGGGTCGAGGGCGGCGACGTGTTCAACGATTACGGCGATGTCACGGTGTGGCTGCGCGCGGAACGCGACTGCTACACGTCGCTGTGGCTCGTCGACACCGCCGGATTCATCCACGTGCTCAATCCGAGCGCTGCCTGCGACGACGGCTGGGTGCGGGGCGGCGCCACCTATTGCTACCGCGCCTGCGACCTCGGTCTCGATCGTCTCGACGGCTGCGGGATCGCCTACGTGTTCGGCGTCGGAAGCCCGGTGCCGTTCGACTACTCACCCTACGGCGAGAGCGTCTTCCTGGGCGGATTCGGATATCGAATCACCGGGGACCCGTTCGTCGCGTGCCGCGACTTCTACGTCTCGTTGCTGCCCGCTTCGTGCCGGTGGGACTGCGTGGGCGTGGGCTACGCGAGGTTCTATGTTCGCGAGTGGGTCCGCTACCCCTCGTACCTGTGCGTCGGAGGCCCCGGCTTCCACGTGCGCGTCGGCGGAGGCTGCCGGCTGTGCGACGACGTGTACGCGTCGTATCGCGCGCACGCTGCTGCTCCGTACGAGGCGATTCGGCCGGCGAAGTTCAAGCGCGAGTACGCGGCGGGTGCGCATCTGACGGGCCGCGTCCAGCCCGGGCGCGCCGCCGAGCCGATGGTCGCCAGGCGGACGACGTTCAAGGAATCGAGAGAATCACACACCGTCACTCCCGTGCGCGTCGTTTCGACCAGTCGCACGCGAGCGTCGGAGAGCGGCCTGCGCGCGAAGGACACACGCGCGACGGGTGCTATGTCGCGCGCTCCCATCGAACATTCGCGATCGCACGCGGTGTCGCCGCTACGGAGCGAGAAGATCGCACAGGCCGGTGGAGAGAAGTCAGGCTCGCCCGAGAAGGGCTCGCTTGAAAAAGGCTCGCTTGAAAAAGGCTCGAATGAGAAGGGAGCCAGGAAGAAAGTCCGTCAGGCCCAGTAGGCAACCGTTTTGTTGGTTGGCTGGTAGCGTCGAGTAGGCTGGTTAGGCAAGCCGACCAGGTAAGGGGGAGTTGCGCCGGAGTAAGCGTCGATCAGGGGCGGCGAATTACGGGCGACAACTCCCCCTTTACCGTTGAAAACCAGACCCACGTCCGCTAGATTCAGAGCCGTTTCCCGGCCCAGCTCCAGGGCCGCGGACGTGTTTTTCGAATTCCCGACTGCGATACCTCTCCACAGAAGTCTACCACGTTGAAGCTAAGCATCCGTCGTTCGTCTCGCGGGTTCGCGTTCCCGACGCTCCTCGCTCTCGCGTGGCTCGTGTGCGCCTCGAGCGCGCAGGCAGGCAGGCGGGCCCCGGCGTACCGGGTCCCGGGGGACAAGGGTCAGGCTTCGGTTTCGGCCCTGTCCCCGCCGGCGTCCAGCGGCCTCAACCGCTACCAGCGCGACCGGGTGAGCCGCTTCAGCGCCGGTGCGGTCGCCTCGCTCGACACGGTACGCCTGATCGCCTTTCAGGTGCAGTTTGTCGACACGTTGATGGGTGGGCAGCCGGGCAGCACGCGGACACCCCGCGACTCCACGTGGTTCGGAAACGAGTTGCAGCACCTCGAGCAGTACTACCGGGGCGCGTCGCGCGGTCGCCTGACCGTTCGCTGGACGCTCCCCGACACGCTCTATTCGTTGCCGCATCGCATGTCCTACTACGGTGCGGACGCAACCGAAGATGATCGCGTCGTCGAGCTTGCGCAGGAGGTCATCGACCTCGCGGATGACTCCGTCGACTTCGCCGCGTACGATCACGTCTTCATCATCCACGCCGGCGCCGGGCAGGAGACCGACATCGCCGGCGACTCGCCCAATCAGATCTGGTCGAGTTTCTACGATCAGTCGGACATCCAGTCGGCGCTGGACGACCCGGGCGACCCCGGGCTCGCGACTAACGACGTGGCCGGCGGATCCCCCTTCTTCGTCGACAATTTCTCCGTCGTGCCCTCGGATGCATCCCAGGACTACTACACCGTCGGCACCCTCGGCGTGTGGGCGTTCGAGCTGGGGAATCGGATCGGCCTGCTCCCGATGTTCGATTCCACTCCCGCCGGCGCGGCGGATTCCCAGGGAGTCGGGAGCTTCTGCCTGATGGCGTACGGGCTGTTCAACGTCAACGGGTTCGTGCCCGCGTTCCCGTGCGAGTTCAACCGGCTCATCGCGGGGTGGATCGATCCCGTCCTCGTCGATGCGAGCGCCGCTCCCGCGACGATCTCGCTCGCCGACATCAATACCGGCGGTCCCGCGGACACCGTCTGTCTCCGCGTGCCGATCACGGAGAACGAGTATTACCTCGTGGCCAATCGCGTCCACGACGCGAATTTCGACAGCCTGTTCACGTTCGGCGACGCGGACAGCAACCTCATTCCGGCCAACGACGAGTCGCTGGAAGGCGCTGAGTTCGATTTCTTTCTCACCGATCTCACCAACCCCGCATCGGAACGGTACGATCCGGACTACGGATTCAAGGTGACCCGTCGCCAGACGGGAAGCGGCATTTACATCTGGCACATCGACGAGGCGGTCGTTCGCGACGCCGTCGGTCAGGGGTATCTCCCGGACGACTACGTCGCCCGCAAAGGAGTCGACCTGGAGGAAGCGGACGGCGTGCAGGATCTCGACCGGGGCGGGCCCGCGTTGTTCGCGCTGGGCAGTTTCTTCGATTCGTATCGCGCCGCGAATGATGCTCGCACGCTCTTCGGCCCCGACACGAAACCGTCCTCGCGGTCGAATTCGGGCGCGGCGACGGGCATCGTGATCGAAACCCTCTCCGCACCGGGGCCGGCGATGACCGTCGTGGTCCGGCGCGACGTGGCCTACCAGGAGGCGCGCGCGCGCTGGGGCGCGTCGTCGCCCGCGCAGCCGCCCACGGTGGTGGACCTCGACGCATCCGGCACCGCCGAGATCGTCGCCCTCTCCGACGACGCGGGTGTCTATGTGTTCACGCCCGGCGGTGTGGAGTGGAACGACCCCGACAGCAACCCCGCCACGATCGCGCCGTTCATCGCGGTGCCGGGCGTTTCGTGGGCGGGTGCCCCCGCCTTCGCCGACCTGGACGGAGCCGCGGGCGTCGAATTGGTGGCGTCGGGATCCGGCGGCGACGTCTTTGCGTGGAAGTCGAACGGCAGCGAGCTCGTCGACGGCGACGCGAACCCGGCGACCACCGGCATTCTGTTCCATGGATTGCCGATGGCGGCGCCGCCGATTCTGGTCGATGTAAACGGGGGTGCCCCCGAAGTGGCGATCGTGGAGCACGACGGGACGAACCTCCGGGTGCGCTTCGTGGACGCGAGCGGCGCCGTGGTGAATCCGGCGACGCCGTCGGTCGCGGGCATGTGGCCGTATTCGACGGCGGGCGCGATCGCGGCTCCGCTGGCGATCGCCGAGGTGAGCGACGGTGCGGCGCATACGCGCGGGGTCGTGCTCGCGTGCGTCGACACCCTGGCCGCCCGGGTTCGCGTGGCGTGGGTTCCGTTCTCGGTCTCCGGCGCCGCGCCGGGGGCACCGCGCGCGTGGGAAGAGGACATCGTCGTTCCCGCCGGCTACGACCCGGCGAGCTTCGTGCCGACGGCGCCGGCGGTCGGCGACATGGACGGCGACGATGACGACGAGATCGTCGTCGCGCTGCCCGACGGCGGCGTGCTCGCGTTCGAGTTTTCCTCCGCGTTCTCGGGACCCGTCACGCGCGCGGACGGGCGCCTGCGCGCGCCGCACCCGTCGGCTCCCGCGCTCGGCGACGTCGACGGTGACGGCACGCTGGAGATCGCCATCTGGGACGACCAGTACCTGTATCTTCTCAAGGCGAACGTGCGGCCCGTGATCGAGTGGCCGCGGGTCATCCGGCCGGAATCGGCGGGCGACCAACCCCCGCTCGCGTCGGCGCGTTCGAACGAGAGCCCGCTGGTGACGGACATCGACGGAGACGGGGTGGCGGACGTTCTGTTTCCGCTCGACGATGGAACTCTGGCGGCGTTCGGCGCCGCCGGCGGCGCCATCGCCGGATTCCCCCGCGTGGGTCCTGCGGAAGCGGGCGGCGCTCCCACGCTGGCGGAGACGTCCGCCGGAGCGCGGCGCCTGGTCGTGCTCGGGTCCCCCGGCCGCCTGCGCGGCATCGACGTGGTGACGGACACGCTCGACGTGAGCCCGGAGACCGCGCTGTCGATCCAGTCGGTTGCCGGCGCTCCGCAGGTGGAGTACTGGACCATGGCGCGCGCGGATCTCACGCGGAGCGGGCGCGTGACACTCGCGTCCGCGGTTGCACCCGCGTCGAGCACGTTCGACCCGGAATCGTTTATCATATATCCGAACCCCGTCACCGGCGACGTCGTCCACGCGCGGATCACGACCAACGCCAGGGCGACCGCGGTCGTCTCCGTGTACACGATCGAGGGGCAGGAGGCGGTGTCGGAGTCGTTCGACGTCAACCCGAACGGCGTCGTGAACATGCCGCTGGACGAAGCCATCGACGTCCACACGCTCAAGAGCGGCGTGTATATTCTGCGGATTCGCATCGAATCGGACAGCGGGAGCGGCTCGGTCGTCAAGCCGTTCGCGATCAGGCGGTAGCACCGTGCGACAAGGAGTTTCCACCATGCGCTGGCAGCGAGTGATCATCGGTGTACTGGCCCTGCTGGCGCCTGCCGTCGCCCACGCGGGCGATCCCGGTTCGGCCGGGGCGCTCTTCCTGCGCATCGGCATGGGGGCGCGCGCGTCCGCGATGGGGGAGGCCTACGTGGCCGTCGCCGAAGACGCGTCGACGGTGTACTGGAATCCGGCCGCGATGGCGGCCGTGCTGGGGACCGATCTGACGCTGGCACACACCGAGTACTTTCTATCGATGCGGGTCGAGCAGGCGGCGGTGACGCACGAGACCGACTGGGGGACGTTCGGGTTCTCGTTCACCGGCCTCTACATGGACGACATGGAGCGGCGCGACGAGTTTGGGTCGGTGCAGCCGCTCGGCGAGTTCGGTACCTACGACGTGGCGGTGTCGATCGCCTACGCCCGCTACCTGGTGCCCAACCTCGCGGTGGGACTGGCGGTCAAGCCGGTCTACCAGCGCATCGACGAGCTCACCGCCAGTGGAATCGCGGTGGACGTGGGCCTCTACCACGTCTCGAAGATCCGCGGGGTGAAGCTGGCGGCCGTGGCGGGCAACCTGGGCACGCCGATGAAATTCGACAGCGAGGAGTACGCCCTCCCGCGCTACCTCAAGGTCGGGGCGAGCTACGAGCGCGAAGTCGTCGCTCTCGACGGCCGGCTCCTGTTCGCCCTCGACGGTGTGTTTCCCAATGACGACGACGTTCGCGAGCAGATCGGCGCGGAGTACTCGTATCGGCGCATGCTGGCGCTGCGGGCCGGGTACAAGGCGGGCTTTGATTCGCAGGGCGCCACCTTCGGCTTCGGCGTGACCTACAGCGGTGTCCAGTTCGACTACGCGTTCCTTCCCGTTTCCAACGACCTCGGCGACAGCCACCGCTTTGGTCTCGGCTTCAGCTTCTGACCGTCTCCAGCCCCAGCCGCCCCCCCGAGAGCCTTCCGAAGGTGGAAGACTCGAACCAGTCTCCGACGATCATGAACTCGCGCCCCTCGCGGGCTTCGTGCATCGGATAGTGCACGTGCCCCATCACGAAGGCGTCGTTGCCGCGGCGGTAGAAGTGGCCCCACGCGTGCTCCAGCACGGCGCGGGCGCGGCGCTCCTGCGGGACGGTGAAGTATTCGCGGCTGCCGTGCGCTACCGCACCCGCGATGGCGTCGAGCAGATCCGGGTGGATCCAGCGCGACACGGCGACCACGGCCGGATTTCGAATAACACTCTTCAGGACTTTGTATCCGTAGTCGCCCGGCATGACCAGGTCGCCGTGGGCGAGCACGACGCGACGTCCCTGCGCCTGGATGAAGATCTCCTCCCGGTGAACCACGATCCCCAGGTCGCGCGAGAAGAAGTTGCCTACCCAGTGGTCGTGGTTGCCGCCGAGGAAATGGATTTCCACGCCGCGGTCGCGGCACCGCGCCAGCGCGGCGAACACGTCCAGATAGCGGCGGGAGACCACCGAGCGGTACTCGAAATAGAAGTCGAAGATGTCGCCAAGCAGAAACAGAACGGTGGACGCCGGGGTGGCGTCCAGGAATCGTATGAAGCGATCTCGCCGCACGGCCTCGCCCGGAATTCGGCGATCCCGGAAGTGGGTGTCGGCCACGAATCGGATGTCTCCTGCGGAGACGACGAGGGGCGCGGTGTGGGCGGGCACGAGCTGCTCCTTCCTCGGAAAGCCGGTCGACCGGGTCCGGGCAAGTATCCCCGGAAACACCAATGTGCACAAGCTATTTGGTTCCGGCACTTTACGGGGAGGAACCCGGAGCTCGCCGCCGCGTACAACCACCTGTATCTGGCAAGCCGGGCGCGCCGGGGGCGAATGGCGCATTGACGGTCCGGGTATTCCGGGCTACACTCTGTGGTGCACTGGTCGAGAGTGCACTCAACTCCACTGCCCCCCTGCTCCCCTTCCAGCGGTCGGCGCAAGGCGCCGGCCGATAGTTGGAACTCATTATGCGTCAATTTGACGGCGACTCGCCGAAGCGGGTCTCAGCCGTCGTCGTGAGGGTGATAAGGGTGACATCGTCCCTGAAAATGGCCAGGTTCATTGCTGCTGGTGTGTTGCTCGGTTGCATGGTGGCATCGGCTGCCGCGGCGCCGCCGGAGGCTGCCCGGGGAGCGCCCATTCGGGCCGACGGTAGCTCCGTGTTCGCCGACGTGGCGGAGAAGGTCGGTCCGGCGGTGGTCTTCATCCGCACGGAGCGCACGGTGGACACCGATCGAGACCAGGAAGGCCAGACGCCGTTCGAGTTCTTCAAGGAGTTTTTCCCCGACGACCCGCAGCGCCAGCACAGCCGGCGCATGCCCGGCGGCGGCTCGGGCTTCATTTTCGACGACGAAGGGCGCGTGCTCACCAACTACCACGTCATCCGCGACGCGGAGAAGATCACGGTGGTCATGGAGCGCGACGACAGCGAAGAGGAATTCGACGCGCGGGTGGTCGGATTCGACCGACACACCGACATCGCCGTGATTCAGATCGACGCCAAGCGAGGGTTGCCGAAGGTGGCGCTGGGCGACTCGGACGCGATGCGGGTCGGCGACTGGGTGATGGCGATCGGAACGCCGTTCGGGCAGCTGCAGGGCACGGTCACCGTCGGCATCGTGAGCGCGAAGGGGCGCAACGACCTCAACATCATCGGCGGCGATGCGACGTACCAGAACTACCTTCAGACCGACGCGTCCATCAACTTCGGTAACAGCGGCGGCCCGCTGGTCAACATGAAGGGCGAAGCGATTGGGATCAACACCGCGATCAATCCGTCGGGCCAGGGGATCGGCTTTGCGATTCCGATCAACATGGCGAAATCCATCATGGGCGAGCTGATCGCGCGCGGCCGGGTGCGCTACGGGTACCTCGGGATCCAGCTCCAGGAACTGGACAAGACGCTGGCCCAGGGCATGGGGCTCAGCGTCGAGCACGGGATCCTGGTCCAGCAGGTGCAGCCCGAGACGCCGGCGGCCAAGGCCGGTTTTCAGCGCGGCGACGTAATTGTGCGCTTCAACGGCGAGCAGGTAATGGACGACAGCAAGTTCCGTCTAATGGTCGCCGGTACCCCCGTGGGCAAGACCGTGCCGGTGACGGTCGTCCGGGAGGGTGTGGAGCGCAAGCTCGACGTCACGGTGGCGGAGAGGCCCGACGAAGACGTGGTGGCGTCCGCCCCCGAGCACGAAAGCGGCGCATGGCTGGGGATCCGGGTGGAAGACGCGAGGAACAGCGAAACCCGGCGTCGGTTCGGGCTCGATCGTGGACAGACCGGTGTGGTGGTGACGGAGGTGGAGGGGGAGAGCCCCGCGGAGGATGCTGGCCTCCGGGAAGGCGATGTGATCACCGAGGTGTATTCGCACGAAGTGGGCGGCATCGAGGAGTACGAGGCGATGTCGAAGAAACTGCAAGACCGGAAGGAACCAATCGCGTTCCTGGTGAAGAGAGGACGGGTTACCACCTACGTGCCGGTGATACCCGATCGAAAGTGACTCAACCCCTGGGGCAGTGTGGATGGGTAAGAACCAGGAGGATGAAGTAATGCGAGAACGAGAAATGGAAGATCGTCTGGAACCGCGCGAGCGGGCGTCGAAGGAGTCCGAGGCCGGAGCCGGCATCCGGAGCCTCGACCTCTATCTCCACGAGATCAACCGCACGGCGCTGTTGACCCGCGAGCAGGAGCGGGACCTGGCGGTTCGCATTCGCGGCGGCGACAAGGACGCGCTGGACGGGCTCGTGCGCGCCAACCTCCGCTTCGTGGTCTCGATCGCGAAGCAGTACGCGAACCAGGGCCTCTCGCTCGAGGACCTCATCAACGAGGGGAACCTGGGCCTGATCAAGGCGGCGCACCGCTTCGACGAAGAACGGGGTTTCAAGTTCATCTCCTACGCCGTGTGGTGGATCCGCCAGGCGATGCTGCAGGCGCTGGCCGAGCACTCGCGGATCGTGCGCCTGCCCCTGAACCGGGCGGGCACGCTGTACCGGATCGGCAAGGTGTCGCGCCAGCTCGACCAGGAGCTCGGCCGGGCGCCGAGCGCCGACGAGATCGCGGCGCGGCTCAACATCTCGGCGAAGGAAGTTGCCGACACGATGGTCATCGCGAACACACACGTCTCGCTGGACGACCCGTACTCGAGCGAGAAAGACGACACGGCGCTGGTCGACTACCTCACCGACGAGGCCCAGGCCGCGCCCGACGAGGACACCTACGCCGCCGCGCTGAGCGACGATCTCGAACGCGCGCTCGCCACCCTCTCGGAGCGCGAGCGCCAGATCCTGTCGCTCTACTTCGGCTTGGGCGGCGACGCCCCCATGACGCTCGAGGATATCGGCAAGCGCCTGAAGCTCACGCGCGAGCGCATTCGCCAGATCAAGGAAAAGGCGATCCAGCGGCTTCGCCATTCCACGCGCGCGAAGTTCCTCCAGGGCTACATGGAGCAGTAGGCAACGGCCCGACGCGGACGTTCTCTCGAGGGCAGGGGCGCGGGCTCCTGCCCTTTCCTTATGCGGACGCATGGCGGCGCGGGGCCAGGGCTGGTACGAACCTTGCCCGCGTCTGATTGGCTTGACACGCCGGGGGGCGTTGCTTAGCCTCGGCCGCAGATGCCGGTGAACGTGTACAGGCGGCGTGGTTGTGATCCGCGATAAGCTTCTAACATTTCTATACTTGCCGGACGGCGCGAGCGAACCGCGCTCGTTTACAGTCCGGCGCAACGCGGTTCTCGCGCTCGCGATCACGGTGCTGATCGCTCTCGGCGCGTCCGGGTGGACCGTCCTCCATTACTCGAGCCGGCTCCAGGACGCCTACCGCGTAGAGCTCATGGCGAAGGAAAACGGCGCCCTTCGCTCCCAGATCGACCAACTCGACGGCGAAATGGAAACGCTGCGCCGTCAGGTCTCCCAGAATTTCGATTTCCAGAAGAAGGCCCGCATCCTCGCCAACCTCGACGAGTTGAGCGACGACGTGGCCGAGGTGGGGGTTGGCGGGCCCGCGCTCGGGCTCGCCTACGCGATTCCGGACGTCGACCCGGGCACGCGCAATCGCCTGGCCGACGCGCGGGAAGATATCGACAAGCTGCTGCGCCAGGCCCGCCTCCAGCGCGACGACTACGAGATCATCGTCGCGCGCCTGGAAGCCTCCAACGAGCAGGTGCGAACGACGCCGTCCTTGCGCCCGGTAAACGTCGGATTCGTTTCCAGCCGCTTCGGATGGCGCATGGACCCCATCAGCGGACGGCGCACCATGCACCGCGGGGTCGACTTCTCTGCCCGCCTGGGCACGCCGGTCCAGGCCACCGCCGATGGAGTGGTGACGTTCTCGGGAGTATGGCAGACCTACGGCAACGTGGTGGAGATCTCCCACAGCGCCGGCTTCGTGACCCGCTACGCGCACCTGCAGCGCCGGCTGGTCCAGAAGGGCCAGCGCGTGGTTCGGGGGGACGTGGTGGGGCGCGTGGGCTCGACCGGCCGATCGACGTTCTCGCACCTCCATTATGAGATCGAGCAGGAAGGCGAGCGCATCGACCCGATGCGATTCGTCCTCGCGGACTGACCCCTTTTTTTCTTGCCACCCACCGACTGACGCCGGTATGGTTCGGGTCGGATAGTTTATCTTTCGTTTCGATAATGAGTTATTACCGCAGGTTGAACCAGATACTCGCCCTGGCGGCGGGGGTTTCGTGCCTTTCGGCCCAGCTTGCCCGGTCGGCGACCCCGCTGGTGGTCCGGTCGGTGCGCTACTCGGCCCAGACGGGACAGACCCGGGTCGTTCTGGACCTGACCCGGCGGTCGGGCTTCATGGTGGACTACCTGGCCGACTCGTCCGCCATCTCGATCGTGGTTCCGGGAGCCTCCCTCGACCGGTCGGTGCAGGCAGACGCGGTCGTCGGGAGCAACGGTGTTCGCGATCTCCACGCAAGCGCGGGTAACGAGCGGGTCGAGGTCGTCGTGGGTGTCGAGCCCGGCGTCACCTGGAAGGAATTCTCGCTCCCGGCAGGCGACGGCAAGCCGTTTCGGATCGTCGTCGACCTCGCGGAGGCCGTGGCGGCGCCAGCCGCGATGGCCGTGACCAAACCCGTCGCCGAGGCGGATTCGGTTCCGAACCCGGAAACCGCCGTCGCGCCTTCCGGCGCGCGAACCTCGCCGTCGCGGCCCTTCGTGGTGGCCATCGATGCGGGTCACGGAGGCCACGACACCGGCGCCATCGGAAAGTACGCCCTGGTCGAGAAGAAGCTCTGCCTCGACCTTGCCCGGCGGGTGGCCGCGATCCTCGACCGCCAGCCGGGAGTCGACGCCGTCCTCACGCGCGACTCCGACGTCTACCTCACGCTGGAGCGGCGCAACCAGATCGCCGAAGAGAAGCACGCCGACGTATTCGTCAGCATGCACCTGAACTCGGCGCCGAGCAGCTCGGCCCGCGGCGCCGAGATCTATTTCGTCGCCCCCGCGGGGGCCCAGCGCGCCGCCAGCAAGGCGCTGGCGAGCGGCGAGGCGGCGCACGACTTCGGGCTCGACCCGGGCGACGACGGAGACATCGTCCACATGCTCCTCGACGTCAACCAGCAGAGCGTGCTCGCGCGCAGCGAGCTGCTCGCGGAGTCGATTCTGGAATCGGTCCGCGACCGCCGGCTGCTGCCCACGCGCGCGGTGAAACAGAAGTCGTTCTCGGTGCTGCGCACGATCACGATGCCGTCGGTGCTCGTCGAAGCTGGGTTCATCTCCAACGCGTCCGACGCCCGGCTGGTGCGGGACGCCGCCGGCCGCGAGACCATGGCGCGCGCGGTGGCGGACGGAGTGCTGGAGTTCTTCCGCCTGCACCCGCCGCAGCGCAGCGCGCAGGAGACCGCGGTCATCCACCGCGTGCAGCGCGGCGACACGCTGTGGACCATCTCTCGGCTCTACAAGACCTCGGTGGACCGGTTGCGCCAGCTCAACAGCCTTGGGACCCGCAGCAGCCTGCGCGTGGGGCAGGAACTCGTCGTGCGCGCGAACTAGTGCCGGCGCGACGAGCCATCGCCGATGAAACTCGCGCGCGCGGTTACCCACAATTTCGGTGCCAAAGTGCTCGCGGTGGTGGTGGCGCTGCTGGTGTGGTTCAACGCCAGCGGGCAGGAGGAGGTCGTGCGCGTGCGCACGGCGGCGCTGGTGCTCGAGGGGCTCTCGGATTCGCTCGCGATCGCGAACGCAGTGCCGGTTTCGGCGCAGGTGCGAATCACGGCCTCGCGCCGCCGGGTCGTGACGATGGGGTTTCGCAAGCTCGAGGTCGTGATCGACCTGGCCGGTCTGGGCCCCGGACGACAGCGGGTGCCGTTGACGAGCCAGCACGTGCGCGGGGCGGGGGGCTTCGCGCCCGGCAGCATGCAGGTGACCTCGCCCTCGGCGGTGGAAATCGATCTCGAGCCGATGGCGACGCGCCGCGTGCAGGTCTCGCTGGCGGCCGAGGGCGTGCTCCCGGCCGACGTGGTCCTGCTCGACGGCGGCGTTAGCATCGACCCGGCCTGGGTCACCGTGCGTGGCCCGGCGTCCGCGGTCGAGCGCATCCAGCACGTGAGCACGGATCCGGTGGACCTCGCGCGCGTTCACAGCTCGGACACGCGCAGCGTGGCGCTCGATTGCGGCGTACCCGCGGTGGTGTGCGACCCGGCCCGCGTGGACGTGACGCTGCGCGTGAGCCCGCGCGGCGAACGAGTGCTGGCCAACGTGCCGCCCACCGTTCTGCTGGATTCTCCCGACATCGACGCCGAGGTCACTCCCGCCACCGTGTCGTTGACGCTCAAGGGGCCGTCCGCGGTGCTGGACACGCTGTCTTCCGGAGACGTATCCGTGCTGGTCGAGTTGAGCGGGCGCAAGCCCGCCACCTACCGCCTGTGCCCGAGCGTGATCCTCCCGGCGGGGGTCGAGTTGGCGCGGATCAGCGCCGACACGCTCGACGTGCGCGTGTTTCCTTCCGGGCGCTGACGTCCACGGGCGGCGAGCGCGCTTGACAGGCCGCCCGGGCGCACCTAATGTTGCATGTCCCGGCCGACGGCAATGCGATGCGACTAACCGACCTGTTCGTTCCCCAGACCGTCGTGACCGCCCTGCCGCCCCTCGCCAAGGAGGCGCTCCTCGAGGCCGTCGTCGACGACTTCGACCGAAAGGGGTTCGTCACGGACCGTGCCACCGCGCTCGACGACCTGCTCGCCCGGGAACGCGTGATGAGCACGGGCGTGGGCAACGGGGTCGCGATCCCGCACGCGTACACCGACGGGGTCGATCGCCTGGTGGCCGGCGTGTACCGCACGGTGGCCGGCGTCGCCTTCGGCGCGCCGGACGAGGCGGACGTGGACGTGTTGTTCGTCGTACTCGGCCCGAAGGAAAAACGGCGGGAACACATTCGCGTCCTGGCGAAGATTTCACGTCTGTTGAACCACGCCGAATTTCGCGACGATATCCGGCGCGCGGGTGATCCCGCCGACGTGATCGGTGTGTTGAAGCGTTTCGGCGACCGGTAAGACAGAGTCCCTATGAATCAACCCGCAGGTGTCCGGCGACGATGGCTCGCGGCGACGATCGCGTACATCGCCCTGATCTTTTTCGTGTCGTCGCGACCGTATCTGCACGCCCCGGGTCCGGAATTCGACCTGAAGGACAAGCTCGCGCACGCGCTCGAGTACGGGGGGCTGACCTTCCTGTTGTGGCGCGCGCTGGCGCCCGCGCTGGCGCGCGATCGCCTGACCGCGGCGCTGGCGCTGGTGGCGGTGGTCGCGGTGCTGGCGTCGGCGGACGAGCTCTTCCAGGGCACCATTCCAGGGCGGCTCACGGATCTCCACGACTGGCTCGCGGACCTGACCGGCGCCGCCGTCGCCGCGACCGCGTGCCTGTTGCACGCGGCCCGCACCCCGCGCGTCCGCGTGGCCGCGGAGTGACGACCATGAAGTACTCACGGCCCCGGGGAACCCACGACGTGACGCCGGTCGAGATCGACCGCTGGCGCTCGGTCGAGAGCGCCTTCACCGCGGTGTTCGACCGCTTCGGCTACCGCGGCATCCGCACTCCGATCTTCGAATCGACCGAGCTGTTCGTCCGCGCGGTGGGGGAGCAGTCGGACATCGTCAGCAAGGAGATGTACACGTTCGACGATCGCGGGGGGCGCAGCCTCACGCTCCGTCCCGAAAACACGGCGTCCGTCATCCGCGCCTATCTCGAGAACGGCATGCACCGGTGGGGCGGGGTGCAGCGGCTGTGGTACCTCGGCCCCATGTTCCGCTACGATCGCCCGCAGGCCGGGCGCTACCGGCAGTTTCACCAGGTGGGGGCCGAAGCGCTGGGCAGCGCGAGCCCGGGGCTCGACGCGGAGGTCATCCAGGTGGTGGTCGAAGCGCTCGCGGCCCTCGGACTCTCCGGAATCGACCTCCGGCTCAATTCCGTGGGCGGCGAGCGCTCGCGCGAGCGCTACCGCGGCGTCCTGCTCGAGGCGATTCGCGCGCTCGCGAGCGAGCTCGCGCCGGAGGCGATGGAGCGCTACGCGCACAACCCGCTGCGCATCTTCGACTCGAAGGAATACGGCGAGAAGCTCAAGCGCCGGCTGCCGCTGATCTCGGAACACCTGGTGGACGAGGACGCGGCGCACTTCGCGCGGGTGCGGGAGATGCTCGGGGCGCTGGGTATTTCCTTCGTCGAGGATCCCTACCTCGTGCGCGGGCTCGACTATTACACGCGCACCGTGTTCGAAGTCTACTGCGGCGCGCACGGCGCGCAGGATGCGATCTGCGGCGGCGGGCGCTACGACACGCTGGTCGAACAATGCGGCGGGCCGCCGACCCCCGCGATCGGGTTCAGCGCCGGGCTGGAGCGAATCGTCGACGCGCTGCCGGCCGGCAGTCCCGCCGCGCGCGGGAGTGAATCCACCGACTACTACGTGGTGTGCGTGGGCGAGGCCGCCGAGGCGAGGGCGCTGGTGGCAGCGCGCACTCTGCGCGCAACCGGCAGCGCGCACGTCGACCTGTCGGGTCGGTCGCGCAAGACCCAGCTCGAGGCGGCGGCGAAGCAAAAGTCGAAGGTGGCGGTCGTGGTCGACGCCGCCGCGCCGGACGAGGTGGAATGGCACGACCTGGGGGCGCGCACGCACACGCGGATTGCGGACGCGCAGCTGGCGGCGCACGCCAACGCGGCGGCGCCGGGACGAGGAGAGTCGCGGTGAGCATCGAGGGATACTGGCTGCCGTTCGATCGTTCGCACACCTGCGGCGAGCTCGGCCAGGACGCGGCGGGAACCACGGTGCGCCTCATGGGCTGGGTGTCCCGGCTGCGCAACCTCGGCGGGGTCCACTTCATCGACCTGCGGGACCGCTACGGGCACGTGCAGGTGGTGGTCGACGCGTCGAACGACGCCCTCGGCGCCGTCACCGCGGCGCTGCGCATGGAGGACGTCATCGCGGTGGAAGGCTCCGTGCGCGTGCGGCCGAAAGAAATGGTGCGGGACGATTCGTCCACCGGGGCGATCGAAGTGGCGGCGGCGCGCGTGGTGGTGCTGAATCGCTCGCAGGTGCTCCCGTTCACCATCACCGACGACGTCAAGGCCAGCGAGGAGCTGCGGCTGAAGTACCGCTACCTGGACCTTCGCCGGAGGCCCCTCAAGGAGAATCTCGAGCTGCGCCACCGCGTCGTGCTCGCGATCCGCAATTTTCTCTCGGCGCGCGGATTCCTGGAGATCGAGACGCCGATGCTGGTGCGCGCCACCCCCGAGGGCGCCCGCGACTACCTGGTGCCCAGCCGGCTGCACCCGGGGTGCTTCTACGCGCTCCCCCAGAGCCCGCAACTCTACAAGCAGATCCTGATGGTGGCCGGCTTCGACAAGTACTTTCAGATCGCGCGTTGCCTGCGCGACGAGGACCTGCGCGCCGACCGTCAGCCCGAGCACACCCAGATCGACATCGAGATGAGTTTCCCGCGCGAGGACCACGTGTTCGAATTGGTCGAGGGAATGATGGGCGAAGTGTTTCGCGTCGGCCGTGGCGTGGCACTCGCGACGCCGTTTCCGCGCCTCGCGTACCGCGACGCCATCGAGCGTTACGGCTCGGACAAACCCGACCTGCGGCTGGGGATGGAGATCCGATCGATCTCGGCGTACTTCGAGGGAACTGAGTTTCGCGTCGTGCAAGAGGCGCTGGCCGCCGGTCGCCACGTGCGCGGCTTCGTGGTCGCGGGCGGGGCGAGGCTCGCCAAGAAGGACGTCGACGAGCTGGAGTCGCTCGCCAAAGCGGGCGGCGCGGGCGGGCTCTTGAGCCTGCGGCGCGCGGACGGCCGCCTGACCGGCGTGGCCGCCAAGTTCCTCGGCCAGCCCGTCGAGGCGCGGATCATCGCCGGCTGCGCGATGGAGGAAGGGGACCTGCTGCTCGCCCTGGTCGGCGAGGTGCCCGCGATTTCGCTCCTCCTCGGCCGGCTGCGCACCGACGTCGGCCGCCGGCTCGGACTCGACCGCACGGAGCGCTTCGATTTCGTGTGGGTCAACGAATTCCCGCTGTTCGAGCGCGACGAGGAGCGTGGCGGGTACGCGCCCTGCCATCACCTCTTCTCGATGCCGTTCGAGGAGGACGTCCAGTTTCTGGAATCGGACCCGCTGCGCGTGCGCGCGCACCTCTACGACCTGGTGTGCAACGGGATGGAGCTTGCGTCGGGGAGCATCCGTATCCACAATCGCGAGCTGCAGGAGCGCGTGATGGCGGTGACGGGCATCACCAAAGCGGATGCCGCTCGGCGCTTCGGCTTTCTGCTCGACGCGTTGGAATTCGGCGCACCCCCCCACGGCGGGATTGCGCCCGGGGTCGACCGGCTGCTGATGACCCTGGTGGGGGCCGCGTCGATCCGCGACGTGATCGCGTTCCCGAAGACACAGAAGGCGACGTCGCTGATGGACGACGCGCCGTCCGAGGTGGACCCCGACCAGATTCGCGAGCTCCACCTCGAGATTCGGCGCCCGGCGGGTGGCGCCGACGGGCGCCCGGGCGGCGAGCGAGTCTAGTGCGCAGGCGCGGACGAAGCGAGCCGCACCGGGCTGTCGGCGACAGGACCCGCGATTCGAACGCCCCTTGACAGTCCCGTCTGGAGGTTGTTAGGGTTCCGGGGTTCCCGTTTTCCTCCAACCCCCACCATATGAATATGAACCTGCGTTACGAGTTTCGCGCTCGGCTCCATATGCTTGTCGCGTGTGCGGCGGCGGTGCTGTTTTTGGGGTGCACCCGGGTCGCGCCGTGCAACGTCTCGCCGGTCGAGATCGAGGAACTGAAAGAAGACCTCACGGTGGTCGAGAAGGACCTGGCCGGGGTCCAGGACCGCGTCAAGCGTCTGACCGACGACCTGGCCGCCAAGCAGGCCGACCTGGAGACGAAGAAACCCAGGCCGGACGAGCTCCGCCGCCGTCTCGAGCTACTCAAGCAGGGCAGCGGCCGCACCGAAAAGAAGCCCGCCGAGGCGAAGCCGGCCACCCCGAAGAAGGAGTCCTCGTAGTCCATGCGCCGGGTGGCGAAGATGAGCGTCGTGGGGGCGATCGCCGTGGGCGGATTCGCCGGGCTGTGCGGTTGCAGCAAGACCACGGGGCGCACCGTCGACGTGAAGGCGGGCGAGTACTACTCGGAAGACGAGTTCACGGCGCTGTCCAATTCGGAGAAATCGGCGTACTGCCGGGCGCTGGAGACCGAGCGCAACCGGATCCAGGGCGACGTCGAGGCGAGGCAGGCGGAGCTGGTGGAGGCGCGCAAGCAGGTCGAATCGCTGCGCAATCAGATCACGCCGGTGGAGAAAGAGGTCCTGCGCACGGACGCCGAGATCCGGACGCTGACGCAGCAGGTCAACGCGCTCGAGCAGCTGCCCAAGGAATACACGGTCAAGGAACTCGACTGTCTTTCGATCATCGCGGAGCGCGACGAGATCTACGCCGACTGGACCAAGTGGCCACGAATTTACCGGGCCAACCTCGACAAGATCGAAGACCCGGTCTGGATCTATCCCAACATGACGCTGGCGATTCCGCGCGAGCTGCCTTCCGAGCACGTGGTCCTGCCCTTCGAAACGCTGGAGACGATCGCCGGTTACTGGGAAGTGTACGGCGATCCGGCCGCGTGGGTGCGCCTCTACGAGGCCAACAAGGACAAGGTCCAGGACCCGACCAACCTGGAGCCCGGGATCGTGCTCACCATCCCGCGCTAGCTGCTTGGCGCGGGCGCGCTTTCTGGCCTATATTTTGACACCGCTCCCCCGGGGAAGGGGTCCATGGTCGAAGGCTGGTCGGTCGTGGACCGAAGCGGTTTGGCGACAGGAGGTGCGTGACGATTGAAAACCAATCGGAGGGTGCTGTCGTTCCACGGCGTCGACTCTCTCAAGTTGTTCGGCGCCCGCGATAGTCTCCTCCAGATCGTGGACCGAAGTTTTCCCGGCGTGGTGGTGGTCCGGGGAGACGACATCATTCTCAACGGCAGCCGCGATCAAATCGACCGGCTGACCGAATTCTTCCGCGAGATCATCGACATCGCACGCAACGGGCGCGCGCTCAGCGAACAGGACTTCACCTATCTGCTCGGACGCAACGGCGCCCGCGCGGCCACGCCTCCGGCGGTCGAGTACGCGGCGCTGGAGCGCGACGTCGTGGTTACCACGCGCAAGGGGCTGTCGGTCTCGCCGCGGACCCCGGGTCAGAAGCGCTACCTGGACGCGATCCGAACCCACGACATTGCGTTCGGCATCGGCCCCGCGGGCACCGGCAAGACCTACCTCGCGGTCGCGGCCGCGGTGGCGGCGCTGCGCATCGGCGCCATCGAGCGCATCTTTCTGGTTCGGCCCGTGGTCGAGGCGGGTGAGAGCCTCGGCTTTCTCCCCGGGGACTTCCAGGCCAAGCTGGACCCGTACGTGCGACCGATCGTCGACGCGCTGGGCGAGATGCTGGGGTACGACCGCATCCCCAAGATGATGGAGAACGGCACCATCGAAATCGCCCCGCTCGCGTACATGCGCGGACGAACCTTGAACGACGCATACGTGATTCTGGATGAAGCGCAGAACACCACCGAGATGCAGATGAAGATGTTCCTCACCCGCCTGGGGCGCAACGCCAAGGCGGTGGTCAACGGGGACGTGACCCAGATCGACCTCGACCCGCCCTCGCGCTCCGGCCTGCTGGCGGCCGAACGGATCCTGCGCGGGGTCGAGGGCATCGCGTTCGTCCACCTGACCCAGGACGACGTGGTCCGGCACAAGCTGGTCCAGCGGATCATCAGCGCGTTCGACGCCCGCGACCGCGACCACGATCCCGCTCCATGAACAACCCGCTCACCCGCCTGCTCCGGGTCCGCAACCACGTCGCCGCGGGCGACGGCGCGGGGCGCCGCCGGGCCGCCGGGGCGCGCGTGCTGCTGGCGCTGGCGTTCACGCTGATGGTGGTCGTCCTGCTCCCCCCGGTGCGCGGGCGCGTCTCACCCGGCTTCCACGCGGGCGAGGTGGCCGATCGCGACGTCGTCGCCCCCCACTCGTTTCGAGTCCCGCTCTCGCGCGACGAGCTGCAAGTCGCCAGGGCGCGCGCGGCCCTGTCGGTGTCCCCGGTGTTCCAGCGTCGCCGCGACGTCGAGCGCGACCTCGCGGCCGACCTCGCCGCGCTGCTCGACACGGTCTCGGCCGCGGTGTACGCGCGCGGCCTCGACGACGACGCGCGGGCCGAGCGCGCAGCGCCGTGGCTCCCGGGGATTTCGCGCGACCAGCTCCGGGTCGCCCTCTCGCCCGACGGCTTCTCGGCGATGCGCTCGGAGATTCGTGAGTGCCAGCGCGACCTGTTCGCGCGCGGCGTGGTCGACAACGCCTCGGTGCTGCGGCGCAACGATTTCCGCGACATCGTCGTGGTCGAAAGCGGTGGCGAGCAGCGGCGGCGCGCGGCCGACGTGGTCGACCAGCGCCAGCTCGACGAGACGGTGCGTGCCGAGGCGCGCGCGCGCTTCGCCGACGCATCCGCGCGGGGGAGGGTCTTCTTCGAGCTGGTGCGCGGGCACGTGCTCCCGAACCTGGTCTTCGACGTCGACGAGACCAATCACCGGCGCGAGGCCGCGTCCGCCGCGGTGAAGACGTACTTCGAAGTGGCGGGCGGCGAGCGCCTGGTCGCGCAGAACGAGCGCGTCACCCGGGAGCAGGAAGCCGCGCTGCGCGCGCTGGAGGAGGCGCGGGCCGCGCGCGGCCCCGACCGCTCGCCGCAGGCGGTGGCGGGCGTGTTCGCCGCGCAGGCGTTGCGCGTGGGACTGCTGTGCCTCTTGTTCGGTGTCTACCTGGCGGTTTTCAATCGCCCGGTCTACGCCAGTTTGTCGCACCTGGCGGCGGTGTTCGCGGTCCTGCTCGTGTACCTCGCGGTGGTGGCGGTGCTGGTTCGCTTCGGGTGGAGCGCCTACCTGGCGCCGGTTGCCTTCGCGGCGGTGATGCTGGCGGCGCTGTTCGATTTCCGCGTGGGGCTGGCGACCAGCGCGTTCGCGGCCGCGCTGCTCCCGCTGGCCACCCCGATCGGCGTCGGCCCGGCGTTCGTCGCCTGGGTCGCGGGCACGGCGGGGGTGGCGGGCATCGAGCGCATGCGCGCGCGCAGCCGGGGGTATTCCGTGTTCCTGTTCGTGGCCGGCGCGTACGCGCTCGGCGCGGTCGCGGTCGAGGGCGGGTCGCGCGCGGGCTGGCACGCCATCCCGGCGCAGACCTTCTGGGGAGCGGTCAACGGGCTCTTCACCGCGGTGGCAACCGTGTTCCTGCTGCCGGTGTTCGAGCAGGTCTTCAACCGCACCTCCCGCTTCACGCTGCTCGAGTTGACCGACCTCAACAAGCCGATCCTGAAGCGCCTCAACATGGAGGCGCAGGGCACCTACCACCATTCCATGCTGCTGGGCAACCTGGTGGATGCCATCGCCACCGAGATCGGTGCCGACGCGCTGCGCGCGCGCGTGATGGCGTACTATCACGACATCGGAAAGATCTTCAAGCCCGAGTACTTCGCGGAGAATCAGGAGCCCGGGTTCAACAAGCACGAGAAGATCACCGCGCAGATGAGCGCCTTGATCCTGGTTTCGCACGTCAAGGACGGCGTCGAGCTCGCGCGCCAGGAGAAGCTGCCGGAGGTGATCGTAGAAGGAATCCGCGAGCACCACGGCACCACCGTGATGGCGTACTTCTACCAGAAGGCGCTCGAGACCGATTCGCACACCAGCGTCAACCGCGACGACTTTCGCTACCCGGGTCCGCGGCCGCGCTCGCGCGAGGCGGCGATCCTGATGTGCGCCGATACCGTGGAGGCGGCGGTGCGCTCGCTGCGGGACCCGACGCCGGCGCAGATTCGCGCGATGGTGGCGCGCCTGGTCGACGCGCGCGCGGCGGAGGGCGAGCTGGACGACAGCGGCATCACGCTGCACGAGCTCGGCGTGGTGCGCGAGCGTCTGATTTCGATGCTGACCAGCGTCTACCACCGACGCGTGGCCTACCCCGGGCAGGAGGCCCCGCCCCGCGACGACGACAGGACGATTCGTGAGAGTCTGGCTGAATCGGGCTGACGGCCGCGCGCCAGGGTGGATCGATCGCGCGTGGAAGGCGCGCGTGCGCCGGGCGGCGGCATTGCTCCCGCCCGCGGAGGCGTCCATTAATGTAATGATCGTGGACGACCGCACGATCCGCCGGCTCAACCGCCGCTATCGGGGCAAAGACCGGCCCACCGACGTCCTGTCGTTTTCCTACCGGACGCACGGCAGGCGGGTGAAAGCCGCGGAAGCGATCGGCGACGTGGTGGTGTCGCACCAGACGCTCGCGCGCGACGCCAGCCGGCTGGGGGTGGAGACGCGCGACCTCGCAGTGCGCATCGTCGTGCACGGATTCCTGCACGTGCTGGGGTACGACCACGAAGACGACGCCGGCGCGGCGCGCATGGAGCGCCGCGAGCGATTCGTTCTCAAACAGATTCTTCCCGCGCGCGTGTGGCGCGAGTTGTTCCCGGGACGATGAAATGGGCATGGACGCCGGTCTGATAGTCATCCTGTACGCGACGTCGGTGGTCTTCCTCTCCGCGTATTGCGCGGCGCTCACCGCGCTGGGCGTGCTGTCGGTTCGCGGCCCCGAGCACGACGATGGCGCGGGCGTGGACTGGCTGGCCGCGCGAGCGATCGGAGACCCGGTGCACACCGGGGTGGCGCTGGGGATCGGGCGCGCGCTGGCCGTGCTGCTGGTGGTGGTCTCGGCGGTGGCGCTGGTGCACGACGCCGGCGCGCTGGGTTCCGGAGTATTCGCGGCGGCCTCGATCCTGCTGCCCGGGTTCGCCGCCCGCGCCCTCGCCCTGGAAGGCGCGGAAACGCTGCTGCGCGCGGTCGGCTTCCTCGTCATCCCCACCGTGTATGCGCTGCGCCCGCTGGCGGTGGCGGCGACGAAGCTGCTCGGCCGCGCGTCGCCCGCGCTGCCGCGGCTGTTCGCGTTCGAGGTGATTCCGCTCGCGGAAAAGATCAGCCTGCTCGGGACCCGGCCGGGGCGGGGCGGCGAGGTGGTCGAAGACGCCGAACACCGCATCATCTCCAGCATCGCCGACTTCGGCGAGACCCGCGTGCGCGAGGTCATGATCCCGCGCATCGACATCGTCGCCCTCGACGTCGCGATGGAGCGCGAAGACGCCCTGTCCGTGATCATGGAGGCGGGGCATTCGCGCATCCCCGTGTACGAACGATCGATCGACCGCATCATCGGCACCCTGCACACGCAGGACCTGCTGGTGAAGGTGCTCGGAGGCGAGGACTTCTCGATCCGCACGCTCGCGCGCGAGGCGTTCTTCGTGCCGGAGAGCAAGCGCATCACCGACCTCCTCACCGAGTTCAAGGTCCGGCGCCAGCACCTCGCCATCGTCGTCGACGAGTACGGGGGCACGGCGGGCATCATCACGCTCGAGGACGTCATCGAGGAACTGGTGGGCGACATCCGCGACGAGTTCGACTCGGAAGAGGAACTGGTGCGCCGCCTCGACCGCGACACCGCCGTGGTCAGCGGACGGGTCCGCATCGAGGAACTCAACGACGTGCTCGGTCTCTCGCTGGCCGAAGACGTGGCGGACACGCTGGCCGGACTGCTCTACCACCAGATCGGGCGCGTGCCGCGCGTGGGCGACCGCTGGATGGAGGGGCCGGTGGGGTTCGAGATCCAGTCCGTCGAGCGCCAGCGCATCGTGCGCGTGCTGGTGCGGGGGCTGGCCTCCACCGAGCCGGTCACCCGCGAAGACGCCTGACGCCGCCGGCCGCGCGCGCCCGGCGACGGAGAATCTCGCCGGTTCGCCGCGCTCGACCAACTCCCGCTTGCCACGAGTTCACACCCTCTCCTACGATGCCGCCCTATGGAACGGACACGCATCGAGGACGTCGGCCGCGCGCGCGCGCTGATCGATTCCGGCGACCTGGCCGGGCTCGACGCGTTTCTCGCTCCCCTGCATTCCGCCGACATCGCCGACATCCTGCAGGAGCTCGAGCCCGAGCGGCAGATCCTCGTGCTGAAACGGCTGCACACCCAGCGCGCCGCGGAGGTGCTCACCGAACTCGACGGGAAGGCCGGCCACGCACTGCTCCAGCAGTTGAGCGACCGCGAGGTCGTTTCGCTGCTCGAAGAGCTCCCGTCCGACGACGCGGCGGACCTGATGTCCACGCTGTCGCCCGAGAAGACCGAGCGGGTCGAAGCACTCCTCCCCAGCGGCGATCGCGCCGAGATCCACGAGCTGCTCGAGTTCGGCGCCGACACGGCGGGCGGACTCATGCAGGTCGAGCGCGTGTCGGTGCGCGAGGACGCGACCGTCCAGGACGCCATCGGCGTGGTGCGCGCGGTGGCGGCGGAGGTCGAGAGCCCGCAGCGCGTCTTCGTGGTCAACGAGTCCGGCCAGCTGGTGGGGTTCCTCGGGATCCTGGACCTGGTGCTGCGCTCCCCGGCCGCGCGCGTGCGCGACGTGATGGAGCGCAACGTGGTCAGCGTCCCCGTCGACATGGACCAGGAGCGGGTGGCGGCGATGTTCTCGAAGTACGACGAGTTCATCATGCCGGTGGTCGATTCCGAGAACCGGCTGGTCGGGCGCATTACCATGGACGACATCATCGATGTCATCGAGGAGGAGGCGACCGAGGACATCACCCGCATCGCGGGGACCAGCGACCAGGAGTTCGGCGCGACGTCGTTTCTCAAGGTGTCGCGCACCCGGCTGCCGTGGCTGGTCATGGGGTTCTTCGGCGAAATGGTGGGGGCCTTCATCATGAGCCGCTACGAGGCGCCGCTGACCACCTACGTCGTGCTCGCGTTCTTCATCCCGTTGATCGTGGCCACCGCCGGCAACCACGGCATGCAGGCGGCCATCGTGGCGGTGCGCGAGATCGCGCTCGGGCAGGCGAACATCCTGCGCATCGGGCGGCGGGTTCTCAAGGAGATGCAGGTCGCGTTTCTGAACGGGACCGCGCTGGGGCTGCTCCTGTTCGCATTCGTGTACGCGTGGCGTCGCGACGCCGCGCTGGGCGCGCTCTTGTGGGGGTCGCTCATGCTGACCATCCTGGTCGCGTCGTTGATCGGGTCGTCGGTGCCGCTCCTCCTGCAGCGGTGGAAAGTGGACCCGGCCGTCGCCACCGGCCCGTTCATCACCGTGTCGAACGACGTGATCGGGATGGCCATTTACCTTTCGCTGGCGTCGGCCTATCTTAGGAGCCACTGAGGAGAGGCCTATGCTGATCAAGGACAGCGGCATCGTGCTCGCCACCGGGCGCACGGGAGAGACGAGTCTCACGGTCCTCTTCCTGGGGCGCCGCAGCGGCAAGGTCCGGCTGCTGGCCAAGGGTGCCATGAGCACGAAGCACCCGACGCGCGGGGTGCTCGAGCCCGGCAACGAGATCGAAATCGTGTGCTACCACCGCGACGGGCAGGCGACGCACTATCTCAAGGAGGCGTCGCTGCTGGGGAAGTCGCCGGTGGAGCGCGATTCGCTGCCGGACCTGGCCGCGAACCTGGCCGCGCTCGAACTGCTCAACCAGGTGTGCGTGCCCGGCGCCAGCCTCGACGACGCGGTCGTGGACACCGCGTCGGAATTCCTGTCGGCGGCGAAGGGGGCGGACCCGATGCTCGTGTTTCTCGCGTTCGCGATCAAACTCCTCGCGGCACTCGGCCTCTCCCCCGACACGGTGGCGTGCGTGCACTGCGGCGCGGCGCCGGAAGACGGGTTGTACAGCCCGCGCGACGGAGTGAGTTTCTGCGCCGAGCACCGCGCGCCGATGGCGGAGTCGGTCTCGCTGACCGCCGACGTGGTCTCCGCGGCGGCGCGGTGCGCGACCGCGTCCTACCCGGCGATCGCCGGCGAGGCCGTCTCCAAGGGCGTGCGAAAGGAGCTGGGCAGGCTCGTGCACTGGACCTATACGTACCACGTCCAGGGGTACCACCTGCCCCGCTCGTTGAGCCTCATATGAACGTGATCGTCGCGCGTCGCGCGACGGGCCGACTCCCGAAAGGACCTCGTTGACCCCGCGTGCACGCAAACGCCCGACGCCCGCGCCGGCGTCGGCTCCCACCAAGCAGGAGATCATCGCCCGCCTCGGCGAATTCTGGGCGCGGCAGGGGTGCGTGCTGGTGCAGCCGTACAACTCCGAGGTCGGCGCCGGCACCTTAAACCCCGCCACCTTCCTGCGCGTCCTGGGCCCGGAGCCCTGGCGCGCGGCGTACGTCGAGCCCTCGAAGCGACCGCGCGACGGTCGCTACGGAGAGAATCCGAATCGCGTGCAGCAGTTCCTCCAGTACCAGGTCGTGCTCAAGCCGCCGCCGGACGACGTGCTCGCGCTCTACATTGAAAGTCTGCGCGCCATCGGCATCGACCCCGGCCGCCACGACATCCGCCTGGTGGAGGACGACTGGGAGGCGCCCACGCTCGGGGCGTCGGGACTCGGGTGGGAAATCTGGATGGACGGGATGGAGATCACGCAGTTCACGTACTTCCAGCAGGCGGGCTCGCTCGAGCTCGAACCGGTCACGGCCGAGATCACGTACGGGCTCTTGCGCCTGTGCCTGTACCTGCAGCGGGTCGACTCGGTGCTGGAGGTGGAGTGGGCGCCCGGGGTCTCGTGGGGCGAGATGAATCTCCAGGCCGAGCAGGAGTTCTCCGCGTTTCACTTCGAGCGGGCCAACGCGGAGATGTACTTCCGTCTGTTCCAGGACTACGAGCGCGAAGCGGGGACGATGCTCGCCGCGAGGCTGGTGCTGCCCGCGTACGATTACGTGGTGAAACTCTCCCACGTGTTCAACCTGCTCGACGCCCGCGGTGCCATCAGCGTCACCGAGCGCACCACCTACATCGGACGCATCCGCGCGCTCGCGCGCAAGGTCGCGGTGGCGTACGTCGAGAAGCGAGAGGCGCTCGGGTTTCCGCTGCTCGCGCGCGCCGGGGCCAAGGCCTTTCGCGCGGCCGCGCCGCCGCGCCGACCGGGGAAGAGGCGCGCGTGAGCGAGTTCGTGCTGGAAGTCGGCGCCGAGAACCTCCCCGCGTCGTACGTATCGCCGGCGATCGCTCAGCTCGCCGCCGACGCGTCCGCGTTGCTGGCGCGCGGGCGGATTGTTCATAGTGAACTGTACACTACGGGCACGCCCCGGCGGCTGGTGCTGCTGGCGCGCGGCGTCGCCGACCGGCAGGCGGAGGGCGAGGAAGTGGCCACCGGCCCCCCGGTTTCCAAGGCGTTTCTCGAGGACGGCCGCCCCGCGCCGGCAGCGGAGGGATTCGCCCGCGCGCAGGGGGTCGAGGTCGCCTCACTCCAGCGGGTGACCACGCCCCGCGGCGAGTACCTCGCCGTGCGCCGGCAACTCGCCCGCAGGAAGACCGCGGCGGTGCTGCGCGAGGAACTGCCGGCGTTGATCGCGAATCTCAAATTCCCTAAGAGCATGAAATGGGAGGCGGGGGGCGCGCGCTTCGCGCGCCCGGTACGATGGATCGTGGCATTGTATGGCGCGGAGGTGGTCCCGTTCTCGTTCGGGGGGGTCGCCAGCGGGCGCGTGACCTGCGCCCGCCCGTGGATGCGCGACGAGCGGCTGTCGATCCCGGATGCGCGCGCGTATGTTTCGCGCGTGAAATCGCTGGGCGTGGTCCTGGACCACGACGAGCGCCGGAGCCGCATCGGCGCGCTGGCGCGGCGCGCGGCCGCGGCGAACCGGCTCGACGTAATAGAAGACGACGACCTCCTGACCGAGCTCGCGTTCATGCTCGAAGACCCGCGCGTGCTGGTGGGGGAATTCGACCGCCGCTATCTGGACCTCCCGCCGCAGGTGATCGTGACGGCGATGCGGGCCCACCAGCGCTACGTCGCGCTCGCGGATTCGCGCGGAGCGCTGGTGCCGCGCTTCGTGACCTTTACCGACGGCCCCGTGAAGGGCGCCGCCGAGGTGGTGCGCGGCAACGAGCGGGTCCTGCGAGCGCGCCTCGAGGACGCGGAGTTCTACTGGCGCGAGGACTCGAAACGCGGGGTCGAAGCGCTCTCCGACGAGCTGGACCGGATCGTGTTCATCGAGGGACTCGGCAGCGTGGGTCAGAAATGGCGCCGCGTGCTCGAGGTGGCGAGGGAAGTGAACGCGCGCCTGCCCGCCGCCGCGCAGGTCGACGACCGGCTGCTCGCGCGCGCCGCCCGTCTCGCGAAGGCGGACCTGGCCAGCACCATGATCCGCGACGGCAAGGAGTTCACCGCGCTCCAGGGCATCATCGGCGCCCACTACGCCGGGGCCGCCGGCGAGGACGCCGCGGTGGCGGGCGCGATTCGTGACCACTACGCGCCGCGGGCCGCCGGCGACGCGCTGCCCGCCACGACACTCGCGCGCGTGCTCGGGATCGCGGACCGGTTCGACACCATCGTGGGGTCGTTTCTTTCCGGGCAGAAGCCGACCGGCTCGCAGGATCCGTTCGCGATCCGACGCAGCGCGAACGGCCTCGTCCGCATTGCCGCCGAGCTCGCGGGCGCGCGTCTCGACGAAATCCTCGAATTGTCGGCTCGCAGCTACGGGTCGGTGCTCGACCGCGACCAGCTGCGCGCACGCTGGCAGGAGCAGCGGATCGGGGCGGAGGTCGCCGAGTTTCTGCGCGCCCGGGTGGAAGCCTTTCTTCGGGAGAACGCGGTCCCGTTCGACGTGGCGGCGGCGGTCATGTCGGCGGGATGGGCGCAACCCGCGGTGGCGCTCTACCGCGCGCGCGCCATCGCAGCCCTCCGGGGCGACCCTCGCTTCGAACGGCTGGTGACCGGTGTGCGGCGGGTGGGGAACATCCTGGCGAAGGAAGAGCGCCGGCTCGGCGTCAGTCTCGAGGACATCCGCGCCGGGCTGGCGGGGACGGGTGAGCTGGGGTCGTTTTCGGAGGAGCGGTTCCAGGACCCGGTCGAAGCCGACGTGCTGGCCCGAACCCGCTCAACGCTGGACGAGGTCGGCGAGGCCGAGGCGCGGGCGGACGCCGGGGCCGTTCTCCGGGCCCTGTCCAGGCTGGCCGACCCCATCGACGCCTACTTCGAGCGGGTGCTGGTCAATTGTAACGACCCCGCGGTCCGCGCCAACCGCCACGGCCTGCTGGCGGCGGTCTACACGCTGTTTGGCCGCTACGCCGACTTCCTCGCCATCGTCGAGCAGGGCCCCACCCCGGCGGCCTGACCGAGGCGGCCTTCCGCCAAATCGGCGCCCGCGCCCCCACGCGACCAACCCGGGACTGGATATACCCGTTGACACCCGGTAAAGACCTGTGGTAACCTTCTTTCCGGACTAGGGGCAGAGGGTCATATCAGGGTGGACAGCCGCCCGACCTCTTGCATGACTTCATCTCTTGTTGGGACGCGCGAGTACCGGCGTTCTTTGAAGCCGACCACCGTTGGTGTTAAGTAGTAACCCGACACCTGACCGACCGACGGTAGTGAACGGCCCGTTCCTGAAACGGACTAGGAGGTGGAGTGGGAGTCGTTTCAGAAAGGTTCCTCGCCGCCGATGTCCACGCGACGCTGCGCCCCAGCGAAGCGATGCAGTGAATAAATTGGGTTTCGCGTATTCACATTCCTTCTCAGCAACGATGGGGGAATACGTATGAAGAATGCATTGCGCGGTTCCTGTGTTCTTGCGCTCGGTCTCACGCTCATCGCTTCGATGGCGTTTGCGAAGGCTGGCAAGAAGCATGAACCGAATTATGGCGATTACCAGATAAACGCGTACCAGTCGCCCACGTCGGACTACCGCTCGGAGCAGCAGGCTCTGGCGGCGACCGCGGCGGCGAACACGACGATTCTGGGGGCGTATAATTTCGACGCCAGTCCTACCACGTGTACGGCCCAGGGCTGGACCGGGGTTGATCTGTCGACGGTCAGCCCTCTTTACTGGCACATCGACGACTATTCCGGGCTTCCGGCGGCGGATTATGCGCCGATTCGGGGTTCGAAGTCGCTCTGGTGCGGAACGCGTGCGAACAATCCTGATGGGCTCGTTTGCTCCTACGAGTCGGCTCCCGGCTACGGTAACAACTGGGACCAGACGTGGTCGATGAAGAGCTGCGTCGCCGTCGTGGGTAACGTGGATGTGGCGATGATCGCCCAGTGGAGTTCCCACTACACGTACTGCGGCTGGTCGATCGAGTATACGGCCGACTGCAGCAACTCCGGAAACGAGGTCTGGAAGCGGTTGTATGGCGGTGTCGGACCAGGTACGGGAGCCACACCCGACGGCCTCACCGACCTTGACGCTAATGTCCCGGTTGACTTCGACTCCTTCCTCGTCGTGTCGAAACCCGTGGTTCCGGCCGCTGGCCCCGTCAAGGTGCGCCTGCGCTTCCAATCGCAGCACGCGTATTCGGACGAGGACGGCGTCTATCCGACCAACGGCGCTGTCCATGTCGACAGCCTCACTGTCGAGGGTGGCATGCTCGAGGAGTTCGAGGACGAAGTGGTCGGTGCCACATCGTCCAACGACTGGATCGCGGGCAAGGTAAATGGCTTCGGGAATTACATGGCCACTTTCCCGGGCACCTCGATTGCGCAGGATGACCCGTGCCGGAAAGATCTTTCCTGCGTATGGGCCGCCATCAACAATTCCCCCTTCTTCGGCGGCTGCATCGGCAAGCCGGCGCAGAGGGTCGTGCCGCTGATGAATCAGTACGGCGCGTACATCCACAACGAGATCTGGTCGCCGAAGATCTCCCTGGCGGGGACCGCCGGTTCCGTGCTGAACATGGAGTTTACGGTGTACGTTCACCTTCCGCTGGCAAACCTGGTGTTCTATGTGTGGCGCGTGCGCCAGTATGACACCGGCAATCCCTGCCCGAAGGCGTGGCACGACATTAACTTTGTTTACTACTCGAACGGTACCCCGGCGTGGGGACGGGCGCAGTCAGTTCTGGCGCCCCTCCTGGACCTCTCCAACGCTTCCGACGTCCAGGTCGGCCTGGGTGTCCTCGACAACTGCCGTCCGTGGTGCGGTGGGGCCGCCACAACCTGCCACACCCAGGCGCCGCTGTTTGACACGGTGAGAGTCTATCGTGTCGAGGCAGATGGCCCGCAGTGGACGGTCCGCGATTCGGAGCAGTTCCAGGACAACTTCGCGGAGACGACCGGCGATTGGGCTGGCTTTGTTCGCGCGGACGGGGCGGCCACCAGCAACGGCTATACCACCCCGGGTATCGTCCCGTATGACAGCGCGGTTGTGTACTCGATGGCCGACCCGGAGGCGGGGCTCGCCCTCGACGGCACCGGCAAGCCGAAGGCCTACATCTATGTGGCCACATGGCCGCAGGGTCAGGCTAACAAGACCGGTGCGGCTCTCACACAGGATCCTGCGAGGTTCCCGTGGGTGGGCACGACAACCGTCAATAGCATCGTGTGGGATATCGTCCGTCTCGACACGACGGATGTACTGGATAAGTACTGTATCGACCTCAACGACTGCCTGTGGGAGCCGGGCGATACCATATGCTTCTGGTACTCTGCGGAGAACACCAACGGTGTGAAGACGTACCTTGGCGGTTCGGCTCTCACCCTGCAGGTGAACACCGCCAGCGAGGCGGCGACCTACGCTTCCGAGTTCACGTGCTTGCCCGCCGGTGGCGCGGTAAATGGCGACATTCTGTATGTCGACTGCTTGGACGGCCGCGGTGGTCAGCCGTACTTCGACACGGCGTTCCAGTCGCTCGGACTGCTTGACGATGTGGATCGGTTCGACGTTCGCGGACCTTCGTCCGACGTTGCCAACCGCCTGGGTAGCCGAGTCAACGATATCACTCAGTTGACCGGCAACTACCGGAAGATCATCTGGGATTCCGGTGATCTCACGGTCGGCATCGGCGACGGCGTGACGGGGGCAACGAACCACGACAAGAGCCCCGATACGCTAATCCTCAAGCAGTTCCTGGATGGCCTGACGAATCCGGGTGGCCTGTATTTCTGCGGCGACGACCAGCCGTCCCGGTTGCAGGCCTTTACAGGCACGGCTGCGGCCAACTTCAAGGCCTACATCCGGTATTCGCTGTCGAATCCCAATGGCGGCGATCACTATGTCAAGGGGTTCCCGATCAATCCGTTGATCAACACCGACCCGGCCGGGTGCTTCGCCGGCGATACGTTCTTTGCGTACGGTGGTTGCAATGTGTACAACGACTTCGACGTGATGACGCCGACCGGCGATGCGGTGTCGGAGGGCAGCTACGGCGCGCCGACTGGCGGCGTGTGGACGCCTGAGCCGATCAACAGCGCGATCGTTTCGGATCGCACGGTCAACCCGCAGACGGTCAGTGTCGGCGTTATTCTGTCCGGCTTCGGGTTCTCGTACATCCGTGACGATGAAAACGATGGTATTTCGGACCGTGCAAAGCACCTGCACGACATCATCACGTGGCTCGGCAACACGCCGCCCCAGCCGACGGGGACAGGCGCGGTTGCTAGCAACAGCCTCTCGCAGAACTACCCGAACCCGTTCAACCCGCAGACGACGATCGCGTTCTCGGTCAAGGAGCGCGGTCTTGTGAACCTCAAGGTTTACAACGTGGCGGGCCAGCTGGTCCGGACGCTGGCTAACGAGCAGTTCGCGGCGGGTGCCCACACGAAGGTGTGGGACGGTCGCAACGACGCGGGCCAGGCAGTCTCGAGCGGTGTGTATTTCTACAAGCTCGTTGCGAACAACTTCACGCAGACGAAGAAGATGGTTCTTCTGAAGTAGGAAGTTCTTCGACACACGGGTGTCGTAGTCCGGCGGGGGCTCGATCGCAAGGTCGAGCCCCCGCTTTCTTTTTGAGCATTGCCGGGCGGGAAGCGGGTGTTGTGGAGTTGGGGCGAAGGGGGGGGTGGGAAGCGGGGAGTGCCGTCCGACCCTATCTGCACGGGAGCCGGGACAGATTTGGTTTGACACCCAAATTGCCATACGCTTATATTGCAACCGCTTCAGCTCGAGTCCCCGCGCCAGCTTACGCTACGCACGAAGGAGCCGTTCTTCGCATGCCGAGATACCTCAAGGGAGCCGCTGCGCTCGCCGTGTGCCTGGTCGCGCTGACGGCGTCCTGCCGTCGTAACCAGCCGTCGCTGGTGGACCGCAACCAGCCGCCGGATACCCAGCTGTGGTACGCGCCGCCGGATTCGAGCGAGTACGAGTACCTCGTGCACGTATACTGGCGGGGCGTCGATCGGGACGGGACGACGACGCGCTACCTGTGGTCGATACAGGACACGCTCGCCCTGGGGGAGTCCACGTGGAACCCGGCCGGGCGCCTCCGTGACTACCAGCTCGGGCGCATCACGACGCGCACCGATTCGGTGTTCTCGTTTGTCGCGTACAAGGATGTCGGCGGGGTGGGAGTGCGCAAGAATCGCCAGGCCTTTCTGGTGGCGGCGATCGATGACAACGGCGTCATCGACCCCCAACCGGCGGGGGTGGAATTCGTGGCGACGATCGGCCAACTCCCCCAGATACGATTCGTCAACTACATCAACGGCGCGGCGCGGCCGTACACGAAGCGAACGCCGCCAGCCGACACCGTCGGAATGTATCACCCCTTTGCCATCAGCTACCACGGGCTGACGATCAACGGGTCGCTTGGCGGATATTACTATTACCCGTTGAGCGCCACCATCGTCCTCCAGGGCTCCAACGCCTGGACCGACATCGGGGACACGATGCGGACCTTCCCGAACAAGGACGCAGACGCATTTCCCGCCGGGGTCTTCAGATTCGCGGCCAAGTGCATCGACGGCGCCAACGCGGAGTCGCAGATCGACGCGGGCCAGTTCCGAACCGGTGTTTCCCAGGTGGTCGTCAACTTCGACCCACAAACGGAGATAATCAGTGTCAAGAATACGTCCTTCAGGAACAACCTCCGGATCGTCCGAACGGTGAATTTCACCGACGGGATCCCGGACACCGTGCCGTTGGGCAGCTGGATATGGTCCCGATACAGGGCGTTCGACGATAAGCGCGATGTCTGGACGTGTTCGGCCACCCTCCCGGACAGCTGCATCGACTTCCAGGTCCGATACCTGCGAACCTCGGCGCGCGTTCCCTCGGCCTATGAGGACAGCAACTGGCTGCCGCGAAGCGGACGCCACGACTCCGACAAGGGTTCGGCGACGGATTCGAACTCGGTCGACGTCGGGTCGGTGGAGTACGACTTCTTCGCCGCCGGGATCGACGAAAACGGGACGCGCGACGGGACGGCGCCCTCGTTCCACATCATCGGGAACTTCGACCCGACCATGGACACGTGGGCCGTGCGCGACCAGCAGGGCAGCCCCCTCGACGTGTCGACGGTGGACACACTGACGTGGCACTTCTATAAGGGGGTGGGGTGGCCGTACGACGCGGAAAGCGACACGGTGTCGAGCAACGGTCGTTACTACAAACGCTTCGCATGGACGGTAAGTGCCACGGGCCACGACGATCCCAGAGACCCCTTGGGGTCGGCGATCAGGTCGTGGCGTTATTTCGTGTACACAGGTTATAGCGCGTCGTCGGGGACGGGAACATCGTGGTCGCTGGGCCGGGCCGGGCCGGCGTGGTTCGCGGGCACCGCGGACAACGCGATGAGCGACCGCATGGAGGTGCTGATCCGGTACGACGACCCCGAGGGCGACGACGTGTTCGCCGCGCTCCCCGGGTACTTCAACAACACCATCACGATGGTCCTGTACGGGCGCGATACGAGATTGGGAGAGAGAGACTTTTCGCAGTACGTGTTCTGGAATGCAGTTCCGCAGGACAGCGCCGCCGGTCCACAACCGGGCACCAGAAACTTGATCAACGCGTTCAACTACGAGTCGCTGGGCAGGTGGACGCCCGCGCGGGTCGTGACGTTCTACCTGAAGTTTGAGCGCTAGAGGTATGGCTATGAGGCGTCATGGGCTGTGCATATGGTTGATCGCCTTCGCCGTGTTGGGCATGTTTCAGGCATGCACCAGCGAGGGAATCCAAGGTACCCGCCTTGAGAACCAGCCGCCGCGGGTATGGTTGTCGGCAGCGCCGCCGGAAGGCACGGTAGAGAAGTACAGAGTGCACCTGTACTGGGGGGGATGGGACCCAGACGGCGAGATCCTCCGCTACGAGTTCCTGACCACGAACAACACGACCGGCGTGTTCAACCCGGCGGACACGGTGGGAAAGCCGTGGACCCCGGTGCTCGCGAACGATTCGACGATTGTGTTTTCTGCGGACAACCTGGCGGATCCGAGGCCCACGTCGCAGATCAGCGAATTCAGACGCTCGCACACCTTCTTCATCCGCGCGGTCGACGAGGAGGGCCTGCGCTCGACCCGGCCCGCCTACCGCTCGTTCACGTCCAGGACGTTGTCCCCGTCGGTGAACATCATGATCCCGGTCGGGACCCCAGGCGTCACGACGCCCGCCGACGTCCCGCCGATCATCACCTTCAGCTGGCTGGCATCGGACTACGTGAGCGACCGCCTGGTGGCGCAGGAGCCGGACTCGGTGCAATGGGCGCTGGTAAGCACGAAACCCTTCGCCTCCGCTCAGAGACCCCTCGACGCGACGATTGCGTACCTCCGCAGCGGCTCCCCGGCGTCCCAAAAAGAATGGTACCCGTGGGTCTTCTACCGCGCCGAGAACGACAGCGGTAAGTTCTGGACGTCGCCGCCGCAGGAATACGGCACCTACATCTTCGCCATGCGTGCCAAGGACGAGGCGGGTGCGGTGACCCCGGTGCTCGACGAGGCATTCAACGTGCGGCGGCTGCGCGTGGGTAGTCGCATCACGGGGCCGCTGCTCACGGTGGCGAACGTCTACATGGGAGCGACGGCCACGACCACGTGCAGCACACCGCTCACGGTCCTCGATGTTCCCGCCGGGGTCACGCTGAATTTTTCTTTTGCAGCGGACGCCAAGGATTACGGCGGTATCGTTTCAGGGTACCGTTTCGGGTGGGACATCTCGGACCTGACCGACCCCGAGCAGTGGGAGGTTGATTGGACTCCGTTCGTCCAGAGCGTGGCCTCAACGACTCCGCGAACATTCTTTTTCGGAACCCACACCCTGACGGTCGAGGTGGTGGACAATTCCGGCTTCTGCTCGCGCGTCGAGATCAAGGTCAACGTGATTCAGTTCACCCTGGAGCGAGACGTGCTGATCGTCGATGACTTCAAGCCGGACGAACAACCAGCGTCGGATCCGGGGTGGGGCAATGGTCGGGGGCGGGGAGTATTGCCCAACGACGCCGAGCACGACGCGTTCTGGGTCGACATGGTGTCGAACGTCAAGGGCTTCGACCTGGCGAGCGACGTGATCAGCCTGTCCAAGGCGGGTGAGGTACCGCTGGCGCTGCTGGCCCGGTACAAGGCGATTATCTGGAGTGTCTACGCCGACGTCGGTCAGGAGGCCGATTTTCCCCTGCTTTACTCGTATATTCAATATCGCTCGCAGCGAACGACATCTGGCGGCGGCCCTCTGAGCGGCAAGGTGCAGCCGAACTACCTCGCCCTCTCGATGGCGGCCGGCGTGCACCTCATGCTCGCAGGTCAGCACCCGGTGCAGCTTGTCGAGAACCGTGACCTTGCCAGCCCGCGTCACCCGCTAATCGTGAGATACGAGATGGAAGGCCAAGACCTCCAGACCGGGTCCGACGGACCGGATGTCTCCGACCCCATGGGCGAGATTTCGTTCGCGTACAGAGAGCTGTGCGTGGACGTCATCGACTACGGGTACATGTTTAGCAGCCGGCGCCGCTACCGCCAGTCTGGGGCGCAGTTCTACTGCTCCGTGGAGCAATATCGCGACCCCTATGATCTGACCTCCTTGCGGGACGACACCATGCGCGGCGCCAATCCACTCGACTTGAACTTTCCGCCCCTCGAGCTGCGGGACGAAATAACCGAGCCGGGCATGTTCTACCAGCCGTCGGACAGAGGGCTCGATGCGGAAGTGTACAACCCCTCGTACTTCCGCAGCGGGAAGGCCTGCCAGTATGTTTCTAACCCGCGGAATTGCTTCCAGCCCATCTACGGGATGATTTCCCTCGACACCCAGGAACCGACGTACAATGAGCCGGTGGCTTTCTGGACCAGTGCGTTCGCGGACCGGGTCGCGGATGTGCCTGGGGCGATCGGCGCACGCAGCGTCGTGTTCGGGTTTCCTCCGGTGTACTTCAAGCCGAATCAGGTCAAGCCGGCCATGGAGTACATCTTCTTCAACGAATGGCAGCTGCCACGCGTGCCCGGGTCGGCGACGGCATCGACCTCGCCGTGAGGCGAGCGCCGGCGGATGCGACGATTGTGATCCAGGAGGGACTTGCTTGAACTCACCGGGTTCCCGAAGGGGCGTGGCGCTGACCGCCGGGCTCCTCGTGAGTATTGCCTTCACCGCGCGCGCCAGCGCTCCGACCGGCTTGACTCTTCAGGCGCCGACCGATGTCAGGGTGCACAGCGCATACGACGCGGGGAAGAAGCACTTCGTCAACTTCATCACGTGGCGGGAGAGCCCCGACAGTTGTTCGGCTTTCGTCCTCCAACCGGATACCACCGGCTGGTTGCGGGATTCGTCCGCCAGCGAGTCGAGCGTGCCGGGAACGCGCGGCGCCTACACGGGCGACATCGACCGCACCGTGGACTTCCGGGCGATCGCCGGCGGGACGGTCGGGCAGGATTCCATCACCATCAATTTCTCCATCCGTCATGAGGAGTACTTCAGCAACCGGATCGTGCTGCAACCCTCCTATGTGCCGAACGCATGGATCCCGCTCTTGTTCAAGGACCAGAGGACGCTGGCCCTCGTTGACTTCGGCGTGCAGATTCGCTTCTCCGCCGGGCAGGTCGACACCCAGGGCGGGTTCATCCTGGGGCTCGAGGATTTCGAGGGGTTCCACGTGTGGCGCGGGATCGAGAGCGACGGAAGCGACCTCGAGGTTCTCGGCGAGGTGTCCAAGCAGGAAGCGTTCAGGGGGCAGGCCACCGGGGGCAGCATTGTCGACTCGGTCTATTTTTACGACATCCTTCCGACGCTCAGGCAGGACCCGCCGTGGTTTTCACCGTACGGCGACATCGAGTGCCTCGGGTCGCGCATCGACCTGCCGCTCGAGAGCGACCAGCTGTTCTGGTTCGACTGCAACGCGGTCAACGGGTTCACCTACTACTACGCGGTGACCACCTTCGATCGGGGCTACACGCCGACATCCGGTCAGCAGGGCCTGGTCAAGGTCGACAATTGCGCGGTGACGCTGGGAACACCGTACGAATGCGGGGAGCAGCTCGTGGAGGTCAAGATGCAATCCAACCCGCAGAACGATCTCTATGACGTGTACGCGGTGCCCAACCCGTTCCGGTCAGGGTCGAGCCGCTTGACAGCCGACAACTACCACAACTATCCGGACGAGGTTATTCGTTTCGTGAACGTTCCCTCGGACTGTACCATCCAGGTTTACACCGTGGCGGGCGACCTGGTGTGGTGGCACACGCACCAGGGGGGGACCGGCAACGTGGAGTGGGATACGCGCAACGGCTACGAGGAGCCGGTGGCGTCCGGCGTGTACGTCTATCGACTCGAGGCGTCGAGCGGCGACTCGGTCTACGGGCGCATCACCATCATTCGTTGAGCGCGCGCGACCGCCCGGACGCGCCGCCGGCCAGATTGTTCCGGGGCCGCGACCATTGGTCGTGGCCCCGTTTGCGTTCCAGACCCGGAATTGACGCGCGAAAGGCGGTTTTGCTAGAGTCGCTGCGACTCGACCGGACGCGCCGTCCCGCCCGTATGCCATCGTCGCCGGCGCCCCCGCACACGCCTCGCATCTGTATCGAAAGGAAACAGCGCAATGCAAGAGATGCTGAACTACATCGACGGCAAGTGGGTTCGCTCCCGCGCGAGGCGCGCCGACGAGAATCGCAACCCGGCCGATCGCGACGAAGTGGTGTGCACGTTCCAGGCGTCGTCCGCGGAGGACGTGGACGACGCGGTGGTGGCGGCAAAACGCGCGTACGCGTCCTGGCGCCTGGTCCCGGCCCCGAAGCGGGCCGAGTACCTGTTCAAGGCCGGCGCGATCCTGACCGCGCACAAGGAAGCCTTCGCGCGCGACATGACGCGCGAGATGGGCAAGACCCTCTCGGAAACGCGCGGCGACGTGCAGGAGGGAATCGACACCGCCTTTCTGGCGGGGGGCGAAGGACGGCGCCTGTTCGGGGATTCCGTCCCGTGTGAACTTCCCAGCAAGGCGGGCTGGTCCGAGCGCCATCCCATCGGCGTGTGCGGTCTGATCACGCCGTGGAATTTTCCCATGGCGATTCCCACCTGGAAGCTCTTCCCGGCGCTGGTGTGCGGCAATACCGCCATTCTCAAGCCGGCGAGCGACACGCCGCTGTCGGTGATCAACCTGGTGAAGGCGTGCGAAGAAGCCGGCATTCCACCGGGAGTCGTCAACGTGGTGACGGGAGACGGGCGCAACGTCGGCGCCCGGCTGGTCGACCATCCCGACGTCCGCGTCATCTCGTTCACCGGCTCGTCGGAAGTGGGCCGCCACCTCGCGCAGGTGTGCGGCAAGTCTCTGAAGCGGCTGTCGCTGGAGCTGGGGGGAAAGAACGCGCAGATCGTGATGGAGGATGCGGACCTCGAGCTCGCGCTCGACGGCGTGCTGTGGGGCGCCTTCGGTACCGCGGGGCAGCGGTGCACGGCCACCAGCCGCCTCATTCTCCACCGGCCGATCAAACAGCGCTTTCTCGAAATGCTCGTCGAGCGCGTCAGGACATTGAAGCTCGGCAACGGCCTCGACGAGACCGTCCAGGTGGGACCGATGGTGAGCGCGTCCCAGCGCGAGAGCGTCCACCGCTACGTCGAGATCGGCAAACGGGAGGACGGCGCCCGGCTCGTGCACGGCGGCGAGATCTACGCCCGCGGCGAGTGTGAAAAGGGCTGGTTCTACACCCCCACCATCTTCGACGGGGTGACGCGCTCGATGCGTATCGCCCGCGAGGAGATCTTCGGTCCCGTGCTCGCGGTGCTGGAAGTGCGCGATCTGGACGACGCCATTGCAACGCTCAACGACACCGACTATGGTCTCTCGAGCTCGATCTACACCCGCGATGTGAATCAGGCGTTCCGCGCCATCCGCGACATCGAGGCGGGCATCACCTACGTGAACGGCCCGACCATCGGCGCCGAGGTGCAGCTGCCGTTCGGGGGCGTCAAGGACACGGGCAACGGCCATCGCGAGGCGTCGCACACCGTGCTCGACATCTTCACCGAGTGGAAGTCGGTCTACGTCGACTACAGCGGCCGGCTGCAGCGCGCCCAGATCGACACCGAGAGCGTGTCGGGGTAGCGATGACGCGCGCGCGCAAGCCCTCCGTCCAGCACGTGTACCATTTTGGCGCGCCGCGCGCGGAAGGCGGGGCGGCGATGCGCGACCTCCTCGGCGGCAAGGGCGCCGACGTGGCCGAGATGGCCAACCTCGGTATCCCGGTCCCTCCCGGCTTCACCATCACCACCGAAGTGTGCGCCTACTTCATGGCGCACACCGGCGGGTATCCGGACGGTCTGGGCGAGGAAGTGGCCGAGCACCTCCACCGCCTCGAGGTGGAAACCGGCCGGCGCTTCGGCGACCCGTCCAGTCCGCTGCTGGTATCCGTGCGTTCCGGCGCGCGCGCGTCAATGCCGGGTATGATGGACACGGTCTTGAACCTCGGCCTCAACGACGAGACGGTGCGCGGCCTCGGAGAGCGCACGCGCAACCCCCGCTTCGCGCTCGACAGTTATCGCCGCCTCATCCAGATGTACGGCGACGTCGTCCTCGGGATCCCCTCCGAGCGATTCGAGCACGCGCTGACGTCGCGTCGCGTCGCGGCCCGCGCGGACGCGGACCACGAGCTGCGCGCCGACGTGCTGGAGGATCTGGTGCGCGAGCAGCGCGAGATCGTCCGCGCCGCCACCGGCGCGGACTTCCCGCAGGATCCCCATCAGCAGCTCTGGGGCGCGATCGCAGCGGTGTTCCGCTCCTGGAATTCCCCCCGCGCCGTCTCCTACCGCGCCATGCACGGCTACCCCGACCACTGGGGCACGGCCGTCACCGTCCAGGCAATGGTGTTCGGCAACATGGGTGACGACTGCGCGACCGGAGTCGCCTTCACACGCGATCCGTCCACCGGAGCCAAACGCTTTTTCGGCGAGTATCTCGTCAACGCGCAGGGGGAGGATGTGGTCGCTGGTACCCGCACGCCAATGGCGATCAACGGCACGGCGGAGAGTCTCGAGGCCCGCATGCCGGCGCTGTATGGCCAACTGGTCGACGTCTACGAGCGCCTGGAACACCATTACCGCGACATGCAGGACATCGAGTTCACGATCGAGTCGGGGCGCCTGTGGATGTTGCAGACGCGGGGAGGGAAGCGGACCGGGCACGCCGCGGTGCGCATCGCGGTGGACATGGTGGACGAGGGACTGATCGACGAGCGCACCGCCGTCCAGCGAGTGGCGCCGGAGCAGCTGGAGCAGCTCCTCCACCCCACCATCGACCCCGCGGACGCCCCCGCCGCCGTGGCGCAGGGGCTGCCCGCGTCCCCCGGCGCCGCGTCGGGGCGCGTGGTGTTCACGGTAGCGCGCGCGGTAGAGCGCGCGGGGGCCGGCGAGCGCGTGGTGCTGGTGCGCTCGGAAACCTCCCCGGAGGACATCGACGGCATGAAGGTGGCGCGGGCCATCCTCACCAGCACCGGCGGCATGACGTCGCACGCCGCGGTGGTGGCGCGGGGGATGGGGAAGTGCTGTGTGGTCGGGTGCACCGGCATCACCGTCGACTACGCGGCGGAGGAGTTTCGCGCAAACGGCCGCGTGTTTCGCGAGGGAGACACCATCACGGTCGAGGGTAGCACCGGCAAGGTGTACGCAGGCGAGGTTCCGACCGTGGCAGCGACGCTCGACCGCACCTTCGACCGCTTCATGACCTGGGTCGATCGCTTCCGCACGCTCAAGGTGCGCGCGAATGCGGACACGCCCACGGACGCCGTGCAGGCGCGCCGTTTCGGCGCGGAGGGCATCGGGCTGTGCCGCACCGAGCACATGTTCTTTCAGGAAGATCGCATCGACTGGGTGCGTCGCATGATCCTCGCCGACACGCGGGAGGCTCGTCTGGAGGCGCTCGAGCGAATTCTTCCCATGCAGCGCGAGGACTTCGCCGGCGTTTTTCGAGCGATGGACGGGTTTCCGGTCACGATCCGGCTGCTCGACCCGCCGCTGCACGAATTCGTCCCCACCCAGGCGGCGGAAATCGACGCGCTCGCGCGGCGAATCGGTGTCGACGCGCACGCCCTGACGCTCAAGATCCAGTCGCTCCACGAGTTCAACCCGATGCTCGGCCACCGCGGGTGCCGCCTCGGCATCACCTTTCCCGAGATCTACGAAATCCAGGTTCGGGCCATCATCGAGGCCGCGTGTACGGTGCGGGCCGGCGGCACCGTTGTACACCCCGAGATCATGGTGCCGCTGGTGGGGTTGCGCGCGGAGCTCGTGTGGCTGCGCTCGCTGATCGTGCGCGAGGCGGAGCGGGTGCTCGCGGGGCTGCACGAGCGGATCGACTACACGGTGGGCACCATGATCGAAGTGCCACGGGCGGCGCTCACGGCGGCGGAGATCGCCGACGTGTCGGACTTCTTCAGCTTCGGAACCAACGACCTCACGCAGATGACGTTCGGCTTCAGTCGCGACGACTCGCCGAAGTTCATTCGTGCGTACATCGACGCCGGGATCCTGTCCCGGGATCCGTTCGAGACCATCGACGTGGATGGCGTCGGCCGGCTGGTCCGGCTGGCTACCGAGGAGGGCCGCCGCGCGAAGCCGTCTCTCAAGGTGGGGGTGTGCGGCGAGCACGGCGGCGACCCGGCGTCCGTGCGTTTGATGCACGAGATCGGACTCGACTACGTCAGTTGTTCGCCCTTTCGGGTGCCGGTGGCGAGGCTCGCGGCCGCGCACGCCGCGCTCTAGGACCCTCCGGCGGCCCGCCCGGCCCGCGACGCACGCATGATGTTCTCAGCCCGCGCCCGCGCCGCGATGCTCCGACGCGGGGGGATCGCGTCGTTCGCCGTGTTCGTCCGCGAGAGCGGGCGCGACGCGGCCGAGGCGCGCCGGGCGCACGGCCCCGTGGTTCGCGCCGGCATGCGCGCGTCGCTGGCGCTCGCGGCGGTTGCCGCCGCCGGGTCGTGCATGGGTTTCCCCGGCCCGCTTCGCGACGCGCTCACGATGGTGGGCGCGACCCTCGCGGGGGGGCTGTTCGCGGCCGCGCTCGTCTGGTGCAGCGCGATCACGCTGGTCGTTTCGCCGTCGGCCGGAGGCGACGCGCACCCGCTCTCCCGGTTCGGAGCCGCCAACGCCCTGACCGTGCTTCGATTGGTCCTGATCGGCCCGGTGGTCGTGCTGCTCGCCCGGCACGACTACCAGGCGGCGCTGGCCGTCTACGCGCTGCTCGCGATCACCGACGTGGCCGACGGCGTCGTCGCCCGCGCGCGGCGCGAACCGAGCGAGTTCGGCGTCGTCATGGACCCGGTGGCGGACGTCGTTTCCACCTACGCCGTCTTCACCGTGTTTGTAGTCGACAATCTCGTCCCCGGGTGGCTATACCTCCTCCTGACCGTGCGCTACGCCATGCTGCTGGCGGGCTCGCTGGGTCTGTTCCTCGCGACCGGCGGCATCGAGTTTCGAGCGACGATACCGGGCAAGGTGGTCGGGGTGGTGCAGGCGGCAGGAGTTGCCGTGCTCATGGCGAGCGCGGGCGGCGCGCGTCTCTCGCCCGCGGTCCGAGAGGCTCTATTCGCTTTTCTCGGCCTCGGATTTGCGTCTATAGTCGTTTCCCAGGCCCGTCTGGGGTGGATGCACCGGCGGCGCGCCCGGCGCGCGATGTGAGGTAGCGAAGTGGACTTGCGCGGTAATCTCGCGATCTTCGGACCCATTTCGGTCCTGCAACTGATCAATCTCGCGCAGAGCACCGGCGAGCTGGCGCTCGAACACGGCCCCAGCACTGCCCGCGTGTTTTTCGACGAGGGGAGCGTGACCTACGCGGAGATCACCAACCGGCGGGTCAAGCTGGGCGAGTATCTGGTGGCGCAGCGGTTCATCACCCGCGAGCACCTGGAACGCGCGCTGGAGATGAAGGAAGAGCGGACGCGGCTGGGGACGGTGCTCGTGGAGATGGGGGCCATCGACGCGCTCACGCTGCGGCGGGCGATCGAAGAGCAGATCAAGGAAGTCGTGTACGAAGTCGTCCGCTGGCGCACGGGTAAGTTTCGCTTCACCTACGGGCGCAAGCCGAAGACGCAGGACGTGTTCATCGACATCCCGCTCGACCACCTGATCCTCGAGGGCCTCAAGCGACTGGACGAAGAGGGAGCGACCCGGTGAAGCTGCGGCGCCGCGCGGGCTGCCTCGCTCTCCTCGCCTCGCTCGCCCCCACCGCGGTCCACCCCACCACCGCGACCTCGCTTCGCGACCGCATTTCCATCGACGGTGTCCTCGACGAGTACGCGGCGGACGAGTGGGTGCTCGACTCCACCAGCACGTTTCCGGAGAGCGACACCGATTCACGCTGGGGCAGCGACCGCGATCTGGCCCGCGTGGCACTCACCTGGGACGCGGAGTTCCTGTATCTCGCCGTCGACTTTCGTTCGCGCGGCGAATACGCCGCCGTGTTCCTCGCCGCCACGGCGGGCGGGTTGAGCGAGCTCGACGGCGCCGGTTCGTTTCGGCGGGCGATCGACCTTCCCGGCATTCGACCCAACCTGATCGCGCTCGCCGCTCCCCACGCGGCGCCCAGCGTCGCGATGGTCGACGCGTCCCACCCGTTCGCGCTGGTGGACCGGGCGACGCTCCCGGCGGCGGTGCAATCCAGCATCGACGGCCGCGCCGGTTTCGAGTTGGCGATCCCGTGGGCGCGCCTCTCCCTCGAGAGCCCGGTGCGGCTGGTGAGTGCGATCACCGGCGGCGTGGGCACCGGCAGCGGCGATGCGGCGCCGGATCCGCGCGTCGTGCCCGAAGCGGATCGCTTCGCGCGCGCGCGGCTCGACCGCGTGCTGGCGGTCGTCGCCGACGCCGACGCCGACGGTCGTCCGGACGCGGGCGTCTCCCCGCGCGCGGTGGCGGCCATCGAGACCAGCACGGAGGCGACGCTCGCGCAGGGAAAAGAGTCGCTCGGGGTTCGCGTGGACACGCGCGCCTTCGCGCCGGATCGCGCGGAGGCGGCGACGTTCACCGTCGCCCCGCACACCGGTGAGTTCGAGGATGTCTCGGGGTCGTGCACGATCTTCTCGGTGGACGGCCGCGAAGTCCGCGAGTTTGCGGTTGCACTGGCCGGCCCCGCCCCGCAGGCCTCGATCACCTGGGACGGGCGCGACGCGCAGGGGCGCATCGTCCCCGGCGGCGTATTCGTGGCCACGTTCGACCTGGAGTTCACCGGCGGCGCCGAGCGCAGCCGCGCGCGCGCGAGCATCGGAGTCGCGGTCGTCCGATGACACCGGCGGGTGGTCGCATCGGTGCGGTGGTCGCGCTGTTCGCCGCGGGACTGGCTCCGGCGGCGTCGGCGCACTTCGAACGCCCGCTCCTGTCCACGCGGGCAGCAGCGCTCGGCGGGGCGTTCGTTGCCATCGCGGACGACGCCTCCGCGGTCGTCGACAACCCGGCCGGCCTGTGCAGCCTGCCCACGCTCTCTCTCCTCGCCACCTACCAGCGCCCGTACGGCGTCACCGGCCTCGACGACGGCTACCTCGCCGTGGCGGTGCCGGTGCCAGGCGTGAACCTGGGCGCGTCGTGGTTTCACCGCGGCCTCGCCGGCGCGTACTCCGAAGACCTGCTGACGGTCGCGGTGGCTTGCGACGTGAAGCGCACGTCCGAAGACGCGTCGCTCTCAGTCGGCGCGTCCGTGGACCTCGCGCGTGTCGCCGCCGGGGACGAAGCGGCCGACCCCGCCACCGCGGTCGCCTTCGGCGCCGGCGTGCTGCTGCGTCCATTCGCGTTCATCGGAGTCGGTTACTCGATTCGCAATCTCAACCAGCCCGACATCGACCTCGTCCCGGGCGGCGGATCGACCGCGCTGGAATCCGCCCAGGCGGTGGGCCTGGCGTACTACTGGCAGGATCGCCTGGTGGTCACGGTCGAGACGCGTCAGGACGCCACCGGCGCGTGGAGGAATCGGGGCGGCGCGGAGCTGCGTCTCGAGCGCCACCTGGCGCTGCGCGGCGGCCTGGATTCCAACCGCGCGACGATCGGCGTTGGCATTCTGTGGCAGGGGTTCGCCTTCGACGCGGGCATGACCGGCCACGAAACGCTCGGAGCGAGCTATGCCGTGACGTTGCGCTACTCGCGGCCACAGAAAGTGACCCCCTATGGTTCGTCGCGCTAGCACGGGACTCGCGGGCGCGATCCTGCTCGCGTCGGGCGCGCTCGCATCGGGCGCGCATGCGATCGGCGTGCGCTCCCCGGTCCCGGTGGCGCTGCGTGCCCGGCTGGACATCCGCCTGGTTGCCGACGAGTCTGCGGTGCCGGCGTGGAATCTCGCGTCACGATCGCCCGCCGATTCGTCGCGCTTCATGGCGGACGCCACGGTCGGCGGCGAGCGCAGCGGCCGGTTCTACCTCAAGGGGGTCGCGTCGTGGAACCAGACCGACGACGCGCTCGGCCGGGTGGCGTTTCGGCTCGCACAGGGCGAGTATCGCTACGCGTGGCGCGACACCTCCCGGACCGCGATCGAAGCCTGCGCGTTCGGCGACGAGCGCCGCTTCTTCACCGGCGAGCTCGGGACCCCGATCGTCGACGACGACCGCGTGGAACGCTTCACGCACCGCCTCGGCATCCGCGTCGACGGCTCGCGCGGCGACTTCGGCGCGATGTATCTGGCGGCCGGGCTCGACGAGGGCCCTTCGACCCGCGTGCTTCAGCTCGGCGCCGCCCGCTATGCCGGTTCGCACGCATTCGCCTCGCTTTCCTACCTCCACAACGCGCCCGAGCAGGGCGACGACCACGCGATCGCGAAGGCCGAAGCATCGGCCTGCGCGCGCTGGGCGACCGCGGTGGTCTCGTACGAGCAATCCGGGTTCGGGAGCGGGATGTTCTTCCCGGGCGCGTCGTGGGACGACCTGGGTTCCGGGTATCGCGCGGCCGCGCCGGAGAATTCGGCGACGTTTGCGGAGGTGCGCGCGAACCGCGTCGGCGTCGGCGCCAGCGGGTGGATCACGGCGACGCTTCACTATGACCTGGCGGGCGCCGACTACGTGGACGATCTCTCGTCGCGACGCCCCGGGACGGTCGACCGCGCGGCGTGGCTGGATTGGTCGCACCGGCGCTACGCGGTCGACGCGCGGCTCGCGCTGCGCGAGCAAACCCGCTTCGAGTTCTTCGACGCGACGCGACGGTCGCTCGAGCTCTCCGCGCACGCGTTGCTCCGCGACAACTCGGGCGTGCTGGTGCGCGCGGGTGTGGCGCGCGACGACGCCGATGGCGGTGAGGACGCGGGCCTCGTGCACGTCGGGTACGGACGCGGGCTGCAGCGCTTTTCGGGCCGCGTCGACGCCATGGTAGACCGCATCGGCGTCGCGAGCGTCGCTTCGGCCGGCGTGGAAGGCCGCGTCAACTGGAGCGCGACCAGCGCGCTCTACCTGCGCTGGATCGTGCGCGATGCACCGCCATGGACGCAGGCGGTATTCGCGCGCCTCGAGTTCCGTCCGACGCGGCGCACCTGGCTCACCCTCGGCTACGGCCGCGCCGTCGTGGGCGACGACCCGTACTTCCTCGAGGAGAACGACTGGGCGCCCGCCCCCGACAGCGACGGCGTGCTCACGTTTTCCGTGCGGGGGGACCTGTGATTCGGCGAACTTGCGGGCGCGTGTCGGGAGGGGCCCCCGCTCGCGGGGATACCCGACGCGCGCGCCACACGTGGTTAGCAGTGCTGTGCGCCGCCGTCGTCGCCGCTGTCGCGTTCCCGGCGCACGCCGCCGTTCGCGTCGAGCAGGACGAGGTCGTTTTCACCCTGCGCGCGCCCGGCGCGCAGGAGGTGTACCTGGTGGGCGACTTCAACCTCTGGAACCCGACCGTCGAGCGCATGCGCGCGAACGGGGAGGAGTTCGAGGTGCGCCTGTTCCTGGTCGCGGGTGAATACCGGTACAAGTTCGTCGTCGACGGGAACTGGATCGCGGACCCGGACAACCCGGGGTCGGCCGAGAAGGGCTCTCCGATCAAGCTCATCGAGCGAAGCGGCGGGCTGATTCTGGACACCGAGCGCCGCGAAACCGGCGCTCCCGCGCGGCATGTGCACGGCTGGTTGCGCTACATCGGGGCACTCCGCGTCGACGACGGCGACGCGGACGGGACCCAGCGGGTCGACGCGGAAGTGAACGGGTCGTACGCCCGCCTCGATGCGCGCGCGCGGGTCGCGACCGACGATTCGTCGTGGACGTGGTCGCCGCCCTCGCTCGACGCGTATTTCGACCGCGGCCGCGTCGACCTCGATTTCGGACGCATCGACGTGCGCGGCCTCGAGAACGACTCCACGTGGGCGTCGAGCGATCCGATGGCGCTGGTGGGGGACGCGGGCGTGTTCGGCTACGACGCCGGGTTCCGCCGCCACGGCGTCGCGGCGGTGGCGTCGGCGTCGCACGCGTCGCTGCGCGTCTTCTACGCCGACGAGACCACCCGCACGCCGCGTCCCGCGGTCACCATCCCGGCGTCCGCGCTCGCGTCCTTCGCGGCCGGCGCCGCCGCCGACACGACGGTCTACACCTACGCGTACACGTTCGACGATTCCGACGTCCTCGCGCTGGACGCGACCGCGTCGTTGGGCGGCTTCGACCTCGGCGTCACGCGCCGGGAGGACCTGGGGGTCAACCCCGGCGTGTTTGCTTCGGTGCTGCGCGGCGCGTCCGGGTTCACCACCACGGAGTACGCGACCCGCGAGGATCGCCGCGTGACGAATGCGTGGCTGCGCGCCCGCGACGTGTACGGGCTGCGCATCACGGGCGCGTACGGCCAGGGGGACTGCGACGCGCACGCGTTTGCGTCGGAATCCGTGACGGGCACGCTGCCGCCGACGATTGCTCCCGGCGCGGACGCGGTGCCGGCGGTCGCGCGCATGCCGATCATGGACACGAAGCGCGCGCTCTTCGAGCTGGCCGCCCCGGTGGCGGGGGGAAGCGTGCGGCTGCGCTGGGACGGGACGCGCTTCGACTTCGACGGCATCGAGGGGTCGTCGCGGGCCGACGTGCAGCGAGTGGTGGCCGAAGGCACGCTCCCGTGGCACGGGTGGTCGTTGCGCGCCACGCTCACCTACACCGACGCCAGCTACGGCGACACGCCAGATGCGCTGTATGCGGACTGGCCGGAACGCAACCCGTGGCTTCAACTCTGGGACGAGGTCGACGAGCCCTCGATCGTCGGTCTCGGCCTCGAGTCGCACGACGTGGTCACCTTCGCCGCGGAGAAGGACTCCGGGCGGACCGAGGCCGGGGTGACGCTGCGCGTGCAGATGCGCGGGTGGGCGGGGGAAGTCCGGCACGCGAGCGCGCGGGCGTTCGTTCAGACCACGCTCCGCCAGCGCTGGGTTGCGCGAGCCGACGCGAGAATGGCGTGGTACGATGACACGCCGGCACAGGCGGCGGCCTCCTACTGGGACGGTTATCTGGAAGCGGGCTACGCGTGGGACGGGGTCTCGCTCAACCTGGGATTCGGATTCGACCCGGTGGTGTTCGACCCGGTGGTCGGGGACTACGCCGACATCGGCCGGACCGGGTACCTGCGCGGGACCATCGAGAGCGGCGTGCGGCGCAGCGACGCGGCGCCGCTCCTCGAGAGCTTGCGCGGGCTGGAGACGTCGCTGGAAGATCTCGGCACGATCAAGCTTGAATGCGTCATTCAGTTGGATTAGAAGCGAAGGCGATGGAGCGATTCAAATGCGCACGGATTGCGATCGTGGCTCTCGCCGTCGCGGGCGCGGTGTCGTGCGCGTCGCTGGCCCCGCGCTCGCGCGCGCCGATGCCGGCGGTGACCCACGACGGAGTCCGCTTCCGCTTCTTCGCGCCGACCGCGCACCGCGTGCAGCTCGCGGGCAGCTGGCCCGGCAACAACTGGGCGAAGGGGGACGGTCCCGCGGGCGAGGCCGACATCGGTCTGATGAGCGACGACGACGGAGACGGCGTGTGGGACATCGTCGTCACGCTCTCTCCGGGAAGGTACCAGTACCTCTTCTGGCTCGACGAGGCGGTGTGGCGTCTCGACCCCGGCAATCCCGCCGAGGTGGACGCGGGCCCGGCGGGCCGGGCGTCGGAGATTCTGCTGGTGGGTCGCGGCGGAGAACTGGAGGTTCGATGATGACACGTCGCCGGGTTGGGACCGCGGTCCTCGTTGCTGTCCTGTGTACGGGGTGCGGGGGACCGCCGCCGCCGACCCCGGCGGCCGGCCCGCAACTGGTCGAAGGCGGAGTGCTGTTTCGTTATCGCAATCCCGACGCGAAGAAGGTCTGTGTCGTCGGCGACTTCAACGACTGGTCGCCGACGGCCGATCCGATGGCGGATGACAACTCCGACGGCGAGTGGACGCTCTACTACCCGCTGTCGCCGGGAACGTACGCGTACAAGTTCGTGGTGGACGGGAAGAACTGGGTCCCGGATCCCGCCAACCCGCTGTCGGAACCCGACGGGTTCAACAGCCGGAACTCGATCGTGAAAGTGCTCGCCATTGCCCCCTGACGACGGGGCAAACCGCCCGTCCACCCCGCCACGAACCGTTGGCCTGGCCCCGGCCGCCTGGGTCAAGCGACCCGTGTCGGGTCGCCCCCTGGCACCCTTCCCGCCAGTTCCCCGTCGTCCCGGCTAATCCCTTGCGGGGATTGCCTATTCCGCCTCCGGCTGCTACCATCCCGGGAATCCCGGCTCGCGTCGGTGCTGGAGTTCCCGCCGATTGAGTCCGACTCCAGCCCGGGGTAGTCATGCCCCGAAATGGGGAACCGCTGGTGGGGCATGGGAGTTGCACGCGTCGATATGGGTTCTCCGCCCGGTCCAGCCGGCCGCCGTCCCAGGAAGTCGAGCACGCCCGTTCGAAAAATGAGCATGCCTGTTTTCGCAGCAGCTTCGCGGGGCCTGTCGCCGCTAGCGCGGGTCCTGTCGCCGCGCCACCCCGCCGGCTCCGCGCGGCGGGGACCCCGTCGCAGCGCCACCCGCGCGTGCTCTCGGGGACTCGCGGCGGGGCTCTCGATGGCGTGGGTCGCGGCCGCTGTTCCTGCGCTGGCCGGCCCCGGCAGCGGGACGGCGACGATATCGCCGCCGGCATCGGTTCCCGCAGGTGCGGCCGGAAAGTGGACCATCGTCTACACGGCGGCCGAGACGATCACCGACGGCACCGTGCGCGTGACGATTCCCTCCGGATGGAGCGCGCCCCAGACCTCGTCTTCCACCTCCGAGGCGTTCGTTAGCATTGGCACCAACGAGCCCACGGGCAACCCGCTGCTCACGGTGGGGGGCCAGGTCGTCACGATTGACGTCGATACGTTGACGGCCGGCAACACACTCACGCTCATTTACGGCGACGACGCCGGCGGCGCCGTCGCGCGGGCGAGTGCCGCGACGGCGACCGGCGTGCACGTCTTTCTGGTGGCGTCCGACCCGGCGGGCGCGTCCCCGGTCTCCATCGCGACCTCACCGCAGCTGACGGTCGTCGCGGGCGCCCCGTCGTCGCTGGATCCGGCTCCCGGCGACACCACCATGACCGCGGGCGACTTCGCCGCGTACCGGATCGTCGTGCGCGACGCCTTCGGCAACCGCACCGCGGTGCCGGCGAATCGCACCATCGGCTTGTTTTCGACCCACGGCTCGTACTACTCGCCCGGGAATCACTCGACGCCGATTACGAGCATCGTGATCTCCACCGGGCAGAGTTCGGTGCGCGTCGACTACCGGGCGACACTCGCGACGACCGGGACACCTCATTCGCTCACCATGCTCACCACCTCCGGATCGCCGGTGCTCGGCGGTGTGGCCACCGTCTCCGTGCTACCCGGCCCGTTGAGCACGACGGTGTCGACCATTTCCGCGACCGGCCCGGTCATCGCCAACGGCACCAGCCAGAGCACCGTCACCGTGACCTCGAGAGACGCGTTTGCCAACCCGCGGGCGGGCGACACGGTCGTGCTGGCGGTGACCGGCAACGCCAACAAGGCCGACCCGGGCAGCGCCACCGGCGCCGACGGGCGCGCGATCGGGTCGGTGACGAACACGACGGCGCAGCTGGTGACGGTCTCGGCGACCATCAACGGACAGGCGCTCACGCCGACGGCGCAGGTCACGTTCCAGCCGGGACCGGTGAGCGGGGGCGCGAGCCTGGTCGCGGCAACCACCCCGGTGACGGCGAACGGCACCTCCACCAGCACCATCACGGTCACGGCCCGGGACGCGAACAACAACCCGGTCTCCGGCCAGTCGGTGACGCTCTCCGCCATCCCGGCCGCCGGCGCCACGCTGACCCAGCCGGGCGGGGTCACCAACGGGAGCGGTCAGGCGACAGGAACCCTGGCGACCACCATCGTCGGCACGCGCACCGTCAAGGCGGTGATCGGCGCCACCGCGGTAACCGACTCCGCGGTGGTGAACTTCACCGCGGGCGGGATCGCGAGCTTCCAGTGGTCGATGCCCGACGGGAACGCAATCGCGGGGACCATCAAGCCGGTCACGCTCACCGCGCTCGACGCACAGGGCCACGTCGTCACCAGCTACACCGGCACCGTGAATCTCTCGACGACGAGCGGCGGCGTGGGCAATGGTGTGGTCGAGTGGGCGGCACCGCTCGCGCAGGGAACACTCGTCAATCTCTCAGGCGACGACGCGACGTATACGTTCGCTCCCGGTGACAACGGTGTCGCGCCGCTTCGCGTCACCGATACGCGCGCCGAGTTGTTTCAGTTGAACGCGGTGCAGGGCGCCGCCAGCGGCCAGTCGCAAGTCATCACCGTGTCCAGCGGCGGCGCGGACAAGGTGGAACTCGTCGCCGGCGCAGGACAGTCGGCGGCGGTCAACACGCCGGTCGCGGTGTTGCCGAAGGTGCGCGTGCGCGACGCCTTCGATAACCTCGTCTCCGGCGCCACCGTCACGTTTCGCGCCGTCGGTGGCGGAGGCACCGTGGATGTGGTCGCCGGAGGCGGCGTCGACAGCACCGGCGTCACCATCGCCGACGGAACCATCGACTGCGATGTCTGGCGCCTGGGCACGATCGTGGGGCTCAACCGCCTGCGCGCGCTGATCGCGAGCGGAAGCACGCCCAGCGTCGACTTCACGGCCACGGGCACGGCAGGCCCGGGCGCCAACCTCGTGATCACGCCGGGCAGCAAGAGCGTCACGGTGAGTTCGTTCGAAGTGGTGACGGCGACGCTCACCGACGCGTTCGGCAACGTCAAGAGCGGCGAGCGCGTCGACATTTTCATCAAGAACGCGGCCGACGGGTCGCTGGTATCCGAGACCCGGTCGACCCGCAACCCGACCACCACCTCAACCCACCGCGCGCTGCGGGAACTCCGACGCCACGGCCGCATCACGGTGCGCTATCAGGCGCCGCCCGGCGCGGCGTCTGGCGGACGTGCTCGACGCGTTCACTGCCAACGTGGCGCAAGTGTCGGTCGGCGACGTGACCTACACCACCACCGCGAGCGGCGCCACCAATCTGCGCATCACCTTCGTCGGACCCTCGACCCGGCCCGCGGGGCAGAGCGTACAGTTTCTGGTCGAGGCCGTCGACGGCACCGGCAACGTCGACACCGGCAACGCGGCCATCGTCACGCTGACCCCGGAAGCGGGCAGCGGGCTGCAATTCAGCCTCACCGATTTCGGCGCGACCGTCACCCAGGTCACACTCGCCTCCGGCGCGCGCACGGTCTACACGCTCGGCACGCTGGCGGGGAACTGGGATGTCACCACCAGCGGCGGCGGACTGGGCGCGGATACCGAACCCTTGATCGTCACCGACACCGGCCTCGTCGACGACTACGCCGTGTCTACCGTCGCGAGTGTCGTGGCCGGGGCGACCTTCAACGTCTCGATCGAAGCGCGCGACGAGTACAACAACCGGGTGGTGGGAGCGTCGAACGGGATCACGCTGGCCGCGATCGACGACATCAATCCCGGGCCCGCCCAGTCGACGCTGCTCGTTACCGGTGCGACCCTGGCTGGCGGTCAGGCGACGGTCGGTGAGTCGTACACCAAGGCCGAAGCGATCCGCGTCAAGGTCAGCGACGCGGGGAGCAAGGAAGGGACGAGCGGCATCGTCACGGTTTCCGCCGCGGCCGCCAAGCGCATCGCCAAGGTGTCCGGCGACGCCATCGGCGTCGCGGCCGGCGCGACCCGCGTGCTCACCGCGCAGGTGCTCGACGCCTACGACAACCCGGTCGCGGGGGAGCAGGTGTCATTCGTCGCGTTCCAGGGTGGCGGGTCGGTGCTGCCGGCGTCGATCGCCACGCAACGGGAGCGGGACCGCCGCCACCACGCTCACCACCGGTCTCGTCGCCGGCGACAACCGCGTGCGCGCGACCATCCTCGACGGCGTTCCTCCCAGCGACGAGCTGGTCGAGTTCAGCGTGACAGACCGTGGCCGGCGGCATCGCCTACTTCACGGTGGTGCCGCAGCAGACCTCGCTGCTCGCGGGCGAGACGGTGCCGCTCACGATCACCGCCTACGACGCGGGCAACAACGTCGTCACGCTGGACAATACGACGTCGGTCACGCTCTCGTCGACCGGCAGCGCGCAGTTCGGGGCCGCGACCGGGGTGCTGACCAACGGCGTGTTCGCCACCACCGTGCGGGACACGGTCGTGCAGACGTTCACCATCACCGCCGAGAAGTCGGGCGGGGGACCGCCGAGCGGCACCAGCGCGGTCGTCTCGGTTTCCAACGCGGGCACCTACCGCGTGGTGAAGATCAGCGGCGACGGAAGCGGGGTCACCGCGGGGACGACGCGCCCGCTGGAGGTGGAGGTCCGCGACCTCTACGGCAACCCGGTCCCCGGCGCGCTCGCCACCTTCTCCGTGGCGTCGGCGCCGGACGGCACACCGTCGTTCACCGACACCGACGGCGATCCCAACGACGGCATCGTCGTCACCAACGGCTCCGGGCGCGGGCTCGTGACCTACCACACCGCGCTGACCGCGGGGACGAACCAGGTGAACGCGCAGATTCTCGACGGCTCGCCGCTCGCGCGCGAACGCGTGACGTTCGCGGTGAACACCGTCTCGAGCGGCGCGACCCACCTGAAGATCACGTTCCTGTCGGCCAGCACGGCGCCGGCGGGGCAGTCCGTTTTCGTTCAAGGTGGAGGCGCTGGACGGCAGCGACAACCTCGACACGGGCAACACCAGCCTGGTGACGCTGACGCCGGAGGCGGGCAGCTCGCTGGTCTTCAGCCTCACCGACTTCGGCGTCGGCACGACCACGTTCAACCTGATCGGCGGCTCGCGGACGGTCTACGGCCGCGGACCGACGGCTGGGGGCTGGGATATCGCGGCGGCAGCCGCGGGGCTCACCGGCGACCTAGCGAGTCGTGACCGTCACCCACACCGGCGTGGTGGCGAGCTATGCGGTGATCGCCGCCGACAGCGCGATCGCGGGCGCGGCGTTCAACGTCTCGATCGAGGCGCGCGACGCCTTCAACAACAAGGTGACGTCGGCGGGCAACTCGGTGACGCTCACCGCGGTCGACGACGTCACGACGACCCCCACCGGGAATCCGCTGTCGGTCACGCAGGCGACGCTGGTGGCGGGCGCGGTGGTGGTCAACGAATCGTACACCGTGGCCGAGCTGATGCGCGTGCGGGCGCGGGACGCCGGCAGCTTCGAAGGCTACTCCAACATTGTAAAGATCAAACCCGCCGCCGCCTACCGCGTGACCAACGTGGCGGGCGATGGGAGCGGGATCGTGGCGGGGGCGACGCGGCTCTTGACGGCGCGCGTGCTCGATCCGTTCGGCAATCCGGTCGTCGGCCAGCTGGTGTCGTTCGCGGTCACCCAGGGCGGCGGGTCGCCGGCACCGCCGTCGGGGACGACCAACGCGGCCGGAGACGTGTCGACGACGCTGACCACCGGGACCGTGATCGGGGACCAACCTGGTGCGCGCGACCATTCTCGACGGGGCGCCGCCGGCCCTGGAGACGGTGAACTTCACGGTGAGTACGGTCGCGGGTCCGATCGCGAGCTACGAGATAACGACCGGGTCGACGGCGCTCGTCGCCAACCAGGTGACCTCGGTGACCATCAAGGCGCGCGACGCCAACAACAACTACCGGACACAGGACAACTCGACCGTTATCGACGTGTTGCACACCGGGAATGCCACCCTGGGCGCGGTCTCGGGCACGCTCGCCGCCGGTCAGTTCGTGACCACCGTGCGCGACACCGTCGCGGAGACGTTCACCGTCGGGGCGCAGACGCAGGGCGGCGGTCCCACCGGGATCAGCCCGACAGTGACCGTCACCAACGGCCCCGCGTATCGCGTGGTCTACGTGGCCGGATCGAGCCCACCGTCGATACCGGTGGGGGTGACTCAACCGCTGCGCACGGAAGTGCGCGACCAGTGGGGCAACCCGGTCGCGGGCCAGGCGGTGAGGTATCTCGTCCAGTCGTCGCCGGCGCCGAGCGGGTTCCTGCGCGATTCGGTGGGCGACTCGACGGATGGTATCGCCGCGTCGGCGGCCAACGGCCGCGCGGTCGCGCGTCTGCACACGTCCACCACCGCGGGGCCTAGCACGGTGGCCGCGACGATTCTGGACGGCACCCCGGCCGCACGCGAGCGCGTGACCTTCAACGTCACCACGGTCGCGGGCGGAATCGCCTACTACACCGTCGTCATGAATGCGTCGTCGACGACGGCGGGGGTTTCGAAGAACGCCACCATCACGGCATACGACATCAACAACAACCCCGTCGACGACGACGCGACGCAGGTCGCACTCTCCGGGGATCCCGGCGTCGGTCTGGTGTTCGGCACCAACCCGCTGACTCTGTCCAACGGCGTCGCGGTCACGACCGTCACCGCGACCCAGGTGCAGACCTACCAGGTGCGCGCCGCCACCGTCGGCAACCCCTCGGTGACGGGGCTGGGTGAAGCGGTGACGGTCGTTCCCGCCGCACCCGCCGGGGCAATCACGGCGACCGCGACCCGCACCACGATCACGGCCAACGGCACCTCGACCACGACCATCACCAGCGGCGTCATTCGAGACGCGTTTGCCAACCAGGTAACGGCGGGGCTGTCGGTGAACGTGTCGGCCAACCTCGGCGGCTTCATCGTGGGTGGAAGCCCGAAGACGATCGCGGCGAATGGCACCATCACGTTCGACCTGCGTTCGTCCACCACGGTGGGCGTGTCGACGGTGACGATGACCAGCGCCACCGGGACGGCGAGCGGGACCATCGATATCACGTTCGCGCCGCCGCCCGTGCTGGTGTGCAACACCCCGCCCACACCGGCCATCGTGGTGCCGGGGAGTTCGGTCGCGTTCAGCGTGGTGGTCAATAACTCGTCGCCGACGTCGGTCAACCTGACGACCGCGACCACGTTTTCGTTCACGGACGGGACCCACAGCTACTCGGCCAATCTGGCCGCGCAGCAGCTGGTGCCGGGCAGCGGCAACGCGATCCTCGCCTTCGCGTCGGCCGCCATCGACCCGGCCTTCCTGACCGCCCAGTACGCGCCGACGGCGACGCTCATCGGCGCGGACGCGAATACCGCGCCCGTCAACGTGGCCTGCAGCCTCCCCGCGCTCTCGCTGCTCGTCACCAACATCGAAATCACTGGCATCGTGCCGGCGTCGGGGCAGGTGAGCCGGGGCTATGGGACGAGCATCGCCGTCACGGTCAAGAACGACGGGGCCCAGAGCACGACCATCAACGACATCGACTTGACCTTCATTCCCGCCGGTCTGTTCATCGTCGGCAATGCTCCCGAGCTGGGGCTCGCGCTCGGCCCGGGCGCATCCGGCGTGTTCAACGTCCCGGTGACCGTACAGACCGGAGCGACGCTGGGTTTCTACAGCATCGATGCTGCTGCGACCGGCACCGTGGGGGGACAGTCCGTGGTCGACCTGGCGGTGGCGCCTTACCCGCGCGCGACCGTTGAAGTCGTGGCCGCGGCCATCCTGGCCTATGAGCCGTCCACGTTGACGCCGGTGGTCGCCTCTCGCGGCAAGATCTACGCATTCCAGGCGACGATACGGAACACCGGCGGCGGGCTCGCGTTCCTGGATTCCACGACGACGCGCCTTACCTTCACCGATGGCGTGCGCACGTTCAGCGCGTCGCCCACGCAGAACTACGCGATCGCCGGCGGGAACGCGATGCAGACCATGACGTTCCGGCCGCGGGCGGTGCCGGGGACGTTCACGCCCGGTTCGTATCCGGTGACGCTCGACGCCCACGGCACCGAGAACGGCGCGCCATCCACCTGGCCGCCCGTATTGCTCACCGGCAGCCCGGTGTCGGTCGTGACGCCGGCGAGTGTGGCGTCGGCGGCCGGCGACGCGCTGGACCCGGACCAGGTGAGCAAGACCGCGACGGTCGCGTTCACCGTCCAGCTCGTGAACACCGGCCTTGCCACCGTGAACCTCTCCCCGGCGACGACCACGATCCGGTTCGCCGCCGGCGCCTTCACCGCGGCGCTCAACCCGTCGGGTCCGACGTCGCTGCCGCCCGGTACCACCACGCTGCAATTCCTGGGCACGTCCGTCAGCGGATCCATCGCGAGCGCGTCATATGTCCCGCAGGTCCAGTTGAATGGCTTCGAAAACGGCCTCCCCTTCGGCCAGCTGATCACAGTCGCGGACAACGTGCTGGTCCAGGACGCGCCGAACATCGCCATCCTCTCCATGATCCCGTCGCAGCCGCTGTTCACCCAGGACCAGGGCAAGCCCATCAAGGTGCGCATGGTGGTGGCCAACAACGGCGGGGCGAACGTCACCTTCACGGCCGCGACGCTGCGCTTCATCCACGCCGGCGTCGACCGTACCAATCAATTCGTGGTCTCCACCCCGGCGGCCTTTTCCGGAGGGACGCTGCTCACCGGCAGCGACGTCGACACGGTGGTGTTCAACGTCTCGGACAACACCGGCAACGCGACCACGGTCGGGAACATGACCATCGAGGGCGCGCTCGAGGTCGAGGACGTCAACACCAGCCAGCCGCTGTTCGCCGACACCAACCTCGGCGGCAAGGGCAACCTGCTGGTCCAGTCTCCGGCGGCGGTCACGTTCAACGCCGTGATTCCGTCGCAGCCGAAGGTGACGCAGGGGATGAGCAAGACGTTCCAGGTGCGCGCCGCGGTGCGTAACACCGGCGGGAGCGACGTCGTGCTCACGCTCGCCGGACCCACGTCGCGGCTCGTGTTCTCGCCGGCGGCCGGCTGGGTATCCACTGTGCGGCCCGCGCTCGTGGGCGGCGGGACGGTGCTCTCCGGAGGCGAAGTGGACACGATGGTGTTCGACGTGACGCAGTCGGGCAGCGTGACCGGGCCGACCATGGTCGACGTGGCCACCGCGGGTGTGGAGAGCAACAGTGCGCGCGCGCTGTCCGTCTCGTCTTCGGGGCTGGGAAGCGTGCTCGTGCAGTCGCAGGGCTTGATCGCCGTGTCGGGTATCACGCCGTCGCGGACGACGATCACGAGCGGGACCAGTGTGCCGTGGGCGGTCGTCGCGACACTCACCAACACCGGCCAGTCGGATGTCGACCTGGATCTCGGGGCGGCGGTCAGCGTCGTCTTCCAGAATGCGACTACCCCGCCCGCGTACATTGTGCCGGCCTCGCTCGTCGGTGGCGGCACGCTGCTCTCCGGGGGCGAAACCGATCAGCTCCTGATCCCGCTCACCACCGCGGGCGCATACAGCTCGTTCGGGTCGAAAACAATCACTATCGACGTCGACGGCACCGAGCTCAACTCGGGGGTGGCGCGAAACGATTTCGACACGGGCAGCGTGACCGTCCAGCAGGCGCCGGATGCCGCCTACGTGTCGCTGGCGCCGGGGAGCGTGTCGAAGGGGACGTCCGTCGCCTTCGCGGTGACCGTGAGCAACCCGGTGACGCCCAGCGGGGCGACGCTGACCCTCGACCGCACGACGTCGCGCCTGCGCTTCGGTTCGAACCAGTTCAACGTGGGGCTGACCCAGACGAGCCCGGTGGACGTGGCCGCCGACGCGCAGGTTACGCTGCTCTTCACGGGCGCCGTGGTGGGGGCTGGGATTCTGACGGGAGGTCAGGCCGACGCGGTGCTCGAGTTGCACTGGACGCAAAACGGCGTCACCGGCACGCGCACCATCCCGATTGGGGGCGCGATCACGGTTGAGAACGCGCCCAGCTTGAGTATCGTGGGCGTGCGATCGAGCCGCGCGACGGTGACGCAGGGGCAGGCCGTGCCCTGGACGGTGACGATGGTGGTGCAGAACACGGGTGGGGCGGCGGTCGACCTCGACCTCGACCCGGCGGTGACGAAACTCGGGCTGAACGTGCTGGGCACGGGCGCCCCCGTCACTTCGGAGTACACGATCGTGTCGCCGACCGCACTCGAGGACGCGGGCAACACCATACTCAACGGCGGCGCCATCGACTCGCTCGTCTTTAGTATGCAGGGGGCCGGGAATACCGTCGGGACGATCATCGTCAACGGGTTCGTGCGCGGCACCGATCTCAATTCGAGCGACATTCTCACCGACGACACCAGCGATGGCGGCACCGGCAGCTTTGCCCTCCAGCTTCCGGGTGCGCTGAGCATCGAGAGCATCACCACCGCGCAGACCACGGCGACGGTGGGACAGACGGCGAAGTCGTACGCGGTGAAGATGGCGGTGCGCAACACCGGCGGTGCGGCGGTCGGTGTGTCGCTGCTTCAGGCGAACTCGTTCCTCACGTTCCCGGGCACGACGGGCTGGGCGGTCAACCCCGCCACCATGCCGTCGGGCGCGACGCTCACCGGCGGAGAGACCGACACGCTGCGCTTCCTGGTCACGACGACGGGGGGCGGCGCCGGCGTGGCGACCATCGGCGGGACCGTGACCGGCAGCGAGATCAATACCGGGACCATCGTCATCGACGACACGGGCAGCGGCGGGACGGGCTCGATCACGCTCCAGACCCCGGCGGACATCGTCGTCGACTCGGTCACGCCGTCGCAGAGCACCGTGACCGCGGGCACGGCGTTCGGTTGGGACGTGACCGTCGCGGTGCACAACTCCGGACAATCGGACGCGCGCCTCACGCTGCCAGCCGGGTTCACGATCGGCATCCAGGACGATGGCGGCCCCACGGTGTTCGTAAAGCCGACGGATCTGGAGGAGGGTGGACTCATTCTCGCGGGGGGCAGCTCGGGCACATTGATCGCGCACGCCAACAACACCGGGACGTTTTCGAGTTACGGCGTGAAGGCGCTCAACATTTCCGTGTCGGCAGTGGAGACGAACAGCACCCGCGTGCTGTCGTCGCCGGGCGCGGGCTCGATCCGTGTGCAGGCGTCGCCGAACCTGACCGTCGTCGACATAGACCCGTCCGGGGTCACGAGCGGCTCGGTCGTCCCCTTCGAGGTCGACGTGGCGAACGCGAACCCCAACGCGGCAACGGCGGTGCTCGACCACGGCCTGACGCGCGTCCATTTTGCGGCCAACCAATTCAGCGCGTTCCTGGCTCTCGGCAGCCCCGATTCGATTCGCGGCGGCGAGACGGTCAGACTCCTGTTCGAGCCCAAGGTCGTTGAATCGGGGATTCCGCTCGGCCCCTACGCCTTCAACGTGGACTTCGGCTACAACGCCAATGAGATCGACATGACCGAGTCGGAAGTCGTGCCCAACGGTGTCACCGTTCAGGTGCCGCCGCAGCTGTCGATCCAGCAGATCGTCGTGTCGCAGCCGAGCGTCACCGCCGGACAGACCGCGGACTGGACCGCGACCATGACGGTCGTGAATACCGGCGCCGCTCCCATCGACCTCGACCTTTCGCCGGCGGAGACGTTCCTCACGTTCATCGCGCCGGACGCGCAGCCGGATCTCACGTACACGGTCAGCCCGCCCGTGATGAGAGGCGGCGCCAGCGACATTCTGGACTCCCTCGAGACCGGCACCATCGAGTTTCTCGTGACCCAGACCGGGACGAGGACCGGCAACATCGTGATCAGCGGGCGCGTCGAAGGGCGCGACCTGAACCATCTCACGATCGTGAACGACAATACCTTCGACGGCGGGCGCGGGAGCGTCGTTGTGCAGTCGCCGGCGGCGGTGGCGGTGGTCGCGACGCACACGTCGCGACCGGACGTGACCGCGGGCCAGGTAGCCGACTGGTCGGTGCGGGTCGTGCTCGCGAACACCGGGGGCGCGGACGTCGATGTCGCCGCGGCGAGCGCCGGGATCGCCTTTGCGGGCCCGCCGGCGGGATGGGCGTTCGTGGCCTCGTCCGCGCTGCTGGGCGGAGGTACCGTGCTCGAGGGCGGGTCGGTCGACAGCCTGCTCTTTATAGTCGACACCACCGGGACTACGGCCGGCACGCGTCGTATCGACGCGACCGTGCCCTGGATCGAGGCGAATTCGCAGACGGCGGGCTCGGCGACGACGGTTGCGTCGACGGGTTACGGTCAGATCGTGGTGGAGACGCTGGCGCAGCTGCGCATCACCACCACGACCGTCGCGGCCCCGAATCCGGTCGCCGTGAACGAAAGCCAGGCCTTCGACGTGATCCTGCAGGTGCAGAACACCGGTCAGGCGGACGCGCGCGACGTCGTGGTCGGCATGGCGACGGATGGGCTCAGCACGATACAGCCGGTGTCTCCGATCGCGGAGGTCGCCGCCGGGCAGACCGTGGCGTACGCCTGGCCGGTGACGGCGTCGGCGACGTCGTCGACGCTGGAGACCTTCACGACCACGCTCGTATCCGCCGTTGACGAGAACTCGGCGCAGAGCAACCTCGTGGCGCTGAACAATCCTCCCCTCGATGCGACTGCACCCGTCGCGATCCAGTCGCCGGCGGTGCTCGACATCACCAGCGTGCGGCCGTCGCAGGCGTCCGTGACCCAGGGACAGTCGAACCCGTGGAACATCGTCGTGGCGCTCCGGAATACGGGACAGGCGAGCGCGGACCTGACGCCGCCGGTCGCGGCCGACGTCGCCTTCTCCATCGCGGGAGCCACGAAGATCGACTACGTGGTTCAGCCGCCGACGGCGTTCGGCTCGGGCGCGCCGGCCTGGCGCCTGCCGGGAGGCGCGGTGGACTCGCTCGTATACAGCGTGATCGTGACCGGGAGCGACACCGGGCTGGTCGACATCGCACTGGGGGCGCGCGGCAACGACCGCAACGACCCGACGATCGCACTCTCCGACGCCGGGGCCACCACCGTGCGCGTGCAGGAGGTCGCCGGCCTCGCGATTCTCGCGACTACCGGCTTCGGGACCTTCAACCACGCGACCGCCAATCGCGACACGGTCAATACCGGCTTCGCGTACGAGATCCACGTGACCGTCCAGAACAGCGGCGAGGACGTGGACAGTGTGCGGGTGTCGCTGGCCAAGGACGGCGCGTCGAGCGTCGCGCCCGCGAGCCTGCGCCGCCAGTCGATCGCCGTGGACGAGAGCCACACCTTCGTGTTCCGCGTGACCGCACCGGCGGCGCCCGCGGCGCTCGAGACGTTCACTTCCTCGATCCTATCCGGGGTGGTGTCGCACAACTCCGGGCAGCCGGTGATTCCGCAGCCCCCGGTCGACAACACCTACCTGGTGGTGACGCAGCGACGCGCCGACCTGGTGTTGTCGCTGACCAGCTCCGCCGTAGGCGGGGTGGTGAGCCCGAATCAGACCTTCACGGTGACGGGCCTGGTGACGAACGCGGGTCAGGCGAGCCTCGCCGGTGCGGCTGACGTGAAGCTGACGAGCCCGTCCGGGTTCTCGGTGCTGGAATCGCCCGTGCAGGCGTTTAGCGCGGGCGTTGCGATCGACTGGACGGTGACCGCGCCGGCGGCGCCGCAGGCGGCCGTCGCTTTCACATGCACGCTCACGACCACGCCTGACGACGTCAATCTGGCGGCGCCGGCATTCTCGTCGCAGCCGGACGACCAGGTGTCGATCACGGTGGCGACGGGCGGCGCGCTCTCGGCTCCGAGCCTGTCGGCGACCAGTCCGGCGGGTGCGGTGGACGACACGGTGAGCGTGGGCCAGACCTTCTCGTTGCGGGCGGCAGTGACCGCGACCTCGACGACGGACAACGTTACCGCCACGCTGGCACTGCCCGCGGGGTATATCGTGACGAGTGGGGGGCCGGTGCGGGACCTTGGCGACGGAACTGGCGGCGTGTTGTCGGTGACGTATAGCGTGATTGCGCCCGGCCTGCCGGCGAGCGCGGCGGACGCGGTCGTGACCTTCGCGGGTATCGACGAGAACTCGCAGAACCCGGTGCCTTCCGTCGCGGACACGGTCGCCGTCACGACGGTGCCGCGCGCCTCGCTCTCGGTGGCGGCGAGTGTGACCGCGCCACCGGAGGCCACGGACAACGCGGTCGGCGTGGGGGTTCCGTTCACGGTCACGGCGAACGTGACCAATGCAGCCGGCGCGGCGGGCGTGGCGGCCGGCGGGCAGCTCTCGATCGGCCTCCCGCCCGGGTACACGCTCGCGGGTGGAGAAACCGTCGCGAAGCCGTTCGTGGTGGGCACACCGGTGGCGTGGGATGTCAACGCCGCGCTGCAGCCGTCCGGGCCCGACCAGATCGCGGTGACGATCTCCGCCGTCCCCGCCGACGAAAACAGCGGTCTTCCCGCCCAGGTGGCGAACGGGACCGCGAATATCGCCATGGTGACCGAAGGCGCCGCGGTGGCGGTGCGCAACGTGTCGCAGAGTCTCGGGATCAATACCGGCGTGGTGCCCGCGGGCGCGGCCGACGTGACCCTCCTGGGCGTCGAGATCGCGTACAACGCGAGCGACCCCAGCGTGAACGATGCCCAGATCGACACCATTGCGATCACCGTGATCGGCAAGAACGGCCAGCCGCTCTCGGCCGCTTCGGTGGGGGCGACGCTCGCGCGGCTCCAGATCGACCTCGGCGGTGCGCAGCCCTACGTGGTCACCAGTCCCGCCACCAACCCGATCGTGGTCTCGCTCCTGGGTGGGGGCGCGGATCGCACGATCGCGCCCAACGCGTCGGTCAACGCGGTGGTGGCGCTGGATCTGGACGCGCAGCCGCGCGAGACGGAGATTCGTGTGGGAGTGCGATCGGGTGGCCTGGTGGTTCGAGACCCGGCCTCGACGCTCCCGCTCGGGGTGACCGATGCGCAGGGACAGCCGCTCGACGGGCAGGTCACCTCGCAATCGCTGGTGGTGTTGAGCGGGAACTTCCAGGAGTACACGCACAATTATCCGAATCCGTTCCGCGCCGGATCGCAGGCGACGCGAATCGCGTACTTCCTCGACGCTCCGGCGGACGTCTCGCTCAAGATCTATGCGCTGACCGGGGACCTGGTGTACGAAGAGACGATTCCCTCGGGCGACGCGCGCGCCCAGGCCGGGCCGCAGGAGACGACCTGGGACGGCCGCAACGGTCAGGGCGAAGTCGTGCGCAACGGCGTCTACGTGTGCGTGCTGAACGCGGGCTCGAAGTCGGCCAAGTTCCGAATCGCGGTGGCGAAGTGAGAAACCAGAGCGTTGTGATCGTTGCGCTGCTCGCCGCGCTCGTCGCGCTGACGACGCCCACCTTCGCGCAGGACGGCGGCACCGCGAGCACGTTCAAGCTGGGCGCCGGGTCGCGTGGGATCGGTCTCGGCGGGGCATTCGTGAGCCTCGCCGACGACGCCAGCTCGGTGTACTGGAACCCGGCGTCGTTGCGCAACGTGCAGTCGATGCAGTTCATGGCGATGTACATGCCGCTCTACGGGGAGTTCACCGGGGCGGGCTATACCTACTTCGGCTTCGTCTACCCGACCCTCTCGGCGGGCGCATTCGGCGTGGGCTACATGAACGTCGGCACCACCTTTGATCTGTACGACGAGTTCAGCCGCCCGCTCGGCGAAGGTAACGCCAGCGAGAGCCAGTTCCTCATCTCCTACGCGGCCGAGCGCCATTTCGGGTGGATGTTCGGGAATCTGGCCGCGGGGGCGACCTTCAAGATCAGCCGCCAGCAGGTGGATCCGTTCAGCAGCACGGCGCCCGGCGTCGACATCGGCTTCCGCTACATACCCGACGGGGCGCGATCGCTTTCCCTGGGAGTGAACCTGCAGGACATCGTGGGCGCCCAGTACAAGCTCGACCTCGAGGACGACACGGTTGATCGAACCATCCTGGCCGGCGCCGGGTACACGCGCAGGTTCGACAACGGGTCCGCGCTCCGGCTCATGCTGCAGTACGATCTCCCGGAGCGTGCCGACGGGCGCTTCCACGCCGGCGCCGAGTACGTGTTCTCGCGGCTGGTCGCGCTGCGGGTCGGATTCGACGACGACACGCCCACGTTCGGGCTCGGCGTGGGGGCGTTCAACTACGGCGTGGATTATGCATTCTACTCGCGTGACGAGAGCGGTTCGAACCAGGCCGTGACCTTCACCGGCCGCTTCGGCCAGACCCTCGACGAGAAGCGCGAGGCGATCGAGGCGCAGCGCGCCGAGGACGAGCGGCTGCTCATCCAGCGCACCTTCGAGACGCGAATCAACGCCCACCGCGAGAAGGCGCGCGCGCTCGAGGCGAGCGACGACTGGGCCGGAGCCCTCAACCAGTGGCTGATCGTCCTCGAATTCGTGCCCGACGACGCGGAGGCGGCCGCGGCCCGCGACGCGGCGCGCGAGCAGGTGCTGGCCCAGCAGGCGGCGGCGGTGCGGGACCTGGGGAACCAGGCCGTGATTCGCACGCGCTTCGCCCGCGGGCTCGACCTGTTCAACGAGGGCGACATGATCGGCGCGCGCACCGAGTGGCACGCGATCCTCGCGATCGATTCGCTCAACGTGGGCGCCCACGACTACCTGGATCAAACCAATGCGAAGATCAACGAGCGGATCCGTGCGCACTCCGAACGCGCGCAGCAGCTAGAACGCGACGGCCGCCTGACCGAGGCGATCGCGGAGTGGAACAACGTGCAGCAATACGAACCGGACAACGCGAATGCCCGCACGTCGATCGCGCGCATCCGCAAGCAGATCGAGTCGGTTAGCCAGGACTACGCGGCCTCGCAGCGCAAGCTCCGCATCGTCACGCTGTATAACGACGCGCTCACCAAGTACAACGCTGGCAACTACCAGGGCGCCATGACCGACCTGCGCGAGCTCCTGACTCTGCAGCCCGACCACGCCGACGCCAAGAAACTCATGGCGTTGACCAAGCGGCGCACCACGCCGCTCACCGACGCCGAGAAGTCGCGGGTGCGCGAGCTCTACCTGGCCGGCATGCAGTTCTTCTCCAGGGACCAGTACGCGCAGGCGATCGCGGAATGGGAGAAGATCCTCGAGATCGATCCCACCAACGAAAGCGTCCAGCGGTCCATCGAGGAGGCGCGCGAGCGCGTGCGCAAGGTCGAGGGGCAGCGCTAGCCATGGCGCGCGCGGCGGCGATGCTGGAGCGGAAGCCCAACGTCCGCGACCTCACGGTCGCGGCGGAGGAAGGGCAGCTGGGGCGGGTTCGCGACTTCGTGGTGGAGGTGTGCGAGGACGCGGGCTTCAGCCCGCGCGAGGTCTCGAACACCAAGCTCGCCGTCGACGAGGCCTGCACCAACATCATCAAGCACGCGTACGAGACGGCCGGCGGCGATATCACCGTTGTGGCCGAGATCGATTCCGGCCGCGTGCGCATCCACCTGAAGGACCGGGGCCGGAACTTCGACTTCTCGAGCGTCAAGGACCCCGACCTCGACCAGTACGTCGAGACCGGGCGCAAGGGCGGGCTCGGCGTATTCCTCATCAACCGCCTGATGGACGGGGTCGAGTACCGCACCACCGACGCGGGCAACGAGCTCATCCTGACCAAGCGCAGCCAGGCGGCGTTCTCGGCCGCGGTGCTCCCCGAGAAGATGCCGCTGCGCGGCACGCTCCGCTTCAAGTTCATGGTGCGCGCCAGCGGGGGCCTGTTCCTGCTGATGGCGGTGCTGTGGGGATTCGTGTTCCTCCGGCAGACGCGCGACATCGGGGCCCAGCGCGCGAACCAGTGGGTCGAGAAACGGCGGCTGGCGGAGAGCCTCGGGAGTCGAAGCCTCCCCGTGCTGACCGACCCGAGCGAGTTCTCGATCGAGCAGACGAACTTGACCGCGGAGCTTTCGAAGCTCGTCGCGCGCTCGAACGAGGTGGCCTACGTGCGGCTGGTTGACGCGACCGGCAATATTCGCGCGTCCGGACAGATCGACGAAGTGTTCCAGCCCTACCAGGCCCCGGCCGGCAAGCTGCTGCTCGAAGACGGCGCGATCTCGTGGTCGCGCCACCGCCAGGGCGATCAGGACGTCCGCGACGTCGCGGTGGCGGTGACGGTGGAGGGGGAGGCTGGACGCTCGTTCGAAATCGGGCGGCTCCACCTCGGCGTGTACGAGGACGCCGTGAGCGCCGCCATCCGGGACACGCGGCTGCAGACGTCGCTGCTCCTGCTGGCGACTTTCGCAGTCGGCCTCGTGCTCGTCATCGGGCTGGTGCAGGTCTTCGTGCGGCCGATCCAGGTGCTCACCGACGGCGTGCGCGCGATCGGCGACGGCAACCTGGAGGGCAAGCTCGACATCCGGGGTCCGGCCGAAATCGGCGCCATCGCCGGTGTGTTCAACGAGATCACCGAGAAGTTCCGCAAGGCGCAGACGTCGATTCTCGAGCAGGAGAAGATGCAGAAGGAGATCGAGGTCGCGAAGCAGATCCAGCAGTCGTTGCTCCCGCGGCGCCGCCCGCAGATCAGCGGCTACGACATCGCGCCGCTCTACCAGGCCGCGGCCGAGGTGGGCGGGGACTACTACGACTTCGTGCAGGTCGACGACGACACCATCGGGGTGGTGGTCGCCGACGTGTCCGGCAAGGGCGTGCCGGGTTCGCTGGTCATGACCATGATCCGGACCGCGCTGCGCATGGAGGCCCGCGGCAACCGCAACGCCAGCGACGTGATGTCGAAGATGAACGCCTTCGTGACCGACGACATGAAGAAGGGCATGTTCGTCACGATGTTCTACGTCATTCTGGATTCCAAGAACCGCGTGATCAGCTACGCGAGCGCGGGCCACAACCCGATGATTCTCTACCGCCACGAGACCCGGGAGACGTTCTTCCTGAACCCGCGCGGCTTCCCGGTGGGCATCAGCCTGCCGGACGAATCGCTGTTCCGCCGCTCGATCAGCGTCGAGAAGGTCCGCCTCAAGAAGGACGACATGCTCGTCATCTACACCGACGGCGTGACCGAGGCCATGAACGAGCGCCGCGAGCAGTACGGCGAAGAGCGCCTGCTGGACATGGTGAAGACCCACGGCTACCTCTCGCCCGAGGAATTCATCGCCAAGCTGGATCTGGACATCAAGCGCTTCACGCTGGATTACCCGCAGAGCGACGACATCACCGTCGTGGCGGTGAAGGAGAAGATGACGGCGGACGACGTGCTCTTCGACATTCGCAAGAAGCTGATCGACATGGTCGAGTTGCAGGGCATGAGTGTGAAGGATGCCTGCCAGCAGATGCGGGTCTCCCCGGCGACCTTCTACCGGTACAAGAAGCGGCTGGAAACCATGGGCGAGCGGGGCCTGCGCAACGACATCCTGCGCGACGACGTCAGCTTGAAGCGCGTGAGCCTGGAGGCGCGCAAGGCGATCATCCGCACCATCGCCGCCAACCCCGATTTCGGTGCCAAGCGCATCACCGAGGAGTACAACCGCGACCGTGACCCGTCGCAGCACATTTCCGAGCGCATGGTGTACGAGGAGCTCAAGCGGCTCAATTTGAATACCAAAGACCTCCGCCTCGACTACCTGCGCCGCAACCGCCTGCGGCGTGAGGCGCCCGAGGTGCCGGGCGCGGAGCCGATACCCGCGCCGCGCCGCGACCTGGTCGACGACCTCCTGCGCGAGATCCCGGGGGTCGCGCCCCCGGCGATCCCCGCGTCCGCGCCGGACGGCGCGCCGCTCCCGGCCGAGATCACCGAGCGGGTCGAGGGCGTGGGCATCGCGGTTTCGTCGTCCGACGGCATCACAGAGATGCGGCTGGCCGGGCACCTGGATTCGTCGTCTTCGTCCGCGCTCGAGCGCAAGCTGCATGACCTGATCGTGGCCGGCGCACTGCGCATCGTCGTCGACCTCGGCGAGACATCCTACGTGTCGAGCGGCGGGTGGGGGCTGTTCGTCGGCGAAGTGCGCGGGCTCCGCGACCACGGCGGCGACATCGTGCTGTGCGGGATGACCACCGAGGTGTTCGACGTGTACGAGCTGCTCGGGTTCGCCGACGTGCTGCGTGCGTTTCCCGGCCTCGCGGAAGCGCGCGCGTACCTGGCACTCCCGCCCGAGCAACGGCGCGTCAGCGCGCCTCCGGTCCGGCGCGACCTGGGCGCCGATACGATGGCGTCGTCGCACGGCATCGACACGGGCGGGACCCCGGCGGGGGCGTCGATGGAATGGCAGAGCCTGCGCATCGAAGCCACCACCGTCGGCGAACGCGGAGAGATCGCGGTGCTCCAGCTCAAGGGCATCATCGACACGGTGAGCGCCGAGCGGCTCCGGGCCGCGCTGGACCAGGTGCTCGCGGGCGGGCGCAACCGGGTCGTCGTCGACATGACGTTCGTGGAGTACGTGTCGAGCGGCGGCTGGGGCGTGTTCACCGAGCGCCTGCGCGAGGTGCGCCGCGCGGGCGGGGACATCAAACTCTTCGGCATGGACCCCGACGTGTACTACGTGTTCACCATGCTCGGGTTCAACATCGTGCTCGCGTCCTTCGACATGTTCGCCGACGCGATCGACGATTTCCGGCGCGTGGCGGCGCCCATCGCGGACGAGCCCCCGGCGGCGGCCGCCGCCGAGGAGACGGCCCGCGGGCGTTCGTTCGCGAGCACGCCGGGGATGGACCTCGAATGGAGCGACGGCGACGAGGGAGTGCGCGTGGCCACGCTCGCGGGCGTGGTGGAGACCACCGCGGTGTCGCTCTTGTCCGACGAGCTTTCGCGCGAGCTCGCGCGCGCTCCGCGCGCGATCGTGTTCGACCTGACGCGCGTCGAGTACATCTCGAGCAGCGGGTGGGGGCAGTTCGCGCGCGCGTTCGAGGCCACCGGCGCGGTGGCGCTGGCGGGCATGGGGACCGACCTGGCCGACGTGTTCGCGTGCCTCGAATTTCGGACCTTCATTTCGGCCTTCGCCACCCGCGCGGAGGCGGTGGCGGCGGTGCGCGAGCAGCGTCCCGGGGAACCTGCCGCCAGCCCGCCGCCCAGGCCGCCCAGGCCGGTGGCCCCGGCAGCTCCCGAGACGCACGCGGACGGGCTGGACGACGTGCTGGGCGAGCGACCGGGTGCGGCGACCCTGCCGGGCCGGCCAGCCGACGCGCCGGCCGTCCGGCCGACCCGGAAACCGGCGGATAGCGCCCCGAGCATCCGCACGCCACGCGACGGGAGTCCGCCGCCGGAGGCCCCCCACGAGCCCCCGGTCTTCGGCCGCGGCAAGTTCGCCGACGCCGGCGGCGACGAGGCGACGCCCGGCGATCTCGACATCGACTCGGCCGTGACAGACCGAAACGTGGACCGCGACCACAAGCTCCGCGCGCTCGGGTGGGAGAAGTACGGCAAGCAGCTGCGCGATCGCGGCGGTTCAGAGCAGGAGCAAGCCGACGACGGCGACGAGGACGACGACGCGGCATGAGGAAGATCGCCATCATCACGTCCAAGGGCGGAACCGGGAAGACGACCACCGCCATCAACCTCGCCCATGGGCTGGCCCTGTGCGGCATGAAGGTGCTGGTGGTCGACTGCGACCCACAGCGCAACGTGGCCATCGCGTTCGACCTGAAGGGGCAGCGCACGCTGTGCGACCTGCTCCAGTACGGCGAGGTCGACGTGATCGAGGCCCGGCAGAACCTGTTCGTCATCGATTCCGGCGGGCGCGACCTGGCCGAGATCGAGATGGTGCTGGCGTCGCGCACCAGCCGCGAGCGGCGTCTCGACATGGCGCTTCGCAACCTGCGCGGATGCGACGTCGTGATCTGCGACTGCTCGCCGACGGTGAATCTCATCAATATCAACGCGATCGTGTACGCCGACCAGGTGATCATCCCGGTGAGCATGGACTACCTGGCGCAGGCGGGCGCGCGCCAGACCATGCAGATCATCGACGAGATCAACGACAATTCGACGCGCCAGACCTCGATCCTCGGCATCCTGCCCACGTTCTACGACGGGCGCACCCGACTGTCGATCGACGTGCTGGACACGCTCCGCGACCGGTTCAAGGATCTCGTCTTCAAGACCGTGATCCGGGTGAATACGTCGCTGCGCGAGGCACCGAGCTTTAACCAGACCATTTTCGAGTATTCGCCCATGTCGCGCGGGGCGTTCGACTACTACCAGTTGACGGAGGAAGTGTTGTCCCGTGCCTGAACGACGCAAGCGATCGATGGGGCGCGACCCGTTCGAGGACGCGAAGGAGGCAGCCGCCTCCGACACGGTGTCGAAGCTGATTCGCGGCCGCTCGCCGCTCTCACCCGACGCCAAGGAAGTCGAGGTGGTAGTGCGGCTCACACCCGCCGTGCTCAAGCACATCGACGCGGTGCGGGCCCGGCTGGCCGAGCGCGGGCGCGAGGTGTCACGCGACGAGCTGATTCGAATCGCGATCACGCTGCTGACCCCGGACGACGTGGCGTGAAGACGCGCGGGTGCCGGGCCGGCTTGTGTGCGCGCGCGGGGCGAGCTATAGTGGAACCGCGATGAGAGAGGTAGCGACGATGGAAGGCTACGATCACCGTAGCGAGATTCTTTCGAGCGGGACGAAGTACTACGTCCAGTCGAGCCTGGTGGCGTCGCAGCGGACGGTGGTGACGTCCCTGTTCCACGAGGGCACGATGCTCTCGCGCCACGCGGTCGCCTACGACCCCTCGCTCACGCCGGAATCGCTGCGCCCGCTGGTGCGGCGCGTGCACGACGAGTACAAGTCCCGGCTCATGTCCCTGCTCGACCTGCGCGATCGTCTGAAGAAGGACGTCGACGGCCGCGCCCACCTCAAGCTCGGCGAGGCGCTGTTCCGCCAGAAGCTCTACCGCGAGGCGATGGCGGAGGTGATTCGCTCGATCAAGCTCGGGCTAGAGGACGCGAGCGGCTATTCGATCCTGGGCAACTGCCTGCTGGCGCTGGGCGACCACGACAAGGCCTTGCGATCGTTTCAGAAAGGAATCGAGCTGGCGCCGGACTACGCCGACCTACATAATGACCTGGGCACGGCCTACCTGCGGCTCGAGCGTTGCCGCGAGGCCGTGGCCGAGTTCGAACGGGCGCTCGAGCTGAACCGTTACTATCAGTCGGCGCTGCTGAACATCGCGCTCGCGCTCACGCTGAACGTCGTCCTCAAGCAGGATTACGAGCTCTCGCGCGACCTGCGGCCCCGGCTCAGCCGGGTCCTGCAGCTCAACCTGCAGCTCAAGCCCCAGCTGGACACCGAGGACTTTCGCGAGGCGGTGCGTGCCACCGAGAGCGAGCAATACGACGTGGTGCACGAACGCCTGGCCAAGATTCGCCAGGAACTGGACACGGCGGCCGGGACGGACCTGTCGCTGGAGATATACCTGGTGCTCAAGTTCCGCGCGGACGAGCTCACCGAGCAGGAAATCGACGCCCTGATCGAACGGCTCAAGGTCGCGCTTGAATCGAACCCCGGTTATGCGGACATACAGAACGACCTGGGGGTGCTCTATGCCGCAAAATGCAAACTCTTCATCGACAAGGCGCATGAAGCGTTCCGGCACGCTCTGGTTCGCAACCCGGGGTTCAGGAAGGCCGAGAAGAACCTCAAGTTGTCGGGTAACGACAGGCAGGGCATACATTTTCTATTGAAGGCCCTATTGGACTAGCTCTTGCATCGAGAAGCAGTTCGGGACTTGATCTCATGGAAAAACTGGTCATTACTGAAGAGCGTACCGGCTCGACGAACCCGGTTTCCGTGCTGACCCTCCGGGGCACCATCGAGACCACCAATGCGTCCGGCCTGGAGGAGACATTGGCCCGGATCGTCGACGAGAGCTGCTACCGGATCGTCGTGAACCTGGGCGCGGTGACGTACATCAGCTCGGCGGGCTGGGGTATCTTCATCAGCGAGATCAAGCGCATCAGGCGCAACGGCGGTGACATCAAACTCGCGGCCATGTCGCCCGAGGTGCGAGAGGTGTTCGACCTGCTCGAGTTCGGTAATATTCTGAAGCCGTTCGAGCGCACCGAGGACGCAATTCGCGACTTCGCGGTGGCAGGCGACGCGAGTCCGCAGGGAGGCCCGTCGGGTCGCCGGCACTAGCCGCGGCGGCCCCGGCGGGGTATACAACCGGATGAGGAAGGGTGCGATGTCTGTAGACGGAATCGTTGTGAGCGTCATCTCGGGCAACAACAGCGCCGGGGTATCGATCCTCAAGGTAAGCGGATACCTCGACACCACGACCGCCGGCGAGCTGGAGAACGCCCTCTACGGGCTGCTCGACCGGAGTCTCTTCAAGATTGTCGTCGACCTCTCCGGCGTGAACTACATCAGCTCCGCGGGCTGGGGCATCTTCATCGGGGAGATCAAGCGCATCCGCAACCACGGCGGGGATCTCAAGCTCTCGGGAATGACCGGCGACGTCCACGAGGTCTTCCAGCTGCTCGAGTTCCACTCGATTCTGGAAGCCTATCCGACCACGCAGGACGCGATCGGAGCGTTCAAAGTGGCGGACACGTCCGCGTGACGGGCACAATTCCCCTTCCTCTTGCGCTTTCGGCATAGCCGGGCGCTCCCGGGTGTATATACTGTCGTGGCTCCGGGCCGGTAGCGGCCGGCCGGCGCGCGACCCGAATGCTTTCCGAAACCAACGCCAGCCTCGGCCTCGCGGTTCGCGCCTGGGTAATCGCCCTGGCGGCGCTGCTCGTGGCGGTCTCCCTGTTCGCGTACTGGCGGACGATCCCAGTCCTCGCGGGCCGGATGCGGTCCCTGCTGCTCACCCTCCGGGTGCTCGCTCTGGTGATTCTGGCAATGCTATTGATGGACCCCCGGTCGATACTGACCGGGCAGCGCGAAGAACCCGCGCGTGTGGTGGTGATGGTCGACCGTTCCGCCAGCATGTCGCTTCCGGCGGGCGGGGGCAAGGCGGGCGAGAGCCGGTTCGCGGCCGCGGAGCGCACCGCGGCCGAGCTGGGACGAAGGCTGGAAGCGCGGGGAGCCCGCGTCGACGTGGCTCACTACGCCGGCCACCTCGAGCCCGAGGCGGGCGATACCCTGCGCCCGGACGGCCAGGGAAGCGATCTGGTCGGCTCGCTGGGGGAACTGGGCGCGCGCTACGAAGGCGAACACGTCAGTGCCGTGGTCGCGATTGGAGACGGGGTCGAGACGGAGCCGTCGCTGGTACGCGCGCCGCTGCCCGACTTGCCGGTGTGGACCGTCGGCGTCGGTGATACCCTGGCTCCGGACGACGTGCGTATCGCCGGCGTCGCGTACAGCCCCGTGGTAAGGGCCCCCTCGCGTGCCATCGTTACGGCAACCGTCGCCTCGACCGGTTCCCGTGCCAAGCGGATCCACCTGCGCCTCGCGGAAGGGGAACGCAGCGTGTTCGAGGCGGACACCTCGCTCGCCGCCGGAGCCGTCGAAGCCGCCGTGCGCATCCCGGTTCATGTCGCGGCCGCGGGACGCCGGGAGTTCGTGCTCACCGTCTCCGCGGCCGGAGCCGACGCCGAGCCGGACAACAATCGCCGCGAGGTCGTGATCGACGCCGAGAAGGCGCGCGCGAAGATCCTGATCGTCGACCTCACTCCGGGCTGGGAGCTTTCCTTCCTCACCTCGTTGATCACCCGTGACCCCGCGCTCGAATACGAGTGGTTCGTCACCTCCCGGCGTCCTGCGGCCCCGATCGGCCGCGCCCGGCGCCCGGACCAGTTCGTCGCGGCGCTCGCCGACGCCGACGCGGTGGTGCTCGCGTCGGTGAGCGAGGACTTTCTCTCCGCACCGGTCACGGACGCCATCCGGCGCTTCGTCTCCGACCGCGGCGGCGGGTTGCTGGTTCTCCCGGGACCCTCGTCGCTGTTCGAGACTCCCGCGGCGTGGGGCCGCCTGGCCGGCGTGTTGCCGGTCGCAGGGAGCGCCCCCTTTTCGTTCACGCTCCAATACACGTCCGTGGGTCCGGCCCCGCGGGCCGCTGCCAACCCAGTCACCGCCGACCTGGTGCCGCTGTTGTCGCAATCGGAATGGCAGGAACGCGCGCCGCTCCTCGGCTTCTACGCCGGGGTCGCGCCGACGGCGGCCGCCGAGGTGCTGGTCGGGGTCCGCGGGCGCAACGTTCCCGCGCTCGCCTACGCGACCGTGGGCAAGGGACGGGTGGCGGCGATCGCGGCCGGGCCGCTCTGGCGCTGGAAGTTCGTCGCCGAGAGCAACGGTGTGTACGACGAACTCATGACCCGGCTCCTGGACGTGCTCACGCGCGGGGAGGAATCGGGTCGCTTCGTGCTGGTGGCGAGCAAGAACGTGTTCGACGCCGGCGAGGCGCCGGAGCTCTACGCCGAGGTCTTCAACGAAAAACTCCAGCCGGTCACCGGCGCGCCGGTGTGGGTCGAAGTGGCCCGCGTCGGCGCGAACGGAGCGGAAACCCCGCTCGACCGCACGCCGATGCGCCGCGAGCGTCCCGACGACACCCGGCTCTCGGTCGCGCTCGACGCGCTCCCCCCGGGGCGCTACACGGTGCGCGGAAGCGCGGAACTGCCCGACCGCGCGATCCAGTCGAAGGCGCTCGAAATCCGTGTGTCCGAGACGTCGGTCGAATTCCAGCGCACCCAGCAGGATCGGGCGCAGCTCGAGCGCATCGCGCGCCGCACCGGCGGCGCCTACCTCAACCTCGAACAGGCCGCCGACGTGGCCGATCGTCTCGACGTTTCGCCGCGCGTCGTGCCGACGACGTCCGAAACGGTGCTGCGCTCCAGCGCGCTCCTTTTCGTGCTGGTGCTGGCCCTGCTCTCCTGCGAGTGGCTCCTGCGCAAACGCGCCGGCATGATCTAGTCAACCACGCGGGTCCTGTCGCTGTCCTTTGCGGGCGATATATCGCCCTTCCGTCGTCAGGCGAACGACTTGTCACCGTTCACAAGGTTCACCCCGGGTGTGAACCACGTGCAAATTGATTCGCGCGCGTCGTTCTCATAGCATGCGCGTGGTGTTCGGGTGGTGGAGGTGGTGGGGTGGTCTGCTCGTCTCTCCGGTACGTTCTCTTGTTTGCGCTGTACGGCATCGCCGCGGGAAGTGCATCCGCGCGCATCCTCGTCAATGAACTCTACTATGACCATCCCGGCGCCGATGCCGGCCACGAGTTCGTCGAGCTGATCAACGGCGGGCCGCTGCCGGTCGACATCGCCGGACTGACGCTGGAATTCCACAACGGCGCCGGGACCGGCTGGACGGTGATCTGGCGCGCGGATCCCGGGCGAGTGATCGCGGCCGACGGGCTGTTCGTGATCGGCGGCGATCTAGTGAGTCCGCCGCCCGACGCGGTCAGCTCGTTCTCGCTACAGAACGGGCCGGACGCGATTCGGATCGTGGACGCTGCGGGCGCCGCGCTCGATGTCGTCGGCTACGGCGGCCTCGACGACGACGCCTACGTCGAGACCCGGGCCGCCCGGGCGGTGACGGCCGGGCAGTCGCTGGCCCGCGCGGGCGACGGCGTCGATACCGACGACAACGACGCGGACTTCGTGGCGGCGTTTCCAACCCCGGGCAGACGCAACGTCGCCCGCCACGACGTGGCGCTCGCACTCGCGAGCGGAACTCCGTCGCGCGCGGGGCGCGACGGCCCGGGGCGTGAGCGGCTGGGACTGCTGATCGTGAACCTCGGCATCGAGCCCGTGCCCGCTGGCGCGGTGGAGGTCTCGGGCCGCGATTCGTCGTCGGCCGGTGCGACGACATTCGACGGCGCGCCGAACGCGTTCGCCATCGCGCCGGGCGCGTCGATTGAGACGCTCGCGCACGTCGCCCTGGGCCCGGGTTACCACTGGCTCTCGATCCGCACGCGCTACGGGCCGGACGAGCGCGCGGCCAACGACGCGGTGGCGCTGGTGCGTCGCGCCGCGCGAATTCCGCTCCTGGTGAGCGAAGTGTGGAGCTCGCCGCGCGACGGGTGCCCCCAGTTCGTCGAATTGATGAACGCCGGCGAGGTGCCCATCGACCTCGCCGGTTTCTCGCTCCGTGATACGCGCGCCCGGCCCGCGCGGCTCGCGGTGGATGTGTTCGTCCTGGAGCCGGGTGCGGTGGTGGCGGTGACGCCGGATCCCGCGGGCCTGCTCGCCTGTGCGCCGTCCGCCCCGCCGTCCCGCGTGGTCGGTGTGGCCGGCACATGGCCGACGTTCAACCGCTCGGGCGGCGCGGTCGCCGACAGCGTCGTGGTTCTCGACCCGCTCGGGATCGCGGTGGATGCCGTCGCATATCCCGCCATCGGCAGTTCGCTCGCCGGTCGCAGCCTCGAGCGCGTCGACCTCTTCGTCGGAAAAGGCCCGGCCGTGTGGCGGCTCTCGTCGTCGGCGAGTGGTTGCTCACCGGCCATTGCCAATTCCGCGTCGCTCTACGACGCGCCCCGTGCCGGCGGCGTGGACGCGTCGCCCAACCCGTTCGCCCCGCACGAGGGCGAACTGCTTCGGGTGGCAATGCACCCGGGGTCAGCGGTGGCGCGGGTCGTGGCGCGCGTCTACGACCTCGACGGGCGGCGCGTGGCGGAGCTGGGCGCCGCCTCGGCGTTTCCGACTTTGATGGTATGGGACGGCCGCGACGCGATGGGACGGATCGTGCCTCCCGGAATCTACGTGGTGGCGTGCGAGGCGCTCTTGTCCGATGGCACGCGCGCGGGCGTGGAGAAGGTGGTGGTGGGATGTGCGGCGCGGAGACAGTAGGGGAGTGCTCGCCGCAGTGGCCTCGGCGTTTCTGGCGGGATCCGCCGTCGCGCAGGTGACGTTTCCGAGTGTCGTCGACCGCGCGGTGGGGGTGCGCACGGCCCTCTACCCGGGTGCAGTCGAAGGGAACGAGCCCCGGCGCTGGAGCGTCGAGGTCGCCGACGCGGAGCTGTTCGGCATCGCCGGTCTGCGCGTCGTCGGCGTGCAATCCGCAGCAATGCTCGGTCCAGCAATGCTCCGGATCGAGCTGGCCCAGATCGATTCGCCGGTCGGCGGCCACACGCGCGTGGTGGTCGAAGCCGGGCACGCCCACGCCGGCGTGTGGCAGGGTGGGATGCGGGCCGGTGTCGAGCAAGTCGATCTGCGCGGCGTCCTCTCCGAGCGCTCGCTGCTAGGCGGCGCGTTCTCGCGCGCCGACCTCGGCCCGGTCTCCCTGGTCGCCGACGTCGAAGCGATGTCGGGCGCGTTCGTGCGGTCGACGTCGGTATCCGTCGCGGTTCTGGGACGCGCGGGCGCGATGGCCACCGTCGTGGGGTCGCTGCGCTTCGACGGGTCACGGGTGGTGGCCGCCGGCGTGGCGGTGGTTGCGCGTCCCGACGCGCGGCTGGGGCTGATCGCAGGCTACGACGACGGCACCGATACCTCGCGCGTCGCGGCGCGCATCGTGATGGATCGTGTGGAGGTCGCGACCGGGGTGGCCCACCACGCGGTGATGGGTCTCTCCCATGGCGTCTCGGTGACGTGGACGCGATGAAGCTGCGCGCGGCGGCGTGGATCGCGGCGCTCACCGTCGTGCCTGCGTGCGGCGGTCCGCGCCCGATTTCGAGGAGCGTCGCGGACGCGTCCGACACGACGCGCGCCGAGTGGGGCGACGAGCACCCGGGTCTGGTCCTGGACGAACAGGTCGATGACGACAGCCGCGCCTCGTTCATTGCAAACGCAATGATGGGGGAGACACGCGTGGCGTCCGCGCGCGCCGGTGTATCGCGGGGCGTCGGCGCGGGTGCGCACCACCGAATCGGCCGTGTCGGGGGCCGTGGAATGGACGGGGTCCGGAACGCTCCGCCACGCCGTGGCCGGGGTCGTACGCCCGACGGTGGGCGAAGGAGCGCTGCTTGCCGACCGTCGTGATGACGCCCAGCTTCACGCGCGCCCGTCGCCGGCCGTCGCGGGCTTGCGCCTCGTGCCCTCGACCCTGGTATGGGGCACGAGCGTCGGAGCCGGCGTGGCGATGGCGATGGAGCCGTTCGTCATATCGGTCGGCGGATGGAGCGTTCGCGACGACCCCTCCACGCGCGCGCTGTGGACCAGCCTCGAGTGGAGCGCGCGAGGCACGACGGCCGGCGTCGGCGCCGGCGCGTGGCGCGCGGCGGACCGGCGACGCGAAACGGCGGTGTCCGCATTCGCAGGCCACCATGCCGACAGCGGATGGGTGTCGGCGGAGGCCGGACTGGCGCACGGCACGGCCCGGGCGCTGGCGCGCGCCGTGGTCGGCGAACGGCACCAGTGGCGGGCAGCGGTGGCCGCCGGCGCGACTCCGCCGGACGAAATTCTCACCCCCAGCGCGCGCTGGGGCGGTGCCATCGAACGTCGCGACGCGTGGGCCGCCGCAACCAGCCGGACGGTCTTCCTGGTGAGCACGCGCCGGCGATCCGGCGCGGAAGCGCACCGGCGGCGCGTCGAGTGGTCCGGCGCGTGGCGGGTGAGCACACGGGTCGGACTCGAGCTCGGGGTACGCTTCACGCGCGACGAGGAGACGTCCGCGCCGCCCGGGCCGTTCGTGGTTCCCGCTTCCATCACGCGCGACGACGAGCTGCGGGCGCGGGTATCGCTGTCCACGCGCGATGCGTTGTCGCCGACGCTCGCGGTCGAGAACCAGTACCGTCTGGAGGTGATCCGGGACGCGGGCGCCGCCGCCGGGCTGGTGGTGACGTGGGCGGGACGGTTGCGCGCGGGTGCGTTCGACGCGCGGGTGCGGGCAAGCGCCCTCGCGCTGCGCGGCGGACAGGTGGCGTACGTTTCGAACGCGGGCCTCGTGGGCTCGAGCGCGTTCACCGCCACCTCCGCCAGCGGCACCGGGGTGATCGCGTCGGTGCGGGTCGCGCTGGGGGCCCACGCGGGGCTCGGCGCGCAGGGATCGTGCTCCGGGCGTTCCGACGCGTCGCTTCGTTTCTTCGCGTCGCTGGCGTTCTAGCGGCGCCCCGGCGGCGACAAATCCCTTTTGACAAGCACGGCGTCGCTTGCTACCGTCATGTTTTCAACGGCTTACGCGACGACCATGAAATTTGCACAGCGCATGAACCATCTGGGCACCGAGACCGCCTTCGAGGTGCTCGCGCGGGCCCGGGCCCTGGAAGCGAAGGGGCGCGAGATCATCCACCTGGAGATCGGCGAGCCCGACTTCGACACACCCGAGAACATCAAGCGGGCCGGGATTCGCGCGATCGAGGCCGGCTTCACGCACTACGGACCGTCGGCGGGCATGCCGGAGGCGCGGGAAGCGGTCGCGCAATACGTGAGCGCGCAACGCGGCGTGTCGGTGGATCCGCAGCAGGTCGTCATTACGCCGGGTGCCAAGCCGATCATCTTCTTCACCGCGCTCGCACTGCTCAACCCCGGCGACGAAGTGATCTATCCCAACCCCGGGTTCCCGATTTACGAGAGCATGATCGACTACGTGGGGGCGACGCGGGTGCCAATTCCGCTGCGAACCGCGGACGGGTTCGCGATCGACCCCGAGCGCCTGGCCTCACTGGTGACGCCGAAGACCAAACTGGTCATCATCAATTCGCCCCACAACCCGACCGGTACCATCCTCTCGCGCGAAACGGTCGCGCGTCTCTCCGAGCTGGCGGTGAAGCACGATTTCTACGTGCTCTCCGACGAGATCTATTCGCGGATCATGTACGAGGGCGAGCACGTGACCCCGTACGCGTATCCCGGCATGCCCGAGCGCACCATCATCCTCGACGGTCACTCCAAGGCCTATGCCATGACCGGGTGGCGTCTGGGCTACGGCGTCATGCCGAAGGAGATGGCGCTGAAGGTCGCGAAACTCAACACGAATTGCAACAGCTGCACCGCCAGCTTCACGCAGATCGCGGGGATCGAGGCGCTGCGCGGCCCGCAGGAGAGTGTGACCCGGATGGTGCAGGAATTCCGCCTGCGCCGCGACCTCATCGTGGACGGGCTGAACCGCATTCCGGGCTTCCGCTGCCACCGCCCGGCGGGCGCGTTCTACGTGTTCCCCGACATCACCGGCACGGGACGAACCTCCAAGGAGATGGAGAATCACCTGATGGACAAGGCCGGCGTCGCGGTGCTGTCGGGGACGGCCTTCGGCACCCACGGCGAGGGGTTCATTCGCCTCTCGTATGCGAATTCGCAGGCGAACATCCGGCGCGCGATCGAGAAGATCGCCGCGTCGATGCCGGGGACGGCGTCTTGAGAGTTCTGGTGGTCGGCTCGGGCGGGCGCGAGCACGCGCTCGCGTGGGCGATCCGTTCCTCCACCCGCGTCACGGCGCTGTTCGTGGCGCCGGGCAACGCCGGGACTTCCGCCATCGCAGAGAACGTCGACATCCCGGCTACCGACGTCGAGCGGCTGCTCGCCTTCGCGCGCGAACGGGAAGTCGACCTCACCGTGGTCGGGCCCGAGGCACCGCTCGCCGCGGGACTGGTCGACCGATTTCGCGCGGCGAAGGTCGCGTGCTACGGCCCCACCGCCGCCGCCGCGCGCCTGGAAGGCAGCAAGGCGTTCGCGAAGGATTTCATGCGCCGCCACGGCATCCCGACCGCGGCTTTCGCCGTCTTCGACGACGCCGCACGCGCGAAAGACTTTGCGCGATCGCTCGCCGCTCCGGTCGTCGTCAAGGCGGACGGGCTCGCCGCCGGCAAGGGTGTGGTGATCGCGCCGGACCACGCCGCCGCCGCGCGCGCCATCGACCAGATGATGGTGGAGCGGCGCTTCGGCGACGCGGGCCGACGGGTGGTGGTCGAGGAGTTTCTCTCCGGCGAAGAGGTGTCGGTGCACGCGATCTGCGCGGGCGACCGCGCGGTGGTGCTGCCCGCTTCGCAGGATCACAAGCGCGCGTTCGACGGCGATACCGGACCCAATACCGGCGGCATGGGGGCGATCGCGCCGGTGCCGTGGATCAAGCCCGCCGACCTGGACCTCGTGCGGCGTGCCGTCGTCGAACCGGTCCTCGAGGGGATGATCGCGGAGCGCAGTCCCTTCACCGGCACGCTCTACGCCGGCCTGATGTGGACGTCGTCCGGGCCGAGGGTGCTGGAATTCAACACGCGCTTCGGTGATCCGGAGACGGAGGCGCTGATGCCGCTGCTCAAGGACGACGCGGCGGAGCTGTTCGCCGCCGCGGCCGCCGGGCGGGTTCCGGACCGCGTCGACACCTTCGCGCGCAGCGCGGCCGCGGTCGTGGTGGCCTCGCGCGGATACCCGGATCAGTACGATACCGGCGTTCCCATCGAAGGGCTGGACGAGGTGCGCGGCGAAAACGTGGCGGTGTTCCACGCCGGCACGCGCGCGCAGGACGGCCGCGTGGTCACCGCCGGCGGGCGCGTGCTCGCGGTGACGGCGTGGGCGGACGGACTGCCGTCGGCGGTCGGGGCCGCGTACGACGCGGTGGCGAGCGTGCGCATCGCGGGCGCGTTCTACCGGAAGGATATTGGAAGGCGCCATCTGGCGGCTTCGACGGAAAGGACGAAGAGGTAGTATGGCGAAGACTCCGAGGGTCGCGATTCTCCTGGGCAGCTCGAGCGACGAAGGTCACCTCAAGGCGACCACCGACCTCCTGGATCGGTTCGGGATCGACTGGGAGTTGAAGGTGATCTCGGCGCACCGCCAGCCGGAGGCGCTGCACGAGTACGTGCGCGCGGCGGACGCCGGCGGCACGCAGGTGTTCATCGCCGCGGCCGGGTTGAGCGCCGCGCTCCCCGGGGTCATTGGATCCATCTCGCAGCGGCCGGTGATCGGGCTGCCGATTCCCGGCGGCGCGCTGTCCGGCATCGACGCGCTCCTGTCGATGGTGCAGATGCCCGGCGGAATTCCGGTCGCCACCGTGGGTGTCGGCTCCAACGGGTCGAAGAACGCCGCCATCCTCGCCGCCCAGATCCTCGCCCTCGCGGACGCGAAGATCGCCGAGCGGCTGCGGGTGTACCGCGAGGAGCTGCGCGCCGGATGAGCCGGGACGCCTCGATCGCAGGCGCCATCGACGACGTGCGCGCGCGGGAGCTGGCGCGCGAAACCCTCGCACGCGGCGGCGTGGTGGTTCTCCCCACCGACACGCTCTTCGGGTTCAGCGCGCGGCTGTCCGCCGAGGACGCGGTGCGCCGGATTTCCGCCGCCAAGCGCGCACCCAACGACCGCCGCTATATCCTGCTCGCCTCCTCGGTCGAGATGGCGGGGCGTTTCGTGCGGTCGTTCGGCTGTGCGTCGCGCGACACGCTCTCGACCATGTGGCCGGCTCCCCTGTCGGTGATCCTTCCCGCCGGGCCCGCGTGCCCGGCGTGGGTGGGGCCGACGGTCGCGATTCGGGTTCCCGCGCTCGAGACGCTGCGCGACGTTGATCGAGGAGCTGGGCGAGCCGATCGTTTCCACCAGCGTCAATCGCGCGGGCGAGGAACCGCTCGACGACGCGCACGCGATCCGGCGCGAGTTCGGCGCCGAAGTGGACCTGATCGTGCTGGGCGACACGCACGACCGCGCTCCGTCGACGCTGGTGGATCTGTGCGGGAACTCGCCGCGCGTGGTGCGGCGCGGGCGCTATGCCTGGCCGGCGGGCGCCGGCGACGGAAATCCCTCGAAGTAGTGGTGCTGGTAGGCCTCGCAGTTGGAGCATAGCAGGATCGCTTCGCGGCGCCCCTTCGCCAGCAAGTCGCGGTAACGGCGGTTGAGCTCGCCGTTCCAGATGTCCAGCACGTGCTCCCGCGTCACGTCCCCGACCACGCCGCGCTCGTGGGAATCCCAGCAGCACAAGGTCGCCTTGCCGTTGACGAAGAAGAACATTTCCTTGAGCACCTTCTTGCACGGCACCCGCGCCGGCTTCACCCCCGGCTCCCACGGCCACGTGTAGAGATCCGTGGTGACGGCGACGGCGCCGGCCTTCGTCCAGAAATCGACGAACGCCTCCTGCTCATGCCGGTTGTGGTCCATGGAGATCATCCGGACCTCCACGTGCCCGGCCCCGCCCCGCTCACGCGCGAGCTCGACGAAGCGGCGCGTGCGCTCGACGGTGAGCTGGTAGTCCAGCCCGACCCGCGACTTCGAAAACGTCTCCTCGCTGAAACCGTCGATGGAAAAACGAATGATGTCGATGCCGGCGTCGAGGATCTCGAGCGCGCGCTCTTCCTTCATGAGCTCGCCGTTGGAGTTGAGCTCGATCTTCGCGGTCGGGTCCCGGCGGATGTAGCGCATGATCTCGCCCAGGCGATGGTCGGCGAGCGGCTCGTTGATGAGAAACGGCCGGTAGGTGATGTCGAGCCCCCGCGTCTCGTCGATGATCTTCTTCCACACCCAGTCTTCCATGCGCCGCGGACGGCGGGTCAGGGTGGCGTGCGAGCAGAACGGACACTCGGCGTTGCACGCGAGCGTGGTCTCGATCTGGATGAACCTGGGGGGAGCGAGTTGGACCATGGGAACGGCGGGAAAGGGCCGCCGCTCGAAATATTACAGGTAGGCGGCGAGGGCCGCCATGCATTTCTCCGTGGCCCCGAGCTGGGATTCGACGTACGCGCGCGCCGCGCGGCCCGCCGCTGCGCGCGCGGCTTCGTCGGTGAAGTAGCGCGCGAGCGCGGCGTGGGCGTCGTCGGCGGTCTGGATCGGCACCGCACCTCCGCGCGCGACCAGCTGGAGCGCCTCGAACGAGTTGTCGTGGCGAGGGCCGAAGAGCACGGGAATGCCGGCGATCGCCGGCTCGATTACGCTGTGCACGCCGGTGGTGAAACCGCCGCCGACGTAGGCGACGTGGGCTGCCCGGTACGCTTCCGCCAGGATCCCCACCACGTCGACGATCACGACGCGCGCCCCGGCCGCGCCCGTGCTCGCGGCGCCCGCCGCGAAGCCTTCGGCGCCCGCCCAGCGTCGCAGCTTCTCCACGTGCTCCGGCGTGGGTTCGTGCGGCACCACCACGAAGCGCAGCGCGGCGTGTTCGCGTAGCAGCCGCGCGACCGCCGGCAGGAGCCGGACTTCGTCGGGCGGCCACGTGCTCCCGGCAATCAGCGTGGGCGAGCTGTCGCTCAGAAAATCAAGCTTCACTCCCTGGCGCGCGCGCCAGCGTTCCATCACGCGGTCGAAGCGCGTGTCGCCGGTCACGTCGATCCGATCGGGCCCGGGCACCGACGCGGCGAACCGACGCGCGTCGTCGTCGCTGATGGCGAGAATGCGGTCGATGCGCCGGTACAGGTCGCGGTAGAGCCAGCGGCCCGCGACCGAGAGGCGGCGCGACGACGCGCTCAAGGTGGCGTCGATCAGGAGGATCGGAATGCGGCGATCGCTGGCTTCCCAGACCAGGTTGGGCCAGATGTCGAACTTGACCAGCACGAGCGCGCGCGGGTTGACGCAGTCCAGACAGAAGCGCATCGCGCGCGGAGAGTCGAGGGGGAGATAGTCGATGAAGCGAATCGAACCCGCGCCGACGGTCTCCTTCCGGCGGGCGAAGTGGTAGCCGGAGGGCGAGGAGAAGGTCAGCACGACCGGCACGTCGGGCCGCGCTCGCTCGAGCGCCGATATGACCGGTCTCGCCTGCTCGAACTCGCCGACGCTGGCGACGTGGAACCACACCGGTTGCGCGGGAAGGTCGCGGCGGAGAGCCTCCCAGCGCGCGCGGTACCCGCGCCGGCCGGCCATCGCTTCCCGCATTTTCGGGAGAAACCACGCGCTCGCGTGCGCCAGCGCGCCCGCCGCGGGAAACACCATGTTATAGACACCGCGGGGGAGGCTCATCGTCACTCGAGCACCACGCGCCGCGGGGCCGACTCGTCGAAGAGCGTGGCCAGCGCGTCGACCACGGCGTGCGGCGGGATGTCCCGCAGGCACTCGACCGAGCCTTTCGGGCACGGGGTAGAACCGTTGCGCGAGCACGGCCGGCACGCGAGGCGGCGTTCGATGGTGCGGCTCCGGGGGAGGGACGGGAAATAGCCGAACTCGCGCACCGTCGGCCCGAACAGCCCCACCACCGGCACGCCCACCGCCTCGGCCAGGTGCATCAGCCCCGAATCGTTGCCGAGAAACGCGCGGCAGCGCGCGATATGCGCCGCGGCCTCCATCAGCCGCGCCCGCCCCGTCAGGTCGACGCACCGGTCCCCGAGCGCGGCGGCGATGGGCGCTGCGGCGGCGCGGTCGCGCTCGTCTCCGACCAGCAGGATGCGAACGGCCGACTCCGCGAGCGAGGCGCACACCGCGGCGTAGCCGGGCCAGCGCTTCGACGGCCAGCGGCTCCCCGGGGCCACCGCCACAAACGGTGTGTCGCCGCGCATGGCGCGTTCCGCGCGCTGGTCCAGATCCGGGTCGATCCCGAGGCCGCCCGGCGAGAGCGGCGCGGTCCCGGCGCCGGCCGCGGCTCCCAGCGCCGCGTAACGCTCGAGCATGGTGGGAAGGGCGACGGTTCGCTTAAAGACGATCAGTTTCAGACGGGAGCCGGTGTGCTTCTCGATGCGGGCCGCCGCGCCGCCCATACGGGCCGCCACCACCCGGCTGCGCCAGCTGGCGTGCGCGTCGATCACCGTCGTCTCGCGGGAGCGCCACTCCTTCGCGATGCCGACGAGGTCGCGCAGGGTCGTGCCTTCGTCGATGGCGACGACGCGATCGACGCCGTGTGCCGCCGCGAACAAATCGGCGTACGCCCGCTTGGTGAGCACGACGACTTCGCCCGCGCCCGCATGCTTGAGGCGTTCCAGCAGTGGGCACAGGAGCACGCAGTCGCCCAGCGAACTGAATCTGATGACGAAGACATCCATCGATCGGAATCGGCGGGCTCGTCGTTCGCGCTTGACACCGCGCGCGGGACCCGACGAGACTGGCGCCAACTATACCGGATATCGGCCACGATATCGATGCGATCTTCGCGATTGCGGAATCTCGCCGGTATCATCGTGCTCGAGGGAGCGGTGACGCATGGTTCCATCGGAGTTGGGAGAGCGGTTGAGGCGGCTGCGGTTCGCGCGCAACCTCACCTTGAAACAGGTGGAGGCGAAGTCGAACGTCTCGGCCACCCATCTCTCCGAGATCGAGCGGGGCAAGACCTCCCCGACCGTCGGGGCGCTGGTCCGGATCGCGCGCGCGCTCGGCGAAGACGCGGCGCGGCTGGTGGAGGACGACGCGTCGCCGCGCGTGAGTCTGGTGCGCCGCAGCGATCGCGGCGCGTTCGTCGAGGGCGGCGTCACCTTCCAGCGCCTGTCGCACCCCATCGACGTCGAGGATCTCTCGCTGTTCGAAATCGACTTGCCGGGAGGCCGGACCGAAGGCGGCCGCGTGCCGGCCGGCGCGCGCGAGGCATTCGTGCTGGTGTTGCGCGGGGCCGTCGAGCTGGAAACCGGCGCGCAGCGACTGACGCTCAAGGAAGGGGACGCCTGTCACTTCGCCCCGGGCGAAGCGAGCGAGCTGCGCAGCGTGGGAACCGGCGGTGCGCGCCTCTTGTGCGCGACCTCGCCGCGGGTTCCGGCATGACGCCGGGGCCGGGGAGCGAATCCGGGCTCGGCGCCCGGATCAAGCGCACGCGTCAGGAGCGGCGCCTGACGCTCAAGATGGTGGAAGCAGCCTCCGGGGTGTCGGCGACACACGTCTCCGAGATCGAACGCGGCGAGACCACGCCGACGGTCGGTGCGCTGGCGAGGATCGCGCGCGCGCTGGGTCGTCGCACCGCGTTCTTTCTGGAGGAAGTCGAGCTGGCGGAGGTGTCGCTGGTGTCGGCGGAGAACCGGGTGCGCGAATCGCGCGCGGGGGGCGCCGCGCACATCGAGCGCTTGACCACGTCGATCCCGGGCGGGCGATTGCAGGTTGCGCGCGTGGTGCTCGCCCCGGGGCGGTCGCACCGCGGCGCCCGCCACGAACACGACGGCGCCGAGGCCGTGGTCGCGATTTCCGGACGCGTGCGGGTGGACGCGGGCGGCCAGTCGATGGAGCTCGCCGAGGGCGATGTGGCGCACTACGACGCCACGCTCGCGCACGCGTACACCAACGCGTCGCGCGAGGTGGAAGCGATTCTGGTGTGGATCGCGACGCGGCGCGAGGTCGAATAGCCCGATTTTGCTTTGACACGTTTTTTGTCGCGTTCCTATCATCACCCGTGCTCCGGGTGTGGAGCACACGGAGTGTGGTCATGGCGGAACCGTCGCGGAACGAAGTCTTGTTCGTGCAGCTGGTGGCGATGTTTCAGTTCGCCGCGATGCAGCAGATGGGGAAGATCGCCAACCCCGTCACCGGGAAGATCGAGCGCGACCTCGAACAGGCGCGGCTGTCGATCGACATGATCGAAATGCTGCAGGCGCGCACCCAGGCGGGCCGAACGCCGGGGGAGGCGGAGATCCTGGACAAGGTGCTGTTCGAGTTGCGTATGAACTACATCGACGAGTGCAAGCGCGCCGGGGAGGAGGGCTCCGGCGAGGCGCCCGGGCCGGCGGATTCGGCTCCGGGCGAGGCGCCGTAGCGGGATGGATGGCCGGGGAGGACCCGGTATTTCCCGCGATGGCACGGAATGGTTGGAAAGGTTCTTGCATTGACCCGCGGGATTCCCCGGGCGAGTGGCCGGAAAGGAGACGGTTCGATTATGCACGGTAGTCTTCGTGCGCGCGGGTTCGGCTGGACGCTGGTCGCGGCGGCATGCCTCGCGTGCCTCCCGGCGGCGGCCCAGGCCGGCGTCGCCTACAACGGCACGCGCGGGCTGATTCGGGTTCGCTCGGCCGACACGTTTCAGAAGGGCACGCTCAGCTTCCAGCTTTCCGCCAACTATGGAAAGCAGGACAACGAGCTGTTGACCCCCGGCGGCTTCTTCCCCCTCTCCGATTCTCTGAACGGGGACGCCGTCGTCGACTATCACACGTTCATCGCGCGCGTGAGCGCCACCTACGCGCTCTCCGACTTCTTCGAAATCGGGGCTAACCTGGACGCGCGCAGCTGGGTGCGGACCGCGCAGGACAAGGGCGCGTACGACCTGGACACCTACACGCGCGGCGGCATCGGCGATACGGATGTGTCCGCGAAGCTGTGCCTCCCTCTGCCTTCGGAGACGTTCAAGCTCGGCGCGTACGGGAACGTGACGTTTCCGACCGGGAGCAAGGACCGCGGCTTCACCACCGACTCGAACGACATCACGGTGCTGGGCCTGGCGACGATCGACTTGAGCGACCTGCAGTCGTTCGTGCCGACGCGACTCCACGTCAACGCCGGCTACCGATTCAACAAGCAGGAGGACTTCGGCTACGGGACCTTCCTGCCGGAATTCCCCGATTCGAACGGGTTCGCCCCGCCCGGTTATCCCGCCACGCCGACGACCGAGAACGATTCCTATAACGACGCCTTCCTGTTCGGAGCCGGCATCGAGTTTCCGGCGCCGCAGGTGACCTTCTTCGTCGAATTCGACTGGCAGGACCTGATGGACGTGGACCTGCCCCCGAATGCCACGGTGAGCACGAGCACCTACACGCTCACCCCTGGCGTCGAGTTCAAGGGCGGGAAGGGTTCCTCGCTCGAACTCGCGGCGGACATCAATCTGAACTCGGGTGACACGCCGTCCGGCATCAACCCGCCCGACTGGGGCGTGTGGATGGCGTTCAATTACATGGCGGAGATCGTCGCCCGCGACTCCGACCGGGACAAGGTCGCCGACAAGGTCGACGGGTGCCCCGACACCCCGGAAGATTTCGACGGGTTCGAGGACGCCGATGGCTGCCCGGATCTGGACAACGACCACGATGGCCTGGCCGACGCGGACGACCAGTGTCCGGATCTGGCCGAGGACATGGACAGTTTCGAGGACGGCGACGGTTGCCCGGACCTGGACAACGATCAGGACGGCATCGCCGATGCCCAGGACAAGTGTCCGAACGAGCCGGAGGATTTCGACGGCGAAATGGATCAGGACGGATGCCCGGATCTCGTCAAGGACAGCGACAACGACGCGGTGCCCGACGATCTCGACCGTTGCCCGCTCCAGGCGGAAGACGTAGACGGCTACCAGGATGACGACGGGTGCCCGGATCTGGACAACGACCTCGACGGCATCCCGGACGCGACGGACAAATGCCCGACGCAGCCGGAGACCTTCAACGGCGTCGAGGACGACGACGGGTGCCCGGACGCGCGCGAGATCGGCAAGCAGTTCGTGCTGCGCGGGATCAATTTCGAGAGCGGCAGCTCGAACCTGACGCCGGATTCGTACACGGTGCTCGACCAGGTGGTCGCGTCCATGAACAAGTATCCGGAAGCCCGGCTCGAGATTCGCGGCCACACCGATGGCCAGGGGCCGGCGAACTTCAACCTGCAGCTCTCGCAGAAGCGAGCGGACGCGGTTCGCCAGTACCTGGTCAACGCCGGCATCGACCGCTCGCGCGTGACGGCGATCGGCATCGGAGAGGAAGAGCCCACGTCGTCGAACGCGACGCCCGAGGGCCGCGCCCAAAACCGCCGCATCGAGTTCCGACGGCTGAACTAGCGTCGACCTCGCATCGCGGGACATGAAATCGGGGGCTCGTCGCAGGACGGGCCCCCGACTTGTTCTTGTCGGTGCGTTTGGAACGGGGCGCAGCGCGAACTCGCCGCGGGTGGCATCGAGGCGGGGACCCCGCGAGGCGAAGCCCGCGGGGTGGCGAGATGACAGGACCCGCGGCGATTGGGCAAAGCTACTGCGCCTTCGCGCGCACCCAGTAGGCGTTCATCTCGTCGAGCGTCATGGCGTCGAAGCGCTTGCCGTCGGCCGCGATCGTCTTCTCCATCCATTCGAAGCGGCGGATGAATTTCGAGACCGACCGCTGCAGGGCCTCGTCGGCGTCGAGCTTGAGGAAGCGGCACACGTTGGCGGCGGAGAAAATGACGTCGCCCATTTCGTGCTCGACGTGCGCGCGGTCGCCGGCAGCGACGGCGCGCTCGAGTTCCTCGATTTCTTCCCGGAGTTTTGCGACCACGCCGGAGAGTTCGGGCCAGTCGAAACCCACCGACGCGGCGCGCTCCTGGATCTTCACCGCGTGGCGCAGCGGGGGCAGGTTGCCGGCCACTCCCTCGAGGGCACCCGCGTTCCCCTCCGAGCGCTCGCGCGCCTTGGCGCGTTCCCAGTGCACCACACTCTCCTCCGGCGTGGACGCCCGCGCATCGCCGAAGACGTGCGGGTGGCGGGCCTTGATCTTGTCGTGGGCGTGGGCAGCGACGCGGTCGAGCGAGAATTCGCGCATCGTCTCGCGCTTGACCGAGATCGCGAAGCAGACCAGGAACAGCACGTCACCCATTTCGTCTAGCAGTTCGGCGTCGCCGTAGTGCGTGCCGGCCCACTCGAGCTCGTACGCTTCCTCGATCAGGTCCGAGAGAATGTCGTCGAGGCGTTGCGCCCGGTCCCACGGACACCCGTCGGGACCCCGCAGCCGGGCGATGAGGCCGAAAAGCCGGTCGAGCGATGGTTCGGGTTCGCGCATTCCGCGATCATAGGAGCGGCGCCCGCGTGCCACAAGCCCAAGTTCGGGCTTGCGAGCGCGCGACCTCGATGCCTACAATATGCGGTTTCCCCCGGGCCGCCGCGGCGCCGGGAAAGGTCGCACCAACATGATCGACAAGATCGTCGTGCGCGGCGCGCGCGAGCACAATCTCAAGAACATCGACGTGGAAATCCCGCGCGGCAGCCTGACCGTCATCACCGGCGTGTCGGGCTCCGGGAAGTCTTCGCTCGCGTTCGACACCCTCTACGCGGAGGGGCAGCGGCGTTACATCGAGTCGCTGTCCACGTACGCCAAGCAGTTCCTGGAGCGCATCGGTCACCCCGATGTCGACGAGGTCCTGGGCCTCTCCCCCGCGATCGCGATCGAGCAGCGCAACACCACCCGCAGCTCGCGATCCACCGTCGGCACGGCGACCGAAATCTACGACTACCTGCGCCTGTTGTTTGCCCGTCTGGGACGCACCGTGTGCCCGACCTGCAACCGGGAGGTGCGTCGCCACACGCCCGACGAGGTCATCGACGCGCTGCTGGAGACGCAGCGCGGGCGCGTGTTTCACGTGGTCGCGAGCCGCAAGGTGGAAAAGGGGAGCGCCGCGAAGCAGGTCGAGGAGCTGATCCGCGAGGGTTACTCGCGCTTCGTGATCCGGGGGGAAGTGGTCCGGCTGGAAGAGCCGCCGAAACGGCTCGGACGCCTGGCCGCCGTCGAACTGGTGCTCGACCGGGTGGAAGCCGACGACAGCCGGCGCGCGCGCCTGCTGGAAGCGATCGAGACCGCGTATCGGATGGCCGACGGGACCGTTCGCTTCGACGCCGTCGACGGGGGCGAATCGCTCTCGTTCACGGGACACCTGGTGTGCACGACCTGTGGCCGCGCGTTCGAGGAACCGCGGCCGATCCTGTTCTCCTTCAACACCCCCTTCGGCGCGTGTCCGCAGTGCCGGGGGTTTGGCAGCCGCATGGAGTTCGACGAGGCGTTGATCGTGTCCGACCCGCGGCGCTCGATCCGCGAGCGCGCGATCGACCCGTGGGCGAGCGAGAAGTTCGAGTACTTCTACAACCAGCTGGTCCGCTTCTGCCGGCGTCGCAAAATTTCCACCGAGCGGCCGTGGAGCGAGCTCGAAGCGGCCGCGCGGCGGCTGATCCTCGACGGGAGCGGCGACTACACCGGGGTGCTTCCGTTTCTCGAGAACATGCGCGAAAAAACGTATAAGAAATACGCGCGCTTTTTCACCCGCCGCTACCTGGCGTTTCGCCTGTGCCGCGGGTGCGACGGCGGCCGCCTGCGGACGGAAGCGTACTACGTGCGGTTGGGGGGGCAAACGATACGCGAGGTTGCGGCGATGCGGCCGGCCGCTGCGCTGGCGTTCCTCCGCGGACTGGAATTGTCCGCGCGCGACGCGACCGTGGCGCGCGACGTGCTGATCGAGCTAGAGTCCCGCCTCGGCTTTCTGGTTGCGGTCGGACTGCACTATCTCACCCTCGACCGTCTGGCGCGCACGCTCTCGGGGGGCGAAGCGCAGCGCATCTCGCTCGCCAACTCGCTGGGTTCGAACCTGCTCGACGTTCTGTACGTGCTGGACGAACCGAGCATCGGGCTGCACCCGCGCGACACGGATCAGTTGATCGACGTGCTGGGTGAGTTGCGCGCGCGCGGCAATACCGTGGTGGTGGTGGAACACGACCTCGACATCATTCGCCGGGCCGACTACGTGGTCGATTTGGGGCCGGGTGCGGGCGAAGGTGGCGGACACGTGGTCTACCAGGGGCCGGTGGCCGGCGCGTCGCACGCGTCGCGGACGGTTCGCTACGCGCTGGAGGGTGTGCCCGTGCGCATACCCGGGGCCGCGCCGACGGCCGGCGACGGACGGGGCGTGCTCGCGCTGCGCGGGGCACACGAGCACAACCTCAAGCATGTCGACGTGGAGTTTCCGTTGTTCGGGTTCACCAGCGTGACCGGGGTGTCGGGCTCCGGCAAGAGCACGCTGGTGTGCGACGTGCTCCACGACGCGCTGCGCTCGCGCGGCGAGCGGCGCAAGGGCCCGTTCCGCGCGCTCGAGGGCGCGGGGTCGGTGCGCGGCGTGCTCATGGTCGACCAGGCGCCGATCGGGAAGACCCCGCGGTCGAACCCGGTGACGTACGTCAAGGCATTCGCGCACATCCGCGAGGCCTTCGCGGCGGAGAAGAAGGCTCGCCGCCGCGGGTACACGTCCGGACGGTTCAGCTTCAACGTGGCCGGCGGCCGCTGCGCCCGCTGCCAGGGCATGGGCTACGAACGGATCGAGATGCACTTCATGGCCGACATGTTCGTGCGCTGCAGCGAGTGCAACGGCACGCGTTTCAACCGCGAGACCCTGGAAATCACCCACGGCGGTTTGAATCTGGCCGAGGTGCTGGACCTGACGGTGGAGGACGCGATGGCGCACTTTGCGGCCCACCGCGAGCTGGTCGCGCGCCTGGGCGTGCTCAAGAAGGTCGGGCTCGGTTACCTCCGGCTCGGCCAGCCGTCGACCACGCTTTCCGGGGGCGAATCGCAACGCATCAAGATCGCCCGTGAGCTGGCCGAGAACCTCGAAGGCGGTTTCGTCTACATCCTCGACGAACCGACCACCGGCCTGCACGTGGACGACGTGGAGACATTGATCGCGGTGCTGCGCGAGCTCCAGTCGGCCGGCAACACCGTGATCGTGGTGGAGCACAATTTGCAGGTGATCGCGCAGTCGGACTGGGTGGTCGACCTGGGCCCCGAGGGGGGCGACGAGGGCGGCCGCGTGGTGGCCGCCGGACGGCCGGCGGAGGTGGCGAAGGTGGAAGGCTCTTACACCGGACAATTCCTACGCAAAATCCTGGGCGCGCAGGCCCGGAGCGCGTCGTGAAGCTGTGCGTCACCGGCGGCGCCGGATACGTGGGGTCGGTGGTCGCGCAGCGGCTCGTGGCGGACGGCCACGAGGTCGTCGTCGTCGACAACCTTTCCACCGGACACCGGGACGCGATCCCGTCCGGGTGCCGGTTCGTCGAAGGCGACGTGCGCGACGACGCGACCCTCGCGGGCACGATCGACGCGTCCGTCGACGCGGTGCTGCATTTCGCCGCCTCCAGCGTCGTCGGCGAGTCGGTGCAGCGACCGCTCGAGTATTTCGACAACAACGTCGGGGGTTCCCTGCAGGTGCTGCGCGCGATGGGGCGCGCGGGCGTGCGCCGCTTCGTGTTTTCGTCGACCGCGGCGGTGTACGGGACCCCGGCCGCGCTCCCCATCGAAGAAACCGCCACCTGCCAGCCGGAGAATCCCTACGGCCGCTCGAAGCTGATGGTCGAGCGCGTGCTCGAGGCGTCGCGCGCGGCGGGCAAGCTCGACTACGTGGCGCTGCGCTACTTCAACGCGGGCGGGGCGAGCGGGACGCTCGGCGAGGATCACCGCCCCGAGTCGCACCTGATTCCGATCGTCCTCGACGCCGCTCTCGGGACGCGCGCGAGCGTCACCGTGTTCGGCGGCGACTACCCGACCCGCGACGGGACCTGCCTGCGCGACTACGTCCACGTCGTCGACCTGGCCGACGCGCACGTGCGTGCGCTCGACGCGCTCGCGCGGGGATTCGGCGGGGCCTTGAACCTCGGCAGCGAGTCCGGCTTCACCGTGCTCGAAGTCATTCACGAGACCGAGCGCGTCACGGGACGACCGGTCCGCCGGGAGGTGGGCCCGCGGCGCCCCGGCGACCCCCCGGCACTGGTCGCGTCCTCGCGCCTCGCCCGGGAGGTGCTCGGGTGGACGCCGCGCGCGAGTGCCCTGGAGTCCATCATCGCGTCGGCGCTGGAGTGGCGCCTCGCGCACCCGCGCGGATACCCCCGCTGAAGACAACCGCTTGACACTCTGACACTTCTGGGGTAGAGTCCAACTCGGTTCGGTCGCAACCGTGGGCGCGTCTGGCGCGCGAGACGGGGGCCGGCCATAGCGTGTCCGCCCGCCCACCCGCCCGTTCGATACGCCCGTTCGATCCTATGTCCAGGCCGAACCTCATCAACCGCGAGATCAGCTGGCTCTCGTTCAACGACCGCGTGCTCCAGGAGGCGGCCGACCCGTCGGTGCCGCTGATCGAACGGCTCAAGTTCGTCGGCATCTTCTCCGCCAACCTCGAGGAGTTCTTCCGCGTCCGCGTCGCCACGCTGCAACGCATGGTCGACGCCGGCATCTCGTCGAACCGGGTGGTGTACGGCGGCAACCCCCACAAGGTGCTGAAGCAGATCCACGAGGCCGTCCTCGCCCAGCGCGCCCGCTTCGACAGCGTTTTCGCCGAGGTGCGCGCGGCGCTGGAAAAAGAGAACATCTTCATCATCGACGAGCGCAACCTCACGCCGGCGCACAGCGAATTCGTCCAGACCTATTTCGAAGAGGTGGTCCGCCCGACGCTGGTGCCGGTGATCCTCGACTCGCTCGGCACATTTCCCTACCTCAAGAACGGCGCGGTCTATCTCGCCGTGCTGCTGACCGGGCGCGGCGGTGATCGGCCGCGCCACGCGCTCATCGAAGTGTCGACCGAACTGTTGACCCGCTTCCTGGTGCTGCCCCCGATCGGCGCGAAGCGCTACGTGATCATGCTCGACGACGTCATCCGCTGGGGGCTCAAGGACATCTTCTCCATATTCGACATCACGCGCGCGGACGCCTACACAATCAAGCTCACGCGCGATGCCGAGGTCGAGATCGACGACGACGTCACCATGAGCCTGATGGAGAAGATCTCGAAATCGATCAAGAAGCGCAAAGAGGGGCTGCCGGTCCGGTTCGTCTACGACCGCGACATCCCCCGGGACATGCTGGACTACATCATGAAGCGTGCGGACCTGGGCAAGCTGGGCAATTCGATCCCCGGCGGCCGCTACCACAACGCGCGCGACTTCGTGTCGTTTCCCAACGTCGGCGGCTCGAAGTTCGAGTACGAGCCGCAGCCGGCGCTGCACCACCCGGCGCTGGAAGGTTCGCGCAGCGTGCTGGCCGTGGTCCGCAAGCAGGACGTGCTGCTGCACATGCCCTATCAGTCCTTCCACCACGTCATCGATCTGCTGCGCGAGGCGGCGATCGACCCGAAGGTGCGCTCGATCAGCATGACGCTCTACCGCGTGGCGAACGACTCGCGGGTGGTGAATGCGCTGATCAACGCGACCCGGAACGGCAAGAAGGTCACCGTGCTGCTCGAGATGCAGGCGCGCTTCGACGAGGAGGCGAACATTCTGTGGACGCGCAAGCTGGAGGACGAAGGGGCGCGCCTGATCGGCGGCGTGCCCGGACTCAAGGTGCACGCGAAACTCGCCCTGATCACGCGCAAGGAAGAGGGCAAGCAAGTCGACTACGCCGTGGTGGGGACGGGGAACTTCAACGAAGTCACCGCGCGCGTGTACACCGACCATATCCTGCTCACGCGCGACCGCCGCGTCACGGATGAAGTCAGGAAGGTATTCGAGTTCCTGGAGACGAACTACCGCGCGCAGTCGTACGAGCGACTGCTGGTGTCGCCGTTCGCCATGCGCGGCCAGCTGCGCAAGCTGGTGCGGCGCGAGATCAAGAACGCGCGCAACGGCAAGGCGGCGTACATCGACGCCAAGGTGAACGCGCTGGTGGACCTCGAGATGATCGAACTCCTGTGCGAAGCGGGGCGCGCGGGGGTGAAGGTGCGGCTCATCGTGCGCGGGGTGTGTTCGCTCGTGCCGGGCGTGCCCGGGGAGAGCGACAACATCGAGGCGATCAGCATCGTCGACCGCTACCTCGAGCACTCGCGCGTGTTCTTCTTCTGCAACGACGGCAACGAACGCTGCTATTTGAGCTCGGCGGACTGGATGACGCGCAACCTCGACTACCGGGTGGAGGTGGCGGTTCCGATCCTGGACCCCGCGATCAAGGAAGAGCTGCGCTACTACTTCAACCTGCAGTTGCGTGACACCAGCAAGGCGCGGGTGCTGGGTGCCGCGCAGGACAACTCGTACCGGCGGGGAACACGCAATCACCGCGCGCAGGTGGACATCTACCGGTGGCTGGCGCGCGCCGCGGCGCACCGGGCCTCGGATGAGTGAGGACGCTCGCTTTTTCACGGTGCCGCGCGGCGCGACCGCGCGGAACGTGCGGCGCGCGCTGGCGGGCGAATTCGCGGTCGAGTCGGTCGCGGGGCGGTCGGGGCGCTGGGTGTTCCTCGACACGTTCGACCGCCGGTTGCAGCGGGCGGGCGTCGCACTGGTGGCACACGCGAACGTGCTGGTGCTCGAAGACCGGAACACGGGCGAAGCGGTGGGGTCCGCGCGGAGCCGCGGCGGAAACGCCCCCCGAAGGCGCGGGACTTTGCCGGGAGCGACCTGGCGACGCGCGTGCCGGAATTGATCGGCGCGCGGGCGCTGCTCGAAGTGGCGCGGGCGACGGTGCGGGAGCAGGAGCTGGAGCTGTCCCGGCGGGGCGCGGTGGTGGCGAGGGTTCGGCTGCAATCGGCGCGGGTGCGGCGGCGCGGGTCGACGCGATCCGTGCGCACGCTGACGGTCGTCCCGGTCGCGGGCGCCGGACGGGCGCGGCGCGCGCTGCGCTCCACGGCGGACGCACTCGCGGCGGCCGGTTTTCGGCGCTCGAGCCGCGGTTTCGTGGATCGCGTGTACGCGGTGGCCGCGGTGAGTTCGCCGCCGTATTTCGGCCGGCCGCGCGTGACGCTCGCGCCGGACGCGCCGCTGCGCGCCGTGGCCGCCGCCGTGTTCACCCACCTGCTGGAGGTGATGCGGCGCAACGAACCCGGGGTGCGCGACGATATTGACCCGGAATTCCTCCACGACTACCGGGTGGCGTTGCGGCGCACGCGGACCGGGCTGTCGCAGTTTCGCGGCGCGTTTACGCCCGAGGTGGCCCGGGAGTACCGGGCGCGTTTCGCGCGCCTGGTGGCCGCGACGGGGCGGCTTCGCGACCTCGACGTCCAGCTCGCTCGCCACGACGAGTACGCGAACGCGCTGCCGGCGTCGCTGCGCCGGGGATTCGAACCGGTCTCGGCGCGGGTGGAAGGGGAACGGGAGGACGCGCGCGAGGCGTTGCTGAACGTGCTGGACCACCCCTCGCACGCGCGCCTGATGCGGGATTGGAAGCGCGAGGTGCGCGGGCTCGCCGCCGGCAGGAAGGCCGGCGTGGAGGCGGAATCCCGCTCCGCGGACGCGGGACGCGCGCTGCTGCGCCGGCGCTATGCGCGCCTGCGCCGAATCGCGCGGCGGACGGGAGCGCTCGACGATGCCGCGCTGCACCGCGCGCGCATCGAGTGCAAGAAGGTGCGCTACCTGCTGGAGTTCTTCGCCGGCGTGCTCGGCCCGGGCGTCGACGACGCGATCGCGTCGCTCGCCCGGGTGCAGAACGCGCTCGGCGAGTACAACGACGCGGCGGTGCAGGTGCGCCAGCTGTCGACGCTGGTGCGCGATGACGCGGGCGCCGGGATGGACTCGCCGCTGATGGCAGCCGCCGTCGGCGCCATCATCGGCGCGCTCGACGCGCGCCTGGTGCGGCTGCGTTCGCGCTGCGAGCGCCGCCTGGCGTTGCTCGACGGCCGGAAGTCGCGGCGCGTGTTCGACGGTTTGCTCGCAAACGAATGAAGGGGTGAGACCGATGAAGAGAATCGTGCTGGTGCGGCACGCGACCGCGGTCGATACCGGGTTCAAGGGGTCGGACTTCCACCGCCGGCTGAAGAAGCGCGGCCGCCGGGAGGCGGCGATCATGGCGGATCGCGCGGCGTCGCTCGCCGGCGCGCCCGACCTCATGGTTTCGAGTCCGGCCGACCGCGCGATCGAGACGGCGCGCGCCTTCGCCGACCGGTTCGGCCGCGCCCACAACCGCATCGTCGTGCGCGAAGAGCTCTACGGCGGACTGCTGCCGGACGACTTTCAGCGCATCGTCAACGGATTCGACGACGCCTGCGCGAGCGTGATGCTGTTCGGTCACGACCCGTCCTTCAGCGAATTCGCCGCCTTCCTGGTTCCGGGTTTCGCCGACGTGATCCCGAAGGCTGGAATCGTCGTGATCGACGTGCCGAGGAAGGCCTGGCGCGGCGTGCGCCGCGGCGGCGGCAAACTGGCCGCGTTCGAGCGCCCGCCCGCGGCGGCGGACCAGAAGCGGGTCGAGGAGGAATTGCTCGACGCGCTGGCGCGGCGGGTGCGCACGGCGGTGTTCGCCGCGCTCCGCGAGCTGGGAATCGCGGAGAACCGCGAGGTGGTCAAGGCGGTGGCGCGCGCCGGGGCGCGGGTCGCCGCTGCGGTGCGGCCGTTCGTGGAGCCCTCGCGCGTCCGGGGCGCGCGTTCGTCGCGCGGCGCCGGTCCGGCCGCCGCCAGGAAACCGCGCGCGCCCAGCGGCGGGCGCCGGCGGACAGCGGGGAGGAAGTCGTGAAATTCGCCGCCATCGACATCGGCAGCAACGCGGTTCGGCTCCTCTTGGCGCGGGTGATCGAGGAGGGAGACGAGCCCCTCTTCAAGAAGGAAGTGCTGGTGCGCATGCCGTTGCGCCTGGGCGACGACGCATTCCGGGCCGGCGCGATCTCGGACGCGATGGCCGGGCGCCTGGTCGAGACCATGGTCGGCTTCAAGCACCTCATCGCGGCATACCCGGCCATGGACTTTGCCGCCTACGCGACCAGCGCCATGCGCGAGGCGAGGAACTCGCGCGAGGTGGTCGCACGCGTGCGCAAGGCGACGGGGATCACGATCGAGATCATCGAGGGCTCGCGCGAGGCGGAAGTCGTCTACGCGAATCACATCGAGCACCGGCTGGACCCGAAGAAGAATTACCTGTACGTGGACGTGGGCGGCGGCAGCACCGAGGTGTCGCTGATCGCGCGCGGCAAGCGCGTGGGCGACGGTTCCTTCTCGGTGGGCACGGTGCGAATGCTCCGCGGCCGGCCGGTGAAGCGCGCGATGGACGGGCTGAAGAAATGGATCAAGCAGCACCGCGAGGAATACGGACCCATGACCGCCATCGGGAGCGGCGGCAACATCAACACTATTTTCAAGCTGGCGCGCGTCAAGCAGGGCCGGCCGTTGTCGTTCGAAACCGTTCGCGACATCCACCGGCTGGTCCGTTCGCACTCGCTGGAAGAGCGCGTGGTGACGCTGGGGTTGCGGCCGGACCGCGCGGACGTGATCGTGTACGCGGCCGAGGTTTACCTCTCCGTGATGAAGTGGGGCCGGATCGACACCATTTTCGTGCCCCAGGTGGGTCTCTCGGACGGAATCGTCCACCTGCTCTACGAGCGCCACCGCCGCGGCCGCGTCCGCGCCTGATCAGCTTCCGTGGCACGAAGCTTGCGATCCGTGGGGCGGTTCCCGTCTCCCGGACACGCGCGTTGCCATGGAAAAAACCCAGCTCACCGTCGCGGAGCTCTCCTCGCTGCTCCGCATGATCCAGGTCATTCCGGACGCGGACAACGTCGCCCGCATCCAGCAAGTGCTGCTCGCCTTCTGCACGGCGTGGCGCACCATCGGCGTGCGGCGCGCGTTCTTCTTCGTGGTCGACGAGCGCAACCGGTCGGTCCGCGGGCATCTCGCCGCCGAGCGCGCGTCCGACGACGGGCCCGGCGCGGAGCCGGCCACGTTCGAGGCGCTGGCGCGCCGGGTGGTCGACACCACCCAGCAGATCGACACCAACGACCTGACGCTGCGGGCGCGCGCGTTCACCGTCCCGCTGGACTGGTTGCGCTGCGGCATCGCGAAAGCCGTCGACAGCGGCATGCCCGCGCTGGCCGACCGGCGCCTGACCGAGTTCGCGAGCGACCCCTACTTCGACTTTTTTCAGACCTCCGCCTATGTCGCGGTTCCGTTGCGCGTGCGCGGCCGGATCAGCGCGGTCCTGGCCGCCGACAACGGCGAAGACGGCGAGTCGATCGGCCTCGAGGACATCTCGCTCGTGTACAGCATGTCGCAGCAGGCGGCCACCGCGATCGAACGCCTGCTCGACTCGACCGACAACTCGCGGAAGTTCCGGGTGCTGCGCAAGCTCCAGGACGTGCTCGCGTCGGCGGAAGACTCGCGGCGCTTCGGCGACAGTCTATCGGCGATGCTGTCGATGATGGCGCGCGCCGCCGGCGGCACCGGGGTGCTGCTCAAGGACCTCGTGCGCAACAAGACCACCCACGTCAAGTCGGTCGACGATGTCGACGACACCGATCGCGACACCGACATCTCCATCACCGAATCCTTCGAAGAGATTCTCGACCGGGTGGCGGGCTCGACCCGCCCGCTGCGCGGAGACTCCGGGCACGCGCTCTTGAGCGACGCCGCCGCGGGCGCGATCCAGCACTTCGTGGCGCTGCCACTGCTGGCCGGGGGGGACTGCCTGGGCGCGGTCGCCGTGTATTCCGAGGTCGACGGCGCCGGCACCGGCCCGCGCGAATTCACCGCGCGCGACCGGCTTTTCCTGGAGCTGTGCGCGGGCATGCTGGCGGAACGGCTCGATTCGCTCTACAAGGCCGACCGGCTCCGCCGCTCCGAGCGCATGCTGGAGGAGGCGCAGTCGAACTGGATCCGCGAGAAGGCGGCGTCGCGCGCGGCCGCGCGAGCGCTCGAGCAGTACGACGCGCTCATCACCCGCGCGCAGGAGATCCGCCAGGCGGTCGACTCGCGCTCGGCGTTCGAGAAGCGCGTCGAGCGCGTGCGCGAGATCATGGACCGCGTCGAGGCGGAAGCGGAAGCGTATCGTCTCGAAGCGGATGTCGCGGCGACGGAGCTGGAACTGGTCGACGTGTTCACGCTGACGAAGGAAACGGTGGAGGTGTGGGCGACGAAGCTCCGTGCCGCCGGCGTCGAGGTGACGATCCGCATTCCCGACGACGGGCCCACGCTCCTCATGCATCGCGCGAGCGTGCGCGGCGCGCTCGACGGCGTGGTGCGCGTCCTGGCGGAGCACGTCGGCAAGGGGGACCGCGTTCTCTTCGAGTGCACGGCGTCCGCGGAAAAGGCGGTGCTGCTGTTCGCGGACACGGCGGGCAAGGTGGACGGCACCCTGTTGTCGCGTCTCTTCCTCCCGTTCGCACCCCGCGGACAGGGCCAGGAACCCGCCGACACGATGGCGCTGGCGGGGGACATCCTGCATCGGCACGCCGGCGAGATCACGGTCAAGTCGTCGGCGTCCTGGAAGACGATTCTCGCCATTACGTTTCCGATCTCCGCCAACCGGGACCGGCGCAACACGCGCAGCGACCGCCGCCGCCGCCCCCGCGATCGGCGCGACCGATCGTGAACCGCCGCCGGCCGGAAGCCGGGCGGCATGGGCAGGATTCTTCCACTTCGGCTGCCACCCACTTGAAGACTTGACCCGAAGTCTGGCGCATAAACAGCTATGAAAACATCGATTGCGCGCTCAAAGCGCCACTCTGGCACCCCCCTTGCCCTCACCGGGTGAACCGCCTCGACGCCGGCTGGCGCGAGGCATTCGCTCCATGGAAACAACCCGTCTTCAGAGCATGGTGTTCGACGCGGTGCGCGACCCGCTGATCGTGGTCGACGAGACCGGCGATGTCCACGCCGCCAACGCGGCGGCGGTGCGGCTGTTCGGTCTCGCCGAGAACGCGGGCATGACGACCGTCATGGGCCGCCTGGTCCTCGATACCGGCGTCTTCCGGGGGTTCGTGCAGCGCAGCGTGCGTGCGCGCGCCATCGCCGTGCCGGACCGCGCCGGACGACCGACCGGGATCCAGGTGGACGTCGAGCCGGTGCGGGGCCCGGGGGAGCGCACGCTTTCGGTTCTGCATTTTCACGCTCCCGCGGAGCGCCTCGCGCGGGAACTGTGGACCGACGAGACCGTCGCCGCGGTGGCGCACGAGCTGCGCAACCCGCTCACCTCGATGCGCAACGCGCTCGACCTGCTGGCCTCCGGCGCACCCGGGCCGCTCACCGACCCGCAACGCCGCTTCGTCAGCGCGCTCCAGCGCGCCACGCTCCGGCTCGCGCGCATGGTCGACGGCTATCTCGACCTCACGCGCGACCTGACGGGCGTGCTCCACGTCCAGCGCGAGCCGATCGACGTGCGCACCTGCGTGGAGGCCGTGATCAACGACTTCGTCGCGCTCAACCCGGCCGTGGAGCGGCGCATCGATTGCGAGATGGCGTCCGAGGTCGACACCGCGTGCCTGGATCGCGATCGGATCGAGCAGGTGCTGGTGAATCTGCTCGCGAACGCGATCCGCTTCACCCCCAACGGCGAGCGCGTCACCGTGCGGGTCGGGGTGGCCGGCCGCGAAGCGATGGACGACGACATGCGCCTGCTCCCGTGGGACCTGCTCGGCGATCCCCGGCTCCTGCGCGTGGACGTCGTCGACCGCGGGCTGGGGATGGCGTCTGCCACGCTCGCGCACATCTTCGATCGCTACCACGACACCGGCGAAGGCGGCGGGGCCCACCTCGGGCTGCACATCTCGCGCGCGCTGGTGGAGGCCCACGACGGCTGGCTGCGCGCGGAGAGCCGGCTGGGAGAGGGAACCACCGTCAGCTTCGTCGTCCCCGCCGATCGGCGCACCGCGACGTCGGTGGCGCGCGCGCGCGCGGCCACCACGGCGATGGCGCGCCTGCGCGCCGCCAAACGCTCGACCAGCGTGCTCGTGCTCGGAAAGCCGGACGGCGAGGACTGGGCCGACATCGCGCGCGCGTGGGCGTGTCCGCCGGCGCTGAACCCGGCGCGCGGCGAAGCGTTCGCCGACGCGTCGCTGTGGACCATCCGGCACGACCTCGCGCTGGCGGTCATTCCCGCCGAAAGCGAAGCCGACATCGCCGGCGTGGTCGGCCCGTGGGTCCGGCGCTGCGAAGAGGGCGCCTGGTCGATGGGCGGGTATGCGCTGGGTGCGGCGCGCGTCGCCGACGGCGCGTCGATCGCGGCCGCGCTGAGCCGCGCGGCCGCGCGCATGGCCCGTTCGCTCGCGTCGCTGTCGGTGCTGGAGGCGAGCGCGGTGGATCTGGACTGGTTGGTGGCCGGTGTTCGCGCCGGCACCGAGGAGCAAGCATGAACAAGCTGCGGATTCTCCTGGTGGATGACGAGCAGGATATCGTCGACACGGTCAAGTACAGTCTCGAACTCCGCGGGTTCGAAGTCGACGTCGCCTACGACGGCAACGCGGCGTTGAGCCGGGCGCGCACGGGGCACTACGCGGTGCTGATCCTGGACGTGATGCTGCCCGGCAAGAACGGCTACGAAGTATCGCGCGCGCTCAAGGACGACATGGCGCGCGGCGACGTGGCGCCGTTCAAGATCCTTCTGATCACGGCGCGCAAGCTCGACCACGCGGTGCGGGAGGAGTTCGTGTCGACGTGGTCGAAGGCGGACGCCTGCCTGTACAAACCCTTCGACCTCGAAGGGCTCCTCGACCGGATTCACGCGCTGCTCGAGCCGGTCGCGAAGTAAGTCACACGCGCCGGGTGAGACCGCGGGGCCGCGGGCGCCGCTTCCCGGCTTGTCCGGTCAGGCGGGCCCGCCGTCCCCGCCGCGTGTCCCGCTTTAGACTTGACATTCGGAGCCGATTATCGGAAAAGTGGAACACGTCGACGCCGCGCAACCGGCCTCCGTCGCCATGTTCTGGAAACGCATCCATCTCCCCAGGCTCGCCTACAATTCGCTCAGCATCGCGGGGGCGGCGGTTACGCTCGTGCTGGGCGTCACGCTGCTGTTCTTCCTGGTCCTCATCGCCACGGTCGGGGAATCCAACCCGTATCTCGGTATCTTCGTCTACCTCGTGCTTCCGGTCTGCCTCGCCGTTGGGGTGCTGCTCATTCCGATCGGGATGCTGCGCAAGCGGCGCCGGATCCGCCTGCAGGTCGACGAACTCCCGCCCCAGTGGCCGCAGCTCGATCTGAACCGCAGCACGCATCGCAACGCCTTCTTCGTCGCGATCTTCGGCACCGGCCTCTTGTCGCTCATCACCGTGGTGGGCGGGTACCAGGCGTATCATTTCACCGAATCGGTCGAGTTCTGCGGCACGACCTGCCACACCGTCATGAAGCCGGAGCACACCGCCTACAGCGGTTCGCCCCACGCGCGGGTGTCGTGCGCGGCGTGCCACGTCGGGGCCGGCGCCGGCTGGTACGCGAAGTCGAAGCTGTCGGGCGCGTACCAGGTGTACGCCGCCGCATTCAACAAGTACCCGCGCCCCATCCCGACGCCCATCAAGAACCTCAGGCCGGCGCAGGAGACCTGCGAGCAGTGCCACTGGCCGGAGAAGTTCTTCGGCGCGCAGCAGCGTCAGTACAACCACTACATGTACGACGATTCGACCACCCACTGGCCGATCAACCTGCTGATCAAGACCGGGGGAGGCGATCCCAAGACCGGGCAGACGGCGGGAATCCACTGGCACATGAACATCGGCACCAAGGTCGAGTACATCGCGCGCGACCCGCGGCGGCAGGAAATCCCGTGGGTCCGGATCACCGATCGCGTGACCGGACGCGTGACGGTCTACCAGGACGAGGACAAGCCGCTCACCGAGGAGGAGCTCGCCGCCGCCACCCCGCGCCGGATGGACTGCATGGACTGCCACAACCGGCCGAGCCACCGGTTCCGCTCGCCTGACTATGCCATCGACCAGGCGCTCCTCACCGGTCAGATCGACGTCACGCTTCCGGAGATCAAGCGCATCGCCGTCGAAGCGATGCAGGCGGAATACGCGACGGAAGAGGAGGCCCACCGTGCCATCGCGACGAAGATCCCGGACGCCTACCGGGAGAAGTATCCGGAAGTCTTCGAGAAGCGTCGGGTCGACATCGACGACGCGGTACTGGCCACCCAGAAGCAGTTCTCCTTGAATATTTTCCCCGAGATGAAGGTGCGGTGGGAAGGCTACCCCGACAACATCGGCCACTTCATCTTCCCGGGATGCATGCGTTGTCACGACGGCAAGAAGAAGAGTGCGGAGGGCTGGGTCATCAAGCGGGACTGCACCGTCGTGCCACATCATCCTGCGCCAGGGAAGCGGGGAGCGCATGCAGATGGCAATGTCCGAAGACGGTCTCGAATTCGACCACCCGGACGGCGGGGACGACTGGCGGGACACCAATTGCTATGAGTGCCACTCGGGAACCCAGCCCTGATCCCTCGGCGCGCCGCATCGCCATTCGGCGTGTTCTGCTCCCGATCGCTTTGCTGGTCCCGCTCCTCCTCCTTCCGGACGCCAACGCATCCGCCACGGACCACGACACCTGTCTCGAGTGCCACGGCGAGCACGACGACGAGACACCGTTCTTCGACGCGAAGATCTTCGGGGCGTCCGTTCACCGGGACCTGAACTGCACAGCCTGCCACGCGGACGTCGACCCCGAGGACCTGCCGCACGCCGACGACCTCCACCCCGTCTACTGCGGGACCTGCCACGACGACGAGCAACTCGACTTCGACGCCAGCATCCACGGCCAGGCGCTGAAGCGCCACGCGCCGTACGCACCGTCGTGCAAGGACTGTCACGGGGTGCACGACATCCTCTCGCCCCGGGACGGGCGTTCGACCGCATACAAGATGAACGTGCCGTACTTGTGCGGGAAATGCCACCGGGAGGGTGCACCCGTCGCGAACACGTACGAAATCTCGGCGCACAACATCCTGGAGAACTACAGCGAGAGCATTCATGGAGAGGGCCTGTTCAAGAAGGGCCTGATCGTGACCGCGGCGTGCGCGGACTGCCACAATGCGCACCTGATCCTTCCGCACACGGAGCCGCGCGCTTCGATCTCGCCCCGCAACATCACCGCGACCTGCATGAAGTGCCACGCGAAGATCGAAGAGGTCCACACCAAGGTCATCCGGGGGGAACTGTGGGAAAAGGCGCCGGGCGCGATCCCCGCGTGCACCGACTGCCATGTGCCGCACAAGGTGCGCAAGGAGGCGGCGTCGCTCGCCATCGCCGACCGCGACTGCCTGCGCTGTCACGAACAGCCCAACCTGTTCGGGGTCGAGGCCGGCGACACGGTTTCGATGACGGTCGACCGTGAAGAACTTGCGTCGTCGGTCCACCAGACCATACCGTGCGTGAAGTGCCACGCGGACGTCGACCCGCGCCGCAAGCGCCCGTGCGAAACGTCCGGACGCGTAGACTGCTCGAACTGTCACGCGAAAATCTCGGAGGAGTACACGGTGAGTGGGCACGGCCAGGCGCACGCGCGGGGCGTCGAGGAGGCCCCCTACTGCACGACCTGCCATGGATCTCACGGCACGCTTTCCCACCTGCAGGAATCGTCGCGCACGTATCGCGCAGCGGTGCCGGCGTTGTGCGGCGATTGCCACCGGGAGGAGGGGAAAGCGTCGAAGGTCGCGACCCTCTCGCAGGTGTCGGCGTTCGCCGACTACTCGCAGAGCGTGCACGGGCGGGCGCTCACGGAAAAAGGGCTGCTTCCCAGCGCGATCTGCATCGACTGCCACTCGTCCCACATGGTGCTCAAGCACACGGACGAGCGCTCAACAGTCTCGAAGCAGAACCTGCCCGCGACGTGCGCAGTGTGCCACCGCGGGATCTACAAGCAGTTTATCAAGAGCGTTCACTACGCGGCGAGCGGGAAAGACGTGGACAAGCTGCCCAACTGTGCAAGCTGTCACTCGTCCCATACCATCGGCGACGTCGAGAAAGACGATTTTCTCTTCGAGGTGACGCAGCAGTGCGGCTCGTGCCACGGCGAGCTGTCCAAGACCTACCTCGAGACGATGCACGGCAAGGCCTACCGGCTTGGCTATTTCAAGGCGGCGAGGTGTTCCGATTGTCACGGCGCGCACGAGATCCTTGCGACCAACAATCCGAATTCGAAGGTGGGATTCAAGAACATCGTGGGGACGTGCCGTCAGTGTCACGAGGACGCAAACCAGCGCTTCACCGGCTACCTGACGCACGCGACGCACCACGACCCGGACAAGTATCCGTTCCTCTACTATTCGTACTGGGCGATGACGTTCCTGCTGGTGGGTGTGTTCAGTTTTTTCGGGTTGCACACGGTGCTGTGGCTGCCGCGTTCGTTCCGCCACATGCTCGAACGCAAGCGCGGGGCGCAAAAACGCGAGACGAAATATTACATACGGCGTTTTACGCGTGCGCAGCGGATCACGCACTTGTTCGTCATCACCAGCTTCCTCTCGCTGGCCCTCACCGGCATGATACTGAAGTTCTCCGCGATGCCGTGGGCGGCCTTCCTCTCCGGCGTGCTCGGCGGCGTCCGCGTCGCTGGCGTCATCCACCGCATTGCCGCGGTGGCGACGTTCGGGTACTTCAGCTTCCACGTCGCATCGCTGGTGCGACACAAGCGCGAGCGGCGGTTGAGCTGGCGAGAGCTCGCCTTCGGGCCGAACTCGCTGATGTTCAACCGCAAGGACCTAAATGACTTCGTCGGGACGCTCAAGTGGTTCTTCGGCGCGGGAGCGCGTCCGCGCTACGGGCGCTGGACCTACTGGGAGAAATTCGACTACCTCGCGGTGTTCTGGGGGGTCGCGATCATCGGGGCGTCCGGGCTGATGCTGTGGCTCCCGGTACTCTTTACGCGCTTCCTTCCCGGCGCGCTGATCAACGTGGCGACGATCATCCACAGCGACGAGGCATTGCTCGCGGTGGGTTTCATCTTTACCATCCATTTCTTCAATACGCACCTGCGCCCCGAAGCCTTCCCGATGGACACCGTGGTCTTCACCGGGCTGACCCCGCTAGAGGACTACATCAAAGATCGTCCCGTCGAATACGAGGAGATGAAGCGCACGGGTGAACTCCGCCGTCGCCTCGTGAAAGGGGCGCTGTCGCGCCGGTGGGAAATCGGCGTACGCGTGGCGGGGTCGCTCTTCCTCGGCGTGGGGCTGATCCTGATCGCGCTCATCATCTATTCGGTGATTTTCGGCTACAAGTAGACGGCACGGGGCCGGGGGGAAAAAAAAGATCGGGCGGGTTCTCGATGAACCCGCCCGTCTGGTTCTGGTCGACGCCCGGCTTTCGCTCTGCCCGGGGAGCCGCGCACCCGCCGGTGCCTAGCCGCCCGCAGGCGCCTTGTACTTCGCTTTGCGCTCCGCCGGCATCTCGTGCTTGATCTTCGCGTACGACTTGTCGAAGTCGAACGAGGTAAACGATGGGCTCTCCTTGTTGTGGCACTTCTCACACGTCGCCTTGTCGGGCTTCACCAGGCCGACGGACGCGGCCGTGATGGTGCCGTTCATGACGCCTTCCATCGTCGCCTTCTTGACGTAGTCGCCGCCGGCGCCGTGGCAGGACTCGCACCCGACGCCGTCGGTGACCGCGTACTTCTCGCCGAGCAGCGCCGCCGCGGCTCCGTATCCGGTCACGTGGCACTTGAGGCACTCGGGAGCCTTCTGCGGGTCGGCGATGCCTTTGGCCTTCGCGATCTCCTTGGCTTTTTCACCGGCCAGGGTCTCGTAGGCCTTCGCGTGCATGCTCGCCTGCCACTTCGGGAACTGCTCGCCCTGCGCGACCGTCTTGTGACAGGTCGCGCACTTCGCCGCTCCCACGAACGCGTGGTCGGCCGCCGCGGCTGCCCCGGTTTGCGCGACCACGAAGGCACCTGCGGCCCACAGCGCGATGACACCCCCGCCAACTCGTTTCATTGCGTTTCTCCTTTCGGCGCCGCAGAGGCGGCAGTCCAATGCAGCCAATGATAGCATAGCGCGCGAGGCGCGCTTCACCAACAGATTCGTTGCATAGTTTTGGATAGGCTCCGGCGCAGCGCGGTTCACGCGCCGCCGGGTGGGGAGGGATCGTCCTCCCCGGGTTCCAGGATTTCCCGATCGCCTTTCTCCGCGTATTCCCCGGCGTGGAACTCCTTCCATTCGCGGGCGGGGATGCGGCCGTCGAGCCAGGTGGTACTCATGGGGTATACCGCCGGCAGGAAGATCACGAAGAAGAAATGCCAGATGAAGATGGCGGAAACGGCGAGAATCGCCTCGTAGAAGTGAATCACTTCGGCGACGCGCACGATCCACACCGGGAATCGGTTCGTCGCCAGCGCCGGGTACCAGAGCACGAGCCCCGTCAACGCCATGATCCCCGTTCCCCAGACCAGCGCCCAGTACTCCGCCTTCTGCGTATAGTCGAACGTGCCAAAGGCGGGGCGCGATGGGCGGCGGCCGATGTGATAGGCGATATTCTCGCCCGCCTGGCGCAGGTCGTGGAAGGCCGGCGCCATCGCGCGCAGCGAGACGCGCCCACGTCGAGTGGCGACGATCCACGCCGCGTGGTAGATCGCCGAGGCCACGAGCACGACCGCGAACGCCCGGTGCAGGTTGGCTCGCAGCCCTTCATGGCTCTCGAGGCCCACGAGCCGGACCCACCAGGCGTCGGGAAAACGCAGCGCGAAGCCGGTGACGGCCAGCCCGGCGAAGCTCAAGAACAGGACCAGGTGCTGGATCTTCTCGGCGCTGTGCCAGCGGCGGACATACGGCTCGCGGCGCACGTGCGCGATGTGCCGTTTCATTTCGTGGCGGACGATGACGGCGTTGTGCAGCGCCATGCCCCCGAGCACCGCACCGATCAGCCAGAGATAGATCGTGCGGACCCACCCGTGCGGGCCGCGCGCCGCGAGGGCACCCAGGTGGGTGTAGCTCTGCGCGAAGCGCTCGGTGGCACCGGCGTGGCATTTCGTGCAGGTCCTGGCCACGTTGGCGGGGTGCACCGTCGAAAGCGAGTCGAGCGGGCTTCTGATCTCGTGGACGTTGTGGCAGTCCGTGCAGGTCGCGACCAGGTCGCTGCCGCGAGCGACTGCCCAGCCGTGGTAGCTGTCGAGGTATGTCTCCACGACTCCGGACGCGATCCCGTACTTCGCGATCAGCTCGGGGTCGGTGTGGCAGTTGCCGCACAACTCGCGCGCGCGGTGCTCGGGACTGATCGCGGCGGTTGGATCCTGGGGTCGCTGGATCAGGTGCTCGTTGTGGCAGTCGATGCAGGTCGGAGAGTCCGTAATGCCGAGCGCAACCGCTTTCCCGTGGATCGAGCTTGCGAATTCAGCGCCGATCTGGTCGTGACACCGTCCACAGGTCGCCGCCACGTTCAGCCGGTTGATGTGGGACTTCGGGTCGGACGCGGGGCGCGAGTCGTGGGCGCCGTGACAGTCCGTGCAGACGGCGGTCTTCTTGCCCTGCTGCCACCCCTGGCCGTGCACCGACTTGAGATACGCGGGTACCGAAATCGGAAGCCGGACGAAGTCAGCGGTGATGGGCGACTCCTTGGCGTGACATTCCCCGCACAGCCGCGGCACGTTGCGTGGATGCACCGGTGACGTCGAGTCGGTCACCGCGACGACGTGGTGGCTCCCGTGGCAGCTGGTGCACGTCGCCGCGCTCTGCCCGTTGCGCTTGCGGCCCGCGTGATGAACGCTGGTGGCGTAGTCGGCCGCGGCATCTTCGTGACAGCCGCCGCACGCGGCGAGCGCCTCGCGCGGAGTCGGGGTGCGGTCGTGGATCGAGTGGCAAGTCGTGCACGCCATGTCGCCATCGGTAAAGAGGCTCTCGTGGATCGACCCCTTGAACTCCGGCCCGACATCGTCGTGGCACCGGGAGCAATCGACCGGCGTGTATTTCGCGTAGTGGGGGGCGTCGTCGTAGTTGCCGGGCGCCGCGTGGCAGTCCACGCATTCCTGCCCGCCGTGCGCTCCGGCGTGGAACGCCTTCGCCACCACGCCGATGGGGCGCCCGGCGTCCGATTTCATCGACGCGTCGTCGTGGCAATCGAGACAGGCGGCGGTGTCCACCTGGGCGCGGACCGGGAGCGCCCCGGGCGCAAGGAGGGTGACCGCAAGGAGCGTCAGCGCCGTGACGACGCGGTTGCGCGGCACGTGCCGGCTGCCAAAGAGGATGGCTGGAGGGCGCATGAATGACGAGCGGCTGTTCTGCATGCTATGACGGCACCGGCGGCCCTGTCAACCTCGGGCTCCGGTTCCCGCCCGGACACGCGGGCCCGAGTTTACGCGAATTACCGGTGGACGTTACGGGCCCACTTGAATAGACTGCCTCGTATACCGGATAATCGGATTCGTTAATGGGTATGACGCGCCGAGAATTCACTCAACTGCTCCTGACCGGCGGAGCCCTCGGGTGGTTGGGGAGCGTGTTGTACCCGGTGTTCTCCTACCTGCGCCCCCCGCGAGTCCCCGAGGCGACCGTGCAGGCCGTCAAGGCGGGCCCCGAGTCAGCCTTTGCCGTCAACACGGCGCAAATCGTGAAGTTCGGCCGCAAGCCCGTGATCCTCATCCGCGAGGAGTCCGGCGAGTTCCGCGCGTTCTCCGCCACCTGCACCCACCTCGAGTGCATCGTGCAGTACCGCGGCGACCTCAAGCAGATCTGGTGCGCGTGCCACAACGGTCTCTATGACCTCAAGGGGCGCAACGTTTCCGGGCCGCCGCCGCGGCCACTCGACGAATACGCCGTCAACGTAATCGCGGGCGAAATCCTCGTTTCCAGGATGGCGTGAGCGCCGATGGCTGACGCACCCAGAGACTCGGTCACGCGACAACGCCGAGCACCCGTCGGGGCAGCCCGCCGGGTCTACCGCTGGCTCGACGATCGCTTCCACATCACCCCGCTGATCGATTTCATGCGGCACAAGCAGGTGCCGGTCCACCGCCACACCGTGTGGTATTACATGGGCGGTGTCGCGCTCTTCCTTTTCATGGTGCAGGTGGCGTCCGGGATTCTGCTCGTTCTCTACTATAAGCCCGACGAAGCGAACGCCTTCGAGAGTGTGCGTTTCATCACGACCAAGGTGTCGTTTGGCTGGCTGATGCGATCGGTCCACAGCTGGTCGGCCAACCTCATGGTCTTGTTCGTCTTCATTCACATGTTCAGCACGTTCTTCACCCGGGCGTTCCGCGCGCCGCGGGAGCTGACCTGGGTCACCGGGTTCGTGCTCATGTGCCTTGCGCTCGGGTTCGGATTCACCGGCTACCTCCTTCCCTGGAACCAGCTGGCGTTCTTCGCGACCAAAGTGGGGACCGATATCGCGGGGGTGGTGCCGCTCCTGGGCAATCCCATCAAGATTCTGCTGCGTGGAGGGGAGGACGTTACCGGCGCGACTCTCACCCGTTTCTACGCCATTCACATCGCCCTCTTGCCGGCCATCTTCACGGCCATTCTGTTCGCGCATCTCCTGTTCGTGCAGAGACAGGGGATGCACGAGCCCGAGTACGTGCAGCGGCTCGAACCAGCGCGCCGCAGGACCATCCCGTTCTTTCCGAACTTTCTCCTGCGCGACATGCTCCTATGGCTGCTGGTGCTGAACGTGCTCCTTTTTCTGGCCGTCTTCTTTCCGTGGGAGCTGGGGGAGAAGGCCGACCCGTTCACGTCGGCCCCGAAGGGCATCCGCCCGGAGTGGTATTTCATGTTCATGTTCCAGACGCTCAAGCTCCTGCCCGCGCACGTGCTTTTCATGGAAGGAGAGGTGCTGGGCATCCTGGGGTTCGGGCTGCTGGCGCTCGCGTGGCTGTTGGTGCCGTTCTGGGAGGCCCGGCGCCGGCCGGGTGATCGCGTGCGGCCCATGACGCTGGTCGGCGTGATCGCGATCCTCTACATCATCGCGATGACCGTCTGGGGGTACCTGGTATGACGACCGGTCGTGCGGCCGTGGCCCGCCACGGGCGGGCGTGGACAGTGGTGGTGTGGCTCGGGCTGTCGATCCTCGTCGTCGGCCCGGGTCTGGCCGACGAAGAAGATGAAGCAGCGCGCAAAGACGAGGCGGCCGAAGTGTCGGCGAAGGAACCCGCGGTCGATCATTGCGTCGCGTGTCACACCGAGGACGACAATCTGCCCGAGCACTTCCTCGAGGCCGACATCCACATGAAGCCCGGGTTGTCGTGCGCGGGGTGTCACGGCGGCAACCCCGCCGAGGACGATCAGGATCGCGCCATGAGCGCCACGGCCGGGTTTCGGGGCGTCCCTTCGAAGGAACAAATCCCCGCGTTCTGCGGTCGCTGTCATTCGGACATCGACTTCATGCGGCAGTACCAGCCGCGCATTCCGACCGACCAGGAGAGCCAGTATGCCTCCTCCGTGCACGGACACAAGCTGAAGCAGCACGACCAGAAGGTCGCGGATTGCACGAGCTGCCACACCGCCCACGGAATCCTCCCCGCGTCCGACACTCGATCGACGGTGAACGCGATGAACGTCCCGGCAACGTGCGGGAGGTGTCACGGGGACGCGGAGTACATGGCGCCCTACGGCATCCCCACCAATCAGCTCGAGGAGTTCAAGCACAGCGTGCACGGGGTCGCGCTGCTCGAGAAAGAGGATACCGGTGCTCCCGCGTGCAACGACTGCCACGGAAACCACGGCGCGACGCCGCCGGGGATCACGTCCATCACCCAGGTGTGCGGACAATGCCATGCCAACAATATGCGGTATTTCACCGAGTCACGAATGGGCCGCGCGTTCGTGGAGGAGGGCTACCATGGCTGTGAGGAGTGTCACGGCAACCATGGCGTGAAAAAGACCTCCGATTCCATGGTCGGGAACGTCAGCGGCGCGGTCTGCATCGATTGCCATTCGGAGGGTGACGTCGGTTTCGAGACCGCCGGGAAGATCCATGTCAGTCTCGCGTCGCTTTCCGCGGCGCAGGAGGATGCTCTCAACCGTCAGGCCGAAGTCCAGCGCATCGGCATGGACGACGTCGACATCGGGTTCCTCCTTCAGGAATCGCACCAGAGCCTGATCGAATCGCGAACGCTCGTGCACACGTTCGACCCCGAGAAGGTAGGGGCCAAGACGTCGGAGGGTCTCGCCAAGGCGAACGAAGCCCTCGATCTCGCCGCCCGACAGATCAAGGACTTCCACGTGCGCCGGCGCGGGTTCGGGATGGCGACCCTGTTTACGACCATCCTCGCGCTCGCGCTGTTTCTCAAGATACGGCAGCTCGATTCACGCTAACGGTGTCCGATCCGATTTCGGTTGGGAAGGACGGCGTCAGGACGCAGACCGACTCAGCGCGCACGCCTCGATCGCCGTATGCCAGCGCGCATATAATGTCATGGGTATATGTGATTCAATTTTTCTTTGTGAAACTCTACGCAAACCTATACAGGACAGTCAGTAGTTTATTGACAGAGAATCGGACCGGAATATACTGATGCAAGAACTTGCAATGAGACACCCTCGTCGCACCATCTTCGCCTTCGCCCTCATCCTCTTGAGTTTCGCGTTCGTTTTCGCGATCGGTGGAGCGCGTTCCACCCAGACCGATGCAGCTTCCGACGAGGCGTGCTTGGATTGCCACGAATCACAGGTGCACGCCATGGCCGGCACTCCCCACGATCCTGCCGCCGGGAAGGTCGTGTCGTGCCTGGGCTGCCACGCCGGCGCGGCGACCGACCAGCACCTCGACGACCCGGACGAGAACCCGGCGGTCAATCCGGCCCACATGCGAGCCGACTCGGTGACGGCGGTGTGCACGACCTGCCACGAGCACCCACACACGCTGAATCTCTTCGAGCGGGATCCGCACGCGGACGCGGACGTTTCCTGTACGGGCTGTCACCAGGTTCACAGCAGCGCCCACCTCGGTCTGCTCAAGGACGAGCAGCCCACGCTGTGCTTTTCGTGCCACGCGTCCGCGCAGGGCGACTTTGCCATGCCGTCCCACCATCCGGTGATGGAGGGTGTGGTGGCGTGCAGCGACTGCCATCTGTCGGTGGCGCAGAGCTCCAAGCAGCACGTTTACACCGGGCCGGGGACGACCTGCACCACGTGCCACGCGCAATTCGAGGGGCCGTTCCCGTACGAGCACCAGGCGGCCGTCGACTACTCCACGGAAGAGGGCGGGTGCTTGAATTGCCACGCGGCACACGGGTCGACGCAGCCGCGCCTGCTCAAACAGAGCTATGAATCGCCGGACTTCGCGTTGTGTTTGCAGTGTCACGCTGTGCCCAAGCACCTGAACAACGTGAATCATGGCACCTCGTGGGCGGGTGTGCCGTGCAACGATTGTCACGTGGACGTCCACGGCTCGTATGACAACGCGAAACTGCTCGACCCCTCGCTGGCGGCGCAGGGCTGCACGGTGGTGGGGTGCCATCAGTTCTAGCGGGTGATGACCATGAGACGGATCCTGATTCTCCTTGCATGGGCGAGCGCGATGCTGATCGCGGGGAGCGCCCGGGCCGATTCCACCTCGGTGTGGGACGGAGGGATCCGCATGGGCGGTATCGTCAAGGACGAAGTCGGCGACCAGAGCGTGATGCAGGAGACGTTCAACGTCTACGAGGGCTACTCGGTCACCTCGCTCTACCTCAAGGGCCGATTCAATCCGAAGACGCACCTTCGCTTCAACCTCAACGACATCAACCTCGACGATCGTAACGGCACGCTCGACTTCCGCCGTACCGGGATGCTGCACTTCCGGTCGCGCTACGACGAGAGCCGCTTTGTGTTCGACCCGGCGGGCGCGGTGGACGCGATGCGGCGCGACTTCTGGTCGACGCTGTCGCTCACCCCGGCGAAGTGGATCTGGCTCTCGGCCGACTACGGCCTCCAGACGCGGGAGGGCGACCGGATCGGGTACCCGTCCGGTGTCCAGAGCGCGCTGGGCACGACCTACGACTTCGACCTGAACCGTTACCGCATCGAGGCCCAGATGCGCGCGTCCAACGGCATCGGCGGGACCATCGCGGCCGACGTCGCCAATCTGACCGACCACGTGTCGGCGCTCAACGAGCGCGAGGGGCGGGTGTATTCCGCGAACCTGCACGTCCCGGGCCTGTTCTTCGACCGACTCACCCACGTGGTGCGCGCGTCGATCGGACGCAACGAACTCAAGGAGTCGGGCCTCGGGTACGACATGGAGACGATCCAGTACACGGGCGTGCTCGCGCTGTGGCCGGCGCTGCGCGCGAAATACCGCTTCTACGGCGGACAGGTCGACGACGAGGCGACGAATCTCCGGACCAACCGGTATATCCACGACGGCGACATCGAGGTGCGCTACCGCATCGCGACGCTCTCGGGCGGGTACGGCTGGGAGGCGTGGGACGACGACCGCTCGGTGACCACGTACGACAACCTCCGCGCGGCCCTCGCACTGCGCGCGGACAAGGTTTCGGCCCGATTCTCCTGGTCGACGCGCAGCAAGGAAGACGAAGAGGACCAGACGCTCCTGCGCGACACCGAGTACGACCGCTGGGACGCGCGCATCGAAACCAAACCCGTAACGGGCATCACGGTGGGCGGTCGCCTCGCCGAGCGCAACCGCGAGATGCCGGATATCGGCTCGCAGGCGGATGGCTTCTACGCCTCGGCCTACGGCCGCTACGACCACGAGTTCTCGGGCGACGCCGGCCTCGACGCGGCCCACGTGGAAGTGAGCTATCAGTATTCGGATGACGATTATGTCAACACCGTGGGTGGGTACCACGTGAAGAGCGACTTTGTCACCGGGCGCGTCCACGCGGATGTGTTCGACAGGCTCACGGCGGGCGCCGGCGTCACCGTCGTGAGCATCACCGACGATCTGGACATCGTCAAGTCGATCCTCTCGTTCGACCTCGGCTGCGCGCTTCCGCGGGGTTTCAGCGTCGATGCGAAGTACAACGTCTACAACTACGACGATTACCTCGTCGCCGCTCGCTACTACACGGCGAACGTCGTCTGGCTGAACGTCGGATACGATTTTTCAACGGAGTGAGACAGCCGGCGATGAGCCGGCGCTGCAGGAGGGAAACCACGATGAAACAACTTCGAATCTGGGTGTGTGTCGCAGCCGCGGCGTCGCTCTACGCGTGTGACCGTAGCGTGACGACCGTGGCCGAGGACACCACTCCACAAACGTGTTTCAACTGTCACTCGGACCAGGACACGGAGATCATTGCAAATACCTTGCAATGGGAGCATTCCGTTCACGGGAGCAGTCTCAACACCAACCGCAGCACGACGCCGTGCAACGGGTGTCATACCAGCGAGGGGTTTGTGTCGCGGATCGAAACCGGGACGATGCCGGCCAACGTCGATAACCCCACCGCAATCCACTGCTTCACCTGCCACGCGCCGCACACCAACGGCGACTTCAGACTCCGCGTGACAGAGACGCAGGCGTTGCAGAACGGGTTCAAGTTCGACCTCGGCTTCGGAAACCTGTGCGCCTCGTGCCACCACGCACGCGAGAATGTCGAAACGTACGTGGAGGGCGGAACCGTCACCATCGCCAACAATCGCTGGGGTCCCCACCACAGCGTGCAGGGCGACATGATCATGGGCTCGAACGGATACGAGTATGCGGGCTACTCGTACCAGCAAACCGAGCACCGTTCTGCCACCGAGAACGGGTGCTGGGACTGTCACATGAAATACACGCGGAACAGCAAGGTGGGCGGTCACACCTGGAACATGCGCTGGGTGGACGAGGAGGGCGAGATCCTCAACACCGCTGCCTGTGTGCCTTGCCACGGCACCACGACCAACTTTGACATCGATGGGGTGCAGACCGAGACCGCCGAACTCGTGGATTCGCTGCGCACCCTCCTCGTCGGGCGGGGCTTCCTCAATGCCTCGACCGGCTTGCCCACGGCCGGAACCAGAACCTCGGACGAGGCCGGGGCGATCTGGAACTTCCTGCTGGTCGAGGAGGACCGGAGTATCGGCGTGCACAACCGCCAGTACATGAGCGGGCTCCTGCTGTCGGCGATCGACTACCTGAACAACAACCCGCCGCCGCCGCCGGCACCGATTGCGGCGCGCAAGGAAGACGGAGGAGAGGGCTCGCGCTAGACGACGCGCAGATCCGTGAATTGTGGTTTCCCGCGCGGCGGGGCCCCCTCGGGGGCCCCGCCGTGTCTTTGTGGCCGGAGGGGCCCGCGCCGGCGGCGCCAAACGCATTCCGGTTGACGGGGCCGGTCCCGTTCTCCTACGATCCAGTGCTCCAGAATCCCATTCCCAGGTGCGAAGGTAGCTCAGTTGGTAGAGCAAGGGACTGAAAATCCCTGTGTCGGCGGTTCAATTCCGTCCCTTCGCACCATTTTCTTTGCCGCCGCGCCCCGACCGGAGACGAGCGCCTACTTGAGCAGGACCATCCGACGCGACTGCGCATACCCTCCCGCCCGCATCGAGCAGAAATAGACTCCCGAGGACACTTCGGCCCCGTCGTTCGCACGCCCATCCCAGGTGGCGAGGTAGGAGCCGGGTGGGTGGTCGGCGTCGACCAGGAGGCGGATGAGTGCCCCACGCACGTCGTAGATGGCGATGCGAACGTGTTCTCCCGAGCGGGGGCCCGCCACCTCGTATGGGATCTGGGTCGACGGGTTGAACGGGTTGGGCCGATTCTGGTGCAGTCGGTACTCGCCGGTGAGCGACGGCACCGCGGTGACCGTGCCCACGATCGTCGCCCCGGCAAAGTCGTCTACCAGATCGGAGAAAGCGAGCCCGCCGACGACGTGGGGCGGGCCGCTGAAGTCGAAATAAAGGTGGCAGATGACAGCGGGGCCGGGTTCGGCCGCGACCACGGGTTCGTACCCGCCGATCCGAAGCTGACCGGCGTCGGCGATTCGCGCGTCCACGGCGAGCCAGTCGCGGGTGGCATACCCGGACTCGACGCGTTGGAACGTTAGCTCCGCCGCCGGAAAGACGAGTCTGCCGCCGAAGGCGTCGAGGCCAGCCGCATCCTGCGCCGCGATCGTGACGAGAAGGCGCGGCGTACCCGCGTCGTCGACCACATCCTGCGTGAGCGCAAGCTGGAGAGGTTGGGCCGGCGCCGCCGCGGTGGCGAAGCACGCGGCGGGCGGAAGGCCGGCCGCGCGCCGCTGCTCGATGGCCTGGGCATCGCCCGGGGTCACCTCGCCGTCGCAGTTCGCGTCGGCGGCGGCGAGCTCGCACGCGTTGGTCGAATAGTCACACCCGGGCGCGAGTTGCTGGCCTTCCAGGAACACGCTGAACGCGCAGACGGCGTCGCTCGTCTCGAGGAGGCCGTCTCCATCGACGTCGCCCACGCCCTGCGCGCACGGCGTCGCCTGCAGTCGCAAACTGGGAATCACCTGCTTCGCGAGGCTCGGGGAGGACCACAGGAGCCGCGCCACCGCCGTCCCGCCGCGTTCGTAGAACTCCATCGTGATCGGCACCAGCGCTCCGGCGGTGAGCGCGATGCTCCCGTTCCATTCGGTGACGGACTGGTCGACCCAGTGGTTGATGATCTGCTGGTTGTTTACCCACACGCGTACGCCGTCGTCGGTCTGGCTGTAGAACGTGTAGGTCTCGGTGAAAGCGGGCCGTACCCAGCCCGTCCACCGAACCGAGAAATCGTTGATTCCCATCGACGGGTCGGGTGCGCCGCTGGCCCAGTCGAAGTTGACGACGGGATCGACGCGGGTGAGCAACGCGCCGGTGAAGTTGATGTTGTCGTAGTAGTGTCCGAGCAACCCCGCGGCGCCGGGCGCGACACCCGCCTGGAAGACACCGTTCACGGTGGTGGCACCGGCGAAGTCGTCGACGAAGTCGGACAGCGCGATGGCGCCGGTGCCGAGCGCATTCGGTTTCACCAGGAACACCGCGTAGACGAGCACGCCCGTGCCGGTGGTCGCCGTCGAGTGAAAGCCTCCGACCTGCACGACACCGGGGGAATTCTCGGACCCCGAGACGACGAACCAGCCCTGGGTCAGCGTCGCGGCGCTGGACATCGACTGGAACGTGAGCAGGTTCGTCGGATACGCGATCTGGAAGCCGAACGCATCGATCGGTGTCCCCGCCGGGTTGTCGAGGTCGAGCGCGACGTAGGCGTACTGACCGCCGGAGCCGGCGGTCGATGCGGCCGGGTTGACGGAAATCTGCGCGCGTGCGACGGACGCCGCGAGGACGACACCGACGGCGGCGAAAAGGATCGTCGTTCTCATCGCTCCGGCCTCATTTGAGCAGCACCATGCGCCGCGACGCGGAATACGTCCCGGCGCGCAGATGGTAGAAGTAGATGCCGGAGGTCACGGGCGCGCCGCGCTCGTCACGGCCGTCCCACGTGGCTTCGTAGGGTCCGGGCGCGCGTTCGCCGTCCGCGAGCACCCGCACGAGTTCGCCGCGCACCGAGTACACGGCCAGCCGGACCGGCACCCGCCCCGCGCCGGCGGGCACTTCGAAGGAGATACGCGTGACCGGGTTGAACGGATTCGGGCGATTCTGGTGGAGGCGAAACGCGGATGACGGCGCCGCGGATGGGGGGGCATCGGTCACGACGGCGCCCGCGAGGTCGTCGACGAAATCCGTAACGACGATGTGACTCGCCTGCGCGTTGGCACCGGCGGGAAGGAGTCGTACCCGGAACAGCTCCGCGGGTTCGCTGCCGAGGCCGTGGCGGTTGCAGCCGCCGACCTGAGCGGACCCGGCGACGGTGGCCCGCGCGTCCAGCATCAGCCAGTCGCCGGTATCCGGCGAGGGCAGCAGACGATCGAAGGTGAACTCGTCGGCGGGAAAGACCACGCGTGCGCCGAAGGCGTCGAGCCCGCTCGCGTCCAGCGCCGTGGCCGACACCTCTACCGAGCCGTCGACCGGCGACGACACGACCGCCACCGACACCCGGGGCGTTGCCACGCTGGACGTGAAGGACGCCGGCGCAGCCTGTCCCAGGCAGATCTGGAGCGGGAGTCCGGCGAGGTAGTGCTGATAGACCGCCAGCGCATCCGCCGGAGTGACGGCGCCGTTGCAATCGGTGTCCGCGGCCGCCCGTTCGCAGTCGTAATTCGCCGCGTCGCACGAGGGAGGCACCGTCTGGCCGTTCAAGAATGTGCTGAACGCGCACAACGCGTCGCCGGGGGTCAGCGTGCCGTTGCCGTCCATGTCGCCGGTACCGGCTCCGCACTCGCGCGCCCACAGCCGCGACTGCGGAATGACCTCGAGCGCCTGGCCAGGCGAGGACCATCGCAGCCGTGCAGTGGCGCCCCCTCCCTTCTCATAGTATTCCATCCGGATCTCGTGCAACTCGTCGGCGACCAGTGGAAGCGACGCGCTCCACTCCGTGGCGGACTGATCGACCCACTTGTCGATGACGAGCGCACCGTCAACCCAGAGGCGAACCCCGTCGTCGGTCGTCGTGCGGAGCAGGTAGGTCTCCGTGTACCGCGGCTGGAGCCATCCGGACCAGCGCACGGAGAACGAGTCCGCGCCGATGGACGGGTCGGGCGAAGCGGTACCCCAGTTGAAGTCGATCGCCGCGTCGATACGCGCCAGCCGGGGAGTCGCCAGGCCGAGATCGTCGAAGTACTCCGCGGCGAGCCCTGGCGCTCCCACCAGGATGTACGCGTGTTTCTCCTCGAAGTAGGTGCCCTGCGCACTCGTCACCGTCAGGCTCACCGTGTGGGGACCGGGCACCGTGTACACGTGGGCAGCGTGCTGTTCGGTGCTGGTCGCGCCGTCGCCGAAGCGCCACAGCCACGATTCGGGTTCGGTCACGTTCGACTCGTCGGTGAAGTGGACCGTGAGCGGGTTGGAGCCGGCTCGGGTGTCAGCGCTGAACTGGGCGCGCGGGATCTCGAAGACCCGGAGCTCGCCGATCGAGATGTAGTCGCCGGACCCGCCCGGGGCCCCGATGAGGCGGATCCCGGTTCCGGCGTGCGCCTTGAACGTGAGGGCGTAAATGTCGTAACTGACCCCGTCGTTGCCGCGGTAGGGCGGGACCGCCTGGAGGAACTCGACCGGTGACCAGATACCGTCGGCAAACACTTCGACTCCGGGCGCTTCGAACCACCCTCCGTTGGGGAAATGCATTCCCTCCTGAAAGACCAGCTTCGAGAAATAGCGCGTTCCCGGGAAGGTGTATTCAACCCAGTCCTGTGCGCGCGGCGATCCGTCGGTGAACGTGTCGTACTGCGCGAGCGGGTCGCCGCTGCCGGCCGGGGGGAACACGCCGTCGTGAATCACCGCGAGGTCGGGGCTGCCGGACCCGCCGGGCGAAGTGACGAGTGCTCCGGCCGCGCCCTCGTCCGTGATGTCGGCCTCGCCGTTGCGATTGAGCGCGATGTACACCCGGCTGGTGTCGGTCAGGCCGCCGGCGTCGGTCACGCGCAGTTCGACGCGCAGGAAGTTCACCTCGTTCGGGAGTCCGTGTTCCGCGATGTAGAACTGCGCGATCGGACCGTCGGCGGTGAAGAAGTTCGGATGGTCGTGATGGTTGTGGGTCTGAATCACTTCCCAGTGGAAGGAAAGTTGCCCCGGCGACTCGGCGTCGGTCGCCTGGGCCCAGAGCAGCATCTGGTCACCGACCGAGGCGCTGGCGCCATTATCCGGGGAGCGGATGATCCCGTGCGGTGGGGTATTGCCGACCGAAATGGAGACCACCCCCGTGGCGGTGGCACCGAAGTCGTCGCGCACGGTGAGCGTGGCTACGTAGGTCCCGTTGGTGGCGTAGGAGTGGGACGTCACGGCGCCGGTGGCACTCGCCCCGTCGCCGAAATCCCATGCAAAGGTGATCGGGTCCTGATCCGGGTCGTACGACGCGGTTCCGTCGAACTGGACCAGGAGCGGCGCGTAGCCCCAGCGCGGCGTGACGGCCGCGCTCACCACTGGCGGGCTGTTGGCGTCTCCGTCGACGTGGCGGATCTGGAAGACCTGCCCGTTGAAGATATCGATGTAATAGAGGTACTGGTCGACCGGGTTGTACTGAATGTCGACGATCCCTCCCATCGACGAGCCGAAGTCGGACTGGGAGACGTAATCGTCGCTGGTGTTGACCACCAGCGCCTTGATCCACTGGCCGGAGTAGTCGCCGTAGAAGTAGGCGCCCTGGTACGACGGCGGGTACTTCGTGCCGGTGTAGAACGCGCCGCCGATCGACGTGGCGCCGGTGACACCGGGCGGGAACGACAGCCCGCCGTTGTCGTGGTGCCAGTAGGTGAGCGGGGGGACTTGCGGCGACGGATTCTGCGGGGTCCCGATCGTCGCGCAGCCGTGGTGCGCGGGGTTCGCGGCCTGGTAGGCGCCGTTTGGATTCGGGCCCTCGTAGCACGGCCAGCCGAAGTTCTCGCCGCCACCGGCGCGCGCGACGTTGATTTCTTCGTAAGTGTTCCAGCCCACGTCGCCGATATACAAGGAACCCGGGTTGCCGTCGGCGGGATTCCCGCTGCCGTTGGGCCGTACGCCGAAACGATAGGGGTTGCGCAGGCCGTACGCCCACACCTTCGACTGGATGTCGGCGGCATTACCCGTGTAATACGGATTCGACGGGAGCCCGTTGCCCGTCGCCGGATCGACGCGGAGAATCTTGCCCGCGTAGCTCTGAATCCACTGGGCGCGGAACGCACCGATGTCCTGGGTGGTCGGGAGCTTTCCGGACCCGAAGCAGTCCGGGTACAGACCGCCCGGGTCCACCTCGTTGTAGCTGGCACCGTCGCCGGCCGCGATCAGCAGGGTGCCGTCCGTGCCGAAGCGCAGGGCACCCGGCGCGTGCGAGAAGTAGCACGCGGGAATCGCGTTCGCAAACGAGCTTCCCAGCAACACCAGCCGCGAATTGATGTCGGCCAGGTTTGGGTTGGCTGTACTCGCCGTGTAACGGACGAGGCGACCCGGCACGTCGGTGCGCTGCGTGTCGCCGGCCTGGTTCCAGTCGAAGGTATAGAGGAAGTAGACATGGCCGTTGGTCGTAAAACTCGGGTCAAGGGCGATGCCCAGCAGTCCCCGATCGTGGTGGTTCAGCACGTCCCACGAGAGGTCGATGAACGGCGCCGCGAGTTTGATCCCGTTCTGGATGACGTAGACCACGCCTGACTTTTCCGCCACGAAGACGCGGCCATCCGCCGCGAACGCCACCGCGACCGGCGTGTCGAAAGTCGCGCCGGAAGCGGCATTCTCGACGTAGAATCCCCCGGGCAGGGTCTGGGCGTGGAGGTCGGCGGCGAGCGCGACCGCCACCAGGGCGGCGGCGATGACTGGGCGGATGTGCATCGTGACGGTGGCGGCGGACCACCGCCAGGGTACGGGGCAACGCGCGTGCCACCGGCGAGTCGATTGGAGAATCGATGCTTACGCGGACCCACCTCGTCCGTTCTGGGTCGGTTGACGCGCCGGACCCGAGCTTTTTCCCACCCGGGTTTCCTGTTGTGCCCCGCGGTCGCGTGCAGTAGTATTCGCGCGACTTCACGCATACTACCGCCTCTTGCGGCGTGGCTACGCCCCCCTGAAGGCCGGGGGAGCGCCCGCCCGACGCCGGTGTCTGCTGTCGACTGACGTGTCCGAAATTACCAACGTTCGTGTCATCCTGGAGGCGTGTCCGCCGCCGCTCGCGGACCGCGACAAGGCGTACGCCGTCCTGCGCCAGAGCTTCGCGTGCTACAACTCGTTCCACGCCGTGAGCGTCCCCGACCTGCAGGACTCGGGCGAGTTCCAGCGCGAGCGCGAGCGCGTCCCCAACGAGGAATTCGCGCGCTGGATTCGCGAGCTGACCGAAAAGCCGCTCAGCCTGTACAAGGTGGCTGCCGGCGTCACCCCCGCCGAGATGGAAGTGTGGCTGGACCGCGCCGCGGCGATCGGGTGCCGGGACATCTTCGTGGTGGGTGGAGATTCGGGTGCGAAGGCCTATCCGGACGGCGCGCTGACGCTGGGCGCGGCCGCGGCACTCGCCGCCGCGCGCGGCTTTCGCTGCGGCGGCATCATCATCCCGACGCGACGGCGCCAGTTCGTCGCCCGCCCCGCCTCCGAAGACGAAGTGGATCGCGTCATCCAGAAGATCCAGGCGCACGGGTTTCGCTTCTTCAGCACGCAGATTCTATACGAGAGCGAGTGGATGTGCTGTCTGCTGCTCGATCTGGTGCAGCGGCTCGAGGTGTCCGAGCTGCCCAAGGTGTTCCTCACCTTCTCGCCGTTCGTGGCACCCGAGGACATCACCTTCGCCAAGAAGACGCTCGGCGTGTTCATGCCCCGCGACGTCGAGAGGATGCTCAAAGGCGCGCGCAGCATGCGCGAGGCGTCGATCTCGTGTCTGACCGGGGTGTGGGACCGGCTCTCGTCGTTCGCCACCCAGATCGGGTTTCCGGAGGATCGGCTGGGTGTCAACGTCGAGTACCTCGATTCGCGCAACCCGCGTTCGGTGGACGCGTCGTTCGAGCTGGCGGAAGAGTTCGGGCGCATCTTTCGAAAGTCTTAGCGGCGAAAGTCTTAACGGCGAAAATCCTGACGGATTGGAACCCCGCGGCGTCCTCGTGCGCGCCGCGTTCGGATCTCCCATGACCCACCCCGACGCGATCACGGCCGTAGCGGTCTGGCCCCTCGACGTTCCCCTGACCGACCGATTCGTCATTGCGCGCGGCGCGCTGGCGAAAGCGGAAGTCGCCGTGGTGCGGGTGCGCCTGGCGGACGGAGTGGTGGGGTTCGGGGAAATCGCGCCCTTCGAAGCCCTGACCGGCGAAACCCGCGACGCGAGCCTCGAGGCCGCGCGCCGGCTGGGCGTCACCGTCGTGGGCGCGCGCGCGTCAGAGTGGCCCGCGCTGGGCGCCACCCTGGCGGCCCGGGCGCCGGGCGAGCCCGCCGCGCGGACCGGAATCGAATGCGCCGTGGTCGACGCGCTCGCCCGCCTGCGCGGGCAGACGCTCTACGCTTTCTTCGGCGGCGCCGACGTGCGCGCGCGCGAAACCGACATCACCATACCGATACTGGACGAGGCGCGGGTCGATCAACTGGCGGCGCAGTGGCACGGGCGCGGATTCCGGACCTTCAAACTCAAGGTGGGCGGCGACGTGGACGCGGACGTGGCACGGGTCGCCCGACTCGCCGAACGATTTGCCGACGTTTCGTTCGTCCTCGATGCCAACCAGGGCTTCGACCGGTCGCAGGCGCACGCATTCGTGCACGGAGTGGCCGCATTGAAGCGACGGATCCGGCTCATCGAGCAACCGCTGCCGCGCGGCGACCTCGAGGGCATGGCCGGACTGCGAGCCGCGCGGGTGGCTCCGATCGCGGCCGACGAATCGGTCTTCACCCTCGACGACGCGCACGCGGTCATTGCTGCCGGCGCGGCGGATTGCGTCAACCTCAAGATCATGAAGTGCGGTCTGGCGGAGACGATCGCGATCGCGCGCGCCGTGCGCAAGGCGGGGCTGGGCCTCATGGTCGGCGGCATGATGGAGACCCGCCTGGCGATGTCGTTCTCGTACGCGCTGGCGCTCGGGCTCGGCGGGGTGGACCACCTCGATCTCGACACGCCGCTGCTCATGGACGCCGACCCCCACGAGGGCGGGTACGGCTATGAAGGCCCGCGCCTGACGGTATGGAGCGGACCCGGAATCGACTTGAAGCCGTCCGTGCAACCGGCTTTGTAGTCGTCATCTATGCGATTATCCGCCATCGGCGAGCGTTCCCGGAAAAGGGGGTTGCGGGATGGGGGTGCCCCGGCTACCATACCGATTCGTTCCTGGAAGGCCATCTTGAGACGAGCGCAAAGTCTTTGTGAACTTCTCGGGGTGGCCTCTGTATAAGCGGTCAATTCTCTCGCTCATCCCGGTATGAACCGTCGTCTTTGAGGAGTCGCCCATGGCGGATGCCCCGCGTCGCGTAATGATCGAGGCGGAGGGCCTGTCGAAATACTACGGGCCGTTCGTCGCTATAAAGGATGTCAGCTTCTCCATCCCGGAGGGGCAGATCGTGTCGTTTCTCGGGCCCAATGGCGCCGGGAAATCCACCACCATGAAGATCCTCTCCGGCTACCTGGCGGCGAGCGCGGGGATCGCGCGCATTGCGGGTTTCGACATGACCCGCCAGCGGCTCCAGGGCGCGCGCGCACTCGGGTACCTGCCCGAGAACGGGCCGCTGTACAACGACATGACGCCGCTGGAGCTGCTGCGCTTCTTCGGCGAGGCGCGCGAGCTCGGGGCGAAGTGCAAGGAGCGCATCGACGTGGTCGTGACCCAGTGCGCGCTGCGCGACGTGATCGAGAAGCCCATCGGCAAGCTTTCGCGCGGGTACCGGCAGCGGGTGGGGCTGGCGCAAGCGCTCCTCCACGACCCCGCCGTGCTCATCATGGACGAGCCGACAGCCGGGCTTGACCCCAACCAGATCCGGGACTTTCGCGAAAACATCAAGGTACTCGGCCGCACCAAGACGATCCTCATCTCCACGCACATTCTCCAGGAAGTCGAGGCAGTCGCGGATCGCGTGATCCTGATCAACGACGGCCGCCTGGTCCTCGACGGGCCGCCCGCGCAGTTGCGCCAGGCGGGCACACTCGAGCAGACGTTTTACCGGCTCACCGGGTCCGACGCGCGAGCGTCGGCGAGCCGCTAGGGGGGTGGGAGCGATGAGATCCATCAACTGGGTGGTGACCCGGGCGATCGTCCGCCGCGACCTTCGCCTCTATTTTTCCAACCCGACGGGGTACGTCTTCATCACGCTGTTCATATTCCTGTCGGCGGCCGCTGCGTTCTGGCAGGATCGCTTCTTCCTCAACAACCTCGCCAATCTGTCGCAGCTCAACGACGTGTTCCCGTACCTGCTCCTCTTCTTCGTGCCGGCCATCACCATGGGGGTGTGGTCCGAGGAGCGCAAGCAGGGGACGGAGGAACTCCTGCTCACCCTGCCCGCCACCGACCTCGAGGTGGTGCTGGGCAAGTATCTGGCGACGCTCGGCGTGTTCACCGGCGCGGTACTGCTGTCCTTGAGCCACCTGCTGGTCCTGTTCTGGCTCGGCCGCCCCGACCTGGGGCTCATGCTCGGGAACTACCTGGGGTACTGGCTGATCGGCGCCGCGTTCATCTCGGTGGGGATGCTGGCGTCGCGCTTGAGCGCGAACGTGACGGTTGCGTTCATTCTGGGGGCGATCTTCTGCGCCGGGTTCGTGTACGTCGAGCGGGTCCTGGGCGTTTTCGGACCGGCGGCCGCAGATTTCGGCGCGCGCCTGGCCGTGTTCGACTATTTCGGCGACTTTGCGCGCGGCGTGGTGAGCCTCTCCGGGATCGTCTATTTCGCGGGCATCGTCGCCGTGATGCTCTATCTCAACGTCGTGCTGGTGGGGCGCCGCCACTGGCCGCCGACGGCCGGCGGGCACCGCATGGGATTCCATTTTGCGATCCGCACGGTGGCGATCGCGGTGGCGCTGATCAGCGCGCACGCGCTGCTCACGCGCGCGGGCGCGCGTGTCGACGTCACCGCGGAGCGGCTGCATTCGCTTTCCGGTGAGAGCCGGAGCCTGATCCACGAGATCTCCGGCGATCGCCCGGTCTTCATCCAGGCCTACGTCAGCAAGAACGTGCCGCGGGCGTACGTGCAGCCGAGGGAGAACCTGCTCGGGTTCTTGCGCGAGTTCGACGCGGTCGGCGGCAACCGGATCCACCTGGTGATCCACGACACCGAGCCGTACAGCCAGGAGGCGCGCGACGCGCGCGAGAAGTTCGGCATCCTGCCGATGGACGTGCCCGACATCGAAGGCTCGCAGGCCAACGTGATGAAGGTGTTCATGGGGGTCGCCTTCACCTGCGGCGGCGAAGAGAGCGTGATCAGCTTCTTCGACCGCGGGCTCCCGACCGAGTACGAGATCGCGCGTTCGATCCGGGTGGTTGCGCGCACGTCGCGCAAGCGGGTGGGAGTGGTCACGACCCAGGTGCGCATGTTCGGCGGCCTGGACTTCAACACCTTCCAGAGCACGCCTCCGTGGCCGGTGGTCGGTGAGTTGCAGAAACAGTACGAGGTGGTGCAGGTCTCGGCGCAGGATTCGATCCAGGAGAAGCTGGACGCGCTGGTGGTGGCACTCCCGTCGTCGTTGTCGCAGGAGGAGATGGACCACGTCGAGGAATACATCGGGCGCGGGCACCCGGCGCTCCTGATCGACGACCCCGTACCGGTCTTCGACATTGGGCTCGGGCCGAACGAGGAGAGCGGCGCCAACGTGAACCCGTTCATGCGCAACCGTGGCCCTCAACCCAAGCCCAAGGGCGGCATCGGCACCTTCCTGGGGAACTTCGGGTTGCTCTGGAGCAAGACCCAGATCGTGTGGGACCGCTACAACCCGCACCCCGAGCTCGCGAACCTTCCGCCCGAAGTGGTGTTCGTCGGACGCGGCAACGGCAACAACGAATCCTTCAACGACGCCTTCCCGGCGTCGAAGGGGCTGCAGGAGCTCGTGTTCCTGTTCCCCGGCGCCATTACCAAGGTGAGCGGCTCGCCGTTTTCGTTCGAGCCCATCATCAAGAGCAGCACGTCGTCGGGGACGACCGACTACAGCCAGGTCGTGCAGAAGAGCTTCTTCGGCGTGGGGCTGGTGCCCTACCAGGGACCGCGCTACGCGACCTCGACCGACTACCCGATCGCCGCGCGCGTGACCGGCGAGAAAGTCGCGGCCGGCGACACCACCCACGTGAACGTCATCTTCATCGCCGACCTGGACTTCATCTCCGACCAGTTCTTCGAGATCCGGCGGCGCGGGTTGGAGAACCTGGATTTTGACAACGTTTCGTTCTTCCTCAACTGCATCGACGTGCTGGTCGGCGACCAGTCGTTCGTCGATCTGCGCCGCCGGCGGGTCCAGCACCGGACCCTGACCGCCGTCGAGTCGCGCACCCGCGCGTTCGCGGAACGCCGGGCCGGGGAAGAGCAGCAGGCGCAGGCCGACGCCCAGGCCGCGCTGGCGGAGGCGCAGCAGCGGCTGAACGAGCGCGTCAGCGAGGTGGAGAGCCGCACCGACCTCGACGCGACCACCAAGCAGATCATGGCGCGCAGCCTGCAGGAGACCGAGAACCGGCGCTTCGAGACCATGAAGGCGACCATCGAATCCGAGCGCGACGTGAAGATCGAGCGCAGCAAGGAAGACATGGAGTCGCAGGTGCGGCGCATCCAGAGCGGCATCAAGACGCTGGCCGGGCTGCTTCCCCCCGTGCCGGTGTTCGTGCTCGGGGTGTTCATCTTCATGAAGCGCCGACGGCGCGAGCGGGAAGGCGCCGCAGCCGCCCACCGGCTGCGCGGGTAGGCACGGAGGACGACGATGAGCGAGATGCGCAAGACGATCTATTTTGCCGCCGGTGCGGTGGTGCTCGCGGCCTTGTCCATATTGACGGCGCCGCGTCAGAAGACGCCGGAAGCGTTCTTCGATCAGGGCGAAGCGTTCTTCCCGGATTTCACTGACCCCAACGCCGCGCGGACGCTGGAAGTCGTGGACTGGGACGAGCAGACCGGCGCGGCGGTGCCGTTCAAGGTGACGTTTCAGGGCGGGAAGTGGACGATCCCCTCGCACCACGGCTACCCGGCCGACGGCAAGGACCGTCTGGCCAAGACGGCCGCCGGAATGATCGGGATCACCAAGGACGATTTCCGCACCGACAACGTCACCGACCACGAGGCGTGCGGCGTCATCGACCCCCTCGACATGACCAGCCCGAGCCTCAAGGGGCGCGGCAAGCGCGTGACCATCAAGGGGGAGAACGACGTGGTGCTGGCCGATCTCATCATCGGCAAGTCGTTCGAAGGGCGCGAAGGGTTCCGGCTCGTGCGCGTGCCCGGCCAGAAGCGGGTGTATGGCGCGCGGGTGAACCTCGATATCTCCACCAAGTTCAAGGATTGGATCGAAGCGGATCTGATGCAGATCGAGAAAGAGGAGATCGAGCGCTTCGACCTGAAGGACTACTCCATCGACGAGCGGTCGGGCCGGCTCGACGTTCGCGACGACATCGTGGTGACGAAGAACGGCGAGCAGTGGGCGATGGCGGGAACACCCGCCGGCAAGGAGCTCGACACCTACAAGGTCAACAACCTGCTGAAGGCGGTCGACGAGCTTTCGATCGAGGGCGTGCGTCCGAAGCCGGAAGGCGTCACCGCGTCGCTCTCGCGGGCGGCTGCCGGCGTATCCATCACCCAGGCCGACATGGTATCGCTCCAGAGCCACGGCTTCTACTTTGCCCGGGACGGACGCCTGGTGTCGAACGAAGGCGAGTTGCAGGTGCGCACCAACGACGGCGTGTCGTACACGCTCCGGTTCGGCGAGGTGGCCTTTGGCGACGGCGAAGCGGTCAGCGCGGGCAGCACCGCGCCGGGCGAGGGCGCGGCCGGCGAGAACCGCTACCTCATGATCACAGCGTCGTTCGATCCGTCACGGTTCCCGGAGCCGGCGAAGGCCACGATCCTCGCGTTCCAGACGAAGCCGGACAGCACGTGGACCCCGGTGGATCGCCGGCAGAAGGACATCCAGGACGTGCACGATCGCTGGAGCCAGAAGGTCGAAGCGGGGCGCAAGCGCGCGGACGCGCTCAACGCACGGTTCGCGAAGTGGTACTACGTGATCTCGGCGGACAGCTACGACGGGCTGCGCCTGCGGCGCGCGGACCTGGTGAAAGACAAGCCGAAGGCGAGTTGAGAAAGGGAGGAATGCACTCCCTCTGCCGCCGTCCGCCCGCGCACATTGTTGAAATGCGCGACTGCGGATTGGCGTCGGAGGGAGTGCATTCCTCCTTAGCGGAACCGGAACGAGAACGGGCCCCGACCATGCGATCGGGGCCCGTTTTTCTTCCCGTCTTTGAGACGCGCTAGAAGCCCAGTTCCTTCTTCCGCGCCTCGGCGGTGGGGAGCGGGGGCTGCTTGTCGGTGATGATCGGGTTCGCGGCGGCGCGATCCCGGTTGATCTCGATCCACTGCTTCTGGTCGTCGGGCACGTCTTCTTCCGGATAGATCGCCTCGACCGGGCACTCGGGCGCGCACGCGTCGCAGTCGATGCACGAATCCGGGTCAATGTAGAGCATCTCGGCGTCAGCGTGGAAACAGTCCACGGGACACACGACGACACAATCCGTGTAGCGGCACCGCTGACAGTTGCCTGTGACGACGTACGTCATGCTGGCTCCTTGCAGGGAAATCGAGACGCGCGGCACGCGCCTGCGTGGGCGCGCATAACCACGGGAGCGTATGCCGCGGCCTGGCGACTCGTCAAGCCGCAACCGGGCGGGGCCGCGAACGCTTCAGCATGAGGACTCCGGCGAGCGACACGCCGGCTCCGAACACGGCCAGCGGTACCGAAACCACCAGCCCGCGCCGCTTCGCGGCGCCCTCGCGCATGCGTAGCCTCGTCATCTCGAACGTCAAGTCCCGTTCTTTCCTCTCGAGGAGGTAGATTCGGTTTCCGTACTTCTTATCCAGCTTCCATACCGTGCCCGCTTCGTAGCGCCGGATGGAGTCCGGCACTTCCTGGCCGCTCTTCGAGAAACCCTGGTAGCGAAGGCTGACTTCGCGCAACTCGGTGCGCGTGCTGTCGAGCAGCGCCTGGTCGGACTCGATGCGCTGGCGGATCGGGATCGCCTTTCGGCTCGCGCTCGAGTAGGCGGTGACCCCGGCGCCCAGCAGGAGGCCGCCGATGACTACCAGAACGATGCCGGGGGTGCGTGACGTCGACATGGTGGATAGAGAGCAGGTATTCTTGCCGAGCGGAGGCCGGTTGTCAAGTGAGGCCGGAACGTTCGACCAGCGAATCGAACAGATCGCGGGCGGGCTGCATGGAATCTTCCCAGCGCCCGCGGGCCGCGATGATCTCCAGGTTTCGCCGCCGGGCGCGTTCCCGCAGCCCCGTGTCGCGCCACGAATCGATCAGGGTGACGGCGAAGCGCGTCGCCTGACCAGCCGCCACCAGCCTTCCATTCTCGCCGTCGACGATCCACTCCCGGTTCGCGGGAATGTCGGTCACCACCGGAAACAGGCCGCACGCCATCGCCTCGAGCAGAGAGACCGAGGTGGTGTCGTGCGGCGAGGCGGACACATAGAGGTGGTGTTCGCGCAGCAGCGCCGGCATGCGCGCGTGGTCCAGCGCGCCGACGAAGGTGATCGCCGCCGACGCGGTGGAGCGCTCCGCGCGGCGGGCCAGCACGGCTCGGCTCCCCCCGTCGCCGGCGACGGTCAACGCCGCGTCGGGCAGGGCCTCGCGGACCCCGGCGAAGGCGTCGATTACGGTATCGACGCGGTAGAGGGGCTCGAGTTTGCGGTTGCTCACGATCCGGGGACCGGCGGCCGGAGTGGTGGTGGCCGGGTAGAACAACCGCTCGTCGACCCCGTAGGGGAAGGTGAGGATCTTCTGCTCGTCGACGCCGAAGCTGCGGATTCGTTCGGTGAGCACCCGCGCGTCCGAGGTCACGTAGGGCGCGCGGCGAAGCACGAAGCCGGCGCGCCAGCGGTGAAACGCGCTCTTGTCCGGGTCGGTCATCACGTCGCTGCCCCAGGTGCTCAAGACCCATGAGCGCGGCCGCACCAATGCCGCGATCAGTCCGTAGTTGGGGACGAAATGCGCGCTCACGACGTGGGGACGAAACTCCCGGCAGGCGCGGCGCACCGCGACCGCCGCGAGCGGGTAGCGCAGCGCGTCGGGAAGCAGGTCGGGGACGGAGAGTTTCCGGAATCGCGAGGGAAATCCCTCTCCCGGCTCGAGCGAGAGCGTGAGCACATCGTAGCCGTGCTCCGTGAAATACGCCGCCCAGCGTCGCAGATGCACCTGGCGCGCGTCACCGAGCAGCAGCATGCGCGGTCGCTCGTCACCCCGGGACGTACTCACCCGGGCGAGTGTACGCGTGCGCGGGGACGGTTGTCAAAAAGCAGGACTCGGACCCACTATCGAAGTCGCCGTGCGGTTGACAGGCGCTGGCGCGGGGGATACTCTAGATGCCTTCGCCGTCGACCGTCGCAACGGCGAGAAGGAGTTCACGAATGAGGCGTTTGGTCGTTGCCGCGATCCTCCTGGTGGCGTTGGTGTCCTGCCGCAAGCAGCACCCGATCAACGTCTTCGTCGACCCGCGCTTCACCGACACCAAAGTCCCGGTCGCGCAACAATTCAGCAAGATCGCGGTGCTGCGGTTTGCGAGCTCGCTCAATCATCAGGACGATCCCGACGGCGTCGCGCCGAAGACGTTGGAGCGATACCTGGATGAGGCGCTGGCGACGCGCAAGGACTACAAGTTCATCGCCCCGGGCACGGTCGACTACGCCGTCGAGCAGAACCAGTGGACCGCCGCGTACGCGAACTGCCTGACGTCGTATGCGAACACGGACAAGCCGGATATGAAGTTCCTGGGCGAGCTCGCCCGCCAGTTGCAGTGCGATGCATTTCTGATCCCGGTAGTCGACCTGTGGCAGAAAGACGAGGTCGACATCACCGAGAACGCCACGCCTGCGACCTACGTCGGCGCCACCATCACGGTGGTGGATGCGAAGGACGGCACGACGCTGTTCCGGGCCACTGACGAGGACTATATTGAGGGGGCCCGTTCCGAGACGGCGGATCGCTCGCTCGTGACCAGCGGGTCGGGAGCCGTCTACGCCGACCTGGGGAAGAAGGTCCATCGCGCGCCCCCGTTCGAGGACGTGGCGATCAAGGTTGCACAGTCGCTGGCGGCGAGCCTCCCGGCCCGGTGAGCGGCTCAAAGGCGTTATGACGGACTCGGACGCGCGGTGGATGGCCGAGGCCATCCGCGAGGCGGAGACGGCGTACGAGGCCGGCGAAGTTCCGGTGGGAGCGGTGGTGGTGCTGGAAGAGCGGGTGGTCGGTCGGGGGCACAATCGCAGCGTTCGCACCGGCCAGCCCTTCGAGCACGCGGAGATTCTCGCGCTGTGGCAGGCGGTCGCAACCGTTGGCGCGCACGATCTCGGGCAGGCGGTGCTCTATTCGACCATCGAGCCCTGCGTCATGTGCATCGGTGCGGTGCTCCTCGCCCGGCTGCCGCGCGTCGTCTTCGGCGCGCGCGAGCCGAAAATGGGCGCGTGTGAAAGCGTCCTGGCGATACCCAACGAACCGCGTCTGCTCCACCGCGTGACCGTCATCGGTGGGGTGGAGGAAGCGCGGTGCCGTGAACTCATGCAACGGTTTTTCGAGGCGCGCCGCGCGTAACGCGCGGCGTCGGCCATGGTCTTAGGGAGAGATGCGAGAGTGGTTTAATCGGCACGATTGGAAATCGTGTGAGCGCGAAAGCGTTCCGAGGGTTCGAATCCCTCTCTCTCCGCCATAGTATTTACCGCTGATGGGGCTCGAGTCGGCTGCGTTCGTCGATCGAGCCACAAGGGACAAATGACTGTTCAGGGCGACGACGTTCCGATACGCGCACCATCCGTGTGGTTCTGCGGCGACGGTTCGGTTTCCGGCGTGGGAAGCCTCCCGTTCCTCGACCCCGCCGCCGCGGTCCGGTTCGTCGCCGAGTACGCGCCCGAGGTTCCGTTCTGGCCGCAGCTGCGCCGCAAGTGCACCCGTGAGGCCATGATTCCGCAGACCCTGGGCGCCGCTTTTCGCCACGTCGTCGCCGTGCGCGGCGAGCACGCGTTCGCGGTGCCGGTCGAGCGCATCGATCGACTGCTCGCGGCGCTCGAGAACGGGGAGGCACGTTTCGAGCCGGGCGCCGCCTCCGGCTACTTCGCGTTCGTGGAGGGGCTCGAGCGCGGGATGTTTGCGCGCGCGCGCGCCATCAAGGGACAGGTGATGGGGCCGGTCACGGTGGCGTGCATGCTGCTCGCCGAAGGCTCGCCGCTGCTCGATCGCCCGGAGGCGCGCGCGGCGATAGGCAACTACATCGTTCGCCTCGCCCGCTGGCAGTCGGAGGCCCTGCTCCGCCACGCCCCGTCGGTGCTGCTGGTGCTCGACGACGCCTATCTCGGCGTCGCGCTGCGCCGGGAGCCGGACCGGCGCGCGGCGATCGTCGACCTGCTGCGTTCCGTCATCCTGCGCGTGCGCCGGCCCGGCGTCCTGGTCGGACTGCACTGCTGCGATCAAGTTCCTCTGTCGGTCATCGCCGACCTCGAGCCGGACCTCTATTCGTTCGATGCCTACCGCGGGGGAGGCGACTTCGCGCGCGACGCGGACGCCCGCCGCTACGTGGCGGGCGGTGGGAACGTCGCCTGGGGATGGATCCCCACCCTCGACGACTTGAGCGGTGTCGACGCCGACGCGCTGGCCGCGCGCTGGTTCGATTCGGCCCGGCGGCTGGTGGACGCGGGGGAGGGAGTCGACCTCGATCGCATTCGCGCCCGGTCGCTGGTGACGGCGTCGTGCGGCCTGGCGGGGTCGAGCGAAGCGACCTGCCGCCGCTCGTTCGAGCTGGCGCTCGAGGTCTCGAAGGGGTTTGCTCGCCGGCTGGAATCGGCCTAGTTTGCTCTCATGTCGGACTCGATGCCGCACCCGCCGTCTCCGTGCACCAACCTGTGCTCGGTCGATCCCGTCACCGACCTCTGCGCCGGCTGTCTGCGCACACTCGACGAGATCGCGATGTGGTCGGGGATGACTCCGGAAGAAAAGCTCCTTGTGCTCGATTCGGTTTCCACGCGCCGCGCCCGCCGGGAAGAAGCGAAGCGCCCACCCCTCGAATGAGGCCACGCGCCGCGGTTCTGGCGGCGATGTCGAGACTTGCCTTCGCGTTCGACCTCTAGTAGTATCCGCCCGGAGAGATGCCAGAGCGGTTGAATGGGGCGGTCTCGAAAACCGTTGAGCGCGCAAGCGTTCCGAGGGTTCGAATCCCTCTCTCTCCGCCATTTTTTTGTTAGATTTGACACCACCCCGGGGCGATCGGCCGGGCAGGTGGGGATGTAGCTCAGCTGGGAGAGCGCCTCGTTCGCAACGAGGAGGTCGGCGGTTCGAGCCCGCTCATCTCCACCATTTTTCTCCACGCCGGGCCCGCGGGTCCGGCAGCGCGGCGGCCGTGCTCGCGTGCACGAGTGGCGGTCGGGTCCCACGCAATGAGTTGCCGTGAATTCCGTCAGGACCGGAAGGTAGCAGCGGTAAGCGGATCTGCTCATGTGACGTGGACACGCCTGACCGCCACTCGTGACGCGGCGCCGCCGCGGGCGCCGCGCCGTCGTCCGGAAGGATCGAATGAGCTACGAGGTCCTGGCCCGCAAGTGGCGACCCCTGACCTTCGACGACGTCGTCGGCCAGGAGCACATCACGCGCACGCTCAAGAAGGCGGTCGAGAGCGGGCGTGTGTCGCACGCGTATCTCTTTTCGGGCCCGCGCGGGTGCGGCAAGACCAGCACGGCGCGCATACTCGCCCGCGTCATCAACTGCGAGAATCTCCAGAACGGTAACCCCTGCAACCAGTGCCCGTCGTGCGTCGCGGTCATGCGCGGCAACCACCTCGACGTGATGGAAATCGACGGCGCCTCGCACACCGGTGTGGGCGAGGTGCGCGAGCTCCAGGAGAGCATCGGCTTCACGCCGAGCCAGAGTCGCAACAAGGTGTACGTGATCGACGAAGTGCACATGCTCTCGACGCACGCGTTCAACGCGCTGCTCAAGACGCTGGAAGAGCCGCCCGCGCACGTCTATTTCGTCTTCGCGACCACTTCGCCGCAGAAGATCCCCGACACGATCAAGTCCCGCTGCCAGCGCCACCATTTCAAGCGGCTAGAGAACGCCGAGATCGCCGGCCAGCTGGAAGTCATCTGCCGGGCGGAGAAGGTCCAGTACGAGGCCGACGGCCTGCGCCTCTTGGCCCGCAAGGCCGACGGGAGCATGCGCGACGGCACCAGCCTGCTCGACCAGTGCGTGACGGCGTCGGGCGGTAACGTGACCGCCGCGGCGGTGCGCGACATTCTCGGTCTCATCGACCAGGAGAAGGTGCTCGCGTTCGTCGACGGCATCGCGAGCGGGGACGCGTCGGCGCCGCTCGTGCTGCTGGAGCAGGCGGTGAACGAGGGCGTGGACCTGCCCGATCTGCTCTCCGCCCTGATCGAAGGCTACCGCGACCTGATGGTGCTCGCGGTGCCGGGCGACCTGACGTCGCTCCTGTTCCGGTCGCAGAGCGAGATCGACCACCTGCGCCAGAGCCTCGCGCACTACGAGCTCGCCGATCTCGTCGTCGTGGTCGAGCGGCTGTGCAACGCGGCCGGGCGCCTGCGCGGCATGTCCGACCCGCGCATTTTTCTCGAAGGCGTCCTGGTCGATCTGGCGCTACTCGACCGCCAGACGGACATCCGCACGCTGATCGCCCGTCTCGACGGCGAGACGAACGCCGGCGGGCCGGCCGACGGGGCGGGCGCCACGAAGCGCCCTGGCAAGTCGGCGTCGCCGGCGGCAGGCCCGTCGCACGAGCCCGCGCTGGACCCGGTGCCGGGTGGCGCCGCGCGCGCGGCCGCAGGACCCGTGGGTGCCGCGAAGGTGGGAATGCCTCCGTTGGTTGGACCCGAGGCACTCGTGGGCGGACGGCGCCGCGAGGACCGCGAGGAGGAAGCGGCCGACCGCGAACGGCCCGCGAGCCTCGCGGACGGCGAGCTCGATCTGGCCAAGATCCAGGAATTGTGGGAGGGCTTCGTCACCTTCGTGCGTCAGAAACGCGTCTCGCTCGGCGTGTGCCTCATCTCGGGGCGCCCGCACTCCTTCGACGGCAACCGTCTCCTCATCCGGTTCCTGAAGAGCTTCGCGCTACAGCGCGAGCAGGCCTCCCGGCCCGAGAGCATCCAGTTCGTGCAGGAGTCGTTCGCGCGCTACTTCGGGCGGGCCGCCGAGATCGCGTGTTTCTCCGAGGGCGAGGAGCGGACCGTGGCGCTGGAACAGGCGCTCGAGCAGCAGAAGGCGCCCGAGGAGCGCTTTCGCGACATCTCCGACGACAAGCGTCCCGTGCTCCAGAAACTCATCAGCGAATTCGACGGCGAAATCGTTCGCTACCAAACCTAGAGGGGCATTCGCATGGCGGACTTCATGAAGATGGTCAAGCAGGCGCAGCAGATGCAGTCGAAGATGGCGAAGCTCGAGGAAGAGCTTGCCGCCGAAGAGTTCGACGTCTCGAGCGGGGGTGGGGCCGTCACCGTGCGCATGAACGGGAAGCAGAAGCTGGTGCGCCTTTCGATCCGCGACGACGTCTTCAAGGACGGCGACCGCGAGATGCTCGAGGACTTGATCACCGCCGCCGTGAACGAGGCGCACGAGAAGGCGTCCGAGCTCGCCCGGGAGCGAATCGCCGCCATCACCGGGGGCATGAACATCCCCGGACTGACCTAGGAAACGGGAGGCGTCCGGCGATGGATCTCGGCTCCGAGACGCTGACCGCCCTGGTAAAGTCCCTGTCGCGGCTGCCTGGAATCGGCACCAAGACCGCCCTGCGCCTCGCCCTGCACCTGCTCCGCCCCGATAACACGGAGGCCGAGAGGATCTCGCAGCTACTGGTCGACCTCAAGCAAAAGGTCCGGTTCTGTTCGATCTGCGGCTCGATCACCGAGGCCCAAGAGTGTGCAATTTGCGAAGATAAGTCCCGGACCACCGACCTGATCTGCGTCGTCGAACAGCCCCAGGACGTGATCGTCATGGAGCGGACCCGGCGGTTCCGGGGGCGCTACCACGTATTGCATGGGGTCCTGTCTCCGGTAGACGGGGTGGGGCCGGAAAATCTGAACCTGCGAACCCTGGAGGCCCGGGTCCGGGACGGCGCCGTCCGGGAACTCATTGTGGCCACGAATCCTACCGTGGAGGGCGACGCCACCGCCCTCTTCATCGCCCGCGCCGTCGCTCCCTACGGGTGCACTGTCACGAGACTTGCTAGAGGGCTTCCGATGGGCGGGGCCCTTGAATTCGTTGACGATATCACCCTCGCCCGAGCCATCGACCGCCGGGAAACGCTCTAGTTCTTTCGGGTCTGGATCGGACGGACCGATCCCGGGCCCCGACCGGCGGCGACCCCCCCGACCTTCGGAGCGACTATGGTACGTGCCGACTGGACAATCTACGAACAGGACTACTGGGCGATAAACTCGGTCCTGAAGGAGCTCATCGAGAATTCCAACTCGACGAGCGTCCTCTTGATCGACAAGACCGGCCAGCTCATCGCGAGCGTCGGCATGGAGCCCGAGTTCGACCTGATGAGCTTCGCGTCGCTGTGCGCGGCCGACTTCGAGGCCAACGCCCAACTCGCCAAGCTGATCGGGGAGAAAGATTTCTCCACCCTGTACCACCAGGGCGTCGACGAGAGCATGTATCTCTCCCGCGTCGCCCAGCACATCATCCTCGTGGTGCTGTTCAACAAGCGCACCACGCTCGGTCTCGTGCGCCTGCGCGTCAAGAAAGCCGTCGACAACCTCGACAACGTGCTCAACCGGTTGTTCAACAAACTGGAGTACGAGAACGAGGACTTGAAGCAGTTCGACGCCGGCTTTGCCGACGAGCTCAACAAAGAGATCGATTCGCTGTTCAAAGACTAACGTAGACTAACGCACCGACGTCGAGGCAAGCGACATGTCGCTCATCAACTACTCCTCCCGGGAGATCAACTGCAAGATCGTCTACTACGGCCCCGGGCTGTGCGGCAAGACGACGAATCTCCAGTACGTGTACCAGAAGGTCGATCCCTCGACCAAGGGCAAGCTCATCACCCTGGCGACGGAGATGGACCGAACATTGTTCTTCGACTTCCTCCCGCTCGAGCTCGGGACGGTGAAGGGATTCAAGACGCGCTTCCACCTGTACACGGTGCCGGGGCAGGTCTACTACGATGCGTCCCGCAAGCTGATTCTGCGCGGCGTGGACGGCATCGTGTTCGTGGCCGATTCGCAGACGGCGCGCTATGACGCCAACATCGAGAGTCTCTACAACCTCCACGAGAATCTGGAGGAGTACAAGCTCAAGCTGGACGACGTTCCGTTCGTTCTCCAGTACAACAAGCGCGACATGCCGGACGTGATCGCGGTGGAGGAACTGGAGCAGGAACTCAACCCGGAGAAGTTTCCCAGCTTTCCGGCGGTGGCGGTCAAGGGCGACGGGGTCTTCGACACGCTCAAGTGCGTGGCGAAGGGCGTCCTCAAGAAGCTATCCCAGAACTGACATCGCGGACTACCGGTACAGCGCCTTGACGCGGCCCCAGGTGACGGGCTCGGTAGCCACGGGACCGTAGATGTCCACCGTGCCGTCCACACGGAACGTATAGCCCAGAGCTCGAAGTTCCGCCGATACGTTGTCGTCCAGTTCCCCCTCGCTTATCGCATCGAAGCCGACGCCGTCGTTGCTCACGCGCGAAAACCACGTGCCGCCGATGAACGTGAAAAACGCACCTACGTCTGGCTCATCCGACCGAGGTGGGCAGGCTATGTAGGGGTCGCTGTCAAGCACCGACACAATAGACAAACTGCCGAGCAGGACGAGGTCGCCGTCATGGAATGTCTGGGGGTTCGCGAAGTCGGCGTCCGGAGACGCGTCTAGGTAGATCGCCACGGTACCACCCTGGAAGGTCCCGAAAATCCCTCCGGCACACGGTATGTCGTCCCACATGCCCCACTGTGTGCATGTGGTCCCTTCGAACACAAAGGTGAGTTCGTACGTGTCCGCGGGCAGGAGGTCGTCGAACGGCTGTTTTACTTCGGCCACGCGACCGACGATCGTGAGAGGGTCACCGTAGTGGGGAGCCACGTCGTGCACTGGAAAGCCCGCGGGAGGGCCGCTCGCGTAACCGGGTTCGAACGTCAGTGCGGCAGGGTAGAGGACGTCGCCTGTTGCACCCACAGCGAAAAGAAGAACGCAGCACGCGACCGCAAGAGTCTTCATGAGACCATCTCCAAACCTGGCGGCCGTCGACACTCGCGATTGTAAGCTCGCGCTTAACACCACGTCAAGCCCCCGGGCGGATACTGTCAGACCTCCTCGAAGCGCGCCGTGAAGTGACGCAATGAGGGTGGCTCCTCGACGATCTTGAGCCCGCGCAGCGTCTCGCGCCGCCCGACGATCTCCTCCATCGCCTCGATCACGTAGTCGATGTGGCTCTGCGTGTACACGCGGCGCGGAATGGCGAGCCGCACCAGTTCCATCGCCGGCCGATTGCCGTCCCTTGCCGAACATGACGCTCCCGATCTCGCACGCGCGGATGCCCGCCGCGCGGTACAGCGCCACCGCCAGCGCCTGCCCGGGGAAGCTGCTCCGGCGGGATGTGCGGCGCGAAGGCCGCCGCGTCGATGTAGATCGCGTGCCCGCCCGGCGGCTCGACGATCTGGATCCCGGCCCGCAGCAGCCGTTCGCCGAGGTACTCGACGCTGCGAATGCGGTAGTGCAGGTAGTCCTCGTCGAGCACTTCGCGAAACCCCTGGGCCATCGCTTCCAGATCGCGGCCGGCGAGGCCGCCGTAGGTGACGAAGCCCTCGGTCAGGATCAGCGAGTTCGTCGGCGCGCGCGACCAGCGCGGCGTCGCGCAGCAAGCAGGACCCCGCCGATGTTGACCAGCCCGTCCTTCTTGGCGCTGATCGTGGCGCCGTCGGCCAGGTCGAACATCTCGCGGACGATCTCGTTGACCGCGCGCGATCTCCTGCCCTGGCTCGCGCTTCTTGATCAGGTAGGCGTTCTCCGCGAACCGGCAGGCGTCGAGAAAGAGCGGAACGCCGTGCCGGTCGCAGACCGCGCGCACGGCGCGGAGGTTGGCCAGGCTCACCGGCTGGCCGCCGCCCGTGTTGTTGGTCACCGTCACCATCACCAGCGGAATCGCGCCGGCGCCGTGCTCGGCGATCAGACGCTCCAGCGCGGCGACGTCCATATTGCCCTTGAACGGGTGGCGCGAACGCGGATCCTTGCCCTCGGGGATCGAGCAGGTCGACGGCGCGCGCGCCCGGAATGCTCGACGTTGGCGCGGGTGGTGTCGAAGTGGCTGTTGTTGGGGACGACCTTCCCGGGCCCGCCGACCAGCTCGAAGAGGATGCGCTCGCTGGCCCGCCCCTGGTGGGTGGGCAGAATGTGCTGCAAGCCGGTCAACTCGCGCACCGACGACTCGAAGCACGAACCAGCTCTTCGCCCCCGCGTACGATTCGTCGCCGCGCATGCATGCCGGCCCACTGCAGGCTGCTCATGGCGCCGGTGCCGCTGTCGGTCAACAGGTCGATGAGCACGTCGTCGGCGTGGATCCGAAACAGGTTGAAGTCGGCCCGGCGCAGGATGTCTTCGCGCTCCGCGGGCGTGGTCATGCGAATCGGCTCGACGACCTTGATGCGAAACGGTTCGATGATGGTTTTCATAGAACGGATAGCGCGGGTCCTGTCATCTTGCGGGTCCTGTCATCTCGCCACCCCGCGGGACTTCGTCCGCGGGGACCCCGGCTCGATGCCACCCGCCTCATCCTCGGAGCACGGCATCGCCGCTCACCGGCTCGAACCGCGCCTGGAAGAAGCGCAGGTGTTTCGGTTCGTGGGTGAAGCGCAGCCCGACGATCCTGTCCCGATTCTCGTAAAGCGCGATCACCGACTCGGCGGTGACGTCCATGTGCGCCTGGGTGTAGACCCGGCGCGGGATCGTGAGCCGAACCAGTTCGAGCGCGGGAAACAGGTTTTCTCCGGTCTGGGCGTCGCGACCCGCGGACACGGCGCCGCGCTCCATGGCGCGTACGCCGGAATCCACGTACAGCGCGGCCGCGAGCGCCTGGGCGGGGAACTGGTCGCGCGGGATGTGCGGCAGGAACCTGGCGGCGTTGATGAACACGCCGTGCCCGCCGATCGGGCGCACGATGGGAATCCCGGCTTGCTGCAGCTTCTCTCCCAGGTATTCCACCTGGCCCACGCGGGCGTGCATGTGGTCGAGGTGCACGGATTCCTCGATCCCGATCGCCATTGCCTCCATGTCGCGCCCCGCCAGGCCGCCGTAGGTGTGCAGCCCTTCGTAGATGACCACCATGTTGCGCGCGCGCTCGGCAAGATCGTCGTCGTTGACGGCGAGAAAGCCGCCAATGTTGACCAGCGCGTCCTTCTTGGCGGACATCGTGCACCCGTCGGTCTGGTCGCAGATTTCGCGCAGGATCTCGCCGAGCGAGCGCGACGCGTGCGCCGCCTCGCGCATCTTGATGAAATAGGTGTTCTCGACCGCGCGAGTGGCGTCGAGGTAGACGGCGATGCCATGGCGGTGGCAGAGCGCACACGCGGCGCGGATGTTCTCCATGCTGCACGGCTGGCCGCCCGCCATGTTCACGTTGGTCTCGAGCGAGAGGTAGGCGATGTTCCCGGCGCCGGTGTCGCGGATGAGCCGCTCCAGCTTCTCCAGGTCGACGTTGCCCTTGAAGGGGAACTCGCTGTCCGGGTCGTGGGCCTCGTCGACGATGACGTCAACGAATTTCCCGCCCGCGAGCTCCTGGTGCACCTTGGTGGTGGTGAAGTACATGTTGCCGGGGACGACCTGGCCCGGCCGGATGCACAGCTGGCTCAAGATGTGTTCCGCGCCGCGCCCCTGGTGGGTGGGAATCAGGTGGCGGTACCCGTAGACCTTCTGCACGGCCGACTCCAGGTGATAGAAGTTCATCGAGCCGGCGTAGGCCTCGTCGCCCTTCATGAGTCCGGCCCATTGGGTGTCGCTCATGGCGGAGGTCCCGGAGTCGGTCAGGAGGTCGATGTAGACGTACTGGCTCGGGAGGAGGAAGGTGTTGAAGCCGGCGGCGGCGAGCTCGCGCGTTCGTTCCTCGCGCGTGGTCATGCGCAGGTGCTCGACCATCTTCACTTTCCAGGGCTCGGCCCAGGAACGTTGACTCGGCATGGAAGGTGTCCTTGATTCGGTCGTGAGAACGGGTCCGGCGCCGGGGCCGGCGGATGTGCGGCTTCCTCAATAAGACGGCACCGGAGCGGAATCGTCAAGGTGGTTTTGCGCGCGCGCCGCGTGCGCTAGACTCCTTCGCGGAGGGTGTTGGCCGATGACCTCGGAAGTCTATCGTCGGATTTATGCCGCGATCCGTCGCGTTCCCCGGGGGCGCGTGGCGACCTATGGACAGATTGCGGAGATCGCGCGCGCGTCGGGTCCGCGCCAGGTGGGCTACGCGCTGCACGCGCTCCCGGCGCAGGCGCCGGTGCCGTGGTACCGGATCGTGAACGCGGCCGGGCGGGTGAGCATTCGATCGAGTCCCGGCGCCGACTCGCTCCAGCGCGCGCTGTTGGAAGCGGAGGGAGTCCGGTTCGGAGCCAATGACCGCATCGCGCTCGATCGTTTTGGTTGGGAGCCGCGCCGCCGCCGTCGCCGCTAGCGCGCCGCGGTCCGCCCCGACGATCGCCCGGCGAGGGCGGCGCCCACGCCGCCCAGGATCAGGATCGCGGACAGCACCAGCCGCAGCGTAATTGTCTCCGAGAGAAACGAAACGCCGCCGAGCGCGGCGATCACCGGCACCGAGAGCTGGACGGTGGCGGCGCGCGTGGCGGAGAGCCCGCGCAGCGCCGCGTACCAGATGGCGTAGCCGAGGCCGGAGGAGAGCGCGCCGGAGGCGATCGCCAAGAGCACGCCCGCGCGCGTCGCGTGGACGTCCGCGCCGGCCAGGCGCGCCACGAGGGCGACCGCCAGCGCCAGCGGCGCGGCACGGGTGAAGTTGCGGCTCGTGTCGGCTAGCGGGTTCGTGCTCCCGCGCCCGGTGAGGCTGTAGAAGCCCCACGCCACTCCCGCGATCGCCATCAACGCACACCCCACGGGGGCGGGCGCCTGGAGGCCCGGCGCGACCAGGTAGACGAGCCCCGCCACCGCGATCGCCAGCCCGATCCATTCCAGCGGGCGCGGTCGTTCGCCCGAGCGGAGCGCGACCGCGAGCATGGTCGCCTGTACGCACCCGAACAGAATCAGCGCACCCGTCCCGGCGCTCAAGCTCGTGTACGCGAACGAGAACGCCGCCGCGTAAAGAAACAGGAACGCCGCGCCGGTCCACCGCCGGAGCGAGACTACGCGCGCAGCCGGATTGACCATCCGTACGATGACCAGCAGGGCGACGGCGCCCGCGAGAATGCGCACCAGCGTGAAGCTGGCCGGATCGATGGCGCGCGTCTGCAGGGCGAGGCGGCAGAGAATCGAATTGGAGGCGAATGCCACCATCGTGAGGGCCGTGAGGGCGACCGTGCGGCGCGGACTCGGCGGGTCGGCGAATTGCATCGCGTGCCAGTATACCGTCCGTCTGTCAAACGTGATACTATTCCGTCGTCGCCCCGCAACGAGTTTTTCTTCATGACGAACCACGCGTCATCTCCAGCGCCCACTCCACGCCTTCGCCGCCTCGCGCGCGCACGTGGCCAGGTGGTCGGGTGAAGGCGCTTGTCCGCGCGTTCGCCACGTTCGCTTACAGCGGACATTTTCCGTTCGCCCCGGCGACGTTCGCGACCGCGGTGTTCCTCCTTGTATACCGGCTCGTGCCCGGTGGCGAGTGGCTGGTGCATCCGCTGGTATGCCTGGTCACCGCCATCCTCTCGGTTCCCGCTTCCACGGCCATGGAGACGAGGTACGGCAAGGACCCGCACTGCGTCGTGATCGACGAGATCGTCGGCATCCAAATCGTGCTCGTCGCCGCCGAGCCGACGTTCGCCGGGGTGATTGCAGCGTTCGCGCTCTTCCGGATTTTCGACGTGTGGAAGCCGTTTCCGATCGACCGGCTACAGTCCTTCCCGGGTGGGTGGGGAGTCGTGGCCGACGACGTGCTGGCGGGGGTGTACTCGCGCGCCGCGCTCGTGCTGGCCTCGTTCGTCACCCCGGTGCTCGGCCGTTTCTTGGTCTGAAATCCCGGGTCCCCGAAACGCGCGCGCGGCGGTATCATCAGGGTCATATGCCAATCGAATACCAGATCGACCATGACCGCCGCCGCGTGGTCGCGCGCGGGTCGGGGGTCGTGACCGAGCAGGACATCTACGCCTACCAGCACGACGTGTGGGCGCGGCCCGAGGTCGCCGGGTTCGACCAGATCGTCGACGTGAGCGCCGCCGATCACATCGACGTGCCAGCGCCGTCGGCGGACGGGATGCGGGACCTGGCCGCGCTGGCGGCCGGCATGGACCACCCGAGCCAGGCGTCCCGGTTTGCGATCGTGGCCCCGGGCGACCTCGCGTTCGGGCTGGGGCGCATGTACTCGACGTATCGCGAGCTCGATCCTCGCAGCACGAAAGCGGTGCGCGTGTTTCGGACCATGGACGAAGCGCTGGCGTGGCTGGATGGTGCTCCGGACGCGCAACCGTGATCACCCCCCCGACCCGATGACACCCCACGTGATGCACGATGTCGAAGTCGTCCTGGTCGGCGACGAGCTCCTGCGCGGCGAACGCCGCGACGCCCACCTGCCGTTCATTGCGCGCGCGTGCGCGCGCCACGGGGTGCGGGTACACGCGGCGCACACCGTCGGCGACGATGTGGCGAAGATTGCGGAGGTGGTGCGCTCCCGGATATCGCACACGCGGGCGCTGGTGGTGACCGGCGGCCTCGGCCCCACCGACGACGACACCACCCGCGAAGGCGTGGCCGAGGCGCTGGACGCGGTGCTCGAGTTTCACGAGGACGAATGGAAACGCATCGAGGCGTTCTTCGGCACACGCGGGCGGGTCGCCACCGAGGCCAATCGCCGCCAGGCCCACTTTCCGGTCGGAGCCGAGATCATCGTGAACGAGCGCGGCACCGCGTCCGGTTTCTGCGCGGCGGCGGGCGACACGCTGGTGTTCGTGCTGCCGGGCCCGCCGGGAGAGCTGCAACCGATGGTGGAGTCGTTCGTGCTCGCGCGCCTCGAGCGCGCGTTCGCCCGGCCGAGGCTGCGGGTGGAGACGTTTCGGACCATCGGCGTGGGCGAGTCCCAGCTGGTGGACGCTGTCGGCGCCGACGCCTGGCGTGTGAACGCGTACTCGATCTCGTGGCTGCCCAACGTGGCCGGCGTCGACGTCGTATTGACGCAGAAGCCGGGCGCGGACACGGAGCACCTCGACGCGGAGGCGGCACGGCTGCACGCCCGGCTCGAGGAAGTCCTGGGCACGAAGTGTTACGAACGCGGAGAGCGCACTCTGGCGCAGGTGGTCGGCGACCTCCTCAAGGCGCGCGGCGAGACCCTCGCCGCCGCGGAGTCGCTCACCGGTGGAACCATCGGTCGCCTCGCCACCGAGCACACGGGCAGCAGCGACTACTTCCGCGCAGGCGTGGTCGCGTACTCGAACGAGAGCAAGGTGGACCTTCTCGGCGTGCGAGGCGAAACCCTGGAACAATTCGGCGCCGTGAGCGAGGAGACGTGCACGGAAATGGCGCATGGCATCCGCCGGCGAGGGAAGGCGACGTACGGGATCGCCACCACCGGCATCGCGGGACCCGGCGGGGCCACGCCGCACAAGCCGGTTGGACTCACGTTCATCGGTGTCGCGTGGGAGGGCGGCTCGCAGGTCCGGCGCGTCATCTATCCGGGCGACCGCGGCGCCATCCGCGACCGCGCCGCCCACGGCGCGCTGTGGCTCCTGTACGACCAGTTGCGACGCCGGGGGTGAGATGCGCCTTTTCGTCGCCGTCGACTTCGACGACACCATCCGCGCCGCGATTCGCGACGCGATCGATCGATTCCCGGTCGAGCGGCCCCCGTGGAGGTGGTCCTCGCCGGAGACCTGGCACCTGACCCTCAAGTTCCTGGGCGAGACATCAAGCGACCAGCTCGAACGCGCGCTGGTGGCGCTCGAGGACGTGCGCTCACACCACGCTGCCTTCGACGGGACGCTCGGCCGCTTCGGGGCGTTTCCCGACCTGCGCTCGCCGCGCGTGCTCTTCTACCGGGTGGAGCAGGGTGCGCCCGCGCTCGCCGCGCTGGCGCGTGAAATCGACACCGCGCTCGAGGCCGCGATCGGATTGAAACCGGAATCGCGTCCTTTCCACGCCCACGTGACGGTGGCGCGCGTCAAGGAGCCGCTGCCGGCGTCGGTGGCGGCGAGGCTGGCGACTGTCCCCGCGCTTGTCACTCCCGTCTTCCGCGTTTCCACCTTCACGCTCACGGAAAGCCGTTTGGGCCGTACCGGCGCCCAGTATTCGGTGGTCAAACCCTTTGCCTTGCCGTGAAACCCCGTGCTAGTATCCGGCTGCACGTTGGTCGGAACACATATTTGTTGATGCGCCCCGCGAGCGGCTGGACGCGGGGGCGCGGTGCGGATGGGATGGGCCAGCCACTCGAGTATTTGCAAGGGAGACGATAATGTCAACCAGACCACAGACAACGGGGACGTCGGAAGAAAAAGGCAAGGCGATCGAACTCGCCGTGCAGCAGATCGAAAAGCAGTTCGGTCAGGGGTCGATCATGCGCCTGGGTGCCAACTACGCCGTCGTGCCGGTCGAGATCATCCCGACCGGGAGCCTGGCGCTCGACCTCGCACTCGGCGTGGGCGGGGTGCCGCGGGGACGCATCGTCGAGATCTTCGGGCCGGAAGGGTCCGGCAAGACCACGCTCACGTGTTCGATCATCGCCAACGCCCAGCGCCGCGGCGGCCTGGCGGCGTTCATCGACGCCGAGCACGCGTTCGACGTCGGCTACGCCAAGAAGATCGGCCTCGACATCGACAATCTCCTCATCTCGCAGCCCGATACGGGCGAGCAGGCGCTCGAGATCGCCGAGGTCCTGATCCGCAGCGGTGCGCTCGACGTGATCGTCGTCGACTCGGTGGCGGCGCTGGTGCCGCAGGCCGAGATCAACGGCGAAATGGGCGACCAGCACGTGGGGCTGCAGGCGCGGCTCATGTCGCAGGCGCTGCGTAAGCTCACCGGCACGGTCAGCAAGACCAAGACCTGCTTGATCTTCACCAACCAGATTCGCATGAAGATCGGCGTCATGTTCGGAAACCCCGAGACGACGTCGGGCGGCAACGCGCTCAAGTTCTACTCCAGCGTCCGCATGGACATTCGCCGCATCGCGGCCATCAAGGAAGGCGAGGTCGTCTCCGGGAGCCGCACCAAGGTGAAGGTCGTGAAGAACAAGGTGGCGGCGCCGTTTCGCACCTGCGAGTTCGACATCATCTACGGCGAAGGCATCAGCCTGGAAGGCGACATCGTCGACATCGGCGCGAGCGTCGACATCGTCAAGAAGAGCGGGACCTGGTTCGCCTACGGCGACGAGCGCCTGGGGCAGGGCAAGGAGGCGGCGCGCCGGTTCCTGAAGGAACACCCCGCGATCGCCACCGAGATCGCCGACCGGATCCGCAGCCACTTCGACGTGGACGCCAAGCCTGCGCCGGCGGTTGCGGGCGCGGCTACCACCGAGGCGCTGGCGGCCGCCGTCACGGTGGATCCGTCGGAAGGCGGCGGTGGAGACGCGCTGTCGGCCAACCCGCGCCGGAAGCCGGGTGTCGTTCGCGCGCGAACGTAGATGTCCGAGCACATCGTCGAGCGAAAACCGCGCCCCCGGGACCGAGTGGTCATCCGACTCTCCGGGGGGCGGTTTTTTGCCATTCCGGAGGAAGCGGCGGCGGCGCTGGCGGTCGGGGCCGAGTTGTCCGACGAGGACATCGCACGGCTGGACGGCATCGACCAGAGCCTGCGCGGGCGCGACAAGGCCATGCGCATGCTCGCGATCCGCGCCCGCTCGCGCCGCGAGGTCGACGACGCGCTGCGCGCGCTCGGGTTGTCCGACGCGGTGCGGCGCGGCCTCCTGGCCGAACTCGAGGAGTCCGGACTCGTCGACGACGCGCGCTTCGCCCGCGAATTCGTTTCCGTCAAGAAAGACGTGCGGCGGCTGGGGCCGCACCGGCTCCGCTCCGACCTGAAGAAGCTCGGGGTGAGCCGGGACGTCGTCGACGGCGCGCTGCACGCGTTCTCGGCCGACGAGCAGGAAGCCATGGCGCGCGCCCTGGCCGAGCGACAGGTGGGCGCGGGCGGGGTGAACGAGAAGACCGTGCGCCGGATCATGGGAATGCTCGCGCGCAAGGGCTACGATTTCGCGGTGGTCAACCGCGTGGGCTACGACCTCGCGCGCCGGGTGAAGCGCGACGACGCCGACGAAGCGCCCGACGCCGCGAGGGACTGACCGAAGCAATGGTGAATGAAACGAAGAATCGCTACGCGGTCGCGCGGCTGGTGAAGGACTATCTCTCGTTCTTCGAGTCCCGCGGCCATACCGTCGTGCCGAGCGCGCCGCTGTTGCCCGAGGACCCGACGCTCCTGTTCACCGCGGCGGGGATGGTCCCGTTCAAGGCGTACTACCGCGATCCGTCGCGGGCGCCGTACCGCCGCGCGGCCAGCGTGCAGAAGTGTCTGCGCGCCGGCGGCAAGCAGAGCGACCTCGAGAACGTGGGCCGGACGCTGCGTCACCACACCTTCTTCGAGATGCTGGGAAATTTCTCGTTCGGAGACTATTTCAAGCGCGAGGCGATCGAGTGGGGGTGGGAGCTGTCGATCGACGTGTGGAAGCTCGACCGCGAGCGCATCTGGGTCACGATCTTCGAGAACGACGACGAGGCGTTCGAGCTGTGGTCTGCGCACATCGGTTTCCCGAAGGCGCGCATCAAGCGGCTGGGCAGAAAAGACAACTTCTGGGGCCCGGTGGGGGACACCGGGGTGTGCGGCCCGTCGTCGGAGCTGCACTACGACACCGGGCGTCCCGGCCCGGACGGGGGCCCCGGCCACCACGACGACAACGATCGCTACATCGAGTACTGGAATCTGGTATTTCCCCAGTTCTTTTATACCGACCAGGGCGTCTACGACCCGCTCCCGAAGCCGGGTATCGACACCGGGCTCGGGCTCGAACGCCTCGCGTTCATCCTGCAGGGCGCCGAGGACAATTTTCACACCGACGAGTTTCTCCCCATCCGCAGCGCGATCGCGGCGGCGCTCCCGCGCGGCGCGGACGCGGCGAAAGCCGCGCTGGCGATCAACGCCGCCTCGGACCACGTCCGCGCGCTGACCTTCGCGCTCGCGGAGGGAATCATGCCGTCCAACGACGGGCGCGGCTACGTGCTGCGGCGCCTCCTGCGGCGCGCGCTCACCAAGATGCACCCGTTCGGCGTGCGCGAACCGTTTCTGGCGCGCGCGGTGGACGCGGTGGTGAAAGCGATGGGCCCGCGCTACCCCGAGCTGGCCCCGCGCGCGTCACTGGTCAGGGAAGTCATCACCGCGGAGGAGACGCGCTTCCTCGACACGCTCGAGCTGGGGATGAACCGCCTCGAGGTCCTCTTCGACGCGGCCAGGCGATCGAAGCGGGTGGCCGGAGCGGACGTGTTTCAACTGTACGACACCTTCGGCTTCCCGCCCGAGTTGACGAGCGAAATGGCGCAGGACCGCGGGCTCGAAATCGACACCAAAGGCTTCGAGCAGGCGATGAAGGAACAGAAGGAACGCGCGCGGGGGGCGAGCTTTCATCGCGTCGACGAGAAGGTGACCTTCACCGAGGCATTCCGCGGGGAGGTCGTGTTTCGCGACGTGCCGCGCACCGAGTTCTTGGGCTACGACGCGCTGGACTGTGACGCGGAGGTGGTGACGCTGGGTTCGGCGCGACCGGATCGCGTGGCACGCCAGGGGACAGACGGACCTTTCGTCGAGTTCACGACCGACCGTTCCGTGTTTTATCCCGAAGGCGGGGGTCAGGTGGGCGACGCCGGCTCCGTGTCGTTTGCTGAGAGCAAACTGGACGTCGTCGACGCGTATCGTTCCGGCGAACGTATTGCCCACCTTGCGCGAGTCGCGGACGACATGCTCACGCAGGTAAGCAAGGGCATCTCCGACCGGCCCATGGGACGCCTCCACGTCGATCGCGAACGCCGCTTCGCGACCATGCGTAACCACACCGCGACCCACCTGGTCCACGCCGCGCTGCGCAAGGTGCTCGGCGACCACGTGGCGCAGGCCGGCTCGCTGGTGGCGCCCGACCGGATGCGTTTCGACTTCCACCATTTCCAGGCCATGAAGCCCGACGAGGTGGCGGAGGTGGAGCGGCTGGTGAACGAGAAGGTGATGGAAGACCTGGCGGTCACCACCGCCAATTTGCCGTACGCGGAGGCGATGAAGACCGGCGCGATGGCGCTCTTCGGCGAGAAATACGGCGACGTGGTCCGGGTCGTGTCCATCGAAGGTTTTTCGAAAGAGCTCTGCGGAGGAACCCACCTCAAGCGCACCGGCGAGATCGGAGCGTTCTTCATCCGGCAGGAGGCCGCGGTGGCCTCGGGCGTGCGCCGGGTGGAGGCGATCACCGGCACGGTGGCGCTCGACAGCGCGCGGCGCGCGCTGGGCGAGTGGAACCAGGTGGCGGCGCTGCTGCGGGTCGCGCCCGCCGAGGTGGAGAAACGGGTCCGCGCGCTGCTCGACGAGCACGAAGCACTGCAGCGCGAACGCAAGAAGGACGACGCCCGCCGGGCGCAATCGGAAGCGGTGGAAGCGCTCTCGGCCGGCGAGGACGTGGGCGGTATCCGCTTCGTCGCAACCACGGTGGAGGCCCCGGACGTGAATGCCCTGCGCACCTACGGAGACGCGCTGCGCGGGAAGATCGGACTCGGTGTGGCGCTGGTGTGTCAATCGGGAGTCGAGAAACCGGTCTGTTTGTTAGTCTCCAGCGACTCTGCTATAAATGAGCGGGGGGTCCGGGCCGACGACCTGGCGAAACGGGTCGCGGAGGGGCTGGGATACCGCGGCGGCGGCAAGCCACACATGGCCCAGTTCGGAATCCCCAACGTGTCGGAATTCGGCCGGGTGCGCGCGTTCCTGAAAGCGGCGCTCGAAGCCGCGTAGCTCCCCCTATTCGAGAGGTCGACATGCTGTTTCGGGTGACCGCTTCGATGATGATTCTGGTGATGGTCGTTACCACCGCCGCGCCGGCGCAGATGTTCACGACGCCGCGCCGCACACGGGATCCGTTTCGGCAGGCGCCGTCGACATCGACAACGCCGGGCGTGACAGCGGCCGACTCGGCGGCGGCCGCGCTGGCGCTGGTGCCCAAAGGTTTGGATGCGCCGATCAACCCCGACCAGTACGTGATCGGGCCAGGCGACCAGTTCGTGCTGTTCATGAAGGCGGCCGGGACCGAAGTCCCGCTGCGCGTGCTGCCGGAGGGAACCGTGCTCGTGCCCAACGCCGGACTCGTCCGGGCGGCGGGACTGACGATCACGGCGTTTCGGGCCGAGCTATCGAAATCACTCGGGTCGTTCTATCGCTCCGGCGAAGTGTACGTCGAGCTGGTGATCCCGCGCACCTTCGTGGTCTACGTGCTGGGCGGCATTCGCAACCCGGGACCGGTCGAGCTCTCGGCTCCGTTTCGCCTCGACAGCGTGATCCGGGCGGCGGGTGGAGCGCTCGGGACCGGGTCCCAGCGCAAGGTCGAGGTCCGGGTGAACGACGGCACGGTTGCGCGCTACGACCTGCTGAAGTTCCAGCGGCTCGGCGACCTGACGCAGAACCCGATGCTGCACGAGGGACAGAGCGTGTTCGTGCCGTCGCGCGGCGCGACGGCGGAGGTGGCGGGCGAAGTGTGGCGCACCGAGGTCTACGAGATCGTGGAGGGCGAGACCCTGATGGACCTGATCAATCTGGGCGGCGGGTTCACCACCAACGCGGATCTCGGCCGGCTCGTGCTCGAGCGCGTGAGCGACAGCGGCGACGTTTCGATCATCGCGCTGGACGAAGCCGGCGCCCGCACGACCACCGTGCGCGACCGCGACGTGATTGTCGTTCCCGACCTGCGCAGTTTTCCCGGGATCGACTTCGTGCGCGTGCAGGGCGGTGGCGGGCGCGACGGGCGCATCTATCTGGAGCCGGGCGAGACGATCGCGTCATTCCTGCCCCGGTTCATCCGCTTGCGCAACGACCACGACCTCGCCAACTCGCGCATCGAGCGCATCAAGTCCGACGGCAGCGCAGAGTTCATCCCGGTGGACCTCTCCCGGCTGGTCGAGGGCGACACCACGACGAGCATCGCACTCCTGTCGGGCGACGTGATCAACATCCCGCGGCTCGACGACGTGGTGTTCGTTTCCGGCGAAGTGGTCGACCCGGGGCCGATCGAATTCCAGCGCGGTCTGCCCGCGGGGCGTTACATCGCCATGGCGGGCGGACCGGGCGACCGCGGCAGCATCAACAAGCTCGAGATCTACGACAACCACGGTCACACGCGCTCGGGCAACCACGACAGCGTCGTGTACCGCGGCGAGACGATCCTGGTCAAACGGCGCACGGGCGTGATCCTGGGCAACCTGTTCATCGGTGCGGTGACGCTGACCAGCCTGTTCCTGTCCGTGTACGCCGTCATCAAGGACTGACCCCGACCGTTCCCGAGGGAGGGACCGACCATCAAAGCATTGATCCTCGCCGGCGGCAAAGGCACCCGGCTGCGCCCGATCACCCACACCAGCGCCAAGCAGCTGGTGCCGATCGCGAACAAGCCGATCCTCTTCTACGGCATCGAGGCGATCCGCGCGGCGGGCATCGAGGACATCGCGATCATCGTGGGCGACACCGCGGACGAAGTGAAACAGGCGGTGGGGGACGGGTCGCAGTTCGGCGCGCGCGTGCAATACATTCGCCAGGAGGCGCCGCTCGGCCTCGCGCACGCGGTCAAGATATCGCGCGACTACATGGGGGAAGACCCGTTCGTCATGTACCTGGGCGACAACCTGCTCTCGGGCGGCATCAAGAATTTCGTCGACGAATTCACGCGCGGCAAGTACGACGCGCAGATTCTGCTGACCCGGGTCAAGAACCCGAGCGACTTCGGCGTCGCGGAGCTCAAGGGCGACCGCGTGGTCGGCCTCGAGGAGAAGCCGAAGCGGCCCAAGAGCGACTACGCGCTGGTGGGGGTGTACATGTTCACGACCTCGATCTTCGAAGCCACCGACAAGATCAAGCCCAGCGGGCGGGGCGAGCTCGAGATCACCGACGCCATCCAGTACCTGATCGAGCACGGCTACCACGTCCAGTCCCACATCGTCGAGGGCTGGTGGAAGGACACCGGCAAGCTGGAGGACATGCTCGACGCCAACCGGATGGTGCTCACCGGGATGGCGACGCGCGTCGAGTCGAAGCAGCTGGAGGACTCGGAGATCCACGGCCACGTCCACCTCGACGACGACGTCGAGGTGCGCGGGAGCATTCTGCGCGGCCCGTGCATCATCGGGCGGGGCTCGCGCATCATCAATGCCTACGTGGGTCCCTTTACCAGCATCGGACCCGGCTCGCACATCGAGAGCAGCGAGGTGGAGAACAGCATCATCCTCGAGCACTGCACAATTCTCGATATCGGGAGCCGCATGAGCGACAGCCTCATCGGCAAGAACGTCGTCGTGCGCCGCGGCACCAAGCCGCCCCGCGCCTACCGCCTGATGGTCGGGGACAACAGCGAGATCACGGTGCTGTGAGCGCGACCGGCGACGATATTCGCGCCGCCTTCGCCGCGCGCGCGCAGTCGCTCGAGCGAGCCGCGGTTCTGGCGGGGCGTATCGAGCAGGCGGCGGACGCGATCACGGCCTGTCTCCGCGGCGGCGGGATGGTGTACGCGTGCGGAAACGGCGGCAGCGCGTCGCAGGCGGCGCACTTCGTGGCCGAGCTGGTGGGACGGTTCAAGCGCGAACGGCGCGCGTTGCGCGCCGTGTCGCTGGTCGACAACGCGGCCACGCTGACCTCGATCGCCAACGACTATGAATTCGCGGAGGTGTTTTCGCGCCAGCTCGCCGGGGTGATCCGGCCCGGCGACTGCCTGCTCGCGCTCTCCACCAGCGGCAACTCGGAGAACGTGGTGCGCGCGTGCGCCGCGGCCCGCGCGGCCGGCGCCGCCGCGATCGCGCTCACCGGGGAAAGCGGGGGTCGCGCCGCCGAGGCGTGCACGCTGGCGATCCGGGTTCCGGACACGGACACGCCGCGCGTGCAGGAGATCCACCTGCTGGTGATCCATCTCCTGTGCGAGATGGTCGAGCGCGCGCTCGCCGGCCCCGGCGGCGCGGGCGCGCCCTGACGGGCGAGGCCGCGTGCGCGTCCTCTTCCTCACCCGCTACGCCGCCGGCGGTCCCAGCAGCCGCTATCGCGTCGTCCAGTTTCTACCCCACCTCGACCGCGCGGGCATCGAGTACCGGCTCGAACCGCTGCTCGACGATCGCTACCTGGCCGCCCGGTTTGCGGGGTGGCGACCGGGGCCCAGGTATCTCGCGGCGCGCTCGCTCTATCGCGCGCGCGTGCTGCTGGCGTCGCGGCGTTTCGACGTCGTCTTCGTCCAGAAGGAACTGTTTCCGTGGGCGCCCCCGATCGTCGAATGGGTGCTGTCGATCGCCCGCGCGCGCGTGATCCTGGACATCGACGACGCGATCCACCTCCCGTACCGGGGGCGTCCGCTGCTGGCGCGAAAGATCCCCACTGCCATCGCGCGCGCCTCGCTGGTCCTGGCCGGAAACCGCTGGCTGGCCGACTACGCGCGCGCGTTCAACCCCCACACCGTCCACTTTCCGACCGTGGTCGACGCGGAGCGCTTCACGCCGCGCGCCGCCCGCCCAGCGGCCGGGCCGGTGGTGGTGGGGTGGATGGGAAGCCCGGAGACGGCGCGCTTTCTCGCCGACGCGGTCCCGGCGCTCGCGCGCGCACAGGCGCGCGCCGACTTCGTGCTGCGCGTCGTCGGCGACGAACGCTTCGCCGCCGCCGGGATCGAGCTGGAGGCGCGGGCGTGGGAGTACGAGCGGGAGGCGGACGAGCTGCGCGGCTTCGACGTGGGCGTGATGCCGCTGCGGGACGACGAATGGGCGATGGGAAAGTGTTCGCTCAAGCTCCTCCAGTACATGAGCACGGGGCTGGCGACGGTGTCGTCGCCGTCCGGCAGCGTCGGCGACATCGTGCGCGACGGCGACAACGGCTTTGTCGCCCGCACCGGCGATGAATGGACGGAACGGCTGGTGGCACTGGTGGGCGACGCACAGCGGCGCGCACGCATGGGGGGCCGCGCGCGCGAGTGGGTGCTGGCCCACTACAACCTCGCGACCTACGGGCCGCGTCTGGTGGCCATCCTGCGCGCGGTTGCCGAGGGGCGGGCGGTGGCGCATGACCCGTGAGCTCGCGAAAGGGCTGCGGCGCGCGGACGGAACGCCGCTGCGCATCGTGCTGGTGGTCAACGAGGACTGGATGTTCTGGTCGCACCGGCTCGCACTCGCCCGCGCCGCCCGCGCCGCGGGCGCGGAGGTAACGGTCGCCACCCGCGTCGCGGCGCACGGCGAGCGAATCGCGCGCGAGGGATTTCGCGTCGTCCCGCTGGTCTGGCGACGCGGCGCACGCAATCCCTTCGCGGAGGCGCGGGCATTCGTCCAGCTGGTTGGCTTGTATCGGCGCCTCGCCCCCGACCTCGTGCACCACGTGGGCGTCAAGGCGGCCGTCTATGGCGGGCTGGCGGCGCTGGGTGCCGGGCGTCCGCCGCAGGTGCACACGCTGGCCGGGTTCGGCTGGGTGTCCACGTCGTCGCGTGCGCGCGCACGCGTGGCGCGCGCTCTCGTGCACGCCGTGTTTCGCCGCGTGCTCTCGAGTCCGCGCTCTCACCTCGTCGTCCAGAACCCGGACGACCAGGCCGAGGTGCTCCGAGGTCGCCTTTTCGCCGCCGACCGTGTCCACCTGATTCGAGGGTCGGGGGTCGACGCGCGCCATTTCGTGCCCGCGCCGGAGCCGCCCGGCCCCGTAACCGCGGTGCTCGCCAGCCGGCTGATCCGTTCCAAGGGAGTCGTCGAACTGGTGGAAGCGGCGCGTCGGTTGCGCGCGCGTAACGCCGCGGTGCGTGTGCGGCTGGTCGGCGACCCGGACCCCGAGAACCCGGAGACGATATCGGCGCGGGAACTGAACGCGTGGGCCGACGAGGGCATCGTCGAGTGGGTGCCGCGCGTCGACGACATGCTCGAGGTGTGGAGGGCCGCGCACGTCGGCGTGCTGCCGAGCTACCGGGAAGGAATGCCGCGCACGCTTCTGGAAGCCGCCGCCTGCGGCCGCGCACTCGTCGCCACCGACGTGCCGGGCTGCCGGGAGATCGTCCGGGACGGGGACAATGGGATACTGGTTCCGCTCCACGATGTCCCCGCTCTCGCGGACGCGATCGCGCGCCTCGCGGGCGACGAAGAGCTGCGCCGGCGCATGGGCCGGCGCTCGCGCGAGCGCGTGGTAGCCGACTATTCCGACGAGGTGATCGTGGCGCAGATGCTCTCGCTCTACCGCAGCATTGCCGGAGGGGAGGCGGGGTGACGGCGCGTTTTCTGGTCACCGGCGCGACCGGTTTCCTGGGTCAGCGCGCGTGCGCCGCGCTCTACCCGCGGGGGTTCGTGCGCGCGACGGCGCGCAGCCTGCCGGAGAGCGGGCCGTGGCACGACACGATCCCCGCGGACCTGGCCGGGGAACCGCTGCCCGCGGCACTGCTGCAGGACATCGACGCCGTGCTCCACCTCGCCGGCACCGCGCACCGCCACGACGCGGCGCTCGCCGACGATCGCGTGTATGCAGCGGTCAACGTCGAGGGGACGCGGCGACTGTGCGCGGCGGCGCGCGCGGCGGGGGTGCGGCGGCTCGTGTTCGCGAGTAGCGTGGCCGTGTTCGCGGATGCGGACGAACGGCGTGTCGAGGAAGACGAGACGCCGGCGCCTTCCTCGGCGTACGGGAGGAGCAAGCTGGCCGCGGAAGCGCTCGTGCGCGAACTCATGGCGGAACCGGTGGTGCTCCGCCTCCCGCTCCTCTACGGCCCGGGGATGCCCGGCAATCTGGCGCGAATGGTGGAGGCGATCACCGCACGCCGATTTCCCGCCATTGCGCCGGTCGCCAATCGACGCTCGATGCTCCACGTCGACGATGCCGTCGCGGCGCTGGTGCTCGTTGCGGAGAGCCCGCGCGCGGCGGGTCGCACCTACACGGTGACGGACGGCCGCGCGTATTCCACGCACGAGATCTGCGCCTGGACGCGCGCCGCGCTCGGGCGGCGGCCGCCGCGCGCCGTCGTGCCCGACGCGGTGTTTCGCGCCCTGGCGCGCGTGGGCGACGCGGTGGGGGCGGCTACCGGGCGACGCGCGCCGTTCGATCGCGCGGCCTACCGGAAGTTGTTCGGCAGCGCCGAGTACGCCGCCGAGACAATCGTCCGTGAGCTCGGCTTTGCACCGCGTCACGGCCTCGAAGGGACGCTCCCCGCGATCGTCGCCGCGCTGCGAACCGAGCGCGATACTGCTTGAGCGGATACCGCCGCGCCCCTATTCTTTGAGGTCGATCCCATGGTTGCCATGCTTGCATTCGTTTCCGCGCTGGCGATGTCCTACGCCGGCACGCGGCTGCTGTTGCGCCGCCCGCCGGCGCGGGCGTTCGTCGACATGCCCAACGAGCGCAGCTCGCACGAAACGCCCAAGCTCCGCTTCGGCGGGATCGCCATCGTCGGCGCGTTCTTCGTCACCTTCGGCGTCTCGTGCCTGGTGGTCCCGCCGCTGCGCGCATTCCTGCCGCTGGCCGGGGGGTGCGCGGTCCTGTTCGCCGCCGGAATCCTGGACGACTGGCGGGGGCTCGGAGTCGGGGCCAAGCTCGGCGCGCAGGTGGGCGCCGCGCTGATCGCGATCGCGGCGGGAAACGTGCTCCACCGCGCCACGCTGCCGGTGGCGGGTAACGTCGATTTCGGATGGTTCGCGTATCCGCTCACGGCGATCGTCTTCATCGCCAGCGTGAATTTCTACAACTTCATCGACGGTATCGATGGCCTCGCCGCCGGCGGGGGATTCATCGCCGGCGTGTTTCTGGCGCTGATCGCCAGTTTCGTCGGTCAGCCGGCGATCGCAGTGATCGCGCTCATCGCCGCCGGCGGCGCGCTGGGGTTTCTCCAGTTCAATTTTCCCCCGGCGCGGTTGTTCATGGGCGACAGCGGCAGCACCTTCTTCGGGTACTGTTTCGCCTACCTCGCGGTGGCCGGAAACAGCGGCACGCCGGAAATTCCGTTTTTCGTGTCGATGCTGCTGGTGGCGTCGCTCTACGTGGACGCCGCGCTCACCATCGTCAACCGGCTCGCGCGCGGTGAGCCGGTGTTCCAGCCCCACCGCATGCACTACTACCAGCGGCTGCTGCAGCTCGGGCTCAACCACAAGCAGGTGACCCTCCTCGAGTATCTGGTCATGCTGCTGCTCGGGGCGAGTGCGCTGCTCTACGTGCGCGCGGGGGCCCTGTTCGGCCCGTTCGTGAGTATTGCGTGGGTGACCGCCTTCGTGCTGGCGATTCTCAAGATCCGCGCCCTCGAGCGCGGCAACCGTTTGTTCTGGGAGCGGCGGGCGCTGTTCGTGATCGCGACCGACCTGATCGCGATTGCGGTGGCCTACCTGGGCGCGTATTTCCTGCGCATGAACTTCGAGTTTACCGAGGCGGAAGGCAAGGCGGTGCTGCGGGCGTTCCCCATCGTCGTGATCGTGCGCAGCGCGTGCTTCTTCAAGTACGGCCTCTACCGCAGCATGTGGAGGTACACCAGCGTCTCGGACGTGATTCGCGTCATCAAGGCGGTGACCGCCGGTTCCGCGATCATCCTGGCGGCGGTGGTGCTGCTGTATCGCTTCGTGGCGTTTCCGCGCACCCTGTTCCTGATCGAGTATTTCATGTTGATCTTGCTGGTCCTGGGCGCGCGTTTCTCGACGCGGCTGTTCCACGAGATCGGGCGCGAGCCCCACGGCGAAAACGCGCGCCGCCTGGGCATCATCGGCGCGGGCGACGACGGCGAACGCCTCGCGCGCGAGATCGGCGGCCGCGGGCCGCAGCAGTCGGTGGTGTGCTTCATCGACGACGACCCGCGCAAGCGGGGCCTCCTGCTCCACGGCATTCCCGTCGACGGACCCGGCACGGACTTGCCCGAGATCTGCCGCCGGCGCCGGGTCGATGCGCTGGTCTACGCGGCGGGCCGTTCGGACGAGGACGCGGCCATGGTGTGGCTCGCCCGTGCGCGCGCCGCGCACGTGCCCCTGGAAGGTGCGCCCGGTTCGACGGCCGGCGACTCCGAGCCGCGCGCGCTGGTGCTCGACCGGGTCGCGTCCGCGCTCGGACGGCCGGCGGTCGCCACCTCACCGCGCGTGGCCGCGGCCCTGCGCGGCCGCCGCGTACTCGTCACCCACGGCGGCGGGAGCGTCGGCGCCTCCCTGGTCGCCATGCTTCGAGCCGCCGACGCGGTCCCGGTCGTGCACCGGGTCGCCCCCGGGGGCGAGCGCGGCGACGCCGGCGCCGTGGGGGCGTACGGATCGCTGGCCATCGATGCGGGTGCGATCGTCGACGCGGCGTCGCCCGAGGTCGTGATCCATTCGGTCAGCGCGATTGCGCCCGGCGGGGTCAACGATGACGACTTCATGTGGAACCACCTGGTGCGCGAGGCCGACGCGGTGGCGCGCGCGGTGTGGCGCCGTGCCGGCCGGCCGTTCGTCATCGTGTGCGAATGGGGGAGCGCGGAGCCCGGCAGTCGATCGATCGCGATGGCGGCCATCATGGAGGCGATGGTGCTCAACCGCGCGGGCGCCGAGCCCTGCGCGGTGGTCCGCGTGCCGCGGGTGCTGACGGCGGCGGGTCTCCGGGACGAGGGCGGCCGCGGCGTCGCGGAGGTCCTGGAGAGCGAAGTGGCGCGCCTGGTGCTCGAGGTCGCCGCGGGCGGCTTCCGCGGCATCTACGTGGTGCTGCCGGCGGCGGAGATCGACGTGGCGGCGGCGCGCCGGGCGGCCGTGGCCGGCCCGGCCCAGCGCGCGCCGGCGCGCGCGCGCATCGGGGCGGCTCCCGTCTTTCCATCCGAGCATCTCGACGAGTGCGGCATCGAGGGCGGGCGCCGCGTCTTGAGTCCATTGTTCCCGGCCGCGGATCCGTTCCGGCGGCTGGTGGCCGCCGGTCCGGTCGACACCACGCGCGCGGAGCGCGACGAGTGGTTGCGAGCCGTGGCGGGGCAGGTCTACCAGGTGGCGGGTTCGGGCGAAAGGGCCATTCGCGAGTGACGGCGGCCGTGAAGCAGATCTACTACGTCCTGGCGTCGATGCGGCCGGCGCAATGGACGAAGAACCTGGTCGTGTTCGCCGGCCTGATCTTCTCGCGGAATTTTCGCGAGGGCGAGCTGGTCGTTCGCGCCGTCGAAGCCTTCGTGATCTACTGCGTCCTCTCGGGCGTCATCTATATTGTCAACGACATCGCCGATCTCGAGAAGGATCGCCGGCATCCGACCAAGCAACACCGCCCGCTGGCCTCGGGCCGCCTGCGCAAGTCGACCGCGGTGACGGTGTCGGTGATCGCCGCCAGCGCCGCGCTCTATTTCGCGCACACCCTCGGCGGCGGTTTCCTCGCCGTCGCGTGCGTGTTCTGCGCGCTCAACCTGCTGTACTCGTTCGGGCTCAAACGCCTGGTGCTGCTCGACGTGGTGAGCATATCGCTTTCGTTCGTGCTGCGCGCGATCGGGGGCGTCGAGGCGCTGCGCGGCGCCGACCCCGGCATCGCCATTTCACCCTGGCTCTTGATCTGCACGCTGTTCCTGTCGCTGTTCCTGGCGTTCTGCAAGCGCCGTCACGAACTCCTCACCCTCGAGGACGCCGTCAACCACCGCGAATCGTTGCAGGAGTATTCGCCGGCCCTGCTCGACCAGCTGGTGTCGATCACGGCGGGGGGATCCGTGCTGGCGTACGCCATTTATACCATCTGGCCGGAGACGGTGGAGAAGTTCGGGACCACCAACATGGTGTATACGGTGCCGCTGGTGCTCACCGGCGTGATGCGCTATCTCTACCTCGTGTACAACAAGCAGAAGGGCGGCAACCCGTCCGACCTGCTCCTGCACGAACGCTTCCTGCTGGTGGTCGTGCTGGCGTGGATCGTACTGGTGATTGCGATTCTCGGGGGAATCTAGCGTGGGCCCGCGGCGCACCACGGGCGCCCGACGCTCCCCTGGCTCCGCCGACGCCACCGTCCCCGCGCCGACCCGCGGCTCGACCCTGCGCCTGGCCACGCGCGCCAAGGTCAACCTTTCGCTGGAGGTGATTCGGAAACGCCCGGACGGCTTCCACGAAATCGAGACCGTGCTGCAGTGCATCGACCTCGCCGACGAGATGGAGGTGGAGCTCACCCGCGACGGTCGCGTCGACATCACGTGCACCGACCCCGATATCCCGACCGACGAGCGCAACCTGTGCCATCGGGCCATCGTGGCGATGCGGCCGCTGGCCGGCGACTCCCTCGGCGCGCGCATCCGGCTCCGGAAGCGGATCCCGGCCGGGGCCGGGCTGGGGGGAGGCAGCTCGAACGCAGCCGGTATTCTGCTCGCGGTCGGGCACGGGATGGGGTTGCGGCTCACCCCGCAGGACCTGCTCACGACCGCCGCCGGGCTGGGAAGCGACGTCCCGTTCTTTCTGTTCGGGGGAACGATGCTGGGGAGGGGCAGGGGGGAGATTTTGGTGCCGCTCCAGCCCCTGAAACGGGGCGTGTTCGTGATTGTAAAGCCGGAGGTAAGCATTCCAACCGCTTGGGTTTACTCCAACTTGAGTTTTCGGTTGACATCCCACAAGGCCCGACTTAACCTGAGGTCGGCCAATTCCGTTTTGGCAAGGTTTCCGAGATCCGCGCTCCCGTTTCGAAACGCCCTGGAAGGCGTTGTCATGCCGGCGTATCCGATGGTGGCGCGGTTGCTCGAGGAGTTGCTCGCTGAGCGGCCTTGCTTTGCGTCCATGACCGGAAGCGGGTCCGCGGTTTTCGCGATTTTTGAGCGCGAGGACCAGGCCCGCGAAGCAGCACGACGATTCTCGGTGAGGGGGTTGTTCACCTCCGTCGCGAAACCAGCGAAGCAAGCGATCGACATTCTCTAGCGCGTATTTTGAAGCGAATGTCGGCTTGTTAAAGGAAGGCGAGCCCGATGAAGATCACCGAAGTAAGGGTGTCTCTACGAGACGACGCAAAGCTGAAGGCCTTTGCCAGCATCACGCTCGATGACAGCTTTGTCATTCGCGGCCTGAAGATCATCGAAGGCAAGACCGGGACGTTCGTGGCGATGCCGAGTCGCCGGCGCAAAGACGGCGAGTACCAGGATATCGCCCACCCGATCACCAACGAGGCCCGCGAAGACATGGAGCGGATCATTCTCGCCGAGTACCGGAGGGAGAAGGAGCGGGCACGGGTAGAGGCTCCGAACGTCCCCGAGCGCTAGACGAGACGTCGGCTCGGGGATCCTCCAGAGCGGGTTTCCCCTTCGTTTTTTTCCTGGGGCGTCGACAAGCGGCAAGTCACTGGGTTTTGGTCCCAGCATTCGGAGGTTCGAATCCTCCCGCCCCAACCACGGCAGGCGCGGGCGCGCCGTCGGACTGGATCGCCTGATTGCATAGTTGCCTGGAGCTTCGCGCATGGATGGACTGAAGCTGATTGCTGGAAACGCGAACCGCCCCCTGGCGGAAAAGGTCGCGGAACAGCTGGGCGTGCCGCTGTGCGACGTCACGCTGGATCGCTTTGCGGACGGCGAGATCCAGTGTCAGATCAACGAAAACGTCCGCGGCGTGGACGTCTTCATCGTCCAGTCGACGCAGCCGCCGGCCGAGAACTTGATGGAGCTTTTGATCCTGCTCGACGCGTGCTTTCTCGCGTCCGCCGAGCGGATCACGGTGGTGACTCCGTACTACGGCTACGCGCGCCAGGACCGCAAGGACCAGCCGCGCGTTCCCATCACCGCCAAGCTGGTGGCCAAGCTGATCGAGGTGGCCGGCGCCAACCGGATTCTCACCCTCGACCTGCACAGCACGCAGATCCAGGGCTTCTTCGACATCCAGGCGGACAACCTGTTCGCCGCGCCGGTGCTGCTCGAGCACATCAAGCAGCTCGGGCTCAAGCACCCGATGATCGTATCGCCGGACGTGGGCAGCACCAAGATCGGCCGCGCCTTCGCCAAGCGGCTGGACGTCGACCTCGCGATTGTGGACAAGCGTCGTTCCGAGAAGGACAACGTCGAGGTCATGAACGTGATCGGCGACGTCCGCGGGCGTGACGTCGTCATCCTCGACGACATGATCACCACCGGTGGCACGCTGGTGAAGGCCGCCCGCGCGGTGCAGGAAAAAGGCGCCAGCTCCGTGATCGCGTGCGCGAGCCACGCCGTGTTCGCCGGGGACGCGTGCAAGCTCATCATGAACTCGCCGATTCGCGAGGTCGTGGTGACCAACTCGCTTCCCTTCGACCGGTTCGCGGAGTGCCCCAAGGCGAAGGTGCTGGATGTGTCGCGGCTGATCGCGGAGGCCATCAAGCGGATTCATTACAACGAGTCGGTCAGTACGTTGTTCGTGTAGCGGAGGGTGAGAGATCATGGAACGTTTTCAGCTTCAATCGGAAATGCGTGACGGGGCGGGCAAGGGCGTGGCGCGCAAGCTGCGCGGCGGCGGCCGGATCCCGGCCGTGCTCTACGGTCGCCGGGAATCGCCGGTGGGGCTTTCGCTCGCCGAGGTGGACGTGCGCAACATCCTGCGCAAGCACCCGGACAGCGCGATCGTCGACCTGACGGTCGGAAGCGGGGGAGCGGTCAACGCGATCATTCGCGACGTCCAGCGCCACCCGGCCAGCGGCCACCTTCTCCACGTGGATCTCCAGCGGATTCGCCTCGACGAGAAGATTCGCGTCGACGTTCACGTCGAATTGAAGGGCACGCCGGCCGGTGTCAAGGATCAGGGCGGCATCCTCGAACACGGGTTGCGAACCGTCAGCGTCATGTGCCTGCCCACGCAGATACCGGACGCCATCACCGTCGACGTCGCGACGCTGCGCATCCACGACTCGTGGCGTATCAAAGATGTCGCTGCCGTGTACCCGGGGGTCGAGTTTCTCGACGACGTTGACTCCATGCTCGCGACGGTGATTCCGCCGACGGTGGAAGTGGTGGCGGCGCCGGTCGCGGCCGAAGCGGTCGCCGAGCCCGAGTTGATCCGCAAGCCAGGGGCAGAGGAAGCCGAGGCGGAAACCAAGCCGGAGGGCAAGACCAAGCCCGAAGGCAAGGCGAAGCCCGAAGGCAAGGCGAAGCCGGAGGCGAAGGCCAAGACGAAAGAGAAAGACTAGCGGTCACCCGCATTCTTCGTGCGCAGAATACAGCCTCGCGGCGGCGACCCGATGGTCCCGCCGCGGGGCTTTCTCACGCTGGAAGGAGCGCGCATGCCGGTCGAATTCATCATCGCGGGTCTCGGCAACCCCGGGGACCGTTACCCCCGCACCCGCCACAACCTGGGCTTCCTGGTTGTCGAAGCGATCGCGACTGCGCGTCGCGCGCGCTGGCAGGCGCCGGTGCGCAGACGCCGGACGGCGCGCGGCAACGTCGCCGGCCGCGACGTCCTGCTGGTCGAGCCGCTCACGTTCATGAATCTCTCCGGGGACGCGCTGGCCGCGTTGATTCTGGAGGAGACGATTCCCTCCGAGCGCCTGCTCGTGGTCTGCGACGACATTGCGCTGCCGCTCGGTCAGGTTCGCCTGCGGCGCGGCGGTAGCGACGGCGGGCACAACGGGCTGAAGTCCGTCATCGAACGCCTCGGCACCACCGCGTTCCCCCGCCTGCGCCTGGGGATCGGGCCGGTGCCGCCGCGGGTGGACGCGGCCGAGTTCGTTCTCGCCGAGTTCCTGCCCGAGGAGGAGCCCGCGGTCGCGGACATGGTCGCCGAGGCGACCGCGTGCGCCGAGGCCTGGATCGTCGACGGGGTCGACCGCGCCATGGGCAGGTTCAACGCCCGGCGCGAGCCGCCGCCGGCCCCGTAGCCGAGCGGCTTGACGGCGCCGCCGCCCCCGGGGTATAGTGCGTGCCTGACATCCCCATACTTGCTCAAAACCAGAGCAGCTTCTCTACCCCTTGACCGGCGTCACCGCCGCTGCCCGGGGGTCTAATGTCCACAGGGAGGTTTCTGTGAGAAGTTACGAGTGCGCCGTAATCTTGCACCCGGCCGTCACGGACGACGGTCTGAAGACAAGCACGGCCAAGTACGTCGATATCATCGCCGGCCGCGGCGGTGCCATCACCAAAGTCGAGACCTGGGGCAAGCGCCGACTCTCGTACGAGATCATGCGCCAGCCCGACGGGCACTATTTCTTTTACCGATTTCGCGGCGACAGCACGCTCATCGCGGAGCTCGCGCGGCAGTTGCGCATTGACGAAGGCGTGCTGCGGCACATGATCGTGCGCGACGAGCTCGCGACGGGTGCCGAGCCTGCGCTCGACCCGGCAACGGTCGAGCCGACGCTGCGCCAGCCGGAGCGCGAGCGCGAGGAGGATTACCGTGGGTAGGGCAGCGAGAAAGAAAGGCGAGAAAAAGGAAGACAAGGGCGAGAAGAGAGAAAAGCGCGACAAGCGCCCAATGCGCAAGAAGAAGTGCAAGTTCTGTCTCGACCGTGTCACCTATTTGGACTACAAAGACGAACGTCGCCTGCGCCGTTTCATGACCGACCGCGGCAAGATCACGCCGCGCAGGATCACCGGCACGTGCGCGAAGCACCAGCGCATGCTGGCGTCGGCGGTCAAGCGCGCGCGCCTGATTGCGCTGGTGCCGTACGTTCGCGAATACTACCGCTAGCTATCGAGGAGGAACTCATCGTGGATATCATACTTCTCGACGCGGTGGACAAGCTCGGCAACCGCGGTCAAGTCGTGAAGGTCAAGCCGGGCTTCGCGCGCAACTATCTGTTTCCGCGCAACCTGGCGCTCGCCGCGACCGACGCCAACCGGCGCGTGTTCCAGGAGAACGAGCGAACGCTGATCAAGCGTGACCTGGTGGCCATGGAGGACGCGCGCGCGCTGGCGGTGAAGTTCGCCGACGTCTCGGTGACGATCGCGGTGCAGGTGGGCGAGGAGGAGAAGTTGTACGGATCCGTCACCACCCTGGATATCACGCGCAAGTTGCGCGAGCAGGGGCACGAGGTCGACCGGCGTCAGATCATGCTGGAAGAGCCCATCAAGCAGATCGGCGTGTTCACCGTCGACTTGAGGCTCCACCGCGAGGTGTCCGTGCCGATCAAGGTCTGGGTAGTGAAGGAGTAGCTTCCCAGCGAGGGAGCCGCCGTGCTCGTCCTGATCATGGCCGGAGGGGTGGGGGAGCGGTTCTGGCCCGCGAGCCGGCGGCTGCGTCCGAAGCAGCTGCTCGACCTGACCGGCCGGGGCAGCATGCTGCGCGTCACCCTCGAACGGGTTGGCGATCTCGCTCGCGCGAACGAGATCCTAGTCCTGACCAGCGCGGAGCAGCGGGGAGCGATCCTCGCCGAGGTCGCGGGAGCGGTCCCGCCGGAAAACGTCATCGGCGAGCCGGAGGGGCGCAACACCGCCCCGTGCATCGGACTTGCCGCCCTGCTCGCGCGCCGGACCCACGGCGACGCCCCGATGCTGGTGTTGCCGGCCGATCATCTGGTCGAGCCGGCGGAGCGCTTCCGGGACGCGGCGCGCGCTGGGTCGCGCTACGTGGAAACCCACGACGCGCTGCTCACCTTCGGGGTGACACCGACACGCCCGGAAACCGGCTACGGCTACCTGCGGGTGGGTGCGGAGGTGTGGCGTGACGGCGCCGCGCGCGTGTGCCGGGTAGGGGGGTTCGTCGAGAAACCGTCTCCCGAGCGGGCGCGCGAGCTGGTGGCCTCGGGGTGCCTCTGGAACAGCGGGATGTTCATGTGGCGGACCGGCACCGTGCTCGACCAGATCGAGCGGCACCTGCCCGAGCTGGCATCGGTGCTGCGCCGCGTCGAGACCGGGCTCGGAACGCACTCGCTCGACGAGGTGTTGAATCGCGAGTACCGCCTGGCACCTGCGGTCTCGGTCGACTACGGCGTGATGGAAAAAGCCGACAATGTCGCCGTGATGCCGGTCGACTTTGGATGGAACGACGTCGGGAGCTGGGAGTTCGTCCGCGACGTGCGGCCTGCGGATGAAGCTGGAAACGTCGCGGTGGGTGAGCACGTGGTGATCGACGGATCGAACAACACCATCGTGTCGGCGGACCGTCTGGTGGGGCTGGTGGGGGTGGACGACGTGATCGTGGTTAGCGCAGGCGACGCCCTGCTCGTATGCCGGCGGGACCGGGCCCAGGACGTCAAGCGTATCGTGGCGGAACTAAGGCGCCGGGGTCGAGACGACATTGTCTAGAGAACACGGAGGAGAATCGGTCATGAGCATATTGGTGATGAGCCGGCGCGCTGTTTTGCTGTCCGCATTCGCGATCGCGGCGGCCGGCGGCTGCGGAAAGAAGTCCGACCAGCGCACCGCGGTGCCCGAAGAGAAACTCGCGGCCACTGTCGATGACTGGTCGCTGACGCGGGACGAACTCGAAGATATTCTGCGCCAAATGCCGGAGAGCCAGCGGGGCAAGTACGACACCCCGGAGGGCCGCGCCGAGCTCGCGGAACGGCTCATGCAGGAAGAAATCGCATACCGCGAAGCGCAGAAGGAAAAGCTCGCCAGCAATGAAGAAGTCCGGAAGCAGATCGAGCAGACGACGCGGTCGATCCTGGTGAGCGCGTACCTCAAGGACAGGGTGGATGTGAAGGCGCGGCCCACTGAAGAGGAGATACACACGTACTACGAAACCCACCAGGACCTCTACACGACGCTGGAGACGATCCGGGCGCAGCAGGTGTTTTCGAAGGACAGGAAGAAGCTGGAAGACATTAAGCGGCGGGTGGAAGAAGGTGGCGAGAAGCTGACGACCATGGCGCACATGTACTCCGAGGATGAGCTCACCCGCGCGGACGGCGGGGACATGGGATACTTCAACCCCGGCGGTTACATTAAGGGCGTGGGGTACTCGCAAGTCTTCACCGACCAGGTCGTCACCATGGAGCCGGGCAAGATCTACGGTCCGATCAAGTGGGAGCGGGGTTATTCGCTGGTGCGCATCAACGAAAAGAAACCCGCGGAACTCAGGCCCTACGACGACGTGCACGAAGAGATCGTGGATCGCCTTTCGCGCGAGAAGCTCGAAGCCGTGCGCGCCGCGCACTTCGCAGAAACTGAAAAGGGCTACCAGGCCCACAATTACATGGACGATGAGTACCAGAAGACCCAGCGCGGGCCGGCGGAGCTATTCGAGTACGCCCAGAACACCACGGAGCCGCTCCACCGCATCGCTGCGTTTCAGGAGATCGTCGACAAGTATCCGACCGACAAGTTCGCGCCGCAGGCCCTGTTCATGATCGGCTTCGTGTACGCCGAGGAAGTGAAGGACTACGCGATGGCCGGCCGGGCGTTCGACGAAGTCGTCGAGAAGTACCCCGAAAGCGACATGGCGCAGACCGCCAAGTGGATGCTCGACAACCTGAGCGAGCCGCTGCCCAAGTTCGAGGATCTCGACGACCTCAACCGCCAGATCGAACAGAAGAGCAACTGACCGCGGACCGGCCGTGACCCACGATGAGAGGCAATTCGTGCGCGTCACCGTAAGCGGCCTGGCCCGCGATCCACGCGACAATCCGGTGGTCCTCCTGAAGAGCATCGAGGGCGGCGAGGTGCTCCCGATTTGGATCGGTCAGGCGGAAGGCATGGCGATCGAACTGCACATGAAGGGCGAGAAGTTCGAGCGGCCGCTCACGCACGACCTGCTGCGCGCGACCATCGAGGGCCTGGGTGCCACTCTGGTGAAGGTCGCCATCACCGAGCTGCGCAACAACACCTTCTATGCCCGCGTCTACCTGCAACGGGACAACGATGTGATCGCCATCGATGCCCGGCCCAGCGACTCCGTCGCGCTCGCGCTCAAGTTCGACGCGCCCATCTTCGTCGCCCAGGACGTGTTCGCGTCGCACAAGCGGTCTGCGGAGGGCGAAGCCGGGGCCGAACCGAACCGCGACGACGAACTGCGCCGCTACTTGAAGGATCTCGACCCGGGAGAGTTCTGATGGCGTTGCGTCAATCGCACGGCGCCCTTCGGGCGACCGTCTGCGCGCTGGTGCTGGGCGCGCTGGTCGGGTGCGCCCAGGTCGGGCGCAAGTCGAGCGCCTACGGTCCCGCCGAGCAGGCGCGCGCCGAAGAGCTCTTCGCGTCGCTCCAGGCGGATCGCACCGCCGGCCGGCTGGACGCGGCCGCGCTCACGGCCAGCGATCTCGTGAACCACTATCCCCGTTTTGCCCGCGCCGACGAAGCGCTCCTCCTGGCCGGCGACGTGGCGGCGGCGCAGGAGCAGTTCGCCTCCGCGGCGACGTATTTCGATACGCTGGTGCGCGACTACCCGGCCAGCCGTTTCCGGGTGCGCGCGCTGGACGGAGCCGCCGAGGCGTACGACCACCTGGGTGACCCGGCGCGCGAGGCCGAGGCGTTGATCGAGCTCTTGGATTCGCCGGCCGACGCGGGGACGCGGGCCGACGCGTCGCGGAGGCTCAACGCAGTCGTCGACCGGGGACTGACCACCGCCGACCTCGATGCACTCGCGCGCAAGCACCCCGACTCGGCGATCGCGCGCGCGGCCACGCTCAAGCAGGCGCGTTCCGCGTACGCCGCCGGCGACTACGACCGGTGCCACGAGCTGCTTTTCTCCTACCTGCAATCCCTGCCGCAGAGCGAGTCCGGCGACGACGCGCGGCGTCTCATGGAGCTCGCGGCGGAGCGGCGACAGACCCCGCCGCCGGGCCCTGCCACCCGGGTCAACCCCGACCTGGTGGGGGCACTCCTTCCGCAGACCGGAAACCTCGCACTCTACGGGCGGCTCTTCGAACAGGGCGCAAAGCTCGCGGTCGACGAACACAACGCGTCGCGGCCGCGCCGCCTGAGCCTGGTGGTGGCGGATTCGCACGGCGGGGCGGTGGGCGCGGTGAAGGCGGTGCGCCGGCTGGTGGTGGAGGACGGCGCCATCGCGGTGGTCGGCGACCTGTTCACACTCCCGGCCGTGGCCGGCGCCATCGAAGCCAACGCGTGGCGCACGCCGATCGTGTCGCCGGTGGTCGCGTCGGACGAGCTGACGGAAATCGGGTCGTGCGTGTTTCAGACCCGCGTCCCCTCCACCGTCGAGGCCACCGCCGTGGCGGAGGCCGCCGTCGCAAGCCTCGCGCTGGAACGATTCGCGGTCCTGGCCCCCGCCCGCGGCGACCGCCGCGACATCGCGGACTTCTTCGCGCAGGAAGTCCGGCGCCTGGGGCGCCAGGTCATCGCGGCCGAATATTTCGAAGAAGGCGGGACCGATTTTCGCGCCGGTCTCGAGAAGATTCGCGACGCCACGCCGGATGCGCTCTTCGTCGCCGGTAGCATCGACGAGCTGCTGCAGATCCTGCCGCAGGTGAAGTTCCACGACCTGCAGGTGCAGTTGCTGGGACTGAGCCAGTGGAATTCCGACAAGCTGCTGCGCATGGCGCGCGACGAGCTCGAGGGCGCCCTGTTCCCGGCCGAATCACACTACGGCTCCACGCCGGAGCAGGATCGGGCGCTCCGCGAGAAGATCATCGCCAGCGGGGCTACCGAAGTCAGCCCGGTGACGGTGGCGGGCTACTACGGCACCCGCATGATCCTTTCCGCGCTCGAGGACGGCGCGTCCTCGCGCGAGGACGTGCGCGCGTTCCTGGACCGCACCCTCAAGGGCGACGCGGAGGTGCGCGCGGCGCGCGCCGCGGCGGTGCCGCTGGTGCGGGTGCGCGACGGACGACCGGAGATCTTCGCGCGACGCTGAACCGCCGGCGAGCGCGTCACGCGAGGATCCGGAACTTGACGAGGAACTTGATCCGCATGCTCGCGGGCTTGCCGTCCTCGATCGGCGGCTGGAACCGGAACTGGCGCACGGCCGCGAGCGTCGACTCCTGAAAACTCACCGGTCCGATGGCGGACAGCACGTTCGCCTCCACCACCTGCCCGCGCTCGTCGACGACGAGCTCAACCGTGACATTTGCTTCGATGCCATCCGCCAGCTCGCGGGGCGGATAGGTCGGCTTGATCATGTGCAGGATGACGTAGTTCTCCGAATAAGACGCCGACTGGGGGGGCGAGGCCAGCGGCTCGATCCGCTCGACCCGCGACGACGCGCGCGCGACGCGCGGCGGATTGGATTCGAGGTCGGTCGGGCCGGTCTCCACGGTGCTCGCTTCGGCGTCGTCGAGTGCGACCGATTCCTGGGGCGTCGGGGGTTCGGGCTTGACCGGCGGTGATGCCGCCGGCGTCGCGGCGGGCGAGACGGGCTCGGGTTCGACGGTGATCTCGGGGAGCAACTCGATCGGCCCGCGCCACCCCACGAAGGGCGAGTCTTCCCGGTATTCGAGTCTACCCGACAGGAAAAACGGCGCGAGGATCAGGCCCACCGCGACCGGAATGATGACGCCGATGCGCTTCCGGTACGATGCCTCCCGATCCCAGTAACTCGTCGGCATGCGGATTCCTTTGGTGGCACGTGGGGAAGCCTTCCCTTCAATGATAGGCGGGCAGGTGCGGGGAGTCAACGGAGCAGGCGGCGCGCGCTATTCAATGCTGTCCATGTTCAGCTGGTTGACCCCCTTCGTAACGGTCACGGGGACCCACTCGACGTGATCGCCGCGACGCAAGGCAATCCCGTGCGCGCCCGGCGCGAGGCAGTCGAAGACGACCCGGCCGTCGTCGTCCGTCACCAGCGTCCACGTGTCGTCGAGGGTGACGAGCCAGTCGGCGCGTGGATCGTTGACCACGGTGAAAGTAAGGGACGCGGTCTCTGCCGCGCCGAAGTGTCGCAGCAGGCCGACGAAGACGGCGTACGCCTGCTCGCGCAGGTACGACGCCTGATCGAGCCGCGTCTCCTCCGCGATGATCGAGATGGATGGAAATGTCACCACGATCGCGGGACACGCGGTCTGCTGCAGCGGGTAGGTGACGAGGCTCGCGGGGCCGACGAGTGTCGTCCCGAGCCGCTGCGCAATCGTCTCGCCCAGCGTGCGCGCGAACTTCATGCCGTTGGCGCTCCCCGGGAAGAAATAGGTGCGTACCGCGGGCACGCTGTCGCCCGGCATCGCCGAGTGACGGATCTCGAGGTAGCGGTCCGCGCGGAAGCGACTGACCAGGCGCACCACGTCCTCCGGCAGCCGGACCTCTTCGCTCGCTCGCGTCACCCGCACCTCGGCGCCGGCCTCGCGCAGGTAGCCGGCGAGGTAGGTGGCGACGCGCAGATTGACGTGCGACGCCGAAAGCCCCATCTGCCCCGCGCCCGCCACCCGCGGCGTTCCGCCCTCGGGGTCGAGCACGAAGCGCTTGCCGTGCAGCGCGCCTCCGAACCACGGGGTGAGGGAGACGCTGTCGGCGCTGCCGACGATCTCGGAACGAAAGCCCGGCGCGATCACGCGCGCGCGCGTGCCGAGGTCGAGGAAGCCGTACACCCCGGAGGGCGATCCGCTGACCGCCACGGAGTCGCCGAACGCCACCGAGCCGGAGAGAATGGGCGCGCCGGTTGCCGCGTCACGGACCGCGATGGAACGCCAGCGCCGGCCCGCCCCCGCGTCGACGGGGATCGCGCGCGCGAAGAGCACACCGGCGCATTCCAGCTCGATCGCGAGGGTCTTCGCGCGGGCGGCCGGAACCGCAAGCGTGAATTCGACGGCGCCGGCCTGCACGCGGGTCGCGGCGGCGTCAGCGGACGGACGCGTCAGGCGCACCGGCGTTCCGTCGGCGACCGGGAGCCCGCGGCCGTCAAGCACGCGGGCGCGCACCCGCACGCTGCCGCCGCGCGGGGCGCGCGGGGGCGACGGGTCGATCGCCACCATCGCGGGCGGATGGGCGATCGCGAAGCGCCGCTTTCCAAGCGCGCTGGTGTTGCCCCCGAGGTTTCGCGCCGTCACCTGCACCTCGTAGGTGCCGTTGGGCGCGTCCCACGGCATGCGGTAGACGGCGCGCCGTCCGTCGGACGACAGGACCGCGGCCACCGGGGTTCCGTTTATCGTCATGCTGACGCCGTCCGGGTCGATACCGAGGCCGCCGCGATCTTCTAACATGCAGCTCACGTCCGGCACGGAGGTTTGCATCGTGTCCATCGGTTCGATGGCGGTGACGCGCGGGATGCCGCGCCGGCAATAATCCAGGATGCCGAGGAAGTAGGCCTCCGCTTCGAGCTGCTGGGTGCTGGAGAGGCGGAGCTTGTCCTCGACTCCGGGGTGGGTGAGGTAGCTGGACTCGCCCAGCACGGCCGGCACGGTGACGTTGCGCAGGACGAAGTAGTTGCCCTGCCGCACCTCGCCGACGTCGATCCCGAGGTTGCGCATCAGGTGGCGATGGATCGCGAAGGCGAGGTCGAGGGACGCGGGGTCGCCCGCGGTGTAATAAGTCTCGACGCGATTCATGGTCGGGTCCCGCTGCGGCTGCGCGTTGTGGTGGATCGAGATGAACACGTCGGGGAGGAGCGAATCGACCAGGTCGACCCGCGACTGCAGGTCGAACACCAGCGTGGAATCGCCGTCGCTCAAGAAGTCGCGGTCGACGGAGCGGGTCAGGCGGACGTCCGCGCCCGCTTCGCGCAGGAGCCCCCACAGGTAGAGCGAGACCCCGAGATTGACGTGGGCCTCCTCGAGGCTGTCCTGACCCACGGTCCCGCGGAACGTCCCGCCGTGACCGGGGTCGATGAGGATGAAGAACCCCTTGAGCGTGGTGGCGTCGATCGGAGGGAGCGGGGCGGCGAGACCGCGGTAGAGGTGAGACATGTCCGGGCGGGTCACCGGCGGCGGCCCCCCGCCGCAGGACGCGATGGCGACGGCGGCGAAGAACGCGGCCGCGGCGGCGATTATGCGAGCACGATGTCGACCGGCGCGCCGTACCATGGCGCGATGGGTAGCAGAATCGTCCGCACGCTTCAAGAAATTGTTGCATAATCGTTTGACGCGCTCCGGGGCCTGTGGTAGGCAACTCGATGCGCGTTGCCGCCGTCGGTGCGGCCCGAGGCGTTGACCATGACCCATTCCCCCGCGCGCGACTTCCTTCGCTCCATTCCGGCGGTCGACGAGGTGCTCTCGCACCCGGCGCTCGCGACCTGGCGCCACGACCATCCGCACCTTCCGTGGACGCGCCTGGTGCGCGCGATACTCGACGAGTTGCGCGCGGAGGTAGCGGGCGGGATCGCCGAACGCCCCGACCGCGCAGCGGTCACGGAGCGGGTCGTGCAGACGCTGGCGGCCCGCGTCGAGACGCTGCGCCGCGGCGGGCTGCGGCCGGTGCTCAACGGCACCGGCGTGGTGCTCCACACCAACCTCGGACGCGCCCCGCTCCACGAGCGCGCGGTGGCGGCGGCCGCGCGCGCGCTGCGCGGCTACGTGAGCCTGGAAATCGACCTCGCCACCGGCGAGCGCGCGAAGCGGGGGGACGTCCTCGAGGCGATGTTCTGCCTGCTCACCGGCGCCGACGCGGCGATGGTCGTGAACAACAACGCGGCCGCGGTCTATCTCGCGGCGAATTCGTGCTCGCCGCCCGGGCGCGTGATCGTGTCGCGCGGCGAGCTGGTCGAAATCGGGGGCAGCTTCCGCCTGCCCGAGATCCTGCGTCACGCGGCGGCCGGGGTGATCGAGGTCGGCACCACCAACCGCACCTACGCGGCGGACTACGAAAAAGTCGCGCAGCCCGGCGATCTGATCCTCAAGGTCCACAAGAGCAACTACGAGATCGAAGGATTCGTGCACGAAGCGACCATCGGCGAGCTGGTGGCGGTCGCCCGCGCGCACGCCTGCCAGGTGGTGTACGACCTCGGGAGCGGCGCCGTGTACGACTTCGCGGGCGCGGGCGTCGGGCGCGACCCCACGGTGGAGCGGGTGATCGCCGAAGGCGTGGACGCGGTCACGATGAGCGGCGACAAACTGCTCGGGGGCGTTCAGGCCGGAATCATTCTGGGCACGCGTGAGTTCGTCGCGCGCCTCAAGCAAAACCCGTTGCGACGCGTGGTACGCGTTGATAAAGTGGCGATCGCCGCGCTGCAGGAGGTGCTGCGCAGCTATCTGTTTGCGGGCGTGCCCCGGGACGAGGTCCCGGTGCTGGCGTGCACGTTCGCGGATCCCGGGGACCTGCGCGCGCGGGCCGCGCGCGTGGTCTCGGCCGTCGGAACGCGGGTGGCGCGGCCGCTGCGCGTCGCCGACGACGAAGCGGTGGTGGGGGGTGGGAGCCTCTCGGCGGTGAGCGTGCCATCGGCGGCGGTGGTGATCCGGGGCGAAAGCGACGCCGACGCGGTTCGGCTCGCTCGCGCGCTGCGGCTCGGCGCGGTGCCCGTGTTTACCCGGGTCAAGGGAAGCGACGTGCGCGTGAACATGACCACGATCCTCCCCGGCGAGGAGGGCGACCTCGTCCGCGCCCTGGTCGACGTGCTGGCCACACCCGGCTAGCCGGCACCCGGTCTCTTCATCTATGAGTCGAATCTCCGCCTACCAATTCTCGCTGACGGCCGATTCGCTGCACGCGGCGGCGCAGGGCGACCTCCCCGAGGCGCTGGTCGAGCCGCTGCAGGCGCTGGTCGCCACCGTCTCGCGGCGCGTCGCCGAGGCGCCGCTCTCGATCTATGTCTGCGCCGACGACGACGGGGCGCGCTCGCGCGACCACCTGGCATTCGCGCTGGCGAAGACGCTGATCGCACACGTGCCCTCGACGCTCTTGGTCGACTGCGATTTCGTCCGCGCGGGTCTCCACGGCGTGGTGCCCCAGAAGGACGCGCTGGGCCTGCTCGACTTCCTGCTCTACGGGAGTTCCATCGGCGTCATCACCCAGGAGGCGCACGGCGGCGTCCATATCGTGGGCGCCGGGTCGTTCCCGGTGACCAAGCGCATGCCGTTCGTCGAGAGCGCATTCGAGGACGCGGCGCGACGGCTCGTGGCCCACGCGCGCTGTGTCCTGTTCGTGGGCCCGCTCTTCGACGAAACCGGCGGCGTGCACCCGCTCGCCCGCGCGGTCGACGTGGTGGCGCTGGTGCGCGCTTCCGCGCGGGACGGAAAACTGGATTCTGCCGAAGAGACGGTCGCAGGGGGACGGGCGGAAGTCTGGAGTCTTCGTCTTGGGGCCGCCCCAGCCGCCCCGGCTGCTCCCGCGCGGGAGCCCGCCCTGCGGCCCGCCGCCCCGGCGCCGAAACCCGCGCCGCGGCCGCGACCCGCGGCGGCACTCGCGCCCGCGGACACCCGGGCATCGTCGCTCGCCCCGCGCCTCGCGATCGTGATCTTCGGCCTGGTCGTGATCGCGTTCGTGGGGTGGTGGCTGTCCCAGAACCGGTCCTCCACCAAGAATCCATCGTCCGTCACGACGTCGGCCGGCAAGCCCGCCGTCCCCGCGCCCCCGCCGTTGGATTCGGCGGCGGTCGCGGCGCGCGACACCGCGCTCGCCGGCGCGACCACGCCCGCTGCGGCCGATACCACCGCCTCTCCGTTGTTTCGCGCGCCGGTCAATCCGGCGGACACGGGAGGGAAGAGCGGCGGCACCGTTCTGCTCAACCCCGCCGACATCCACGTGATGGACGACGTCGTGCGCAACTACCGCGGCTGGTTCCTGATCCACATCAGCTCGTTCCAGGCGTCGATTCGCGCCCGCGAGGAAGTGGCGTTTTTCCAGAGCCGCGAATTCCCGGTCTTCATCGTGTTCCTGGACCTGGGCCCGAAGGGGAAGTGGTACCGCGTCTACGCCGGCCCGTTCGAAACCCGCGAGGAGGCGCAGGAGGTCAAAAAAAATCTGGACGCCATCCCGCAGGTGCGATTTACTCGCATCGCGACGATTCCGGAATAAGCCATAAACGTCGCGTCGCGACGCCACAATCCTTGAGTCGGGGGCCGTCTTGCAGCTGCGCAAGCTCGAAATCGCCGGGTTCAAATCGTTCATGTCCCGCATCGAGCTCGATTTTTCGGGCGGGGTGACGGCGATCATCGGCCCCAACGGGTGCGGCAAGTCCAACGTGGTGGATTCGATCCGCTGGGTGCTGGGCGAGCAGCGCACCCGCATGCTCCGCAACACCAAGATGGAAAACGTCCTGTTCAACGGGACGCGGCTGCGCAAGCCCCTCGGCATGGCCGAGGTCTACCTTACCCTCGGCAACGAGGACCACTCCCTCAACCTCGAGTACGAAGAAGTCAAGATCGGGCGCCGCCTGTACCGCAGCGGGGTCAGCGAGTACCTGGTCAACGGCGCCCCGGTCCGGCTCAAGGACGTCCGCGGGCTCCTGGTCGACACCGGGCTCGGCAACAGCGCGTACGCGATCATCGAGCGCGACATGATCGACAAGGTGCTCTCCGAGAAGGAGGACGAGAAGCGCCACCTGCTCGAGGAGGCGGCGGGGATCATGCGCTACCGCATCCAGCGCGAGGAGGCGGAGCGCAAGATCAAGGCGACCGAGCAGGACCTGCTGCGGCTGGTCGACATCTTGAATGAATTGGACAAGGAGCTGCGCTCGCTGAAGTACCAGATGGGGAAGGCGCGGCGCTACCAGTCGCTGAAGGAGCAGGCCGACGTCATGGAGATCGCGCTGCTCAAGGGGGCGCTGTTCGAATACCTCGGCCGTCGCGACGCGCTGCTCGCCGAGCGCGCCACCCACGAGAACGTCCGCCTGGTCGACGAGAACGAGATCGCGATTCGCGAGAATCGGCTCCAGGAGATGCGCGTGGAGTCCGCGGAGTTCGAGAAGCGCCTGCAGGACCTGCACGAATCGCGCTTCTCCCTCAGCACCGCCCTGCAACAGCACGACGAACGCGTCGCCGTGCACACCGAGCGCGTGAACGCGAGCCGCGCGCGAATCGCGGAAGACACCGACGAGGTGGCCCGGGCGCGAACGCGGATGGAGTCGATCGGCGCCGAGCTGGGCGAGGCCCGCGCCGCCGCGGTCGCGAAGCGCGAGTCGCTGGCCGCGACGCGCACGCTCCTGGCCGCGAAGGAAACCACGCTGCGCGAAGCCAATCAGCGCCTCGAGGAGGCGCGCGGCGCGCTGCGCCGGCACAAGCAGCTGGCCCTCGACCTGGTGCGCGAGCAGGCGAAGGAGACGGGCGCGCTCGAGCACATCGAGGCGACGCTCTCCGACCTCGCGCAGCGGCAGGATACGGTCGAGTCGCAACTCGACGAACTCTCGGGCGAAGAGACCACGCGCGTGGAGGAACTCGGCGCCATCGAAGCGGCGGTGGCGTCGCAGCACGGCGTACTCACCGCCAAACAGAAAGCACTCGCCGGCCTCGCCGACGCGCTCGAGTCCGCGGGCGCCGCTATCGCGGGCTGTGACGCCGACCTGGCCGGGGTTGCGCTCTCGCTCGCCAAGCTGGGCGAGAAGCGCGAGTTCATGAGCCGCATCCACGAAGAGCACGCGCGCACGGGCGAGGAGCTCCGCCGTCACGGGGCGCTGGCCGGCGTGCTTTCCGACCTGGTTCGGGTGGAGAAACGCTACCGGCGCTGCTTCGAAGCCGCCCTCGCCCCGATCCTGAAGGGCGTGGTCGCCGGGTCGCGCCGCGACGCGATGGAATGGCTGCGCTCGTACCGGCGCGGCGACGCCGGGCGCGTGCAGATCCTGTTCCCGGACGTATTCACCACCGAGGGGGCGCTCCCGCGGGGCGATGGGGTCATCGGGCCGGCGCGCGAGCTGCTCGATTGCGACCCGAGTGTCTCCGCGTACCTGGTCGCGTACCTCCAGGGCGTGGTCGTGGTCGAAGACGTCGACACGGCCCTGCGCCTGATCGAGCAGGGCGCGGCGACGCGCATCGCGACCCTCGACGGCGTCTTCTTCGACGGCCCCGGGCGCATCCTGGTCGCCGGCAACGAGGACATCGAGGCCACCATCCTCGAGCTGCGCTCGAAGCTCGCGGAGCTCGAGCGGGCCATCGCTGCCGTCGAGGTCGACGAGCGCGGTTTGCGCCTGCGGCGCGCCGAACTGGCGGCGGACCGCGAACGCGTGCAGCGCGAGATCGGCGAGATTCGCGCCACGCTGGTTTCCGAGGAGCGCACCTACGACGCGCTGGTGGAGCGCCGGCGCGCGGCCGAACTGCACCTGGTGCGGGTCAAGGAGAAGATCACGTCGCTCGAGCAGGGCATCGCCGAGACCCGCGAGGCGATTCAGCAGCTCCGTCCGCGGCTCGAGTCCTCGCGGCGCGTGGCCGCGCAACCCGACGCCGCCTCGGCGCTGGACGGGGCGGACCTCGCCGCCCTCGAGGAGCGCGCGCTCGGCGTCGAGCGCGAGCGCGAACACCTCGCGGAGGAAGTGGGCGCCGCGCGCCTGGCGGAGGTGTCGGTGGCGGCGGAGGCCGAGGCGGCGGAGGCGCGGGTGCGCAACTCCGAGAAGCTCGCCGAGGAACTGCTGGCGCTGGTCACCGCGCGGGAAGAGGACCGCCGTCGCGCCGAGGAGCAGATCCGATTGAGTACCGAGGACATGGCCTCGACGCGCGTGGCGGTGACGCGCCTGCACGGCGAGAAGCGCCAGGTCGAGGCGGACATCGAAACCACGAGCGAGAACTACGCCGGCCTCAAGGCGTCGCGCGACGCGCTCGACGCGGAGCTGCGCGGCATGAAGGACCAGCGCGAGATCAAGCGGGCCAACATCGAGCGCGTCAACGTGGAGATGGCGACGCTGGACACCCGCATCGCCGGGCTGCTCGAAAAGGGACGCGAGAAGTTCGGGCAGGACCTCGAGCAGCTCGTGAAGGACCGGTCGGGGTTCGACGCCGCGGAGTGGGAGGCGGTGAGCCGCGAGGAGCTGGACGAGCTGCGCAAGCGCCTCGACGAATTCGGCCCGGTCAACATGCTGGCGATGAGCGAGCACGACGAGAAGAAGGAGCGCTTCGATTTTCTCTCGAAGCAGAAACTCGACCTCGACGAGGCCAAGGATTCGTTGGTGCAGGCGATTCGCCGCATCAACAAGGAGGCGCGGCGGCTGCTCGGCGAGACCTTCGAGCAGGTGCGCGAGAACTTCAAGCAGACCTTCATGACGCTGTTCGACGGCGGCGAGGCGGACCTGTTCTTCGTGGATTCGGACGACCCGTTGGAGGCCAACATCAAGATCGTGGCCAGCCCGCGCGGGAAGAAGCTGCACGACATATCCAGCCTGTCGAGCGGCGAGCGCTCGCTGGTGGCGCTGTCGCTCCTGTTCGCCATCTACCTGGTCAAGCCGAGCCCGTTCTGCGTGTTCGACGAGGTCGACGCGCCGCTCGACGACGCCAACATCGGCCGCTTCGTGAAACTCCTGCGCTCGTTCACCGACCGCACCCAGTTCATCGTCATCACTCACAACAAGAAGACGATGGAGGCCGCCGACAACCTCTACGGGGTCACCATGGAGGAACCCGGCGTGTCGAAACTGATCTCGGTGCGCCTGGACGACGCCGAGCGCTTCAAGGTGCGCGGCGTGGTGCCGGTGGCGGACGCCGCGTCGCTGGCCTAGCGCCCTCCGGCGGCGCGCGCCGCGCGCCGCGATGCCAACGTGTTCAACCTGCGAGAGAAGCTGAAGCGTGCGCGCGAGAGCCTCGCGGCCCCGCTGGCGCGCGTCTTCCAGCGCGACGACGCGCCGTCGGCCCTGGACACCGACGCGCTGGAGGCATTGTTGCTCTCGGCGGACGTCGGGGTGGACGCGACCGAGCGCGTGCTGCGCGCGCTGCGCGCGCATTCGCCGGCCGACTATCGCCGCGTGATCCGCGACCAGTTCCTGGAGATGCTTGCGCGGCCGGCGGCGGAGACCGCCGCGACTCCGACGCCGCGCGCGATGCTGGTGGTCGGAATCAACGGAGCGGGCAAGACCACGAGCATCGGGAAGCTCGCGTACTTTCTGCGGGGCCAGGGCCACCAGGTGATCGTGGCGGCGTGCGACACGTTTCGCGCCGCTGCCGCCGACCAGCTCGCGATCTGGGCACAACGCGCCGGCGTCGAGATCGTCCGCCACCGCGAAGGCGGCGACCCCGCGGCGGTGGCCCACGACGCGTGCACGGCGGCGAAGGCGCGCGGTGCGGACGTGGTGATCGTCGACACGGCCGGGCGGCTGCACACGCGCGCGAACCTGATGGAGGAACTGGCGAAGATCCGCCGCGTGTGTCAGAAGGCGTTCGGGCCCGACGCGGTCGCCACCTACCTGGTGCTGGACGCGACCCTGGGGCAGAACAGCCTGGTGCAGGCTCAGGAGTTCACGCGCCGCCTGGCGGCGGACGGCGTGATTCTGACCAAACTCGACAGCACGGCGCGCGGCGGGGTCGTGATCGCCGTCGCGGAGAGCCTGGGGATTCCCGTCCGCTACATCGGCGTGGGCGAAGGCATCGACGATTTCGGGCCGTTCGTCGCCGAGGACTTCGTCGACGCCCTGCTCGGGTCCTAACTTCCTCCCGGCCGGCAATTTCCGCCAGCTTGACATGCCCGCCGCATGTGGGCGATATTGGGAGCTGGAAACCTTCAGGGCGGGGTGCAAGTCCCCACCGGCGGTATAGCCCGCGAGCGGAACATCCGCAGATCCGGTGCAACTCCGGGGCCGACAGTCAAAGTCTGGATGGGAGAAGGTGACCTTGCTGCTCTTGCCCTCCGCGGTGCCGGGCGCGCGCGTGCGCGGTCCTTCCGGCCGGGACTCCCATCGAAACAGCTGGTGACTTGACCCGCAACTAATTGAAAAGTTGTCCGTTATCGTGTTGACCCAGCGCCAGGACCTGCCTGCGAGCGAGCGCGATCAGGCCGCTCTCGACCGGGACTTCATGACCCGCGCGATTCAGCTTGCCCGGCTCGGAGCCGGACGCGCCTGGCCCAACCCGATCGTCGGCGCCGTGGTGGTTTCGAGCGGCCGGGAGGTCGCGTCGGCATACCACCGCCGCTTCGGAGACGCCCACGCCGAAGCACTGGCACTCGACGCGGCGGGGGAACAGGCGCGCGGGGCCACGCTCTACGTCAGCCTCGAACCATGCGCCCACCACGGCCACACGCCGCCGTGCACAGAGCGCATCCTCGAGGCGGGCATCGCGCGGGTGGTGGTGCCGGCGCTGGACCCCGACCCGCGCGTCAACGGCGCCGGGATCGCGCGATTGCGCGAGCGCGGTGTTCGCGTCGACGTCGGTGCGCACGCGGTGGCGGCAGTCCTCGAGAACCTCGGGTACTACCGCCAGCGGCTCGGCCGCGGTCCGACCGTGACGCTCAAGATCGCCGCGTCCGCCGACGGCATGGCGGCGCGCGCGCGCGGGCAGCGCGACGATGTGACCGGTGTGGCCGCCCGGCGCGAGGTGCACGAGTTGCGCGCGCTGCACGACGCGGTCGTGGTCGGCATCGAGACCGCGCTCGTGGATCGTCCCCGCCTCGACTGCCGACTGCTCGAGAGTGGCGTCGAGCGCGAGCCGATGCCGGTCGTGATCGACACCCACCTGCGCATGGACGCGGACAACGCCTGGTCGCGCGCCGGGCGGACCTTCGTGGTCGTGACCGGACCGCGCGTGGACGCCGAGAGAGCGCGGACCATCGAGGCGCACGGAGGCCGCGTGATGGGCTGCGAGCTCGCGGGCGCCGGCGTGGACGTTCGCCAGGCGGTGACCCGCCTCGGGGCACTCGGATACGAACGCATCCTGGTGGAAGGCGGGCCGCGGCTGCTCGGGAGTTTTCTGCGCGCGGGCGCGTGGGACGCCCTGTGGTGGTACCGGTCGCCGGTCGGGTTCGGCCCCGGGGTGCCGTGGTTCGAGGGCGATGCGCGCGCGCACGACGCGGCGTGGCCGGGACAGCTGGTCGACGAAGCGGCGGTGGGCGACGACGTGCGGCGACGGTATGTGAACCCGCGGACCTGGGAACCGCTCGGCGCGTGGCTTGCGCGCTCCGGAGGGTGAGGCCGGCGTGTTCACAGGCATCGTCGAAGCCGTCGGCCGGGTTGGCAGCGTTCGCAGTGTTGCTGACGCGCGCGTCTTCGGGTTCGAGGTCGCGCTGGCGTCGGCCCCGGCGATCGGCGACAGCGTCGCCGTAAACGGCGTGTGCCTCACGGTGGAGCGGGCGGACGCCCGCGGCTTCGAGGTGACCGCGGTGGCGGAGACGCTCGCGCGCACCACGCTCGCCGAGCTCGCGGCCGGCGACGGGGTCAACGTCGAACGCGCTGCCACGCTCGAGCGCGCGCTCGGCGGGCACCTCGTGCAGGGGCACGTGGACGGGGTCGGGCGGGTGGTCTCGCTCACGCGTGCGCCCGGCGAGGCGGGCGGCGCCTGGCTCGACGTCGTCGTCCCCGCGGACGTGTACGACCTGTGCGTGGACAAGGGATCGATCGCGATCGACGGCGTGAGTCTCACCGTCGCGCGGCGCGGCGACGAGGGGCGCGTCGAGATCGCGCTGGTGCCGCACACGCTGGCGGTGACGATCGCGGCACGGTACGCGCCGGGCCGGCGCGTGAATGTCGAGGCCGACGTCGTGGCCAAGTATGTGCGCGAGTACGTGAGGCGCCTGTATCCGGCGGTGCCCCGCTAAGGCGGGGAACGGCCGGTCGAAATCGGAAGGAGACGGTTGTGTCCATGGGTCCGTTCTGCACCATCGAAGAGGCCATCGCCGAGATCCGGAGCGGCGGCATCGTGATCGTCGTCGACGACGCCGAGCGCGAGAACGAAGGCGACATGATTCTCGCGGCGGAAAAAGCGACCCCCGAGAAGATCAACTTCCTCGCGCGCTACGCGCGCGGGCTGATCTGCGTCCCGCTGACCAGCGAACGCGCCGGAGCGCTCGAGCTGGCGCCGATGGTGCCCGAGAACACGTGCAAGCTCGGCACCGCGTTCACGGTGTCGGTCGACCTGGTCGGGGGGACCACCACCGGCATCAGCGCGCACGACCGGGCGTCGACCATCCAGGCGCTGGTCGATCCGTCGACGCGCCCGGAGGACTTCGCGCGGCCGGGGCACATCTTTCCGCTGGTGGCGAAACCGGGCGGGGTGCTGCGCCGCGCCGGGCACACCGAGGCCACCGTCGACCTCACCCGCCTGGCGGGGTTGTCGCCGGCCGGGGTGCTGTGCGAAGTGCTGGACGAGGACGGCTCGATGGCGAGGCTGCCGCGACTGGTCGAGCTGGCGGCGAGCCTGGAGCTCAAGATCGTGACCATCGCCGACCTGATCGCCTACCGCCGCCGCACCGAGCGGCTGATCGAGAAGATTCAGCAGATCCACTTTCCGACCGGCTCCGGCGAGTTCGAGCTGTACCTCTACCGGAGTCTGGCGAGCGGCCACAACCACATCGCGCTCGTCAAGGGCGCGCCGCGCCGGGACGAGCCCACGCTGGTGCGCGTGCACTCGCAGTGTTTCACCGGCGATGTGTTCGGGTCGCTGCGCTGCGACTGCGGGCCGCAGCTCCACACCGCGATGGACCTGATCGAAGAGGCCGGGTGCGGCGTGCTCCTCTACATGAATCAGGAGGGACGCGGCATCGGGCTCGAGAACAAGATTCGCGCCTACGCGCTGCAGGACGAGGGCCACGACACCGTCGAAGCCAACGAGGCGCTCGGGTTTCCGGCGGACCTGCGCGACTACGGCGTGGGGGCGCAGATTCTCGCCGACCTCGGCGTGGGCAAGATGCGGCTTTTGACCAACAACCCGAAGAAGGTCGTCGGCCTGTCGGCCTTCGGACTCGAGGTCGTCGACCGCGTCTCCATCGAGATTCCCGCCAACGACTCCAACCGGCGCTATCTCGCGGCCAAGCGCGACAAGCTCGGCCACATGCTCAACCAGGCGCTCACCGCTCCGGTGGTGGGCGGGGGACCGCCGCATGGCAAATGAGCGCCGCGCCCGACTCGACGCGTCCGGGCGGCGGGTGGCGGTGGTGGCCAGCCGCTTCAACGAGGCCGTGACCGACCGCCTGGTCAAGGGCGCGGTCGAGGGTCTGCGCGCGCACGGTGTGCAGGACGACGCGATCGCGATATACTGGGTAGCCGGCGCGTTCGAGATCCCGCAGCTCGCCGCGCGGCTGGCGAAGGACGGACGGGCGGACGGTGTGGTGTGGGCGGGTGCCATCATTCGCGGGGAGACGTCGCACTACGAGGTCCTGTCGGCGACGGTGGTGCAGTCGATCGAGAGCGCCGCGCTCGCGACCGGCGTTCCCATGACTCTGGGTGTGCTCACGACCGATACGCTCGAGCAGGCACTCGAGCGCGCCGGCGGCAAGCACGGCAACGCGGGGTGGAACGCGGCGGTCGCGCTGGTCGAACTGATGGCGCAGTTCCGGGCCTAGGCATGGGGAAGCGACGAAGAGCGAGGGAGCTCGTGCTACAGGCGCTGTACGAGGCGGAGTTTTCGGACCGCCCCGCGCCCGAAATCGTGGCCGCGCAGATCGGGCGCCGCGGGCCCTCGGAAGAGGGGGCCGAACGGGCGCGCGACCTGTTTCTGAAGACGATGGAAGAGCGGGCGCAGCTCGACCAGGTGCTGCGATCGTTCCTGGACAACTGGGACCTGGAGCGGGTATCGCTCGTCGATCGCAACATCCTGCGCTTCGCGCTGGCGGAGGTGCTGTTCTTTCCCGACGTGCCCTCGAACGTCATCATCGACGAGGCCATCGAAATCGCGAATCGTTACAGCTCCGAAGAAGCGGGCCGGTTCGTGAACGGAGTGCTGGATCGCCTGGTGAAGGAATTCAGGAAGGACGCCCCGTGAAGTACGCGGTATTTTCCGACGTGCACGGCAACCTCGAAGCGCTCGAGGCTGTGCTCGCGCACGCGCAGCGTCTGGACGTCGATCGCCACGTGTGCCTGGGCGACGTGATCGGGTACGGCGCCAACCCCAACGAGTGCGTCGACCGGGTGCGGTCGCTGCCGCAGGTCGTGTGTCTGAAGGGCAACCACGACGCCGCCGCGGTCGACACCCACGAGCGCACGTTTTTCCACGAAGTAGCGCTCCAGGGCATCCATTTCAGCGAGCTTCACCTCACCCCCGAGAACGTCGAGTACCTCCGCTCGCTGCCCTACGTGTACCGGGATCACGCGCGCTTCATGGCCGTGCACGCGTCTCCGTTCCGCCCCGAGGAATGGGAATACGTGCTGGACCAGGTCGGGGCCGAGCGCGCGTTCGACGCCATGGCGCCCCACCGCGCCGCGTTCATCGGGCACTCGCATTCGCCGGTCGTGTTCGTGGACGACGGCACCGTCCAGCGCTTTCCGTCGGCCGCGGTGCTGCCGCTGGAGTTGGACAAGCACCGCTACGTGATGAACGTGGGCAGCGTGGGCCAGCCGCGCGACGGCAACCCGGACGCCGCCTACGCGATATTCGACGACGCAGACGAGTCGGTGTATCTCCACCGGGTGCGCTACGACCGCGAGAAGGCGGCGGAGAAGATACTCCGCGCCGGCCTGCCGCCGGTGCTCGCCGAGCGCCTCCTGATCGGGTATTGACGCGGCCGCGTTCGCACCCACCCGCGCTGCATGGGCCGTACCTCCGAGAAGAAACACTGGGACGAGTTCTGGTCGTCCTCGCCGGAGCTGGGCGACGTGTACGCCAACGACGGCCGCGTGGTCACGTTCCTGGCGGCGCACCTCGACCTGCGGGGCGCGCGCGTGCTGGAGGTGGGCGCCGGGACCGGCCGCGACAGCCTCGAGCTGGCGCGGCGCGGCGCCGAGGTGTGGACCCTGGACTACAGCGACGAGTCGCTGCGCGTCATGCGCGCGGTGGCGGGCGAGGAAATGCGCATCGTGTGCGGTGACGCGACCGCGCTGCCGTTTCGCGCCGAGTCGTTCGACGTGGTGTTTCACCAGGGGCTGCTCGAACACTTCCGCGACCCGCTGTCGCTCTTGCGCGAGAACCACCGCGTGCTGGTGCGCGGGGGCCATTTGCTGGTGGACGTGCCCCAGCGCTACCACTACTACACGCTCTTGAAACACGCGCTGATGGCGGTCAACCGCTGGTTCGCGGGGTGGGAGACCGAGTTTTCCGCGCGCGAGCTGCGCGGGCTCGTGGAGGCGGCGGGGCTGCGCGTGGTCGGCCAGTACGGCGCGAATCTGTTCCCGCCGGTGTGGTACCGCGGGGCGCGACGCACGCTGCTCAAGGCCGGGGTGCGCCTGCCGATGCACCCGTTTGCGTCGCCGCGGCTCGAGCGCGCCCGCGCATCGGCGCGCGAGCTCCTGCCGGAGCGCGTGCGCCTGGGGACGTCGATGGTGATCGGTTGCCTGGGGCGGAAACCCGAGTGAGCGCGCTCCCGCTGCTACTGCATCTGGTCGCGGTCAATTGGCGGGACATCCGCCACCCGGACGCGGGCGGCGCCGAGATCCACCTGCACGAGATTCTGAAGCGCATGGTCGCACGCGGGCACCGCGCGACGCTGTTCGCCAGTGCGTACCCGGGCGCGGCTCCCGACGAGACCGTGGACGGCGTGCACGTGCTGCGCTCGGGGCGGTGGTGGGACGCGAACTTCGCGCTGCCGCGCGCGGCCGGCAGGTTTCTCGCCCACGAATCCGCCGACCTCGTGCTCGACGACATCAACAAGATTCCGTTCCTGATGCCGTGGCACACGCGCGTCCCTGTCCTGCCCGTGGTCCCGCACCTCTTCGGTGCGACCGTGTTTCGCGAAACCAACCCGGTGTTCGCGGCCTACGTGCGGGCCTGGGAGCTCCTGATCCCGCGCGTCTACCGGCGGTGCCGCTTCGCGGTAATCTCTCCCAGCACGCGCGACGACCTGGTGGCGCGCGGGGTCGCGGCCGAGCGGATCGACGTGGTCCTGTGTGGCCTCGACCACGGCCTGTTTCGCCGCGTGCCCGGGGTGGAGCGCGAGCGGGTGCCGACGCTGGTGCACTTCGGACGCGTGCGCAAGTACAAGTCGATCGATGTCGTGCTGCACGCCTTCGAGCGGGTGCGGCGCCGGATTCCGGCGGCGCGCCTGGTGGTGATCGGCGAAGGGCCCGAGCTGGCCGCGCTCAAGCGGCTGGCGGGGCGCCTCGGCATCGGCGACGCGGTGTCGTTCACCGGCCGGCTGGGCGCGCGCGAGATCGTCGAGACGCTCAATCGGTGCCACGTGTTCCTGAACGCGAGCCCGAAGGAAGGGTGGGGGTTGACCGTGGTCGAGGCGAACGCGTGCGGCGTGCCGGTGGTGGGGAGCGACCGCCCCGGGTTGCGGGACTCGATTCGCGACGGCGAGACCGGTTTTCTGGTGCCGTACGGCGACGCGGACGCGTTCGCGGCGCGCGCCCTCGAGCTGCTCACCGACGCGGAGCTGTGGAGCCGGATGAGCGGGGCCGCGGTGGAGTGGGCCCGGTCGCTCACGTGGGAACGAACCGCGGACGAAATGGAGCTCGTGTTCCGGCGGGCGCTGGCGGAGTCGAAGCCATGAACGTCGGCGGCGGCAAGGGGCCGGAAGGGCGCGCGTCGCGCACGCTCCGCTGGGTCGTCAAGATCACCGTGAGCGCGGCGCTCATGGTGTTCCTCGTGCGCAAGGTCTCGCTGGCCGAGCTGGAAGCACTCCTGCACCGCATCGACGGGGCGATGCTCGCGGCCGCGGTCGTGGTCTTTTTCGCGAGCACGGTGGCGGGTTGGTATCAGTGGCACCTGCTGCTGCGCTCGAGCGGAGTAGCGCTCCCCGCGCGCGATACGTTCGGCTTCTACTCGGTCGGACTCTTCTTCAATAATTTTCTGCCGGCCAACGTCGGCGGCGACGCGGTCAAAGTGTACGACGTCTCCCGCCTGGGGGCCGATCCGTACCAGGTCATCGCGGTGACGCTGCTCGACCGGCTGCTGGGGGTCTTCAGCCTGTGCGCACTGGCCGCGGTCGCCGACCTGTTCCTGCTCGATCGCGGGCCGCACTACTGGTTCTACCTCGCCCTTTTCGGTGCGTGCATGATCCCGGCCGCGGGTTTCTATTTCTTCCGCCCGCTCGGGAACACGCTGCGCAGAACCGTGCTGCGCATGCGCCCGCTCGCGCTCGACCGGCGCGTGACGTCCATTCTGGACCACCTCGGGCCGTTCAAGGGCCGGCGCCCGCTCGTGGCCCGGCTCGCCGCGTTCTCCGTCGTGATCCAGGCGCTGCGCGTGTTGACGCACGTGCTGGTCGGACTGGCGCTCGGGATTCCCGTCGACCGGATCCTCCTGTGCCAGTTCTTCGTGTTCGTGCCGCTCTTGAGCCTGGCGATGATCCCGCCCATCACCATCAATGGGCTGGGGGTGCGGGAGGGGCTCGGAATCCTCCTGTTCGCGGAGGCGGGGATCGGCCGAGCGGACGCGTTCACGCTCGAGTTCTTGACCTACGTGATCTCGGTTGTGGTGAGCCTCGTCGGCCTGGCGTACTTCGTGGCGCGCCGCGTCGACGCCCCCGGGACCCGCCGTTTTCCCGCTTGATCGATCGAGTCGGCATCGGGTACGGTGGTCGGCGCGTGCCGCCGCCCGCCCGGGAACCTTCCGGGGCGTAGTCGCATACAAGGGAGGGAACCCGCGCGCAGGGCTCCCCACGTCGCAAAGCCCCGACCGGGGACGGCTGGCTCCGCCGCACGCACGCATGAAGCAAAGCAGTCCTCCCACTCCCGCCGTCCCCTCGGCCTCCGAGGCGCGCACGGCGCGCCGGATCTTCTGGGTCGGCGCCGCCATTTCCTTTTTCGGCAGCCTCGCGCTCTACGCGCGCACCATGGAGGCGACGTCGCCGTTCTGGGACTCGGGCGAATTCATCGCGTCGGCCCACATTCTGGGCATTCCGCACTCGCCGGGGACGCCGCTGTACGTGCTGGTGGCCAAGGTCGCCACGCTCTTGCCGATTCCGCTGCTCAACATCGCGCAGCGCGTGAACCTTCTGTCGGCGTTCTGCGGCGCCGCCGGCATCCTGTTCGTGTTCGCGCTGGCGGTTCGCTTCTTCGACGACATGGTCGGGCCGAGCCGGACGGTGGCCGACGCCGTCACGCGGACGGCGGGGGCGCTCACCGGGGCGCTGTTCCTCGCGTTCAGCGACACCTACTGGGTCAATTCGACCGAGGCCGAGGTCTACGCGATGAGCAACGCGTTCATGGGATTCATGACGTGGCTCGCGTTGAAGTGGGGGGACCTGCCCAAGACGCGGCAGTCCACGTGGCTCATCTACCTCGTGTTCTACCTGCTCGCGCTGAGTGTGGGGTTCCACCTCGGGACCGTGCTGGTCTTTTCCGGCATCTTCTTCTTCGTCCTCATGTCCAGGGACCGCCCCTTCTCGACCCTGGAGTGGCTGGTGGCCACGCTGTGCGTGGCGACCTTCATCGCCGACGCGACCATGTATCGAAACGGGGCGCTCACGCTGGCGCTGCTGATCGGGCTCGCCGTGCTGATCGCCTGGCTCTACGTGAAACGGTCGCCGTTTGCGGCGATATGCTCCGGGCTGTTCGTGCTCGGTCTGTCGGTCCACCTGATGCTGCTGATTCGTTCGCTGCACAACCCCGCGATCGACGAGGGCAATCCGGAGACGTGGCGCAGCCTGTACGCGGTCCTGCGCCGCGAACAGTATCCGCCCATGAGCGTGCTCAAGCGCAAGGCCGATTTCGGTTTCCAGCTCCAGCACTTCAACGGCTACTTTCAGGCGCAGTTCCAGATGTTCTCGTCCTACGTGGGGCATCTGAATCTCGGTTCGCTCCTACCCATCGCGCTCGGCATCTGGGGCATGGTCGACCAGTTCGCGAAGCACCGCAAGACGTTCGTGATGCTGTTCGTCACGCTGCTGGTGACGACCCTCGGCCTGGTCGTGTTCCTGAATTTCTCCGACAGCGAAGTGCGCGAGCGCGACTACTTCTATTCGAGCGGATTTTACTATTTCGCGATCTTCCTCGGCATCGGCGCGGCGAGCGTCCTGCGCGAGATCCAGAACGGGCTGGCGAAGTCGCGCGGCTCGGTGCCGATCACGGCGGCGGTGTGCGCGGTGTTTCTCGCGTTTCCGATTTTCACCCTCAAACGCCACTATTTTTCGCACGATCGCTCTCACAACCGCGTCTGTGCCGAGTACGCGCGAAACATGCTGGCGTGCCTGGATCCAAACGCCGTCCTGTTCACCAACGGCGACAACGACACCTTTCCGCTGTGGTACATCCAGGAGGTGGAGGGGTTTCGCAAGGACGTGCGCGTGGTGAACCTGAGCCTGTTGAACACGCCGTGGTACATCAAGCAGTGCCGCGACAACGAGCCCCGGGTTCCGATCGCGTGGAAGGACGAGGATATCGATGCGCTGACGCCGCGCCCGTCGAAGGACGGTTGGGTCCTGATCCGCGACCAGGCGGTCAACCACATCCTGTTCACCAACCGGTTCGAGCGGCCGATCTACTTCGCGGTGACGATCCCCGCGTCGACCTTTGCGCCCTACCGGGACATTCTGGAAATGCAGGGCATGGCGTACGAGGTGGTGGCGCGCAAGGGCGAACGCATGGTCAACGTGGAGAGACTCGAGCGATGCATCGTGCACGAATTCAAGTACAGCGGCATTCTCACGGCCGACTGGAAACGCGACGGGAGCATCTACCTCGCGCCGCACATCGTGCACCTGATCCAGAACTACAGCGTGGCGTTCATGGAGCTCGCGTACGCGAAGCACCAGGCGGGTGACTTCAAGACCGCGATTCATTATATGGAGGTCGCCGATCAGATCTCGCCCCAGCTCGGCGTGCCGGCGCAGCTGCTGGGCCTCTACTACTTCGACGCCGGCGACACCAGCCAGGCGATCTTGTTCTATCAGGAGGCGTTGAGGAAGTCGCCCGGCGACGCGCAGATGATGTTCCGCCTGGCCAGCATCTACGAGCGAACCGGCGAGTTCGCCAAGGCGCTCGACCTCGTCGACCCGCTCCTGCGGCAGGACCCGGAGAATCAGGACTTGAATGTGATGGCGTTCACCCTGGCCGCGCGCGCCGGGATGGTGGAGCGCGCCCGCGCCTACATGCAAAGCTGGCTGACCCGTCACCCGGACGACTCCAGCGCCAGAGAATCGCTGAAGTACTTCGAAAGCGAGCTGCAGAACCCCGGCAAGGGCGGGCCGTGACGCGAGCCATGACGAATTCCGTCGTGGTAACGGGCGTCGCGGGGTTCATCGGATCCCACGTGGCCGACGCGCTGGTGGCACGCGGCGATTCGGTTGTGGGGGTCGACTGCTTCTCTCCCTACTACGACCCGCGCGTCAAGCGCGACAATCTCGCCGGGCTGTTGCGCAGCGACCGCTTTCGTCTCGTCGAGGGCTCGCTGACCAGCCTCGACCTCGACGCCCTGCTCGCCGACGCGTCGGCAGTGTTCCACCTCGCCGCGCAGGCGGGGGTGCGCCGGAGCTGGGGCGCCGACTTCGAGGACTACCTCGAGCACAACATCCGCGCCACGCAGCGCCTGTGTGAGGCGATGCGCCGGCGCGGCGGCATCCGGCTGGTCTACTCGAGCTCGAGCTCGGTCTACGGCCAGACCGCGGTGCTCCCCATGAAGGAAGATCACCCGACGCGGCCGCTCTCGCCCTACGGGGTGACGAAGCTCGCCGGTGAAGCGCTGTGCGCGCTCTACGGCGTCAACTACGGACTGCCGGTCGTGTGCCTGCGCTACTTCACCGTCTACGGCCCGCGCCAGCGCCCGGATATGGCCTTTCACCGGTTCATCCGGGCCGCCCTGCGCGGCGAGGCGATCGAGGTGTACGGCTCGGGCACCCAGACGCGGGATTTCACCTTCGTCGCCGACGCGGTGGCGGCGAACCTGGCCGCGTCCGACTACGCGGGCGACGTGGTGACCTTCAACGTCGGGGGTGGCAGCCGGGTTTCCGTCAACCACGTGCTGGACGTGATCGGCAACATCGTCGGCGGATCGCTGGACGTGCGTTACCAAGAAGCCCAGAAGGGGGACGTGATGCACACCTACGCCGACATCGCCCTGGCGTCGCGCGAGCTCGGGTACGCGCCGCGGGTGGGCATCGAAGAGGGAATCCAGCGCGAAGTGGAATGGGTGGAAGCGGCGATCCGCCGCCTCGACCCGGCGTAGCCCCAACCAGCGAGGCAGCGAGTGAAGATTTCCGTCGTGGTGCCGTGCTACAACGAGCAGGAAAGCCTGCCCGAGCTGTTCGAGAAGCTCGAGGCGGTCATGGCCGAGCTGGGTTGCGACGCCGAGTACCTGTTCGTCGACGACGGCAGCACCGATCGCACGGTGGCGGTGCTGCGCGAGCTCGCCGCAGCGCTCGCCGCGGGTCAACATCATCAGTTTTCGCCGCAACTACGGAAAATCCGCCGCGCTGAGCGCGGGCTTCCGCGAGGTCGATGGCGACTACGTGGTCACCATCGACGCCGACCTGCAGGACGACCCGGCGGAGATCCCGAACCTGCTGCGCCGGATCGACGCGGGCGCCGACCTCGTGTCGGGGTGGAAGGCCAAGCGGCAGGACCCGGTTTCGAAAACACTCCCGTCGCGGCTCTTCAACTCGGTCACCTCCGCCGTCACCGGGGTGAAGCTCCACGACTTCAACTGCGGGCTGAAGCTGTACCGGCGCGAGGTCACAGACGCGATCGCGGTCTACGGCGAGCTGCACCGCTTCATTCCCGCACTGGCGGTGTGGGAGGGGTTCCGCGTGGACGAAATCGCGGTGCGGCACTACCGGCGCAAGTACGGCAGGAGCAAGTACGGCGCGCGGCGCTTCTTGAACGGCGTCTTCGACCTGATCACCACCATGTTTGTGACCCGGCGGGCGCTCAACCCGCTGCACTTCTTCGGGAGGATTGCGGGGGTTCTGTTCCTGATCGGGCTCGCTCCCCAGCTCGTGTTCCTGGTCGAGTGGATCGGCGGCGAGTCGCTGCGCGTGCGTCCGGTCATGCTGCTCGGCTTCGTGCTCGTCATCGTGGCGCTCCAGATTGCGTCGATCGGACTGCTCGCCGAGTTGATCACGGCGCACACCGCGCGCGAGGCGGTCTACGCCCTCAAGGAGTTTCACGTTCGCGGCCAGACCACCCCGCGCCGCGGCCCCCGCGCGAAGGCATGAAGATCTGCCTGGTTGGGCCCACGTACCCGTACCGCGGCGGCATCAGCCACTTCACCCAGATGCTCGCGCGCGAGTTCATGACCTCCCACCAGGTGCAGGTGGTCGGGTTCTCGCGTCTCTACCCGTCGCTCCTGTTTCCCGGCCGCACCCAGTTCGACGAGAGCGGGGAGCTCGTCCACGTCGAGGCCATCCGGGCGATCGATTCGATCAATCCGCTGTCGTGGCGCCGGGCGGCGCGCGCGATCGCGCGCTTCGACCCCGGCCTGGTGGTGTTTCAGTGGTGGCAGCCGTTTTTTGCACCGGCGTTCCGTTCCATCGCCGCCCGGGCCGGGAAGGGAAGCGCGCGGATCGTGTTTCTATGCCACAACGTGCTTCCCCACGAGCCGAAACGGTTCGATCGCATGCTGACGCGCTGGGGCCTCGGGGCATCCGACGGGTTCGTGGTGCAGTCGCGCGAGGACGCGGTGGTGCTGCGGTCGATCCTTCCGCAGGCGCGTGTCGAATTCAACCCCATGCCGGTGTTCGATCTGTTTCGCGAAGGCGACCTCGATCGCGCACAGGCGCGGCGCCGGCTCGGCGTGGAAGGCAACGTCATTCTGTTCTTCGGGTTGGTGCGCGCGTACAAGGGGTTGGCGACGTTGCTGGATGCGTTCGCGCTCTGTGCGGAGCGGCTGGACGCCACGCTGCTCGTGGTCGGGGAGTTCTACGAAAGCCGGCGGCCCTACGACGACCGCATCCGCGCGCTGGGGATCGGGCACCGGGTCCGGATCGTGGACCGCTACGTGCCGAACGAGGAAGTGCCGACGTATTTCAAGTCGGCGGACGTGGCGGTGCTGCCGTACGTGACCGCGACCCAGAGCGCGGTCGTGCAGACCGCGTACGCGTTCGCGGTCCCGGTCATCGTCACCGCGGTCGGGGGCCTTCCCGACGTGGTCGACGACGGGCGGACGGGCTTCGTGGTGCCGCCGAACTCGCCCGAGAAACTCGCGGCGGCCATCGGCCGTTTCTTCGACGAACGCCTGGCGCCGCGCATGTCGGAGGCGATTCGTGCCCACCGTGCGGTGTTCTCGTGGAGTTCCTGTGCCCGCGCGGTCTTTCGGGCCGCCGGGATCGAGGCCGGCGCGGGCGAGGAAACGCGCTAAGCACAGAGGCTCAAGCCGTTTGGAGATCGCAATTTACGCCCGGTCGACCCCATGATATCATCTTGCCCCGTTGTCTATTATGTCCGCCAAGACACCCAGACCCGCCCGGCCTGATTCCCGGAAATCGCGCGTCGAGGCCCAGCCGGCGCGCGCGGCGCAGAGCCGGCCGGGCCGCGTTGCCGTCGCGGCGGTTCTCATTCTCCTGCTCGCCATCGCGGTGCTCTACCGCGAGATTGTCTTCGAGGGGAAGGTCTTCTTCGCCAGCGACAACCAGTCCGCGACCAGCTTCGCGGCGGTGGGCAAGCGCCAGCTCGCGGCGGGCTCGTACCCGGTGTGGAACCCGTACCTTTTTTCCGGGATGCCGAGCTATGGGAGCCTCGCGTACACGCCGTACGTGTACCCGGTGAACTTCGTTCTAGGTCTCCTGGTTCGCTTCCTGTTCTTCCCCCAGTACACGTGGCTCCTGTTCCACACCTTTCTCACCGGTCTGGGGACGTTCCTGCTCGTGCGCTCGCGCGGCGCGCATGCCGGCGTCGCCATGGCGGCGGGCGTGTTCATGATGTGGATGCCGAACCTGGTGGCGGTCGGCGCCAACGGACACGGCAGCCAGGCGTGCGCGGTCGCGTACCTCCCGTTCGCCCTCTACTTCTGGGACCGCCTCTGGCGCGGACGCGGACTGCTGATGAACGCCGCCGCGCTGTCGATCACGCTGGGGCTGTCGATGCTGCGCGGTCACCTCCAGATTTCGTACTACACCTACGCGCTGGTCGGGCTGCACGCGGTCTACTTCGGCGCCGTGCGCGTGGTCGACGCCGTGCGCGGACGCGACGCCGGTGAAACCCCGGTGCCCGGGCGCCTGCGCGCGCGGCTGGGTGCTGCGACCGCGCCACCGCTGCGGCGCGCGCTCGTCGACGTCGGGTTCGCTGCGATCGTGCTCGCCGCGGTCGTCGCCATGTCGCTCGCCATGTGCGCGGTGCTCTACGGACCGGTTCACGACTACGCGCAGTATTCGATTCGCGGGGCGTCGGCCGCCGGCGGCGCCGAGTACGGGTACGCCACCTCGTGGAGCCTGCACCCGACCGAGATGCTGACGTTCCTGGTGCCGCACTCGTTCGGGTTCGGCAAGGAGCTCTATCTCGGCCACATGCCGTTTACCGACTACCCGAACTATCTCGGGGTGGTGGTGCTCGCGTTCGCGCTGGTGGCGCTGATCGGTGTCCGCGGACGCTGGGTAGGATTCGCCGCGTTCGTGGCGCTGGTGGCGACGCTGGTTTCGTTCGGCAAGTTCTTCCCGGTCGTGTACAACCCGCTCTTCCAGTGGCTCCCTTACTTCAGCAAGTTCCGCGTCCCCGTGATGGTGCTGATCGTGCAGCAGCTCGCGGTGGTGGTGTTGTTCGCGGCGGGCGCGAGCGCGGTGCTCACGCGCGCGAGCGGCGGGCACTCGCGCCGGTGGGCGCTGCGCGCCTTGATGGTCGCGGGGGCGGCGTTTGTGGCCGCGCTCTTCACGCAGGGGTACTGGACCGGCGGGTTCGTGAGCGCGGCCGCGTCGCACGTGCGCGCGACCCAGAACCCGGAGCAGCAGCGGATGGTCGCGCGCATAGCGGGAGAGTTCCTCGCGCGGGATCTGGTGCAGACGTCACTGATCGGACTCGTGCTGGCGGCGACGGTGTTCGCGTTCGTTTCCAGCCGGCGAATTGGCGCCGCGCTGCTCGCCGCCGGCGTGCTGGTGCTGGGGATGGTCGACTACTACCGGGTCGACCGTTTCATCCTGCACCCGGAGCGGTTTCGGCCGTACGATGCGTATCGCGTGGTTCACGACCCGGCGGAGACGGCGCGTTTTTCCGCGACCGACGAAATGGTGGACGCGCTCCGGCGGCTGGAAGGGCCGTTCCGGGTCTTCCCGATGGACAGTCCCCAGCGGCCGTTTTCCGCCTTCTTCGCCTCGAACCGGTTCATGGTGTTCGGCATCGAGTCGATCGGCGGGTATCACCCGGCCAAGCTGTCGTGGTACGAGCAGTATCTGCAGGCCCTGGCCGAGGGTCTCTCCCGCGGCAACTTCCAGCCGCTCGACATGATGAACGTGCGTTACATCGTGTCCGGCACGCGGCTGCCCGAGCTGCCGCGCCTGCGGCCGGTGTGGAACGGCCACGACTTCGAGCAGCAGGAGCGCGCCATCTACGAGAACACGGGCGCGTTCCCGCGCGCGTGGGTCGCGGGCGCGTATCGGGTGACGGCGCCGGACGAGACCCCCGCGCTTCTGGCCGCCGGCGACGTCGACCTTCGCCACACCGCGCTCTTGGATCGCAAACCCGCGATCGAACCGGCGCCCGGTGACAGCGCGCAGGTGACGGTGGTGAAGCGTTCCGACCGCGAGCTGTCGCTCGCGGTCGAGCTCGATCGCCCGGGGATCGTGGTCGTGAGCGAGATCTATTACCCGGACTGGAAGGCGACGGTCGACGGCGCGCCGGCCGAGGTCCTGCGCGCGAACCACGTGCTGCGCGCGGTGGCACTCGGCGCGGGCCGGCACGAGATCGCATTTCGCTACGACGCGTCCCTCCTGAGCCGGAGTGCCGCCGTGTCGGTGACGGCGTTCGCCCTGAGCTTGCTGGCGCTCTCCGGCGCGCTGGTCGCGAGCTGGAAGGGGGCGCCGTGGAAGCGCTCGTCGTGATTCCCACCTACAACGAACGCGAGAACATCGAGCGTATCCTGTCCGCGTCGCTGGCGCTGCCGGTCGACCTGCACGTGCTGGTGGTGGACGACAACTCGCCCGATGGAACCGGCCGGCTGGTGGAAGACTGGGCGCGCCGGGAACCGCGCCTGCACGTGCTGAACCGGGGTGCCAAGCTGGGGCTCGGAGGAGCGTACATCGCCGGGTTCAAGTGGGCGCTGGCGAATTCCGACGCGAAGTTCGTCTTCGAGATGGACGCGGACTTCTCGCACGACCCGGGCGCGATTCCATTCTTTCTCGAGAAGATCCGGGGCGCGGACCTGGTGATCGGCTCGCGCTATTCGGGCGGCGTCACCGTGGTGAACTGGCCGCTTTCGCGGCTGATCCTGAGCGTTTCGGCCAATATCTATACGCGCATCGTGACCGGCATGCCGCTCCACGACGCCACCGGCGGATTCAAGTGCTTCCGGCGCGAAGTGCTGGCCGTGCTGCCGCTGGACCGCATTCGCAGCGACGGCTACTCCTTCCAGATCGAAATGAACTACCACGTGTGGAAGCGCGGGTTGCGCATCGTCGAGATGCCGATCGTGTTCACCGATCGGCTGGTGGGGTCGTCGAAGATGTCCCGCCGCATCATCTGGGAAGCGGCGTTCATGGTGTGGAAGCTGCGGTTTGCGTCCATCCTGAGGAAGATTCCATAACCCGTGCAGGTTTCCGTCGTCATCGTCGGTTACAACAGCGCGCGCGTAATCCGGGCGTGCCTGGAGTCCCTCGCCGCGGACGCGGCGGCCGGAGTGCTGGAAGTCATCGTGGTCGACAACGCCAGCGCCGACGACACCGTGCAAACGGTGAAGCGGGAATTCCCGTGGGTCACGGTGGTGGCGGGGCGGGAGAATCTGGGCTACTCCAAGGGGGTCAACGCGGGCATCCGGCGGGCCCGCGGGCGCTACCTGCTGATCCTCAACCCGGACACGGTGGTGCGGCGCGGCGCGATCCACCGCCTGCTGGACTTCGCGGAGAAGAACCCGGGCGCCGGCATCGTCGGGCCGAAACTGGTGTTTCACGACGGCACCGTCCAGCTCTCGTGCCGGCGCTTCTACACCTTCACCGTGCTGCTGCTGCGGCGCACCCCACTCGGACGAATCTTCAAGAACGCGCGCCCCGTCCGCGATCACCTGATGCTCGATTTCGACCACGCCTCGACGCGGGAAGTGGACTGGGTGCTGGGGGCGGCCATGTTCGTGCGCCGCGACGCGGTCGAGAGCGTGGGCATGATGGACGAGCGCTTCTTTCTCTACTTCGAGGACGTCGACTGGTGTTACCGGATGAAGCAGAAGGGGCTCAAGGTCTACTACCTCGCCGACGCGGTGATCGAGCACGGGTACAAGCGCGAGAGCGCGCAGACCGTCCTCAACCGCTCGTTCGTCGCGCACCTGGTGAGCCTGTTTCGCTACTACGAGAAATGGAACGCGGTCTTCTACCTGTTCAAGCGCTACCGCGAGGTGGCGAAGGTGCTGCTGTTCCTGCTCCTCGACCTGGCGGCGTTCAACGCGGCGTTTCTCTCCGCGTACTACCTGCGGGTGGCGCTCGCCGACATTTTCACCAACCCGATCTTCCCCGCCCGGGCGTACCAGCGTTTCGTGGTGTTCGAGAACCTGCTGTTCGTGTTCACGTTTGCCGCCATCGGCCTCTACCGTATTCGCCGCGAGACCAAGTCCACCGACGAGCTCTTCGCCATCGGCAAGGGCATCGCGTTCGCGTCGATCCTGCTCATGACCAGTACCTATTTGAGCCAGATTCGGACCTATTCGCGCATGGTGGTGGCGTTTCTGGTGCCGTTCGCCATCCTCTACGACTGGCTGCTGCGCTCCGGTGTGCGCCGGCTGCACCGCGGACTGCTGGCCTACAAGGTGGATCTGAAGCGCGCGTGCGTGGTGGGCCCGAAGGCGCGCGCCCGCGAGGTCGAGCTCAAACTCTCCCAGAACGACGCCCTGGGATTCGACGTGGTCGGCGTCGTCGATACCAGCGGACAGAGCGACGAGATCCTGACCGGCACCCTGGGTGCGATCGACGACATCGAGCGCATCGTCGAGCGCTACCGCATCCAGCACGTGATCGTGCTGCCGGGTGCGGTGGGCGACGAGATCCTCGCGGAACTGGTGGCCATGGGCCGGCGGCGCGTGATCGACGTCACCGTTCTGATGGATTACGCGGGACTGGTGTTTCATCAGGCGCGCGTTACCGACCTGCAGGGGCGTCCGGTGATCTTCTACCCGCGCGACACGCGCTACCTGCTGGACCGGTTCGCCAAGCGCGCGCTCGACCTGATCGCCGGGGGGGCCTTCGCCGTGGTGGCGCTTCCGTGCTATGTGTTATACTCGCTCTACGCGTTCACCCGGGCGAGGAAGCCCTTCGCCGTGGAGGAACGCATCGGCGCCCGCGGAGAGCCCCTCGCCGTCCCGGTGGCCGGAATCGGCCGAGCGGACGGGCCGTCCGACTTCGTGAACCTTCCCCTGTTCTGGTTGGTCGTCATCGGCAAGATGAGTGTAGTAGGCCCGTATCCGTTGCGCGCGGAGGACGCCGTGCACGTCGGACGCGTCGGTCGCGTCCGCTTCGACGCGCGCCCCGGCGTCACCGGCTACTGGCGGATGGGCCCGGCGTCGCTCGAACGCGACGACCTCCTGGTCCAGGACGCCGCCTACGTGCAGAACTGGTCGCTCGAGGGCGACGCGAAAATCCTGGTGGGCTCGTTTGGACGCATGCTGCGCGGTCGCCGGCGCGTGCTCGACATCGTGGTGGGCGGGCAGGAACCCGCGGAGGGCTAGCGGTGCGCGGTATCTGGATCAAACTCGCGCGTTCGGCGGCGCTGGTCGCGTGCCTCGGCGCCGTCGGCGGCGCGCAGGCGGCGCAGTGGGAAAACCACATCGACGCCAGCATGATCACCGAGATCGTGTCGCGCGACGACGTCCTCTATATGACGACGTTCGGGGGCCTGCTCTTGTACGACGTCGCCACCGGCCGGTTCGAGCAGTACGACAACGCCACCGGGCTGCCCTCGAATGCGCTCAACTGCCTCGTGTTCGACGCCGATGGCGACATCTACATCGGGACCGATGACATCGGGGTCGCCAAGGTCCGGCTCGTGAACGGCCGCCTCACCTTGCTGCGCTCGCTTTCGGAACAGATCGACGGCATCGCCGGCAGCCGGGTGAACTCGATCGCCCTCTGGGGCAGCGACATCGTGTACGGGTCGAGCCCGGGGGCGGGAATCATTCGCAACGACTTCGCGGCGGCGCGCTACTACGCCCGCGACGGGCTCCCCGCGGACGACGTGCTGGATGTGCTCCCGGTGGGGAATACGGTCTGGATGGCGACCGACGGCGGCGTAGCGGCTCTCGACCGGCTGGGACTCATCAGCCTCGTTCCCGGCGCGCCGGCCGAAGCCAACGTGCTCGGCACCGACGGATCGACCGTGTGGGTCGGGACGGACAGCGGTGTTCGGCGCTTCGATCCGTCCAACAGTTCCTGGACCGACGTGGGTCCGGCCGGGTTCCGGATCTACTCGTTCGCGTGGGACGGCAGCATGTGGGCGGGGAGCACGCGCAACCTGTTCCATTATAGCGGGGCGGGACAGACGTGGGCCCAGGTTCGCGTCGACAGCCTGACCACCCGCTACAACACTTCGAGCGGCACGAACGCGATCCTCATGCGCGGGCTGGGGCTCTCGTCAAACGGGGACGCCTACATGGGCGGTGTGGAGCCCACCGACCGGCGCGGGGTCAACCTGCTGCGCTACGACGGCGCCCGGGTGACGAACCTGTTCCCGAACGGGGCAGGGGCCAACAACGTCCTGCGCCTGACCGTGGACACCGACGGGTCGGTGTGGGCGTCGTTTTTCAACTTTTACGTCGGCAAGCTCACTCCCGCCGGCACCTGGGTCAACTACAACTCACCGCTGTTGCCCGCGAACCAGCTCCCGTCCAACCAGTACGCGAACCTGGCCTTTCTCGCGGACTCCGACGGGCGGAAGTGGTTCTGCACGTTGAGCAAGACGACCAACACCCTCGACGAGTTCGACGACGGTCTCGACGCGAGCTACGCCAACGACGTGTGGACGCGGCACACCATCGGCTCCGGGGGCGGGGACGGGCTCGGGTCGCTCAGCTTTCAGCGGGCGAGGGAGGACCCGGCCGGAAACCGCTGGTTCCTGGGCGACGTCTCGATGCTCGCCTCGCAGGGCTGGCAGGGAATCGACGTCTTGAGCAAGGACAAGAGCGCGTGGCTCCAGAAGTCGCCGGCCAACGACGCGGAGATGATTTCGGGCGACGTTGTGGACGTCGCGTTTCCCAGCGATCCCGCGTCCCGCGACTTCGCCTACGTGGCGACGCGCACGGCGGGTATTCAGCGGTGGTACCATCAGGGCTACGCGTGGTCCGAGCTCTCGAATCTGGCGGACGACTTCTGGAACACGGCGATCGCGGGCGGGGACCTGCCGACGTCGGCGGACATCCGTGCGCTCGCGGTCCGCAGCGACGGGATCCTCTGGATCGCCACCTCCGCCGGGCTGTTCCGATACAACCAGTTCCCACCGCCCCGGGAGAGTTCCTTGCGCGAGATTCCGGTCTACATCGGAATCGGAGCCGGTATCTTGAGCCCGGGGGTGTTCGACGTCCTCCTCGACCACGACGAGAATCTCTGGGTGGCCACCACCTCCGGTCTCAATCGCATCGCGCGCGACGACGAGAACGACATCCAGGCGTTCACGACCGCGGCGGGCTTCGTCGCGCTGTCGGGCCTTCGCTACCCGCTGAGCGTGATTTCGCCGCTCGCGCACGCGGACTGCCGGAGCCTCGCACTCCATCGCACCAGGAACATCATCTACATCGGGACGTTTGGCGGTCTCTCGATCTACGACGCCACCGCGACGCAGGCGGTCAGCAGCGACGTGTCGAACGTCTACGTGTACCCGAACCCGGTTTACGGAAGCCGCGGGCAGACCACGCTCAAGATCGAGAACCTGCCCGGGCCGGTGACGATCGAGGTCTACAACCTCGAAGGCGAGCTGGTGCATACCCAGTCGGCGCAGGCGTCGGGAGACGTGATATGGGACCTGACCGACCGGAGCGGATTCCTGGTGGGCAGCGGCAAGTACATCGTGCGCATCGCGAGTTCCGGCGGATCGGTCACCCGGCCGATCGCCGTCATCCGCTGACGCGGCCTTCATGACCAGACGACTCTTGATTGTGGGTGCCGGGGAAGCCGGCCGCATGCTCGCGCGGGAGATCTTGAACCGCGCGCCGGACCAGTACGCCGTGGTTGGGTTCCTGGACGACGCCCCGACGCTGCACGCTGCCACCGTCGACGGTGTTCCCGTGCTCGGGGTCACCGCCGATCTGCCGGCGCGGGTGCGCAGCGAACGCGCCGACGAGGTGCTGATCGCCGTGCCCTCCGCCGGGCGCGAGTTCGTGCGGCGGATGGTGGCGCTGTGCCGCGACTCGGGGGTGCCGTACCGCATCGCGCCGGGCCTGCTCGAGATCATCAAGGGCCCGGTGCATCTGGAACAGATTCGCGACGTGCGCCCGGAGGATCTGCTGGGCCGGGAGACGGTCGAGTTCGACGAGCAGGAGATCGAACGGTTCCTGCGCGGGCGCACCGTGCTGGTGACCGGAGCCGGCGGTTCCATCGGCGGCGAGATCTGCCGGCAGGTCGCGCGCTTCGACGTGAAGCGCCTGGTGCTGCTGGGCCGGGGCGAGAATCAGATCTACGAGATCGAGCACGAGCTGCGCGTGCGCCACCCGGCTCGCGACGTGGCACCGGCCATCATCGACGTGCGCGACCCCGGCGCCCTCGAACGGTCCTTCCTCGAGCACCGGCCCGATGTCGTTTACCACGCGGCGGCCCACAAGCACGTCCATTATATGGAGGCGTTTCCCGCCGAAGCGGTAAAGAACAACATTCTCGGCACCCGCAACGTGATCGACGCGGCCACGGCCGCGCGCGTATCGCGGGTGGTGATGCTCTCGACCGACAAGGCGGTGGGGCCGCGCGGGGTCATGGGCGCCACCAAGCGCTTCGCCGAATACCTGGTGGCGGCGCGCAACGGCTCGCCGGGGGCTCCCAGGCTCATCACCGTGCGCTTCGGCAACGTGCTCGCCAGCCGCGGCAGCGTGGTGCCGTTGTTCGTGAGTCAGATTCGCGCGGGCGGGCCGGTGACCGTGAGTCACGAGGACGCCACCCGTTTCTTCATGTCGGTCAAGGAGGCGTGCCTGCTGGTCGTGCAGGCCTCGCTGATGGGAGAGGGCGGGGAGATCTTCATTCTCAAGATGGGCGAGCCGATACGGATCGCGGAACTCGCGCGCGACCTGATCGCGCTCCATGGCCTCAAGGCGGGGGCGGACGTGCGCATCCAGTACACGGGGCTGCGGCCCGGCGAGAAGCTCCACGAGGCGCTGGTGGCGGAGGGAGAGACCGCCACACCGTCGCGCAACGAACACATCCTGCGGGCGGTGCCGGTGCTGCCGAACGCGGCCGAACTCTCCCGCAGTCTCGGCGCGCTGGAACGCCTGGCCGGGGCGGGAGACGGCGCCGGCATCCGCGCTGAGCTCACGCGCGTGATTCCCGACGCGGAGCTCTCCGCGCCGGCGCCGGCCGACCGGAGCGGGAAGCCATGACGGCAAGCTCGCCGCGTGGCGCCCGCACCCCCGCGATCGCGGGCGGAACGCCGGTCCGGTCGCAGCCCCTGCCGTTTTTTCGCGCGGCGGTGGGCGAGGACGACATCGCCGGCGTGGCCGACGCCCTGCGTTCGGGCTGGCTCACCTCGGGCCCGCGCGCGCTCGAGCTGGAGAACCGGCTGCGCGACTACCTCGGCACCGCCCACGCGATCGCCGTCAGCTCGTGCAGCGAGGCGATGCTGATCGGGCTGCGGGCACTCGGCGTCGGCCCCGGCGACGAGGTCATCACCTCGCCGATCACTTTCGCCTCCACGGTGCACGCCATCATCCACAACGGCGCGACCCCGGTGCTGGCCGACATCGAAACCGAAACCTTCGGCGTCGACCCCGTGGACGTGGAGCGTCGCATCACGCCGCGAACGAAAGCGATTCTGCCCGTGCACTTCGGCGGGCAGGCGTGCCGTATCGAAGAGATCGTCGCCCTCGCGCAGCGACGCGGGCTCGACGTGCTCGAGGATGCGGCGCACTCCTTCGGCGCGCGCGCCGGCGGCCGGCTGCTCGGCGGGTTCGGGCGCGCGACCGCGTTCAGTTTCTACGCGACCAAGAACCTGACCACGGCGGAGGGCGGGGCGCTGACGACCGACGACGACGCGCTCGCGCAGCGACTTCGCCTCCTCGGCTACCACGGCATGTCGCGGGACAGCTGGAGCCGCTACTCCGACAAGGGGTCGTGGTTCTACCAGGTCGAGATTCCCGGCTTCAAGTGCAACCTGAGCGACGTGCACGCCGCGCTCGGACTCACGCAGCTGGCCAAGATCGACGCGCTGCTCGAGAAGCGGCGGGCGGCGGCGGATGCGCTCACCGGCGCGCTCGCGGGGTGCGCGGCGATCGAACTGCCCCGGGAGCGCGCCGGCAACTGGCACACGTGGCACCTGTACGTGATTCGCCTCCGGCTCGAGGCGCTCCGCATCGGGCGCGACGAGTTCATCCAGGCCCTGCGCGCCGAGAAGATCGGCAGCTCGGTGCACTTCATCCCGATCCACCACCACCCGTTCTTCCGGGGCTACCTCGGCGAGGCGCCCGGACTCGCGCGCAGCGACGACTACTATTCGCGCTGTATTTCGCTCCCGATCTTTCCCGACATGACGGCGGACGACATCCGCGACGTCGCCGAGTCGGTGCAGCGGATCGTGGACTACTTCCGCGCCGGGTGACCGATGAAGATCGACCTGCTCGACACGTTTCCGGCGGAGCTGGACGCGGTGGCGGACGCATCACCGCTCGCGACGTTCTACCACACCAGCGCGTGGCTGTTGTCCTTCGCCGAGGCCTATCCGCGCCTGCGCCTCCGGTGCCTGGTGGCCCGCGACGGGGAAGCAGCCGTCGCCTACCTTCCCTATTTCGTGTCGCGCCGCGGGCCCTTCTCGGTCCTGTGGTCGCTGCCGTTCGGGACCTACGGCGGGCCCGTGGGTCGCTCGGACGATACCGCCTGCGAGGAATTGTTGCGCGCGTATCGCCGGCAACTGTCGCGGCCGGGCGTGATCGAAATCGGGTGGGTCGACTTCCGGAATGCGCGCGGCGACGGATCCGCGGGTGCGATCGCGAGCGAAACCCACGTGGTCGACATGACCGGCGGGTTCGACGTGGTCTGGAATTCGCGCTACGACAAGGCCCGGAGACGGCGGGCGCGGCGCGCGGAGGAAGCGGGGATCGTGGTCGAGCGCGGCGACGGACTCCACGACGTGATCCGTTTCTTCGGCGTCTATCGCGAACGGCTGCGCGACTGGGACGGCGGCGAGGGGCACCCGCAGCAGCTGTTCACGAGCCTGGTGTCGCGGGGAGGCGAGCGCGTTCGACTCTACCTCGCGTGCCAGGGCGAGGAGCTGCTGGGCGGGCATTTGAATTTCTATTATAAGGACGAAGTCATCGCGTGGTACGGGATGGCGTCCGCGCGCGGCGGAGAACTCCAGGCGGGCACGCTGCTCTACGCGACGTGCATGCGCGAGGCGTGCGAGGCGGGTTACCGCTCCTACAACCTCGGGTCGAGTCTGGGCAAGGCGTCACTGATCGAATACAAGGAATCGCTCGGCGGCGTGGTGTATCGATACCCGACGTTCCGGCGACGGCGGCTGGCGGCGCGGGTGGCCGCCGCGCTGCGCGGAGGGTCCGCGTGAGGGCGCGTCCCGGCGGCGCGTCGCGCTTCGTGGGCAACACGGTCGCGCTCACGGCTTCCACCGTGATCGCGACCGTGCTGACACTGGGGCAGATGAAGCTGCTCGCGGCGCACCTGTCGCTCACCGTGTTCGGCCTGTTCGCGTCGCTGCGCGGGCTCTCGCTGCTGGTATCGATGATCGCCGCCAACGGCTTCCCGCAGGTGCTGGTTCGATTCCTCCCCGAACACGCCGCGCGTGGGGCGCGCCCGGCGGCGGTGCGGATCTCCGTGCTGGCCATCCTGTCCACCGCTCTCGCGTGCGGGGTCCTGCTCATCGCCCTCGCGGCCATGCGGCAGCGGTTTTTTCGCGACGTCGCGGGCGGGCCCGACGCCGCGTTGCTCGCGTGGTTCTCGCTCACCACCCTCGCGGTGGCGCTGAAACTGGTGCTCTACGGCGGGTTCAACGGCCTGCGCCGGTTCGGGTCGCAGACGGTGCTCGAGACGGTCGCGCTGGCGCTGCAGGTGGTATGGATGGCGGTCGAGCGCGACTCGCTGACCATCAGCCGGCTGTTTCAGATCACGGGGGTCACGTCCATGCTGACCGCGCTGGTGGCGCTCCCGTGGTTCGGTGTGCGCCTGCGCTCGGAGGTCGAGCCGCGCGCGCCGACGGAGGCGGGGGGCCCGTGGGCGCGGTACTGGGTCGCCGCAGCGGGGTTGAGCGTGGTGGCGCTCGCGTTCACCGACGTGGACCGCTGGGTGCTCTCGAACGTGCTCGCCCTCGAGTCGCTGTCGATGTTTCACGTCGCGTCGCGCATTGCCAGAATGGCGAACCGGTTCCTCGCGTTGCCGGTGCTCGCGTTCCAACCGGAGGTGACGCGCGTCGCTGCGCAGGGGCGCGACGACGTGGTCGCGCTGTCGACCCGCGCGTTCTTCAAGGCGAGCGTGCTCCTGTCCGTGTTCGCGTGCGCCGCGATCGTGGTGTACTCGAAGGCGCTGATTCTCCTGGCCGCGAACCGGGCCTACCTCGGGGCGGAGACGACGCTGTGGCTGCTCGCCGCGTCGATTCCGCTGTCCGCCATGGCGGCGCCGCTCACGGGCGTCATGAAGGCGCTGGACGCGGTGCGGGCCGCCCTCTATTGTGACCTCGCCTGGGCGGGCGTCTACGTGACTCTTCTGCTGGGACTGGTGCCCAGAATCGGACTCGAGGGGACGGGGGTGGCGCAGCTGTCGGCGTGCGCGGTGCAGCTGGTGGTGGCGATCCGCCTGGCCGCGATCCGGCCCGCCGCCGCGGAGATGGCCGACGCACTGGGAAAGTCGTCGCTGTGCGCGGCCGTGGCACTCGCACCCGCCTTTGTGCTCAACCTGGTTCACGCTCCAGTGGTGCTCACGATCGTGGCCGGCGGCGTCGCGGTGTGGGTGTATATCCGGCTCGCACGGCGCGCGCGGGTCCTTTCCGGCGAGGAGCGGGAGCGGGTGCGCGCGATCCTCTCGGAAAGGGGACTGGGCCCGGCGCTGGCGTGGTTCGTCCCGTGAAGCACGCGTTGATGATCATCCCCTTCTTTCCGCCGATGGGTGGCGGTGGCGTCCATCGGCCGCTGTCGTTCGTGCGCTACCTGCCGCAGCACGGGTGGAAGACCACGGTGGTGACGCCGGACGCGGGCGCGTACTGGATCTCGGATCCGACCCTCGCGGAGCGCATCCCGGCCGCGTGTCGCGTGATTCGAACCCGGACCTTGAGCGGCCAGTGGCTGCTCGCGCGCGCGGGCGCGCCGGGGCGAACCCGCTCGCAAACACGCTCGTCGCGCGGTTTCGGCGTGGCCCGCCGCGCGGCGTCGGCCGTGCTCATGCCCGACTCCTACGTCGGATGGTATCCATTCGCCGTGCAGGCCGCACTCGCCGCCGCGAAAACCGAGCGCTTCGACGCGCTCTATTCCACCTCGCCGCCGGAAACCGCCCACCTGGTCGGCCTGGCGGTGCATCGCCGCACCGGGCTTCCGTGGCTCGCGGACTTTCGCGACCCGTGGATGAACCTCCACCTGCTGGCACCCCCCACCGCGCTGCACGCGCGGCTGCACCGGAAGTGGGAGGCCAGGGTGTGCACGACCGCGCACGTCGTCACCACCACCCGCTGGCACGAAGCGCGGGTGCGCTCGTCGTACCCCGGCGCGCGCGTGCTGCGCATTCCCAACGGGTACGACGGCGACGAGGCGCGATCGGTCGCGTCGATTGCACCGGAGGGCGGCCCGTTTCGAATCGTGCACGCGGGCACGCTCACCCAGCGGCGCACCGCAGTCCCGTTCCTCGAGGCGCTGGCCGCGTTTCTCGCCGCGCGCCCCGGTGCCCGCGACGAGATTCAAGTCGAGTTTCTCGGGCCCCGCGAGGATGACAACGAGCGCGCGGTGGTGCGTCTCGGCCTGCAGTCTCTGGTGCGTTTCCGCGACACCGTGCCGCACGCGGAAACGCTTCGCGTCGAGCGAGCCGCCCATGTACTCCTGCTGATCAAGCACGCCGACCCGCGCTACGACGGGCTCGTCCCCGGCAAGCTCTACGAATACATCGGGCTGCGGCGCCCGGTGCTGGCGCTGGTCCCTCCGGGCGAGGCGAGTGATCTGGTGACCGGCCTGCGCCGCGGCGTCACCGCCAGCCCCGCGGCGACCGACGAGATCGCGCGCGCGATCGGCGAGTTGTTCGACCGCCATCGCCGCGGGACGCTGGAGAGCGAGTGCGACCTCTCGGAGCGTCCCGAACTGGAGCGTTCACGGCTCGCCGGCGATCTCGCCGACGTGCTCGACGAGCTCTGCGCGCGGGGGGTGCGCGCGTGAGACGCACGTGGCGCGATTATCTGTTGCCGGCGGCGCTCCTGTTCGCCCTAATGCTCCCGCTCCGACACGGGTTCACCGACGACGGATTCATCCACGTGCAATACGCGCGCAATCTCATGACGCGCGGCGAATACAGCTTCAACGCGGGGGAGACATCGTTCGGCACCACCAGCCCGCTGTGGGTGATCTCGCTGGCCGCGGCCGCACGGCCGTTCGGGAGCGACGACGCGTTCGTCCACGCGAGCCGCGTGCTGTCGTGGCTGTGCGCATTCGCCGCGCTGGTGGCGATCCAGCGCCTGCTGATCGCGCTCGGGGCGTCGCGCCGCGTCGCCCTGCTGGGAGCGCTCGCGTTCGCGGCGGACGCGTGGTTCGTGCGCTGGTCGGCGCTCGCCATGGAGTCGTCGCTGGCCGCGTTCGCGGCGATCGTCATGCTGCTCGCGTCGGTTCGCGCCTACGACGACCGCCACGGCGCGGTGCGCTTCGGCGCAGCGGTGGCGCTCGGCGCGCTGGTGCGCCCGGAGATGTACCTCGCGCTGCCGGTGTTTGTCGCCGGCGCCCTCACGGTGCGGCCGCGCCCGTCGCGCGGGTGGGTGATCGCCGGCCTCGCCACCGCCGCGGCGTTGCTGGCCCCGTGGCTCCTGTTCGCGAAGTGGCACATCGGCAGCTTTCTCCCCAACACGGCCGGAGCCAAGAGCGGGGGGTTCGTCACCGATCCCATCCTGTTCGTGACGAAGCTGGTTCCGGTGGCGAAGATCGTCGTCGGCACGCAGGCGGTGGCGCTCCTCGCCGTGCTGCTCGACCTCGCGGTCTCGCGCCGGCGCGCGTTCGTGCTGGGGCGGCCGTTTCGATTCTCGTTGCTGTGGATGGTGGCGCTCCCGCTCGCCTATGTCGCGTTCGACATCCAGGTCCTCTCCCGCTATCTCCTGCTGATCACGCCCGCGGTGTGCGCGGGCGGCTGGCGGTCGCTGGAGTCGCTCGGTGGCCGGATCTCGCCCCGGGCAGCGGCACGCACGCTCGCGGCGGCGTGCGCGATCGCGGTCGTGACCAACGTCGTATTCTACGCGCGCGTGGTCCTGCCGCCGTCGCGCGCGTTCAGCGAGGACCTCATGACGCCGCTGGCAGGGCTCGCCCGGTACCTGCGCGAGCACTCGGAGCCGGACGCGGTCGTGGCCGCCGCGGACATCGGATACCTCGCGTTCTACTCGCACCGCCGCGTGCTCGATCTCGGAGGACTCGTCGAGCCCGAGACCGCGCGGCTTCGCGCCGCGCACGACTACGAGGAGATCGTCGCGGAGGGGCTCTATTTCGGCACCCGCGGCTATCCCCACGTCGACTACCTGGTCGACCGGGAGCACGTGGCGGATCGTTTCGACGGACGGGTCGTCCACGGACACCGCTTCGAGCGCGTGTACATGACCACGGTTCGCAACCTGGGCATCCGCAAGCCGGGAATGTTCTACTACACGCTCTATCGCGTGACACCGGCCGCGCCATGAGTTTCGAGCTCCCCGAAATCTCGATTCCCGCGGACCTCTCCCGCGAGGACATGCCGGACCTGCTGCGCCACTGGTACCTGGGACCGCGCGGCCGCCGCCACATGATGCACCGGCGCTTCGCCGAGGTGGACCGCCACCTCGACGCGAAGGCGGGCGCGCGCGTGCTGGACATCGGCTCCGCGTGGGGGTTCAACGTCATGGCGCTGGCGCGGCTCGGGTTTCGCGCGGTGGGAATCGATATCGTGCCCGACCAGTTCGCGGTGGGGAAGCGGATCGCAGCGGCCAACGCGGTCGCGTTCGACGTGGCCGGCGCCGACGCGTCCGCGCTCCCGTTCCCCAACGGCGTGTTCGATTACGTCACGCTGGTGGAAACGTTCGAGCACATCTTCGGCGATGACCGCGCCGCCGCGATCGCAGAATGCCGGCGCGTGCTGCGACCGGGCGGGCGCATCGTGCTCTCGACGCCCAACCACGCGAGCCTGGTGGAGCGGGGCAAGCGCGTCGCGGTCCGTCACGGATGGATTCGCGAACGCCTGCCGTCGATGTGTCTCCCGGACGCGGGGACGCCCCGCGCCGCCTATCACCCGTACCGCTATCACCACCCGCTGCCGGACCGCGACATCGCGGATCTGCTGACGCGCGCCGGCTTCACGGTGACCCACGTCTCGCGTTTTCTCTTCGTGCTCAAGAACACGCCCGACGCGCTGGCGCCGGCGTGTGCGGCGCTGGAGCGCGTGCTCGAGCGCACGCCGCTCGTCCGGCGTCTGGCCGCGACGGTCTGCGTCGTCGGCGTGAAGCGCGATTGACGACGGCGGGTCCTGTCGCTGACCCACCCCGCGGCATCCGCCGCGGGGGCCCCGTGTCAGCGCCACCCGCTGTCGCCGACAGCCCGGGCGCCCGTCGGCGCCACCCGCTCGTGCTTCCCCGAACAGCGCCCCGAGTGAATTATCGACCCTGCCAAAGGATTCCTCTTGACCATCGTCCCTAAAAATCCCTAGAATGCCGCCTTAAGTGGTGCAAGTTCCCTAAATTCGGATCAACATACTGTTTTTCAACGAGTTAGGCCGCTACATGCAGGGCAACTTCGGCGAGAAGCATCTCCACTCGATCGACCCGAAGGGCCGGCTCCAGCTCTCGCGCCTGGTGCGGGAGCGGTTCAGGCTCAAGAAGGGCGACCGGCTTCACTTGCTCCCCAACATCGACGACCCGCCCTACCTCGAGATTCGCACCTCCGCCCAGTGGGAAGAATACGAACAGCGCTTCCTGAGCCAGGCGCCGGGGGACACCAAGCGCGACTTCGTGCGCTTCGTGCAACTCCACCGCGAGACGGTCGTGGCCGACGCGCAGGGGCGGATCGTGATGCCGAGGGAGTTGCGCGAGCGCTGCCAGCTCGACGCCACGGTCGTGGTCATCAACATGAACGCGTGTGTCGAAGTCTGGAATCCCAAGCACATCGAGCGCCGCTACGCAGAGATGGCGAAGGCGTTCAAAGACATCAACAACTCGTTCTTCTGATGATCGAGGGCATGTTCTCATATGCGCCATGCGCGCCGCTCGAGTCCCCGCGTGCGCGGGCCGAAAGGGAGAAGCGAATGCGGCACATCCCGGTGATGGCGGAAGAGGTGGTCGGCAGCCTCCTGCACGACCACTCCCGGGTGGTGCTCGACGGGACCGTCGGCTTCGGCGGACACGCGGAGGCGCTGCTGCGCGCGCGCGAGGATCTGCGCGTGATCGGGGTCGACCGCGATCCCGTCGCCCTCGACGCGGCGGGCCGCCGGCTCGCTCCCTACGCGGACCGCGTCACGCTCGTCCGCGGGCTCTATTCGGATGTCGATTCCATCCTCGCCCCGGTGGGAAAGGTCGACGGCGTGCTGCTGGACCTCGGCGTGTCGAGCCCGCAGATCGACGACGCCGGCCGCGGCTTCGCGCACGGCGCGTCCGGCCCGCTCGACATGCGCATGGGATCCGAGGGCGAAACCGCCGCCGCGTTGCTCGCGCGCTCGGACGCCGACGAGATCGGGCGCTGGTTGCGCGAGTACGGCGAAGTCTCGCGGTCCCGGCGCCTGGCGCGGACGATTCGCGCCGCCGTCGACGCCGGCGCCATGCACACGACCGCCGACCTGCGCCGGGCGGTGGAAGCCGCACTCGGGCGCGCGACTACGCCGGCGGATCTCTCGCGCGTGTTCCAGGCGGTGCGGATCGCGGTCAACGGAGAGCTCGATGGCCTGCGGCGGTTTCTGGATCGCGTGCTCGATTGGCTGCACCCGCACGGCCGCCTGGTGGTGGTGAGTTACCACTCGTTGGAGGACCGCATGGTGAAGCAGTTCCTGCGCGACGCGAGTGCCACCTGCGTGTGTCCCCCGGAGATTCCGGTGTGCGTGTGCGGCCGCGTCCCGCGCGTGCGCGTGCTGACCCGGCGTCCGGTCCGGCCGGGCGCGGAGGAATTGCGCGAGAACCCCCGCGCCCGCAGCGCCCGTCTGCGGGCCGCGGAGAGACTCACCGGAAAGGCGGGCCGGGGATGAACCGCCGCCATGCCGCGCTCGCCGGACAGTTCCTGCTCAACGCGCTGGGCGGGAAGCTGGGCGTGCCCATGATGGTGCTCGGCTACCTCTCCTTCGCGGTGTGCCTGCTCGCCTATGTGTCGACGCAGGTCTACACCAGCAGCCTCATGGAGGACGTGGCCGCCCGCAAGCGCGCGGAAACGGCGCTCAAGGAACAGATCGGGGTCCTGACCGCGCGCTACGCCACCATGACGTCCAAGTCGCGGGTGTCGACCACGTGCGAGCGTGACCTCGGCCTGGTCGAGTCGACGACCGCGGATGTGATCCGCGTGTCGGTCGACGGACAGGCAGAGCTCGAGGCGCCGCGCGCCCTGGAACTCCAGGTCGACGACGTCCTCGGCTCCGAGGTCAGCGGGCTCACGCAGGTGATACAGCGATGACGACCCGGGACCAGAAGCGGCGGATGTGCGTCGTGGGCGGCGTGTTCGGGATCGTCATTCTGGCCCTGTGGACCCGGCTCTTCGAGCTCCAGTACATCCACCACGGCGCCTATCTGCGCAAGGCGGTGGATCAGCGCGTCGCGCCGCGGGAGATCCACGCGGTTCGAGGCGGAATCTTCGACCGGCACGGGCGCCCGCTGGCGATGAACGTGCGCCGGTGCTCGGTGGCGGTGCAGCCGTCGCGCGTCGTGGATGGAAAGCGCGCCATCCGGGTGCTGACGCGCGACGTCGGCGTTTCCGCGAGTGTGGCGCGTGAGAAACTCCGTTCCCGCAAGCCGTTCGTCTACGTGAAGCACGACTGCATGCTGTCCGAAGAGACGCGGCGCGAGATGGCGAAGGTCGCCGGCGTCGTGGTCGAGCTCAAGGCCAACCGCATCTACCCGTACGACCAGGTTGGGAGCAAGGTGGTCGGGTTCGTGAGCCGCGAGAACCGCGGCCTCTCCGGTGTGGAGGCGGCCTACGACCAGGCGCTGCGCGGCGCCCCGGGCCGCGAGACGGTGATTCGCAACGGCAGCTACCGCAGCGACCGCTACTACCAGTTCGTCGAGCGCAAGCCGCGGGACGGCAAGCACGTCTACCTGACCATCGACGCGACGGTTCAGGACATCGCGGAAACCGAGCTCCGGCGCGCGGTCGACGAGTGCGACGCGCGCGGCGGAGCGGTCATCGTGATGGAAGTGACGACGGGGGAGATCCTCGCGCTGGCGGAACTCCCGGCGGTCGTCGGTCGTGAGAACTCGTCGCACGCCGACTCGCTGTGGACGCTGCGGTGCGTGTCGCACGTGTACGAGCCTGGGTCGACCTTCAAGCTCGTCACGGCGGCGGCACTCCTCGATAAGACCAGCCTGGCGCCCTCGGACTCGTTCGACGCGGAAGACGGCACCGCCGACCTCGGGTTCGCGACCATCCGCGACCCGCACCCGCACCGCTGGCTGACGATCGAAGAGGCGTTCATGTACTCGAGCAACATCGTCATGGCGAAGGCGTCGAGCGCGCTGCAGGCGGGCGACCTCTACGGCTACGCGCGGCTCTTCGGGTTCGGGGCGCGCACCGGGGTCGGACTGCCCGGCGAGTCCGCCGGTTCGGTGCCGCCGGTCGATCGCTGGTCCGGGCGCACGAAGGCGACGATGGCGTTCGGGCAGGAGGTGGCGGTGACGCCGCTGCAGATGCTCAACGCGTACGCCGCCATCGCCAACGACGGCGTCCTGATGATGCCCCGGCTGGTGCGGGGCGTGGCCGACCCGGCCACCGGGGACGTGGCCCGGTCGGAGCCGGTCGTGGTCCGACGCGTGGTTTCGCAAGCGACCGCCAAAACCCTGCGCGAGTTCTGCCTGGCGGTTGTAGAAGAAGGTACCGCGCAGTCCGCCCGGGTGGAATTCATGCGCGTGGCGGGCAAGACGGGTACGGCCCAGAAGGCGGGAGGGCGCGGCTACGTGGCGAATCGATACATCGCCAGCTTCATCGGCTTTGCGCCCTACGAGTCGCCGCGCATCGCGTGCCTGGTCATGATCGACGAGCCCACGTGGTCGGTGCGCTACGGCGGCGATTCCGCCGCGCCCGCGTTCGCGCGCATCTGTGAAAGCCTTGCCAGCTCGACGCCGTTGTTCGACGACTTGCTGTCGGTCGAAACCGTGAGCGTCGCGCCGGCGCGGGGCGGGCGCGCCCGGACCCCCAATTTCCTGCGCATGGAGCGCGCGGCGGCGCTCGATGCGGCGCGGCGCGGCGGGACCAACGTGCTCTGCCGCGGCGGCGCGGGACGCGTGGTGGCGCAGGTGCCGTCGCCCGGCGCGCTGATGGACCGGGACGCGGTGGTGCGACTGCTGGTCGCGGACGGCAAGGGCGCGCCGCGCGAGAGTCGCTCCGGCGTCGACGGAAGCCGGCGCGCGCGCGAGGCGTACCGGGAGATCGCGTTCGACGACGGCGATGCTGGCGATGCGAGCGGCGCAGGCAACACAGGCAATGCAGGCAATGCCTTAGAAAAGGCGCCGATCGCCGGGCAGGCGGCCGCGTCCACCCGAAGTTTTCGACGGGACCACCGATGACCGAACTGGTGGAGGAACGAGCCGGAGTGCCACTACCAGACGCGATGCCGAGGACGACGCTGGGATCATTGGTGGACGCGCTCGGGCCACTGGCCGGGGGCGCGCTCGCCGGCGGCGCGCGCGCCACCGCGATCGACGGCATCTGTGTCGACTCGAGAAAGGTCCGCGGGGGCGAGTTGTTCGTGGCGCTGCGCGGCACCACCGCCGACGGGCACCGGTTCATCGGCGAGGCGGTCCGGCTCGGGGCCGCCGCGGTGATCGTGGAGGAGGCGCCGGCGCCGCCGGGCGTGCCGTGCCTGGTGGTGGAGAACACGTCGAAGGCGCTCGCACTCGTGGCCGCACGCTACTTCGGGGAGCCGGCGGGGGCGCTGCGCCTGTGCGGCGTCACCGGCACCAACGGCAAGACGTCGACCGCACACCTGGTGCGCTCGATTCTTCGCCACGGCGGCGAGCAGTTCGGGTTGATCGGAACCCTCGGTCACGGGATCGACGAGTTGGTCAAGGACCCGCACACGACGCCGGACGCGCTCACGCTTCACAAATTGTTCAACGAAATGCGCAATTCGGGGTGTGTCGGGGTGGTCATGGAGGTCAGTTCTCACGCCGTGCGGCAACATCGGACCTGGGGACTGGACTTTGAGGTCGGGATACTAACGAACGTCACGCATGACCACCTCGACTATCACCCCGACATGGAGGACTACCGCGCGGCGAAAGCGGAGTTCTGCTATTCGCTCGCGGGAAGCCACCGGCGCAAGCCGGATGGAACGCTGGTCTATTGGGCCGACGACGCCACCGCGCGCTCGATCGGCGAGGGATTCAAAGGCCGGCGGCTGGCGGTGGGGACGTCGTCCGACGCGGACTGCCGTGTGGACGGCGTCGAGGTATCACTCGAGCGGACGCGCTTCGCACTCCACCTCGCCGGCGGCGAGGTCGTGCGCGTGTCGATGAAACTCCTCGGCGGCTTCGTGCCGGCCAACGCGGCGGTCGCGGCGGTGGCCGCGATGGCGATGGGCGCCACGGCCGCGCAGGCGCGCGCGGGTCTCGAGGCCGTCGACCGAGTGCCGGGGCGGTTCGAGCCGCTGGGCGGCGGCGGACGGCCCGTGGTCGTGGTCGACTACGCGCACACGCCGGACGGGTTCGAGCGTGTGCTCGCCACCTGCCGCCACCTCCAGCCGCGCCGCCTCGTGGCCGTGTTCGGGTGCGGGGGCGACCGCGACCGCTCCAAGCGCCCCCTCATGGGACGTATCGCCCAGCGCGAGTGCGATCGTTGCTATCTGACCACCGACAACCCGCGCCACGAGCGGGTCGAGACCATTGTCGCGGACATCCTGACCGGGATGAAGCGCTCGGACGACGTCGTCGTCGAACTGGATCGTGCTACGGCCATCCGCCGCGCGATCGCCGAATGCGGGCCCGGCGACATGGTCGCAATCCTCGGCAAGGGGCACGAGGACTACCAGCTGGTGGGCGGCGAGAAACATCCGTGGAGCGATCGCAGGCAAGCCGAGGAGGAGCTGGCGCAATGGCGTGCGCGGTGAACGTGCGCAGTCTGGAATGGGTGCGCGACGCCCTCGAGTCGGCCCGCGTGCTCCGGCGCGCGAGCCTGCCCGCGGGCGCGGCGGGCGCGCCGTGGTCGGGTGCCGCCATCGACAGCCGCGCGGACTGCGCCGGCCGGATCTTCTTCGCGCTGGTGGGAGAACGCACCGACGGACACTTGCACGCGGCGGCGGCGTTCGGGGCCGGCAGTCCCGCCCTCGTGGTATCCGACGCGGCGACCATGGACGACCTGGACGCGCGCGGTGCACCCGCGTTCCTGGTGAGCGATACGCGCGTCGCGCTGACGGAGCTGGCGCGCGCCTACCGGACGCACCTGGGCGCGCGCGTGGTGGCGGTGACGGGGAGCAGCGGCAAGACCACCACCAAGGAGTACGTGCGCGCCGTGCTGAAATCCAAGTTCCGTGTGCACGCGAATCCCGGGAATTTCAACAGCCTGGTCGGCGTCCCCGTGACCGTCCTCGGGGCGGACGAGCACTGCCAGTACCTGGTGTGTGAAGTGGGGGCCAACCAGCGCGGCGAAATCGACGCGCTCGCAGGGCTGCTTCGCCCCGACGTCGCCCTCGTCACCAACATCGGTGACGCCCACATCGGCTATTTCGGGTCGCGCGCCGCCATCGCGGCGGAGAAGGGTTCGCTGCTCGCGCATCTCGCGCGGGGCGGGAGCGCGGTCCTGCCGCGCGACGACGAGTATTTCGAGAAGCTTGGCGCCATCGTGCAGGGAAAGGTGTCCAGCTTCGGCCGCTCGCCGGCGGCCGATTTTCGGCTCGCGAACGTCGCGTTCGCAAACGGGGGGCTCGCGTTCACCGTGAACGGCGAGCCCCTGAGCCTGTCGGCGCTCGGCGACTACAACGCCCTCAACGCGTGCGCCGCGTTCGCCGTCGGAGACGTCTGCGGCGTCGACGCGAAACGCATGCGCGAGGCGCTGTCGTCCGTGCGGCCCATGCCCGGCCGCGGGCGCATCCATGCGCTCGCCGGTGTCACCCTGGTCGACGAATCGTACAACGCGAGCCCCGCCAGCATGAGCCGGTCGCTGGCCATGCTCGCCGCACTCCCCGCGCGGCGCCGGGTCGCCGTGCTGGGTGACATGAAGGAGCTCGGCGACGAGACCGCACCGCTGCACCGCGCCATCGGCGCCGAGCTCGGGGCGAACAAGATCGACCGGGTGTTCTGGCTCGGAGAGCAGGGAGAAACCGTTCGTGCCGCCGCCGCCGCCGCGCGTCCGGGCCTGCGCGTCGAGGTGCACGCGCGGCTCGAGCCGCTCGTCGCCGTCGTGCTCGCGGAGCTGGGCGCGGGCGATGTGGTGCTGGTAAAGGCGTCGCGCGCGTGTCGGCTCGACGAACTGGTGGCCGCCGTGGTGAATGGCCTCGGCAGCAAGAACTGATTCGGGGGAAACTCGATGCTGTATCACCTGCTCTATCCGCTGCACACCGAGATATCGGCGTTCAACGTCTTCCGGTACATCACCTTCCGGTCGGCGTACGCGATGGTGACCGCACTCCTGATCAGCTTCCTGCTCGGGCCGGCGCTGATTCGGTTGCTGGCGCGGATCCAGATGTTCCAGGTGATCCGCGATGACGGGCCCAAGACGCACCACGCCAAGGCGGGCACGCCAACGATGGGAGGCGTGCTCATCTTGACCGCGATCGTGGTGCCGTCGCTCCTGTGGTGCAACCTCGCCAACCGCTACGTCCAGATCGCGCTGGTCACCACCGTGTGGACGGGCGCGATCGGATTTCTGGACGACTATCTGCGCGTGGTGAAGCGGCGCCCGAAGGGGCTGGTCGGGCGTTACAAGCTGATCGGCCAGATGGTGCTGGGGCTCTCCCTCGGCGCGCTGCTCTACTGGAGCCCGCTGGCGAAGGACGCCGGGTCGCTCACCAGCATCCCGTTCGCGAAGGGCCTGTTCATCAACTTCGGGCCGCTGTTCATCCTGCTGGTCGCGCTGGTGGTGACCGGAACCAGCAACGCGGTGAACCTGGCCGACGGGATCGACGGGCTCGCGATCGGGCTCTCCGCCTTCGCGTTTCTCGCGTTCGCGGGGCTCGCGTACTTGAGCGGACACCGCGGCTTCTCCGACTACCTCAATATCATGTACCTCGACGGGAGCGGGGAGCTGGCGGTGTACTGCATGGCCGCGGTCGGCGCGTCGCTTGGATTCCTCTGGTACAACGCGCACCCGGCGCAGGTATTCATGGGCGACACGGGGTCGCTCTCGCTGGGCGGCACGCTGGGCGCGGTCGCCGTGCTCCTCAAGCGCGAGCTGCTGCTGGTCGTCATCGGCGGGTTGTTCGTGGCCGAGGCGTTGAGCGTCATCATCCAGGTGGCGTCCTTCAAGCTCACCAAGCGGCGCGTGTTCAAGATGGCGCCGCTCCACCATCACTTCGAGTTGTCCGGCTGGCACGAGAACAAGGTCGTGGTGCGCTTCTGGATCGTGGGAGCGCTCCTGGTGCTGCTCGGATTGAGCACGCTCAAGCTGCAGTAAAGAGCGATGGCACGCTTCGCGGAATATCGTCGTTTCTTCGTGCTCGGCATGGCGCGCAGCGGGGCCGCGATCAGTGCCCTGCTCGCGGCCGACGGCCGTTCGCTGACCGTGTTCGACGACGACGGCGACGCGCTCGCGCGCTTCCGCGCCTCGGGCGCGGCGACGTCGTTCCAGGACCGGATCGCGGTCGCGTCCGCGGCCGACGCGGAGAAGGCGGCCGTCGAGAGCGACTGCGTGGTGGTGAGCCCCGGCATCTCGCTCGACCACCGGCTGGTCGTGCGCGCGCGCGCGGCGCGCGTACCGGTCATCGGTGAGATCGAAGCCGCCTGTCATTTCACCCGCGCGCGCATCGTCGGCGTCACCGGCACCAACGGGAAATCGACGACCGTCGGGGTGATCGGGGGCATCCTGGAGGCGGCCGGCGTCGACGCGGTGGTGGCCGGAAATGTCGGCACGCCGCTGGCCGAGGTGCTGCGCGAGCGTGACCCGCACACGCTCGTGCTGGAGCTGTCCAGCTTCCAGCTCGACACCATCGACGAATTCCGGGTCGACGTCGCCGTGCTGCTCAACGTCACGCCGGACCACCTCGACCGCTACCACCATTCGTTCGCGGAGTACGCGGCGTCGAAGGAACGGATCCTGAACCGGGCGACGCCCGATACTGCGTACGTGTACAACACGGACGACGAGGTCGCCCGCGCGGTCGCGGACCGGCACCGGGTGGTGGCGATTCCGTTCAGCTCGCGCCGGGCGCTGCCCGACGGAGTCGGGTTTGAAAACGACGCGCTGGTTCGTTCCTGGAAGGGCCGGCGCGAGGAGGTGATTCGCCGCCGCGAATTCTCGCCGATCGGCGTGCACAACCTCGAGAACGCGCTGGCTTCGATCGGCGCGGCCACCGCGCTGGGCGTGCCGCTGGACGCGATGCGCGCGGCGCTGCGCGCGTACCGCCCGCTCCCGCACCGCATGGAACTGGTGCGGGTGGTCGACGGGGTGGCGTACGTGAACGATTCGAAGGCGACCAACGTGGACGCGACCGTGAAGAGCCTGATGAGCGTGGAGGGGCCGGCGATCGTGATCCTGGGCGGACGCGACAAGGAAGGGGACTTCTCCGCGCTCACGCCGCACCTCGGCCGGGTCCGTTGCGCGGTGCTGATCGGGGAGGCCAAGGGGGTCATCCGCCGCGCGCTCGCGGGCGCGTGCGAGCTGGTCGACGCGCTCGATCTGCGCGACGCGGTGCAGCGGGCGCGCAGCGCGGCGCGGGCGGGGGATACGGTTCTGCTCGCGCCGGCGTGCGCGAGCTTCGACATGTTCAAGAACTATCAGGAGCGCGGCGAAGTATTCCGGGCGAGCGTCAACGCCCTCTAGGAGGAAGCGATGCAGCACGATCCCCGCCCCCACCCAGCCGAGACCGAGTCCGCCGGCGCGCGGCTGCTCGACATGGGGATGGACCGGCGCATCCTGGTCATCACCCTGTTCCTGATGGCGATCGGCGTGAGCCTGGTGCTGTCGTCGAGCTCGTTCTTCGCGGGCGGCAAGTTCGGCGACCAGTTCGTGCTGATGCGCAACCACGCCACGCGCTGCCTGGTCGCCGTGGTGGTGCTGTTTCTCGCGTCGCGGGTCGATTACCGGGTGTATCGCAAGGCCGCGCCCATGCTGCTGGTGGTGGGTGTGGTCCTCATGATCGGCGTGTTCCTCTTCGGCATCACGATCCGGGATACGCGCCGGTGGTACCTGCTTCCGCTCATCAACACGACGCTACAGCCGTCGGAGATCGCGCGCACCGCGCTGGTGTTCTTTCTCGCGTACTGGGTCACGCGGTCGGGCAAGGACTTCACTCGATTTCGCCGGGGGTTCCTGCCCGCCGCCGCCGCGGTCGCGCTGGTGGCCGGCGTCATCGCCGCGATGCCCAACTTCGGCACCGCGGCCGCCACGGTAGCGATCTCGCTGGTGATGCTCTACGTGGGCGGCGCGCGCCTGGCGCACATTCTCGGCTTCGTGGGTCTGGGGGCGTCTCTCGCCACCGTGGAGGTGATTCGGCACCCCTACGTTCGCGACCGTATTCTCGCGTTTCTCGGCGTCGGCCAGTCCGTCGGATCGACGCTGAACTGGCAGGTCGACCAGTCGTTGATCGCGTTCGGCTCCGGCGGCGTGTTCGGGCGGGGGTTCGGCAACAGCGAGCAGAAGCTCAACTGGCTGCCCGACGCCTACACCGATTTCATTTTTTCCATCGTGGGTGAGGAGGGGGGGCTGCTGCTCACCGTCCTGGTCAGCGGGGCCTTCCTGGTGCTCGCGCTGCGCGGGCTGAAGATCGCGTCCGAGTGCAGCGACCGTTTCGGCCAGCTCCTCGGCGTCGGAATCGCGTCGTCGGTTTTCGTCTATGCGACCCTCAACATGTTCGTGGCCACCGGGATGTTCCCCGTGACCGGATTGCCGCTGCCGTTCTTGAGCTACGGGGGATCTGCCCTGGTCGTCAACGCGTTCGGCGTGGGCGTACTGCTGAACCTGTCGCGCCGCCGCGCCCGGAGCGCGCGACCGGCCCGGTCGAAGTGGGCCAGCTACGCGCCGGCGGCGATGAAGTGGGATTCATGACCGAAAGCGTGCGCATCGTCGTGGCGGGTGGAGGCACCGGCGGACACGTCTACCCCGGCGTCGCGGTGGTCGAGGCGTTGCGCGAGCGGGCGGACACCGACGCGTTGTTCGTCGGCGCGCGCGGCGGAGTCGAACAGCGCATCCTCGAGCGCGCGGGTATGCGCTACACCCTGCTCCCGGGCTACGGGCTGCGCCGCGCGTCGCTGGCGCGCAAAGCCGCTGCCCCCCTGGTCTTCGGCGCGGGGGTCGGGCGCGCGGTGGCGGTGCTGCGGAAGTTTCGTCCCGACGTCGTGCTCGGCACGGGCGGGTTCGCCAGCGCGGCGGTGGTGGTGGCGTCGGTGCTGCTTCGCATCCCGCGCGTGCTGCAGGAGCAGAACAGCGTTCCCGGGCTGGTCAATCGCCGTCTCGCGCGCTTCGCGGACCTCGTGCTGCTCGGGTACGAGGAGTCCCGCGCGTGGCTGCCGGCGTCCACGGCCACGCGCGTCGTGGGCAATCCGATTCGGCGCATGCCGGCCGCGACCCGCCCGGCGGCGGCGTCCCGACTCCAGCTCGACGCCAACGCGACGACCGTGCTGGTGATCGGCGGGAGCCGCGGCGCACACTCGCTCAATTTGGCCGGCGCGGACGCGGCGGCGCTGCTGGCGTCCTCGCGCGAGGTGCAGTTCGTGATCCTGTGCGGGGCGGCCGATCGCGCGGAGGTCGAGCGGCGGGTAGCGGGGGTGGCGTCGCGCGTGCGCGTGTTCGAGTACCTCGACGACGTGCAACTGGCGTACGCCGTCGCCGACGTGGCCGTCGCGCGCTCCGGCGCCTCGTGCGTGTTCGAGCTCGCGCAGTTCGGGGTCCCGGCCGTGTTTGTGCCCTACCCGTACGCGGCGGACGACCACCAGCGTCGTAACGCGCAACCGCTGGTGACGGCGGGGGCGGCCGAGATGGTGCTCGACGCCGACCTGGACGGCGCGCGCCTCGCGCAGCAGCTGGAAGCGATGCTCGACCGCCCGGAGCGGCTCGCGGCGATGGCGCGCGCGATGCGGCAGTGGGCGAAACCGGACGCGGCCGCGCGCGCGGCGGACGCGATCGTAGAGACGGCTAAAAAAAAAGAGCTCGTGAGGCTCGCGGCGTAAGCGGCGCGAAAGGTTGAAATGGTCTTTCTCGGTCGAACCAGGCGCGTCCATTTCGTCGGCATCGGCGGGATCGGGATGAGCGGTATCGCCGAAGTGCTGCTCAACCTGGGTTTCGACGTGAGCGGCTCCGACCTGAAGGGGTCCGAGCTGACCGAGCGACTGCAGGCGATGGGGGCGGCGATCTGGGCCGGGCACGACGGGGACCACATCGCGGGGGCGGACGTGGTGGTGTATTCGAGCGCGGTGACGCCCGACAACCCCGAGCTCGCCGCGGCCCGCCGGCAGGGGATCCCGACCATCCCGCGCGGCGAAATGCTCGCCGAGCTCATGCGCCTCAAGTACGCCGTGACCGTCGCGGGCGCGCACGGCAAGACCTCGACCACGTCGCTGATCGCGTCCGTGCTCGCGCAGGGCGGACTCGACCCGACCGTGATCGTCGGCGGCAAGGTGCGCGCGCTCTCCAGCAACGCTCGCCTGGGCGGAAGCCGCTACGTGGTGGCGGAGGCGGACGAGAGCGACGGCCAGTTCGTCAACCTGCCGTCCTCGGTGGCGGTCATCACCAACATCGATCTCGAGCACCTGGACTTCTATCCCGATTTGGCGGCAATCGAAGCGGCGTTCGTGGCGTACGCGAACCGGGTCCCGTTCTACGGCGCGGTGATCCTGTGCGCGGACGACGCCCGCACCATGGCGATCTCGGAGCGCATCGCGCGCCGCAAGGTGACGTATTCGCTCGGCGGCAGCGCCGATCTGTGCGGGCGCGTGCTGGAGCGCGGCCCGGGCTGGACGCGGTTCTCGGTAGCGGACGGCCACGGCGTGCTCGGCGAGGTGACGCTCCACATCCCCGGGGACCACTACGCGCGCAACGCGCTTGCCGCGGTTGCGGCCGGACGCTGGCTCGACATTCCCTTCGAGCAGGTCCGGGTGGGGCTCGAGCAGTGGCAGGGCGTCGGCCGGCGCTTCGAGGTCAAGGGCGAGGTCGGCGGCGTGCTGGTGATCGACGACTACGGCCACCACCCGACCGAGGTGGCGGCGACCATCCAGGCGGCGCTCGCGAGCTATCGCCGGCGGCTGTTCGTGCTGTTTCAGCCGCACCGCTTCTCGCGCACGCAATCGGTTGCCGACCAGTTCGCGCGCTGCTTCGACGGGGCGCACAAGGTGTTCGTCACCGACATCTACGCCGCGGGGGAGAAGCCGATCCCCGGGGTGAGCGCGCTCACCATCGTCGATCGGGTGCGCGCGCACGGAAAGGTGGCGGTCGAGCACGTGCGCTCGCTGGACGAGTTGCTCGACCGGGCGTGCGCGGAGCTGCGCGAGGGCGACATGGTGATCACCATGGGCGCGGGCGACATCTACCGGGCGGGCGAGAAGCTGCTCGCGCGACTCGCGACCGCCGCCGAGAGCAAGGGATGATCGGTGGGTTCCGCGGCATCGTGGGCGAAGGTGGTGACACAGCTGGGTCGCGTGCTCGGGGAGCGGCTGCGCGTCGACGAACCGATGGCGCGCCACACCACCATCGGGGTCGGCGGCCCCGCGCGGGTGATGGCACTCCCGCGCTCGAGCGCCGAAGTGGCCAGTATCGTGCGCTGCGCGGCGGCGAACGGAGTTCCGTACCTGTCGGTCGGCAAGGGTTCGAACCTGATCGTGCGGGATAGCGGTTACGAAGGAGTGGTGATCAAGCTCTCCGAGCACATGACGCGCGTGCGCGTGAACCAGGCCACCGTGTTCGCGGAGGGGGGAGCCTCGTTTGCGGCGCTGGCCCGGAAGATGACCAAGCAGGGTCGTTCCGGACTCGAGTTCGGCATCGGGATCCCGGGGTCGGTGGGCGGCGCGGTGCGCATGAACGCGGGGGCGTTCGGAGGGGAAGTGGCCGACGTGCTGACCCGGGTGCGGATCGTGGACCCGGCGGGCCGGTCCCGGGCGCTGCGGGCGAGCGAGATCGTGTTCTCGTACCGGCGCACCAGCATCGACCCCGGCGCGGTAATCGTCGCGGCGACGTTTCGCTGCGCGCCCGGAAAGATTCGCCAGGACGTCTACGACCGGTCGATCGGGCGCAAGCAAACCCAGCCGATCTGGGAGCGGAGCTTCGGCAGCACCTTCGTCAACCCGCCCGGCCGCTACGCGGCCGAGATGATCGAGGGCTGCGGCCTCAAGGGAAAGCGCATCGGGGACGCGATGATCTCCGAGCTGCACGCGAATTTCATCATTAATGTGGACGGCCGGGCGACGGCGGCGGACGTCGAGGCGCTGATCGAGACGGCGAAGTCGGAAGTCAAGCAGAGGTACGGAGTCGAACTCAAGACGGAGGTGATCGTCGTTGGCAATCGCTAGCAAAGGCAAGGACCACGCCTCGGCGATCCGTGCGCGCGCGCGCCGGGTCATCGCGGTGTTCATCGTCGGCGTTCTCATCGTCGCATCGATGTACCTGTACAACTATGCGACCACCTCCGCGAGGTTCGCGGTGGGCAAAGTCGAGCTGACGGGCCTCTCGCGCGTCGACCGCGACGACGTGGAGGCCCTGGTCGCGGACCTCGCGGGCCAGAACATCTTCCTGGCCCCGATCGACGTGGTCGAGTCTCGGCTGGAGGCGCACCCGCGCATCGCCAGCGCGTCGAGCCGCCGGGTACTGCCCAACCGGGTGACGTGCACGATCGTCGAGCGGGAGCCGGTGGCGCTGGTGTTCACGGATCGATTCTTCGAGATCGACGAGGACGCGATGGTGATGCCCGCCGACGAGTTCACCGCTCTGCTCGATCTCCCCACCATTACCGGGGTCTCCTCGCGCGGCGTGCGCGCCGGACACGTGTGCGAGGACCCGCAGGTGCGCGGGGCGCTCGAAGCGTTGAGCGTCTGCCGCCGCTTCGGGGGCGAGTTCGCCGCCGATATTTCCGAGGTGCGGGTGACCGCCACCGGGCTTTCGATCCGGTCGCTCCGGGACGACCGCGTGCTGCTCCTGGGCGATGGCGAGTTCGAGAAGCGCCTGCGCAAGTTCTTCCTGCTGCGGGAGGCGTTGGCCGGCCGGGCGGATCTCACGCGGCTGATCGACTTGAGATTCGAAAACCAGGTCGTATTGCGCGCCGATATCTAGGCGCGGCCACGGATGGGGAAGAGGTTGCAAGGAGGCGGACCGGATGATCATGAAGAACCCGAGAAAACTTCGCGGCGCGATCGACATGGGGACGACGAAGGTGGCGGTGCTGGTCGCCGAGGAGACGGCCGGAGGACTGCGCGTCATCGGCGTGGGGGTCGCCCCGTCCAACGGACTGCGCCAGGGAGTGGTGGTCGACATCGAGCGCGCGGGCGCGTGCGTGGCCGCCGCGGTCGCGGACGCGGAGCGAATGGCGGGCACGTCTCCGCGCATCTACAGCGTCGGCGCCGCGGGCGAACACATCCGCAGCATGAACAGTCGCGGCGTCGTGTCGATCACGAACGCGGAGACGGAGATTGCTCCCGACGACGTGGCGCGCGCCCTCGACGCGGCGCGAAAGTTTTCCTTGCCACACGATCGCGAGATCATTCATACCCTTCCGCAGGAGTTTATCGTTGACAGCCAACGGGGAATTCGACAGCCTGCCGGCATGTTTGGCGCGCGCCTGGAGGCGCGCGTGCACGTTGTCACGGCGTCGCGCCCCGCGCTCGACAACCTGGCGAAAACGCTGACCCTCGCCGGCGTGGAACTGGGCGAGATCGTGCTCGAACCGCTCGCGTCGGCGACCGCCGTGCTGACCGCAGAGGAGCGCGAGCTCGGCGCGATGGTGCTCGACATCGGCGGCGGAACCACCGACGTGCTGCTGGTGTCGGAATGCGGCGTCCTGGCGAGCGGAGTGATCGGCCTCGGCGGACACAACATCACCGGCGACGTCGCCTACGGCCTGCGGACGTCCGCGCGCGAAGCCGAGCGACTCAAAGTCGAGCACGGGTGCGCGCTCTCGACGCTGGTGGGCGGGACGGAGAGCGTCGAAGTGGGCGAGGTGGTGGGGCGGGGTGCGCGCCGGGTGGCGCGGCAGGTATTGAGCGGGATCATCGAGCCGAGGGTGTCCGAGCTGTTCGGGCTGATCGATCAGCAGATCGAGGCGAACGGACTCAAGGGCGCGCTCGGCGCAGGGGTGGTGCTGACCGGCGGCTCGGCGATGCTGGCCGGGATTCGCGAGCTGGCCGAACAGGTGTTCGGCCTCCGGGCTCGCGTGGGCGCCCCGCGCGGGCTGGACGGCTTGTCGGAAGTCGTCGCACACCCGCGGTTCGCCACGGGGGCCGGGTTGCTGCGGGCGCTGGCGCCCGCGGTGGTGTTCGGCGACTCCGCCCCGGAGCGGTCGGGTCGCTTTGCGCTCGGGTTTCACCAGGTCAGGCGCGCCATCGCGAGTTTTATCTGACCAAGAAGGAGTCGTCATGCGCTTCGAGCTCGAAGAAGAAAAAAAACTCACCATCCTGCGGGTCATCGGCGTCGGCGGTGCCGGCGGCAACGCCGTCAATCGAATGGTTGCGGCGGGATTCAAGGGCGTCGATTTCGTGGCCGTGAACACCGACCTGCAGGTGCTGCGCGAGTCGCAGGCGGTCGGCAAGGTGCAGATCGGAGAGAACCTGACCCGCGGCCTGGGCTCGGGCGGCGACCCGCGCATCGGGCGCGAGTCTGCCGAGGAGAGTGTGGCCGCCATCCGCGACGTGGTGGGCAGCGCCGACATGGTGTTCATCACCGCCGGCATGGGCGGGGGCACCGGGACCGGCGCGGGGCCGATCGTGGCGCAGCTGGCGCGCGAGTGCGGCGCGCTCACGGTGGGAATCGTGACGCGCCCCTTCTTCTTCGAAGGGACGCCGCGCCTGCGCCAGGCCGAGGCCGGCATCGAGGCGCTCAAGGAAGCGGTCGACACCCTGATCGTGATCCCCAACGACAAGCTGCTGGAGACGTCGGACGACAGCACCTCGATGCTCGACGCGTTCGCGCGCGCCGACGAGGTGCTGTGCAATGCGACCCGCGGCATCTCGGCGCTGGTCACCGAGACCGGAGTCGTGAACCTGGACTTCGCCGACGTGCGCAGCGTCATGCGCAACGGCGGCAACGCGCTGATGGGGACCGGGGTCGCCTCGGGGCCGAACGCCGCCGAGGACGCCGCCCGCAGCGCCATTCACAGCCCGCTTCTGGACGACGTGTCGATCGAGGGCGCCACCGCGATCCTCGTCAACATCACCGGCCCCCGTTCGCTGGGCATCCGCCAGATCAGCCGCGCGGCGACGGTGATCAACGCCGAGGCCGGTGCGGGTGCGCACGTGTTTCTGGGCACGGTGATCGACGAAGCGATGCCGGAGGGGGAAGTGCACGTGACCGTGATCGCGACCGGGTTCGACCGGCACGCGGGGCGTGCCTCGGCCGTGAAGGCGGCGCGCGAGGCGCGCGCGAGCGCCCCCTGGCCGGCGGAAACGCCGGCCACGGATGCGCGCCCGGTCGACGCGCCGCGGCGCGTCGAGACGCCGCCGATCCCGGCCCGCGTCCCGCTGGTGGAACCCGCCGACAAGCGGGAGCCGGTCATCAGCTTCCCGGAAATACTCGCGCGCGGCGACTCCGTGATCGAGTTCACGGCCGAGCCCGGCGAAGAGGAAGACACCCCGGTGATCATGGACAACGGATCGATTCGTTCGTTCAACCCCGAGGTGTTCCGCGTGCCGACGTTCGTTCGCAAGCAGATGGACTGACCACCGCACGGAGGGTTGGTGTCGTTCTGGACTCGGTTGTTGAGGGGCACCGCCGGCGACCATTACCATCGCGGCATTCGTCTTTTCAACGAAGGCAACTACGACGAGGCCGCGCGTGTGCTCGAGGAAGTGGTCGCGGGCGGCGCCCGGCACGCCAACCCCTTCGCCAAACTGGGCGCCTTCTACGCGGCGGAGGCGCACGCCAAACTCGGCGTGGCCCACTTCCACCGCGGTGAACTCGACCGGGCGCGTGCCCACTTCTCCGTCGCCCTCGAAGAGAATCCCCGCTACCCCGACCTCTATTTCTACCTCGGCGCCGTCGAGCACCAGGCCGGGAATCTCTCCGCCGCCATCGACTCGCTGACCCGCGCGCTCGACATCAACCCCGAGTACGCGGAGGCGATCTGCCTGCTCGGCATCGCCTGCTACGACGCGGGCTACTTCGACCGTGCCTCGGAAATGCTGGGCCGCGCCCTCGACATCGTCCGGCGCACCCCGCACCCGCTCTCCCGCGTGCTGGTCGAGAAGCTCGACGCGCGCGCCTTCGACCTTCCCGCCCTGCAGGAACTGCGCGGGCTGGTGAGCGAGAGCGGCGGCTACGCCGAATCGGTCCGCGAGGCGACCAACGCGTTCAACGCCGGCGACTACGAGCGCGCCTGCGCGCTGTTTGCCGCGGCGGTGGCCGAGCACCCCGGCTACGCGGATTTGCACGCGCGCCTGGGGATGGCGCGGCTCGAGGCGGGGCGCGGGGAAGACGCGGTGGCCTCGTTCCAGCGCGCGCTCGAGATCAACCCGGGGTACACCGAGGCCCGCTATTGCCTGGCGGTGGCGTGGTTTCGGATCGCGGAGTACGCGGCGAGCGCCGACGAGCTCGACCGCGCGCTCGCGTCGCAGCCCGAGTTCGCCGACGTGCTCTGCCAGGCGGGGCTCACCCGCCTCGCGCTCGGGGAATTCGAGCGGGCGCGTGAGTTGCTGGAGCGGGCGCTGGCCGTCGCCCCGTCGTATGCGAAGGCGCACTACCTGCTCGGCCTCGCCTGCCACGCGCTGGGCGAGAGCGAGCGCGCCGGTGTCGCGCTTCGCACCGCCATCGAGCTCAAGCCGGACCTCTTCGCGGCGCACCTCGAACGCGGCCTGCACGCGCTCGGCGTGGGCGACTGGGCCGTCGCGGTTGCCGAGTTCGAGGCGGTGCTGGACCGGGTGCCGCGCCACGCGGACGCGCGTTGTCTGCTGGGGACGGCGCTGATGGAGCTCGGACGCCTGGACGAAGCGGAGCGCTGCCTCCAGGAAACGCTGGCGATCAACGCCGGCTACGTGGATGCGCGCAAGAAGCTCGCGCTGGTGCTATCGCGCCGCGGGGACCACGCCGGCGCGCTGCGCGAGATTCACGCCGCGATCGACGCCCATCCCGACTTCGCGGACCTGCACAAGATCCGCGGCGACGTGCTGCTGCGCACGGAAGACGCCGGGTTGGCGAAGGCGGCCTACGGGCAGGCGATGGCGATCAATCCGGACTTTCCCGGCGCGGTCTTCGGGCTGGTGGTGGCGTTGCGGCGTGAGGGGCGGGGACGGGACGCGGACCGGGAACTGCGCAAGTTCATCGGGCGCCACCCGGCGGACGTGATGGCGCGGACACTGCTCACGGTCGACAAGATTCCGCTCCCCGACACGTAGCCGCCCGCACCCAAAAAAAAGAAAGGGTTCCCGCTGACACGTCGGCCGAAACTTCTTGGAACGGGGATACAGGAAGAGGAAACTTTGTCCCAGAACTAACGGGCTGACGATGTCTCGAGAATCCCTTCCGTACGAAAGTCTATTCCGGTAACCCGCCGGCGTCAACGCCCGGCCGGTCGATCGCTCAAAAAAGATCGGCCCGCCCCGGGTCGCGTTCGTAGCCGCAAGGCGTTGGTACGCCGGGCTCCAGAATCGCCTCAGCCATCGGCCCCGCCGGCAAGCAAAAACGCCCCGCACCGGGGTGCGGGGCGCTTTGAAGACTCGGCGCGAAGCGGTGCGAAACCGCGCGCTAAACGACCTTCCGGATCTTGCCGGTGCGAATGCAGCCCGTGCAGACATACGCGGCGTGAACCCTGCCGGCGGACTCGATCTTGATCTTCTGAAGATTGGGAAGCCAGCGGCGCTTGGTCAGGTTGTGAGCGTGGCTCACCTTGTGACCGACCATGGGCCCCTTCCCGCACACCGCGCATCGACGACTCATGCCATGAACCTCCGTTATAGACCCCCGGGGTGGGGTTGCCGTACCATACCAGAACGCCGCTTACGGCGCAAGGAGTTGTCGATGCCAGCACATGCCGCGCGGCCGCACGACGCGGGCAATGCCCGCTCCCTGGAGGACGGCTGCCAGTTCCTGAAGGGCGTGGGACCTACTCGTGCCGAAGCGCTCCGGCGCCTCGGGATCGAGAACGTCAACGACCTCCTGACCCACTTCCCACGCACGTATTACGACCGCCGCCGGCTGGCCCCCATCGCGTCGTTGCACCCCGGCGTCGAGGAGACGTTCGTGGGCCGCGTCCTTTCGGTCACGCAGCGCTCGCCGTTTCGCCGGCGCTCGATGGTGATCGCGGCACTCGGAGACGACACCGGGATCGTGCAGGTGGTCTGGTTCAACCAGCCCTACCTGGTTCGTCACCTCAAGCCCGGTCGCGAACTGATCGTGAGCGGTCGGCTCGCGTTCTTTCGCGGACAGCGCCAGGTGGTCAACCCGGAATTCGAGTACGTGGAGGGGGAGGGAGATCCGCGCGAGACCGAGACGGGCGGGCGTATCGTGCCGGTGTACCGCCTGACGGCGGGCATCAGCCAGCGGTACCTGCGCGCCCTCGTGGCCCGTGTGCTCGACGCCTACCACGACGCGGTTCCCGAGACGCTGCCCGACGACGTACTCGACACGGCGACGCCGTCGCGCTTCCAGGCGCTCCAGTCCATGCACTTTCCGAGCGACGAACGCGCGTTTGAGCAGGCGCTGGAGCGGATGAAGCTCGAGGAACTGTTCTACATGCAGCTCGTTCTCTCGCTGCGGCGCCGGCGGCGGATGGAACGCACCAGCCGTCCGCGCCTCCGCGTGCCGTTCGAGCTCGAGAAGCGGTTTCTGGCCGCCCTGCCGTTCCCGCTCACCGCCGCGCAACGGCGCGTCGTGGACGAGATCCACGCCGACCTCGAAACCGCCCCCGGCATGAATCGCCTGCTGCAGGGGGATGTCGGTTCCGGCAAGACGGTGGTGGCGGCCGCCGCACTCCTGGCCGCGATCGAAGCCGGCCACCAGGCGGCGATGATGGTTCCGACGGAGATCCTGGCGGTGCAGCACTTCCGCACCCTGGTGCCGCACATGGAACGGCTGGGGCTGTCGATGACGCTCCTGATCGGTTCCCTCAAGCCCGCCGAGAAGCGGCGGGTGCACGAAGGACTCCGCGCGGGTACGATTCACGCGGTGGTCGGCACGCACGCGCTGATTCAGGCGGAGGTGGCGTTCAAGCGCCTCGCCCTGGTGGTGATCGACGAGCAGCACCGCTTCGGGGTCCGCCAGCGGGCCGCGCTGCTGGCCGGCGATCCCCACATGCTCGTGATGACGGCGACCCCGATACCGCGCACGCTGGCACTCACCGCCTACGCCGACCTCGACCTTTCGGTCATCGACGAGCTGCCGCCGGGGCGCGCGGCGGTCAAGACGCGGGTGGTCCCGCCGGAGAAGCGGGAGGCGATGTACGAATACATCCGCGACCGGCAGGGCGCCGGCGAGCAGGCGTACCTGCTCTACCCGGTGATCGAGGAGTCGGAAAAGCAGGACATGGAGGCGGCCGAAGCCGCACACGCCGAGCTTTCCGAAGGGGCGCTGAAGGGGGTCCCGATGGCGATCCTGCACGGACGCATGTCGATGGCGGAAAAAGACGAGGTGATGGCGGCGTTCCGGGCCGGCGTGGTGCGGGTGCTGGTGACCACGACGGTGGTGGAAGTGGGCGTCCACGTTCCCCAGGCGACCATCATGGCGATCCATCAGGCCGAACGATTCGGCCTGTCGCAGCTGCACCAGCTCCGGGGGCGCGTCGGGCGTGGCGGGCGCGACGGATTCTGCTTCCTGCTGGTGGGCGATGGCGCGTCACCGGAGGCCATGGAGCGACTCGGCGCGCTCGTGCGCGAGAACGACGGATTCAGGATCGCGGAGGAGGACCTGCGGCTGCGCGGCCCAGGCGAATTCCTCGGCACGCGCCAGCACGGCGTGCCCGGCTTCCGGGTGGCGAACCCGCTGCGCGACCGCGGGCTGGTGGAGCGCGCCAGCCGGGCGGTGAAGTCGCTCCTCGACCGCGACGCCGGGCTCTCCGGCGCCGACGGCCGGCGATGCCGCGAGCATCTGCGGGCGGTGCTGTCCGACGACGAGGGATCCCGGGTCATGACGGTCGCATGAGCGCGGGCCCCTCGCCTGGAAAGAAAAATAATTCCACGTTCAATTGTCGGTGGAGCAACGATCGGGAAGTGGCGAAGATCTTCGCGACCCTGACCCGCGAAGGAGAGGATGATGAAGAGTCTACCTACGGTTCGAGAAATGGAACGCGCCTCGGTGGGGCGCGACGTGTCCTACGACGGAGTGTTCTATCTCGGAGTGCGAACGACCGGCGTGTTCTGCCGGCCCTCTTGCCCGGCGCGAAAACCCCGCCCGGAGAACGTCGACTATTTTGCCTCGGCCGAGGATGCCGTTTTTGCGGGGTATCGGCCGTGCAAGCGGTGCCGGCCGATGGATGTGGGGGGAACTCCGCCGCCATGGATCTCGCCGCTTTTGGAGCGGGTGGAAACCGACCCCGGCACGCGTCTGCGAGACCGCGACCTGCGCGCGCTGGGCGTCGACCCGGCGCGCGTCCGGCGCTATTTTCTCGCGCGCCACGGCATGACCTTCCACGCCTACTCCCGCGGAAGGCGGATGGCGGGCGCCCTCGACAGCATCCGGCGGGGTGCCGAGATCGACGACGTGGTGTTCGAGCACGGGTACGAATCGCACAGCGGCTTTCGGGAGGCGTTCGCGCGCACCTTCGGCAGCCCGCCGGGCCGCGCGCGCGCTAAGGACTGCATCGTGGTGAGCCTGGTGGAAACACCGCTGGGGCCCATGATCGTCGCCGCGACGTCGGCGGCGGTGTGCCTGGCCGAGTTTGCGGCGCGCCGGAAGCTCAACGCGCAGGTCGAAATGGTGAAGCGTCGTTACCGCACCGCGATGGTGCCGGGGACCAACCCGATGATCGACCAGGCGCGGGCGGAGCTCGAGGAGTATTTCGCCGGGGCGCGCACGCGCTTCGAGGTTCGGCTCGATGCACCCGGGACGCCGTTTCAGACCCGGGTGTGGGCCGCGCTTCGCGACATCCCCTACGGACACACGCGTTCCTACGAGGACATTGCGCGCGCCATCGGGGTCCCGGGAGCGGTACGCGCGGTGGGGACGGCCAATGGGATGAATCGGATCGCCATCCTGATCCCGTGCCACCGGGTGGTGCGCAAGAACGGCGAGACCGGCGGATACGGAGGGGGGAGGTGGCGCAAAGTCGCGCTGCTCGAGCTCGAAGGGGCGGGCGTGGGAGCAAAAACGCTGGCGTGATAGTTGCTTGGGAGGGGAGGAAACATCCGTTCGAACGCGGACGGGCAAGCGCGAATACCGGCCCGGCGTTCGTTGCCGGGTGGGTCGCCAGGGCAAATCTGCGGTTTCGGTGCCTTAGACGGAGTGATGCGCGATGATCATTCAGTGCCAGAGTTGCGCTGCAAAATACTTCCTGCCCGAGGAAAAGATCCCGGCGAACCCGCTCAAGGTCCGGTGCCCGAAGTGCCGGGCGGTGTTCATGCTGGCCCCGCGCCCGGCGCGGGTTCCGGTCGGGGTCGCGGTGGGGGGAGCCGTCGAAGCGCCGCCGACGCGCCCGGTCGAGCTGGAGCAGGCAGCGGAATCGCCGGCGGCCGCTCCGGCCGCGGGGCCGGAGGAGGCTACCGCCCGCGGGGGACGCTCCGGCGAGGATCGCGCGAAACGATTGGCGAGGGTTCTCGTTTCCGACATTCTGTGGTACAACCGCGAGAAGCGCGACCAGGCGCTCAAAGACGGGACCCTCATGACGACGCTTGGCGAAGAGATCAAGAAGTCGTGGGAGCTCTATAAGGAGAAGGTCGGGCCGGAGACCGCTCACTCGACGAACTACTTCAAGGAAGCGTTGAACGAGATCTTGGCCAATGGCCAGAAAGTCTTCTGATTCCACCTCGGGCGACCGTCCCGCCGCCCTTCCGGCGCGCGGCGAACGGGCCGTTTACCTGGTTTCTTCCGACCCGTCGTTTCTCGAGCGCGTGTATCGTGAATGCGAGGACGCGCCGCCGGGCGCCGCCCGCTTCGCCGGTGTCGCCGACCTCGCGCGCGCGCTGGCGCAACTCGAACGGATCGCGCTGGCCTTCGTGTTTCTGGTCGAGCCGCGCGGCGACGCCATTGACGTGCCCGCGCTGCGCCGCCTGCGCCTCGACTTTCCGCAGCTGGTAGTCCTGGCGGTGCTCGACACCTGCGACCAGCAGAGTTCGCTGCGACTGCAATCCATCGGCGTGCACGGCATTCTGCTCCCGCCGTTTGGCCGCATCAATCTCTCGCGCGAGATCGCCACCGCGCTGCCCAACGTTCCCAACTTCAAGCGCCACCCGGACCTGATGCGGCGATCCACGGTGCGGATGGATTTCGTCATCCCCAGCGACCTGACCTATGTCATCGGCATCAACTACCACATTTCGAATCTGCTCAAGGAATTCGGGTTCCCGCCCCAGGATACGCGCGTCAACGTTCCGCTCGCGTGCGACGAGGCGATCACCAACGCGATCGTGCACGGCAACCGTTCGCAGCCCGACAAGAAGGTGAGCATCCAGATCTACGCGAGTCCGAACCGGTTCCGCATGCGGGTCCGGGACGAGGGCGAGGGATTCGACCTGGCGAAGGTGGCGGACCCCACCCGGGGCGACGCGCTCTTGCGCTCGTCGGGGCGCGGCGTCTACCTGATGCGCAACATAATGGATTCGGTGGAGTTCAAGGAGAACGGGCGGGTGATCGAATTGGAAAAGAAGAACGAAAACGCCGACGGCAACGGCGGCCCGAACACGGGCCGTTGAGCTACTCCTGCCACTTTTCCTTGGACAGCTTCTCCAGCATTTCGTCGATCGAACCCCAGATTCGCGCGTTCTGATCGGGCTCGAACAGGGCCTTGCGCACCCGACCGTACTGGTCCTTCTTGACGTAGCGAATCGACTTCATGGTTTCCATCGGGACCAGGATGTCCTTGCACACCTTCACCTCGAGCACCTTGCCGTCGAGATTCGTGTTCGGGTTGTTGTCCGGGTGCATACCGAGCCCCCAGCCGTGCGCGACCATGCTGCAGATCAGCGCGCGGAACGTGTTCTGCCCCTGGACGGTGTCGAGGTTGATCTGGCCGTCGACTTTTTCGGTCACGCCTTCGATCACGGGCACAAGTTTTTCGATGACGGCCTGGCTGACTTCGATGTTCAGGAGCCGGGCGAACATCTCTTTCATCATCTTCTCGACGACGCCCGATGATGTGTTGCGGTTCTTCATCGTTTCTCCATTCTCAACCACCTGGTCCGCTCGAGGATGACGCCCAGCAGTGCAAGAAACAGGCCCAACCCGACCAGGAGGGCGGACTTGGAGACGAAGGCGTTGACGCCCGTAGCCGCCACCGCGGCCACGATATACGCCGCCTTGATGAACGCCTCGCGCGCGGCGAAGATGCGGCCGGTGAACTGGCGCGGGCTCTGGTGCTGCATGAGCGTCTCCGTCACGATGAACACCGGCGAGAGTGAGGCGCCGAGGAGCCCCGCCCAGATGCACATCGGCACCAACGTCTCGGCGCGGCCCATGCCGGCGATCGCCACGCCGCACGTGAGTGTGCCCACCGACACGGTGCGCTCGGGCAGGTTGCGCCCGCGATACCAGCCGGCGAGAAACGCGCCCACCACCAGCCCGAGAATCAGCGCCGCGCCGATCTCGCTCAGGAACAGCGCGCTGTCCGGCGCGGAGAGCTCCTGCACGTGCGAGATCGCGATGACGCTCAAGACGCCGCCGACCGCGAACACACCGGCTTGGACGGTGAGACTCGAGCGGAGCTCGCGGCTCTGCCTGAGCAGCTCCACCGCGTCCCGCACCGAGCGCGAGAAGAACGCGATCTCGGTGCGCAGCGGAACCCGCGGGATGGGTCCGGAACGCGCGGGCGGGCGGTGCCGGATCAGGACCGGGACCATCAGCGCCGCGGCGGCGACATAGACGATGGAGTTCGTGTAGAAACTCGTGCGCCACGAGAAGAAGTCGAAGACCCAGCCTCCTCCGACGAATCCCACCAAAGTTCCGGCGATGCCCAGCGTCCAGAACACCGCATTGGTGGGGAGCAGGCGCTCGGCGGGCACGACCTCGGGCAGGAGCGCGGAGCGCGCCGGCGCGAAGATCAGGTCGAAGATCGAGAGCACGAACGCGGCGGCGAAGAACGCGTAGATCGAGCCCGCGCGATCGTACGCGTTCGGGACCGCGAGCAGCAGCAACGCCCGGGCGAGGCACGCCCCGAGGATGGTGGCGGGTTTGTTCCAGCGATCGATGAGCGACCCGGCGATGGGTGTGAACAGCAGAATCGGGACCTGCGAGAAGAGCGTGAGCTTGAGCATCTCGACGCTGGAGCCCGGCGCCAGGAGCCCCAGCATCCCCACCATCGAGAACTGCTTCAGGCGGTCTCCGCACAGCCCGACGAACTGGACGGCGCCGAAGAACTGGAGGGTCAAGTCTGGTCGGGGGCGATTCATCGAGCGTCGCGAGCGCCATCCTAGGCGCGCGCGTCTCGGTTTTGCAAGCACCGCAGCATTATGCACCCGACCCGGGGGCGCCGGGAGAGCGCGGGCTCGGCCGAGCGACGAAACCGACTGCGACGCAACGAGTTGAACCGCAATCGCTCGCCGCCCGTTGGCATGTAACTTGCCCTTTCGCCCCCCGCCGGGGCGGTTCCATCAGTGGCGCTTGTGCTTTCTCACCCTGGCCTAATGCAGCAAGAGCATTATCTGAGGGCCGCTCCGGCAGAGATATTTTCGAAGGCGCGCGGCGGCGCGCGCCCACGTGCCCGGTAACTCATCACCGCGCGACACGCGCGACACGGGAAGGACGCGACGGGCTATGGTCGTGCTCAACTACACCGGCGGCGAAATCAACGCCAAGATCGTCTACTACGGTCCCGGCTTGAGCGGCAAGACCACCAACCTGGAGTACATTCACGAGAAAACGCCAGCGGGGGCGAAAGGCAAGATGGTCTCGATGAAGACCCAGACCGATCGCACGCTGTTCTTCGATTTTCTGCCCCTCGAGCTGGGCGAGATCAACGGCTACCGCACGCGCTTTCTGCTCTACACCGTTCCCGGGCAGGTGTACTACAACGCGACTCGCAAACTGGTCTTGAAGGGAGTCGACGCGCTGGTCTTCGTCGCGGATTCGTCGCGCGCAAAGCTCGACGAGAATCTCGAGAGTCTTCGAAATCTGGAGCAGAACCTCAACGAGCACGGGCTGAGCCTCGACACGCTGCCGTGGGTGATCCAGTACAACAAGCGCGACATTCCCGACGCGATGGCGGTGCGCGACCTGGACTCGCGCGTCAACCCCATGCGGGTGCCGACCTTCGAAGCCATCGCGACCAAAGGCGACGGCGTCTACGACACCTTCCGCGGGATCGCGACCATGGTGTACCGCGTGCTGAAGGAACGGCTCGAGCGCGGCGATATTGCCGCCGAGTTGCCGGCGCCCGAAGTTGTTACCCCGCCAAAGGCGCCTGCCGCGGCCGCCCCGCGCGGCGGAAAGGCGCAGCCGCCACGGGCGCCGTCGCGCCCCCAGCGCGTGTCGCGGGAGGAACCGAGGGACGAGCCGCGCGACGAGAACGAGCACGAGTTTAACAGCGCGGTTGACATGATGCTCCGCGAGGTCGACGAGGACGCGCCCGCGGCGCCGCGCGCGCCGGCCGCGCCGAAACCGCGCTCGAAAGCGGTGCCCGCCGAGCCAGCGCCGGCCGACGCGCCCGTGCCCACGCGCCCATCGGCGCCGGCGCGGGGAGCACCGCACGCGTCGGGGAGCGACGCGCGCGCGCGCGGTCGCGAGGCGCCCGCAGCCGCTCCCGAGGCCGAGGAAGAAGCCCCGATGCGTTTCGAAGCGCCACTCGAGCCGACCCGCACGTCCAAAGCTCCCAAGGCGCCGGCGGCGCGCCAGCCCAGCCCGGCCGTGCCGCTCGCAGCGAAGCCGCGTTCGGAATCCACCGCCGCCGATGACGGGTTGTTCGAAGCCATTCCCGAGAGTCCGTTTGACCTGGAGCTGGGGAGGTTGCCGGCGCTGGACGAGGCCGCGCTCGCCTCGGAAACCGCGCGCGACCAGGGACCGGACGAGTTCGTCACCGATCCGATGCGACGCCCGTCGCTGGCGGACACGCACATCACCACCCGCGCCGAGGTGACGCGCGAGCCGGCGGCGCCGAGCGTGGCCGAACCGGAACCGTCGTCGGTGACGATCCGGGTCCCGGTGGCGATTCGACGCTCGCAGCTGCGCAGGGCGGGCGGTTTCAAGCTGGTCCTCGACGTGCGCGTCACCGAGGACTAGCGCCCGCCGGGGCGTCGCCACGCCCGCACGCAGCGGCGGCAGGATTTCTGTGGATAACCGCCAGAACCGACTTTCCGCAAATCAGTTCCGTCTTCGCTGAAATTTCTTGACAGAATTTTCTCGCCTGTACTACGGTCACGCCCGAGTCGAGTTATCTCGTTGTAATTTAATTGGTTCTGGCGTCTGGGACCCGGTTCGGTACAGGAGGGGTCGTGCGACTATCGGTAGGTCGTAACGAAAAGGGGTTGCCGTCCCGCATCCCGCTGCTTCGCCGCCGGGCGGCGGCGGTGGCCGATGCGGCGGCGGAGTTCGAGCAGGTGCGGATGGGATGGGACGAGGGGCGTCGGCGCGACGCGCTGGCGTTGGCTCGGCAGCTGGCCCGCCGGGACGCGCTCCCGGACGGCCTGCTCGAAGTGATCGGACGGTTCCTGCTCGAAGCGGGCGAGTTGTACGCTGCCCTGGATTGTTTCGAGCGCCTCGCGGCGGAAGCACCGGTGCGAGCGCTCCCGGTGTACTTCCTGGGCCGGGTCTACGACCGGCTCGGGCGGCTCGACGAAGCGCTGGCCGCTCACCGGCGCGCGATCGAACTCGAACCCGACAACGCCGAGTGCCACTACCGGCTCGGCGTCACCCTGTCCTGCAACGAGCGCCGCTCTGACGCCGAGGCCAGTTATCGGCGCGCCATCGCACTCGACCGCCGTCACGCGCGCGCCTACACCAACCTCGGGTTTCTGATGGATCTGCGCGGCGACGGGTCGCAGGCGATCCAGCTCTTTCGCCGCGCGCTGCAGGTCAACCCGCAGAGCGCGGAAGCGCACTTCAACCTCGGCGCGCTCTACGGCGAACACGGAAGCCACGAAGAAGCGGTGCGCGAATTCCGGCACGCGATCCGGCTCTCTCCGGGGAGCGTGGAAGCGCACTACAATCTCGGGGTCGCACTCTACGAGCAGGGTGATCTCGACGGTGCGTTGGAGTCGTTTCGCCGCGTGACCCGTCTCGACGCGGCCCACGCGAATGCGCCGTTCTTCGTGGGGATGATCTATTTTCGAAAGGGTCTCTACGGGCGCGCGGTGAAGCTCCTGCAGGGAGCTCTCAAGTCGAATCCCGACCATCCGTCGATCCTCTACCACATCGGCATGTGCTACAACCACCTCGGCCAGGCCGCGAAGGCGATTCCGCCGCTGAAGCGGGTGACGGAGCTCACACCCGACGACCACCGAGCCTTCTACGCGCTCGGCATGGTGTACGACCGTGCCGACATGCGCGAGGAGGCGCGGGCCAGCTACCGCGCGGCCGACGCCAAACTCGCCGCGATCCGCCAGCGGGTGGCGTAGCCGGTACGCGGGCGTGACTCCGCGTCGATTCGTCGCCGCCCTGGCGCTCGTCGTGTGCCTGCCCGCGGCGTCCCGCGCGGCCGGCAACGAGCGCATCCCCGTCGACAACTGGTGCTACCCCGCGCTCGAGCGTTTCGAAACCCTCGGCATGTGCACGCTCCCGGAGACGCGGCCGCTGGGTCGCGCCGAGATCCGCGCGATCGTCTCCGGCATCGCCGCGCGCGCGGGCGCGCGGGTCCTGTCCGCGCGCGATGCCTACGAGCTCGACCGCCTCGAACGCGAATTCACGGCCACCGACGACCCGAGGCGACGCTACGATCGCGCGCTCTACGCCGAGGACCGCGCCGTGGCGCTCGAGGGTGATTTCGATCTCCGCCCCTACGTGGAGCAGGCGCCGGGCGCGGACGAGGTGGAGGTGTTCCTCGGCGCGTCACCGACGATGAAGGTCCACGCCGGCAACCACGTTACCTACGACCTGCGCTACCAGCTTCTATTTGGCCCCGAGAACGACGAGCGCGCACGCAATCAGAAGCCGTCGCGGCGCGAGAAGAGCTTCAAAGGGCTGACCTCGCTCTACGACCGTTCCTACGTGGTGGGGTCGTGGGACCAGGTCGACGTGCTCGCGGGGCGTGAACAGGTCGACTGGGGCCCGGGTGCCGGTGGCGGGCTCATCGTGCCGGGGGCGCGCACCACCATCGACCAGCTGTCATGGCGGCTCAAGTTCCGGTCGCTGCGGCTCGACGCGTTCTATGGCCAGCTCTACACCGCGCCCGAGCGGTACCTGGTCGGCCACCGGCTCGAGGGCGCCTTCGGGCGCACGGTGGTCGGTTTGAGCGAGACTGTCGTCTACGGGGGCCGTCCGTTCGACTGGCTCTACCTCTTTCCGGTTTCCTGGTACTACGCGAATCAGTTCAACGAACGGACCAACGAGGACAACCTGATCTGGTCGGTGGACGCGAAAACGACGCTCGCCGGCGTCACCGTCTTCGGGAGTCTGCTCGTCGACGACGTGCAGTTCGAGCGGTCCGACGGCTATCCCGACAAGCTCGCGTACGACGTCGGGGCCCGCTGGGTCCCCGCGCGACCGCTCGGCCTCGAGCTGCAGGCGCGCTACCGGCGGGTGGACATCTACACCTACTCGCACCTGGATTCGCTCTCCGTGTACGTGACCGGGGCCGGCGAGATCGCAGAAGGCGACGCGCTGCTCGGCGGGCTGCCCGGTCCGGACGCGGACGAATGGCAGCTCGGCGCCGACGTGTACCCCCGCGCCAATTTCGCCGTGGCGCTCTCGGGAGCCGGGCGCCGCGTGGGGGAGGGGAACGACCTGCGCGCGTTCGACCTCGCGGTGGACGACCCCGACCCGCCGTTCCCCTCGGGGGTCGTGGAAAGAACGGTGGGCGTCGCGCTGGCCGCGCGCTGGGAGTTCGACGGCGACTCGTGGGTCGCGGCGTCGTACGCGCACACGCGCGTGGAAAACCGCGGGCGCGTGGCCGGCGACGACGGCAACGACGATTCCTTCCGGCTGGAGATTCGCTGGGACATCCCGTAAGGTAGCGGGATGGCGTCGCGCGTTCTCTCCGTCGCACAGATTTTCCGGCCTCACAACATGCTCGCCGCGTCCTTCGGCGTGGGCGCGGGCTACTACGCGGCGGGTGGACGCGACCCCGCCGGCGTGGTCGCGCTCGCGTTGCTCGCCGGCCTGGCAACGGGAGCGGGGAACGTGATCAACGACTGCTACGACGAGGCGATCGACCGCGTGAACAAGCCCACGCGCCCCCTCCCCTCCGGCCGGGTGTCGCGGACGGCGGCGCGCTGGACGTACGCGGGGGCGACGGTGCTGACCCTGTTCGGCGCGCTCGTGTGGCTGGAGCGCGACCTCGCCATCGTGGTCATCGCGTGGCAGGTTGCGCTGTACGCGTATGCGCGCTGGTTCAAGCGTGTGCTGGGCGCCGGCAACCTGCTCGTGGCCGGAGTCTCCGCGAGCGCCTTCGCGGCGGGTGCGCTCGCCGCCGGTCGGCCGCGGGCCGCCGTGATACCCGCCGGCATCGCGTTCGCGTTCGTGATGTGCCGGGAGCTGGTGAAGGGGGGGAGGATCTCGACGGGGACAGAGCCGCCGGCGTGCGCACGGTCGCGGTGACGCTCGGCCGCGATAGTGCGGCGCGCATCGCCGCCGCGTCGATGCTGGCGTTGGCGGCTTGGATTCCCGCGCCCGCCGTCGCCGGCGTCTACGGCCCCCTGTATCTGCTCGTAATGGCGCTGCTGGTGGAACCGTCGCTCATCCTGGGCGCGCTCGCGATCGTCCGTTCGCCGCGCAAGGCGACGTTCGCGCGCGTGAGCCGGGCGCTCAAGCTATCGATGTTCGCCGGTATCGCCGCGATCGTGCTGGGCTCGTAGGGCCGGGGCCGGAATCGGGGCCCGAATCAAGGAAAGAACAGACTCAGGCCGCCGGCGAACACCCAGTACTTGCAGTCGAACCCGACCACGGTGTTGTTTTCCGCGATGTACGAGTCTTCCGTGGAATCCAGATAGTAGAGCGCCTGCGCGTTGATTCCCAGCCATCGTACCGGCAGCCACAAGAGCCCGCCCCCGAACTGGAACGACCACGCGTATTCCGCGTCCACCCGCGAAGTGGAATCCTGGAACTCGACCTGGACGCTGCCGACCCCGCCGCGCACGTAGGGTCGCACGGCGGATCCGGTCGGGACGACCGCGCGCAGAAACCCCGAGTAGCTGCTCAGGTTGGTTTCGAGGTCGGAAAAGGTCTTGTCGGTGTAGGTGGTGTTCGCCATCGAGAACCCGATCGAGACCGTCCGGCTCGCGAAGTGTTCGATCTCGACCGTCCAGTCGGGGGCCCAGTCCTCGTGGTTTCCGTCGCCTTCGCGGGAATCGGCGAACTCGCCGACCGGAAGTCCGTTGCCGTAGAAGCCCGAGACCGCGGTCCGGTGCCAGAGCAGGGGGGCATCGACCCGCCGGACCAGCGCGCCGGCGGGTCCGGCGCAGGCGGCGACGACGGCGCCGGCCACCACGATGGTCGTGAAGACGCGCACGGATGTCATGACGATACAGCCTCTCTCCAGGGGGTGTGGACGCGCCGGGGGCGGCAATCGCAACACAGGGAATAGTGTGCGGCCCCGGGCGGCGTGTCAACGCGCGAATGGCGCGGGCGTTTTCACGAGCGCTACTGGACCAGCACCATGTGAATCGTATTGACCCCCGCGCCATCGACCACCAGCCGGCAGAAATAAACCCCGCTGGCGGCAGGTCCGGTGGCGGCGCGGCCGTTCCATTCGAGGCGGTGATCGCCGGCGGGCCGGGACCCGAGGTCGTAACGCGCCACGCGGCTGCCATCCACGCCGAAGATCTCGATCGATACGCTCGCGGCGCTCGCGAGGTGGTAGCGGATCGTCGTCGACGGGTTGAACGGGTTCGGGTAGTTGCCGAGCAGTTGCGATGCGGCGGGCGAGCCCACCGGCGCCGATGTCACCACGCGTTCGAGATGGTAGATATACCCGTCGCTGGATGCCGCGAGCAGATCGCCCGTCGGACCCAGGCCGAAGGTGAGCAGGTCGGGCGCGTTCACGACCAGGTCGAAACGCTCCGGGCCCGCGGCGCCGTCGAAGCGCAGCCCCCACACTTCACCGCCGGTGTAATCTGCGAAGACGTAATAACCGACCAGCTCCGGGATGCGACGCCCCCAGTACCGGTACCCGCCGATCACCGCGACCCCTTCGGCGTGCGTGTACGAGTAGAACGGCAGCACGAGATCGTCACCGACCGGATCGCACGGGGCGCCGTAGCAGTCCGGCCCCTCCATCAACGGCCAGCCGTAGTTGCGCCCCTTCTCCACGATGTCGATTTCTTCGTAGGTGTCCTGTCCGACGTCGGACGCCCACATTTCTCCGCTCATCTTGTCGATGCAGAAGCGCCAGGGGTTGCGAAACCCGTACGCATAGATCTCCTGCCGGTAACCGTTCGGGTTGTTCGCGAAGGGGTTGTCCGGGGGAATCTCGTACGCCGGCGCGGCCGCTCCGCCCGGCGGCGGGGTCACGTCCACGTCGATGCGCAGAATCGAGCCGGGCAGGTCCGTGAGGTCCTGCGCGGTCGCCGAGGTGAAGTTGTCTCCCATGCCGATGTAGAGATACCCGTCGGGGCCGAACGCAAGCTGGCCGCCGTTGTGGTACACGGTCGATTGGGCGTTATCGATCAGGATGCTTTCGCTGGCCGGATCGGCGACGTTCGGGTTCGAGCTGACCTTGTAGCGGGCGACGATGGTCCGGTACGGGTACTGGGACACGTAGAAGACGTAGAACCACCCGTTCGTCTTGTAGTTCGGGTGGAAGGCGAGCCCCAAGAGGCCGGCCTCGCCCGAGGTACGGACCTGGCTCGAGATATTGAGGAACTCGGTCTTCACCGTCGACTGGACGTCGGCCGTGAATACCCAGATGACGCCGCGTTTCTCCACGACGAACAATCGGTTGGATCCGTCGTTCGCGGCCTGGATATCGGTCGCGAACGAGAACGTGAAGTTGGGGAATGCCTGCGTCAGGCTGTAATCGGCGCGCGCCGGCCCCGTCGAGAGCAGCATCGCGCCGGCCACGGCGCCCAAACCAGAAACTCGATACAACGTCCTGATAGACATCCTGCGCTCGGGATCACCGGGCCGCCCACGTGCTCGGGGCTCCGGACCAGGGGCGCGCCCGCACCCGAAAGGTCTGAATGGATTTACGGGGACCTTCATTATACGCTCCCGGGACGCAGCCGTCAATTCTTCGCTTCCCCTTACTTCTAAAGTGGGTGATGTAAGCTTATGCAATATATGCGCCTGGTCGGGTCGATTCTGGCCCTGGCCCTGACCGTCTCCACCGCGTCCGCCCAGCCGCCTTCGGCCGATATCTGGGTGGCCCCGTTCTGGGTGACCGGCGATTCGATGCATGTCGGGACCCCGCACAATGTCACCCATCGACCGGGATATGATAACCAGCCCTGCTTCCTGCCCGGGGACAGTGAACTACTGTTCGTCGCGGCAGACTCCTCCGGGCAGACGGATGTGTTTCGGCTCAACGTGACACGCGGCCAGGCGCGCCGGGTCACCTCCACGCCCGAGAGCGAGTACTCGCCGACCCCGCTGGCGGCTCCGGGAGACGGGTTTGTGACCGTGCGCGTCGAAGCCGACAGCACGCAGCGCCTGTGGCGCTTCGACATGGACGGGTCGAACCCGCGGCTCGTCGCAAGCGAGGTCGACTCGGTCGGCTATTTCGCGTGGTGGGACGAGCGCACGCTGGTGGTGTTCGTGGTCGGCTCCCCGCACACGCTCCGGCTGGTGGACGTGGTGACGCAAGAAGAGACGACTGTCGCGCGAGACATTGGGCGTTCGATCCTGGTCGCGCCCGGCGGGCGGGGTGTGAGTTTTCTCTCGCGCGAGGACGACGGCACGTATGCGTTTCGGCTGCTCACGCTTCCGCTGCCAGCCGGGGAGCCCCGTCCGCTGATCGACGCGGTGGGCGGCGGCCAGGACGCGGCGTGGATCGGCGACACCCTGGTGATGGCCGATGGCGCCAGGCTGTTCGCCGCGCGCCCCTTCGAAAGTCCGCGCTGGAGAGAAGTCGCGGACTTCGCCGGCGCCGGGATCACGACGGTGACGCGAATCGCCGTGAGCCCGGACGGACCGTGGATCGCGCTCGTGGCCGTGGACCCGGCCCGGTAGCGCGGTGGCGAGCGGGCTGGCGGCCGTCCTCACCGGTTGACCGCCCCGGCCTACGGTGCTATTTTCCCGTCTCGCAACGGGTTTGACGATCCACTCGTACCGGCGCCGGAGCGCTCCTTGAACCGCACCACCATGGAAAAACACTTCGACCCCGCGGCCGCGCGCGCGCGCTGGAACCGCGAATGGGACGCGCGCCGCCTCTTCGTCCCCGACGACGCGTCGGCACAGCCCCCGTTCGTGATCACACTGCCCCCTCCCAACGTCACCGGCGTACTGCACGTCGGCCATGTGCTCGGCGACACCGTCCAGGACCTTCTGATTCGTTGGAAGAAGATGCGCGGCTATCGGACACTGTGGATCCCGGGGACGGATCACGCCGGCATCGCCACCCAGAAAGTGGTGGAGGCCGCGCTGCTCAAGGAGGGGAAGAAACGCGCCGAAATGACGCGCGAGGAGTTTCTCTCCCACGCGTGGAAATGGAAGGACCACCACCACGATCGCATCGTGGAGCAGATGAAGCAGCTCGGGTGCGCGTTCGACTGGAGCCGCGAGGCGTTCACGCTCGACGAGGCGCGTTCGCGCGCGGTGCGCGAGGCCTTCGTGCGCCTGTACGAGAAGGGACTCGTCTATCGCGGCGACTACATCGTCAACTGGTGCCCGTCGTGTCAGACCGCGATCTCCGACGAAGAAGTCCAGTACGAGGAACGCGACGGCAAACTCTACTGGATTCGTTACCCGTCGGCGCACGGCGACGTCGTCGTGGCCACCACCCGGCCCGAGACGATGCTGGGGGACACGGCGGTGGCGGTCAGCCCCGACGACGCGTCGAAGCGCGCGCTGGTGGGAACGACATGCACGCTCCCGATCGTGGGGCGCGCGCTTCCCATCGTGGCCGACGCCGCGGTCCAGAAGGAATTCGGCTCCGGCTTCCTCAAGGTGACGCCGGCGCACGACGCGACCGACTTCGGCATCGGCCAGCGCCACCACCTCCCGGCCGTGGTCGTGATCGACCGCAGCGGGCGCATGACGCGGGACGCGGGGAAGGATTTCGAGGGCCTCGACCGCTTCGAGGCGCGCGCGCGCGTGGTCGCCATGCTCGAAGCAATCGGGGCGCTGGTGAAGGTCGAGCCGTACCGGCACGCGCTCGGCACCCACGACCGCTGCGGCACGGTGATCGAACAACTCCTGTCGACGCAGTGGTTCGTGCGCATGCAGCCGCTCGCGGCGCCGGCGATCCGCGCGGTCGAAAACGACGAGATCACGTTTTATCCGGCGCGGTGGCGTAACGTCTACATGGCGTGGATGAACGGCATCCGCGACTGGTGCATCTCGCGGCAGCTGTGGTGGGGTCACCGGATCCCGGTGTGGTACTGCGCGAAGAACGGCCACATCACGGTGGCGCGCACCGACCCGAGCGCGTGCGCGACCTGCGGCGACACCGACCTTCGCCAGGACGAAGACGTGCTCGACACCTGGTTCTCCTCCTGGCTGTGGACGTTCTCTCCGCTGGGCTGGCCGGACGAGCACGCGCCGGACCTCGAGCGCTACCACCCCACGTCGGTGCTGGTGACCGCGCCCGAAATCATCTTCTTCTGGGTGGCGCGCATGATCATGGCCTCGCTCGAGTTCCTGGGCGAGGTTCCGTTCCGTCACGTGTTCCTGACCGGCATCGTGCGCGACGGGATCGGCCGCAAGATGAGCAAGTCGCTGGGGAATTCGCCCGACCCGCTGGATTTGATCGACCGCTGGGGAACGGACGCGTTTCGTTTCACGCTCGCGATGCTCTCGCCCCCGGGCAAGGACGTCTTCTTCGACGAAGAGAAGCTGGAGCTCGGGCGCAACTTCACCAACAAGGTGTGGCAGGCGTCCCGGCTGGTGATGGGCGCGTTCGAGAAGGAAACCAGCCCGATCTTCGCCGACGCCGGGGCGGGAGCCCACCCGCTGGCGGCGAGCTGGCGGCACACGTTCGGCAGCGACCTCGCGTTCGAGCCGGAGCTCGCGTGGGAGGATCGCTGGATCCTTTCCGCGCTCAACCGCTGCGAGCTCGATACCAACCGGTGCTTCGAGGAGTGGCGGCTCAACGACGGCGCGCTGCGCCTCTACGACTTCTTCTGGCACGACTTCTGTGACTGGTACCTCGAACTGGCCAAGGTGCGCCTGTACGGCGAAGGCGACCGGCGCACGGTGCTGGCGGTTCTGCTCTACGTGCTCGGGCAGTCGGTGAAGCTCATCCACCCGCTGATGCCCTACCTGACCGAAGAGATCTGGAGCGTGCTCCCGATGGCGAGAGGGCTCGTGCTCGAGAACGCGTATCCGCGCGGCGCCGCCGACCGGGTGGACGCGGAAGCGGAACAGCGCATGGGGCTCTTGCGCGACGTGGTCGTCTCGGTGCGCAACGTCCGCGCCGCGTACCGGGTGAGCCCGGGCGCACGCGTGCCGGTACGGGTCCGCGCGTCGGAGGCGAACGCCGCCGTGCTGCGCGCGGCGTCCGACGGGATCCTGCGCCTGGCGGGCGCGGCGTCGCTCGAGGCCGGCCCCGCCGTCGGCAAGGAGCGGGGCAGCGCCGCCACTCCGGTCGGCGAGATCGAAGTCGTCGTGCCGCTCGCAGGGATCGTGGACCTCGACGCCGAGCGCGCCCGTCTCGAGAAGGAGCGGCAGCGGGTTGAGCGCGAGCTCGCGGACACTGGGGGGAGGCTGGCCAACGAGAGCTTCGTGTCGAGGGCGAAGCCCGAGGTGGTGGAGCGCGAGCGCGAGCGCCACGCGCGCCTGGAAGTCGAGCGCACGAAGCTCGTCGAGTCGCTCGCGCTGCTCGCGCCGGACCGGGAGTAGGTTTGCGGTTGCCGGGCGCCCGCGTCGCGTGTTCTGATTGGTCCACAACGGCGACGGCGGGTGCGCGCGGGCGTTGGCCGGGAGGTGATGCGTGATCACGGAAGGAAAGACCATCGGCGAGATCCTGCGCGCGGCGCGCGAGGAGCGGAGGCTTTCCGTCGAGCAGGTGAATCGCGAGACGAAGATTTCCGCGCAGACGATCACCGCGCTCGAGGCGGACGACTTCGAGGGGTTTCCGAGCGAGACCTACCTGAAGGGTTTCCTCCGCACCTACGCCGACTTCCTCGGCCTGGACGGGGGCAAGCTGTGGGCGATGATCCGGGCCCGGTCGAGTTCCGCCGGGGGCGGGACCGGTCCGTCGTGGGAGATCGAGCAGAGCGTGCGCGAAGAAAAGCTGGGGCCGCCGCGCGTGGTTCGCAGCCTGGTGGTTCCCCTCATGGTCGTCGCCATCCTGGTGCTGACGTTGCTGCTCCTGTGCGAGCGTCGCGGGTGAGCGCGGGGTTCGAACTCGTTTCCCACTATCAGCCGACGGGCGACCAGCCGGCTGCGATTCACGCGCTGACGCAAGGGATCCGCGAAGGCAAACGCGACCAGGTGCTGCTGGGGGTGACCGGGTCGGGGAAGACGTTCACGATCGCCAACGTGATCGCCCGCATCGGAGTGCCGACGCTGGTCATCTCGCACAACAAGACCCTCGCCGCCCAGCTCTACGGCGAGTTCAAGGGGTTCTTTCCCGCACAACGCGGTCGAGTATTTCGTCAGCTACTACGACTACTACCAGCCCGAAGCGTACGTTCCCTCCACCAACACCTACATCGCCAAGGACGCGTCGATCAACGACGACATCGACCGGTTGCGCGTGCGCGCCACCAGCTCGCTCATGACCCGTCGCGACGTGATCGTGGTGTCCAGCGTGTCGTGCATCTACGGCCTCGGCTCGCCGGAGATGGTGCGGGCGATGACCATCGAGCTCAAGGCCGGCGACGCGCTCGACCGCGAGGACTTCCTGCGCGCCCTGATCGACATCCAGTACCAGCGCAACGACGCCGCCTTCACCCGCGGGTGCTTCCGCGTCCGCGGGGAAGTGGTCGAGATCCGCCCCGCGTACGAAGAGGAAGCGATCCGGGTGGAATTCTTCGGCGACACGGTGGAATCGCTCTCGGTCAACGACCCGCTGACCGGCAAGCGCGTGCGGTCCATCGATCGGCTGACGCTGTTTCCGGCCAAACACTTCGTGACCCCGGAGGCGGTGGTCAAGCGCGCCGCCGTGCAGATTCGGGACGAACTCGCATCGCGCGTAATTGAGCTGCGCGAGCACGGAAAGGGAGTGGAGGCGCAGCGCCTGGAATCGCGCACCCTCTACGACGTCGAGATGCTGGAGGAAGTGGGCTACTGCAGCGGGGTCGAGAACTACGCGCGCTATCTCTCCGGGCGCAAGGCCGGCGAGCGCCCGAATACATTGTTCGATTTCTTTCCGGGGGATTTTCTGTGCGTCGTCGACGAATCGCACGTCACCGTTCCCCAGATCGGCGGGATGTTCAACGGCGACCGCTCGCGAAAACTGACGCTGGTCGAGCACGGGTTTCGCCTCCCGTCCGCGCTCGACAACCGCCCGCTGCGCTTCGAAGAGTTCGAGGGGATGGTTCCCCGCTGCGTGTACGTGAGCGCGACGCCCGCCGAGCTACGAACTCCGGCGCGCGGGCGGTGAGATCGTCGAACAGGTGATTCGCCCCACCGGGCTGGTGGACCCGGAAATCACCGTGCGTCCGGTGGACGGGCAGGTCGACGACCTGGTCGAAGAGGCGCGGGCCTGCGCGGAGCGCGGCGAACGCGTGCTGGTCACGACCCTGACCAAACGCATGGCCGAGGAGCTGACCGACTATCTCGCGTCGCTGGGCGTGCGCGTGCGCTACCTGCACGCGGACATCGACGCGCTCGAGCGGGTCGAGATCCTGCGCGGGCTCCGCCTCGGCGACTTCGACGTGCTGGTCGGGATCAACCTGCTGCGCGAGGGGCTCGACCTCCCGGAGGTGTCGCTGGTCGCGGTGTGTGACGCGGACAAGGAAGGCTTCCTGCGCAGCGAGCGCAGCCTGATCCAGACCGCGGGGCGCGCGGCGCGCCACGTCTCCGGGCGCGTGATCTTCTACGCCGACCAGGTGACGGAATCGATGCGCCGCGCCATGGACGAAACCAACCGCCGGCGCGCCCGCCAGCTCGAGTACAACCGGGTGCATGGCATCACGCCGCGCGGGATCGTCAAGTCGCTGGACGAAGTCGTCCTCTCGACCCAGGTGGCCGACGCGAGGCGCCGCGAGGGCGCGGACGTGATCCTCGAGCCGGGGGCGCCGACGGAGGCGCTGGCGGCGGCGATCGAAGCCGAAATGCTGCGCGAAGCGCAGGCGCTGAATTTCGAAAAGGCGGCGAGCCTGCGCGACAGCCTGGACGAGATCCGGCTGCAGCTGGCCGCGGCCGGGGCGAAGAGCGACGCGGCCGCCGCGCGGCGGCGCGGACCCGCGCGCGGGGAGGAGCGATGAACCTCTCACCCCTCGACCCGCAGCGGGTGAGCGCGTGGGTTGCCGCCGCCGTCGAGGAAGACGCGGCCCGCCACGATGCGACGGTCGCCTACCTCGCGCTGGGTGAGCAGCCCGTGTCGGCGGAGATTCGCGTGGCGCAGGAGACGGTGGTGAGCGGGGTCGAGCTGGCGCGCGAGACGTTTCGTCAGATCGACGCTCGCTGCCGGTTCGACGCGGTCGCCGCCGACGGCGAGCTCGTAGCGGCGGGCGGAGTCCTCGGCCGGGTCGGCGGACCCGCCCGGTCGGTGGTGTCGGCCGAGCGAACCGCGCTCAATTTCCTCCAGCGCATGTGCGGCATCGCCACCCACGCGGCGCGGTTCGTGACGGCGGTGGCCGGCACGGGCGTCCAGATTCTCGACACGCGCAAGACCACGCCGCTGTGGCGCGAGCTCGAGAAGTACGCGGTGCGATGCGGCGGCGCGCACAATCACCGGCGCGATCTCGGCGCGATGGTGCTGGTGAAGGACAACCACGTGCGCGCGCTGGGCGGGCGCGACGCGCTCTTGCGAGTGCTCGACGGCGGCGCGCGAGCGCCGTTCGTCGAGGTGGAAGTGGACTCGATCGAGTTCCTGCGCGCGGTGTTGGGACGGCGCATCGACCGCGTGATGCTCGATAATTTTTCCCCCGGGGACGTGGCCAGCGCGGTGCGGCTGGTGGAGGAGTTCCGTCATGCGCACCCGGAGAGGCGCCTCGAGCTGGAAGTGTCGGGCGGCGTGACGCTCGAGACGGTGCGCGCCCTTGCGCTGCCGGGGGTCGATTTCATCTCGGTCGGCGCGCTGACCCATTCCGCTCCGGCCGCGTCGATGAGCCTCGAGGTGCTGTGATGGCGGGCGCCACCGGTCCGCTGCCGGCCGACGTCCGCCGCTTCCTGGCGACGGCGCGGCTCGGCCGCCGCATCTATTTCTACCCGGAGACCGATTCGACCAACGACGTCGCGCTGGCGCTGGCGCGAGCCGGCGAACCGGAGGGCACGCTGGTGGTGGCGAACCTCCAGCGCCGCGGCCGGGGCCGCCGCACCCACACATGGGCGAGCCCGGCGGGGCGCAACGTGCTGGCGTCGGTGATCCTGCGCCCGGGCGGAGACGCGCGCGGCGCATTGCCCGTCGCGCTCCTGGTCGCGATGGCCACATCGATCGCGCTCTCGAAGCTGCTCGACGTGGAAGTCGGGGTCAAGTGGCCGAACGATGTGGTTGCAGCCGGGGGGAAGCTCGCCGGCGTACTTGCCGAAAGCGCGAGCGCGGGCGGGGCGCTCTCGCACCTGGTGGTGGGAATCGGGGTCAACGTGAACGCGCGTGCGGAGGAGTTTCCTTCCGAACTGCGCATGCCCGCGGTGTCCTGCCTGACACTCACCGGTTCGGAGTGGGACCGGGCGTTCGTGCTCGCCGACGTCGTCGGCACGATCGAGTCGTACTACGATCGCTTCCGCCGCGACGGCTTCGGGCCGCTGGCGTCCGCCTACGAATCGCGCCTGTTGCAGCGGGGCCGGATGGTGGCCTTCGAATCGGGCGGCGAGCGGCTGCGCGCGCTCGCGCTCGGCGTCGGGTCCGACGGGGCGCTGCGGGTGCGTCTCGACCGCGACGGGAGCGAGGCGTTGCTCTACGGCGAGACCGTGGAGGTGGTGGAATGATGCTCTGCGTCGACATCGGGAACACGAGCACGAAGATCGCCGCGGTCCGCGGCACGCGCGTGGTGCGGGTGACCCGCGTGTCCAGCGGCGCGCCGGCGCGCGAGATCGCCCGCGCGGTCGCACGCGTCGCGCGCGCGGGGGGGTCGATCGAGCGCGCGCTGGTGTCGTCGGTCCGGCCCGCGTCCACGGCGCGCGTCGTGCGGGCGATCGAACACGCCACCGGCCTCGACGCGATCGTCGTCACCCATCGCACCCGGATGCCGGTATCGATCGGGGTGCGCCGGCCGGAACGGGTGGGGACCGATCGCCTGTGCGCCGCGTGCGGGGCGGTACGCGGGGGGCGGCGTTCCGCCGTCGTCATCGATGCCGGTACCGCCATCACCGTCGACCTGATCGTCGAGCGGCGGTTCCTCGGTGGGGTGATCCTGCCCGGGCCGACCACCTCGCTCGACGCCCTCCACCGGGTCACAGCCCGCCTGCCGCCGATTGATTTCGCCCGGGGGCCGCTGGCACCCCGCCGCATCGACGACACGGAGTCCGCCATGCGCTGGGGCGCGGTGCTGGGGGCGGCAGGCGGGATCCGCGCGGCGGCCGCGATGCTGGAAGCCAGGTCCGGGAAACGGCTTACGATCATCATGACCGGCGGGCACGCGGCCCGACTCTCGCCCCTGCTTCCCGGCAGTGGCAGGTCATCCCAGACCTCACCCTGCTCGGACTGGCCGCGATCGGGCGGGGAATCGACGATCTCGAGTAGGCCCCCGCCCGCACTTACGAAAAGTTTCACTTGCACGACCGGGGGGTTACGTCCTAAAGTAACCCCGATTGGCAGTCGGCATCGTCGACTGCTAAGCGACCTGTCAGAATCACTATACCGATACCAAGTCAATCAAGACGGGGCGTGCGAGGCACGCCACCCGCTCGAAGGAGGCTACCCCATGAAGATGATCCCACTGGGTGACCGCGTGATCGTCCGGTTGCTCGAGAAGGAAGAGAAGAAGAAGGGCGGCATCATCATCCCCGACACGGCGAAGGAGCGCCCGCAGGAGGGCGAAGTCATCGCGGTCGGCAAGGGCCGCCGCACCAACAGCGGCGAGCGCATCGAGCCCGAAGTCAAGAAGGGCGACCGCGTGCTGTTTGCGAAATACGCGGGCAACGAGATCGAGATCGACAGCTCGAAGTATCTCGTCGTGAAGGAAGACGAGATCCTCGCGATTCTCTAGCCAGGAACATCATTCGATTCAAATTCGAACCACACAGGAGGCCACGACATGCCAAAGCAGTTGCTCTACGACACCGACGCCCGCGAAAAGCTCAAGGCCGGCGTCGACAAACTCGCGAACGCGGTTCGCATCACGCTCGGTCCCAAGGGACGCAACGTCGTTCTCGACAAGAAATTCGGTAGCCCGGCGGTGACCAATGACGGCGTCACCATCGCGAAGGAGATCGAACTCGACGATCCGTTCGAGAACCTGCGGCGCGCAGCTGGTGAAGGAAGTCGCCACCAAGACGCAGGACGTCGCCGGCGACGGCACCACCACCGCCATCATTCTGGCGCAGGCGATCATCAAGGAAGGTGTCAAGAACGTCACCGCCGGCGCGAACCCGATGTACATCAAGCGCGGCATCCAGAAGGCGGTCGACGCGGTGGTGGAGGAACTGACCACCCGGAGCAAGAAGGTCAAGGACGAGGAGATCGTGAACGTCGCCACCGTCAGCGCGAACAACGACCCCGAGATCGGGAAACTGATCGCGGATGCGTTCGCCAAGGTCGGCAAGGACGGCGTGATCACCGTCGAGGAAGCGCGCGGTATGGAAACCACCCTCGACGTGGTCGAGGGGATGCAGTTCGATCGCGGTTACCTCTCGCCGTACTTCGTGACCAACGCGGAGCGGATGGAAGTCGTCCTCGAGGACGCCGTCATCCTGATCCACGACAAGAAGATCTCTTCGATGAAGGACCTGCTCCCGATCCTGGAGAAGGTCGCCCAGATGGGCCGCCCGATGGTCATAATCGCGGAGGACGTCGAGGGTGAGGCGCTGGCGACGCTGGTCGTCAACAAGCTGCGGGGCACGCTCCAGGTGTGCGCCGTGAAGGCGCCGGGCTTCGGCGATCGTCGCAAGGCGATGCTGGACGACATCGCGACCCTCACCAACGGCCGCGTGATCTCCGAGGAGGCGGGCTTCAAGCTGGAGAACGCCACCATCGCGGACCTCGGCAAGGCGAAGCGCATCACGATCGACAAGGACAACACCACCATCGTCGAGGGCGCCGGCAAGGCGGCCGAGATCAAGGCGCGGGTGGCGCAGATCCGCGTTCAGATCGAGGACACGACCTCCGAGTACGACAAGGAGAAACTGCAGGAGCGGCTGGCCAAGCTCGCCGGCGGCGTCGCGGTTATTAACGTGGGCGCGGCGACGGAAGTCGAGATGAAGGAGAAGAAGGCCCGGGTCGAGGACGCCAAGGAGGCGACTCGCGCCGCGATGGAAGAAGGCATCGTCGCGGGCGGCGGGATCGCGCTCCTGCGCGCGGCCAAGGCGCTCGAGAAGGTCAAGGAGACCGGCGACGCCGCCATCGGCGTGGACATCATCCGCCGCGCGCTCGAGGCCCCGCTGCGGCAGGTGGCGACGAACGCGGGTGCGGAAGGCTCCCTGATCGTCGAGCACGTGCTCAAGCAGGCGGAGAACGTCGGGTACAACGCTGCTACGGGCGAGTACGTCGATATGTTCAAGGCCGGCATCGTCGATCCGAAGAAGGTCACTCGCACGGCGCTGCAGAACGCGGCGAGCGTGGCGAGCATGCTCCTCACGACGGAAGTAGTCGTAACCGACCTGCCGGAGGAGGAAAAGGCGGCGGCGCCGCGTGGCGCCGGCGGCGGCATGGGCGACATGTATTGATCGAAAACGCGCGCGAGCGCGGCGAAGCGCGCCGGCGGTGACCAACCGTCGGCGCGCTTTTTGTTTCCGGGCCCCGGGGCGGCCCCCGCGGGCCGGTCGGCCGCAAAAAGCGCTTGAAAAACAGCGCGATGGACGCGTATCGTACCTACGACAACCCCACCCTGGTGCGCTTCCGTTACTTACTCAGAGTCGGGCGGGTTCCTCGGCTGAGCTCCCGGACGCCGGTCTAGTTGGAGGTTTGTGGTCTTGAAGAAGAATGCAACGCGACTCGGTCGATTCGTGCTGGCCGGACTGGTGGGGTTGGCAGTGGGTGCGTGCGGGAAGGACGAACCGGTCGTCGACGGGGGCGACGGGACCTCAACGCCGCTGACGGTCGCGCAGATCATTGCCAGCCCGAAGACGGCCGCGGCGGGCGATACCCTGATCATGACTGCGGACGTACGCTCGTCGTCCGCCAACGCGGGTGACATTCCCGTGCTGTCGTGGACAGCGACCGGGGGCACGTTCGTCGAGGACGACCAGCTCACGGTCCACTGGGTGGCTCCGGCGACGTCCGAAGTCTACGTGGTTACGGCGCGTGCGACCAACTCTGTCGGTAGCGCGTCGCATTCCACCGACGTCCTGGTGGCCGGAGAGAGCGCGGTGGTGATGGACGACGCCGGCGCGGTGACGTTGATTACGGGCGGGCCGACCTTCTACCACCGGCGCACCACCAACGTCAGTCAGGGAACCGACCTGTACCGCTTCAACGGCGCGTCCTCGCTCGACGCCGCGCCTCCGTCGGTGGCCAACCAGTTCGACGTCGTGTTCGCACCCGACTTGGCGTTCGAGGCATACTGGGCGGACACGACCTATACCGGCCCCGCCACGGGGGCAAACCGTCCCCGGAATATCTACGTCGCGCATTTGGGGGCCGGTACCTTCCAGCGCCTCACCGTGGACAACTCGATTCCGCCGTCCGAGCTGCGACAGCAGTACACCCAGCCGGCGATTTCGGCAAACGGCCACCTGGTGGCGTTCCAGGGCTACCTTCCAGATCGCTTCAACGCGGCGTTCGATTCGTTCGAAGTATTCGTGTACGACCTGATGCAGAACACGCGGGTGCGGGTGACGGGCGGGCAGAAGTTTAAGCGGAGCTTTTTTCCCACGTTTTCCACCGACCAGAACTGGCTCACGTTCGTCGCCGACCCGACCGGAAAATCGAAGTGGGAGATATACGGTGCCGCCATGAGCGGCGATGTCGTTGACGCAGACTACACGCATTTCGTGCAGCTCAGCAGCACGGGCGGGTCGATCGCGTCGGGATCGCTGCCTCAGCTCCAGCCGCCGCTGAAGACATGGAATCCGGTGGCTCCGGAGCTGGCGGTGGTGGCGAAGGATGGAACGCTGTACCTGATTCAGACCAATTCGAGTGGCGGCACCACGGTCGATGTCACCGGGCTGCCCGGACCCCCGCTCGAGATGACGTGGTCCCCGGATGGATCGGCCCTGGCCGTGATTCCGGTGGCACCCGGCGTCGGCGGCGCCATCTACCTGATGACGGGCAGCAACGCGGCCCCGCTGCTCACCGTGCCGCCGGGAGACGGGCTCCGCGACCTGGCGTGGTCGCCGGACGGAGAATGGATGGTCTACCGGCGCTCCCGCGCCAACGTGTCGTGGTTCGAGCTGCTGGACATCGACGCGAGTGAGCTGACCGCTCCGCTCGCCATCACCGGCACCTGGCCGACAGGCAACGTCAGTTCGTACCGCACGTTCATGTCGATGAGCCCCGTGTGGGGAACGGGCAATCAGCTCTGGATGCCGGTATTCGGCGTCACCCCGTTGAGCGCGGAGCCCGGAATCGTCACCGTCAACATTTCCGCTGCGGTCCAGTAGGATGCGACGGTGACAGACGTCATCCGGCTCAAGGACATCACCGTATTCGGTTTTTACGGTGTGTCGCCCGCGGAGCGGGAGGTCGGGCAGAAGATCCAGATCGACCTCGACATCCACGCCGACCTTGCGCGGGCGTGCCGCACGGATTCGCTGCAGGACACGATCAACTACGAGTCCATCTACAGCCGCGTGATGGAGGTAGTCGGCGGCGAGAAGCGCTACCGATTGCTCGAGTCGCTCGGCGACGAGATCTGCGCCGCCATCATTGCCAGTTTCGCGGTCTCGAAGGTGGAGATCCGGCTGCGAAAGCTAAACCTTCCGTTTCCCAACAATCTCTCGCACGTGGAAGTGTATCTGGTCCGCGAGGCCCCGGTCATGTGACGACCGCGGCTCGCCGCCCCTACTCATGCGGTCCACCGTGATCTCAGTCGCCTATGTCGCGCTCGGATCCAATCTCGGCCAGCGCGAGCAATCGGTTCTCGGCGCCGCCCGCGCGCTGGGCAGTGGCGGGGCCGTGCGCCTGCTGGGCCTGAGCAGCCTCTATGAATCACCCGCGCTCGGGATGCCGGGCGCCCCGCCGTTCGTCAACGCCGTCGCGCAAGTTGCGTCTTTACTCCCACCCCTCGATTTGCTAGAGCGATTGCAGGCCATCGAGGCGAAGGGCGGCCGCACCGGCGGGCACTGGCAGTCGCGCGAGATCGACCTCGATCTCATCGCGGCCGGAGACGAGGTCGTCGTCGGCGAGCGGCTGAAGCTTCCGCACCCTCGATTCCACGAGCGCGCGTTCGTGCTGATCCCGTTGCGCGAAGTGGCCCCCGGGTTCGTGTGCCCGCGGACGGGTCGCGGAATCGGCGATCTCGCGGCGGCCCTGCCCGCGCCGGGCGACCTCGTGCGGGTCAGCGGGCGTTCCCTGGCGATGCGAGGCTGACGTGGACGTGAGCTACCCGGATATTCGTGGCGGCATCCTCGGCCGGGGCTATGCCCGCATCGCCGTCGAGGGCAACATCGGCGTCGGCAAGTCGTCGCTCGCGCGCCTGATCGTCAAGCGGCTGGGGGGGCGTCTGGTCGAGGATCGCGTCGACGACAACCCGTTCCTCGAGCGCTTCTACGAGGACACCGGGGCCTACGGGTTCCAGACCCAGCTCGTCTTCCTGATGAACCGCTACAAGCAGCAGCTCGCCCTGAACCAGCAGGATCTCTTCGCCGACCTCGTGGTATTCGACTACGTGTTCGCCCGCGACCGCATCTTTGCCAACGTGAATCTGAGCGACGACGAGCTGGCCCTCTACGAGCGTGTGGCGTCGGAGCTCGAGGCGCGGGTGGTGCGACCCGACCTGGTGATCTACCTGCAGGCGTCGGCCTCCGTGCTCTTCGACCGCATTCAGTCGCGCGGCCGCGGCTACGAGCGCTCGCTTTCGCGCGACTACCTCGACGCGCTCAACGAGGCGTTCAACCACTACTTCTTCAACTACGCGGCCGGTCCGCTGCTGGTGGTCAATACCGACGCGATGGATTTCGTGAACGACGAGCGGCATTTCTTCGATCTGGTGCGCCGCCTCGCGGAACCGGTGGTCAACACGGAGTTGTATGTGCCCACGTGGGAGGCGCGATGACGCGGCGCGCGAAGGTGACGGTCCAGACCCTGGCCGAGATGAAGCGCCGCGGCGAGAAAATCGTCATGCTCACTGCGTACGACTACGCGACGGCGGTGCTGGAGGACCAGAGCGGGGTCGACGTCATGCTGGTGGGAGACAGCCTCGGGATGGTGGTGCTCGGGTACGAGAACACGATTCCGGTGACGCTGGAAGAGATCGTGCATCACTTGAAGGCGGTGGCGCGCGCGCGCCCACGCGCCCTGCTGGTCGGCGACCTGCCGTTCATGAGCTATCAGGCGGGGGTGCCGGATGCGGTCCGCAACGCGGGCCGACTGGTCAAGGAGGGAGGCGCGGAAGCCGTGAAGCTCGAGGGAGGCAAGCGCATGGAGCCGGTCATCCGCGCGATCCTCGACGCCGCCATTCCGGTGATGGGGCACGTCGGTTTGACGCCGCAGTCCCTGCACCAGTTCGGCGGCTACCGCGTGCAGGGGAAGGAGCCGCGCGACGCGGAGCTGCTGGTCGAGGAGGCGCAGTTCCTGGCGGCGTGCGGGTGTTTCGCCATCGTGGTCGAGGGCATGCCGTGGCAGCTGGCGGAGCGCATCACGGCGGCGGTGTCCATCCCCACCATCGGCATCGGAGCGGGTCCCCGCTGCGACGGCCAGGTGCTCGTGGTCAACGACCTGCTGGGCATGAACGACGAGTTCGCGCCGCGGTTCGTGAAACGCTACGCCGAGATGGGCAAGCAGATGTCGGCCGCGTTCGACGCGTACATCCGCGACGTGAAAGACGGCCGCTTTCCCGACCTCGACCACAGCTACTCGTCGGAGTAGCGTCCCCTATGGACGTATTTCGCGCGATCGAACCGCTCCAGGGGTTCCTGGCCGCTCGCGGGCGGGACCGGCCGGTGGTATTCGTGCCCACGATGGGGGCGCTCCACGCCGGCCACCGCGCGTGCGTCGCACTGGGCCGCGAGATTCCCGGCGCGCTGGTCGTCTGCTCGATCTTCGTCAATCCAACCCAGTTCGGTCCGGGCGAGGATTTCGACGCTTATCCGCGCACGCTCGCGGCCGACGAGGAGCAACTGCGCGCGTGGCGCTGCGACGCGCTCTTCGCCCCCGCGCGCGAGGTCGTGTACCCGGAGCCGCCGCGCGCGTGGGTCACGGTCGACAGCGTGTCGGAGCCGCTGTGCGGGCGCTTTCGCCCCGGCCATTTCCGCGCCGTGGCCACGGTGGTGACCAAGTTGTTTCACATCGTGGCGCCGGACGTGGCCGTGTTCGGTCAGAAGGACGCGCAGCAGGCGCTCGTCGTTCGCACCCTCGTCGATCAACTGAACATGGGCATCGAGCTGCGCCTCTGCCGCACGGTCCGGGAGGCGGACGGGCTCGCCCTGAGCTCGCGCAACCGTTACCTCACCCCCGGGGAACGAACGCGCGCGGCCGGGATGTACCGGGCGCTGGGGCGGGCGCGAGCCGCGCTGGAGGCGGGGGAGCGCGACCCCGCGGCGGTGGAGCGGGCGACGCTCGCGTCGCTGCGCGCGGACGGGTTCGACCGTATCGACTATGCTGAGCTGCGCCGCGCGGGCGATCTTTGCACTTTGGAGCGCGTCGAGGGGCGGGTTATACTCGCGGCCGCCGCGTGGGTGGGCCGCACGCGGCTCATCGACAACATGGTGTTCGACGTGAGCGCGACCGGTGTGGCCGCCGACGTCGCGCTTTTCTGACGACCGCGCGAGGCGCGCGGGGAGCGGCCCGCCGATGGAGCGATCGAAACTAGCGGTGGTGATCCTGGGCGCCGGGATGGGAAAGCGGATGAACTCCGACCTTCCCAAGGTGCTCCACCCCATCGGCGGCCGGCCGATGATCCTTCACGTGATCGACACCGTGCGCCAGCTCGCGCCGGAACGGGTGGTGGTGGTGACCGGCTACCAGGCGGAGCGCGTGGAGAGCGCGTGCGCGGGCACCGGGGTGGAATTCGTGCGCCAGCGAGAGCAACTGGGAACCGGCCACGCGGTGGTACAGGCGGCCCCCGCGCTCGCGGCGTTCGACGGCACGGTGGTGGTACTCAACGGCGATGTGCCGGGGCTTCGGGCCGAGACCATCCGTCGCTTCGTGGGCGCGCACCATCGCGCCGGCTCGGTGGCGACGGTGCTGACCGCGGAGCTGGAGGACCCGGCCGGCTACGGCCGCATCGTGCGCGACGCGCAGGGGCAATTGCTGCGCATCGTGGAACACAAGGACGCGTCCCCGGAGGAGCTCGCGCTGCGCGAAGTCAACTCGGGGCTGTTTTGTTTCGAGGCCGACGCGCTGTTCCCGGCGCTGAAGCGGGTGGGACGGCGCAATTCGCAGAACGAGTACTACCTCACCGATGTGATCGGGCTGTTGCGAACCGAGGGGCGCCCCGTGGGTGCCTTTCGCGTCGACGACCCCCGCGAGGTGGCGGGGGTGAACAACCCCGAGGAGCTCGAGGCCGTGCGGCGGTTCGTCGTCGGCGATGCGCCATGATGGGAAGGCTGTATGCGCCGTGGAGATCGGCATACCTGATGGGCGAACCCGAACGCGGCTGTCTGTTCTGTGCCCTGGTTTCCTCTCCGGACGATCGCGCCAACCTCATCCTGGAGCGCGGCCGCCACTGGTTCGTCGTGATCAATCGATACCCGTACACCACCGGGCACACGATGGTGGTGTGTAACCGCCACGTCGAGCGTATGAGCGATTTCGACGCCGCCGAAGGCGCGGAGCTGGTCCACCTGCTGGCGAAGTGCGAGCGCGCGCTGGCCGCCGCCTACCAGCCCGACGGCGTGAACGTCGGCGCGAATCTCGGACGCAGCGCGGGCGCCGGGATCGTGGGGCACTTCCACATGCACGTGGTTCCGCGCTGGCAGGGTGACACGAATTTCATGTCCGCGATCGGCGAGACACGCGTGGTCTCCGAGAGTCCGGACGACACGTACCAACGGTTGCTGAAAGCGTTGGCGAGCGCGTAGCGCCCGCGCTCGGAGGTGAGATGGCGAACCGATCACGCAGGAAACGCAATCGCCGCGCCGTACGCGGCGGGCTCGGCCAGCGAATCGCGGTCGGGCTTTCGACGCTCGTGCTCGTGCTGTGCGCGGCGTCGATCACGTTCGGGCTGTTCGTCCGGCAGATTGGTGACGACGGCAAGTCGCGCCCGCTGCGCGTCGCACTCCTGAACGGGACCGGAATCCCCGGGATCGCTGCCGACGCCCAGGCGGGGCTGGCCCGGCTCGGAGTCGAGGTGGTGGAGGTGGGCAACGCCGAGCGCTTCGACTACCGGGAGTCCATCCTGGTGGCGCGGAAACGCGGCGGCGAGGTGGAGTTACTGGCGGAAGCGATCGGGTGCGGGCACGTCGTGCGGCAGCTCGACCGGGGCGCCTTCGAAGACGCGTCGCTCATTCTCGGCGCGGATTACCGGGCGCTCGAGCTGGGTTGGAAGCGGGAAAAGGACTTGGCGGAGTAGCACGCACTCCCGTATGCTCGGCTCTGGAACCAAGGTTGTGAAACCGGTGTAGGAGGTCCCGTTGTCGTCGCGAAGGCGGCCGCTCGCGCTCGTCGCGCTGACCCTGTTTCTCGGAATCGTCGTGGGAACCGTCCTCGGCGAGGCTGTGGGCCTCGTGCTCCCGGAAGGAAAACTGATCCGCGACGTATTCGTGAACGCGACCGATCTGCACGTCGGTCCGGTCCACGTCGATCTCGTGGTGTTCAGCTTCACGCTCGGATTTTCGCTGCGCGTGAACCTGATGAGCGTGATCGGGATCTTCGTGGTGCTCGTGTTCTTGCGCTACGCCTGGTAGCGCGCTGGAGGAGTCATGTTGTTCGCATTCATCGGACCGATCGGCTGGAACGAGCTGGTCATCATCCTGATCATCGTCCTCGTCATCTTCGGCCCCAAGCGTCTGCCCGAATTCGCGGACGCGCTCGGCAAGTCCATCCGGAAGTTCAAATCGGCGACGCGCGAGGCGCAGGACGAAATCACGTCCGCGACCAGCGAGAAGCCCGTCGACAAGAAGCCTGAGTAGAGGTAGTGGGCGCGCGTCGGGTGTCCCGCGAGCGGGAGCCCTCCCTCCGCGCGCCGTGACCCCGTGAGGCAGTGAGCGCGCGTCGGGTGTCCCGCGAGCGGGAGCCCTCCCTCCGCGCGCCGTGAACTCCGTGAAGTAGTTGGCGCGCGGGGGCTGCGCTCGGGAGCTAGAGCGCCTGCCGCAAGTCTTCGACTTTGCTCTTTTCCTTGAGGTCGTTGTACCAGTACATCACGTAGGCCTGGATCTTCTGATCGCGAAGCTGCTGCAGCAGCGCCGGCGCCCGAGACTTGAACACCTCGGTGGCGGGGCTGACGCGCCCGATCAGACGGATCACGTACACCGAATTCCCACTCTCGACGGCGCCTCCCACCATTCCCGGCTCGCTGGCCAGCGCGCCGCGCGCGAACTCGCTTTGCGGCGCCATCCCTGCGGGCGGCTGGTAGACGGTGAACGAATCGGTCTTGGCGACGCGAAACCCGTACTGGGCGGCGGCCCGTGCAAAGGGCATGTCCGGCAGGGTTGCGGTCTTGCGGAACCCCTCCGCCTTGCGCAGCGCGAGGTCGACCTTGTGCTGGCGAACCAGGTCCTGACGAATCACGTCCGCGACCTCGGTCAGCGGCCGCGCGGTCGCGGGCGTGCGTCCGCCCGCGCGACACACGAACAGGTTGTGGTCGTCGGAGAGGACTCCGCTGATCTGGCCGGCCTCGCTCGTGAACGCGAAGCGAGTGACCGACGGAACATAGCCGAGCCCCGGGATGACACCCCGGCCGAAGGTGCCCGTGGCCTGGACCTCGAGTCCGTGAGCCTGCGCGGCCGCCGCGAGGTCGCCGCCGTCGGCGGCGCGCTGATGGATATCCTGCGCGATCGCGGTCAATGAATCGACGGTCTCGGAGCCGGCGGAGAGCTTGAGGAAGATCTCGCGCAGGTTGCACTTGGTGACACCCTTCTCCTTCTTCGTCTCGACCAGCTGTACCACGTACACGCCGTCTGGTGTGGTGACCGGCTCGCTGGTTCCGCCCGGCTTGAGCGAATCGACCGCCTTCATGACGGCCTCGTCGCGCTGCGAACGGTCGAGGAAACCGGTCTCGCCGCCCACGCTGGCGGTCTGCGCCTCGGAATAGGTTTTCGCGACGTCGGCGAAGTCCCCTGCGATCGCGTCGCTGCGAATCTGCGCGGCGGAAAAGAGGAGGTCGGCGCGGTCGCGTGGCGAGGGCGCGATGGGAACGCGAACGTACTCCAACGTCGCCTTTTCCACGTCCTGGAATCGATCCGGGTGGGCGTCGTAGAAGGCCTGCACGTCGGCGTCCGACGGCGCCCAGTTCCCGACGTCCTCCGCTTCGATGGGAAATTCAACGTACTCGGCGATGAGCTTGACGTTCTCTTCGTCATACGCGCGCCTGACTTCCGTCGCGGACACGTGTACCTGCGCCATCAGGTAGGTGTTCAGTTTCAGCACCGGAATTCGTTGCCGCGCGAGTTCCTCCACCGCCGTCCAATCCGCCTCCGGGTTGTTCAGCGCGGCCTGATAGGCGGCGTAGTCGAACGACCCGTCGTCGCGCTTGAAGTACTGCTGGACCTCCGGGGGCGGCGACTGGCGCAGGTAGGTGAGGACCTCGTCGTCGGTCACGCCGATACCGAGTTTCTTGATCTCTTCGCCGGTGATGATGTTCGAAACGATGTTGTCCCAGGCCTGCTCGCGGACGAGCTCCTGCTGGGCGGCGGAGAGCTCGCCGGAACCCTGGGCGCGGAACTGCTGTGCCAGCTGCGAGTAGATCTGCTGGTAGGTCTGCGCGGAGACGGGAACTCCGTTGACGCGGCCGACTTCGTTCTGTTTCTGACCCGTGCTTCCGGACTGGAGGTCGAGACCCCACACCGCGAAGATCGTGATCACGAACGCGATCACCACCACCCACAGGATGACCTTGGTGCCCTCCCGCATCTGCTTCATCATACCGACATCACCACTCCACTCCTGCGCGGTCCGCGGTCCGGCGACGGCGCCAACCGCTTGAATCGTTGCCACATGCCAAGTGGGCAATGTACCACAGGGTCGGTTTGAGTGACAAGCGCGCAATCCGGTGCAGGAGCGCGCGGGGGCGGGTGTGCTTGTCTTTGACACGAGCGACGGCCGGGTGCTAGCGTCCCCGCGCTCCGCGTGCCCGACGCCCCGGCGCGCGCGCAAACCACATCATGACTCGATCTTTTCTCATTCTAATGCGCGCGCTCTCCGCCGCCGTCGTCGGCGCCGCGGCGGACGACGGCGCGTGGCGCTGGCCGGTCCCGCTGGACCCCGCGGTGTCGTCGAACTTCTGCGAGTACCGGGACGGCCGCTTCCACGCCGGCCTGGACGTGCGAACCTTCGGCCGCGAGGGGGTCCCGTGCCTCGCCGTGGCGGACGGCTGGGTCTCGCGCATGCGCGCGTCGTCCCGCGGCTACGGCCGGGCGCTCCACCTGACGCTGGATTCGGGGATGCAGGTGGTGTACGCACATCTGACCGAGTTCGCGCCCGCGCTCGAGGACACCCTTCGCAGCCAACAGGCGCGCGATACCACCTACGCGGTCGATGTCCGGCTGCCGCCGAATCGTTTTCGGGTGCGGGCGGGGGAGGTGATCGCCTACTCCGGCGCGACGGGGGCGACCGCTCCTCATCTCCATCTGGAGATCCGTGACCCGGACGACGCGCCGGTCAATCCGTTTGTCCATGGACTCCCGGTTGGCGATCACCTGCGTCCCGGGTTGACCCGGGTGGTGTTCGTGCCGCTCGAGGCGGGAGCCAGTGTCAACGGGAGTCCGATGCCGCTGGAGACGAGGCCCCGCCGCCGGGGGGACGGGCGCTACGAGCTCGACGACACCCTGCGGATCCGCGGCGCGGTGGGGGTGGCAGTGACGGCGGTCGATCGCGCCAACGCGGAATCGGGAAGCCTCGCTCCCTATGATTTCCGCGTCGAGCGGTTCGATTCGCTGATGGCGCGAATCAGGCTGGAGCGCTTCACCTTCGACCGCGCGGATGATGTCGACCTGCTCTACCACGCGGGCGCGATGCGCGCGCGGGGCATGGTGCTCTACCAGCTCTTCGCGCCGCAAGGCGCTCCGGCGGCGTTCGGCGAGTTCACGCGCGACGGTGCGCTGGTGGCGATACCGGGCCGGGCCGACTCCGCGCGGGTGGTGGTCGCCGACGTGGCCGGGAATCGGTGCGAACTCTTGTTCATTTATAAGCTGGACGACGGGGGCGCGTCCCGCTCCTCCAAGCGGTTCCGCGCCGACGTGCTCGCTCTCGACCTCGACGGGGCGTACTTCGGCGGCGACTTTGCCGTGATCCCGCTGGGGCCCACGCGCCCCCGGCACCGTGGCGACCATGGGGAGGGTCCCGTGGTGGTGATCCGGGCGACCGACGTAGCTGGTCGGGCCCGGCCGTTGGCGGCGTATGCAGACCGGGACACGGCGGTGGTGTACGTGGCCGGCGTGAACGCCGCCCGGCGGGAACCGGTGGTCGTTCCCGCCCTGGGACTCGCGTTCGACGTCCCGGCCGGGGCGCTCTACGGGGATGCGGTCGTCTATCTACGCGGCGTGGACGCCCCCGAGCGGGCCGGACGCGAGCTCGTCCGCCGCACGCGGGCCGTGCGGGTGGGCCCGGTGGGCCTCGTGCTCCGGCACGACGCGACGGTGCGCGTCGAGGCCGGGGTGGCGACGGAGAAGGACGCGATCTACCGCCTCGACAGCTCGAACGGGTGGAGTTTTCTGGCGTCGCGGCGGGATTCGAGTGGTGTCCTGGCGGCGGCGACCGCCCGCCCGGGCGTCTTCGCGGTGTTCCGCGACGAGACCGCCCCGAAGCTCGGCAGTCCGCGCCCGCGCGCGGTCGTGTCGTACGCGACCGGGGCGGTCGTCCAGGAGCTGGATATTCCGGTAGACGACGCCGGGTCCGGATTCGACGAGGCGCGCCTGCGCGTCTGGGTCGGGGGCCGGCGCCGCGTGGTGCGCTGGGACTTTCTCGGCAAGAAAGTCGTTGTCTCGCTCGACGGCGAACCTATAATCGGATCGCAGTCCGTCCGTGTCGTCGCGTTCGACCGAATCGGCAACTCGTCGGTTCTCGACACGACCATCGAGCTCGACGCGCGTTAGCGCGCCAACCGGTAGCCACGCGCCTATGCCCGCACCATTCGTTCATCTGCACGCGCATTCCGAGTACAGCCTGCTCGACGGGTCGATCAAGGTCGGCGACCTCGTCCGCCGCGCGAAGGAGCTCGACATGCCCGCGGTCGCGCTGACGGACCACGGCAATCTCTTCGGCGCGATCCATTTCTACCACGCGGCGAGACGCGCCGGGGTGAAGCCCATCCTCGGCATGGAGGCGTACATCACGCGCGGCAGCCGCCACGATCGCGGGCGCAAGAAGGGCGAGCCGTCGCAGACCGACCACCTGATCCTGCTCGCCCGCACCCTCGAGGGGTACCACAACCTGGTGCGGCTCTCGTCGATTGCGTACCTCGAGGGTTTCTACTACAAGCCGCGGATCGATTTCGAAACGCTCGCGGCGCACTCCGCCGGGCTGATCGGAACCACCGCGTGCCTGCGCGGCACGGTCGCGCAGCTTGCGCTGAGCGAGGGGATCGAGGCCGCCCGGGATTGCGCGTTTCGCTACCGCGACGTGCTCGGCGAGGGGCGCTTCTACATCGAGATGCAGGACCACGGCCTCGAGCCGCAGAAGCAGCTCAACGAGATCTACCGCCGCCTGTCGCGCGACACCGGCATCCCGCTAACGGTGTCCAACGACGTGCACTACCTCGGCAAGGACGACGCCGAGGCGCACGAGGTGCTCCTGTGCCTGCAGACCGGCAGCGACATCGACGACCCCAAGCGCTTTCGCTTCACCACCACCGAACTTTTTTTCAAGACGCCGGCGGAGATGGCGGCGCTCTTTCCCGACGACGCCCGCGCGCTCGAGAACACCCTCGCCATCGCGGAAGCATGCGACGTCAAGCTGACCGAGGGAGCGCTCCACCTGCCGCGCTTTCCGCTCCCGGAGGGGTTCGCAAGCAATTCCGACTACCTGCGCCACCTCGCGTACCAGGGCGCGGCGCGGCGCTACGGCTCCGTCACGGCCGAAATCACGCAGCGCCTCGACTTCGAGCTGTCGGTGATCGCAAAGATGGGGTTCGACGGATACTTCCTGATCGTGCGCGACATCGTCGACTACGCCCGCAGCCGGGATATTCCGGTTGGGCCGGGGCGCGGCAGCGCGGCAGGGAGTCTGGTGACTTACGCGGTCGGCATCACCGACGTGGATCCGCTCGCGCACGGCCTGCTCTTCGAGCGCATGCTCAATCCGGAACGCATCAGCATGCCGGACATCGATATCGATTTCTGCTTCGAGCGGCGCGACGAAGTGATCCGCTACGTGATCGAGCGCTACGGCAAAGACAACGTCTGCCAGATCATCACCTTCGGGACCATGGCGGCGCGAGCGGTGCTGCGCGACGTCGGCCGGGTGCTCAAGGTTCCCTACGACGAGGTCGACCGCATCGCGAAGCTCGTTCCCGGCACCCCGGGGACGTCGCTCAAGGACTCGATCGAATCCATCCCGGAGTTGAAGACGCTGGTGGAGAGCAGCGGCGACTACCGGCGGCTCGTCAAGCTCTCGCTGACGCTGGAAGGCCTCTCGCGCCACGCGTCAACGCACGCGGCGGGCATCATCATCACGCCGACGCCGCTCGTGAACCACGTTCCGCTGTACAAGTCGAACCGCGACGAAATCACCACCCAGTACGACATGAAGAGCGTGGATGCGATCGGGCTGCTCAAGATCGACGTCCTGGGGTTGCGCACGCTCACCGTGATCGACAAAACGCTGCGCATGGTGACCGATAACCACGGGCGCACGCTGCGGACCGACGACATCCCGCTGGAGGACGAGGCGACGTACGAGTTGCTGCGCGCGGGGCGCACGGTGGGCGTCTTCCAGCTCGAGAGCGCGGGCATGCGCGAGCTCCTGAAGAATCTCAAGCCGACCGGGTTCCACGACGTCGTGGCCGTCAACGCGCTCTACCGCCCCGGCCCGCTCGGTAGCGACATGGTCACCCATTTCGTGGACTGCAAGCACGGCCGGCGCGCCATCGAGTACGAGCACGAGATGCTCAAGCCGATCCTGTGCGACACCTACGGCGTCATTCTCTACCAGGAGCAGGTGATGCGCATCGCCAGCGAAATGGGAGGCTTTTCGCTGGGCGAGGCCGACCTGCTGCGCAAGGCGATGGGGAAGAAGCAGAAGGACGTGATGGCGGAGCAGCGGCGCAAGTTCCTCGACGGCGCGAAGGCGCGCGGCATTCAGAAGGCCGCCGCGGAACGGATCTTCTCCCAGATGGAGAAGTTCGCCGAATACGGGTTCAACAAGTCGCACAGCGCGGCGTACGCCGTGCTGTCGATTCGCACCGCGTTTCTCAAGGCCCACTACGCGGCAGAGTTCATGGCGGCGACGCTTTCCAGCGAAGTCGACGACACCGACCGCATCATGGTGCTGATGGACGACTGCCGCGAGCTCGGCATCGAGGTGGTAGCCCCGAATCTGAACACGTGCGCCCCCGAGTTCCAGGCGCGCGCGGGGCGTATCTTCTACGGCCTCGGCGCGGTCAAGAACGTGGGCATGGCGGCGGTCGAGAGGATCGTCGAGGAACGCGACACGGGCGGTGCGTTCCGGTCGCTCGAGCACCTCTGTTCGCGCCTCAACAGCCGCCTGGTGACGCGGCGCGTGTACGAAAGCCTGATCGCGGCCGGCACCCTGGATACCATGCCCGGCCACCGCGCCCAGAAGATGGCCGCGCTCGACGCCGTCATGGAGCGCGCGGCGCGCCGGCTGCGCGACGCGGAACGCGGCCAGTTCGGCCTGTTTGGAGAAGGCGGCGAGCAGCCGGACGAGGCGCCGCTGCCCGACGTGGAGCCGTGGCCGGCGCAGGAGCAGCTGCAGAAGGAGAAGGAGGCGCTCGGGTTCTTCCTCACCGGCCACCCGCTCGACCGCTACCGGGATCTGATCACCATGATTCGCACCACCTGTTCGAGGGATCTGCGCGAGATGGCGGCCGGCGAGCGGGCGGTGGTCGGAGGGATGGTGACGGCGGTCAAGTTCGCGACCGACCGCAACCAGCGGCAAATGGCCTTCGTGACCCTGGAGGACCCGGAGGGACAGGCGGAAGTGGTGATGTTCAGCGACGTGCTGGAGAAATCGCGGCGCTCGATCGCCGAGAACGCGGTGGTGGTGGTGGAAGGGAGGGTCTCGCGCCGCAACGGCGGCGACGGCAAGGTGCTGGTCAACGTCGTCATCCCGGTCGAAACCGGGACGAACGGGGCGCAGACCCCGTACCGGGAAGTGCACGTGACGCTCGACCTGGACGCGCTCGCGGAGGAAAAGGTGCTCGACTTGAAGCGCGTCCTTTCGGAGCACAGCGGCGACGCGCGCGTGTTCTTCCACGTGCGCGAGGGCGGCCGCCGCGCCTACCTGATTCGCGCTCGCAGCGCGGGGGTGCGCGTCGACTCCGCCCTGGTGTCGGGGCTGTCCGCCTCGATCGGGGCGAGCAACGTGCGGCTGGTGCCGGTCGGGCTCGGGGGCTAGCGACCGGTGCCGGGCGAGGTGACAACCGGGGCGCTTGCAGAGGCGCGTGCACGGGTCGACGCGATTTTCGCGAGGCGCGCTTTCAACGCTGGCGCGCGAGCGGCATGAGCGGAGACCCGCGCACGTGCCGCATCGTTTGGCTCGTCGTCCTGGTGTTCGCCGGCCCGGCCCGCGCCGGGTTCGATCAGCCCGTCGACGGAACGCGCTACCCGACTGCCGGCCTGCTCGAGCATCGCGAGTACCGGTTCCAGGCCCGCGTCGCTCCGGAGAGCAGTCTTCTGCTCGGCGCGCGGGTGGGTTTCAAGGACCGGGCGCAGGCGGGTGTGTTCTACGGCGCCGAACACCTCATCGACAGCGACGACGTGGAGCTCAACCCGCACGCGGGCTTCGAGCTCCGTGTGCGCGTCCTCGCGGAATCGTCGCGACCCGCGGTGGTTATCGGGTTCGCATCGCAGGGCTGGGGCGAGTACGACGGCGACCTCGAGCGGTACCAGCGCAAGTCACCCGGCTTCTACGCGGTGGCGAGCAAGAACTGGCGGTCGTTTCTCGGTGACCTCTCGCTGCACGGGGGGCTGAACTACAGCCTGGAGACCGGCGACGGCGACGAGGCGCCCGACGCGTTCGCGAGTGTGGACTGGACGATCGCCGGTCACGTGTCGCTCTTGTGCGACGTCGACGCGGCCTGGAACGACGACCAGCGCGACGGCCGCTACGGCGAGGGGGGCGCCTACGTGGATGTGGGGTTACGGGTGGCGCTTGGAAACCGCCTCTCGCTGATGCTAGTATTCAGCGACCTGACCGGCAACCTGGCCGGGGAAGAGCATCCGGCCCGGGAGCTGGAGATCGCTTTCACCGACTGGTTCTGAACGAAGGCGGGTGACATGCAGCGCGCTCCGAAACGTTACGTTCTGGATTTCGAGCAACCGATCGTCGAGCTCGAGGACAAGATCGCGGAGCTCAAGCAGCTGGCGATCGTGCAGAACGTCCCCGTCGACGATGAGGTGCACCGGCTCGCCGAGAAGGCGGACCGGCTCCGCGGCGAGATCTTTGCCAAGCTCACCGCCTGGGAGCAGGTGCAGCTCGCCCGCCATCCCCAGCGCCCGTACTGCCTCGACTACATCGGGAGTTTTGCCACCGAGTTCATCGAGTTGCACGGCGACCGCTGTTTCGCGGACGACGAGGCCATCGTCGCCGGCTTCATGACCCTCTACGATCGCCGCGTGCTGGTCATCGGGCACCAGAAAGGCCGGGACACCAAGGAGAACATCCGGCGCAACTTCGGCATGCCGAACCCCGAGGGGTACCGCAAGGCGAACCGGTTGATGCGCCTGGCGGACAAGTTCAACCTCCCGATCGTGACGCTCATCGATACGCCGGGCGCGTACCCGGGACTCGGTGCGGAAGAGCGGGGGCAGGCGCTGGCGATCGCGGAGAACCTGAAGTTGATGGCGTCGCTGCGGGTTCCGATCGTGTCGGTGGTGATCGGCGAAGGGGGAAGCGGCGGCGCGCTCGCCCTTGGCGTTTCCGACCGCATCCTCATGCTGCAGTACGCGATCTATTCCGTCATTTCACCGGAGGGGTGCGCCGCCATCCTGTGGAAGGACCAGGCGAAGGTGAAAGAAGCGGCGGAGGCGCTCAAGTTGACCGCGAAGCATCTGCTCGCGCTGGGCGTCATCGACCGCGTGATTCCGGAACCGCCCGGGGGCGCGCACCGGGATCCGGCGACCATGGCCGACACGCTGGGCCGGGCGGTGTTCGAAGAAATAAACTATCTGGCCCACGTGAATCCGTCGACGCTGCGCGAGCGCAGGCTCAAGAAGTACATGAACATGGGCTATTTCGAGCAAGAATCGCCTTGACGGAACCGCCGCTCAAAATGTAAGATCTTGAACAAGCTGTAGTTATCCTGCCCCTGTTTGTCCTTCGAGGTATCCCGTGATCCGTCCGGAGTTGCTCGAGATCCTGGCCTGTCCGAAGTGCAAGGAGAAGGTCGTCCTCGACGAGCGAGGGCGCCATCTCGTGTGCACGCGCTGCCGGATCAAGTATCCGATCAACGAGCACGGGATTCCCATCATGCTGATCGACCGGGCGGAGTCCCTGGACGCGTAGGGGGCCCCCCCGAACCCGCTCGATCGACCCGGCGGCCCTGTGGCCGCCCACACGGCAGATTCGAGAACGGTTTAGGCAAACATGCGTGCAGTCGAGATGAAAGCGGCGTTACTGGCGTATGCGTGCGCCCTGGTGACGACGCCGTCATGGGCGGGCGTTTCCCTGCGTACCGCGTCGGACAACAACGGCCGGGTCGTGGTCGAGATCGACAACTCGCAGACCCCGTTGTATCCCGCGGAGACCACGTTCTTCGTCGCCGTCGCCCCGACCGGCTCGTACTCCATCACGTTCGTAGGGGGGCCCGCGTCGGCGTCCACGACCGCGTTGGCCCCGCAATCGATTCTCTCCGACACGCTGACCGTCTCCGCCCCGATTTCATACCGCGGCGCGCGCGTGTTGTGGATCCGGGTCCTGGTCCCGGTGGCGACGCCCACGGCGCATGTCGTTGTCGACTACCAGCCGGCGACGACGTTCAACGACGCGACCACGGCGGATCCTCTGCTCAAGCGCCTGGTCATGAACACGCAGGTATTTCCGCTGGAGCCGCGCAGCGGGTCGCCGGATCCGTGGTTCTCGCTCGCGGGCACCTGGGTGAAGCTGTCGATAACCGAGCGCGGCGTGTATGGCATCACCGGCGCCGACCTTACGACGATCGGCGCCAACCTCTCCGCCATCGACCCGGCGACGATTCGGCTGTACACGCGGGGCGGGCTCAACGAGGCGCGTGCGTTCGTGGACCCGAACGCATCCTGGCGCCCCGGGCAGGCGATGCGAGAGATCCCCATCCGGGTCGAGGCGGGAAGCGACGGCACTTTCGATCCCGGCGACCGCATCGTGTTCTACGGGGTCGGCGCGCGTGACTGGGGCGACTTCTACGACCCGAGTGTGGCCGACACGGTGTTCCACGAGCACACCCACACGGCGACGAACTACTACTACCTCTCGTGGGGCGCGGGGTTGCCGGGGGCGCCGGCGCGAATGTCCGGTGTCGACGCGACGCCGGTCGCCGCCGCCGAGGTCACCACATACCGGCACCGCGACTATCGCGAGCGCGACCTCGCTGCCGACTTCGACTACGGCGGCGACGGGTGGCTCTGGCTCGACATCAAGGCTCCCAACAACAACCTCACCGGGCTCGCGCCCGTCGACGTGCGCAATCTCGTCACATCGCGACCCCAGGAGTTCTGGACGGTCGCGCTGGCCCCGTACGCCTCGATCAACGACCCTACGGCGCAAAACGAGGGACACCACGCGGTGTACCTGGATTATCGCGGCGGGCAGCAGGTCGTGGTCGGGGACAAGGTGTGGGATGCGACCATCGGCCAGCGCTACTACGAGGACGGCGTGCCGGTGCGCGTGACGGGAGGATTCCTCCTCAACGGCGTGAACCAGTTTCGCCTGCGGGTGCCGGGCGACCTGAACGCGAAGGATAAGATGCGCTTCGCATGGTTTGCGGTGGCGTATCACCGGCGGCTGATCGCCGTCGACGACGCCATCGGGTTCACGTCGAGCGATACCACCGCGACTGTCAATTTTCGCGTCGACGGATTCGGTGCGTCGGGCACGGTGTGGACCTTCGACGTGACCGATGTGTGGAACCCGCAGGCGCTGACCGGCGCCGAGATAACGCCCGTCGGCTCGCTCCGGCGCGTACGCATCTCGTCTCCGATCGCCGGGTCGCGCCGGCATTTCTGGGTGGCGACGACACCGGGGTTGAAGCGGCCGGCCATGGTGCGCATGAATCCCGTCGACCTGCGCGCCGAGACATCGGGGCCGAACATGCTCATCGTCTGCCACCGTGATTTTCGCGCCGCGGCCGACCGTCTGCGCGCGTACCGCGCCGCCCACCTGCCCTTGTACGCGAGCCCCGCGGTCAAAGTCGTCACCACCGACGACATTTTTGACAACTTCTCGGGCGGCATGCCCGACCCGATGGCGCTGCGCAACTACTTCAAGTTCCTCTACGACAACTATGCGGACGCCGCCGGCAACCCGAGTCTGGGCTACGTGCTGCTACTGGGCGATGCCAACGAGGACTTCAACAACCACGTGAGCCCCCAGCCCGATTTCGTGCCGTCCAATCTCTATTTTACGCGCTTCACGATTTTCACCTTCTCCACCGATGAGTGGTTCGGCCACCTGGACGCGGGTGACCTCCTGGCCGGTGAGGCCGTGCCCGACCTCGCGCTGGGCCGGCTGCCCGCGGCGTCGGCGGAGGAGGCGGCGGTCCTGGTCGACAAGACCATCGCCTACGAGAGCGACGCGCCCCGGACGTCGTGGCGCAACCGCTACATCCTGGTCGCCGACGACGAGAACTCGTCGTTCGAAGGCGCCTGCGAAACGCAATGGACCTTCGAGTCGGAACTCATCGCGGCGCAGAAGGCGCCCAATTTTCCGGAAACCGAGAAGATCTACCTGACCGAATACCCGAGCAACGCGGGTGTGAAGCCGCAGTCGCGGGCGGCCTTTCTCGAGGCGTGGAATCGGGGGGCGCTCCTGATCAACTATATCGGTCACGGCAGCTCGCAACAAATGGCGGACGAGCAGGTGTTTCTCGGAACGGACGTCAGTCAGCTCAACAACGGGCTGAGCCTCCCGATCCTGATGGCGTTCAGCTGTACCATCGGCGACTTCGCCAACCCGGCGGGGAAGAGCCTCTCGGAGAAACTGCTGCTGCGCGAAGAGGGCGGCGCGATTGGAACCGTCACGGCCTCGATCGAGTCGTATCCGAATCCGAACGAGGTGCTCAACTTCGCGCTCTTCGAGCGCCTCCTGCCGCGCCGGCTGGGGGCGACGTGGACCCCGGTGGGAGTCGCGCTGGCCCACTCGAAGCTGACGGCCCAGGCGCAGACCGGCTTCAGCGCGTTCCAGGAGGAAAACTCGTGGAAGTACAACCTGCTGGCGGATCCGGCCCTGACCGTCGGCGTGGCGCAGCTCGAGGCTCGATTCGACACCGCGGCGGAGGACACGATGGTCGCAGGAACCCGACGCACACTCCGCGGCGCGGTGTACGCGGACGGAGGGGTGGACGCCACCTTCGACGGGCCGGTCGAAGTGGTGGTGCGCGAGCCGACGGTGCACCGCATCTACCAGGCCCCCTGCGGGGCGGAGATTCGTTACCTGATCGCGGGCGGCGCAATCTACCAGGGCACGACCGATGCGGCCCACGGGGAATTCGAGGTCAGCTTCCGGGTGCCGCGCGACGCGGCGACCGGCACGCTCGCGCTGGCGACCGCGTACGCCCACGACGGAAACCGCGACGCGGCGGTGACCATCGACAGCGTGCTCGTGGTCGTGCCGCCGACCCTCGCGGACTCGCTGGCGCTGCGGCCGGTCGACGGCGCCCCGCGCGTCGACCTGGGGTTCAAGAGCGGCCTCACGGTAGTCAAGCTCGGAGACACCGTGCGCGGCGTGGTGCGTGATCAGGACGGCATCAATATCCTGGAGACGACCAACTCGGGCAAGCAGGCGATCCTGATCGACAACCTGCCGATACCGATCGACGTGAACGATTTCTTCACCTTCGACCACGGCGGCGTGGACACCTCGGGCGTGCTGCTGTATCCGCTGCCGGAGCTCCCGGTGGGACGCCACCGCCTGGTCTACAAGGTGAGCGACGCCTTCGGCGCGACCACCGTGGACACGCTGTTCTTCGACGTCACCGACGCGGCGAACTATTACGCCGAGGCGGTGCTGAATTATCCGAATCCGTTCAAAACCTCGACGCAATTCCTGTTGCGCCTCTCGAACCGGGCGTCGATAAAGCTGGACCTCTTCACCGTGTCCGGCAAGCGCGTGCGCAGACTCGAACAGGTGCGCGACGCCGGGGAAGCCTGGATCGAGTGGGACGGCCGGGACGGCGCCGGCGGGGACCTCGCCAACGGAACGTACCTGTATGTGGCCACGGTGACGTTCGATGGCCTGGACCGCGCCCCGGTCGTGTTGCGAGGCGGCGTGTCGAAGATCCGTTAGCCCCCTGTTGACCGTGCACCCTTAACACCGTAGTATTGATAGGCACTTAGGAGGCTTACATGAATCATCGGAGACTATTAGTCGGCGCGGCGGTCATCGCGGTGCTGGCGGCCCATTCGAATGCGTTTGCCGTCGCGGAATCCGCGGTTCCTTCCCTCACCATTCCCCCCGGGGCGCGCCCCAACGGGATGGGAGAAGCGTTTGTCGCCGTCGCGGACGACGCCACCGCGGGGTGGTGGAACGCCGGCGGGCTGGCGTTCGCCAAGACCCGCAGCCTGGCGTTCATGCACAGCCAACTCGTCCCCGATCTGGCCACGGACGTGTATTACGAGTACCTCGGCTATTCGAGCCCGGCCGGCGACATCGGCACCTGGTCGGCCAGCATCATCTATCTGACCTACGGCGAGAGCGTGGCGACCGATCCGGCGGGAACACCGCTGGGGACGTTCACGAGCTGGGAAGGTTCGTTGAACGTTTCCTTCGCGATGGCGCTCGCCAAGAGTCTGGGTGTGGGCATCTCCATGAAGTTCGTGCGCGTCGACCTCGCGCCGGCCGAATTTACCCAGGACAACGTGGAGGGCGCGGGGACCAGCTTCGCCGTCGACCTCGGCGCGCTGTACAAGTTCGAAGGCCCGCGCCTCAACCTCGGATTCTCGCTGACCAACATGGGTCCGGACATCGCGTTCATCGATCGCGAGCAGAGCGACGCGCTGCCGTTCACCGCGCGCCTCGGCGCCGCCTACACCGTGGTGGCCGACGAAGTCAGCAACTTGCTCCTGACCGGCGACGTCGAACAGAGTCTGGTATGGCTGATCGACGACAATATCGACACGCGGCGCAGCGAGATCTGGCACGCCGGAGCCGAGTATCGGTACGTGAATCTGATCGCGGGACGCGTCGGATACGTCTACGACCAGGACGGAGATTTCAACGCCGCGACGTACGGGCTCGGGTTCATTTACAAGGACAAGTTGTCGCTCGACTACGCGAACGTCCCGCAGGCGCAGTCGCTCGATCGCGTGCACCGCTGGTCGTTGTACTTTACGTTTTAGCCCCTGCACCCCCTGCGCAAACCGGCGTCGGAGCGTTCGAGCGCGCCGGCGCCTCACTCGGAGGCACCCGAAGCATGCGTGTACTCTTCGGTTGGATGGTGCTCGTCCTCGCTGCCGCGGGCGCCCGCCCGGCGATCGCGGGCGGGCAGGACGCCCTGCCGCTCGCCGGGGCGTCGTACCCGTCCAGCCGGCTGGCGGCGCACCCGGGCCTGGACGCGCCCGCGTCCATAGACGACGATCGCTTTCGCGCGTGGAGCGAGGACGCCGCGGCGCCCGCCGGGCAGAGTTACCTGCCGGTGCTGTACTCGGCGATCATCCCCGGGCTCGGCGAAATGACGATGGGCTACTGGGGGCGCGGGATCGCGCTCGCGGCGGTGGAGGTCGCGGCGTGGACCGGTTACTTCGTCAAGCACGACGACGGAATCAACATGCGCACCCAGTACGAGGCGTTCGCCGACGCGTACTGGAGCTACGACAAGTGGATCGACGACCACCCGTGTCCGACCGTGCCGCCGACGGGTGCCACCCTCGACGACGTGGAAGACTGCGGGAAGGCGACCTCGGGGAGCGGCGCGTGGCCGGGCTACATTCCGTGGGTGTCGAAGGACGAGGACAAGCAGCACTACTACGAGAACATCGGCAAATACGACTGGTACATTTCCGGCTGGGAGGACTGGAATCCCGCGCAAACCCCCTACGCGCACCAGACCGATCTGCGCACCGAATACCGCGACATGCGCCAGCAGAGCAACGACGCACTCGACGACGCCAACTCCTTCGTGTGGATATCGCTGGCGGCGCGCACCTTCTCGATCGTGGAGACGGCGATCATCATCCACGGCCGACGCGAGAACGCCGGCGGGGGCGGGAAGCCGGCGCCGGTGTCGCTGCGCACGCGGCCGCGCGGGTACGACGGCGCAGAGGTGGCGCTCGAGGTGCGCTTCAAGTGACACGGGCGTGCGTGTTCGCCGCGTTCCTGGCCGCGGGATTCCTGCCCGCCGCCGCCGGCGCGACCTCGCTGCGCGACGGCGCGCTCGCCGGCCTCGCCGCCGCACCGGGCGCCGGCTGGGCCCCCGGGGACGACGCGACCGAGCCCGCCTCGACGGTGATCTCGCCGACGCGGGCCGTGCTGTATTCCCTCCTGCTTCCCGGACTCGGCGACTACGCGCTGGGTAACAAGGGGCGCGCGAGCGCATTCTTCATCACCGAGGGCGTCATCTGGATCTCGTACGCGGTGTTCGAGGTGCAGGGCCAGCAGCGCGAGGACGAGTACCAGTCGCTCGCGGTACTCTTCGCCGGGGTCTCGCGCACCGGACTTTCCGACGAGTTCTACGCGACGCTGCGCGACTACGACGCGTCGGACGAATACGAGGCGGACGTGAAAACCGACGGGCGCTTCGCGATCGGGGATCCCGCCGCCATCGACCCCGACGCGCTCGACCGGTATTTCACCGAGAACCGCGTGTCGGACTACCAGCCGTGGCTGTGGGAGTCGACCGATCGCCGCTTGCAGTATTCCGAAGTGCGCTCGTCGAGCAAGACGTCGTACCGCCGCGCCGACTACATGATCGCGGCGGCGGCGGCCAACCGTGTCGTGAGCGCGGTGGTCGCGTATGCGGCGGCGCGCTCGGCGAACCGGTCCCACGAGGTCGGCTATCGCGTCGACCTGACCCCGTCGCCGGCGGGCCTCGCGGTCGCGCTGACCCTCACCCGGTCGTTCTAGCCGGCGCAGCGCTTTGGGCGGCGGCGACCATTCAATGCGTTTTCGTCTGGCATGGACCGGCTTCTGGCTCGCCGCGGCGTGCGCGCCGGCGAGCGACGCGACCCATCCCGCCCCCACGCCCTCCACGCCCGCCGACACGCTTGCGGCCGCGCTCGAGTTCCGGTGCGATCGCGTGGTGCTGGGCTCGCCGGTGGCGGTGTGCCTGGACTTCGGCGGCACCGTCATCGTGGCGGACGCGTCGCCGCCGCGGCTGGTTGCCTACGACGTCGGCGCGCAGGCGTGCACCGAGTTCCAGTCCCCGGCCGCGCGGCCGGCGTTCCAGCCGAGCGACGTGTCGGTGCGCGGTTTCTTCGTCTACGCGGTGGACGAGACCAACCGGATGCTGCTGCGCTGGGATTCCAGCGGTTCCTACCGCGACGTGCTCCTGAGCTTCGAAGAGCTCGCGGAGCGACGACGCGTCTCTCCGTGCGGGCTGGACGTCGACGCGTCGGGCCGGCTCGCCGTCAGTGACGTCGAAAACCACCAGATCATCGTCCTCGACAGCTATCTGGATGTCGACGTTGCCTTCGGCAACTACGGTTCGTACCCGGGACAGCTCGACACGCCGCAGGGAGTCTCCTTCACCCCGCGCGGCGAGCTCCTGGTCGCGGACACCGGCAACGCCCGCCTGCAGGTGTTTTCCGACGCGGGACAGGCGCGGCGCGTCATTCCCGCTCCCGGGTCGCCGAACCCGATGCGGCACCCGCGGCGCGCGGTGATGGGCGAGGACGGGCGCGTGTTCGTGGCCGACCCGCTCGCGCGCCGGGTGTTCGAATTCGGCTCCGACGGCGCGTTCGCGCGCGCGCTCGTTCCCGGGGGCGCGGGGCCCTTCGAACCGACCGACGTCGCGCTCGGCCGCGACGGCATTCTCTACGTGACGGATACCGCGCGCAAGGTGGTCCACGCGCTCAAGGTGATGTAGCATCCGCGACGGCAGCGTGCAGCTTCGACCCCTGCTCGCCGGTCTAGCCGCCGCGGTCGTCGTCGCGACGGCGCCGTCCGCGCGCGCACAGGGCGAACGCGTGTACGACGACCGTACCTGGGGCGAGGCGGCCGACACGTTGCACTCGGCCCAGCCCGGCGTGCGCACCGCGCTGCGATCCCCATTCCTGGTTCCGGGGAGCGTGCGGGTGGTCATCAACGGCGCCGACGTGCCGCCGGAGTTGTACCAGGTCAACCTGCTGCTGGGGACGATCCGCCTCCTCGGCGACATTCCTCCCGGCGCGGTGGTGGTCGTTCACTACCGGCGCCGCCCGCTGCTGATGGCGCCGGTGTACACGCTCCGGCCCGCCGAGGTGTCGCGGCCCGAGGCCGCCGAGCCGGTCGCCGGGAGCGTCGTGGCGGCGCGCCCGCGCGACGAATCCGGCACCGCCCCCGACCTGATGTTCGGCGGCACCAAGTCGGTCTCGTTTTCGACCGGCACCAACCGCGGCTCGACGCTCGACCAGTCGCTCGAAGCGACGGTCGAGGGACGGCTGACGCCGACCATCAAGGTGCGCGCACTCCTCTCCGACAACAACCTCCCGATCCAGCCGCAGGGCAATACCGAGGAGCTCGAGTATTTCGACCGGGTGTTCGTCGAGGTGGAGGGTCCCAACGCGCGCGCCGCGGTGGGGGATCTGTCGGTCGACAACCGCACGTCCTCGTTTTCCGCGATCACGCGCCAGCTGCGCGGGTTCTCCGGGGCGTTGTGGAACGCGCGCGGGCGGGTGACGGCGGCGGCGGCGGAGACCAAGGGCGAGTTTCGCACCATCCAGTTTCGCGGCACCACCGGCCTGCAGGGACCGTACGCGCTCCTCTCGCTCGCCCGCAACACGCCGGAAGTCATCATCGCCGGGACCGAGCGTGTCTACATCGACGGGCAGCGCGCCGAACGCGGCCCCAATCGCGACTACGTGATCGACTACGACGCAGGGGTGGTCTCGTTCACGCCCCGCCGGCTCATCACCACCGACACCGAGATCGCGGTCGACTTCGAAGTGACCGCGGAGAAATACGACCGCGCCACCGTGCTCGCCGCCGCGGAAAAAGTGGCGCTCGGAAAGGGAGTGGGGCTGGGGCTGATGTTTGCGCGCGAGAGCGACGACGACGGACGGCCCAAGACCGTCGTGCTCTCGGACGCCGACCGCAGCGTGCTGGCGGCTGCGGGCGACGACGCCAGCGCGGCGCTCACCGGCGGCGTCACCCCGGCCGACTCGGGTCAGGGCAACTACGTCCTCGTCCCGGCCGACACGGTATCGGGCGCTCCCGCCTACTACCTGTTCGACGAGCTCAACGGTGACCTGCTGGTGTCGTTCGTCGAAGTCGGTTCCGGCGGTGACTACCGGCGGGCGGGGGTCTCGCCGCGCGGCATCACCTACTACCAGTTCGTCGGTGCGGACGCCGGCGATTATCAGGTGGGGCAGCAACTCCCGCTGCCGGAGCGGGTCGACCTGGTGACCGCGCGCGTGGCCCGTGAAAACGGCGCGCTCACCTTCGACGCCGAGTGGAACGTGAGCGACCACGACCGAAACCTGTTCTCGCCCCTGGACGACGACGACAACGTCGGCCAGGCCGGACAGGTGCGCGCCGGGTACACCCGCGCGGGCGACTGGCGGCTGGGAATCGCGGGTGCGGCCAGCCTGCTCGAGGATCGCTTCCAGAGTTTCGACCGCGCGCGACCGTGGTTCTACTACAAGGACTGGAACCTCGAGGACGTGGCGCTGGTGGGGCGGGAGACCACGCAGGAGATGAGTGTCAGCGCCGCGCGCGCGTCGCGCATCGGGGCGCGCTACACACTCGGTCGCCTCGAGCGCAGCACCTTCACGGGGATCAAGAACGAAGCGACGCTCACCAGCGGGAGTCTGTCGGACCGGGGGATGTCGGCGCGCGGTCTGGTGAGCGACACCGAGGCGACCGGCAATGTGCGCACACGCCGCAGCCTGACCGCCGATGCCGCCTACGGAGTTTGGGCCGTGGTCCCCGCGCTGTCGTTCGGCACCGAGGAGTACCGCAACACCTACGAGGCGAGCGCGGACAGCGGACAGGCGTACGCGCTCGTGGGGGCGCGTCTCTCCAGCCGCCGCGCAGAACGCCTGAGCTGGCATGTGGACGCGGAGCGGCGCGAGACCGATGTGGTAGACCCGGTGACCGAGGCGTGGGTCGGCAGTCGCCGCGATGACACCGTCGGGGGCGGGCTCGCGTACCGGTCGCGCGGCGCTACCCAGGCGGAGCTGCAGCTCACCCACCGGCGCGAGGAGGATCTCGCATCCGGCGGGGCGCACAACACCGACCTGGCCCGTCTGAAGGCGGGAAGCGCGTGGGAGCCCATCGGGCTGCGCGCCGACGCGGACTACGAGATCAGCCAGAACGACGCCGTGGAGCAGCAGAAGTCGGTCGTGTTCGTCGGCGAGGGGAAAGGGGACTACAACGAATTCGGCGAGCCGGTCGGCAAGAACAAGGGTGCGTTCACGGTCATCTACCTGCCGACGCCGGAGACCACGCCCGTGCACGCGGTTGGTTTCAACCTGCGCGCGATCTGGAAGCCCTCACACCGGACGAGCGCGGGGAACTGGATCGCGCGCAACGTCTCCCTCGACCTGACGATGGGGGTCAAGGAGGAGTCCACCTACGAACCGGCGTGGGAAATCTACCTGCTGCTGCCGTCGGCGCTGCAGCGCGACGACGCGACCGTCTACGGGAGCACGACGCTGCGCCAGGACTGGTCGTTTCTGGACGGATACAAGAACGTGTCGCTCACGTTTCGCTACCTGCGCGAGGACCGCGAAGACAACCGCTTCGAAGGCATCCGCGAGAACGTGTATTTTGGCGAGCGCGTGCTGCGATTCTCGCGCTCGCTCTCGGCGCGGCTCACCGCCACCGCCGAAGCGGGCAACCGGCGGGAGGTGCGGGGCGGGGAAGGGATCCCCGCCGGGACGGGCAGCAGCTACGACGTCGACGAATGGACGGGGCTCGGAGGGCTCGGGGTCGTGCTCTATCCCGGCGCGACCCTGGACCTGGACCTCAAGGGTTCCACGAGCCAGGACGACGAGTCGGGCGCCGAGCAACGCTCGCTGCGCCTGCAGCCACGGCTGGTGTGGCGGCTCGCCGAGCAGATCAACGTGTTCGCGACCTATGAGCTTGCGCGGGTGACCGCGCTCAACGAGGTCCCGGTGCAGCCGATCGTGTTTTCGCGACCCGGGACCTCGCACACGTGGAGTGCGACCGCGAATCTCCGGATTTCGAAGATCATCTCGGTCTACGGCACGTACTCCGGCCGCAACGAGACGGTATTCTCCGGCCGGCGCGTCACCGAACACGAATTCCGGCTGGAGACCCGGGCCTACTTTTGATGCGCACGCTCTCTCGCATCGTCGCTTTCGCCGGGCTGGCCGCCGTCGCGGCCGGGCCCGGCCCCGCGTGGGGAGCGGGCCTGCGCGTGATCGGCGCGCGCTCCATGACAGCGGAGCACGCGGCGGCCGTGTTGCGCGCCAACGGATTCCCCGACCCGCGCGCGATCCGGGCGCTGCAAGACTCGTACTTCGAAAGCGGACGCCTGTTCGCGACCGTCTCGGTCCGCGTCGAGCCGGATTCGTCGCACACGGTTCTGATCGAGGAAGGCGAGGTGGCGCGCGTGCGGCGCGTGCGCGTGGCGGGCATGTCGACGCGGCCCGAGGCCGAGATTCGCCGCGACCTGCGCCTCGAGGCCGGGGTTCCCTTCGCTCCGCGGGAGCTCTCCGGCCGCATTGCGGAACTGCTGGCCGATTACGACGGCGCGGGCCTTCCGTTCGCGCAGGTCTGGGTCGACAGCGTGGGCATCGACGCGGACAGCGCGGCGGTCGACCTGGCGCTCACGATCGTGGAGGGAACGCCGCGCACGGTGTCGTCGGTGGTGGTCGAGGGGCTCCGGAAGACCAAGAAGCCGCTCGCCGTCAAGATCTCGGGGATCGAAGCGGGCACCGCCTATCGCGCACAGGTGCTCGAAGACGCGTTTCTGCGCCTCACGGCCAGCGGCGTATTCACCGAGGTCGACTACCCCACCGTACGCGTGTCCGCGGACGGGCAGGGCGTCGACGCCGTCCTCCACGTCGACGAGCCCGAGCGGGCACACACCTTTGCGGGCGCGCTCGGGTATGCGTCGGCGGAGGCGGGCGGGAACCGCACGCTCAGCGGACTGGTGCAGCTCGACTTGAACAACATCGGCGGGACGCTCAAAGACCTGGGCGTGTTGTGGATGAACGACGGGGCGGGAAGAAACGAAACCCACATCCGCTATCGCGACCGGCTGTTTTTCGGGCGGCGTCTCGAAGCCGGCCTGCGCCTGGAGCAGGTCGGACAGGACACGCTCTACACGTGGCAATCCGCGGGCGTGGACCTGTCGCGTAACGTGGGGCGCGCCATGGGGACATTGCTCGGCGCCCGGGTGGGCGCGTTCGGCGATAGAAATGTATACAGCAGCGGGGAGCTCGTGCGCTCGACGCGCTGGCGCGCGCGCCTGGGGGCGAGCGCGCTGCGCGGCAGCGAACGGCGCGGCGGTTACGGGAACCTCGAAGCGGCCGTCACTTTCGCGACCAAGAGCAACACTTACCGCACCGAGTTCAGCGGCCCCGCCGACGTACGCCAGACCATCTACGACGGCGCGCTGGTCGCCGTCGTTCCCGTGTGGCGGTCGCTGAACTACGCGCTCGACGCCCGGGTGGACTGGCTGCAGACGGACGAGGCGTCGGTGCCGCTGCCGGAGCAGTTCTACGTCGGCGGCGCCCGCACCGTGCGCGGCTACCGCGAGAATCAGTTCCACGGCCGTCACGTCGCCTATGCGCGCAACGAACTGCGCCTCGGGCGCACGCCGCGCGAAGGGCTGTATGTGTTTTTCGACGGCGGGAGCGTTCAGCAGGAGCAGCCGACGACGGACGGCGGCGTCACCCTCGAGCGCCTCGGACTCGCCGGGTGGGGATTTGGAGTGCGCAGCGTGTCCCGCGTGGGCCGCATCGATTTGAGCTTCGCGGTCTCGGACGGGGTTTCCCTGCAACAGACCAAGATCCACGTCCTGCTGGAACAGAACTTCTAGTGCTCGTCGCAGCGGCGGCGCAATGCGCACTAGGAACGCGCCGCGTCCCGGTGGTAGGATAGCGGGGACCCTCCCATGCGCACACTTTCGCTAGACGGATCCAGCCTGCGCCTGCCCGACCTCGACGCCTTCGTCGCCGGCGGCGTGCGCGTCGAGGCCGCGCCGGTCGCGATGGAACGCGTGCGGCGTTGCGCCGCGTACTGCGAGCACCTCGCCCAGAGCGACTCACCCCACTATGGAATCAACACCGGCTTCGGTAAGCTGGCGCGCACGCGCATCCGCCCGGACGAGGCCGCTGACCTCCAGCACAACCTGATTCGGAGCCACGCGGCGGCGCTCGGGCCCCTGCTCGACGACGAGGTCGTGCGCCTGATGATGGTGCTGCGCGCGAATTCCCTGCTGGTGGGGAACTCGGGGGCGTCGGAGGCGCTGGTCCTGCGCCTGCTCGAGCTCGTCAACCGGGGGGTGACGCCGTGCGTCCCCTCGTACGGGTCGGTGGGCGCCAGCGGCGATCTGGCCCCGCTGGCGCACATGTCGCTCGCGTTGATCGGCGAGGGCGAGGTCCGGTATCGCGGGCGCGTGGTCGCTGCGCGGGAAGCGCTGGCGATGGAGGGGCTCTCGCCGCTCGCGCTGCGCCCGAAGGAAGGACTCGCGCTCATCAACGGCACCCAGCTCATGAGCGCCTTCGCGGTGCGCGAGACGCGCCGCGCGCGCTCTCTGCTGGCAACCTCATTCGCCGGTGCCGCGATGGCGCTGGAAGCCTACCAGGCCACCGACCGCGTCTTCGACCCCCGCATCCACGCGCTCAAACCCCACCCCGGACAGGGCCGGGTCGCGGCGGCGTTTCGCCGCCTGCACGAGGGCAGCGAAATCATCCGCGCGCACCGGGACTGCGACCGTGTGCAGGACCCGTATTCGTTCCGCTGCATCCCGCAGGTGCTCGGCGCCGTTGCCGACACGCTCGCCTGGATCGAGACATGGATCGTGCGCGAGATCAACGCCGCCACCGACAATCCGCTGGTGTTTCCCGACGACGGCGACGTGATCTCCGGCGGAAATTTTCACGGTGAGCACATGGCGATCGCACTCGACGCGCTGGCCATCGCGGCGAGCGAGATCGCCGCGATCGCGGAACGGCGCGTGGACAGATTGATGGAGGGCGACGGGGAGAAGGTACCGCGCTGCCTGATCCCAAACCCGGGGCTCAACTCGGGCTTCATGATCACGCAGTATCTGGCGGCGGCGCTGGTGAGCGAGAACAAAGTGCACGCGCATCCTGCGTCGGTGGACACGATCCCGACCTCGATGGGTTTCGAAGACCACGTGAGCATGGGCAGCATCTCGGCGCTGAAGGTGGGGCGCGTGCTGGACAACGTGGCGCGGGTGGTGGCGGTCGAGCTGGTGTGCGGCGCGCAGGCGCTGGATTTCCACCGCCCGCTGCGCCCCGGCCGCGGGGTCGCGGCAGCGCACACGGCGGTGCGGGCACTGGTGCCGTTCATGGAGAAGGATGCGGTACTGTCCGGACATCTGGCCGTGGTCGAGACCCGCGTCCGCGACGGCGACGTGCTCGCCGCGGTGGAGAGGGAAGTCGGGGCACTCCTGCCGCGCGACGCGTAGACGGCGGGGAGAACCATGCGATTCACTACCGGGTGACATTCGAGCGCCGCGCGGGCGCGACCTCCAGTGCAAGGGATGGGCGCAGGAGGCGGCGCTGCGGATGCTGTGCAACAACCTCGACAACGACGTCGGCGAAGACCCCGCCAACCTGGTGGTGTACGGCGGGCGCGGGAAGGCGGCGCGCGACTGGGAGTCGTTCCACGCCATCGTGGATACCCTGCGCGAGCTTCGCGACGACGAGACCCTGCTGGTCCAGTCGGGAAAACCGGTCGCCGTGTTTCCCACCCACCCCGGCGCCCCGCGCGTGCTGATCGCGAATTCGCTCCTGGTTCCCGCGTGGGCGACGTGGGAGCACTTCTGGGAGCTCGAGTCCAAGGGGCTGATGATGTACGGCCAGATGACGGCCGGGAGCTGGATGTACATCGGCACGCAGGGCATCCTGCAGGGCACGTTCGAGACCTTCGCGGCCTGCGCGCGGCAGGAATTCCAGGGCTCGCTGCGCGGCCGCCTGGTCCTGACCGGGGGGTTGGGAGGAATGGGTGGCGCGCAGCCCCTGTCGGTGACGATGAACGAAGGGGTGGTGATCGCGGTCGAGGTGGATCCGGCGCGCATCCGCAAGCGCCTCGAGACGCGCTATCTGGACGTGATGGTCGACGACGTCGACGAAGCGGTGCGCCAGGCGACGGCGGCCAAGCGGGCGGGCCGGCCGCTCTCCATCGGACTGTGCGGGAACGCGGCTGATGTGTTTCCGGAGTTGCTCGCGCGCGGCGTCGACGTCGACGTGGTCACCGACCAGACCTCCGCGCACGACCCGCTCAACGGGTACGTGCCGCGCGGGCTGGACGTGGCGGCGGCGACCGAGCTGCGCCGCACCGACCCGAAGCGCTACGTCGAGCGCGCGTACGAGTCGATGGTGGCGCACGTCGAGGCGATGGTCGGGTTCAAGCGCGCGGGGGCGGCGGTGTTCGACTACGGCAACAACATCCGCGGGCAGGCCGCGAAGGCGGGATATCCGGACGCGTTCGCGTTCCCCGGATTCGTACCCGCGTACATCCGCCCGCTGTTCTGCGAGGGATACGGCCCGTTCCGCTGGGTGGCACTCTCGGGCGACGCGAAGGACATCGCGGCCACGGACGATCTCGTGCTCGAGTTGTTTCCCGCCAACCCGTCGCTGGCGCGCTGGATCGCGCTGGCGCGCGAGCGCGTGCAGTTCCAGGGTCTGCCCGCGCGCATCTGCTGGCTCAAGTACGGCGAGCGTGCCCGTTTCGGCGAGCGCCTCAACGACCTGGTGGCGAAAGGACGCGTGGGTGCGCCGGTCGTCATCGGCCGCGACCATCTCGACAGCGGATCCGTCGCGAGTCCGTATCGCGAGACGGAAGCGATGCGCGACGGGAGCGATGCCGTCGCCGACTGGCCGATCTTGAACGCGCTCTTGAACGCCGTCAACGGAGCCGCGTGGGTGTCCGTGCACCACGGTGGTGGCGTGGGCATGGGGCTGTCGATCCACGCCGGACTCGCGGTGGTGGTCGACGGGACGGACGAGGCGGGCCGGAAAGCGGTCCGTTGTCTGACCGGCGACCCCGGGATGGGCATCGCCCGGCACGCGGATGCCGGCTATCCACTCGCCATCGAGGCCGCGCGCCGCGACGGCGTGCGCATTCCGATGCGGCCGCGCTGACTCCCACGGTCGACCCGCCATGACTCCCACGACTCCACCGGCCGACCTGATCGTCACCGGCTGCGGCCAGCTGTTAACCCTGGCGACCCCCGACGGCAAGCCCCGGACCGGCACCGGCTTGCGGGAGCTCGCGATCGTCGCCGACGGCGCGCTCGCCGCGGCCGGCGGCCGCGTGCTGGCTGCGGGGCCCCGAGAAGCCGTCCTGCGCGCGGTCACCCCGGCGCCGGGGTGTACCGTCATCGATGCGGGCGGGGCGGTGGTGACCCCCGGGTTCGTCGACTGCCACACCCACCTGGTTTTTGCTCGTTATCGCCTCGACGAGTACGAATGGCGGGTAGCTGGAACGCCCTATGCGGAGATTGCCGCCCGCGGCGGGGGGATCGCAAAAAGCGTCGAGCATCTGCGCGAAACTTCCGAGGACGCGCTGTTCGCCGCCAGCGCCAGCCGGCTGGAGAATGCGATTCGGTACGGGACTACAACAATTGAAATCAAAAGTGGTTACGGCCTTGACCTCGAGCATGAGATGAAGCAGCTTCGCGTGATCCGCCGGCTCGCTTCGGTCTATCCGGTGACCATCGTCGCCACCTTCCTCGGCGCACACGCGGTCCCCCCGGAGTACCAATCTTCGCGGCAGGACTACGTCGAGCGGTTGATCCGGGAGATGATTCCGGCGGTGGCACAACAGGGCCTCGCCGAGTTCAACGACGTATTCTGCGAAGTCGGAGCGTTCTCAAGGGAAGAAACGGAACGAATCTTGCGGTCCGGGGCTCGGGCTGGGCTGAAGGCCCGGATCCACGCCGACGAGTTGACGGACACGGGGGCGGCTGCACTGGCCGCGGAAATCGGCGCGGTTTCGGCCGACCACCTGAAAAAGATCAGTGACACGGGAATCGATCGTATGGCGACCGCCGGCGTATTCGGCGTCCTCCTGCCGGGGACGAGCTTCGGACTGCCGTCGCTCGAGTTCGCGCCGGCGCGAAGGATGATCGAGCGCGGCATGCGTCTCGCCGTCGCCACCGATTTCAACCCGGGCAGCTCGACCTCGGAGTCGATGCCCATGATGATCGCGATCGCCTGCTCGCACATGCGGCTCTCGCCGGCGGAAGCGTTCGCCATGGCGACCTCGAACCCGGCGTTCGTGCTCGGTCGTGAGCACGAAGTGGGCAGCCTGGAGCCGGGCAAGCGCGCCGATTTTCTGGTGCTGCGCTGCGAAGACTATCGCGAAGTGGCGAACCACTTCGGTGTCAATCCCGTGGACCGGGTGTTCGTCGGCGGGCGCGAATGGAAGCCCGCCGGTCGTGCGGCATGACGAAGCGGGGAACGACGTGAGCAAGGCAACGATCATCCGCAAGCGCGCGCTCGATCTCGTTCGAGACCAGGACTGGCCGAACGCGATCAAGGAGTACAAGCGCCTCGTCGAGCTGGACCAGAACAACCCGAACGTTCACAACGAGCTCGCGGATCTCTACCTCAAGACCAATCAGAAGCCGGACGCGTACGACAGCTTCGTGCGCGCGGTCGACGAGTACACGCGGGTCGGACTCCACAACAACGCCGTCGCCGTGTGCAAGAAAATGCTGCGCGTGCTCCCGGCGCGCGTCGAAGTGTTCACCAAGCTCGGTTACGTCCGCGCCCGCCAGGGGCTGGGGAAAGAAGCGGAGTCGTACTATCTCCAGTTCCTCGACAAGGCCGGGAGTAGTTTCGATCCGGCAGAATTCGCGCGCCTGGCCGTCCCGATCGCCGAGGAGATGAAGGACTCTCCGGCGGTGCTGCAGCGGCTCGCGCAGGCACTCGTGGGCTACGGCCTCAACGAGGAGGCGGGCAAAATCCTGATGACGCTCTACCACCTCAACGAGAAGCTCCGCGACGCGGGCGGCATCGAGGCCACCCGCGCGATGATCGACCGTCTCGGCTTCGGTCAGCAGCTGGACGCCATCCTCTCCGCGCGCGGGAAGGACAACGGCCGCGACGGAGCCGTCATCACCGAGGCGAACATCTGGACCCAGGCGCACTCGCAGGGCGAGCGCATCGAAATCGAATCCACGCCGCGTTTCCAGCCGTCGTCGACCTCGGCCGCACCGGCTCCACAGCCCGCCGGTGCGGCCCCCGACGGCCCCTCGGAACGCGACCTCTATCTCCTTCGGCTCGCGCGCGGGTCGGCCGAGCCCCGTCCGGCGGCCGCCGCGGCGAAGGCGGAGCCGCCGTCGCCGGCAGCCGCGAGTACCGCCGCGCCCCCCGCGCCGGCGACCGCGCCTCCCGCCGCGCCGGCGGCGGAGGAGGACGACGCCGCCGACGAAGTCACGGTCGCGACGGAGACGCGTGCGACTGCGGCCCCCGAGCGGGCGGCACCCAGGCGCGACACCGGCTCCTCGTCGGGCGGTGGCGCAGAGATGCAGATCTCGGCGTTGCTCGACGACGACGGAGGGAGCGGCGACACGGAAGCGGACTATCGCAGCCACTACGATCTCGGCATGGCGTATCTCGAAATGGATCTCCTGTCCGAAGCGATCCGCGAGTACCAGATGGCGTCCCGTTCGCCCCAGTACCAGGTGAAGTGCCTGGAGATGATCGGCCTGTGCTTCGTCAAACAGAACCAGGCGCAGCTCGCGATTCGTCAGTTGAGCAAGGGGCTGTCGCTGATCGGTGCCGAAACGGAGGATTCGCTCGGCATCAAGTACAACCTCGCCCTCGCGTACGAAATGGCGGGGGACGCCGACAACGCGCGCCGGTTCTTCGAGGACGTCTACGTGGTGGACGTCACCTTCCGTGAGGTTGCCGACAAGATCCGCAAACTTTCGAACGGCTCCTGACCGCCCCAGATTCGTCTTTACGGCGCGCTGCGCACCCCCGTATTATTGTCGATGACGGCCCCGCCGCCCCCCACGGGTGCCCGAAACGGCACCCGCCCCTCGTAGTCCAGTATGCGACACCTGCTGACCGCGCTGATGCTGGCCGCCATGTTCCCCGGCACCGATTTCGTGCGGCCGGCGCAGGCAGCCGGGTACGGCGAGTCGCCTTTGACTCCGTTGCCGGGACAGGAGTCGCAGTGCGGGTTCGCGCAGGGGCTCGGGGCGGCGCTCAAGACCTCCACGACGGTGCTGGTGCGTCCGGTCCCCGGCCCGAACACGATTGCCTCCACCCACTTTCTGGTCCACTACAGCGTCCCGGGTCTCGCCGCCTACGCTCAGGACATCAGCGACGCGTCGGAACTGACATACCGCGTGCTGGTCGACACCATCGGCCACCTCGTTCCTCCTTCGGACGGGGCCGAGGGCGGCGACGCGCGTACCGACATCTACCTGCGCACGCCCGAACAGATCGGATCCGGCATCTACGGGCGCACGGTCATCGAAACCGTCACCGGCGCTCCATACGCGAATTCCGCCACGGCGTGGGTCGAGGTCCTCGACACGCTGGGGGTCGAGCGTCGCCGCATCGTCGCGGCCCACGAGTTCTATCACGTGATCCAGGTGGGCTACGACCGCGACGAGAGTGTCAGCATGCTGGAGATGCTGTCCACCTGGGTGGAAGATCGGGTGTACAACTATCATCTGAACATCGCGACGCTGCAGCTGTTCTTCCGCTGGCCCTGGCGCGGGCTCTTCAGCCAGTTCTACACCAACTCGCCGTGGGCCATCTTCATGGCCGAGCGCCACGGGGACGCCATCCTGCGCGAGGCGCTGGTGCACGGCGCCGCCGTCCCGGGCCCGAACCCGCAGCAGGCATTCGACGGGGCACTGGCCGCGACCGCCCACACCTCCTTCCTGGAGGAGTTCGTCGAATTCGGGACGTTCAACTACTTCACGGGGAGACGCGACGACGGCGCGCACTATGCGCGCGGCGCGACCTACCGCGAGGTCACGTGCGAGAAGCGCAGCGACTGTTACCCGTTCCAGCTCCATCTCTCCGGTCAACCCCCCGCCGAACTGGGGGCGAACTATTTCTTTTTCGACGGCGACGGCCACACCGACGCGATGCGGTTGCGCGTCGTGCCCGACCCCTTCGCGACCTCGATGGTCACGGTGATGCGCTTCCGGGGAGCGTCCCGCACCACCGCCACGACGTCGTATCCCGCGCTTTCGCCCGAGGACACGCTCACCATCGCCGACTGGGGCCAGTGCGACTCGATGCTGGTCGTGTATCAGGTGAGCAAGGGGGCGAGCTCGAATCTGTTCGCGCTGGGTGCGGACTTCGAACGGTCGCCGGTTCCGCCGGGCGCGTGGGTGCTGGTTCTGGACCGGGACGGGTGCCGCGCCCCGTTCGACGGGGTCGGCGACGAGTTCGCGGCGCGCGACGGCGAAGAAGCTCCGATCGCCGGCGCGTTGCGCGAAAACGGCGCGACGGTGGTCGTGAGCGACACGATTCCGGAGGGCCTCGGCGGATGCGTGGGCGTGTTCGTGGTCGGCGGCTTCGACGACGCCGGCGTCACGCTGTCGACCGACGTGCTGCAGGCCCTCATGGGATTCATCGACACGGGCGGGGACGTGTACGTGGAAGGGAGCCGCCTCGGCGGGCTGCTGGCCGCGGGCGACCCGGTGCAGCAGGCGTTCTGGGACCGGTTCGGGGTCCAGTTCGCGCCCGGCGCCGCGACGGGAAATCTCTCCTCGTGGAGCACGGTCGGCCTCGCCGGCGATCATGCCTTTTCCTACGACCCGGGGAACCCGGACAGCCTGGTGGGTGTGCTCATTCCCGGCAGCGCGTCCGCGCTGCTCGAGGATGGGACGGGGACGGTTCGCGCCACCGCGAACGTGACCGGCGCGTCGGCGCTCGTGATGAGCACCGTGCTCCTCGGGGGGTCGACCGGTGTCGGCGGCAGCACGCGGACCGCTTATATCGGCGACATCATCGCGCTGTTCGACGTCGATCTCACCCCGCTGTGGGTGACGAACGCGAGCGTGGCGATCGACGGGGACGAGGTGGTGATCCAGGGCGCGCTGGCGAACTACGAACACGAAACGCTTTCGCTTTCGCGCATCGACGCCGCCGGCGTTGCGCCGGTGACCCTCGCGCTGGACAGCGTCGCGGGCGAGTGGCGATTTTCAGCGCGCGACCGCATGCCGGTCGCCGCCGCCGTGTATCGCCTGACCGACGAGACCAACGCCCGCGTGCTGTGGGAAGAGACGGTGCGCGCGAGCACACCGGCGGTTGCACTCCGGCTCGATCGCATCTACCCCAACCCCGCGCGCGACGCTGCCCGGCTGGTGGTGGAGTCACCCGGGGATACACGCGCGTCGATCGAGGTCTACGACGTGGCGGGCCGGCGCGTGGCCGAGGACTCCGCCTGGCTCACGCGCGGCACCAACGTGGTGGTCGTGCGCACGCCTCCCAGCTCCGGCATCTACTTCGTGCGCGTGTCCAGCGGGGCGAGCCGCGTCAGCGGCCGCTTCTCGGTTATTCGTTGACCGGCACCGGGGTGGTCGATAGCATCCCGAAGCGCGCGTTCGCGCGCGCCGTCGCGATGAGAGCCACCCGCGTCACCCTACTTGCCAGCCTGCTGACCGCGCTGATCTTCGCGACCGGTCAAGCCCTGGCGGCTGTCCCCAATGTCGAAACGGTCACCTTTCTCTCCTTTGTATCCGGTTACCTGCTCGGCCCGTGGGTGGGGATGCTGGTCGGGGCGTGCGGCATGGGGGCGCACTCGCTGTTCAACCTGATGGGCGCCGCGCCGCCACCCGTGTGGCTCGCGCAGATGGTCTGCTACGGGGCCATCGGGTGCGCGGGGGCGGTTGTGGGGCCCGCGCTGGCAGGTCTGCGCTCGCGCGCCGCCGCCGCGGCGCTGTCGGCCGTTGCCGGCGCGGGCGCGGTGATCGTCTACCAGCTGGTCGTGAACACGGTCTCGTTCTTGACCTTCGCGAGCGGGGTTCCGCTGTGGACCTACGTGTGGGGTGGAGTGGGATTCGCCGCCGTGCAGCTGGCGTGGAACGCGGTGCTCTTCGGCGCGGTGCTCCCGCCCACGCTGCGCGTGCTGGCGCGACACCGTCGCGAGCTCGCGGGCCGATGAGCCGCCCCGTCAGTGGCAAGGCGGTGCGAGCCCGGGTGGCGTGCCTGGTGGTGCTCGCCGCGGTGGCGTGGACGCGCGCGTCGCTGGGGGCGGGTCCGCCCGGTGCGAACGACCCGCTCCGCCGCTCCAGCGTGCTAGACACCATCCCGCGCGTCGACTATCTGCGGCGGCACGCGTTCTCACTCGACAATTTCCTGGAGGCCGAGCCGGGCGGAATCCTCGTCCGCCCGGGCCCGATCGGGTTCGACGCGTGGTACTCGCGCTGGGGAATCGGCCGCGGCCGCGCGCGCCTGTTCCTGAACGGGATTCTGCTCAACGACCCGCAGAACGATCTCGCGCCGCTCGCGCACACCGCCACCAGCGGGCTCGGGCGGCTGAACGCCGGCGAGGCGGCGCGATTTGCCGCGCCGCCGTGGCTGGAGGGAGACCTCCGGCTGGAGGAGGAGCCGCCGCCGGCATCCCGTCCGAACACGTTCGTCGAGCTGTCGAAGGGCACCAACGACGTGCGCCAGCGCCGCGTCCGCTTTTCGTCCGAGGAGGGCGTGGTGGGGCTCGACCTGGCCTACGACGAAGTGCTGGACGACGGGTACGCGTTCGACGCGAGCGGCACCGTGGCCGATGGGCCGAACTACGGGGAGGCCAACTCGCGCAACGGGGCGATCGTGCTGCGCGGGACGCCGGGTGACGACGCGAGCTATTCGTTCGGGCTGCGCCGGTTTCGCAGCAACACGACCGGGGATCTCGCGAGTGCGACCAACCAGGCGACGCACGACGGCCACCTGCTGTGGCTCGACACGCGTGTCGCGAATGCGCGCGTGGCCGCGTACGGCCGCGGGTACACCGCCAGCGCGCCGGACTCCCAATCGGTCAACGAGACCGTCGGCGGGATCGTGGGCTGGGACGCCGACGCCACGCCGGGTACGCGGGTGACGATGGTCGCGCGCGTCGAGCGCACGCGCGCCACCATGGACGTGGGCGACGAGGTGGACGCATCGTTGACGCAGGCGACGCTCACCGGCGCCGCACGCTGGCGAGCCGACCGCGCGACCTGGTTCGCCGCCGACGCGTCGGTGGCCGGAGACGACGACGCGTTCGCGTGGGGCGCCTCGGCCGTGCTCGGACGCGACGCCGGGGCGAACGAATTCACGGTGACAGCCCGGCGCTCGTTTCGAATGCCGAATCTCGGCGAGCGCTACCTGCCGCCGCACGTTCGCGACGGCCGCACGCTGGCCGGCGACACGGGTGTGGACCCGGAGTCGGCGTGGGAGGCGAGCCTGGACTGGGAGGTCGGGGGACGCGGGGTCACCAACCGGGTGCGCGTGGCGTGGATTCGGAGCGTGGACGCGGTCGCGTTTCGGCCGCGGGCGGTCGGGTCGGAGACCTGGCGGGTGGCGGCGAATGCCGGCGACAGCCGCGCGATGAGTTTCGTCGAGGAGCGCGCGCGGGCGGAGTTCGCGCTGGGCGGTTTGCGGGTTCGCGCCGGTGCGTCGTTGCTCTATTCGACGGGCGACCGCGAAGAGGCGTTTGCATCGGTTCCCGAGTTGATGGGCACGGCGAGCGCGCTCATCGGGGGCGAGATGTTCGAAAAGACCAGCGCGCTGTACGGGGGCGCCGAATTCGTGCACGTCGACGACCGCGTGGACTTCGGCGGCGACCCACTGCCGTCGTTCGACGTGCTCAACCTGATCCTGGAGGGACGGCTGCTCGACGTCCGTCTCTATCTGAAGTATCTCAACGTTCTCGACGAAGCGTATCGCACCGAGGGCGACTACTTGATGACGCCCGCCACGTTCGTGTACGGTATCGAATGGACGCTGTTCGATTGAACCCGGGGGGGTGGGGTGGATGCGGCGGGTGGTGGGCGCGGGTGTGCTGGTCATCGGACTCGGGGCGTCGAACGTCGCCTACGTATTCCTGCACAGCCGCGACGCACTGCCTGATTACTCTCTAACGAGGACGGCGGACGACTCGACACCCGGCGTGGAGATGGGCGCGCGACGGGAGGACTCCCGCTCGCGGGATACCCGGCGCGCGCCCGCGGGCCGCCTCGACGGCCGGCCGGCAACTTCTTCCGTTCCCCTTTCCTTCCAACGCGAGCCGCTCGTTTACCTTTCCACCGCGCCGGCAGACTCGCTCGAGCTCCTGCCCGGCATTGGTCCGGTCCTTGCCTCGCGCCTCCTCGAGGCAAGGCGTGGACGAGGTTCGTTCACTTCGTGGGACGACGTCCTCGGCGTGCGCGGAATCGGGCCGCAAACCATCGCACGATTGCAGGCACTGGCGAGCCGCCGGTAGTCGCGGACTGCGCGCCCGGCGGCTCTCGCGTTCCTCGCCGGGTGGGTCGGGCAAAACGCATTTTGCACGCCGCCGCCGCGCGCCGCCGCCGCGCGCGTGTGGCGCCGCATCGCGTCGTTTCCGGTCGCGGTGCACGGCGGTCGACGTGGGCGGGTCGCGCCGGGTCGAAGGCCGGCGCGCGTCATTGCACGCGTGGCACAGGAATTGCGGAATTGCACGCGAACCGGACCATTGTTCGCCAGTTCCACATCACGGTCGGCCGTCGACACGCGCCGGAGGGCACGTCCTTGAGAGATCGAATCGCGCAAAAACTACTCGAGTCGTCGCTCATCAGCCAGGACCAGCTCGCCCGCGCGCTCGAATCGCAGACCTCGGGCGGCGGCACGCTCAGCTACAACCTGGTGAAGACAGGCGCCATCTCCGAGATGGCCTTCGCGGAGTTCATGGGCCAGGTCTACAACGTCCCGGCCGTCGACCTGGACGCCGTGCCCATCGACCCCAACGCAGTCGACCTGATCCCCACCGACGTCGCCACCAAGTTCCAGGTGGTCCCGCTCAAGCGCGAGGGGCGCACGCTCACGGTCGCGATGGCGAACCCGGACAACATCTTCGCGATCGACGACATCAAGTTCATCACCGGCTTCGACGTGCGCCCGGTAGTCGCCACCGAGACGGCGATCAAGCGCTGCATCGACCGGCTCTACGACTCCGCCGATTCGCTCGCCACCATCATGGGCGAAATCGAGGAGGACTTCGAGATCGTCGAGGAGGAGGAAGACGCCGAAATCGGCGCGGTCGCCGCCGCGGCCGACGCCCCGGTCGTCAAGCTCGTCAACAGCCTCATCTCCGACGCGGTGGGCCGGGGAGCGAGCGATATTCACATCGAACCCTACGAGAAGCAGATGCGGGTGCGTTTCCGCATCGACGGCATGCTCCACGAGATGATGTCGCCGCCGTTCAAGATGAAGAACGCGATGATCTCGCGCCTGAAGATCATGGCGGAACTGGACATCGCGGAGAAACGGGTGCCGCAGGACGGCCGCATCAAGATTCGCATGCACGGCAAGCCGATCGACCTGCGCGTCAGCACGCTGCCCACCATTTTCGGCGAAAAGGTCGTGATGCGAATTCTCGACCAGAGCAACCTGCAGATCGACCTGCAGCGCCTGGGATTCCACCCCTCGGCGCTGGCGCGCTTCGTGAACGCCATCGAGAGCCCTTACGGCATGGTGCTGGCGACCGGGCCGACGGGTTCCGGTAAGTCGACGACGCTGTACAGCGCGCTGCAGAAGATCAACAAGATCCATTCGAACATCATGACCGCCGAGGATCCGGTCGAGTACAACATCACCGGGATCAACCAGGTCAACGTCCACGAGGCGATTGGACTATCGTTCGCCGCGGCGCTGCGCGCCTTCCTTCGTCAGGACCCCAATATCATCATGGTCGGTGAGATTCGAGACCTCGACACCGCGTCGATCGCCACCAAGGCGGCGCTCACCGGTCACCTCGTGCTGAGCACGCTCCACACCAACGACGCCGCCAGTTCGATCAACCGACTGGTCGATATGGGTATCGAGCCGTTTCTGGTGTCGAGTTCGGTGCTGCTGATCATCGCGCAACGACTGGTGCGCCGCCTGTGCGACAAGTGCAAGACGCCGGCGAACGTGCACGCGGAGGTGCTCCGCGAGCTGGGCATCATGGAAAATCCGGACGAGCTGCGCATCTACGAGCCCAAGGGCTGCCCGGCGTGCAACGACACCGGCTACAAGGGCCGCGTGGGCGTGTACGAGGTCATGGAAATCAGCCCCACCCTGCGCGAGATGATCATCGACCGCGGATCGAATTCCGAAATCAAGAACCTCGCCGTAAAGGAAGGCATGCTGACCCTACGGATGGACGGCATCGAAAAGTTCAAGAATGGGCTGACATCGCTGGAGGAAGTCCTGCGCGAAACGGCCAAGCAGTAGTGCAACCCGTCAAAGCGAGACTCGAGGAGAGTACATGACCATGGTGAATCTTCGCGACCTCCTGCAGGAAATGATCGAGAAGGGCGCTTCCGACCTTCACATCACGGCCGGGCTTCCGCCCATGCTGCGCGTCGACGGCGAGGTAATCGCCACCGACCGCCCCGCGCTCACACCCGAGCAGACGCAGGCGATTGCCTACAGCGTGCTCAACGAGGAGCAGCAGAAGCGCTTCGAGGCGACCAAGGAGCTGGACTTTTCGTTCGGCGTGAAGGGGATGAGCCGGTTTCGCGGCAACGCGTACCTGCAACGCGGCTGCCTGGGGCTCGCCATCCGGCAGATTCCCTACGAGATACGGACCTTTCGCGAGCTGGGGCTGCCCGCGGTCATGGAGCAGCTCTCCAAGAAGCAGCAGGGGTTACTGCTGGTCACCGGCCCCACCGGTTCGGGCAAGTCGACCACGCTCGCCAGCATCATCGACAAGATCAACAGCGAGCGCCGGCGCCACATCATCACCATCGAGGATCCCGTCGAATACATTCACCAGCACAAGAAGTGCATCGTGAATCAGCGCGAGATCAAATCCGACACGGAGACGTTCGGGGCCGCCCTCAAGCACGTGCTGCGACAGGACCCCGACGTCATTCTGGTGGGTGAGATGCGCGACCACGAGACCATGTCGGCGGCGCTGACCATCGCCGAAACCGGGCATCTGACGCTGGCCACGCTCCACACCAACTCCACCTTCGAATCGATCAATCGCATCGTGGATTCGTTCCCACCGTCGCAGCAGAACCAGGTTCGCGCGCAGCTCGCCTTCGTGCTGGAAGGGGTCCTTGCGCAGCAGCTGGTGCCGCGGGCGCGCGGGCGCGGGCGGGCGCTGGTGACCGAGGTCATGGTGTGCACCCCGGCCATCCGCGCCGTCATCCGCGACGACAAGATCCACCAGATATATGGGCTCATGCAGGCCGGGCAAAAGCACGGCATGCAGACCATGAATCAGGCGCTCTTCAACGCGGTGGTGTCAAAGGAAATCGATCTCGACGAGGCAATGCGCAGAACCAGCGACCCGCAGGAGCTGTCGACGATGTTGGGACAGCCGGTCGGTTCTCGGTAGCACGGCGAACACGGGAAATCCCGAGGGGGTTTAGACGATGGCGACGACATACCTATGGAAAGGACGGAGCCCGAGCGGTGAGTTGCTCTCCGGCGAGTACGCCACGGAGAACAAGGACGAGCTCGTCGGCTACCTGCGAAAACGCAAGATCATCATCACGTCGGTCCGGGAAAAGACCAGCAAGCTCAACATGCGCCTGCCGCTCAAGGACCGTATCGGCGTCAAGGATATCAGTGTGTTCACGCGGCAGTTTGCGACCATGATCAACGCCGGCCTGCCGATGGTGCAGTGCCTGGATATCCTGTCGCAGCAGTCCGACAAGGAAGTGTTCAAGGAATCGATCGGCCGCGTCATGACCGACGTCGAGGGCGGCTCCACGCTGGCCGAAGCGATGGCCAAACACCCCAAGATCTTCAACCAGCTCTTCGTCAACATGGTGGAGGCGGGCGAGGCCGGCGGTATTCTCGACGTGATCCTGGCCCGGCTGGCCGTGTTCCTCGAGAAGCTCGACGCGTTGCAGCGTAAGGTCAAGAGTGCCCTGACCTACCCGACGGTGGTAGCGGTGGTGGCCATCGGCGCCACCGCGTTCATGCTCATCTTCATCATCCCGACCTTCGCCAAGATGTTTTCCGACTTCGGCGGCAAGCTGCCGCTTCCGACGCAGATCGTCATCATGCTCAGTGATTTCCTTCGCAACTTCTGGTGGGCGATCATCGCGGGCATCGTTGGCGCCATAGTGGCGATCAAGAGCTACTACAAGACGGACGCCGGTCATTTGAATATTGACCGCATGCTCTTGAAAATGCCGGTGCTGGGGATGGTGATTCGCAAGGGCTCGGTCGCGCGCTTCACGCGCACACTCGGGACCCTCATTTCCAGCGGTGTTCCGATTCTCTCGGGATTGGAGATCACGGCCCGTACCGCCGGCAACCGCGTGGTCGAGCAAGCCGTGCTGGCGACGCGCGAAAGCATCAGCCAGGGCAACACGATCTCGGATCCGCTCCGGCAGTGCGGCGTGTTCCCGCCGATGGTGACGCAGATGATCGCGGTAGGCGAGCAGACCGGCGCGCTCGATGAAATGCTGGACAAGATCGCGACCTTCTACGACAGCGAAGTCGACACGGCCGTCGACGCGCTGACCGCGGTCATCGAGCCCGTGATGATCGTCATCATGGGCGTGGTGGTCGGCGGCATGCTGATCGCGATGTACCTCCCGATGTTCAAGCTCGTGACCATCGTCGGCAACGGGTAGGCCGGCAACGACGTGGACGTGGCGGGGGCGAACGCGGCCGATCCCAACGATCGTCGCGCGCTGGACAGGTTTTTGGTCCTGCGCACGATCGTCGCCAGCCTGGTGGTAGGCGCGGGGGTTACCATCGTCGGCTTTACCGACGAAACCTTCGCGGTGCGTCCGCTCTACACCGTGCTGGTGCTGAGCGTGCTGGTGGGCGCGGCCGCCTACGGCGCGACGCGACTCGGAGCGCCGACCCGGCGCGTGGCGTGGGCGGTGACGATGGCGGACGTCGCGCTGGAAGTCGCAATCGTCCACTACAGCGGCGGCGCGGGCGGGCAGTTTACCACCGTCTTCTGCCTCACGATCGCCGCCGCGGCGTTCGTGCTGGCGATGCCGGGCGGGCTGGCCACCGCGATGCTGTCGTCGCTGTGCTTCGTGGGCTACCAGGCTCTGGAAGCGCACGGTTGGGTGACGCCGCCGGGGAAAGAAGTGTTCGCGACGTCCCGGACCAGCGGCGTGATCGACGCCTACATGCACGCGTCGATGTTCTTCCTGGTAGGAACGCTGGGCGGCCATCTCGCCGAACGGATCAAACTCAAGGGCCGCGCGCTCGAGCACGCCGAGACCGCGCTCGAGCAGCTGCGGGTCGACACGAACTACATCCTGGAGAATATGAGCAGCGGCGTGCTGGTCGTCGACGAAGGCGGAAGGGTAGTGACGATGAACGCCGCCGCTGGCGACATTCTGGAAATCGGCGGTGCCGAGGTGATCGGGCGCAGCGTGGTGGACGCGCTCGGGCAACGGGTACCGGACCTGGCGGGGGAACTGACCGCGGCGCTGGCGACGACGCGCGGCACCCACCGCAAGGAGATCGTGGCGCGAACGCGCGCTGGCGGCTCGCGGCCGCTGGGGATCAGTATTTCGTTTCTGACCGAGGATTCCATGCGCCGGCGGGGCGCGATCGCGGTGTTCCAGGACCTCACCGAGGTCCACGAGATGCGGGAGCGCGTCCGCAAGGCGGACCGCCTGGCCGCGATCGGCGAGCTGTCGGCCGGGATAGCGCACGAGTTGCGCAACCCGCTGGCCTCGATCAGCGGCTCGATCGAGATGCTGTACAACGAGCTGAAGCTCGACGGCGAGAATACGCGTTTGATGGAGCTGATCATGCGCGAATCCGACCGCCTGGACCGCATCATCTCGGACTTTCTCGACTTCGCCAAGCTGCGAACACCGAGCAAGTACCCGACGAAGCTGGAACGGGCGCTCGAGGAGACGCTCACTCTATTGTCGAAGAACGCCGAGAAGAGCGACGGCATAGGCACCCGGCTGGAGTGCCACCCGCGGCTGCCGGAAGTGTGGATGGACGACGAGCAGATGCGGCAGGTGTTCCTGAATCTTGCGATCAACGCCTGCGAGGCGATGGACCACCGGGGAACCCTGGAGATCACCGCCTTTGCGTCGGAGCACGGGCTGGTGCGGGTTTCGTTCACCGACAGCGGGCCCGGAATCGAGTCGCTGGAAATGGCGCGCATGTTCGAGCCGTTCTTCACCACCAAGGAGGGCGGCACCGGCCTCGGGCTGGCGATCGCCAACAAGATCGTGGTCGCCCACGGGGGCGTGATCGAGTATCGCAACCGCGAAAACGGCGGTGCTGAGTTTACGGTTGTGCTGCCGGTGGGTGCGCCGGCGGATGCAACGAAGAGATCGGCGGCGAGTCGGCAGGTTGCCGCCGCCGCGAAGTAACTCGAGTCCCATAGAAAGGGAAGTGCTTCATGGCCGGAGAGCGCATTCTTGTAGTCGACGACGAGAAGAGCATGTGCCAGTTCCTTTCGATCATGCTTCGAAAGGAGGGCTACGAGATCACCACCGTCAACACCGGCAAGCGCGCGATTGAGGAAATCGCGGCGAGCAAGTACGACGTCGTGCTGACCGACATCAAGATGACCGGCATGGACGGCATCGAGGTGCTGAAGGAGATCAAGGGCCTCGACCCGACCATGCCGGTGGTGATCATGACCGCGTACGCGTCGCAGAAAACGGCCATCGAGGCGGTCAACCAGGGCGCGTTCCACTATCTCATCAAGCACGCCAAGAACGAGGAAATCAAGATGGTGGTGCGAAACGCGCTGGACATGCGCAAGGTGCGCACCGAAAACGTGCTCCTCAAGAAGCAACTGCGCAAGTCCGGGGACCTCAAGACCATCATCGGCAAGAGCGAGGAGATGCACAAGATCTTCCAGCTCGTGGACAAGGTCGCCGACACCGAATCCACCATTCTGATCTACGGCGAGAGCGGCACCGGCAAGGAGCTGATCGCGCGGGCGATCCACTACCGCTCGTCACGCGCGAACGGCCCGTTCGTTAGCATCAACTGCGGGGCGCTGCCGGAGAGCCTGCTCGAAAGCGAGCTGTTCGGTCACGTGAAGGGCTCCTTCACCGGGGCGATTCGGGACAAGGAAGGACTGTTCAAGGTCGCCCAGGGCGGCACGTTCTTCCTGGACGAGATCGGCGAAACCTCCCCGACGATTCAGGTCAAGCTGCTCCGCGTCCTCCAGGAGCGCGAGGTGATCCCGGTCGGCGGCACCAACCCGATCAAGGTGGACGTGCGCCTGGTCGCCGCCACCAACGCCGACCTGGAGAAGGCGATCAAGCTCGAGCGTTTCCGGGCCGACCTGTACTACCGCCTGAACGTGATCCCGGTCCACCTCCCGCCGCTGCGCAAGCGCCGGGACGACATTCCGCTCCTGGTGCAGCACTTCCTGCACAAGTACAACGACGACCTCCCCAGCGAACGCCAGAAGGGAATCGCGAAGGACGCCATGGAGGTGCTGGTGAGCTACGACTGGCCGGGCAACGTCCGCGAGCTGGAAAACGTGGTCGAACGGGCCGTGATCCTCGAAGAGTCGGCCCACATCACGGTAGAGTCGCTGCCCGACAAGATCCGCCAGCGCGAGTCGGGTGCGAACCACCTGATCACAGAACGGGCCCAGGTCACCCTGGACGAGCTCGAGCGGGAGTACCTGATCAAGGTGCTCAACGACACCAACTGGCAGAAGAAGCGCGCAAGCCAGATCCTCGGGATCAACGCCTCCACCCTCTACCGGAAGATACAGCGCTACGGGCTCGACAAGATGGACAAGGAGCACGAACACGAGCAGGAGCTGGTGGAGAGCGACTAGCTTCCCGGCAAACTGCACTTTGCGTCGCGGGGCGCGGCGGCTCCGCCCGGCGCGGCGGCGCGATGGCGGTGGGGAACGCGCGGTGCGTCGCCAACACAGGAAGGAAGCATGAGATACAGGCGGGCGGGCAGGAATCGAGTTGGCATGCGACTTGCCCATTGGTGGGTCAGGATCGATGAACGATCCGGATGGTTACTCACCCTACGCGCAACAGCTAAATAGGAGGTTGTCCAGTGCGTAACAAAGGTTTCACTCTCATCGAGCTGATGATCGTCGTTGTGATCATCGGCATTCTCGCGGCCATCGCGATTCCGAACTTCATCAACATGCAGTCGCGCGCCAAAGAGGCGTCGGCGAAGTCGAACGCGCACACGACGCAGCTTGCGGCCGAGGACTTCTCGGTCCAGAACGACGGCGTGTACGCGGCCGACGTTGCTGCCGACGTGACGCCCGGTGGCACGACCCTCACGGGTCTGCTCCCGGCCGGTGCGCAGCTGGTCAACCCGTTCTCGCGCGTTGCGGACTCGCCGGTCGACGGTGCGGCTGCAGGCGCTGGCCAGGTTGGCTACCAGCCTCAGGACCCGGATGGTGACGGTACCTGGGACGGTTACATCATCGACGCGCTGGGCAAAGACGGCGTGACGGTCATCATCACGCTGACGAGCGGCCAGTAAGCCGGGCGTCGACGCGTAACGACACGGGGCGGGAGCCGGAAGGCTCCCGCCCCGAGTCTTTTCCGGGCGCGAATCGGTACGAACCCTGCTACTAGCACCTTTAGGCGGGCCCTTGCCCGAAAACCAACCATGCCCATTCTCGAACTTCACGGCATCCATAAGGCCTTCCGGGCCGGATTCTGGGGTGTCCGCACGCCCGTTCTGCGCGGCGTCGACCTGACCCTCGAGCCGGGAGAGGTCTACGGCTTCCTCGGTCACAACGGGGCGGGGAAGTCGACCACCATGAGAGTCATTCTCGGTCTGCTCCGGCCCGACCAGGGTCGCGTGATGATCTTCGGGAAGGAAGGCGCCACTTCCGCCACCCGGGCGCGGATCGGCTACCTGGGCGAGGAGGTCGGGCTCTACCCACAGCTCAACGCGGCCGACATGCTCGTGCTGGTCGGGGATCTGTTTCGCATGTCCCGGCGCGCGTCGCGCGCGCGGGCGGACGAGTTGATCGAGCTGGTCGGCCTGGGCGAAAAGCGCGCCATCCGCATCCAGCACTACTCGAAGGGGATGCGGCAGCGCCTCGGAATTGCCACCGCGTTAATGAACGACCCGGCTCTGCTGCTATTGGACGAGCCCTACAGCGGCCTCGACCCGGTCGGGCGCAAGCAGCTGCGCGAACTCCTGGTGGCGCTCAAGGCCCAGGGCAAGACCATCATGATGTCGTCCCACATCGTTCCCGATGTCGAAGCGGTGTGCGACCGCGTCGGCATCCTGAGCGGGGGCAGGATCGCCCGCGTGCTCGACCTCAACGAGGTCTACTCCGACCACACGACCCAGATGGAAGTCACGATTGCCGGGCTCGACGAACGCCGGCTCCACACCCGCGAGTACGGCGTCGAGTCGGTATTCACGCGCGACAACTTGATGATCGTGCGCTGCGCCGGCGACCAGAAGCTCAAGGCGCTGGTCGCCGACGTGTATGCGTCCAACGGACGCGTGGTCGAAGTGAGGCCCGTGCGCACGCGGCTGGAGGACGTGTTTGTCGACGCCGTCGGCGCGACGACCGCAACCCCGGCCGCCGCGCCCGAAGAACACGAGCCGGCGTTGACCCGGCGGTAACCATGCCCATGCTCGCCCTGGCGCGATTCACGGTTCGAAGCTACCTGCAGGAGCGCATCCTGCTGGTGGTCATGATTTTCGCGGCCCTGCTGATGGGTTCCTCGTACGTGCTCTCGCCGCTCGCCGTCGGGGCGCAGCAGAAGATCGTCGTCGACATCGGCCTGGCGGCGGTCTCGATCTTCGCGGTGGTGCTGATCGTGCTACTGGGCGCCGGCTCCTTCCACATGGAGAAGGAACGGGGCATTCAGCGGGCGCTGCTCGCCAAGCCGATTTCGCGCGTCGAATTCGTGCTCGGCAAGTACGCCGGGACGGTGGTCACCATCGCGATGGTGGTGGTGATGATGGCCGCGGTGCATTTTCTGGTGCTCGTTCTGAGCGGGGCGGCGGTGACGGCGAACATTTTGCGATCGGTGTACCTGACCCTGCTCGAGGTCGCGCTGGTGACCGCGCTGCTCACGTTCTTCGCGTCGTTCAGCTCGCCACTGCTGGGGTCCCTGTTCACGATCGCGTGCGTCGTGAGCGGGCACTTCGCGTCGGACTTGCTCGTGTTTGCCGAGCGCATGGGTGGAACGGTTCCGCGCATCGTTGCCACCGGCGCCTACTATCTGCTCCCGAACCTCGAGCTCTTGAACATCCGCACCGAAGCCGTGCACAACCTCCCGTTGCTAGACGGCTTCATGACCTCCGTGACCCTGTACGCACTGGCCTACACCGCGGTCGTGCTCTATCTGGCGACGCTGGTGTTTCGGGCGCGGGAAGTGAGCTAATGCACCTGCGGATCGGCAACTCGGTGCCCCTGGGCGTGGGGGTCGTGGCGGCGTTCGCGCTCGCCACCGCCCACGTGCAGGAATATCGGGTGCGCCCTTACCTGGAGGGCAATCTCTACCTCCCGTCGGGGAAGCTCGTCGAACAGACCTCGCTCGGTTACCGCGAGATCGCGGCCGACCTGACCTGGTTCCAGGCCGTGCAGTACTACGGCGGCTACGCGAAGAGCGAGCACGACCTCGCCTACTTCGACGGCTTGATCGAGATCGTCACCGAGCTCGACCCCCACTTCATCTTTCCATACCTGTTCGGCGCCGTGGTCATGGCGCAGGACATGGGCGACCTGGAGCGTGGCGTTGCGGTCCTGAAGCGGGGCATGGAGCACAACCCGGAGGACTGGGAGCTTCCGTTCGAAATCGGTTTCCTGCATTACACGGTGGCGCACGACGCCGAGCAGGCGGCGCGCTACTTCGAGCTCGCCGGGCGGATGCCCGGCGGCCGCGACCAGGCGCGCCGTTTTGCCGCGTTCGTTTACTCGAAGGCGGGGCACACGGAGACGTCGATCCGGATGTGGGAAGAATTGGCCCGGGAGACGGACCAGCCGTACATGCGCGAGCTGGCCCAGCGCTACATCGAGCGGTTGCGCAGCGGCGAGGACGCGCGTGGCCATCGGGGGCCGAAAGCGGAGGTGCGCCATGACAGCTGACCTGGGGTGGCCACTGCTCGCTTTTCTGCCGGGCGCGTTGATCGGGAGCTTCCTGAACGTGGTCATCCATCGCGTTCCCCGCGGCGAGTCCGTCGTCAAAGGGCGGTCGATGTGCCCGCAGTGCCGCGCGACCATTGCGTGGTACGACAACGTGCCGCTGGCGAGCTACGCGCTGCTCCGCGGCCGGTGTCGACGGTGCGGCTGGAAGATACCGATTCGCTACCCGCTGGTGGAGCTGCTGACCGGGGTGGGCGCGGTGGGCGCGACGGCGTTCGGCGGATGGACCCTCGAGGGTGCGTGGGCGTTCGCCTTCATCGCGATCATGATCGCGATCACGTTCATCGACTGGGAACATCAGATCATCCCGGATCCCCTTTCGATCGGGGGCACCCTGCTCGGCTGGGTGGGCGCGTTGGTCTGTCTCGACCTCACCGTGGTCGACTCGCTGGTGGGTTCGGCGGTGGGGGCGGGGCTGATTCTCCTGATCGCTTTCGCCTACAAGGCGGCGCGGAAGGTCGACGGGATGGGCGGGGGAGACGTGAAGCTCATGGCGATGATCGGGGCGTTTCTCGGCTGGCAAATGGTATTCGCGGTGCTGCTGGTGGCGGCGACCGCGGGCAGCATCTATGGCGTCTACCTGATGCGCCGCGCAGGCGGCGACGGGCAGACCGCGGTCGCGTTCGGGTCGTTTCTCGCGCCGGCGGCCTGCCTCATGTGGTTCGTCGGCGAACGCCTGCTGGCCCTCTATCTGGGCGCGGTCCGGCTCCCCCACTAATGCACGTCGCGCGGATGCAGATTGCACGTCGGACTCCCGCCCGGAGCGGGCCGAAACGCGCACGCCGGACAATAACTTGTTCGGGTATAGCCAGTTAATACGGGGACGCATGCACCGTTGCTCGCCCCATCGCTGGCATGTTTGTTGCGAGATCGCCGCCCGCGGCAAGCTGTATTTGCACATGACTGTTTCACTTAGCGGTGCGACCTGGGCGAGTCGTTCGTCCGAACAAAGCTCAAGGCTGGTGACGTGATGAAGTTGTTCTCGCGCAAGAGCAAGACGTCCGTCGGGCTGGACATCGGTTCCAGCCTGATCAAGGTCGTCGAAATCGATCACTCCAACGACGAGCCGGTGCTCACGAAGTACGGAATCGTGAAGCTGCCGACCGAAGCGATCGTCGAGGGCGAGATCATGGATCAGAGCCTTGTCGTCCAGGGCATCCAGGAATGCATGGCGAAGGCCGGGGTCACGACCCGCAACGTCGTCACCGCCGTCTCGGGTCGCGCGGTCATCGTGAAGAAGGTCGTGATGGACAAGATGAACCCGGACGACGCCAAGGAGGCCATCTTCTGGGAGGCCGAGCAGCACGTTCCGTTCGATATCGACGACGTGTGCCTCGACTTTCAGGTGTTGAACGACGACGTCGGCGCCAACCAGATGGAAATCCTGCTGGTCGCCGCAAAGAAGGAAATGGTCAACGCGCACGCGGCCATCGTCAAGGAAGCCGGGCTCACCCCGGTGATCATCGACGTGGACTCGTTCGCGATTCAAAACGCGGTGGAATCGATCGGCCACAGCACCGCCGGCCGCGTCATCGGCCTGGTCAATATCGGTTCCGACCTGACCAACATCAACATCATCCAAAACAACATCCCGTACTTTACCCGCGACCTCGGCGTCGGCAGCAACGTGTTCGTCGAAGCCGTGCAGCGCGAACTCGGGGTCACCTTCGAAGAGGCGGAAAACATGCTTTCCGGTGCCGCTGAAATCGACGACCCGAACCGGTTCCGGCAGGTCATCGCCGAGGCGGCCAACGACATCTCGATGGGAATCGAGCGGTCGATCGCCTTCCTCAAGACCGCGGGCGACGCGGATCGGATCGACCACGCCGCGCTCTCGGGCGGCGGCGCGTGTGTGCCGTTCCTGCGCGAGATTCTTTCCGAAAAGCACGGCATCGACTTTCAGACCAACACGGCCGTCGCCCAGGTGGCGCGCGCCGAGGGGTTGTTCGATGGTACGGGCGACGACGTGGAGCGGGTCGGACCCCTGCTCACGGTCGCGCTCGGTCTCGCGCTGCGAAGGGAGGCGAAGTAGATGATTCGCATCAACCTGCTCCCGAGCGACGAACGATCGTCGCGGCGCAAGATCAGTCTCCCGACGATATCGGGTGGCGCCGTCCTGTGGGTGTCGCTCGGTATCTTCGTGTACGCCGGCGCCGTGGCGGGAATCTGGGTGCTCCAGAGCCGCAAGATCACGGAATACGAAACCAAGATCGCGGCCCTCAAAGAAGAGTCCGAGCGCCTGGCGCCGCAGCTCGCCCGGATCCGCAAGCTCCAGGCGGAGCGCGAGGAAGTCAACAAGCGCCTGGCCATCATCGCCGCGCTGGACAAGGACCGGTACCAGCGGGTGCGCATGATGAACGACCTGGCGGGCACGCTGCCCGACAACTGCTGGATCACGGAAGTTAGCGAAAGCGGCGGCTCGAAGCTGACGATCGAAGGCGTCACCTTCTCGAACTTCATCATCGCCGATCTGATGACGAGTCTCGAGCGGTCGGGCCGATTTGCGGAGGTGGCGCTGGTTCGCGCCCAGGAAGGTGAGATCGAGAGCGTCCGGGTGGTCAAGTTCGATCTGAACGCCAAACTGGTGGACTGAACCGGATGCACGACACCGAACGGCGGTGTCGGACCGCCGACCAGGCATAGAGGGAAGGGTAACCATGAGCCTCAAAGATCCAAAGACACAAAAAATCGCAATCGGCGTGGTCGCGTTGATCGCCGCGGGATACGTGTACTTCGGTACCTCGTTCCTGCCGTTCAGCTACCCGGCGCGCAAGGCGAAGATCGCGCAGCTCGAAGTCGAGCACGAGCGCCTCGCGGCCGAGGTAGAGAAAGCGCGCAAGGTTGTCGGCGACCTCGCGCGGCTGGAGGCGGAGTATGAGCGCCTCCACGATCAGTGGCTCGCGGCGCAGGAGCTCCTCCCCGAAGAGAAGGAAATGCCCGAACTGCTGCGGCAGGTGACCATGGCGGGAAGCCGCGCCGGGGTCGAATTCGCGCTGTTCGAGCCCAAGGCGGTCATCACCAAGGAATTCCATTCCGAGCACCCGATCGCGGTGACCGTGCGGGGCAACTACCACCAGGTGGGATCCTTCATCGGCCGCCTCGCCAACATGGATCGCATCGTGAACGTGTCGGACATGGTTCTGGGCCAGCCCAAGGAGTTGAAGGGCGGGAAGAAGAAGACCAGCACCAGCAAGAAGAAGGCGGACGACGCGACCAAGAACGTCGCCAGCCGCTCCAACAACACGGTGGAAGCGAAATTCACCCTCACCGCCTATACGCTGCTCGGAGGTGTTACCAATGAGACCGTCAATGATCAGCACGCGAGCAACGACTAGCATTGCCGCCGCGTTCCTCTGCGCCGCGTCCTTCGCGGTACTGGTGCGCGCGCAGGTGAGCGCGCCCGCGGACTCGACGGCGGTGCCGGCTCCGGGCAGCCCCGCGACGGTGACGCCCACGGTCAACGCCGAGGGCAAGGTCGTCCTGCGTGAAAACCTCTACTACTACGATGCATTCAACCATCGGGATCCGTTCCGGTCGCTGGTGGAGGGCGCCTTCAACCAGAGCGACAAGATGGACCTGGTCAACTTGAGCGCCGTGCAACTGGTCGGTGTCGTGCGTGGCGAAGTGGATCGCTTTGCCCTGCTCGAGGACACGCAGGGGTACAGCTACATTCTGCGCGTCGGTGACCGCGTGCACAACGGCAGCGTGGTTTCGATCGGCGAAGATGAACTGGTGGCTCGCGTCACCAACTTCGGTCAGACGACGACAGTCAGACTGCGCCTCATTGGTCGATAAGAAGGAGTGGAACGATGAAAAGACTGTCTGGAATACAAGTGACTATCCTCGCGACGCTGGTCGCGGGCCTGGTCGCGCTGGCGTCGGTGGCCGGCGGCGAAGTGACGAAGCTCGACAAGGTCGAGCTCGCGCAGACGCCGACGTCGACGACCTACACGATCAACCCGTCGGGCGTCGTCCAGTACCAGGAATACACGATGACCGAGCCCTCGCGGCTGGTGATTGATCTGGTGGGCGTGCGTAACCTGGTCGAGCCCCAGACGCTGACGGCGGACGGCAAGCTCGTGACCGCGATACGCGCGAGCCAGTTCAAGTCCGAGCCCGACCTGGTGACGCGAGTCGTCTTCGAGCTGGCGGACGGCACTCATTATAAGGTGACCCGCAGGGGTACCGCTCTCGAGGTGAGCTTCTCGCAGACGGCGGAGGTCATGGGCGCGAGCCTCTTCGGCGACGCGCCGACTGCCGCTCCCGCGCCGGCCCCCGCGAGCGCGGCGCCCGCGGCGGCTCCCGCCCCGGCGGCCGACTCGGTCGCCGAGGTGACGACGCCTCCCGCGCAGCCGGCCGAGGCCGCACCCCAGCCGGCCGAAGCGGAAGCGAAGCCGGTCGAGCCCGCGCCGCAGCCGGCGGCCGACGAATGGCAGGCGCAGCCCGCGACGTCGTCGGCGGATGACGAGCTCTCGAACGCGTGGCCGGCCCCCTCGGAGAACGAGGCGGTGCCCGCCAAGGACGATATCGCCATGGCACGGAACACGACCCGCGTTGCCGCCGAGATGTCCACTCCGGTCTACGGCAGCACGCTGTCCAATCAGGCCATGACCATCGACGTCCAGGGCGCCGACATCAAGACGGTGCTGCGCAGCGTTTCCGAGTTCTCGGGCGTCAACATTATCGCCGGCCCCGAAGTCGAGGGCGCGGTGGTCATTCACCTGAAGAACGTGCCGTGGAAGGAAGCGCTCGACACCATCCTCAAGAGCCAGGGGTACGGGTGGCGCGAAGACTACGGCATCATCCGTGTCGCCCCTGTCGACCAGCTCCAGGAGGACGAAGTCAAGGCCGTCACCGTGGAGCGCAAGAAAGAGGAAATGGCGTCGCTGCGCACCCAGGTGGTCAAGCTGAACTACCTGAACGCGACCGAAGTCAAGCAGGCGTTGAGCAAGAGCACCACGCCGCGCGGCAAGGTCGAGGCGGAGAAGGGAACAAACTCCGTCGTGATCGCCGAGGTTCCGGCGAATATCGACCGGCTGGTTCAGATCATCAAGGATATGGACCAGAAGCTTCGCCAGGTGGAGATCGTGGCCAAGATGGTCGACGTCGACCACCAGGCCACCCGTGAACTCGGCGTGAACTGGGAAGCGATGAATCTCCAGTTCGGCAACAACGGGGCCGGCGACATCGTGACCGGCCAGCGCCTGGCGGATCCATTTGGAACGCTTCGCGCCGGAACCGTGCAGTCGTGGGGCGAGTTGAATCTGGTGCTCGAGGCGCTCGAGAAGGACAACAAGGCCAACATCGTCTCCAACCCGCACGTGACCACGGCCGACAACCAGCAGGCCCGGATCATGGTCGGCAAGGAGATTCCCCTCATCGTCAGTGACGAGGCGGGTAATCCGATCACCGAGTTGAAGAAGATCGGCGTCATCCTGATGGTGACTCCGCACGTCAACGACGACGGAACCATCACCATGGACCTCCATCCGGAGCTGTCGGACCTGTCCTCGCAGGCGACGGTTCAGGGTGGCGTGATCATCAGCCTGCAGGAAGCCGATACCCGCGTCGTCGTCGGCAACGGCGAGACGGCGGTCATCGGCGGCCTGATCAGCGAGGTCGAAAGCTCGCTGCGCTCCGGCGTGCCGGTCCTCAAGGACGTGCCGCTGCTCGGCCCGCTCTTCCGCTACGAGTCGAAGACCAAGCAGAAGCGCGAGCTGATCATCTTCGTGACCCCGAAACTGGTGGGGTAGGCCCGTTCTCCGAGAGTGAAACCCGTGGGTGGGTTCGTGCCAGGCGGCGGAGTGCATAGCGCTCCGCCGCCTTGCGTTTCCGGGCCGGCGTGAGCCAGTGGCCTGGCTGAGCCGGGCGGGCAGGATGCGTGGCCAGATGGCGCACGCGCTTCCGGAGGGCCGGCGCCGGTGCGGCCGGGGGTTGTCGGTTGGGGTGGGTTGGGGCCCCGGGCGCCCCCAGAAACGTGGCACATCGCTTGCAGCGACCCAGCCCGTGATGAGTATGCGTCCGAAGTCTGGCAATTTGGGGCGAGCGGGATACACGCTCACCGAGATCATGGTGGTGGTCGCCGTCATCGGGATCATGACCGCGATCGCGGTTCCGGCGTTCTCGGGCTACCTCAAACGGACCCGCCTGGACGGAGCACGCAACCAGATGATCGCCGACATCTACTACGCGCGGTCGCTGGCCATCTCGAACCGGCGGACCTTCTCAATGCAGTTCCAGCCGGACTCGTACAGCATCGTGGATACGTCGGACGGCAGCGTGGTCCGGACCATTACGGCGCCCAGCGGGGTCGCCTTCGCGGCCGACGTGAATCCGAACTTCTACGCGTGGGGACTCTCGGATGCCGCCAACATCACCATGTCCGGCAACGCCGGAACCAAGGGCGTCAGCGTGCTCCCCACCGGATCGGTCGAACATGCGTACTGATCATTCCCGCATGATTCGGCAGGGCGACGAGCGCGGTTTCAGCCTCGTCGAGCTGATGGTGGTGCTCGTCGTCCTGGCGATCGGATTGCTGCCGCTCGCCTTCGTACAGACGCGGGCGCAGCAGGAAGTGGTCGATTCGGGGCGCCAGACCGAGGCTCTCGCGCTGGCCCAGCTCCAGATGGAGACCGCGAAGACGTTGGGCTTCGGGGTTGCGGCTACCGACACGGGAGTTGTCGGCAACTATCAATGGATACAAAGCGTGCAGAACGTTTCCCTGGGGCTCGACCAGGTCACCGTCACGGTCAACTGGACCGAGCGTGGCCGGCCCATGAGCATAGCAGTCATCAACCGGTTGTCGATGCGATGAACAAGAAATCAACCATATGCCACGGAAGCGGCCTCGCCCGGTTGGGCGAAAAGGGCGTGACGCTCGTCGAGCTCATCATGGCCGTAATGATCTTCGGGATTGTGCTGGCGGTCTTGAACGGCGTGTTCTTCTCCTCCAACCGTCTCTACGGCACAACCGCAGTGCGGGCGGGCCAGCAGATGAACGCGCGCGTCGGACTCTCGGTCATGGTCACCGAGCTGCGGACGGCCGGGTGTGACCCCGGACTTGCGGGTTTCGCGCCGCTGCTCGCAGCGAAGGCGGACAGCGCGCACGTACAGGCGGACTACGACGGCGACCGCGCCATCGAAACGGTAGAGCCTTCGGAAAACGTCCTCTACTACTACGACGCCGGCCAGCAGGCGGTCATTCGCGACCCCGGGACGGGTCCGCAGGTCATGATCCGAAACGTGTCCAGTTTTTCGTTCACGTATTTCGACGCGACCGATCAGCCGCTGGCAACACCGATCGCCGCCGCCGACCTGGACCGCGTCAAGTCGATCGGCATCACGCTGACCACACAAACCGACCGCGGCGGCGAGGTTACCGCGGACACGCGCGTGACGCTGCGCAACGACTAGACAGAAGCGCCAAGGAGTAGGTTTATGTCGCTCATGACTCGAAACGACAGGGGTAGCGCGCTGGTGACCGCGCTGTTCTTCATCACCGGGCTCACCGTGGCCGCCGCCGTCATCGCGATGGTGGCCACCTCGGAGAAGCGCATCGCGCACAACGAGTATACGCACACGCGCTCGTTCAACGCGTCGGACGCAGGAACGGAAGAGGCCATCAACTGGCTTCGCCTCCTGGCCAAGGCGCCGGCGACCATCGACGCCGACAACAACGTGAAATCGCTGGCCGACTATTCGGATCTCTATAGCTCTGGAAATTATGAGGAAAACAAATACAAGTACGACATCGCGTTCGATCGCGTGCGGTTTCGCCCCGGCTATAGCAAGGAGTTTCGCGACTTCGACTATACCATCGACTCCGAAGGGGCGAGTGCCAAGGAAAGCTCGGCAATGCTGGAAGTCCAAGCGAGCAGACTCTTCAAGCAGGGGTATTAGACATGCGTAAACACAATGTGTTCGGACTGGGATTTGTCATTTCCGCGCTGGTGGGGATCATGGCTGCGGCCTGTGGCCTGGCTCCCGCCCGCGCGGGTGAGTGCGAGTATCCGCTGTTCATCCAGCAGGGTGCCGTGGACGCCAACGTCATCATTCTGCTCGACAGCTCGGGCAGCATGAACGAGGGGATGTACCACGACGCATACAACCCGAAGGTCAACTACAGTGGCAACTTGACCAGGACCACGGACTACACCGTGGCCAACGACGGGACGTACAGCCCGCGCAGCTTCAAGAGCAGCCTCAAGACCACGCCGACCGTGTACCTGGTCGACAGCGACGCGGGCGAGGACGGGGTCTACAGCGGCAACTACCTGAACTGGATCTTTTACAACGCCACGACGGCGCAGCGCGCCGCCGTGCCGCGGTTCACCCGTATCCAGGTGGCGAAGGCGGCCGTCAATGCATATCCTGGCGAACGCCAGCCCCAAGATCCGCTTCGGGCTGTACAAGTTCAACGGGGACAACGGCGGCACGCGGCTCGCGGCGCTGGGAACCAGCATCGCGACCATCACGAACGCGGTCAACAACATCCACGCGGAATCGTGGACTCCGCTGGGCGAGAGCATGGAGGACATCCTCGACTACTACAAGACGCCCGGCGTCATCCAGTACGAGTGTCAGAAGAACTTCGTGGTCGTGGCCACCGACGGTTTCCCGACGCAGGACATCAATGTCTCGTCGTATCTTACCGACGGTGTTCCCGCCTCCTGCTCGCAGCTCGGCGCGCCCAATCCGAACTCGGATAATTGTTCGGATTACATGGTCGACGTCGCGCGCTACATGCACGATAACGACCTGATCGCCGACAACGTTATGGACGGCGACCAGTACGTGGTGACGTACTGCGTGGGCATGAACATCGACGCTCCCGTGCTGGCCCAGACCGCGGCCGCCGGCGACGGCGCGTACTTCAGCGCCAACAACGCGGCCGAAATAGCCGAGAGCCTGGACCGCGTGCTCCGCGATATCGTCAGCCGCATTTCCGCGGGCTCGGCGGTGGCGGTCGTGTCCACCGAGGGCGAGGCGGAAGACCAGCTCTACCGCAGCAAGTTCACCCCGAGCGATTGGAAGGGTTATCTCGAGGCATTCCAGCTTCCGTACCAGGACGGCGAGGCGCCGGCCTGGGAGGCGGGGCAGCTCCTTGCCGACCGGACCCCGTCCACGCGCACGATCTTCACCTCGGTGAATGGCCAGAAGGTCGACTTCACGACGACGTACGCCAGCACGCTTCGGCCCTCCATGGGTGTGGCCAGCGATGCCATCGCCACCAACGTCATCAACTGGACGCGCGGCGAGACGGTGGCGGGGTATCGCGATCGCGAGGGCTGGCTGCTCGGCGACATCATCGATTCGTCGCCGGTGCCGGTGGGCGCTCCGTCGTCTTTCTATATGCAGAACAGTTACGTGGCGTTCCGCGACGCGCTCGAGGACCGAGAACCCGTCCTCTACGTGGGCGCCAACGACGGGATGGTGCACTGCTTCTCGTCGGAGACCGGCGAGGAACTGTGGGCGTACATCCCGCACGATCAGCTCGATCATCTCGATGAGCTGGCCGACCCGGGTTACTGTCACGAGTACAGCGTCAACCTCTCGCCCAAGGCGTTCGACTGCTACCTGGGTGGAGAGTGGAAGACGGTACTGCTGGGTGGGGAACGGCAGGGTGGCGCGGCCTACTTTGCCCTCGACGTCACCGACCCGCTCAATCCGGAGTTCCTCTGGGAGAACAACCTCTCCCAGGTCATCGAGTCCTGGTCGCTTCCGGAGGTCGTGCGCATGAAGTCCGACGGCCGGTTTCTGGCCTTCGTCGGCTCGGGCTACGACGCCAGCGGACAGGCCAACCTGATCGGGTTCGACATGGCGGACGGGTCGTCGGTGTGGTCCACCACGCTGAGCGACATCAACACCACCAACATGGCCACCTCGTGCACGGCGGTGGATCTCGAGTTCGACGGCTACGACGACCTCCTGTACGTGGCCGACATGGTGGGTCACCTGTGGCGGGTGGATCTGACCGGAAACAATCCGAGCACGAGCCTGCTCTTCCAGACACCGGGGCAGCCCATCTCGGCCCAACCGGTGGTCACGGTGGACTACGACAACTCGGTGTTCATCTACTTCGGAACGGGCAAGTATCTCGACCCGGCTGACATGAGTGACACCAGCGACCAGAACTTCTACTGCGTGATCGACAACCACAGCGGCCAGACGCTCGACCAGGGCGACCTGGTCGACCAGACGGACGCCGTCAACAATGTGGCGGGCGCGCGCGGGTGGTACTTCGATCTCAACGTCTTCGACGGCGAGCGCGTGACCGAGCCGGTCGCGCTGGTGGCGGGGATCGTGTACTTCATCTCGTTCGCCCCCAACGACGAGCCGTGCAAGGCCGGTGGAACCTCGTGGCTGTACGCGGTCAAGTTCCGCAACGGCGCGGTGCACGACGGGGACGACGACGATTCCAACGATACCGTCGGCACCCGCTCGACGGAGATCGGGGACGGCCCGGCCGCCCGCCCGGTCATCGACATCGCCAACGAAAAGGTGTTGGTTCAGGGCGCCGACACGCGCATTCACATCAGCGACGCGCTGGGTGAGATCAAGCCGCTCATCGTGCGTTCGTACCGGCAGCAGTACTAGACCCGAGGTGAAACAGCATGAAAAACAGAAAGACTAGCATCGCCGTCCTCGCCGCGCTCGCCGCGGGACTCGTGTTCGGGCCGTCGCACGCGTCGAAGGGCATCCCCTCCGAACGGGGACGGTCCGTGCGGGCAACCAAGTTCAGCGTCTCCGGGGTCTACTCCGGGGCGCTCAGCGGCAGCGTGTTGCTCGGCACCGAGTCGGTCGAAATCGCCGACGGCGTACGCCCCTACCAGGTCGGCACCGGCTTCCTCGACGAGGGAGCGGTGGTGACGTCGGCGGGCGTGTACGCGAGCGGCGTCGTGCGCAGGGGCAAGATGTTCGCGACCTCGGTGATAGTGTCCGAGACCGAGTCGTCTCAGGACTATTCCGAGACGACGCTGCCCGACGTCGAGGCGGATCCGAGCCGGGCGCGCTAGCGCCGCGGTTCGGCGGCTGCCGAGAGTTCTCACACGGTGGACGCTCCCCCGCGCGGGGGAGCGTCCGCATTGATTTATCGGGAGGAGCGAAATGAAACGAGCCGGGTGGATTCTCGCGGTGGTTCTGGTCGCGTGCGGTATCTACGCCATGAGCGGACGGTCCAAGCACGCGGCTTCGGTGCAGGTGGAAGCGGCCAAGCCGGGCGAAGTCGTGATCACGCCGACCAGCGCCTACGCCAACAGCACGCTGCTGGTGCAGGTCGTGGGGCGGAACCGGATGGACCCGGCGCCGGTGTCGTGCCGGTGGTTCGTCAACGGGTCGGAAGTCGGCGGTGTCAACGCCACGACGCTCGCACCCGAGCACTTCAAGAAGGGCGACGAGATCGAAGCCGAGGTGGTCGTGGCCGAAGGCGCCGCGCCGGCGCGAACGGCCTCGATTCGGATTCAGAACACCCGGCCCCGGCTGGTTTCGGCGTCGGCGAGCCTCCAGGCCGAGCCCAGCGCGGTGATCCGCGTCGACGTCTCCGCCGTCGATGCCGACCAGGACGACATTAGCTACACGTACCAGTGGTACCGCAATGGCCGGGAAATGCCGGGTGAAACCGGCGCGAACGTCGATGTGTCGCGATTCCAGATGGGCGATAACGTGCTCGCGATGGTCGCGGCCAGCGACGGAACCGACTCGTCGACGCCGCTAAAATCGGACCCCATCAAGATCGGGAGCAATGCTCCGGACATTACGTCCAATCCGCCGACCTCGCTCGATCCCGGTCGACGCTTCGTCTATCAGGTCACAGTGTCGTCGCCCGATCCGAAAGCGCTCAAGTACGAGTTGGTCGACGCGCCCGCCGGCATGACCATGGATGCCAGGGGTCTCATCGAATGGACGGTCCCGGAAGCGAGCGACGGCGCTAACGACTACGCTGTCGCGGTGCGGGTGTCGGACCCGACCGGCGGCGAGGCCGTCCAGCGCTTCCACGTCTCCACCGCCGTCCAGCGCAGCAGCAGCTCCGAGTAGTCTGTCCGCCGGTCCTTTCGTCTCGCACCCCGCCGGCACGACGCCGGCGGGGGCCTCGCCTCGGCGCCCCCCGCCCTTCTGGTTTCGCATTGGACCCCGGCGAATCTCGACGTTAGAATCACCGGACGTGTGGGCAAGCGAACACAAACGCGCACGGTGACGGTATCGGCCGGGGCGTTCAGGGGACGCGCGCTTGCGTACCCCGCAGGGCCGGCGATTCGTCCCACCGCGCAGCGCACCCGCGAATCGTTGTTTGATTCCCTGGGAGAACGGGTGGCGGGTGCGGTATTCGCCGACCTGTATGCGGGCGCGGGCGCGGTCGGCATCGAGGCGCTGAGCCGGGGTGCCCGGTTTGCCCACTTCGTCGAGAGCGGGCGGGACGCGATCGAATGCCTGCAGACCAACCTCGCGCGCCTCGGGGTGGAGCCGGCGCGCTATCGGATCCATCGCGCCACGGTCGGCGCGGTGCTGGACCAGGCGCCGTGTCCGCTCGCGGACGCGACCATCGTGTTCGCCGACCCGCCCTACGACGCCGGCGGCGCGGACGACGTGATCCGGCGCCTGCGGGCGGCCGAATTTGCCCGCCTCGACGTGGTGGTCGTCGAGCACCGCACGCGCGTCGAGGTGGCGCCGCCGGACGGAATGGTCCTCGAGCGCGACCGCCGCTTCGGCGACACGACGCTCTCGTACTTCGTCCCCCGTCCGCACGGGGAGTGAAAGGGAGGCCAGCGTGGCAAGAGCTCTCTACCCGGGGACGTTCGACCCCATCACCAACGGGCACGTCGACCTGATCCACCGGGCGAGCCGTCTCTTCGACGAGCTCGTGATCGCGGTGGCGGAGTCCAAGCGCAAGGGCGCCGCGTTCAGCCTGGCCGAGCGCGTGCGCCTGGTGCGACAGTCCATCGGTGCGGTCGACAACGTGTCGGTGACGAGCTTCCAGGGGCTGCTCGCGGACGAGTTCCGTACCCAGAAGGTCGACGTGGTGATCCGCGGGCTGCGCGCCATATCCGACTTCGAGTACGAGCTGATGATGGCCCTCATGAACCGCAAGTTGAACGACCGGTTCGAAACCGTGTTCCTCATGCCCAGCGAGCAGTACGTCTACCTGCACAGTTCGCTGGTGCGCGAGGTGTTCGCGCTGGGCGGCGACATCTCGCACCTGGTGCCCCCGCAGGTGCTGGCGGCGTTTCGCGCCAAGCACTCCCGGGCCGGGGCCCGGCGCCGGAAGCCGCGCCGCGGCGGTTGACGCGGGCGCTCCCGGTCTGCTAGCCTCTCACCTCCTACCTCCCAGCGCTCGTGCTGTTTTTCGTGAGGCTCCCCCGTTTCTTTTTCCTCCGGTGGTGTCCGGGATGGTGAGCGCGTGTTCATCGACCATGTAATCGTGGAAGTCCGTGCCGGCGACGGCGGGGACGGATGCGTGTCATTTCGACACGAGAAGTTTGCGCCGCGCGGCGGCCCCAACGGGGGCAACGGCGGGCGGGGCGGGAGCGTGGTGATCGCGGCGTCGCGAGATATCACCACCCTGATCGACCTCCATTATAAGCGGCACTACCGCGGCGGCCGCGGCGAGCACGGCAGAGGCAAACTCCAGACCGGCGCCGACGGGGCCGACGCGTTGATCGTCGTTCCGCTGGGCACCGAGCTCCGGGACGCGGAGTCGGGGGAGCGTCTGGGCGAGCTGCTGCACGACGGCGACCGCATGGTGATCGCCCGTGGCGGGAAGCCGGGCCTCGGCAACGAACACTTCAAGAGCCCGAGCAACCAGACGCCCCGACAGTACACGCACGGCGGCGACGGCGAAGCGCGGCGAGTGGAGATCACCCTCAAGCTCATCGCGGACGTGGGGCTGGTAGGGGAACCCAACGCGGGCAAGTCCACGCTGATCAGCACGATCAGCGCCGCCCACCCCAAGGTCGCCGACTACCCGTTCACGACCACCACCCCGGTGCTCGGCATCGTGAGGAGCGGCGAGCACGAGTCATTCGTGATGGTCGACATCCCCGGCCTGATCGAGGGCGCGCACCGGGGGCGCGGCATGGGCAAGGAGTTCCTCCGCCACGTCGAACGCTGCCGCGTGCTGCTGTTCATGATCGACGTCGCGCACCCCGACCCGGAGGGTGCATACCACATGCTGCGCGGCGAGCTCATGCACCACGACCCGGTGCTGCTGGAGCGCCCCAGCATTCTCGCGCTCACCAAGTGCGACGTGCTCCCCGGTGGCACGGAAGGAGTGGAGGCGAAACTCCTGCGCCTGCACGAGAGAACCATTCCGATTTCGGCGGTGTCCGGGCAGGGGATCGAGGCGCTGGTGCACGCGATCGCGCGGCTTCTCAAGGGGTGAGCCGGAACGCGATCGGCGCGGGTGAACACGGGAGGTGCGTGATGGGTGGGATGCACGACACATTGACTCGTTTTGTGGCGGCCGGATCGGCCACGGCGGACCCGGTGGAAGTCGACAGGCAGCAGCAGGCGATGGATCGTTGCGCCGCGCGAATCGTATCGATCGAGAGCCCCGATTATCCGGCGCGGCTGCGATCGGTTCCGACACCACCCGGCTTCCTGTTCGTGCGTGGAGACATGGCGATCGCGCACCTGCCGGCGGTGGCGATCGTGGGGACCCGCAAGCCGACGGCGGCGGGGACGGTGTTGGCGACGCGGCTGGCGCGAAGCCTCGCGATGCTCGGCATCACGGTGGTGAGCGGGCTGGCGCGCGGCATCGATACCGCGGCGCACCGCGGCGCGCTCGACGTCGACGGCGGCACGATCGCCGTGCTGGGCACGGGCATCGACGTGGTCTACCCGCCGGAGAACGGCGCCCTCATGCAACGCGTCGCGGAGCGCGGGTGCGTCCTGTCGGAGCAGGCGTGCGGAATGCAGGCGCTCGCGCACGTATTTCCGAAGCGAAATCGCATCATCAGCGGGTTGTGCGACGCGGTGGTGGTGGTCGAGGGGGGGGTGCGCAGCGGGGCGCTGATCACGGCACGCTGGGCGCTCGATCAGGGGCGCGAGGTGGGAGCGGTCCCGGGATTTCCCGGCGATTTTCGCAGCGCCGGACCGAATCGGCTGCTGCGCGAGGGCGCGTTCCTGGTGGAGGACGCGGACGACGTGATCGCGAACGTGGCGGCGCTGGCCGCGTTCGCCGGCTCGCGGGCATCCGCGCCCGCCCGGGCGGAGCGTCTCGACGCGCCGGCGTTCGACGTCGACACCGCGCGCGTGTTTGACGTCGCCGCGAACGCCGCCAGCGTCGACGAAATCGCCCTGGCGGCGGCGATCGACGTGGAGCGGGCGCAGGGAATCCTCGCGCGGCTGGAGATTGACGGGCATGTGACCCGCGATCCGTTGGATCGCTTCACGCGCGTGGATCGTCAGGGCAGAACAAGGGGAAGCCTATGAGTGTGCGTCTCCGGCTCCGCCGGTTCCGGCAACTCGTGGAGTACGCCGGGGTTCGTGGCGCGATGTGGATGGCGGGGGCGCTGCCGCTCACGCTCGCCTCGGCGATCGGCGCGGGCGTGGGGCGCTTCGCGTTCGACGTCGTGCGCATGCGCCGCGCGGTGAGCGTGGATAACATCACGCGCGCGCTCGGGGTGTCAGCCGGGGACGCGGCCGCGATCGGACGCGCCTCGTACGCGAACCTCGGACGGTCGTTCATGGAGTTCGCGGCGTTTCGGCACCTCGATCGTCGGAGACTGCTCGCGAGCGTGGACTATGAAGGGCTGGAGCACCTCGAGCGCGTTCGCGCGGCGGGAACGGGTGCCATCCTGGCGTCCGGGCATTTCGGCCACTGGGAGTTGTGGCCGGCGGGGCTGGTGGCGCACGGCTTTCCGGTGGACTTCCTGGTGGGCCAGCAGACCAACGAGCGGATCGACGACGTCATGAACGACTTGCGCCGCCGGCAGGGAGCCGAGATCATCACCCGGACGGCGGCGCTGCGCAAGGTGATGCAATCGCTGGCACAAGGGCGCTTCGTGGCACTCCTGTTCGATCAGGATGCACGCAAGGGTGGTGTCATGGTCGAGTTCCTGGGCCGTCCCGCCTCCACGGTTCGCGGACCGGCGCTGTTTGCCGTTCGCCGCGGCTGCCCCGTGGTGCCGGTGTTCATCTTTCGGGAGAAGGGCCGCCACCGGGCGATCGTCGAGCCGCCGCTGTATCCGGACCCCGCGCTCGACGAGGACGCCGCCGTGCTGGACCTCACCCGGCGCTGCACGGATCGCCTCACGGAGCAGGTGCGCCGGCACCCGACGGAATACTTCTGGCCGCACCGGCGCTGGAAGACGGCCTCGACGGTATAAGCGGGAACCGCTTCGGTACCAGCGGTCAGGGGCCGGACCCTAATCCTTTTTCGAGGGCGGCTGGGGCTGGAAACCGATCGGTCCCCGGGTGAGATCCCCGGGGCTGAGCTTGATCTCTCCGTTCTCGGACTCGAAGCGCTTGATATTCTGCTCGAGCGTGGTGAGGAGTGCCTTGGCATTCTGGGGAGTCATGAGGATGCGAGAGAAAACCTTCGCCTTCGGAGCGCCCGGGAGCATGCGCGCAAAATCGACGACGAACTCCGAGGTGGAGTGGGTGATGATGACGAAGTTCGAATAGACCCCTTCCCACTCTTTATCACCGATCTCGATATTGACGGTCCGCTGTTCCGCGTTCATACCGGGGACTCCTTCGGGTTGGGTCTTGTTCCTCGAGACACCCGTCGTCAGGCAGGGACTGAATCTAGCACGGCTGCTGGACGTTCGCAAAACTAATCCGGCATGTTCACGGCATCCAGTCCCAAGAGTGATCCCGAAACTGCTATAATTGTCTGGCGAACTCAGGGCCGCATGCGGGGCGCGTGGCGCGGATTCCTCCCACGCCGGCCGACCCCCCACAACTCGCTTACGCATCAAGGAGCGTTGCCATGAAAATCTGTGCGCTTGTTGTCTTGCTGGCTGCTTTCGCGGCGCCCGCGAGCGCTGCCGTGATCCACGACGAATCGATCAACGGGGACCTCTCGAGCACTGCCGCGACCCCGACCCTGCTGGCGTTTGCCCTGGGCGGGAACACCGTCATCGGGACGACCACGTCCGGGGACCGGGACTTCCTCCGGTTCACGATCGCCCCGGGCCAGGTGCTCAGCGGGTTGAACCTGCCGGTATATTCGCCGAACAACCTCGGGTTCGCCGCGTTCAACGCGGGCACGACGGGCTACGTCCCGAGCGGTTCCACGAACGCTTTCTTCCTGGCCGGTATCCACGTCGAGGGTGCGGATGCAGGAACCGATATCCTGCCGCGCTTCGTGGACCGGTCGGTGACGACGTATGCGTTGACTGAACCGAAGCTCGGCCCCGGTGATTACTGTTTCATCATCCAGCAACTGAACGCCATCATTCAGTACTATTCCCTCGAATTCATCGTGGAGGGAACCCTGCCCACGGAGAACTCTACCTGGGGTGCCGTCAAGGCGCTGTACAAGTAACGCGCCCCCGGCGCCCACGGGACGACGAGTGGGTGTCCCGCCACCGGGGCCTCGATGATTTCGCCGACGCCGGGTGGTGACGTCCACTCGGCGCCGGGCGCCTGGACAGACCCGTCCTCGTCGACCCGCACCGCACATTCACAAGGGTTCACTTCCAAAAGTGACCAGAAACCTGCTATGATGTCGCGGTCAGCCCGAGGCCGAGCTCGGGGCATGGCCCGGACAGCGGACCGGGATTGTGGAGTGCACCTTCTCTCGTGCGATTAGCCCCCGTCCACACACCAAGGAGCGTTACGATGAAGACCTTTGCGATTGTTGCCCTGTTGGCGGCTCTTGCGGCGCCCGCACGTGCTGCCGTCGTTCACGACGAGTCGGTCAACGGGGACCTCTCGAGCAATAACGCAGCGCCGACGCTGCTGGCATTTGCGCTGGGCGGGAACACGGTCATCGGGACGACCACGTCCGGGGACCGGGACTACCTGCGGTTCACCATCGGCGCGAATCAGGTGCTCAGCGGGTTGAACCTGCTCGTGTATTCGCCGGACAACCTCAGTTTCGCCGCGTTCAACGCGGGAACGACGAGCTATATCCCGAGCGGGTCCACGAACGCTTTCTTTCTGGCCGGCATTCACGTCGAGTTTGGGGATCTCGGCAGCGATATCCTGCCTCGCTTTGTAGATCGATCGGTGACGACATACGCGTTGGACATGCCTCAGCTCGATCCAGGCGACTACTGTTTCGTCATCCAGCAGACGAACGCCATCATTCAGTCCTACTCGCTCGAGTTCGTCGTGGAAGGGATCGTGTCCACGGAGACGAGCACCTGGGGCGCGATCAAGGCGTTGTACAAGTAGCCCGCGTCCGGTTGCACAGGATGTGACACATCGGCGTCCCCCCTCCGCGGGGCGCCTCGACGACCTCGTCCGACGCCGGTGGTGAGTTCCACCCGGCGCCGGGCACCTTGACAGGGGACCCACCCCGTGCTACGTTCAGCCGCGTTTCCACGCGGTACGCCGCCCGTCAGGAACCTTCCCGCCCGGTCCTTCGTGGTCAGGGCCATTTTTTTGAGGAGCACCTTGAGTCACACGCCTCACACGCGTCCGCGTCTGCCCGCCGAGCAGGTCCGCAGATACGTGGATCGATTCGCGGCCGCGCGCGTCGCGGTACTGGGCGACGTGATGCTGGATCGATACTTCTGGGGTGACGTCGAGCGCATTTCGCCCGAGGCGCCGGTGCCGGTGGTGCGCGTCACGCGTCGTAGCCGGCGGCTCGGCGGCGCCGCTAACGTGGCCGCCAACCTGCGCGCGCTGGGAGTGGGTGCGGAGGTGGTGGCGGTGCGGGGCGCCGATCGCGACGGGCGCGAAGTCGCGCGCATGCTCGAGAAACGGGGAATCGAGACCGCCGGCCTGGCGGAATGTCGCGGGCGCGCCACCACCAAGAAGGTGCGCATCATCGCCCGCAACCAGCAGGTCGTGCGGGCGGATTTCGAGAGCGACGACGCGCTCGACGCGGCCACGCGGCGGGCGCTCTACGACCGCGCCAGTGCGCTCGCCGAGAGCTGTCAGGGCCTGGTCGTGTCCGACTACGGCAAGGGGGTGGTGGTGGAAGCGGAGTTTCGCGAGCTGGTGGCCCGATGGCGGGGTCTGGGGAAGCCCGTCCTCGTCGACCCGCACATCCCGCATTTTCCCTGGTACCGGGGTGTGACCGTGATCACGCCGAACGCGCGCGAAGCGCAACAGTCCGCCGGGATCGACTACCGCAAGGGAAACGATCCGTCCGCGCTCGCGTTCGACGTCGTGCGTCGGATGGAACTGGGTGCACTGTTGGTGACGCGCGGCGAGGACGGCATGAGTCTGTATTGCCGGGGCGACGCCCGGGGTGCGACGGGGGGGGACCGTGAGGTCCACATTCCCACCGTGGCCAAGGAGGTGTACGACGTCACCGGCGCCGGCGACACCGTGATCAGCGTGCTCGCGGCGGCGCTCGCGACGGGAGTGGACATCGTCGACGGCGTCGTGATGGCCAATCAGGCGGCGGGCGAAGTCATCAAGGAAGTGGGCACGTCGACGCTGTCCGCCGCGGACCTGGTCGCGGCCTTCGAATGACAATGGGCGGGACCGGGCACAGCGTGGTTTCGGCCGACGGGCTGGAGCGCGTCGCGGACGAGTGGCGCCGCGGGGGACGTCGGATTGTGTTTACCAACGGGTGTTTCGACCTGCTGCACCCCGGGCACCTTGCGCTGCTCGAAGACGCGGCCGCCCTGGGCGACGTGTTGATGGTCGCCATCAACGACGATGCATCGGTTGCGAGGCTCAAGGGGCGCGGCCGGCCGATCTATCCGGCCGCCGAACGCGCGGAGCTCCTGCTCGCGCTGCGGTGGGTAGACGCGGTCACGGTGTTCGAGGGCGACACGCCCATCGAACCGATCCGCCGCGTGCAGCCGGACGTGCTGGTCAAAGGCGCTGAATACGGACCCGGCGCGATCGTGGGAGAAGACGTCGTGTTGGCGGCGGGCGGCCGCGTGGTTCGCCTCCCGATGCGTCCGGGATACTCGACGTCGGACATCGTCAGACGAATGACGGAAAGGCCGGGCCGCTCGTGAGCGGCGGCGGGCGGTAATCATGTCACGGGAACGAATCGTCATCATGGGTGCGGCGGGGCGCGACTTTCACAATTTCAATGTTCTCTACCGGCACAACCCGAAGGTGGAGGTGGTCGCGTTCACGGCGACGCAGATCCCGCACATCGAGGGGCGGACGTACCCGCCGGGTCTGGCCGGGGAGGCCTACCCGGCCGGGATCCCGATCGTGCCCGCGTCCGAGATTCCGGCGCTGTTCGAGCGCGAACGCGTCGACGCCGCGATATTCTCGTACAGCGACGCATCGTATGAGCACGTCATGCAGCGGGCCGCGCTGGTCAACGCGCTTGGCGCCGATTTCGTCCTCCTCGGCGCCAACCGCACCATGCTGGCGAGCGTCCGGCCGGTGATCGCGGTGTGTGCGGTTCGCACCGGGAGCGGGAAGAGCCAGACCACGCGCCGCATGGCCGAGCTGCTGCGCGCACAGGGCTACCGCGTGGTGGTCGTGCGCCACCCCATGCCGTACGGAGACCTGGCGGCGCAGGCGGTGCAGCGGCTGGGATCCTACGACGACCTCGCCCGGGCCCACTGCACCATCGAAGAGCGGGAGGAGTACGAGCACCACATCGCGGCGGGGAGCGTCGTGTTCGCCGGAGTCGACTACGCGTTGATTCTCAAGGAAGCGGAGAAGGAAGCCGACGTGATCCTCTGGGACGGAGGCAACAACGACCTGCCGTTCTATCGTCCGTCGGTGTGGATCGTGGTGGTGGACCCGCACCGTCCGGGCCACGAGATCCGCTATTACCCGGGGGAGACGAACCTCTACCGCGCCGACGTGGTGGTCGTGAACAAGATGGACTCGGCGTCGCCGGCGGGTGTGGAAGAGGTGCTGCGCAACGTCGCGTCGCGAAACCCGCGCGCGACAGTGGTGCGCGCCCGGTCGCTGGTCACGGTGCAGGGTGACGCCGGGTTGATCGCCGGGCGTCGGGTTCTCTGCGTCGAGGACGGACCGACCGTCACCCACGGCGAAATGCGTTACGGCGCCGCGATGGTGGCCGCCAGGCAGCACGGCGCCGCGACGGTGGTCGACCCCCGCCCGTACGCGGTGGGCGAGCTCGCCGACACGTTTCGCGCCTACCCGGCCATCGGTCCGCTGCTCCCCGCGATGGGGTACGGAGATGCGCAAATCGAGGATTTGGAGCGCACGATCGCGGCCGTGCCCTGCGACGTGGTGCTGGTGGGCACGCCCATCGACCTGACCCGCCTGGTCCGCATCGACAAGCCGTGCCTGCGCGTGACCTACGCGCTGGAGGAAATCGGCCACCCCACTCTGTCCGACGTGGTGCAGGAGTTCGTGGGCAAACACCCGCGTGCGGCTGCCTGACAGACGACGAGCGGCGCACGTACCAAGGAGAAGGCATGAAGATCCACGAGTATCAGGCCAAGGAGTTGTTCGCCCGCGCCGGGATTCCGGTGCCACCGGGAATCGTCGTCGACACGCCCGAACGCGCGGAGGCGGAGGCAGCGAAGATCGGCAAGCCGGTGGTGGTCAAGGCGCAGGTGCTCGTGGGCGGGCGCGGGAAGGCGGGTGGCGTCAAGATCGCGCAGACTCCGAAGGAGGCCCGCGAGAAGGCCGCGCAGATTCTCGGGCTCGACATCAAGGGCGAGAAGGTGCGGCGGGTGCTGGTCACCGAGGCGGTCGACATCGCGCGCGAGATCTATGTCGGCGTGATCCTCGATCGCCGCGCGCACCAGCCGCTGATCATGGCGTCGGCCGAGGGCGGGGTCGAGATCGAAGTGACCGCTCGCGACAACCCGGGCGCGATCCAGCGGGTGTGGGTGGACCCGCGCTACGGCGCGCACCCGTTCCAGCTGCGGCGGCTTGCGATGTCACTGATGGGCGACGCGGAGCTCGCGCGCCCCACGGCCGACATCATCGAGAAGCTCTACCGCCTCTACGACGACCTCGACGCGAGCCTGGCCGAGATCAACCCGCTGGTGGTGACGGCCGACCGGCGCGTGGTCGCGGTCGACGCCAAGCTCAACTTCGACGACAACGCGCTCTACCGCCACCCCGAGATCGAGGCGATGCGCGACGTGGGGGCGGAAGACGCGGGTGAGGTGCGCGCGCGCGCGGAGGGGCTGTCGTTCGTGCGGCTCTCCGGCAACGTCGGGTGCGTGGTCAACGGGGCCGGGCTGGCGATGGCCACCATGGACCTGGTGAAGACCTACGGCGGGCAGCCGGCCAACTTCCTCGACATCGGCGGGAGTTCACGCCCGGAAAAGGTGGTCAGCGCGCTCTCCATCATTCTGGAGGACCCGAGCGTTCGTTCGATTCTGTTCAACATCTTCGGCGGCATCACCCGCTGCGACGACGTGGCCCGCGGTCTGGTCACCGCGTTCGCCCAGATGAAGTTGAAGCAGCCGGTGGTGGTGCGTCTGACCGGCACCAACGAAGTCGAGGCCCGGGAAATCCTGCGGCAGATCCCGAGCCTCCACGCCGCCGAGACCATGGACGAAGCGGTGAAGAAGGCCATCGAGCTGGCGGGTTAGCCGAAAAGGCGGAGGAAAAAACTGTGAGCGTCATGATCGACAAGAGCACGCGCCTGGTGGTGCAGGGGATCACCGGCCGCGACGGATCGTTTCACGCGAGCCAGATGCGCGCCTACGGGACGAATCTCGTCGCGGGGGTGACGCCGGGCAAGGGAGGCACGAGCTTCGAAGGCGACGTCCCGATTTTCGAATCGGTTCACGGCGCCGTCGACGCGACCGGCGCCAACACCTCCGTGATCTACGTGCGGGCCCCCTTCGCCGCCGACGCGATCTGCGAGGCGGCCGACGCGGGCGTGCGCGTGATCGTGTGCATCACCGAGGGGGTTGCCGTGCGCGACATGCTGCGCGCGGCGGCCTTCGTGAAGGAGCGCGGCGCGCGTCTCCTCGGCCCCAACTGCCCGGGGCTCATCGCGCCCCGCTCACGCGTCAAGGTCGGCATTCTCCCCGCGTCGATCGTGCTGCCGGGTTCGGTGGGCGTCGTGTCGCGCAGCGGCACGCTGACCTACGAGGTTGTTTTCCAGCTCACGCGGGCCGGAATCGGTCAGTCGACGTGCATTGGGATCGGCGGCGACCCGGTGATCGGCACCAACTTCATCGACGTGCTGCGCATGTTCGAGGGGGATGCGGAGACCGAAGCGGTGGTAATGATCGGCGAAATCGGCGGGAGCGACGAGGAAGAAGCCGCCGCATTCATCCGCGAGAAGATGTCCAAACCGGTGGTTTCGTTCATCGCCGGGCAGACCGCACCCACGGGCAAGCGCATGGGCCACGCCGGCGCGATCGTCACCGGGGGAAGCGGCACCGCCGCCGAGAAGATCGCCGCGCTCTCCGCGGCGGGTGTGCGGGTGGCGAAGGTGCCTTCGGAAATAGTTTCGCTCGTAGCCGCCGCGGCACCCGCGCTGCGGCGGGCGTGAGCGGAGAAAGGAGTCTGCGGTGAAGACGTTGCTCATGATAAAGCCCGACGCGGTCGCCGACGGTCGCGTGGGCGAGATCGTCTCGATGGTCGAGAGGAGCCGCTTTCGCATCACGCGCCTCGCCACGGCGCGCTTCTCGAAACAGACCGCCGAGCGGTTCTACGACGTACACCGCGCGCGACCGTTCTTCGGGGAACTGGTGTCGTACATTACCTCCGGTCCGGTCGTCGCCCTCGAGGTCGAGGCGGACGACGCGGTGGCGCGGGTGCGGGAGTTGATCGGGGCCACGAATCCCGCCGACGCGCGACCCGGCACGATCCGGCACATGTATGGCAAGTCATTGCAAAACAATGCGGTACACGGTTCCGACTCGCCCGCGTCGGCCGAGAAAGAGCTTGAAATTGCATTCGGTGGGGCCTAGAGTCGACGCGACCCGGACGAAAGTGCAGGTCGCCGAGCGGGTTACGAAGGGTGGGGACGGGCGTGATCGTCGACATCCGTGAGCTCGCTGCAGCGGACGGCCATCTGGCCGGAGCGGGTGTCACCACGGTGGATGATCCAGTCGCCGGACCGATACACGTTCCGTGGACGGTCGGGATTGACTATCGTCAATCGGGGGGCGGGTTCCTCTTCCACGCCGCCGTCGAGGGGGCGATCGTAACCGCGTGTCAACGCTGCCTGGTTCCGGTGCGCCACACGGTGCGCGGGGAGTTCGACCTGATGGTGCGGCGCGGTGAGCCGGGGGACGGCGGGGACGACGTGGTATTCCTCGCGGCCCAGCAGTACGAGGTGGAGTTCGACCCGTTCGTCCACGAGGCCATCGTCGTGAACACGCCGATGATCATCGTGTGCAGCGAGGAGTGCCGCGGCCTGTGCCCCGTGTGCGGGGCCAACCGCAATACCGACGCGTGTACGTGCGAGTCGCCGGCGGACGAGCGCTGGGACGCACTGAAGAAGTTGAAGTAGCGGATGGACACCGCGCGGGGGACGCCCCTCGCGCGGGCTGTTTTTTTTGTGTCAAGGAGAGGTCATGGGACTGCCAAAACGAAGACATTCGAAGACGCGCAAGCGCAAGCGTCGCACCAACTGGAAGGCCGAGGCTCCGGGGCTCACCAAGTGCTCGCACTGCGGTCAGCCGAAGACCCCGCACAGCGTTTGTCCGAACTGCGGGTTCTACGCGGGGCGCGAAGTCGTCCGCATCGAAGAAGAACTCTAAGAGGTGATGGGTGCGGATCGCCGTTGACGCGATGGGTGGCGACAGGGGCCCCGCGGTCGTCGTGCCCGGTGCGATCGAGGCGGCGCGCACGCGCGCGAGCGGCATCCAGCTGATCCTGGTGGGCCGGGAAGAGGAGCTGCGCCCGCTGGTCCGCGGCGTCGACCCGGCGCTGGTCGAGATCGTCCACGCCTCCGAGACGATCGACATGCACGAATCCCCCGCGCAGGCGATTCGGCGCAAGAAGGACGCGTCCATCACGGTGGCGCTGCGCCTGGTGCGGGAGGGGAAGGCGCAGGCGATGGTGAGCGCGGGCAACACCGGCGCGGTGGTGGCCAGCGCGTTGATCACAGTCGGGAGGCTCCGCGGAGTATCGCGCCCGGCGATCTCCACGCTGTGGCCGAACAAGCGCCGGGGCGCGGTGGTGCTGGACGTGGGCGCCAACCACGAGTGCACCCCGAAAAACCTGGTCCAGTTCGCCATCATGGGCTCGGTGTACGCCGAACATCACCTCGGCATCGCGCGCCCGCGCGTCGGGCTGCTCAACATCGGGGAAGAGAGGAGCAAGGGCAACGAGCTGGTGCGAGACGCCTACGCCCTGCTGGAGGCGGATCGGCGCGTGCAGTTCGTGGGCAACGTCGAAGGGCGCGACGTGTTCGACGGGGCGGCGGATGTGGTGGTGTGCGACGGTTTCGTCGGCAACGTCATCCTCAAGTTCTCCGAGAGCATCTATTCCTTTCTATCCCATCTCGTCCGCGACGAGATCCGTCGCGGGGTGCTGGCGAAAGCGGGCGCGCTCTTGATGATGCGCGCGTTCGCGTCGATTCGTTCGCAGCTGGACTACGCGGAATACGGGGGCGCCCCGCTGCTGGGCGCCAACGGCGTCGTCATCATCTCGCACGGGAAGAGCTCGCAGCGGGCGATCACGAACGCCATTCTGGCGGCGGCCCGGTCCGTCAATGCCGACGTCAACCGTCACATCGAGGAGCGATTCGCCGCCGGAGTGGAGCATGTTGCCAGCGTCACTTAGATCTTCACGCATCATCGGCACCGGTCGCTACTTCCCCGAGCGCGTGATGACCAACCACGACCTCGAGCAGATGGTGGAAACGTCGGACGAGTGGATCACGACCCGGACCGGAATCAAGGAACGGCGTATCGCCAGCGCCGACCAGGCGTGTTCCGACCTGGCGCTGGTGGCGGCGCGGGCCGCGCTGGATATGGCCGGCACCGACCCGAAGCAACTGGACGGGATCATTCTCGGTACCGTCACCGGCGACATGCCGTTTCCGGCGACCGCGACGATCCTGCAGGATCGGCTGGGGGCGACGAACGCGGCCGCGTTCGACATCAGCGCCGCGTGCAGCGGCTTCATCTACGGCGTTATTCTCGCCCACGGCATGATCGCATCCGGGCAGATGAATCGCGTGCTGGTCGTGGGCTCGGAGGTGCTGAGCAAGTTTGTCGACTGGAGCGACCGGGCGACGTGCGTGCTCTTCGGCGACGGGGCCGGTGCGGCGGTGATGGAAGCGTGCCCGGTGGGCGACGGCATCATCGCCACCCACATGGGGAGCGACGGGTCGCTGGCCGACCTCCTGTGCATTCCGACCGGCGGGTCCCGGCATCCGTTCGACTCCGCCACCGCCATGGAACACTCCCAGTTCATCAAGATGAAGGGCGACGGCGTTTTCAAGTGGGCCGTGCGCGCCATGGCCGACGCGGCGCGTGCCGCCATGGACGGGGCGGGGTGCACCGTCGACGACATAGCGCTGTTCATACCGCACCAGGCCAACGTTCGCATCATCGACGCGGTGGTCGAGCGCCTCGAGATCCCGGCCGACAAGGTCGTCGTCAACCTCGATCGGTTCGGCAACACGTCGTCGGCGACCGTCCCGACCGCGTACGACGAGGTGGTCCGCGCGGGACGCCTCCGGCGCGGCGACCGGGTGGTGTTTGCCGGGTTCGGCGGCGGATTCACGTGGGGATCCGTGCTGTTCAAGCACTCGATCTAGCACGGCGCGGAGCGGATCGATGTCGACACCAGTGGGAATGCTGTTCCCGGGCCAGGGCTCGCAGTTCGTCGGGATGGGGAAGGACTACTACGACGACTTCCCGGAGGCGCGCGAGCTGTATCGGCGCGCCAACGGCGCGCTCGGATTCGACATTTCCACGCTGTCGTTCACCGGTGACCTGGACGAGCTCACGCAGACGCGCAATGCCCAGCCCGCGATTCTGCTCCACAGCATCGCGATCCTGGCCGTGCTCGGGGCGCGCGGGGTGAAGCCGTCGATCGTGGCCGGGCACAGCCTGGGCGAATTTTCGGCGCTGGTGGCCGCCGGGTGCCTGGATCCCCTCGACGCGCTGAAGATCGTGCGCCGGCGCGGCGAGCTGATGTACGACGCCGGCGTCGAACGGCCGGGCACCATGGCGGCGATCATCGGTCTCGACGAGGCGCAGGTGAACGCGTGCCTGCGCGAGGCGGGCGGCACGGTCGTGGTGGCGAACTACAACTCGCCTTCCCAGTTCGCAATTTCCGGCGACGTCGCCGCGGTCGAGCGGGCGTGTGAGGTGTGCAAGGCTCGCGGCGCCAAGCGCGCGCTGAAGCTGCCGGTCAGCGGCGCGTTTCATTCACCGCTGATGGAAGCGGTGGTCGCCGAGTTTCGCGGTTTTCTGGACTCGTTCCCGGTGGCGCCGCTGCGCGTGCCCTGGGTCACGAACGTGACCGGAGACGTGGTCGACGACGCGTCGCGAGTGGTAGAGCTGCTCGCACGGCAACTTTCGTCGCCGGTGCGGTGGACCCAGGGAATGCGCGTGTTCGCGGCGCGTGCGCGGACGCCGGTATTCGAAGTCGGGCCCGGGGCGGTGCTGGGGGGGCTCATGAAGCGAATCGTGGACGGGGTCGAGGTGACGTCCCTCTCGCGCTGCGACGCGCTACCGGCCCGTTGAACTTTTTGTTTTCGCAGGTCGGAGCGGTCTGATATAAACGTGGGCGGCGGCACGGCCGCCGGGCGTTTGGTCACCATGGAACTTTCCGGAAAAGTCGCGGTCGTGACGGGGGCGGCCCGGGGAATCGGGCGCGAGATTTCCGACCGGCTGGCCAGCGCGGGGGCGTCGCTGGCCATGCTCGACGTGATCGAGGAGACGGTGGTGGGTTCGGCCGCCGAGGTGGCCGGGCGGGGCGGGGTGGCGCGCGGGTACCGCTGCGACGTGTCGTCTTACGACGATTCCGAAGCGATCGGGCGCCGGGTGATCGAAGACTTCGGCCGGGTTGACGTGCTGGTGAACAACGCGGGGATCGCCCGCGATCGCCTGTTCGTGCGCATGACCCCGGACGATTGGGGGCAGGTCATGGCGGTGAATCTGACCGGCGCGTTCAACGTGACCAAGGTGTTCGCTCCGGTGATGCTCAAGCAGCGCGCCGGCAGCATCGTCAGCATCGCGTCGGTGGTGGGGCAGATGGGCAACGCGGGGCAGGCCAACTACGCGGCGAGCAAGGCGGGCCTGATCGGCCTGACGAAGTCGCTCGCCCGGGAGTTCGCCCCGCGCGGGGTGCGGGTGAACGCGGTGGCGCCCGGTTTCATCCGCACGGCGATGACCGACGCGTTGTCGGAGGAGACCCAGGCGCAAATGAAGGGGATGATCCCGCTCGGCCGTTTCGGCGAGACCCGGGACGTCGCCGATGTAGTCATGTTTCTCGTGTCGGACCTGGCGAGTTATCTGACGGGCCAGGTGATCAACTGCGATGGCGGTTTGGTGATGGCGCGCTAGCGTCAACAGGAGGTGACCGTTCACATGTCGGATATCGAAGCCAAGGTCAAGAAGATCATCGAGGAAAAACTCTCCGTGAATGCAGATCAGATAACGACCGACGCCCGGTTCGCGGAAGACCTGAAAGCCGATTCACTGGATACCGTCGAGCTGGTCATGGCGCTGGAAGACGAATTCGGTCTCGACATTCCAGACGAAGAGGCCGAGAAGATCAAGACCGTGCAGAACGCGATCGACTACATCAACTCGAAGGTCGGCTAGGGACGCGCGCGCTCGCCGCGCACGGCGCCCCCGGGGGCGCGGTCAGGACAGGTATGGCTCTGACGAAAAGCCCAAGGCGCGTTGTCGTCACCGGCGTCGGTCTGGTGACGGCGTGCGGCCACAGCACCGTCGACACCTGGAATGCGCTGGTGGCGGGGCGCGGCGGCGTCGGCCCGATCACGAGTTTCGACGCATCCGCGTTTTCGACGCGCTTCGCCGCCGAGGTCCGCAACTTCGAGCCGCTCGAGTTCATGGACGCCAAGGACAGCAAGCGCACCGACCGCACGGTGCACCTCGCGATGGCGGCCACGCGACAGGCGCTGGCCGGTATCGACTTCGATTCACTCGACCGCAACCGCATCGGCGTCGTGATCGGCTCGGGCATCGGAGGGATTGCGACCTTCGAAAAGCAGCACACAATTCTGCGCGAACGCGGCCCCGACAAAGTCAGCCCGTTCTTCATTCCGATGATGATCGCCGACATGCCGTCCGGCTATGTCTCGATCGCCTTCGGGCTCAAAGGGCCCAACTACGCGACGGTCTCTGCGTGCGCGTCGGGGGGCAACGCCATCGCGGACGCCTACCTGCTGATCAAGGCCGGCCACGCCGACGCGGTGGTGACGGGCGGCACCGAGGCGGCGGTGACGCCCATGTCGCTCGCCGGCTTCTGTTCCGTGAGGGCGCTTTCGCGGCGCAACGACGACCCGGCACGGGCCTCGCGGCCGTTCGACCGCGACCGCGACGGCTTCGTGATCGGCGAGGGGGCCGGGACACTCCTGCTCGAAGAACTGGAGCACGCGCGCGCGCGAGGGGCGATCATCATGGCGGAGGTTGTGGGCGTCGGCCTCTCGGGGGACGCGTACCACATGACCTCGCCGGCTCCCGACGGAGAGGGGGCGGTGCGAGCGATGCAGATGGCGGTCACCGACGCGGGAATCGCGCCGGGCGACGTGCAGTATATCAATGCGCACGGCACCAGCACCGAGCTCAACGACGCGAGCGAAACCGCGGCCATCAAGCGGGTCTTCGGCGAGCACGCGTACAAGATGATGGTGAGCTCGACCAAGTCGATGGTCGGCCATCTGCTCGGGGCGGCGGCGGCGGTGGAGCTGGTGTTCTGCGTGCTCGCCATCCGCGACGGGATCGTTCCGCCCACGATCAACCAGGAGAACCCGGACCCGCAGTGCGACCTCGATTACGTGCCCAATCGCGCGCGCCGAGCGGTGGTCGACGTCGCGCTTTCGAACTCCTTCGGCTTCGGGGGGCACAACGTCACCATCGCCGTGCGGCGATACGCGGGAGCCTGACAGACCGACATGCGGGGCGCGCTTCGAAGACTCTTTTCGCGCTTCACCCCAGACTCCACTCCCGCGCCGATGGAGCGCGAACGCCTCGCCCTGCTCGAGGACATCATCGGCTATCGCTTCCGCGATCGCTCGCTCCTGATCGCCTCGCTGATGCACCGTTCGTATTACGCGGGGCTGGAGTCGAACGTCGCGTTGCGCTCGAACGAGCGCATGGAATTCCTCGGCGATTCGGTGTTGTCGCTGGTGGTCAACGACTGTTTGTACCATCGTTATCCCGACAAGACGGAGGGCGAGTTGACGAAGATGAAGTCCGTCATCGTGAGCAAGCAGGCGCTGGCGGATCGGGGCAAGGAGCTCGACCTGGGCGCGTTCGTGTTGGTGAGCGACAACGCGCAGCGCGCGGGCGTGCAGACGATGGATAGCGTCCTGTCGGATACGCTCGAGGCGGTCTTTGGAGCGGTATTCATCGACGGTGGTTTCGAGGCGGCCAAGCGGTGCATCCTGAAGGTGCTGCCGGAGGACCTGGAGGACCAGACCTCACGGGAAGATAGTTTCAATTATAAGAGCCACTTGCAGGAATACATTCAGGCGCTGCACAAGGTGCCTCCGCGCTACCGGGTGCATTCGACCACCGGGCCCGACCACGACAAACTGTTCGTGGTCGAAGTCGTGGTGAAAGGTAATATCCTGGGCCAGGGTACGGGGAAGACCAAGAAGAACGCGGAACAGGAGGCCGCGAAGGAAGCGTACCGCCGGCTGATCAACGCCGGCGCGGAGGGCTGACCGCCGCCGCGACGCTTCCGGTTCCAGCAACCATGGGCCGACCCGAGATTCGTGTTCCCGCCGCCCCGTACGTGTACGGGGGCGACAATGTTCGCCTGTGCCGCGACTGCCAGCTCCCGTGTCGCCTCGACGAGACGAGCCCGGATTGCTTCCGTCGCTTCTTTCTGCAGGGAATGCTGCAGTGCACGTATCTCGTTTACGGCTACTGCTTTCTCGATCGCCCCGGTTGTGTGTTCGACAACGGGGGCGAGCACGACGCGTACTGGCTGAATCTCCTCAACGATTACTTCCACAACGTGGCTCGTCGCGAGGAAAGCGACCCCGATTTCCTGCGCCGGCGCGCGGAGCTGATCGCGCTCGTCGACGAGCAGATCGAGGGTCGCCAGGTTTCGCTGTGCCGTTACCTGGAGGAAGTCTACAACCGCGCGCTCCAGGACGGAGGCGGGTTGAGCGAAGACGTGATGGGCCGATTGGACGACGCCTACCTGGCGCTCCTCGGGGGAACGTCGCGCAAGCGCTAAGCGGCTAGAACCAGTACGACCCTTGCAGGAGCACTCCCTGCCCGTCGACACGCTCACCGACGGTCTCGGTGCTACGCTCCCCCTGGACGTTTTCGTACGCGGCGTCCAGTGTCACCCGCGTCCCGACCAGCAGGCCCGCGCCCAGCGACACCCGCGTACGTCCTGATTCGGCGGCGATCCGTTCCAGACGGTCCTCGTCGATGCGGTCGGCCTGCATGAACGAAAGCGCCCCGCGGGCGCGGGCGATACCTGCTCGCACCCGCAGCCCCCGAACCGGCACCGACCATTCCACGCCCCCGCGCAGGTCGACCACCGAGCGCAACACCTCCTCGCCGCCCTGGGTGCGAATGCGGTGGCCATCGATCGTGGCCTGGGTCCAGTCGGCGTACCCCACCTGGGCGGCGAGCGTGATCGTCTTCCACGGCACGGCCATCGCCGCGTCGAGGCGGTAGGGGAGCACGTATTCGGTGGACGGCGTCGTGGTCTCGCGAGTGAACGAACCGACGTCGTTGTCGACCTGGGTGGTGACCTCCTGCACCCGGGTTCCACTCACTTCCAGCGGTTGCCGCGAGGTCAACACCACCGCGAGTTGCAGATGACGGTGGGCGTAGACCTCGAGGCCCAGCTTGCCGACGACTCCGGTGACCTGGAGCTGCGCCGAGTCCATCACGAACGTTTGCGGCTGCGGCTGGGGAAGGTGGGGCCGGGTATCGTACTGGCGGAGCACGTCGATGTCCCCGTCCAGGAACGACAGGGCCCCGCCCAGGGAAAACGTGCCGGATACGTCCACGCTCACCCCGAGCGTGTACGCGTAGGTCGCGCCCGACTGCTGGAGTAAGTACGTGTCGTCGCGTCCGTCGGGAAGGTTGAGGCCGTGGTAGCTCAGCACCCGCTCGCTGGAGAATGCCCGGTGGACCGACACCGCCGGCACGAGGCTCCCGCGCAGCACGGGGATGGGAAACGCAAAGCCGGCGAAACCCAGCCCCGACGCGTCTGCCGTCGAGGTTTCCGACTGGCCGCCGAACGCGTAGTCGCAGTCCTGACTGCGCCAGGCGTAGGAAATGCTCGCGTTGCGCCGCTTGACCCGCGAGAGGCCGGCCGGGTTGTACAGGAGCGCGGTCACGTCGGAGACCAGGGCGGCCGGTGCAGAAATTGCGTTCGCCCGCGCCGATGGGTCCGGGAGCGCGGTGAATCCGAAGTCCTCGAATTGGACCGCGACGTCCTCGGACTGCGCGCTCGCGCCCGGCGCGAGGAGCAGAGCGCTGATGCAGGCGGCCGCCGCGCGCGCGTACCGGTCAGTGCGACGTGCCACCGTCACCTCGCGCGGTATCGGGGAAGTCGGCTCGATCGATCCACCAGGGATGCTCGAGATCTCCCCACGGTGAGGGTTCGGGGGCGAGCGCGTTGGGGCGGAGAAAACCGATTCGCTCCCCGGACGCGTGGCAGGCCGTGCAGGGCTGGTCCGGCGCGGGGCGCCGGAAGCTCATCTCCATGATCGCCGGGTGCCTGAAAATCGTGTAGCAGCCGGAGATGCACCCCGCCGCGACGATCAGGGCGAGAGTGCGAACGAGCACCGAACGTCCATGAGGTCGCGTCGTTGTCAGCACGATGGTCACCTGTTACACTGAAGCTAAGTTACTAGCTCTTATGCGAATCACGCAAACTCGGTTTTTGAGATGGGCGACTTTTGCACGGGCATGCCGTATCGCCTTCGTGTGCTGCGCGTTGGCCGCGCCGGGCGCAGGCGTTTCCCTGGCAGCGCCGGCGGACGCAACCCGCGACGTGGACGGGGCGGCCACGCTCGGCAGTTTTGCCGCGGGCGTGTATCTGCTCGAGAGCGGGCATCCCGACCAGGCCATCGACCCGTTGCTCGCCGCGTGGCGGACGAGCGGGGAATCGCCGCCGGTGGGAGCGTGCCTGGCCCGGGCATACTACGCGGTCCGCGACGTAGACCACGCGGATCGCATCGCGGAGCGGGTGCTGAAAGCGGATCCGGCGCGCCTCGACATGCTGCTGCTGCGCGCGCGGGTCAGCTACGGCCGTCGCGACCCGGCCGCGTCGATCCGCTATCTCGAGCGTGCGCGCGAGTCGGGGGTCGCTTCCGTCGAATCCGAGCGGATGCTGGCGAGCCTGTATCTGGAGGAGGGAGACCTCGAGCGCGCCATCGGCGCGGTGGAGGCGTGTGTGCGCCTCGATCCGTCGATTCCGGAGCTCCACACCCTGCGGGGGGAACTGCTGGTGGAGGCCGGGCGGCCACGAGAGGCGGAGGAGGCGTTTCGCGCCGCGCTCGAACTCGACGCGGGAGAACCCCGGGCGATCGAGCAGCTGGTGCGACTGCTCGAGTCCGAAGGCCGGCTGGAAGACGCGCTCCCGGTGCTCGAAGGCCTGGTCGCGCGCGGGGACGCTCCCCCGATGGCGCGCGCGAAACTGGCGGAGGCCTACCTGGCGGCCGGCCGCTACGCCGACGGCATCCGGATCCTCGAAGCCGAACGGGTGGACGGACCGGCCGGCGAGGAGACCGAGCTCCTGCTCGGGCGTCTCTATTTCGAGGCGGGTGAATTCGAATCGGCGAAGGGTGTCTTCCAGGGCCTCTACCAGAAGTCGCCGCAAAGCACCGAGCTGGCTCGGATTCTCGGAGATCTGAGTCTGCGAACCGGGGACGCGGCCGAAGCGCGAGGGTATTTCGAGCGGGCGATTGCCGCCGGCCCCGAGGATTATCGCAACTACCTGGCGCTGTTCTTCGCCCGCGATACGCCCGGCGCGAAAGGGGCCCGCGTCGAGCTCTCGAAGGCGGAGGTCGGAACCTTGCTCGAGCGAGCGTCGACGCTCGCCCCGCGCGACGATTTCGACGCGCAGTTCATGGTGGGCATGGCCTATTCGAGCGTGGATTCCCTGGAAGGCGCGCGCGTCCACCTCGCGCGCGCGAACGAGCTCAAGCCGGGGGATCGCGGCGCGATGTTCAACCTCGCATCCGTGCACGAGAAGCAGGGACGCTGGGAAGACGCCGAGCGTCTGCTGGTCGAACTCTACGCGCTGGTGCCCGACGACGCGGCGGTGTGCAACTTCTACGGGTACCTGCTCGCGGAGATGGGAAAGGACCTCGAGCACGCCGAGGCGCTCGTGCGCAAGGCGCTGGCGAAGGAACCGGCCAACGGCTACTACCTCGACAGCCTCGGGTGGATCTACTTCCGGCGGGGCGAGTACGGGCGCGCGGCCAGCGAGCTCGAGCGGGCGGTCCGCATCATCGCCGACGACCCCGTGATTCTGGAACACCTCGGCGACGCGTACGCCGCGCTTTCGCGCTACCCGGAGGCGTTGGCCGCATATCGCCACTCGAGCGAGCTGCAGGAACCCAGCGCATCACTGCGTGAGAAGATCGAGTCCGCACAACGCCGCGGCAATTAGCCTCGCCGCGCTGGTGGTGCTCGCCGCGGGCCTCGGCGCGGGTTGCCGGCAACGCGTGGGCGCGCCGCGCGCCGCTCCCGGCGGGAACCCGGACCGTGTGGTCGACTCGCTGCTCACGGCCGGCCTGCCGGAGCGCCCGTGGTCGCTGGCGGGGCGCGCGACCTTCGACGTCGAGCAATACCGCGTGCGCGGGCGCTTCCAGCTGCGCGTCGATGCGGCGGGGGATCTCGTGCTCGAGTTCAGCGGAACCACGCTCTTCGGAGGACAGCGCGAGGACATCGTGGTGACGATGGCGCGGGACACGTTGCGCGTGTTCGACCGCGAACACGCGCGCCTGTACGAGGGCGACGCGGTGGACGAGCTGATTCGGCAGGGGACGGGGACGGCGGGCAGATGGGCGACGGGTGTGGCGCGGGCGACCGGCATCTCGGCCGGCGACGGCGTGGTGTCGCTCGTTCCCGTCGACGGTGGGGTGGCGGGGACGCTCACGACTGGAGCGTTTCGCCTCGACCTCGCCGACGGACGGCTGATGTGCGCGGTCTGGCCGGACCCGGCGGAGTCGCGCACGTTCGACGACCGGCTCGAGGTGACCTACGGCTGGCGCGACGGGCGATTGCGGGAACTCTCCGCCACGCTTCCCGTTCGCGGCTGGCGGATTCGCCTGACGGCAGCGGAGTAACTTATTATATGGCAATGTATTACAAGTCTTGTTCGAATCGGGAACCCGTCGCCGGCGCGGCGAGTATAAGCTGACACGACCGACGAGGTGCCCGGTGCATACCGATTCGAATCGCGATCGCGCCAAGTGGAAAGATCACTCGGACGAGGACTTGATGCTCCGCGTCCAGGGTGGGGACACGGACTGCTATGACGTACTGGTCGAGCGGTTCAAGGTGAGGCTGTTCAATTACCTGTTCCGTCTGACCGGCAGCCGTGACGAAGCCGAGGAGATTGCGCAGGAAGCGTTCGTCAAGGCGTACATACACGCCGACAAGTACAAGACGATCGCGCGCTTTTCGACCTGGCTCTACACCATCGCGACCAATCTCGTCCGCAATCGGCTGCGCTCGCGTTCGCGCGCACCAAAGATCGTGTCGCTGTGGACGCGTTCGGCCGATTCGGACGAAGAGAGGACCCTCGACATCGAGGACACGCGCAAGTCCCCCGACGAGGTGATCAACGACGCGGAACTGGGGGAGATCATCAGCCGGGCGATCCAGAAGATCCCCGCCAAGTATCGGGAGAGCTTCGTGCTTCGGGAGATAAACGAGCTGTCCTATGAGGAAATTGCGGCGGTCACCGGGCTAAAGCTCGGGACCGTCCGCTCCAGGATCAATCGGGCGCGCAACCACTTCAGGCAGGTGGTCGCCCCGGTCGTCGAGAAGGGTGTCGACTTCTAGGCATGGAGGAGTGAATGAGATGAACTGCCGTCGTGCACGACAACTGTTGTTTGACTTCGTAGACGGGATGAGTCACGAGGTATTGCGCGCGGAGCTCGACCGTCATCTCGGCGAGTGCGTGGAGTGCGAGCGTTTCGCCGCCGAGTTGACCAGGAGCCTCGCGTTGATTCATCGGGTCCCGCTGGAGCCGCTCGACGAGAACTTCAACTGGAAGGTCCGGCTGGCAATTCACCGGGAGCGCAATCAGGTGCGTTCGCGATCGGAGGCGTCCGGCGCATGGGCGCGGGCGTGGAGCCGTCGCTACGCGCTGAGCGCGGGGATGATGTTCGGCCTCGTGCTGGTGGTGGGTGCGGTGGCTCTGCGGGAAGCAGCCGGACCCGCGGTGACTCCGGGCGCGGCGACGGGGATTTCCCGCGACCGCCCGCTGAACGCGACGCCGCCGATCGTACCGCGCCCCAGTTTGGGCGCCGGGCGGAACGGGCAGGAGCTCATGGTATCGAGCGGGTATCGAGCGGGGAGTGTGAGCGCGCCGGGCGGCGCGTCGCACGGGGCCATCGACGAGTCGACGACCGAGGCCACCATCGACTCGCTGGTTTCCGCCGACCTGATGCGCATGACGCCGGAAGAACGGTCCGCGTACATTCAGCGGCGGATCATTCGTTTGAAACTTCACTTGCAAGGCCAGCAGGCGACGCCGGCGCGGCCCTAGTTCGCGCGGCGCCGGAAGCACAATCGGCCCGCCTCTCCTTCACCGGGGGGCGGGCCGTTTCTTTTTGCCCACCAACGATGGTCGGCGCTATGGTGGGGGCGATACCGAATGGGTCGCGCCTTGATTTCGCTCTTGATCGTGGCAGCCGCCAATGGCGGCTGCGGGGTATCGTTGCCGCCGGCAGGTTCCTACTCCGAAGTCGCTGTGTTCGCAGACGGAGGTGCGCAGGGCGAGTGGGCGCGCCGACTAGCCGTGCTGTTGACCGAGGAGCGCGATTACTTCGTGTCCACCGAGGCGCCTTTCCAGGTCACCCTGGCCCCTTCCGATCGCGCCTTCGAGCCCCCTGCGGTCAAGAACGTCGTGTGGTGCGGAGTACTGGACGGCCCCACGGGAGTCGCGAAGCGGATCCGCGGCCTACTCGGCAAGGCCGACGCGGAGCGCGTGCGCCGGGGGGGAGCCGGCATCTTCTCCCGGACGGACACACCGTACCCGGGGCAGCTGACGCTCGTGATTACTGCGAGGGACGAGGCGGGACTCCGTCGACTGCTGGACGAACACGGCGCGGAGATTCCCGACCGGGTCGAAGCCAGCGCGCGGGAGCGTCTCCGCAATAACCTGCTCGAACGGCGGGATGACGCGCTGGCGGAGGCGCTTCGCACTCGCTGGGGATTCCGGCTCCAGGTTCCGTCGGTCTACTCGCTCTTCAGCGAGGCGGATACTCCGGCGGGCGTCGAGTTGCACCGCGACGAACCGCCCCGGGTGCTCGGGGTGTTCTGGCGGGCATGTGACCATGCCCCGCTGTCGCGCAACGTCGACGAGTTGTTCGATTTTCGAGCCGGGTACGTGCGGCGCCGGTACGACGGTGACGAGATGGACCGGGATCGGGTTCGGTGCGCCGCGGGTCGCCTCGGTCCGTATCCGTCGGTGTGCATGAGCGGCTACTGGCACAACGACCGGCACGGCTCCTCCGGGGGTTACTACGAGACCTACTTCGTGTGGGATCGGGCCTCGCAACTACTTTGGGCGGTCGATCTTCTGGTGTATGCTCCCGGCCGTGAGAAAACGACCCTGGTGAGGGAGCTGCGGGCCGTGGCGGAGACCTTCCGGTACGAGGGCTAGGTCGTTGGCACAGTTGGTGCTTTGTCCGATACGTCTCCGGTGCGTAGCAGCGACACGGCTAGCCCCCGCAAGGCATTATGTAACAAGTGATTGCGGGGCTGGTTGAGGAGTCCGGACGGACGCCAGCCGGCGACCGGTGGCCGGAATCACTCCGCCGGCGCGGCGGATAGAGACACGACATGACCCAGCGGTATACCACTCCCGAACTCGACGAACTCTTCGACCGGTACCGCCTTGCGCCGGATAGCACCGTCTTTGCGCCCCTGGCCGATGCCTGCCGCAAGGCCGGGATGGTCGAGGAGGCTCTCCTCGTCTGCGCGCGGGGTATAAAAGCTCACCCGCGCTACGCCAGCGGACACGTCGTGCATGGCAAGTGCTACTTCGACGCCGCCCGTACCGCGGAGGCGGAAGCATCGTTCCGGCGCGTTCTGGAACTCGACGACCGCAACCTGGTCGCCCTGAAATATCTCGGCATCATACGCGCGGAGCTCGGCGACGCCGCCGGCGCCCGGCGCTTCTTCGAGGACATCCTCACGCTGGATCCCGAGGACAAGGATATTCGCCGGCGCGTCCAGCAGCTGGGCGAGACCGCTGTTCCCGCTGCTCCCGCGGTTGCCGCGACGTCGGGGCCGGCCCGCGTCGCGACGGCACCGGTCCCGGCCGACGAGAACGTCCACGAGTTGCGCGAGGTCGCCGACGACGAATTCGTGGGCGAGCCCATCACGCTGCGCGACGCGTCCGTGACCTCGGACGAAATCGCGACCCTGACCCTCGCCGACATCTACGCCGCCCAGGGACACCCGGTGAAGGCCCTGCGGATCTATCGAGAGGTGCTGCGGCGCCAGCCGAACAACGACGAGCTTCGGCGCAAGATCGACGCCCTCGAGGGCGCCACACCCGCCGACGCGCCGCCGCCGGCGGCCGAAGAGCCGATGTTGCCGCCGATCCCCGACGTCGTCGCGAGACCCGCCGAGACTGCGGACGCCGATGACGAACGGGGTCCCGCGCGCCGGGCCGCGCTTCCGGCGCCGCCGAACGGGAGCCCCATCGACGAGTCGCGCAGCTACGAGCAGTTCAAGCGCTGGCTTCGCGCCATGTCCTGACCCCCGACAGCTCTTCTAACCATAATTCGTCTATTTGGTTACGGCGTCGGAGCTGGCTGCGCCGCCGAAGAATAGTTGTGGATTCACGCCCGCGGCGCCGCTACAATCCGCGCCGGGTGCGCCCCGTGCCGGAGCACCCTCAATACTGCTAATAATTGAGAAAACAAGGAGATACAGGTGATGGCGGATACCAGCGATATCCGAAATGGATTGATCATGAACATGGACGGGGAGTACTGGGCGATTCAGGAATTCCTCCACGTAAAACCGGGCAAGGGCGGTGCGTTCATTCGCACCAAGATCAAGAACCTGCTGACCGGGCAGGTCAAGGACCAGACCTTCCGCTCGGGGGAGAAGATCGCCGAGGTCCGGGTGGTGCGGCAGGCGTTCCAGTTCCTGTACGAGGCGGGTGGTGTTTATCACATGATGGACAAGAGCAGCTACGAGCAGATCGAGCTGTCCGGCAGCATCATCGAGGAGGCCAAGCCCTACCTGAAGGAGAACATGGATCTCAACATCCTGCTGGACGGCGAGCGGCCGCTCACGATCGAGCTGCCCAATTTCGTGGAGCTCCCGGTCACGCGCGCGGAGCCCGGCATTCGCGGCGACACGGCGCAGGGGGGATCGAAGTCCGCGACCCTGGCGTCGGGGCTGGTGGTGCAGGTGCCGTTGTTCATCAACGAAGGTGACGTCGTTCGCGTCGATACTCGTACCGGCAAGTACGTGACGCGGGTCTGACGGGAGCCGCGGGAGGTGCCAATGGACAAGCGCGAGATCGAAGAACTGATCCGTCTGGTCGAAGAGAGCAAGATCAGCGAACTCGAGGTATGCCGCGGCCGGACGAAGATCCGGATCGCGAAGAACGGCGCCGCGCCGCCGCCGGCCTCCGCCGCGTTCGTTCCCGCACCGCCGGCTGCCGGCCACTCGGCGGACGCCGACTCCTCGGCCGCGGATGAGACGGAGGCGGCGGGGGAGAAACTGGCATCGAACTTGAAACAGATCAAGTCACCCATGGTCGGCACGTTTTACCGGGCGCCGGCCCCTGGTTCCGAACCGTTCGTCGAAATTGGTCAGCCGGTCGCCGTCGGGCAGACGGTTTGCATTGTCGAGGCGATGAAGCTGATGAACGAGATCGGGTCGGATTTCAGCGGGGTCATTCGCCGGGTGCTGCTCGAAAACGGCCAGCCCGTCGAGTACGGCCAGCCACTGTTTCTCATTGAAGTAAAATGAGTTGTGTTAGCGGAGGGTGACGGATGAACATCAAGCAGCTGCTCGAAAAGATGATCGAATCGGGCGCCTCGGATCTCCACATCAAGCCGGGCGTTGCCCCGCTGATTCGCGTCAATGGCAAACTGCAACGCATGAGCTTCCCGGCGCCGACCCCGCGCGAGATGGAAGAGGTGGCCCGCAAAATCCTGACTCCGATGCAGCGCGAGAAGTTCGAAGGCACCCGCGAGGTGGATTTTGCATTCGGGGTCACCGGTCTTGCACGTTTTCGCGCCAACTTCTACGTCCAGCGCAGCTCGATCGTGATGGTTTTCCGCCACGTGCCGGTGAACATCAAGAAAGTGGAGGAGCTGTCGCTGCCCCCGGTCATTTCCGAGCTGGCCCTGCGCCCGCGCGGCCTCATCCTCGTGACCGGAACCGTCGGCAGCGGAAAATCCACGACCCTCGCTGCGATGATCCAGACCATCAACCAGAATCTGAACGCGTCGATCATCACCATCGAGGACCCGATCGAGTTCCTGCATCGCGACGACAAGAGCATTGTCAACCAGCGCGAGGTCGGCAGCGACACGGCGTCGTTCAACGAAGCCCTGCGCCATATCCTGCGCCAGGACCCGAACGTGATCATGGTGGGTGAGATCCGCGACGCCGAGACCATGGAAATCGCGCTCAAGGCGGCCGACACCGGTCACCTGGTGCTGTCGACCCTGCACACGATCGACGCGCCGCAGACCATCAATCGAATCATTTCCTTCTTCCCGCCTCACCACCACCAGGAGATCCGCTACCTGCTGGCGTCCACGCTGCAGGCGGTCATCTCGCAGCGGCTGGTACGGCGCGCCGACGGCGCCGGGCGTGCCCCGGCGGTCGAGGTGCTGGTGACGACCGGGACCGTGCGCGAGTGCGTCGTGAACCCGGACAAGACCCCGCTGCTCCACCAGGTAATGCGCGAGGGCGTCACCACGCACCAGATGCAGACCTTCGATCAGGCGCTGATGAAGCTCTACCAGGACGGCATCATCACGCTGGACGACGCGCTCCGCGCCAGCTCGAAGCCGCACGAGCTCACGCTCCGCTTGAAGGGAATTCAGGCGACGAGCGACCAGTCGTGGAAGAGCTTCGAAGGCGAGGGGCCGGCCGCCACCGGCAAGGAAGAGCCCGTCTCCAGCGGGAGATTGTAGGTTAACAAGACGTCCCACGCTGTGGTACGTTTTGCCCCATGTTCACGAAGATCCTCGTCGCGAACCGGGGCGAGATCGCGTTGCGCGTCATGCGCGCGTGCCACGAGATGGGGATTCAGACCGTCGCGGTGCACAGCGAGGCCGACACCGAATCGCTCCACGTTCGTTTCGCCGACGAGGCCGTCTGCATCGGCCCCAACGCCCCCGGCGAGAGCTACCTCAACGTAAACCGGATCATCTCCGCGGCTGAGATCACCAGCGCGGAGGCCATCCATCCTGGCTACGGATTCCTGTCCGAGAACGCCGAGTTCGCCGAGGCGGTGACGTCGTGCGGGATCGCGTGGGTCGGCCCGTCGCAGGAAGTCATCCAGAAGATGGGTAACAAGTCCATCGCCAAGGACATGATGCGGCAGGCCGGCGTGCCGGTGATCCCCGGGTCCGACGGCGCCGTCTCCGACGAGCGGGAGGCGCTCCGGGTCGCGGAGGAAATCGGGTACCCGGTGATCGTGAAGGCGGCGGCGGGCGGCGGTGGGCGGGGCATGCGCGTCGCGCGCAACCCCGATGACCTCGCCAACGCGCTCCTGATCGCGCGCGCGGAAGCGGAGAGCGCGTTCGGCAACGCGGCGGTCTACCTCGAAAAGTACCTGCCGAGCCCCCGCCACGTGGAGGTGCAGCTGCTGGGCGACTCCCACGGCAACGTCGTCCACCTGGGTGAGCGCGAGTGCTCGATCCAGCGCCGGCATCAGAAACTGATCGAAGAGTCGCCGTGCGTCGCACTCACCCCCGAGGTGCGCGGGCTGCTGCTCGAGACCGCGGTGCGGGGCGCCCGTGCCATGAACTACACCTCGGCGGGGACCATGGAGTTCCTGGTGCAGGGCGACGAGTTCTTCTTCATGGAGATGAACACCCGCATTCAGGTCGAGCACCCGGTGACCGAGATGGTCACGGGGCGCGACCTGATCAAGGAGATGATCGCCGTCGCCGCCGGACAACCCCTGTCATTTTCGCAGCGCGACGTGCGTTTCAGCGGCCACGCGATCGAGTGCCGGATCAACGCGGAGGACGCGGTGCGCGATTTCATGCCGTGCCCCGGGAAGGTGGGATTCGTCCACCTGCCGGGTGGAATGGGCGTGCGCGTCGATTCGCACGTGTATCAGGGATACACGATCACCCCCTACTACGACTCCATGATCGCGAAGGTGATCTGCCACGGACTCGACCGCGACGAGGCGGTCAGGCGCATGCTGCGCGCGCTCGAGGAATGCGTGGTGGACGGCATCTACAGCACGATCGACTTCCAGCGCGCGATTCTGGAAGAGGCGAGCTTCCAGCGCGGCGATTTGAGCACGCGCTTCCTCGACGGCTACCAGTGGGACGGGGAAACACTGACCCTGGCCGACGCCGTCGCGGCGGAGTGATGCGCGCGGGGCCGGGCGCACCGGCGAGCAAGGAAGTGACGTGACCGACCGAGCAAGACTCTTCGTTACCGTGATGCTGCTGGCGCTGGGGGTGTTCCTCGTCGTCGGCCTGGGCGCGACGCGTCCCACCGACTGGCCCTTCGATTCGACGGTTTCGCTGCGCCACGTCGACAACCCCACCGGCCCCTTCGGGTCGATGCTGGCCTGGGCGCTGGTGGTGCTCTTCGGGCGCGTGCTGGCGTGGGTGGTGCCGCTCACGCTGCTGGCGCTGGGCGTGGCGCTGGCGCGCGACGCCGAGGCGCCGCTGGTTCGCGTCGGACTGAAGGTGGTAGCGGGAGTCGTGCTCACCAACGCGTTCTTCGCGGTGTCTCCGATCGCCGACGGCGTGACGGCGCTGCGCGGCAAGGTCGGAGACGGTGTCGCCGCCGGGCTGACCACTGTCTTCGGCAACGTCGGCTCGGCGATCGTGCTGGTGGCAGCGGTGCTGCTGATCGTGATCGGCGAGGCGCACCGCGTGCGCTGGGTCGCGTCGCTCGCGCGCTCGGCCGGAACCGGGCTGGCCGGAGCGGCGGGGTCGCTGCGCGCCGCGCTCGGTCGCAAGCGTGAGATCGCGGGGGACTACGTGCGCAGCGCCGTGCAGCGCTCGAAATCGACGGATGCTCCCGCCGAGTCCGACGCGCCGGCGACGGCGGAAGCCGCCGCGGCCGGCGTCGCGAAGAAGGCCCGGCGCTGGGCCGAGCCGGCGGAGGCGCTTCCCGGCCGGGGGCGCGAACCCGACATCGCCATCGCGGAGGCGAAACCGCGCGCGGAGACAAGAGCCCGCGTGCGGCGGGCGGTGCCTGCGCCCGGCGCCGAGGCGCGGACCATCCCGCTGGCGGACGCCTCGCTCCCTCCGCTGACGATCCTCGAGCAGCCGCGCGAGAACGGCGCCGCCTTCACGCGCGAGGAACTCAAGAACTGGAGCGGCGTGCTCGAGGAAAAACTCACCCAGTTCGGCGTGCAGGGCAAGGTGACCGCGGTGCACCACGGCCCGGTGGTGACCACGTTCGAGTTCGAGCCGGCGCCGGGGGTCCGGATCAAGGACATCGTCAGCCGCAGCGACGACCTCGCGCTCGCCATGCGCGCGCGCAGCCTGCGCATGCTCGCGCCGATCCCGGGGCGCGCCGCGGTCGGGATCGAGATGCCCAACCCGCTGGGGCGCACGGTATACCTGCACGAGGTCTTAAGCGAGATGACCGAGTCGCAGCGGCTCAAGGGTGTCATGATCGGGCTCGGGGTCGACGTCGTCGGCAAACCCTTCCTCATGAATCTGTGCGAGGCGCCGCACCTCCTGATCGCGGGCACCACCGGTTCGGGCAAGAGCGTGTGTCTCAATACCATCCTCGCGAGCATCCTGCTCCACTACCGGCCGCGGACGTGCGCATGCTGCTGGTGGATCCGAAGATGGTGGAGATGTCGCAGTACAACGGCGTGCCGCACCTGCTGCACCCGGTGATCACCGACCCGAAGGACGCCGCGCGCGTGCTCGAGTTCCTGGTGCGGGAGATGGGGCGCCGCAATGAACTGTTCCGGCGCCACGGAGTCCGCAACATCGAGAGCTACAACGCGAAGGTGGCGATGGCCAAACACGACGAGGCGGGGGAGCGCCTGCCCTTCATCGTGCTGGTGGTGGACGAACTCGGCGACCTGGCGCTGGCGAAGGGAGTCGACATCGAGTCGCTGCTCACCCGGCTCGCCCAGATGGCCCGCGCCGCCGGCATCCACATGATCCTCGCCACCCAGCGCCCGTCGGTGGACGTGATCGTCGGGAGGACGAAGGCGAATTTCCCGACGCGCATCGCGTTCCGGGTCGCCACCAAGGTGGATTCGCGCACGATCCTCGACACCATCGGGGCCGACAAGCTGCTGGGCAAGGGCGACATGCTCTACCTCGACTCCCACCACCAGCAACCGGCGCGGCTGCACGGCGCGTGGGTGTCGGAAATCGAGATCGAGCAGCTCATCCATCACTGGAAATCGTATCGCTTCGACGAAGGCTCGCTCGACCTGTCCGAGACGCGGGCCGGGGCGGCGGAGCTGGCGGGGGACCTCGACCCGCTCTTCGACGACGCCAAGGGCGTGGTCGTGCAGTACAAGCAAGGGTCGACGTCGCTGCTCCAGCGCAAGCTGCACGTCGGGTATTCGCGGGCGGCCAGGCTCCTCGACCAGCTCGAGCAGCAGGGCGTGGTGGGCCCGCCCGACGGCTCCAAGCCGCGCGAGGTCTACGTGACCACCCATCCCTCCGAATGAGCGGGCCGACGCGTATGAAGGCGCACCTCGTGACCCTGGGCTGTCCGAAGAACCTCGTGGACAGCGAAGCCACGCTGACCATCCTCCGCCGCAGCGGTTGCGAGGTCACGCCGGATCCGGCGCGCGCGGACGTGCTGATGGTAAACGCCTGCTCGTTCCTGGACTCGTCGTGGCGCGAGACGGTCGAAGAAACCCGCCGGCTCGCGCGCTACAAACGCGGGGGACGCAAGAAGCTGGTGTTGATGGGGTGCCTGCCCGTGCACCGCGGCCTCGACCTCGAGGCGGCGCTGCCCTGGGTCGATCATTTTCTGCCCACCGGCGCGCACGCGCGTCTCCCGGAGCTGGTGGAGTCGTGGCGCCGCGAGACGCCGGCGGCGCGTACGCTCGTCCGCGGCGACGCCGATCGCTTCGCGGAGTTCGAAACCCGCGACCTCCTGACCCCGCCCCACACCGCGTACGTCAAGGTGGCGGAGGGGTGCAACCGCACGTGCACGTTCTGCGCGATTCCGGCGATTCGCGGCCGCCAGGTGTCGCGGCAGGCGGACTCGATCGTGCGCGAGGTGGATGAACTGGTCGCGCGGGGCGTGCGCGAGGTGACGCTGCTGGCCCAGGACATCGTGTCGTACCGGGACGGCCCGCTGCACTTCGCGGGGCTGGTGGACCGAATTGCGCGCACCGGTGTTCCCTGGGTACGCATCTTCTACGTGCACCCGGCCGGTCTCCGCGTCGACCACATCGAGCCGTTGTTCGCGCACGCGGCCGTGTGCCGATACCTGGAAATGCCGGTGCAACACAGCTCGTCGCGGTTGCTCGCGCGGATGCGGCGGTCGTACGATCGCGCGCACGTCGAGAAACTGATCGCCGACATTCGCGCGGCGTTTCCGGAGGTCGTGATTCGCAGCGAAGCCATCGTCGGTTTCCCGGGCGAAACCGACGAAGAGTTCGAGGACCTGAAGGCGTTCGTACGGGATTTCGCGTTTGATTCCCTGGGGGTGTTCCCGTATTCTCCGGAGCCGGGTACGGACGCGGCGTCGTTCGAAGACGCCGTCGACGCGGGGCTTGCGCGCGAGCGGGCCGCCGAGCTCGTGGGCGTGCAGGAGGAGGTTTCTTTCGCTGCGCGCGCGCGCTTCCAGAACCGGGCGCTGCGGGTGCTCGTCGACCGGGCCGCGGAGCCGGGGGAGGGCGCCTTTGGCGAGTGCGCGCACGCGGGCCGATTCTACGGGCAGGCGCTGGAAATCGACGGCGAAGTGTACCTTTCCGGCGCCGTGACCGTCGGCGAGTTCGTCGACGCGCGCGTGGTGGAGACCGACGTGTTCGATCTGCGCGCCGACGTGATACCTGCGCGCGAATCATAAGGAGTACCATCGTGCGATCTGCGGAGCGAAGCGCGTGGGGGCGGGACCTGGCGGCGGCGACGGCGGTGTGCATCGCGTTGGGAGGGGTGTCGGGTGCGGTGAGCGTGCGCGCGGCGGAGGCGGTGGCCTCGAATCTGGACTTGATGACGCAGTTGACGTCGCAGGTGGTCGACGAGCTGTACACGAAGTTTCAGGGCAGTCTCGACGGCCGGGCGTTCATGCTCCGGCCGTTTGCGTCGGGGGAAGACTACACCTTCGTCGAAAACGTTCTTGCCTCGGAACTGACGAAGCGGGGCGTGACCGTGCTGGAACCGCAGGCCGCGGGTGCGGCGCCCGCGACCGGCGGGAACCCGTCGCTGGATCCCGCGGCGCCGTCGTCGGGCGGATACGTCCTCGGGTTTCAGACCATTGCATTCGGGATCGTGTATGCGGACGTGTATCGCTCCCACCTGGTGGGCGGCAAGCACGTGCGGCGTCGCGCCGACGTGCGCCTGATGGTGACGCTGTCGGATGCCGCCGACGGCCGCGTGATATGGGTGGGCGAGGCCGCGCGCAATCATGAGGACGAGTTCGAGCATGGCGACGCCGCGCGCGTCGAGCAAGGCACGTATCAATTTGCCCGGCCCGTGATGCCGTCGAGCGGATGGGGTCGATATGCAGAGCCCGTGTTCGTTACCGGGATCATCGTGGGTCTCATCTACCTGTTTTTCTCCAACCAGAGTGACAACTAGAGGACGTTTCCGCGCGCGGTCGTTGCGGCGAGGGGTCCGGCGGTGGGTGGTCGCGGGGCTCGTGGCACTCGCCGCCGCTCTGGCGTGCGGCGATCGCGGTCCGTCTCGAGACATGCGGCGGGCGTTCGAGAAGGAGGACTACCGCGAAGTGGTCGCACTCGGGCGGCACGCGACCCGGACCGGCGCGGCCGATGCGCGCGTCCACTATTATTATGGACTCGCGTTGATCGCGGTGGGACGCGACCACGAGGGGCTGCCGGAGCTGGACACGGCGGTGGCCGCCGATTCCGGGCTCGCGGCGGGCGCGGCCGCCTTCCTGTGGGGGATGGAGGCGACGGCCTCGACCGCCGACGCGGCCCGGCGGTGGCGGCGGGCGCTCGAGCTGGAACCCGGGATCGACGCGGGCGGGAGAGGATTTGCAATCGCCGACGCATACTTCGACGAGCGCCGCTACGCCGAAGCGGCGGCGTGGTACCAGAAGGCGGCCAGGGCGCGACCGGATACGGCGGCGTGCGAGCAGGCCTACGCCCGGCTGGCGGAATGCTACACCGAGCTCGGCCAGCCGGAAGAGGCGCGCAAGGCGATGGAAACGCTGGTCGCACGCTACCCGCGCGGACGGATTGCGCGCGGGGTGTCGTCGAGTCTGGACGACATCGCGTACGCCGAGGCGCGCAAGGCGTTCGAAGCCGGCGAGTATGCGCGCGCCGTCGAGACGGCGCAGGACATCGCCGAGCGCGCGCCCAACCGGCTCCTGCAGCAGAAGGCGCGGTTTCTGCTCGGCAACGCGTACGAAGCGCTCGGTGACCGCACACGCGCGTACGCGGAGTATCGCGAGATCGTCCGCACCGACCGGGGCGAGTCCGGGCGTCTGGTGGAGGAGGCACGGTCGCGGATGGCCGCGCTCGAGGAGGCGGGGGTCAGGTGAGGGTGGCGCGCGGGATCGCGGCGCAGACGCGGTCCGGTCTGTGGGTGGCGGCGGTGGCGGGCCTGTGCGCGTGCGCGGGGGGCCTCCCGAAAGTCCCCGCGACGCCGGAAGCGATTCTCGAGCGCGCCGACGACCTCCACCGGCGCGAGAAATACACACAGGCGGTCGCGCTCTACGAAGCGTTCGTCGAGCGCTACGCGGGTCACGACCGCGCCGACTACGCGCAGTACCAGCTCGCGACCAGTCACTTCGAGATGCACGACTATGCGCTGGCGTCCGTCGAGTATCAGGTCGTCATCACCAACTTCGGGTACAGCGAGTGGGTCGACGACGCCCTCTTTCAAATCGGCGTGTGCTGCTGGCGCGAGGCGCCGAAGCCGGCGCGCGACCAGCAGAAGAGCATCGACGCGCTGAGCCGGTTCAGCCAGTTTCTCCAGACCTATCCGGAGAGCGCGCGGGCGCCGGAGGCGCGCGCGTACGTGCGGCAGATCAACGCCCGGTTGGCGGAGAAGGCGTTGACGGCGGCGCGCTGGTACGCGCGGCGGCACGAGTACCCCGCGGCCATTGTCTACTGCGACAAGATCATCGAAAGCTACCCGGAGAACGACGGTTGGGTGGAAGCGCTCTACCTCAAGGGCACCATCATGCTCGCCCGCGGCGAGAACGAAAGCGCGATCGCGCAGTTCACCCGGATCCTCGAATACCCGGAGGATCACCCGCTGAAGCGGCAGGCGCAGGAGAAGATTCGCCAGGCGCGGCGATGACTTCCGAATCGGCAATCTGGAGCGGACACCGGGTCGGGATACTGGGCGGGACGTTCGATCCGCCGCACCTGGGCCACACGCGCATGGCGGAAGCGGCGCGGGAAACACTCGGTCTCGAGCGGGTGGTGTTCTCGGCCGCCGTCAACCCGCCCCACAAGCGGGGCGCCGCGGCGACCGCGTACCCGCACCGCGCGGCCATGCTGGACCTCGCGGTGGCGGGACTCGACGGCGCCGCCGTCACCCGGGTGGAGGAATCCCACGACCCGTCCTATACTATCGACCTCTTGCGCGCGTGCCGGGCGCTCACCGCGGCCGATCTCTACTTCATCATCGGGGCAGACAGCCTGCTCGAATTCGCCACCTGGAAAGACCCGGAAGAGATCTTGCAGCTGTGCACGCTGGTCGTGTTCCCGCGCGGAAACGCTGCGATGACGCTCCCGGTTGGAGGCGACGCGTCGATCGTCGTGTTCGAAGAGCCGGTGATCGACGTGTCATCGACCGAGATTCGACAGCTGGCCGCACGGGGAGGGCTGCCCGGAGGCGTGGTCGCCCCCGCGGTGGCGTCCTACATCGCCCGTCACGGACTGTACGCGGACGCGTAGAGGAGGCGCCGTGAACCTGGTGCTGGTCGACGGACACGCGCTGGCCTACCGGTCGTATTTCGCGTTCGCCGGCGCGCCGCTGCGCAACTCGCGCGGCGAAGAAACGGGGGCGGTGTACGGATTCGTCAACACGCTGCTTTCCCTGCTCAACAAACAGGCACCGGGCTACCTCGCGGTCGCCTTTGATAGCCGGGAACGGACGTTCCGCCACGAGCAATTCGACGCGTACAAGGCGCAGCGCCCGCAGACACCGGAGGGATTGCTCCGCCAGCTCCCGGTCATGTTCGCGGCGCTGGATGCCATGCGGATCGCGCGCCTGGAGGCGCCCGGCTTCGAGGCGGACGACATCATCGCGACCCTGGCGAAACGCTGGCGGCAGCGCGTGCGGGTGCAGGTCGTGTCGGGAGACAAGGACCTCCTCCAGCTGGTCGACGAACGCGTGCACGTGATCCGGCCGGGCAAGGGAGCCGTGCTGGAAAACGAGCTCGACCCGGCGGAGCTGGTTCGGCAGACCGGGCTGCGGGCGGAACAGTTCGTCGACTATCTGGCGCTGGTGGGCGACGCGAGCGACAACGTTCCCGGCGTGCGCGGCATCGGCGAGAAGACGGCGCAGGAGCTCCTGCACCGCTTCGGCTCACTCGACACGATCTACCAGCGACTCGACGAGGTCGAGAAAGCCGGCGTGCGCCGTCGGCTCCTCGAGGGGCGCGACGAGGCGTTTCGCGCGCGCGAACTCGTGCGTCTGCGCGACGACGTACCGCTTTCGATCGAGCTCGAGGCGCTGGCGCTCCCGGATATTCGCACCCCCGAATTCGAGGCGCTGCTTTCCGACCTGGAGTTCAAGCGCATGCGCGATCAGGTGTTCGGCGACCGCGGGGGTGGCCCGGCCGCGGCGGTGCGCGCCTCGTCGAGTGCGCCGCCGGCCGGGGGTGCGGCCGGACCGCCGCCGCGCGCGCCCTCGGCGGCGGAAGCGGCGGTGCGGGTAGATTACCGCTGCGTGGATACGCGCGCGGAGCTCGACGCGCTCGCCGCCCGGCTGGCGGCGTGCGCCGAGATCGCCGTCGACACCGAGACCTCCGGCGTCGACCCGATGCGGGCCGTACTCGCCGGCGTGTCAGTGGCGATCGCGCCCGGCGAGGCATGGTACGTGCCGGTAGCGAGCGAGCTCGAGGACGGCTCGCTCGGCCTGCTGCCGAGTGCGCGCGCCCCCGGACTGGCGCTGGACGACGTGCGTGCGCGCCTGGGGCCCGTCCTCGGGAGCGAACACCCGCGCAAGATCGGCCAGCACATCAAGTATGACGCCGTCGTGCTGGAACGGGCCGGGTTGCCGCTACGCGGCATCGGATTCGACACCATGCTGGCGTCGTACTGCCTCGACCCGGTGCGGCGCAGCCACGGCCTGGACGCGCTGGCGCGCGACTATTGCGGGCACGAGATGATCACGTTCGAGTCGCTCTTCGACCGCCGCGTGAAGGAAAAGGACATCCGCCGGGTTCCGCTGGCGCGCGTGGTCGAGTACGCCTGCGAGGACGCGGACTACACGCTGCGGCTCTTCGAGTGCTTCGCTCCGATGCTCGAGGCGTCCCCGGTGCGCGCGCTTTTCCACGACGTGGAGATGCCCCTGTCGCAGGTGCTGGGCCGGATGGAAATGACCGGGGTGCGGGTTGACGTCGCGTTCCTCGACGAGCTCGCGCGGGGCTACGCGGGGCGCATCGGCGTGCTGGAGGAGTCCATCTACGCCGCGGTCGGCGAACGCTTCAACCTGAGCTCGACGCCGAAGCTGCGCGAGGTGCTGTTCGAACGCCTGCGCCTGCAGCCGGCGCGGCGGACGAAGACCGGCTTCTCGACCGACGCCGACGTGCTCGAGTCGCTGCACGGGCAGCACCCGGTGGTGGAGATGCTGCTCGAATGGCGCCAGCTCGTGAAGCTCAAGGGCACCTACGTCGACGCGCTCCCGCGTCTCGTGCACCCGGAGACCGGCCGCGTCCACACGTCCTACAACCAGGCCGTGGCCACGACCGGGCGCCTGTCGAGTTCAGACCCCAACCTGCAGAACATCCCGATTCGAACGGCGGAGGGCCGGGAAATCCGGAAAGCCTTCGTGGCGCGGGCTCCGGGTTGGGTGCTGCTGGACGCGGACTATTCGCAGATCGAACTCCGGATCCTGGCCCATCTATCCGGAGACGAAGGGCTGCAAGCCGCCTTTCGCGCCGGCGACGACGTGCATCGCACCACCGCGGCCAGGGTCATGGGTGTGGCGCCCGAGAAGGTCACGACGGAGATGCGCTCGCGCGCGAAAGTGGTAAACTTCGGCATCGTCTACGGCATGGGGGCGCGCGGGCTCGCCCAGTCGCTGGACATCAGCACGGAGGAAGCGAAGCAGTTCATCGCCGACTACTTCAGGTCGTACCCCGGGGTCAAGCGCTTCATCGACGAGACCATCGAGCGGGCGCGGCGCGACCGCGTGGTGGGAACCCTGCTTGGCCGCGTGCGCCGGCTTCCCGACATCGACAGCGCGAACCCGAGCGCGCGCGCCTTTTCGGAACGGGTGGCGGTGAACACGCCTGTCCAGGGCACGGCCGCCGACATCATCAAGCTTGCGATGCTGCGGGTCGCCCGCGAGCTCGACCGGCGCGGCCTGGAGGCGCGCATGATCCTGCAGGTGCACGACGAGCTCCTGTTCGACGTGCCCCGGCAGGAGCTCGCGGAGATGCAGGACCTGGTACGCGAGTGTATGGAAGGCGCCCTCGCGCTCGACGTGCCGCTCAAGGTCGACATGGGGACGGGACCGAACTGGCTCGAGGCGCATTGATGCGGAGGGAGGGGGCATGCTGACGGTCGGAATCGCGGGCGGATCCGGGACGGGAAAGTCGACGATCGGCGCGCACGTCGTGCGCCGCTTCGGCGGCACGCACATCGACGCGGATCGGATCGCCCACGCCGTGCTCCAGGACCCGCCGGTGATGCGGCGCATCTTCGAACGCTTCGGGCCGGACATGGTCGACACCGACGGACAGGTGAATCGTCATCGCCTGGGCGCGCGCGTGTTCACCGACGCCGGCTCGCGCGCCGCGCTCAACGAGATCGTCCACCCGGAGGTGATCCAGCGCTGCGCGTCGGCCGTCGCCGAGGCGCGCCCGGGTCCGGGGCGGGTCGTCGTGGTCGACGCCGCGCTCCTCCTCGAGGTGGAGATGCCGTTCGCCCTCGACCTGACGCTGGCGCTGCGCTGCGACCGGGAGATACGGCGAGCGCGCCTCATGGCGAAGGGCGGGTGGACGGAGGCGGAGATCCACTCGCGCCTCGACGCGCAGGACGGGATGGAAAAACACTTTTACAAAGCGGATGCCGTCATCGATACTGGGCGCGAGTTGAACGCCGTGCTCGCCGACGTGGATACGCTGGTAGCTGCCGCTCTCGAATCGGAGTCCGAACCATGAAAGCCGTACACGAAGTGCAGGAACATTTGAACGCCCTCAAGGATCGCACCCGCAAACTCAAGGAGTGTCTTTGACGCTCCCGCCCTGGATGCGCGCCTGGTCGCACTGACCGAGCGCATGAACGACCCCGAATTCTGGTCCGACAAGAAGCAGTCCGACGACGCGATGCGCGAAGCGAAGGCGTTGCGCGCGCGGCTGGAGCCGGTTCGAAGCCTGGAGACCCGCCTCGCCGACGCCGAAGGCCTGCTGGTGCTGGCGCGGGAGGAGGACGACGCCTCGGTGCTCGCCGACGTGGCCCGCGACCTGGAGGCGATCGAGGGGGTGGTGGCGGAACAGGAAACGGCGACGCTCCTGTCGCAACCCGACGACGAGCGCAACGCGATCCTGACCATCCACTCCGGGGCGGGGGGCACGGAATCCATGGACTGGGCCGAGATGCTCCTGCGCATGTACACGCGCTTCTGCGAGCGTCACGGGTTCGCGGTGGCCATGCTGGACATGTCGCCGGGGGACGAGGCGGGCATCAAGGGGGCGTCGCTCGAAGTGAAGGGTGACTTCGCCTACGGGCGCCTGAAGGCCGAGAGCGGGGTCCACCGGCTGGTGCGCCTCTCGCCGTACGACGCGGCCCACCGGCGGCACACGTCGTTCGCGTCGGTGTTCGTCTACCCCGAGACCGAGGCGGACGTCGAAGTCGAGATTCGCGACGACGACCTGCGCGTGGACACGTATCGGGCCAGCAGCGCGGGCGGCCAGCACGTCAACAAGACCGACAGCGCGGTGCGCATCACGCACCTGCCCAGCGGGATCGTGGTGCAGTCACAGAACGAGCGTTCCCAGCACCGCAACCGGGACAACGCCATGAAGATCCTCCGGGCGCGGCTGTACGCGCTCAAGCGCGAGGAGGAACGCGCGCGCATGGACAAGATGATGGAGGGGCAGAAAGAGATCGCGTGGGGAAGCCAGATTCGGTCCTACGTCTTGCACCCGTACACGATGGTGAAGGACCATCGCACCGACTGGCAGACCAGCGACGTGCACGCGGTTCTGGACGGCGACATCGACGAGGCGATCGAGGCGTACCTGCACCGGCTGGCCGGATAGCGCCGGGAAGGGACGAGGAGACATGGCGGAAGAACGAGAAGTTCACGGGTTCGAGAAGCTGCGCGCGGAGCGCATCGAGAAAATGAACGCGCTGCGGGCGCTCGGGGCGAACCCGTATCCGTATCGCTACCCGGTGACGCACGCGGTGGACGCGGTGATCCGCGGGGAGGCGGCGCTGACCGCGGCCAACACCGTCGTGCGCGTGGCCGGTCGCGTCATGTCGCTGCGCGGCCACGGCAAGACCGCCTTCGGCCACGTGGAGGACGCGTCGGGGCGCGTGCAGTTCTACGTGCGGCGCGAGGACCTCGCGCCGGAGGCGTTCGCGCGCTTCGAGCTCATCGAGCTCGGCGACGTCGTCGGCATCGAAGGCGCCGTGTTTCGCACCAAGACCAACGAACTCACCGTCAAGGTGGCGTCCATCGCGATGCTCGCGAAGACGCTGCGCCCGCTGCCCGACAAGTGGCACGGGCTCACCGACAAGGAGCTTCGTTACCGCCAGCGCTACGTCGACCTGATCATGAACCCGGACGTCCGCGAGGTGTTCCGCAAGCGCTCCCGGCTGGTGGAGACGATGCGGCAGTTTCTGATCGCAAGGGGCTTCGTCGAGGTGGAGACGCCGGTGCTGCAGCCGCTCTACGGCGGCGCCACCGCGCGCCCGTTCACCACCCACCACAACGCGCTGGGCATGACGCTCTACCTGCGCATCGCCAACGAGCTCTACCTCAAGCGTCTGCTCGTCGGCGGATTCGAGCGCGTCTTCGAGTTCGCGAAGGATTTTCGCAACGAGGGCATCGACCGGTCGCACAACCCCGAATTCACGATGATGGAATGCTACGCCGCGTATCTCGACTACATGGATTGCATGGACATGGTCGAGGAAATGATGCGGGCGGTCGCGCTCGCCATCACCGCCGACGGCGCCGTCAGCTACGGCGGCCACGCGCTGGATTTCAACCGGCCGTGGAAGCGGGTTCGTTATTTCGACGCCATCGCGGAGCGCACGGGAGAGGACCTGCGCGGAAAGTCGCCGGACGCGCTGCACGCGATCGCCCGCCGACTGGGAGTGCCGGTGGAGGCGGGCGCGCCCGCCGGCGCGGTGATCAACGAGATCTTCGGCGCCAAAGTCGAGCCGGACCTCCAGCAGCCGACGTTCGTGTACGACTACCCGAAGGAGCTCTCCCCGCTGGCCAAGGACCACCGCGAGGAGGCGGGGCTGGTCGAGCGCTTCGAGGGGTACGTCGCCGGTTTCGAGATCTGTAACGCGTTTTCGGAGCTCAACGACCCGCTCGAGCAGCGGCGCCGTTTCGACCAGCAGGCGGAGCTGCGCGCGCGCGGCGACGACGAGGCGCAGCCCCTCGACGAGGACTACCTGCGCGCGCTCGAGTACGGCATGCCGCCCGCGGCCGGGCTCGGCGTCGGCATCGACCGTCTGACCATGATCTTCACGGACAGCCACTCGATCCGCGACGTGATCTTCTTTCCGCACATGCGCCCCGAGGACGGCCGATGAACTACACCCTGTTCATCGCGCGCCGCTACCTGCAAACCAAGAAACGATCCGCGCTGGTCTCGCGGATCACCTCGATCGCGGTCGGCGGCGTCTTCGTAGGAACGATGACGCTGGTGATCGTGCTGTCGGTGATCAACGGCTTCGAGACCGAGCTGCGCCAGCGCATCGTCGGGTTCAACACCCACGTGCTGGCGTTCGCCCGGACCCCGGAGGCGTGGGCGAGCGCCGACACCGCGGTGGCCCGGCTCCAGCGCGAGCCGAAAATTCGCGCCACCGCGCCGTTCGTGCGCTCGGAGGCGCTCGCGGCCTACGAAGTGATTCCCGGCCGGCGCACCAAGCTGCGCGGGGTCATGGTCAAGGGGGTCGAGCTCGCGCGCGAACGAATGGTTTCATCCGTGATCGACAGCATCCGGCCGGCGATCGATTCGTTCGACACCTCCTCGTTCCAGGACGACCCGCCCACCATCGGCGCGGTCCTGGGCCTGGACCTCGCGCTCGACCTGGGGGTGGGGCTGGGGGAGGAAATGACCATCGTCACCGCGCCGAGCACGGTGCGGGGCGCGGACGTGGACCCGCAGAAGTTCAAGTGCCGCGTGCTGGCGTTCTTCAACAGCGGCATGTACGAATTCGACTCGCGCTTCGTGTACGTGGACATCCGGGATGCGGAGCGGATGTTCGATTTCGAGACCGGTCTTCGCGGCGAGAGCATCATGATCGACGACCTCTACCAGGCGGAGGCGATGGACACGCGCGTGCAGGAGATCCTGAACCCGCGCGACTACGGCACCAACAACTGGATCCATTTGAATCAGAATTTGTTCAGCTACATGAAGATCGAAAAGATCCTCATGTTCCTGATGCTGACCCTGATCATCCTGGTGGCCGCATTCAACCTGGTGGGCATGCTCACGATGGTGATCATGGAGAAGCGGCGCGAGATCGGCATCCTGCGCTCGATGGGGGCCTCGGGACGGGGCGTGATGTCCATCTTCATGCTGGAGGGCACCGCCATCGGCGTGCTGGGGACGCTCGGGGGGCTGGCAACCGGGCTAATTGCATGTGCCGTGCTGGACCGGGTGCGCCTGGACCTTCCCGGGGACGTCTATTTTATCAAGACCCTGCCCGTCCTGGTGCAGTGGGACGACCTGGCGGCCATCGGGCTGATCTCGGTGGCCATCTGTTTCCTGGCGACGGTCTACCCGAGCTGGGAAGCCAGTCGCCTGACGCCGGTGGAGGCGATTCGTGACCTGTAACACATTATTTCATGGCCCGTTGCGTTTTGGCCCCGGCAGTTTGTGCCGCCGGTGCAAACCGGTTAGATTATGAGCGGCGGCGTGGTCCTGGACGCGCAGGGGGTCGGCCGGACGTTTCGGGGCACGGGGGCGGAAATCGAGGTCCTACGCGATGTGGCCCTGGAGGTGTCGGAAGGGCAAGTGGTTTGCATCATCGGGGCATCGGGGGTCGGCAAGAGCACGCTGCTCCATATCCTCGGTTCGCTGGACCGCCCCGACGTAGGCACCGTGCGTCTCCGGGGCGAGGATGTGCACCGGCTCTCGGGCCGGGCGTTGAACCGGCTGCGGGGCGAAACCATGGGCTTCGTGTTTCAGTTTCATTTCCTGCTGCCCGAGTTCACCGCGCTGGAGAACGTGATGATGCCGGGGATGATCGCGCGACGCGCCCCGGAACGCGCCGAGGCGGGCGCGCGTCTGTGGCTGGATCGTGTGGGGCTGGGCGCGCGCCTCACGCACCGCCCCGGAGAACTCTCCGGCGGCGAGCAGCAGCGCGTCGCCATTGCGCGGGCCCTCGTCAACGAGCCCGCGGTCGTGTTCGCCGACGAACCGACGGGAAATCTCGACGACGAAACCGGAGAGGGGATTTTTCGCCTGATCCGGGGGCTCGCCACCGACGAGAAGCGCACGTTCGTGGTCGTCACGCACAAGCGGCGCTTCGCGGAGTTCGCGGACCGGACGATGTTGCTCACCGATCGCAAGCTGGTCGAACTGGAGTCGTAACATGTCGATGCTCTGCCAGGTATGCAAGCAGCGCCCCGCGAAGGTGCACTACACCGAGATCGTGAACCAGAGCATGGTCGCGATGAACCTGTGTGTCGAATGTGCCGAGGAGCGGGGCATCGACGTGCACAAGACCGGGAATTACGGGCTCGGGGACCTGGTGGCGGGGCTGATCGACACGGCGGTCGATTCGGAAGCGGAGCGTATCACCAAGGTCCGTTGCGCCGGGTGCGGTTACGAATATTCCGATTTCAAGAAGATCGGACGGCTCGGCTGCCCGCAGTGCTACGACGCCTTCGAGGCGCAACTGGTGCCGGTGCTCCGGCACGTCCACGGCAGCACGCAGCACGAGGGCAAGAAGGCGGCCGCGCACAGCGAGCGCGCCGCACTGCGCGATCGGATGGCGGCGCTGCGGGAGGACCTCTCGCTGGCGATCCGGGCGGAAGACTACGAACGCGCGGCGGCTATCCGCGATGAAATCCGCGGGCTCGAGGCGCAGGTCGAGGAGGGCTCATGAACGCCTTCGACGCGAACGAGCTGGTCGGGCATCCCGGGGCGTGGATGGAGGGAAGCGGCGAGGAGAACGAAATCGTGCTGTCGAGCCGGGCGCGCATCGCGCGCAACCTGAGCGGGCACCGATTCACCCATCACTGCGACAACGCGGAACTCGGAGCCATCATGCGCAAGTCCCTGGACGGTGCGCTCCGGACCCGGGTCTTTGCGCAAAGCCGGGTCGCCGCGATGGGCGAAATCTCGAGCCAGGATCGCCAGCTCCTGGCCGAACGCCACCTAGTGAGCCGAGATTTTCTGTTCAATTCGGTCAGCCGCGGGCTGGTGTTCACGCCCGACGAGAGCGTGGGGCTGATGATCAACGAGGAAGACCACCTGCGCATCCAGGGCTTTGCCTCCGGATTCGATCTGGGCACCGCCTTCCGCCGCGCCAACGACCTCGACGACCAGATCGCCCCGGAGCTGGAACTGGCGTACCATCAGCGCCTTGGGTTCCTGACCGCGTGCCCGACCAACCTGGGCACGGGCATGCGGGTCTCGGTCCTGATCCACCTCCCCGGGCTGGTGCACAGCAAGGAAATCCACAAACTGCTGGAATCGCTGCGCAAACTCAACCATTCGATCCGGGGGCTGTACGGGGAGGGTTCCGACACGATGGGGAACTTCTTTCAGCTGTCCAACAGCTCGGCGCTGGGGACACCCGAAGACGTCATCGTTAAGAACTTGCGGGAAATGGTGTTGAAGGTGATCGCGTACGAGCGCCGCGCCCGCGAGATGCTGTTTCGCAAGGCACAGACCTTGCTCGAGGATAAAGTCTGGCGGGCCTATGGCCTTCTTCGTTATTCTCGAAGTGTGAACACCAAGGAAGCGTTGAGCCTGATCTCGGCGGTGCGGCTGGGGGTGGGGGCCGGGCTGGTGAAGGACGTGCCGGTGCGAACGCTCAACGAGCTTCTGGTTTACATCCAACCGGCCCACTTGCAGATGCGACAGGGAACCGCGCTGGATCCGCAGGAACGGGACGTCGCGCGCGCCGCCTACATTCGCGACGCCCTCACGCGCGCGGCCAATTGAAAGCACCGAAGCGACACACGGGGTAATCATGCAGGATCGTTTTACGGATCGGGTTCGCAAGGTGATCTACTACGCCCGCGACGAAGCGGCGCGGCTGCAGCACGATTACATCGGCACCGAGCACCTGCTGCTCGGGATTGTGCGCGAGGGCGAGGGCATCGCGGCCAAGGTGCTCGCGAAGCTCGAGCTCGATTTCGAGCAGATCCAGCAGGCGGTCGAGAACATGGTCAAGAGCTCCGGCGGGACCCTGACCATCGGCGAGATCCCGTTCACGCCGCGCGCGAAGCGCGTGCTGGAGCTGGCGATCGAGGAGGCGAGGTTGCTCGGCCACAACTACGTCGGCACCGAGCATCTGCTGCTGGGGCTGATTCGGGAAGGGGAAGGGGTGGCGGCGCAGGTGCTCGCCGAGCTCGGCGTGGACCGCAAGCGCGTGCGCGAGGAAGTGCTCAAGCTCCTGGGCCCGACCACGACCGTCAAGACGCGCAAGGCCAAGAAAGAGAAGAGCGACACCCCGAACCTGGATCAGTTCGGCCGCGACCTGACGCAGATGGCGCGCGAGAGCAAGCTCGACCCCATCATCGGCCGCGACCAGGAAATCGAACGCGTGATCCAGGTCTTGAGCCGGCGCAAGAAGAACAACCCGGTGCTGATCGGCGAACCCGGCGTGGGCAAGACCGCCATCGCCGAGGGGCTCGCGCAGCGCATCGTCGACAACAAGGTGCCCGAGATTCTCAAGGACCGGCGCATCTGCACGCTCGACCTGGCGTCGGTGGTGGCGGGGACCAAGTACCGCGGCCAGTTCGAGGAGCGCCTGAAGTCGATCATCAACGAGATCCGTCAGGCCGAAGACGTGATCATCTTCATCGACGAGATCCACACCATCGTGGGTGCCGGCGGCGCCGAGGGAGCCATCGACGCCTCGAACATGCTCAAGCCCGCGCTCGCGCGCGGCGAGCTCCAGTGCATCGGCGCCACCACGCTCGACGAGTATCGCAAGTACATCGAGAAGGACGGCGCGCTCGAGCGCCGCTTCCAGCCCATCATGGTCAACCCGCCGACGTCGGAAGAGACCATCCAGATCATCATGGGGCTGCGCGACAAGTACGAGGCGCACCACCGCGTGAAGATCAACGACGACGCGGTGCGCGCCGCGGTGTTTCTTGCCGAGCGCTACATCCATGACCGCTTCCTGCCCGACAAGGCGATCGACGTGATCGACGAGGCGGGCTCGCGCGCGCGCCTGTCGGTGGTGACCGCGCCCATGGAGCTGACCAACCTCGAGCGCGAGATCGAAGAGGTGTCGCGGGAGAAGGAGTCGGCGATTCAGGCGCAGGAGTTCGAAAAGGCGGCCCGCTACCGGGATCGGGAGAAGGAGCTTCGCAAGACTCTCGACGACATCCGTAAGACCTGGGCTGAGACGAAACAGGCGCAGGAGACGGTGGTGACGAGCACGGACATCGCCAAGGTGGTGGCGGCGATGACCGGGATCCCGGTCAGCGAGGTCGAGAAGGAAGAGACCGAGAAGCTCCTGCACCTCGAGAACGCGATTCGCGCCCGCGTGATCGGCCAGGAGGAAGCGGTCAGGGCGGTGGCGCGCGCGGTGCGACGCAATCGCGCGGGGCTGCGCGACCCGAGGCGGCCGATCGGAAGCTTCATCTTCCTCGGTCCCACCGGCGTGGGCAAGACCGAGTTGGCGAAGTCGCTGGCGGAAGTAATGTTCGAGTCCGAGGAGGCGCTGATCCGGATCGACATGTCGGAGTACATGGAGAAGTTCAGCGTGTCCCGCCTGATCGGCGCGCCCCCAGGTTACGTCGGATACGACGAAGGCGGGCAGCTCACCGAAAAGGTCCGGCGCAAGCCGTATTCGGTGGTCCTGCTGGACGAAATCGAGAAGGCCCACCCGGACGTCTTCAATATTCTGCTCCAGGTCATGGAGGAGGGACAGCTCACCGACAGCTACGGACGTCGGGTGGACTTCCGGAACACGGTTCTCATCATGACCTCCAACGTGGGTGCCGGGGAGATCCGCTCGGGCAAGACCATGGGGTTCGTCCAGGACGGGAGCGACGCGCAGTTTCAGTCGATTCGCGCGAAGCTGCTCGACCATTTGAAGAAGACATTCAATCCCGAGTTCCTCAATCGCCTGGACGACGCCATCGTGTTCCGTCAGCTCGAGAAGGACGACATGCGGCAGATCGTCGAGGTCCTCCTGCGCAACTTCGTCAAGCGGCTCGACGTGCTCGAGATCGATGTTAATGTTTCGGATGAGGCGAAGGCCTTCCTCATCGACCACGGGTTCGATCCGGCACTCGGCGCGCGTCCGCTGCGCCGGGCGATCCAGCGCTACCTCGAAGACCCGCTGAGCGAGCTGATTCTCGCGCACGGCATCCAGAAGGACGCCGAAATCAAAGTCGGGGTCGCTGCGGACGAGCTCGCGTTTGCGGTGGCCAGCGACGCGGGCGAGGACGCGCCGCAAACGTAAGCGGCGTCGATAGTTCCAGACTTCGCATGCGATACCCCTGGCGCCTGCCGGGGGTATCTTGCTTTTTGTTTACTCATTGGGTGCGCTGTGCTAACCTCCACCAGTTTTGGCGCGACCCTGTAGCTCAATGCACTGCAATAAGTTAGGCGTTTTACTGGGGGCCGTTTCTCTGCTCGTCCCGGCGGCCGTCCGGGCCGCGGACCGGCCCACCACGTTCATGCAGCGTATCGAGGTGCGCGGCAACGACCAGGTCTCCGCGCCCAAGATCCTGCGCGTGCTCGCCCTCAAGCCCGGGGAAGGCTACGACCCTGAGCGCATCCGCCCCGCGCTCAAGCGCCTGTACGAAACCCGCCAGTTTCGCGACGTGCGTGCGTACAAAGAGGATGGAACGACGGCGGACTCGGTGGTGGTGGTGATCGAGGTGGCCGAGTTCCCGCGCGTGGACGAAGTGCGCTTCGAGGGCGTCGACCACGTCGGCGAGGACGACCTGCGCAAGGCGGTCGGCATCACCAAGGGCACCTTCGCGCGGCCGTCACTGCTCAACCGGGACCGCCAGGCGATTGCGGACATCTATCACGAGAAGGGCTACTCCGGGGTGGCGGTGACCGACACCGTCGTGCGGGACGAAAAGACCAAGAGCCGCGTGTTGATCTATCGCATCGCGGAAGGGGAAAAGGTCCGCATCAAGCATATCGATTTCATCGGCGCGCAGGGGATCGACACCGAGGCGATCGACAAGGTGGTGAAGTCGAAGCCCGACACCTGGCTCAGCGGGGGCGACTACAACCCCAAAGAGCTCGAGGCGGACCGGGAGCGGATCATCGAACTGTACAAGACGCAGGGGTACCTCGACGTCGCCGTGAACGAGCCCGAGTTCGTCTTCTCCCCCAGCCGCCGCGACGTGGACGTCTTCATCACCATCAGCGAGGGGACACGGTATTTCGTCGGCACGATCGACTGGACGGGAAACGCGCTGTTTCCGGACAGCGTGATCGCGAACCGGGTGACCCTGAAGAGCGGGGAACCTTTCGACGACATCGAGCTCTCGCGCATCCAGTTCAACATCGCCAACCTGTTCGGGGATCGGGGCTACATCTACGCCACCGTGACGCCGGTGAAGCAGGTGCGGGGCGAGGTGATCGATCTCACGATCGAGATCGACCAGGGGCACCTGGCGCACGTCCGCCAGATCAACGTGGTGGGGAACACCAAGACGTGGGAGGATGTCATCCGGCGCGAACTGGTGCTGTACCCGGGCGACGTGTTCGCGAGCAGCCGCCTGCGACGGTCGCTGCGCGAGGTGTTCAACCTCGGGTTCTTCGCCGGACCGCCGCAGGTCAGCGTCGACCCGGTGAACGAAGAGGGCGACATCGATCTGACGCTGCGGGTGGAAGAGAAATCCGCTGGGCAGTTTCGCGTCGGCGCCGGGTTCTCGCAGCTCAACCGGGTGAGCGGCTTCATCGGGGTCACCGAGCCGAACTTTCTCGGCCGCGGATACCGCGTTGGGGTGAACTGGGAGTTCTCGCGCTCACGCCAGGACGTGAATCTGAATTTTACGCAGCCGTGGGCGTTCGGCACCCCGACCGAGTTGAGCTTTTCGCTCTTCGCCGCCAACCAGGAAAAGGTGGCGCAGCAGTTCTATTCCGATCGGCGCACCGGTTTCTCCGTGCGGGTGGGGCGCCCGGTGCCATTTCTCGACTACACGTCGATCTCGGTGCGCTATAGTCTCGAAGAGGTGGAGTTGTCGAATTTTTCGCCCCTGTATCGCGGTCCGCTCCTGGAAACGCAGTGGCCGCAGCGGACGAATTCGCTCGGGCTGACCCTGTTTCGTAATTCGACCGACAACCCGTTCCACGCGACCACGGGGACGCGCACGACGCTCAACGCGCGCTGGACGGGCGCCGCGCTGGGCGGCGACGTGAACATTCAGCGGTACGAGGCGGAGTTTTCATGGTTCCAATCGCTCGAGTGGAAGTTCGTCCTGGAGCTGCGGCAGACGATGGGCATCGTCAACGGGTACTCGAGTCCGGACCAGGTGCCCGACTACGAACGCTTCCGGCTCGGCGGGAATCGCCGGTATGGTCTGCGCGGCTACGACTTCTACGAGGTGGTGCCGCGCGGCAACAGCCCGTTCGTGGGAGGGCGTTTCTACGAGATCACGGTGGTGCAGATCGAGTTTCCGATCGTTCCGCCGACGGTGTATGCCCACACCTTCCTCGACTTCGGGGGAACGTGGAACAGCTTCGGGGCCGCGGACCTGGGCGATATATACCGCGGTGCTGGCTTCGGTGTCATGATCGAGCTGCCGATGATCGGCCTGTTCGGTTTCGACTACGCGTACGGGTTCGACCGCGTGGGCGGCGCGCGTTGGGAGCCGCACATCACGTTTGGCTCGTCGTTCTAGCCCCCGGTCACATTCGAATCGGATTGCAAAGGAGAGTGTAACTCATGAAACACAAGATGCTTGCAGTGCTGGCCCTGAGCATGGCCGTGGTGGTGGTGGGAGCCATTTCGGCGCTTGCCCAGACGGTCAAGATTGGATACATTGACTCAATTAAGATCTTCGCCGAGAACAAGGAAACCCAGGAGGCGGAGCGCCAGTACCGTGCCGACGTGCAGCAGTGGGAGGCGCAGAAGCAGCGCTACGAACAGGATCTGTCGCGCATGGGCGAGGAATTGAGCGCGCAGAGCCCGATGCTCTCGGAGGAGAAGAAGGCGGAGCGAAAACTCGAGTTCCAGCGCAAGATGGACGAGTACAAGCGCTTCATGGACGAGACTTTCGGCGACACCGGCCTGGCGGCGCGCCGCAACAAGGAGCTGACGCAGCCGATCGTCGACAAGATCAACAAGATCATCGAGAAGATCGCGAAGGAGCAGGGCTACACCATGGTGTTCGACGTGGCCAACGCCAACATCGTTTATGCGGACAAGGCCATCGATCTCACCGAGCTCGTGCTCGCGACCTTGAGTACCCGACAACAGTAGGCGCTTGCCGCCGCGGACAGGATATCCTTGGGCGAGCGTTGTTATAAACTGTGCGAGCTTGCGGCTATCCTCGGCGGGGATGTCGAAGGCGACGGCGATACCGTCATTCGCGGGGTCGCCGGCATCCGGGAGGCGGAGCCGGGCGACATCACATTCATCGCGAACCCGAGGTACGAAGAGTTTCTCACCAGCACGCGCGCGTCGGCGGTCATCGGCGGCGGAAGCCTGGCCACCAGCAAACCGCTGATCAGAATCTCCAACCCCTATTACGCCTATTTTCAAGTCCTGAATATTTTTGCGGCCGACCAGGCGGTCCGGTACGCGCGCGGCGTGGACCGCACCGCGATGGTGGACCCGTCGGCCCGCCTGGGCGAGAACGTCGCCATCGGCCCCGGATGCCAGATCGGGCCCCACGCGACTGTCGGTGACGACACCACGGTACTGTGCGGCTCGTTTGTCGGCGAGCACGCCTCGATCGGCAAGGGTTGTTTGATCTACCCGAGCGTCACCATTCGCGAGGGGTGCGAGATCGGTGACCGGGTGATCCTCCAGCCCGGCGTCGTGATCGGCAGCGATGGGTTCGGCTACGCGAAGAACGGATCGACCCATCACAAGGTCCCGCAGATCGGCCGCGTCGTGATCGAGGACGACGTCGAAATCGGTGCGAACTCGTGCGTCGATCGCGCCACCACCGGCGAGACCCGGATTGGGCGCGGGACCAAGATCGACAACCTGGTGCAGATCGCGCACAACGTGGTGGTGGGTGAGAACTGCGTGATCGCCGCGCAGGTGGGGATCTCCGGCAGCACGGAGCTGGGCGACAATGTCGTCCTGGGGGGCCAGGCAGGGCTGCAGGGACACATCGTGCTGGGGGATGGCGTGGTCGTCGGCGGGCAGAGCGGCGTCACCAAGTCGATCCCGGCCGGGACGACCGTCTCCGGCTATCCGGCGCGCGAGCACAGCGCCGCGCGGCGCATCGGGGCGCTCACCGCCATGCTGCCCGATCTGTTCAAACGCATGAAGGAGCTCGAGCTTCGCATTCGCGAGCTGGAGAAAGGAGGCGAGCATGGCGCGACAGCAGCGGACGATCGCTAGAGAGTTCGTCGTGAAGGGTCAGGGCCTCCACACCGGCAACATCGTGACCATGCGCGTCAAGGCGGCGCGCCCCGGCACGGGGATCAAGTTCGTGCGGGTCGACCTCACGCCGCCGGTCGAGATTCCGGCGGTCGTGACGAGCATCCCCGAGAACGCCCAGTCGTTCCGTAACACGACCATTTCGCACGGGTCCGCCGAGATCCACACCGTCGAGCACGTGCTCGCGACCTGCTACAGCCTCCAGATCGACAACCTGGTCATCGAGCTCGACGGCAACGAACCGCCGGAGCCGGCGAGCGGGACGTACGCGTCCTACGTGAGCGATTTTGCGCAGGCGGGATTCGTCAACCAGGGCGCTCCGGTGGACGTGTTCGCCGTCGACCGAGCGGTGACGCTCAAGGAGGACGGGATCGAGATCCACGCCGTGCCGGCGGAGGATTTTCGCGTCAGCTTCACGATTCAGTACGACAACCCGCAGATCGGAACCCAGTACGCGAGCTTCACGGTTTCGCCGGAGCTGTTCGAACGCGAGATCGCCCCCGCCCGCACCTTCGCGATGCGCGAGGACGTCGAGCGGCTGCAGGCGATGGGATTGATTCGCGGCGGGTCGCTGAAGAACGCGGTCGTGTTCACGCCCGACGGAATCATGAACGAAGAGCCGCTGCGGTTTCCGGACGAATGCGTGCGCCACAAGATCCTCGACCTGATCGGGGACTTGTCGCTGCTGGGCGCGCCGATTCGCGGGCACGTGCACGCGGTCAAGTCCGGCCACGCCGCCAATGTGCACTTCGTGCGCATGCTGTGGGAGATCCACCAGCACCGGAAGCGGACGTCGGTGGCCATGTCCACCGGGGAATGGGACATCAATCTCATCCAGGAGATCATGCCGCACCGCTATCCGTTCCTGCTCGTCGACCGTATCATCGAGCTGGAAGACCGCAAACGCGTGGTCGGGATCAAGAACGTGACCATCAACGAACCGTTCTTCGTCGGGCATTTTCCCGGACACCCGATCATGCCGGCGGTGCTCATCATCGAAGCGATGGCGCAGACCGGCGGCGTCATGTTGCTCAATACCGTGGACGATCCGAAGAAATACCTCGTATACTTCACGCGCATCGATCGCGCGAAATTCCGCCGCCCCGTGCTCCCCGGAGACCAGCTCCGGTTCGTTCTCGAAATGAAGACCCTGCGTCGCGGCATGTGCACGATGCAGGGGTACGCGTACGTGGACGGGAAGCTGGCCGCAGAGGCAGAGCTGTCGTCCGTAATCGTGGAGCGCTAGGCTCGATGGTGCAAGAAGGGAGTAATCGTGTGAGGGGCTACAATCTCAGAAAGACGGAAATCCATCCCACCGCGGTGATTCATTCGTGGGCGCGCATTGGTGAAGGGGTGAGGATCGGCCCGTACACGGTCATCGGCGAGAACGTCGAGATCGGAGACGGGTGCGACATCGGGTCGAACGTGTCGATCGAGGGTGCCACCAAGATCGGGGCGAACAATCGCTTTTTTCACGGGGCCAGCGTCGGCTCCCCGCCGCAGGACCTGAAGTACGAAGGCGAGCGCAGTCATCTCACCATCGGCGACGACAACGTCTTCCGCGAATTCGTGACCGTCAACCTCGCGACCGGGGAAGGCGAGAGCACGGTGATCGGCAACCGGTGCCTGCTGATGGCGTATGTGCACGTCGCGCACAATTGCGTGATCGGTAACGAGGTCGTGCTCGCCAACGCCGTCAACCTGGCGGGACACGTCACCATCGATGACTTCGTCACCGTCGGCGGCTTGACGCCCGTGCACCAGTTCGTCCGCATCGGGAAGTACGCGTTCGTGGGCGGCGGCAGCCGCGTGGAGCGCGACATCCCGCCGTTCATCAAGGTGGCGGGCAACCCGCTCCAGGTGTACGGGCTCAACTCGATCGGGCTCGAGCGCCGCGGGTTCTCCGCGGAGGCGCGGGCGCACATCAAGCAGATCTACAAGCTCCTCTACCGCAGCGACCTCAACGTTTCCCAGGTGACCGACCTGCTCGACGGGGACAGCTGGGACAGCGCGGAGGCGGCGGTGATGGCCGAGTTCCTGCGGCACAGCGAGCGCGGCATCACCAAGTAACACGGTGGGACTTCGCGTCGGAGTCGCGGGGGTGGGGCGTCTGGGACGCGCCCACGTTCGCGTGCTTCGGGCCACGCCCGGCGTCGACTTCGTCGGCTGCGTGGATCACCGGCCGGAACGCTCCCGCGAAGCGGCCGCCGAGCACGGCGCGACAGCGTTCGACACGCTCGCGGCGATGCTCGACGCGGTGGACGCAGTCTCCATCGTGACCACGACCTCTGCCCACGCCGAGGTGGCGGTGGCGGCGCTGGCGGCGGGGAAGGATGTCTTCGTGGAGAAGCCGCTCGCGGCCTCGGTGGCCGAGGGCGAGCGGGTGGTGCGCGCGGCGCGTTCGGCGGACCGGCTGCTCCAGGTTGGACACATCGAGCGTTTCAACGGTGCCGTCGAGGCGGTCTTTCCGCGCATCGGCACCCCACTGTTTATCGAAGTTCACCGGCTGGCTCCGTTTTCGATCCGTGGAACCGACGTGTCGGTGGTGATGGACCTGATGATCCACGACCTCGACCTGCTCGGCCTACTGGTCGGCGAGCGGCCGCGCGACATCCGCGCCAACGGCGCCGCCATTCTCACCGCCGAACCGGACATCGTCAGCGCGCGCCTGGAGTACGAAGGCGGCTGCGTGGCCAACCTCACCGCCAGCCGCGTCACCGCCTCACCCATGCGCAAGGTTCGTGTGTTCTCCGCCAACGGCTACTTCTCCATCGACCTGCTCGCCGGCGTCGCCACGCACTATCGCAAGGCCGACGGGTTCGAGGCGCGGCTGGCCGAGTTGCAGCGCGCGGGGACGTCCGGTCCCGGCGCCATGATGGACCTGGTCCAGGTCGCGCAGATCCGGGGCGACGGGGTGGAGCCGCTGGTCAAGGAGCTGGCCTCGTTTTGCCGCTGCGTGGTCGATCGAACCCGCCCGCCGGTCACGGGAGAGGACGGGCTGGACGCCGTGCGACTGGCAGCCGGGATCGCCGAGCGGGTGGGGCGGGCGCGCGTCTAGCGCGCAGGCTCGCATGGGGGCTCCGCGCCGCATCGTCCTGTGCGCCGGCGAGCTTTCCGGTGACATGCACGCGGCGCACCTGGTCGCGGCCCTCGTCTCCCGCCTGCCCGGAGTCGCCATCGAGGGGATGGGTGGCGAGAACTGCGCGCGCGCCGGCATGACCGTCCGCTTCGAGCACCGAGATTACGCGCTCATCGGCTTTACCGGCGTGCTCACCGGCCTGCGCAAATTCATCCATCTCGAGCGTTCAATGAAGGCGCTGATCGACCGGGCCGACCTGTTGATCGCGGTCGACTACCCCGGGCTAAACCTGCGTTTGTGCGCCCACGCGCACCGGCGGGGCGTTCCGGTTCTCTATTATATTGCGCCCCAGGTGTGGGCGTGGGGCGAGCGGCGCCTGGCCAGGATCCGCAGCGTGGTCGACTCCATGGCCGTGGTCCTCCCGTTTGAAGAGGAGTACTTCCGGCGCGCGAAGGTGAGGGCGGAGTACGTCGGCCACCCGTTCGTCGTGGACCACGAGCTGCCGCCCGCCCGGCCCTGGTCGGAGCGGGAGTGGATCGCGCTGTTGCCGGGGAGCCGGGAGTCGGAGGTCCGTACCATCCTCCCCGTGCTGCTGGAGGCGGCCCGCGCGCTGCGCGATCGCGGGCCGGAGCTTCGATTCGTGATCGGCAAGAGTCCGGTGGTGGGGCGCGAGCTCTACCGTGAGATCACGGCCCGGGGCGGCGGCGGTTTCGAGGTCGGCGAGGACGCCGTCGACGTCCTGGGTCGCGCGCGTGCGGCGATGGTGGCATCCGGGACGGCGACCCTGCAGGCGGCGCTCCTGGAGACCCCGCTGGTGGTGGTGTATCGCACCTCGCGTTTCAACTATTTCCTGGCGAAGCGGCTCGTGCGCATCCCCCACGTCGGGCTCGTGAACGTGCTGGCGGGGCGCGAGATCGCCCGCGAGTTCGTCCAGGACGCCGCGCGCCCCGGCGACATCGCGGACGAGGTGGCGCGCATGCTCGACGACGCGCCGCGGCGCGAGGCAGCCGTCGCGTGCTTCCGGGAGCTGCGCCACCGGCTCGGCGACGGTCGTGGATGCGCGCGGGTGGCGGAGCTGGCGGAGGAACTGCTCGCATGAGGGTGCCCATGGGGCTGGTGGCATGGGTGGGAGCCGGTGTCATTCGGGTCCTCGGGGCGACGTGGCGAATCCGCGTGGAGAACGAAGAGCACCTGCAGGCGGCGCGACGAATCGGGCCGAACGTGATCTTCGCTGTCTGGCACGGCCGCCTGCTGCCGCTCTCGTACACGCACCGGGGCCAGCCCATCCAGGTCCTGGCCAGCGAACACCGTGACGGAGAGATGCTGGGCCGCACCATCGTTCGACTCGGCTTCGGCCACGCGCGAGGGTCGAGCACGCGCGGAGGGACGCGGGCACTCCTCGACCTGGCCCAGCGCTTACGCTCCGGATTCGACGTGGGTCTCACCGTCGACGGCCCGCGCGGCCCGCGCCACGTGGTGAAGCCCGGCGCGATCGAGATCGCCAGGCTGACCGGAGCCGCCATCGTGCCGATCACCTCCGCATCACGCCGCCACCGCACCCTTGCCTCGTGGGACGCATTCGAGGTGCCCGCCCCGGGCACGCGGGTGATCGTCCGCTACGGCGCGCCCGTACGGGTGCCGGCGCAGGCGGACCGGGACACCGTGGAGGCCTGCCGCCTCGAGCTCGAGCGTTCGCTGACGCGCATCACCGGGGAGGCGGACCGTGACGCGCTGGCGTGAGCGCGAGACGCTCGCCGGGTCACCCTGCGACGACGGGTCTCCGTCCCGCCGCACGGCGCTGCTGCCGCTGGCGTGGCTCTACGGTGCCGGAGCTACGCTGGTGCGTCGCGCCCGCACGACACGCGATCGCGTGGAGGGGACCGCCAGGGTGGTGAGCGTGGGCGCGCTGGAAGTGGGTGGCAGCGGCAAGACCCCGCTCGCGATGCTGCTGCTCGAGGAACACGGGGCGCGCGGGGAGGCATGCGCGTACGTGAGCCGCGGCTATGGATCGCGCGCGGGCCGCCTGCGCGCGGTGACGGTGGTGCAGTCGTCGTCGCCGGCGGCGGCGTGGTCGTCGCCGTCGACCCGGATCGTCGCGCGCGACCACCCCGATCTTGCGCGCGAGGTGGGGGACGAGGCGGCGTTGGTGGCGGCCCGGATACCGGGGGCCGCCCTGTTTCTCTCGCGCGACAAGCGGCGTGCAGTTGAAGCGGCGATGGCGTCCGGCGCAGAGGTCGTTGTCGTCGACGACGCGTTCCAGACCTGGCAGCTGCCGCGCAGCCTCGATATCGTGCTGCTCGACGCGCGCCGGACAGTGAGTGGCGGGTTGCTCCCGGCCGGGAGGCTGCGCGAGCGCCCTGCCGCGCTCGTGCGGGCGGACGCGATTGTGTTCAACGATGCGATCGACGAGGACGATGTCGCGCGGGCTCGCGCGAGTATCGCGCGCTGGGTGCGCGCGGGAACTCCCGTGCACGGGTTGCGGCGAGTGACACGGCTGGTGGAGGGTGGACGAGCCGGGCCGGCGCGGGCGCGGCTCGTGTCCGGTATCGCGCGGCCGGACGCGTTCGCGCGCAGTGTACAGGCCCTGGGCGTCGAGGTGATGGCGCACACGGTCTTTCGCGACCACCACGTCTATACGCCGGACGACGCGCACGCGCTGGTGGCGAGCGCCCGGCAGACGCCGGACGCAGCGCTCATTACTACCGAGAAAGACTGGGTGAAACTACAGCACTTCGACTGGGAGGGGGTCGACGTGCGGATCGCGCGGCTCGACGTCGAATGGGTCGGGGAGGGTGTTGCGGTTTGACAAAGCAAGAGCGCCGCGGACGTTGTCCGCGGCGCTCGAGTGTTTGACACGCTCGCGTCGGAGGTAGGCCGAACGCGCTGAACTAGGTGTTGACCGTGTCGGCGAAGTTCACGTCGACGGTGATCGAAGACTCCATTTCCGCCGTCGATCCGACCTCGCGTCCGTGGAACTGGACGGTGGCGCGCATGCGAATCTGTCCCGCGCTGCCGATCAGCGGGGAGAGGATCGGCCCGCTCTTGTCCTCCCAGGTAACCAGGCGGATGGCGGCGTTGGCGTCCTCGGCGTGCGTGACGTAGATGGCGCAGGCTTCCGTGCGGGTCGCCAGTGCGCCGGTCCCTCCGTCGATGCGCTCCCACGAGATGGTATAGTGGTCGATCATCACGGCGTCGCGCGCGAAGCCGGTGATGTACGAATTGTACGGGCGGCTCGTGAAAATGCACTGGATGAGATCTTCGGGGACGTACGCGGAGGTGCCGTCGTCGAAGAGGACATCGCTCTGCACCGGGGTTCCGTCATTGAATTCCTTGACTGTGATGATGGATCGTCCCGTCTCGGCCGGGTCGTCACACGCGACGAGCGCGAGGGCACCGGTCAAGACCGCGATCGCAAGATGGCGCTTCACCATGAAACCTACCTCCTGAATGGTGTTTCCCACATTGTCCCCAGGGATTTCGTTGGAGAAGCGTGGGTAATCCGGGGGCGGCATTCGCAATCGCCGTGCCAGCAACTTTGGCCATCCACCGGGAGCAACCTGCGTCGGTTCTTGGGCTTGCAGAGCCACGGCGGACGTGGCCACGCCCACCACAGCGGTTCCGCCCCTGGTTTGTGCAATCTGCGTGTTGCAGGGGTTCGTTGTTGCAAAGCGGGGCAAGCGTTGCCTAGCATGGAAACGACGCCGTGATCCACGGCGCCGCATCCTTCCAGACGGCTTGTACTTAGATCATCTCGACGTGATCCAGACCGACTTTCTCATAATCGGGTCCGGCGTCGCGGGGCTCTCGCTCGCGCTGGATCTCGCCGGCCGGGGCACGGTGGCGATCGTCACCAAGAAGGACCTGGCCGACTCGAACACCAATTACGCCCAGGGGGGGATCGCGGCGGTGATGGGAACCGAAGACCGTTTCGATCTCCACGTGGCGGACACGCTGGAGGCGGGGGCCGGATTGTGCCGGCGCGAGGTGGTCGAGATGGTGGTCCGCGAGGGACCCGACCGGATCCGGAGCCTGATGGACCTCGGGGTCTCGTTCACGACCGAGGCGGGGACGCTCGCACTCGGGCTCGAGGGAGGTCACTCGCGCAAGCGGATCATCCACTCCAAGGACCACACCGGCCGTGAGATCGAAGCGAGCCTGCTCGACGCCGTGCTCGACCACGAAAACATCTCCGTTCACCCCTACCACATGGCGATCGACCTCATCATGTCGAGACACCTGGAAGAAACGACGCGTCCCCGCGCGGTCTGGGGCGCGTACGTGCTCGACGTCAACGGCGGCGGGGTGTCCGCGTTCGTGGCGCGGCGCACCATTCTTGCGACCGGGGGCGCGGGAAAGGTCTACCTGTACACCACCAACCCGGACATCGCGACCGGCGACGGGCTGGCGATGGCCTACCGCGCCGGGGCCCGCATCGCGAATCTGGAATTCGTCCAGTTCCACCCGACCTGCCTGTTCCACCCGCGGGCAAAGTCATTTCTGTTGAGCGAAGCCATCCGGGGGGAAGGCGGGCGCCTGGTCCGCGCTGACGGGTCGGCATTCGTGGACGCGTACGACTCCCGCGCCGAGCTGGCGCCGCGCGACGTGGTGGCGCGCGCGATCGACGCCGAGATGAAACGGTCGGGGGCGCCGTGCGTGTACCTGGACGTGACCCACCTGCGAGCGGGGTTCGTGGAACAACGGTTCCCGAGCATTCTCGAGCGGTGCCTCGAGCTCGGCATCGACCCGCGCTCCGAGCCGATTCCGGTGGTGCCGGCGACGCACTACTTCTGCGGTGGGGTGGATGTCGACGCGGATGGGAGGACGTCGCTCGCGAACCTGCTGGCCATCGGCGAGGTCAGCCACACCGGCTTGCACGGAGCGAATCGGCTCGCCAGCAACTCGCTGCTCGAAGCGCTGGTGTTCGCCCGGCGCGCGTATCACGCTGCCGCGGAGGGCCTCGAGCGCGGAGCCGCGTTTCCACGGGCGCGGGGGTGGGAAGCGCCCGGCGGGTCGGGGGCTCCGGACCCGGTGGTGCTCGAGCACGACTGGGACCAGGCGCGGCGCACCATGTGGGACTACGTGGGCATCGTGCGCAGCGACGCCCGTCTCGCCATCGCCCGCCGGCGCATGGCCATGTTCGAGGAGACCGTGGACGCGCAGTACTGGCGCAGCCGGGTCACCCTGGACCTGCTGGAGCTGCGCAACATCATCCGGGTGGGGCGGCTGGTTATCGAAGCGGCGCTGAGCCGCCGGGAGAGCCGCGGGCTCCACTACACCGAGACCTACCCCGAGCGCGACGACGCGCATTTTCTCCACGACACCGTGCTGGATCCGGCGGCGGAATGACCATGCCCGACGACTGGTACGAGATCGCGTTCGGCCAGCTCTACCCGGCTGTCTACGCGCACCGCGACGAAGCGGAGGCGGTGCGGGTGGCGCAGCGGCTGGCGCCGCTCGTCGGCGGAGCCTCTCCCGTGCTCGACGTCGCGTGCGGGAGCGGCCGTTACATGGCGGCGTTCGCGCAGGCCGGCATCGAAGTGTTCGGCGTGGACCTGTCCGAGTACATGCTCACACAGGCGGCGTTGCGCCGCGGGGTCGGGGAGCGGGTGGTGCGCTGCGACATGCGCGCGCTGCCGTTTCGCTCCGAGGCCTTCGGCGCCGCCCTCAACATGTTCACCAGCTTCGGCTACTTCGACACCGACCTCGACAATGTGCGCGTGGTTCACGAGGTCGGACGCGTGCTCCGTACCGGCGGGACGTTCCTGCTCGACTTCATCAATGCCGGCTCCGTGCAGGTCGACGCGCTGGGAAGTTCACAGCGCCGCGCGGGAGACGCCACCATCGACGAGGCACGCTGGATGGAACCCGGCGGGAAGACGCTCGCGAAACGCGTGATCTACCGCCCGGCGCTGGGCGCGCCGGTGGAGTACGTGGAACGGGTCAGGCTCTACCGGCTCGAGGATCTGCGCGTGATGCTGGAGAGCGCGGGGATGGCGATTCGCAACGTGTACGGGGACTACGAGCTGGCTGCGTTCGACGAGGCAACGTCGTCCAGGCTCCTGATTCACAGCGAAAGGACGCGCGCGTAATGAACCGATTGTTGACGACCGTCCCGGTCGAGCGCCTCCCCGGAATCACCCGGCTCTTCGACGACTATTGCCGGCGGGCCGATTCGCCCCTCCATGACTGGCTGGGCGGGTCGCGCGGCGACCCCGCGGTCTGGGCCCGCGTACTCGGGACGCGCGCGCGTGTCGACCCGCGGCTGGTGGCGCGCCTGCGGGAGTTCAACGCCGGTCTCGGGGCTCCCGCGAAACTCCTGGATCGCATCGCCCGGATCGCCGACGGGAGCACGCGCGTGGTGGTGACCGGGCAGCAGCCGGGGGTGCTCGGGGGGCCGCTGCTCACGCTGTACAAGATTGCGTCGGCGGTGGCACTCGCGCGCTCCATCGAGCGCGAGCGTGGGACGCCGTGCGTGCCCGTGTTCTGGCTCGGCGCCGACGACGACGACTTCGCGGAGATCCGCGACCTGGTCGTGCTGGGCTCCGACCTGTCGGCAGTCGCCGCCAGCGTGGCGACAGGCGCCTACCGGCCGGGGTTGCGCGTGGGCGACATGGATGCGAGCGCCGCCCTCGAGACCTGGCGGGCGGTGGCGCCACTGACGGGCGGCGGCGACGCGCGTAGCGGGGTCGAGCGCGTGGTGGCGCCGTCCGCCGATTTTGCGGACGCCGCCGCGCGGGTGGTGGCGTGGGTGACGCAGGGCGCGATTGCGGTAATCGACGGGCGCGAGCCGATGCTGCGCGTGTGCGCAGCCGACTTGCTGCTCGAGTTCCTCGATTGCGAACTGCGAATTCGTGAGCTTATCGACGTTCGCGCGGCCACGCTCGAGGCGTTGGGATACCACGCCCAGCTCCGCGGCGGGGACGACTCCGGCCTCTTTCTGGTGCGGGACGGAATCCGGCATCGCATCCCAATGGACCGGCGAGAGGCGGCGCGCGCGGAGTTCGAGGCGGATATCACGCGGGTCTCTCCCGGTGTCGTCGCGCGCAACCTCCTCCAGGACGCCGCGCTGGCGCCCGCCGCGGTCGTGATCGGCCCGGCCGAGGTGGCCTACCGGGCCCAGCTGGTCGACGTGTACCGCGAGTTGCGCGTGCCGATGCCGGTCGCGGTGCCCCGCCTGATGGCCACGTTCGTGCCGGCGGCCGTGCGCGAGTTGATCGACGCCACTGGCGTGGACGCGGCGCTGCTCGCCACCGACCCGGCGGCGTTTGCGCGCGCGGCCGAGGCCTCGGCGCTGGACACCGAATTCGTCGCGGCGGCGGCGCAGGTGGAGGCGGCGTTTCGTGGCGAAGCGGCACGGTTCGCCGCGCTGGCCGGAGACCGCATGGACGGACGCGAGCACCAGCGGCTGCGAAAGCGCCTGGACGACGTTGCGCAGCGCCTCTCGCAGGCGCTCGCTGGCGCCATCGAGCAGGACAGTCGCGGCGCGCGCGCACGCTGGCCGTACCTCCCGCGCCTGCTGGACGTGTTTGCCCGCGACGGACGGCCGCAGGAAAGATACCTTTCGCTCCTGGTTCTGTTTCTCGCCCACGGCGGGGCCGGGTGGGAAGCGCTCGACGCCCTCGCGGTCGCGCACGCGCGCGACGCGTTAGACGGACGTGTGTGGCATGGTGTATATTCGGTGTGATGAACATGCGCGTGATGGCAATCGGCATACACCCCGACGACGTGGAGATCAGCTGCGGCGGGACCGTGGCGGTGTGCGCGGCGCGTGGCGACGAGGTGACGATACTCGACCTCACGCGCGGAGAGTCGTCCAGCAACGGGACGGTCGAAGAGCGGGCCGAAGAAGCGCGCGCGGCTGCCACGATCCTGGGGTGCGCGCGGCGCGTGAACGCCATGCTCCCCGACGCGGGGGTGCGCAGCGAGGACCCGGCCCAGATGCTCGCCGTCGTGCGGATGATTCGCGCCTATCGCCCGCAAGTGGCCCTGGTTCCCAATCCCGACGATCCGCATCCCGACCACGCGTGCGGGGGAATACTGGTGCAGCGCGCGTTGTTTCTCGCCAACGTGAACGGATACGTCACCGAGGTGGAGACGATCCGGCAGGAGCGCTGGAGAGTCGGCCGCGCGCTGGTGTATTCGGGTCGCCGGGAGGTGCGCCCCGACGTGGTGGTGGACATCACCGCCGTCCACGAGACCAAGCTGCGCGCGATCCAGGCGCACGCCAGCCAGGTAGGCGCCGGTTCGGGCGCGCTCGCCACCCCGCTCACTGACCCGAGGTTCTTCGACGCGGTCCGCGCCCGGGCCGTGGTCGCGGGGCGGCGCGTCGGGGCGACCTACGGGGAGGCATTCTCGCTGCTCGCGCCGATCGCGCTGCGCGATCTCGGAGCGCTGACGACGCCGGAGCCGTGACGTGCCGCGAGCGCTGAAGATCGGGATCGTCTGCTATCCCACCCTGGGCGGAAGCGGGGTGGTGGCCACCGAACTGGGTAAATCGCTCGCGCGGCTGGGCAACGACGTCCATTTCATCACCTCGAGTCACCCGTCGCGTCTGGTCGGTTACGACGAGCGCGTGTATTTCCACAAGGTGGTGACCGGTGAATACCCGCTGTTCCAGGGGTACACCCCGTATTCCCTGAGCCTCTCGGTGAAGATTCGCGAGGTCGCGGAGCAGTACGCCCTCGACCTGGTGCACGTCCACTATGCGATTCCGCACGCCGCCTCTGCGTTTCTCGCCCGCGAGATGCTCAAGCCGCAGCGACTCCCCACCATGACCACGCTGCACGGCACGGACATCACGCTGGTCGGGATGATGCCCTCGTACTATGAGATCACGCGCTTCAGCATCGAGAAGAGCGACGCGGTCACGGCGGTGTCTGAGTTCCTGCGCAAGGAAACCATCCGTGAGTTTCGAATCGAGAGCCCCATCGAGGTGATCTACAACTTCGTCGACACCGAGCTGTTTCGCGCCGAGTGCGATCCCGCCGTCCGCGCACGGCTGTCCCCGCACGGGGAGCGCGTCATGATGCACGTCTCCAACTTCCGTAAAGTCAAGAACCTGCCGGTCGTAGTTGAAGTATTCAATGAAGTACAGCGCTTGATCCCGACCCGCCTGGTCCTGGTCGGCGACGGCCCGGAGCGCGAGGCGGTCGAGCGCCGATCCGAGGAACTCGGCCTCGAGGAAAAAGTGGTGTTTCTGGGCGACCAGGAATACATCGCCGACCTGCTCCCGGCCGCCGACGTGTTCCTGCTCCCCAGCCAGCACGAGAGCTTCGGGCTGGCCGCGCTCGAGGCGATGAGCTGCGGGGTGCCCGTGGTCGGGTCGAAAATCGGCGGACTGCCCGAGGTCATCGCCCACGAACAGACCGGATACCTGTGCGATCCCAACGACGTCCCGTGCATGAAGGCGATCGTGGTGGGGCTGTTCAAGAACGAAGAGCTGCGCCGGTCGATCGGGCGGGCCGCGCGGGAGCGCGCCGTCCAGGAGTTCAACCGGGACCGGGTGGTCGCGCAGTACGTGCGCGCGTACCACCGGCTGGTGGAGGGCTGACGTGTCGGGCTCGGAATTCTGGTTGTTGGTCGAGCGGATCCGCGCGGCGGACGGTCGCTACCGGCCGGAGGCGTATGCGTTCGTGATGGAAGCGCTGGACGCGACCGTTCGCTCGGCTGGGGAGCGCCGCCACGTCAGCGCGGCCGAGCTCTTGGCCGGCGCCTGTGAGCACGCCCGCCGCGTCTACGGACTGATGGCCCTCACGGTCCTGCGTTCGTGGGGGATACGCGCGGGGAGCGACGTAGGCGAGATCGTCTTCCAGTTGATCGACGCCGGTGTGCTGTCGAAGCGCGAGGAGGATACGCGCGCCGACTTCGACCAGGAGATCGACCTCCGGGCCATCCTGGAAGAGAATTACTTCGGCACCGACGGCTAGCCCGGCGGCCAGCCGAACGCCCGCCCTCCGAGGACGTGCAGGTGGAGATGGAAGACCGACTGTCCCGCCCCTGCGTGCACGTTCATCACCAAGCGGTATCCACTCCCCAGTTCGCGTTTCGCGGCGATCGCTCGCGCCACCACCACTAGCTGCCCGAGCAAGCCTGCGTCGGCGTCGCTCGCCTCGTCCAGAGTCGCCAGGTGCCGCCGGGGAACGACGAGGACGTGCGTCGGCGCGACCGGACTTGCGTCTTCGAACGCGACCACGTCCGCGTCTTCGTGCACCCGCTTCGACGGAATCTGACCGGAAACAATTCGACAGAAGATGCAATTGGTCATGGAACCTCCGCGCGTTGCGCCCGGGCACCGGCCGGGGTGCCCGCGCGACGGAGTATAGCGGCCCGCGGGCGCGATTGCCCAGACCGCTATCGGGGCAGGAGTTGCACGCCTCGACCGGGGGAGTCACGCGCGCGGCAACGGGGACCGTGGGCAGCGCGGGACGATGGGGAACGCACGGAAGCCATTGGTACGCTTTTTGCCCGTTTGGGAAGCGCGTCCCGATGCGGCGGCCCCGGCGCGCGGCGACGACGGCATTCAATATCTCGACTGATGGACCCGTAACACCCGGTCGACCTCGACACTCGGAGGATTCATGGGCGTCGCGACTGAAATCATCTCGTTGATTCGCACTCGGCAGGACGTGGACGAGTTCCAGCGTCTCAACTGGAAAGGGACCTTCGAAGACTACCTCGACCTCGTCATCCGCAACCCGCAGATCACCCGCACGGCCTTCCAGCGGATGTACGACATGATCATGTCGCACGGTGTCGAGGAGTACACGGAGCACAAGCGCCGCATCCTCCGCTACCGCTTCTTCGACGACGCCGAGAACAGCGGCGCCGACGCCATCTACGGCCTGGAGCAGCCGCTGATGAAGATGGTGAACATCTTCAAGTCGGCGGCGCAGCGCTACGGCACCGAGAAGCGCATCCTGCTCCTGCACGGCCCCGTGGGCAGCGCCAAGAGCACCATCGTGCGGCTGCTCAAGAAGGGGATCGAGAACTACTCGAAGACCCCCGAGGGGGCGCTGTACACCTTCGGCTGGCGGGACGAGCACGGCGACGAGCTGCGCTACATCGACTGCCCGATGCACGAGGAGCCGCTGCACCTGATCCCGGAGCGCATGCGCGAAGAGGTGCTGGCGCAACTAAACGAGCGGGCCGAGGGCCGCGGCAACCGCGTCGTGATCGAGGGCGAGCTGTGCCCCTCGTGCCGCTTCCAGTTCAACGAGCTGATGCGCCGCTACGACGGCGACTGGACCAAGGTGTCGCGGCACGTCGAGGTGCGACGGCTGGTGCTGTCGGAGAAGGACCGGGTGGGCATCGGGACCTTCCAGCCCAAGGACGAAAAGAACCAGGACTCTACCGAGCTCACGGGCGACATCAACTACCGGAAGATCGCCGAATACGGTTCCGATTCCGACCCGCGCGCGTTCAACTTCGACGGCGAATTCAACGTAGCCAACCGCGGCATCATCGAGTTCATCGAGGTGCTCAAGCTCGACGTGGCGTTCCTCTACGATTTGCTCGGCGCGTCGCAGGAGCACAAGATCAAGCCCAAGAAGTTTTCGCAGACCGATATCGACGAGGTCATCATCGGCCACACCAACGAGCCCGAATACCGCAAGCTCCAGTCCAACGAGTTCATGGAAGCGCTGCGCGACCGCACGGTCAAGATCGACGTCCCGTACATCACGCGCCTGAAGGACGAGGTGCGCATCTACGAACGCGACTTCAACGCCGCGCGGATTCGCCATACCCACATCGCGCCGCACACCCTGGAGATGGCCGCGATGTGGGCGGTGATGACCCGGCTGGAGGAGCCGAAGAAGGCGTCAATGAACCTGGTGCAGAAGCTGCGGCTGTACAACGGGCAGTCGCTCCCCGGGTTCACGGAGGAGAACGTGAAGGAGCTCCGCAAGGAGACGGTGCGCGAGGGACTCGACGGCATCTCGCCACGCTACATCCAGGACAAGATCTCGAACGCACTGGTCAGCGACGAGGCCGACAAGTGCATCAACCCGTTCATGGTGCTCAACGAGCTCGAGTCGGGGCTGCAGCACCACTCGCTGATCAATTCCGAGGAGCTGCGCAAGCGCTACCGGGACCTGCTGGCGCAGGTGAAGGAAGAGTACGAGGACCAGGTCAAGAACGAGGTGCAGCGCGCGATTTCAGCCGACGAGGACGCCATCACCAAGGTGTGCGCGAACTACGTCGACAACATCAAGGCCTACACCCAGAAGGAACGGGTCAAGAACAAGTACACCGGCGAGGACGAAGAGCCGGATGAGCGCCTGATGCGGGCGATCGAGGAGAAGATCGGGATTCCGGAGAACCGGAAGGACGACTTCCGGCGCGAAATCATGAACTACATCGGCGCGCTGGCGATCGACGGCAAGACGTTCGACTACAAGACCAACGCCCGGCTCCAGAAGGCGCTCGAACTGAAGCTGTTCGAGGACCAGAAGGACTCGATCAAGCTGACCAACCTGGTCTCGAGCGTGGTCGACAAGGAAACGCAGGCCAAGATCGACGTGGTCAAGCAGCGCCTGATCCGCAACATGGGCTACTGCGACATCTGCGCGACCGACGTGCTCAACTTCGTGGCGAGCATCTTTGCCCGCGGCGACGTCAAGCGGTCCGGCTGACGCCGGAGGAGAGACGGTATGGTGCAGCGAATCGACCGTGACCTGGGGCGCTTCCGGCAGGTGGTCCGCGGCATCGTCAAGAAGGACCTGCGCAAGTACATGGTGACGGGCGAACTGGTGGGCCGCCATGGGAAGGACCTGGTGTCGATCCCGATCCGCCAGATCGAGATTCCGACCTTTCGCCACGAGACGCGCCGCTTCGGTGGGGTGGGGCAGGGCGACGGCGAGCCGGGGACGCCCATCGGTCAGGCGGAGGGAAGCGGCGGCGGCGCCGCCGGCGACGCCCCCGGCGAACACGTGGTGGAGGTCGAGGTCGCGCTCGCCGAACTGGCCGAGATCATGGCGGAGGAACTCGAACTCCCGAACATCCGCCCGAAGTCGAAGGACGCGATCGAGGCCGAGCACGGGCGCTTCAGCGGCATCCACCGCACCGGCCCGGAGTCCCTGCGCCACTTTCGCCGCACCTTCCGCGAGGCGCTCAAGCGTCAGATCGCGTCGGGCGCCTACGACTTCGACCGGCCCGTGGTCGTCCCCATCAAGGACGACCGCCGCTACCGGGCCCGGCGCACCATCCACGCCCCCGAGACCAACGCGGTGATCATCTACATCATGGACGTGTCGGGATCGATGGGAGACGAACAGAAGGACATCGTGCGCAACGAGTCGTTCTGGATCAACACCTGGTTGCAGCGCCAGTACAAGGGCGTGGCGACGCGTTTCATCGTCCACGACGCCGAGGCGCGGGAAGTCGACGAGCACACCTTCTTCCACACCCGGGAGAGCGGCGGGACCCGCATTTCCTCCGCGTACCAGCTCACCGCCCGCCTGATCGACGAGGAGTGCCCGCCGGGTGAGTGGAACATTTACGTGTTTCATTTCTCGGACGGCGACAACTGGGGAGGTGGGGACACGCAGGTGTGCGTCAAGCTCCTCGCGGAGAAGATTCTCCCCAGCGCGAATCTGTTCTGCTACGGACAGGTCGCGAGCCCGTACGGGAGCGGGGCGTTCGTCAACGACCTGGCGGGGGCGTTCGGACAGGCCGAGAACGTCGTGCTCGCCGAGATCGGCAGCCGGGAAGAAATCTACGACTCGATCAAGAAGTTCCTGGGCAAGGGACGGTGAGCCCGGTGATCGACAGACAACGCCTCGCGGCCATCATCCAGGAAATCGAGGGGTACGCGCGCGCCTACGGGCTCGATTTCTTCCCCGTCATATTCGAGATGCTGGACTACGAGGAGATCAACATGGTCGCCTCCTATGGCGGGTTTCCGACCCGCTATCCGCACTGGCGATTCGGCATGCAATACGAGTACATGCAGAAGAGCTACGGGTACGGGCTCCACAAGATCTACGAGATGGTGATCAACAGCAATCCCTGTTACGCGTACCTGCTCAACTCCAACCAGCTGGTCGACCAGAAGCTGGTGATCGGCCACGTATTCGCCCATTGCGACTTCTTCAAGAACAACGCCTACTTCCGGAACACCAACCGGCACATGATGGACGAGATGGCGAATCACGGGAGCCGAATCCAGGGGTACATGGCCGCGCACGGGCAGGACGTTGTCGAGCAATTCTTGGACACGTGCTCGTCGATCGAGAACCTGATCGACCCGAATGCGCTGTTTCTGTGCGAGGAGCGCAACGGGGGCGGGCGCGACCACGAAGAGGTCGCGGTCCAGGACGTGCCGCGCCTCAAGAGCAAGGATTACATGGAGCCGTACATCAACCCTCCCGATTTTCTCGAGGAGCGCCGGCGCGCGCGCGCGGAGGAACACGCGCGGCGGATGTTCCCGGAGCGCCCCGCCAAGGATGTGTTGCGCTTTCTGATCGAGCACGCGCCGCTGCCCAACTGGAAGCGGGACATCCTCTCCATGATGCGCGAAGAGGCCTACTATTTCGCTCCCCAGGCGCAGACCAAGATCATGAACGAGGGGTGGGCGTCGTACTGGCATGAGAAGATCATGACCGAGCGCGCGCTCGAAGCGGCCGAGCTCGTGGACTTCGCCGATCACCATTCGTCGACGCTGGCGGTGCACGCCGGGCAGCTCAACCCCTACAAGCTCGGGTACGAGCTCTATTGCGACATCGAGCGGCGCTGGAACACCGGGCGGTTCGGCAAGGAGTACGAAGAGTGCGACGATATCGCCACGCGCGCCGCGTGGAACCGGCAGACGGGGAAGGGGCGCGAAAAGATCTTCCAGGTACGCGCGATCTACAATGACATGACCTTCATCGACGAGTTCCTGACCGAGGAGTTCTGCCGCGAGCAGCGGCTGTTCACGTATTCGCTCAACGAGCGGAACGGGCGCTACGAGATCGCCGACCGCGAGTTCCAGGCGGTGAAGGAAAAGCTGATGTTCCAGCTGACCAACATGGGCCACCCGTTCATTACCGTCGTGGACGGGAATTTCGACAACCGGGGCGAGCTGTATCTGGGCCACCGGTTCGACGGAGTGGAACTCCGCCAGGACTACGCCAAGGCGACGATCGAAGCGCTCTACCGGGTGTGGTCGCGGCCGGTGCACGTGCAAACCGTGGTCGGCGAGACGACGACGCTCCTGTCGTACGACGGCGCCACCCACCGCGAGCGCGCCCTCACCGAAGCCACCGCCGCCTAGCCGCCCGCCGGCTCCCGAAACACCTCCGCCTCGAAGCGCAGGATGCGAACGTCACCCCGCCCCCACGCGTCGGGCGGGAGCGACGCCTTGCCGCACGCGTGCGCGAGGAACTCGTCGCGCCCCCATCCGTATTCGACCGCCACTTGCGGGAGCAGCAGTCCGCGCACCCCGCGCCACTCGACGATCACGCCGTGACGGCCGACGACCAGCTCGTCGGGTGCGTCCACGCGCTCCGGCACGGACAGGAGGGAAATCTCGATGCGGACGCGCGCGAGCTCGTCGATCTCGAGGGGCGCGAAGCGCGGGTCGGAAAACGCGGCGGAGCGCGCCACCGCGGGGATCAGGACGCGCAGCGCTTCGCTCGGCTCGATGCGGCCGATGCAGCCGCGCAGGCGCTCGCGGAGGGTCAGGGTGACGAATGCTCCCTGGAGCCGGTCGAAGACCGGGAGGTGGGCCGCGGGCGGCGCGCGCTCCACACCCAGCGACGACGCAATCGCGGCGCGCGCGAGCAACAGCAGCGCTCCCTGCGATTGCGCGTCGGTGCTCACGCCGGTCCGCCGGCAGTGACGACCGCGGCCGCGTAGCCCACCACGCTGGAGCGGTCGCCCGTCACGTCGCCGGAGTTGGCGCTGGCGAGCACGCGGCACGACGGCGCCAGCCAGCGCCGGGACGTGAGCACGGACGCGATCGTCGGCCCCGCGCCGCACGCCTCGCACCGTCCCTCGTCGACGGCGCGGAAGAGCGCCGCCGCGTCGCCGCCCTCGAGCGTCTCGCAAAAAACCGCGTCGAGGCGACGCGCCTCGGCGTCGGCGTGGAAGTGGGAGAGGTCGGAGCTGGCCACGACCACGGCGCGGGATGGAGGCACAACACCCGCAACGGCGGCGCCGAGTTCCTCGCACGCCTCCCACGTCTGTGACCCCATCACGATCGGGACGATGCTCGCGTCCGGCGCGATACGCTGGAGAAACGGGAGCAGCACTTCGAGGCTGTGCTCGCCCCGGGACAGCGGAGGACGAACGTGGCCGCGGCGCGAAAGCCGGATCGACGGTGCCCGCCCGGCGATGGCGCGCGCAAGCCCGGCGTCGACGGGCACGTCGCCGAGCGGGGTGCGGTACGCATCGCCATCGAACACCGAGGAAAAGTCGAACGCCTCGACGTGGGACGGGCCAATGAGCACGAACGTGTCGGCGGCCGCCGATTCCAGGCAGCGAAACGCGTGCGCGGCGACGGCGCCGGAATACGCGTACCCGGCGTGGGGAGAGAGCAGCACGCGCGGCGGGTTCGGCAGCGCCGGCGCCGGCGCGGCGGCGAGGAGGGCGTCCACCGCCGCGAGGAGCGTGCCACGCTCGCCCGGGTAGAACATCCCGGCGACCGCGGGCTGGCGTATCGCGTTCGAGGGGTTCATCGCTGCAACCGGCGGAGGCTTGCGACCAGCGCCTCGAACGCGGAAGCGTCGGTTTCGGTGAGCAGGCCGCTGGAACGCGACCTGCCGGTGTAGACCGGAGGGTCGCCGCGTACCGCGCCGCGCACGTCGTCGAGAATGCCTCCGTCGCGCGCGTACACCACCAGCGCGTACTCCGTCGAGGCGCCGCGCGGCGGGTCCTTCGCGGGCACGGCGATGCGGGTCCAGCGCAGCGACTGCAGTGTGCGGACGAAGTCGGCCGTCCGCCCGCGGTCGAGCGTTCCCATCGCCGGGTTGGGCACCGCCCACGCGTCGCCGGCGCGCACCAGCACCGCCGAGGTGTCGGGGATGGAAATCTCGATTCGACCCGCCCGTTCGGGCGCGAAGTGAAGCAGGCGCCGGTCGCGCAGGTCGTCGATGCCGGCGGTCATCAGCACGCCGATGCCGTCCGCAATTTCCGACACCCGCGTCTCGCCGTCGCAGTGCACGAGGCACGAGGCGCCCGGGCAGCGAAAGCGCACCCGGACTGAGGGTAGCGGCGCTGCGCGTTCGATGGTGATTGCCACCTCGGCGTGGTCGAGTGCGCGGGCGGTGTCGGTGGGTGCCAGAAAGCGCGAGATCCGCAAACCTCGCAGCGTGCGGAGCACTGCCTCGACGGCGGTCGAGTCCCCCGGGATGGTGTCGCCCGCGACCACGGCGAGCCACGCAGCGGGGCCAGAGCGCGCCCAGCGCGATGCGCCGGCGGGGTTGCGAAGTTCGAACGAACGCACCGCCGCACGCTCGAAGTCGACGACGCGACGACTTCGGTACGCGTCGAGCGCAAGCGTGGCAGCGCGGTGGAGGTCGGTCGGCGCGAGCACGATGTCGCCGTCACTCCGGCGTGCGTAGACGAACGCGCGATCGGGGGTGTAGCGGCCGATCTCGAGGCGCGCGACGGTGTCGCGGCCGGCGGCGATCCATACCACCGCCGCGGGCGCGCGCAGCCCGAAGCGCTCGTCGTCGTCCTCCCGGCCCAGGTTTCGCTCCACGCCGGCATCGTGCAGCGCCTGGATCAGCGACGCCACCGCGGAGGTCTCGGCGTGATCGGCGAGTGGAGAGAGCATTTCCCATCCGGTATCGCGCCGCACGAAGACCAGCTCCTCGCCACCCCGGCGCACGCGGACGCCGTCGACGCCCGTCGCGTCGAAGCCAAACAGTGCGGAGGCGTTCCGCTCGGCCTGTTCGCGGGCACGTCGCTGCGGCAGTTCGAATACCACAAACGCTGCCACGGCGAGGACGGCGAGGACGGCGAGGACGCGGGTGGTGCGCGACGGCATGGGGTCACAAACGCCGGCGGCGAAGGTAGACGAAGAGCCCGGTCACGATCGACGTCAGCGGCAGCGCCACCATGCACACGGCGAAGACGAGCCGCCCCTGACTCTCGGTGATGTAGACGCTGTCGCCGAGCGGTGGGCGCGGGCGGACCGTGATCAGGCTCTCTTCCTCGGCCAGGTAGGCGATCATGTTCAGGAACAGGTCCGAATTTCCGAGCACGCCGTAGAAGCCGTCGCTCGCGAAGTCGGAGTCTCCCACCAGCACCACGCGGCTCGACCTGCCCGAACGGGTCAGCTCGACCGCGGCGGCGACGGGAAGCGGGCCCGCGATGTCTTCGCCGTCGCGCGAGGCGCTCCCGGTCTGGAAGCGGTCCATGTCCACCTCGCCCCACGCGACGTCGTCGGTGACGCACAGATAGCGCGCGTCGAGGCCGACCTCGGCACTGTCGGCGGTGATGCGCACGGGCCGCGCCCGCGGAAACATGGTCACGAAGTTGAATCCGCGGGTGACGGGGTGGCGCTCGTAGCGCCGGATCTTGGCCACGGTCGCGTCGAACGTGCGATTGCCGGCGTCGAGCACGATCTCGTCGAGGATCACCGCGTCCACGAGCGCGAGCCGGAATTCAGCCAGCAGGGCGCCCAGGAGCGGAACCTGCGCACGCGGGTCGACCAGGGCGAGGAGCGAGCCGCCGCCGGCAAGATAGTCGCGCAGCAGGGTCACCTCCGGATCGAGGAGATCTCTCCGCGGTCCCGCGATCACCACCACCGCCGCGTCGTCGGGGGTGGCGGCGAGGCCGAGCAGCGAAAGCGCGCGCACGGTGTATCCCTGCGACTCGAGCCCCGCGCGTGCGGACGAAAAACCGTCCGACGACTCGAGATCGATGGCGCGTTCGCCGTGTCCGGTCAGGAAGTAGATCGTCTTGGCACCGGTGCGCGTGACCTGGAGGAGCGCGTTGGTCACGGCGTCCTCGCTCGCCGCGCGCGCGATGCGCCGCGCTCCACCGGCCTCGAGCACGATTTCGTCGGCGTTGGCGCCGAGCGATTCGACGAGCTCCGGGTGGCGGTCCGGGTCGACCACGCGAGTGCGGAATCGAGGGGAGAGGCGGGCGTAGAGTCCGAGCAGCTGCTCGGCCCCGGCGCGGACCGGCGAGTTCTGGCGGAAGAAGGCGGTGGCGGTCACGTCACGGTCGAGCGAATCGAGCAGCGCGACGGTCTGGGGCGCGAGGGTGTTGCGCTGGTTGCGAGTGAGGTCGAAGAGATGGGAACGGCGCACCGAGGTCGCCTGCACCACCGCCAGCACCGCGACGAAGAAAATCGTGGCCAGGACGGCGTCGGCGCCGCGCCGCGCGCCACGGCCGCGGCAGAACGCGAGCAGGGCGCGCCGATTGAGCACGGCGACCACGGCAAGGAGGGCCGCGCCGGCCGCCAGCGACAGCGTCCAGGCGGTGGTCCCGCCGCGCGCCGCGTAGAGCGTCCCGCCGGCCAGCAGGGCGGCCAGCCCCAGTGCGGCGACCATCCGGGAGATCGACGTCCGCGTCACCATCAGCTCCGCCAGCGTACCGAGTCCAGCGCGCGCGCGCTCAGGAAGAGAAAAAGCGCGGTGAGGTTGGCGTAGAAGACCAGATCGTTGGTGTCGAGGACACCGCGCCCGAAGCCCTCCAGGTGGCGGATGATCGACAGCTCGTCGAGGACCGCCGCCACGGCCGGAGACACGAACGGGGCGATCCATCCGATCACCAGGAAGAGCAGGCCGCAGCCGAGCGTCATGGCTCCCGCGACGAGCTGGCTCTCGCCCAGAGCGGAGAAGAACGTTCCCATCGCGACGAACGATACCCCCATGAGCCACACGCCCAGGTAGCCGGAGATCACCGGCCCGGGCTCCGGCGACGCGAACAGCGCGAGCAACGCGACGTAGGGCGCGGTCATGGCCAGCATGACGGCGAGCACGGTAATCGCCGCGATGAATTTTCCGGCGATCACGCTGCGGTCGGAGACGGGGTAGGTGAACAGGAGCTCGGCCGAGCCGCTCCGGCGCTCCTCCGTGAACAGGCGCATCGTGAGCAGGGGAAGGATCAGGAGGAGAATCGTGCTCATGTTACCGAACAGCGGTGCCAGCACCGAGGCGGTGATGCTCAGCGTGCGCGCCTGCAGGGGATTCTGCATCACCTGGATCGACAGCAGATTGAAATAGCCGAGCAGATTGTAGAACGAATACCCGCAGAAGAGCAGGAACACGGCCACGACCGCATAGGCGACGGGCGATTGAAAGTAGTAGGCGAGCTCGCGGCGATACAGGGCCAGAAACTTGGACACGTCAGTCCTCGCGGGTCACGAGTTGAAGGAACACGTCTTCCAGCGACGCGGTGCGCATCGTCATCGAGCGCAGCCCCAGGCGGTGGCGGACCAGCGTCTCCGCGATGGCCTCGCGGGGATCGAGGCCGTCACGCGCGACGACGCGCGCCCGGCACGTGCCATCGGAGTCGACGTCGATCTCGAAGGAGAGAAGCTCCGGGATTCCGGCGAGGGCGACGGCGAGTGCCTCGCGCGTGCCGCGCACTTCGAGCTCGAGGCGCGGCGGGCCGCCCGCGTGGGCGGCGAGCTCGCGCGGAGGCCCGTCGCTGACCAGGCGCCCGCGGTGAATGATGAGCACGCGCCGGCAGAGCAGGTTGACTTCGGGGAGAATGTGCGTGCTCAAGATCACGGTGCGTCTCCCGGCCAGGCTGCGAATCAGGTCGCGGATCTCGACGATCTGTCGCGGGTCCAGGCCCACCGTGGGCTCGTCGAGAAACAGCACCTCGGGGTCGTTGATCAGCGCCTGCGCGAGCCCGACGCGCTGGCGGTAGCCCCGCGAGAGCGTCCCGATGCGGCGCGCGTAGACCTCGCGGATCCCGCACGCGTCGACCACCTCTTCGGCGCGGCGGGCGCGGCTCGCGCGCGACATCCCCTTGAGCGTTGCGACGAAGTCGAGATAGGCCCGAACCGTCAGGTCCCGATAGAGGGCCACGGATTCGGGGAGGTAGCCGATGCGCGAGCGCACCGCCATCGCGTCCGACTCGACGTCGAAGCCGGCCACGCGCGCGGTGCCGGCGGTGGGGGGGAGGTAGGTCGTGAGCATGCGCAGCGTCGTGGTCTTGCCGGCCCCGTTGGGCCCGAGGAAGCCGACGATCTCGCCCACCTCGACCCGGAAGGAGACGCCGCTGACGGCGTCGCGAGCGCCAAACCGCTTGGTCAGACCGTTTGCTTCAATCATAGGGACACAGCGTCCGGTGGAGCCGCCATGCTAACCTTGGGGTGGCACGGGCGTCAACGCGGGCCGCAAGCCCCGGGGCGGGCGCAGAAAAAAATTGCCTCGCGCGGGAATTGCCCGTAACATTCGGCGCTTGACCGCGTACATTTAGCGTCCAGGTTGGCGGTGTCCCCGCCGAGGGTGTTCGTACCTCCAAGGAAACGTAGGCGGATACATGAAACGTGGCAAGACGAAGCGCGCGACGGCGGCCGTTTTGGCGGTTTTTTTCGTTACGTCGATTGCATCCCCCGCGGCGGCGGTCGATTCGGTGCTGCTGTCGGCGCTGCTCCCCGGCCTCGGCCAGGTGCAGGACGGTCACTACGGGCGTGGAACCGCGTTCGCGGCGGCGGCGATCATCTCGGCCACCGGGCTCTTCGCGACCCAGATCAACTATGCCCGTTCGGCTGACACATACAACAACAGCAAGCGCGACTATCTTTATTACCAGACCGCCATCGACAGCGGCCAGGTCGTCCAGATCGACGACGTCAATGCCACCTACGCGGCGATGGAAAGCAGCTGGAACGACGCCGAGGACGACGCCCAATGGAGAAATATCTTCCTCGGAGCGCTGATCGGTGTCTACGCGCTGAACCTCATCGACATTCTGCTGTCGGATCCCGACACCGGGGAGAATGTCGAACCGACCCAGACTTCACTCGAGTGGCACGGGGACGGCCTGCGTCTCGTGCGCACGATCCACTTCTAGGGGAGGGCCCATGCGTTCCATCCACCCCGTGACGATTCGCCGGCGCGCCGCGGCACTGTGCCTGCTGGTACTCTTGGTCGGTGCGCTCGGGTGCCCGGAGCACGCCGACTTCCCGGCCGCGGTCGACCTGGCCGTGCCGCCGACACCGGGCAACTTCGTGATCACCTACGCGGGCGCGAATCCACAGGGCGGCTACGACTACGACCTCAGCTGGACCATCAGCGACGCCACCGACGTGGATCGCTATCGGGTCTATCTTCTCGAACTCGGCACGGCGCCGGAGCTGGTGGCCGAGACGACCAATACCTCGCTCCCGGCCACGTTGCCCTTCCAGATCACGGGTCTGCAGATGGGTGTCGCGGCAGTGAGCACCGGAAACGTGGAGGGCCACTACACCTCTGCCGAGGCTCCGTAGTCACAAGTAATTATTTAACTGTAGATTATAACGATTGCTTCGTGCATAACTGCAGGTCGCCCGTCCGGGCCGCGCTGCGTGGTACGATCCCTGCATGCCTGTAGCCGCCCCCTGGGCGAGGACACGGCATGCAGGCGACCCTACGAATCTACGGATACGACTCCTTCGAGCAGATCGCCGTCGGCGGAATGGCGGTCGTCTACAAGGCGCGAAAACTCTCCGTAAAGAAGCCGGTTGCGATCAAGGTACTGCTCCCGCACCTCGCGGCGGACAGTCGCTTCATCGCGCGCTTCCAGCAGGAAGCGGAGGTCGCGGCGAAGGTCCAGCACGACAACATTGTCAATGTTGTCGACTACGGAAAAGCGGATTCGTCCTACTACATCGTGATGGAGTACTACGACGGGCTCACCGTCGAGGAACTCCTGCGCAACCAGCCGCGCCTTCCGCTCGACGTGGCGCTTTCCATCGTGCTCAGCGTGTGCGGGGGACTCGAGGCGGCGCACGCCGCCCAGCTCGTCCACCGCGACATCAAGCCGGCCAACGTCATTCTCACCCGGCAGGGGGCGATCAAGGTCGCGGATTTCGGTCTGGCCAAGTCGGTCGACAAGTTCGTCGTGGTCACGCAGCCGGGCAAGGTGGTGGGAACGCCCGCCTACATGTCTCCCGAACAGACCCGCGGCGAGCCGGTGGGCACCCAGAGCGATCTGTTTTCGCTCGGAGTCGTCGCCTTCGAGCTGCTCTGCGGGCGCCGTCCCTTTTCGGGGTCGAGTTACGGCGAAGTCGTCGACCAGATTCAGCGCCAGAATCCTCCCGCGATCAGCTCGATCAATCCGATGATCGAGCCCCCGATCGAACTGGTGGTGTCGAGGCTCCTGGCGAAGCCGCTGGCGGAGCGATACGCCCATGCCTCCGAGGTGATCATGGACCTCGAGGCGCTCATGGACCGCTACGGCCTGCGGCGCGATCAGCGCACGCTGGGCAAGTTCGTCAGCGACCCGGTCGGCTATACCGATGCTGTGAACCACAGCCTGCTCGAACGGCTGGCGGGGGATGCACCCGCGGGAAACCCGCGCAATCGCGCCCGCGACGCGGCCATCCTCCATTATCGCAAGGTGCTCTATCTGGACCCGGGGGACGAAGGGGCGAAGGCGTCGCTGGCCAAGCTGGGCGCACCGGTCGTGAGCGAAGAGATTCCGGTTGCCGGCGTCACCCCGACGCGCAAGACCCCGACCAAAGCGGCGCCCGCGGCCGACCCCAACGCGGAATACCTGGTCATCCTCCAGGCGATCGACCCCAACGTCGAAACCGCGGAGACGTTCGCTCTCAAGCTGTCGATGCGGCTGAAGTCGCCGCTGCCGCGGATGCGGTCGCTGGTGTCGCGCGCGCCGTGCATCATCATGCAGCGGATTCCCTATAAGAAGGCGCGATGGCTGATTTCGGTGATCGAAGAGCTGGGTGGAACGGCACGGCTCGAGGTGATCGACGACCGGGTGCCGACGCCCGACGCGCCGGGGCCGGAATCGACGCTGCGTTCGGACCCCGCGGGCAAGACCGTCGAGCGGCGTTCGACGACGGGCGGCATCCTGTGCCCGCGGTGCGGATGGGAGGAAGAGGCCGACGCCAGGTTCTGCTCGATCTGCCTGCGCCTGTTCGACAAGACCGACAAGATCGACGTGCCGGGCATGCATAGCGGTTTCGCCAACCCATCCGAAAACCCGCTCGATGGCCAACCGGCCGCGCCCGCCGCGGCCGCCCGCGCGTGGCGCCGCCCCGGCGTTCGCCGCGCGCTCTACGCCGGCGCTGCGGCCGTGCTCGTCATTGCGGCCCTGCTGGTTCTCGCCCTGCGCTGACGTTACCCGCCAAACAGGTCCTGTGCACGCGCGCCCGGGGGGTGATCCGCGGCGAACGTCCACGACTCGATCTGCGGGTACTCGCGGCGCAGCTGGGTGGGGGCGGGCAGCGCGCGCCCAAGCAACATCGCCGCCATTGCGAAGGCGTTGGCGGGCGCCTTGCCGCGGAAATGGTTGTTGAGCACGACGAACACGGGTGTCCCGCTTTGCGCGGCGCTGCGCACGACGTCCACCCACGGAGAGAGTTCGGCGTCGGAGTAGAGGTAATCGTAGCGCGCGTCGCGCCCTGCGTCGGCGGCAAACCACTCCCGGTAGTTGCGGCCGTGCAGTCGAAAGTAGGCGCCCGCGCGACCCGCCTGGAAACGGTACGGGTGGAGCGAGTCGCCGATCACGGGCTGATCGATGCCGCACACCGTGACGGAACGCCCCGCGAGATACTCGGTGGCGGGCGGCGACTCCCAGCTGCCGTGGCGCACTTCCAGCGCGACGGGCGTGTCGCCGAAGGCGTCGAGCAGGGCGTCCACGTGCGCGCGTGCGTCCGCGTCGAAGCGAAACGACCACGGAAACTGGAGCAGCACGGCGCCGAGGCGGTCCGCGTCGACGAACGGCTCCAGCGCGCGCCGCACGGCCGGCAGCTCCGCCGACGACTCGGGGCCGCGGCGGTGGGTCAGCGAATGGTGCGCCTTGACCGTGAATCGAAAGTCCGCGCGCGCGCGCACGCGCTCGAGCCAGCGTCGGCAGACGTGCGCGGCAGGCGTGTTATAGAACGTACTGTTGATTTCGATGAGGTTGAAGTACGATGCGAGATAGGCGAGCGGGTCGAACCCACGCGGCCGCGGGAGCGGGTAGACGACGCCGTCCCAGTCGTCGTAGTGCCACCCGGCGGGTCCGACGTGCAGATTGTGTTCGACGTCCGTGTTCACGACACGCGCGGATCGGAGGGCCGCACGGTGGTGGAGTATAGCACGCCGGCGAGCGGCGCGTTGTCACGGCGGCGCGACGCATGAACGCCCATCCCGCCAATCGCACGCGCGCGCTGCTCGCCGCCATCGTGGCGCTCGCCGCGATCCTGCGCCTCTTTCATCTCGGCCACCAGAGTCTGTGGGTGGACGAGATGCTCACGCTCACGGTGGCCACGCCCAAGCCGGGCTACCCCATCTGGCAACTGCTCCTGCACAACGTGCACGGACCGCTCCACACCTTCGTCGTATTCCTGTTTCGCGCCGTGAACGAGTCCGACGGGTGGCTGCGCCTCCCGAGCGCACTGGCGGGCACCGCGTCGGTGCCGCTCCTGTTCGCGTGGACGCGGCCGCGCTTCGGCGACCGGGTGGCGCTCTGGTCGGCGCTGCTGCTGGCGGTCAATCCACTCCACGTCTACTACTCGCAGGAGCTCCGCAACTACGCGTTCGCCGTCTTTTTCGTGCTGCTGGGCTGCGTGCAGATCGACCGCGCGCTGGCACGCTGGTCGCCGGCGCGCGCGCTCGCGATCGCCGCGTGCGTGGCCGCGGCAGCGCTCTCGAATTTCTCGACCGTGTTCGCGCTGGCGGTGCAGTCGCTGGTCTGGCTGCGGCGCGGCGGGTGGACGCGGACGAGCTGGGCGCGCTGGGCGGTAACGGTCGCGCTGGCGGCGGCGCTGATCTCCCCGTGGATCTACCGGGTAACGACCTACGTCGACTTTTCCCGGCTGGCGACGCCGGTGCTTCCGGGCGAGATCGAACCCGCGCAGCGGTTGCGGGGCGACACCACCGTTCGCCTGGAGTCGGTTCCGTATCTCGCGTACACCTACAGCGTGGGATTCACCCTCGGCCCGTCGCTGCGCGAGCTCCACGACGACGCGTCGCTGGCAGCCGTGCTCCAACGCCACGCCGCCACGGTGGTGTGGGTGGCGGCGGTATTCGGCGCGCTGTTGGTGGCGGGGTGCGTCGGAGGTGCGCGCCGGTTCGGGTGGGGAAGCGTGGTGGAAATGCTCGCCTTCATCGTCGTCCCGCTGGCCGCGACCCTGGTGCTGAACTGGCAGAACGCAAAGGCGTTCAACGCGCGCTACGTGCTGGTGGGGTTGCCCGCGTATCTCGCTTTGGCGGCGGTGGGCATCGAGGTGCTGGGACGCGCGCGGGCCTGGGTTCCGGCCGCGCTCGCGCTGGGCACGTGCGCGCTGTCGCTCGAGAACCACTACTTCGATCCCGCCTACGCGAAGGAGGACGTCCGCGGCGCCGTGCGCGCGGTAGAGGAGCGGCTCGCGCCCGGCGAGTGCCTGTTCGCGCCCACGGTCTGGCAGATCGTGGCGCACTATCGGGAGAGCGACGCGCCCCTCCACTACGTGTACCGCGACGCCCCGGCCGTGATGGACCGGCAGCTCTCCGACATGTCCGCGTCGTGCGCGTCGCTGTGGTACATCCGCGCGCGCCCGTGGGTCGATGACTTCGACGGGCGTGTGCTGGCCGAGATCCAGTCCCGCTACCGTCCGGCCGAGACTCTCGAGTTCGCCGGCGTCACCGCGATTCATTTCTTCCGAAAAGACTAGCGCGCACCCGCGCAATTGGGACGCTTTGTGCAAGCGTGTCCGCCACACCGGAGCACGTTCGGCACGGCCGGATAGAACTCGCGCGCGCGCGCCATCGCGCGGCATTACCGGAAATCGCACCTTGAGGAGGCCCCCATGCGTCCCCGCGCAGCTCGTCGCGTTCGCGCACGATGGTTGTGGTTGATTGCACTCGCGCTGCCCGCGTGCGCGTCGTCGCCCCCGTCGCGGACCGAAACCGCCGCCATCCGTCAGATCCGCGAGGAGTACCTTCGCTTCTACCCGGATGGCCGCTACAACGACCACATCGTCCGCAGTGAAATCGTCAAGGGGATGAGCCTCTACGAAGTGCTGGCATCCTGGGGAATTCCCGATGAGCGTTCGGTCTCTACGCTCCGCAACCGGGAACGCTGGGGCTACGTGCTCCTCGACGACAACGCGGTCGACTGGGTCCGCTACGAGTTCGTGTTCGTCGGCAACGAGCTGGTGGAATGGGAATCCAGCCGCAACGTTGCCTCCGGCGACCCGGTGGACGCGCTCCACCCCGATTCCCCGCCTCCGCTCCCGGCCTGGGCGCGGGGCGTCACCCAGCCGTCGCTGCGTTCCCCCTGACGCCGGCGAAGCCGTTGCCGCGGTTGCCGCCTGCGGCGGGCCGGCTTTGCTTGACACCGCTCGTTCGCCGCCGGTATTGTCAACGCCAGCCGTTGTAATGCACGGCGGCGTCGCTGGTTATGCCTTTATTGCCCTCGTGAGGAGGGGAGATCCATGATCCCGAAGATGAGCCACGCGCGGATTGCCTACCGCACGAACGAGTTCGACAACATCCGGGAACTGCTCGAGATGCTGATGTCCGAGCACACCCCCGCGAAGCACAAGATCAAGATGAAGACCAGCTTCGGGTGGGAACCGCCGATGAACGTCTTCGAAACCGACACCGAGTTCATCGTGATCATGGATATCTCCGGAATGGAGCGCAGTGACATCACGGTCGTCACTGACGGCAACATCGTCCGCATCAGCGGTGTCCGCAAAGACTTGATCCCCCCCGGAAAGAAGCAATTTCATTCCCTCGAGATCCAGGTGGGGCCGTTTCAGCGCCTGATCGGCATTCCGGTGCCGGTAGACAGCCAGAGTCTGTCGACGCGCTACGCGAACGGCCTGCTCGAGATTCGCCTGCAGAAGAAGAACGAGAGCCCGGGACGACGCCGGGTGGCCATCGAATGACGCGCCGCCGACCCGCGCGCACGCGGGTGCCGGCCCGGAGGAGCAATCGGTGAAATCGCGGAGCACTCTCGAGTTCGAGGAGCCGGGTGTTGCGACGAGCAGCATTCCGAGCGAGCTCGCCATCCTGCCCATCAACGACGCGGTCGTGTTTCCGCTGATGATGGTCCCGCTGATCCTGCGGGACCCCAACCTGCTGCGGCTGGCCGACGAGGCCCTCGCCGAACACAAGATCATCGGCGCCTTCACCCAGCGCAACCCGGAGACCGAGCAGCCGGGGCCGGACGACATTTATAAGGTGGGGACCGCGATCCAGATCCAGAAGATGATTCGCTTCCCGAACGGGGAAATGCGCCTGCTGGCGCAGGGGATCGGGCGCATCCGCCTCGACGAGGTGACCCAGGTGGTCCCGTACCTCAAGGGCCGCGTCCGGCCGCTGGCCGAGCTGGAGCGCGACAGCGACGTGCACAAGGCCTACGTCCAGAACGTGATCCGGACCTTCACCAAGATGGTGGACGACTCCGACACGCTCGCGGACGAACTGAAGATCATCATCAACAACATCAAGGAAGGCGGGCGCCTCGCCGACGTGGTGGCGACCAACCTCAACATCGAGCTCGATCGCAAGCAGAAGCTGCTCGAGGAGGTCGACGCCACCGAACGCCTGAAGCTGCTCGCCCGTTTTCTCGCCGACGAGATGGAAGTGCAGAAGCTCGGCAAGAAACTCCAGGCGGACGTGAAGCGCGAAATGGATCGCGAGCAGCGCGAGTACTACCTGCGCCAGCAGCTGAAGGCCATCCGGCGCGAGCTCGGCGAGGAGGACGACCGCACGGTGGAGACCGAGGAGCTGCGCACCAAGATCGACGCGGCCAAGCTGCCCGAAAGCGTCCACGAGGTCGCGCTCAAGGAACTCGATCGCCTGCAGAAAATGTCGCCGGGGGCGGCGGAGTACACGGTCTCGAAGACCTACATCGACTGGATCCTGGATCTGCCCTGGAGCGTGTCGACCGACGACAGCCTCGACGTCGCGGAGGCGGAGAAGATCCTCAACGAGGATCACTACGACCTCGAGCGCGTGAAGGAGCGCATCCTCGAGTTCCTGTCGGTGAAGAAACTCAAGCAGTCGATGAAGGGGTCGATCATCTGTTTCGCGGGGCCGCCCGGGGTGGGCAAGACCTCGCTGGGGAAGTCGATCGCCCGCGCGATGGGGAGGAAGTTCGTACGCATTTCGCTCGGGGGGATGCGCGACGAAGCCGAGATCCGCGGCCACCGGCGCACCTACATCGGGGCGCTGCCGGGGCGGATCCTGCAGGGGATGCGCACCGCGGGGAGCAACAACCCCGTCTTCATGCTGGACGAGATCGACAAGCTGGGCGCCGATTTCCGCGGCGACCCGGCCGCGGCGCTGCTGGAGGTCCTCGACCCGGCGCAGAACGACTCGTTCGAGGATCACTATCTCAACATTCCCTTCGACCTCTCGAAGGTCCTGTTCATCGCCACCGCGAACGTGCTCGATTCCATCCCGCGGCCGCTGCTCGATCGCATGGAGGTGATCGAGATCCCGGGCTACATCACCCTGGACAAACTCGAGATTGCGAAGAAATACCTGCTGCCGCGGCAGATGGACGAGAACGGCATTCCGCCCAAGCTCTTGAAGGTGACCGACGAAGGGCACCGGCAGATCATTCGTCGCTACACGCGCGAGGCCGGCGTGCGCGAGCTCGAGCGCAAGCACGGGGCGATCTGCCGCAAGATCGCGCGCCGCATCGCGAGCGGGAACAAGCGCCCGGTGCGCATCACCGAGCGCAGCGTGTCGACGTTCCTGGGGCAGGAGGAGTACCACAGCGAGATCGCCCGCAAGCGTCCCACGGTGGGCGTGGTGACCGGGCTGGCCAAGACCTTCGACGGCGGCGAGATCCTGTTCATCGAGGCGGTGAAGATGAAGGGCGCGGGCCGGCTGCGTCTGACCGGACAGCTCGGCGATGTGATGCGCGAGAGCGCGGAGGCCGCGCTGTCGTACGTCGCGTCGCACTACCTCGCGAAGGCGAAGGAACGCGATTTCTTCGAGACGCACGACATCCACATCCACGTGCCGGCCGGATCGGTCCCCAAGGACGGCCCCAGCGCCGGGGTGGCGATCGCGGTCACGATCGCGTCGCTCCTGTTCGACCGTCCGGTCCGCAACGACTTCGCCATGACCGGGGAGATCACGCTGACGGGCCAGGTCCTGGCCATCGGGGGTCTCAAGGACAAGGTGATCGCCGCCCACCGGGCCGGGATCCGGACCGTCCTGTTCCCGGACGCCAACCGGCGGGACCTGGACGAGATCCCCGATATCATCAAGAAAGACTTGAAGTTGGTCGCCATGCACCGGGCCAGTGAGGCCCTCGACCGGACCCTGGTCTGGGAGAAGGAATAAGGGTGCGCTCTCTCCAGAAGCCCGACCGGGTAACTGGCCTCTATCTTGCACAGCTATAGGCGTTTCGACGGGAACCCACCGTGACCACCACCACCCTGACAGAACGCCGCGACCAGATGGTGGGGATGCTTACCCCCATCCTGGGCCGGATGGTTCGGCGCGAGTCGTTCTCGCTGCCGCGCGACATCAACAACACCAGCCGCGTCCTCGTCGTCGACTCCGGCGACCTGACGGAACTGCTCTTCTTCGCCCCGGTCTTAAACCACCTCAAGCACCGCTACCCGGGCATGAAGTTCACCGTGCTCGTGCGCCACGGCAACGGGGAGATGCTCCGCACGCTCGAGCAGATCAGTGAGATCATTTCGTACGAGGAAGACCAGCTGTCGTTTCTCTCCACCGCCTACCTGGCGCTCCTGAAACGCATCAAGGGGCGCGGGTTCGACATCGTCTTCCTGCTGGGACGCGAATTCAGCTTTGCGCGCTCGATGGTGGCGCTGTACTCGCGCGCGCGCCTGCGCGTCGGCTTCTCGCAGCGATTCACCTATCCGTTCGTCAACTGCGAGATCCGCCCGTCCGGGCAGGCGCAGTACGAGGCGCCGCGGTCGCTGAGCTTCCTCTCGGTGCTGGGCCAGAGCCCGGGGGATTCCGTGCCGGCCTGGCGGCTGCCGGAAACCGACGCGCGCTGGGCGTCGCAGATGATCCACTTCCGCAAGCCCGACAAGGACACGATGCTCCTAGTGGTCGACCCGGGGGTCGGCAAGGGTCGCCATCGCCTGGTCGACACGGCGCTCGCGTACATCGCCAACGAGGTCGCGCGCCGTCACGGCGCGAAGGTGATCGTGCTCTCCAACAACCTCGACGCGAAGGGGATGGCCCGCTTTCGATCGCTCTTGAACGCCGACTTGATCGACCTGGAGCCCAAGAACGTCAAGGAAGCGCTTGCGCTCCTGTCGCGCGCCGATCTAGTCTTGGCGGGCAATACGGATTTCTTCCACTGCGCCGTGGGCATGCACCGGCCCACCATCGGGTTCTTCACGCGTTTCGATGGTCCCAACTGGTTTCCAAAATCCACCCCCTGGGTGCAGATCATTCAGGGTGTGCGGGGCCAGCAGGTGTCGGTTGAAGAGGTTTGCTCCAAGGTCGACACGCTCCTGCACCTCTCGGCGCGCTAGCGCCGATCGCTCCTTTGCTCCATATTGTCCCCTGGCCCCGGGCTGCCGGGGCCGATTGGCATGAAGACCTACCTCCGGCTGCTCGCCTACGTGCGTCCGTACTGGAAGCGAATGCTCGTGCTTTCGTGCGTGATCGCGTTGTTCGCGTCGCTCTCCGGGATCTCGCTCACCCTGATCCCGCCGTTTTTGCGCGTCATTCTCGACCGCGACCCGCCGGCGGTCACGGACGCGGGCCCCGGCGAGGGGCTCCCGCTCCCGCACGTCGTCGAGCGGGCGCGCCTCGCGTCGAAGGCGGCGTTCGAGGGCTGGATGTACGCGGGCGACGCCGATGCACGCCTGATGCGATTCATCTGGCTCCTGCTGGCGTTGATGGTGGCCAAGAATGTGTTCGGCTACGTGCAGACCTACTTCACCGAGTACCTGGAGCAGAAGGTGCTGTTCCGGATCCGGCGCGACGTGTACGCGCACATCCTCGAGCTCCCGCTCTCCTACTTCGACCGGGAACGTTCGGGGCACCTGATCTCGAAGGTGACCAACGACGTCACCCTGCTGCGCGGCGCCGTCATCGGGGTCGCAGCCAGCGTATTGCGCAACGTGCTGATGACGGCGGTCGCGCTGTTCATCATTTTGACGGTGAGCTGGCGCCTGACGCTGTTGGTCCTTTGTATCGTGCCGGTGAACGTGGTGCTCGTCGACCTGGTCGGCCGCAAGCTCAAGCGCCGGAGCCGCCGCGCGCAGGAGGGAATGGCGGACATGACCGCCAACCTCGAGGAGGCCATCGCAGGCGTGCGCGTGGTCAAGTCGTTCGGCACCCACGAGCACGAGCAAGAGCGGTTCGGCCGCGCGAGCCACCGGCACATGATCCACTACATCCGCATGACCATGTACGCCGCGCTCTCGGCCCCCGCCTCCGAGATGCTGGGAACGCTGTCGTTCACGGTGGTGCTGTGGTACGGCGGGCGCCGGGTGCTCGATGGCTCGCTGCCGGCGGAGAACCTGGTGATGTTCGTGGCGGCGATGCTGTTCGTGCTCACGCCGCTGAAGAACCTGAGCAAGCTCAGCACGGTGGTGCAGCAGTCGGTCGCGTCGGCGCAGCGGATCTTCGGCCTGCTCGACGTGCCCGGGGAGCCGGTGGAGGAGGGGGCGCGGGAAGCCCGCTTTGCGCGCGAGATTCGCTTCGAGCACGTCGACTTCGAATACATCGCCGGGGAGCCGGTGTTGCGCGACGTCTCGTTTCGCGCGGGCAAGGGCGAGGTCGTCGCCATCGTGGGTTCGAGCGGGGCGGGCAAGACCACCCTCGTCGACCTGGTGCCGCGCTTCTACGCCCCGACCGGCGGGCGCATCACCTTCGACGGCGAAGACACGCGCGGGTTCACCCTGCACTCACTCCGCGCCTTGATGGGAATCGTGACCCAGGAGACGATTCTCTTCAACGATTCGGTCTACAACAACATCGTCTACGGGTCGCCGGATGCCACCCGCGACCAGGTGGAGCAGGCCGCGCGGGCGGCGAACGCGCACGACTTCATCCTGGAGCTTCCGAATGGCTACGAGACCGTGGTCGGCGACCGCGGCGCGCAACTTTCCGGGGGGCAGCGCCAGCGGCTCGCGATCGCGCGCGCGATCCTGCGCGACCCCGAGATCCTCATCTTCGACGAAGCCACCAGCGCGCTCGACAGCGAGAGCGAGCGGCTGGTCCAGGAGGCGATGGATCGCCTGCTCGCGGGACGGACGACCTTCGTCATCGCGCACCGGCTCTCCACCGTCCGCCACGCCGACCGCATCCTCGTGCTCGACCGCGGGCGCCTGACCGAGCACGGAACCCATGCGGAACTGATGGATCGTCAGGGCGTGTATCACCGCCTCTACCAGATTCAGTTCGGCCACGCGGCGGTATGACGACGCGCGCGCGCAGCCGGCCCCCGAAGGTGGTCGCGGTAGCCCCCAACTGGCTGGGCGACGCGGTGATGTGCCTGCCGGCCGTGGCACTCCTGGCGCGAGGCGGCGTCACCACCGTCGTGGTCAGCGCACCCTACGTGGCGCGGGTGTTCTGGGGGGTGGACGGCGTCGACGAAGTCTGGGTCGACGCGGCGTCGGGACGCCTGCGGCGCATCGCGACGCGCGCGCGCACCATGCGCGCGCTGGGGACAGACGCCGTGGCCCTCTTCCCACCCTCGTTCGAAAGCGCGCTTCCCGGGTTCGTTGCGGCAGTTCGCCATCGCGTCGGCTTTGACAGCGATGCCCGGCGCGCGTTGTTGACCGCGTCTCTTGGGCCGCCTTCGCGCGAGGTGCACCTCGGCACGAGCTACGCGCGGGTGGCACGGCGGGTGCTGACGGCGCTGGGCCTCCCGGGCGACGCCGCGGTCGACCTGCCGCTTCCCGCGCTGCGCGTGAGCGACGGCGAGCGCACGGCGGCGGCGCGGCTGCTGGGGTCGGCGGGCGTGAGCGGCGGAGACTATCTGGTGGTCGTTCCGGGCGCCGCGTTCGGACCGGCGAAGGCCTGGCCGCGCGAGCGATATCGCGCATTGTGCCGGCTCTTGACGCGCGAGGCGCCGGTGATCGTGTGCGGGGGCGCGGGTGACCGCGCCGTGTGCGCGGAGATCGCGGACGGCATGGACGGCGTCGTGAACGTCGCCGGACGAACCACCCTGGGCGAGTTCTTCGCCGTGGTCGAATCGGCGCGCGCGCTGGTCGCCAACGACAGCGGCGCGCCGCACGTGGCTGCCGCGCTCGGCGTGCCGGTGGTGGTATTGTTCGGGTCCACGTCGCCCGCGTGGACGGCGCCGCTGGGCCGGACAGTGGAAGTCCTCCAGCACAAGGTGCACTGCAATCCGTGCTATCGACGCGAGTGTCCCACCCAGCTCGAGTGTTTCCACGGCATCGAGGTCGATGCCGTGCGGGAACGGGTGAGCGCCGTGCTGCGCGCGGGACGAGATTCGAGTCGTCGCGGGGGCGGGCCGTCGGATAGAATCTCCCGCGCGCGCGCCAGCTCGTGACGCGGTGACCCCATGAATCGAAAACGTTTGTTCGACCTCCTGGAGCAGTTTCGCTCACGACGGGTGACGGTCGTGGGGGACTACCTGCTCGACCAGTACATCCTGGGCACGACGTCGCGCGTCTCGCGCGAGGCGCCGATTCCGGTCATCGACTATCAACAGAGCGCGCACCACCCGGGTGGGGCCGCCAACGCGGCGCAGAACGTGACCGCCCTGGGCGGGGCCGCGGTGGCGGTGGGCGTGCTCGGCGACGATCCGGAGGGTGTGACGCTCTGCGAACTCCTGCGCAGCCGCGGCGTCGACACGCACGCGCTGCTCGTCGCACCCGCAGAGGCGACCTCGACCAAGCTCCGCATCATGGCCGGCGAGATGAACGCCCAGAAGCAGCAGGTCGCGCGGGTGGACCGCTCCCACCGCGTCGCACTCGCCGACGGCCTCGCCGGGCGGCTCCTGACCGCGATTTCCGACGCCGTTGCCGCAAGCGATGTGGTGCTGCTCGCCGACTACGGCCTCGGTGTGCTCTCGCCCCCGGTCGTGGAGCACGCCATCGCGCGTGCACGCGCGCGCGCGGTGCCGATCGTCGTCGACAGCCGCTACCGGCTGGCGTGGTTTCGCGGCGCCACGGTCGCGGTCCCCAACGAAGTGGAGGCGATGGAGGCGCTGGGCATCGAGCGCGAGGCGGACCTGATGGACGCGGAGGCCATGAAGCGGCGGGTCGCCGAGTGCGGGCTGGAGGGTCTCATCGTGACCCGGGGAAGCCTGGGGATGATCGTGTGCGACGCGCACGGCGCCTACGCGACCATCGGCATCGCCGGCAGCCGCGAGGCCACCGACGTGACCGGAGCCGGAGACACCGTGGCGGCCATGGTCGCGCTGTCGCTGGCCGCCGGCGGAACACTCGCCGAAGCCGCGCAGATGGCGACGTTCGCGGCCTCGGTGGTTGTGATGAAGCGAGGCACCGCGACGGCGTCGCCCGACGAGGTGCGCTCGGCGATCGCGGCGCCCGGCGCCGCGGGTGAGCGCGCATGAGAGCGGCCCCGGTCTACGCGGATCTCGACGCGCTGGTGGCCGCCGTCCGCGCGGCCAACCCGGCAGCCGTGGTTCTGACCAACGGCTGCTTCGACCCGCTCCACGTCGGCCACGTTCGCTACCTCGAGGATGCGAAACGACACGGCGACTTCCTGGTGGTGGCGGTCAACAGCGACGCGGGGACGCGCCGGATCAAGGGCGAAGGCCGTCCCGTCGTCGGCGCGGCCGACCGCGCGCGCGTCGTGGCCGCGTTGCGCTGGGTCGATGCCGTGCTCGTATTCGACGAGGACAGCGTGGCGGGGATTCTGGAGCGCCTGCGGCCGGCGGTCCACGCGAAGGGAACCGACTACCGCCCCGAGACCGTACCGGAGTTCGCGGTCTCGGAACGTCTCGGCATTCGCACGATCGTCACCGGCGACGCCAAGTCCCACGCGTCGAGGGAGATCGTCACGCGCGTGCGCTCGGCGGGGCGGGGCGGCGGCACGGGGCCGTCATGACCGCGCCGCCGTCGCTCGGACGCGGCGACCGCGTGCTGGTGACGCGCCTCAACTATCTGGGCGACGTCGTGCTCTCGTTGCCGCTGGTCGATGCCCTCCACGCGCAGTTTCCCGGCATCGAGATCGACTACCTCTCGCGACGCCCCGGCGCCGACCTGCTCGCGGGTGACGAACGATTCGCGCGCGTGCTGGGGCTGGAATCCGGCGCTCTCGCAGGCGTGCACACGGCGCGCGCGCTGCGGGAACGGCGCTACCGCGCCGTCATCGATTTGTACTCGAACCCGCGCAGCGCGTGGCTCTCGTGGCTCTCGGGCGCGCCGATCCGGGTGGGAGGCGACCGGCGCGGCCGTCGGCGTCTCTACACCCACCCCGTGCGGGTTCCATCGTCGACGCGGGCGGTAACGGAGGTGTTTCTGGCCTACGGCGCGGCCGTAGGGCTGGAGAAGCGGCCCGCAGGCAAACCGTCGCTCGCGGTCACGGCGTCCGAGCGGGCGGCGGCGGAGGACGTCCTGGCCGGCGTCGGCGCACGCGGCGGCCGGGCTCGGGTGGGCATGCATCCGGGCGGGAAGTGGCCGGTCAAACGCTGGCCCGCCGAGAAGTTCGCGCGCCTGGCAGAGCTCGCCCGTTCCCGCGGCGGGACGGACGTGGTCCTCTTCACCGGACCCGGCGAACAGGACGCGACGCGAGCGGTACACGAGCGCTGCGGGGACGCGGTACGAGTGCTGCCGGTGCTCGGAGTGAGATCGGTCGCGGCGGTGATCGCGCAGCTGGACGCGATGGTGGCGTGTGACGGCGGGATCATGCACGTCGCGGTCGCGGTGGGAACGCCGACCGTGGGCATCTTTGGGAGCAGCGAGTGGGAGGTGTGGTTTCCGTACGAATCGTTCGGGCCATTCCGCGCCGCGCGCGTGGAGGTGCCGTGCCGCCCCTGTCACCGGCACGAGTGCCCGTTGGGAACCACGGCGTGCCTGATGGACCTTTCCGCCGAGTCGGTGTGGAACGATCTGGAGCGGGTGCTGACGGAAGGGTCGCGCGCCGGGAGCGCATCGACGTGACCGCGAGAGTCGCACCGGCGCGCGAGTGGATCCTGGCGATCCGGCTGCGCCAGCTCGGCGACGTGCTCGCCGCGCTGGAAGTGCTCCGTGCGGTGAAGGAAGGTCGGCCGGGACGTTCGATCGCGTACGTCGTCGACCGGCCGTACGCGGCGGTGGTGGAGAAGTTCGAATTCGTCGACCGGGTGCTGATACCGCCGCGCGGCGAGGGTCTGCGGGCCTGGTGGCGCTTTCTCTCGGCAGTCGCTTCGCTCCGGGCGACGGCGACAATCGATTTTCACGGCAGCGCGCGATCCGCGCTGATCACGCTGGCGTCCCGCGCGCCCTTGCGCGTCGGATTCGACGTGCGCGTGCGCAAGCGCGCCTACACGGCGGTCGAGGGACGCGCCGACTGGCTCGACGGGCGGCGCGTGCCGTACGATTCGATCGTGGCGGGGATGCGGCTGGCGCGACACGTAGGCGCCGCGGAGGCCGCGTCCGTCCTGCCGGCGGTCGCGCGCGACGACGGGGCGATCGCGCGGGCGCGCGATCGCCTGGTCGAGAGCGGCGTGTCGCGAGACGCCCTGCGCGCGGGGCGGGTCGTCGGGCTCAACCCGGGCCGGCCGGTGCCGGTGAAGGCCTGGGACCCGGGCCGGTTTGTCGCGCTCGCGCGCCGGCTCGCGGGCGCGGGGTGCGCGGTAGTCGTGTTCTGGGGCCCCGGGGAAGAGAAAGCGGCGGAGGCGATCGTGCAACGCGCCGGCGGCGACGCGGTGCTGGCGCCGCGGTTCGCGCTCGACGAACTCCCGGCGGCGCTGGCGAACCTGGGGGGGCTGGTTAGCATCGACTCCGGCTTGAAGCACCTCGCCGTGTGCGCGCGCGTGCCGACGGTGACCGTGTTCGGCGCGACCGACCCGCGCGAGTGGCACATGGGCACCGCGCGCGATCGCGCGCTCTGGCGCGGGCTGTCGTGCTCACCGTGCCGCCGCCTCGAGTGCCCGTTCGGCTCGCCGTGCATGGACATCGCGGTGGCGGATGTGGAGCGGGAGATCCTCGACGTCGTGGGTCGCGCCGCATGAACCTCGCGAACGTCAGCGTGGTCGTCACCACCTTCAACGAGGCTGCCACCATCGGCCGCTGCCTCGAGAGCGTGCGGGGATTCGGCGAGGTGCTGGTGGTCGATTCCTTCAGCGGCGACGAAACGGTGGCGGCGGCGCGCGTGCGCGCGACGGCCGTCTACCAGCGGCCGTACGCGTCGCCCTCGGAACAGAAGAACTGGGCCGCCGGGCGCGCGCGCAGCGACTGGCTCCTCGTGCTCGACGCCGACGAGGTCGTGAGCGAGCGGCTTCGCGCCGAGATCGCCGCCCTCGATCCGCAGGATCGCGCCGGGTTCTGGATACGGCGGCGGAGCGTTTACCTCGGCCGCACGATTCGCGGGTGCGGCTGGCAGCGCGACAAGGTGCTTCGCCTCTACGACCGGCGGCGCGCGTCGTACCCGCCGGCGCGGGTACACGAGGAAGTCGAGGCGGCGGGGCCCGTCGGCCGGCTCGAGGCGCCGCTGGCCCACACGCCCTACCGCGGCGTCGAGCACCACCTGGAGAAGATCGACGCGTACACCTCGCGGGGTGCCCAGCAATACGTGGAACGGGGCGGCCGGCTCGAGCTGCTCAACATGGTGCTGCACCCACCGTTTCGCTTCGTGCGTATGTACATGCTGCAGCGGGGTTTTCTCGACGGATACCCAGGACTCGTGCTGTGCCTGCTTTCCTCGTTCAGCGTGTTTCTCAAGTATTCCAAGGCATGGGAACGGAAGCGAAACAACTGAAGGGCGTGTGTCTCTTCGGGGGCCATCACGTCGGCTACCCGCGCAGCGCCGTCCTCCTGGAAGGATTGCGCCGGCTCGGCGTGACCGTGGCGAGCTGCACCGCGTCTCCGCGGCTCAAGGTGATCCGGCGCTACGCGTCGCTGGCGCGCCGCTACGGGTCCATGGATCGTAATTACGAGGTGCTCTTCGTACCCGAGTTCCGTCACAAGGACATGGTGCTCGCCGCCGCGCTGGCGGGCGCGACCGGCAAACGGGTGGTGTTCGACCCGCTGGTCTCGCGCTTCGACACCCGCGTGCGGGACCGCCGCGACGCCGGGGAACGCGGGGCGCAGGCGTGGCACAACCAGAACCTGGACCGGCTGGCGATGGGGCTGGCGGACACCGTGCTCGCCGACACCCGCGCGCACGCCGAATACTTCGCCCGGGACCTGGCGCCTCCGGATACGCGCATACGCGTGCTGGAGGTCGGATACGACGACGCGCTGTTCACCGCCGCGCCCGCGGCGGGGGCGGCCGCCGATCCGGTGGTCGTGCTCTTCTACGGGAGCTATCTCCCGCTGCACGGCGCGGTGTGCATCGTTCGTGCGGCGGCCCGCCTGCGCGAGACGCCCGGCATCCGCTTCGAGTTGATCGGCGGGGGACAGACCCACGCGTCCGTCGAACGATTCGCTCGTGACGCGAGACTCGGAAACGTGCAATTTCTTCCGCGCGTCCCGCTGGCGGAACTTCCCGGGCGCATCGCGCGCGCGTCCATTTGCCTCGGCGTGTTCGGCACGACGTCGAAGGCGGCGCGCGTGGTTCCGAACAAGGTCTACCAGTGCATGGGCATGGAGCGCGCGGTGATCACGGGGGACACCGCGGCCGTCCGCGAGACCTTCCGCGACGGCGTGGATATCGTGCTCGCCGCGCCCGGCGACGCGGATGCCCTCGCCGCGGCGATCGTGCGCCTCGCGCGCGACCCCGCGTTGCGCGAACGCATCGGGCGGGCGGCGGGTGAGCGGGTGCGACGGGAGTTTTCGCCCGTGCCCCTGGCGAGGCGCTTCGTGGCTATTTGCGAGGAGACGATGTCCCGATGAGCGCGCCGCTCCGCGTGCTGATGGTCGATTCGGAACGGACCTGGCGCGGCGGGCAGGCGCAGGTCCTGCTCCTGATGAAGGGCCTGGTGGAGGTGGGGGTGGAGGTCCACCTGGCGGCGCCCGCGGATGGCGCGTTGTGTGCGAGGACGGAGGGGTTGCGCGTCGTCCGGCATGGATGGAAGCCGGATACGATTGTGGGCGGCGCAAGGCTGCGCGGCATCATCGCGCGCGGGGCGTTCGACCTCGTCCACTCGCACGCGTCGCGGGCGCACGGGTGGGCGGCGCTGGCGCGCGTGGGCGTGCGACCGCGGCCCATCCACGTCGTGAGCCGGCGCGTGGACTTCGCGCCCGGAAGGAGCGTGTTGGCGGCGTTGAAATACCGTCGCGGCGCGGACGCGTACATCGCCATCTCGGAGGGCGTGCGCGACGTGCTCGTCGCCGGCGGGATTCCGCCGGCGCGCGTGTTTCTCGCGCACAGCGGAATCGACCTCGACAAGTTCAAGCACATGCGCGACGCGTCCTACCTGCGCGACGAATTCGGCGTGCGCGACGGCGAGCGCATCGTGGGCAGCGTCGCCGCGCTGGCGCCGCACAAGGCGCACGCGGATCTGCTGCGCGCGGCGGCGCGGGTGTGCGCGCAACGCCCGGGGGTGCGCTTCTTCCTGGTGGGCGAGGGCGAACTGCGCGCCGAGCTCGAGCGCCTCGCCCGCGAGCTTGGGATCGCGGACGCGGTCGTGTTCACCGGGTTTCGCCAGGACGCGCTCGAACTGCTGAGCATCTTCGACGTGTTCGTCATGAGCTCGTACCTGGAAGGGTTGGGGACGTCGATCATGGACGCGCAAGTCCTGCGGGTTCCGGTGGTCGCGACGCGCGCGGGCGGCATCCCCGAAATCGTGGAAGACGGCGTGAGCGGACTGCTGGTTCCCGCCCGCGACCCGGGCTTGCTCGCGGACGCGATTCTTCGCATGTTGAATGACGACACTCTGCGCGCGGCCTGCGTGCGGGAAGCGGCGCGCCGCGCGGCGGGGTACGACTACCACACCATGGTGAACAAAACCCTGGACGTCTACCGGGCGCTATGCGACGTTCACCATTTCCCGGGACGGGAACGAGCAGCATGATTGCACGCGTTACTCTTGCGATCGCCGGCGCCGTGGTCTGGTCCGCGTTGCCGGGTTCCGCGCCGCTCCGCGCCGGGGCGGGCGGCGACTCCTCGTACACGTTCTACGATTCGCTGTACGAGTCCGACCTGCCGGTGGACACCGTGGTCGACATCGGGCCGGAGTTCGTCGGGTTCGGGGTGGGGGAGCGGCTCGTGTTTACCGTGCAGTACGGGTTGGTGACGGCCGGCGAGGCCACCCTCGAGATTCGCAACATCGCCACCCTGGAGGGTCGGCCGTGTTACCGGATCGTGTCCGACGCGCGGAGCAACGATTTCTTCTCGAAGTTCTTCGAGGTGCGCGACCGCTACGAGTCCTACGTGGACACCACCGAATTGTACAGCCTGCGCTACGAGAAGCACATTCGCGAGGGCAAGTTCAAGCGCGACCAGGCGGTCGATTTCGACCAGGTCAACCACCGGGCGACGTACAAGGACAAGGTGGTTCCGATTGCGCCCCGGAGCCAGGACGTCCTCTCGGCGCTGTACTATGTCCGCACCCTGCCCCTCGAGGTCGGAATGTCGATTGCGTTCGCGAACCACACCGACGGCAAGAACTACCCGCTGATCGTGAAAGTGCACGGGCGGGAACGGGTGAAGGTGGAAGCGGGGGAGTTCGATTGCCTGGTGGTGGAGCCGATTCTGCGCGGCCCGGGGGTGTTTACCCAGAAGGGGCGGCTCATGGTGTGGGTGACGGACGACCGCAGGCGAATGCCGGTGCTGATGAAGAGCAAGGTTATCATCGGGCACGTGGCCGCGGTGCTGAAGAGCTATCAGGTGGGCAAGAAGTGACGCGCGCGGGAGACGTGGAGCCATGAGCGAGCGCTTCGAAGAAGCCGACCTTTCCCGGATCCGCGCGACCCCGATCGAAGGGCGCGCCTCGAAGGTGCACGTCGGTGACATCGTGGACCCGCGCGCCGCGCCGGTGACGGTTTCCGCCACCGAACTGGCGCGGGCGTTCCCGCGCATTCTGGCGGCCGACTCGCTCCAGCGCACGGCGGAGGCGTTGCGGCGGGCGCGCGCCGAAGGGCGCGAGATCGTGTGGCTGATGGGCGCGCACGTCATCAAGTGCGGGCTCGGCGGCTACATGAACGCGCTGGTCGACGACGGGTTCGTCACCTGTCTGGCCACCACCGGGTCGTCGACGATTCACGATCTGGAGCTCGCCTTTTTCGGACACACCTCGGAAGACGTGGCGGCCGAGCTGCCCCGGGGACGTTTCGGCATGTCGGCGGAGACGTCGCAGCGCTTCAACGCCGCGATTCGATTCGCGGCCGCTCACGCGATGGGGTTGGGGCAGGGGATGGGTGCCTACATCGCGGCGGAGGGTGCGCCCCACCGTCGCACCAGCGTGTTCGCGGGGGCTCACGCCCGGGGCATCCCGGCCACGGTCCACGTGGCGCTCGGCACGGATATCACCCACCCGCACCCGGGATTCCCGGCCGCCGACGCCGCGGAACTATCCATGCGCGACTTTCGCATCCTGGCCCACCGGGTGGGCCGCGTGTTCGACGCCGGGGTCGTGATCCTGGCCGGCTCCGCGGTGGTGCTGCCCGAGGTGTTCTTGAAGGCCGTCTCGGTGGCCTATAATCTGGGGGCGACGCCGGGCGGGGTGTTCACCGCCTGCTTCGACATGTTGCCGCAGTACCGGGTGCGCGAGAACGTGCTGTCGCGCCCGTTCCGGGGCGCCGGCGAGAGCCACATGATCACCGGGCACCACGAGATTCTGCTGCCCCTTCTGTATCTTCTCCTGCAAGACGGACGGTAGCGGAACGTCCTTTGCTCCACCCGTGCGCGGGACCGTGCCCGCCTCCGCCGGAGGGTCCGGCATCAGGAAATTTGCCGTGAATACGACGGTTGAAAAGACTCAGCGCCGCGGGACCGCGTGGTTCGCGCGCGGCCTCGACCTTGCGGTGCGGATCATACCTGTCGCCACCCTGGTCGCCATCGGCGCGCTGTTTTCCGCTGAGCAGGCCGTCAAGCCCCAGCACCGCGCCATCAAGGCCGCGCTGTTTCTCGGGCTCATGGCATTCATGTTTCGCTTCGAGATGGTCTACGCGGTCTATCTCTTTGCCGTGCTGTTCATCTTTCCGAGCGGCATTTCGATCGCGAGCAGCAACAGCGTCCTGATGACGGTGATCCCGATGATCTGGGCGGTGCGCGCGGCCTCCACCAAGGCGCGTCTGTTTCGCCGCACGACGCTCGACGCCCCGATCGCGCTCTTCGCGCTCGCCTATGTGCTCTCGTTCATGAATGTGGATACCAACCACCTCTTGATCATGGGTCTTAAGGTGCTGTGGCGGCAACTGGCGTGCTTCGCGTTCTTCTACATGATCGTCACGTTCGTGGACACGCCGGAGAAGCTGACCCGTCTGCTGAAGCTGATGGCCTTCGGCATCACGCTGGTCATGTTGACGGCGATCGTGGAACTGGTGGCGCCGGGCACCGTGATCATTCCCGGCTGGATCGACCTGGGCCGAGGGCTGGAAGAGGGTGGCCGGCTCGCGGCTCGAGTGCACAAGATCCGCGTGGGCGGAGCCCTCGCCAGCGATGCGAACGTGGCCGACTTCGGCAGCTACGTGTTCTGCCTGCTGGGGTACTTCGCGTGGAAAGCGCGCAACCCCCTGGAGAAGACCTTCTGGGCACTGGCGACCGCGGCCACACTGGTGGGCGTTCTCTCGACGGGTAACCGCGGCGGTCTGATCGGTCTCACCATCGCGATCGTATACACCACGTTTCTGTTCCGCCGGAAATTGCCGTTTCGACAGCTGTCCGCGGCGGTGCTCGCCTTCGTACTGCTGGTGGTATCGGTGGCCTATCTCCTCGATCGCTACACGGTGGCTACTTCGCCACTCGACCGGTTGTTGCATACCGAGATGGTGGGAATGGTTCCGGAGACGCGCACGATGACGTGGGCCCCGTCGATCGCCAAGAGCATGGAGCACCCGTTCTTTGGCCACGGCCCGTACTTTGACGTGGTAGAGGGGTTGGCGTTCCAGTTCTGGCCTCACAACGCCTACCTGTTCTATCTGCAGACGCTGGGCCTCTTCGGCCTGGGCGCGTTCATGTGGATCATGGCTCGGATCTATCGCATGACCCTCTCGCAGCGGGTCTGGCAGAACGAGAGCCACCCCGTCGGCGACCTGATGGCCCTGGCCCACGTCTGGTTCGTGGTGTTCGCGGTCCTCCAGCTCCGAAGCGACCACCAGCGCGATGACATCTATCCGTACATGCTGTGGCTGTGGTTCGGTGTGGTCGTGGCCGGGGCGCGCCTGATCCGGGAGGAGGCAGAGGCCGCGCTCCAGCCCGCCGACCCGCGGCTTGACAGCACGCTCACAACTTGATACTATATGCGCGTTTCAGGAGGTTCATCCGGACTCGTCTGTTAACGGTTCTCGTTGTCAGTTCAAGACACAGTCCTGCGCGCCCCGGCGCGCGCGGGTGAGCGTTAGTCAGGCCAGTTCGGGGGCGTGTAACCGCGTGGGTGGTTTTCCCCCTGCGGTTATTTTTTTACTCCCGACGTCCCACGCCGAGCCGAGCCGCAGCCGCGTGATGGAGCACCTCGTGCAAGTGGAGTCCAGAGGAACTCGTGGGTTTGAGGGCACGCGAGTGTCGGAATTTGACGGCGTCGAGTTGCGCGTGCCCCCGGGGTACGTGGCCGCCAAGCGAATCTTCGACCTGATCGTCGGTTTTCTCATCCTCATTCTGCTCGCTCCCGTCGTCCCGTTGATCGCGCTGATCATCCGGCTCGACAGCTCGGGGCCGGTGTTCTACCGCCAGGACCGCATTGGCGAGGGGGGCCGGCCGTTCAAGTTCTACAAGTTCCGCTCGATGTACGTGGAGTCGGATCGCAGACAGAAAGAGCTCGAGGGCCGCAACGAACAGGACGGCCCCGTATTCAAGATGCGGCTGGACCCGCGGGTGACGTCGGTGGGGCGTTTCCTGCGGCGCTCCAGCATGGACGAGGTCCCGCAAGTGTTGAATGTTCTCAAGGGTGACATGAGTATCGTGGGTCCGCGGCCGCCGCTGCCGGCGGAAGTGTCGCGCTATCTCCCGAGTCACCGTCGCCGCCTGGAGGTCAAGCCCGGGATCACCTGCCTGTGGCAGATCTCGGGCCGCAGCCAGATCGGGTTCGACGAGTGGATGAGGCTGGACATGGAGTATCTGCGCACCCGGAGTTTGCGGACCGATTTCCTCATCTTTGTGAAGACGATTCCTGCCGTGATGGCAAGGCGTGGAGCATACTGATGCGGCTCCTGTTGGTGGCATGCGCCTTGCGCTTGTAATCCAAACGCCCATCAGGCTTTTCATAATCGTCGAGGAGTTAATGAGTTGCGTTTTCTTTAGTGGCGTGAGCTGGGGCAAGCGGCTCACGGGTCGTCGGGCGCAGGCCCACACATCGCTCGCGTGCGCGCTGGGTTTGGCGGCAGCGTTGCCGATGGTGGCCACGGGTTGCGCGTCCGGTGCCAAGGGGGCGGATCGCTCCCAGGGCTGGTACGACAGCGATTCCCTGGCGGTGTTCGACGCCGAAACCCGCCAGACGATCCAGCCGCTGCTGGATCCCGAGTACGTGATGGGCGTCGGCGACCTGCTCGAGATCGTGTTCCTCTACCACAGCAACTTGACCACGCGGGACCTGGTGATACGCCGCGACGGGCGCATCTCGCTCCCGTACGTGGGCGACCACATGGCGGCCGGCATCACGCCCATGGAGCTCGATTCGCTGCTCGAGGTTCGCTTCAGCGAAATCCTCCGCGACCCGAGTCTCGCCGTAATCGTGAAGAAGCCCGCCCCGCAGAGGGCGTATGTGCTCGGCGAAGTACAGGTCCCGGGCCAGGTGCAGTTCGACGACGACATCACCATGCTGCAGTCGATCGCGTCGGCCGGCGGATTCAGGAAGGGAGCGCTCCCGGGACACGTGATTCTGATCCGGCGCCAGGCGGTCTCCAAGATCGTCGGGGTCGAAGTCGACCTGCAGGCGGTCATGGACGGTTCGACGATGCAGAACGACTTGCGGCTGCGCAACTACGACATCGTGTTCGTGCCGCAGCACCCCATCTATTCGGCGGCGGATTTCATGGAGCAGGTGGGGAAGATCATTACGGTCCCGCTGGACGCGGTCTTCAAGGGCTGGCAGATCGCCAACCTGTCGTCGAGCTATGAGTATTTCCGGGCCAACAACCCCACCCAGATCAATGCCAGATAAGCTTCAGAATCGCCAGGAAACCAGTCTCCGCGACTTTCTCGACGTCGTCTTCCGGCGCAAGTGGGTCATCCTGTCCGTGTTCGCGTTCGCGAGCGTGCTGGTGGTCATCCTCGACGCGCGGAGACCCGCTCTCTGGGAATCCAGCTCCCGTGTCCTCGTGCGCCGCGGCGAACAGACGAGCCTGTTGAGTCCGGCCATACGGACCCTGGGGTGGGCGGAAGAGGTGGCCTCGGAGATCCAGGTCATCCTCTCCGACGACGTCTTCAGCCGCGCGCGAGTCGCGTTCGCGGATTCCGTGAAGGATCGCGGCCTGCCGGCGGACTGGACGTTCAACGCGGTGGCGGTACGCGCCGACGTGATCGGGGAGTCGAACGCATTCGTCATCAGTTACGCCGACGTTCGGCGCGAGGTGTGCACGCTCGGGTGCAACGTCGTGACCCAGGCCTTCCAGGAGTACTATCGCGAACGCAAGAGCCCGCCCGCGCTGAGTGACTTTTTCGTGGCGGAGCTGGCCGACACGCGCGCCCAGCTCGAACTGTGGCGCGCGCGGCGCAACGAATTCATGAACCGGGAGAAGTTCTTCGGCACCGATGAGACCAGCCGTTTTCTCCTGAGCAAGATCGGAACGCTCGAGGCGCGGGTCTCGCAATTGAACGGCGACGTGTCCTCCCAGCGGCTTCGCGTCGCGAATCTCGAACAGCTGAGCAAGCGGAGCGGGCCGGAGCTGGAAAGCGAGCTCGCTTTTTCGGTATCGCAGCACGTGCTGCAATCCGCCGTCGTCCAGAACATCAAGTTTTCGCTGCAACAGCTGAACCTGCAACGGGAAGACCTGATGCAGAAATATACCGACAAGCACCCGGAACTGCTGGCGGTGAATCAGCAGATCGCCGACCTGCACGCCGACCTGAAACGACAGGTTGAGAACGCCTATCTGGTGGAGAAGGTGTCGTTGAGCGAAATGGAGGCGCGCCTCGCGGCGGTTCTAGAGGAGCTGAATACCGCCCGCGCCGAACTGGACGCGATCCCCAACCGCGAGCGCCAGCTCACCGAGTTCGACGAGACCATCAAGAATCTCGCTCGTAGAATCGAGCTGCTGCAGAACCGTCAGAGCGAGTCCGAGATCGCCCAAGCCGGAAGCCCCGAGCAGGACGTGGCGATCCTCCAGCACGCGAGCGCCCCGTACAGTAAGAAGACGCGCGACTATATCCGCCTCGCGCTGGGCCCGCTGCTCAGCATCATCGTGGGCCTGGGCATCGCGTTCTTCCTGGAGAGCATGGATCACTCGGTCAAGAGCCGGGCGGAAGCAGAGGAGTTCCTGGGAGTGACGGTGCTGGCGGTGGTCAGCGAGACCGGCGGCCGCAAGCGCACGGCTGCGGGTGGGGGTGGGTAGCATGTACGAGGCGTTCTACGGCCTGCGCGAAAACCCGTTCGGGACCACCCCGGATCCGCGCTACCTCTACAAGAGCCGCGCGCACCGCGAGGCGCTGGCGTACCTGGCGCACGGGATATTCCTCAAGAAGGGCTTCCTGGCCCTGACCGGCGAGGTCGGGGTGGGGAAGACCACGGTGGTGCGCGCGTTCGTGCAGACGTTCCACCCCTGTCTGGAAGTCTCGTTCGTCATCAACACCAAAGTCGATTTCCGCGAAATGCTCTACATGCTCCTCACCGACTTCGGCGTCGAGATCAAGAGCGACCTCAAGGTGGCAATGCTCGCGCAACTCAACGAGTTCCTGATCAAGCGCTACGCCGAGAATCAGAACCCGGTGCTCGTCATCGACGAGGCGCAGAACCTCTCGCCCGACGTGCTCGAAGAGCTGCGCATGCTCTCGAACCTGGAGACGAATCAGCAGAAGCTCATCCAGATCGTGCTGGTGGGTCAGCCCGAACTCTGGCACCTGCTCCAGCGCGACGACCTGCGCCAGCTCCGCCAGCGCATTTCCGGCGTCTGCCACATGAAGCTGCTGTCGCGGGACGAAGTGTACCGATACGTGCGCTACCGCCTCGCGGTCGCGGGGCTGACGAACGGTCAGCTGGTGTTCTCCGAAGAGGCGATCGACGGGATCTTCGAGTACTCGGCGGGCACGCCGCGCCTGATCAACATGCTGTGCGACCGCATCCTCGTGCGCGGTTACCTGCAGAAGGCACGCGCGATCGAATCCGACCTGGTGTTCGCGAGCGCGCAGGAGCTCGGGGTCACCGGCGGGCACGACGTTCCGAACCGGCGGGCGGCCGGGGGAGGCGCCGCGCATTGAGCAAGATGTTCGACGCATTGCGGCGCGCGGAGGCGGAAAGGCGCCGGCAGCACGAGTCCGTGGACACCGTACGCGAGGTGCTCGCGGACCCCGCGCCCGCGCGGCCCGACTTCCGCCGCGCCGACGCGCCAGTGCGGGCGCGTCCCGACGCCGACGTGGCCGCGGAGGCGCCCGCGCAGGCGCCGTCGGTGAACGGGTCGGATCCGTTTCCCGGCGAGCTCCTGCGCGAGCTCGGGATCCTGCGCAATTCGCTCGAGACGCGCCTCGAACGCGGCGCGAAGCGCGTGCTTGTCTTCACGTCGGCGATGCACGGCGAAGGGGTGACGACGCTCGCGGTCGGCTACAGTCGTCTGCTCGCGATGCATGGGGCGGCGCGGGTCCTGTTGGTGGAGCTCAACGCGCGGACCCCGTCGCTGGCCAGGACGTTCGCGCTGCCGCGGCCGGAAGGCGTCACCGACTACTTCGAGCACGCAGCACCGCTCGATTCACTCGTGCAGCGCCCCGCTGGCGAGGACTTCGACATTTTACACGTCGGGCGCGCCGACCCGACCCTGATCCAGATCAACCTCGAGCGATTGCTGCCGCGCCTGTTCGCGGATGCGCTTCGGACCTACGACGCGGTGATCGTGGACGCCCCGCCGATCGTGGCCTGCCCGGAGACGCCGCCGATCACTCCCCTCGCCGACGGGGTGGCGCTGGTCGTGCATTGCGGCCGGACCAAGCGCGAGACCGTCGAGCGCTCCGTGAAACAGGTCGAGCAGTTCAAGGGTCGCGTCGTCGGTGTAGTGCTGAACCGCAAGCGCTACTACATCCCCGCCTTCATCTATCGACGGCTGTAGCCCCGGCGGTACTTGCGCCGTGCAGCAGTCTTCGACTCTCAACGACTCCCCGATCGAGCTCCTGCGCGCGCGCGCGCACGCGCTGTGCGCCGACATTCTCTCGGCGGTGCCGGCGGGCAGTGTTCGCGCGGTGTTTCTCGGCGGCAGCGCGGCGCGCGGCGACGTGTGGGCCGCTCGCGTGGATGGGGACTGGGAAATCTACTCCGATCTCGATGTCTACCTGGTGGTGTCCGGCCCGGGCGCCATGGCGCCGGTGCGCGCACAGGCCAGCGCGGCGAGCGAGCGTCTGCCTGCCGCAGGAGTTGGCGCGCGATTCCTGCGCGGGGCGGACGTCGGCGTGTACACGCTCGAGGACCTCGTGGCCCAGCCCGCGCGGCCGGGGACCGCGGGCCTCGCCCGGGAGTCGTTCTGGTTGTTCGGGGACCGCACGCTGCTCGACGCGCTCGCGCCGCTGGAAGCGCGCAGGATCGCGCCCGCCGAGGCGCTCTATCTGCTCGAGAATCGGATCGCGGAGCTGTCGTGGCTGGCGACGCCGGCCGACCCGGCCCAGGAACGGTTCGCGAGGGTCCAGGCGCTCAAGGCGCGCCTCGACATCGCTGCCGCTCACCTGATTGCGGAAGGCGGCTACGCGTCCTCCGTCCAGGGTCGCGTAGATGCGATTCGCGCCCGCACGCCCGCTGCGATGTCGGCGCGCGCGCGCGCCGACATCGAAGCGGCGTTTGCGGATTACGGCCGGCTGGATGGATACGTGGGGGCGGGGGGTGGGTCCGCCGAGGTGGCCCGCGCGGTCATGCTGGCCGCGGACGCGTGGCGAGCCCTCGCCGCCCGTGTCCTCGGCGCCGGGGGAGACGTGGTGGCCCAGGTCAACCGGCGCTGCGGGCAAGGGCGTCGCTGGGGCAACTATCGCGAATTCGTTCGGCTGCGGCACGCGAGCGGCGTCTCGCGGGCGCAAAGCGCCGTGCGCGGACTCCGGTTCGCCTCCTTCTCGCCGCGCGTCGCGCTGCGAACCCATCCGCTCGTGGCGGAGTTGCGGCGCGCCGAACCGGGCTCCGCCCCGGGCCTGGCGGCACTCGAGCGTTACGTGGAGCGCCTGACGACCGTGCTCGGCTTCGCCGACGGCTCGGTGGCGCGCCGGACAGCGGCCGCGCACCGGGCGATTTCGTGAGGGAGTCCGGGATGGCGCGCCGCGTGACGTTGGTATTTCTGGTGGACGCGCTCGGTTGGGAGATCGCGGAGTACTACGGCTTCGGGAACCGCACCTTCGCGCGGCGCTCGTCGCTCGGTACCGTGCTCGGGTACAGCTCCACCGCCATTCCGAGTCTGCTTACCGGGGCGGAGCCGCGCGAGCACGGCGTGTTTTCCATGTTTCGCGCTGCCCGCGCGGGCGGTACCTTCGCGTTCCTGCGCGGGGTGCCGCGCCTGCCGCACGCCGTCGATTGGCGCGCGCGCCGCTGGGTGCGCCGCTGGGTCGACCGGCGCGGGGGCGTGCGATCGTACTACGATCTCTATGACATACCCGTGCACCTGCTGCATCGCTTCGACGTCGCGCAGCGTACCGACCCGTTCGAGCCCGGGGGGCTCGGGTGCGAGTCCGTGTTCGACTGGATGCGCGCGCGGGGCATTCACTATCGGGCGTGGTACTACCGGACGCCCGAGGAGGACAACTTCCGCGACGCGGTCGCGGCGCTGGGCGGCGACGCCGAGGTCCTGTTCGTCTACACGGCGGAGCTGGACGCGCTCATGCATCGCGTCGGCATCGTTCACGAGGCAGTGCGGGCGAAGCTGGCCCGTTACGAGGGCTTCCTGGCGGACGCGCGGGCGCAGGCGCGCGCGCGCGACGTAGAGCTTTCGATTGTGCTCTTGAGCGACCACGGCATGACGGCGGTTACGCGCACCGTCGACGTCTGGGGCACACTCACGCGTCGTGGGCTGGCACTGGGGCGCGACTACCTCGCGTTTTTCGACTCGACCATGGCGCGGGTGTGGGGCGATGCCGACGTGGATGGGGCGGTGGCCGAGGCCTTCGGCGGGCTCGGGCGGCGCCTGGACGACTCCGAGCTCGCGTCGCTCGGCTGCCTGTTTCCCGAGCGCGAGTACGGCCGCAGCATCTTCCTCGCCGACGCGGGCGTGCTGATCGTGCCCAGCTTCATGGGGGCGCGACCCATCGCGGCCATGCACGGCTACCACCCCGAGGACCGGTATTCGCGCGGGTGCTTCATGTCGACCGCGTCGAACACGGTGCCGGCGTCGATCCTCGGCTTCAAGGCGTACTTGCAACGGGTGCTGGATGAGTCACGCTGAAGCAGGGGGCACCACCCAGCGCATCGGCCGGGCGATGGCGTGGACGGTCGCGTCGCGCGCGGCCCGTTTCGTGCTGGGATTCGCGAGCAGCGTGATCGTGGTTCGCGGGCTCGGCGACCACGACTACGGCGTGCTCAGCGTCGTGCGCTCGATCCTGATGTTCGCGGTCCTCTTCGCCGGGCTGGGCACGGGCCAGGCGCTGCTGAAGTTCCTCCCGGTGCTGCGGGTGAGCGGGTCGGCGGTTGCCGCCCGGCGGCTCGTGCGGCGCGTCGTCGCCATCCACGCGCTCACCTGGTTGGGGCTGGCCGCGGGCGCCTTCGTCTTCCGGGGCGCGGCCGAGCGCGTATTCCACGGCGACGGCGTCGGGGTGTACGTCGCGGCCGCCGTGGCCCTCGCCCTGTTCGAAATCCTCTTCACCGTCGCCGCCCACGTGCTCAACTCGAGCTACGACACCGCGCGCCTGAGCGCGGCCGCGCTGGCCAGCCACGTCGTCTACACCGCCGCCGTCGCGGTCGCGATTCCGATGGGGTGGGGAGTCGTCGGGGTACTCGCCGCCGGCGCGCTCGGAAACGCGGTGGCGTGCGCCATGATCGTCGGCCGGCTCGGCAGCGCGACGGCATTTCCCGCGCGCGACACGGAAGCGGAGGTCACACGCGCGCGGCTCTGGAAGTACTCGCTCCCGTTCGCCGCCATCGGCGTGCTGAACCTGGTGGTGTGGCGCCAGTCGGAGACGTTGTTACTGGGGCACTTTCGAACCGCGGCGGAGGCGGGGTTCTTCGACCTCGCGTACCGGCTGCCGCAGACCATCCTCGAATTCGTTCCGGGCACGGTGTGGCCGCTGGTGATGGCCGGGATGTCGGAAGCGTATTCGCGCGATCCCGCCCGCCTGCGCGGCGTGGTCGAGCGCTACTATCGGCTGTTGTTCCTGCTGTGCGCGCCGCTGTGCGCGGGAGGCATCGTGCTGGGCGGGCGGGTGGTGGTGGATATGTTCGGCGACGGCATGCGCGCTGCCGCGCTCCCGACGCAGTTGTTCTTCGCCATCTTCACGGTGTCTTTCGTGTCCACCCCCCTGTCGATGGCGCTCTACGTTCTGGAAAAAACCCACGTCAATCTGCTAATCTACCTGTTCCTCGCCATCATCAATATAGGTCTGGATCTGGTGTTGATACCGAAGTACGGCGTGCCGGGAGCGATGATTCCGGTGGCGATCGCGATCGCCGCGCAGCCCATCGCGTATTTCATCGCCGTTCGGCGTTTCGTGCCGGAGATTTCGATTCCGTTTCGTTTCATCGGCCGCTGCTTTCTCGCCTCGGCGGCGGTTCTCGTGGCGGTGCCCGTGCTGTGGCGCGTGGAGGGAAGCGTGGGGCTGGCCGCCGCGACCGCGGCGGCGGTGGTGGCGGTGGCGGCGGCGTACCGCGCCGCGCGTCTGTTCACCCCCGAGGAGCTCGACGTCGTCGCCTCCATTCCGGTCCCCATGGCGGGGCGTCTCGCGCGCCTGCTGGGGGCTCCCAGGTAGACCGCCGACAGGAGGCGACCATGCACCTTGGTTTGAAAATCAGCGTCGTGATTCCGTGCTATAACGAGGAGCAGGGGATTCGCCACACCATCGGCCAGCTGCCCGCCTGCGTCGACGAAGTCGTGGTGGTGGACAACAACAGCACCGATCGCACCGCCGAGACCGCGCGCTCGCTGGGCGCGCGGGTGGTATTCGAGCGTCGCAAGGGCTACGGCGCCGCCTACCAGGCGGGGCTTCCCGCCGTCACCGGCGACGTGACCGTCACCCTGGACGGGGACGGCACCTACCCGGCCGAGCAGATTCCCGAGCTGGTGGACCACCTCGTGGAACGCGAACTGGATTTCGTCAGCGCGTCGCGCTTCCCGCTGCGGAATCCACGCGCAATGAACTTCTCCAACAAGGTCGGGAACCTCGTGCTCACGATCGGCATGGCGATCCTGTACGGCCGGGCGGTGCGGGATTCGCAATCGGGGATGTGGGTGTTTCGCTCGCCGGTGTATCAGAAACTGACGGTCAAGAGCGACGGGATGGCGTTTTCGGAAGAGATCAAGATCGAAGCGATCCGCCACCCGCAGGTCCGTTTCGGGGAGTATCCCATCGACTACCATCCCCGCGTGGGAGAGGTGAAACTCCAGAAGTGGCGGGACGGGTTTCGGAATCTGCTCTTTCTGGTCACGAAGCGGTTCGCTTGAAACACTCCGTCTTCACCGCCGCGGCGGCCGGAATCGGATTCGCCGCCACCGGGCTGGCGGCGGCCGGCTGGCTCGGCGCCGCCCCGGAAGCGGCGCGGGTGATCACGGTGTTCATCGGCGTCATCGTCGCGCCCGCCGCGGTGGCGCTGGCGATCGTTTCCGCGCGCGTTACGACTCCTTCATTCCTCCTCGCGTACCCGCTGTCGATCGTCGGCGCGCTCTCCGTGCACGCGATTGCATCGGAAGCCGCGTGGCGCGCCGGGTGCCGCCTCTCCAGCTATACGGACGCGACGGTGTGGGCGCTGCTCGCGGCGTATCTGGCGGTGATCGTGACCGTTCTCCGTCGGCACCGCGCGCGCGTCATCGGCGGGCGGCGGGTGATGGCCGGAGCGCTCGTCGTCATGGCGCTGGCGGCGATCGCCGTCCTGGCCCGGCCGACGCTCGCGCCGAACGAAGACGCGCTGGACCACATCGGCTACCTGCGGCGAGCCGTTGACTTCGACTCCATGCGTCCGGACGGAGTGCTCGCGTGGCCCGAGGACGCGCCGGCCGCCCTGCCGGGCGATCCCCGCAAGGGCAGCCTGCACTCGCTGCTCGCCTCGATCACCGTACTCGCGGGGAGCGATCCCGCGACGACCTGGGTCTGGTTTCCCGTCGTCATGTTTCCGGCCGCGGTGCTCGCGTTCGCCGCCTTCGCGGCGACCTTCGTCGGGGGAGGGGGAATGCTCGCCGCGTGCATCGTGCTCTTCGCGCTTTCCTATGGCGGCACCGTGTGGCAGCTCGCGCCGACCTCCGCGTACGGACAGAATCTCGCCGCCACCTGGTACTGGGTGATGGCCGCGCTGGCGGTGCGCGCGGCCACGGGCAGGCTCTCGCGGGCGGGCGCGGCGCTGCTCACGCTTGTCGGCGCGGGCGGTACCCTGGTGCACCTCGGCGTGGCGGCACACGGTTTCGTGCTCGCGTGCACGCTCGCGCTTTTCGGAGGCATGGCGATGCTGCCGCGGGCGGCGCGCACCCGGGTGGCGCTGCTGGTCGCCGCGTCGTGCGGGGCGGCCGCCGTCGCGCGCCTGGCCGGGGAACGGGGCGCCGCGAATGAAATCCACACCCACGTGCAGGGAATGATGACGGTGGGCAAGGGCTGGATGGTCGCGAGCCCGATGGAAGTACTGCGTGAACACGGCCTCGTGTTTCTCGGCGGAATCCTGCTCGTGGGTTTGCTCGTGCCCGCGCGGCGCTCGGACCGCCGCGCGCCGCTCACGCTGGCGTTTTCGATACTGCCGCTCGCGCTGGCGTTCGTGCCGTGGCTCGCCACGCCGTTCTTCGCGCGCGCCAGCTACATGGTATTGCGCGTGCTCTTGAACGCGCCGGTCGTTCCCGCGCTGGTCCTGGTGGTGGTGTGGAGCGTGCGGTCGGCGCGACGGGGCAGCGCGCTGCGCCGGGTGGTCACGGCGATCGCCATCGCGTGGTGGGCGCTCGTGTTTCTGGCCCCGTCCGTGCGCGCGTTTGCCGCCGACGCCGGACGCGTGCGCCGCCCGCCGGCACGGGCCGGTCTTTGCCCGACCGCCCTGGCCGAGTGGGCGCGCAGGCTTCCGCCCGGCAGCACGATTCTCTCCGACCCCGCCACCAGCTACGAGCTGAGTGCCTGCACCACGCACCGCTTCGTGGCGCTCTACGAACAGCACGCGAATCCGTACGACCCGTACGCGCTCGATCGCCTTCGCGCCGTGCGCGACGCGCTTTCGCCCTTCGCGATTGGAAGCGCGGCGCCGGCGGCGTGCCGCCGCTACGCCGTCGACTACGTCGTGGTGAGCCGGGGGGCCGGCGAGGGGCCGACCGGGGTGCTGTCGTACTGGCTTCCTGCTCTCTTCGAGCCGGCGGTTGCGCGCATCGAGTCCATGCCGGCGTGTTTCCTGCGCGTGCTCGCGGACGGGGACGCGGTGGCGTTCCGCTTTCAGCCCGACGGGATCGCCCCGCAACCGGCCCTGGGGCCGGCGCCGCCGGTCGCGTTCGGCCCCGTGGACGCTCTCCCGTGCGACGTGCCGGTTCCCGGCGACGTGTTCAGCCTGACCGGGGTGTCGGTGTCGCCGCCGCGGGTGCTGCCCGGAGACTCGGTGGTGGTGACGATCGGTTACCGGAGGGACGAGCCCTGCGCCTTCGGCTTTCCCTTCGTGATTCACCTGCGCTTCGACCACACCAGCGTGCCGGCACGGCGGGGCGTGCCCGGCGAGAAGTACCTGCGGCGCGCCCGCGAGCGGTGGTCCGGCTCGTTCGTTCGCTTTCGCGCCGACGTGCGCCCGGGCCACGGCGTGTTCGAGCCGGACGTGTGGCCGATGGGAACGGCGTTGTGCGAACGCTTCGTCGTCGCCGTTCCGGGCGCGACCCGGCCGGGGACCTATCGCGTCGAAGTGAAGGTCGAACGGGAGTCGCTCCTGCCCAACTTCCACCTCGACGACCTCCTGTTCAACCGGGATCACTACTCGGGCAGGCCGTGTGCGACGCTGGTGGTCGCCGATGCCGTCGTGGGCTCCGGGGGACGCCCGTGATCCGGCTCTGCTTCGGCGTCGATGCCCCGTTTCTCGGCGGGGCGGAGTACTACGTGTCGCGTCTCGCCACCGCGCTGGATCGAAATCGCTTCTCGGTCTCGTTGCTGATGGGCGATGGCCAGGATGGGGCACTGGACGCGTGGGCGACGGGCCTGGCCGCGGAAGGAATTCGGGTCGTGCGCGCGCCGATGCGCTTGCCGTGGCGGCTGGACGACGCGCCGCGCGTGTGGCGGGAACTCGACCGTCTCGCCCCGCACGTCGTGCACGTCAACATGCCGGGCCCGTACAGCGGTCAGAACGCCCTGCTTGCCCCGATCGCCCGCGCGGCGGGCGCGCGCGTGGTTACCACCGAGCACCTGCCCATGGTGCCTCCCCTGTGGAAGCGCCGGGCGCTCAAGCGACTCGCGATGCGCTCCGTGGACGTCGCCGTGACGATGACGCGGGCGAACGCCGCGTGCCTGGTCGAACGCCAGCGTGTGCCGGCCGAGCGGGTCCGGGTGGTTCCCAACGGGATCCCATTCGGGTTCGGGTCGGCGCGCCCCGCGCGGCCCGGCGGCGGCGACCTCACCCTGGTATTCGTCGGAAACATAATCGCACACAAGGGGTTGCACACCACGCTTGAGGCGCTCTCGAAGGTGACGAGCGGCTGGCGCCTGCGCGTCGTGGGCGCCGGGCCCGACGAGACGCGCTGTCGCGAGCTCGCCGATCGTCTCGGTCTGGCGTCGCGGGTCACGTTCCTCGGACGGCAGTCCCCGGCGCAGGTGGAGCAACACCTCTCGGCGGCGGACGCACTCGTGCTCCCGTCCGCGATGGAAGGCTTGCCGTACGTCATCCTGGAGGCGATGGCCAGCTCGCTTCCGGTGGTCGCAAGCAACGTGTACGGGATTCCCGAGGTGGTGGTCGACGGCGAAACCGGACTCCTGGTGCCGCCGGAAGACGCGCCCGCGCTGTCGGCGGCGCTCGCGCGCCTCATCGAAAGCGCGCCGCTGCGCGAGCGCCTGGGCGCAAACGCGCGCCGGCGCTTCGAAGAACGGTTCACACTCGAGCGGCAGGTCGAGACCATGAGCGCACTCTACGAACGCCTCGCGCGCGGGATCCCGGCATGACGGCGCGCAAGAAGATCCTCCTTGTCAAACCGGTGCTGCCGTACCCGCCCGACCAGGGGACGAAGGTGGTATCGTTCGCGATCGTGGAGGCGCTCGCCGACGCGCACGACGTGACCGTGCTGGCGCGCCTTCTCGACCCGCGCGAGGAAGCGCTGGCGCGCGAGTTGACCACGCGCGGCGTGCGCGTCGTCACCGTGCTCCCACTCAATCGCACCCGCCTCGCCGCCCGCGTCGCCTTTCGAGCCGGCTACCTGCTGCGCGCGTTCTTCACCGGGCGCTCGCTCAAGAGCCAGTACGACTGTCCGGGGTCGCTCGTGCGCGCGGCGCGCGCACTGGTGAGCGAGGGGTTCGACCTGGTCGTGCTCGAATACTGGCAGCTGTACCCGCTCTTCGACGTCTTCGCGCCCGAGCGAACGGTGCTGCTCACGCACGACATCGATTTCCTGGTCAACCGCGAACGCGCCCGCCTCGAGCGCGGAGTGTGGGCGCGCGCAGCAGCGCTGGCGCGGTGGCGGATGGAGCGGCGCGAGGAACGGCACGCGTACCGGCGCTCGCGGCGCATCCTGGCGCTCACGACGCGGGACGCCGACGCCGCCCGCGCACTCACGGCCGGGAACGCGCAGGTGGAGGTGCTTCCGTTCGGTCTGCCTGCCGCCAGTTTTGCGCCCGCGGCGGGTCCGCGCGCCTCGCGCGAGGTGCTGTTCGTCGGGGCGATGGGGGCCGCCTTCAATCGCGACGCGCTGATTCACTTCGCGCGCGACCTCCATCCGGGGCTCTCCGCCATCGAGGGGATCCGCTTCACCGTCGTCGGCGGGGAACTGCCGCCCGGGCTGGAGTCGTTCGCGGGCGCGCCCAACGTCGAGGTGGCGGGTCACGCCCGCGACCTGCGCGCGTTTCTGGAGCGCGCCGCGTGCCTGGTGGTCCCGCTTCGCTACGGCGGAGGGTTGCGCATCCGGATCATCGAGGCCATGGCGGCGGGGTTACCGGTGGTGGCGTCGCCGGCCGCCGTCGAGGGGATGGCGCTGGACGCCGGGCAGCACGTGCTGGTGGCAAGAACGCCGGCGGACTATCGCTCCCACGTCGCCCGCCTGCTCGACGATCCCCAGTTCGCCGCCCGGCTCGCGGCCCGGGCCCGCGACCACGCCTGGAGGGCCTACGGGCCCGAGGCGCGCGGCCCGGGGCTGCGCGCGTGCGTGGAACGCCTTGCCGGGTAAGCGCCTGCCCGGGCCTTGGAAAAGCCGTCCGTACGCGAAAAAACGGCTGGATGGGGCTTTGTAAGTGTGCTAGAATCAACTGACTCGCGCTAAGGGGAAGGACCATCCGATAGGGGTATCCGGGTGTCATCGATGGGGCAGAAGCGAACGGTCCCCTTCCTGGACCTGACGCTGCAACACCGAGAGCTTCGCGACGAAATCAACGCGGCCGTGGAACGCACGATCGACCGTGGTGACTTCATCCTCGGAGCGTCGCTCGACGATTTCGAGCGGGAGTTTGCTCGTTACTGCGAATGCGAGTTCGCGGTGGGTCTCAGTTCCGGAACTGCCGCGCTGCACCTGGCGCTGGTGGCACTCGGAATCGGGCCCGGCGACGAAGTGATCACCGTCCCGAACTCGTTCATTGCGACCGTCGAAGCGATCGTGTACACCGGCGCGACGCCGGTGCTCGTCGACGTATCGCCGGAGACCTTCGGTCTGGATCCTTCCCGCCTGGAGCGGGCGATCACGCCTCGTACCAAAGCCGTCATCCCGGTTCATCTGTACGGGCAACCGTGCGACATGGAGTCGATCTCGAGTATCGCGTCCCGCCATGGAATCGCGATCGTCGAGGACGCCTGCCAGGCGCACGGGGCCACGTTCGTCGGGCGCAGAGTGGGTTCGTTCGGCCACGCGGCCGCGTTCTCGTTCTACCCGACCAAGAATCTGGGGACGATCGGCGACGGAGGGGCACTCACGACCAACGACCCCGAGCTCGCCGCGAAGGTGAAAGCGCTTCGGCACCACGGTCAGTTCGAGCCCAACGTGTTTCCGGCCGTCGGTTACAACTACCGGCTCGATACCCTCAAGGCCGCGGTGCTGGGCGTCAAGCTCCCGCATCTCGACCGCTGGAATCAGCGCCGGCGCGAGATCGCGGAGCGCTACCAATCGCGCCTGCAGGGAACGGAGTTCGTGTTTCAGGCTCGGGTGCCCGGGTCCGTACCCGTGTATCACATTCTCGCGGCGCGGCACCCGCGCCAGCGCGCCGTCCAGGAAGCTCTCACCGCGGCCGGAATCGGATGGGGCAAGCATATCGTTCCGCCCGCGCATCGGCACACCGCGTATCGACACCTCGTTCGCACGGGCGAGTCGTTTGCGGTGAGCGAGTCGTTGTCGAAGAGCCTGGTGTCGTTGCCCGTCTTCCCGGAGCTGACGAACGACCAGGTCGATTACACCGCCGATGTGCTCCTCAAGAGGGTCGAAGTATCAGTCTGAATTGCACCACCAGATTCGGAAGGTCAGCACCCGTGAAGAAGAACCTTGCAACGTTCAGATACTCCGACCAGAAAGTGATCCCGCTCTACGCGACGGACGCGGTCCAGGGTTCGTACCCGCTGGCGACCTCGCTGCCCGATCGGCGGCTGGGTGCGTTCGCGGTGAAACGGTCCATCGACATGCTATTCGCGCTGGCGGTGATCGTTCTGGGTCTGCCGTTTTATGCCCTCATCGCCGCTCTCATCAAGCTCACCTCGGAAGGGCCGGTGCTGTTCGTCCAGGACCGCGTCGGCCGGGACGGGGAGCCGTTCAAGTTCTACAAGTTCCGGACCATGGTCGCGGACAACAGCGACAGCTTGCACCGGGACTTCGCGCAGGAGTTCATCACCGGTCGACTCATGCACGAGTCCGCCGGCGAAAGCAAACGCGTGTTCAAGATCCAGCACGATCCGCGCGTAACGTCGATCGGGCGCTTTCTGCGCAAGAGCAGCCTCGACGAGCTGCCGCAGTTCATTAACGTCTTGCGCGGAGAGATGACGCTCGTCGGCCCGCGCCCACCGCTGGCCTACGAGCTGGCCCACTACAAAGAGTGGCACCGCGGCCGGCTCGCCGTGAAGCCCGGGCTCACCGGGCTGTGGCAGGTGAGCGGGCGCAGCACCGTGCCGTTCGACGAGATGGTGATGCTGGATCTTTACTATATCGAGAACTGGTCCCTCACGCTCGACGTGAAGATCATCCTGCGCACGATCCCGGTCATGTTGTTCGGTTTTGGCGGGTACTGACCCGCTTCCTCACCACACAGGAGTACGCTACCGTGGTTCGCATCGGTGTGATCGGTTGTGGGTACTGGGGCCCCAACCTCATTCGAAATTTCTCGCATCTGAAGGGCTCCGAAGTCCTGATCTGCTCGGACTTGAGCGAGGAACGCCTCGCCCATATGCACAGCCTCTACCCGCGCATCGAGACCTCGACCGATTTTCGCCGCGTGCTGGCGCGCAGCGATGTCGACGCGGTCGTGGTCGCGACCCCGCCGGAGACGCATACCACCCTCACCCAGGAAGCGCTGCGAGCGGGCAAGCACGTGTTCGTGGAAAAGCCGCTGTCGACGTCGGCGGCCGACGGAGCCGCGATGGTGGCGGCGGCGCGGAAGGCCGGACGGGTGCTGCTGGTGGGGCACACGTTCGTCTACACGGCGGCGGTGAACAAGATCAAGGAAGTGATCGACTCGGGCGAGCTGGGCGAGATCCTCTACATCAGCACGACCCGCGTCAACCTCGGCATCTTCCAGGAGCATATCAGCGTGGTCTGGGACCTCGCGCCCCACGACGTCTCGATCCTGAATTACATCCTGAACCGGATGCCGGAATCGGTGGCGACGCAGGCGAACTCGTACATTCGCAAGGGGGTCGAGGACGTCGCCTTTCTCACGCTGCGCTACCCCGGCGGCATACTGGCGCACGTGCACGTGAGCTGGCTCAACCCGAACAAGATTCGATCCACCACCGTGGTGGGCAGCAAGAAGATGCTGGTGTACGACGACGTGAGCGCGCTCGAGAAGATTCGGATCTACGACAAGGGCGTCACCGTGACGCCTCACTACGACACGTTCGGCGAGTTTCAGCTGTCCTACCGTTACGGAGACATCACCATCCCGCGCCTCGACGACGCGGAGCCGCTGAAGGTCGCGTGCCAGCACTTCCTCGACTGCGTGGAGAAGGGAGTGCCGCCGCGCAGTTCGGGGGTCCATGGCCTCGAGGTAGTGCGTGTGCTGGAAGCGGCGATGGAGTCGATCCGGGAAGACGGCCGCATGATCGACATCGAGCCGATCACCAGCCACTCGGGGGGGGCCGAAGGCGCCTAGGCGCCGCGTGGTGGGCACCATCCGCATCGCGCTGGTGGCATCGACGTTCGGCGTCGGCGGTGCCGAGCGCGTCACGGCCGGAGTGCTCGACCGGCTTCCGCGCGACCGATTCGAGACCCGCCTCTATTTCCTGCGCGGCGCCGGACCCGTCGGCCGCGCACTGTTCGAACGGGGGTTCGGGGGCACCGAGCAGCTGTGCAAGCGCCCGCGCGACTCGCGCGCGCTCGCCCGCCTGACGCGGCGCCTGCGCGCGCAGCGACCGCACGTCGTGTTTTGCCTCGACCACCACGATGCCATGCTGGTGGGACGCATCGCCGGGATTCTCGCGGGGGCGCGGGCGTCGGTGGTGGCCTCGCACTCGACCGGGCTCGCCGGGCGCGACGGAACCGTGCGCAAGAGTTTTCGTCCGAGCGACCGTGTAATGATGGAGTTTACGACCCGCGTCGTGGCCGTGTCGGAGAGCCACGCCGGGTACCTGAATGCGAGTGAGGGGATCGACCGTCGGCGCCTGGTCGTGATCGAGAACGGGATCGACCTGGGCGCGTGGACTCCCGTGAGCCCGGCGGCGAGGGAGCGCGCGCGGGCCGAGCTCGGGATAGGCGCGGGCGAGTCGGTGGTCGTGATGGTCGCCGCGCTGCGCCCGGAGAAGGCGCACGAGTCGCTCCTCGAGGCCGTGGCCGCCCTGCGCGCACGCGGCCGCCGGGTGCGGGCGCTGGTGGCGGGCGGCGGACCACGCCGGCATCTGCTGGAAGAGCGGGCGGCGGCGCTGGCGATCTCCGACCGCGTCGATTTCCTCGGCGTGCGCGACGACGTGGCGCGCCTGTTGCACGCGAGCGACGCGCTGGTCCTGCCGTCGCGCGCGGTGGTGGAGACCCTGCCGCTCGCCGTCCTGGAGGCGATGGCGGTGGGCATCCCGGTGATCGCCAGCGCGGTCGGATCGATTCCGGAAGTGGTGGCGGACGGACGGACCGGGTGGCTGATACCGCCGGCGAACGAGCTTGCCCTCGCGGACCGGATCGCGCATGTTCTCGACAACCCCGGGGAAGCGGCGCGCGTGGCCGCGCGCGCCCGCGAGCGCGTCGGCGCCCGGTATTCCATCGAGCGCACTGCAGCCCAGTACTCGAAGCTGTTCGAAGAGGTAGTCGCTGCCTGACGGCGACGGATCGATGAGCACGACCCACAAACCCATATCCGGAACCAACGGAGCCACGTCGCCGGGCCCGACCGACGCGATCATCGCGCTGACCTACCGGTGCGACGCGCGCTGCGAGATGTGCAACATCTGGCAGCTCAAACCGCAGGAGTACCTGTCGATCGACGACTACGCCAAGGTTCCCGAGTCTCTGCGCGACATCAATATCTCGGGCGGCGAAGCCTTCATGCGCAAGGACGTGGTCGACATCGTGAAGGTCGTCCACCAGAAGTGCCACCGGCCACGAATCGTGATCTCGACCAACGGCTTTCGGACGGCGCAGATCATCGCCGCGATGGAGGAGCTGCGCAAGACCATCCCGAACATCGGCGTCGGCGTCTCGCTCGACGGCATCGGCGAGACCCACAATCGCATCCGCGGGGTCGCCCACGCGTGGGAGAACGCGAGCGCGACGCTGCAGCAGCTCAAGCAGCGCGGGTTCACCAACGTGCGCATCGGTTTCACGGCCATGAACGAGAACGTGCACGAGATGCGCGCCGTCTACGACTACGCGGGCGAGATGGGATTTCAGTTCACCACCGCGGTGGCGCAGAACTCCGAGATCTATTTTTCGACCCAGGTAAACCAGAACGTCAGCGATGAGCGGCTCTACGACGCGCTCGGGTACGTGATGAAGCACGAGCTGTTGAGCTATCACCCGAAGCGCTGGCTGCGCGCCTACTTCGAGTCGGGGACGCTGGTGTTCAATCAGGAAAAGCGCCGCATCCTGGCCTGCCGCGCCGCGATCGATTTCTTCTACCTGGCGCCGGAGGGGGTCGTGTACCCTTGCCTGACCATTCCCTCGCCGATGGGCGATCTGAAGGGACGCTCCTTCGAAGCGGTGTGGGAATCGGAGCAGGCGGAGGCGGTCCGGCGCGAAGTCGCCGGGTGCGAGCAATGCTGGATGATTTGCACGGCGCGTTCGGAGTTGAAGAAGAGCCTGCCGCAGGCGCTGGGCTGGATCGCCCGCGAGAAGCTCAAGTCTCACCTTTCCCACTAGCGTCGGCGCGAGTGCCGGCCGGTCGTTGTGGTCGATTTCCCATCCCACGAGTGGTTTCGGTCTGAAGGGCTGCGCACGGCGGGGCGCGCGCCGGAGGCGCGGTCTTGACGCGTCGCACCGGCATGCGCGCGCTGCGCGTCGCCATGATTGGACAGAAGGGCATCCCCGCTCGCTACGGCGGAGTCGAGACCCACGTGGAGAACATCTCCGCCCGGCTGGCGGAGCGCGGGCACGACGTGCGCGTGTTCTGCCGGTCGCGGCTGCGGATCGATCCTGCCCAGGCGCCGCCCGGATACGTTGAGGCTCGACGCGAGGCGACCTACCGGGGCGTGCGCGTCGTCTTTCGCCCCAGCATTCCCACCAAGCACCTCGACGCCGCCACCCACGCGCTCTGGTGCGCGCTGGAAGCGTCGTTCCGGCACGATCTCGATATCATCCACCTGCACGGCATCGGCCCCGCTGCCTTCGCGCCCGTGGCGGGGCTGTTCGGCCGCCGTGTGGTCTCGACGTTCCACGCCCTGGACTGGCGCCAGGTCAAGTGGGGCCGATCGGCGAAAGTGTTCCTCAAGCGCGGCGAGCGTACGGGGGCGCGACGAAGCGACTCGGTCATCGCCGTGTCACGCCTGATGCAGGCACACATCCAGCACGCCCACGGAGTCGAGGCCCGCTACATTCCCAACGGCGCCACGCGGCGCCGCATGCCCGCGGATCTGTCGCTGCTCGAGCGCTGGAGGTTGCGGCCCGGCGACTATGTTCTCACCGTCGGGCGGATCATCCCCGATCGCGAGCTCGATACCTTGATCGAGGCCTTTCAGCAGGTGCCCACGACGCTTCGTCTGGTAATCGTCGGGTCGGAACGGCCGCGCTCGTCGTATACCGACACGCTCGAGCGCCTGGCAGGGGAGCGCGTGGTGTTCACCGGCGACGTATTTGGCGAACCGCTGGAGGCGCTCTACGCCGGCGCGCGTCTCTACGTGCTGGCATCGCGCGTGGAGGGCCTTCCCATCACCGTGTGCGAGGCCATGGCCCACGCGCGCCCGCTCGTCTTAAGCGACATCCCGGAGAACGCCGAGGTCGGAGGGCCCGCGGCGAGGTACTTCAAGTGCGGTGACGTCATGGCCTTGGCAAATGTTCTTCAACAACTGCTGGATGATACGGCGGCCCGTGACGCCCTGGGCAATCTGGCGCGGGCGCGCTTCGAGACCGAGTACGACTGGGATCTCGTGACCGACCAGGTGGAGGCCGAGTACTACCGGGTGCTGGGGATGCCGTGACGCGCGCGCCGATTTCTGTTTCCGAAACCTGCGAAGCCGGTGCTATGGTGACCGTCATGCTGCTGCGTCGAATCGCATGTGCCAGCGTCGCCGTCGTCGCACTCGGGGCCTGCGCATCTACCGCTCCAACCGCGCACAAGGCTCCCACGGCGCGCTCGAGCGACGCCGCGCCCTACGACTTCAAGCGCGAAGGGCAGGTTCCTCCGGTAACACCCGCCGACAGCCGCTCGGAGGCGGATGTGGAAGAGATCCCGATGACGCAGGAGAGTATCGACGTGAGCGAGGCGGAAGCGCCCCCGGTGGACAGCACACGCGCACCGGCCGCAGCCGACACGACCGCGGACGGCTTTCGGGTGCAGGTCTTCGCGTCGTCCGATCGCGAGGTGGCGGAAAACGCGCGGGTGGTGGCGTCGCAGCGACTCCGCCTCCCGGGCTACCTCGACCTCGAGGGCGGAGTCTACAAGGTGCGCGTGGGGGACTTCGTGACCCGCGCGGACGCGGACAGGGCGCTCGCGACGATTCGGGCGGCCGACTACGCCGACGCGTGGATCGTGCCCTCGAAAGTCGTTGTCGCACGCGCGCAGACCCCGTGACGCCGGCCAAGATCGGGTTGACAACCCACGCCCGGACACTATAATAGCCGCTACGCCAATCGGTTTCGGAGCGGGAATAGCTCAGTGGTAGAGCTCCACCTTGCCAAGGTGGATGTCGCGGGTTCGAATCCCGTTTCCCGCTCCATTTCTTTTCCGCGCCTCGCCCGAGGTCGCCGGGAGGCGGCATAGCCAAGTGGCTAAGGCGACGGTCTGCAAAACCGTTATCCCCGGTTCGAATCCGGGTGCCGCCTCCATTCTCTCTTCCCCGACAAGACCCGCTTTTGCGGCCCGCCGAGTTCGCCTCAGTACGTGATGACGACGTGGGAGAGTCCGCGCGGGCGGACGTAGATGTAGGGAACGGGGTCGTCGTAGCGAAGCACGGGGACGATGTCCGCCGGCGCGTCTGCCTCCAGGCCGTGGACCCAGTGGTAGGGGAGCACGGCTCCGTTCGACGGTGTCGAGAACTCCACCTCGAGGCGGTCGAAGGTGCTCGTGATGCGAGGCTCCCACACGCCGGCGTCGGGCAGCTCCCAGAGCGAGTAGGCCGACTCCGTCCACACTCGCGCGACACCGGGCAGCGACGCGACGACCGCCGCCGTCGCCGGAGTCGCGGTCACGATCCATTTGACGCGGAGAAAATTCAGGCGCGCGCGCAGATCGTCGGCTTTCCACTCGGCGAGCGGCGTGCCCAGAATCGACTCGCTGGTAAACGACGTGCGGTAGTGCCGCAGCGGCGTGTGGGGATACGGCCCGCCGATCTGCTCGACGCCGGTCTCGAGCGGGAGCAGCGCGGGCAGGTGCGCTCCATCGTAGGTTTCCGCGCTGGCGTCTTCGATCATGAGGCGGGCGCCCGGCCGGGCGTGCGCGTCGATCGCGGCGCGCAGCACGTTGACCCGCGCCGATAAATCCACGTGGACCGTGTGGCGGTAGTAGGCCTTCGCTTCCACCATGGCCAACGGCAGACCGGCGAGCGCCAGGGCGACGATGGCGACGGCGCGCGCGCGGACGCGCCGGACCGATATTTCCGTCCCGGCCCGCCGGGTGAGGACAGCGTCGAGCAGCCAGGCGGTGCCGACACCCGCGAGCGGTGCCGCGAAGACGAGGGCGGAGAACAGGAATCGCCCGGGTTCCATCTGATCGACCCCCGGCATGTACACGCCGTAGCTCGCGCACAGGAGCAGGAACAAGGTGGCGGCGACGCAGGGCGCGCCCACGGCGCCGCGCTGCTCGCGGCGCAGGCGCCACGCACCCACCACGGCGAGCCCGAGCAGCGCGAGCGCGAGTACGGCGGTAGGCCGCGCCAGGAGTGCTGCCAGGTCCGCAAGCCCGCGGGTCTGGTAGTACACCTTCGTCGGCGTCTTGTCGGGCAGGAAGTCGATCACCGGCTTGAGCCACAGCACATTCACGAAGAGCACGAGCAGCGCGCACATCAGGAGGACTTCCACGTTGCGGCGGTGCAGCCGGGCTCGATCCGTCGCCATGACGCTGACCAGCGGAGCGCCCGCGATCACCAGCGCGGAGATGTGGACGAGAAAGGTGAGCGGGGCGAGGACGAAAAACGTCCGCCGGTGGGTGCCGAGGAGAAACCGGCGCAGGAGACCGGCGAGGAGCAGGCAGAGGTGGGACGCGAACACGAACGAGAACATGCCCACGAAGCGGAACGCCCCGGCGTACGGCCTTCCCCAGTGCCAGTAGGCCAGGAACACCAGCAGGCCGAAAACGCTCTCCTCGGTTCGAAAACCGAGCATCCGGGCCCCCGCGACCATCGTAAACACCAGGGTCAGATACGCGCCGAGGATGAACGCCTTGAGCGTCAAAGCGGTTGAGAAAGGAAGCACGGTGCAGAACAGTTCCGCGCCTTTCATGTCCACGTCGAAGACGGTCCCCGCCGGGTAGCCCGCCATGAAGTACGGGCTGTACGAGTTCATCCGCAGCGACTTCCAGAAGGCGCTCTTCGCCCGCACGCACTGCGTGTAATGGACGGCGTGATCGACGGTGACGAACGGACGCCGATCGAACACGGCGCCGGGAGGAAAGACGTACAGCGTCGCCACCAGGTGGATCCCGAAAACCGCGAGCAGGAAGCGGCGGCGGTTCGATTCGTCGATGCGCCCGTGGGGGATTACGGAAAGCAAGAACCACCCGGCCGGGATGAGACCCGCGAGCAGCAGGAGCGCGCGCAACGCCAGGTGCTCTCGAAGCGGGGAAATGTCGAGCGTACTGCCGAAGAGGAGCAGAGCGGCGACGCCGACGAGCAGGCCGGCTCGCGCGCGCGAGCTTCGGCGCGGCGGGCGAATTGAGGGTTCGGAGGGATCCATGGTCGCCTGTTGAGGGTCGCCGTGCATTATAACCGCTTTGGACCCCCTGGGAGTGAGCCGGACCTCGGGAGAGGGTTCGCGGCGACAGGACGCATCCGCCGGACCCTCCGTCCTTTGGCCGCGAATCGCGCGAGGTAGTCGTTTCCGCCGCGTGCGATATTTGCGACAATCGGCCGCGATATGAAGGTAGCCATCATCGGCGGCGGGCCGGCCGGGCTCTACTTCGCCATACAGATGAAGCTCCGGGATCCGTCGCACCGAATCGTCGTGGCGGAGCGAAATCGTCGCGGAAGCACGTTCGGCTGGGGCGTCGTGTTCTCCGACGGGACGCTGGACCGACTCCGCCACGCGGATGCGGACACGTACGAGCACATCACCCGCCGCTTCGTGCACTGGGACGCGATCGACGTGTTCTATCGCGACACCGTGATCCGATCGGGGGGCCACGGGTTCTGCGGGATCGCGCGCCAGGCGCTCCTGGACGTTCTCGCCGCGCGGGCGGAAGGCCTTGGCGTCGAGCTCGCGTTCGCGACCGAACTCCCCGACGAATCCTCGTTCGCGGATGCGGACCTCGTCGTCGCCGCGGACGGCGTCAATAGCGCGACCCGGCGGCGCCATGCCGATGTGTTCGAACCCGAGATCGACGTCCGCCGCTGCAAATACGTCTGGCTGGGGACGCGCAAGCCGTTCGACGCCTTCACCTTTTACTTCGAAAAGACCGAGCATGGGTGGTACCAGGCCCATTGCTACCCGTTCGCGGAGGGATGGAGCACCTTCATCGTGGAGTGCCCGGAATCGGTGTGGAAGGCGGACGGCCTCGACCACCCGTCGCAGAAGAGCAGCATCGCGTTCTGCGAGCGGCTCTTCGCGCGGCACCTGGGCGACCACCGGCTCGTGTCCAACGCGGAGCACCTGCGCGGTTCCGACGCGTGGCTGAATTTTCCGCGCGTGTCCTGCGCGCGTTGGCACCACCGCAACCTCGTGCTTCTGGGCGACGCAGCCGCCACCGCGCACTTCTCGGTGGGGTCGGGAACGAAACTCGCGATGGAGAGCGCCATCGCCCTGGCCGAGCACCTCCACGGGGAAGGCGAACTGGCGGACAAGCTGCAATGCTATGAGGACGAGCGGCGCGTCGAGGTGGTCCGGCTCCAGAACGCGGCGCGCAACAGCACGGAGTGGTTCGAACAGGTCGGGCTGAAGGCGAACCTGGAGCCGGAACAGTTCGCGTACAGCCTCATTACCCGCAGCCAGCGCGTGAGCCACGAGAGCCTGCGCGCCCGGGACGCCGGCTACCTCGAGTCCTACGAGCGCTGGTTGTGCGCCAGGACCACCGGCGAGCGCGCGGGCGTGCGCCCCATGTTCCTCCCGTTTCGCCTCCGCGGACTCGAGCTCGCCAATCGGGTCGCGGTGTCGCCCATGGCCATGTACAGCGCGGTCGACGGAGCGGTCGGCGATTTCCACCTCGTGCATTTCGGTGCCCGGGCGCTGGGCGGGGCAGGTTTGATTTTCACCGAGATGACCTGTGTCTCGCCCGAGGCGCGCATCTCACCGCGGTGCGCGGGCCTCTACCAGGACGCGCATGCGATCGCCTGGAAGCGGGTGGTCGACTTCGTGCATGAAAACAGCGCGGCCAGGTTCGCCCTGCAGCTCGGCCACTCGGGGCGGAAAGGTTCCACCCGGGTGCTCTGGGAAGGGGAAAACCTTCCGCTCCCCGACGGGAACTGGACCGTGGTGGGTCCGTCCGCGATTCCCTGGTCCGACCAGAACCAGATTCCGCGCGAGATGACGCGCGGTGACATGGAGCGCGTGCGCGACGAGTTCGCCGCCGCCGCCGCGCGCGGAGTGCGCGCCGGCTTCGACGCGGTCGAGCTCCATTGCGCCCACGGCTACCTGCTGTCGAGTTTCCTCTCGCCGGTGACGAATCGAAGGAGCGACGCGTTCGGGGGATCGCTCGAGAACCGGCTCCGCTTTCCACTGGAAGTGTTCGACGCGGTGCGCGCGGTCTGGCCCGCGGATCTTCCGGCCGGCGTGCGCATCTCGGCGACCGATTGGGTCGCGGGCGGGATCACGCTCGACGACAGCGTCGATATCGCGCGCGCGTTCAAGTCGCACGGGGCGGACTTCATCGACGTGTCCACCGGGCAGGTCTCCCCCGACCAGCACGCCGTGTACGGGCGCATGTTTCAGGTGCCGTACGCGGAGCGAATCCGCCTGGAGATCGGCCTGGCGACCCTCGCCGTCGGTAACATCACCGAGCCCGACCAGGTGAACAGCATCATCGCCGCCGGGCGCGCGGACGTGTGTCTGCTCGCGCGGCCGCACCTGTGGGACCCGATGTGGACGCTGCGCGCGGCGGCGGAAGCGGGGTACGACGGAGTGGGATGGCCGCCCCAGTACCGCTCCGCGCGCCGGCAGTTGGAGACGCTCGCGCGACGCGCGCGCGAGGCCACCGGGCCCATTTGACCTCCGAGGAGGAACTGTGAACGCAACCGGGGCGCCCCTCCTGGGGCGCCACGCGATCGTGACCGGCGGCAGCCGCGGTATCGGCGCGGCGATCGCGCGCGAACTGGCGCGCAGGGGGGCCGACGTGTCGCTGCTCGGCCGGGACGCCTCGCGCCTGGAGGCGGCCCGGCGCGAGCTGGAGTCCCGTTTCGGCGTGCGCGCGCTGGCCGCACCCGCCGATGTCACCGACGCGGTGGCCGTTTCCCGCGCCATCCTTCGCGCCGTCGAAACCATCGGCCCGCCGTACGCGCTGGTCAACAACGCCGGTGCGGCCGAATCCGCGGCGTTCCTCGACAGCGACGATGGGTTGTGGCGACGCATGCTCGACGCGAATCTCATGGGTGCGGTATTCTGCAGCCGGGCCGTGCTGCCGGCCATGAGCGCGCGCCGCGAAGGACGCATCGTGAACATCGCCAGTACCGCCGGCCTGCGGGGCTATCGATTCGTCTCCGCGTACGCGGCCGCGAAACACGCGCTGGTCGGCTTGACGCGCTCGCTCGCCCTGGAGACCGCGCGCGACGGCATTACGGTCAACGCGGTGTGCCCGGGCTACACCGACACGGAGCTCCTCGCCGAGTCGGTCCGGCGGGCCGCGGAGCGCACCGGCAAGCCGGAGGCAGAAATCCGCCAGCTGTTTGCCGCGGCCAACCCGCAGGGGCGCCTGGTCACTCCCGACGAGGTGGCGGGCGCGGTGGCGTGGCTGTGCGACCCGGCGCAGGCCGCCGTCACCGGGGAACCGATCGTCGTCGACGGCGGCGCGCTGCTCGGCTAGGTGAAGGAATGGACCCGACTCGTTTCGACCCTTCTCATTTCCGCTGGACGTTCGAGCGCGGCGTCGCCACGATCACGCTCGACCGCCCGGCGAAGAAGAATCCGCTGACGTTCGAAGCGTACGCGGAGCTGCGCGACACCTTCCTCGGCCTGCGCGAGACCCCGGAGGTGCGCGCGGTGGTGTTCGGCGGGGCGGGCGGCAATTTCTGCTCCGGGGGCGACGTGCACGAGATCATCGGAGCGCTCGTGCGCATGGACGAGGCGCGCCTCCACGAGTTCACGCGCATGACGGGGGACCTCGTGATCGCGATGCTGACCTGTTCCCAGGTGATCGTCGCCGCCGTCGACGGCGTGTGCGTCGGTGCCGGCGCCGCCATCGCCATGGCCTCGGACATCCGAATCGGGACGGCGCGCAGCCGCGTCGCCTTCCTCTTCGTCAAGGTGGGGCTCGGGGGGTGCGACATGGGCGCGTGCGCGATGCTGCCGCGGATCATCGGGCACGGGCGCGCGGCGGAGCTGCTCTACACCGGCCGGACCATGCCGGGCGACGAAGCGCTGCAGTGGGGCTTCTTCAACCGGGTCTGCGAAGCGCCCCGGCTGGCTGAAGAGGCCAACGCCTTCGCCCGTTCCATCGCCGACGGTCCGATCGCCGCCCACCGGGCCACCAAGCGGCAGCTGGTGGCCGAATGGAACCTCGACCTGGTTCGCGCCGTGCAGGACGAGGCCCGGGAGCAGGCGGTACTCATGCGCACCCGCGACTTTCGCCGGGCCTACGAAGCGTTCGTGGACGGCCGTGCCCCGGAGTTCAAGGGGGACTGATGAGCGAGCGCTCTCACCTGGACTGGCCGTTCTTCGCCGACGCGCACCGTGCGTTCCACGCCGATATCCGCGCCTGGTGCGAGCGCGAGTTGCCGGCGATTCGCGCGCTCTCCGGCGCCGGCGCGCGTTGCCGGGCGCTGGTGTCGTCGCTGGGGCGCCACGGGGTGGTCGCGCGCGTGCTTTCCCTTGAACCGCCGGCCCGTGTCGACGTGCGCGCCGCGTGCATCGCCCGCGAGTCGCTGGCGGAGGCGTGGGGACTCGCCGACTTCGCGTTCGCCATGCAGGGGCTGGGCACCGGCCCGATCGCCCTCTTCGGGTCGCCGGCGCTGCGGGCCTCCCACGCCGCCCGCGCGGCCGCGGGAGAGGCGATCGCCGCCTTCGCGATCTCCGAAGCCAGCGCCGGTTCCGACCTCGGCGCCGTCGAGACGACCGCGCGCCGGGACGGCTCGCACTATGTGATCGACGGCGAGAAGACGTGGATATCGAACGCTGGCATCGCCGACTTCTACGTCGTGTTCGCGCGCACCGGCGAGGGCAGCGGCAGCAAGGGGCTGTCGGCCTTCGTGGTGGACGCGGACACGGCGGGGCTGTCGACCACGCCGATCGAAATCATCGCGCCGCATCCGCTCGGACGCGTGCGGCTGGAGGCCTGTCGCGTGCCCGCCTCCCGGATGGTGGGAGAACCGGGGCGGGGGATGGCGGTCGCCCTCGGCACCCTCGACGTGTTTCGCGCCACCGTCGGCGCCGCCGCCCTCGGGTTCGCCCGCCGGGCGTTCGCCGAGGCGCTTTCGCACGCCACACGGCACCGGGCCTTCGGGTCCGCGCTCGCCGAGTTGCAGCTCATCCAGGAGAAACTCGCCGACATGGCCATGATTATCGACTCGTCGGCGCTGCTCGTGTACCGCGCGGCCTGGACACGGGACGAATGCGAGGGACGGGTGACGCGTGAGGCGGCGATGGCCAAGTACGCGGCCACCGAAGGCGCGCAACGCGTGATCGACGACGCGGTCCAGATTCTCGGCGCCCGCGGCGTTGTCGCCGGCTCAATCCTGGAAGAGCTGTATCGCGAAATCCGGCCGCTGCGCATCTACGAAGGCACGTCGGAAATACAGAAGCTGGTCATCGCGCGCACACTGATCGAAGGGGCGAGGTCGTGAGTCGCACGCTGCAGCCGGACGGATGGAAGCGCCCGAGCGGGTACAGCCACGGGATGGAGGCGCGCGGCCGCATGGTGTTCGTGGCGGGGCAGGTGGCGTTCGGCGTGGACGGGGTTCTGGTGGGAAACGATTTGCCGACGCAGACCGCGCAAGCGCTCCGCAACGTGGTCGCGGTGCTCGCGTGCGCGGGAGCCTCTCCGCGCCACGTCGTGCGGATGACCTGGTACGTGGTGGACGTGGACGAGTACCGGCGAGCGCTCGGCCCCATCGGGGACGCGTACCGCTCGGTCATGGGCGCGCACTTTCCCGCCATGACGCTGGTCGGTGTGGCGGGATTGGTGGAATCGAACGCGCGCGTCGAAATCGAAGCCACCGCGGTGATCCCGGACGGCGGGGAGTAGCGCCGTGTCCGCGGCCAGCCCGACCCGCCCCGTCTTTCCCGACGCGTTCAACCTGGCCGACTATTTTCTCTTCGACCGGGTGCGCGAGGGCGACGGCAACCGGGTCGCCGTGCGCTACGGCGATCGCGGGTACACCTACGCGCAGTGCGCGGCGCGCGCGCGGGCGCTCGCGAGCAGTTTGCGCGCGGCCGGGGTGACGCCCGAAGCGAGGGTCTACATCGTTCTACCCGACACGCCGCCCTTCGCGTGGAGTTTCATGGGGACACTCGCGGCCGGCGCCGTGGTGGCGATGGGCAACCCCGTCGCCCCGACCGCCGACCTCGCGTATGTAATGGAGTACACGCGCGCCGCCGCGTTGATCACCGTGCCGGCCGTGGCCGCCGCGCTGGCGGAGAAGCTGCGCGCGCTTTCCTTCCTCAAGGCGGTGTTTCTCGTCCCGGACGTGGCGACGGGCGACGACCCGGAGGGAGTCTGTCCGGTGCCGCCGGCGTGCCAGGGAGCTGCGTTCCCGGTGCATTCGCTGACCGACGCCATCCGCGCGGGCGAGCGCATCGAGTTTCGCGACGCCGGCACGCGTCGCGACGACGTGGCGGTGTGGTTGTTCACGTCGGGATCGACCGGGGCGCCCAAGGCGGCGATTCATACCCACCGCGACTTTGCCTACAACACCGAGGTCTACGCGAAGCGCACGGTGGGTTACCGGCGCGACGACCTCACCGTCAGCGTCCCCGGGCTGTTCTTCGGCTATGCGACGGGCACGAACCTGATGTTTCCGTTCGCGGTCGGCGCCACCACCTGTCTCTTCTCGGAGCGTCCCACGGCGGAATCGCTCGCGGCCGCGATCGCGATGTATCGTCCGACCATCGTCACCAATGTCCCGACCATGATGGCCAAGCTGCTCGACCACGACGACGCTCTGCGCGCGCGGGGTGCGACGCCGCTCGATCTCGGTTGCATCCGCTTCCACCTCTCGGCGGGCGAAGCGCTGCCGCCGCCCCTGCTCGAGCGCTTCGTCCAGCGATTTGGAAACGACGTCTACGACGGCATCGGGTCGGCGGAGATGTTTCATATCTACGCGTCGAACCGGCCCGGCGACATCAAGCCCGGCTCGCTGGGCCGCGCGGTCGAGGGCTACGAGATCCGCATCCTTCCCACCGACGCGAACACGCCCGGCGCGCCGGAAGCCGCCCGCGGCGAGGTCGGCGTGATGTGGGTGCGCGGCGACAGCGTGGCGCTGGCGTATCACCAGGACCGCGAAAAGAGCTGGGAGACCTTCCATGGGCACTGGTGCCGCACCGGCGATCTGTTCCGAATGGACGCAGCCGGATACCTGTGGTTCTGCGGGCGCGCGGACAGCCTCTTCAAGGTCGGCGGCGTATTCGTGGCCCCGCTCGAGATCGAGGAGTGCCTCCTCGAGCATCCAGCGGTGGGGCTCGCCGCGGTAATTCCCGCCGAGGAGGAATCGCTCACCAAGCCGAAGGCATTCGTCGTGCTGCGCGAGGGGGTCGGCCGCGCCGACCTCGACGGTCTGCGTGCGGAGTTGCAGGAACACGTCAAGGGTCGTCTCTCGAAACACAAGTATCCGCGCTGGGTGGTGTTCGTCGACGACCTTCCCAGGAACGACCGCGGCAAGGTCGACAAGAAGTCTCTGCTGGAGCGTGAACGCCAGGGGGCGAACCCATGGCGCTAGCGCCGGCGATCTTCATCGCGCGCATGACCACCGAGGAGTTCGCGGAGGTCCTGGACGGGGCGAAACCGGTGGCGGTGCTCGTGCCGGTGGGCGCGATCGAACCGCACGGACCGCACCTGCCGCTGGACACGGACCTGATCATTTCGCGCGCCGCCTGCGCGCGCGCCGTCGGTCTGCTCGACGCACGTGGCGTGCGCGGACTCGTCGCTCCCGACGTCGCGTACGGGGTCACCGACTGCGCCCGGGAGTTCGCCGGCGCAGCCGGCGTGGGAGCGGCCGTGTTCTCGGCCTATCTACGCGGGGTCGTGGCGGGCTGGCTGGGCACGGGCGCCTCCCACGTGAGCGTGGTCAATAATCACCTGGAACCGGCGCACGACGCCGCGGTTCGCGCGGCGGTCGCGGAGTTCCAGCCGGCGCGGGTGAGTGTCGCATCCCCGCTCGCGCGTCGCTGGGGCCGCACCCTCTCCGACGAGTTCAAGCGCGGAGCGTGCCACGCCGGCGAGTACGAAACATCGATTGTGCAGGCCGCTAGCCCGGAGACGGTGCGCGAGGACATCCGCGCCGCGCTCCCCGACGTCGACGTCAGCCTGTCCGAGCGGCTCGCCGCGGGAATCGTCACCTTTCGCGCCATGGGGCTCGACCGCGCGTACGCCGGCGCCCCCGCGCGCGCTAGCGCGGCGCACGGCGTGGAGATGATCGAGCGGCTGGGGGAAATGGTGGCCACGGAAGTGCTCGAGGCGATCGGGGCCGGCCGCTAGCGCCTATTTCAGGAGCACGAGCTTGCGGACCTGGGGGGCAACTCCGTCGACGCTCATGCGCACGAAGTACACCCCGGACGCGACGCGGCCGCCGTCGGCGTCGGCTCCGTTCCACGCGACCGCGTGGTCGCCCGCATCCACCGCGCCCTCGACGAGTGTGCGCACCTCTCGCCCCCCGACATCGCAGATCGACAGGCGCACGCTCGCCGGGCGGTCGAGCTCGAAACGAATCGTGGTCGTCGGGTTGAACGGGTTGGGAAACACCGCGAGCAGTCGCGCGCCGATCGACGGCGCCCCGCCGACGCCGGTGGGCGCGGGCCGGTAGTAGACGGTGAGGGTGGGACGCGAGGCGGGGGTGGCGCGCTGCCGGGAATCAAATCGCTTCGCGGTTTGCGGCCCGGTTTCTTCTCCGACGAGAATCCACCCGAAATTCGACGACGGCGAATCCAGCCACCCCTGGACGTCGTCCCGCATTCCGGTCGAGCGCCAGACGTAGACGCCGATGGCTTCGACCACGCGGGTCGCGCTCTCCGCCGGCACGAATTCGCCGCCCTCCACCGCCCAGTCGTCGGTGTTGAAGAATCGGAACGTCCAGGTGGCATCGCCGGATGTGGCGGGAGCACCCCCGCCTTCGTTGCCCTCGGCGTCGGAAAGCCCTTCGCCCCAGTCGGCCAGCAGACGGTGGAGGGCAATCGAACGCGCCCCGGAGCCGACCGACGTGTGCGACATCGAGAGCGTGAGTTCGACGCTGTCCACGGTCGCACCCGCCGGGACGAACGCTGCGATGTCGAAGGCAATCAACCCTCGCCGCGGACTGCCGCTGCCGTTGTCCCCCGCGAAGAAATATTCCCCCGACCCGTTGCTGAGCGTCGAGTCTTCCGCGTACACGGTCGTGTCCTTGAGCGGACCGATGACCACCGTATCCGCCGCGGCGAAGGAGGGGAAGATGCACAGGAGGGAGGCTGTGATCAGCGAATGGCGAATACCCATGGGTGTGACTCCGTGATGTGAATGGTCTGACGCACCGACATGCCGGCCAGCCGCGCGGCGCATCACGCGGCCCGGCCGTTGGAAAGCTCGGACAGGCGCAGGTGCGAACGCCACGCATAGTATAGCCCGACCAGGGTGATCGGGAAGAACTGAGTCGCGTGGTACACGGCCGAGAAGGCGAGGGCTTCGCCGCGATCCACGCCGTAGAGTCCGAGCCCCACCACGCACGCGTATTGGAGGGTGCCGACGAACGCTGGCGCCGATGGGATCATCGACCCGAGCGACATCAGCACGAGCAGGACGACGCTCGCCATCGCGGGCAGCTCCAGCCGGCACGCGAGCACGCTGCAGTAGATACCGAGCGCTGCAAACCCCCACACCGCCACCGACAGCAGCGCGATGGGGATGCTGGAGGCGGGGCGGGTGAGCACGCCCAGGCCGTCGACGAACGCGTTCGCGGACCCGTGGATTCTCCGCCGGGTCTCGGTGGGTAGCGGTCTCACCCCGCGGTCCACCAGCGCCCGAAAATGGCCCCGCCAGCGCACCATCGCCACCAGCAGCCCGAACAGGACCAGGTTGCAGACCAGGAGCAGGGTGGCGCTTCGCTGCAGCCACGGGGGCCCCGCGACCCGCATCATGCAGTACCAGAGCAGGAGGATCAGGACGAACACGTCGACGACGCGCTCGTAGACGATGGTGGCGAACGCGGCTGACTTGCTGACCTCCTCCGTGCGTCCGATCACGTACGCGCGGACGAACTCGCCCAGGCGCGCGGGGAGCAGATTGTTGACCATGAACGCGATCGCCGTGGCCGGCCAGAGCCGGCCCACCGCGCATTCCTTGATCGGCGACATCATGAACTTCCAGCGCACCGAGCGGCTGAAGTGTCCGAGCATCGTGAACACGATGCCGGGGACCAGCAGCCAGACGCGTGTCCGCTGCACCGCGGCGGCGAAGGCGTTCCAGTCGATGCCGCGCGTGGCCAGGTAGAGGAATGCGCCGCTCATCGCGATCCCGAACGCGAACTTGCGTTTCACGGAGCGCTCCGGGCGAAGGCGGGGGAGGAGGTCATCGCGACGACTCCTGGATTTCGATCAGGATCGCCTGCAGAACGAGCTGGAAGCCGAGGATCAATGGCAGCGCCGCCAGCATGACCGTGCCGGTGGACGCGACGCGGCCGGAAACGGCCGAAATCACCCACATGGTCGCTCCGAACCCGACTCCCCACACGACCAGCGCCGCGCCCACGACCCAGAACACGGCGACGACGGAGAAATCCCGCAGAACGTGGCGTTGATAGACGCGGTACCAGAAGCGGCGGCACAGGTAGGCCGGAAACGTGGCCAGCACCTGCGACACCCGCAGCGACGAGCGCTCGTCACCGTAGCGCGCGGGAATGGCGACGTCCTTGACGCGCGCCTGGACGATGTTGAGATGCACGAGCATGTCGTTCTCGAAGAAGTAGCGCCGTGACAGGCGGTCGAGCGGGATCCTCCGGAGCACGGCGGCGTCGATCGCCACGAACCCGTTCTGCGGATCGAACACACTCCAGTACCCGGACGAAAGCTTGGTGAGAAAGCTCAGGATGAAGTTCCCGAAGAGGCGCAGCTTGGGCATCTGCGCCAGCTCGTCGCTGTCCAGAAAGCGGTTGCCCTTCGCGTAGTCGAATCCATCGACGATGATCGCGTCGAGCAGACGCGGGAGCTGCTGCGGGTCCATCTGGCCGTCGCCGTCCATCTTGACGACGATGTCGACACCGCCGGCGAGAGCGGCTCGAAATCCCGCCACCATCGCACCCCCTACGCCGGTGTTGGAGGGCAACGCGAGCACCTGCACGCGCGGTTCCGACAGGGACCCGAGCACCTCGGACGTCCTGTCTTTCGACGCATCGTTGACCACCACAATGCGATCGACCAGCGCCGGCAGTCCGTCGACCACGTGGCGAATGTGGTCGGCCACGTTGTAGGCGGGAATCACGACTCCAATCTGTTTGTCTCGATACATATCGCTCCCAACGAAGTCACAGTCCGGATTCGCGAATCAGATCCTCGGCCGCGATGGCGGCGGGAGCGGCGTCGATCGCCCGCCGGCAGGCGTCGGCGTCCACCCGCACGAGCGACAGGTCGCCCTCCGTGTGCACGGTCGCAAACAACTCGGGGTGGGCCGTGACGGCCGCACCCGCGAACCGATGCCGCCCGCGCACCACGACGAACAGGGGCGCGTCGACGCTCGCGAGCACGTCGAGCGTGGTCGCGTCGAAGGGCCGGGCCCCGTACAGCGCGCGGCACGCGTGGAACCGGCGGGCCATCTCCGCCCTCGAGTAGCTCCATTGTTGCGCGTAGTCCCACGAGCCGAATAGATAGCGGCGCGGCCCCGTCACCAGGAGGAACACGCGGTCCTCGTCGTCGACGAAGACGGCGTCGCGCGACGTGTTGGCGCGCACCCAGCGTGCCATGGCTTCCTCGTCCTTCGTGACGGTTGCGCTCACGGGCGTCCCGTAATAATGGATCAGCGCGATTGCGTTGACGGGGACGAAAAACAGCAGTGACCACGCCAGCGCGGTCACCACACGGCGAACCCCCGTCCGGGCGGTGACCGACTCCACCAGCCCGAACCCCGCGACGACGGCGAGCGGGACGAACGCGAAGAAGCCGGGCTTGTGATTGTCGTTGGGCCCGGGAAGCCGGAGCACTAGCGCGAACAAAGCAGCCGCGAGGCTGCCAAACACGAAGAAGCGGGCCGGCCAGCCGGTGTCCCGGCGCATGCGCGTCTCCCGCCAGGCAACCACGAACACAAACGCACAGGGAACCACCATGGCCGCGAGTTTCCGGAACCCGAAGCCGACTGGCCACGCGCCGCGCGTGTCCCGCAGGTGCGTCACCTGGTGCAGGTAGGGCGCCATCACGACGAGCGCCGCCGCCGAGACCACGAGCAGCACGGTCGCGGAGCGTGGTTGGTAACCGGCCACGTGCGCGCGGCGCAGGTGCGTCAGCGCCAGACCTCCCCAGATGCCGACGATGGTCACGACGCCGACCACGCTATGAAACCCGAGCATTCCGACCAACGCGGCCGCGAACACGCAGAGAGCTTCGGGCCGACGCGTTGCCGTGTAGCGGCACGCCGATGCCCACGCGGCGGTCATCCATGCGAGCGCGAGTCCGAATGCCGTCCCCACCATGAACTTGTCCAGGAAGAACACGGGGTTGTAGTACGTCTCGAGAAAACGAAAGGCAGTCTGGTAGTGGAGCGGCGTAAGCGCAAAGGTGCGCGCGATTTCCTCGGCTGCCGCGAACGTCGCCGATGAATGCCTTGAGCGCCTTGACCGGAAAGAACACCCAGAACGCGGCATTGAAAGCGAGCAGCACCGTCGCCGTCGCCGCCAGACGATCCGCGAAGCGGTCGCGAAACACGCCGGCGAGGCAGAAAACCGCCAGCGAGAGTCCCACCAGGGCGTGGACGTTCACCATCGCCATGCACCAGAAGGAGTCGAGATCGAGGGTGCGCGCCAGCAGGAGGACGAGCACGTGGTAAAACCACATGTACTGGAGCTGAACGCCGGCGAAGTAGGGATCTTCGGGCGGCACGCCGGTGTGCTCGATCTGCGCGACCACGGCGGCGTGGAACCACGCGTCGGAGCGCACCCGCCACCATTCCCGTGTAAATGGAAGGAAGGCGGTGAGAAGAACCAGTGCGGCGACGAACGCGACGAACACCAGCGTCTCCCGGCGGGGGGGGCGCGTGAAGGGGACCCGTTGCACCGCGGTGGCGGCGAGTGCGACCCCGGCCGCGAGCACGACGCACGCGTGCGCGGCGGCAGCGGGGGAGGCACCCAGCGTGAGCGCCAGCACGCCGAACACCGCGAGCACAACCGGGGAGACGATGAAGCCCGCCAGCACCGCCTCACCCAGACCACCCGGGCGGCGCGTGACCAGACGGTGGACAGCGATCCCGGGAATCACCATGACCAGCATCCAGGAGGACAACCGGACGAGGGTGGCCAGCGGAGCGGACGCTGGCGGACTGGCCAGGGCGATCCCGGCGAGGACAATGATCACGGCCGGCGCGAGTGCGCCATGGACCCTGGGGCGTTCAAGCAACGACACGGGCGTCAACACTTCGCAGATGGAACTCGGGCGCAGAGAGCGAGATCCCGCGACCACGCGCCGGGCGGGAACCGCCCTGGGAGCGAAACGGTAACCTGTCTTATTTTAAATGAGATAGGCATGCTAATTCAAGCAGCTTCAGAAGTCAGGATCCCATCAGAATGATGTCCACCGGAAGCCGCCTCGGCCCGGCGGCGTCGATCAGCACCACGGCGTCCCAGTTGCCCAGGTGGAGACCTCCCTGACGGATCGCAAGCGAAAGACAGTACGCCATGATCCCTGCCGGACTGTAGCCCGGCTCTTCGACGTCCGCCCGATCCACCACCGCCCGGGTGACTGCTCGCGCGGGCCGGGAGCCCGTTTCGGCTGCCGCCGGGAGGTGGCGCCGCCCGAGACGGAGCAGATCCTCCACGTCGTCGTCGAGGCTGGCAGCCAGCGAGAGGCCGGAATCCTCCGGCCCGACCGTCACGATGCACAGCCCGCGGGCGACGCCCCTTGCGGCAATGAACGCGTTGACGTCGCTGGTGATGTCCGCCAGCGAAACCCCGACGTCGGTAACGATTTCCAGGCGCGTGGTGGCGATTCTCACCGGTCAAGACTCCACGCGCGTGCTGCGCGCGCCGTTGACGAAACCGTGTTGCATTCGCCCTGCCGCCGTCGGATACTGGGCAAGTTCGTGGACCGTTACGCGGTTCGGTCCGCTGACTCTAGCAGAGAGGCCCCCATGACCAAAAAGGGTTTTCGGCTGCCGTTCGGCCGCGCCGGCGAGGAGGAGGCCGGCGACGATGCCGACCTGCTCCGGGAGGAAAACCGGCAGCTCAAGCGGGCGGTCGAGGAGTTGTCCATCCTGAACGACCTGGCCCGCGCGATCGGCGCGTCGGTCGATTCCCAGGATATCATCCGCAAGATCGTGGACCGTTCGATGCGGGCGGTGCTGGCCGAGCAGACGGTCGTGACGCTGGTCGATCGCAACGCCGACCAGCCGATGAAGACGCTGGTCCGTGCCATGACCAGCTCCTCCGAACATACGCACTACCACGTGAACGAGAACCTGCTCGGGTGGATGCACCTCTACAAGAAGCCGCTGCTCACCAACGACCCTACCAACGACGATCGCTTCCGCGGGCTCAAGTGGGACCAGAGCATCCACTCTATTCTCTGCGTCCCGCTGATGGTGAAGTCGGAGTTGATCGGCGTCGTCACCAGCTACAACAAGAAGGACGAAGTCGGGTTCACCGACGAAGACCAGCGCCTGCTCGCCATCATCGCCGGGCAGTCCGCGCAGATCATCGAGAACGCGCGCCTCTACGAGGAGGAAAAAGCGCTGGTGGGGATGAAGGAGCAGGTCAAGCTGGCGGCCCAGATTCAACAGGACCTGCTGCCGAAGGCGCCGCCCACGCTGCCGGGATATGACATCGCGGCGTGCAGCATCGCGGCGCAAATGGTCGGCGGGGACTACTACGACTTCATCCACATCAACGGCCCCCGCTGGGCCATCTGTCTGGGCGACGTATCGGGAAAGGGATTGCCGGCGTCGCTCCTGATGGCGAACCTCCAGGCCACGCTCCGCGGCCAGACCGCGCTGGACACGCCCGTGGGGGCGACCATCGTTCGTTCGAACCGCCTCCTCTACGAGAGCACCGATCCGGAGAAGTTCGCGACTCTGTTCATGGCGGTGCTCGACGCGCAGCGGCACACGTTGTCGTTCTGCAACGCCGGCCACGAGCACCCGATGGTCTTCAAGACCGGGGCTCCGCCGGCGCGGCTTGCCACCGGGGGCATGGCGCTCGGCGTCCTCGACGATTTTCCGTACCAGGAGGGCTCCGCCACCCTCGACCCCGGTGACACGCTCGTCATCTATTCGGACGGGATCCCCGACGCCGTCAACGAGTTCGAAAGCCCCTTCGGCGAGGAGCGTCTGATGCGCACGGTGGAAGCGAACGCTTCCGCGGGGGCGGGCGACCTCATGCAGAAGGTCATCGAGGCGGTCCTCAAGCACGAACAGGGCGCGGAGCGCATCGACGACCTCACGATCATCGTGCTGAAGCGGGTCTCCTGACCCACCCGTGCAACCCAACGTCGGCCGCGGCGTATGCAGTAGTACACCCTACGGCATGGCGTGAGCCCCCGGAATAGAAGCGGATTATGATCGGGCAGCGTGTACACCAGTATCAGATCACCGAGAAGCTCGGCGAAGGCGGGATGGGCCTCGTCTACAAGGCGGAGGACACCCGTCTGCAACGAACCGTCGCGCTGAAGTTCCTCCACCCGCTCATTGTCTCCAGCGCCGACGAGCAACAGCGCCTCGTGCACGAAGCCCGCGCGGCGGCAGGACTCACCCATCCCAACATCTGTACCATCTACGAGATCAACGAGATCGACGGGCGCGTCTTCATCGCGATGCAGTTCATCGAGGGGTCGACGCTGCGCGACCGCGTCCTCTCCGGTCACATCGAGACCGACGAGGCGCTGCGTTTTCTGATCGAGATCGCGGACGGACTCAAGCAGGCGCACACCAAAGGGATCGTCCACCGCGACATGAAGAGCTCCAATATCATGATCACCCCGTCGGGTCAGGCCGTGATCATGGACTTCGGGCTGGCGCGCCCGGTGGAAGCCGGCCGCATCGACGACCGTTTCTCGTCGCGCGGCACGTCCGCGTACATGTCTCCGGAACAGGCGCGGGGCGAGACCGTCGACCAGCGCACCGACATCTGGTCGCTCGGGGTGGTCCTCTACGAGATGCTCGCCGGGCAGCTGCCATTCCGCGGCGATTACGAGCAAGCGGTTCTCTATTCGATTCTGAACGAGGCGCCAAGGCCGCTCGCCGAGCTGAGGCCGGCGGTGCCGTCGCGCGTCCTGAAAATCGTGGAGCGCTGTCTGAAGAAAAATCCGGACGAGCGCTTCCAGACCCTCGACGAACTGATCCTGGCGCTGCGGAGAGCCATCAACCCCGCCGCGGCGTGGCGCCGCGACGCCCCCAGCCGGGCCCGCGCGATGACGCTGGCGGCGGCGACGGTGCTGACCCTGGTGGCCGCCTTCGTCGTCTACGACTTCCTCCACGGGCGGCAGGCGGGAGGGCAGGAGCGCGTTCCGATCGCGGTGATCGATTTCAACAACGAAACCGACGACGCCTCGCTCGACGGACTTTCGGGCATGTTGATCACGGCCCTCGAGCAGTCGCGCCGGCTCTCCGTCATGACGCGCTCCCGCATGTTCGACCTGCTGAAGACCATCGGCCGGGGAGGCGTGGAACGCATCGATGAATCGCTGGGACAACGCATCTGCGACGCCGCGGGCGTAGACGTGCTTGTCATTCCCACCATCCGTCGCTTCGGCGACCTGTACACGATCGACCTCAAGGTGCTCGACACGCGCGCGCACCGCTACGTGTTCACCACCAAGGAAGAGGGGCGCGGGCAGGAGAGCATCCCGCACATGATCGACGAGATCGCGCGCGACATCCGCATCGACCTGCGCGAGGCGCTCGACGCCGTCGCGCGCACCGCGTCGGTGGCGGACGTGACCACGCCCGACCTGGCCGCCTACCAGGCCTACTTCGAGGGCGAAGAGATGCTCAACCGTCTCGACTTCAACGGCGCGCGCGCGTCCTTCCAGCAGGCGATCGAGAAGGATTCGACATTCGCGCTCGCCTACTACCGGCTCGCCTACACGGAGTGGTGGGCGCGCGGGCGGGCGGACGACGCCAGGAAACACATCATGTACGCGGTCGACAATCTGGACCGCCTCCCGATGAAGGAACGGTTCCTCGTGCGCGCGCTGAAAGCCGCGCTCGACGACGGCTTCGAGGCCCAGCTGCCGGTCCTGACCGAGATGCGCGCGCTGTATCCGGACGACAAGGAGATGCTCTTCGGACTGGGCGACGCCGAGTTTCACTCCGCGAACTTCGATTCCGCGGCTGTTCATCTCAACGAGGCGCTCGTCATCGACCCGCAGATGGAACGCGCGCTACAACACTTGACGTGGACGCTGATGCGCTTGAACCGATACGAGGAAGCGCTGGCCATGGCGCGGCGCTGGGTTGGCACGACCGGATCGGCGGAGGCGCTGGAGAACCAGGCGTCGGTTCAGTTGCTGCTCGGCGATGCGCCGGCGGCGCTGGAGTCGCTCGCGCGGGCCAAGGAACGCGACCCCGGCGACCCCAAGATCGCGATGCGCCTCTCCGCGGTGCGCTTTTCGATGGGCGAGCCCGACCATGCGCTCCGTCTCCTCGACGAAGCCGAGGTGGGGGCGGGCCGCGGCGAGCCGCTCGTGCTGGTCGAGGTGGCCTCGATGCGCGCGGGTGTCTTGTATCCCTACCTCGGCCGCTACCACGACGCGGTTCGGATCCTCGACGAGGGCCTGGGGAACGCCCTGCACGTCTACGAGGACTCGTCCCTCGTCCTCCGGGTGCTGGCGGGGAAATCGCGGCTGCTCTACTACGGGTTCGGGGATGAGAAGACGGCGCGCGAGGCGCTGGTGACGTTCGAACAGCTTTCGCCCCGTTATCGAACCCGGGAGTACTGGGAGACGCTCATCGGTTTCGCAATAATGAAAGGTGACACGACCCGCGTCCGGCAGCTGTCCAACGCCCACCGTGACGTGATTCCGGCCCCGACGCGCGACTTGCACCGGGTGCTCGCGCTCGCCGTGGCCGGCGATTGCGCCGGCGCGCTGGACGCGCGCGCGCGCCTGACCGCCGAATCGCTGCGCGGCCCCGACTCGGCCGACCTCATCGGCATGGTGGTCGGCCATTGTCTCGTGGAATCCGGACAGAACGCCGCCGCGATCGACCAGCTCCGCCCCGTGCTCGACCGCCCGCTCCTGAGCGTCGGCCTGGCGTCGCTGTACGCGACGGCCTGGTACGACCTGGGCCGCGCCTACGAGGCGAGCGGTCGGACCGCCAATGCGCTCGATTGTTACGACCGCGTCCTGTCGATGTGGAAACACGCCGACGCGGACCTGCCGCTGAAGCGCGACGTGCGTTCCGCCCGGGACCGGCTCCAGCAGCGGCCCTCGATGTAGCACCACGATGCACGCACGTTCCTCGCACTGGGTTGCAGCAGCGCTTCTCATTGCCGCGCCGGCGCGGGCGCAGGAGAAGGCCACGCTCGTATTCGCCAATGGCCAGGTCTATTCCACGACTGCCGAACGGACGCCTCCGGCGACCACGGTGGCCATCCGCGGCGACCGGATCGTCTACGTCGGGGACGCCGACGGTGCGGCACCGCTTCGAGGCGAGCAGACGCGCTGGGTGGACCTCGCCGGCAAGACGGTGCTGCCCGGCCTGGTCGACGCGCACGCGCACCTCGCCAACCTCGGGGAATTTCTGCGCACGGTCTCGCTGGTCGGAACGGAATCGGCGCAGGAAGCGGTCGCTCTGGTCGTGTCCGCGCAGAAGCCGGTGGAAAAGGGGGTGTGGATCTACGGCCGGGGCTGGGATCAGAACGACTGGGCCGATACCGCGTTTCCCACCTGGCGGGACCTGGCGGGCACGGAGCGCAATCCGGTTTACCTCGAGCGCATCGACGGCCACGCACTGTGGGTCAATCGCACCGCGCTGGACGCGTGCGGCATCACCCGCGACACCCCGGACCCACCGGGCGGGCGGATTCTCCACGACGCGCGCGGCGAGCCGACAGGAATTCTGGTCGACGACGCAGCAGATCTCGTAACCGCGCGCGTTCCGCGACCGGACGCGAACGAGGTCGAAGCCCGGATCGAGCTGGCGATTCGCGAATGCAATCGCGTCGGGCTGGTCGGCGTGCACGACGCCGGCACCAGCCGCGCCGTGCTTCGCGCCCTGCGCCGGGTGGCCGCGCGGGGCGAATTGACGCTCAACGTGTACTGCCTGCTCGACTCGGACGAACCGCCCCTGCTGCGGGAGCAGCTCGCGGCCGGCCCCGCGCGGGAGTTCGACGGCCGCATCGTAGTGCGCGCAATCAAGCTGCGCGCCGACGGGGCGCTGGGCTCACGCGGGGCTGCATTGCTCGAGCCGTACACCGACGACCCCGGCAACCGGGGCACCAACGTGGATCCGCCCGACTCGATCCTGTACTGGACGCGGGAAGCGGTGCGGCACGGGTTCCAGGTGGGCACCCACGCCATCGGCGATCGCGGCAATCGCTTGACCCTCGATATCTATGAACAGGTGCTGCGGGAGACCGGCGCGCGTGACGCGCGTTTGCGGATCGAGCACTGCCAGATTCTCGCTCTCGACGACATTCCCCGGTTCAAGTCGCTGGGCGTGGTCGCCTCCATGCAACCCACTCACGCGACCTCCGACATGCCGTGGGCGCAGGCGCGGATCGGCGTGGAACGACTCCGCGGCGCCTACGTCTGGCGCACCCTCCTCGACAGCGGGGCGGTGGTCGCGTTCGGTTCCGACTTCCCGATCGAAGCGGTCGACCCTCTGCTCGGTCTCTACGCGGCGGTCACGCGGCAGGACGCGGATGGCAACCCGCCCGGCGGCTGGCGTCCGGAAGAGCGATTGACGTTCCCGGAGGCCGTGGCGGCCTTTACCGAAGGGGCCGCGTACGCCTCGTTCGACGAGGGAGACGCGGGGACGATTGCCGTGGGCAGGCGCGCCGACCTCACCATCCTGGATCGCGATGTCATCGGACGGGTGCAACATGAACCGCGAGTACTCTTGCAGGCGCACGCGGCCTTCACGGTGGTGCGCGGCGCGATCGTCTGGGAAGCGCGGGACTAGCGCGCGGGGCAGAGCGCCTCGACCACGGCGCGGTCGCGGATCAGCCCGACCGGATACACTCCGGTGCGATGCTCGACGTACGGACTGCGCTCGTAGAACCAACGGCGAATGCGCTCCGGATCTCCGGCGAAACTGCTGTCGAGCTTCGCCTCCTCGAACGCGGTGGCAAGCGCGAGGTCGGAGGCGAGCATTTCGCGGATCTTCGCCTCCAGCACGTACGACTCGATATATTCCTTCTCCTCGAAGATCGCGTCGAAGAACCCCCACTGCACGAACGCGTCGGGCGCGTCCGGTTCGAGCAGGTGGGCGATCACTCGCGCGTTCGCCTGGGCCATGTCGACGACCGCGGACCCGGCGGGGAACGTGCGCGTCTCTTCGAACCGCTCGCCCGTGTAGGTCACGGCGTGGCGCCCTTCGAACGGCTTGGCACTCCAGGCGACGTCGCGCAGGCGGATCGACTCCACCGGGAGCGTTACCGCCGCCCCGGTCCGGCACACGCGCACCCCGTGCCATTCCAGGCGCGTGATCACATCGGCCCACTGGCGGGGGATGATGTAGGCCTCGGGGAGCGCGGCTTCCTTTACCACCTGCTGGGAATTGAAGTACGGGATTCGAAACGTGGTCGAGCTGGCGCCGAAGCGATACCACACCCCGCCGGTGATGTCGCTCTTCACCTTTTCGAAGTCGACCCCTGCGAAATCGATCATCACGCTGTCGGCGTAGGTCACGTCGAGCACGAGCGGGAACGGGGTGCCGCGAAAGGCGGGCGACGCGGTGCGCGCGTCCGCCTGCGCGACGACGGCCCGCAGCCCGCGCGCATCGGCGTTGGCGACTCCGAGCGCGTGCACCAGCATCGAGTGGGTGGCGTCCACCCGCGTCGCGTAGTCCTTGAACATGTGGGCTTCGAGCAACAGCGCGGGACGGTTGCGGATGGTGGCGTAGCCGGTCGAGAAGCGCGGGGTCGACGCGTGGCTCTTTATCCCGCTGGTCGGGTCGTTGTCCACCCGAAACTCGCAGTACGGGGAGAGGGGATATCCGCTCTTGCGCATCCGGTCCTGGAGCGGCTTGAGTAGCCGGTCGCGAGACCACGCCGCGACCCCGGGATCGGTGTACTGCCACACCTCGACGATATACGTCATCACGTACTGGTAGTCGGCTCCGTCGGTGACGTGGCAATCGATGAAGAGGTCGGGGCGCCACTGGTTGAAGAGGGCGAGCCACGCGCGCGTTTCCGGCGCATCCAGTTTCATGTAATCACGGTTGAGGTTCAGGTTGGTCGCGTTGGCCCGAAACCCGGGGTTCTCCGGACCCGCCTGGTTGGCGCGATTGAACGGACTCGTATTCTCATGGCCGTCGACGTTCAGGATGGGAATGAAGAGCAGTGTCACGTGGTCGAGCAGGTGGGCCAGCGAGCCGTCGACAGCGATTTCCTTGAGGAGCCGCAGGCCGGCGTCCTTGCCGTCGATTTCACCGGCGTGGATCCCGGCCTGAATCAGCACCACCGCATTGCCGTCACGCCGGACGACTTCCGGCGTGAAGTGGCCCCGGTGATCCACGATCGCCAGCGGCAGCGCGCGCCCCTCGCCGCTGGTTCCAAACGTCTCCACCTTGATCCATTTCGATGCGCGGTCCAGCTCCGCGAGCACGTCGACGGTCTGGGCGTAGCTGGAGGTTCGCGTCCCTCCGGACCGGTCGAACTCGGTGGAGAAACCTGCGCGATCGTAACCCCCGAGGGCGATCGCCAAGGCGAATGCAGCACCGTACATCCGGGCATTATAGACAGACGTTCCGCCGCACCACAATGGCGAGGCTGAGCAAGGCGGCGGGTGAGCAAGGTGTCAGGGCGGGCGGGGTCGTGACGCGAAGTCACGTCACGACAGCGAGTTGGTGGAATCGGTGCCACCCACACAGACGTAGCGCATTGACAGCCGCCGCGAGTGGTGCCACACTGGTGGGGTAGTAGGCCGCGTTTTAACTACTGCGAAGTCCGCCGGCGGCGGGCTCGCTACTCGTCGCTGGCTTCCTTTGCAGGAAGGAGGCCGTCATGCGCCGAGCCCCACACAGGCTCTTGTCGGTTTCTCTGCTGGTTCTCGTCGTCGGATGCGCGTCGTCATTGCAGCTCACGCGTGACCCTCGTCCCGACCGTCTCGCCGATCTGCGCGCGGAGTATTTCGCCATGAATCCGGACACGCCGTTCCGCGGAAACGTGGAGCGCGGTGAGGTCGTCAAGGGCATGGATCCGTTCGGCGTGCTGGCCTCGTGGGGTAGCCCCGAGCGCCGCGCCCGCAACGAGGACGCCGCCGAGCGATGGGTGTACATCGACACCGACGAGAACTCGGGAGATGCCATCGAGTATGCGTTGTCGTTCAAGGGAGGGGTTCTGGACAGCTGGAGCATGCTGCGCCAGCGGTACGGAGGTCCCGCCCTGCGCGACGAACAGAATATCGCCACCACCCCGGCCGAAGCCCCGACGGGCAAGCGGGTGCCGCAGGACTAACTGGATCGGGCGGTCGATTTGGGTTAAGAGAGTAGGCGACCGCCCGACGCCGGAGTGGCGGAATTGGTAGACGCAGCGGACTTAAAATCCGCTGGGGCCTTTGAAAGCCCCGTGCCGGTTCGACTCCGGCCTCCGGCACCACTTGCCGCCAGTCGCGCCTAGAGGTGGATTCTCAACAGCCGCGCCGGCAGGACCGCGCCCACCAGAGTCCCGATCAGGAATACAGCCAGCCAGTTCATCCCGATCCCCAGCAGTCGATAGTGCGCGGCCGGGTAATGGATGCGAACCCCTGCTATGGGGCCCCCCGCCGCGATCCCGGGCAGCCCGACCTGCGTCCCCGCGTCGACCCAGGAACCCGCGCTTCGTCGTCGACCGATCGCGCGGCACGATTCCTTCGCCTCGATGGGGAATCGATACGCCTGCGCTCCCAGCGTGAGCTCCATCTCGTGGCGGCCGCGCTCCCGGACATCCACGACCCACACGACGTCGCGCGATGCCCTCGCGCGCAGCGAGCGTGCGTCCACCTCGGTCCCGGCGGGTCCGGAAAGCGAGGTGACGACCGCGCGCGGGTCGGTGCCCTCCGCCAGCGTCGCCGTGACCAGCGTGCGGCTCCCGGGCGGGAGCGCGCGGGAGGCGAAGCGCTGCTCGAGTTGTACGAACAGCGGGGCGGCGAGCACGACCGCTGCCAGGATCCCGGGCGCGGCGTACTTGAGATACGCACCCTGCGCGGCGAGTGCGCCCCCGAACGCGCGCGTGATCAGGACGATGTCGTCCGGGTAGAGACGCATCTCGAGTATCCGCGCCTTGAACCGCTCGCGCGAACGGCCGATGGCGGCCTGCTTCGAGGTCGCGCGAAAAACCAGCGCGAGCATTGCCCCGCCCAGCAGGGAAACCGCCAGCAGCGCGGCGAGCCGATGGGAGCCGAACGGCGCCACCAGCGCGTCGAAGACGAGGGTCACGATGCGCGCGAGCAGGAACACGTCAGGAAATGTAGCCGAGGCCCTCGAGCTGCTTCTTCACGTCGCCGCTCGACCCCGCTTCCGTTTTCGCGAGCTCGCGTTCGAGCACGTGGGCGACGAACTCGTCGGCCGACGCGTACCCTGCCTTCTCCGAGGCCGCGCGCACGCGCTCGAACAGATCCTTTTCGAGGGTAACTCGATTCTTTCCGAACATGGGTGTCTCCTTTGATTCCGTCAGGGGGTGTCGATCAGCGCCCGGCCCGTCATCGCGGCCGGCGCGTCCACGCCGAACAGCGCCAGGATCGTGACGGGCAGGTCGATCAGCCGCGGGTCGCCCGCGCGCAGCGGCCGGTTGCACACCAGGATTCCGGGCACGAGGTGATGGTCCATGCAATGGTCGCCGGTCCATTTGCCGAGGTTGGGGGTCAGCAGCTCCGAGGTGACCGTCCCCAGCGCCGAATCGTCGCTCGACCGGTACCCACGATTGTACCCCACGATCAGGTCGGGAGCCGCACCCACCTCCGATCCGTGGTAGACGTCGCGGGCCCGATAGACGGTCGTCACCACCCGTTCGCCGTTTTCGGGGTCGCGAAACTCGAGCAGCTTCGTCGCGATCTCGGCCAGGAGATCGTCGTATTCCGCGCCGCGCGCGACGATCCCGCGCGCCTCCCGGCCGGCCACGTTCAGGTAGAGCCCGTTGAGGCCCGCCGCGTAGGCCCGCGTGCGGCGCCAAAACACGTTGCCGAACAGCGGGCCCCCGGGTTCGTCCGCACGCACGAGGGCGAGGTACCCGTTGCGGTACAGCCAGGTGTTCAAGTGCACCTTCTGGTAGTAGGGCGCAAAGCCGTGGTCGGACATGACGATCATGGTGGCGTCGCGGGGAATACGCGCGCGAATCGTTCCCAGCACGCGATCCATTTCTGCGTAGAGGGTCGCGAAGCGGTCCGCGAACGCGCCGTCCGCCGGGTGGGCGGGGTGCGCCGCGTCCGCATTGCGCCACAGGGCGTGGCACGACTGGTCGATGGTCGACACGTAGAAGAACAAGAAGCCGTCGCGATAATCCGAGAGGACCGCGTCGAGCATGCGCTCGCGCTCCGAGAGCAGCGTATCGGTCAGCTCCACGAACTCCGCGTCGTTCAGCGCGCCCGCTTCGAGCGCCTTGGTGTCTTCCGCGATCCCCTGCGTGTAGTAGCGCCCGACCCGCCGCGCCAGGTCGGCGCAATAGTCTTCGGGTGTGGAGATGGGAAGCGCCGGGTGCAGCGGGTCTAGGTTCAGAGGCGACACGTAGAGCTGGAGTGACGGGCGCACGCTCTTCAAATAGAATCGACACATGCCGCGGAGCTTCTTCACCGGCCCGAGCACGTCGAAGTCGATGGGGACCCAGCCGCTCCACTCTGCGGCGTGGAGCACGATCTCCTCGCCACCGACCGCGATCCGGGCCGCATCGTGCTCGGGGTCGACGTCGACCACGGCTTCCCGCGCCAGCGTCGGCTGGCTCTTGCGCAACGAGTTCTTCGGCCCCTCGATCTGAATTCGCGCCCGGTCGTCCACCCGGTCGACCATCACCACGCGCCCGCCGCTCACGTGGGCGCCGCGCCATATGTCGTCGTCGGTGTAGAGCGTAAAGGTGCCGTAGCTCCCGAGCAGGTCCGGTGTGCCCATCCCCGAGAGCGTGCGCGCCGACGTCTTCGCAGGTGGATAGTTGGCCGGCACGCGGATTACCGTGCACGGAATTCCCGCGCGGTCCAGCACCTGCCAGAACGCCTCGCCCTTGCGCAGCAGCACCGTGCCGCCCCCCGACAAGGGGAGCAGCCAGTCGCCGAGTGAGAGAGTCTTCGACGGCTCCTCGATGTCGGCGGCGGAAAACACCGGGGTATAAGTGGCGGGGTCGCGGTGGATGAAGTCGAAGATGCCGTGGCCGCCCGGGTCCATGCCGGTGATGAAGTTCGACCACGCGACCGGGCTCTGCGGGGGAATCGACGTCTCCAGTCGCGTGAACGATCCCTCCGCGATCAACGCGGAAAAATTCGGCATGCGCCCTTCGGACATGAATCTTGTCAGCAGATCGGGGTCCATGCCGTCGATGCCGAGCACGACCACCGAGGGATGCTCGCCGGCCGCGGCGGCCGGCGTCGCCAGCATCGCGACCAGCAGCGCGCCGATGAGACCCTTCATTTCGCCCGGCTCCGTCCGGTCATATAGGAAGGAACCGGCACGCCGAAGAGATCCAGAATGGTCGGGCCGACGTCTTCCAGCCCGATCGGCCCCTCGTCCAGCGCGACGTTCGTGAACAGGACGCCGGGGACGATGTCGGAGTCCACGCAATGATCGCCGCTCCAGCACTTCGTGTTGTCTTCGAACAACTCGTCGCGCACCGATCCCTTGGCGCAGTCCCACGACACGCGGTAACCGTCCTCGTAGCCCGGCAGCAGGTCGGGCCCGCCATCGCGATAGGGACCGTCGAGGTCGCGCGCCACGTCGACGACCCGGCGGATGACGGGACCGTCGCCATCGCGCAGCGCGGTGAGCCCGCGAATGATAGTTTGCTTCAGGCCGTCCGCGTCGGCGGCGTCTACGATGCCGTCCCGCTCGCGGCCGCGCAGGTTCAGGTAGATGCCGCTCAACCCCAGCGCGTACGCCCGGGTCCGGCTCCAGTCGATTGCGCTCAGGTACTCGCCGGGTCCGGCGCCTTCCTTGACCGCGAGCAGCCCGGCGCGCGCGAGCCACCCGTTGAGGTTGACGCCGCGGCGGAACTGCTTGAAGCCGTGGTCCGACATCACGAACAGCGCCGTGTGGCGATCCACCCGCGCGATCGTCTCACCGACCAGGGTGTCCATGCGCCGGTACATCTCGTGAATCGCGTCCGCGTGGCGCGTCACGTCGCGGCCCGCGTTGGCTGGATGGGCCGGGTCGCGATAGCGAAAGAACATGTGCTGGAGGCGATCGCTGATATCGAACACGCACACCGCCAGGCCGCCGCGCAGCCGCGCCAGCGCGTGCTCCCACATGGCGCGTCGCTCCGCGTGCAGGTCGTAGGCCTGGTCGAGAAAGGCCTGCTCGTCGATGGCTCCGTCGTTGAGCGCGCTGGTGTCCTCCGCCAGCCCGAGGGTCCCGAACGGCCCCATGAGCTTCGCCAGGTAGACTGAAAACACCGACGGATGCGAGATCGGAATCGCCGGGTGCTCCGGGTCGACGTGAATCGGCGTCACGTAGATGGCGAGGCCGTCGGCCAGGCGCACGGGATAGAAGCGCGCGATGCCGCTGGCGGTCAGCCCGCGCGCGGCGCGAAAGGCGAGTCTCACCCAGGGCGTGTATTCCCGCTCGCGCAGCGCCACGCGCTCCCGCCCCACGACGAGCTCGTGGCCGGCGTCGCGTGTGCGACGGATCTCGACACGCACCGAAATCGGCTTGCCGTCGATCGGGCTCGCGGGGCCGGGGATGACGACGGCACCTCCCGACGCGGGCACGTCGATCACGACCCCGCCGCGCGGGGGCGACTCGGAGTCGCTGGTGATGAACGTGAACGATCCCTGGGTGCCGCGCAGATCCGGCACGCACATGCCGGCGATCATCACACCGTCGATCTTCTCGACCGGAAATGTGATCGGAACCCGCAGGACGGAGGAGGCCACGCCGTGGTCGGAAAGCACCCGCCAGAACGTCCGGCTGCGCCGGAATCCGCGCACGCCGCCGCTCGAAACCGGGAACCGGAGCCGTCCGACGCCGATGAAACGGGTGCGTCCGTACACTTCGCTCGACGAAAGGTGCGGGGCGTAGGTGCGGGGATCGCGCGCCACGAAGTCGAATATTCCGTGTCGCGACGGGTCGGCGCCGGTGGCGAAGGTCGACCACGCGACCGGCGAGAGGGCGGGCATCGACGTGCCCAGCCGGCGGTAGGTCCCTTCGTCGCGGAGTTTGCGCAGGTGGGGAAGGTCCCCGCGCGCGAACAGTGCCTCGCAGATGTCGGGGTCGAGCCCGTCCAGGCCGAGCACGATCACCTTCTTCACGCGCGCGTGCCGGAGTGAGCGGCGCCGCTTCCACTGCCGCACGAGCACGCGCACCGGCAGCGCGAACACCGCAAAGAACGCGGCCCCGAACGCCACCACCAGCGTCACGAACGACGACACCAGCGCGAAGCCGGCGCCGGGCCCGATGTAGGCGAACGCCGCGGTCGGCCACAGCGCCAGCGTCACGACGGCGATGCTACGAATCCATCGGTTCGACATGGAGGCTCTTGAGAATCATCCGCGGCACGTCCAGCAGCGTCAGCTCGCGGCCCTGGGGGACGAGGTCCGTGCGCAGCGTGGCCACGAACGCGTCGTCCCAGGTGTGCATGCCCTGGAGACGGCGGGGAGCCACCACCTCGCGCGCGCGCACGCGCCCCTTCAGGTCGAACCCGTTGACGGGAACGAGCAACAGGTCCGGACCGCGGGCCGCTTCACTGCCATGGTACACATCGCGCCCGCGAAAGATCCGGCGCACGACCGGCTCTCCCTCGTGCGCGCAGCGACGTGAACAGGGCCGTGAGCTCGTCGAGGACGCCCTCGACGCGATCCTCGGCCACCCCACCGCGGGGGAAGCGGCCGCGGCGGTGGACATAGAGGCGCGCGGGGTCCAGCGCGAACGCCGCCGCGCGCTCGGAGATTCCGTCCAGCCCGGTCGCGTCGGCCGTCGCGAAGGCGAGCAGCCCGTTCTGCTCCAGGACGGCGTTGACGTTCACCTCGTGGCTCGTGCGGCAAAACCCGTGGTCGGAAAGGACGAAGAAGTTTCGCCCGTCGCCGGAGGCGGCAAAGCGGTCGTAAACGCGCCCGACGAACGCGTCCACCGCTCGATAGTAGTCGAGAAAACCCTGGTGCTCCGGGTGGGCCGCGTCGTCGTATGCGTCGAAGAGGAAGTGGTGCAGGCGGTCGGTTCCGGTGACCACCACCTGCATCAGGTTCCATTTCTCTTCCGTCCACAGCGCGTCCAGCAACCGCTCGCGCGCGATGAGCAACTCGTGCAGCTTGCGGAACAGGGCCGTCGGGTTGTCGCGCACGACCTCTGCGTCGAGGTCGATCTCGTAGTTGATGTCGCGCAGCAGGCGCAGATAGCGCGCGGGAAACACGGAGCGGTCGAGGTGAACCGCGACGAAGCCCGACACCAGCACGCCGTGGATCGGCCGCGCCGGATAGGTCGCGGGCTGGTTGATCACGACGCTGCGCATCTTGCGCTCGCCGAGGCGGTCCCAGATGGTGTCGCACTTGAGGTCGCGAAAACTCGGGAAGCTCTGCGTGTAGGTCCCCGGGTGCAAATCGGTGAATCCGAAGATGCCGTGCTCACCCGGGTTCTTGCCGGTCATGAACGACGACCAGCTGACGGAAGAGATCTCGGGCAGCGACACGGTGGTTTCGCGCAGGGCGCCCCGGGCCACGATTTCCGCCATGCGGGGCATGACGCCGGATTGCGTGAAGCGCCGGATCATCGAGCAGGGAACGCCGTCGAGTCCGACGACGCAGGCCCGCTCCGCCGGTTGCTGAAACCACTTGAGCATGGGGGTCAGATGTAGCCGAGATCCTTAAGCCGGCGTTTGATGGTTTCCTCTTCGGCGGCGGAGAAGTCGCCCCCGGACGCCCGCGGGATGTACCCGAGCACTTCGAGCGTTCCCACGATCCGGGCCACGCTCTCGTCCACGCCCTCGCGGTCGCTGTGCACGACCACTTCGGGTTTGAGCGGCGGCTCGTAGGGATCGTCCACGCCGGTGAAATGCTTGATCTCGCCGGCCAGCGCCTTCTTGTACAGGCCCTTGACGTCTCGTTCCTTGAGCACGTCGATGGGGCACTCGACGTACACCTCGACGAAGCGTCCGATCGCGCGCCGCATTTCATCGCGCACGTCGCGGTAGGGCGAAATCGCCGCCGTGATGGCGACCACGCCGTTGCGCGCGAGCAGCTTGGCGACGAAGCCAATGCGCCGGATGTTGGTGTCGCGGTCCTCCTTCGAGAACCCGAGCCCCTTGCTCAAGTTTTCGCGGACTTCATCCCCGTCCAGGACCTCGACGTTCATCCCGCGCTCGAGGAGGATCTCCTCCACGCGACGAGCCAGCGTCGACTTGCCCGACGAGGGTAGCCCGGTGAACCACAGCGTGAAGCCTTTCATAGATCCTCCGTTGAAGCATTACGGTTTGGCACGACGCGGGGTGGCCGCCGTTCGGCTCGCCCGCAGCACGTTGCGCTAAATCACGTGCCCGATCATCTCCGGCGGAGCCGGTATCGAAAAGTAGTCGAGTATCGAGGGCGCCACGTCGTAGATCGACACCCGCGCGACCGGACCCGCGGGCGCCTTGCCCCGGTTCGCCCACACGAAGACGCCTTCCTGGGCGTGGTTCGCGTCGTCCGGCCCGGTGTCGTTCTCGAAGACGTGCACGCGGCCGTGTCCGACGGTTCCGGCGCTGCGCCACTCGAGGTCGCCAAGATACACGATCAGGTCGGGCGGCACCCCACGCGTTTCGCGATAGATCTCCCCGGGAAAGAATACGCGCGTCCCGATCGGGCGCCCGTTCTCGTCGCCGAGCGCCTCCAGCTTGGCCGCGAGTTCGCGGCCGACGCGCGCGGCGTCGTCGGGGGCCACCTGCCCGCGGGGCTCGCGCCCGGCCACGTTGAGAAACACGCGCGCGTAGTAACCGCCGTCGCCCCACGCCAACGTACGATCCCAGTCCACCAGATCCGGGGTGAGCCGCGTCGGGTGGTCCGGGTACGACTTGAGCGTCAGGTAGCCCTCGCGAATCAGGAACTCGTTGACGCAGATCGCGCCGGCCATGCGCCGGGCGCCGTGGTCCGAAACGACGATCACCGATGTGTCCGCGGGCACCGCGTCGACGGTGCGGCCGATTTCGGCGTCCATCTCGAGGTAGTACCGGTGGATGACGTCCTCGAACGGGTTGCCCTTTTCGTACAGCCGGTGTCCCGAATCGGAGTAGCGCCAGAAAGCGTGGTGCAGCCGGTCCGGTCCCATCTCGACCATCATCGCGAAATCCCACTCTTCGCCCGCGAGCAGGCCGCGGAACGCTCGAAACCGCCGTTCGGTCATGCGTTCGATCTGCTCGAGTGTCTCCTGCTTGCGCTCGTTGCGAAAATCCTTCACGTCGATGATGTACTCGCCGCCCGCCAGCGTGTTGAGCCGCCGCTTGAGCTCCGGGGGATAGGTGAACTCGGCGGCGGAGTCCGGGGTCAGGAAACACCCGACCATCAAGCCGTTGAGCGGCTTGGGCGGGTACGTCAGCGGAACTCCCATGACGATCGATCGCAGCCGGTTTCTGGAAAGGATGTTCCACACCGTGCGGGCCTGCACGTGGGTGGCGTTGACGGTGTAGGTGTCTTCGTAGTCGTGTCGCGCGCGATTGCGAAAGCCGTAAATGCCCAGCATGCCCGGGTCGTGGGAGGTCATCATGGCCATCCAGGCGGGGACCGTGATGGGCGGGACCGTCGAGACCAAACGCGCCTGGATTCCGTTCTGGATCAGCCGGCGCAGGTTCGGCATTTCCTCCAACCACGGCCCGAAGAACAATTCAGGTGTGACGCAATCCAGGCCGATGACGAGCAGGCGTCGCGACACGGGCTAGCCCGCCTTCGCGCCGGCGTAATGGCGCTGCAGGATCTCGGCCACTTCGCGCCGGGTGAACTCGTCCGGCAGCGGCGCGCCGCTCGCGAGCAGCTCGCGCACCCGGGTGCCGCTCAAGGCCACCCGGCTCTCCGCCCCGTGCGGGCACGTCTTCTCCGACGCCATGCCGCCGCAACGCGTGCAGAAGAACGAGTGCTCGAAGAACACGGGCGTGATCGCAAGCTCGTCGGGGGTGAACTGCGCGAAGATGCGCTGGGCGTCGTAGGTGCCGTAATAGTTGCCTACGCCGGCGTGGTCGCGGCCCACGATGAAATGCGTGCAGCCGTAGTTCTTGCGAATGATCGCGTGCAGGATCGCTTCGCGCGGTCCCGCGTAGCGCATCGCGTAGGGAAACACCGTCAGGGCGACGTGGCTACCGGGGAAGTAGTTCCGCGTCAGCGCGAGATAGCATTCCATCCGCACCACCGCCGGAACGTCGTCGGACTTGGTTTCACCCATCGCCGGGTGGATCAGAAACCCGTCCACGGTTTCGAGCGCGCACTTGATCAGATACTCGTGCGCGCGATGGATCGGATTGCGGGTCTGGAACGCGCACACCCGCTCCCATTTCTTTTCGGCGAAGAGCGCACGTGTCTCGGCCGGGTCGCTCTCATGAGCGGCAAACGGCCCGTCCTTGACGCGCTCGAGCAGCCACACCTTCCCGCCGGCGTACAGGTCGCCGGTCGTGTCGAGGTACTGCACGCCGGGATGCCTGGGGTCCGCCGTGCCCAGCGCTCGTTCCGCCTCCCGCGTCTTGTCGGGGGCGAAGAGCTCGTCCACCGTCATCAAGCCCACGATCTTGCCCTCCGGAGTGCGCAGGGACGCGACGAAGGGCGTGCGGCGCCCGCGCATCGTGTCGGACTCGACCGAGAGTGTGACCGGAAGCGACCACGGAATTCCGGAGGCGAGGCGCATGTCGGTGAGCACGTGCTCGTAGTCCGCCCGCCCCATGAAACCCTCGAGTGGACTCATGCCGCCGATCGCGATCAAGAGCAGGTCGGACGACTCGCGCGCGTTGAGGTCGATGACGGGCAGGGTGCTGGCGTGGTCGCGCAGCGGGTCTCGTTCGCGCGCGGGAACGATCCGCGAGACCAGCGTCCCGCCATGTGGTGCAATCATGTGAACGTCCTCCTCGCCGAGGGTCTAGTCGAGATATCCGAGTCGCCGGAGCTTCTGCTTGATGGCGGCGAGCTCTTCCGGCGTGAACGTGTCCCCGTGGTCGAGGCCTCGCTCGCTCAACACGTCGCGCAGCACGTATACAATGAAGTCGGTCGGAGAATTGAATCCGGAGTCGTCGATGAGCTGCTGGACTCGATTGTACAGGGGCCGGGGGATCTTGATCGTGACCTTGTCGTGCTTCACAAATGGACTCCTAAGGGGCTATGATTGGAGTATTATAGGGGGGTTGGGCGGCGAAATCAAGCAGCCGGTTCATTCGCCGCGGCCCCGGACCCATTCCCGATCCGAACCATCGACCTCATGAAGCGCGCGCTTGCGATCCTGATGCCGCTCGTCGGCCTGGCGATATTCGCCGCCATCGTCGCGCGCACCGGCCCCGCCCGGATCATCGGGATCCTGCGCGGGATCGAGCCGGTCCAGCTCCTGTGGGCGCCGCTCATCATCGCCGCCATTTCCGTCGCGCGCGGGGCGCGCTGGCGCTACGTCATCCGCTCCCTGGGCATGGAATACGGGCTGCGGCGCAGCACGTCGGTGTGGATGATCGGCTTCTTCGCGTCGTCGGTGACCCCGGGCAAGGCCGGCGACGCCCTTCGCGCGCTCTATCTCCGCACGGACACCGGTCGTCCGCTGGGGGAAACACTCCTCACGGTCTTCGTCGACCGCCTCTGGGACCTCGGCTTCATCCTGGTCGGCGGGGTCGCGACCACCCTGATATTCTCGCAGCGGTACATCCAGATTCCGTCGGCGCCGCTGTTCGCGCTCGGGGCGGCCGCCATCGCCGCCGCCGCGGTCATGGCCACCAACCGGCGGTGGATGCGGGCGCTCTTGAAACCCGCCTTTTCGGTTCTGGTACCGGCCCGCCATCGCGACCGGTGGTCGACCGGCTTTCATTCCTTCTACGACGCACTCCGCGTCTATGGCGCGTCGCGCCGCCGCATCGCCGTGATGGCCGCGATGACGCTCGTGTGCTGGGCGCTCATCTTTGCGCTGGCGGTCTACGTATCGCTTCTCCTCTCGATCCCGGTGTCACCGGCCTACATCGTGTTGATGATGCCCATCGTCACACTGGTCGAATTGATCCCGTTCTCGATTTCGGGGCTGGGGACGCGAGACGCGACCGTCATCTACTTCTTCTCCGTGGTCGGCGTCGGCAGCGCCGAAGCGGTCGGGTTTTCGATCGTCTACGTGCTGATCGGTACATACCTGACCGCGCTGGCGGGTCTGGCACTCTGGGTGCGCCACCCGGTGCGCTGGCCGCGCGACGGGCAGCCGTGAACCTCCCGGCCTGGCAGTCCGAAATCCTCGCGCGCGGAGAGCTGTACCGGGTGGGTGGCGCGGTGCGCGACCGGTTGCTCGGGTTGTCGGGGCTGCCCGACACCGACCTGCTCGTGCGCGGGCTGCCGCCTGAGGTGCTGGAAGGCATCCTCGCGCGCCACGGTGCCGTGGCGCTGGTCGGCAAGGCGTTCGGCGTCTACAAGTTCACGGCGGCGGACGACGGCGTCACCTACGATATAGTCTTCCCGCGCACCGAGACGTCGACGGGACCGGGGCACCGTGACTTCGACGTGCGGTGGGACTGGCGGCTGCCGGTGGAAGACGATCTTCGCCGCCGGGACTTCACCATCAACGCCATCGCGGAGCGCGTCCCGGACGGACATCGGGTCGACCCCTTCGGCGGCGCCGGCGATCTCGTGCGCCGCCGGCTGCGCACCATCTTCGAGCGCGCGTTCGTGGAGGATCCGCTGCGAATTCTGCGCGGCGCACGCTTCACCGCGCGATTCGACCTCGAGGTGGATGCGGAAACACGCGCGCGGATGCGAGAATCGGCCGCCCTCGTCGCGACCGTCAGTGCCGAGCGGATTCGCGACGAGTGCACCAAGACCATGACCCAGTGCGACCGTCCCGGCGCCGCGTGGCACCTGCTCTACCAGACCGGCGCTCTGGCGGTGATGCTTCCCGAACTCGCCCGGTGTGCGGGCGTCACCCAGAACGAGTATCATCCCGACGACGTCTACTGGCACTCGCTAAAGACCTGCGACGCGGCGCCGCGCGAGAACCTGCTCGTGCGGTGGGCGGCGCTCCTGCACGACACCGGCAAGGTGGACGCGCGACAATCGGTCACCGACGAGCGCGGGTCCCGCGTCGTCTTCTACGGCCACGAGCTGGTGAGTGCCGACATCACCGAAGCGGTCCTGGGGCGGTTACGCTATCCGACGTCGTTCGTCGCCTGCTGCCGGCGCCTGGTGCGGCACCACATGTATCGGTACGCGCCGGAATGGCGCGCGGCCACGGTGAGGCGATTCATGCGCACGGTCGGTTCCGACCTGCTGGACGATCTTTTCCGGCTGCGCGAAGCCGACTGCCGCGCTCGCCTGCACGTCGACGGGATGGCCGGAGAGCTGGGGCAACTCGACGCCCTGCGGAAGCGGGTGGCCTACGAGCGGCGGGAGCGGGCCGCGCTGCGGGTCGCCGACCTCGAGGTCGACGGCGGGGACGTGATGCGCGTGCTGGGTATCGGGCCGGGCCCCGCCGTTGGACGCGCGCTCGAGCGGCTGCTCGAACACGTCATCGAATCGCCGCTACACAATCTGCGACCGGTGTTGCTGGAGCTTCTTGCGGCGGAAAAAGGTCCTGTTCAGGAACCGGGGACGGGGGAGCGGGTGGAATAGAAATGCAGAAAGCCTGTGCAAGGGGTGTCAGGGGTATCCTTTTTGGTAGGTGCTGAGGGCAAGCCCTCTAACCGACAAAAAGGTCGAGTAGGTACTGGGGCAAGATCAACCTTGCGTCAGGCTTTCTGCGTTCGTGAATTTACGCCTGTCGGGAACCGCTGTCAATTGTTTTGTTGTGTGTCGGTTGTGTATCTCTGGAGGGCGCTGTTGAACGATCGCCGCCTGGTCGAGGTCCTGAACGATGTCGCCGGGTCCTTTGCCGGGATCTGGGACGCCAGGGCGGCGCGCCGGGGCGACCCGGCCTCGATAGAATCCTGGGCCGGGTTCCTGTCCGCCTGTGTCGCCAAGGGCGTCTCGATCTCCGACCCCCGGTGGCGCGAACTCGAAGTCCGCGTGCGCGCCGGGCAGCCCCGCTTTGCGCTCCCACCCAAGAGGGCCGAGCGCCCACCCCTCGAGAATGATTTCAGTGTGGGCCTGACACTTCTCATCGGCCTGCTCGATCGCCAGCCGGATCCTAATAGCTGACACGGTGTCATGATTTACTGCCCATGCGCCGGTGGCAGACCCTGCGTTTTGAGCCCGTAACATGTAAGTTAAATAGCAACAATGTATTAAACTGGCGGAACGCAATGGCACGCCTCTTGTGTATAGGAATAGCGTCGGCTGCGTACAGCCGCGTTGATTCCATTCTCGGAAAGGAACCGGATAGCGCATGGGAAAGACCATCGGCATCGACCTGGGAACCACGAATTCCTGCGTCGCCATTATCGAGGGAACGGAACCGAAAGTCGTTCCGAACCCGGACGGCGCCCGGACGACTCCGTCCGTCATCGCCATCACCAAGGACGGCGAACGTCTGGTCGGCCAGATCGCCAAGCGGCAGGCCATTACGAACCCGCACAACACCGTGTATTCCATCAAGCGTTTCATCGGCCGGAAGTTCAGCGAGGTCACGAATGAAACGCGGATGATCCCGTACACCGTGAGCCAAGGGAGCGGCGCCTCCGTGGTCGTCGAGATCGCGGGGCAGAAGTACTCGCCGCCCGAGCTCTCCGCCATGGTGCTCCAGTACCTCAAGAGCGCCGCCGAGTCGTACCTCGGGGAACCCGTGACCGATGCCGTCATCACGGTGCCGGCATATTTTAATGACAGCCAGCGCCAGGCTACCAAGGACGCCGGCAAGATCGCGGGGCTCAACGTCAAGCGCATCATCAACGAGCCCACCGCCGCCGCGCTCGCCTACGGCCTCGACAAGCGCAAGGACGAGACCATCGTTGTCTACGACCTCGGCGGCGGCACCTTCGACGTGTCGGTGCTCGAGCTGGGCGAAGGCGTATTCGAGGTGAAGGCGACCAACGGCGACACCCACCTGGGCGGAGACGACTTCGACCAGCGCGTGATCGAGTGGCTCGTGGCCGAATTCAAGAAGGAGCAGGGCATCGACCTGTCCAAGGATGCGATCGCGCTCCAGCGCCTGAAGGAAGCGGGCGAGCGCGCGAAGTGCGAGCTCTCCACCGCGCTGCAGACCGAGATCAACCTGCCCTTTATTACTGCCGACGCGTCGGGGCCGAAACACCTCAACGTGAAGCTCACGCGCGCGAAGCTCGAACAGCTCGTCGAGGAACTGGTCGAGCGCACCGTTGGCCCGTGCAAGCAGGCGATGGCCGACGCGGGCTTGAAGCCGGCGGACATCGACGAAGTCATCCTGGTCGGCGGCTCGACGCGCGTGCCCATGGTGCAGCGCAAGGTGCAGGAGCTCTTCGGCAAGGAACCCCACAAGGGGATCAACCCGGATGAGGTGGTCGCGATCGGGGCGGCGATTCAGGCCGGCGTTCTGGACTCGACCGTCCGCGACGTTCTCCTGCTCGACGTGACTCCGCTGTCGCTGGGCATCGAGACCCTCGGCGGCGTGATGACTCGCCTGATCGACCGCAACACGACCATTCCGACGCGCAAGGGCGAGGTCTTCTCGACCGCCGCGGACGGACAGACGGCGGTCGACATCCATGTGCTCCAGGGTGAGCGCGACATGGCCGTCGACAACAAGACCATCGGACGCTTCCAGCTGGCCGGGATTCCGCCCGCGCCGCGCGGCGTCCCGCAGGTCGAGGTGACCTTCGACATCGACGCAAACGGCATTCTCAATGTTTCCGCGAAGGACAAGGCCACCGGCAAGGAGCAGAAGATCGTCATCAAGGCCTCGAGCGGGCTGAGCGAGTCCGAGATCGAGAAGATGGTCAAGGACGCGGAGCGCTTCCACGACGAAGACCATCGCAAGCGCGAGGAAGTCGACGCGCGCAACGCGGCCGACGCGCTCGTGTACCAGACCGAGAAGAACCTAAAGGAGTACAAGGATCGCGTCGATCCCGCCGACGTCTCCAGACTGGAGTCCGACGTGGAAGCGGTGAAGGCCGCCCTCAAGTCGGAACGCGCCTCCGAGATGAAATCGGCGACCGAGCGGCTCAACGCCACCTGGCAGGAGGTCGCGCAGCGGATGTACCAGCAGGCGTCACCCCCGCCGGGCGCGGCGGAGGGCGCTGCCCAGGGATCCGCGTCCGGTCCCGCGGAAGCCGGTCGGGGCGATGGGCCGGGCGGCGACGTCGCCGACGCCGAGTACGAGATCCTCGACGGCGACAAGAAGAAATCATAACGCTCGTTTCCCGGGCGGGGCGGCCGGATCGCAAGGTCCGGCCGCCTTTTCACTTGACCCCACCACGCGCGCGACGTACCCTGCGGAGACTCTCTAAGATCAACCGGTTGGGGCGATTAGCTCAGTTGGCTAGAGCGCCTGCTCGACACGCAGGAGGTCAGTGGTTCAAGTCCACTATCGCCCACCATCGCCACCCCAGAGGCCCACGAGTGTGGATGTGAGAACGACATGGTCCGAGTGACCCTGCCTGACGGCGCCGTCAAATCATTCGAAGGTAGCGAGGTCGCGGTGGCCGACGTGCTGGCGAGCATCGGCCCGCGACTGCGCGGTGACACCGTCGCGGTGCTGTTCGGCGGCGAGTTGCGCGACACCCACCAGGCCATCGCGGGCGAAGGAACGTTCCGGGCCCTGCGCGAGACCGACGAGCAGAGCCTCTACGTGCTGCGGCACACGACCTCGCACGTGCTCGCGCACGCCGTGTCGGAATTGTTCCCGGGGACGAAGTTCGCGATCGGTCCGCCCATCGACACCGGCTTCTACTACGACTTCGAGGTCGAGCGCCCGTTTACCCCCGAGGACCTGGCTCGCATCGAAGCGCGCATGAACGAACTGGTGCGCTCCGAGATGCCGATTCAGCGCGAGGTGTGGGACAAGGCTCGCGCGCGCGAATACTTCGCCCGCCTCGGCCAGCGCTACAAACTGGAGCTCATCGACGACATCCCGGGGAACACGGTATCCATCTATACCGTGGGGCGTTTCGTCGACCTGTGCGCGGGCCCGCACCTCGACACGTCGAAACGCATCAAACACTTCAAGCTGCTCTCGACCGCAGGAGCCTACTGGCGCGGAGACTCGACCCGGCCGATGCTCCAGCGCATCTACGCCACCGCCTTCTTCAAGAAGGCGGAGCTGGAGGCGTACCTCCACCAACTGGCGGAGGCCGAGAAGCGCGACCACCGCAAGCTCGGCCGCGCGCTCGACCTCTTCGACGTGAAGGACGAAGCGGGCGGCGGCCTGGTGTTCTGGCACCCGCGCGGCGCCGTCGTGCGCGAGGTGATGGAGCAGTACCTCAAGCGCGAGTACCGCCGCCGCGGCTACCAGCTAGTGAACACGCCCCACATCGCGAAGTCCGACCTCTGGAAGACATCCGGGCATTTGACGTATTACCGCGAGCACATGTTCACCATGGACGTCGACGGCCAGGAATACGTGGTCAAGCCGATGAACTGTCCGGGACACATCCTGGTCTACAAGCGCAAGCTCCACAGCTACCGCGAACTCCCCGTGCGTCTGGCGGAGATGGGAACGGTGTACCGCCACGAGCTCTCGGGCGCGCTCCACGGGCTCCTGCGCGTTCGCGGCTTCACCCAGGACGACGGCCACATCTTTTGCACGCCGGAGCAGATCGCGTCCGAAGTCGACGCGACCCTCGACTTCGCGCTGAGCGTGCTCACGCGCTTCGGGTTCGACCGGTTCAACGTCGAGTTGAGCGTGCGCGACCCCGCCAACCCGGGCAAGTACGCGGGCAGCGACGACGAGTGGCGGATGGCCGAGTCCGCGCTCGAAGACGCGGTCAAGCGCCACGGGCTCGCGTACAAGCGCATGGAGGGCGAGGCGGTGTTCTACGGCCCCAAGATCGATGTCAAGGTGATCGACGCGATCGGGCGCTTCTGGCAGCTGTCGACCATTCAGTTCGATTTCAACCTGCCCCGGCGCTTCGACGTCACCTACGTGGCCAGCAGCGGGGAGCGCAAGCCGGTGTTCATGGTCCACCGCGCGCTGTTCGGGTCCATCGAGCGCTTCATGGGCATCCTCACCGAGCACTACGCCGGCGCGTTTCCGACCTGGCTGGCACCAGTCCAGTGCGTCGTGCTGCCGGTGAGCGCCGAGGCGAGCGGGCACGCCGAGACGGTCGCGTTGGCGCTGCGTGACGCCGGGATTCGCGTGGAGACGGACGCGCGCGACGAGAAGATCGGTTACCGGATCCGTGAGGCCGAGGTCCACAAGGTCCCGTTCATGGCGGTGGTGGGTGCGCGCGAGGCGGCGGAAGGGAAGGTCTCGGTGCGGGCGCACGGCCGCGGCGACCTCGGCCAGAAGCCGCTGGCGGACTTCGTCGCGGAAATGGTTGACGAGGCCGCGGTCGCCGGGTAGACTGCGCACTCTATACATTGGCGTCGACCCCAGCCGGGTCCGCCGTCGGGAAGCAGGGGCCTGCCCCTCACCTGCCGCTGTCTAGACGACCGGCCAGGTTCGTGACGATTCGCCGGGGGCGAAGTCGGAAGCGGATGCCTGGCATCCGTTTTTTTGTGTCCCGAAGGAGGAGACGATCAGCTTCGATCGAACAAGAAAACCGCGCATTCGGGCCAACGAGCAGATTCGTGTCCCCGAGGTCCGCGTCGTCGGGGCGGACGGCAACCAGCTCGGCGTGATGCCGACGGCCCAGGCGATACGCCTGGCCGGCGAGCAGGGGCTCGACCTGGTGGAAGTCTCGCCGACCTCGCGTCCGCCGGTCTGCCGGATCATGGATTTCGGGAAGTTCAAGTACGAGCAGAGCAAGAAGCAGAAGCAGTCCAAGAAGAAACAGCACACGTTCCAGATCAAGGAAGTCAAGTTCCGCCCGAAGACGGAAGAGCACGATTACCAGTTCAAGAAGCGCCACGCGGAAGAGTTTCTCTCCAAACATTTCAAGGTGAAGTTCACCTTGATGTTTCGCGGCCGCGAGCTCGACCACAAGGAGCTCGGGTACCGCATCCTGGATCGCCTCACCAAGGATCTGGTGCACGTGGGGCAAGTCGAGCGCAACCCCGAGTTCGAGGGGCGGCTCATGATCATGTACATGGCACCGCTGCCGGCCAAGTCGGGTCCGCAGCCCAAGCCGCGCGCGACGCCCGCAGCGAAGCGCGAGCCGGAAGAAAAGGAAGTCAGCCATGCCGAAGTTAAAGACAAGCCGGTCGGCGAAGAAACGCTTTCGTAAGACGGGGACCGGCAAGATCCGCCGCAACAAGGCGTTCAAGAACCACATCCTGACCAAGAAGACCACCAAGCGCAAACGCGGCCTGCGCAAGAGCGCGCTCGTGAACGCGTCGGACATGAAGCGCGTTCGGCGCATGCTGGTGATGTAGGTCACGCCCGGGCGAACCACCCGGGCAGCAACGTCTGCGGGCACGGCGCCGCCCGCGAAAAAGCGCGCCGCAAGGAGGATTTGTCATGCCACGCACAAAGAACACGGTCGCCGGGCGCGAGCGCCGCAAGAAGGTACTCAAGCAGGCGAAGGGCAACGTCGGCGGTCGGCGCACGCTGTACCGCACCGCGCGCGAGACCGTGGAACGGGCCGGGGTCTACGCCTACCGGGATCGCAAACAAAAGAAGCGCCACTTCCGCGCGCTCTGGATCGCGCGCATCAACGCCGCGGCGCGCGTGAACGGGCTCTCGTACAGCCGTTTCATCAGCGGCCTCAAGAAGGCCGCGGTCGACGTCGACCGCAAGATGCTGGCGGAGATGGCGGTCCACGACGCCGCCGGATTCAGCAAGCTGGCCGACGTCGCGAAGGCGGCGTCGGGTACCTCCCGCTAGGCGCCGGCCGTCGCCCCGATGGACACCAGCGCCATCGAATCCTCCCTTCGCCGAGACATCGCCGCGTGCTCCAGCCTGGACGACCTCGAAGTCGTCCGCGTCCGGTATCTGGGCCGCAAGGGGGTCGTCACCGGCCTCCTGCGCGCCGTCGGGAGCGCGTCCGCCGACGAGCGCCCGCGCCTGGGAGGGGAGGCCAACCGGCTCAAGCAGCTGTGCGAGTCGCTCCTCGACGCGCGGCGCTCGGAACTGGGCGGGGGCGACGCCAACCCGCTTTACCGCGCGCCGCTGGACGGGACGCTTCCGGCCTCGGCGGGCGTGGTGGGACGCCGCCACGTGATCAGCCAGACCTTCCGGCGCATCGCCGACATCCTCGAGGGCATGGGGTACCGCCTCGCGACCGGCCCCGAAGTCGAGCTCGAGTACTACAATTTTCAGGCGCTCAATTTTCCCGACGAGCACCCGTCACGCGACCTCCAGGACACGTTCTACGTGTCCGACAGCATCCTGCTGCGCACGCACACCTCGCCCATTCAGGTGCGCTTCATGGAGGAGAACAAGCCGCCGCTGAAGATCTACGCGCCGGGACGCGTGTATCGCAACGAGGCGATCGACGCCTCCCACCAGGCCGAGTTCCACCAGGTCGAGGGGCTCTTCATCGACACCGCCGTCACCATGGCGGACCTGCGCGGCGACCTCCTGTTGTTCCTGCGCGAGCTCTTCGGACCCACCATCCAGGTGCGCTTCAAGCCGCATTTCTTTCCGTTCACGGAGCCGAGCGTGGACGTCGACATGTCGTGCTTCGCGTGCAACGGTAGCGGGTGCGGGATTTGCGGGCAGACGGGGTGGATCGAGATCCTCGGGGCGGGCATGGTCCACCCGAACGTGCTGCGCGGCGTCGGCTACGACCCGGACCAGTACTCGGGGTTCGCCTTCGGCGTCGGCGTCGACCGCATCGCCATGATCCGCCACGGGATCACCGATATCCGCATGTTCCTGGCGAACGACCTCCGCTTCCTCGAGCAGTTCCAGGAGCCGGGCTCGTGATCGTTTCGCTCTCGTGGCTGCGCCAGTACGTCGACATTCCCGTCGACGCGGCAACCCTCGCCAACGACCTCACCATGCACGGGGTCAAGGTGGAGCGGCTCATGGCCGCCGGCCTGACCGAACGCGCCGTCGTCGTCGGCCACGTCCTCGCGGCCGGGCCGCACCCGGACGCGGACCGGCTGCGCGTCTGCCGGGTCGACGTGGGCCAGGGCGAGCCGCTCGAGATCGTGTGCGGGGCGCCCAACGTCGCGGCGGGGCAGCGCGTCGCCGTCGCCACCGTCGGCGCCCGGCTTCCCAACGGGCTGAAGATCCGCAAGAGCAAGATTCGCGGCGTGACCTCCAACGGGATGATCTGCTCGCAAGTGGAGCTCGGGCTCGGCGCCGAGTCGGGTGGCATCATGGTGCTGGCACCCGACGCCTCCATCGGCACGCCGCTGGTCGACTTGATCGGCCAGACCGACGCGACGCTCGAGCTGGAGATCACCCCGAACCGTCCGGACCAGCTCGGGCACATCGGCGTCGCGCGCGAAATCGCCGCCATCTACCGCACGCCGCTGCGGCTCCCGGACGTGCCCGAGGCGTCCGCCGCGCCGGACGACACCGACGTACGCGTGGAGATCGAGGATCCGAAGGACTGCTTCCGGTTCGTCGCGCGCGTCGTCCACGGGGTGCGGGTGGGGCCGTCGCCGGCGTGGCTCGCGGCCGCGCTCGAGAAGGTCGGAGTCAAGCCGATCAACCACATCGTCGACGTCACCAACTACGTGATGCTCGAATTCGGGCAACCGTTGCACGCCTACGACCTCGGCGCGCTGCCCTCGGCCGCGATGGGGGTACGCCGCGCGCGGCGGGGCGAACGGATCGAAGCGCTCGACGGACGCACCCTCGCGCTCGACCACGAGCACCTCGTGATCACGGCGAAAGACGAAGCCGTCGGCGTGGCAGGCGTGATCGGCGGCATGGCCACGCGCATCACCGACGCGACTACCAGCATCCTGCTCGAAAGCGCCGCCTTCGACCCGCGAGCGGTGCGGCGCACGCGGCGCTCGCTCAACGTCAACACGGACGCGTCCTACCGTTTCGAACGGGGCAGCGATCGCGAGGTGTGCCGCCGCGCATCGGACCGGGCGTGCGCGCTGATCGCGCAGCTCGCCGGGGGCACGGCCGGCAACATGGTCGACGCGTTTCCTGCGCCCCACGGGCCGCGCACGGTATCGGTCCGTCGCACCACCGTGAAGCGCCTGCTCGGCGAGGCGCTTTCGACCGAGGCCATCGCCGGGCTGCTCGATCGCCTGGAGTTGCGGCGGACCGGGAGCGAACGCGACGTCGTCACGGTGACGATCCCTTCGTTTCGCTGGGACCTGGTGGAAGAGACCGACCTGGTGGAGGAGGTGGCGCGACTCTACGGATACGAGAACATCGGCAAGGGCTGGCGCTACCGCGCCACGGTGCCGTCGAAGCCCGACCCGTTCGACCGCTTCGTCGACCGCGTCTCGGACCACCTGGTCGCGCGCGGCATGACCGAGGTTCTCACCTCGACGTTCACCGACGGGCACGAGCTGGGCTGGTTCGGGTGGGCGGACAGCGACCCGCGCAGCCAGCCCATCGCCGTCGTCAACCCGCTGTCGTCGAACCAGGCGCTGCTGCGCACCCACCTCCTGCCGTCGGTGCTGGACGTGGTGGCGCGCAACCTCGCCCACGGGCGGCGGGAGCTGCACGTGTTCGCGGTGGGGCGCGTGTTCCTGCGCGCGGCGGGCACCACCGGGCTCCCCGAAGAACCCTTGCACCTCGTCATCGCGCGCACGCGGCCGGAAGGCGCGTCGTTCTGGCGCACGGCGAGCGCGCCGGTCGACCTGTTCGAAATCAAGGCGGAGATCGAAACCCTCCTTGCCACGCACCGGCCGCGCGCGCACGAGAGCCTGACCTACGACTTCGAGCCCACCAGCGGGACCTTTCGATACTCCGACCGCCGCCACGCGGTGGTCGAAGGCGGCGTCGCTCCCGCGCGCGCGGCGCGCGACCTGGACCTCGCGCAACCGCTCTGGTATGCGAGCATCGACCTCACCGCCCTCTACGAGCTGCGATCCGACCGGCCCGTCTTCCGTCCCTTCTCGGAGTTTCCCGCGTCGCGGCGCGACCTCTCGCTGGTCGCACCCGCCGGCGTAGGCTGGGGACAGATCGAAAAACATGTGGCAAAGGTCGGAGGACGGTTGCTAGAATCCCTGCAAATATTCGACGTGTTTCGCGGCGCGAGTCTCGGGGTCGATCGCACCGCCTACGGGGTGCGGCTGTCGTTCCGGTCGTCGGAGGGCACCCTGACCGACGCGGAGGTGGAGGCTGTGGTCGCGAAGATCGTCTCCAAGCTCGAAGCCGAGTTGGGCGTCGTGCTGCGATCGTGACGGAGGGGAATCGGGCCATGGACGGCGCCAAGGCGATCGAAAAACTGGAAGTGCTCGAGGAGCGCATCGCCCAGACCGGCGTGCGTTTCACGCGCTTGAAGGACCAGTACCAGGCGATGCAGGACCAGAAGGCGTCGCTGGAGCGCGAAATCGAACGCCTGCGCGCGAGCAACCGGGAATTGACCGAGCGAATCAATCATCTCAAATCGAATCACGAGAAGATCATCGGATCGTTTCACAAGGAGGAAGTCAGGAAGCGAATCGACCGCGTGCTTGAGAAGCTGGGCGAACTCCAGTTGTAGTCGCGCGGGGCAGACCTGACTTGAGGTGTTGACTACGAACCTCGACGACAAACCGATCGGCGGCGGCGAATCCAAACCCACCACGGTGGAGATTCTGGGACGCGAGTACAAGATCCGCGGCGTCGCGGACGACACGTATGTCCGGGAAGTCGCCGATTACGTCGACGCGAAGATGCGGGAGGTCTCCCGCGGGGCAGCAGCTCCCGTGCCGGAGCGAGTTGCGATACTCGCCGCGATGAATATCGCCGACGAGTTGTTGCAGTTGCGACGAGCATCCAGCGAGGACATGGCGAGCATCGAGCGGCGGACCCAGAGTTTGATCGCGCTGCTCGACGAACGATTGTCGGCCGAGGCGTGATACGACGTTGCGGCATGGATAAGGACGTGATAGGACGACGAGCGGAGCTCAGTCTATAGACATTAAGAAAATTCCCTACCATGTTCGTGATGATAAGGTAATTTTTGAGCCAACACCTTATTCAGGGAAGCCTTATTCGGATCGTGCTGTCTATCCACTTCGCGTGGTGAACAAACCGATTCGTGCGGGCGTCCACGTGAACCTAATGGTTCATGAGTTCCCTTGCACACGGCATAGCGTGGGGAATTTTCATTTCCCCCGGTTCCCAGCCTCCTGACGGCGTCCTGGCGTGTCCCGGCGCGTGACGCTCCGGCAACCACGGGAGGCACCCCGTGCCGCTCTTGCTGCTCATCATTGCCGCGGCCGCCGCGTGTGTCGGAGGGGTCGTCGGGCTCGTGGGCGCGCGGCGGGCGACCGGCTCGCGCGCCTCACGCATGCGCGAAGCCTCCCAGCGCACGCTGACCGAGGCGGCGCGCCTCGCCGAGGAGCGCCGGCGGGAAGTCGAGTCGGCGCGCGGCCGGGGGCGCGCCGCGAATCGCTCGAGGGGTACGTGCGCCGCCTGACGAAACTCGAGGAAATCGCCGACGCGTTCGAGGGCGTGGAGAAGTCGTACGCCATTCAGGCGGGCCGGGAGATTCGGATCATCGTCAGCAATCGCAAGATCGACGACGAGCGCGCGCGCCAGCTCGCCTTCGACGTGGCCAGGCGGGTCGAGAAGGAAACCGATTACCCCGGCCAGGTCAAGGTCGTCGTCATCCGGGAGACGCGCGCGGTCGACTTCGCGCGCTAGAATCGAGCCATGTGATCATCGCCTTCATCGGGGACGTGGTCGGCAAGACCGGCCGGCGCGCGGTCGCCTACGCCGCGCCCCGGCTGCGCGAACGGCACCACGCCGCGCTCATCATCGCCAACGCGGAAAACTCCGCGGGCGGCTTCGGCATCAACCCGACGGGCATCGCCGAGATGGAAGCGGCCGGGGTGTCGTTCTTCACCACCGGCAACCACGTGTGGGACAAACGGGAAGGGATCCCGCTGCTCGAGTCGAAGGACAACCTGATCCGCCCCGCCAACTATCCGGCGTCGCCCGGCCGCGGGGCCGCCGTGGTCCCCAACACCGGCGGGCGGGTGGCCGTGCTCAACGTGCAGGGGCGCGTGTTCATGCCGCCGCTCGACTGCCCCTTCCGGACCGTCGACCGCCTGATCGAATCGCTGCCCGCCACGGTCAAGATCATCGTGGTAGATTTCCACGGCGAGGCCACCAGTGAGAAGATCGCGATGGGCTACTACCTCGACGGCCGCGTTTCGATGGTGATCGGCACGCACACGCACGTTCCCACCCGGGACGCGCGTGTGTTTCCGGGCGGGACCGGCTACGTCACCGATGTCGGCATGACCGGGTCGAACGATTCCATCCTCGGCGTGCGCAAGGAGGACGTGATCGAGCGTTTCCTCACCATGCGCCCGACGCGTTTCGAAGTGGCGCGCGACGACGCGCGCTGCGACTACGTGGTGGCGGATGTCGACGACGAGACCGGCAAGGTTCGGCGCTTCGAACACCACCAACTCGTGCTGGAGGACTGAATGCAGTTGCTCGACGGAAAGACCGCGGCCGCCGCCATCAAGCAGGAGGTGGCGCGGGCGGTGGCGGGTCTCGCGGGTGCGCGCCCGCCGGTACTCGCGCTGGTGCGCGTCGGTGAAGACCCGGCGTCGCAGGTCTACGTCGGCACCAAAGCGAAGGCGTGCGAAGAGTGCGGCATCGGTTCGCGCAACGTGCACCTCGAGGCAGACGCCAGCGAAGCGCGCGTGCTGGAAGTCCTGCGCGGATTCAACGACGACGACGGCGTGGACGGAATTCTCCTCCAGCTCCCGCTGCCGCGCCAGATCGATTCCGACCGCGCCATCGCCGCCATCAGCCCGCACAAGGATGTCGACGGGTTCCACCCCGAGAACCTGGGGCGCCTGGCGGCGGGAAACCCGCGCTTCGTGCCGTGCACACCGCTGGGCATCCGCGAGCTCCTGATCCGGCACCAGGTCAAGACCGCCGGCGCCGACGTGGTGGTGCTCGGGCGCAGCGTCATCGTGGGCAAGCCGATGGCGCTCCTGTTCGCCCTCAAAGGGGAAGGCGGCGACGCCACCGTGACCATCTGCCACAGCCGGACCCGCGACGTGGCCGCGCACACCCGCGCCGCCGACATCGTGGTGGCCGCGATGGGAATCCCGCGCTTCCTCAAGGCCGACATGGTGCGTCCCGGGGTGGTGGTGGTGGACGTGGGGATCAACCGCGTCGACGATGCCGGCGCGCCCAAAGGGTATCGAATCGTCGGCGACGTCGACTTCGAATCGGTGGCGGAGAAAGCGTCGCTGATCACCCCCGTGCCGGGCGGCGTCGGACCGATGACGGTCGCGATGCTGATGAGCAACACGCTGGCCGCGCACCGGATGCGGCGGGAGAGCGGGCATGTCGAGTCACGATGAGCGCGTGTACGCGGTCAGCGAGATCAACACGCTGGCGCGCGAGCTGATCGAGGGGGAATTCGCCACGGTTGCGATCCTGGGCGAGGTGTCGAATCTGCGCGTGCACTCATCGGGCCACGTCTATTTCAAGCTCAAGGACGCGCGCTCCCAGTTGTCCGCGGTGTGTTTCCGCGGCGACGCCCGCGTCGTGGACTTCGAGCTCGAAGACGGTATGCAGCTGGTCGCACGCGGCCGTCTCACCGTCTACGAGGCACAGGGCCAGTACCAGCTGGTCGCGCGCTCGCTCGAGCCGGCGGGGCGCGGCGACCTCGAGCGCGCCTTTCGACTCCTGGTGGCCAGGCTCCGGGAAGAGGGGTTGTTCGACGAGGCCCGCAAGCGGCCGCTCCCGGCCTTCCCGCGCGGCGTCGCGGTGGTGACTTCGCCGACCGGAGCCGCGATCCGCGACATCCTCTCCACGCTCCGCCGGCGCTTTCCGTGCGTCGCGGTCCTGTTTGTGCCGGTGCAGGTGCAGGGCGACGCCGCGCCCGGCCAGATCGTGCGCGCGCTGGACGCGCTGTCGGCGCGCGACGACGTCGACGTCGTCATCGTCGGCCGCGGCGGGGGCAGCGTCGAGGACCTGTGGGCCTTCAACGACGAAGCGGTCGCGCGCGCCATCCGGCGCTGCGCCCACCCGGTGATCAGCGCGGTGGGGCACGAGAGCGACGTGACCATCGCCGATTTCGTTGCCGACGTGCGCGCCGCGACCCCCACCATGGCGGCGGAGATCGCGGTGCCGGTCCGCGCCGACGTCCTCGCGCGGGTCGCGCGCATGGAGCGCTCGCTGGCGGCGGGGGCGCGTGCCCGCGTCGATCTCGCCGGCCGCCGGGTCGCGTCGCTTCTGCGCAGCTACGCGCTCGGGCAGGTGCGCGGCCGCCTCGAGCAGTCGATGCAGCGCGTCGACCACGCCGCCGATCGGTTGCGGCGCGGCACGCGTCTGCTGCTGCGCGATCGCGCCACCCGCCTCGACGCCGCGTCCGCCCGGCTCGGCGGCCTGAGTCCGCGTGAGGTGTTGCGGCGCGGGTACTCGGTGTGCGTGGATCCCGCGACCGGGCGGCTGGTCGCGAGCGAGGCGGGTGCCGTCGGCGCCGGCCGCGTGCACATCACGTTTCACGACGGCGCGGTGTCGGCCGCCGTCGAAGGCGCGATTCGAGCGCAGGGAGGCGCGGCGTGACGGAAGAACCCACCACCTTCGAAGCCGCGATGAGCCGGCTCGAACAGATCGTGTCGGAACTCGAGACCGGGAAGCACTCGCTCGAAGACGCGTTGCGCATGTTTGAAGAGGGAATCGCGCTCGGCAAGCGGTGCCGGGAGTTTTTGGATCGGGCCGACACGCGCGTGCGCACGCTGGTGGAGACTGCCGACGGCTCACTGGTCGAGGGCGCCCGCTTCGACGTGGATGACGACGAGACGGACGAGCGCGCATGACGATGGGAACCGATGCCTTCGCCGAGGCCGCGCGGCGGGACGGCGCCGCGGTCGAGTCCCGCCTCGCGGAGCTGGTCGCCGCGCTGGCGTTCCAGCACGGGGGCATGCGGGAGGCCGTCGAATACTCGCTGCTCGGCGGCGGCAAGCGGATGCGCCCGCTCCTGTGCCTCTGGGCATTCGATGTTCTGGGCGACGTGCTCGGCGCCGCAGGCGGGAGCGCGCCGCGCGCGGCGGCGCTCGACGCGGCCTGCGCCGTCGAGTGCGTGCACACGTACTCCCTCATTCACGACGATCTGCCGTGCATGGACAACGACGATTTCCGGCGCGGGCGGCCCAGCTCCCACCGGCGCTTCGGCGAAGCCACCGCGGTGCTGGCGGGCGACGCCTTGCTGAACCTCTCCTACGAGATCGTCTTTACCCTCGGCACGCGCCACGCGGTGTCGGACGCCATGGTGGTGGAGGTGGGCCGTGTACTGTCGTTTTCATCGGGAACCGGCGGCCTCATCACGGGGCAGGCGCTGGACCTGGGAACCGCCGGCGGCGGCGATGTTTCGCTGGTCGAGCGCATCCACGAACACAAGACCGGACGCCTGATTGCCGCTGCTTTCGAAATCGGCGCCGTGCTCGCCGCCGCTCCGCCCGAGACTCGCCGGCGGTTCCGCGCCGCGGGTGATGCGACCGGCCGCGCGTTCCAGATCGTCGACGACCTGCTCGACCTGGAGGGAAATCAGGAAACTCTTGGCAAGACGCCGGGTAAGGATGTACACGGGGACAAGCTCACCTACCCGGCGGTGGTGGGGCCCGAGCGCGCCCGACGGCGCGCGGCCGAGCTGGTCGAGCAGGCGCTGGGCTACCTCCCCGACGCGCGCGGAAGCGCGCTCGCGGCGATGATGACGCGCGTCATCGACCGGACTTCCTAGAGGAAGACGCGGCATGATCGACCTGGAGATTCTTGGAGCCACGCGCCCGCTGTGGGTGGGGGTGCTCGCCGGCGCGACGGCGCAGGCCCTCAAACTCGTCTCTTTCTTCTGGCTGGAAAAGCAGATAAACTTTCGCCGGCTGGTGGAGACCGACGGCGCGCCCAATATGCACGCCGCGGCGTTCGCGGGACTGTCGGTGGCGATCGGCCAGGAAACCGGATTCGGGTCGATCGACTTCGCGGTCGTGACCTGCTTCACCGCCCTCGTCACCGTCGACATGTGGAACGTGAAGCGGGCCGCCTCGCACCAGGCCGAGGTGGTGGACTTGATCCTGATCCGGTTGCGCCCGCACCACCCGCTGGCGGAAAGGCGACCGTTGTCTTACAGCGTCCTCGATGTACTGACCGGCACCGTGCTCGGCGTCGCCGCCGCGCTACTGACCCGATGAACCACGACGGCAGAGTTTCCGCGGGCGAGCGCAAGCTGGATCGGATCCGCGTGCCCGCCGACCTCAAGTCGTTTCCCGCCGGCGACCTGCCGGAAATCGCGCGGGAACTGCGCGACGAGATCCTGGCCAAGGTCGCCAGGACCGGCGGCCATCTCGGCGCCAGCCTCGGCGCGGTCGAATTGACCCTGGCGCTGCACTATGTCTTCGACGCGCCGCGCGACCAGCTGGTCTGGGACGTGGGCCACCAGGCCTACGGTCACAAGATCATCACCGGCCGCCGCGACCGCTTCGAGACCCTGCGCCAACGCCACGGGCTCAGCGGGTTCCCCAAACGCGACGAGAGCGAGTATGACACCTTCGGCGTGGCGCACGCGAGCACGGCGATCAGCGCCGCGCTGGGCATGGCGGTCGCGCGCGACCTGAAACACGAGAACTTCAAGGTGGTGGCGATCGTGGGCGACGGCGCGCTCACCGGCGGGATGGCCTTCGAGGCGCTCAACAACGCCGGCGTCCTCAAGAAGGACTTGATCGTCGTCCTGAACGACAACAAGATGTCGATCTCGAAGAACGTCGGCGCGCTCCACAAGTACCTGACCAAGATCACCTCGGGGACGCTCTACAACCACTTCCAGAGCGACGTCTGGGAGCTGCTGGGACACCTCCCGCGCGGGGGCGGGAAGGCGCGGCGCATCGCGCGCAAGATCAAGGAGAGCATCAAGACCCTGGTGGTCCCCGGCGTGGTGTTCGAGGAGCTCGGGTTCCGCTACTTCGGCCCGATCGACGGACACAACGTCGAGTTCCTGGTCCAGACGTTCGAGCACATTAAGGAGCTGGGCGGCCCCATCCTGGTGCACGCGATCACCCAGAAGGGGAAAGGGTACCACTTCACCGAGAACGACCCCTTCTGCGCGCACGGCGTCTCGCGCTACGACAAGGTGCCGGGCGACGTTCCCGCGCGCAAGGGCGCGCCGTCGTTCACCAGCGTCTACGGGAAGACGGCGCTCGAGCTCGCGAAGAACGACCCGCGCGTGGTCGCCATCACCGCCGCCATGCCGGACAACACCGGACTCACCGAGTTCGCCCGCGTGCTGCCGGAGCGCATGTTCGACGTCGGCATTGCCGAGCAGCACGGGGTGACGTTCGCGGCGGGGCTCGCGACGCGCGGCATGGTGCCGCTGGTCACCATCTACTCGACGTTCCTCCAGCGCGCGTTCGACCAGGTGATCCACGACGTCGCGATCCAGAACCTGCCCGTGCGCTTCGTGCTCGATCGCGGCGGCCTGGTCGGCGAAGACGGCCCGACCCACCACGGCGTGTTCGACCTGAGCTACCTGCGCATGATCCCCAACTTCGTCGTCATGGCGCCGAAGGATGAGAACGAGCTGCGCCACATGGTGAAGACGATCGTCGACTACGACCAGGGGCCGATCGCGCTGCGTTTCCCGCGCGGCGAGGGATTGGGGGTGCCGATGGACGCGGAACTGCGCGCCCTCCCGATCGGGAAGGCGGAGGTCCTCTCCGAGGGGCGCGACGTCGTCTTCGTCGCCCTCGGCGCGATGGTCCGCCCCAGCGTGCAGGCCGCCGAGCTGCTGCGCGCGAGGGGAATCGCGGCGGGCGTCGTCAACGCGCGTTTCGTCAAGCCGCTCGACACCGAGGTGCTGGACCGCATCGCCGCGAGCGACGCTTTGATCGTCACCGTCGAGGACGGCGTGCTCGCGGGGGGCTTCGGGTCCGCCGTGAACGAACACCTGATCGCCGGCGGATTCGACCCGATCGCAATCCACAACCTCGGGTTGCCGGACCGCTTCATCGAACACGGCGAGCGCGACGAGCTGCTCGCCGAGCTGGGGCTCTCGGCCGAGGCCATCGCCGGCGTCGCCGGCGACCTGGTGGCACAGCGGCGCCGCGCGACGCGGTCGATCGCGTCGTGACGCGGGGCAGCACGTGAAGCCGGACGCCCCGACGATGACCTCGCGCAGGGTGACGCGCGTCGGCGTCGCCGCCAACCTCGCCAAGGAACCGGTGCGCGCGATCCTCCACGACCTGGTCGCCGCCCTTGCCGCCCGCGGACTCGACGTCTACCTCGACGACGACCTCGCGGACGAGGCGTCCGCGTTGCCGCCGGCCCGTCTCGGCATCCCCGAGCGCTGCGACGCCATCGTAGCGATCGGCGGCGACGGCACCATCCTCAAGTACGCGCGGCGCTACGCCGACCGCGACATTGCCATCGTCGGCGTCAAGGGGGGCCGCCTCGGGTTCTTGGCCGAGTCCGACCCGGCGCGCGTCGTGGCGCTCTTGAGCCAGGGTGATTTCGACGTGCAGGTGCGCATGCGGGTGCGGGGCGTGGTGCGGGGCGGGGCGGGGCCGACGCGTTCCTTCAGCGCGCTCAACGACCTCGTCATCCACAGCACCGGGTATTCGCGCATGGTCGGGCTGCGCGTCGAGATCGGAGGAAAACTGCTGCGCGAGTTCTCGGCCGATGGGCTGATCGTCGCCACGCCGACCGGCTCGACCGCGTACTCGCTCTCCGCCGGCGGACCCATCGTGGAGCCCACCCTCGCGGGCATCATCCTGACCCCGCTCAACCCGCACACGATGAGCATGCGGCCGATGGTCCTCGACGAGGCCGAGACCGTCGCCGTGCGGGTGATTGCCGCGCCGTCGGGCGTGATGCTCACGGTCGACGGACAGGAGGGGATGGAAATCCCGCCCGGCCAGCACGTCGAAGTCGTCAAGGATCCGCGCGCCACGCGCCTGATCGTCGCCGGCGACTACGACTTCTTCGCCCTCCTGCGCGAGAAGCTCTAGCGCGGCCCGCGCCAAGTTCCAGCTACCGCCGCCCCTGCGGACGCACTACAATGCGCGCATGCTGGCGCGCCTGCGCATCGACAATCTCGCGGTGGTCGAGAGCGTGGTACTCGACTTCGCACCCGGCTTGAACGTGCTCACCGGGTCGACCGGCGCGGGGAAATCCCTGATCCTGGGCGCCGTCAATCTCCTCATGGGCGAGCGAGCCGCCCCCGACCTGATCCGCCGGGGAGCCGACGACGCGCTCGTCGAAGCGACCTTCACCGGTGTCGCGCGTGAGCGCCGGGACGGGTGGCCGGGGCTCGCCGCCACCGGCGACTCCGTCACCCTCGCCCGCCGCATATCGCGCGCCGGGCGCTCCCACGCCGCCATCGACGGCCGCGCGGTGACCGTGAAGGACCTGCGCACCGTGTGTGCATCGCTGCTCGAGCCGCACGGACAGAACGAGCAGATGCGTCTGCGCGACCCCGAGAGCCACGTCGAGTACCTCGACGCCTTCGCCGCCCACGCGCCGCTTCGTCACGCGTACGCCGGTGCGCTCGCCGGCCTGCGCGCCGCGCGCGCCGAACTGGACCGCTTCGACGCGGAGCTGGCCCGGGTGCGCGAGAAGCGCGAGCTCTATCTCCACCGTCTCGAGGAAATCGATCGCATCGCGCCGCGGCGCGGCGAGAAAGACGAGTTGGAGGCGAGCGCGCGACTGATGGCGAACGCGGAGAAGTTCCACGCCGCGCTCACGGACGCGTGCGCGGTGCTCTACGACGATGACGCGTCCGCCGCCGCGCTCATCGACCGCGCCCGCACGCGCCTGGCGGCGATCGCGCGTCTCGATCCGCGGGTGGAGAAGATCGACGAGGCGGTGGCGCAGGCGGCGGCGCTGGTGGCCGGGGCGGCGCTCGAAGCGCGGTCGATGCTCGAGGCGCTCGAGTTCGAGCCCGCCGATGTGGAGCGGGTGCAGGAGCGCCTCGATATCCTCGCGCGGCTGGAACGACGCTACCAGTCGACCATCGATGCCATCGTCGCGGACCAGGACGCGTGGCGGCGCGCGCTCGACGGGCTCGAGGACGCGAGCGCGGCGCGGCGCGAGCGGGAGCAAATCGTGGCCGCGCACGCGACCGCGGTCGCCGAGCACGGGGCGGCTCTGTCCGACGCGCGGGGTCGCGCGAGCGTGACGCTGGGCGAGCGCGTGAGCGCGACGCTCCAGGAGCTGGGCATGCGCGGAACCGTGCTCCGCGTCGACGTGGCGCGCGCGCCCGATTCGGCGAGCGACGTCCGCGTCGGCGGCCAGCCGGTGGCGGTGTTCGAGAACGGCATCGACCTCGTTCGCCTGCGCATCCGCACCAACCCGGGGGAGTCCGAGGGAGCGCTCGAGACCATTGCCTCGACCGGGGAACTCTCGCGGGTGGCACTCGCCCTCAAGCAGTTGTCGGCGGGCGTCGGTCCGGCCGGCACCACGCTCATCCTCGACGAGATCGACGCCGGCGTCGGCGCGGACCTCGGCGACGCGCTCGCCGAGAATCTGCTTGCGCTGGCTTCGCGGCATCAAATAGTCTGTATCACGCACATGCCGCAAATCGCCGCGCGCGGCGCGACCCACCTCGTCGTACTCAAGGAAACCGACGGCAACCGAACGCGAGTGCGCGTGCGCTCCGTCACCGACGTCGAGCGGACGCGCGAGATCGCCCGGATGCTCGGCGGCGAAGAGGGAAGCGAGCGCCGTCTCGCGCTTGCCTCCGAGATGCTGGGCGGACAGAGGTCCAGTCAATCAGGGACCCGGGTGCGCCCGTAGCTCAGCTGGATAGAGCACTAGCCTCCGGAGCTAGGGGTCGCAGGTTCGAATCCTGCCGGGCGTACCATCATTTTCCGGGAACACAACGTGCTTCGCTGGCTTTTGGGAATCGTCTTCGCGGTGTGGGCGGCGCGCCGTCTGGCCGGTGCGAGCCCGAGGCCCGACCCCGCTCCACCCCCGCCATTTCCCCCACGGGAGCCGCTCGATAGGGCGAATTCGCGCGCGGAGGACCCCCTCTCCCCCTACGCGATCGAGGACGCCGAGTACGAAGACCTCCCGGGCAACGGTCGCTAGCCGTGTTCATCCAGCCCCGACGCCGCCGCGGCTCCCGCGAACCCGACTACCGCTCGCCGGCGCTCCGGCGGGAGCGTGTGATCGCCCACTACGCCACCGCCGTGGTGAGGATCGCCCTGGCCGTCGCCCTGGCCGTCGCCGCCGGAGAGACCTTTAACCTGCTCCGCGTCTACGCCCCGAATGTTTCGCCGTCGCTTCGTCTCGCGCTTCCGGTGATGTTCCTGGCGGCCGCGGCGGCGGCGCTGCGCCTGGGGATCGGCAGCGTTCGCGCCGCCCGCCAGGAGTCGCACGCGCCGCCCGACGCCGACCCCCGGGCGGACGACCCGCAGGCGTGAACCGCCCACCCTCACCTAACGAGCGCGTTTACTTCAAGTTAAGCAGAGCGGGTGGCATGCGACTTGCTGCCTCGAACAGAACGGTTGTCCGGGTGCCGCCACCAATGTATCTTGTCACTACTAAATCGTAAGACGTTGGCATGAAGAAGATTATAAGAAATCGTGACGTCCTGTTCTCGACCCTCTCCGAGATTACGAGCCTGATCGTCGCCGGCCATGACCGGCACCTGATCTTCCGCAAGGTGCTCGACTGCGCAATTCGCGTCCTCGACGCGGACAAGATCCATCTGCTCGAGGTCGAGGATGGCCACATCGTGCGCTACACCCGCGACCGCTCCGGACCCGAGCCCAAGGTCGAAACCGTCGACGAGAGCGCGGGTCTGGTGGGGTGGATGATCAAGGAAACCGACGCGGATCCGATGCAGCGTGGCCGCGAGCTCGGGGTGGACGTCCCCATGCTCGCACGCTCGCTCGGCGACGAAGGCACCAACCGCGTGATCATCAGCGCCCCGCTCGTCGCCAAGAAGTCCATGTTCGGCCTGTTGATCGCCATCCACCGCGACGGCGCCATGTACTCCACCGACGACGTGCAGCTGCTCACCTTGCTGGCGAACCAGGCGGCGATCGCGGTGGAGAACGCCACGCTGTACCAGAAACTCGAGATGGAGGCCGTCACCGACGGGTTGACCGGGGTCTACAACTATCGTTTCCTGATGTCGTCGCTCGAGGGCGAGATCAAGCGCGCGCGGCGTTTTCGCCAGTCGTTCTCGTTCGTGATGCTGGACGTCGACAACCTCAAGGCCTACAACGACCGCCATGGCCACTTGAGCGGCAGCCAGGTGCTCAAGGACATCGCCGCCATCATCCGCGCCAGCTCCCGCGAAATCGACTTCGTGAGCAAGTATGGCGGCGACGAGTTCGGCGTCCTGTTGCCGCAGACCCGCCTGGCCGGCGCGGAGAAGGTGACCCAGCGCGTGGTGGAAGGCGTGCAGGCCCACAAGTTCGACGGCCAGCACGCCGGCCTGATCACATGCAGCGCCGGGATATCCTCGTTTCCGCGCGACGGCCAGACCGCGAAAGAGATCATCGACGCCGCCGACAAGGCCCTGTATCAGGCCAAGCGCGGCGGCAAGAACAGCGTCGTGACCACCGAGAGCCTGATCGAGGAGATGGCCTGACGGGGGTTGGGCTCCGCTCCAAATGAGACCTTGTCCGCGCGCGGCGGTCCGTTTAGGCTCCTCCGGGTCGTGAAAGGAATCCCTGCATGTCTGTGATCGATCGAATTCGCTCGCGCGACGCGCGCGTTGCCGTGATCGGCCTCGGCTACGTCGGCCTGCCGCTCGCGGTCGAACTCGCGCGCGCCGGATTCACCGCCGTCGGCATCGACGTGGTAGAGGAGAAAGTCCGGCGCGTGAACGAGGGCGACAGCTACATCAAGGACGTTCCGTCGGCGCTGCTCAAGGAAGTGGTGACGGCGGGCCGCCTGTCCGCCACCACCGATTTCTCCGTGATCAAGCAGTGCGATACCGTCAACATCTGCGTCCCCACGCCGCTGCGGAAGACCCGCGACCCGGATATTTCCTACATCGTCGCCTCCGTCGAGGAGATACGGAAGTACAAGCACCGGGACCTGCTGGTGGTGCTGGAATCGACCACGTACCCGGGCACGACCGAGGAAGTGATCCTCCCCATGCTCGCGGAGGACGACTTCCGGGTGGGGGAGCACTTCTTCCTGGCCTTCTCGCCCGAACGCGTCGACCCGGGTAATCCGCGCTTCAACACCAAGAACATTCCCAAGGTGGTGGGCGGGGTTACCCCGCGGTGCACCGAAGTCGCGTCCGCGCTGTACGCCTCCGCGCTTTCGACGGTGGTGCCGGTCAGCTCGGCGAAAGTCGCCGAGACGGTGAAACTGCTCGAGAACACGTTTCGCAGCGTCAACATCGGGTTGGTCAACGAGATCGCGCTGATGTGCAACAAGATGGACATCGACGTGTGGGAAGTGATTCGCGCCGCGGCCACCAAGCCGTTCGGCTTCATGCCGTTCTACCCGGGCCCGGGACTCGGCGGGCACTGCATCCCCATCGACCCGTTCTATCTGTCGTGGAAGGCGAAGCTGGCCGGTTTCGAGGCGCGCTTCATCGAGCTGGCGGGGCAGATCAACGGTTCGATGCCCGAGTACGTGGTGAACCGGGTGACGGAAGCGTTGAACCGGCAGCGCAAGGCGCTCAACGGTTCGCGGGTGCTGGTGGTCGGCGTCTCCTACAAGGCGAATATCGACGACGTGCGCGAGTCGCCGTCGCTGGACGTGATGCGCCTGTTGAAGAAGCACGGCGCCGAGGTCGCCTACCACGACCGCTTCGCCGATCCGCACGACCCCGAGGTCGTGCACGCGGAGGTTCCGGCCGTCGAGCTCACGCCCAAGACCATGTCGTCGTTCGACTGCGCGGTGGTGATCACCGGCCACGAGGGCGTCGACTATCAGGCACTGCTCGCGCACGTGCCGGTGGTGGTCGATACTCGTAACATCTACAACGGTGTCCAGTCCGACAAGATCGTCCGCCTGTAACTCTGGCGGGTCCACGGGCGGCGCCACGAGGAAGAGGATGGGAATGGCCAAGTATCTGGTGACCGGCGGCGCGGGGTTCATCGGCTCCAACCTCGTCGACGAACTGCTCCGTCGCGGCCACGCGGTGCGCGTGCTCGACAACTTCGCCACCGGCCGCGAGGAGAATCTTCAGCACGCGCTGGAACGCATCGAGCTCGTGCGCGGCGACGTGCGCGACGCGGAGATCGTCGACCGCGCGGTGCGGGGCGTCGACTTCGTGCTGCACCAGGCGGCGCTTGCGTCCGTGCCCCGCTCCATCACGGACCCGTCGGCGAACAACCAGGTCAATGTCCAGGGCACGCTCAACGTGCTGGTGGCGGCGCAGCAGCACGGAGTCAAGCGGGTCGTCTACGCGTCGTCGTCGTCGGTGTACGGGGACAGCGAGGAACTGCCCAAGGTGGAGAGCATGACGCCGAATCCCAAGTCCCCGTACGCGGTGGCGAAGCTCGCAGCGGAGCACTACTGCCGGGTCTTCGGGGAGCTCCACGGCATGACCACGGTGTCGCTCCGCTATTTCAACGTGTTCGGGCCGCGCCAGGACCCGAACTCGCAGTACAGCGCCGTGATCCCGCTGTTCGTCAAGGCGCTGCTCGAAGGCCACCCCCCGACCATCCACGGCGACGGGGAGCAGTCGCGCGACTTCACCTATATCAGCAATGTGGTGAACGCCAACCTGCAGGCGTGCGAGGCGAACCTGACGGGGCCGCGTGTGTACAACATCGCGTGCGGCGGGCGCTACACCCTCAACCAGCTCTACCGGGCGCTGCGTGCGCGCGTGGGGTCGCAGCTCGAACCGGTATACGGCCCGCCGCGGCCCGGCGACGTGAAGCACTCGATGGCGTCGATCGACCGCATCCGGCGGGAGCTGGGCTACGAAATCGAGGTGCCGTTCGAGGAAGGCATCGAGCGCACCGTGCAGTGGTACCAGCAGGCAGGCTCGAGCGCGCTGCGCTGAAGGAGGCCGAGGTGAACCGGGTCATGCTGCTTCTGAAGACGCCCGCGGGCCGCGCCCTCGTGGCGTGGGTCGCGTTCAGCTACACAGCCGCCGCGCTCGGCGTCACCGCGCCGCGCGCGCAGACGCAGGCGCCGCAGACGTCGACGCAGGGCATGCCCGCCGACTACCGGGTCGGACCGGGTGACCGGCTGTTCCTGGCGGTGCCGCAGCGGCCCGACCTGAACCGTGAGCTGGTGATCGACGCGAAGGGCGAAATCACCTTGCCGCTGGTGGGGCCCGTGGCCGTGCGCGGACTGACCGCGAGCGAGATCCAGTCGCGGCTGCTGCAGGCGCTGCGCGAGTACTACCCGAGCGTGAGCCGGATCGAGGTCTCCGTCACGCGTGCGTCCAGCAACGTGATCTTCGTCACCGGCGACGTCAAGCTCCCGGGCAAGTACAGCTTCGCCGAAGCGGTCAATGTCTGGGAGGCGATCCGCGAGGCGGGCGGCCCCATGCCCACCGCCACCATGAGCGGTGTCCGCGTCATCCAGGACCGCACCCGCGGCGGGGCCACCTTCGTGGTCGACGTCCAGGCCGCGCTCGAAAAGGGCTCCGTCGAGACGCTACCGATCCTCAAACCGGGTGACACGGTGCTGGTCCCCGGCCAGGAGGAAGCCTATACGGGCGCGATGGGGGTCAACGTGCTGGGCGCCGTGCTCAAGCCCGGGGTGTACCGCCTCCAGTCGCGCCAGGACCTGATGAGCGCGCTGCTGGCGGCCGGCGGGCCCAGCGAGCGGGGCAACCTGGGCGATATCCGCCTCATCCGGCCGGAGAAGGACGGCACCGCCCAGACCACGAAGCTCGACCTCAAGAAGTTCATCGAGAATGGCGACCAGTCGCAGAATCCCAAGATCCTCGCCGGCGACACGGTGAACATCGGCAAGAAGGGGTTCACCTCCCAGGAGGCGAGCCTGATCGTGGGCTTCATCACCGCGCTGGGCACGATGGTGCTCCTGTACTACACGATTCAGAACGAGGTCCAGGCCGACACGACCCCGCAGTAGGCGTTCGGGCGGTTTCCGAAGTGCGCAAGATCACCCCGCAAGATCAGGAAGTCGGTTTCAGGCTCAACCTGGGCGAGTACCTGCGCGTCATCTGGCGCAAGAAGTACTTCCTCGTCGTCCCGCTCGTCATCTCCGTGGTGGTTTCGAACATCGGGGTGCGCTTTCTGGTGCCCGAGTACGAGTCCAGCTCGGTCATCCGCCTCGGCGACGCGTCGCAGGTGCAGAGCGAGGTCAACCGCTTCGTCCAGACCGATTCCCGCCGCCGCGAGGCGGAATTCGGCGCCCAGCTCGAGGCCGACATCCTCGGCAGCGCGTTCCTCGACGAGTTGATCCGGCGCCTCGGCATGGACCAGGACCCGGAGCTGATCGAGATCGCCGACTACGAGCGCGAGCACCTCTACCCCGGCATCACGAGCGAAGAACTCGTCATGCGGCGGCTGCGTAACTTCCTCAAGCGGCGCATCAGCATCGACCGCGAAGGCCCCAACATGTATCGCCTCGCGTACGCCGACGCCAATCCGGAAGCGTGCTACGTGGTGGCGGAGGCGATTACGCGGCTGTACATCGACATGCAGCACCGGCAGACGATGCGGGGGCTGAAAGAAGTCAGCCAGTTCAGCGAGGAGCAGTTGGCGGTCTACAAGGAGCGCCTGGACCACTCCGAGCGCGAGCTGGCGAATTTTCAGGAGCGCCTGTCCGCGCCGAGTGTCGCCACCAACCCCGTGAACCAGACCAACGTGGCGCTGTCAGAACGCGTCCACGCCGACCTCGACCTGACCATCAGCGGCGCCGACGATACCCTGGAGCGGATCCGCGCGCAGGTGGTGGCGATCCTGGGCGAGGTTCCGGACGGGGATCGCGTGTTCCGCGACCCCGAAGTTCGCAAGCTCGAAAACGACCTGGGCATGCGGCGCGAGTCCGAATTGCTCGCGGAACTGAGCGCTACCGTGGCTGCCCCCGGCGGGGGCAGCAACGCGGATGCGATCACGACGACGCAGCAGGCCCTGCAGCGCCGCCTCGGGCGCCTAGTCGGGGAGCGCTTTGCGAACGTGCCGGCCGACTACCGCCCGCTGGTGGTCGAGTACTTCTACCAGCGTGTGGAAGTCAACGCGCTGCGCGGCAAGCGCACCAAGCTGGACTCCTACATTGCGGCGTTTCGGTCCCAGGTGGCGCTGGCGCCCGAAATGGAGAGCGAGCTGGCGCGCCTGCGCCAGGAGGTCGAGCACAATCGCTCGGTGTTCAACACCTTCCAGAGCGCGCAGACCAGCACCCAGATCAGCGAGGCCGCGCAGGACACCGAACTGGGCGCGTCGGTGTTCCTGGTCGAAGCGGCGAGCCGCCCGCTGGCCCCGGTGCGCCCCGACCGCATGAAAATCCTGGTGCTGGCGTTTCTGTTCGGCGCCGCCATCGGCGCGTCGGGCCTGCTGCTCACCGAGTTCACCGACTCGTCGTTCCGCTCGGTGGACGAGATCGAGAAGCAGCTGGGCATGAAGGTGCTGGGCACGATCCCACGCTTCGAGAAGACCAAGTGGTTCCACGACTCCGCCCGCAAACGCGCGGTGGTGTGGACGGCCACGTCGGTCGTGTTCCTCGGCGTCGCCCTGGCCGGATTCTATTTCTACGGCAAGACGGCCCGCGAGCAGATGATCGACCTCAACCTCAACGAGCAGTCGACCACGACGACTCCAGCCCCCTGACCATGGCCACGTCGAAAAGCGAAAGCACCATCTTCGACAGCTACGACGGCGAGTCTCCCGTCGCCACCGAGCTGCGCCGCCTCTACCACAACGCCAAGAAGAGCGACGAGGGCAGGCAGTACAAGTCGTTTCTGATCACGAGTTCCAACCGCGGGGAAGGGAAGAGCACGATCGCGAGCTGGCTGGCCCTCACCATCGCGCAGTTTCCGACCAAGAAGGTGCTCCACGTGGACGCCGACCTGCGGCGGCCGCGCGGACACGCGATCTTCGGGCTCAGCAACGCGGTCGGGTTGAAGGACTGCCTTGCCCACAACGTGGATCCGATGGATGTGGTCAAGAAGACGCCGCTCCCGAACTTCCACGTCATCACCGCCGGCGACCGCACCCCGCAGCCGGGCAAGCTCTTCGAGTCCGAGCGCCTCAAAGAGGTGCTCAACAAGCTCGAGTTCTACTACGACATCGTCATCGTCGATTCGGCGCCGGTGCTCGCGGTCAGCGACACGCTCTTTCTGTGCTCGGAGATCGAGGCGGTGATCCTGGTCGTGCTGGCGGGCGTGACGCCGCGCGAGGTGGTGCAGCGCACCAAGAACGTCCTGGACGATTCGCGCGCCAACCTCATCGGCGTGGTTCTCAACAACGCCGCCCAGGTGCTTCCGTACTACTACGACTACAAGTATTACGGGTACACCAAGCAGGACACGAAGTGAGCGTTCCCGCAGGTCGCGCGCGTCCATGAGGGTGCTCGTTTCCACCGGCATATTCCCCAATCGCTCCGACATGACGCGCGGTGTGTACGTGTTTGCGCAGGTGCGCGCGCTGGCCGATCGCGCCGCGGTGCAGGTGGTGGCGCCGGTGCCGTTCATCCCCCGGGTGCTTGCCTCGCGGCGCTACCGCCCGTTCGCGCGGGTTCCGCGCCGCGACACCATCGACGGCGTCGAGGTCCGCTACCCGCGCTATGTGGTGATTCCGAAGGTCCTGCGCTTCCTGCACGGCTGGTTCGTGTTCGCGTGCACGCTCCCCGCGCACCTGCAGGCGGCAAGAGCACACCGTCCCGACGTCGTGCTCTCGTTCTTCGCGTATCCGTACGGCGTGGCCGCGGTGATGGTGGCGCGCACGCTCGGACGGCCCGCGGTGGTGAGCTGCCGCGGCAGCGACATCAACCATCTCGCCCGGCCGGTGCTGCAGCGGCGAATCATCGCGGCGTCGCTCAGGCGCTGCCAGGCGGTGATCGCGGTGAGCCGGGCGCTCGCGGACGAGATCGCACGCCTCGGCGTCGACCCCACCCGCATCCACGTGGTGCCCAACGGCATCGACGCCGCGCGTTTCGACGTGGCGGATCGCGCGGCCGCGCGCCGCGCCCTCCATCTGGACCCCGACGGCCGCCGGCTGGTGTGCGTGAGCCGGCTCGGCCGCGAGAAGGGGATCGACGTGCTGCTCGACGCGATGGCGCAGGTGCGGGACCGCGGCGTGCGTCTCACGGTCGTGGGCGACGGACCGGAATACGCGGCCCTGGTCGCGCAACGCGACCGCCTCGGTCTCGCCGGGCGGGTCGACTTCGCCGGCCGCCGCGACCACGACGAGATTCCGCGGTGGATGGCGGCGGCGGACGCGGTCGTGCTTTCGAGCCGGACGGAAGGCCACCCCAACGTGCTGGTCGAGGCGCTGGCCAGCGGGCGCGCGGTGGTGGCGACGCGCGTGGGCGGTGTTCCCGAAATCATCACCGGGCCCGAACTCGGCATCGTGGTCCCGCCGGAGGACGCGGCGGCGCTGGCGCGCGGCATCGACGACGTGCTCGCGCGCGCGTGGGACACCGACGCCCTCGTGCGCGCCGCGCGCGCGCGCACGTGGCACGACGTGGCGGACGACCTCCATCGGATTCTCGCGGGGGGCGTGGCATGAAGACGCTGCGCGTCGCGGTGGTCGGGTGCGGAAAGATCGCCGACGCCCACGTCGGGGAGCTCCAGAAGATGCCCGGCGTCGACATCGTCGGCGTGTGCGACCTGGAGTCGATCATGGCCGAGCAGCTCGCGCGACGCTTCGGGCTGTCCCACTTCACCGACGACTTCGAACAGCTGCTCGCGACGCGCGCGCCCGATGTCGTGCACATCACGACCCCTCCCCAGTCGCACGTGGCGCTCGCCACCCGCGCGCTGGACGCCGGCGCGCACGTCTACGTCGAAAAGCCCCTCGCCCTGGATGTCGCCGGCGTCGACGCCATCATCAACCGGGCCCGGGGGACGGGCCGGAAGCTCACGGTGGGACACAGCTTTCATTTCGATCCACCGGCGCTCGAGATGCGCCGTTTGATCGCGGGCGGCGCCATCGGGGAGCCGGTCCACGTCGAGAGTCACTTTGGCTACAGCCTCGCGGGCCCGTTCGGCGCCGCCATCCTGGGCGACCCGCGCCACTGGGTGCACACCCTCCCCGGCCGGCTGTTCCACAACAACGTCGACCACATGCTCAACAAGGTCCTCGAGTTCGTCACCGACCCCGAGCCGGCCGTCCACGCGTTCGCGACCCGTCGCCGCCCGCACGCCTTCGGCGACGTGCGCGACCGCATGCACGACGAACTGCGCGTGACGCTGCTCGGGAATAGCGTCACCGGCTACGCCACCTTCACGTCGCATGTGAACCCGGTGTCGCATTTCCTGCGGGTCTACGGGTCGCGCGGAATCCTGCACGCCGACTATTCGATCCGCACGGTCGTGCTCGAAGCCGGCCCCACGCTGCCCAGCCAGATCGGCCGGCTGCTCCCGGCGTTCAAGCGCGCGGGCGAGTATCGACGCCAGGGCTGGCGCAACGTCCGCCGTTTCGCGCGCGCCGATTTCCACTTCTTCGCTGGGATGCACCACTTGATCGAGCGTTTCTACGAGTCGATCCGCACCGACGGCCCGCCGCCGATCGCCTACGACGACATGCGGCGCCTCGCCGCGGTGATGGACACGATCTGGATGCAGATCGCCCCCCGGGGTGAGGACTCGTGAAGTGCCTGGTCACGGGGGCGGGGGGATTCCTCGGTGGCGAGCTGGTGGCGAGACTGCTGGCGCACGGGTACACCGACGTGAAGTGTTTCGTGCGCCCGGGCAGCGACGTGACCCACCTCGCGCAGATGACGGAGGCGCACCCCGGCGCGAGGGTCGAGTTCGCGCGGGGGAACGTGACCGTGCGCGCCGACGTCGAGGCCGCCGTGCGCGGCGTCGACATCGTGTTTCATCTCGCCGCCGCCATGAAAGGCTCCGCGGCCGACATGTTTCTCAACACCGTGGTGGGGACAAAACGGCTCCTGGACGCGGTCGCGGCCCAGCCCGGCACCGGTGTCGTGCTGGTGAGCTCCTTCGGCGTGTACGAGGTGGCGTCGCTGCCGCACGGGGCGCTGGTCGACGAGACCACGGCCCTGGAACCCACGCCGGAAAAGCGTGACCCCTATTCGTACTCGAAGTGGCGGCAGGAAACCCTCTTCCACGAGTACCGGGAGCGCTACGGGTTTCCGGGCGTGGCGCTGCGCCCGGGAGTGATCATCGGACCGGGCGGGGCGCCCCTTTCCGCGCGCGTCGGCGTGAGCGTGTTCGGCGTGCTCCTGAGCCTGGGCGGAGGGAATCCGCTGCCCGTCTCCTACGTCACCAACTGTGCGGAAGCGCTGGTGGTGGCGGCGCGCAATCCGTCCGCTCATTCGGTTATCAACGTGTGCGACGACGATCCGCCGTCGTGCGCCGGCTATCTGCGCCGCTACCGCAAGGAGGTGCGCGCGCTGCGCACCGTCGCCGTGCCGTACCCGGCGATGCAGATGGTGTCGCACGCGGTAGAACGCTACTCGCGCCGCTCCGGGGGGCAGCTGCCGGCGGTGTTCACGCCTTACCGGACGGCCTCGCTGTGGAAGGGCAACCGCTTTTCCAACGCCCGGCTGAAGAGCATCGGGTGGCGCCAGGTGGTGCCGACCGACGAGGGGTTGCGCCGGACGTTCGCGTACTGGCGCGAGCGGGAGGCCCGCGCCTAGCCGTGGCCGCGCGCGCGCAGAGCACGAGTCCCGCGGCGCCACGCACGGTCGCGCACGTCGTCCAGAACCTCGACGTCGGGGGACTGGAGCGGGTCGTGATCACCCTGATGCGCGCCACCGACCCGGCCCGCTACCGCTCGATCCTGTACACGCTCGGGGAAGGCGGCGCGCTCGCAACCGGGCTGGCGCAGGAAGGGTTCCGCGTCCGCCCGTTCGCGAAGGCGCCGGGTTTGGACTACGGCTTGCTTGCCCGTATGACGCGCGCACTGCGCGCGGACCGAGTCGACATCGTGCACTGTCACAATTACTCGCCGCTGGTATACGGCGCGGTCTGCGCGCGGGCCGCGCGCGTCGCCGGGGTGGTGTACACCGCGCACGGGGCGAAGACGTCGGGCCGGCGCGCGACCCGGACGTTTCAGCGCCTGCGCCTGGTGGACGACGTCGTGTTCGTTTCTGACGACGCTCGCCGCGTCGCCCTCGCGGCGGGCGCGGTGCGGGACCGGCGGGTCCACGTTATCGTCAACGGCGTCGACGCGCGCAGCTATGTGCGCGGAGGCGATGCGCGGCGGCGCGTGCGCGCGGACTTTTCCATCCCGGACGACGCCCCGGTGGTGGGGATCATCGCGCGTTTGACCGCGGCCAAGGATCACGTGAATCTCTTCGACGCGTTCCTGCGCGTCCGCGGGGCGCACGCCGGCGCCTGGCTCCTCGTGGTCGGAGACGGCGAGCTGCGCGCGGATCTGGAGCGGGCGGTTCACGAGCGGGGCCTGTCGAGCGCGGTGGTGTTTGCGGGCCGGCGCGACGACGTCGCCGACGTGCTGTCCGCCTTCGATGTCTTCGTGCTATCCTCGGCCACCGAAGGGCTCGCGGTGACTCTGCTCGAAGCGATGGCGGCCGGGCTGCCGGTGGTGGCCACCCGGGTCGGCGGAAACCCCGAGGTGGTCGTCGACGGCGAGACCGGGAGACTGGTGCCCCCGCGCGATCCGGCCGCACTCGCGGCCGCGATCGGCGAAGTGCTCGGCGACCGCTCGCGCGCGAAGCGCATGGGCGAGCGCGGCGCCGAACGAGCCCGAGGACGGTTTGGAATCGACGCGATGGTGGGCGGCTACCTCGCGCTCTACGACGCCCTGTCGGCGCGGCGGGCGCGTTCGCAACCAGAGGTGAAAACACGATGACGCGCAGCCGGGTATTCGTTCGGTCCGTGGCCAAGGTGCCGGTGGAGCGCGCGGTGCGCGAGATGCTCGACGGGGTCGGCTTTCGCAACATCGTGCGCGAGGGCGCCAGGGTCGTCATTAAAGTGAACCTGAGCACGCCGTTCAAGGAAAACGCCGAGGCCTCCAACACCCACCCGCTCCTCCTGGACGCGGTCCTCGGCGCCGTGCGCGAGCGCACGGACTCGATCGTCGTCGGCGAATCGAACGGGATGCGTTATCCCACCGAAGACGCGTTCGAGGTCAGCGGCTACTACCCGATCATTGCCAGGCACGGCGCGCGCGCGCTGAATTTCTCCAAGGACGAATGGGTGGAGACGGGGGAGAAGGAGCTCAAGGGCTGGCCGATCGCGCGCACGCTCCTGGAGGCGGACGTGTTCATCACGCTGCCGGTCCTCAAGACCCACGCCACGACGGTGTTCACCGGGGCGCTCAAGAACCAGTTCGGGTGTTACCCGCAGCACAATCGCATCCTGCTCCACCCGCGCCTCGACCGCGTGCTGGTGCTGATCAACCAGGTGGCGAAGCCGCGCATCGCGGTCATGGACGGGATCGTCGCCATGGAGGGCCGCGGCCCCATCAACGGCAAGGCGCGCCGCTTCGACGTCGTGCTGGCGAGCACCGACGTGGTCGCGCTCGACTCGGTGGCCATGCGCCTGGTCGGCATCGACCCCTACACCTCGCGACACGTCCGCTGGGCAGCCGAGGCCGGGCTGGGGCAGATCGCGGTGGAGCACATCGACATCGATGGCGATTTTGAAGGCTTGCACACCCCGTTCGAGCCGGCCGAGCTCGATCTCCCCATCCGGGCGCTCGGGTGGATTTCGCGCTCGAAGTTTCTCACCGAGCGCCTGATCTTGAACCCGGAGAGTTTCTACCCGCTGCGCCGCGGTGCGATGGCGTTTCGCGACGTGCGGGACTTCTGCAAGGGGTTGGCGGGCGTTCGCCGCCAGTAGGCCCGCCGCTCGCGCGCGGGACCGTCGAATAAAATAGATTGCAGATCGTGCCGCCCCGCGTCATCTTTTGCGCATTGCCGTGCGCCTCATGGCGGTGAATCGTGCCGTCGGGCTGTCATGTGTAACTTGGTACACGGCTTGCAGATTCGCCCCGGAATTCACCCAGTGACTGATCCGATAGCGGCGTTCGATGCCGACCCCATGGCCGCGATGGCCTGCGGGGAGATGACGAACGCCTCCGGGGAACACGCGCGATCCCTGTCCGCGCGCGTCCCTCCAGGCCCCGTCGCGATCGACGACGTAAGGAGCATGCGATGACGCGCAACACCATCCGGACCCTCTGTGTCCACCTGACCACGATCGCCCTCGTGGGGGTCTCTGGGGCGACCGCTCGCGCCGCGGACCGCTACGTGTCCACCTCGGGCAACGACTCCAACCCGGGGACTTCCGCCGCTGCCTGGCGAACGCTCCAGAAGGCCGCGAACACGGCCGTGGCCGGCGACGTCGTCCACGTGGCCGACGGCACCTACGTCGGCTTCCAGATCACCTCCGACGGAAACGCATCCAGCCCGATCACCTTCGTGGCCAGCGGATCGGGCGCGCTGGTCAACCAGCAGAACTCGTCGACCCCGGACAACATCAACCTCGAGGGCGCAAACTACGTCGTCATCGACGGATTCGTGGTCGAAGACGCGCCGCGGGTTGGGATCCGCGCCGTCCAGGCGACCGGCGTGGTGATTCGCAACAACACGGTGCGGCGCAGCGGGCTCACGGGCATCCTCACCGGCTGGACCCCGACGATCGTGATCGAAAACAACGTGGTGTCGGCATCCACCGGCGAGCACGGCATCTACGTCAGCAACAGCAATACGCCCAACGATAACCCGGTCATCCGCGGTAACGAATGCTTCGGCAACGCCAAGAACGGCGTGCAGGTAAACGGCGACTGCTGGGAGGGCGGCGACGGCATCATCGAAGGGGCGCTAATCGAGAACAACTTCATCCACGACAACAACTGGAAGGGATTCAGCATCATCTCGATGCAGGCGTCCACCATCCAGAACAACGTCATCTACGACAACGGCATCTCGGCGGGGGCCGGCGGCATTCATCTCGCCGACCAGGTGGGTCCCTCCTGCGGAAAGCCGAGCAGCAACAACCTGATCGTCAACAACACGGTGGTCGAACCGCGCATCGCGTGCATCCGCCTGACCGACGGTTCCACCAGCAACGTGATTTTCAATAACATTTGCGTGGCCTCGAGCTCGAGCAAGCTCATCGTGGACGAGGTCGGGGGCAATCTCGTCGACGGCGCCTCGAACCTGCAGGTCACGGCGTCGACCGGCCTCTTCGTCGACGCGACGGGGCGCAACCTCCACCTCGCCACCGCCTCGGCCGCAATCGATCGCGGGGTACCGAACTACCAGGGGCGTCCCGCCCCGGCCGTGGACCGCGACGGGGTGGCGCGACCGGCGGGCGTGCGCCACGACGCCGGCGCGTACGAACTCGGCGGCGCTCCCACCGGCGATGTGACCCCGCCGACGGTCACGCTCACGGCCCCGGCCGCCAATTCCACCATCGATCACACCAGCACCGTCACGGCCACGGCCAGCGACAACGTCATGGTCGCGTCGGTCGAGTTCCTGCTCGACGGCGCGGCACTGGGCTCACCGGACGTCCAGTCGCCGTACTCGACCACCGTCGACCCGAACGTGTACCCCAGCGGCTTCTACACGATCTCTGCCCGTGCGCACGACGACGCCGGCAACGTCGCCACCTCCGCGGGCGTATCCGTGTTCCTGAAGAACGGCACCGCCAGCACGGGGATTCCCGCCGGTCACCCGCGCCTCTCGCTGGTCGGCGGCCGCCTGCAGGAGCTGCGGCGCAACGCCTGCCTGGACGACAATGGCAACCCGATCCCCAACTGCACGCCAACCGCGTTTTCGAACTCGTTCTTCGATTTCGTGGACAACAAGCCCGGGAAGGCGGACACGTGGCACTTCGCCCTCGCCTACGTGGTGACGGGAAACACCTCCTACGCGACCACCGCCATCCAGCAGGTGGACGCGCTGGTGGCGTGCGGCGCGACCTGCATCGGAAACGCCAACAACAAGTTCCTGTACGTGCGCGACTTCATGCGCAACGTGTGCCTGGTCTACGACTGGTGTTACGACCTGCTCACGCCGGCCCAGAAGTCGGCGTGGATCGGATACATGAACAAGATGCTGTTCGTGACCTGGAGCGACCAGCCCGACGCCAACGCGATCTTCGACACCGGGGACTGGGCAACGTCGAACCCGTACCAGAACTACTTCTACAACTACCTGCTGGCCACGACCTACGTGGCGCTGGCCACCTACGGCGAGAACCCGGGGACATTCGTCCACAACGGGACGACCTACAACGTGTATTACCTGATGAATTCGCGCGACGCGTCGTCGGACCGCTACACCGACGTGTACGAGTTCCTCAAGGCCAAGTTCAGCGAGCAGATGTTCCCCGCGCTCGACGGGGCCGGCAACGGCGGCGGCTGGCTGGAAGGGGAGAATTACGGGCGCGCCATGAAGCGACACATTTTCGAGGCGTTCCTCCTGCTCAAGGAGACCGCCGGGGTCGACTATTTCAACGACCCGTCGCACCCGTTCGCGCGCCAGTCCGTGCGCTACGAGCTGTATTCCGCGCAGCCGAACAACCGCGTGCTCTATACCGGCGGTGACGCTTCCCAGGAGCCCACGCTGACGGTCAACCCGTACGACCGCCATGAGATGCTGCTGCTCGCCGAGGGGCTCAAGGGGACGATCGAGAGCCAGTACGCGCAGTACTGGTGCAACCACGACGTCACCTATATGAACGGGATCTCGGAGATGATCCCGGTCGACTATTTCCTGGAGCAGCCGGAACTGCCGGAGCGCAATTATGCGGAGCTGCCCACGCGCTACTACTCGGAGGGGATCGACTGGGTAAACAGCCGTTCCAACTGGACCGACAACGCCGTGTCGGTGACGTTTACGTGCACGGACCGGGTCCAGGGACACCAGCACAGCGACCAGAACCACTTCTCGATCTATGTCGGCAACCCCTCGGTCGGCGTCGACGGCTGGATGCTGACCGACACGCAGCCGTATTCGAGCAGCCTCCCGCGCTCCGCGCATTTCCACAATACCATCGTGGTGGCGAACACGTCGCAGCGCTTCGGCGATGGAACCGGGTCGATGGTCAAGTACGAGGCAGCGCCGACCTACACCTACGCGGTGGGCGACGCCAGCGACGCCTACTGGACGAACCCCGGCGAGTACAGCCACGGCGACGACAAGATGGTCGACGTGTTCCAGCGCGAGCTGGTGCACATCCTCCCCGGATATGTGGTCGCCTTCGACCGGATCTCGCTCTCGAACGGGTTCACGTCGTCGGAAGTCTTGAGCATGTTCCACTACCCGTACACGCAGCCGACCCAGTCGGGCGGCGTGTGGTCGGTCACCAACGGCCCGGGCCGCCTGTTCCACAAGGTGCTGCTGCCGCAGTCGCCGTCCATCGGCTGGGTGGACGAAGAGGCGATGAGCACGGAGGACCGCATGCAGACCTGGCGCATGGAGCTCAAGGACACCACCGTGCGGCCGAGTTATCAGTTCCTCAACGTGTTCCTGGGAACGACGTCTTCCACCCCGTCGATGGCGGCGACGACGCTCGTGCGCTCGAAGGAGGGGCAGATGGTGGGCGCGGTGATCAAGGACCCGGCGCAGGAGCACGTCGTCATGTTCTCCTCGGACCCGGCCGGGGCCGCGCCGGCGGGTGCTTTCACCTACGAGGTCGGCTTCGACCTGCAGGGCCTGCAGCACCTCTTCGATCTCGTGCCGGGCATGGGGTACACGATCGAGGTCGCGCGCCGGAGCGACGGGCATGCGGTCACGGTCAGCCAGGGCGGCGAGCACGTGGCCAGCGAGGCCGGCTCGCTGTCGTTCACTCTGGAGGACATTCTTTCGCCGTCGACGCCGGTCGCCAGCCAGTAGTCGCGCCCGGGCGGTCGGAAACGTTCGTTGTTGAGTACCGAGGTCGCGTGGTATAAGTCCACGCGACCTCGCCGTTTGTGGCCGGCGTTCGTTTCACGTATGAGAGTTCTCGTCCTCACCGCCAAGGCGATCTGGCCGCTGCTCGGCGGCGCGGAAATCCGGAACTTCAGCCTGCTCAAGGAAACCTCGAAGCACCACGAGGTGTACCTGCTCTCGTTCCTGCTCGACGGACACGGCCGCGACCACTTCCGCGACCTCGAACCCTACTGCAGGAAGATCGTCGGCATCGACCTCGTGCGCCCGCGCTGGAAGCGGCTTGCGACGGCGGTCGGCAGTCTGGCGGGCTCGCGGCCGTTCATCATCTCCGAGTACCGGCGCGCCGAGATGGCGCGCGCCGTCGAACGCATGGTGCGCGAAGATAACATCGATGTCATCCACGCCCACTTTCTGCACGTGGGCCAGTACGCCGCCCACAAGGGGCGCGCCGCGTTCGTGTTCGACGCGCACAACGTCGAGCACGTGCTGTGGCGGCGCTTCGGCAGCGTCCATCCCAACCCCGCGCTGCGGGCGTTCGTCCGCCTGCAGATCCCGCGCTTCATCCGCTGCCAGCAGCAGGTCGCTGCCATGTCCGAGAAGATCGTGACGCTCTCCGACGGCGACCGCGAGGAGTTCCTGCGCATTGCGCCGCAGGCGGACGTGACCACCGTCCCCAACGGCGCCGACGTCGAGTTCTTTCGCCCCCTGGACCACGTGGCGACGGAAGAGAACAGCGTCGTTTACTTCGCCAACTTCGGCTGGCCCCCGCAGGACGACGCCGCGCTGTATTTCCACGACGAGATCCTCCCGCGGGTGCGGCGTGAGATCCCGGGTGTGAAGCTGACGCTGGCCGGCAAGACGCCGCCGGAGGCGATCCGGCGTCTGGCCAGCGACCGGGTGGTCGTCACCGGCCAGGTCCCCGACATCCGCGAGTACATCCAGCGTGCCGCCGTGGTCGTGCTGCCGCTTCGCGTCGGCGCCGGGACCAAGCACCGGGTCTTCCAGGCGCTGGCGATGGAGAAGCCGCTGGTCACGACCTCGGTGGGTGCAGAGGGGATCGCGCTCGAGCACGGCCGCACCGCGATGATCACCGACGACCCCGAGCAGTTCGCCGCGCACACCGTCGCACTGCTGCGCAACCCCGCGCTGCGGATCGCGCTGGGCAAGGCGGGTCGTGAGCTCGTCGTCAGCCGCTACGATTGGCGCGCCAACTACGCCCGGCTCGACGCGGTTTTCGAGCAGGCCGTGGCCAAGCGGCGCTCGTGAGGAATGTCGTGCCCGGTGTCGTGAATCCGCCAGCGACCGTCCACGCCGACGACGGCGTGGTCGTGACCGCGGCCATGCTGGGCGACATCGCCGAGCGCATTCGTTCCCGGATTTCCCGATACTTCCCGGAAACGCCGCTCGATTCCGCGTCCGCGCAGGTGAGCCTGCGCCGGCTCGGCGAGGCGTCCAGTTATCCATTGTTCCTCGCCGAGACCCGCGCCCCCGACGGAACCGCGCGCGCGATCGTGGTCAAGTTCGCGCCCGTGTTCGACGACAACAACGAAGGCCTTACCGAGTACCGCCACCTGCAGGCAATGCACGACCGCCTTGGACCGGGAGGCGAAGTGCGCGTCCCGCGTCCGCTCGATTTCTACGACGACGTGAACGCGCTCCTGATGGAACGCGTCGGGGGAGAGCGCCTCTCGCGCGTGATACTGCGCGACGGCGGCCGTTTCGCGGGGCGCGACGCGGCCCGCCGTCTCGAGACGACCGTGCGCCGGTGCGGCGAATGGCTCGCGGTGTACCACCAGTTGACGCGGCAGGGCGACACCGCGCCCTTCGGCGACGAATTCGTCGCCCGCGTCGACGAAAAGATCGCGCTGTTCCTGGCGCATGGCTTCGGCCGCGCGACGGCCGCCCGCGTGCGGGATTCGGTGCGCGCGCTGCACGCGTTCGGGCGCGACCAGCGCGTCGCCGTGTCCGACCAGCACGGCGACTACGGCCCCCAGAATGCGCACGCGGGGGACGATTTCGTGTACGTATTCGATTTGAATTATCGCACGCCCGCCCCGATCTACGAGGACATCGACTACTTCCTGGTGACGCTGGAGACGATGAATCCGTACCCGCACCAGCTCTTCTTCGATCGGAGTCGCGTGCAGGCGCTGCGCGCGCCGTTCCTCGAGGGGTACTTCGGGCCGGGGCCACGCGACCCGCTGCTCGATATCTATCTGGGGGGCTACTACCTCAAGAGCCTCCTGTTCCGGTGCGCCAAGCAACGCCGCAACACGTCGAAGCGGGGCAGGGCGGTGCTGTTCGCGTTCGACACGGCGCGCGTGCGCCGCTACTACCCGCGGCGGCTGGAGGAACAGTGCCGGCGCGTCGGCGACCTGCTCGCGGGCGCCCGATCGCGCGGGGCTCCGGGGGTGCGGCCATGACGCGTTCCGGCGACGGCGCGGTTCCCGTTCTCATGTACCACAGCGTCGGGCGCGTGCTGCCCGACTGGGCCTGGTCGAACCTGACCACGCCGGCGAACGTGTTCGAGGACCAGCTGCGCGCGCTCTCCCGGGCGGGTTATCGAAGCGCCACGCTGCGCGACTGGCACGCACACGTCCGGGGCGAGCGCCCGCTGGCGGGCAAGACGGTGGTGCTCACCTTCGACGACGGATACCTCGACAACTGGGTCTATGCGGCGCCGCTGCTCGAACGCTACGGATTCACGGGGACCGTGCTGGTGACGCCCGAGTTCGTGCACCCGCAGGACGCCGTCCGGCCCACGCTGCGCGACGTGTGGGGCGGGCGTCTGGCGGACGCCGACCTCCCGGTGCGGGGCTTCATGTCCTGGGAAGAGCTGCGACGGTTGCTGGCGGCGGGGCTCCTCGACGTGCAGTGCCACGCGATGACGCACACCTGGTACCCGGTGAGCGACGAGGTGGTCGACTTCCATCACCCGGGCGACGGGCACTACTGGCTCGACTGGAACGCGGAGCCGGGCTCGAAGCCGCACTACCTCGAGCGCCCGGGAGAATCGCGCGTCCCTTACGGGGTTCCGGTGTACGCACACGAAAAATCGCTCGCGTGCCGGCGCTTCTTTCCCGACCCCGGTGAGACCGAGCACTTCGCAGCGCTGGTCGCGCGGGAAGGGGGGCCGGCGATCTTCGCCGGGGCGGGGTGGCGCGAGCACCTTCGCGCGGAGCTGGCGCGCTTTCGGTCCGGTCGCGCGGGCGGGGGCCGCCCCGAGTCCGACGACGAGTACCGCGGCCGGCTCGAACGCGAGCTCGTGGAATCGAAGCGCGTGATCGCCTCAACCCTCGCCACCCAGGTCGAGTTCCTGGTGTGGCCCGGGGGCGGATACAATAATGAGGCGATGGAGTTCGCGCGCGAGCACTATGCCGCCGTCACCGTGAGCTCGGGTGACCGGTGGCGGTACCGGAATCGGCCCGGCGAAAATCCGGGGAAGATCGTGCGCCGGGGGGTGCCGTCGTTTTGGCTCCGCGGCCGGACCGTGTTCGCGCCCGGCGCGTACCTGGTCGATTTCCTGGACGAGTTCCGCGGACGTCCGTGGGCGCGCCAGCGCCGCCAGGCGCGAAAACTCCTCTATACAATGACCGGTCGCGCGGGAATCCGGCCGGCGTGACCATGCACACGCCGCGGCTCCTCGTCGTTTCGTACCACTACCTGCCGTGGATCACGCCCGGGAGTCTGCGCGTCGCCTCGATGGCGCGCCACCTGGCGGCCTCCGGCTGGGAGGTGACGGTGCTGACCGCCGCACCCGGCTCCCGCGCGGCGGACGGCGTTCGGGTGGTGTCCACATCACGCGGCAGCGCGGACACCGAGCGCAGTCGTGGATACGTCCGGCGGCGCCTCGCGGGTCTGTGGAAGGACGTCGCGTTTCCCGACGTGCACGTCGGCTGGTCGCTCGCGCTTGCCGGTGCGCTCACGCGCCTGCTCGACCACGAGTCGTTCGACGCGGTGCTCACGTCGAGTCCGCCGCATTCCAGCCAGTGTGTCGTCACCGCCGTTCGACGCCGCCGTCGCTTCGTGTGGGTGGCGGACTACCGCGACCCCTGGACGGCCCCCTCGCGCTATCCGCGCCGCCGGCTCTCGCAGTCGCTGCATCGCGCGCTGGAACGCCGCGTGCTCTCGGCGGCGGACCTGGTCCTCGCCAATACGCGCGGGAACCGGGATGCGCTGCTGGCATCCTTTCCAGCTCTCGCCCCCGGGCGCGTCGACGTGCTGACGAACGGCTTCGACGACTCCATGCTCGATGCTCCGGCCGAAACGACCTCCGAGAGTGCGGACCTCACCTACGTGGGCGAGGTCTATCCCGGCATGATGGATCTCTACGTCGACGTGGTCGCGCGGCTCGCGAAGGACGACCCGGCGGGGGCGCCGCGTCTGGCCATATACGGTAACGTCGACCCCCGGGAGTGGCGCAAGGTCGTCGAGCGCGGGCTGGAGAGCCGGGTCGAACGGCGCGGCTTCGTCTCGCACGAAGAGAGTCTGCGCGCCATGCGCCGCGCGCGCGGCTTGCTTTTGCTCCTGCCGCAGCGCGAGAGCTGGCGGACGTGCGTCCCCAGCAAGGCGTATCCATACCTCGCGTCGGGGCGACGTGTGCTGGCGCTGGTGCCGGAAGGCGACTCCGCGGCGCTCGTGCGGGAGGCCGGGATCGGCGAGGTGATCGTCGGCCCCGATACCGCCGCTGCCGCCGCGACGCTGGCTCGCTTTGTTGTCGCCGTCCGTCGCGACGGCGGTCCCACCACCCCGGTGCCCCCGCAGGTTCGCGCGTACTCCCATGCCGCGATCGCCGCGCGTCTCGACGGACTGCTCCGCGGTGCGGCGGGGAGGTGCGATGGATAATCGCCGCGTCACCGTTGCGGTCACGTTCGTGATCACGTGCCTGCTCGCGCTGGTGGTCACGAAGCTGATGCTGGACTCCACCGGCATGGCCATCGCCGCGGGCGCGGGAATCGTCGGGGTCACCGTGCTCTTCGTGCAGCCTTTCGTCGGCCTGGTGAACTACCTGCTGTTTCTCTACCTGCGCCCCCAGGACTACGTCCCCGGCCTGATGGGTGCCCCGGTGATGCTGCTGATCGGCGCAGCGACGATCGCTCTCTTCATTCTGCACATGGCGGTCCAGAAACGGCAGATCCGCGTGGCACACGCGCCCCAGAACTGGGTCATGCTGTGGTTCTTCGCCGCGATTCTGCTCTCGCAGATGCGCACCATGGTCGTGGCCGGAGTAGTCAGCGCCGCCACCGAGTTCCTCGCCATCCTGATGATGTACTTCCTGATCGCCAACCTGGTCGACACCCCCCGGCGACTCGGTTTCATCATCAAGTTGCTGGTCGTGCTCACGGTGGCGCTCGCCGTGCAGGGCATCGTCCAGTATTTCACCGGCTTCGGACTCGGCGGCCAGCAGACCTACGAGGGGCGCATCCAGGCGATCGGCATCTTCTCCGACCCGAACGACCTCGGCCTCGCGCTCGTCATGGTGATGCCGTTTCTCTTCCTGCAGCTCTTCGAGCGCGCGAAACCGGTGGAAAAGTTGTTCGCCTTCCTGACCCTCGCGCTGCTGGCGTACGCGCTCTATCTCACCCAGTCGCGGGGCGGCCTGATGGCGTTCGGCGCGCTGCTCATGATCCTCTTGAGCCGGCGGCTGGGAAAGGTGCTCGGTTACGGCGTCGGCGGGCTGGCCATGTTCGTCCTGTTCGTGCTGGGACCGCGCATGTCCACCATCTCCACCGAGGAGGCATCCGCGTACGGGCGCATCCAGGCGTGGGGGATCGGCATCGATCTGTTCGAGCAGTTCATCCCGTTCGGGGTGGGCTACAACAACTTCACCGAGTATCATTTCCGCACCGCCCACAACTCCTTCGTCCTGTGCGCGGCGGAGCTGGGCATTTTCGGGCTGTACGCGTGGGTCATGCTGATCTACCTCTCGATCAAGAACAACACGTTCATCGCCCACGAGCTGAAGAAACGCGGGGAACGCTCGCTGGCGCTCTATGTCGATACGCTCCGCTACAGCCTGATCGCGTATTGTCTGGGGGCGTACTGGCTCTCACGCACGTACAGCGAACTGCTCTACATCATGATCGGATTGAGCACGGCCGTGACCCAGATGTTCGTGCGCACGAGCGACGAGAAGTACGTCCTGTTCGAACGCAAGGACTTCGTGTACGCGTTCCTGTGCGCGATCGGCGGATGGCTGTTCACCAAGTTGTTCCTCTACATGGCGTGGTGACCGCGTGACGCCGGTCCTCCTGTCGATCCTCGGGCTCGCCGCCGCCGCTACCGGCGTCGCGCTGTGGCGCCTGGTCCGGGGCAAGAACCTCGACCTCATCGTTCGCGCCGGCCTGGCCCGCCGGCGTGGCCCCCGCGCCGACGGAGTTCGCCACGTCTTCTTCTGCATCGTCGACCACTTCGAGCCCTTCTGGCACAACCGTGACCGCGAACTCGCGCGGGAACGCGCGCAGCGCTGGCGCGAGCGCTACCCCGAGATCGCGGCGCGTTTCCACGACCGGGGCGGGCGGCCGCCGCGTCATGGGTTCTTCTACCCGCAGGAGGAATACGCGCTCGAACCCCGCTGCGTCGAGACGCTGGCCGAAGTCCAGCGCGCGGGCTTCGGCGAAGTCGAAATCCACCTCCACCACGACCGCGACACCTCGGAGGCGCTCCGGAGCAAGTTGCTCGCCTTCAAGCGGACGCTGCGCGAGCAGCACGGGCTGCTCCACGACGACCCGTTCACCCGGGAGGCGACGTACGCCTTCATCCACGGCAACTGGGTGCTCGGTAACTCCGGCCGGCGCGGCCGCGATTGCGGCGTCGACGACGAGCTGGTCGTCCTGCGCGAGACCGGCTGCTACGGCGATTTCACGCTGCCGTCGGCGCCGCACCCGTCGCAGCCGCCGGTGATCAACCGGATCTACTACGCGGCCGGGGATCCCCGTGCCCCGCGCGCGCACTTTCGCGGCGTCGACGCGCAACTCGGAGTCGCGGGCCCGGCGGGCCCGCTCATCGTGACGGGGCCGCTCGGGGTGAATTGGAAGCAGCGGCGCAGGGGCGTTCTTCCCGCGATCGAAAACGGCGACCTGACCGGGTCGAACCCACCGACCCCCGACCGCCTCGACGCGTGGGTCCGCACCGGCATCACGGTGGCCGGCTTCCCGCGCTGGGTGTTCATCAAGGCGCACACGCACGGGGCACAGGAGCGGAATTCGGCCCGCCTGCTGGGGGACGGACCGGGAAGCCTGGTCGCCCTTTTCGCCGACCTGCTCGCCCGCTACGACGACGGCGAGCGCCACGTCGTTCATTTCTCGACCCCGTGGGAGCTCGTTCGCGCCGTGCGCGTGCTGGAAGCGGGGGACCGGGACGCGATCGAGCGCATCGAACGCTTCGAGTACCGCTTCTAGCGAGGGGCCCCGGTCCCACCCGGGGCCGCGGAACGCCGGGGAATTACGCCGACATTCTCCTTGACCTCCCCGGCGGAATCTCCAATGGTGTGTCTCGGTCACGTGCGGGCCCAGCCCCGGCCGCCGTGCACGGTTCTTGCAGCCCCTGACCGTCGCGACTCAAGCTCTGTAACAAGTTGGCGTCGATTCGATTCGATGATTCCCAAGGCGTGCCGCCGGCGCGCGGCCGGGGGTGGATCATGGTCCGTCATGCATTCTCGATCGTTCTGTTCGTGGCGCTCGTCGTCGCCGCGGCAAGCACACACGCCGCCGGCAAGGCATCCGCAGGATCGCAACCCGCGGCGGGCAACACGCAATTCCTGATCTTCGATCTGGCGCCGGCCGGCAACTACAACATCCGGAAGAACGGGGCTGCGGCGGGCAGCCAGGTCGCCAGCCCGGCCACGTCGATCACGCTCGAAGATGTCACCCAGACCGGCGACGTCTACGTGTTTACCCTCACCGGCATCCAGCCCGTCACCCCGGCCGTCCCCGCGGGACTGGTCGCCACCGGGAGCACCGACGGCTGTGTGGTCCTGCGCTGGAATAGCGCCGCGGTCACCGACTACGTGACCGACTACACGCTGCTCTGGGGCGGTAATCCGGGCGTCTACACCGACTCGTTGTCGATCGACCGGCTCGACATCGTCAAGAACGGCACCCAGTCGACGTATACCCGCTGTGGAATGCAGACCGGGACGTACCACTTCGCGCTGCGCGCGCACAACTCGTTCGACCGCTGGAGCGGGCGATCCGCGCCTTCGACCACGACCATCAGCAACCAGAACACGGCTGGACCGGTGCCGCCGACCAACGTGAGAGTGACGGAGCCCACCCTCGGCTGCGCGCAGGTCACGTGGAACCGGGTCAGCGACCCCACCGTCACCGGCTATCGGATGTATTTCGGTACCCGGCGCCGCAGCCAGGCCGCCTACACGGATTCGGTCGACGCGGGGAACACCACCACCGCGTCGCGTTGCGCCCTCGCCGCCGGAACGTACTATTTCGCGGTGCGCTCCTACACCGGTGCAGGCACGTTCAGCGGCTATTCGTCCGAGGTGACCCTGGTCGCGCAGGGAACCGACGTCGCGGCGCCTTCGATCAGCCAGCGGGCGCCGGCGCCGGGGGCGACCGGTGTACCGCTGAACGCAAACATCTATTTCGTGCTGACGGACGACAAGACGGGTGTGAGCGCCAGCTCCATCCAGGTGATGGCAAACGGAGTGGCGATCACGCCGTCGCTCACACCCGCCAGCAACGGCTACGCGGTCCAGTGCAACCCCGCGTCGGACTTTCCTCCCAACACCGACGTGCTGGTGGAGATGACCGCCTCCGACCGCGCGAACCCGGCCAACGTGATGAGCCGCAACTGGACGTTTCGAACCGGCTCCGCCGCCGCCAACGACGTCACCGCGCCGACGATTCAGGTCGTGAGCCCGGGGGCGGGTGCGATCGGGGTGGAACCGAGGCCGACCCTCGTGGTGTCGCTCGCCGATGGCGGCCTGGGAATAGACTTCGCCTCGGTGGAAATGCGCGTGAACGGAACCCCGGTCGTGTTCACCGTCGATGGCACGCCGACCAGCGCCGAAATTCGCTACCGGCCCGATACCGCCTTCGGCAGCGGGACCGAGGTCCGCGTGGACGTGGAGGCGTGCGACCGCGCTGCGGTACAGAACTGCGCCACGCCGCTGGTGTTCACCTTCACCGTCGGGACGGACCTTGCATCCAGCACCGGCGCCATCGTGCCGGACGGCTTCTGGGCCGACGATCCGCACCGACCGCTCGAGGTTCGCAATCTGCCGCGCGCATGGCTGGTCAGGATCTTCGACGCGACCGGCGTCGCGGTGCGGCGCTTCCAGAGCAGCGCGGACGGGTTCACCTGGTCCTGGGACTTCACCAACGACACCGGGCAGCGGGTGGCGCCGGCGCTCTATCTCGTCCGGGTCACGGACGGCTCGGGCGCGGTGCATTCCGCCGGCCGCTTCCTGGTGCAATCGGAGCAATGAGGCTCGCCGTTCCCGCGCCTCGATCGGTTGCTTCGTCGATCCTGCTCCTGCTTTCCTTCGCCGCGGCGTACTGGTTCGTAGCGGCGTCTCTGGCCCACCAGTGGGCGGACGACCCGAACTACGCCCACGGCTTCTTCGTGCTCCCCATGGCGGCCGTCCTGGCCTGGCGGAGGCGCCACCGCTTCCTTGCCGCCGCGGCTCGCGTCGACGGGGCCGGGCTCTGGGTCACCGGCGCCGGCGTCTGCCTGTACCTGCTCGGCCTCCTCACCGCCGAGCTGTTCACCATGCGGGTGTCGCTGGTGGTGGTGGTGGCCGGGATGGTGATCACGATCGAGGGGCGCGAGCGCTTTCGCGTCCTCGCCTATCCGATCGCGTTTCTGTTGTGCATGGTCCCGCTCCCGTACCTCGTGTACTACCGCCTCACCTTTCCCCTGCAGCTCGAGAGCTCGCGCATCGCGGCCGAGATCCTGAGCCTGGCCGGAATGCCGCTCGTGCGCGAAGGCAACGTCATTCGTCTGGAGGGATACGCACTGGAAGTCGTCGCTGCCTGCAGCGGCCTGCGGTCGATCATGACGCTGGGCACACTCGCGTGGTTCATGCTGGACTGGCTCGCACTCGGCGTCGTGCGCAGGCTCGTGTTCCTGGCGCTGGTGATTCCCATCGCGGTGGGCGCCAACGTGGCCCGGCTCTCGCTCACCGCCGGCATCGCGGCCATCGCCGGACCGGCGGCGGCGCAGAGTTTCCTTCACGAGCTCTCGGGGGTCGTGGTATTCGTCACCGGGGTTCTGGCCCTGGTCGCCGGCGGAAAGGGGCTCGAGTGGATCGGACACGCGCGCAGATAGCGCTCGCCATCGCACTGGCGGTGGTGGCCCTCGCCGGCAATTCGCTGCGCGCCACCGAACCCGCGGATCCGGGAGATCTCGGGCTCGCCGGCGCGGGGTTGGCCGGGGTGGCGCCTGCGTACGTCGACGAGGCGCTCGAGCCGGAGTTCTTCGATGCGCTGCGCGCGCGCGAGGTGCTTTACCGCACCTACGAACCCGATGCGGACGAGCCTGTATGGGTCTTCGTAGGGTATTTCGATCGCCAGCGCGAGGGCTCGCAGGTCCACTCGCCCCGGCACTGCTACCCGGGTTCGGGATGGAACATCGAGCAGGAAACGCGCTGGCCGGTGCCGTGGGGGACCGGCGAGTTGCGGGCCCTGGTCGTGCACAACGGTTTCGAGCGGCGGATCGTCTGTTACTGGTACCAGACCAGCGACCGCGTCCTCGCCGACGAGGTGGGGCTGAAGCTCGAGCTCGCCGGTCGCGCCCTGAGGCGCCGGCCCCAGGACGTGGCGTTCGTCAGCATCTCGACGCCGTTTGCGTCCGACATCGCGCAGGCGCAACGCCATGTCGAGCCCTATGCGCGGACCGTACACACGGAGATCGAACGGTTGTTTCGGGAGCGCGATGAATCTGACCCAGACCATCAGTAGCTACCTCGACGGACTCGCGAACATGCGGCTCGGGTTCCGCGCGCCGAGCGTGTTCGTCCCCTTCGCCGCGTTCGGCGCGCTGCAGTGCGCGCTCCTGGTCCTGCTCGCGTTCTTCACGGCGAGTCCCATCGCCTCGTTCATGGTCCCGGTGGTGCAGGCGCTGGGCGGCGCCGATTCGCTTCACTACCCGCTCCACTTCGTGCGGTTGCCCGAGGTCTACCAGCGCATCTACCTGCCGCTGGCGGCCACCGTCGGCTTCGCCGCGTGGAGCGCGGGGGTCTGGCTCATGGTCGACCACCACGTGGTCGGCCGGTCGCGCCCGCGTCCCTCGTTTCGAGCCGCACTCCCGCACGTGCTGGGAGTCGGAGTCGTGTTCGTGGGGACGAGCGTCGCGGTCGGCTACGGCCTGGGCGCTCTCGCCGCCATGCTGCCCACCGGGCTCCCGGCGCGCGCCGCCGTCGTGGGCTCCGTAGCAGTCACCGCCTGCGTGCAAACGTTCCTGGTCTATACGCCGATCGTGTTGCGTCTGCGCGGCGGGGGAGCGTTGCCGGCGGTGCGGGCCAGCATCGGATACGCGGCGCAGAACTTCGCGCCGACGCTCCTGGTCGTGGTCACGGTCCTGGCCGTCCATGCCCCGCTCGACGCGCTGCTCTCGCGCGCGGACGGCATTGCGTCCCGTTTTCAGCCCGAGCTCGTCTTCTACGCGCTGCTCGGATCGGCGCTGCTCGAAGTGCTCACGGCCTACCTCTTGTTTGCCGCCACCACCGCGCTCGCGCTGCCCGAGGAAGGCGGCCTGCGGTGACGCGGTACCCGCGCTGGCTCTGGGTCGCGGCGCTGTGGCCGCTCGTCGTCTCGTGCGCGCCCACGGACGACGTTCGCGCGCGCTACGACCTCGAGCGGCGTTTGTGGCGCGCGCAGTTCTTTCAGCGCCGGATCAACCTTTCGTTCATGCAGGCGTCGCAGAACGACACCCGGCTCGCCATCGACGCCTACCAGCGCGTGGTCGCCGACGACCCGCTCGCGGACCCCGGCGCCGACTCGTGGCGCGCACCCGTCGTCGACGACATTCGACACATCCTGCTGTCCTCCCGGATCGCGCTCGCCAACCTGTACTTCTTGAGCGAGCGCTACGTCGACGCCGGCAGCATGTATCGCGAGACCGTCGAGCGCGGCTCGATCCCGCTGCGCAGCGCGCTGGAAGCCCGCCTCGGCGCCGCGCGGTCGATGTACATGGCGGGCGAAAGCAGCGCGGCGCTGGATCAGTGCGCGCGCATGTTTTCGGCCATCGTCGAGAGCCCCGATTTCTGGTCCGGGCGTGTCGAGCTGGACGACGTCTTTCTCAACATTCCGATCGTGCTGGTGAGGATGTACCAGGAGAACGGCGACCACGAGCGCTACGACGAATCCTCCCGCCTCGCGGCCGGGTTCTACGACCGCGTCGTGGCCACGTGGCCGGGTTCGCCCCGCGCCGACCAGGCCCGTCTGGGACGTATTCAGCTCCACATGGTGCGCGGCGAATGGGACGACGCCGCCCGCGAACTCGCCGGGGCCATCGCGACGCCGGGCCTGGCCGCCGACGCCGCCGGGCTCGAACTGCTGCTCGGCGAGATCCACGCGTTCGCTCGCAAGGACGCCGCCGCCGCGGAGCCGGTGCTGGCCGGCGTGGTCCAGAAGTATCCGGACACGGACGCGGCGTTCGCCGCGCGTTACGACTTGATCGAGTTGCAGCTCGAGGGGGGCGACGAGGCGGGCGCGTTGCAGGCGTTCCGGGCGCTCGAGGACGCGCCAGGCGCCCCGGAAGCGGTCGTTTCGCGGGCGATGCTGACGCGCGCCCAGGTCCTCGAGCGGCAGGGCTCCTGGGACGAGTCGCTGTCGCTGCTGCGGCGCACGCAGCAGATCTACCCCTATTCGGCGGCCGCGATCGAGACCCCGATGGTCATCGTGCGCCACTACGTGGACCGGGGCGAGACGGAGCTCGCGGAGCGCGCGCTCGAGCGTGCCCGGGAGTACTACCTCTCGCTCATCGACCGGCGCAGCCAGTTCGCGGGCGATCGCCTCACCGTGCAGGGGGCCCTGGCGGCCAGTTACGTGATGAGCGGGCGGGCCGGGGACGTGGCGGAGATCCTCGCCTCGGCGACGCCGGAGTGGGACGACGACGCGACCGCCGCCGGGATGGTCAAGGCCGGGGAGCTCTACTTGACGGAGCTGAACGACCGTCCCAAGGCCGTCGCGATGCTGAAGAAATGTATTGAGCGTTTTCCGGAAACACGGTATGCGAGAGTAGCTCAACGCCGGTTGGATGAGATGGAGGGTCGCCCCTAATGGCCCTCCGGTCCAGCTCCGGGGCGGGCGCGTCGGCACGGGACGCGTCGACCCGACGGCTGGAACCAGGCCCAACGGCCGCAAACGCTCCAGCCGGCCCCTGAAAATCGCCCCCGCCAGAAAGTTTGTCGAAGCGTCATGGTGCCTGCACGGCGAGACCGTGCAGATTGAGGCAGAACCGCCCCGCCGTCGGCGACTAACGGCCGGCTGTTAGGGAGATTACATGCCCTGGTTTGGAATCCTCGGATACTATCGACTGCGATTGAAACCAACGGTTTGCGCGGTGGGCCCTTGGCCCCGGGTTTGCTCATTTCGAACGGCATCCACCGCTAGACATCGTCGCAACGACACGGCAGGGAAGGGCTCGATGAGACATTACGCACCTACCCGTCGCGGACTGGCCGTCTCCGGCCTGGCCCTGATCGCACTCCTGGCCCTGACCGGCGCCGGCCGAACCCAGACCGGCGCGGGCAGCTACGCCGCTTCGTTCCTCAAGATTCCGGTCGGGGCGCGACTCATGTCGTCACCGGATGCGGTGGCGGGGTTCAGCCCCGATGCATCACTCATGTACTCGAATCCGGCGTTCACCTCCGGCCTCGAGCACACCCAGGCCTTCATCACCGCCGCGGAGTGGCTGGACGATCTGACCTTCAGCGCGGCCGGGGTCGCGGTTCCGCTCGGCGACGGGTCCACGGTCCTGGGGATCGGCGGCACCTTCCTCTACTCGGGCGGGCTGGTCGGCTACAACGACGCGATGTCGGCCATCTCGGAACAGAGCTACTACAACGTCGGCTTCGACATGACGCTCAGCCGCGCCTTTCGCGGCACTGGCCTCTCGGCCGCGGTCGGAGCCACGTACCTGCGGGAGCACATTTTTCCGAATACCGGGACCGGATACGCGTTCCACGCCGGAGCGGCATACCACATCGGGCGCAATCTGATCCACCTGGCGGCGCGGGATATCGGCGGCTCGGTTTCGTACCCGTCCGGCACCTGGAGCATCGCGCCCGAGTGGATGGTCGGGGGCGGGCGCGTCTTCGACTCGGCGGTCGGGCAATTCTATGCCGGCGCCCAGGTCGCCAACTCGGACTCGTACGGGACGCGGCTTCAGTTCGGCGTCGACTATCAGATCAACACCATGTTCACGCTGCGCACGGGATTGAACGACAACCTCGACAACGCCCAGTCGCAGACCCCGTTCAACGCCGGCTTCGGCGTGCGCTACAGCGCCTTTGCGATCGAGTATGCCTACACGCCGCAGGAGTATTTCTCGAGCACACACACGTTCTCGCTTTCGTATTCGTTCGGCATGGCGGGGCCCTCGCGTCGCCCGCCGGTAACCGTGCCGCTCGGCGACACGGCGCCGCCCGTGCCGCCCTCCGCGCCGGCGCCTGCTCCCATCGCGCCGCGGGCCGGCCGCGCCCAGTCGACGCCGACCACCTTCGTGCTGGTGGCGGGATCGCACTCGTGGCTGGACAGCGCGCGCTCCGAGGTCCGCGCACTCGAACTTCTCAAGATCCCGGCCAAGGTCGAGTCCGTGGCGGGGCACTACCGCGTGGTGCTCGGCCGGTTCCGGTCGTTCGACGAGGCAGACGAGGAGCGCCAGCGCTACAAGAGCGCGGGGCACATTTTCGAGATCGTCGCCGAGTAGACGCCCGCTCCATCCTCCGCTTAGTAGTTGATTTCATGGGCGATTATCCCCATTCGCCCATGGCCGGCGGTGCGTCTGTAACACAATCTATCACTTGTAGTTATCTTCGCGGCCGGCGCTTGCGCCTGGGTGAAATAACCGATTCAGCCCCAACCCTACCATCACCGTTTAGCACGCTCGTCGTAGAGATCACTCGCACCGCGCTCTCTAACGCATTGTAATAACACACCATACCGAGCATGGTTCGCCCGGCGAAACCAGCTGGGTCGCAAGCGCTCCAGTGGCATTGAAGATGCTCTCAACGCCCCTGCGGGGTGTTCTGTATTTACGTTTCGTCCCACACCCCGCCCCCTTTCTTTCGAACTCGGAACCCGGTACGACGATGACTTTCGGAACCCGTTTCGCCCGCCCCAACCCGGTTCGCTTTCCCTGGCTGCTCGCCGACCGGGAGATTCCGGTCGTTGCCGTCGACAGGCCCGCCCGGCACCCCTATGACGTGCGCGGGCGCCTGGGGTGGAAGCGCGCCCTGGACGTCGTAATCAGTATCGCCGCGCTGGTGATACTCTCGCCCGTCATGCTGGTGGCGGCTGCGCTCATCCAGTCGACCTCTCCGGGTCCGGTGTTCTATCGTCAGGAGCGCGTCGGGGTCAACCGGCGGTTGCGCGATCGTCGGACCCGCGTGAGCGACGTCGAAGCCAGCCGGCGCGGACGCGACCGCCGGGTGCTGGTGAATTTCGGGCTCCCGTTCACCATCTATAAGTTCCGGACCATGGTCGTGGATGCCGAGCGGGGAACACCTCCGCTGTGGGCAAAGGAGCAGGACCCCCGCATCACCCCCGTCGGTCGTGTGCTGCGCAAGACCCGGATCGACGAGGTCCCGCAGTTCATCAACGTGCTCCACGGTGACATGAGCATCGTGGGGCCGCGACCCGAGCGCGCCTATTTCATCGGCCGCATCGAGAAGGACCTTCCGGAGTTCCAACTCCGCCTGCGGACGAAGCCGGGCATCACCGGCCTGGCCCAGGTCGCGCTGGGGTATACGAACACCGACGACGGACTGCGCCAGAAGCTGCACTTCGACCTCGTGTACATCCGCAACTGGAGCCCGTGGATGGACCTGAAGATCCTCTTCCGGACGATCTACGTGGTTCTCACCGGCAAGGGCGCGTACTGAACACCCGGTGGGGTGTCAGAACCACGCGTCCGCTTTCGCCCCCCGTACCGTTCCCGGGCATGTAACTTGCTGCCTGGCAGGCGGCTAGACCATCGCGCACGCTCGCTTTTGCTTGCGTGCGGCGTGCCGACAGGGCATTCTCGCATCGGATCATGCTGTCACAAGCTCCGGCATTCGCCACCCGGCGAAACGAGGTCAAAGTGAGCGCTAAGACACCACGGGTCAGCGTGGGTGTGCCGGTCTTTAACGGTGCCGAGTTCCTGGCTCCGGCGCTGGACTCGCTGCTCGCCCAGTCCTTCCGCGACTTCGAGCTCATCATTTCAGACAACGCATCGACCGACGCGACCGAGACCATTTGCCGGGAGCGTGCGCGACGTGATCCCCGCGTGCGCTACTACCGAAACGAGACCAACCTCGGCGGCCGCCACAATTTCAACCGGGTCTTCGAGCTGGCAACGGGGGAGTACTTCAAGTGGGCGGCGCACGACGACGTCCACGAGCCCACCTATCTCGAGCGGTGTGTCGAGGTGCTGGATCGCGACCCGGGTGCGGTTGCGGTCCACACGCGCGTACGCGACATCGACGAGAAGGGGAACACGCTCAAGGTGGTGTCTTTCGGAATGGACACGGACACGCCGCACGTCCCCACGCGTTTTCGCGAGCTCGCGCGCCGCGAGCACTCGTGCATCGTGATTTTCGGGCTCATGCGCGCCGACATGGTCCGGCGCACGAGACTGCTCTCGGACTACGCCGATTGCGACCGCGTGCTGCTGGCAGAGATCGGGCTCGCCGGCCGGATCGTCGAGCTGCCCGACGTGTTGTTTCATCATCGGCAGCACGGGAATCGGTCGGTGCGGCAGTATCGGTCCCGCCAGACAAGAAACGCATGGTTCGACCAGTCCAAGGCCGGGAAACCGGTGTTTCCGTACACGCGGCAGTTCCTGGGTCACCTCGGCGCCATCCGAAGGGCGCAGGTGTCCGCCGCCGAGAAGATCGCCTGCACCGCGCATTTGCCGCGCTGGCTCATGCACAACGCCGACGGACTCTGGGAGGACGCTTCCTACGCGGCGCGCTTCGTGCTTCGCCCAATCAAGCGGCGCCTGCTGCCGGGGTCTGGACGCGAGGCGCAGGGCGCGCGGAGCGGCAAGTGACCGTGGGACCGGCGCCGCCGGCAACCAGCCCCGCGGGTCCTGCGCTCCCGGAGATCGGCGTGATCGCGGTTGTCGCCGAACGGTGGGGCGGAATGTGGCTCTCACGCCACCAGATACTGACTCGCCTCGCGCGCTATTTCCAGGTAGTCTGGTATAATCCGCCGCGGCCGCTGCGGTCGATGCTGCACGCTCCGGCGGCCATGGTCGATCCGACGCAGCCGCCCGGGACCGGATTCGACGTGTACGACCACGGCCGGTGGCTCCCCAAGTTCTATCGGCCCGGCGCCCTGCGGCGCGCAGCCGAGCGGGCGCGCCTGCGCCAGGCGCGCCGCATCCTGGAGCGCGCCGGCGCCAAGCGGATCATTCTCTACCTCTGGCAACCCAAGTTCGCGGAGGTGCTGGATCTGGCCGACTACGACGTGAGCTGCTACCACATCGCAGACGAATACTCCTTCTCGGACGTCGAACAGCCCCTGTCGGCGACGGAACGGCGCGTGATCGAGCGCGTCGACCAGGTCTTCGTCCACTCGCCCGCGCTCCTGGAGAAGAAGGGTCGCATCAATCCGAACACCAGCTACGTGGCCAACGGCGTCGATTATGCCTCCTTTGCGCAGCCCGCTCCGGAGCCACCCGACCTCGCGCGCATCGCGCACCCGCGCATCGGCTACATCGGACGACTCAAGTCGCAGCTCGACTGGCACTCGCTGTCGGAGGTCGCGGCCAGGCGTCCAGACTGGTCCATCGTGCTGGTCGGGCCGGTGGGGCACATGGGCGCGAGCGCGCCCCACAAGGACGCGCTCCTGGCGCGTCCGAACGTGCACTACCTCGGTAACCGCACCGTGCGCGAGATACCGGCCTACACGCAGCACATGGACGTGTGTTTGCTGTGCTACGCGCTGACCGACTATACGCGCTACATCTTCCCGCTGAAGCTGCACGAGTACCTGGCAGCGGGGCGCCCGGTGGTCGGAGCCGATCTGCGTACGCTGCGTGACTTCGAGCACGTCGTCGCCATCGCGCGCGACCCGGGGCAGTGGGTCTCCGCGATCGAGGCGGCGCTTTCGCCGGCGGAGCGAACCCCGGAGCGCGCCGAAGAGCGCCGCCGCGTGGCTCGTGCCTACGACTGGAACGCGCTCACGGAGCGAATCGCCGCCACTCTCTGCGACCGGTTGGGAGAAGATTTCACGACCCGCCTCGCGGCGGCGGGCGAGCAGGCCCGGGGGTATCAGCCGTGAATCCCACGTCATCGACGCCGGCCCGCCAGCCGCCGCACGCGCTCGCGCGCGTGGGCCTGACGTGCCGTTTCTGCGGGGCAACGCTGCGCGAGACGTTCGCCGATCTCGGCACGACGCCGCTTTGTCAGAAGCAGGTCAAGCCCGAGCAGCTCAACGACCCCGAAACCTACTATCCGCTGCACGCGCTCGTATGCACGGCCTGCTGGCTGGTGCAGCTCGGGGAGTACGCCACCCCCACCGAGATCTTTGCCCAGGAATACGCCTATTTCTCGTCCTATTCGGATACCTGGCTTCGCCACGCGCGCGCGTACGCGGAGGAAATGGGCCCGCGGCTGGGACTGGGCGCGCAGAGCCTGGTGGTGGAGGTCGCGAGCAACGACGGCTACCTGCTCCAGTATTTCGTGGAGCAGGGAATCCCCGTCCTCGGGGTGGAGCCGGCGGGTAACGTCGCCGAGGCCGCGGTCAAGCGCGGGGTGCGCACCGTGGTCGAGTTCTTCGGCACGGCGTCGGCGCGCTCGCTGCGCGAGCGCTTCGGCGGCGCGGACCTCCTGCTGGGGAACAACGTGCTGGCGCACGTGCCCGACCTGAACGACTTCGTGGCGGGCATGGGCGCGATGCTGAACCCCTCCGGTGTCATCACCATGGAGTTCCCGCACCTCGTGCGACTCGTCGACCAGAACCAGTTCGACACCATCTACCACGAACACTTTTCGTATTTCTCGTTCACCACCGTGGAGAAGGTATTCTCGGTGCACGGGATCACGCTCTTCGACGTGGTCGAGCTTCCCACGCACGGCGGTTCGCTGCGGATCTTCGGCCGTCACGCCGGCGGCCGCGACCCCGTGAGCCCGCGGGTGGTCGATCTCAAGGCGCGTGAGCAGCGCTGGGGCGTGGAATCGCTCGAGGTCTACCGTTCGTTCGGCGAGAAGGTGAAGGAGACCAAGCGAGCCATTCTCGCATTCTTGATCGACGCGAAACGCCGCGGCGCGCACGTCGCCGGCTACGGGGCGCCCGGCAAGGGAAACACACTCTTGAACTACTGCGGAATCGGCACCGACTTTCTCGACTACACGGTGGACCGCAACCCGCACAAGCAGAACACGTACACCCCCGGCGCGCGCATCCCCATTTTCGCGCCCGAAAAGATTCGCGAGACGCGGCCGGACTACGTGTTTATCCTGCCGTGGAACCTCAAGGACGAGATCATGCAGCAAATGGCGTTTATCCGCGACTGGGGTGGCAAGTTCGTCGTCCCGATTCCCGAGGTTCGCGTGTATGAGTAGGGCGTACTAGTCGGCGGGTGGGTGTCGTGTTCAGGAACATCTATCGCGGTAAGCGCGTGTTCGTCACCGGGCACACCGGGTTCAAGGGCTCGTGGCTGTCCCTGTGGCTGGAGCGGCTCGGCGCCGACGTGGTCGGTTACTCGCTCGACATACCGACGCGGCCGAGTCATTTTGAACTGCTCGATCTCAAGATCCATTCGATCACAGCCGATGTCCTGGACAAGCAGCGCCTGATCACAACCATCGAGAAGCATCAACCCGAGATCGTTTTCCACCTGGCCGCGCAGTCGCTGGTCAGACGGTCATACGTGGATCCGGTAGCGACCTTCGAGACGAACGTCATGGGCACGGTGAACGTCCTGGAGGCTTGCCGGCGGGTGCGCACGGTCAAGGCAGTCGTGAACGTCACCAGCGACAAGTGTTATCAGAACCAGGAGGTCCTCACCGGGTATGCCGAAGACGATCCCATGGGTGGCGATGACCCTTACAGTGCGTCCAAGGGTTGCGCCGAACTGGTCTCCCACGCGTACCGCCGCTCCTTTCTTGACCCCGCAACGTACGGCGGCTCGCACTCGACCCTGCTGGCGACCGCCCGGGCCGGGAACGTGGTGGGCGGCGGCGACTGGGCGGAGGACAGGTTGATGCCGGATATCATGAAAGCGGCCAGCAAGGGCGAGACCGTGCTGATCCGCAACCCTCGATCGATCCGGCCGTGGCAGCACGTCCTCGAGTCACTGAGCGGCTATCTGCACCTGGGCTGGAAATTGCTCGAGGGAAGGGTGGAATGCGCCGACTGCTGGAATTTCGGGCCGGCGTCGGAGTCGTCGATAACCGTGGAAGGCGTGGTGGGGCGCGCACGCGGGCTTTGGGACGCAGTTCGTTATGAAATACGGGAAGATCCCGAGGCGGTGCACGAAACTCAGTTCCTCACGCTCGATTCAACCAAGGCACGCACGCGACTCGGTTGGAAACCCATTTGGAACGCGGATACCACATTCGCCCGCACGATTGGGTGGTACAAACAGTACTATGGAGCCGCTTCGATTACCACCGCCGACGATCTGACCGAGTATGAGCGCGATGCCGGTCGCGCGGGAGTTGAGTGGGCAAAGGCATGAATGGTCTGGCCATGACATGGGGGCGCGTATGAAGGTGGTTTTGTTTTGCGGAGGGCTCGGCATGCGCATTCGCGAGTATTCCGAGGACGTTCCCAAACCCATGGTGCCCATCGGCTACCGGCCGATTCTGTGGCACATCATGAAGTACTACGCCCATTGGGGCCACAAGGAGTTCATCCTCTGCCTCGGGTACAAGGCGGACGTGATCAAGAAGTACTTCTTGAACTACGACGAATGCCTGTCGAACGATTTCACGCTTTCCGGCGCGGGCTCGATCGACCTGGCGAACAGCGATATCCACGACTGGAAGATCTCCTTCGTCGATACCGGCATGAGCACAAACATCGGGGGACGCCTGCAAGCGGTACGCGCGCTGCTCGAGAACGACGAGGTGTTCCTGGCCAACTACGGAGACAACCTCACCGACGCGCCCCTGCCCGACGTAATCCGTGGATTGACGGAGCAGAAGCAGGTGGCCAGTTTTCTGTGCGTGCGGCCGAGCCAGAGTTTCCACATCGTTTCCATGAACGGCACCCGCGGCGTGAGCGAGATCACGCACGTGTCCAACGCGGACATCCGGATCAACGGCGGATACTTCGTGCTGCGCCGCGACGTCTTCGACTATATGAAGCCGGGTGAGGAGCTGGTCGAACAGCCGTTCCAGCGCCTGATCGAAAAGAAACTGTTGACCGCGCACCGGTACGACGGGTTCTTCATGGCCATGGACACGTTCAAGGAACGGCAGCTGCTCGAGGAGATGTACACCCACGACACGGCGCCGTGGACGCTGTGGGCGCCGAAGCGAGGATGACGCAGGGGCTGCCGATGAACACACTCGCGCTCAAGCAGGCCAGGTCCATCCTCTGTCTGGGTGCCCACAGCGACGACCTCGAAATCGGCTGCGGCGGTACGGTGCTGCGCCTGCTGGCCGCCAACGCGGGCGCCGCGGTCCACTGGGTGGTATTCAGCGCTCACGCCGAGCGCGCGAAGGAGGCCGAGGCTGCCGCCGCGCGCTTTTTGGCCGCCGCCGGCGCGCGCATCGTCGAGCTCCACCAGTTTCGCGACGGCTTCTTCCCGTCGGAGCACGCCAAGATCAAGACCTACTTCGAAGAGCTCAAGGCGCGGGTGAAACCGGATTTGATCTTCACTCACTTCCGCGACGATTTGCACCAGGACCACCGGGTGGTGTCCGAGCTCACGTGGAATACCTTCCGGGACCACCTGGTGCTGGAATACGAGGTTCCGAAGTGGGACGGCGACCTGGGAACGCCGAACGTCTACGTCCCGCTCGAGGAGGCACACGCGCGCGCCAAGGTCGCGATTCTCATGGAGTGCTTCGCCTCGCAGGCGGGCAAGCACTGGTTCGACGAGGAAACCTTCGTGGCGCTGATGCGGCTGCGGGGCATGGAATGCAACGCGCCCTCGCGGCGCGCGGAGGCCTTCTACGGCCGCAAGGTGGTGCTGTGAACGCGATCGCCCGCCCGCAGGCGCTGGAGTGGCTCTCCGAGTTCGTCCGCTACCGGGAGCTGTTTTTCTTTCTGGTGTGGCGGGACGTCAAGATCCGCTATAAGCAGACGCTGCTCGGCGCCTCGTGGGCCGTCCTGCAGCCGTTCTTCATGATGGTGGTGTTTTCGCTCTTCTTCGGGCGGGTCGCCAAGATCGACAGCGAGGGAGTCCCGTACCCGATCTTCAGCTACGCGGCGCTGGTGCCATGGACGTACTTCCAGGGCGCCGTGCCGCTCTCCGGCAACAGCCTGATCGCCAATTCGAAGCTGATCAGCAAGGTGTACTTTCCGCGCGCGATCATTCCGGCTTCCTCGGCGCTGAGCGGTACGGTCGACTTCGCCTTTGCGTCGCTGGTGCTGATCGGCATGATGTTCTACTACCACATGCCCGTGTCCGCCGGCCTGCTGCTGTGGCCCCTGTTCATGGTCCCGCTGGTCATTTTCAGCACCGCGATCGGGATGTTCTTCTCCGCCCTGAACGTGAAGTACCGGGACATCAAATACACCATCCCGTTCTTCGTGCAGACGATGCTCTTTCTCGCGCCCGTCATCTATCCGTTCAGCAGCATGCCGGCGAAGTACCAGGCGGTGCTCCGGCTCAACCCGCTGGTCGGCATCATCGACGCCTTCCGCGCGGCGGTGCTGCCGACCCGCTCCGTCGACTGGCAGCTGCTCGGGATCGCCACTCTGATTTCGCTGGCGCTGTTCGCTGCGGCCAGCGTGTACTTCGCCCGGGCCGAGCGAGCGTTCGCCGACCTCGTCTAAGGAGATCGACCTTGCGCGAAGCGATTCACGTCGAACACCTCACCAAGCAGTACCGTCTCGGGTCCCTCAAGCACGAGACCATGCTGCGCGAAGCCCTCATCAGTGTGTTCACCCTTCGGCGCCAGCGCCGGGAGGTGACGACCATCCTCGCCCTCAACGACCTTTCCTTCAGCGTCAACGAGGGCGAAGTGCTCGGCATCATCGGGCGCAACGGCGCCGGCAAGAGCACGCTGCTCAAGGTACTTTCCAAGATCACCTACCCGACCAGCGGGCGCGTGCGCGTGCGTGGACGCGTGGCGTCGCTGATCGAGGTCGGGACCGGGTTCCACGACGAGCTCACCGGGCGCGAGAACATTTACCTGAACGGATCGATCCTCGGCATGCGCAAGCGGGAAATCGACGCCCGCATCGATCAGATCATCGACTTCGCCGGCGTGGAAAAGTTCGTCGACACCCCCATCAAGCGCTATTCGTCCGGGATGCGCCTGCGCCTGGGGTTCGCGGTTGCGGCGCACATGGACCCCGACGTCCTCTTCGTCGACGAGGTGCTCGCGGTGGGCGACGCCGATTTTCAGAAGAAGTGCCTCAACGCGATGGACGACATGCGCTCGGGCGGGCGCACGGTGCTTTTCGTCTCCCACAACATGGCCGCGATCGAAAACCTGTGCCCACGCACGATCTGGATCGACGCCGGCAAGCTGCACATGGACGGCCCCTCCGACGACGTGATCGCGTCCTACCTGCGGACGTTTTCGGAGGCACAGCGCGCCGGGTACGACCTGGCGGAGGTCGACGGGCGCGGGGGCAACGGCGCCGTCCGTTTCACGCGCGTCGACTTCCTGGACAAAGAGGGCGCTCCCACCTCCATTTTCCGCTGCGGCGAACCATTGCGCGCCCGCTTCCACTACCGCGCGCAGGAGCGCATCAAGGACCCGCACTTCGGAATGACCATCCACTCGGACATGGGAACCCGCATCGCGACCATCAGCACCTGGCACTCGGGCTATTACATCCCGACGCTCGAAGCCGGCGAGGGGACCGTCGACCTCCAGATCGACGACCTCTTCCTGCTGCCCAATCGTTACTACCTCTCGCTGTTCATAACGAGCACCGCTCTGTGGTACGACCACCTGGAGCACTGCATCGCGCTCGACGTCGAGGAGTCGAACCTGAACGGGACGGGGGGAAGGGGAATGAGCGCGCGCTGGGGACTGGTATACCTGCCGTCGCGCTGGAACCTCGAACCCCGTGTCGAGGCCCGCTGACGCGCGGGGTCTGACCGGTGGCCATCGCCAGCTATATTCCGCGCCGCCGCGTGCTCGTCGGCATCGCGCTGGGGACGCTCGGCGTGGCCGCGCTCGCGCGTGTGCTCCCGTGGTGGGCGTTCATCCCGGTCGCGATCGCGCTCGCCATCGCCTACGTCGTCGCCGAGTCCCGCACCGTCCGCGCCCGCTACCAGAGCGTCCTCGACGGCATTCGCCAGATCCACGGTGACGCCATCGGGGAATTGAGCCAGGTGCGGCCGGGTGACGTCGGCAGCGCCGTCTACAAGGCCCTCAAGGAGGTCGCGACCGAGCTGGAGCGAAAGAACTTCCAGCTGGTCGAAAAGAACATCCAGCTATTGAGCATCAAGGAGATCGGGCTCACACTGGTGTCGTCGCTCGACGAGTCGAAGGTGGTCGACGCCGTCATTAATTTCCTGTCCAAGGGGCTCGGGTACCGCGAGCTGTTCGTCGGCCTCTACGACCCCGAGGCCGAGGCGTTCAACATCTACGTGTTTCGTGACACCCCGGAGGGCCACATCCACCAGCAGGCACGCCTGCCACTGGCGGGCCTGGACGGCCTGCTCAAGAAGTCGGTGCAGATGCACCAGTCGGTGCTGATCCGCGATCCGCAGATGCACCCGGTGGGCACCGTCGAAGGCCAGTCGCTGTTTCGCGACAGCACGATGACGTCCTACATCGTCGTGCCACTCGTCAAGAGCGGGGCCACCCAGGGCTGCGCGAATCGTCCCGACTGCATCCTGCAGACGACGCAGGTCCAGCGCGAGGCGTGGTCGATCGAGCACGGTTACGTGTGCCCCGGCTGCGGGCGCGTGCCGGTGCTGGGCCTGCTCGGCGTGACCGACGGCTTCAAGGCCGCCTCCTTGAGCCGCGTCGACCTGGTCTCGGTGGAAACCCTCGCCGTCCAGCTGGGCACGATGCTCGAGAACAACCGCCTGTTCACGGAACTGCAGCAGGAGGAGCGCTTCCGCGACGACGTCATCAACAGCATGATGAACGGACTCATCACCGTCGACGAACGGGGCGCGGTGCTGTTTGCCAACCACCGGGCGCAGGCGCTCACCGGCTACTCGGAGTCGGAACTGCGCGGCCGCCACGTGGAGGCGCTGATCCTCGACAGCCCCGTCGGCACCGGCGAGAATCCGGTCATGCGCACGCTGCGAACCGGACGCAAGGCCTTCCAGCAGGAGGCGTGGCTGCTCAAGAACGGCGGCGCCAAGGATCCCATCCTGCTCAATACCTCGCTGCTCTTCGACGAAAAGAAGCAACCGCAGGGCGCGCTGGCCGTGTTCAACGACATCGCCCGGCAGAAGCGCATGGAGGAACAGATCGCGCAGCTCGACAAGCTGGCGGCGCTCGGGCGGTTCTCGTCCAGCATCGCGCACGAGATCCGCAACCCGCTCACCGGGATCGCGGCCGGGATCCAGTACCTGCAGCGGGCGGGGCAGGTGGCGGACAGCCAGCGGGAGAACATTCATTTCATCCTCGACGAGGTCAAGCGTATCGATCGCCTGATCGGCGACCTGATGAGCGTGGTGCGGGTCAGCGACTTGATCTACGAGGAAACCTCGCTCGAGCTCCTCACCCGCAACAGCATCGCCAGCATGGCGGAACTGGCCAAGCGCAAGGGGGTTTCCGTGCTCACCGAGTTCCCCGAGACGCCGCGCGGCATCGTGGTCGACGCCGACCGCATCACGCAGGTGCTGATCAACCTGCTGAAAAACGCCATCGAGGCCAGCGCGCCGGGCGCCGAGGTTGGGATAGCGGTCACCTTCGCCCGGGAGGTGCCGGACGTTCTGTTTGACGGGGTGGGTGATTTTGCTATTATCCGTGTGCGCGACAACGGGTTGGGCCTCACCGAAGAGGACCGGCAGCGCGTGTTCGAGCCGTTCTTTTCCAAGAAGGCGGGCGGCACCGGGCTGGGACTCTATGTGACGCACGGTATCATCGAGCGCCACGGAGGCTATATCTATGTCGATAGCGAGTACGGCGTGGGGACGACGTTCTCGGTCTATTTACCCGTAAAGCAGGTGCACCATGGAGACTCCCGTGAAGTCGGTCATTCTGTTGGTGGATGACCAGGACACGATTCGCTTCTTTCTCGAAAAAACGCTCCGCCAGGAAGGCTACGAGGCCGTCACCGCGCGCACCGGCGCGGAGGCCATCGAGAAGGCTCGCGAGGTCGTGCCCGACCTGGTGCTGCTCGACCTGAAGCTGCCCGACATGGACGGCCTCGAGGTGCTTCGGCGCATCAAGGAAGTCTTTCCGGAAATCGGCGTGGTCATGATCACCGCCTTCGGCGATATCGAGACCGCCGTGATGGCGATGAAGAGCGGGGCCTACGACTTCGTCTCCAAACCCATCAACCTCGACCAGCTGCTGATGGTCATCCGCAAGGGACTCGAGAGCGAACGCCTCAACCGGGAAGTGCTCCAGCTCAAGCGCCAGATGGACCCCGACGTCGGCTTCGACTACATCCTGGGCGAGAGCCCGGGCATGAAGCACGTCTACGACATCGTCCAGGGCGTGGCCAAGAGCGACACCACCACCGCGCTGATCGAGGGCGAGAGCGGGGTGGGCAAGGAAATGATCGCGCGCCTGATTCACCGCTACTCCAGCCGCGCAAACAAGCCGTTCATGGACATCAATTGCGCCAGCCTGCCCGAGACCCTCCTGGAGAGCGAGCTGTTCGGTTACGAAAAGGGCGCCTTCACCGACGCCAAGGGTCAGAAGCAGGGCCTACTCGAGCTCGCGAACCGCGGCACGCTGTTCCTGGACGAAATCGGCGAGATGAGCCTCACCATCCAGGTCAAACTGCTGCGAGTGCTCGAGCGGATGGAATTCCGCCGCCTGGGCGGGACCCAGGATATCCACGTCAGCGTACGGGTCGTCAGCGCCACCAACCGCGACCTGCAAAAGGAGGTCGACGAAGGGCGTTTTCGCGCGGACCTCTTCTATCGCTTGAAGGTGGTCCCGCTGTACATTCCACCGCTGCGGGAGCGCAAGGAGGACCTGCTCAAGTTCGTCAGTTACTTCATCAACATGTTCAACACGAAGTTCAACAAGAACTTCGCCACCATCAACGACGACGCGCGCCAGCTCCTGCTGGCCTACCCGTGGCCCGGAAACATCCGCGAGCTCAAGAACGTGGTCGAGCGGGTGGTGCTCCTCGAAACCGGCCCCGTCCTCCGGCGCGAGATGCTCCCGTTCGCGACCTACCGCCCGGACGAGGGCACGCTCGGGCGCAAGCTCGATGCGATTCTTTCCGCCCCGCTGCCGGAGCAGGGAATCGACTTCGAGAGCGTGGTGGGCGACGTGGAGCGCGCCTTGATTCTCAAGGCCTCGGAGGAGACGGGCTGGAACCAGAGCAAGACCGCGCGCCTCCTGAACGTCAAGCGCGACAAGCTGCGCTACCGCATGAAGGGCTTCGACATCGGCGATGAGAGCGAAGTGCCCACGACGTCGGAGTAGCGTCGCGCCGGCGTGCGCGACCGCGTTGCTCGCGCTGGCGGTGGCGTGCGGCTACAGCACGACCTCCCGCACCGCGAAGGACATCCGGACCATCTACGTGCCTTTTTTCGAGAACAAGACCTCGGAACCGAACCTCGAGATTTCCGTGACCGAGCGCGTCATCCAGAACCTCGTCACCGACAACACGCTCAAGGTGGTTCCCGAGGACGGCGCCGATGCGGTGCTCGAGGGACAGATCGTCGAGTTTCGTAACCAGCCGTTTTCCTTCAACAGCGAACTCAACGCCGAGGAGTACCACGTCGTGATCCGGGTGGTGGCCACGCTGTACAACCGGCGCCAGAACGAGCCCATCTGGCGCGACCGCGCGTTCCAGGGCGACGGGTCCTATTTCGTGGAGCAGGTCGGGGAAGGGCGCACGATCGACGACGCGATCAACGAGTCCATCCGCGAGATCACCGAGCGTATCCTCAACCTGACCGTCCAGGACTGGTGACCCATGGCCGGGCGGCTCAGCGCGTACCGAAAGCTCTTCGACGACGTCACAAACGGACGGGTCCGCCCGCTCTACTTCATCCACGGCTCGGAAGAACATATGAAGCGGGAGTTCACGCGCAAGCTCATCGAGGCGGTGCTGCCCGAGGGCGACCGCACCTTCAACCTGGACATCCTCCACGGGGATGAATTCGACGCGCAGGCCTTCGACGATCGCCTGCAAGCGTTCCCGCTCTTCGCGGCCCGGCGATTGGTGATCCTCCGCGGCTTCGATACGCTCTCCCCGTCGAACCGCGACCGGGTGGTGGAGCGCGCCGAGAAGATCCCGGAGGGCCTGGTGCTGGTGATCGAATCCGCCAGCGAGAAGCTGGAGACGGCGGCCCACAAGCGGCTGGCCGCAGTCGCGCTCCGGCACGGCGTCGAGTTCGCGTTCGCCCCGCTCGACGAAGCGGAAACCCTGGAGCGCGTGCTGGCCCGCTGCAAGCGCGAGGGCTACCGCGTCGACCCCGACGCGCTCGACCTGCTGATCGAGTCGGTCGGAACGCAGATGATCGACCTCGCCAACGAGATCGACAAGATCCTGCTGGCGGCAGCGGACACGCGCAGTGTCACCCGCGACGTGGTCGCGGCGGTGGTGGGGAGGTATCGCACGGAGAGTCTGTTCTCGCTGCTCGACGGCGCGGGCACGTCTCCGCCGGCGACGACGCTCACACGCCTCGCGTCGCTGGTGGACGCGGGGGAGGAGCCGGTGTTCCTGGTGGCGATGCTGCTTCGCCGGGTCGTGAACCTGATGGAAGTGCAGCGCGTCGTGGCCGAGCGCGGGCGTGCGGTCGGTTCCGACCGCGCGCTCGCCGAGCACATCGCGAGTACCACCAGCCCGTTTTTCGCCGCGCGGCTGCGAGAGCAGGCCGCGAAGACCACCCCCGCCGCACTCGAGACCTTGCTCGCCAACCTGCGCTGGGCGGACTTGAAGCTGAAGACCACATCCCTCGATTCCCGCAGCGTGGTCGAGGAGGCGTTGCTCGCCTCGCACGTCGGGAAAAGGCTTGCCAGTGCGGAAACCGGGCCGTAGATTGACCGCCTGACCGGTCGACGCATGGAGAACGACGTTCGCATCAACGCCCGCGGCCTCTCGACGCCCGGCCCCCGGCTCATGGCGGAGGCGCTGCTCGCCAAGGGGCGTCCCGGGATGCTGCGGGTGGTGGTCAGCAACCTCGACGCCGCCGACGACGTGCGCGCGTACCTCGAAACCACCGGGGCCGCGGTCGAGATCGACCATGTGGGCGCCGAGTTTCACGTGCTGGCGCGTTTCGCGGGCGCATAGCGCCCGCCCCGCCGGCCAACCCCGTTTGCCCGTTTCTTTCGATCATGGCGAAGTATCCCCACGCTGAAATCGAGCGCAAGTGGCAGGAACGCTGGGCCCGCACGGGCCTCATGCGCTGCGACCTCTCCCGCACCGGGAGGAAGTTTTACTGCCTCATGATGTTTCCGTACCCGTCCGGCGAGCTGCACGTGGGGCACGGGCGCAACTACGTGATCGGCGACGCGCTCGCGCGCTTCAAGAAGATGGAAGGGTGCGAAGTCCTCGCCCCGATGGGGTGGGACGCGTTCGGGCTGCCGGCCGAGAACGCCGCCATCGCGCGCGACATCCACCCGGCGCAGTGGACGAAGAGCAACATCGCGCGCATGAAGCAGCAGTTTCACAACTGGGGCGTGGTCTACGACTGGGAGCGCGAGGTCACGTCGTGCGACCCCGACTACTATCGCTGGACGCAGTGGCTCTTCCTGGAGTTGTTCGACGCCGGGCTCGCGTACCGCAAGGCCGCCTCGGTCAACTGGTGCCCGAAGGACAAGACCGTGCTGGCCAACGAGCAGGTGGTGGACGGCGCGTGTGAGCGCTGCGGCACGCCGATCGAGGAACGCGACCTCGAGCAGTGGTTCTTCCGCATTACCGATTTCGCGGACCAGCTGCTCGACGGCCTCGACGGGCTGGCCGACTGGCCGGAGCGTGTGGTCACCATGCAGCGCAACTGGATCGACCGCAGCGTGGGGCTCGAGATCTCGTTCGATCTCGAGGGAACCGGGCGCAGCGTGGTCTGCTTCACCACCCGCCCGGACACCATCGGCGGCGCCACCTTTCTGGTGCTGTCCCCGGACCATCCGGAAGTCGCGCGCCTGGTCGCCGGCTCGCCGCGCGAGCGCGAGTTTCGCGACGCGATCGCGCGCTACACCGCCGATCGTTTGAGCGGCAAGTCCCGCATCGAACCCGGGCGCGACGGCGTGTTCCTCGACACGCACGCGACCAACCCCGTCACCGGCGAATCGATTCCCGTGTACATGGCGCCCTACGTGCTCATGGAATACGGCACCGGAGCCATCATGGCGGTTCCCGCCCACGACCAGCGCGACTTCGATTTCGCCACCCGTTACGGGCTTCCGATCCGCGAGGTCATCCGTCCCGCCGCGGGCGCCGCGACCACGCTGCCGGTCTCTTCCTACTCCGGGAACGGCATCCTGGTGAACAGCGGTGCGTTCGACGGGCTCACGGAGAAATCGGCCTTCGAGCGCATCGCCGACGAGCTCGAGCGGCGGGGAAAAGGGAAGCGCAAGGTGAACTTCCGCCTGCGCGACTGGCTGATTTCGCGCCAGCGCTACTGGGGCGCACCCATTCCCATGATCCACTGTCCGCGCTGCGGCGTGGTGCCCGTGCCTCGAGAGGCGCTACCCGTGCGCCTGCCGGACGACGTCGACTTCCGCCCACGCGGAGACGGCAAGAGCCCGCTGGCCACCAGCGACGCCTTTCGCGTGGTCGAGTGCCCGCGCTGCGGCGGCCGCGCCGAACGCGACACCGACACCATGGACACGTTCGTCGATTCGAGCTGGTACTTCATGCGTTACTTGAGCCCGAATGACCAATCGGCTGCATTTCAACGTGATCGATGCGACGCCTGGTTGCCGGTCGACCAGTACATCGGCGGCGTGGAGCACGCCATCCTGCACCTGCTCTACGCGCGCTTCGTCACGCACTTCCTGCACGCACGCGGGCACATCGGGTTTCGGGAGCCCTTCGCGCGCCTGTTCACCCAGGGCATGGTGTGCAAGGACGGTGTGAAGATGTCGAAGAGCAAGGGCAACGTGGTGCCGCCCGACACCATCATCCAGCCCATGGGCGCCGACACCATGCGCCTCTACATTCTGTTCTGCGGGCCGCCCGAGCGCGACATCGAGTGGAACGACGAGAGCGTCGAGGGCTGTTATCGTTTCCTGAATCGAATCTGGCGCTTTTACGAGGCGCACGCAGCCCGTCTGCCGGGAGCGCTCGAGTCCATCGTCTACGAAGCGTTGGCGGAATCCGAACGCGAGCTCTTTCGCAAGGCCCACCGGACCATCGCGCGCGTCCAGGCCGACGTGAGCGACCATTTCCGGTTCAACACCGCCATCAGCGCGCTCATGGAACTCTCCAACGCGCTGACACCGTTCGCCGAGGCGTCGGCAGGCCCGTCGGGCCCGCAGCGGGCCGCGGTGGTGCGCTTCGCCTTCGACGCGCTGGTGCGGCTCTTGGCGCCGATGACGCCGCACCTGTGCGAAGAGCTCTGGGAGCGGCTCGGCCACGCCGACAGCGTGTTCGCCACTGCGTTGCCGCAGGCGGATGCCCGCTACGTGAAGGAGGAATCCTTCGACCTGGTCATCCAGGTCAACAGCAAGATCCGCGCGCGCGAGTCGATCCCGGCGGATACGGACCCGGAACGCATGAAGGAAATCGCGCTGGCGCACCCACGCATCCAGGAAGCCCTCGCAGGGCGCGCACCGCGGCGGGTCATCGTCATCCAGAACCGCCTGGTCAACATCGTCCTATAGGGAGAAGCGGCCACGGGCGCCGGAGGCAGAAGGTGCTGGTGAGTCAAGTTAACATAATATATCTTATGCGCCACCTAGTGCCGCACGGGACGGCAGTGTTGCCGCCCCAGCGCTCCCCATCTATCCCAGCGGGGGTACTTTCTCGCGGTACGGCCCGAAGAACGGCATCTCCCACAGTTCACCGAAGAGCGCCTTCACGAAGCCCATCACGGAGAGGAACAAGGCGGTGAGAAACACCACGGCCTGAGCGATCACTACCACGATGACGCCGACGAATGGTAGCCGCCCGACGGTGCGGTCGATCACGACGATCACCAGGAACGCCACGCACTCGGAGAAAAACAGGAGGAAGGCCTGGCGGGCGTGGAATCGAACGAAGGCGCTTCCCCGCGCCTTCCAGAGCGCCAGGAAACAGAGGAAGAACACGTATCCGAGCGCCGCGTACCAGCGCTCGTGGTCGGCGGGCGACGCCCGCGCGGGATCTGGGGCTGTCGTGCCTGTGGCCACGGGTTCGCGCGTTACTACTTCAGCATCGCGACGGCGACCGAGGCACGCGACTTGAGCTCGCCGGTGCCGTCCGCCGCCACCACCTCGTAGAACTTGAGGGCCTCGCTTGAGTTTCCGGCCTTCATGTAAAAATCAGCGGCCTGAAACACAGTATCAAAATAGCGCGGGTCTTCCTTCGGGAGCGTGTTGATCGCCTCCGCCATCGTCTTCGCGGCTTCGGGATAGTTCTGAAGACCCTCCCACGCGAGCGCCTTTCCGATCGCCGCCGCTGATTCGAACAGCGGATAGTCGGCGCGCTTCTCCAGATAGCCGTCGTATTCGTCGACCGCCTGCCGGTAGTTGCCCAGGCGCAGGTCGCACTCGGCCTTGAAGAACCTCGCCGCCGTCGCCTGCTTGCCCTTGTGACGATCGTAGATCTGCTGGAACGTCGTCCCCGCCGCACCGAACTCGCCCCGCTGGTACAGGAGGAGCGCCGAGCCGATCTCGCGTTCCGCGTCCCGCGCGCTGCTCTCCCGGCTGTTAGACGCGAATACGAGCACCGCCACCACGGCCACCAGCGCCACCACGCCGATGATGACCTGGTTGAAATGCTCCTGTGCCCATTCCGTCAGCCGGAAGGTGGTGGTGACCAGCTGGTCTTCTTTCAGGCTCTTTTTCGCGCGTCGTGCGGTGGTCGTCATGGTTACGAAAATCTCCTCGCTACCGGGGCCCTAATTTGTTTAGAATCGCTAGACTAGCATACGGGTCGACTCCCTGCAAGCGCTTCCTCGGCCGCCCCCGACGGTGAAAACCGTTGACACCGCGTGCGCCGGGTCCTCACGCTTCATCCACCCCGATCCCGCACCCGCTCGGAGGACACCGGTGAACTCGCCGTCCAGGGCCCAACCGGCCCGCACCCATCACCGAATCGCCTCGGTTTTCCGGCCGACGCTGCTGCTCTTCCTCCTGGCCGTCGTGGTCCTCGAGTTCCCCGGGCTGCGCGAGCGCTGGAGTGCGCCGTATTCCGGCATCGAGACCCGTAACCTCGTCGTGCAGCGTGTCGCCGCCGACGGCCCCAACGCCTCCGCGAACATTCAGCCCGGCGACGTGATCGTCGCCGTGGACGGCGAGCGCCTTCGCAATCGCGCCCATTACCAGAGTGCGGTCACCCGCAACGCCGCGCACGCGCCGCAGACGTACGAGCTCCACCGCCACGGCGTCGCACTGCGCGAGACGGTGCGGTACGCCACCGTGCCCCAGAACCTCCTGCTCGAGCGCATGGTGCTGCTCGTGACCGCGATCGCGTTCCTGGCCGTCGGGCTCGGGGTTTTCGTCCGGCGCAACGACGTGCTGGGCACGCTCTTCACTGTGAACTCGTGGATGCTCGCATTTTTCCTGACCGACCGCCCGTCCACGGAGAGCACCGCCTTCCAGCTGGGCGGCGAACTCTTCTGGGACGCGGTCATGCTCCTCTTCCCCGCGGTACTGCTCCACTTCTTCCTGCGCTTTCCGGACCGGGGGCCGCGGGAAAACGGATCGCCCGTGCGGCGCTCGGTGTGGCTTTACCTGCCGCCGGTGGCGATCCTCGCCGTCAGCGCGTTCGTCACCGTGCGCCGCTTCAGCTTCCACTCGCCGGGCGAGACCGCGGAAACGGTGGTGCTCGCGCTGTCGACCGCGTATTTCGCCGCGTACCTGGTCGCGTCGCTGGTGATCGTCATCCGGTCCTACCGAACGGCTCCCGGCGCGCAGAAGCAGAAACTCCGCGTCGTAATCGCAGGCACCGTCGTCGGTCTGGGCCCCTTCCTCGCGGCCACGCTCTACTCAGCCATACGCCCCGGGTCGGCGGACTCGGCGACCATCCTCACCGCGCTTTGCCTCGGGTTCGTGCCGATCACGTTCGCCTACGCCATTCTCAAGCACGGGGCGATCGAGCTGGATACGGTGGTGCGCAAGAGCCTCGTGTACGCGGTGCTCACCGGCGTGCTCGCGGCGGGCTACTACGTCGTCGTGCAGACCGCCGGCGCGTTCCTCTCCCGCCAGTTCGGCGTCAGCGAGTTTGTCTGGCTGCCGATCGCGGTGCTCGTGCTGGCGATCGTATTCGCGCCCATTCGCCAGCGGATCCAGGGCGCCGTCGACCGGATGTTCTATCGAGTGGAATTCACCTACCAGCAGGAGGTCGTCGATTTCGGCCGCCGGGTCGCGCGGACGCTGACCCGCGACGAGATCGTGGATCATTTCCTCGAGCGCTGCGAGGCGCTGTTGCATCCCTCCTTCGTCGCGATCTACTTGAAGGGCGAAGAGCACGACCTGCGCCGGGAGCGCGTCTACCAGGCCGCCCCACCGCTGCCGGAGTCGTTCAACCCGGACTCGTTCCTCGGCCGATACCTCACGCGCTACCGTACGCCGCTGATGGTGGAATTCCTGGACCGCTCCTGGGAGCGGCCGCACCTCGACGCCGACTCGCGCTCGCTGCTCGCGGTCCCCTCGCTGGCCGTGTGCGTCCCCATCGCCGCGCCGGACCGGCTGCTGGGTCTCGCCCTGTTCGGTCCCAAACGATCGGGCCTCGTCTACCGGCGCGCGGACGGCGACCTCCTGGAGACCTTCGCGGACCAGCTCGCGCTGGTGATCGAGAACGCCGACCTGATCCGCTCATCCATCGACAAAGAGCGCCTGAAGAGCGAGGTCATGCTGGCCCGCGATATCCAGCAGGCGCTCCTGCCCGCCGAGTCGCCGCACCTGCGCGGGGTCGAGATACTCGGGCAGATGGTCAGCTCGAGCGAGGTCGGGGGCGACTACTTCGACTACTTCCCCCTCGACGATCACCGGGTCGTGCTGGCAATCGGGGACGTGATTGGAAAAGGGGTGCCGGCAGCCATGCTGATGGCGTCCCTCCAGGCCGTGTTCAAGAACCGCGCTCTCAAGGGACGACTCGCCCCTTCCGAGCTGAATCAGGAGCTCAACGACTACCTCGTCGAACACGCCAAGCCCGGGCAGTTCGCCACGTTTTTCTGCGGCGTGCTCGACCTCGACGGATCCACCTTCACGTTTTCGAGCGCCGGCCAGTGCCCGGCGCTGTTCGCCACCAACGGGTTCATCGACCGGCTGGGAAACGGCGGGACCGTGCTGGGAGCGAACCGCCACCATCGCTACGACGAGGGGACGGTGTCCTTCCGGCCCGGCGACCTGCTTCTCCTCTATACCGACGGGGTCACCGAGCAGCGCAGCCCCGACGGCGAGCTTTATGGCGAGGAGCGGCTGATTGCGTTCCTGCGGGCGAATCGAAACCTACCGGCCCAGGCCCTGCAGAATGCACTGCTTGAGAACGTCCTGGCCTTCGGAGGGGGCAATCAGGAAGATGACATCACGAGCGTAATTGCATATCGCAAAGCCAGTTAAGGCATCACTCGGAACCACGCACCCCAGTTGGCCTACCCCAGGGCACAAGGTATGCACGATCCGCCACGACGCGACGCCGATAGGCGTCCGCGCCGATGAGTTAATCCGGTGACTCTCGAAAAGGGGGTGCCCACATGCGGATCGAACTCATTGATTTGCTCTGGTTTCTTAGAAGGCGTTAACGCCCGAGCGGTGTTCCTGGATGCCCGCTCGACAAGGCGCGACACCTGGGAACACCGCAGCCTCTCTCCCCTTCCCCTCCTCCGGGTCATCTTAATCTGACTTCTCATGTGAAACTAGGATCAAGGCGTCCTGCCAGTATGATCATTCATTGTGGCATCATTGACAATCTCGCCTGTCGCTGACTATACTCCCTCTTCGCAACGAGAGTACTCCCTCGCCTGTACGTGCGCGTCCTGCTCGCAAGCTATTGGACAGCGAAGCGGTTGCCGCATGGGCCTTGACGGGCGCTAGCGTCACGGCAGTTGGGGGAACTACTCTCGTTCTTTTTTTTGCGCGGTCCCGCGGTGTTACCATCCCCGCCGTGCTCTGGCGCTATCTCGTCGTGATCGTCCTCGCCGCCGGCGCCGCGTGGCTCGGCGGACGTTCCCTTGCCCACCGGGTCGACGCACAGCTCAACTCCACCTATGCGACCGCGTCTCCCGAGGTCACGCCGCGCGCGCGCGCGCTGCACGCGCGCCTGCGTATCGCCGACCTGCACTGCGACGCGCTGCTGTGGGACCGGGACCTGCTGATTCGTTCGTCGCGCGGACACGTCGACCTTCCCCGCCTCGTCGACGGCCACGTCGCGCTCCAGGTGTTCTCGGTGCCGACCAGAAACCCCATCGCCGCCAATTACCGGCGCACGCCCAATGTCGTCGACGTCATGACGCCGCTGGCGGTGATGCAGCACTGGCCGCGGCGCACCTGGTTCGACCCGTTCGCCCGCGCTCGATTTCAGGCGCAGAAGCTCGCGCGCGCGGTCGCGGCCTCGGACGGGGCGCTCTCGCTCGTCACCACGCGCGCCGGCCTGGATGCTCTCGCCGCGGGGCACGCCGTCGGAGCCATCCTCCTGCTCGAAGGCCTCCACCCCGTCGCCCGCGACCTCGCGCGCGTCGACACGCTGTTTGCCGACGGCTTTCGCGTCTTCGGAATCGCCCACATGTTCGACAACGACGTCGGCGGCTCCGCGCACGGCTGGCGCCGACGCGGGTTGTCGCCGTTTGGCCGCCGGGTGGTGGCGCGCATCGATTCCCTCGGCGGGGTCATCGACCTCGCCCACGCGTCTCCCGCGACGGTCGACGACGTGCTCGCGGCAACCACGCGGCCGGTCCTGGTCTCCCACACCGGCGTGCAGTCGACCTGCCCGGGCCCCCGCAACCTGTCCGACGACCAGCTGGCGCGCATTGCGGCGCACGGCGGCCTGATCGCGATCGGGTTCTGGAACGCCGCCGTGTGCGGGGAGGACGCGCGCGCGATTGCGCGCGCGATCCGGCGCGGTGTGTCGGTCGCCGGAATCGAGCACGTGGCAATCGGGTCGGACTTCGACGGAGCGGTGCGGACGCCGTTCGACGCGAGCGGGCTCGCGCTCCTCACGGACGCGCTGGTGCAGGAGGGATTCTCCGATGAGGAGATCGCGCGGGTGATGGGATTGAACGCGGAGCGTTTCTTCCGGGACACGCTGCCGCCGCGCTGAGGGCGGAGGTCAGGTCAAACGGGCCGCACGCCTTCCGCCCAGAAGGTGCAGTACCAGTAGGCCGCGCCCGGCGTACGGCACCAGTCGTCGAACGCCCGGATCCCAAGCTCGAAATCCGCGGCGCTGAGCACCCCCGCGGCGCGAATGGCCACGCGCGCCCCGGTCAGGATCGAGCGGCAGTTCGCAACGATGGCCTCGAACGACTCCGAGCCGTGGCAGGCCCCGAAGAAGGGCCAGTCGCACCGCGTCGGGGTCGCGCCCGCGCGCGCGAGCATGCTCGGCAGCTTTCGACCCACCCACGGATCGTGCCCCACCACGGCGTAGGACGTCGCGTAGGCATGCCACACGCGGTCGAAATCCGGCAGCGCCGGAAACAGGCGCAGGAGCTCGTGGTCGTCGTCTTCCAGCACCACCCGCCCCCCGGGACGCACCGCCCGCACCATCCCGTCCACCACCGCCTGCGGATCGGCCACGTGCTCGAGCAGAAAACGCGCGTGCGCAACATCGAAGCTCCCCCACTCGTCGTCGCGCAGCGGGAGCCGGTGAGCGTCGCCCGCGCGCGTGTCGACCAGGTCGGCCTCGCCGGCGGTCGCGGCTAGCTGTCGCGCCGCCGCCGTCTGCACCGCGCTGCGTTCCACCCCGACCACACGCCCGCCCGGTCCCACTTCCCGCGCCATCGCGCGCGCGAACTGCCCGAGTCCGCTGCCCACGTCGAGGACGCGGAGCCCCGGCGCAAGGCCGAGCCGCGACAGAGACTGCCGGTTGAGGAGTTCGTTCAGGCGGGACAGGCGCGTTTGCTCGTCGCCGGTCGTGCCGTGGACGTATTCGTCGGGGTGGTTCAACGAAACCCCGTCTTCCGCTAGCCCTTGAAGAACGACTTCAGCACGTAGCCGGCGATCGCGGGATTCTTGCGCAGCCGCCGCAGCGAATACGGGTACCAGTTGGGCCCGTACGGGACGGCGACGCGCAGTCGATGCCCGGCGTCGTGGATCACGCGCCGCAGCGGAGTCAGCACGCCCAGCAGCATCTGGAACTCGTATTGCTCACGCGTCAATCGCAGTCGCTCGATGATCCGCTCCGCTTCCCACACCAGGCGCTCGTCGTGGGTGGCGATGCCGACGTAACACCCGGCGCCCGCCAGGCCCTCGACCAGCGCGGCAAAGTTGCGGTTGATGATCTCGGGATCCGTGTACGCAATCGCGTGCGGCTCGACGTAGATACCCTTGCACACGCGCACGTTCGCCTTGACCTTCGCCAGCTCGCGCGCGTCGGCGATGCTCCGGCGCATCCGCGCCTGCAGGACCACGCCCACGTTGTCGAACTCCCGCCGCAGCCGGTGGAACACGTCCAGCGTGTCGTCGATGCACGGCGAATCCTCCATGTCCATGCGCACGAACTGACCGTTCACCCGGGCGGCGTCCAGGAGCCGCCGGATGTTGGCGAGGCAGAATTCACGGTCGAGCTTGAGCCCGAGGTGGGTGGGTTTCACATGGATGTACCCGTCGACGCCGGCCGCGTGCAACTGAGCCAGCAGCGCCAAATACTCGCGAACCGCCTCCTCCGCCTCCTCCCGCCGGGTCACGAACTCCCCCAGCATCGCCGCCGCGACCAGGAATCCGTCCCGATTCAAGCCCGTGGCTACGCGCAGCAGATCGGACGCGTGCTCGCCGGCCAGGTACGGGCTGGCCACGCGGCGGACGATCGGCTTCGGCACCAGAGGCAGCGAGGACGCGAGCACGCGGTTCAGAACGCTCATTGGACTCCGTTTCTATGCGAATGCGTCAACGACGCGGAAACAATCGGGCGCGATTGCCGCGCATTATACCGTGAGGCCCGCATCACGGCAACGCCCGGCGGTGCGAGACCTGGTCGAGTGCAACGCTCTGTCCGACTTCGAGCACGCGCAGCCGGTCGCCGACCGTCTGCGCCATCTCGGATTCGTCCCGCGGGCGTTTGTTGCCTCCGAAGATCCAGAATGGAAACGCCCCCCAGTGGATGGGAATCACCACCCCCGCCTGTGTTGCCCACGCGGCGCGGCTCGCGTCCTGCGAGTGCAGGTGGCCGTTCACGTTCAACAGCGCGACGTCGGGAGCGTACGTCCACCCGACGTCCGCGAAGCCCGAAAAGTAGCTCGTATCCCCGCTGTAAAAAACGGTCGCCTTCGGCGTCTCGACCACGTAGCCGAGCGCGCGGCCGTCGGCCTGTGCGTGAATCCCCCAGCGCGTCCCCATGTGGAACGCCGCCACCGCCACGATCCGCCCGCCTTCGAACTCGAATTCATCGCCCGGGGCCATCACCCTTACCGTGAGCCCGACCTCCTCGAGATATTTTGCCGATGGGGCCGGGCACAGCACCACCGCGCCGGCGGGGAAGGTGCGGAGCGTCTCGGGACTCAAGTGATCGGGGTGCGCGTGCGAGATCAGCACGACGCGCGCGCCGGCGTACGAGGACCGGGGCGGCCCGGGAATGCGGCGGTGGCGAAAGAAGAGGCCCCGGTCGAACACGGGGTCGGTGACAACGCCGACTCCGCCGACGTCGATATAGCAGCACGCGTGCCCCCAGAACGTGATCGCATCGCGCGGCGGCGGCGGGAACAGCGACGCGTCCGGGTGCGCGAGGCCGCCGGCGCACCCGCACCCGAGCGCGGAAACGACCGCCAGCAGGACCCCGCCGCGCCGAAACCTGACCACGGGGACATGGTAAGGCATGGGCGCTTCCGGCACGAAGGCGTAATCGCAGCAAACGCTGGACGAGTGGCTTCGTCGCTCCTATACTGCGACGCTGGTTCCCGTCAGGAACGACACATGGCGCCTTCCCCACTCATTGTGCCGGCAAGATGTCTCGGAGTTCTCGCGGGCGTGGTGCTTCTCTTCGCCCTGGCCTGCGACGGCGATCCCACGACTCCCCAGCCGGCTTCGTCGTCGGTGGTTTCCCGATACCCGCTCGGCGTCGGCGAGTCGTGGACCTACCAGCGGACGCGCACGGTTCGCTTCATCGCCTTCGACGGCAGCGAGGTCGAACCCAGAGTCGAGTTTCATGGCAACGCCGAGCGCGAGTTGTTCACCACCGAGGAGTTGGCGGGCACGGCCTATGTCGTCGAGCGGCAGTGGTTGTTCGCCGACAGCGGCGACGATACCGTGACGACGTGGCGCCGCTACCGCCAGGATGCCTCCGGCCTCTACCGCGCGCTCGTGGCCCTGTCGATCCCGCCCGGGTCCGTCCCGGCGCTCGCCAGCGTGGCCGAGATGACCGTCCTTCAGTATCCGCTCACGGTGGCCCGCTCATGGACCGCGATGCCGGGCAGCGCGGCCACCCGACGCGTGGAGAGCATCGACACACTCACGACCTCGCACGGGCGGGTGCGCGGCGTCGACATTCGAGCCTCGGCGCCGACAGACGGGCCGAGGGATTCCCATCGCGAGTGGTACGGACGGGACGGGCTCCTGCGCGCCATCGACCACACCGAGGTTCTCGCCGTGGACCCGGGCACCGGCGAGGTGATCACCATCGTGTCGGACGAATCGATCGAGTTGATGGAGAGACACTAGCGGCCAGGTCGCAACGGCGCCTGGGCGTGGGAATGAAATGGTGGCCCCGGCGCGATTCGAACGCACGACAAACGGTTTAGGAAACCGCTGCTCTATCCATCTGAGCTACGGGGCCACGAAGATTCGGCAAGACCACGATGCAGTGCCAGGACTTGGTAACGCGAAGCCTACTCGAACTTCACCAGCGCGTATACCGGAATCCCGACCAGGCGCTTCCGGCCGGCGAGCAAGGCCAGCTCCACCACGAAGGCCAGTTCCACGACCTGCCCGCCCGCCTTGCGCACCAGCTTGACCGACGCCGCCGCCGTGCCGCCGGTGGCCAGGAGGTCGTCGACCACGAGCACACGCTCACCGGGCCGGAACGCATCGGCGTGGATCTCGAGGGTCTCGGTTCCGTACTCGAGGTCGAACGTCTCCGCCACCGTCGCGTGCGGGAGTTTTCCGAACTTCCGCAGCGGGACGAAGCCCACGCCCAGCAGCGCGGCAAGCGGCGCTCCGAAGATGAATCCGCGTGATTCGACTGCCGCGATCTTCTCGATGCCCATCGGCCGGTAACGTTCGGCCAGGGTTCCCACGATGTCCACGAACAACGCCGGGTCGCTCAAGACCGGTGTAATGTCCTTGAAGAGCACACCCGGCTTGGGGAAATCGGGCACGTCGCGGATGGCGGCGCGAACCCGTTCCACCGTCTCCGCGCTCATTCCGGCGAGCCTTCCCGGCGGCCGCCGCTCGAGAGCACGATGTTGAGCTTCTGGAGCGCGCGCTTTTCGATCTGGCGCACGCGCTCGCGCGACACGCCCACCTCGCGGCCCGCTTCGCCCAGCGTCTTCGGCTCCCCGTCGGCCAGGCCGTAGCGGAGCGTCAAGACTTCCTGTTCGCGCGGGCTCAAGCAGCGCTCGAACAGATCCGCGATCTCGTTGTTCTCGAGCTGGAGCGTCACCAGCGCCTCGGGCGAGCCGTTGTGCAGGTGGTACGGGTCCGACGCCAGCTGCTGAAGCGCGTCGGCGCTCTGCAGCGGGTCCTCGGAGCGGATGCCGGCGACGAGCGTGCGCGCCAGCTTGACCCGGCGCACGCTCACATCCAGCTCCGCCGCCATCGACTCGTCGTCCGTGGCTTTCCCCTTGGTGCGCAGCCGTTCCTCCGCCTTCACGTACCGGTTGATCAGATGAAAGATGTGCACCGGGATGCGCAACGGCCGCGACTGGCTGGCCACGCCGCGGCGAATCGACTGCTTGATCCAGTACGACGCGTAGGTGCTGAAGCGGAATCCCTTGGTGTAGTCGAATTTCGTGGCCGCTCGGATCAGGCCGAGGTTGCCGTCTTCGATCAGGTCCAGGAGGGTTTGCCCGCGGTGCGCGTAGCGCTTCGCGATGGTGACGACCAGGCGCAGGTTGGAGTTGATCAGGTGGCGGCGGGCCTCTTCGTCGCCGTTCGCCAGCCGCCGGCCCAATTCAATCTCTTCCTCGGCGGTCAGGAGATGATAGCGCCCGATTTCCGCGAGGTAGCGCGCCTGGATGTCGTACGACGGCTCGCGCGCGTCGTCCTTGGGTGCGGGCTTCAGGCGTTCGTCGGCCATGGAAGGATAATGGTCGGGGCGAGAGGATTTGAACCTCCGACCTCCTGGTCCCGAACCAGGCGCGCTAACCGGACTGCGCTACGCCCCGACCCCAAGAGTCGCGCACGGGTCCGGCACACCCGGACCAACCTAAGTCGATACATCGTAACATGTTTTCGGAGCGAATCAAGGAAAGAGTTCGCGTAGAAAGATCAGCCGTTCGATCCCGCGTCGGCGGAAGTCTCGCGCTCGACCGGCGCCGCCGGCCGGGGCATGCGCGCCTCGTCGTCGGCGCTCTCCGGGCGCACCATGGGGACGAAGGAGCACTCGATCAGGCGCTCCAGCTCAAAGCGATCCCCGCGGCGCGTGAGCCGGACAATTTCCTGGCCCCGATCGTCCCGCCGCACCGGGCCCAGAAACTCTCCGCCGTCGGCGAGCTGGTTCAAGAGGGCCCGCGGCACATGGTCGGCCGCGGCGGTCAGGAGCACGCGGTCGAACGGCGCCCGCTCCGGCCAGCCGTCGGCCCCGTCCCCGACCCGCACGTTTACATTCGCGTACAGGAGATCGCGCAGCACCGCGAGCGCGCGTTCCGCCAGGTCGGCGACCCGTTCGACGCTGTAGACCTCGCGGCACAGGCCGGCCAGCACGGCCGCGTGGTAGCCGGACCCGGTTCCGATTTCCAGCACGCGCTCTTCCCCGCCGAGTCGAAGCTGCTCCGTCAGGTACGCGACCATGTACGGCTTCGACATCGTCTGCTGAAATCCAATCGGGTACGAGTGGTCCGCGTATGCTTCGACGCCGGCGTCGCGGTCGATGAACAGGTGGCGAGGCACGCGCAGCATCGCGTCGATCACGCGCGGGTCACGAACGCCGCGCGCGTAGACGTGGTCGCGCACCATCCGCTCGCGCGCGATTCGGTACTGACGCCACCTCACAGCTCGAACCGCCAGCGTTCCATCTCGACGATCGCCTTGTAGTGGGTCTGATCCAGGTCCAGCGGCGTGATCGACACGTAGCCCATGCGAACGGCCGCGATGTCCGAACCGTCGTCCTCGCGCCACACCGGGTCCCGGCCCCCGATGGTGTAGTGCGAGCGTAGCGGCCCGCGTCCGGGCTCGATGAAGTTCTCGTAGTGACGCGAGCCCAGCTTGGTGATTCGCAGCCCCTTGATGGGTGCGATGTCCGGATTGGGCACGTTGACGTTCAGGAGCGACTCCCGCGGGATTCCGTGCTCCAGGGCGCGCTCCACCACGATCCGAGCGATCCGGCCGATGACCTCGCCGCCGGCCACGTCGCGCTGCAGCGACGAAATCGCGATCGACGGGACGCCGAGGATGGTCCCCTCGAACGCAACCGCCACCGTGCCGCTGTATCCCACGTCCTCCCCCATGTTCGGACCGTGATTGATGCCGCCCACGACCAGGTCCGGCGGCCGGTCCATGATCACCTGCAGGGCCAGCACGACGCAATCGGTCGGTGTTCCGCCGACGCGGTAGTGCCGGTCCCCGACCTGCTTGACCTCGATCGGCCGGCGCACGGTCAGCGAGTGACTGCTCGCACTCTGCTCCGAGTCCGGCGCCACCACGAACACCTCGCCGAGCGGGGCCAGCGCCTGCTCGAGCACCTTGAGTCCGCGCGCGTCGAACCCGTCGTCGTTCGAAATCAGGATGCGCTTGTTCATCGGGGCGGTGCGGCGACGCGTGAGGCCGCAGTCTACCAGAAGAACGATTTTGCGACCATGCGCAAAAACCGGTAGGTGTCGACGAATGGATTGATGAAGCTCACTTCGCCCGCGTAGATGGTCTCCACCGGCACCGACGCGATCTTCCCGCCGGCGCGCCCGGCGCGGATGACCATCTCGGACTCGATCTCGTAGCGGGAGGTCGTCAGCGGGAACTTGCCGAAGTGCGCGAGGCGGATGAGGCGGTACCCGTTCTGCGAGTCCGGAACCCGCCGGCGCGCCAGCAGCGACACCACCGCGCTCGTCACGTAGTTGGTCGCCTTGCGCAGCCACGGCATGTTGGCCGCGCTGACCAGCCGGTTCCCCACCACCATGTCGGCGTCCGTCGCCCGTTGGCGCGCCACGAAGTCCGGGATCTGGTCGGGGTTGTGCTGCCCGTCGGCGTCGAGCAGGATGGCGAAGGGCACACCGAGCTCGCCCGCGCGCGCGATGCCGGAACGGATCGCGCCGCCCTTGCCCCGGTTTACCGGGTGGACCGCGACCGTCGCCCCCGAGCGCTCTGCCACGGCGCGCGTGTCGTCGCTGGAGCCGTCGTCGACGACCACGACGCGCTCGCGCGGGACGTAGCGCGCCACGCGCTCGATCACGCCGGCGAGGTGCGACCCCGCGTTGTAGGCCGGAATCACGGCCGCGAGGTCGCGGTAGGGCGTGGCGTCGTCAGCCATGGGATTCCGTCCGCTCCAGCGGGGTGAAGTGGAACCACTGCTCGCTATGCGCCCGAATGATCCGCTCGAGATCGCGCAGGCACGTCTCCTGGAGGCGTTCGAGTTTTTCGAACTCGTCGGCGTGCTCGTTCGGAAAATGAGTGCCGCCGTGAACGTACCGGAAGCGCTTCGGCCCGTCAAACACCACCGCGCCGGTCAGCACCGGTGTGCGGCTTCGCGCCGAAAGCACCAGGTGCCCGAGCGAGAACTCGGTGGGGGCGCCGAAGAAGTCGAAGCGCTTGCGCGCCTTCCCGTAAGGGCGGTCGATCAGGAGGGCGACGCACCCGCCGTGCGCGATCGCCGAGCGCAGCTGGGGAAACGAGCCCGAGACCGGATAGACGTGGAGCCCCAGGTAGGAGCGGCGGTCGCTATAGAATTTCGTGACCCGGGCCGAGGCATGCTCGAGCGCCACGCTGTGCACCGCGTAGCCCATCCGCGACAGACAGTACCCTCCCACCTCCCATGGCCCCACGTGGGCCGACGCGATGATGAGCGGCGGCATGACCCCCGCGGCCAGTCCCCCGCGCGCGCGCAGGCGCTCCACCTCCGGCGTGAGTTCGGAGACGTCGCTGCGGGCGAAGAGCTCGTCGGGGTCGAGGAACGGAAGTTGCAGGAACAGCAGGATGCTCCGGGCGAAGTTGTGGACCACCTGGCGCGCCGCGGCGCGGCAGTGCGCCGCGCTCCATTCGGGATGGATGACGGCCAGGTTGGCGGCCACCACGCGCCGGGTTCCGGGGCGCAGGCGCCAGTTGATCTCGGCGAGCGTCCAGGTGATCAGCCGGCAGAACCAGTCCGGCGTGAAGCGCGCGAAAAACGCGCCCAGATGATAGGGAATGGCCTGGAGCATCGGGGGTGTTTCGACCATACCCCGCCCGGCGCGGCCCGGGCAAGCCCGCGTTCTTGACGCCGAAGTCAAAGATGCGTACTATAGGACTGTCACGGGCCGTGCCGGCCCGACGACCGAGGTATCCCGTTCGATTCCAATAACACCCGCGTGACATTGTCCCCCCCTCGCGACGCGAACGCCGCGCCCGCCCGCGACCGCACGGCCGAGCTGGAGCGTTTGCTCGCCGAGCGCATTCTGATCCTCGATGGTGCCATGGGCACCATGATCCAGGGCTACCACCTCGACGAAGCCGCGTTTCGCGGCACCCGTTTCCGCGACCACACCCACGACCTCAAGGGCGACAACGACCTGCTGTGCCTGACGCAGCCCCAGATCGTCGCCGAAATCCACCGCGGGTACTTCGAGGCCGGCGCGGATATCGTCACCACCAACACCTTCAACGGCACCTCGATCTCGCAGCGCGATTACGGGCTCTCTCACCTCGCCTACGAGATTTCGGTCGCTGCCGCGCGCATCGCCCGCGCGGAGGCGGACGCCGCCACGCGGAAAGACCCCGCGCGTCCGCGCTTCGTCGCCGGCTCACTCGCGCCGACCAACCGGACGGCGTCGATTTCCCCGGACGTCAACGACCCCGGGGCGCGCAACGTGACCTTCGACGAGCTCGCGCAGGCCTACCGCGACAACGCCCGCGGGCTGATCGACGGCGGCGCGGACATCCTCCTGGTCGAGACCGTGTTCGACACCCTCAATGCGAAGGCGGCGCTGTTTGCGATCGAGGAAGAGTTCGCCGCGCGCGGGCAACGGCTGCCCGTAATCTGTTCCGGCACTATCACCGACCTCTCCGGCCGCACGCTCTCCGGCCAGACGCCCGAGGCATTCTACGCATCGGTGTCGCACGTGCCGCTGCTGGCCGTCGGACTCAACTGCGCGCTCGGGAGCGCCCAGTTCAAGCCCTTCCTCGCCGCCATCGCCGGCATCTCGCGCTTTCCGGTCAGCGTGTACCCGAACGCGGGGCTGCCCAACGCATTCGGGGGCTACGACGAAACCCCCGAGGAAATGGCGCGCAACCTCCGCGAGATGGCGGACGATTCGCTCGTCAATTTGGCGGGGTCGTGCTGCGGCACCACCCCGGCCCACACGCGCGCCATTGCCGACGCACTCCGCGGCCTTCCCCCCCGCCGGCTCCCGCAGCCGCGGCGCTACACACTCCTCTCCGGGCTCGAGCCCCTCGAGATCCGCCCGGATTCGAACTTCATCAACATCGGCGAGCGCACCAATGTGACCGGCTCGGCGCGCTTCCGGACCCTGATCAAGGACCGCAACTACGAGGCCGCGCTGACGGTCGCGCGCCAGCAGGTGGAAGACGGCGCACAGGTGATCGACGTTAACATGGACGAGGGCATGCTCGACTCCGAGGCGGCCATGCGCCGCTTCCTGAACCACATCGCCTGCGAGCCGGCGATCGCGCGCGTGCCGATCATGATCGACAGCTCCAAGTTCAGCATCATCGAAGCCGGCCTCAAGTGCGCGCAGGGCAAATGCATCGTCAATTCCATCTCGCTCAAGGAGGGCGAGGAGGCGTTTCTGGCGCACGCCACCCGCGTGCGCCGATACGGCGCGGCCGTGATCGTGATGGCGTTCGACGAGCGCGGGCAGGCCGACACGGTGGAGCGCAAGGTCGAGATCTGCGACCGGTCCTGGCACCTGCTGACCGAGCGCGTCGGCTTCCCTCCCGAGGACATCATCTTCGACCCGAACATATTCGCCATCGCGACCGGGATCGAGGAGCACAACCCGTACGCGGTGCATTTCATCGATGCGTGCCGCGAGCTCAAGCGCCGCTTCCCCCTCTCGCACGTGAGCGGCGGGGTCAGCAACGTGTCGTTCGCCTTTCGCGGCAACGACCCGGTGCGCCAGGCCATCCACGCCGTATTCCTCTACCACGCGATTCGCGCCGGCATGGACATGGGCATCGTCAACGCCGGGCAGCTGATGGTCTACGCGGACATCCCGCCCGACCTGCTGGAACGGGTCGAAGACGTCGTGCTCAACCGCCGTTCCGACGCCACCGAGCGCCTGGTCGAGGTCGCCTCGTCCGTCAAAGGGTCGGAAAAGAAGAAGGACGAGGGCGAGGTGTGGCGCGCGCTTCCCGTCCACGAACGCCTGGTCCACGCGCTCATCCACGGCCTGGACGCGCACATCGTTCCCGACGTGGAGGAGGCGCGGCAGGCGGCCGAGAAGCCCATCCACGTCATCGAAGGTCCCCTCATGGACGGCATGAACGTGGTGGGAGACCTGTTCGGCTCCGGCAAGATGTTTCTCCCGCAGGTGGTGAAGAGCGCCCGGGTGATGAAGAAAGCGGTGGCGCACCTGGTCCCGTTCATCGAGGCGGAGCGGGCGAAGTCCGGGGGGATCCAGACCAACGGCAAGATCGTGGTCGCGACCGTCAAGGGCGACGTCCACGACATCGGCAAGAACATCGTCGGGGTGGTGCTGCGCTGCAACAACTACGACGTGATCGACCTCGGCGTGATGGTTCCCTTCCAGACCATCCTCGACCGGGCGCGCGCCGAGAACGCCGACGTCATCGGGCTCTCGGGCCTGATTACGCCGTCGCTGGACGAGATGGTGACGGTCGCGCGGGAGATGAAACGGCAGGGCTTCTCGACCCCGCTGTTGATCGGCGGGGCCACCACGTCAGTGGCACACACCGCCGTAAAAATCGACCCCGAGTACGAGCACGAAGTCGTGCACGTGGTCGACGCCTCGCGCGCGGTGGGCGTGGTCAGCAGCCTGCTGGACGCGCAGACCCGCCCGAAGTTCGCCGAAAAGACCAAGCTGGAGTATCGAAAGATACGCGAGGCGCGCGACGCGACCGGCGGCGACTCCAAGCTGCTGTCGCTCGCCGACGCGCGCACCCGCCGCGAGCAGCTCGATTTCGCCCTCGCCGCCCCGGCGCCGGCGTTCCTCGGTGCGCGCGCGTTCGACGACTATCCGCTGACCGACCTCGTGGAGCGGATCGACTGGACGCCGTTCTTCCAGACCTGGGAGATGCGCGGCCGCTTTCCCGCCATCCTCGACGACGCGGTGGCCGGCGAGCAGGCGCGATCGCTCTATAATGACGCGCGCGACCTCCTCGAGCGCCTCGTCAAGGAGCGGCGGATTCGCGCGCGCGCCGTGATCGGGTTCTTCCCCGCCGCGGCGGCCGGCGACGACGTCGTTCTGTTCGACGATGCGGCGCGACGTCACGAACGAGCGACGCTGCACTGCCTTCGCCAGCAGGCGGTCAAGACCGACAGCCGCCCGAACTTCTGCCTGGCCGACTTCGTCGCCCCGAGGGAATCCGGCGTGGCCGACCACGTGGGCGCGTTCATCGTAACCGCGGGTATCGGGCTCGACGAGGTCGTGACTGCGTTCGAGCGGGAACACGACGACTACCACGCCATCATGGCGAAAGCACTCGCGGACCGGCTCGCCGAAGCGCTGGCCGAGCGTATGCACGAGCGGGTGCGCCGCGAATTCTGGGGCTACGCGCGCGGGGAATCGCTCTCGAACGAAGAATTGATCCGCGAGGGATACGCCGGCATTCGACCGGCGCCCGGCTACCCCGCCTGCCCCGACCACACCGAAAAGCGCACGCTTTTCAAACTGCTGGACGGCGAGAACGCCACCGGGGTCACGCTGACGGAATCGTTCGCGATGTGGCCGGCCGCGGCGGTCAGCGGCTGGTACTTTGCCCACCCGCGTTCGCACTACTTCGGCGTCGGCCGGATCGGCCGCGACCAGGTGGAAGACTACGCTCGCCGCAAGGGCATCCCGATTGCGGAAGCCGAGCGGTGGCTGTCACCGAATCTGGGTTACCGCAGCTAACGCGCCGTGGATTCGGGCGTAACTTTGTTGTATACTCGCTGCGCGCCCTGGCCATCGCCACCTCATCTTTGCCATTCCAGCGCCCCGGCGCCCCATCCAACGTCAACTCCGTGTCTTTGCTGTAGGGCTCACCTCTTCAAGGGGGATCGATATGAGAGACCTTACCAGCGCCTTCCTCGTCCTGGCCCTTGGAACCCTGTGCGTGTCCGTGCTGCCAGGCGACGTCCTTTCTGACTCCGATCGCACGTCCGTTCCAAGGGAGGTTTCGCGAGATCCGGACTCGATGGTGCCGTTAGCGCCTCCGGCTCCGGCACCGGAACTGGTCTTATATACACAATCGTTCGACGCGGGCGCCACCTGCACAGCCGCGGGTTGGCTGACAGTGGATAGGACGGCCCAGCCCGGCGTCTACTTCCATGTGGACGATTACCTCGGGCTTCCGCCTGTCGATTTTGCACCTCTCTTTGGCGTCCACTCGCTGTGGTGCGGCATCGAGCCAGCTCCGATTCCCTGCGGTTTCGCGATTGACCCGGGCTACCGCAACAACTGGGATCAGTTCTGGGAAACGATCGCCTGCATTCCCGTCGCTCCCGGCGGCCTCTTCGTGGCCTTTGACGCCAAATTTGACTGCGAGCCCGGACACGACTCCGTCACGCTCGAATACACCACCGACTGCACCGGTACGTTTGGGTGGACGGTGATCGACGGCCCGTGGGACGGCAATATTCCCCTCGCTGCGTACGGCGGTCTGTACGCTACCGTGCCCCCCGGTTTTGCGAAGGTACGTTTACACTTCCATTCGGACGGTGGTGGGTCGGATGAAGACGGCCTTTACCCCTCGAACGGCGGGGCCCACTTCGACAACCTTGTGGCCGGGGGTCTTGCGCTCGAGACCTTCGAGGGCGTTGCGCCGGGCGCGTTGGCGTCGCCCGACTGGTTTGCGGGCGCTTCGCCGGGATACGGCCAGTATATGTCCCTGTTTCCAGGGGTGAGCCAGATTCAACAGGATGCGTGCAGCAACAATCTGACGTGCATGTGGGCGGCCATTCTGGGATCCACCAACACCTACGCGTGCGGTGGACTGCCTGGGCAACGGGCGGTTCCCCAGGGCAACGCGTTCGGCAGCTACCTCGCCAACGAGGTTTGGTCGCCGTTGATCCCGCTCCCCGTTGTTCCTCTGGGTTCGGGGGTGCGCCTCAGTTTCTCGGTCTATCGCGACAATCCGATCGACAACTTGGTCTTCTACGTGTGGCATGTCCGCACCCTCGATGGGGCGGGGTGCCCCGGCCCGTGGAGAGACATGAACTTCTCGTACTACGGAGGCAAGGACTGGTTGCAGCAGAGTGAGTCAGTGGGCGCACTCCTGAACTTCGTCGGCGCAACGGACATTCAGCTCTCTCTGGGCGTCGTGGACCAGTGCGGCTCATGGTGCGGCGTCTACGGTGACGGTATCTGTCACAGTCATGCCCCGCTGCTCGACAGCGTGACGTTGACCAGCGTTGGTGTGCACGGGCCGCAGTGGGCGATCCGCGATATCGACCAGTTCCAGGATAATTTTTCGACCGACGGCACGTTGGTGGGGACGGTTCGTGCGGACATAGCCATGGACATTCAGCCGGGCACGATCCCTGGCATTGTCCCCGGTGACTGCGCCGTGGTGACCGTCGCCGATCCGGTCGACGGGCTCGGGATCGACCCGGCCGTCGGCGGCGCGGCGGTCTACATGTTCGTCGCCGTCAAGCCGCTCGGTCAGCCTGGCAAGTCTGGTGCAGGACTCACCGACGACCCGGTCCGATGGCCCCATGTTCCCGGCAAGGACTTTGTGGCGATGGGGATCCCCTGGACCTGTCTGCGCCTCGACCAGGTGATGGTGAACGGCAAACCCGTTGCCGACAAGTTTTGCATCGACCTGGACGACAACTTGTTTACGCCGGGCGACATGATCTGTTTCTTCTATGCCGCGACAAACGCTGCTGCATTCCCCGTAACAACCTACGCCTTCGGCTCGAACTTGGGTGCAAGCGGTCCCCTCCTGGCCGAAGCCGTGGCGCACCCCTCCGAGTTCACCTGCCTGCCGGGTTCCGGTTGGCAAAACGGCGGCGACATCCTGTACGTCGACGGCATGGACGGCCGCGGCGCGCAACGATACTGGGACACCGCATTCGACAACCTGGGCATCCTCGAGCAGGTGGACCGCTATGACATTCGCGGGCCGTCGTCCGGCGTGAACAACGCCCTCGCCAGCCGCGTCGTGAACATCCAGGCACAGCTAAACGACTGCTATCGCAAGATCCTCTGGGACTGCGGCGATCTGTCGGTCACGCTGGGCGATGGAGGCGCAACTTTTCCGGGCCACAAGACCGACGACTATGGCCTGATCAACACCTTCCTGGATAACCTGCCGACGCAGGGTGGCGTGTATCTCTGCGGCGACGACGCGGCCGCACAGCTCAACCGTTACACCGGGGCGTCGGCGGTCACGTTCAAGACCACGTACATCACCTACGCGTTGACGGGAGGCAACCACGTTCCCTCCTATGGCATTTCACCGCTGGGCCGGGGCATTGCAGCTGGGTGCTTCAACGGCGACACGTTCGTCCTGTTCGGCGGATGTCCCCTGGTCAATGACTTCGACGTGATGGATCCGACCGGGGCGTCCTTGATGGAAGTCAGCTATGGGCCTCCGGGCCCGACCAACGGCGCCGTGATCTCGAAGAGAACAGTTAACAGCAACGGTGTCAGCGTCGGCGTGCTGCTTTCCGGTTTTGCGTTCGATTACATTCGCGACGACGACCTCGACGGCATCGCGGATCGTTTTGATCATCTGCACGACATCATCACGTGGCTCGGCAACGTGCCGCCCCAGCCAATTGGGACGGGAACGGTTGCAAGCAACAGCCTCTCGCAGAACTATCCGAACCCGTTCAACCCGCAGACAACGATCGCGTTCTCGGTGAAAGTGCGTGGTCTGGTAAGCCTAGAGGTCTACAATGTCGCGGGCCAGCTGGTCCGGACCATCACCAACGACGAGTTCGCGGCGGGTACCCACACGAAGGTGTGGGACGGTCGCGACGACGCGGGCCAGACGGTCTCGAGCGGTGTTTACTTCTACCGGCTCGTGGCGAGGGACTTCACGCAGACGAAGAAGATGGTGATGCTGAAGTAGGCGCCGGTCGCTCGGCGGAGCAACACGGGGGTCGACGCATCGCATCGACCCCCGTTTCCTTACCTCGAACATGAATGGTCGGGGTGACTGGATTCGAACCAGCGACCACTTGCACCCCATGCAAGTGCGCTACCGGGCTGCGCCACACCCCGACCTGTATCGGAAGACTACCAGACCGCGGACCGCGGGTTCAAGCGATCTCGCCGGGCAGATCGTCACCGGTGCCGTTGCCGAGCAGATCGCGGATCTCCTCGAGCTCTTTCTTCACCGAAAGCAGCACGTGGCGCGCCTGCGGATCACTGAACGGAATCTGCATCTGCTTCAAGATCGTGTCCGGGTTGCCGAAGTTCTCCTGCAGCTTTCTGCGGGCGCCGTTGATCGTGAACTTCTCTTTGTACAACAGATCCCGGATGGCCAGGATCGACTTGATGTCGCGCGGTCGGTAGCTGCGATTGCCCGCGCGGTTCTTCTTGGGGCGCAGGGTGGGAAACTCGGTTTCCCAGTAGCGCAGCACGTGCGGCTTGACGGCGGTGATCTCGCTCACTTCGCCGATGGTGTAGTACATCTTCCCGGTGGTCGTCTTGTACCTCATGCGCGTCCTCCCTTGGCGCTCCGCGTGGCGTCGCGCGTTTCGGCGCGAGGCGGGCGCGTCATCAGCATCTGGACGGCTTCGCGCGGGTCGTGCCCTTCGAACAGCACGCGGTGCACCATCTCGATGATGGGCAATTCCACCCCGTGCCTGCGACCGAGCTCGACGGCGGCGCGCGTGGTGCGCACACCTTCCGCCACCATCACCATTCCAGACAGCGCTTCCTCCAGCGACTGCCCGCGACCGATCGCTTCCCCGACGCGACGGTTGCGGCTGTGGCGACTCAAACAGGTAACCACGAGGTCCCCCACCCCCGCAAGACCCGAAAAGGTCTCGCCCCTGGCCCCCAGCGCCAGCCCGAGCCTCGTGATCTCGGCCAGGCCGCGCGTGACCAGCGCGGCTTTGGTGTTGTCCCCGCAGCCGAGCCCGTCGAGAATCCCGGCGGCGATGGCGATCGAGTTCTTCAACCCGGTCGCGAGCTCGACGCCGACGATGTCGTCGTTGGTGTAGACGCGCAGGTACGGCCGCACGAACGCCTCCTGCACCTCGCGGCACACCCCCTCGTCCACGCCCGCCGCGACGATCGACGTCGGCACGCGGCGGCTCACTTCCTCGGCGTGGCTGGGCCCGGCGAGGCTCACGATCCGGCCCGCGTCGACGCGGAGCTCGTCGCGCAACACCTCGCTCATGCGGCAGAGCGTCCCTTCCTCCAGCCCCTTGGTGGCGCTCACGATCAGCGCGCGGCCGCCGGGCGAGCCCGACTCGCGCACCGCCGCTGCCGTGGAGCGCATCGTGTGCGACGGCACCACGAACACCACCATGGCCATGCCCGCCACCGCCTCGCCCAGACGGCTGGTGACATCGATCCGTTCCGGCAACTCGACCCCGGGGAGGAAGGTCGCGTTCTCCCGCCCCCGGCGGGTCGCTTCCGCGCGCGCCGGGTCGCGATCCCACAGGACCACCTCGCGGTCGTTCTCCGCGAGCACGATCGCCAGCGTCGTGCCCCAGCCCCCGGCCCCCAGAACCCCGGCGCGCACGCGCTCACCCGTCCTTGCGGCGCGCGAGCGCGGGTTCGGTGCCGGCGAGCAAACGGCGGATATTCCCGCGGTGCTTGAAAACCACGACCAGCATCACCAAGGTGGTGACCCAGAGCAGGGACGCGTGCGGTTCGGCCAGTCCCGCGCGCTCCGCCAGCCACACCCCGAGCGGAAGCGTGATCGCGCCGCACAGACTCGCGAGCGAGACGATCCGGCGCGCCGCAAACACGGCCGCAAACACGGTCAGCGCGCAGGCGAAGGCCCACGGCGTGAGGCCGGCAAACGCGCCCGCGCTGGTGGCGATTCCCTTTCCGCCCGAAAACTTGAGATACGGCGAAAAGAGGTGGCCGAGAATCGCCCCGGCCGCCGCCGCGAGCGCGTGAACCGGCGCGCTCCCCGGCGCGTCGAATTGCTTCGCGACCAGCACCGGACCAAGTCCCTTGGCGACGTCGAGCACGAGCACCGCCAGCGCGATCCGCCCACCGAGGATCCGGTAGGTATTCGACGCGCCCAGGTTTCCACTCCCGTGCCGGCGCAGGTCGAGGCCCCGCATGCGGCCCGCGACATAGCTGAACGGAATCCCGCCGACCAGGTAGCCCGCCAGCGCCGTCAGCAACACCGGGGTCACGTCGCCACCCGCTTGCGGCGCTCGCCGCGTTTCATTCGGGCGCGCCGCGTCGGCCGGGCCCGTGGCGTTTCCGACTTGCGCACCTCGCGCCGCTCCGCCAGTTCGATCCGGATCAGCGTCCCCTCGAATCCGAACTGCTCCCGAATGCGATTGTTGAGAAAGCGCAGATAGTACCGGCCGAAAAAGACGGCGCGGTTGACGAACAGGGTGAACGTGGGCGGCGCCACGTCGACCTGGGTTCCGTACAGAATCTTGCCGTTGCCGCCCGAGTGAAACGGCGGCGGGTTCTGGGCGACGAGCTTCACCAGGAATCGATTGAGCTCCGCGGTCGGGATCCGGCGTTCGCGCTCCTCTTTGATGCGCCACGCCGTCTCGATCACCTTCGCCACGCGCTGATTCTCCTTCGCCGAGATGAACAGCACCGGCGCGTAGTTCAAGAACCCGCAGCGCCGGCGGAACTCGCGCTCGATTTCCGCGTAGGTGCGATCGGCCTTCTTGACCGTGTCCCACTTGTTGAAGCACACCACCACGCCCCGCGCAGCGTTGTGCGGATAGCTCGCCACCTTGATGTCCTGGTTGGAAATCGTGCGCGACGCGTCCAGCATCACCACCGCGACGTCGCATCGCTGGATCGACTCCAGACTCTTGACGGTGCTCAGCAGGTCGAGGTCCTCCTTTGTCTTGGCCTTGCGCTTGATGCCCGCGGTATCGACCAGCGTGATCCGCTTCTTGCGCCACGCGAGCGAGACGTCGATGGAATCCCGCGTCGTCCCCGGGCGCGAGTCCACGATGGTCGCTTCCGCGCCCACGATCGCGTTCACCAGGCTGGATTTCCCGACGTTGGGAACGCCGGCAATGGCCAGGCGCAGGTCCGCGTGCAGGTCGCGCGCCGCGGAACGCGGCAGGAGCTTCACGACGTCGTCGAGGAGGTCGCCGGTGCCGTCGCCGTGAATCGCGCTGATCTCGTAGAACTGTTCGAACCCGAGCCGGTGGAACTCGCCCGCGGCGCGTTGGCTGGTCGGTCCCTCGGTCTTGTTGACCACCAGCAGGGCCGGAACGCCGGAGGCGCGGACCTGCTCCGCCACGTCGAAATCGGTCGGGATCAGGCCGCTCTCGGCGTCCACCACCAGCAGGATGACGTCGGCCTCCCGCGCCTCTCGCAATGCGCGGGCCTCGACCTGGTCGACCAGCGGGTCGTCGATTCCCGAGAAGAGCCCGCCGGTGTCGATCAGCTCGAACGAGTGGCCGCACCACTCGGCGACCCCGCGCTGGACGTCGCGCGTGACCCCGGGGGTGGCGTGCACGATCGCCCGGCGCGCCACCGTGAGCCGGTTGAAGAGCGTCGACTTGCCCACGTTGGGCCGGCCGACAATGGCGACCACCGCGGGGCGTTTCATCGCGCCGCCTCCGCCGCTTCGCACAGGGCGTCGGCCAGCGAGTCCGGCGCCGCCACCATCGCCCCCACCTCGCGGGAGAGGTCGGCGATCGACATTTCGTCGATGGTCACGGCGTCATAGTTTAAACAGTTGGGCGGGATGAGCGTGGGCTTCGCGTCGCCCGCCGCGCGCACGGCGGCGACGATGTCGCGCCCGACCAGAAGACCCGAGCACGTCACCAGCGGTCCGAAGAACTCGTTGTCGACCCGCACGATCTCCGGCACCACCTCGACTCCGCGCGCGCGCAGCCGCGGAAAGAGGTGGCGCTCGAACACGCGCGCCGCCAGCGATCCGGTCGCGATGCGCACCCCGCCGAGGTCCGCCGGAAGCGTGGTCCCCTCCAGATCGTCGTCGAGGTCGTAGAGGAACTGCCGGATGCTGCCGACGCCGTTGTCGAGCTGCGGGAACCCCTCATAGGCGTCGAACTCCGGGACGTCCCGCGCGGCGCCGACGTACCATTCGTCGCTCGCAAACACGAAGCGACTCCCGCGCGAGTCGAGGAAGCGCCGCCGAAACGGCTCCACGAGGTCGATCACCGCACCCATCTCCTCGTCGCGGTAAGAGCGAATCGACGACAGCCCCGACCGGTGCCGGGTGAGCCCCACCGGCACCACCGCCAGGGTGGCGATGTTCGGGTGAATCGCCTCCAGCGTGGCGATGGTCTCGCGCAGATAATCGCCGTCGTTCTTGCCCGGCACGATCACGGCCTGGGTGTGGACGGTGATCCCGCCCTCCGCCAGCAGCCGCAGCGTCTCCACGATGCGGCGCCGCATGGGGCGGCCGAAGATGAACCGGCGCATGCCCTCGTCGATGACGTGCACCGACACCCACTGCGGCGAGTTCTTCTGGACGACGATCTTCTCGATTTCGGCGTCCGTCATGTCGTTCATGGTGGTGAAGTTCCCGTATAGAAAACTCAAACGGAAGTCTTCGTCCTTCACGTACAGCGAATCGCGCATACCCTTCGGCATCTGGTCCACGAAGCAGAACGGGCACTTGCAGCGGCAGCGGCGAAAATCCATGGCCTCGAACCAGATTTCCAACCCGGCCACGGCCGCGGTCGGCAGCACGATGTCTTCGACGCGTCCGTCGCGGCGCTCGACCTTGATCGCCACCGTCTTGCCGCGCGAGGCGTGAAAATGGAAGTCGAGCTGGTCCTGCGCGGTCTCGCCCGCCACCTCGAGAACACGGTCGCCGACCGCAAGGATCCCCGGGTCCAACCCGAAGTCCGCCGGGTCCTTGATGGAAACGATTTCGAGCGCTCTATCGGCCATGCTGTTCCTTGAGACTCCGGGTCCGCTCCAGCACCGCCAGTGCTTCGGCGCCCGACACCGCGCGTGTATCCCCCAGCGCCGCCCGGTATCCGGCCGGCATCACCTCGTGCACGCGGCCGGAGAGTTTTGCGTCGGCAAGAATCCGCGCCACGATCACGTACAGCGCGGCCGGCGTGACGGCGGCGTCGGGGTGATCGGCGCCGTCCGCGAGCGGCGCCATCCAGTGCCGGGCTTCGAGCGTCCGGATCGGCGTCGGCGCGCTCGCGTCGAGACTCTTCTTCGCGTCGGCGCCGCCGTCCATGATCCGCAGGATCGCGATCGCCAGCTGCGAACGCGTGAGCGCCTCGCTGATGTGCAGGCTCTTCGGCGATCCGCCGACGTACTGCTTGAGCGTTTCGAGGTACGCGACGCACACGCCGCGGTCGCCGTAGCGTGCCCCCATCGTGAACGACGTGACCGCCTCGTCGGTCTCGCCCAGCGCCATGTGCGCCCGCCCCAGGTACGTGTACGCCTCGCGGCGCACGGCGTCGTCCTCGGTAGCGGCGAGGGCCTGCTCGAAGCCGGCGATCGCGGACCGGTACTCGCCCGCCACGAACTGCTCGATCGCGTGGTCGAGGTCGCCGCGCGGGGCAAGGTCCGCGCCGGGCCCGCAGGCCGCCAGGACGAGGCTCGCGATTACCACCATTCGGCCGGGGATGCGGTGCGCGCGTCGCATGCGGAAATGAGTGATGGAGCGGGCAACGGGACTCGAACCCGCGACCTTCAGCTTGGGAAGCTGATACTCTACCAACTGAGTTATGCCCGCCCCTCTAACAAGTTGATATGAAACCATGTTAGACAATACGTGTCAAGTTGTTATTGAGCCTCCGGGCGGCCCAGAAATGCCGCGACCAGACGCTGCGCTTCCCGCTTCGCCCCGGGCGTGGTCACGTCGATCCAGACCGCGTCCGGTTCGCTGCGGAAGAAGGTTTCCTGGCGTTTCGCGTACTGCCGTGTGGCCGTCACGATGCGCTCGAAGCGGCTCTCCGGCGGCTCACCCGCGCCGAGTGCCGCGGCCAGCTCCGCGTAGCCCAGGCTCCTCATCGCGGGGGCGCCCACCGGCACGCCGCGCGCGAGGAGCCGCGCGACCTCGCCCGGCCAGCCGGCGTCGAACAATTCGCGCGTGCGCTCTGCCACGCGTTCGCGCAGCGCCTCACGCGGCATCGTGAGCACGATCTTCAAATAGACCACGTCGGACGAACGGTCGGCACTCGCGCTCTGGCGCCGGTAGAGATCGCTCGCGCGGACACCGCTGTACGCGATCAGCTCGAGGGCGCGGGTAATCCGAACCCGGTCGTTGGGCGAGAGCTCGCCCGCGCGGACCGGGTCCCGCGCGGCGAGCTCCGCGTGCAACGCGGGGGTGGCGCGCCCGAAAAACGATTCGCGAATCACCGCCAGACGCTCGCGCGGGATCGACACCGCGACCAGCCCGCCGAAGAGGGCCCGAAAGTAGAGCCCCGTGCCGCCGGCGAGAATCGGCACCTGGCCGCGAGCCGCGATCGCGCGCACGCAGGCCCCGGCGAGCGCCGCGTGCAAGCCCGCGCTGACCGGCTCGGCCGGGTCCAGAATGTCGATCAGGTGGTGGGGCACGCCGCGGCGCGCCGCCACGCTCGCCTTGCCCGTCCCGATGTCCAGCCCCCGGTAGACCTGGCGCGAGTCCATCGACACGATTTCGCCGTCGAACGCGCGCGCGAGGTCTACCGCGAGGTCGGATTTTCCGGTGGCGGTCGCGCCGAGTATCGCCACGGCGCGAATGGCGGAGGCATCTGCACGCGCGTGCAACCCGGCCTCCCGAGGAAAGGTCAGCGGCGGTGGAACCAGCGCTCGATTTCGTCGAGCGACAGGCGGTGGATGGTGGGACGCCCGTGCGGGCACGAATACGGATTGTCGACCGCAAACAGCTGGTCGGCGAGGAGTTTCATCTCTTCCACGGAGAGACGCTGCCCGGCCTTGATGGCGCTGCGGCACGCGTAACTCGCCACCAGCTTCTCGGTGAGCGTGTTCCCCGGGGCCCGATCCGCGATGATGTCGTCGAATATCTGCAGCAGCAGACGCCCGTCGGACCAGTTCTTCAGCCCCTGCGGGTACCCGCGCACCAGAATGCTCATTCCGCCGAACGGCTCCAGCGTGAATCCCAGCTTGTGGAACACCTCGCGCGAGGAGCGGAATACCTCGAGTTCGCGCAACGACAATTCGACCGGGATGCTGAAGAGAATCTGCTGCGACGGTGGCGCCGTGTCCTCCAGCCGCCGCATGCCCAGGTCGAACAGGATGCGTTCGTGAGCCGCGTGCTGGTCTATGACCACCACACCGCCGCGCACCTGGATGAAAATGAAGGTCTGGTTGAACTGCCAGTACAGCGCGTCGTCGCCCGGCGCCGCGCGCGCGACTTCTTCCGGCATCGTCGCGCCCGCGCGCTCCGTCGGCGCCGCCTCCGCGGCACCCGCCGGCCACGGCCCGCGCACCGGCTTGTTCGATTCGTAGTCCGCAAATGCGTCGCGAATACGCGACTCCGCCCCCGGCAGCGCATGGAACATCGACGGCGCCGCGCGTTCCTCGCGGGCGGGGCGAGCCGGCCACGCCGCCGCGATCGCCACGTCGGCCACCGCGTGCCCCGCCTCGTGCGCATGCGCGCCACCCATGCCCACCGCCATCACCGTCTCGCTGCGCGACGTGAGCGCGGACTTGACCGCGCCGCGCACGGCGGCGAACACCACCCGTTCGTTGCGCACCCGCACTTCGAGCTTGCTCGGGTGCACGTTGACGTCGACCTCTTCCGCCGGCATCTCGACGGACAGCACCGCCACCGGGTAGCGCTTGTAGGGGATCACGTTGCGATACGCGTCCTGCAGCGCATGCACGAGCGTGCGTTCGCGTACCGCGCGCCGGTTCACGAAGAAAAACTGGCTGAAGCGATTGGCGCGGGTGTGGGTCGGCAGGCTCACGAACCCCGTCACGCGCATCGGACCGGAACCGCCCTCGACCTCGACCATGTGGGGCATGACCTCGTTGCCGAGCACCGCTGCAACCCGCTCGCGCCACCCGGGTGCGGGGAGGAGGTCGAGCACCTGGCGGCCGTCGTCGACGAAATGAATCTCGATCTCGGGCAGGATGAGCGCGAAGGAGAGAATCGTCTCCAGGATGCGCTTGCGCTCCGTGACCGACGAGCGCAGGAAGCGCTTGCGCGCCGGCGTGTTGAAGAAGAGGTCGCGCACCCGCACCGTGGTGCCGCGCTCGTGCGGCGCGGGCTCGCTCACGACCGCGTCCTTCCCTTCGATGCGCACGCGCCAACCCTCGCCGTCGCCGCTATCGCTCGATATCAACTCGAAGCGCGACACCGCCGAGATACTGGCGAGGGCCTCCCCGCGAAACCCGTAGGTGGCGATGCGCTGCAGGTCGTCCGCGTCGCGAATCTTGCTGGTCGAGAAATTGCGCGGCGCCAGCTCGACGTCTTCGCGCGACATGCCGCTGCCGTCGTCGTGGACTTCGATCAGCGCTTCCCCGCCGCCGGCGGTGGTCACCGTGATCGTCTGCGCGCCTGCGTCGATCGCATTCTCGAGCAGTTCCTTGACCACCGAGGCGGGGCGCTCCACCACCTCGCCCGCGGCGATGCGGCGCGCGACGTCGTCTGGAAGTGTGCGAATGACAGCCATTTATAGCTCCAGTTGCGCGTAACCGTGGAACACATTAGCACGGGCCTCCGGCGCGGGCAACGAAAGCTTCGGGGCGGGCGATGGAATTGTGGGGATAACCGGCGCCGGGGGTGCCCGAGCTAATCCGCCGCGTGGGGTTTGAGCGCGGCGATGGCTTCGTCGAAGAGCGCTTCCGCGGAGCGCGACGCGCCCGGGTAGACCGCGATGCCGATCTCCACGTCCGCGGGTCCGATCGCGGTCCCGAACTTGCCGAGATCCTTCTTAAGGTAGGCCACGAGCCGGGACACCAGAAACTTGATGCGCCGCGTTCCCTCGAGCGACACCAGCGCGTAGGTGTCGCGGCGAATCCACGCGCCGTAGTCGCTCTTGCGCGTGCGGGTCTGGATTCCCTGGCGAATCTCGTCCGAGGCCGCCAGGGCCCGCGGCTCGTCCGCCGCGAAGAGAGACGAGAGCATGGGTACGCGCAGCATCAGCAGCGCGAACGGCTGGTGGTAACGATCCGCGCGCGACATCTCCGCGTCGGTCACGCGCGAGAGCCGGTGCCCGTTGCCCGCGAGGATGTCGTCGTACGACGGGCGCGCGCTCGCGTCTCCGGACGAAAGCGAGCGCGCCGTCGGCAGCACCATGGCGATGACCTGGTCGATGATGCTCTCGTCGTGGGAGGAGAACACCGCGTCCTCCACCGCCGTGCTCGCGCGTTTGTCATAGGTGATGATCCCGCCCAGCAGCTCGTCGCCGGAACGGATCGGGACCGCGAGCACCGAGTGGTGGCCGTGCGTGTGCTCGCCGCGGCCGGAAGCGACGTCGAGAAAGTCCAGGTGATACGCGGCCCGCTTCTTGTCGAGCTTCTCGAAGCGCTCCTCGTCTTCCTCGCTCCACGACGCCTCCGGCCGTCCTGCCGCGTCGTAGTACGCGACCGTCCATCCCCCCGCACCTCCGGAGCGCAGGCGCACCGACGCGCGCTCGCACTCGAGTGCGTCCACGATGGTCCGCGCCACCACGTCGGAGAGGTCCTGCAACGCCCGGCACGAGAGGATCGCGGGCGCGGACTCCGAGATACGGGCCAGCGCGGTGAGTTCGCTGCGCAGGCGCCGCTCGCGACGCTCGGACGCGATGAACCGCGAGAGCTCCAGGGCGATCGAGTCCTTGACCGCGAGGAAACCGTCGAGGCGATGGCGCTCGGCGAATTCGATGGTGGCGACCCCGAGGCTCTCCCCCAGCGCCAGGGGGACGAATACGAACGAGGAGGCCAACGCCCCGCTCTGCGGGTCCACGGGTTCGGTGAGGATGATGGTGCGCCGCTCCAGGTACGCGCGCGCCATCGCTCCCTTGCCGACGCGCACGAAATCCGGCGTCGTGGACAGACGGCGGTTGGAGCCGCCCAGCACGAGCCAGTCCCCGCTGTGGGTGCTGATGAAAACCTCCACCGACTCCGCCCCGGTGAGCTCCGCCACCAGCGCGGACAGGAGCGCGAACTTCTCCGGCGTGCTCCCCGGCTTCTCCACCAGCTCGCCCACGGACTGGCGCAGGTTCATTTCGCCGGAGCGAAGCTGGATTTCCTGGAGCTTGAGCGACTCGGAGAGCACACGCGCCATGCGCCGGCTCAAGCGCTCGAGCGTCTCGAGATCGCCGGCCGACAACTCCCGCCCGCTGCCGGTCGAGGAAACATTCAACACGCCGAGCAGGCGGTCGTCCTCGATCAGCGGGACCGAGCAGGCCGACGAGATGTTGACCCGGTCGCGGTCGGAGCGGTAGTGCGTTCCCACCGCGGCCTGGCGGATGAGCTTGCCTTTGCGTTCCTGGGCGACGCTGCCCGCGATGCCTTCGCCGATCTTCTGCCGGGTGTTGCGCACGACGCGCTCGCTCAGCCCGGTGGCGTACGCGATGTACAGCTCGCGCGCCTCGGACGAGTAGAGCATGATCGACCCGTTGGACGCGCCGGTGGTTTCGACCGCCACGTCGAGCAGAAACTTGAGCAGCCGCTTGCGGTCGAACAGGCGTTCGAACCCGGCCAGCGCGTCCTCGATGGTGTACGGGACGTCGGCCACCGCGCCCGCCGTCGATTCGGACGGCGTCGGGGCCGGGCGTCCAAAACGGGCGAGTGCCTCTGTGTGGTCGAGTACCTCGACGTTGGCGAGGAGGGTGAGCTCCTCGGCGAAGCGGTCGCGTGGCTCGCCGACCACCAGGCAGTCGAGCGGCAGGTAGGCGGCGATGTCCTCGGGCCGGGTGACGCGTGGTACGTGCAGGATCTCGGCGATTTCCAGGGCGACGGCGGCAGGATTGCGGTCGTAGACGAATGCGATCTCGACGTCCCGGCGCTTGTGGATCTCGCCGAACACGTAGAGGTCCCCCTCCCCACCGCTGAGGATCGCACAACGTATTTTACGTTTTTTCATTATGTTACGTGACACGCCTCACCCATTACACCAGGTGAGGCGTCGCCAGGCATCGCACGAACCGCTGGGAGAGAAGCAATTCGTGGACCACGATTCCTCATCGCGGTCTGTCGTGCCCGAGAGTCGGTCGGGAGGGGGCGGCTACCCGCCGTCGCTGTCGATCTCTTTGAGGCGTTTGAGGAACTGGAGCGCCTGGAGCGGCGTGGTGGTGTCGACGTCGAACTCGTCGAGGGCCCGCCGCAACGCGTCGCCGTTGCCGACGGCCGGGGCGGCGGTCGGCCCGGCGAAGAGATTCGTCTGCTCGCGCGCGTCGTCGGGTTCTAGGGTCCGCGCCACCAGCCCCCGGCGCAACTCGAGCGAGGCGAGAATCTCTTCCGCGCGTTTGATCACCGGCGCGGGCACTCCCGCCACCCGCGCGGCGTGAATCCCGAAACTCTTGTCGCTGGTTCCGGCGACGATCTTGCGCAGGAACACGATGCCGCCCGCCCACTCGCGGATCGAGATCTTCAGGTTGACCAGGCGTGGATACGCGCTCTTCAGCTGGGTCAGCTCGTGGAAGTGGGTCGCAAACAGTGTGCGCGGCCGCGCCACCGTTCCCTGCAGCAGATGCTCGGCGACCGCCCACGCGATCGCGAGCCCGTCGTAGGTCGAGGTCCCGCGCCCGATCTCGTCCAGGATCAGGAGGCTGCGATCCGTCATGTGGCGGAGAATATTCGCGGTCTCGTTCATCTCGACCAGGAACGTCGATTCGCCACGGCTCAGACGGTCGCTGGCCCCGACGCGGGTGAAGATGCGGTCGACGGCGCCGATACGCGCGCGCTCGGCGGGCACGAACGACCCCATCTGAGCCATCAGCACGATGAGCGCGGTCTGGCGGAGGTACGTGCTCTTGCCCGACATGTTCGGCCCGGTGATCAGCGCGAACTGGCGGCGCTCGACGTCGAGGAAGAGGTCATTGGGAACGAACGGCTCCGATACCACCCGCTCCAGCACCGGGTGGCGGCCGCCCACGATCTCGATCGTGAGCGTGCCGTCGACGACGGGGCGACGGTACCCGTTGCTGCGCGCGACCGTGGCCAGCGAGAGCACCGCGTCGAGGATGGCAATGCCCGCCGCTGCGCGCTGGAGCGAATCGGAACGCGACGCGATCTCGCAGCACAACGCCTCGTACACGCGATTCTCTTCCTTCACGCGCCGCTCTTCCGTGCGCAGGATCACGTCCTCCTTCTCCTTGAGCTCGGGCGTGTAGTAGCGCTGGGCGTTGGTCAGCGTCTGCCGGGGGACGTAGTCGGCGGGAACCGACTTCGCGTGCGCGTTCGATACCTCCAGGTAATAGCCGAACACCTTGTTGAACCCGACCTTGAGCGAGGCGATGCCGCTGCGCTCGCGTTCGCGCGCCTCCAGCCCCGCCACCCATCGCTTCGCCGCTTCGCTCGCGTCGATGAGTGAATCCAGCTCCGCGTCGAACCCGCGGCGGATGACGCCGCCCTCGCGCAGGTGGGACGGCGGGTCGGCCACGATGGCGCGCTCGACGAGGTCGCACAGCTCGGAGTGGTCGCCCACCAGCGAGCGAGCGCGCTCGAGCAGCACGCACCCGCTGGACGCCGCGACCCGGCCCAGAGCCGGGGCTTTCGCGAGCGACTCGCGCAGCGCGTGCAGCTCCCGCGGGATCGCCTTGCGCGCCGCGACCCGCGCCGCCAGCCGCTGGATGTCGGCGATGCCATTGAGTTCCCGGGATAGCGACTCGGCGAGCGACGCGTCGCCGTACACGCGCGCCACCGCGTCGAGCCGTTCGTCGATCCCCGCCGCGTCGCACAGCGGTTTCTGGATCCAGTGCCGCAGTTCGCGCGACCCCATCGCGGTCGCGGTGCGGTCGAGCGTGCGCAGCAGCGTCGCGGCGGCGACCCCGCCGCGCAGCGGCTCGAACAACTCCAGGTTTCCGATGGTCTCGTCGTCGAGCAGCACGAAGCGTGTCGCGAGCGCGCGCTCGATGCCCACCACCTGCGGCAGCGCGCCCCCGCGCAGGCCGATGCAGTGCCCCAGCACCGCTCCCACCGCCACCCGCTCGCCCGCCCCGACGGCCGCGGCGACGGCGGCGGCGCGTTCGCCGAATTGTGCCCCGATGGAGGCGCCCGCGCGCTCGGGCGTGAACGCGCCGTCGTCGAGCGCGGTCACGAACGGGTCCTCCAGATGTTCGATGAGCAGCGCGCGCAGCCCGGCCGGGATCGACTTCGGAATCACCAGCTCGCGCACTTTCTTGCCCTGGATCAGGTGAAAGAAGGTGTCGGTGGTGCCGGCCCCGCTGACCAGCTCGCCGGTGCCGACGTCGAGAAGCGCCAGCGCGATTTCGTCGTCGTTCACCGGGTGCACCGCGAGGCAGTAGTTGTTGTCCGCGTCGGCGAAGAGTCCGGAGTTGAGCGCGGTGCCGGGGGTCAGCACCTCCACGACATCGCGCCGCACCAGCCCCTTCGCGAGCGCGGGGTCTTCCACCTGCTCGCACACGGCCACCTTCCGGCCGGCGGCGAGCAGCCGGGTGATGTAGGTCTCGGCCGCGTGAAACGGGACGCCGGCCAGGGGGATCGGGTTGGGTTTGTGGCGATCGCGCGTGGTGAGGGTGATGTTGAGCAGGCCGGAAACCTCGATCGCGTCCTCGAAGAACGTCTCGTAGAAGTCCCCGACCCGGAACAGGAGAATGCAATCCCCGAACTGGTTCTTGATGTCCCGGTACTGGGACATCAGCGGCGTGGCGTCAGTCATGGCGCGCGCGGCGCAACCGGCATGACGGTGAATTCCTCGCCGAGGTCGCGCGCCATGGCGTCGCCGGTCGCCTTCGCCTCCTCGCGCGTCGGGTAGTGACCAAACCGCACCCGGAACACCTCGCGGTGGTTGACCAGCTCGCTGTCGATGCGGATTCCCGGGTGGGTGCGTTTGATTTTCGCATAGAGTTTGATCGCATTGCCGCGGTCGCCGAAGGACCCGAACTGGATCGTGTAGCCGGGCCCCGTCGGCACCGTTTCTTCCGCGGCCTCGTCGGCCGGCGCCGGGACCGGGGCCGACCCCGCCAGTTTCTCCGCCGCGCGCAGCGCTTCGGGCGCCTGCGGAAACGCGTCCTGCAGCGCCTCGTACTCCCGGCGCGCGCGCTCCTCGTCGCCGGAGGTTTCCACGCACTCGGCGTAGCGGTACCACGCAGCCGGATTGACGCGGGAGCGGGCGAGCGCCTCGTAACGCGCGCACGCGTCTTCGTGTCGGCCCAACCCCTCGCTCGCCTCGGCGAGGGCGACCGCCGCCCACGTCTTGAGCCGCCCTTTGCGGATGTGTTCCAGCGGCGCGATTGCGTCCTCGTAGTCGCGCGCCATCACGCACGAGAGTCCCTCGAAGAGGCACGCCTCGTCCGAGGCGTCGCACGCTCCGGTCTCCCGCAGCACCGCGCGGGCGGCCTCGTACCTCCCCATCGCGAACTGGATCTTGGCCAGCTCGATCGCGGAACGCTGCGTCCATTCGTCCGCCGCCGGCTCGTCGAGCACGCGCCGATAGAGGGCCTCGGCCTGCGCCCCGGAGCGCACGACGCTCGCCTGCAGGAACCAGGCTTCCCGCCGTTCGTCCCCGTCCGCCATCCCCGCCGCGCGCGCGAAACTCGACTCCGCCGCCACCACGCGCCCGGCAGAAAGCTCGTTCTTCCCGCGCCGGATGAAGTCGCCGGCGTCTTCGCGGGCCGCCGCCGACCAAGCCAGCGCCGCCACCAGCGTCGCGACGACGCTACTGCGCACTGCCGAGGAACGTGTCAAAGCGGTTGCACCGTGGACAATGCCAGCGCATCTCGTCGGTTTCCCATCCGCACGAGCTGCACCGATAGCGTGTGCTCCGGCCCAGCCCGTGTCCGTTGCGGTCCATCAGCGCCTCGAGCTCATCCGTGTCGCCGCGCGCCGCATAAATGGACGTCAGTAGCATTGTGCCCTGGATGGAATCCGGGTTGGACACCCGGTAGTCCTCGAGCAGGGTGATGGCGTCGTCCACCCGCCCCTGCTTGCGATAGAAAGACGCGAGGGCCAGGGCCGCGTTCTCGTCGGCGGGGCGGCTCTCGAGTACCTCGCGGTAGACCGCTTCGATTTCATTGAACGTCCCGCGCTGGTAGAGGACGCGCTCCAGACTGCGCAGCGCCGCGGGCGCGAGGTCCGGCGACACGCGCGCCGCCTGGCGCCAGAGTCGAATCGCGTCCTCGACGTCGTTGGTCGCTTCCTCGAGCCGGCCGAGCGCCAAGAGCGCCGGCGCGCACTCGGAATCGTGACGGAGCGCGCGCGTGAGCGTCTTGCGCGCGTCGCGCGCGCGGCCCTTCGCCGCGTCCGCTTCCGCCACCGAGACCAGGTACAGCGCCATCTCGCGGTCGCCCACGCCCCCCGCCTTGCGCAGCTCCTTCAGGTACTCGTAGGCCTCTTCCGTTCTGCCCAGCAGGTGGCACGCGCGCGCGGCGATACCGACCAGGGTGGGGTCGCGGAAACCGGAGCGCCGCATCGCCGCGTCCACCGTCTCGAGGGCGCGCTCGGTGTGGCCGAGCGCGACATAGTCGTCGGCCACATTCGCCAGCACCTCGACGCGCTCGCGCTGGGTGAGGTCGGACTTGACGGTGAGGCTCTTGTGAATCTGGAGCGCCTTGGCCGCGTCACCGCGCTCGCGCAGAATGGCGCCGATGCGGATGTAGGCGTCGGTGGGGGCGTTGCCGGCGATCACGGCCGCCTGCAGGCGCCCGAACGCCTCCGCCTTGCGGCCGTCGATCAACAGCCGCAGCCCCTCGACGTATGGCAGCGGTGCCGGCTCCACGCGACGTTCCCGCCGCCCGCGCATGACCCACGCACCGGCGACGATCAACACCGCCCCCAGGGCCCCTGCGATGAACTGCACGACGGCGGAATCCATGATCCCTCGCGCTAGCCGTTGGAACCGCTCCTCGCCCCGTCGGTGTCCTCCAGGGGAAGGCTCCGCAGCGCCGCAATCTCCCGATCCATGCGCGTGAGTTCGCGCCGCGCCTGCGACAGCTGGCGCCGCAGATTCAGTTCGTTGATCACGGAGATCAGGAACGAGAACACCATGCCCGACACGAACACCAGCAGCAGAAGAAAATTGAGATTGAGCCCCGGGTACACGCGCGTGAAGAACGTGAAATTAATCGTCTGGTCGGCGTTTTCCATCCCGAGCCAGAGGAACGCGATGACGCCGGCAAGGATCAGCACGGAACGAACGAACCACACGGCGGGCCTCCTCGAAGCGAAACGTCGGTTGACGCCCCATGATGGACGGTGCGTGCCGGAGCGTCAAGGAGCCATCGGGCCAAAGAAAAAGGCCGGGGGCCGGTTTCCGGACCGGCCCCCGACCTCGGGAATTCGTCTGGATCGGGCGGGGCTACTCGTCCACGGGCTCGATCGACACGTCGTCGACCGCCAGGTCGACGTCGTCTATTTCGTCCCCGTCCGACGACGGCGTCGTCGGGATGACGATATCCCGTTTCGGGTGGCGTCCCAGGAACTCCCGGACCTCGTCGTCGGTGCGAGTCGCCAGGTACGCGCTCACGCTCAACACGATCCGCTTGTTCTTCGGGTCCACCTTGATCACCCGCAACGGGATCTCCTCGCCCACCTGGTAGTACTGCTCGGGGTGGACGATGTCGTCCATGCCCATCTGGCCGACCGGGACGAAGCCTTCGACGTCGTGGCGAACCTCGACGACCGCGCCGCGATCGAGGATGCGCGTGATCTTGCCGTGCACTTCCGTGTCCGGCGCGAACTCGACGGCGAGACGATCCCACGGATTGTCAGAGAGCTGCTTCATACCCAGACTGATTCGCTTCTTGTCCTGGTTGATCTCGAGCACGACCACGTCCACCAGGTCGCCCTTCTTCACGCCCTCGCTGGGATGGCGCACCCGTTTCGCCCACGACATGTCGGAGATGTGCAGCAGGCCGTCGATCCCCTCTTCGATTTCGACGAAGGCGCCGAAGTTGGTGAGGTTGCGGACGATGCCTTTGAGGCGCGTGCCCGGCGGATAACGCCTTTCGATCGTGGTCCACGGATCCGGCTCGGTCTGCTTCAGCCCCAGCGAGATCTTCTGGTTGTCCTTGTCGACCTTGAGCACGACGGCCTCGATCTCCTGACCGACCGACAGGATCTTCGACGGGTGTTTGACGTGCTTCGTCCACGACATCTCGGAAATGTGGATCAGGCCCTCCACGCCCTTCTCGAGCTCGACGAAGGCGCCGTAGTCGGTGATGCTCACCACGCGCCCCTTGAGGCGCGTGCCCACCGGGTAGCGGTCGTTGACGCCCTCCCACGGGTGCGGCGTGAGCTGCTTCAACCCCAGCGAGATCTTCTCCTTCTCGCGGTCGAAGTCGAGCACCTTGACGTTGATCTTCTGGCCGATCTGCACCACGTCGGACGGGTGGCCGACGCGACCCCACGTCATGTCGGTGAGGTGCAGGAGGCCATCGACGCCGCCCAGGTCGACGAACGCCCCGAAGTCGGTGATGTTCTTGACCACGCCCTCGCGGATCTGGCCGGGCTCCAGTTCGCCCATCAGGCCGCGCTTGAGCTCCTCGCGCTTCTCTTCGAGCACGACACGGCGCGACACCACGATGTTCCGGCGCCGCTTGTTGATCTTGATGATCTTGAAGTCGAGCGTCTGGTAGAGCAGGTCGTCGAGATTGGGGACCTGGCGCAGCGCGATCTGGCTGCCGGGGAGGAAGGCATCGACGCCGAGCAGGTCGACCACGAGGCCGCCCTTGATGCGGCGCTTGACGCGACCCTGGACGATCTGGTTGTTGTCGTGGGCGTCCTTGATCTGGCCCCACACTTTGAAGAAGTCGGCCTTCTCCTTCGACAGGACCACCAGCCCGTCCTGATTCTCGAGTTTCTCGAGGTAGACGTCGAACTGGTTGCCAACCGCCAGTTGATCGATGTTGCGGAACTCGGCGATGGGGATGGTCCCCTCGCTCTTGAATCCGACGTCGACGATGACTTCGTTCTCGCGAATGTCCGTGACCGTGCCACGCACGATCTGCCCTTCTTCGAAGGTGCTGATCGTTTCTTCGTAGCCGGGAATGAGCGTCGCTCCGGCCGCCCGGCCGGTCGCCTCGATGGCGGCCGCTTCGGCGTCCATGTGCTCGAAGAGCGCGTACGCCGGCGAGCGCAGACCCACACCTCCTCTCGCTTGAGTATTTTCGGTGCGGGCCGGGCCGCGAGATTCATCGATCATCAAACCGTATTCCTCCTTGCAACGTGTAAAAAACGGGATTTGTGCATAATACCCTCTGGGCAAGGCCGTTGCAACCGGAAACTGGAAAAGGACTTCGGGGCGTCAGCGCGGGTCGTCCGCGGCTTCCTTGAGGGCCCGGATGGCGGCCATCACCATGTCGCTGTAGCGCCGGTAGGCGGTGCGGTCGTCGGCCGCCCGGTACTCCGCGCACAGCGGGGCCGGAATCCGGATCGGGCGCCCGTGCACGACCAGGATGCGGGACCTCCTCAGCAGGCAGTCGCGAAGGCGGTCGGTCCCCGACACGTACACGGGCACGACCGGAACCCCGGAGTTGATCGCGAGATAGGCGACTCCGCTGCGGGCGGGCCCGAGGTCCTCGCCGAGCACGCGTCCTCCCTCGGGAAAAATCAGGACCGAGCGCCCGCGGTTGAGCAGGTCCAGCGCGGTCTGCATCGCTTCCCGATCGAACACCCCGCGGCGGATCGGGAACGCGTTGTACGACCGGATGAGACGTCCGAACAGCGGATTCTTGAACAGGGAGTCCTTGGCAACGAAGTAGACCTCGCGCGAGAGCCGGCTCCCCACCACCGGCGGATCGGAGGTGGAGCGGTGGTTGGACGCGAACAGGTAGTTCTCGGGCGGCTCGCCGCGAAAATAATGGCGGACCCTCATGCCGAAGAGAATGGCGTACACCCACGCCACCAGCCCGGTCGTCGCCCGCCACCAGAGCCGTTTGCCGTCCACGCGGACCGGGCGCGCCAGCGAGGCCTCGCGTCGCGCCGCTTCTTCCCGCGCCAGCGCCACCACCCGCTCGACCTGCTCGTCGATGGTGAGCGGCGAGGTATCGACGCGCCACGCACCGACCGGCCGCACCAGCGGGCTTTCCTCCCGCGACGCGTCGAACGAATCCCGGCGCGCCAGGTCGCGCTCCACGTTCTCGACCTCCTCGTGCACGCCTGCGCGGCGCAGCTCGTCGCACCTCCGCTGCGCCCGCACGCGCACCGACGCGTCCAGGTAGACCTTCACGTCGGCGCCCGGAAGCACCACGCTGCCGATGTCCCGCCCCTCGAGAATGGCTCCCCCGCCGGCCGCGAGTTCGCGCTGCCGGCGCACCATCGCCGCGCGCACCGCCCGGTGGGCGCTCACCGCCGACACCCCCGCCGTCACCTCGGGGCTTCGAACCGCGGCGGTGACGTCGCGCCCGGCGATCCGAACCACCGGGGCACCGTCGGCGGCGGCGGCAACGTCGATCGCAAGGCCCCGCGCCAGCGCGCCCAGGCGCTCGCCGTCGCCCACGTCGATTCCCTGCTCGCGCGCGACCAGCGTCACCGCGCGGTACATGGCACCGGTATCGATGTGACGAAATCCGAGGCGCCGCGCGACCAGCCTCGCGGTCGTGGTTTTTCCCGAACCCGAGGGACCGTCGATCGCGATGGTGAACCCGCGCAGCAGTTGCTCTGCCGAGAGGGGAGCCTTCAAGGGGATCGCAGCCGCGTGGGCGCCGCGGAGGGATGGCGGTGCATGATATCGCGAAGCGCGTCGAGCAGGCGGTCGTTCTCCGCCGGCGTCCCGATGCTGATGCGGTAGCTGTTGCGCGACGCCCCGAACTGGCCGAGCCGGCGCACGACCACGCCACGACGCACCAGCTCTGTAAAGAGGTCCAGGTCCGATTCACCCAGATCGACGAAAACGAAGTTGGCCTGGGAAGGCGGGCACACGAGCTTGAGCGCCAGCAGTGCTTCGCGCACCCGTGCGCGCTCCGCGATGGTTTCCTTCGCCATCGGTTTGAGCTCGTCCGCGCACGCGAGCGCCGCCATGCCGGCGGCCTGCGCGAGGCGGCTCACGTTGAACGGCTGGCGCACGCGGTGGAGCACGTCCACCACGCCCGGATCCGCGATGGCGTAGCCGACGCGCACGCCGGCGATGGCAAAGTACTTCGAGAAGGTGCGCAGCACCACCAGGCTCTCGCGCTCCCGGCGCAGGGCGAGCGAGTCGGGGTAGTCGGGCGCGTCGACATAGTCGACGTACGCTTCATCCATGACCACGAACACGTCGTCGCTCAACCCGTCGAGAAACGCACGCACCTCGCGCGCGCCCACGTAGGTCGAGGTGGGGTTGTTCGGGTTGCACAGGAACACGACCCGGGTCCGGTCGTTCACGGCGGCGCGCATGGCGGGAAGGTCCATCCGGTAGTCGCGGCACGGGACGCCGACGCCATCGCAGCCGCAGATCTTCGCGATCAGCCCGTAGACGATGAAGCTCGGGACCGGAAATACGACGTTGTCGCCCGGCCCGGCGAACGAGCGCACCAGCAAATCGATGATCTCGTTGGACCCGTTCCCCACCACGATTTCGCCCGGGTCGAGATGGTGGTGCGCCGCCAGCGCGCGCGTCAGGTCCGGGCTCCCCGATTCCGGGTAGCGGTTGGCCTCCCGGAGTGCGGCGACCACGGCCTGCACGATCTTCGGATGCGGCGGCCTCGGGTTCTCGTTCGAGGAAAGCTTGACCGCGCCGGGGTGGTCTTCTCCGGGCTCGTAGCGCTCGATGTCCAGGATACCGGGTCGAACCAGCCTACGCAGATCCACGGGCCCCTCCCGCTCCCGCCGCCGCCGTCGCGAGAATCGAGTCGAGGCGATCGAGCTCGCGCCGCTCGAGCGGGCGTACCGCGCCGAGGGGAAGCTTGCGGATCGACACCGGACCGAAACTCACGCGTTTGAGCGCGACGATCCGAAGTCCGACGGCCTCGCACATTTGCCGGACCTGCCGGTTCTTTCCTTCGAGCAGGCGAAAGCGCATCACCACTTCCCGCTCCCGCGGGAGCCGAATCACGACGTCGACCGATGGCTTCGACTCGCGCCGCTGGGCGCGGGCGGGCGGCGCCCCCGGCGACGACTCGCGCGCCATGCGTTCGAGACGGCGCAGCTGAGACTCGCTGACGGTGCCGCGGATCTTCACCTGGTAGACGCGGGGAATCCCGAAGCGTGGATGCGTGAGGCGATAGCAGAGCAGGCCGTCGTTGGTGATGAGCAGGGCGCCGGTGGTATTGACGTCGAGTCGGCCAACGGGAAACAGGCGCTGCTTGCGGGCCACGCCGCGGCACAGATCGATGACCGTTGGCCGGCCTTCGGGGTCCGAGACCGTGGTCACGAACCCTTTCGGCTTGTGCATGATGAGCACAATCCGGCGCGGCGGTGCGGCCACGGGCGTTCCGTCCACCGTCACCACCGACTGCCCGGGCACGACCTTCACCCCCAGCTCGCGCACCACGCGGCCGTCCACGCGCACGCGCCCCGCGGCGATGATGTCGTCACACGCGCGCCGGGAGGCCACTCCGATCCGCGCCAGAAAATGATTCAGACGAATCGCGTCGCCTTCGCCCGCGGGCGTTCGCGCATCGTTCATGCGTCGTCACCGGCCGCGTCCCCGGGCACATCCGGGCCGTCTCCGCCGTCGGCGTCGAACCGCGTCCGCCCGGGTGCGGGCGGAACCTCGGCGCTCCCGCGCTGGAGTTCGTCGTATAGCGGCCGGTTCACGGGTTCCTCGACCAGCGGGCCGACCCGCGCCGCCGTCGCCAGCGTCGCCGCGGCCGCCGAATCGTCCGCCTCGTCGCCGTCGAGCGCCGACTCGCCGCCCGCCTCGCGGGCGAGCAACGCCTCGAGGTCTTCCAGGCTGGGGAGGTCGCGAATCGAATTGAGCCCCAGGTACTCCAGAAACGCAGGCGTCGTGCCGTAGAGAAACGGGGCGCCCAGCACTTTGGCCTTGCCGACGATCTCCACCAGCGAGCGTTCCATCAGGTTGGCGACCACACTGCCGCTCCCCACCCCGCGGATGGTCTCCACTTCCGCGCGCGTGATCGGTTGCTTGTACGCGATGATCGCGAGGGTTTCCAGCCCGGCGCGAGAGAGGCGGAACCGGCGCCGCCCCGCGTACAGGCGCGACACGTAGGCCGCGTACTCGGCGCGCGTCGCGAGGCGATAGCCGCCGGCCACCTGTTCGATGCCGATGCTCCACGCCTCGGCATCGGCGCGGGCGTTCCAGGTGTCGATCGCCTGCTTCACGTCGGCCACGGTGACGTCTTCCACCACCGCGGCGATCCTCCGGGCCGAAAGCGGCTCTTCCGACGCGAACAGCAGGGCCAGGACGATGTTGTCGAGATTGGGATTGTCCATCTGCCGCTACCCTTCTTCGCGCGGTCCGTCGCCGGTGAGTGAGGCGAAGTGCTCGTCGCTCGCGTCCGCCACCTCGACCGGCGCCGCCGGCTCGCTCGTCCAATCGCTCACGGCCTCCAGCGGCGCGGCGAAATTCGGCCCCTGGTAGAGCCAGATCGGCCCGAACGACGCTTCCTGCTGCACGCGCACGCCCCCGTGCTTGAGGAGCTCGAGCATGGCCATGAAGGTGACGATCAATTCGAGGCGGCTGCGGCTGCCCGCGAACAAGTCCGAGAACAGTACGGGCTCGGCCGCCTCCAACGCGGAGCGGACCGCCGCGATCTTCTCCTCGATCGTGAACTGCTCCAGCTCGACCTCGCGCACCTCGGCGCCCTCGAACTGCGTCATCACGTCCTGAAACGCGCGCATGAGCTGGAACAGGCTCAAGTCCAGCACCGCCTCGCCGGCGGCGTCCTTCTCCTGCAGCCCGACCGGCCGCGTGTAGATGTGCTGCCGGTGTTCTTCCATTTCGCGAAACGTCCGCGCCGCTTCCACCATCTTCTTGTACTCCAGAATGCTCCGGACCAGTTCCTGGCGCGGGTCCTCATCGGAGTCGTCGTCCTTGCGCAGCAACATCTGCACCTTGATCCGCATCAGGGTCGCCGCCAGCACGAAGAACTCCCCCGCGAGCTCGATCTGCATGTCGTCCATCATGTTGAGATAGTCGAGATACTCGCGCGTGATCTTCGCGATCGGGATGTCGTAGATGTCGAGGTTGTCGCGCCGGATCAGGTACAGGATCACATCCAGCGGCGCGCGCAGCCCCTCGAGCTCGGTCGTGTAACGCAGCGAACGTAGTTCAGCCAATGTGCATCCGCTCCCGGACCAGTTCCATGGTGGCAACGGCGGCGCGCCGGGCCTTCTCATCGCCGGCGCGGATCACCTCGTCGACCGCACCCGGACGGGCCTCGAGCGCCCGGCGTTTCTCCCGCAGCGGCGCCAGGTAGTCCGCTATGGCGCGCCCGACCCGCTGCTTGCACTCGACGCATCCGAGCTTCGCCGTCGTGCACCCTTCGTAGATCTCGCTGCTGGTCGACGGCGAGAACTTGTTCCAGTACGTATAAATGAGGCACACCTCCGGGCGTCCCGGGTCGCTGCGCCGCTTGCGCTCCGGGTCGGTGAAGGCGGTCTGGATCTTCTTCTGGATGGCTTCCGGCGTGTCCGCGAGGTCGATGGTGTTGCCGAGCGACTTGCTCATGCGCTTGCCATCCAGGCCCGGGAACCGGGCGAATTTCGTGAGCTTACCGTCCGGGACCGGAAACACTTCTCCAAACAGGCGGTTGAACTTCCGCGCCAGCTCGCGGGTGATTTCGATGTGCGGCAACTGATCCTCGCCCACCGGCACCACGTGAGCACGGTACATCAGGATGTCGGCGGCCTGCAGCACCGGATATCCGAGGTGCCCGAACGTGATCCCCTCCCCACCCTGATCCATCTCCAGCTCGCGGACCTGTTCCTTCAGCGTCGGGTTGCGCTCGAGACGGGCCGCGCTGACCAGCATGGCCAGAATCAGGTTGAGCTCCGCGTGCTCCTTGACGTGCGACTGCACGAAAATCACCGACTCGTCGGGGTCCAGCCCCGCGCTGATCCAGTCGGTCACCATCTCGCGGGTGTGCTCGGCGATGGCGGCCGTATGCTCGTAGTCGGTGGTCAGCACGTGCCAGTCCGCCACCATGAAGAAGCAGCGATACTGCGGCTGCAGGGCCACCCAGTTCTCCAGCGCCCCCGTGTAATTGCCGAGGTGGAGGCGCCCGGTGGGCCGGTTGCCGCTGAGTATGATCTGCTTTTCCGGGGACACGCGACGCTCCAACCCACGCCGCGACACGGCGTTTTGCCGCATTCTATGCGGGCGTTTCGAAGGGTGTCAAGGAATTAGCCGGGGCCGCGGGGCGTCACCGCCCGCGCGGGTGGAAGGCGCGGTGCGCCTCGAGAATGTGGCGCGTGTCGACGTTGGTATAGACCTGGGTGGTGGAAATGTCCGCGTGGCCGAGAAGCTCCTGCACCACGCGCAGGTCCGCCCCGCCTTCGAGCAGGTGGGTCGCGAAGGAATGCCGGAGCACGTGGGGGCTCACGCGCCGCTCGATCCCGGCCGCAGCGGCGTGCTGCTTCAGGCGTTTGAAGAAACCAACCCGCGAGAGCGGCCCGCCCCGGTGGTTTACGAACACCCGCATCGAGACGCGCCCCGCGAGCAGGCCCGGCCTCCCGCCGTCCAGGTAGCGCGAAAGCGCGCGGGCGGCCGCCCGCCCGTACGGCACCACCCGCTGCTTGCCACCCTTGCCCGTCACCATCACCAATTGCTGCTCGAATTTGACCGCGTCGACCTCGAGGCCGCACAGCTCGCTCACCCGCAACCCGGCGCCGTACGCCACTTCCAGCATGGCCCGGTCGCGCAGGCCCAGCGGACTCGCGTCCGGCTGTTCGAGGAGCCGTTCCACCTGTCCGAGCGTGAGCACGGTCGGCAGACGACGGCCCAGCCGCGGACGCACCACCCGCGGCGGCGCGGCGTCCGCCCCCAGCCCTTCACGCACCAGGAAGCGGTGGAAATGTCGGAGGGTCGAGAGCATGCGCGCGCGCGAGGAGGGTTTGAGTCCCCGCCGCGACAACCGGATCGCATGAAACTCGGTGGCCGCGTCGCCGATGTGCGACGCGTCGGCGACCCCGAGCTCCTCCAGCGTCTCCGCGTAGGCGCGCAGGTCGCGGGCATACGATGCAATCGTGTTGGGGAGGAGGCCCTTCTCGATCACCAGGTAATGGAGAAAGGCGTCGACGGCCCCGTCGAGGTTGTGTTTAGACACGGCTTGACGGAATCCAGGAAAGCTGCTAGATTCCGGCATTCATTATTCGGGAGGACTACGGAATGCCACAACATAAATCGTGCTTCAAGCGGATCAAGCAGGACGTGAAACGCACCGCGCGTAACCGCGCCAACCGGGCCAACCTGCGCACGGCGGTGCGAGGGTTTCGCGAGCTCGACCTCGGCAAGCGTCCCGGCGAGTACGCCCAGCTGCAGTCCCTTCTGGACCGGGCCGTAAGCAAGGGCATCATTTCCAGGAACCGGGCGGCGCGCCTCAAGTCGCGCCTCGCGCCCAAGCAGGCATAGGCCCCGGCCGACAACGTCTCGAGGTATCGGCGTCTTCCCACGGGAAGGCGCCGATTTTCTTTTCCTATCCCGGGTGTCAACCCGGCGTGGCGTAGTACGCGCGGACCCGTTCGGCCGCGGCCGTGATCGGGACGATCTCGGTCCGGTCTTCCAGGCGGTAGTAGATCTCGAGGTTCTGGTCCTTGAGATTCCGTTCCCCGATCGTGACCCGCAGCGGAACGCCGGTCAGGTCCGCATCCTTGAACCTCGGCCCCGGCCGCAGATCGCGGTCGTCGAGGAGCGCGTCGAGCCCGGCCTCCCCGAGTTCCCGGTAGAGGTCTTCGGCGACCGCCTGCGACTGCGGGTCGGCGGTGTTGACGGGAAGCACGATCACGTGGAACGGGGCCAGCGCCTTCGGCCAGCGGATCCCGCGCTCGTCGTGGTGCTGCTCGATGGCGGCGGCGACGGCACGCGACACACCGAAGCCGTAGCAGCCCATGATGAAGTGCTGCTCCTGTCCGTTGGCGTCCAGGAACGTGGCGTTCATGCTCCTGCTGTACTTCACGTCGAGATTGAAGATGTGTCCGATCTCGATCCCGCGCTGGACGGCGAGCTCCCCGGACTTGCACTGCTTGCAGCGATCGCCGGCCACGACGGTAGAGATGTCGGCGATCCGGTCGGGAGTTCGAAAGTCCTTGCCCATGCGCACGCCGCGCGTGTGCGTGTCCGCCTTGTTCGCACCCACGATCATGCCCTGGTAGCGCTCCAGCAGTGTGTCCGCGATGATCTCGACCTTCGCATCGAGGCCCACCGGGCCGGCAAAGCCGACCGGCGCCCCCGTCAGCGCACGGACCCCGGCCTCGTCGAGCAGCTGCGCGTCCACGGCCACCTTCGCGAACTTCACCTCGTTGAGCGCGCGGTCGCCCGGGATCAGCGCCGCGATCACCCGGTCGTGGCTCTTGAACAGCAGCGTCTTCACCAACTGCTGCGGCGACACCTGCAGAAAGGCGCTGACGTCGTCCACCGTGTGCTTGCCCGGTGTCGCCACCTCGCGGGGGCCGCTCCCCGGCTCGGCGACGGGCAGCGCGGGGCCCATGCTCACCGCGCGCTCGTCGTTGGCCGCGTAGCCGCAATTCGGGCAGCGGAACATCACGCTCTCCCCCTGATCCGCGAGCACGATGAACTCGTGATTCACGTCGCCGCCGATGGCACCCGACTCCGCCTCCACCCGCACGAAGCTCAGCCCGCAGCGTTCCAGGATGCGCGCGTACGCTCCCGCCATCGCCTCGTACGTCTCTGCAAGCGACGCCGGCGTGGCGTGAAAACTGTACGCGTCCTTCATCATGAACTCGCGGGCACGGATCACGCCGAAGCGGGGACGGAACTCGTCGCGGAACTTGATCTGGATCTGGTAGAGGCACTGGGGCAGCTGCCGGTAGCTCTTCAGCTCGGCGCGGGCCAGGTCGGTCACGACCTCCTCGTGCGTCGGTCCCAGCGCGTACAGGCGCTGGCGCCGATCCTTGAGCGTAAAGAGAATCTCGCCGAAGTTGGCCAGCCGGCCGGTCTCCTCGTACAACTCGCCGGGGTGGAGCACGGGCATCTGGACTTCCTGCCCGCCGACCCGGTTCATTTCCTCGCGCACGATGTGTTCGATCCGGTGGAGCACCCGCAGCCCGGCGGGGAGAAACGTGTACACGCCCGCGCCGAGCATGCGGATCAACCCCGCCCGCAGCATGAGCTGGTGGCTCGGTATCTCGGCGTCCCTGGGGACTTCCTTGTGGGTCGGCAGGTATGACTTCGACCAGCGCATGATTGACTCCGGATTCGCAACGTGACGGGCCGCCGACATCGGGCTCGAGGCGATTTCACGAGGCGCGCTTTCAGCATTCGCGCGCGAAGTGCATGAGCCGAGGGCCCGGTGTCGGTGGTCCGTCGAGAGCTAGTAATTATAGCCGAGAAACAATTCGAAACCCGTGTCGGAGGATATCCGATCGAAGTCGGTCCGCCAAGTGAAGTTGACGCGAATGACCGGCGCGAAACCCAGGTTGAGTTCGATCCCGGTTCCGAACGACCCCAGCCAATCCGTGTCGAAGAATTCGAAATCGTTGCGGGTGGCGCGGCCGGCGTCGAAGAACAGCGCCCCGCGAAACATCGGGAGCTCGATCGGCCCGAACGGGAGCACGATCGACAGCCCGTCCAGCAAGGGAAAGCGCAGCTCGGTGTTGAACAGCTGCGTCGTCTTGCCGAAGAACTCGTTGTAGTTGTACCCGCGCAGCGTCCACGGGCCGCCCAGGTAGAATAGCTGCTCGTCTCCTCCCCACGAGTTGCGTGTCACGTAGCGCAGCGCAACCGCCACCCGCGGTCCCAGCTTCAGGTAGCGCCGAAGGTCGAGCTGGAGGAGCGTGTTGTCGAATCCGTGGCCCCCGAAATCCATCGTCGGCCCCCCGGTCACGTAGTACCTCCACCCTGTCAGCGGCCCGCCGAAGGTCCACAGCGTGTTGTCGCGCACGTACGTGCCGAACAGCGACCCCGTGAAACTGGTGCGCGGGGTCAGGGAAACGAAGTCGTTCTGTTCGATGTAGCGCAGCACCACCGAGCCTTCGATCCGCTCGAACTTGTTGAGCGGATAGCTCAAGCCGAACGCCCCGCCCACGCGCTTCTCTTCCTTCGAGATGATGCTCTGATACCGGGACGTATTGAGGTGGAACAGGCTCGTCGAATAGTTCACCCGGTGCGAAAGGTTCACGTAGACGACCGCCGCGTTGAAGTTCCGCCAGAAGCTCGAAAAGTCCTCGGTGGTGGTCCCGAACACGAGTTCGATCTGGTGGTTGCCGAGCACGTCGGTCAGTTCCAGCTGGCCGCCGTTGCCCACGTCTCCCGCCCCCGGATCGATCGCCACCCCGGCCCCGACGAAATCGACGCTGAAACGCGTCTCGTACGGTTTGGTCACGAAGTCCTCCGCGCGCGCGTCCTCGCGGCTCCAGGGCACCACCAGGCTGTCCGGGGGGCTCGGAAGCATTCGCGCCGGCGCGTCCGCCTCGAGCGGGAACCGGTAGAGCTGAAACTCCCCGTTCTCGTACACGCTCGCCACGAAGCCGCTGCCATCGGGCATGAATGAGGGCGCGCTGACACCCGTCAACACGTTGGTCTGCCGGACGATCACGTCCCCGCGGTTGAGGTAGATGTTCTGGGTGCCGTCGCGGTCGGACGTGAACAGGAACGAGTTCCCGTCGGGGGCCCATTCGGGGTTGGAATCGGCGCACGGCCCCCCTTCGATCGGGGTGATCTCGCGGCTGGCCAGGTCCATCTTGTAGATGTGGGTGCGGCCCCGGTGGTCACCCCCACCCCGGTCGGACGTGAACAGCACCACGTCCTCGGTCGGGTGGTAGTCGGGGTCCTCCTCGCTGAACCCGTCCTCGGTGAGGCGCTCGAGTCGCCCGCTGGGCAGGTGGACCAGGAAGAGGTCCATGCGGCCGCGGTTCTCGATGGCGCTGAACACCATCTTCCTGCCGTCCCCCGACAGCGTGGGGGAGGAGATCAGCGCCAGCCCGTCCATCGAAAACGCCGCGATCTTCCGCTGTTTCGATAAGCTGTAGAGATAGATGATGTCGCGATCGTTGCTCTTGGACACGAACACCAGCGTGTCCCCGTGCACCTCCAGCTTGCTCCGAAACGCCGGGATGGATTCCATCGAGCCCGAGTGCCCGCCGCTGAGCAGCACGCGCTCGCTCCAGCCCTCGCGCTGGTTTCCCACCCCTTCCGCGATGACCACCACGCCGTCGCGCGCCGTGAGCGAATACACCGCCGGGCGCCCGGCCGCGTCCCGGCCGACGGCCGCCCGGCTGTGGAAGCTGTGATTCGGCGTCAGACGCACGCCGAGGTCGCTGGCGAACTGGTGGCGGAGGACCGACGGGTAGTACCGGCGCTTCACGTATTTCTGAAACGCCTCATCCAGCTCCAGCTCATCGAGGCCGATCGTGTTCTTCAGCACCAGCGTGAATTCGCCCGAGGTCCACCAACTCTCCAGGATCCGCACCACCGCGTCGTGACCGAAGTTGGTCGCGATATAGTTGATCACCGCCTCGCCGTGCTTGTACATCTGGTACGAGCCCTCGATACGCCAGATCTCATCGAGGCCCAGCAGCCGTCCCGAGAGCAGCGCGTCGCGGACGAACATCTCGCCCTGCGCGTCCTGGGGCCAGTCCGCGTAGTACTCCGCCATCCCCTCGACGAACCACAACGGCGGCTGGGTGTACGTGTACTTCCCCTGGTCGTGCATGGATTGCTGCAGCTTTTCCAGCATGAAGGCGTGCACCATCTCGTGGCGCACCACGTGCCGCAAGCTCGAGTACGAGCCGTTCGCCGGCACGGCGATGCGACCCTTGATCAGATCGGTAAAACCGCCGGTGTACTCGGAGATCAGCACCGGCAGAATGTTGGTCTGCTGGAAGTCATAGTGGGTGGCGTAGAACACGAACGGCACCCGCCGCCCGAACTCGACGCGAAAGGTGGCGCTGTACTCGCGGTAGGTGCTCTCGACCAGCGGCGCGAGGTACAGGATCAGGGTGGAATCAGGCGCGTAGTGGTAGATGTCGACGTGCTCGGTTTCCAGCACGCGCCACTCGCGGCCCCGGTATATCACCTTGTTCTTCCCGAACGGGTACTGCGCGTGCGCGGTCGCCACGACCGCGAGCGTCACCGCCAGGAACGCCAGTGAGAAGACGCGCTTGGGCATCGGGAGCAGAACGCCGGTCAGACGTCGGTCCAGCCCCGGAAGTTGACGGCCACCGGGCCTTCGAGCTGGACGTGCCGCGCGCCCTCCGGCCCCGGTTCGAAGCTCACCGTGAGCTCGTCGCCGCTGCGTTGCATGACACGCACCGGGCTCGCGAGCCGGCCCTCGTGGGCGTAGAGCACGGCGGAGGCGATGGAACCCGTCCCGCACGCGAATGTCTCGGCTTCGACACCCTTTTCGTACGTGCGCAGGTGGACGCGACCGTCGGTCGCGATGGAACAGAAGTTCACGTTGGTCCCTTCCGGGGCGAAGGCGGGGTCGTTCCGGAGTGTGCGGCCATACTCGACGACTTCCTCGGGCGTAAGGGTGGACACGTCGGGGAGGGGTACCACCGCGTGGCGGGTGCCGACGATCATAAAATGCACCGGCGCGCCCCGGGGCGCAAGCCGCACCGGCACGTCGCGCCGCATCGCCCGCGCGTCCATCATCGACATGGACACGCGATTGCCCCGCACGCGGGCGTCGATCGGTCCGGAGCCGGTCATGAAGCGAACCTGGACGGAATCGTCGCGCCGTTGTCCTTCGCCCAGTGCCACCGCCACGTGGGCGGAACACCGGGCACCGTTTCCGCACATCTCCGCCGGGCTGCCGTCGCTGTTGTAGAAGCCCATGTGGAAATCGAAGCCGGCGCGCTTCTCGATCAGAATCAACCCGTCCGCGCCCACGCCGCGGCGCCGGTCGCACAGCCACTCCACCTGTTCGCCGGTCAGAGACAGCGCACCGTCGCGGTTGTCGATGACGACGAAATCGTTGGCCGCTCCGTTGACCTTCCAGAATTCGATTCTCACGGTTCCTCCCGACGTCGCAACACCAGACGCGGAACTTCGACCGCCGCCCCCGGCCTGACCGTCAAGACCCCGGCGAGCCGCGCGCACGGTTCCGGGCACGCGCGCGCGCTGTCGCCGGGGCACGGGTAGTCGCCGCACAGGCTGTCCGCGCGCAGGTCCAGGAACGCGCGCACGACGTATTCGCCCGGACGCGCTTGCTCCACGGCGAACGATCCGTCGGCGCCGCAGACGGCGATGTGACGCGCGCGCGACGAGTCCTCGCTCGCGTACAGGCCGACGGTCGCGCGCACCGAATCGATGCCGGACTCGTTCACCACCACCCCGTGCACCCGTCCCGGTTCGGCTGGATCGATGATCGTGATCTGGAGACCGGTCACCACCGGGTGCTCCGAGGCGAGCACGACCGTGTCCGGAACCACCGTGAACGGCTCGGTGGCGCGCTCGAAGGTCCCGTTGCCGTTTACGTCGACAAACGCCATCACCACGAACCGGGCGCCGTGCGACGGCAGGTAACGCAACGCGTAACGGCCGTCGTGCGCGGTCGGCGTCTCGCGATCCGGGCGCGCGGCTTCGGCGGTGAACGCCGAGTCGCGCGGGATGCGAAACGCGCGCACCAACGCCTTCGCGGACGGTTCCTTCTTGAAGAACACGGCCCCCTCGATGCGGGCGGTGTCGAGCACCGCGCCGGTGGCAAACGCAAACTGGTACTCGTCGGTGCCCGGAACCCCGTGGCGGTCCCGGAAGCCGGACTTCACGCGCACGACATAGGTGGTGTCGCGCTGGAGGCCGCCTTCGGGGTGAATCACCAGCGTGCGGTCGTTCCAGCGCACCGAGCCCGGCGCGATCGGCGGCTCCGCGCTCACCAGCCGCTCGACCCGCGCCCGCGTCATGTCTTCGCTGAAGGCGATCGCGATGTCGCTGGCCGGGTCGACGCCGGTGGAGTCCCGGGCCGGAATCGTCGCCGCCACCGTCGGCGCCGTGCGGTCCTCGGGGCCGCCGGAGGGCGGTTCCTGCACCGCACAGGCCACCGCGAGCGCGGCGGCGGCCCACGCCGAGAGGACGCGCGCGCGACGCCGCCAATGACCCGCGATGTCAATCAAGCGATCCTGCCTTCGTCTTCGTTCACGCCCGTGGGTGGGCCTTGCGATAGACTTTCTTGAGGTGTTCGACCGACACGTGGGTGTAGATCTGCGTCGTCGAAAGGCTGGCGTGACCCAGCAGCTCCTGGACCGCGCGAAGGTCGGCGCCGTGGTCCAGCATGTGGGTGGCGAAGGCGTGGCGCAGCACGTGCGGCGAGGCTTTCGTCACCGACGCGACCCGGCGCAGGTAGCGGCCGACGATGCGCTGGACGGTTCGCGGGCTGATGCGCGGGGTCACCGCGCTCGAAAACGCGGGAGACTTCGCGAACCGCCGCAGCGTCGCGTCCCCGGGGTCCACGATTCCGAAACGCTCGCCCCAGTAGGCAATCATCGCGGCGCGCGCCTCGCCGGCGAACGGCACGACCCTCGGCTTGTCGCCCTTCCCGTGCACCACCACCCGGTCCGACAGCGGGAGGAAATCACCGACGTCGAGGGCTACCAGCTCGCGCAGGCGGACGCCTGACCCGTAGAGGAATTCCAGCACCGCGCGGTCACGCCGGCCGGTGACGGTGGTCGCTTCGGCCAGCCCCATCATGTCGCGCAGGCGCTCCTCGTCGACGATGGTCGGCACTGAGCGGCGCGCGACGCGCTGCGCCAGCTCCCGGGTGGGATCCGCCTCCAGCTCGCCGCGGCCGTGGAGGAAACGGAACAGCGCCCGGATGGCGGCCACGCGCCGCATCATCGAGCGGCTCGACCGCCCGCGACCCACTTCGTCGGCCAGAAACGCGCGCAGGTCGCGCGTGGACACCGCCCCCGCCGCCGGCGCGGCTCCGTCGCGGTCGCAGAGGAAACGGGAAAGCAGCGCGAGGTCGCTGGCGTACGCCTCGACCGTTCGCGGCGACAACGCGCGCTCGTCGGCGAGGTGAGTTCGGAAGCGTTCGATGGCGGCGTCGAGGTCCACAATACACTCCAGCGGGGCTGGCCGAACCCGACTATACCCAATCATCCGCGAAGCGGACACGCGAAATCTGGTCGAAGGCGTGGCACCGCCGCGCGAACCCGCGTCAGGAAAACAGCCAGGCGTGCTCGCTGCGGTAGGCGGCCATCGCGTCGACCGCCCGCCGCGAGCTCGCCTCGTGCTTGGCCTGCTTCATGCGGGGTGCGTTTGCAACCGGCGGGAGAATCCCGAAGTTCGCGTTCATGGGCTGGAAGTTCGCGCTGCGCGCGTGCACGTATCGCATCAGCGCCCCGATCATCGTGACCTCCGGGAGCGGCGGCATGGGACGGTCGTGGAGCCACGCGGTCACACCCAGCGCCGCCACGATCGCGCTCGCGATCGACTCGACGTACCCTTCCACCCCGCAGATCTGCCCGGCGAAGAACAGCCCCGGACGCCGGCGATCGCGCAGGTACGGTTCGCACAGCTCCGGGATGTCGAGAAAGATGTTGCGGTGGATGGTGCCGAAGCGCAGCACGCTGACGTCGGAAAATCCCGGCAGCGAACGGATGAACTCCTTCTGGCAGGCCCAGGTCATGCGGGTCTGGAATCCCACCAGCCCCATCAGGCTGCCGTCGCGGCTCTCGCGGCGCAACTGCAGCACCGCGTGCGGCTCCCTGCCGGTGCGCGGGTCGGGCAGCCCCTTCGGCTTCATGGGGCCGAAGCGGAGCGTCTCCGGCCCGCGCTGGACCAGCACCTCGATGGGCAGGCACGCCTCGAAATACTTCTCTTCCTCGAAGGCGTGCGACTGAGCGTATTCGGCGCCGCGGATGAACTCGATCAGGCGGGCGTACTGCTCGCGGTCGAACGGGATGTTGAGGTAGTCCGCGTCACCCTTGCCGTACCGGCTCGCCCAGTACCCCGCCGCCGGGTCGATGGTGTCGCCGTCCAACGAGGGCGCGATGGCGTCGTAGAAGTAGAGATTGTCCTTCGAGCAGTGTTCCACCAGCGCCTGCGCCAGCGCGTCGCCGGTCAGCGGCCCGGTCGCGACGACCGCCGGGGGCTCGAGCTCCAGCGAGTCGACCCGCCGGCGCTCAACGCGGATGCGGCGGTGGCGGGCGATCGCCTCGGTGACGCCGGAGGAAAACAGCTCGCGGTCGATACCGAGCGCGTGGCCGGCCGGCACCGCGCTCGCGCGCGCGACCTCCAGCAGCCGGCAACCGAGCACGTCCATCTCGGCCTTGAGGAGGCCGGAAGCCGTGTCGAGCAGGGTCGACTTGAACGAGTTGGAGCAGACGATTTCGGCGAGGTGGTCGGTCTTGTGCGCGCCGGTGGGCGTGTGCGGCCGCATCTCGCACAACCGCACGTCCACCCCGCGGTCGGCGAGCTGCCACGCCGCTTCGCAGCCGGCCAGCCCGCCGCCGACGATGGTCACTTCACGCATGGAGCATCGACGTACGCCGGCTCGAGCGAACGCGCGCTAGCCGGCCGTCTCTTCCTTGCACTTGGGGCACTTGAGGTAATCGCCGCGCGTCTTCGAGGTCTTGTGGACCAGGTAGGGGTTGCCGCAGCTCGGGCACTCCTCGTTGATCGGCTTGTCCCAGCTCGCCCAGTCGCAGCCCTGCTGCGGCTGTCCCTCGACCGGTGTGCGGTAGTTGCTGCACCCGTAGAAGACCTTCATGCGCTTGGTGACTTTTTCGACGATCTTGCCGTCGCAGCCCGGGCGCGGACAGTTCATGCCGATCGGGAACGCTTCCGTGTGCTTGCACTCGGGGTAGCGTTCGCAGGCCGCGAAGCGGCCATAGCGCCCGCTCTTCGCGACCAGGTTGGAGCCGCACTTCGGGCACTTCCCCTCCAGGTGCACGGTGGGCGACTGCTCGGTGAGCGGGCGCGAGAACTTGCACTCCGGGTAGGCGGGGCACGCCAGAAACTGGCCGTTGCGGCCCCATTTCTTGATGAGATTGCGCCCGCACTTCTCGCACTTCACCTCGGTCTGTTCCTGCAGCTCGTTCTTGAGACCGCTCTTCTTCTCGTCGATGTGGTCGAGCGATTCCTTGAACGGCGCGTAGAAATCCTTCACCACCCGCTGCCAGCCGAACTCGCCCCCTTCGACCCGGTCGAGCTCCTGCTCCATCTGGGCCGTGAACGAGGTATCGAACACCTCCGGGAAGAAACGCTCGAGCGTCTTCCACACCTGGCGGCCCAGCGTGGTCGGGGACAACCGCCCTTCTTCCTTTTCGACGTATTCCCGTTCCTGGATGATGGAGACGATGTTGGCGTAGGTGCTCGGCCGCCCGATGCCCTTGTCCTCCAGGTCCTTGATGAGCGTCGCCTCGGTGTAGCGCGGCGGCGGCTCCGTGAAATGCTGCAACCCATCGATCGACGTGAGTGTCAGCGCCTCGTCGACTTCGACCGCGGGAAGCTCGCCGCCCTCGTCCGGGAGCTGCTCCTCGTAGACGCTCAGGAATCCGGGGAACGTCATCACGCGGCCGTTGGCCTTGAGCGTGTACGCGCCCGCGCCCACCAGCACCTCGGTGGTGTCGTAGCGCGCGCTCTCCATCTGCGACGCGACGAATCGGCGCCAGATCAGGTCGTAGAGCGCGTGCAGGTCCTTGGTAAGGACCGCCTTGAGGGACTCCGGCGTGCGGACGATGTCCGAGGGCCGGATCGCCTCGTGCGCGTCCTGCGCCTTCGCGCTGGTCTTGTAGACGCGGGGCTTGTCGGGGTGGTACCCCTCGCCGTACGACGAGGCAATGTACGCGCGCGCCGCGTCCACCGCCTGCTCGGAGACGCGCACCGAGTCGGTGCGCATGTACGTGATCAGCCCCACGCGCTCGCCGTTGCCGACGTCGACGCCCTCGTAGAGCTGCTGGGCGAGCATCATGATCTTCTTGGCGGAAAAACGAAGTCGCCGCGCAGCGTCGCGCTGCAGGGTGCTGGTGATGTAGGGCGGCTGCGGGTTGCGCCGCCGCTCTTTCTTCTCGACCCCGGTCACCCGGTAGGACGCCTTGCGCAGGTCGACGAGGACGGCGTCGGTCTCCTGCTGGTTCTTCAGCTCGAGCTTCTCCCCGTTCTTCTCCGCCAGCTTCACCGGCAGCTCGGCGCCGCGCGGCGTGCGCAGCAATCCTTCGACCGTCCAGTACTCCTGCGCGACGAACCGCTCGATCTCCCCTTCCCGTTCGCATACCAGTCGCAGCCCGACCGTCTGCACCCGCCCCGCGCTCAATCCATAGTAGAAGATCTGCCAGAGGATCGGGCTGATCTTGTAACCCACGATGCGGTCGAGAATGCGCCGCGCCTGCTGCGCGTCAACCTTCTTCATGTCGACGTCCATCGGGTTCTTGATGGCGCCCTGGATGGCGAGTTTGGTGATCTCGTTGAAGATGATCCGCTTGACGTTGGTCTGCACGGGGCGGATGTACTCGCGGATGTGCCACGCGATCGCCTCGCCCTCGCGGTCCAGATCGAGGGCCAGGAAGACTTCGTCCGCGCTCTTGGCGTCCTTCTTGATCTGGTCGAGAATCTTCTTCTTGCCGCGCGAGACGACGTATTCCGGTTCGAAATTCTTGTCGACGTCCACGCCGAGCTTGTTGGTCGGCAGGTCCATGACGTGCCCGACCGACGCCACCACTTTGAAGCCCTTGCCCAGGAACTTCTTGATGGTGTTCGCCTTCGCGGGCGACTCGACGATTACCAGCGCATTGTTCGCCATGCTTACCCCATAAAACGAAATCGCAAGATCGGAGTCTTGCGTCGTGAAAAAAAACTCTGTCCGCGGCGCGAATCCTCTAGGCCGGCGCACCATCCGCGTCGAAACGGCCCAACACGTCCTCTTCCATTTCGGCCGGGTCCTTGTCGAAGATCACCGCGTACGCGATCGACTTCACGTCCTCGACATCCACCTTGTCTCCACCGGCCGGGATGGCGCGCGCCACGATGGTTTCGAACTGACGCGCGTCGATGATCCCTAGATTCTGCAAGCGGAACAGGTAGTCGTACGCGCCGGTGGACAGGCTCAGCCGTTCGAACTCGCTCAGCACCCGAACCGACCGGGTGCGGCGCTCCGCGCCGCTCGGCGCCGGGCGGGACGAAAACCAGAACACCGCGTGCTCGATCTCGTCCGGCGAATAGCCCCGGCGCGTGAGCTCCTTGTCGAGCTCGACCGGGCGACGGTCGGCGTGCCGGGCCATTTCGGCCACCAGAACTACCAGATCCATCAGCCTCGTCCACATAGTTGACCCCGCCGCGGCACTACGCAAGTCCCGTGCTCGCCCCAAAAAGGGGTTCGAAACATATACCGGGCGTGAGAAAAAGGGCAACTCTATTCTGTGGACAACCGGCGGGAGGGTGTGGAAACGGACGGCTAATCCTTTGCGCCGCAACACTTTTTGTACTTCTTCCCGCTCCCGCACGGGCAGGGGTCGTTGCGGCCCACTTTCTCCTCGGTCCGCACCACCGGCTGGGTGCTCGGGCGCTCGCGCAGCACGTGGCTGGTCGCTTCCGTGGCACCCATCGGCGGGGCGGGAGCACGCGCCGGCAGCGCCCTCGGAGCACCGGCAGGCGCCTCGACGGGCGGCGGCGCCGACGGCGCCGCGCTCTGGATCGCCGACGCCGCCTCGCGGTGCTCGGCCCGCGCCCGGCTCAAGTCGGCCACCGGCCGCGGGGCGGCGGCGATGCGCGCGTGGAAGATCGCGTACAGCGCGTCGCGGTCGATGCGCTCGTTCAGGTCGCTGAACAGGCCGAAGGCTTCGCGCTTGTATTCCACCAGCGGGTCCTTCTGCGCGTACGCGCGGTAGTGAATCCCCTCCTTGAGCGAATCCAGCTCGTGCAGGTGGTCCATCCACTTCTCGTCGATCACCTGCAGCAGAACGAACTTCTCGAACTCGCGCACCATCTCCGGGCTGTTGAACTCGCGGGCGAGAAACTCCTCGCGGGCCCGCAGCGCGTCGCGCGCCGTCTCGCGCACGTGCTCGCGCAGCGCGTCGACCGCCTCGGACGCGTCTTCCGGCAGCGCGAAGGAGTGGAGAAAGATGCTCTCCATCTGGGCCAGGAACTCGGCGCGCTTCTGATTCTCCGGCAGCTCGGACGCGTCGATGGAGCGCTCCACCGCCGCCTCGACGAAGTCGTCGAGGATGAGGTGGATGATCGGGGTGAGGTCGGCGGCATCGATGACCTCGTTGCGCCGCCCGTAGATCACCTCGCGCTGCTTGTTCATCACGTCGTCGTACTCGATCAGGCGCTTGCGGATCTCGAAGTTGTACGCCTCGACCCGCTTCTGCGAGCGGGCGATGCTCTTCGTCACCAGCGGGTGGGTGATGACCTCCCCTTCCTTGATGCCGAGGCGATCCATGACGCCCGCGATCCGCTCCGGGCGGAACAGGCGCATCAGGTCGTCCTCCAGGGAAATGAAGAACACCGATGAGCCGGGGTCGCCCTGGCGTCCGGCGCGGCCGCGGAGCTGGCGGTCGATCCGGCGCGATTCGTGCCTCTCGGTACCTATAATATGGAGGCCGCAGGGGACGTCCTCGAGACACGCGTTGGTGTCGACGGTCCCCCCCTCCTTGTTCGGCCAGTCCTTGCGCCCGGTGCCGATCCCGCACTCGTTGCACTTCATCACGCTGGCCTCGAGCTTGATGTCGGTGCCGCGCCCCGCCATGTTGGTCGCGATCGTGACCGCACCCGACCGGCCCGCGCGCGCGACGATCTCGGCCTCCTGCTGGTGGTACTTGGCGTTCAAGACGTTGTGTGCGATCCCCCGGCGCTTGAGGAATCGCGACAGCGTCTCGGAGACCTCCACGCTGATGGTCCCGACCAGCACCGGCAGCTTCAGCTCGTGGAGGCGCGCGATCTCGTCCACGATCGCGTTGTACTTCTCGCGCTTGGTCTTGTAGACCAGGTCGTCGAAGTCGACGCGGCGCACCGCTTCGTTGGTCGGCACCACCTGCACGTCGAGCTTGTAGATCTTGTGCAACTCTTCGGACTCCGTCTCCGCGGTCCCCGTCATCCCGGCGAGCTTCTCGTACATGCGGAAGTAGTTCTGGAGCGTGATGGTGGCCAGCGTCTGCGTCTCGCCCTCGATGCGCACGCCCTCCTTGGCCTCCAGCGCCTGGTGCAGTCCCTCGGAGAAGCGGCGCCCCGGCATCAGACGCCCCGTGAACTCGTCGACGATGAGGACCTTCCCATCCTGCACCACGTACTCGTTGTCCTTCTGGAACAGCGAATAGGCGCGCAGCAACTGGTTGAAGTTGTGGATCGACTCGGAACGCTCGGCGTAGTGCCGGTACGCCTGGTCCTTCTCCTGCACGCGCTCGGCGGCCGGCTGGTCCACCCGTGCGTCGATGGCGGCGATTTGCTCGCTCAGGTCGGGCAGTACGAACTGCTCGCGGTCCTCCGGGGAGAGCGCGTCGCGCCCCTTCTCGGTCAGGTTGATGGTGTTGGCCTTTTCGTCGACCGCGAAGTAGAGCTCCTCGTCCAGCTCGGTCAGCACCTTGTCGCGCATCAGATCCGTTTCCATGCGCGCGATCAACTTCTCCGTCCCTGTCTCCTGGAGCAGCTTCATGAAGCGGTTGTTTCGCGGCGCCCCCCGCTTCACCTTCAGGAGGCCGCGGGCCACTTCTTCTTCCTGCTCGGGGTCGTCGCGGTGCTTTTCTGCGAACGCGACCAGGTCGTTCATGAGGCGCGTCTGCAGGGTCACCACCCGCTCGACCTTCGGCTTCAAGCGCGCGAAGAGATCCGAGGACTGGCTGTGGGACACCGGCCCGGAGATGATCAGCGGGGTCCTGGCCTCGTCGATCAGCACGCTGTCGACTTCGTCCACGATGGCGTAGTAGTGCCCCCGCTGGACGCGATCCTCCGCGCGCGTCTTCATGTTGTCGCGCAGGTAATCGAACCCGAACTCGTTGTTGGTGCCGTAGGTCACGTCGCGCGCGTACGCCTGCTTGCGCGCCTCGTTGGGCATGTCGGCGTGGATGCAGCCGACGGTGACGCCGAGGAGCTCGAACACCCGTCCCATCCACTCCGAATCGCGCCGGGCCAGGTAGTCGTTGACGGTGATCAAGTTCACGCCGCGCCCCGAGAGCGCGTTCAGGTACAGCGGCATGGTGGCGACCAGGGTCTTGCCTTCGCCGGTGGCCATCTCGGCGATCTTTCCTTCGTGCAGGACGATCCCGCCGACGATCTGCACGTCGTAGGGGACCATCTCCCAGCGCGTGGGAATCTCGCACACGTTCCAGGTGGTGCCGACGAGCGCCTTGCACGCCGCCTTGACCAGGCCGTACGCCTCGGGCAGCACGCTGTCCAGTGTCTCCCCGTCGGCGACCCGCGCGCGCAGTTCGTCGGTCTTGGCCCTGAACTGCTCGGGGGTGAACCCGTCGAACTCCCGAAAGCGGAGATTGACCTCGTCAAGGAGCGGAGAGTTTCGCTGGAAGTCACGCTGTGACTTAGGCTTAAAGAACTTTTGCAGCAGACTCATAGACGCGAACGGCCTTTCGTGACGTGCATGCCGGAAGGTAGCAAACCGGGGGTGGGGGCGCAAGGCGGGCGACGACCGACCCGCCGCACCGACCCCGGCTAGGAGCGCGGCGCCTCCAGACAGTAGAACCGGCCCGCGTTGTTGCCGAAGTAGACGCGGCCCTCGATCAGCGCCGGAGAGGAAAAGATCGCCTCGCTCGTCTCGTAGCGATCCACCACCTCTCCCGAGCCGGCGTCGAAGCAATACACGCGGCGATCGTACGACGTGACCACGACCAGCCCGTCACCGACGAACGGCTTGGACAGAACCGGACCCGACGTCTCGGCGCGCCAGACGACCCGGCCGCTCGCCGCGTCCACGCAGTACACCTGCCCGTCGGCGTTGCCGGCGTATACGCGCCCGCGATCTATTTCCACGCCGGAGTTGACCTCACCGCTGGTGGAAACCGCCCAGCGCCGCGCGCCGCTGGCCGCGTCCAGCGCCACGATTTCGCCGCGCGCCGTGCCTACCACGACCACGGACCCATCGCTCGCCGGCGACGACGCGACCGGCCCGCCGAGTGCGAGCGCCCACCGACGCGCCCCCGTGTCCTCCGCAAGCGCATAGAGCCGTCCGTCGTGCGACGGCACGAAGTAGGTGTCGCGCGCGTGCGCGATGGCGCCGCGGATCTGCCCCCGGGTCCGGAACTTCCACAACACCCGTCCGGTTTCGAGCGACAGCGCGTACACGTTTCCCGTCGCGGTTCCCACCGCCACGCGCACGCCGTCGGTCGCCGGGGTGCTCACCACCCGTTCGTGCAGCGCCCGCTTCCACGCCACGCGGCCGTCGCCCCGCGCGAGGCGGACCACCGTCCCGGTGTAGTCTGCCACCACCACCGCGTCGTTGCGCACCAGCGGCGACGCGCCCACCCCGGCGGATGCCGCGTGCGTCCACACCTTCGCCCCGCTCGCGCGATCCAGCGCGTAGACCTTGCCGTCGCGCGCGCCGAAAACGACCGCGCCCCCGAGCGCACAAGGAGACGACGTCACCGCCGCGCGGTACGCCTTTTCCCACGCCACGCGAAAGCCGGAGGCCTCCGGGGCCGGAACCGCTTGCTCCGTCGCCGCGGGCGCAACCGGCTCGGGCGCGGGCTCGACCGGCGCGCGCCGCGCCGCCAGCGCCGCGACCCGCTCCTGCGACGCACGTGCGTTGTTCGAATCGCCCCGGCCGTCGCGCGCGTCCCACGGCTTCGTCAGCACGAGCCCGGCGATGACGGCCGCCAGCAACGCCGTACTCGCCACCCAGGTCGCCCGGCGCAGTGGGAACGACGCTCGCGTCGGCGCCGCCGCCGGCGCCGCGGTCGGCCGGCCGCGCGAGGACGGCTCGAAGGCCACGTACATGACCGCGTGACGGCCGCGCTCGGACACCGCCAGGTGGTGGCCCTGCGGTCGGGGCACGTCGAGGGCGTCGATGGCGGCACCCGCGTCGTCGGGATCGCCGCCGAGCAGGAGCTCGAGCGGCGAGCCACCCGCGACGACCGGCCCCTCGATACGAAACAGAACCAGGCTGTCCGGGAGCGTGGGCGTGAACAGGTCCCGCTGGGCGCGCGCCGAGTCGATCGAAAGCTCGCGCACGCCCGCGAGCGTCGCCGGGTTCACGGGAATGAACACGCCGTTGCGGCGCACCCTCGCCGCGCCACCCCGTGTGCACAGCAGATAGTAAACGTCCATCTCGCCCGCGAGCACGTACACGCCCAGCTCGCGGTAGTCGTCGAGCCGGGTGTCGACGCCGCGGGCGAGCTGGTCGAGCGCGCGGACGACGTCGCGCAGCAGCGCGGCGGCGGTCCGGGGGTGCGACGGGTCGAGGTAGCGCGCAACCACGTCCCGGTACCCGGCCTTGAGAAAGCGCATGCGGGCGTCGGAGGAGCGCGGTCCCGTGTCCTGGAAGAGGAGGTGGAGGCTCTTCGCGCGCGCCGATCCCTCGGCGTAGGCGAGGTCGCGTCGCTCGTCGGGCCCGTTCGCAACGGGCATATAGCAAATGGATCGATTCATGGCGCACGCTCGGCGGGATCGAGCGTAGGCGTGCGCCTTTCAGGGTGTCAACTCAATGTTGGCTGGCGAAAGCGGGAGCGCGACCGGGTCACGAGCGGCGCGTGGAACGGCGGGCGGACTTCGACTTGCGGATGGTGGGAGTCGCGGTGGCGGTCGCCTTGTCGTCGCCGTCGCCGCCGCGCCGGAAAATGCCGAACAGCCCGCTGCCCTTCGACTTCCCGTTCAGGTTGGCAACCGGCTTGCCGTCCTTGCCGTTCTTGAAGTAGCGCGACGCCACCGGGTGCTCCGGGTCCCACTTCAGCGCCTCTTCGAAACACTCCATCGCCGTGCTGGCGAGTCCCGCCTGCATGTATACGAAACCGAGATTCGCATGGTAGTCGGCGTTGTAGAATTCCATTTCCAGCGCCTTCTTGCACGCGTCACGCGCCTCGTGGAGCTGGGTGCGCAGCACTCCCAGCGAGAATCCGTACCAGCTGTGGTAGGCGGGATTCGATTCGTCGAACTTGATCGCGGCCTTCAGGAGCACCGCGGCCTTGTCGTATCGATTCTGGCGCATGGCGGCCCGGGCCTGGTCGTAGGAGAGCTGGGCGGACCGCTTGTCCGCTTCGCGGCGCTCGGCCTGGGTCCCGCCCAACTTCTTCTTCAGGCGCTCGTCGAACTCGCGCCGCTGCGCGGCGTCACTCAAGATCGCGAACGCCTCGTTGATCAGCTTGAAATCGACGGCTTCCTTCTCCGCCGACTCGCCCGCTATGTCGGGGTGGTGCAGCTTGGCCAGCTTGAAGTACGCCTTCTTGATGGTGTCGGTGTCGGCGGTCGGCCACACCCCCAGCACCTCGTAGTAGTCGATAAACTTTACGTTCTGTTCCATGATGGCCGCGCTCCGGGTCTCGCTGGTGTTACTTCCCGGTCCGGCCCGACGCCACGACGCGAAGCTCGTGCAGGAGATTGTTCGCGAGCTGGTTGTCGGACTGGACCTTGAGGACCATGTCGAGCTGCGCCTGGGCCTCGTCGTAGCGGGCGTTTTCATAATAGAGCAGCGCCAGGTTGAGACGGGCCTTCAGGTAGTACGGGTTGATCTTGAGCGCCACTTCGAATTCCTGGACCGCGTCGTCGACCATTCCGCTGTTGCCGTATGCGATGCCCAGGTAGTTGTGGAGATCCGGGTAATCCGGCTTGAGCGCGATCGCCTTCTTGAGCTCGCGGATCGCTTCGTCCATGTTGCCGTTCTGGATCGCCTCGATCGCCAGCTCGCGGCTGATCTGGGCCGAGCTCGGCCGCTCCTCGATCAGTTCCGAGTACAGACGCGCGATCTCGTCCTCGCTGCCGGTGCGCAGCGTCATCACCAGCGACTCCAGCGTCTCGCGATAGAAGTTCGGGCAGCTGTGCTTCGAGCTGACGGCTTCCCGCACGGCCGTGTCCAGGTCGCCCATGCGGCGCGAAATCATGGAGAGATACACGCGCGAGCGGAAGAACTTGTTGTTGATCTCGAGCGAATTGCGGAAACAGTTGCGCGCGTCCTCCAGGCGACCGGTCTGCGAATACAGCACGCCCAGCTTGTAGTGGAGGTCGGCGAACATCGGCTTGATCGCCACCGCCGCCTCCATCTCGCGCATCGCGCCCGCGGTGTCGCCCGCCACGCCGCACTCCTTCGCGATCGCCACGTGCGCTTCGCACGTATACAGGTCGAGGGTGGCGCGGTCGACGTCGCTGGCCTGTTCCGCGATGCCCTGCAGCTCCTGGAAACGGGCCAGCGCCTTGCGGTACTCGCCCGAATTGAAGAGGTTCAGAGCCTTGGAAAACTCGCTCTTCGGAATGAATGCGAACAGTCGCTTAAGGAACATGCTTACTTACCCCTGCAGGAACCGCGCCGCCAGTTGCATCGCGATGCCGCTGAAAATGGGAACCCGCATGTTGTCGTCCAGAGGCGACGGCATCGCCTCGGCTACCGTGGCCACCACTGCCCCGATCGCGGCCAGCCACAGGCTCGGGAGCAGCAGGGACCCGACCAGCAAACACACCGTCAGACAGGCGAACGATCCCTGCGGGCTCTTGCCCCAGAACCTCGCCACCCCAAAACGCTTACCGACGATCGCCGCGGCCGCATCGCCGAGGACCAGAAACGCCAGCGCGGCGATGGCGATCGCGTGGTCGAACACGACCACGCTCAACAGCGCCGCGATCATGTAGTGCGTCGACCCCAGCAGGTGCTCTTCCTCGTGGCTGCGGATCAGCGATCGGAACAATCGCAGAAAAAATGTTCGGAGCCGATGGTCGCTTAGTCGCAGCAAGTCGATCGCGACGGTGACGAAAGTAGCAAGTATGAGGCCAAGCAGGGCGGGGGTGGGGGGTAGAAAGTACACCCAGACCGGCACGATTATCATGCCGAGATGAAACGACTTACGTTGCAGTTCGTGCTTGAGCGTCCGCGGGCCCGGCGGCGCGGCGGCGGTGCGATCGGGGGGGCGGCTCATCATCGCGGCGGATGGTAGCGAACTGCAGCCGCGCCGATAAGAGAAAGATTGGAGGCGCGCCGACGGCGGGCATTGTGCAAGCGGCGGGTTTTCGCCCCCTAGCGGGGAGCGCCGGTCGCCCTTCCACCACCGAAGTAGAGATCGTGGTAGACATTCGCCGACTCGACCACGCGTTTCACGTACCCTCGCGTCTCGCGGTAGTCGATCGACTCGACGGCGTCGATCACCGCCTCCCCCACGGTTCCCGGCGCGATCCAGCGCTTCGCCGCGCCCGGCCCCGCGTTGTACGCGGCGAGCATCCACGCCACGCTCCCGCGTCCGTCGCGGAGCAGGTCGGCGGCGTACCAGGCGCCGATCGCCACGTTTACGTCCGGGCTCCCGAGTTGATCGGGGCCTTCCCAGGAGAGGTCCATCTGCGCCGCCACGCGGCTCGCGGTCTCCGGCATGAGCTGCATCAGCCCGACCGCACCCGCGCGCGACACCGCCTCGCTTTCGAAATGGCTCTCTTCCCGAATCAACCCGTACAGCAGGTGCGGGGCGAGGTCGTTGGCGAACGAGGCTTCGAATACTTGCGCCGGGTACGGGATCGGATAGGTCAGGAGACGAAAATCATCCGCGTGCGCGCGGCGGTCTTCCCACGGCATGCCGGCGCGCGCGCGCTCGTAGAGGCGTACACTGCGCCACGGCATCGCGTTTTCATCGAAGAGCCGCGCCATGCGCAGCGCCTCCGGGGCCCCGTCGAGTCCTTCGCGCAACGCAACCTCCAGTTCCTCCTGGGCCCAGTCGTCGAACCCGGCCTCGAGGAATCGGCGGGCGCGAACCAGCCCGACCTCCGCATCGCCGTCCCGGGCCGACGCCGCCTTCGCCGACGCGAGCACGCGGCGGTACGCCTGTTCGCGGCGCGCTTCGGTGCCGGCGAGCCAGTCGGAAAGCGCGTCGCGGCGCTCGGCGTCCCCCACCGCCGCGCGCGGGCCGAGCGCCCAGCCCGTCACGTCCGGGCGGGTGTAGAACGAGAACGGGTTCACCGCCGCGAGTTCGTCGAGCAGCATCCGCGGCTCCCCCTGCGCGCCGCTGCTTGCCCGGGCGCGCGCGAGGTAGAACAACGCGGCTTCGTCGGTGCGCCGCGACCGCGTGAGCCATTGCTCGTAAATGTCCGCAGCGTCCTGCGTCCGTCCGTCGTTTTCGAACCGGCTCGCGCGCTCCAGCGCCGCCGCCCATCCGTAGAACGTCGACGGATACGCGCGCCGCACGTTGTCCAGAAGGAGATTCGCTTCCGAGGCCCTGCCGGCGTCCGCGTACAGCGAGGCAGCCGTGTACATCGCCTCGGCCGCGAGGGGGTCGTTGGGAAACGCGGTGGCGAAGGCAGCGTATACGCTCGCCGCATCGGCGGCGCGCGCCACCCGGCGAAACGAGCGCGCGAGCAGGAGCATCGAGCGGCGCCGCAACCCGTCGTCCGCATAGGAAGGCCGCGCCAGCGCGATGGCGCGCGAAAAGTCGCCGCTCATGAAGTGATACTCGCCCCAGAGCAGGCGCCGCAACTCCGCCTCGGCGGGCGTGAGCGCCCGCGCATCCAACAGTCGCAGTGCTCGCCGCAGCTCGGCACCGCGGCCGTGTGCCTGGAACACCGACGCGCACGAGAGCAGGACCCCGGGCGCCGCCTGCGCCGCCGCCGCCCGGCCCACGAAATCGGTGGCGCATTCCTGCGCGTCGCGCGACCGCCGGTGCTCGTCGAACAGCGCGCTCGCGCTGCGCGCGGCTTCGACGCGGTCGCCGGAGTCGGTGGCAATGTCGTAGCCTCGGCGCAGCATGCGCGCGCGGGTGTCCGCGTCGCGCGCATCCGCGATCGCGTCGCGGGCCGCCGCGAGCGCCTCCGGCGCGCGCCCCAGCGCGAGCAGCGCGTCGATTCGCACATCGTCGATGGCGGGATGCACGGCGGCCGGTGCGCCGGAACGCAGCGCGCGGTCGATCACGCCCGCCGCCCCGGGCGCGTCACCCGCGGCGAACCGCGCCTGCGCCAGCACGAGATCCCGATACGCCCCGTACACCGGGTCGGAGAGAGCCTCGATGGCCGCGAGCCGTTCGAGCGCGCGCTCGACCTGCCCGGCTTCCAGCTGCAACCGGGCGAGTTGCACCTGCCGGAAGAAACGGTCCCGATCGCTGTCGACGAGGAGTCGAGAGAGGACGCTCTCCGCGGCAGCGTAGCGCCGAAGTCGCGTGAGCACGCTGACCGCCAGATCGGCGGAGGCGCGACTGCTCTCCGTCTGCAGCGCGTCCCACGCGAGCGCCCACTCCCCGTGGGTCGCGAGCACCCGGGAGCGCGATGCCACGTAAGTTGTTATGTTGCCTGGTGATATAGCGTCCTTGACCTTGGAGGCCCGGGGATCGACGGGGTGGACGAGCGTCACACCCGCAAGCAGGGCTACGATGGCCGCCATGACCGAACGACGGGTCATGGTTTGAGTATACGGCGGACGCGGGGCCTGGACAACCGGACGCGTCACTCCCACTCGATTGTGCTCGGGGGTTTTGAGCTCACGTCGTACGCAACCCGGTTCACGTGGCGAACCTGGTTGATGATCCGGTTCGAGACCTCGCGGAGGAAATCGGCGGGGAGATCCGCCCAGTCGGCCGTCATCCCGTCGGTGCTCGTCACCGCCCGCAACACCACCGGAAACGAGTACGTGCGCGCGTCACCCATCACGCCGACGCTGCGCACCGGCAGCAACACCGCGAGCGCCTGCCACACCCGGTCGTAGAGCCCGTACTCCTTGAGCGCGTCGATGAAGATCCGATCCGCGTGGCGGAGAATCCCGAGTTTCTCTTCGGTCACCTCGCCGAGCACGCGCACCGCCAGCCCGGGCCCGGGGAACGGGTGGCGGCGAAGCTGTTCCGCCGGCAGCCCCAGCTGCGCGCCCACCGCGCGCACTTCGTCCTTGAAGAGCAGCGCCAGCGGCTCCACCAGCTGGAAGCGCATGTTCTCCGGAAGTCCGCCGACATTGTGGTGCGTCTTGATCGTGACCGACGGCCCCCCGGTCGAGAAACTCTCGATGCGGTCCGGGTAGAGCGTCCCCTGCGCCAGGAAATCGAAAGGCCCGCGCGCGGTGCTGACCTCCTCGAAGATCTCTATGAACAGGTTGCCGATCCGGCGACGCTTTTCTTCCGGGTCGTCGACCCCGGCGAGACGAGCGAGAAACCGCGCGCGCGCATCCACCACTTCCAGCGGCGCGGACAGGTGCGATCCCAGCAACTCGACGACCCCCTCGCGCTCCCCGGCGCGGAGCAGCCCGTTGTCCACGAACACGCAGAAGAGGTTCATGCCGATGGCGCGGTCGACCAGGCACGCGACCACCGAACTGTCGACGCCCCCGCTCACCGCGCAGATCACGCGACGGTTGCCGACGCGCTCGCGAATCTCCCGCACCATCTCGTCCACGATCGCGCCCGCGGACCAGGTGCGCTCGCACGCGCACACGTCGAAGAGGAAGTTCTCGAGAATCGTGTCCCCGTAGGCGGTGTGGTGCACTTCGGGGTGGAACTGGACCGCGTAGACGTTGCGGGGCGGGTAATGAAACGCGGCCATCTCGTCGTCGCCGGAGGTGGCCAGCACGCGGAGGTCGGCGTCGCCGCCCACCACCCGGTCGCCATGGCTCATCCACACCGATTGCTCGGCCGGCGTGCGCCGGAACAGCGGGTGCTCGGTCTGGACGCGCACGCGCGTGTGCCCGTACTCGGCGGCCCCGGCGCGAACTACCTCGAGGCCGAGCTCGCGCCCGACGAGCTGCATGCCGTAGCAGATCCCGAGCACCGGAATTCCCCACGACCACAGGTCGGGGGGCAGCGTCGGCGCCCCCGGCTCGAAGACGCTCGACGGGCCCCCGGAGAGAATTACCGCGCGCGGGTGGTTGGCCAGGGCGCGCGCGCGCGGCGTGTTCCACGCCAGCACTTCCGAAAACACGCCCTTCGAACGTATGCGGCGCGCGATGAGCTGCGTGAACTGCGAGCCGTAATCCAGAATGAGAACGCCGTTGGCTGCCATCGTCGACTACAGGTGACGGAAATGCCGTCTGCCGGTAAACACCATCGCGAGGTTCGCTTCGTTCGCCGCGTCGATGACCTCGCGGTCGCGAATCGATCCGCCGGGCTGGATCACGGCCGCGATGCCCGCGCGCGCCAGCTCCAGCACGCCGTCCGGGAACGGAAAGAACGCGTCCGACGCCGCCACCGCGCCCGCCACCGCGAGCGCCGCCGTCGCCGCCTTGCGCGTCGCCAGGTGCGACGAGTCGACACGGCTCATCTGCCCCGCGCCGATTCCCACCGTCCCGTCGACGTCGGCCACGACGATGGCGTTGGACTTCACGTTCTTGGCGACCTTCCACGCCATCTTGAGCGCGAGCACCTGAGCGTCGGTGGGCGCGCGCCGCGTCACCGTCTCGATCCGGTCAAGCTCCGGGAATCCGGCGTCGTCGTCCTGGACCAGCATGACGTCGTGCGTCCAGACGCCCATCGCGCCGGCCGGCGCCGGCTCCCAGTACCGGTCCGGGATCGTCACCACGCGTACGTTCTTCTTCCTGGCGAGAATCGGCTCGGCGGCGGCGTCCACCGCGCGCGCGAGCACGACCTCGAGGAACACCTGGCCCATCTCTTCCGCCAGCGCCGCGCTCACGGACCCGTTGACGGCCACCACCCCGCCGAACGCGCTCACCGGATCGGTCTGGAGGGCGCGCCGCCACGACTCGAGCACGTCCCGCTTCCACGCGGCACCGCACGGGTTGTTGTGCTTGATGATCGCCACCCCGCCCGCTCCCAGGTCCCGCACCAGCGCGAACGCGCCGATCACGTCGAGATAGTTGTTGAACGAGAGCTCTTTCCCCTGCGTCTGCGACATGGCGACGAACGGCGAGTCGGCCACGGTGCGGTACAGCGCCCCGCGCTGGTGGGGATTCTCGCCGTAGCGGACGTCCGTCACCTTGGTCAGCCCGATCGCGATCCGTTCCGGGAATCCGTTGCCGGGGGCCTGGTCCCGGAGATAGCGCCCGATGGCGGCGTCGTAGGTCGCCGTCAACGCGAACGCCTCGCCCGCCAGACGCGCGCGCGTGGCCGGCGAGGTGCCGCCGTCCTTCTTCAATTGTTCGATCACGGCCGCGTACTGCGACGGGTTCGTCAACACGGTGACGTGCCGGTGGTTCTTCGCGGCCGCGCGCATGAGCGTGATCCCGCCGATGTCGATGTGCTCGATCATGTCGTCGGCGTTCGCGCCCGAGCGGTACTTCTCTTCGAACGGGTAGAGGTTGACGACGACGAAATCGATGGGGCGGGTGCCGTGCGTCTCGAGCGTGCGGAGGTGTTCGGGGTTGTCGCGGTCCGCCAGAATGCCGCCGTGGATCTTCGGGTGCAGCGTCTTCACGCGCCCCCCGAGAATCTCGGGGCTGGCCGTGTACGCGGAGATTTCCTCCACCGCAATCCCGCTCGACTCGAGAAACGCCTTCGTCCCGGACGAGGCGATGATCTGCACCCCGCATTCGGCGAAGGCGGTCGCGAGCTCCGCAAGCCCGGACTTGTCGGTGACACTCACCAGGGCGGTCACGGCTTTCATTGTCTTCTTCACAGATATTTCTCCACGTGGCGGTGCGGAAACAGGAGGTCGTGGGCTTCCTTGTAACGCGCGATGGTCCGGGCGATCACGTCGGGCGGCAGCTCCGGCCCGGGCGGGTTGTGGTCCCACCCGCTCCGATCCAGGTAGTCGCGCACGAATTGTTTGTCGAAGCTCTCCTGCGGCCCCCCGGGCGCGTAGCGGTCGGCGGGCCAGAAGCGCGACGAATCGGGGGTGAGCATCTCGTCGATGAGCGTGACCTCGCCGTCGATCAACCCGAATTCGAATTTCGTGTCGGCCAGGAGAATGCCGCGACCGCGCGCGTAGTCCCGTCCCCGCGCGTACAAGTCGATGCTCATACTTTGGAGCTTCTCGGCCGTCGCACGCGGGACGATCTCACACATCTGGGCAAAGGAAATGTTCTCGTCGTGGCCGCTGTCCGCCTTGGTGGCGGGGGTGAAGATCGGTTCGGGCAGCTCGGCGGATTCGGTGAGCCCGTCCGGCAGGCGAATCCCGCACACCGACTTCGAGCGCTGGTACTCCTTCCAGCCCGACCCGCTCAAGTATCCGCGAACCACGCACTCCACGTCGAAACGCCGCGCCTTGGCGACCAGCATGCTGCGGCCGGTGAGTTCGGTCCGCCCGCCGAAGGGCGCCGGGTACTCGGACGTCTCCGCGGTCAGGAAGTGCGTCTTGAGCGACGCGCCGAAGTGTTCGTACCAGCCGAGCGTGATTTGCGTCAGCAGGACGCCCTTGCCGGGCAGGCGCGTGGGCAGTATCACGTCGTACGCGCTGATGCGATCGGTGGAGACGATCAGGAGCCGATCGCCGAGGTCGAAGACGTCGCGGACTTTCCCCGCGCGATCCGGCGAAAGCCCGAGGTCGCGGGTGCTGGCGAGTGAGCGAGTCATGGGGTTTCCTTCGTGTCGGACCCGTGACGGCGCCGCTGCCCGCGCCGGCCGGGAGTCAGTCATCGGTTCCGAGAACGCGTCGGGCCTCGATGCGGAGCCGTCCGCGTGCGAACAATTCCACCGCGCGGGGAACGATCCGGTGCTCGGCCTCGAGCACGCGGGCGCGCAGACTCTCCACCGAATCGTCGTCGCGCACGCCGACGGCGGCCTGCAACACGATCGGCCCGCCGTCGACCGACGCATCGACGAAATGCACCGTGCACCCCGCCACCTTCACACCGTACTCCAGCGCCTGGCGCTGCGCGTGCAGTCCCTTGAAGCTCGGCAGCAGCGAGGGGTGGACGTTCAAGATCCGCCCGTCGAACCGGGAGAGGAGTTCGCCCTCGAGGACGCGCATGAATCCCGCGAGGAACACCAGCCCCGCGCGCTCGGCTTCGCAAATGCGGACGATCTCGGCCTCCGCGCCTGCGCGGAGCCGGCCGCGCCGCTCCCCCGCGTCGACCGCGTGCCAGCGAATCCCGAGGCTCTCGGCCACGGCGACCGCGCCGGACTGATCGTCGTCGGTGACGAGGCACGCCACCTCGGCGGGGAACGCCGCATCCTGACAGCGCTCGGCGAGGGCTCTAAAGTTGCTGCCGCGGCCCGAGGCCAGAACGGCCACTCGGCATCGTACGGAGGTCACGAACACCCTTCCCGTCGTCGGAGGGGCCACTATAGCATCCGCCCCCGAAGGCACACACGAAAAATTCTTCCGTCACGCGCTACCACGGTCCAGACCGGAACGACGCCGCGATGGCCACGATCCCCCAGGGCCAGAGCCACGGCCGGCGCCGGGTCGCCCACACCCACGCGACCCCGCCGTAATATGGAAACGCGTGCGGTACCGGGAGCGCGACCGGGTCGGGCACCCAACCGGCCAGCGCCAGCGCGAGCGTGCGCGTGGACTCCGACGCACACTCGAGTGCGCGTGCTAGCGCCGGCCCGGCGAGCGGAATACCGGCGAACGCGGCCAGCCCCAGCGCCCCCACGAGCACGATCGACACGGGCACGAAGAAGACGACGGTGGCCATCGGGCCGACGGCGCTGACCGCGCCGAAATAGTGGAGCTGGAGCGGTGCGATGAACACTTCCACCGCAAGACTCAACACGAAGGCGCCGACGACGGCCCGCCGGCTCGAGACCAGCGCCCGTGTGAGCCAGGAGGCCGCCGGGCGCGGGCGCGCGGTCAACTCCGGAAGCACCACCAGCACGGCGAAGGTCGCGGCCACCGACAGCTGGAGACCGACGGACCGGATCGACAGCGGCGACGCGAGCAGCATGAGCCAGAGCGTCTTGCCGAGCGCGTCCACCGGGCGCAGCGGCCGCACCAGTCCGCGCGCGCCGAACAGGATCAGTGCCATCACGTAGGCGCGAGTCAGCGAGTCCACGCCGCCGACCACGCCGGCGTACAGCGAGACCGCGAGCAGGACGCACACGCCGCTCCAGCGCGGCGCCAGACGGCCGATCGCCACCGCGCACGCCGCCACCGTGGTCAGGTGCATGCCGCTGATCGCGATCAGATGCATGATGCCGAGGCGGTTGATCGCCGCCTGCGTGCGCCGGTCGAACTGGCTCCGTTCGCCGAGCAGGACTCCGTTCGCCAGCGCCGCACGGTCGCCGAGTGCGCGCGTCAGACGCACCCGTGCGGCGAGGTGCAGCGGCCACAGCACGCCGCGCGTCACCGGGCATCCGCCCGTTCCTTCGAGTCGCCGCGCGTTTCGAAGCTCGACGCGCGCGCAACCCGAGAGACCGCGGGCATCGAAGGCCGCGCGCGAGGCCGGGGGCGCCGCGGCGAGTCGCGAGCGCAGCGAATAGCGGTCCCCGTACGTGACGTCGAAGAAGGACGCGCGCACCAGCAGCCGGACCGGACGCCCGTCGATGACGGTGGCGAATGCGAAGGAGACGCCGTAGGGACTGGTGCGGGGAAAGTCGTCGACGCGCCCGTGCAGCTCGACGAGGGCGCCTCCGGCGCGCGCCGCCGCCGCCGCCACCCACCGGGCGTCCGCGTCGTGGCGGAGCGTCGCGCCGGCGCCGACGGCGGTGCACAGAGCGGCCAGCAGCGCGTAACCGGCCGCGCTCCCGTCGCGCCGCCACAGCGCCCAGCCGAGCAGCGACGCGGCTATTCCTCCCGAGAACCCGTAGCGTCCCGCCGTCCCCAGCACGACGCACGCCGAGAGCACCCACACCATCCCCCACCACCCCACCCACACGCGCGTTTGCCGCGCGGTTGCTCACGAGTTGGAGTACAGCACCACCTGGTTCTTGCCGCGTTGCTTCGCGCGGTACATGGCCTCGTCGGCCTGGGAGAAGAGTTGGTCTCCGGTCTTCGCCGTGTCGGGGTAGACGGCCACGCCGACGCTCACCGTGACCTCGCGCGGGTTTCCGCGACCGTCACGAAAGCCGCGGTGCTGCTGGATGACGCGCCGCAGACGCTCGGCGGTGTGCACCGCCTCGAACTCGGGCGTGCCGGGGAGGAGGATGACGATCTCTTCGCCGCCGTAGCGGAACGGAGTATCGATCTTGCGGAGGTTGCGCCGGATGATGTCGGCCACCGCGGCCAGAGCCTCGTCGCCCTTCTTGTGGCCGAGGTCGTCGTTGATGCGCTTGAAATCGTCGATGTCGGCGACGAGCATCGAGAGCGCCGTCCCGGAGCGCATCGCGCGCTCGATTTCGACCGGCAACTGGCGATCGAAAAACTGCCGGTTGTAGATACCCGTGAGAGAGTCCACCGAGGTGAGGTTCTCGAACTGGTGGTGGAACTCGATCACGTGCCGCACCACCCCTGTCGCCGTCTCGAGCGCGGCGTCCATGGCGGTCCGGTCGAGCCCCGCGGGAAAGCACGCCCGCAGCGCGCCGACCACCTTGCCCAGGGCGAAGATCGGCGCGATGCCGAGCACATCCCACGCCGCGCCCCCCGGGCCCGGCGCGTCGAGGTTCGCGCGCGGGATCAGCCGGCGGGTACCCGATTCAATGGCGGCGCGCGCCACTTCGGAGGCGCGCAGGTCCGCCTCGGAAAGCACCCGCACGCGCGCCCGCGGGTCCGCCTCACCCGCCACCAGCGTGTCTTCCAGCACGTCGAGCCCCACGTTGCTCATTCCGAGCCAACGCTCCAGCGCACCCAGCAGCACGTCGATTCGTTCCAGCACGGGCATCGCGCGATCGACGATCGCGAACGAGCGCATGATGACGGGGATGATCTCATCGGCCTGCGGAACCGCGGCGCGATCGTCGGGCCCGGCGACATGCGGCGCCGGCGCCGCATTCGTGGTGCGGAGCGTTTCGGTCGATTCCACCGCGTCCGGGGCGGGAGGCGCTGCGGGAGGAACTGCCGGCGCGGCCGGGAGGAGCCACGCTTCTTCCGCGCGCGGGAGGGCGACACTCAACTGGTAGCTCCCTCCCCGGCGTCGGTACCCGACGACGACCCGGCCGTTCTCGGCGCGCACCCCCGTGCGCTCGAAGTAGGCGCTCTCGCAAAGCTCCTCGAGCGCTCGGATCGCCTCGCGCCGGAGTGCGCCGGTCTCCCCGTTCCGGAGCGCATGGTCGACGTCTCGCCGGAGTCCGGGAGACAGCCGGTGCTGGGGCACCAGGTGGAGGAGAAGGTATCGGAAGTCCTGATCATAGATGCGCACGGCAGCCATACCTTCTTCAGGGTGGATTATTCTACTGCAATTAGTTTACACTAGTTACCAGCGACACTTCCACCGGTATCACAAGGGTGGATCACCCGCTTGGAGGAACCCCGCTTTTGGCTTGCAAGTTGCTCAAATCATCATCCATATTGCCCCAGATCCAAGGTCCTGCCGTCCCACCATCCAGGAGGCTCCGGTGAACCTGAAGAACTCTGCCGTACAACTGGCCATCATGGGAATGGCCCTGGCACTCGCAGCCGGCTGCTCATCGGACTCCCACCAGCGTGCGGAGGCCACGCGAGCCGCCAACGAGCCTTCGATCGACGCCGCCCAGGAGGTTTCGGCCTCGGTGCGCGGCTTTCAAACCCGGGTGAGCGCCACGCAGGCGCTGCAGGCCGCCGGCGACGGGACCCGCTTCGTCGCGGCGCGTGATTCGCTGGTGTTCGACGTCAACGAGTTCATCCGCACTCATCCCCACGCCGAACACGACCCCGAGTTCGCGAGCGTCTTGAACGCGCTGTCCGCGCTCGACACCCTCGCCGTGGACCTGGTGGTGGAAGACGGATATTCAGCGCTGGACGACAGCCTGGCGCTCGCCAACGCGCGCTGGCCCGAGCTGGGGTCGATCGACGACGGACCGTTGTTCAGCAAGACGGATACGGCGTTCCCCTACATCGAAAACAGCCGGATCGATTTCTGGCTCACCTATTTCACGGGTCCCGGTCGCGAACGGTTCGAACGGGCCCTCTACCGGATGCAGCTCAACCGCCCGACGGTGGCCGCCATTCTCGATGAGATGGACCTCCCGCAGGAACTCGTCTGCCTGGCGTTCATCGAGAGCGGCTTCGCCATGAAGGCGGTGTCTTCCGCGCGCGCGGTCGGGCCGTGGCAGTTCATCAACGGGACCGCCCGCCGCTACGGACTGCGCGTGAACTGGTGGTACGACGAGCGCTGCGACGTGGTGGCGTCGACCTACGCGGCGGGTCACTACCTCCAGGACCTGCACGGGATCTGGGGCGACTGGTTTCTCGCCTTCGCCGCCTACAACTGCGGCGAGTACCGCGTGGCGCGCCAGGTCGCGCGTCAGAAGACGGAGAATTTCTGGGAGCTCGACCTTCCGCTGCAGACCGAACGCTACGTGCCGAAGTTCCTCGCCGCGCTCTATATCATGCGCGAGCCCGAGAAGTACGGCTTCACGATACCCCGGGTCGAACCGATCCGCTTCGACGCGGTCACGGTCACGGAGGCAACCGACCTCGAGCAACTCGCGCGCTGCGCGGGGACGAGCACCGAAGTGATTCGGGACATGAATCCCCATCTGCGCCGTGGCGCGACGCCGCCCAACATGGAGATCCACGTCAAGGTGCCGCGCGGCTCGGGAGAGCTCTGCAGCCAGAACCTCGCCCAGCTGCCGCCCGAAAAACGCGTGTCGTGGAAGGAGCACCGGGTCAGGAAGGGCGACACCCTCTCCGGGATCGCTGCCAGCTACGGAACGTCGGTGGAAGCGCTGCGCGACACCAACGGAATGAAGCGCAGGAGCATGTTGCAGGTCGGCCAGGTCGTGATGATCCCGGTGGCGGGCGGTCACATTCCCTCGGCCGCGGGAGAGAACTCGAAGCCGTCGTACATGAACCCGAAGTCGGCCATCAACCGCGACGCGCTCGAGCGCTACGCGCAGCGGACGTCGGCGCCTCCCGCCGGCAAGACCCGGATCGTCTACACGGTCCGTCCCAACGATACCTTGAGCGAGATTGCGCAGCGCCACGGCACCAGCGCATCGCGCATCCGTTCGTGGAACGACCTCTCCCGCCGCCACATTTACCCGGGCCAGAAGCTCGCCATCTACGTGGCGTCGTCCCGGGTCGAGCCTGAGGCCGTCCCCGAGACGACGAAGACCGCGTCGGTCGACGAGTCGCGCTTCGAAAAGCAGCGCCACGTCGTCGAGCGCGGCGAGACGTTCTATTCGATCAGTAAGACCTACGGCGTCGCCGTGCAGGACCTGATGGCGTGGAACGGGCGCGCGCGCAACTCGACCATCCGCCCCGGCGACGTGCTGGTGGTGTGGAGGCCGCGCAGCGTGGGCTCGATCGACGAATCCGATTTGCAGCGCTGACGGCGGTGCCGCCGAAAGCGGCGACTAGAAGTTGGCGAGCAGCGACACGCGGTGGGTCGCCTCGAAGTCGTCGTGGTGCAGGTAGGCGTAGTCCAGCCCAACCATGGAGAAGTAGAGCCCGGCGCCCGCGGTCGGGTTGCTTCCGTCCACCCCTCCCCGGATCATCACCCGGTCATCGAAGCTCAACTCGGCGCCGAGGCGAAGGTCGGCGCTGACCGTCTCCACCCAGAATTCCGACGCCGTCTGCCGGTTGTCGAAGAAGAAGTCCGCATCGGCCGCGAGCAGGATCGCCCCATGGAGACCCTCGGGCGCGATGCGATACGCGCCCCCGAGCTTGAGCATCGGAATGATGAACTCGGTAGTCCCGGTGCTCCAGCTGATGTAGGTCCCGGTCGCGTCCTGCAGCTTGGCGCCGACCGAAAGGTCCTTGGTCAGAAAACCGCGGCGGAGGAATCCCAGGTCGATGCCGATCCCCATGCTGGATTCCCCGGCGATCGCGTCCTGGTAGATGAGCTTGAGCGTCCCCCCCACGTTCCCGAATCCCGTCTCCATCGCAAAGGTGCCGAAACCCGCGAAGCTGTTGTCGGATTCGCGCCGGATCGAGTCGTACTCGCTGGGGTAGATGGCCCGGCCGTTCGGATCGATGAAGTACTCGGGGATTCCATCGTCGTTCGCGTCGACCGCGGTCAGGTCGTTCGTGATCGGCTGGTCGGGAGCTCCCAGGTGGATCAGCGCCACCCCGAACGCCGGCCTGTGCGACGCGTCGACCAGTGAGGTCGGCTGGACGTAGGCCCCGAAGTTGTAGTTCACGAGGTCGCCGAACTGCTCCGCGTGCATGGCCAGCACCTGGCGCCGTTCGATCCCCGCGATCCCGGCCGGATTCCAGAAGATGGTGGACGCATCGGCGGCCACCGCCGCGAACGCGCCGCCCATCCCGAGGGCGCGGGCACCTCCTCCGAGCGCCATGAACTCGCCGGCGAGCTTGGTCGCGTGAACCGGGGATGCCGCGAGGACACCCAGCATGCAGAAGCCAACGGTGCGAAACCGCATAATCATCCTTCGATCGTCAGCGAGGGGAAGGCAAAAACCATCTTATTCGGGAGCTACTACCAGGGGAGGGGCACCAGATGATTATAAGGGCCGGCCGCACGGCGCACAACGAGTGATTTGGGCCGGGCCCGGTCACGCCAGCCCGAATTCCTTGATCTTGCGGTACAGCGTGCGCTCCGAGATCTCCAGGTACTCCGCCGCCTTGCGGCGGTTCCCCCCGGCGCGAACGAGCGCCTCGCGGATGGCCGCGCGTTCGAGATGACCCAGGCTCAGATTCGTCTCCTCGCGCGGCCGTTCGGTTCCGACCTCGCGCAGCCCGTCCCACACCACCCCCGGCTGCGGCCGGGACCCCTCGTGGAAGAGGCGAAGGATCTCGCGCACGTCGCGGTGCAGGGCGAGTATCGACCCGTAGAGCAACTCGCGCTCGGCGTCGTCCCGGCTCCGGCCCACGGCCACCGGCAGGAGCGCCTCCGCGCGCGTCGGTCCGCCGGCGTCGGACAGTTGCGCGTCGACCAGCTCCCGCGTGAGGCGGGCGCCCGGCGCGAGCACGACCAACGTCTCCACCAGGTTGCGCAGCTCGCGAATGTTCCCCGGCCACGAGTACGCGACCAGGCGATTCATCGCGTCCGCGTCGACACCCCGCACCGACTTCTGATTGGTTCGATTCGCCGCGGCGATGAAATGCTGCACGAGCACCGGGATGTCTTCGCGCCGCTCGCGCAGCGGCGGCAGGTGCAGGCTCACGCCCTTGAGCCGGTAATAGAGATCCTGGCGAAACGCGCCCGAGCGAACCGCTTCGCCGAGGTTGCGATTGCTGGCCGCGATCACGCGCACGTCAACGCGGAGTCCCGTCACGCCCCCGACGCGGAGCACTTCGCCGGACTCGAGCACGCGCAGGAGCCGGACCTGCATGTTGGGGCTCGTCTCGCCGACCTCGTCGAGAAAGATGGTTCCGGTGTCGGTGCGCTCGAACATGCCCGGGCGGCGCGACACCGCCCCGGTGAACGCGCCGCGTTCGTGGCCGAACAGCTCGCTCTCGAGCACGCCCTCCGCGAGCGCCCCACAGTTGACGGCCTCGAACGGACGATCGCGACGACGGCTGCACGCGTGGATCGCGCGCGCGATGACGTCCTTTCCGGTCCCGCTCTCGCCCTGGATCAGGATCGGAACCTCGGTGGGCGCCACCAGCAGCACGCTCTCGAGCAGTTCTTCGAGCGCGGGAGAACGACCGATGATGCCGCTGCGCGCCTTCAGCGCCGCCAGCGTCAATCGGTGGGTCAGGGTGGAGCGCAGGGTGCGGGGCTCGAGCGGACGTTCGATGTACAGATCGACGGCGTCGCGGCGCTCGTCGCGCCGAACCGCGTCCGACTTCGGCCCGCCCACGACGATGGCCTCGACACCGGGCGCCGTCTTGCGCGCCCGCTTGATGAGGGAGACATAGGCGGGCTCCGCGAGCTCGTCGATGAGGATCGCACCGGCCGCCGAGGTCAGCGCATCGAGCAGCCCGGCAGCGTCGTCGCTGAACCGGACGGGCCCGATGTCGGCGACCGCGGCCGCCTCGAGCGACTGGCGGATTGTCGGATCAGCCGAAAGGGCCAGAATCTGAAGCTGCGGTGAATTCAACGGGTTCCACCGCAACGAACACTATCGACGGTCTGTCAGTCTGTCAATAGCGATCGCTTCTGGCCCGTGGACGCGATGCGCGCCCGATACTCCCGCAGCTTGTTGCGAAGGGTGCGCACGCTGATATCGAGCGACTCCGCCGACCGCGTCCGGTTCTGGTTCAATCGCTCCAGCCGGCCGACGATCATGAGGCGTTCCATCTCACGAATGGATCCCTGTTCGAATGTCAGCTCCACTTCCCGCGGCTGCGCCTCGGCGGTGGATTGCGCGAAACGGTCGTATTCCCGGCGCAGCCAGCCCACCTCCGCGGCGCGTTCGAGCACGGCCGGAAGCCGGTCGAGCAATGACGGCGGCACGTGTTCCCAGACCGGGGCGATCACCGGGACCTGCTCGCCGACGAACACGATCGGCAGCCGCGGGTAGCGCGCGTGGATGCGTTCCGCCAGGTCCGTCTGCGCCAGGTCGGGGACGTTTCCGACCGCGACCGCGTCGCAGGAACGGCGCGCCAGGAAATCGAGCGCCTCCGCGCCGAGCATCGCGACGAGAATCGATACGTCGCTGCCGGTAACCCACGCCTTGCCCACGCCTGCGAGTAAAATCGTCCTTACCATTCCAGTCCTCCTTCTTCTTCCAGAATCAGGTGCGCCTCGGTCCCTTCGTCGGTGGAGCGGATGCCGGCGAGCGCGCCGACCAGCGGTGCGCACGTGGCGACATACGCGAGCCCCAGGCCCGGGTGCCCGCGCTTGTCGCTGACAAATGGCCGCCAGATTTCCTCGACCCGGTCGTGGGTCATTCCCTCGCCGCCGTCGCCCACACGGATGTGTGCGCCGCGCGCGCCATCCAGTCTGGCCTCGTCGACCCGCACGCGCACCAGCCCCCCACGCGGCGCCGCCTCGACCGCGTTTCGTACCAGTTGAAACAGGATTCTGCCCACCAGCTCGGCGCGTTGCCGGAACGCACCGCGCGAGCGGTCGGTGACTTCGATTGTGCAGACGCCGATGGACGCGCAGCGATCGGCCACGCGCGACATCGCGTCCCCCCATTCCATCGGAGTCGGTTTTTCGCCCTCGCACACGCGCAACGTGGCCAGCCGGGCCACGAACGCATCCAGCTCGCCCGCCGAACGCGCGATCTTCTCCGCCCAGTGACTCGCGTTCGAGGCCGGATGGGCGTCTTCGATCAGCGACGCGTAGGCGCGAATCGCCCCCGACGAGTGGCGGCCGGCCCGCACGGTCTGGGCGAGGAGCGCGTCGAGCGCGCGGACGGTGGCGCGGTCGTCTGCGGTCAGCTCGGGTGCCGGACGAGCGCCGAGGTCCACGAGCAGGTTTTCCGCGGCGCGCCGGCGGCGCACGCGCGCCTGATCACGGGCCACGTAGGACTCTCGCTCGGAATCGTTCGATGGGTTCACGCCGCGCCGAAGCGCAAAGCACGTGCCTTCGGCAACGCGACGCCAGGCGCCGACGTTATCTAGCTGGTATAAATAAGGTTAAAGGCGTGGTGCCGCGGCGATCCGCACGCCGCTGGCCGACGTGCGACCAGTTTCCGGCACCGATGCCCGCGTGGGTGGGAAAGAATTGTCCGGTAGCCGGAAAGGCGCACGCGGGTGGCGGCCAACGGGCGCCCGCCAGGGCGAGCCACCGAGTGCGAAGGCGCGAATGGCGAGCCCGCCGCGGGCTGTTGGCCGACAGGACCCGCGCCCCTACGAGAAGCCTCTACGGCCCGGCCACCGTCGCCTCGTCGCCGTGGAACGTCTTGAGCTTCTCGCGCAGCGTCTGCCGCGAGATGCCCAGGATCGCAGCCGCGCGCGACTTGTTGCCGTGCGTCTGCTCGAGGGTGCGCTCGATCTGGACGCGCTCCACGTCGCGCAGCGTCATCGGGAAGAACGAATCGACCACCACCGCCGACGAGCGCACGGTCGGAATGTCGCCTCCCGCATGCCCGCGGATCTCGCTCGGGAGGTGTGACACCAGCAGTTCGTCCTGGGCCTCGAGCAGCATCGCCCGTTCGATCACGTTGCGCATCTCGCGCACGTTGCCGGGCCAGTCGTAGCGCACGAGGTAGTCCATCACGGCCGGTTCCGGCGGCGCCACCTGCTTGCCGAGCTCGCGATTGAAACGCTCGACGAAGTGATTGACGAGCAGCGGGACGTCCTCGCGCCGCTCGCGCAGCGGCGGAATGTGGAGCGGGATCACCTTGAGCCGGTAATACAGGTCTTCCCGAAAGACCTTGTCCTTGATGGCCTGGCCGAGGTCGCGATTGGTCGCCGACACGATGCGCGTGTTCACGGTCAGGTCCTTGACACCCCCGACGCGCCGAAAGGTTTTGTTTTCGAGCACGCGCAGGAGGCGCGACTGGAGCGTGATGCCCATCTCTCCGATCTCGTCCAGGAACAGGGTCCCGCCCTCGGCGAGCTCGACCAAGCCTTTCTTGCGGGTCTTGGCGTCGGTGAATGCGCCCTTTTCGTACCCGAACAGCTCGCTCTCCAGCAACGTCTCCGGAACCGACGCGCAGTTTATTTCCATGAACGGGCGGGCGTCGTCGTGGCTGCAGGAGTGAATCGCGCGCGCGACGAGTTCCTTCCCCGACCCGCTCTCGCCGGTGATCAGAATGGTGTTGGCCTTGCTCTGCCCGATCTTGCGGATCTTCTCGAAGATCTCCAGCATCGCCGGGCTGCGGCCGATGAATGACTTGAAGACGGCGCCGCCGGTGGTGCCCGAGCGCAGGTACGCGATCTCGGTGCGCAGCCGCTCGTTCTCCAGCGCGTTCGAAATAGCGACGCGAAGTTTCTCCAGCGAATAGGGCTTGGCGACGAAATCGTACGCGCCGTTCTTCATCGCTTCCACCGCCGTCTCCACCTCCGCGTACGCGGTCATCATGATCACCGGGACCCCCGGGTCCTCGCTCTTTACCGACTTGAGCACGTCCAGCCCGGACCCGTCGGGCAGCTTCATGTCGAGCAGCACCAGGTCCGGGGTGGCCTCGCGGAAGCGGGCGATGCCGGCGGCCGCGCCGTCCGCGTCGACCGTTTCGTAGCCGCTGGCATTGAGCGCCTCGGCCAGCGACCAGCGAATGGTCTTCTCGTCGTCGATGATGAGAATCGTCTTCGGCATGAATCACTCCTTCGGGTTGATGCCTTCGTGCCGGAAACCGGGCTAGCGCGCCCCGGTGCCGACCTCCGCGTACGCCGGCAGGCGGACGGTGAATGTGGTCCCGCGCTCGAGGAACGTGCACGCAATCGTCCCCCGGTGGTCCTCGACGATCTGGCGCGTAATCGCGAGGCCCAGACCGGTTCCCTGCGTCTTGGTGGTCACGAACGGCTCGAACAGGCTCTCGCGTACCTCGCTCGGTACGCCGGCGCCGGTGTCCGACACCTCGATCGACACCCACTCCTGCTCCGCGTCCGTCTCGCGCCGCGCCCCGATCGACACCCGGTCTCCGGCGGCGCACGCCTGCACGGCGTTCAGCGCCAGGTTCAGCAGAACCTGCGTGAGCTGCGACGCGTCGGCGAGACAACGCGCAGCGGCCCCGACTTCGACGTCCACCGCGACGCTGCGGGCCCGCGCCTGGTCCGCGAGCAGCACGCGCACGCGCTCCACGATCTCGCCGACCAGGCACGGGGCCAGCTGCGGCCTGGGCGGGCGCGCGAACGCGAGCAGGTTGCGCACGATGCCGTCGAGCCGGCTCACCTCATCGAGCATGACGTCGACGTACTTGGTCTTCTCCTCGTCGCCGCGCAGTTTCGAGGCCAGCACCTCGGCGGTGGTGGCGATCCCCGCCAGCGGATTTCGAATCTCGTGCGCGACACCCGCCGACAACTGCCCCAGCGAGCGCAGGCGGTCGTTGCGACGAATCGCCTCTTCCATGCGCTTGTGCTCGGAAAGGTCGTCGAAGATCGCGATCACGACCGTGCCGTTGAGGTGGTCGTCGTGCATCTTCGCCAGCCGGAGTCGCGCCGGAAACGGGTGAGCGCGCCCGCCATGGCAGTCCACCTCGACCACCTCGCTGTCCCCCGGCGCGTCCCGGAAGCGCCGGAACAGGCCGGGCGGGGGCGAGCCGTGGAAGAGGTCGTCGAACGCGATGGTCGTCTTCGCGACCGAGCGCAGCCGCGGGCACATGTCGCTGGCCCACGAGTTCGAATAGCGAATGTTGCCTTCCAGGTCGGTGGTGACGACTCCGCTGCGGATATTATCGAGGACCTTCTGGTTGAACCGGCTCAACTGCCGCAGGTCGCTGATGTACGACGCGTTCGCGATCTCTTCCGCGAAGATCGTCTGCAACGCGCTCAAGAAATGATAGTCGCGCTGGAAGTCGGGGGCACTCGTATACACCTTGTCGAGCAGCAGGAATCCGAGCGCGCGGCCGCGGTGCCGCAGCGGGATCACGGTGACGGCCCAGCGCGTGGTGCGTTCCAGGCACGAGGTGGGGCGGCGCTCGCGGTAGCTCTCGAGGCTGTGCATCTCCGCGCGGCGCGCGTGCTGGTGCCAGCCTTCGCGGATGGTCGCGATCGCGCGCTCCACCAGCTCGTCGTCCACGTGGAACACGGCGCGCACCGACAGCGAACGCTCGCGGTCGCTGAACAGGAGCAATCCGGACCCGCTCGCCCCCATGAACGTCACCAACGCCATCAGGAAGCGGTCGAGCGCGTCGCTCCAGTTTTCGTCGTCCCCCAGATCGCGCCCCATCTGGTAGAGCGTCTTGAGCTGCGCGGCCACGCGCTCGAGCGGCTCGGCGACGACGGGCGAGGCCACGTGGGCCACAGGCGCCGGGGTACCGTCGCGGGGTGATCTTGGGATCTTCCTTTTCAACCTGATAGCCTCCGGCCGCTCGAAAGTGGTAACAGGCTTACCACAGGGCCAAAAACGCGGGCAAACAAAAAGTGGCCACCCCCGGGGGCGGCCACCCATCGAGACAACCGTCTATATTTCAAAACGGTACGTGGCGAAGGATATACGACTCGAGGCGGTCGCGGTCGGTGTCGGACATATCCGTAAAGTAGCAGGCGACCTCGTACTCGCTGGCCGACGCGGTTTCCACCTCCGGCTCGGTGCGCACCACGACCCCGTCGCACGCCACCCGCGACGTCGAACCGGGCTCCTCCGGAAGCTCGAGCGTGATCCGCAGCCGCGTCAGCAGCGGTATGTAGGCCTTGGACGAAAAGTACACGCCGTTGGCGCTCACGTTGAGGCTTTCCGCGCGCGCGCGGTCCGCACCCAGCGTGATCTCCATGGCCAGCCGCGCCGGCAACCGGGCGGCGGAGCGTCGTTCGACTCGTGTCATCGACCTCTTTGACCTCCTGCGGATGAATCCCGCACTTCGAGTTCAAACGAAGGCGGCGGCCGGATTCACCGGCCGCCGCCCGTCGACTACCGCAATCTCTTCTTGTGGCGGTTCTTGCGCAGGCGTTTCTTGCGCTTGTGAGTCCTGATCTTCTGTCGTTTACGTTTGCGTCCGCAAGGCATTCCCGAATACTCCCTTTCTTCGCGTTCAGACGGTGGAATCGTTGACACGCGCCTTGAGTTCGTTGGACGCCTTGAAGAACGGCACCAACTTCGCGGGCACCTGAACCCCGGCGCCGGTGCGCGGGTTACGCGCCTGCCGGGCCCGGCGCTCCTTCACCTTGAAACTCCCGAATCCGCGCAGCTCGACCTTGTCGCCCTCGGCCAACGCGCGGCAAATATTGTTGATCACCTCATTGACAATGATGCTCGTGTCCTTCTTGTTGAGCCCGGTGACCCTCGAGATATCCTCGACCAAGTCTGCTTTCGTCATGGTTCTCTCCCAGTTGACAACAATGGGTTGCGTCGCAAACGCGTCGCGAACCACCGGACCGATCCGCGGTGCTTCCGTCGCCGCCTGGACGACGGAGCCCCGGGGTCGAACACCGGCAATGAGATCGGCGACCAACCTATCACACCACGGAACCTCTGTCAAATAAGACCTTACAGAGCGGCGGCGGGCTCGATTCCCGCGGCTGGGCGCGGTGGGAGTATCCGGAGGCGGCGGCGGGTGCGGGATCCGGGGGCAAAACGAAAAGGCGCCGCCGCGCCGTGTGCCTGGTCTCGGGAAACGCAATGTCCTTGAGGGAATGGGCCCACGCCGAAGCAAGACACGGGCGAAGCAGCGGCCTTTTCACCCTGGACCTATCAAGGCATGTGCCACGCCCCCGCGACGCATCGCCTCGCGGGCTTGGCAAGGGCAGCTCAAAGCCGTGCAAGCGGTTGCAAGCGACGATGGCGTTCGCGGCGGATTCGTCGCCGGCGCGCCGCTGCGGGACACGGCGCAGCCGTCTGGAGTCACGAAGCGGGAGTCTGCTCCGCTGTAACGAGATGGACGCACGCCGGTGTTCGGGTGAGGACGCGTCGCGCGTCACGGCGCGGTATCTCCTGATGGCGGCGAGTGGACGGGCCGGGAGCCGCGCGGCGTGCACGGTGTTGGGATTCCCGGCGGTGGTGGCGGGTGATCAGAGGTTGCGGCCGGCGCGCTCGCTCATTTCATGGATTCGGCGGAACAGTTGCTGGTGCGCCGCGGTGAACTTGACGCGACGACGCTCCATCACCACCGCCGCGGTGTTCATCGCCTTGTCGAGGTCGTAGCCGGTCATGTGCTCGCCGTGTCCCCACGAAAAGCTGGGAACGAACTTCGCGGGCATTTCGCTCGAAAAAATATTGCAGTTGAAGCCGACCACCGTGCCGGTGTTGAACAGCGTGTTGATCCCGGTCTTGGTGTGGTCGCCCATCAGGAGCCCGAGGAACTGGCGCCCGGTCTCGCGCATGCTCCCCGCGCACCACATGCGGACCGGACTGTAGTTGTTCTTCAGATCGCTGTTGTTCGACGCCGCGCCGATGTTCACCCACTCACCCAGGTAGGAGTTGCCGATGAATCCGTCGTGCTGCTTGTTCGAATAGGCGCCGAGGATGGTTTCCTCGACCTCGCCGCCGACCTTGCACACCGGGCCGATCGAGGTGCCTTCCAGAATCTTGGCCCCCGCCTTGACGATCGAATCGGGGCCGATGCTCGCGGGGCCCACGACGCAGGCGTTGGGCATGACCACCGCCCGGTCGCCGACCACGATGGGCCCGCCGGTCGCGTCGAGTACGACGCCGGCCCTTATGACGGCCTTCTCCCCGATCACCACGTTGTCCGCTTCGATCACGTGGACGCCCGGGTAGACCACGCAGTCCTCCGCCTGCCCGCGAAACGGCATGCGCGTGAAATCGTCCGCGATCGCGGCGCCGTTGAACTCTATCAACTGCCACGGGAACGAAACCAGCCGCGCTTCGGGCCATTCCACCCGCCGTATGCTGCGCGCGTCGAACACGCGCTCCAGCTCCAGCGGCAGCTTCTCTTCGACGTCGTCCTGGCCGATCGCGTGGAGGTCTTCGTAGGTGCCCTGCGCCGCGTTCGACGCTCGCGTCGTCGCCTTGCGCCGGCGCGCCGGTTCCACCGTCCCCGTCGCCTGCGCGCGCAGCGCGGCGCACATCTGCTCGACCGCGTCGTCGTTGACGCGCTTGAGCAGATACGCGGCCACCTCGACCGCGGCCGCGCGGTTCAGGCGCGCGGCGACGATGTAGCCTCCCTTGACCGCGACGGTGTCGTCGTCGAGCTGTTTCAGCAGGCGGGCGCGTTCGTCGCCGAAACAGAGCAGGCGGCCGTTCAAGAACAGCGTGGTACCCGCCGGGGTCTCGTTGACCGACGCCGGCGCCGCCACGATCCTCGCCACGTCGGCGAGGTAGTCGCGGCAGATGAGCGAGAGGCGGTGGCGCGGCAGCGCGTCAACCAGCCGCGTCCGCAGGGTCCCGTACCCGACGCGCAGGTCGAAGACGGGCTGACTCAACGAAAGCGGCAAGAAGTTCGAGAACTTCTTGTCTTCGAAAATGCAGAGGTTCGTCGACAATCGGCTGGGAGGAGTGAAAGATGGTGGAGTTGACGGGGATCGAACCCGTGACCTCTTGACTGCCAGTCAAGTGCTCTCCCAGCTGAGCTACAACCCCATACCGGATCCACCTTACCAGACCGGCCCGCTTCGTCAAGTGGAATGTCTGGACAACCGCCTGCCGTTGCGGTAGATAATGACACTTTCCTGGTGGTGCCGGAGTGGTGAAACTGGTAGACGCAGGGGACTCAAAATCCCCCGGAGGCAACTCCATGTCGGTTCGATTCCGACCTCCGGCACCAAGCTCTCTCTTCCCGGCGCCCTCCGCACGATCGGCGCGGCGTCAGGAAACCCCTTCGAGCTCCCGGTCGATGTAGAGGTAGATATGCCAGGCCTTCGGCGGCCGGCGGTTGGCGAAGCGGTTCTGCACGCCCCAGAGCCAGGTGGGCTGTCCCGGTGACCGAATCAGACGCAGCCCCGCTTCCGACGGAGTGCGCCCCCCCTTGCGGCGATTGCAGGGAACGCAGCACGTCACGATGTTCGCCCATGCGGTCTGGCCGCCGCGCGAGCGCGGGATCACATGGTCGCAGGTCAGGTCACCGGGAGTGAGGCGCTCCCCGCAATACTGGCAGCGATGGTCGTCGCGGGAGTAGATGTTGCGGCGCGAGAACTTGGCCTCGCGGCGGCGGAAGCGCACGAAACAGGTAAGCCGCACGACCGACGGAACCGGCACGTGCCGGGACACTGACCGCACGTGGCGATCGGTCGCTTCGACAATCTCGGCTTTTTCCAGCACGACCAGTTTGATCGCGCGCTGCCAGCCGATTACGTTTAGCGGCTCAAACGACGCGTTGAGCAATAGAACGTGTTCGAACGAACTCACCCCTAGCGTTGTGAGGCAACGAAGTTGCCAAAAAGGCTACCACCCGGGCGCGCCTGCGATCAAACCCAATTCGCAGCGGGGTTTGCCCTTCTCGCGCCCCCACCGCTGCGCTACCATGTTCGCGAAGCCGGCGACGACGCCCCGGCGTGTGCCGAGGTCGCTCCGCGCCGGCGCATCGAACATGCGCACTCCCACACCCAGGTTCCTCGCGCCCGTCGTCGGGCTCGCCGTCGTCGTCGCGCTGTTCGCGCCGCGCGCGACCGGTCAGACGGAATCCATGCCGTCGCCGGCCGCGGCGCCGAGCGTTCTCGTCGGCGACATCGACGGAGCCATCGGTCCCGCCACCGCACTCTATGTTGAGCGCCTGCTCCGGGACGCGCGCGCGCAAGGCGCGGTCTGCGTCGTCCTGCGCATGGACACCCCCGGTGGTCTTTCCTCCTCCATGCGGGACATCATCCAGGCGATTCTTGCAAGCCCCGTACCGGTCGCCACGTACGTGTCTCCCGGCGGCGCCCACGCCGCCAGCGCGGGCGCGTTGATCGCGCTGGCCGCGCACGTGTCCGCGATGGCGCCCGGCACCAACCTGGGCGCCGCCCACCCGGTCTCGATCGGCCCGGGCGGCCGTCCGGGCGAGGAACCCGACGACGTCATGGAGGAGAAGGTCACCAACGACGCCGCCGCGTACGCCCGCAGCATCGCCGCCCGGCGCGGACGCAACGTGGACTGGGCGGAGCGCGTGGTGCGCGAGAGCATTTCGTCCACCGCAGAAGAGGCGCTGGCGGAGCGGGTCATCGACCTGGTTGCGCCCGACCTCGACCGACTGCTGCGCGGCCTGGACGGCCGGATCGTCGAGACCGATTCCGGTGCGGTCACGCTGCACACCGCCGGCGCGCGGATCGAGGACGCGCCGCCCTCGTTTCGCGAACGGTTCCTCGCGCGGATCTCGGAGCCGAACATCGCCTACCTGCTCCTGCTCGCCGGCATTTTCGGCGTCTTCTTCGAGCTCCAGAATCCGGGCGCGATCCTCCCGGGTGTGGTCGGCGCGATCGCGCTGATATCGGCGGCCTTCGCACTGCAGATGTTGCCGATCAACTGGACGGGGCTGGCGCTGATCGCAATCGCGATCGTGCTCTTCGTTCTCGAGGTGAAAATCGCCTCGCACGGCGCCCTCGCCATCGGAGGGGTGGTGGCAATGCTGATCGGTTCCATCATGCTCATCGATTCCCCGCTTCCGTTCATGCGCGTGTCCCTCTCCGTCATCATCCCGGCGGTGGCGTTCACCGCGCTGTTCTTCCTGTTCGCGGTGGGAATGGGCGTGCGCGCCCAGCGGCGCCGGGTCACCACCGGGAACGAGGGCCTGGTGGGAGAAGCGGGAGTGGCCAAGACGGCCGTGCACGAGGAAGGATCGGTGTTCGTGCACGGCGAATTCTGGAACGCGCACAGCGACGACCCCATCGCGGCCGGGACAGCGGTCGTGGTGGTCGACGTCGACGGCATGCGCGTGCGCGTGAGACCAAAGACCTAACGTTCCCTAAGGAGGCCCCCGTGCAACTTTCTTTCATCGCCATCGCCTTCATCGCGTTCATGCTGATAGCCAGCGCGATCCGGATCCTGCGCGAGTACGAGCGCGGCGTGGTATTTCGCCTCGGCCGGCTCGCCGGCGCGCGCGGGCCCGGCCTGGTGCTGCTGGTCCCGATCGTCGACAAGATGGTGAAAGTGACGCTTCGGGTGGTGACCATGGACGTGGCGCCGCAGGACGTCATTACCAAGGACAACGTGTCGGTGAAGGTCAACGCGGTGGTCTACTTTCGCGTGATGAACCCCGCGCGGGCCATCACGGAGGTGGAGGACTACCTCTACGCCACCACCCAGCTCGCGCAGACCACGCTGCGCTCGGTGGTGGGACAATTCGAACTCGACCAGCTGCTCTCCGAGCGCGAGGTCATCAACCAGCGCCTCCAGCGCATCATCGACGAGCAGACCGATGCGTGGGGGGTGAAGGTCTCGATGGTCGAGGTCAAACACGTCGACCTGCCGGTGGAGATGCAGCGCGCGATCGCGAAACAGGCGGAGGCGGAACGCGAGCGCCGTTCCAAGGTCATCCATGCCGACGGCGAGTTCCAGGCGGCGGCCAAGCTGCGCGAGGCGGCGGACGTGCTCTCGGAGAACTCGGCGTCGCTCCAGCTCCGGTTCCTGCAGACGCTGACCGAGGTCGCGGTGGAAAAGAACTCGACCATCATCTTCCCGGTGCCGATCGACCTCTTCGAACCCCTGCTGCGAAACCTCCGCCGCAGCGCGGGGACGTCGTAGCCGGGCACGCGTCGCTGGCGATTCTTCCCCACCCGGCGCGGAATCTTCCGCAGCCCGGCGCCGACGCGGGCGGCCCGGACCCACACGGGTGACACCCAACCGGTAATCCCGGGGACGGGCAGAGACTCGCGCGGAACCCGCGTCCCCTCCCACCGGCCGTGGTACGCCCGTTGCATTCTCGGAGGCGTATGGCACCCAAGTTGGAGAACCGGGTGGTCGTACGCTTTCGCGACGGCACCCTCGCTCGTGGCACCACGATCGATTTTTCGCCGTTGCGGGCCCACTTTCACCTCAACGACGGACCCTACCTCCACGACATCGGCCTTTCCTCGCTCAAGGCGCTGTTCTTCGTGCGCGAGTACAACGGCAACCCCGACTACGACGAGCGCAAGGGCTTCTTCGCGCGCCAGAACAACGGCAAGAAGGTCATGGTGGAGTTCGCCGACGGCGAGATCCTCTTCGGGTACACCCTCAACTATTCGCCCCAGGGCTTCGGTTTCTTCGTGTTTCCCGGCGACCCGTCGAGCAACAACGAGAAGATCTTCGTGATCCACGCCTCGACGCGCAGCGTCAAGCTGTGCTCGCTCGCCACCGCCTTCCCCCAGGCCCCCCCGGCGCGCTGACATTTTTCACGCTCTCCTTTTGACACGCGCGGACCGGGTTCGCTATCATCCGCGCTCGCGTCCCGCACGCGTCCGCCGCACACCATGCACCGTTTCTTTCCCTACTCGACGTTGCTCGCCTTCGCCTTGCTGGCGATGACGCTGGGGTGCCCCGATTCGGCGCTCGACGACTACAACCTCGGCGTGGATGCACTCGAGCGCGGCGACACCGCCGCGGCGCTGGAGCACTTCGAGAGCTCGGTGGCGAAGCGCGCTTCCGACCCGGATGCGCACGTCAACCTCGGGGTGGCGCTGCTGGGGACCGGCCAGCCCGAGCGCGCGCTCACAGAGTTTCAGCGGGCGCAGGAAATGCTCCCCAACGACGTCACCATCCACGTGAATCTGGCCGAGGCCTACAAGGCGCTGGGACGCACGCAGCCGGCGCGCACCGAGTACGAAACCGCGCTGCGCCTGGACCCCGGGCTGGTCGAGGCGCACACGGGCTACGGCGAGATGCTGATGCAGACCGGGCAATACCAGGCGGCCGCCGACCAGCTGCTCGAGGCTATCTCGCTCAAGCCGGACCACGCGATGGCGCAGTTCTATCTGGGCTGGGTCTATATCCGCACCGGCCGCCCGGTGGAGGGCACGCACTACTTCGTGCGCGGCCTGCGAGTCGACCCCGCCTCGGTGTACGGTCGCATCGGGCTGGGCGAATCCTATCTCGCCCGCAACATGCCCGCGGACGCGCTGCCGGAGTTTCAGAAGGTGTACGTGTCGGATTCGACCAACGTGCAGGCCATGGTCGGCATCGGCGACAGTCAGGTGCGGCTGGGGAACTACGACTCGGCACAGCGCATCCTGGAGAGCGCGCTGGTGCTGGCGCCGCGCGACGCGCGCGCGAGCAAGTGTCTGGGGGACGCGTTCGCCGCGCGCGGCCGCTACCCGGAGGCGGTCGCCCTCTACCGCGACGCGGTGCTGCGGCGCGCCGACTACGCCGAAGCCTACCTGGGTCTCGGCGCCGCCCTCGAAGCCGGCGGCGACCTCCTCGAAGCGGAGGCGGCGCTCAAGAGCGCGCTGGTCCACGCACCCCACAACCCCGAGGTGCTCTACCGGCTCGGGCAGGTGTATGCGGAGCTGGAGAACCCGCAGCTCGCGCGATCCTACCTCGAAATGGCGCTCGACGCCGCCGGCTCCGACGGCGCGCTGCGGGCCCGCATCCGCTCCGCGCTGGACACCATCCCGAAATGACCGCGCGTCGCGACTACTCGATGCGATAGAGGCGCGGCTTCCCCATCTTCAGCTTGCCCCGCGCCAGGCCCACGTCCAGGCGGGTGATTTCGCCGCCGCGCACCACCAGATTGTTGAACGCGAGCACCAGGTTCAGCGGGTCCGGGTCGAAGTCTTCGAGATACTCGTCGACGCCTCGGTTGCGCACGATCAGCTTGCACTGCCGCATCCCCGCCGGTGCCGCGACCGTGAAATCGGGGAGCTTGATGCTGTTCTTCAGCTCGGTCTCGTGTCCGTGATAGATCCGCTTGTCCATGGTGGTGTCGACGGAGGAGTAGGCCACCACCCCGTCCACCAGGAACTCGACCACGATGTGATTCGCGCGCACGTGGCCATCCCAGTCCTTCTTCAGCTCGATCGCGATCTTGCTGGATAGCTCACGGTCCTTGAACGCCACCTCGATCGTGCCGGACCCGGTGGCGCCGGGTTCGGCCGCCGCCACGGCGGGGGAGACGGGCGCGGCCGTTTCGTAGAACACGATCGCGAGCACCTGCGACCGGTGGAGGTGGACGGTGGGGCCGACCCCGAGGTGAACGGTGAGGCTGTCGCCTTCGACCCGCACCAGGCGGCCGTTGAGGCTCGACGCGTCGCGCAGGCGCACAATTTCGGCGGGCGCCGCCCCGGGCGCCGGGGCCGGGACCGTCGTCGAATCGTCGAATACGATCGAGAGCACCTGCGCGCGGTGGAGCGGAACCGTGGCGCCGATGCTCAACCGGAAGCTGAGGCTGTCGCCCTCGACGCTCACCAGACGGCCGATGAGGGTCGAGGCGTCCTTGAGGCGCACGATCTCCGCCGTGGCCGCCATCGGGATGGTGACGGCGGTCAGGACCGCCAGTAGGACAAGTCGCTTCGCGTTCATGGTGCTCGCTTTCCAGTAGGGGAGGTGAGACGCGCGATGATAGCGGCCCGGTCGCTCCCCCACAAGCAAATAGGCCTACCCGGTTTTATCGCGTACCGACGCCACGCACCTCGACACCACCGGGCGTTTCGTGGTAGAATAACTCCACTAAATGAACTACGAGGAACGCTCACCCGCCCGGGGCAGCCCCGGGTGGATCCGGGTGTGACTCGTCGCGTGATCGATCCATCGACCGTAGTTGCACCCACAGGTATCGCATCGCAAGGAGTTCGATCGACAATGAAGCGGTTTTTCTTTCTCTCACTTCTCATGGTTGCGGCGATCGTCGCCGTCCCCGCTTTCGCGGAAGGTCCGTCGGCGACCAAGGCCGTCCTCGGTGAAGCGGACGGCATTTCGATCCTCGCCGTGACCGTTTCGTCGGCGGGCGACGAGGTATTCGCCGTCTGGATGTCCGGCGCGAATCTCGACGACATCCGCGCCCCGAAGGGTTGGGTGGGCGTCGCGTCCGGCAACCGCGTGCTGTTCCGCACCGGCGACAACCCGGTGAAATCGGGCCACTCGCTGGAGTTCAGGCTGCTGACGACGGAACCGTCCGCCGCGCTGACGCTTGCCTTCCAGGGCAAGGACGAGCCTATCGGGCTGCCGCTGAATCTCTAGACGGGCCAGGGCCCCGGCACGAGCGGCGCGAGAGAGCCATGTGCTTTCTCGCGCCGTTTTGCATCCGGACTTCTCGATCGCCCGATACCCGCGTATATTTGGAGGCGGAGGCAGCCGCCCACCCGGCGAACCACGAGGCATGCAGACACGGTTTCATGCGGCCATGATGGTCACGGTGCTGCTGGCCGCCGGCGCCGGCCGCGGGATCGCCGCGTGCGCCTCGTCGCACGACTCGCGCGCCGTCCACGACGCCGAGCACTGCCTGGCGCAGGGCGATACCCTCTCGGCCATCCGGCTGCTCGAACACTCCCACCTCGACGATCAACCGGACCCGCGCGCCCATGTCCTGCTGGGGCGGTTGTGGCGCGAACGCGGGACCATCGAGGCGCGGTTGCGATCCCAGCGCGTGCTCGAAGCCGCGCGCGCCCGTTTCGGTAATGATCCCACCGTCCTGCTCGAATTGGGACGCACGTACTTCGCGCAGGGCTTCTACCCCGACGGTCTCACCTGCTTCCGCGCGGTCCTCGCCCGGAATCCGAAGGATTGCGACGCGCGTTTCATGGTCGGCTCGTACTACTACCTGAACTGGAAGCGGTCTGAACGAATATCTGGACGACCTGGCGGCGGCGCGGAGAGAACTGCGCGCGGTCGTCGATTGCGACCCGGCCAACGTGGACGCGGCCCTGATGTACCTCTACGCGAGCTACATCCTCGGCGACACCTCCAGCACCGAGTGCGACCAGCAGCTCGCGCGGCACCCGGACCGCTTCGAACTGTACATGCTCCGCGGCCTGCTCGACTTCGACGCGGGCCGCTATCCGGAATGCGCGCAGCGCTTTGCCCGCGGCCTCGAGGTGGCCGGCCCCGGGGAGCGCGACGCCTTCGCGACGCTGGCGCCGGTCCTGCCGGCGGGTGAACGCGACCGCTACGACGGCGCGATCGCCGACGCCCGCGCGACCATGGAACGCGGGTACTGGCTGGGCGCGGATCCCGACCCGACCACCCCGGTGAACGAACTCGCGCTGGAGCACGCGCGCCGGATGTTTCTCGCCGACGTGCGCTTCTCGCACCCCGCCGGCAGGCAACGAGGCTGGGACACCGACCGGGGCGAGGTGTTCGTCAAGTTCGGACGGCCGCTGACGACCGACTATACGCTGGGCGACAACATGTTCGACGGCGTGATCGAGACCTGGTCCTACGTGCTGGGTGGCGTGTTCCACCAGTTCATGTTCGTGGACGAGTTTCTCAACGGCAACCCGCGCATCCCATACCTGCTCGATTTCCTCCTGAGTTTCGTGCGCCACAGTCCGGCGGTATCGACCGTGGAGCCGAGCGTGGTGCCGCTCCCCGCATCCGCGGACGTCATCGTGTTCCGCGACGACGACATGTCGGGCTCGATCTACGTGGCCGCGCACGTCGACGCGGACAGCCTGCGCGCGGCGGTGGACCTCTCCCGCGTCGATTATCTGGTGACGCGGTGCGCCTACTTCGACGCGGCGTGGAACCGCGAAGGGGGCGTGACAGACACGTCGTGGGCGTCGAGCGCGAGCGAGCGTCGGCTCGGGGACCGCCAGGTGCTGGAACGGGTGTGCCGGCTGTCGGTCCCCTTCGGTCGCTACCACGTCGCGTTCGCGTTCGAGGACCAGGCCGCCCTGGTGCGCGCGGTTGCGCGCGAGGACGCGGACGCCGCCCGTTTCGCCCGCGACGATCTCTCTTTAAGCGATATTCTGCTCTTCGACCCGGGGGCGCCGCTGCCGGACGGCTCCGCCCGCAGCACGATCGACCGCGGCGGCACGCGCATGCGCCCGCGCGTCAATCACCGCTATGCGGCGGGGCAACCGGTAAACCTCTACCTCGAAGCGTACAACCTGGACGTGGCGGCAGGAGTCTCCGCGTACGAGGTGCGCATCGCCATCTATCCCGCGCCCGACGACGAGTCTTCGTCGTGGCTGGACTGGGGTCGTCGGGCCGCAGAGGCCGTGGGGTTGGTGGAGGGCGAGCCGGCGGTGGCACAGACATTCCGCCGCGAGGGGCACACGCACATCGACAGCGAGAGCGTGGCGGTGGACATCGACGCGCTGCGGCCGGGGGGCTATCGCCTGGTGGTGGAGGTCACGGATCTGCACAGCGGAAACCGCGCGGTCGCCCACACCCCGCTGATCCGCGAGCCTTCACCCGACGTGAGCGAGCGCTGATCAGTACGGCGGGAGCGGCTTGCCGTTGTTATCCGGCGGCGGGGGGTCTTCGTCCTTCTCGATGAATACCTTGATGATGAAGAACGCGACGAATGCCGAGACGATGACGAACACGGTGATGTCGCGGATGAGTTTCTTGTTGTCCGTTTCCTTGGGGAGGAAGAACTCGTCTTCGCTGGAATCCGGCGGCTCCGACGCGTGGGCGACGGCGGGGAGCGCGTCGCGCAGCAGGTATTCGTTCCCGGGACTCGCCGAGCCCGCCGCGCGCGCCGGGCCATGCGGGAATCCGGCCGCGACCAGCGCGGCACAAACCACAAGCACGATGAACTGTTTCAGCCGATCGGTGAGCACTACTCGGAAGATAGCGTCGGGCGGCTGCCTTGACAATCGCGAAGGCCTCGCCTACCTTTGGTGTGCTACCAGCCTAACCATGGATGTGGGTAGCGCAAAGTGGGTCTGCTTCTGGTCGGCGGCAGGCCCCTTTGCCTTCGTGCCCGTCTACGGGCCCCCCACGCCGCCACTCCACCACATACGCAATGCCCCCGGCATACGAAACCGCCAGAGTGGCCAGCACCGCGGCAGCGACGATCCCGGTCGGAACGGAGCGCCCGAGGAAGTGCGACACCGACAGGATAGTGAGCCCGGCCACGCTCTGCGCGAGCATCTTGGCGCGACCCAGCCGGCTGGCGGGGATGAAACGCCCGTGGCGCCGCAGGCTGTAGGAACGAAGCGCGGTGATGGCGACCTCGCGCGCGCCGGCGAGTGCGATCAACGTCCACACCAGCGTCGAACCCGCGTCGACTCCGATCCACGCGTAGACGACCCCCATCAGCAACTTGTCCGCAAACGGGTCGAGGTGTGTTCCCAGCGCCGAACACTGCGAGAACGTCCGCGCGTACCAGCCGTCGAAGGCATCGAGCAACGCGGCCGCGATGAGCACGGCGACGGCCGCCGCGTCGGCGCGCGCCACCACCGCCAGACACCCGGCGATTCCAGCCATCCCGATCCTGGCGACGGTGAGTATGTTCGGAAGCGTGAGGCGTTGATGCACGGCTTGCTCCGTCGGGCACGATACCATACACGCGTCCCGGGCACCATCACCCGCGGGGTCCACGCGTGAGCCGCACCACCAAAACCCGCGCGCGAGTCATGCTCGCAGGCGCCGTCGTGCTGCTCCTGCTGGCACTCGCGACCGTGCGACCGTCTCTGTTTGGAGTTCACCCGCACGAGGCGGAATCACCGCCCGCACAGCCGCCCCTCGGCGTCGCGACGGTGCCGGATGCGGTCATCGCCATCCAGGTCGACGTCGAAAACCGGTTGCGGCCGATCGACGTGACACCGATCCCCGACGAACCGCTCCCACCCCCGGCCGTCCCGCCGGCCGCCGCGGAAACCACGGTTACGAATTCGCCGGGAGGCGGCGACGACGGCGGACTCGACTCCCTCGACCTGGCGGGTGCCCCGGCAGCGACCCGCGCGCCGGCGACTGCCAACCGCGTCATCCTGCCGCGCCCGGTCGAGATGACGTGGCCGGAGACCAGCCGCTTGAAGCAGTGTATCGGTCGCCACGTGGACGTGGATATTCGCGTGGGTGAGGACGGCACCGTCCTCGAGGTGAAGCCGGTCGATCGGGATTTCCCGGCAGATTGTCTGCGCTCCGCGCTCAACGCCGCAGCCCAGATCCGGTTCCTGCCCGGCTCGGTGGACGGCAGGCCCGCGACGTTGTCGACGCGGGTGCGAATCGATTTCGAGAAGCGGAAGTGACGACCGGCGCTACCAGACCTCGCGCCCGCGCCAGACGTCGAAGACGCGCACGGTCCGGTCGGGGAACTCGCCGATCACGTCCGAGTAACCGTCGCCGGTGACGTCGGCCAGCATCATCCGGTCGCCGAAGGGCGAGTCGGTCTCAAACTGGATGTTGTAGAACCGGCTGTCGATGATGCGACCCGTGTTGAGAATGATCTCGAGTTGCGCATCGTCGTCGACGTTGCCGATCACCATGAACTTCGCGATCATCTGGGTCGTGCTGTTCCACTGAATGTTGCGGTTGTAGCCGTCGAAAATAAACACACGGTCATCGGCGAGGATGACGACTTCCTGCTGGCGATCGTTGTCGAGATTCGCGTGCTCCATGTAGTCGATGCGATTGTACCGCTGCTGGAGGTTCTCCCACTCCAGCTCGTAGGAGGCGAAGTCCCAGATCAGCACCCGGCCGCCCACAGTGCTCACCACCAGCTTCAGCTTTCCGTCCCCGTACAGATCGGTCACGAACATGGCCGTGGCGCGCGAGCCCAGCGTGGTCGCCTCCCACGCCAGATTCAGCGCTCCGTCCTTCATCGCGTAGACGTGGACGTGCCCGGCGCGGTCGGTGTAGACGAAGCGGTAGTCCGCCTGGCCGGGCGTACCCGTCTCTATTGTCATGTAGAACTTGGCCGCCGCGCGCGAGACGGCGCCAGCGTCGGCGCCGTCGGCTACCGCGCGCACGGATCCACACCCCAGGCAGAACACGGCCACCAGCAGGGACCAGCGTTTCATTATCCTGACCTCCGGTTCAAAACCGCCGCCGCGCTCACAGCACGATCCCCTCGACGAGCGAGCGGACGTGGCCGACGGATACATCGAACAACTGACGCTCCGCGGGGGTGAGCTTGATCTCGATCACGCGCTCGACCCCGCCCCGACCGATCACCACCGGCACGCCGACATAGACGCCGTCCACGCCGTACTCGCCGGCAAGATAGGCGGCGCAGGCCAGCACGCGCTTCTTGTCTTTCAGGTAGGACTCGGCCATCGCGATCGCCGCCGCCGCGGGCGAGTAGAAGGCGCTGCCCGTCTTCAACATCTCGACGATCTCGCCGCCGGCGAACCGGGTGCGCTTGACGATACGATCGATCTGTTCCGGTGTCATGAGGTCGGGCAGCGGAATGCCCGCCACCGTGCAGTAGCGCGGGAGCGGCACCATTTCGTCGCCGTGTCCGCCGAGCACGAAGGCGGTCACGTCTTCGACGCTCACCCCCAGCTCCATCGCCACGAAGCACCGGAAGCGCGCCGAATCCAACACTCCGGCCATTCCCACCACTCGCTCACGGGGGAAGCCGGTGATCTTCTTCATCGCGAAGACCATGGCGTCGAGCGGATTCGAAATCACGATCACGAAGGCGCTCGGACAGTGAGTCTTCACATTGCCGGCGACCGTCTTCATGATGTCGAGGTTCTTGTTGAGGAGGTCGTCGCGGCTCATGCCGGGCTTGCGCGGGAATCCGGCCGTGACAATCACCACGTCGGCGCCGTTCAGGTCCGCGTAGTCGTTGGTTCCCTTCAAGTCGACGTCGTAGCCCTCGACGGGCCGGGACTCCATCAGGTCGAGCGCCTTGCCCTGGGGCATGCCCTCCACGACGTCGTAGATGACGATGTCACCGAGCTCGCGTTGCGCCGCCAGGAGTGCGAGCGTTCCCCCGATCTGTCCCCCACCGATAAGCGCTATCTTCGGCCGAACCATCGAAAAGAACCGTCCTTGCGGCAACAGGTGTAATGTGCCAACGCCCCTGACGGGCAGGGGCGTTGTTTCCGTCGGCGGCAGTATATCACGCTCGGTTTGCGCGGCGGCCAGCGATTTCAATCGCACCATCGCCGCGCTGGTTCGCTATACTCCCTCTTGCCCCCCGCACCGGTTCTCCAGGAGGTACCACCCATGCAGATTCGTGCATCTCTGGCGCGCCGATTCGCGTGCGCGCTCGTCGTCGCAGCCGGGCTTGTGACCGCCTGCGGCAGCGACTCCACTGGTCCGGGCGAGCCTCCGGGCCCGTTCAACGGAACCATCACCGTCCAGAACACCAGCTTCTCCCCCTCCTCGGTCACCATCGCGGTCGGCGACAGCGTGACGTGGCGCTGGGCGGGCGGTTCGCACTCGGTGACACAGGGCACCACGCCCGATCCGTCACAGGACCCGAGCCGTCTGTTCGACTCCGGGGTGAAATCATCGGGAACATTCGGGTACCGCTTTACCTCGGCGGGAACCTTCCCCTACTTCTGCCGGCCTCATTTCGCGTCCGGGATGAAGGGGACGGTCAAGGTAAACCCGTAAGCGGTTGTGCCTGTTGACGCAAGCGCCCGAACTGTGATAAACTCGTTTCCGTTTCCAGGTTACTTGGCTGGACGGTTCCGCCGTCTGCATCTCCAAACACCTAGCCCCGGAAGTCACCACCACCATGAGCCCTCTTCGCGTACTCGTGGTCGCGTTCGCCGTTGTGGCGACTGTCGCGATCAGCTGCTCCGACGACTCGACGTCTCCACCGCCCCCGGACAACCCGCCCACCGACGCGGTCGGGACGATCACCACCTGGGCCGGCACCGGCCGCGCCGGCTACAACGGCGACGGCCATTCGCGCACCAATACGCAGTTCTACTGGCCGGTCGACGTGGAGTTCACACCGAACCTGGGCGTCTTTATCACCGACTGGAACAACCATCGCATCCGCCATGTGGACGGGCCGGGCAACTGTCAGACCATCGTGGGCACGCCAAGCATCGGCGATGGTCCCCCGCCGCCGGACGTGGGCAAGGATCTGGTGGCGCCCGGAGTTCCGGGGACGGACTGCGACCTCAACCACCCGACACAGGTATTCGAGCGCTCGAACGGCAAGCTGCTGATCGTGTGCTGGCACAATCACAAGCTGCGTGAGTGGGACCCCGCGACGGGCAATATCATGGTGATCATGGGGCGCGGACCTGGATGCAGCGGCGACGGCAGCGGCGCCTCGCTGCCAACCGCTTTGCTCAACCAGGTCGCACACGTGGTCGAGGCCCCGGACGGCTCGCTTTACATTAACGACCAGCGCAACCAGTGCATTCGCAAGATCGACGGAAGCACCGGGGTGGTTTCCACGGTGGTGTCTGTACCGCAGTGCAACACGCAGCCGGGCTCGTTCGTCGACAACGTAGCGCCCACCGACGGCCGCCTGAGCATGCCGACCGGCGGCAATCCGAATCCTCCGGCGGGCGGTGTCGCGCTTGACAGCCAGGGCCGGCTGTACATCGCCGACACCAACAATAACCGTATCCGCCGTGTCGACTTCGGCACGCCCCTGATCACGACCGTAGTGGGAAACGGCGCGGCCGCATTCGGCGGCGACGGCGGCGACCCGTTGCTCGCGTCGCTCAATTCGCCGCTCGACATTGTCTTTGGGCCCGATGGCCGACTCTACATCGCGGATACGTACAATAATCGAGTCCGGGCTGTCGACTTCACCGCCAACACGATCACGACCGTGGCCGGCAACGGCACCAAGGGTTATGACGGAGACGGCGGCGCCGCCGTCAGCGCGAAGCTCGCATGGCCGTACGGAGTCGGCTTCGACGCGGACGGCCATCTGTATATCGCCGACACCTACAATCACCGGATCCGCCGTGTGAAGATGCACGATTGAGGAGCAACCGATCATGAACATCTGGATCAAGCGTTCATTTTGCCTCGCCGCAGTAGTCGGAGGAATGATGCTCTCGAGCTGCGGCTCCTCCGACAGCCCTGCCGAGCCGGAGGACACGACCCCGCAACCGGGGCACGTGTACAACTGGGCGGGAAACGGCGCGCCGGGATACGGCCCGATGGGCGAAGCGCCCGCTCAGACCCAGCTCTACTGGCCGCTGGACGTCGTCTTCTCGCCCGCCGGCACGCCTTACGTTCTCGACTGGAACAATCATCGCGTGATCAGGACCACGGCCGGCGGCGAGTTCGAGCTCGTGGTCGGCGTGGCCGACGGCGACTTCGGCGACCCGTGCCCGGGCGCGCCGGCGCCGTGCACCGGCATCGTGGCGACCAACGCCAAGCTCAACCACCCCACGCACGTGGTCTTCGACCCGAACAACGGCGACATGATCCTGTGCGCGTGGCACAACTCGATGCTGCTCCGTCTCAATTTGGGCACCGGGCTGATGGACCGCTTCTGCGGCAATGGCAACCGCTCGTTCAACGGCGACAACCAGCCGGCCGCGCAGGCATTCGTCGACCTGCCGGTGGGACTGGCCTTCGATCCGAACGGCCTGCTCGTCTTCGCCGACCAGGCCAACATGATCGTGCGCCGCATCGACGACAACGGGATCATCACCACCATCGCGGGGACGGCGCCGGTACTGGTGAACGGCGTGCTCCAGTACGGGGCCGGCTTCTCGGGCAACGAGGGGCCGGCGACGGCGGCCAAGTTGAGCTTCGACCGCGGCCAGGTGGCGGATCCGGGTGGCAAGATCGTCTATGACGCGAACGGGAATCTCTATATCGCCGACACGGTGAATCATTGCGTGCGCGTGGTCGACACGAACGGAATCATCCACCAGTTCGCCGGCGTGGGGACCACCCCCGGGTTCGGCGGCGACGGGGGTCTGGCAACGTCCGCTCTGTTGCGCCAGCCCCGCGACGTCGCGGTGGACGCCGACGGCAACGTCTACATCGCCGACACCGGCAATCACGTGATCCGCATGGTCGCAACGGACGGTACCATCTCGACCGTGGCCGGCCATGTACGCGCGCCCAACGCCCTGCCGCTCGCGCCGGAGAACGTGCGCGCGGAGAACGGGAAACTCGCGGCGGAGATCAATCTCACCGCCCCCATCGGGGTCGAAGTGGATGCGCGCGGGCGCGTGTGGATCTCGGACACGGAGAACAACGTGATCCGAATCCTCTACCGCTAGCGAGACGAGCAGAATTGCGCACGGAGCGCGCTCCCCGGGCCCCGGGGGGCGCGCTTTGTATTTCGGGTCAAGAAGGACCGGCCGACGGTCTGCAAAGCACGTTGCCGCACCGGAACTCCGATGCTACATTCGCTCCCGCGCGGGAGCGCGCGCTGCGCCATGAACGCCTCACCCTTCAACCCCGTCTCGCCGGCGGTGATCGACGCGCTTCGCGCCGCACTCGGCGCCGCCGCCGTCCACACCGACGCCGACGCGCTCGCCCACGCCGCCTCCGACGAGACCGAAGACCTCGCATTCCCTCCCGAGGTCGTGGTCACGCCCGCCGATGCGAGCGGCGTGGCGGCCGTGATGCGGATCGCGGGGGCGCACCGCGTGCCGGTCACGCCGCGCGGCGCCGGGACCGGGCTCTCCGGCGGCGCGCTCCCCGTCCACGGTGGGATCGTGCTGTCGACGCGCGCGCTCGACCGCATCGTCGAGATCGACCGGGACAACCTGATGGCGGTGGTGGAACCCGGTGTGATCACGCAGGTGTTTCAGGAGGCAGTCGAGGCCGTCGGCCTGTTCTACCCTCCCGACCCCGCGAGCCGCGGGAGCTGCTTCCTCGGCGGCAACCTGGCGGAATGCTCCGGCGGCCCCCGCGCCGTCAAGTACGGCGTCACCCGCGACTTCGTCACCGGCATCGAGGCGGTGCTCCCCAACGGCGACTTCATCCGGCACGGCGGGAAACTTTTGAAGAACGTGACCGGCTACAACCTCACGCAGCTGATCGTCGGTTCCGAGGGGACGCTCGCGATCATCACCAGGATCTACCTTCGCCTGCTCCCGATTCCGCGCCATCGCACCATGCTTCTCGTCCCCTTCGATTCGCTCGAAGCGTGCGCGCGCACGGTCCCGGCGATCATGAACGCCGGCGTGATTCCATCCGCGCTCGAGTTCATGGAGCGAGACGCGATCGAAATCACGCAGCGCCACCTCGGGAAGGCGTTTCCCAACCCCGGCGCCGCCGCCCAGCTCATGATCGAGCTCGACGGCAACGACGAGGGCGTCATCCAGCGCGAAGCCGAACGAGTGGCGGAGATCGCGCTGGGCGAGGGCGCCACCGACGTGCTCGTCGCGGACACCGGCGCCCGCATGAACGAAATGTGGGCGCTGCGGCGCGCGATCGGCGTGGCGGTGAAGTCGGAGTCGATCTACAAAGAGGAGGACACGGTGGTGCCGCGCGCAAGCCTGGTCCCGCTCCTGCTCGGGGTCAAGGAGATCGCCGCGCGCCACGGCATCCGTACCGTGTGCTACGGGCACGCGGGCGACGGCAACCTCCACGTCAATATCCTCAAGATGGACATGAGCGACGAGAGGTGGAACCACGCGCTCGAGCCCGCCATCCGCGAGATGTTCGAGCTCACCGTGTCGCTCGGCGGGCTGATCTCGGGCGAGCACGGCATCGGCTACGTGCAGAAGAAGTATCTTCCGATTGCGTTTTCGAGCCAGGAGATCGAGATCATGCGCGCGATCAAGCGCGCGTTCGACCCCGTCGGAATTCTCAACCCCGGCAAGCTGCTGCCCGACCCGTGAGCCGCGCGATCAGCAGATCGCTTCGCTCATCAGTAGATCGCTTCGCTCAGGGGACTCTTGTCGTCGGGGTGGTTCTTGAGGAGGTAGTCGATGTCGAGGATCTTGACCGGGCCCTCGAAGTACGCGTCCGTGATCTTCCCCGTGTCCATGCGAATCGCGTCGCAGGGACACGCCTCGACGCACAGACCGCAGTAGACACACTGCAGGATGTCGATGTCGAATCGAACCGGGTACTTCTCGACGCCGTCGTGGCCGGTATCGGCGCCGACGATCTCGATGCAATTGGCGGGGCACGCGGTCGCGCAGCAGTTGCACGACACGCAGCGCGGCGTGCCGTCGGGGCGCTGCATCAATCGATGCTCGCCGCGGAATGTCGGCGGCAGCGGCATCGGCTGCTCGGGCCACTGGTAAGTCATTCCGACCCGGTCGTTGCGCAGCTCCGCCAGGTTCTTCACCATGTGCGCCATGGTGATCCCGAGGCCGCGGAAGACTTCCCCCAGGTAGGTTCGCTCCCACCAGGAACGCGGCTGATCGAGTGCGGTGGTGATGACGCGGGTGGCCATGGGTCTCCAGTCGTGCGAGCACAGGCGCCCGCGGCGGCTTGTTCTTCAGTTCACGTGAGGCTAAATCTACCCGACAACCGGCCAATGTCAAGGCAATTCCCGGGTTACGCTTTGACGCGCGTTCGCGAAGCCCGTATGATTCGCGGCGCGGGCCGGGCGCCCAGCCGCGTCGGCGAGCGCGGTGTCACGTCCCGCCGGGAGGCAACATGACCGAGCATCGAGAGATCATGGAGGTCGACGTACTGTTCGTGGGCGCGGGGGCCGCGTCCCTGGCGGGAGCGCTGCACCTTCAGCGAATGATCGAGGCCCACAACCAACGGGTCTCGCAGGGCGGGCCGGGAGCGACCTTGAGCCCCGTGATCGCGATCATCGAAAAGGGCAGCGAAGTGGGGGCGCACTCGCTTTCCGGCGCGGTGCTCGACCCCATCGCGCTGCGCGAGCTGGTCCCGGACTACCAGGACAAAGGCTGCCCCATCGAGCACACCGTCGACGCCGAGGACGTGTATTTCCTCACGGCGAACCACGCGCTGCGCTTTCCCGTGACACCCCCGCCGCTACGCAACCACGGCAACTACATCGTGGCGCTGGGCCGGTTCAATCGCTGGCTGGGCGGGCTGGTCGAGGCGGCGGGCGTCAACATCTTCCCCGGCTTCGCCGGCGTGGAGATTCTGGAAGAGAATGGCGCCGTCGTCGGAGTGCGAACCGGCGACAAGGGCATCGACCGGCACGGTGAGCGCAAGGCCAACTTCGAGCCCGGCATCGACCTGCGTGCGAAGGTCACCGTGTTCGGCGACGGGCCGCGCGGGTACTTGTCCAAGCAGCTGATCGAGCGGCGCAACCTGCTCGATGGAAAGTCGCGCCAGGTGTTCGAGACCGGGGTGAAGGAAGTGTTCGAGTTGCCCCCCGGGCGCACCGACGTTGGACGCGTGATCCACACCATGGGCTACCCGTTCCGCAGCGACTGCGTCGGCGGCACGTTCATCTACACCATGGGCAACAATCTGGTGTCGCTGGGGCTGGTGACACCGCTCGACTACAAGGACCCGTTCATCGACCCGCACCAGCAGCTCCAGCAGTTCAAGGCCCACCCGACCATCGCCAAGCTGCTCGAGGGCGGAAAGAGCGCGTACTACGGGGCCAAGGTCATCAGCGCCGGCGGGTACTACTCGATCCCGAAGCTTCACACCGACGGCGCGCTCCTGATCGGCGAGGCCGCCTCCCTGGTCGACATGGCGCGCCTGAAAGGGATCCACCTCGCGATGAAATCGGGGATGCTGGCCGCGCAGACGCTCTACCACGCGCTGGTGGCCGGTGATTTCTCCGAGCAGGCGCTCGCCCCCTACCAGCAGGCGGTGGACGAGAGCTACGTGGGCCGCCAGATGCGCAAGTCGCGACACTTCCACCACGCGATGTCGCTCGGCATGCCGCGCGCGTTCTTCCACCTGGGGCTGCAGCAGCTCACCGGCGGGGCCGACGCGTTGGGCGCCCCGCACCCGAAGGAGGATCGCTACACGCTCAAGAGCGTGGCGGAGTACTACGCGGTCGACCGCGAGTTGCCGCCGCCGCCCGGGTACGACGGCACGCGCTTTCTCGACAAGGTGGCCAACGTGTACCTCTCCGGCACCATGCACGGAGAAGACCAGCCCTCGCATCTCAAGGTGCTCGACACCACCAAATGCTACGACACCTGCGTGTCCAAGTACCGCTACCCGTGCAATCGTTTCTGCCCCGCCAACGTTTACGAGATGATCGGAACCGACGGCGGCGCGCTGCGCCTGCAGGTCAACTTCGCCAACTGCGTGCACTGCCAGACCTGCGACATCAAGTGCCCGCTGGACAACATCCGCTGGACACCGCCGGAAGGCGGCCAGGGACCGAACTACACGGTGCTGTAGGCGCCGGCGGCAAAAGAAAACGCCGTCCGGGCGGCCGGACGGCGTTCGGGAGACCGGGATTCCCCGCGACGCATCAGGTCGACGGGGATCCTTCCAGGGGGCGCCTCACGTTGGTGTCGGCGTCGCGAATGGACCGCCAGAACCGAACCGAGTCCTCCCCCTTTTTCCACGACAGATAAACGACGGTGTTGTTCTGGATCGAGAAGAAATCCACCATTCCCTTCTCCTCGTCCTTCAGCACACACCCGGCGTCGCGAACGGATCCGCGCGCTTTTTCGATCTCGGCTTCGACTGCCTTGATCTCCTGGCTCTTCTCATCGAGCTCGACGGAATCCCGGTTGGCCTGGTCGGCCCCGCACTCGACGATGAGCTTGAGAATCGCCACTTCCTCGAGCAACCACAGGTAGCGCTGGCGGTTGCGCCGAATGCGCTCGAGGGTGTTCTCGAGAAAGCCGATCAAGGCGTTTGCTTCCTCGACCGTGAAAAACTTGGGGTTCATGCGAACTCCTTAACTACACCCGGTAGCCGCAGGGAACACCTTCCCCCGCCTGCCAAACCTCTCTGCCCCTAGCGTCACGCGTTCCGATTACTAGCGTATAGGTAGTCCGATAATGCCTAAAAAGCAAGCGTAATTCCCCATCGCTTCTTGTGCAAGGTTTCACGCAGCGACACCGTTAGGCTTCGGAGGTTCCATCCAACTCGAATCCGCCCGCGCAACCCATTTGAGATCCGGCAGATGCCGGATTGACGCCGGTGTCGCGCCGGATTACGATTCCTTGCTCATGTACTCCGCTGTGTCGACGTTCGGACTCCACGTCAACCGCGCGGTCGACCTTTCCAGGATCGACGCGGTGGGGTTCGACCTCGATCACACCCTCGCCCTCTACGACGACCACGCGCTGAACCTGCTCGCCGTGGCCGAGACGATCGACCTGTTGATCGAGCAAGCCGGCTATTCGCCGCGCGCATTCGACGCCATGCCGACGGATCCGATTCCGCCGGTGCGAACCATGGCGCTCGACCTTCGCCACGGGGCCATCCTCAAGGTGGACGCACGGACGCGGGTGCGCCTCGCGCGGCAAAGCCATCGATGGCTTCACGAGCGGGAGATCCTGACTCGCTACGCGAGGACGGACGGCGCCACCGCCACGATCTCGGCGATCCATTCCCCCTTCGACACGCCGGTGGCGTGGTTGTTCGAGCAGCTGGCGCCGCGGGTGGCTGCGTCGCGCGACGGTTCGTCCGCGTTCGTGGGATTGGCGGGCGACATCCGGAGGCTGCTCGATGTCGCGCACACCCGGGGGTTGCTCAAGGGCCGCGTCACCCGCGACCTCGGTCGCTACGTCTCGGCAGCCGGAAACGCGAAGGATCTTCTCCGCGCGTGGTTGGATGCGGGAAAACGTCTCTTCGTCGTCACGAACTCTCATCGCGACTACGCCGAGGTGGTTCTGGACAACGTGATCGGGCCCGCCTGGCGATCGCTCTTCCAGGGAGTCATAGTCGACGCAGGCAAGCCCGCGTTTTTCGAGCCGGGCCGCCCCACGGGATCCGTCCCGGAGGGCACGCACGGCGACACGATCGTGCGGGAAGGCTGGAGCGCCCGTGACGTCGAGTCGTGGCTCGGCGCGACCGGGGACCGCATTCTCTACGTCGGCGACAATCTGCGCACGGACGTGATCGCCGCGCGCTCCTTCGGCTGGCGCACCGCGCTCGTCGTATCCGAACTCGCGGCGCCGCGCGACGCGTCCCCCTGGGGCTGGCTGCTTGCGCACGACGGATACCCCACGTGGTTTTCGCATTCGCTGCTCGCGCACGCGGACCTGGTGTGCGACCGCGTCGACCGTTTGCTCGGCACGCCGCCCGGCGCCGCGCTCGAAGCGGGTGCCGATTTCCTTGCGCGCATCGGGTGCGGCGATAGGCCTTGACAGCGGCCCCGTTCGTCGCGAACATACGGAACCGTGGCCACCGCCGCCGTCCCGGGGCGATGGCCAGGACCTCTCTGGATGGAGTGAGCCAATGTCGATCAAGCGAGACGTAACCATCTCAAGCACCGCCGCGGTGGCAACTGCGTCCCCCATCGCAGCCTGGGTGCTCCCGGCCGCGGGCACGCGTCGCGTCGCCGTGGGCATCGCCCTGTCGGTCCTGTTCACCCTGCTCACCGTGGTCGGGGCCAACATCGTGATCCCGATCTCGCCCGTGCCCATCACGATGCAGACCCTGTTCGTTCTCCTCGCGGGCGCATCGATCGGCTCGGGGTGGGGCTCGCTCAGTCAGATCCTCTACGTGGGTCTCGGCGTCGCCGGGCTTCCGATGTTTGCCGGCGGTGCGGGGGGCGTTTCGGTCCTGACCGGTCCGACCGGCGGGTACCTGCTGGGCTTTCTCGTCACCCCGTGGGTGGTCGGCGCGCTGCTGCGTCGTTCGAATTCGATCCGCTGGCAGGTGTTTTCCTTTACCGTCGGCAAAGTGCTGATTCTCGCGCTGGGTGTTCTGTATCTGACCGTCTTCTACACCCACGATCTCGGACGGTCGCTCGCGGTGGGCGTCGTCCCGTTCTTGCCCGGCGACGCGTTCAAGATCGCGGCGGCTACGTCGATCCATCGCTCTTCGCAGGCCCTGGTTCGTCACTACTCCCGCCGATAGCGGCGCCCGCGCACCCGATCGTTTCCCGTTGTTCCCGGGCCGTTCTCGCAGCGCCCCGACCACGGCGCGTCACCGGTGGCACGCCCCTTGCCACCGAGAGGACGGTATGATCACCCACGCTTCAAGTGTTCGCGCGCTGATCGCCGCCACCCTGATCGTGGCCTCCGCGGGCTGTGCAACCGTGCCGGCGGGCGAAGGGGGCGACCGTTCCGATCGTCACGGGCGTAGCCGCAGCAAGTCGAGCGGCAGCCCGGAGAGCCTCCAGAAGGCCAACGACAGACTCACGGCCGAAGTCGAGCAGCTGCGCCGCGAACGCGAACGGCTCGCGCAGTCCAACGCGATACTCCAGGACGAACTGAACTGGGCGCACGAGGACTTCAAGCTCGTCGAAAACCAGTTCGTGGCCTTCGAAGAGCAGATGGCGAGCAACTACGGCAAGGCGTCCGCGGTCACCGCGACGGCGGAGGCCCGGATCCGGTACGACCGAATGCAGGGCGACCACCTGTTTTCCGCATCGGATACGACCGCGACCCACGTCCTCGGCCTCATCAATACGGCCGAACGCCTCATACGAGACCAGAACTACACCGCCGCGCTCTTCTTTTCCGAGCGCGCGGATCACATGATGAGCGGCGCGGAACGTCGCGCACGCCTCGGTATCCTCCCCGCGTCGGTTTCAGTCGTGGTGGACACCGCCAACCTCCGCAACGGCCCGGGTCAGAATTACGACGTGGTCGAGCGCCTCAACCATGAGGCCACGCTGGTTTGCCTCGACCTCTCCGGCGACTGGTACCGCGTGCGCGCGACGTCCGGCGCCGAAGGCTGGATCCACACCTCCGTCGTCCGCTAGTTTCGAGTTTCCCGACACCTATCCAAACGCGGGTCCTGTGGCCTGACCGATGCACGCCGTGTCGGCCAGGCGCAGGTTAGTGTGGGACGAGCGGGTGGCGCCGACGGGCGCCCGGGCGGCGAGCGAGTCTAGTGCGTAGGCGCGGACGAAGCGAGCCGCCCCGGGCTGTCGGCGACAGGACCCGCGGAGATCCGAAAAGCTCAAGAGGCGCTACGTGAGCGCGTAGTGGACGCAGTTCTTGCCGGCGGCTTTCGACTTGTACAGCGCACGGTCGGCCGCGTTGAAGAACTCGCGGCGGTTGCCGCGGAACACCGACACGCCGATGCTCACGGTCACCTTGAGCACGATGTCGGTGTCGGGAATGCTGAAGCGGATCGCCTCGATGGAGGCGCGTATCTTCTCGGCGACCTGCTGGACGCCGCTCTCGTCGGTGTCCGGCAGGAGGACGCCGAACTCCTCGCCGCCGTAACGCGCCACGATGTCGGTGTCGCGCACCGTATCGCTCAACACGTTCCCCACTGTCTGCAGGAGCAGATCCCCCACGGAATGACCGAACTTGTCGTTCACCTTCTTGAAGTCGTCGAGATCGAGCAGCACCAGGGCCAGGTGTCCCTGGTGCAGGTTGACACGCGTCAGCTCCGTGTTCAGGAGATTCCAGAAGTGGCGATGATTGAACAGGCCGGTCAGCCCGTCGGTGACCGAGAGTTTTTCCAGCTGGTCATTCATGTCCTGCAGGCGCTCGTTCGATGAATTCAGCATCTTGTTCTTATACTGGAGCTCGGCCTGCGACAGCGAGATCTTGGTCGCCATCTCGTTGAACGTGTCGATCATCATGCCGATCTCGTCGTCGGCGCCCTTTGGAATCTTGACGCCCACGAGCCCCTCGTTGATGCGGCTGGCACCGACCGCCAGCCCCTTGATCGGCTTGAGAATGGACTGGGCGATGCGCAGCGCGGCGAGGATCGCCATCGCCCCGACCACGAGCACGGATACCCAGATGCGGCGCTGCGCCTCGAGCACGGGCGCCATCGCGGTGCTGTAGTCCTCTTCGTAGACCAGCCACCACCCAAGCTCTTCGAAATGGATCTTGCTGTGAAAGACCTCGCGCCCGCCGTAGCTCTTGCGGCGTTCCACCACCACGGGCCCGGTCTGACGCGTGGGCACCTGCATGCCCTCCGTGCCCACCAGCCACGCGGTCGCCAGGCGAGGTTCGGTCAGAAACCGTCCTTGTCCCTCGAGCAGGTACAGGTCTCCACCGTCGCCGAGTTTGACCTCACCGAGAATGTCGCTCATCGTTGCCAGGTTGACGCGCGCCACCATCCACGGGTGCTTTTCCGTCAGGCGGGTGGAATCGGCGGCAGGGACGTAGAACCACTGGTGGAAGCCGTGGGTACCCGGCATGGGAGGAGAAACTCCGGGCTCCAGCCCCAGCTCGTCGAGCTGGGCCCATGCTTCCGCCGCATCCGCGGCGCTCGCACCCGCGGCGGAGGCAATGAGCTTTCCGTGCGCGTCGAGCACCAGCAGGTCCTCGAACACGGTGTAGCTGGGATGGACGAGTTTGAGAAATTGCCCCGCGTCGGCCCGGTAGCGCGCGCTCGCTTTCGGGTCGCCCACGCTCGCGATGCGCAACAGGCTCTCCTGCAGGGTGCGTGACGTGCCCAGCCGGGCGAGCTCGCGCATTTGGCGGTCGTGCCAGAGCCGCAGTCGTGTGCTGGTGATGGTGAGCGTCGACGGGAAGCGATCCTTCATCCGCTCGGTGAGGAACTGGCCGGTGCTATGCGTCGTCGCCAGCCCGACCACGAAGGACGTGACGATCACGCTCAGCGCGACCAGCAGGATGATCTTGGCGGAGAAACTCTTTCGGACCCTGTTGAACGGCACGATCCACATTGGACACGGTCTCCCAGACCGCAGTTAATCGCAGCGGGCAGAGCAAGAACGATACACAATCGCGGAACAGGAGAAACGCCGGCAGGAGGAATGTTTTTCCGTCACACCGAGGTGCGATGAGGAACCAAGAGGACGTCGAAGGACGGGGTCGAAACCCGCGCGGCGGAGTCCGGTGCCCGATGGGCACCACGCTCAAGCAAACGCCAGTTTGATGAGTGCTTTCTGCTCCAGCGCGTGCGCCTTCGCGGACCCCGTGGCGGGGCTGGCGCTCTCGTAGCGCTTGATGCTGGTCACGTGGCGGACGCCGGCGACCGACTTGAGCAGGGGGCGGATGTAGCCCAGGGCGCCCATGTTCGCGGGCTCTTCCTGGACCCACACGATCTTCGCGGTTTCGGGGAATTGACCGAGAGCTTCCGCCAGAGCCGCCGACGGGAACGGATACAGCTGCTCCACCGTCACGATGGCCCGGTCCATGGCTCCCTGCGCGGCCCGTTCGGCGCGCAGCTCGTGCGCGATCTTGCCCGAGCAAATCAGGATCGCGCGCACGTTCGACGCTTCGGAGTCGCCGAGCACCGGGCGGAAGGAGCCGGTGGCGAGCTCGGACACGTCGGAGCCGGCCGACTCGGCTCGCAGCACGCTCTTCGGCGTGAACACGACCAGGGGTTTGCGCCAGGAGCGAAGCGCCTGCCGGCGCAGGAGGTGGAAATAGTTCCCCGCCGTCGATGGCTGACAGACCTGGATGCTGTCCTGCGCCGCCACTTGCAGGAAGCGCTCGATGCGCGCGCTCGAGTGCTCGGGCCCCTGCCCCTCGTGCCCGTGCGGCAGGAGCAGCACGAGCCCGGTGAGCAGATTCCACTTGTCTTCGCCGGCGCACACGAACTGGTCGATGATGATCTGCGCGCCGTTGGCGAAGTCGCCGAACTGCGCCTCCCAGAGCACCAGCGCATCCGGAAACTCGCGGCTGTAGCCGTACTCGAACCCCATCGCGCCCGCTTCCGAAAGCGGCGTGTCCACGGCCACGAACGACGCCTGCCCGTCCGCGACGTGCTCGAGCGGCAGATAGTCCCGGCCCGTCTTCACGTCGATCAGCGCGGCGTGGCGATGGTTGAACGTGCCGCGGCGCGAATCCTGTCCCGTGAGGCGCACACGCACGCCCTCCGTGACCAGCGTGCCGAAGGCCAGCGCCTCCGCCATCCCCCAGTCCACCTTGCGATTCCCCGCCGCCATGTCGGCGCGCTGGAGGAGCAGCTTCGACATCTTCGGGTGCGGCGCAAACCCGGGAGGCACGGCCGTGATGCGCGCGGCGACGTCGCGCAACCGCTCGGCGTCGACCGCCGTGGGCACTTCGAAGCTCGGGTCGTAGGGCCCGCCCTGGTAGTGGCCCCAGAACTCGGGGAGCTTCCAGAACACGGGGCGCTGCTGGTGGGCCCGGCCCTTCTCCTGGCCCTCGGTCAGCCCCGCGGTCGCTTCCTGTTTCATGGCAGCGACGGCCGCCGCGTCCAGCTCGAGGCGCTCCGCGTAGACCTCCCACGCCAGCGGGTGCCTGGCGATTCGCTCGTAGAGGAGCGGCTGCGTGATGGTCGGATCCTCGACCTCGCTGTGACCGTAGCGGCGGAATCCGATCAGATCGATCACGACGTCGCTCTTGAACCGGTTCCGGTACGCGGCGGCGAGCCTCCCCGCCCACCACACCGCGTCGAGCTCCTCCGCGTTCACGTGGATGATCGGCATCGATACGCGCTTGGCCGCCTCCGACGAAAAGCGCGCGCTGTGTAGCACTGCCGGTTCGGCGGTGAATCCGATGAAGTTGTTGACGATCACGTGGATCGTCCCGCCCACCGAGTAGTGCGCGAGGTTGGCCAGGTTCAGGGTCTCCGACGTGATCCCCTGCCCCGCGAATGCGGCGTCTCCGTGCAGGGTGACGGGGAGTATGCGGTCGGCGCCGGTGACGCCCCAGCGCTCCTGGCGGGCGCGCGTGCGCCCCATGATCACGCTGTCGACGGCCTCCAGGTGGCTCGGATTCGACGAGAGATGCACCTCGATGTCGCGCCCCGAATGGGTGCGGTAGCGGCCGGTGGCGCCAATGTGATACTTGACGTCGCCGCTGCCCAGCACACTCCGGGGGTCGACGTCCTCGATGCCCGCGAAAATGTCCTCCACCGGAATGTTGACGATGCTCTTCATCACGTTGAGGCGCCCGCGATGGCTCATCGCCATGTACAGGTACTCGGTTCCCAATTCCGCGGACGCATCCAGCACCGAGTCGAGCAGCGGGATCATCGCCGCCACGCCCTCGACCGAAAAGCGTTTGCTCCCCACGTACTTCAAGTGGAGGAACTTCTCGAACAACTCGGTTTCCATCAGGCGCGAGAGAATCCAGCGCGAATCGGTCGCGGGCGGGCCCGCTTCGACGGCGTCGCGCATCCACTCGACGCGATCGCGTTCCGGCATGTGCATGAACTCGAAGCCGATCGGGCCGCCGTAGATCTCCCGCCACCTCCGCGCTTCGTTCTCGCCGGCAACCGCGACGGCATCCGTGATGTCGGGATGCTCGTACGGCGGCATTCGGTCCAGCGGGTCGAGGTCGCAGAGAAGATAGCCCCAGCGGCGGAATGCATCCGCCAGCGGGTCCGGAAGGCTCGCCGGCGTCACGATCGTGGCGGGTTGCACGTTCATCGGTCGGGTAGTTTTCATTCAGATCAAAACCTGTTTCAAAGGCGACTCGCCCGGCGCCGCATGGCGGTCTCGCCGGACACGAAAACGGCTGGCGGCTCGTCTCTGCGACGCCGGCAGCCGTGCGCGGCGCGCCGTTTCGTCGGTGCGCCGGCCGAGGATAATTAGCACACGCCGTTTTCCAGTGTCAAACCAAGCGTTGGGCGGACGCTTAACTTATTCTACCATAGAAAGATAAACACGCCATCCAAAATCCCGCTTGCCCACCCCCACCCGCCGTGCTAGAGTAACGCTCCCTGCACTATGGCGTTCAATTCTTGAGCGCTTGAAAAGGATCCCGGGTTTCGCCCGGGATTCTTTTTTTTCTCCCGCGCGTCGCGCGGTGGCCGATTCTCGCGGCATGCCATCATCGATATTGCTCCCCGGGCGCGGGCGCATTGCCGAGCACGCCTTCGATCGACTCCATCACCGCGGGAGTCAGGGCGTGCGCCACCTCGAGCGCCCCCATGTTCTCCTCCACCTGCTCGCGCCGCGTCGCCCCGGTGATGACCGAGCTCACGTTCGGGTTCTTCAGGCACCACGCGATCGCGAGCTGCGCGCGCGTGCACCCGAGCGAGTCCGCAATTGGTTTCAGCTGCCTGGCCTTCTCGAGGCGCGGCTTCGACGTTGCTCCCACCAGCTCCTCGCGCAGCCATTCGAGCCCCGGGAGGCTCGCCCGCGTGCCGCCGGGAAGACCGGCGTCGTACTTTCCCGTGAGCAAGCCGCTTGCCAGCGGGCTCCAAATCGTCGTGCCCAGGCCGAGCTCGCGGTAGAGGCGCGCGTATTCGCGTTCGACACGGTCGCGGTGGAGCATGTTGTACTGCGGCTGCTCCATGAGCGGGCCTATGAGGTGCTCGCGCGAGGCGACCAGCGCCGCCTCCATGATCTGGTCCGCGCTCCATTCGCTGGTGCCCCAGTACAGGGCCATCCCGCGGTCGATCACGTGGTTCATCGCGCGGACGGTTTCCTCGATGGGCGTCTCGACATCCGGGCGATGGCAAAACAGGAGGTCGACATAGTCCAGTTTGAGCCGCGTCAGCGACGCGTGGATGCCTTCGACGATGTGCTTGCGCGAGAGGCCCCGGTCGTTCGGCCCTTTCCCGCCCCAGAAGAGCTTGGTGGAGACGACGAGGTCGGAACGCTTCCAGCCGGCGCGCCGGATCACGTTCCCCATGACGGTTTCCGCGTTGCCGGAGCCGTACGCTTCCGCGTTGTCGAAAAAGTTGACGCCGCGGTCGAACGCAGCGGTCATGCACTGGTAGGCGGCGTCTTCTCCCACCTGGGCGCCGTAGGTGACCCAGGCCCCCAGCGACAACGCCGATACCTTCAGCCCCGATCTCCCCAGATGGCGGAATTCCATTAGAGCGCGAACGCCTCCGCGTTCCATTCGATCCCGAGCTCTCCCGGTCCGGCCATGTAGCCCAGCAGCGCGGACGCGGCGACCACCGCCGGACTGGCGAGGTAGCCCTCCCCGCCGACGCCCATGCGGTTCTGCCAGTTGCGGTTGAAGGACGTGATCGCGCGCTCGCCGCGTTTGAGCGCATCCGGTCCCTGGCCGAAGCACGGGCCGCACCACGACGCCCGGATTTCCGCGCCGACCGACCGCAGCACGTTCGCCACCGATTCCCCACCCAGGCGCGGGTCGGGCCGTTCGATCAGTTTCTTCACACCCCCCGAGCCCGGAAACACGACGAACGGCGTGCTCGACCGTTCGAACCCGAGCGTGCGCGCGCGCCTGACCACCATCGCCGCCTGCAGCAGGTCGTCATAGCTGCCGTTGGTGCACGACCCGATGAACGCCTTGTCGAAGGTAAGGCGCTCGCGGGCGACGTCCTCGGCCGGGAACGCGTTTCCCGGGCTGAACGGTTTCGCGACCATCGGGACCACGTCCGACAGGTCGAGGGTCTCGTCGATTTCGAAACAGGCGTTGGCGCCGGGCGCGAGGGGCGGATACGGGAGCTCCTTCATGCCCTTGGCGGCGTACCAGGCGAGGGTCACCTCGTCGCAGGCGAAAATCCCGTTCATCGCCTCCGCCTCGGCCATCATGTTGGCGATGGTGTTGCGGTACGCGACCGGCAGTTGTCGATTCGCGTCCACGAGCTCGACCGACATTCCCTGCGACTGCTTCGCTCCCCATCGCTCGAGCAGCTTGAGCACGACGTCTTTGCCCGACACCCACGGCTGCAACTTGCCGGTGAACACCACCCGGCGCGAGCGCGCCGGCGTGAAGTAGATATACCCCGTGGCCCATCCGAACCCGAGCGTCGTCGAGCCGACGCCGATTCCCACCGCGCCGTACGCGCCGTACGCGCGGCTGTGCGAGTCCGCGCCGGGGATGAACTGCCCGGGCACGATCAGCCCCTGCTCGGGAAAGTAGAAATGAAAGATGCCGTCGCCCGGCGTCGCGTAGTACGGCTTCTCGATGCCGTGCTGCCTGGCGAACTCGCGCCCGATCCCCGTCTGCTTGTCGTCGGCGTCGGCACCGGTGAACACGAAATGGTCGTTCGCGATCGCCGCCTGGCGCGGGAAGATGGTGTTTCCTCCCGTGATCTGATTGAAGGTATGGATTGCAAAGGGTGCAGTGCCGTCGGACGCCGGGAGGAGGTCGGCGTAGACGCGGAGCGTTCGCCCCGGTTCGACCCGCGCCTGCCGGTCGACGCGGTGCGCCCACACGATCTGTTCGGTGGTCGTGAGTCCGCGCGCGGTCTCCGGGTCCGGCCACTCTGCCCGCGGAGTGCTCCGGGCGGAGTCTTGAAACTCGCGCCGGCCCAGGGCGAAGATGCCCCCGGTGCTCCGAATCTCGTCCTCTTTGGGCGTCAGCGCGACCGGGGTGTATTGCCGGCCCTGCGACTCGTTCACCAGCCGGCGCGTCGCCGGTTCGTAGGAAAACTCGTCTCCGTCGCGCGCGTCCACCACCGCCTCGGGGGCCTGCACCACCTCGAGCCCCAGGTTGAGCGCATTGCGGCGGAAAATGTCGCCCATGTTGTGGCCGCAGACGATCACCATCTCGCGCCCGTCTTCCTCCGCGATGGCACGCAATCCCGCCGGGCTCATCTCGCGCGAGGAGCCGATCGCAAACCGATCGCCGGCGACGAGGAACGTCTCGCCCCGGTGCACGCGCGCGCGAAAGTCCGGCATCAGGAAGCGAAACGCGCCCTCCTTCCACCGCTTGTCGAGCGCATCGAGGCTCTCGGATACACAGTCTTTGGCCGGCGTGATCTGGTCCGTGTCGATCGCGTCGAGTTTGTGGCCGGGACGTTTCGGGTCCCAGAAGATCAATGCGGTGCCGCGAATGACACGCCGGCTGTCGATCCCGGACGACGACGATTCTGACGTGGGGAGTTGCTCCAGCGTGATGCCGGTCCGCAGTCGCGCCGGCTGCATGCGGTGAATCTCCTCTGTGGCCATCCCTACCTCCCGCGTTTGCGAACCCGACTGGAGTATACACGATGGGTGCGGCGCCCGCGCCGGAAACCGGCAAGGCGGCGACTTCACGCGCGTTCGCCACCGGAGCCGGGCTCGTTGCATACCTGGCTCCGGTGTCATTATACTCCGTCGCGTGCAGTCCGCGCCGGTATCATCCCCCCGCGAAGCCACCGACGGCCGCGTCGTACTGGTTTCGTGCTACGAGCTCGGCCACGAGCCGCTGGGCATCGCCGTTCCCGCGGGAGTGCTCGCCCGCGCGGGCATCGTCCCGCGCACGATGGACGTGGCGGTGGATGAGTTCGACACGGCGGCGATTGCCGGCGCGCAGCTGGTGGCGATCTCGACCCCGATGCACACCGCGCTGCGACTGGGGGTGCGTGTGGCCGCACGCGTGCGCGACTTGAATCCCAACGCCCACATCTGTTTCTACGGACTCTACGCGGGATTGAATGCGCGTCATCTGGTTCCGGCCCACGCGGACAGCTGTCTGGGTGCGGAGTGCGAGGCATCTCTCCTCGAGCTCGCCCGCGCGACACTCGACGCTTCCCACCCGCGATCGGTCGTGCCGCCGTCGCCTGCGCCTGCTGCGCGCTCGCTCGACCTCACCCCGCATCGGCCGGGTCTCACCCGGCACGACCGCTACGTGATGCTCGACTCCGGCGGCGCGCGCAGCCCGGTGGGATACGTACAGACGACGCGCGGTTGCAAGCACCTCTGCCGTCACTGTCCGCTTCCGGCCGCGTACGCCGGCTCTTTCTACGCCATCCCGGTCGCGCGCGTCCTCGACGACGTGGCCGGCGTCGTCGCCAGAGGTGCGCGGCACGTCACCTTCGCCGACGCGGACTTCTTGAACGGCCCCACCCACGCGCTGCGCGTGGCGCGTGAGCTGCACCGGCGCTTCGCCGGCGTGACGTTCGACTACACCGCCAAGATCGAACACCTCTTTCGTCATCGCGAGGCCGTCAGAGAACTCCGCGACCTGGGCAACCTGTTCATGGTATCGGCGGTGGAATCGTTCAACGACGAGGTGCTGACACACCTGGACAAGGGTCACACCCGCGCGCAGGCGCTGGAGGTGATTCGTTTCGTCGGCGGCCTCGGTATCGCGCTGCGGCCCTCGCTGGTACCATTCACGCCCTGGGAGACACGCGCGAGTCTCGGCGAGCTCCTGGACATCGTCGCCGGGGAGGGACTCGTCGGTCGGGTCGACCCGGTGCAGTACTCGATCCGCCTGCTCGTCCCGGAGGGCTCCCTGCTGTTGCGCCACGAGCCCATGCGTGAACACCTCGGCCCCTTCGACCCCGAGACGCTCTCCTATCGCTGGCGCCATCCCGATCCCGGGATGGATCGTCTGCAGCACGAACTTGCTCGCGTCGCCGCCGACGCGGCGGCGGGCCACTGGCCCGCCGAGGAGGCGTTTGCGCGCGTGCATGCGGTGGTCGCGCCCGGCCGCGCCGCGCTCGCCGTGCCGCAGCCGGCGGGGCCATCGCCGCGCCTCACCGAGGACTGGTTCTGCTGAGCCGAACCCACCGAGAGCCAGTTTGGCTCTCTCGAACGCGCGGGCGTGTGACCCGGCATCGACGCTTGCGCCCGGCCAGCGCCTCACCTATCATCGAAGTGCCATGGATGAAGTCAGCCTGAATTTCGAGCTCCCGCAGGGACGATCGGTGCGGATCACCGCGACCCCGTCGATGGCGCACCCCGAGCAGTGCACCTTCACGGTGAGCGAGCCGCTCTACCCCAACCACTCGGCGTATTTCGGCGAGCGCGAGCATTCGCACGGGTCGCCACTGGTCGACGGGCTGTTCGCCATCGAGGGCATCGCCGAGATCCTCGTCAACCACGACACCCTGCGGCTGACGCTGGTGGGCGACTCGACCTGGGACGACAAGATCCCGGCGGTGGGCACGGCCATCCGCGACGCCCTCGCCACGGGTGCCGATCCGATTTCGCCGGCGGTGACGGAGACGCAACTTCCACCTGAAGAAGTGAAGCGGCGCGTCCAGCAGGTGCTCGACGGCGTCATCAATCCGGCGGTCGCCGCCCACGGCGGCGTGGTGAGCCTGCTCGAAGTCACCGGCAACACCGTGTTTCTCGAGTTCGGCGGCGGGTGCCAGGGGTGCGGCATGGTGAGCGTCACCCTCAAGTACGGTGTCGAGCGCACCATCCGCGAAGAGGTCCCCGAGGTCGGCGAAATCCTCGATACCACCGATCACGCCGCCGGCCGCAATCCGTATTACGCGCCGTCGTCCAAGTAGACGCCGGCGCGCCGCCGCCGCCATGAAGCCCCGCCTGCTCCTGCTCGTTCCCACGTCCACCTATCGCGCCGACGCGTTCGTGCGCGCCGCGCGGCGCCTCCCGGTGGACTTGAGCCTCGCCTCGGAAACGGAAAGCTCGCTCTCGCACCTGCACCCGGTCGAGCTGCCGTCGTTCGACTTCGACGACCCCATCGGCGCCGCCGCCCGGGCGCGGCGTTTCGCGCGCAAGACGCCGGTGCACGCGGTGGTGGCGGTCGACGACCGTTCCGTGCTCGCGGCCGCCGCGATCGCCGAGGCGCTCGGCCTGCCGCATAACCCCGTCGACGCGGTGCGCGCTACCGTCAACAAGTACCTCGCGCGCGAGCGGATGCGGGCGGCTGGCATTCCGATACCGAAGTACGCGCTGCTTTCGCTGCAAGCGCCCGTGGATGCGCTCGAGCGCGAACTGGCGCGCGCGGTCGGCTATCCCGCCGTGCTCAAGCCGCTCGCCATGTCGGCGAGCCGGGGCGTGTTCAGAGTCGACGACGCAAAGGCGTTCGCGCCCGCGTTCGAACGACTCGCCCGGCTGGTGCGTTCGTCGCCGTCTGCGCACGACGTGCTCGCGCGCGGTCACGTCCTCGCGGAATCGTACGTGGACGGCTGGGAAGTGGCGGTGGAAGGCATCGTGACCGGCGGCCGCCTCGACGTGATCGCCATCTTCGACAAGCCGGACCCGCTCGAGGGACCCGTCTTCCCGGAGACGATGTACGTGACGCCCTCGCGCCTCTCGCCGGAGGTGCAGCAGCGGATCGTGGAGACCTCCGGAGCCGCCGTGCGCGCGGTGGGGCTCGTGAGCGGCCCCGTGCACGTCGAGCTCCGCGGGAGCGCCGGGGCGGTGATCCCGATCGAGGTGCACGCGCGATCGATCGGAGGGCTGTGCTCGCGGGTGGTGCGCTTTGCCGACGGGCGCTCGCTCGAAGATGTCATCCTCCAGCACGCCCTCGGACTCGTCGCGCAGATCCCGCCGCGCGAGCCCCGCGCCGCCGGCGTCTGGATGATCCAGGCCCCGCGCGCGGGGCGATTCGAATCGCTGCGTGGGGCGAGCGCTGCCGCCGAGGTTCCCGGCGTCGAGGAGGTGGTGGTGAGTGCGCGGCCCGGGCAGCACCTGACACCGCTGCCCGACGGCTTCCTCTACGTGGCGTTCATTTTCGCGCGCTCGGACACCCCGGAACGGGTGGAGGGCGCGCTGCGCGCCGCGTTCGCGCGCCTCGAACCGATCATCGGGGACCTCAGCGCAGAAGCACGAGCTTGATCGATCGGGCCGCCGAACCCGACTGCACGCGCAGGAAGTACACCCCGCTGGCGGCGTCGCCACCCTTTTCATCCCGTCCATTCCACTCCAGCGCGTGCGCGCCGGCATCCATCTCGCGCGCGGCGAGCACCACCACGCGGCGGCCGGCCGCGTCGTGGATCTCCGCGCGAACCTCGCTTCGCCAGGGAACGACGAAGGTGATCCGGACCGACGGATTGAAGGGGTTCGGGAACGCGCGCAAATCGAGGTCGGGTTCGGCAGGCGCCGGCCGGACGCCGGTGTAGAGCGCGTTGGTCAGATACTCACCCTCGAGAACGGTGGGCAAGGGGTTGCCCCGATACAGGACGCCTGACACGCCCTGGGCGAAGATACGAAAGCGCGCGTTCGCCCGGCTGATGTGAACGCTGGATCCGTCGTAGACGACGGTGGCCGGACCGTCATCGATACTCACCAGCACCCGGGATGCGCACACGAGCACCGTCCCGTCCGCGAGCACGTAGCCGCGCACCTCGCCGCCCGCCGTCCGTGCCACGCCGAGAATCGCGTCGGTTGCCAGCGAGCCCGTACACGCCGTCCCTTGCAGCAACGGATCCACCACCGGCAGCGGAGGATCCACCACCGTGGTTCGCGAGAATACATAGTCCGTCATTCCGTTCGCCCACGCGACGGTCGTCGTCGTCCCGGCGGGTCCGGCGGCCGACGACACAGCCGGCTCCGCGTCGCTCACGCGTCGCGGGACGAGCAGCAGCGTGAAACGCGGCTCCACCATGTCGGTGCCGAGCTTCACCAGGCGTGAATTGGGATCTTCGCCCTGATTGTCGAAGATCGACACGGACGCGGCGAGCTGCGCCCGCTGGGGACGCAGCGCGTGCAGGTCGAGGGCCGTCGCGTTCCGGGACACCCGGATCGGGCCGTTGCCGCCCACATCCACGCTCGCGTCGACCGGGACGTGCATGCACCATTCGTAGTGGTGTTCGTCGCTGTCCTTCTTGATATCGTCCTGAATGACGAAGTACGGGATCGACCCGACGCCGCGCACCACGACCACGCGCCGCAGCGCGCGCTCCACCGGGTTGGCGCCGGTCAGTCCCCACGACCAGTCGCTCCATGGATACGGCACCCCGGAGTTGTTGTACGGGCTGTGCGTCGTGTAGGCGAGGCGCGCGTCGCCGCAGATGTAGTCCGCGAAGTCGCTCAGGACGTACGATTCGATGCGACCGTCGGTGCCGATCGACGCGCCGGCGTTGTGTTGCCCCATCCCGTCGATGCGTACCAGGTTGTGGGCTTCGGACTGTTTCGCGGTGGCGCCGGCGCCGTGGTCGACCACCAGCTTCTCGCCGTACGCGGCAAGGGTGAACTGGTTCTGATCCTCCTGGGCGTGCCCGCCGCGGAATTCGCCCGAGTAGAAACTGAACGCGACGTCGTCGGACGCCGCCCCACCCGGCCAGCCGGTGCGGAAATAGTAGAGACCGCGAGCCTCCCACACCCTGCTCGGCGGCAGGAGTGTTCCCGGGTTCGTCGGCGGGATCTCGCGGTGCCAGAGCACGGTCGCCGCCTTGTCCGCCTCGTCGAGCATGTCGTAGCCGTAGGTGCCGGCCGCGTGCTCCCACACGTACGCGGCGATTCCGCTTCCCCACTCCGACATCGCCCAGTCCCAGTAGGTGGTGTGGCGCGCGAGCGGCAGCGGAGAATCGCTCTGATCCTGGATATTGTTGAGCCGCGCGCCGCCGCGAGGGTCCAGCTCGTAGGGAAACCACTGCTCGATCGCGCGAATGGGACTGTCGAACGCGTAGTTGTACCCGTCGAAACGCTTCCGGGCCTCGAAATAGTAGATGAGGTTGCGCATGCTCCACGCCGCGTACAGGCTGCCTTCGCGATACGCCCCGTCGCCCGCGAGGTGGGCGTCGCGCCACGCGGTGTAAAACACGTCCGCGCGGGCCAGTCCCGCGCTGGTGAGCGCCGGGTTCGCCTCGCCGTCGAGCACGATGGACGCCAGCCCCAGCGCGGCGGCCACCATCGCCGTCTTGTTGCTCACATACGGGCTCCAGCGCCAGATGTCGTAGTTCATGCTCGTGGTCAGGTAGGAAATGTAGCTCGCGATCTCGTCGCGAATTTCCTGCCGCTCCGCCTCGCTGGCAGGCTGAAAGCACATGTCGTATCCGAGCGCCAGCGCCCGCAGTCGCAGCGAGGACGCGTACGCATCCGTGTCGACGTTCCAGGTGCGGGCGATGTGCTGGGTGAGGTCAATCCCGAGCGCCAGCGCGACCGGATCGACCGGGTCCTCGAGATGAGCCGCGAGCCCGATGTTCAGCATGGCCTCGAGCGCGAAGTCGTTGCGCAGGAGCGAATCGTAGGGTTCGGTCAGGTAGTAGGTGTGGAGCCGATCGCGGATGTACGCGTAGCAGTCGTCGTCGACGCCGCCGTCGCGCACCTTCGCGCGCAGGTCCGGGAGGTCGTCATTGGAGAACAAGAGCCGTGGGTGCAGACCCTGGTAGGTGTCCGCGGCCGCGGGTCCGGGCGCAAAGGCGAGGCCCCCCACCCCCGGTCCGAGGAGGAAAATCAGGCACACGGCCGGCCCTATCCGCGTCCGTCGCCACTGGTGAAACAAGCGAGGGATCATCGACTTCCGCGCGGGGGACACGCCCGCGCTGCCCCGGGTGTGCCCCTGGCAACCGGGTCGGCAGCCCCGAACACCTAATGGTAGCGTCCCGCGCGGACCAGGGTCAAAGCAAAAGTCCGCTGTGGCAATGCAGCTACGGACGGCGAAACATGAAGTAGACCGCGGCGATCAGGCACAGCCCCGCCCAGAGGAAGTCGAGCCGGGGACGCTCCTTGATGTAGAACACGGCGAACGGCACGAACACCGACAATGTCACCACTTCCTGGACGATCTTGAGCTGGGCGAGGCCAGTGTGCGAAAGCCGACACGATTGGCGGGCACCTGGAGCAAATACTCAAAAAACGCGATTCCCCAGCTGACGGTCGCGGCGATGAACCAGGGCCGGCCGCTCATGTTTCGCAAGTGGCCGTACCAGGCAAACGTCATGAAGACGTTGGATGCGGTCAGCATGGCGACTGTGATCAGGACGGTCACGGTATTCCTCTATCAGACGATCAGTGTGCGTCGAGCCGCTGCGGTCGCCTTCTCCAGCGCGTCGCGCTCGAAGCGATTGTCGCGGTAGTAGTGCCCGCCGCGCGCCGCGGCCACCAGCGACGACACGAAGTAGGCCGGGACGAAGAGCACTCCCCACCGTTCCGCTTGACGAACGTGGGCCCGTTCGTGCGCCCGGGTTCGTTCCAGGCAACCGGCGTTGCGCGCGACCACCACGTGCCCGAGCGCCATGGCGCTGGCCCCGCCGCGCAACGGCACCAGCCTCCGGAGCATCACGTCCAGCACGCCGCCGTGCGCCTCGAGCACGCCGTCGACGAGCGCCGCTTTCCCGCCGGTCGCGGCGGCTGCGGCGGCGAATCCCGCTCCGACCAGGGTGGTCGGCAGCGCCCACACGTAGGCCAGCACCCTGGCCACCCGGGCGGGCGTGGATTGCGGTCCGCGATCAGAGTTCATCGAGGTGGTGATATCCAAGGCGCATCATCTGCCGCTCGATCCACCACGCGCGGCGCTCCACGTAGCGCGTCGGCCGGTCCGCCTGCATGCGTTTCGGGTTGGGCAGCACGGCCGCCAGCAACGCCCCCTCGTAGCGGGTGAGCCGCGACGACGACTTGTGGAAGAAACGGCGCGACGCCGCCTCCACGCCGTAGGTGCCGTCGCCAAATTCCGCGATGTTCAAATAGACCTCCAGAATCCTCCGCTTCGGCCAGAACGCTTCGATCAGAATGGTGTAGCCCGCTTCGAGAACCTTGCGAAAGTAGTTCTTGCCCGGCCACAGGAAGAGGTTCTTCGCCACCTGCTGCGATATCGTGCTGGCCCCGCGCGTTCGCCCGCGCCGCTTGTTCGACTCCACCGCTTTCTCGATCGACTCGAAATCGAACCCTTCGTGCTCGAGAAACTTCTGATCCTCGGCCGCCACCATGGCGAGCCGCGCGTTCGGCGACACCGCCTCCCAGTCCTTCCATTGATAGTCGACGGGCACGCGCCGGGCGGGGTTCGCCAACCCCTCGACCCGCCGCTCGAGCATGAACGCGGACGTCGGCGGGTCAACCCAGCGCAGGGCGACCACCGGCACGACCGTCGCCGTCAGCCCCACCAGCGCGAGCCACGCCGCCACGCGCAAGAAGCGGCGCGCCCACAGGCGGCGAATCGTCTCGACCATGCGAGCACGCATGCGGGGTGGTTGCGGGTCCTCGGGGTGGCTCATCGGGCTTGCGCCTCGGCGCAGGTTTCGCCTATATTAAGATGCCTACGCAATCGTGCGCAACGAAGGCCGTATCGAGCGGCCTTCCTTTTTTGTCATCCAATCGGACCCCTCTCGGGCCACCTCGGACCATGCCGAATCAGAAACGACGCAAAGACGTCCGCAATATCGCGATCATCGCCCACGTCGACCACGGGAAGACCACCCTGGTCGACGCGCTCCTGAAGCAGACCGGGGCCTACGCCTTCAAGGAAGGCGAAGTGACGATCCTCGACTCGAACCCGCTCGAGAAGGAGCGCGGGATCACGATTTTCTCCAAGAACGCCTCGATCCGGTACAAGGAGCTGACGATCAACATCGTCGACACCCCCGGCCACGCCGACTTTGGCAGCGAGGTGGAGCGGATCCTGCGCATGGTCGACGGCGTGCTGCTGCTGGTCGACGCGTTCGAGGGCCCGATGCCACAGACCAAGTTCGTACTCAAGAAATCGCTCGAGCTGCACCTCAAGCCCATCGTGGTCATCAACAAGGTCGACCGGCCGCACTGCCGCCCACACGAAGTCGCCGACCTGACCTTCGACCTGTTTTGCGAGTTGAATGCCACCGACGAGCAGCTCGACTTCCCCATCGTATACGCGTCCGGAAAGCTCGGCTGGGCCACCCTGGATCTCGACGAACCCGCCACCGACATGAAGGCGCTCCTCGAGACCATCGTCCACCGCGTATTGCCGCCAATCGCCGAAGTCGACCACCCCTTTCAGATGCTGGTCACCATGCTCGACTACGACTCGTATGTGGGTCGGATCGCGAGCGGGCGCATTTATCACGGCGTGGTCAAGATCGGCGACCCCGTCATCCTCATCAAACGGGACGGGACCTCCGTCCGCTCAAAGGTGACGCGGATTCTACGGTACACCGGGCTGAAGCGTCACGAGGTCCAGTCCGCCCTCGCCGGTGACATCGTCTCCATCGCAGGGATCGAGGACGTCCACGTCGGCGAGACCCTGGCCTCTCCCGAACGCCCGGAGGCGCTGCCGCTGATCAAGATCGACGAACCCACCATCTCGATGTTCTTCTCCCACAGCACCAGCCCGCTCTCGGGCAAGGACGGGGGACGCTTTCTGACCTCGCGGCATATCCGCGAGCGCCTCGAACACGAAGCGATGATCAACGTGGGGATCCGGGTCGAAGACGCCGACGGCGGCGAGCGCTTCAAGGTGTCCGGGCGGGGTGAGCTCCACCTCGCGATCCTGATCGAGACCATGCGCCGCGAAGGCTACGAAATGGAGGTCTCGCGGCCGCGGGTGATCCTGAAGCAGGTCGAAGACGAGATCCTGGAGCCAGTCGAGGAAGTCGTGGTCGAAGTGGACCCCGGGTACGAGGGCTCCGTGATCGACGCGCTCGGCAAGCGCAAGGGCGAGATGAAATCGATGTCCCACAGCGCGGTGGGCACGATTCGGATGGAGTTCATCATCGCGACCCGCGCCCTCATCGGTTTCCGCAGCGAGTTCCTCACCATGACGCGCGGCACCGGCGTCATGTACCAGAATTTCTACGAGTACCAGGCGTACAAAGGCGAGTTGCCGAAGCGAACCCACGGCGTCCAGATCGCGCTCCACCCCGGCACCGCGGTGGCGTACGCCCTGTGGAGCCTCGAGGAGCGCGGCGAAATTCTCATCCGCCCGGGCGACCCGGTCTACGAAGGCATGATCATCGGGGCCAACAGCAAGGGTGCGGACCTGGTCGTCAACGCGATCAAAGAGAAGAAGCTCACGAATATGCGGGCGTCGGGGGCGGACGAAGCGATTCAGCTCACACCGCCGCGCGAGATGACGCTCGAATTCGCGCTGGAGTTCATCGAGGACGACGAGCTGGTGGAGATCACGCCCAAGTCGATCCGGCTGCGGAAGAAGATCCTCAAGGACCAGGAGCGGAAGGTGGCGGCCAAGAAGCCCGCCACCGTCTAAGGTCCGCTCAAATTCGCGTTGGTCGCCACAACTCACCTGTCTCGGCTCCGCCGGGCCGGAACGGCGCTGGTGCTACCTGTCCGAGCGGGCCCGCGCTGCCGGCATCGCACAAACCTACGCCCTGAACGCCCGGCGTACGCCCTCCACCAGGCGTTCTTCGTCCTCGTTCTGGGGTCGGTTGTGTCGGACCTCGAACGACGTCACCGCCGCGTTCTTCTCGGCGCATCGCGCCAGCACGGGGACACCATCCACGACGTTGTCGGGTCGCGCGCAAAAGTCATCGTAGTGTACCTCGTGCACGCGCGACGGCTCCAAGAGGGCGAGGTCAGCGCGTAGCCGCCGGTCCAGCGCGACCAACTGCCCTACGATCTGGTCGACCGGGTCGAGATCGACCAGCTCTTTGTAGTTTTCAGGCTTGGCCGAGAACCACTCCGCGGCGCCCCCGGAATATTGTACGCGCCCCCGCAGCACGGAAAGGGCCACGTCGGCGATATCCCGGTTGATCAAGAGGAAGCTCGAATCCGGGAATATCTTTGCCAACGCGTCGATGCGGAGCAGGTGCTTGACGTTCTTGTTGACGAACGGAGCACCGTCGAAAATCGCCTCGACGCACCCCACCAGCACGCGCAGCCGGCTCACCACACGAGGTGACAGATCGGCGAACGATTGGTAGGCGTCAAGGTCGAAGAATCGCAGCCATAACGAGCCGCCCTCTCGCGGCGCCATTGGGCCATCGCTGCGCCCGTACTTGCTGACAAAGTCCGAGCGGTACGGTTCGTTCCGCCGGCGCTGCAAATAGCTGATCAGGCAGGGGCTGTACACACGCTTTCCGACCCCGTTGGTAAAATACGCGACGTGCTTGCGATGGACGATGTACTGGTAGATCAGCGTCGTTCCCGAGCGGGGCAGCCCCAGGATGAAGACAGGCGCCGACGGCGGCGCGCCGGAGCGCGGGTGGTGCGCGCTTTCAAACACCGCTTCCGCCGCTTCCTCCGGGGCGCGCAGTGCGCGATGCACCATCTTCCCGACGATGCTGGCCATTACGACTCCGGCTTGCGCGCGACCACGACGTACATCCACGTCCAACGATGGGCGCCGCGATTGAAGCGTCGTTCCAGACGGTCAAGGATCGGCGTGACTAGGTGGACGACGGCGACGGCGGCGCTCACCAACACGCGCGCCCGCCCCAGCCGCATAGAGTTGATGAAGCTCGCCCGCATCACGCCCGCCGTGATCCAGTAGCCCGACATCGGGGCGATTTCGATTATGTCGAAGCCTGCGTTCTCGAAGAGATAGCGGCACCCGAACTCGGTGTACCGGAAGAAATCGCGCGGCTCTTCGTGCACGGGCCAGAAGAGAGGCACCGTGTAAAGCGCGTAACCGCCTGGTCTGAGCACACGCAGCGACTCGCGCAGGGCCCGCGCAGGGTCCTCGAGGTGCTCCAACACCGCCGTGCACAGGATGCAGTCGAAGGCCCCGTCCGCTTCCGGAATCTCGTAGGCCGTTCCCACGAGGTCGACCCGCGCGAGGCCGTGCGGGCTTGCCTCGTGGTCGAGGCCCACGTACTCGTCGACCAAGTCGCCCACCAGGAGCTGCTTCGCCTTGGTTCCGCACCCCACGTCCAGGAGCCGGCCGGAGAAGTAATGAGCCGCCCGTTCGCGGATGCCGTGCCCGGCGATCCGGTAGACCCAATAGGCAGGCGACGTGATTCCAACTCTTCCGTAGTATTGATCCAGTGCGTCCAAAATCAGGAAATCCATCAACGCGTGGTTTGCGGCCCTCGCGAGCGCCGCAGCATGGATCGCACCGCCTTGAAACGGCGCCGTTCGAACACATTCGCCGCCAAAGACTCAGTTCCGTAGCTGCGCTTGAACGCGCGCGTGCTCTCGTTGCTTCCGCTGGGGTTGAAATCGTACACGCGAAACCCTCGCGCGTGCGCGTCGAGGATTAGTTTGTGCACCAGAAAGTTACGCGAGCCGTGCCGGAAGTACTCGTCTACGAACACCGCGTGCCATTCCACGCAGTGCGTTCCTTGGTAGAAGTTCAGGTTTCCGCCAACGATCTGGCTCCCATGTGTGACCAACCACAACCGTATTCGCTCGCTTTTCGCCTCGAAGAGACCGCGGAAGAAATCGAGGGGGTAGTACGAAGATGGCGTCACCCAGCGCTGCAGCGATAGGCGGTAGATCTCGAAGTACGCCTCCCAGTCTCCCCAGTCCGAAGCCGGCCGCACAGCCAGCCCGAAGCGCTCGCCCTTGTTGATCTGTTTGCGTACGCTGTGACGGTAATGCGCGCGCAGCGCATCTTCGTCGGGGAAACGGTCGAGAAACAGCGCCTCGGTCGAGTCCGCAACGGCGCCGGGCACCGCCAGCGCGGCCGCCGCCGGGTCGAACGGGTTGACGCGCCAGTACACGTCGCCGAGCCCTTCGGTGATGAGCGAGGCCAGCGCGTGCACGTGCTCCGGGCCCAGATCGTCCACGCTGATCCAACCGCCGTAACACCCCGCCGGTGACGTCTCGTAAGCGCGCACCAGGCCTCCGTAGCGGCGCCTCACCATGAGGGGCAGTACGGCCGACTTGCCGTCCGCGAAGCGGACCGTGCGTGTGGCAACCCGCGCGTGGGAATCCATGCGGCTAAAGGCCCCGTACCAGAGCGGCGTGTGGAAGAAAGTCGCGTACGAGCACGAATCCGCTACGCGCTGCCACTCTTGCGTCCAGATCTCTTCCGTGACGATGCGCGGCTTAGCCCCCAATCATTTCACCGCAAACAGCAGGTTGTTCTCGGGCGTCTGGATCGAGCGCGCGATGTGCGTCCTCCGGTAGGTCACTCTGCGAAACCCGCACGCTTTCAAGGTACGCGACCACTTCCAGCGTGAACGCACGCGCTTGTTGCAGGCCAACCCGGCGGTGCCGTGCTCGATCTCGTCGGCCGAGTCGAAGCGCACGGGGTTGAACTGGACGTTGGCACTGAAGGGCCCAAAGAGCCCGCCGACGACTAACACACCGCCGGGCACCAACTTGTCGCTGCACCACTGGACAGTGCGTGCCCATTTGTGGTCGTCCACGATGTGGAACATCACGCCGATCGCGTTGATCACGTTGAAGGTGCCGTTTGCCCATTGGTCGGACGAGACGAGGTCGGTTTGGTGCACGTGCACGTTGGGTAGGAGCTCGAATCGCTTCTTCAGTTTCCGTACCGACTCCGCCGAGATATCCGCCGCGTGCACGGCGCGGGGTGCGTACACCGTCGTGTAGAAGTCCACCCAGTGCCCCGACCCGGCGCCGATGTCGAGCACCACGTCCGGGTGGATTCCCCGCTCCTTGAAGTGAGCCATTATCCCGTTCTCGACGGCGTTGTAGTGGTAAGTCGCATCGACGATAGGGTAGCCCGGCGAGATGGTGTCCGCGTCGATGCCGTTCTCGCCAAGGTGGTGAATCTGATCGAAGAATTCCGACGGTTCGTACACACGACGGTACGTTTCGCGGTCGGTCAAATAGCGCAGGAAGGGTCTAATGTAGTGTTTCTTGAGCCTCCCCGGCAGCCAATCATTCATCGTGCAACTCTCTCCGGCGACCGGGGTGCGGGGCGGTCGATATCGGGGAACGCGCGACATCTTCCCGACCAGCCCCGACCATTATGAGAAATGAGCGCTCAAGCGCTCATCCTTGGGTTGAACCGTAACAAAGGCTCCGACGCCCTGTCAATCGAGATTTGCCCGCTCGCGTCCGATGGAGCTCGCGCCGGACAAATCTCAGCTCGCCCACTTGAGCCCCAGGATCCCGCCGATGATCATGCTCACGAAGAAGAACCTCGCCAGCGTCGCGGGCTCGTGGAAGATGAGAATCCCGAGCAGAAAAGTCCCCACCGCGCCGATCCCCGTCCATACCGCGTAGGCGGTCCCCATCGGAATCGTCCGCTGAGCCACGAAAAGGAAGTAACTGCTCAGGACGATCGACACCACCGCGAGCACGACCGACCACAGCCGGTACGCCGGGTTCGCCGCCAGCTTCAGGCCCACCGGCCAACCCCACTCCATCACCCCCGCAATCAGCAGATACGTCCACGCCATCGTGATCACACCCAGCGGCGCACGCTCGCCTGGTAGGCGCGATACGTGTCGCCGAATTGTTCCGTGAGGTGGGCCTCTTCGTTCACGATGAAGCGCGCCTGGATCCAGAGCGCAAACAGGACCACGAGGATGAGCGGTGTCACCGAGCCGAGGAAGAGCGCGACACCCAGCAGCATCAGCGTCATCCCCAGGTAGATCGGGTTGCGCGATACCCGAAACGGCCCGCCTGTGACCAGCGTCGCCGATGCCTCGAACGGCTTGATCGTCGTCTGGTGGCGACGAAACGACCGCATGGTCGCGATCATGAATCCCAGCCCGACCACGAACGGCAAGACGCCGGCCAGCGTGCGCGGACGGGTCAGCCAGCGAACGCCCGGCGCCCAGCGGTCGAGCACGATCATCAACCCGACGGTCAGCAGGAAGTAGAACGGTGGAAAGACGCGCTTCGGACGCATGCGGATATGCTAGCGCGACCGTGGCGTACTGTCCAGAAACTCGAGCGCCCGCGCGTGCAGCACCCCGTTGGTGGACACGAGGTTTCCGCCGTGGATGGTCGCTGCGCCCGCGAACGACGTCGAACGGCCGCCGGCTTCCTCCACCACGATCTTCACCGCCGCGATGTCCCACGGCTGCATCTTCGGGTCGATCGCGACTTCACCGGCGCCTTCCGCGACCAGCATGTGCTGATAGAAATCGCCGAAGCCGCGGGTGCGCTCGGCGGCGGCGAACAGCTCCGCGAGACGGGCGGGCCGCGGTCCCTCGGTTCGCCCGCTCAAGTCGCCGTGGAAGACATGGGCGCGGGACAGGTCGTTCACCGTGGACACGCGAATGCGCCTCGCGCCCGCAAATGCGCCCGCGCCGCGCGCGGCGTGCCAGCGTGCGCGCAAGGCCGGGGCCGACACCACCCCCGCCAGCACGACGCCATCCTGTTCGATCGCGAGCAGCGTTCCAAACACGGGCACGCCGCGCACGAAATTACGCGTGCCATCGATCGGGTCGATGATGAACCGGGTGCCGTCACCCGACGGACTCTCGCCCCCCTCCTCGCCGAAGACACCTGTCTCGGGCGCGCGCGCCGCGATCACCTCGCGCGCCATCGTCTCGATGGCGCGATCGGCCTCGCTCACCGGCGAATCGTCCGCCTTGCTCTCGACGCGAAGACCGGCGTCGCGAAACAGACGCAGCGCGATCCCGTCCGCGCGGTCGGCGATTTCGTGCAGCAGGGGCAGCCACGCCGTGGCGTGTTTTGGGGCGCGCGTTCCTGACATGGGTGGCTACTGCGTCGCCCCGGTGTGCACCACGCCGAGCTGGGTCAGCAGAAACGCGTATTCGAATGCCGTGTCGCGCAGGCGGTCGTAGCGGCCCGACGCCCCACCGTGCCCGCCGGGATCGAGCTTGGTCTTGAACAACAGCAGGTGGTCGTCGGTCTTGTCGGCGCGCAGCTTCGCGACCCACTTCGCCGGCTCCCAGTACATGACCTGGCTGTCGTTGAACGAGGTGCGTACCAGCATCACCGGATACGCCTTGTGCGCTACGTTGTCATAGGGCGAATAGCTCTTCATGTAGTCGTACGCCGCCTTCTGATTGGGGTCGCCCCACTCCAGGTATTCCTGGGTCGTGAGCGGGAGCGAGGCGTCGAGCATCGTGTTCATCACGTCCACGAACGGCACCGCGGTGAACACCACCTTGAACAGATCGGGTCGCAGGTTGGCGATGGCTCCCATGAGCAGCCCCCCGGCGCTTCGCCCGGTCGCGGCGAGCTGATCCTTCGAGGTGTACCCCTGCGCGATCAGATACTCCGCGCAGGCGATGAAATCGGTGAACGTGTTGCGCTTCGTCATCAGGCGGCCTTCTTCGTGCCAGCGCTTGCCGAGCTCGCCGCCCCCCCGGATGTGCGCGATGCCGTAGATCATGCCGCGGTCCAGCAGGCTCACGCGATTCGAGCTGAACGACACATCCATCGAGATGCCGTAGGAGCCATAGCCCAACAGCAGCATCGGCCGGCCGTGCGGGCTCTTTTCCCCGGCGTCGACCCGGTAGACGATGGAGATCGGAATGCGGGTGCCGTCGGTCGCGGTCGCGTAGAGCCGCTCGGAACGATAGCGTTTCGGGTCGTACCCGCCGAGGACCGGCATCTGCTTGAGGAGCGTGCGCTGCTTTGTCTTCACGTCGTAGTCGTAGATCGACTCCGGTGTGATGAACGATTCATAGCCGAAGCGGAACACGGTGGTGTCGAACTCGTAGTTGTCGCTCGAATACACCTGGTAGACCGGTTCGGGCATGTCGATGGTCTGGGAGGCGCCGCTGCCGATATCCACCACGCGCAGGCGTGGTACCCCGTTCTCGCGTTCCTCGAGCACATAGTGCCCGGCGAAGCAGTCGATGTCCTCCAGCATGACGTCGTCGCGGTGCGGCACGAGCTCGGTCCACACCTCGCCCGGTGCGTTGACCGGCGCCGACACCAGCCGGAAGTTCCGGCCGGTATCGTTGGTGCGCAGGTAGAAACGATCGCCGGCGTGATCGATATAGTATTCGCGCCCGTCGCGCCTGCCGGCGACCGAGGCCATGGGCGCCGTGGAGCGATCGGCCGGGATGAACCACATCTCGCTCGTGGTCGAGCTCGACGACCCTACGAAGACGTACGCATGGCTGCGTGAACGCCACGCCCAGATGTCGAACAGCTCGTTCTTTTCCTCGTAGACCAGTTCGTCCGCGTCTTTCGAACCGAGCACGTGACGGTAGAGCCGGTACCAGCGCTTCGACACCGGGTCCTCCTGGGTGTAGAACAGCGTCCGGTTGTCGGCCGCCCACGTGATCGTCGTCACGCGTTCGGCGTGGTCGGGCAGGATCACCCCGGTGCGCAGGTCCTTCACGTGCAGGTCATACTGGCGAAAGCCGGTGGTGTCGGTCGAAAACGCGAGGAAATTCCCGTCGTCGCTCACCGTCAGGTCGGTCACACCCATGAACGCGTGGCCCGTCGCCAGCTCGTTCACGTCGAGGATCACCTGCTCCGGCGCCTCGAGACTCCCCCGTTTCCGCGCGTAGATGACATACTGCTTGCCCTCTTCGGTCCGTGAATAGTAGTAGTGGCCGCCATCCCGGTACGGGACCTCCTCGTCGGTCTCCTTGATCCGCCCCAGCATTTCACCGTAGAGCGTTTCCTGCAGCGCCTTCGTCGGCTCCATGACGGCGTCCACGTAGGCGTTCTCGGCCTCCAGATAGCGCACCACGTCCGGGCTGGTCTTTTCCCGAAGCCAGAAGTAGTCGTCGCGCAGCGTGTCGCCGTGGGTCACGCTCAGGTGCGGCCGCTTGTCCGCCACCGGAGGCTTCAGGTCGAGCGCCAACGCCGGAGCGACGGCGGAACCAATCGCCACCATAAACAGAAACCCGCTACTCCTCCAGCTACGCATCCCGATCCTCCTTAGCGCTCCACCAATTCGATGAAATTTCCGTCGGGGTCGCCCGCGCGGATGCGCCCCTCGTCGTCGTTGCGGGCGGGAACCCCGGCGGCCCGCATTCGTGTTTCCAGCTCCAGCAGCGTGGCCGGCGGCACCACCACGCTGAACGCAATCAGCCCCACCGCGTCCGCCGGCGGTCGAGGCCCGTCTTCGCTGGACCAGACGTTCGCCCCGACGTGGTGATGGTATCCGCCCGCGGACATGAAGAGCGCGCCCACCAGATCGCGCTGGGTCACGTCGAATCCCAGGACCCCGTGATAGAAGGCTTCCGCGCGCTCCAGCTGCGACACGCGCAGATGCACGTGGCCGATATTCGCGCCCGGGTCGATTCCCTCCCACGGGGACGGCCAATCCGCCAGTTCGTCGAGCACGTCGTCCAGGTCGAGCGGCTCGGTGACCATCTCGACCAGGCCGTTGCGAAGCGGCCACTCGTCGCGCGGGCGGTCCGCGTAGACCTCGAGGCCGTTTCCGTCCGGGTCCATCAAGTACACCGCTTCGCTGACGTCGTGGTTCGCAAACCCCTGGAGGAGCCATTGCGACTCGAGCAGGTGCCGGATCATCTGTGCCAGCGCCCTTCGGCTCGGCACCCGGATCGCCACGTGAAAGAGCCCCGTGCTGCGCAGCGGGCGCGCGGGCGCGTCCTTCTTCGCCGTGAGCACGATCAGACCCGGACCGCGCCCGTTGGCCGAGAGCGTCGCCGTGTGCGCGCCCCCGCTGACCAGCTTTAGCCCGAGTACGTCCAAATAGAACGACAGCGATCGATCGAGGTCGCGCACGCGCAGGTGCGCGTAGCCGATGTGGGCGGACGCGTCGATGCGATAGCCCGGCGCCGCGCCCGCGGAATTCTGGTCCGCGCCCGTCATGGCGTCCCCTGCTCCCACCAGGCGACGATGGCACGCGCGCAGTCTTCCACCAGCGCGCGGTCGTCGTCGGTGAAGGCGTTCACCCGCTCGCTTTCGACGTCGATCGTGCCCACCACCTCGCGCGTCGCGGGGTGAACCACCGGCACGATCATTTCCGAACGCGTGCTGCCAAACGCGGTCAGGTAGCGCGGGTCCTCGGCCACGTTGTTGATGACGACGGGTTCGCCCGAGGACACCGCGGCGCCGTTCAATCCCTGGGTCAGCGGAAAGCGTGGGAACACGGGTGCGGCCTCGCCGGTAAAGCCGACCACGGCGATCTCTTCCGAACCGACGGTATAGATGCCCACCCAGCGGTAGCCGCGCGCGGCGCGGATCGCCTCCGCGAACTGGTGCGCGCGGGCCTCGCGGGGGGATTCGGAAGCGAGAATCATCGCCAGCTGGTTGAGCAGGACCGCACGCGCAAGTGATGATTTGGCAGATGGATCACGAGATACATTACGGTAGTACCGCAAGGCCCCGGACGGACAGTTCGTGATAGCGTCCGCCACGGCATCGGCACTCGCCAACTCCGGCCGGATCCAGCGCTTGCGCCGGACGTCGAATACCGCCGGCAGGGTCGCGATGCAGCACCCGGAATGGATACAGACATTCGGGTCGAACGTGACCGTGATCTCGGGAGTCTCATAGACCTGGAGGCGTTTTGTCATCGCCGAACCCCGTGCGGCGCCGCTTCGCCTAACGGTAGCGGCCGGGGCGGGCATCGTCCAGCGATTCCTGCGGCGGGACTAACGCGGTTCATCGTGAACGCGACGCGGACGTCCGAAGAGGATCCGCCGCGTGGCCGTGAACACGACGACGAGCAGGACGACTATCCCGACGAAGGCGAGCACCGGGATCACGATCGCCAGAAACGACTGCACCGCCGACGCGACCAGTTCCCCGGTTGCTACCACGGGGTTGGCGAGTCCCGCGGTGGTGACGCCCGACTTGAGCCGGGTCAGCACGGTCGCACCCTGCACCGCGCCCGCGATTCCGCCCCCGGCGATGATCGCAACCCCCCAGCGCACCACCGGCGAGAGCTCCGTCACGACCGCGGCGGTCGCCACGACCCCCGCGAGGACGGCCGCCGGTGTGGCCACGACGTCGAGCGCGTGGTCCAGCCATGGCACGTAGTAGGCGCCGACCTCGAACGTCGCCGCGGTCGCGAGCGCGACCAGCGCCGGGGTCGACGCGACCCAGGCGAAGTCGGACGAAAGCGGAACATGGCCCCCATGGGCGGCGATGCTCAGCGCCAGCAGAGGCAGGAACACGCGGAACCCGCACGCCGCCGCGAGTCCGACCCCGATGAGAATGCTGAGAATGGTCTCCACGACGATGGCCTGCACTCAGGGGCGGCGCGCGATGATCTCGACCATCGGCGGGGTCCAGAAGAAGGCGTTGTCGTCGCCGGAGCGTTCCTTCCATTCGCGCTCGAGCGCGCGCCAGTCGTCGGCGCTCACCAGGCCCTGCTCCACCAGGCGTGGAATGAAGCTGAAGAAAAAGATGGTCGGCCACTGCCACAACGGGTCGCGCGGTCGCGCGATGCGCTGCAGCGGCGTGATCGATTCGACGAGGAGCCCGCATTCCTTCATCAGGGCCGGCAGCCGCTGGCCGATCGACGGGTCGCCGCCGCGCGCGCGCCAGCTGATTCCAACCGCCGGCATCACGCGCAGAAACGCCTCGCTCACCGGTGAGAGCCGGAGCGCAGCCCAATCCGTGTAGTCCTGCACCGCGAGCACGCCGCCGGGTTTGAGCGCGGAGGCGACACCCTTGAGAACATCGAGCGGACGGGGCGTGAAACACAGCACCCAGCGCGCGTACGCGACGTCGACGCTCCCCGCCGGGACATCGAGGCTCTGCACATCCCGGAGGATCGTGTCGACGTGCGTGATCCCGGCGGCGGCGGCGCGTTCTCGCAGGTGGGTGAGAAAGCGTTCCGATTCGTCGACGGCGACCACGCGCCCGGCCGGCGTGACCAGCTGCGCGAGGTCCAGGGTGGCGAAGCCGGGGCCCGACCCCACATCGAGGACGGTCACGCCCGGCTTGATCCCCGCGCGCTCCCAGCACGCGAACGCCTGCGCGCTCCACAGCCGGTGCTGCAGCCCGAGCCGAACCCGCTCGGCTTCGTCGGTCCCCAGAACGTACTCGTTTTCGGTCGCCATCAGCTTTCGTTCAGCGGTCCCTTAGTGACAGTGATGTCGTCGATCCACACTGTCCCCTTGCCGTCGATCACGAGGTTGAGTTTCACGTTGTCCGGGTTCTCGCCCGTCTTGAGGAAGAACGGCGTCTCCTGCGTCGTCCATTCCGTCGTCCCGGTCAGCGGCGCCTGCAGCGCGCGGGAGAAGAATTCACCCTTGCCCGGGAAGCTGCACCACATCTCCAGGTAGACCTTTCCCTCGACCCCTTCAGTCCGGATCTTCGCCTGGTAGACGATGCGGGCGTTCTCAACGTCGAGGTCGCCGGCCTCGTAGAGGCGAATGGTGGTGGTGCTGTCGACATGGATGCGAAGCGACCCGTTTCCATCGGACGTAATGGCGTTGTCCACCGCGATGCTGTCACGCGTCAGCACGTCCAGTGTCCCCGAAATGGGATACTGCGCCAACACCGCGACGGATGTCTCGGGGGTCTTTCGCGAGCAACTCGCTACCCCCACCGCGATCGTGAGCGCAAACGCACCCTGCAGGATTCGATTCGACATGACTCGCGTCCTCCTCTCGGAGCGGGGTCAGCCCCGCTCGACTACCACCGCGGTGCCGTAGCACAGCACTTCGGTGACTCCATCCATGAGCTCATTGGCGTCGTAGCGGACGCCGATCACCGCATTCGCGCCCATGGCCTGAGCGTGATCGAGCATCATGCGAAACGCGTCACTGCGCGTCTTCTCGCACAATTCCGTCATTAGAGTAATGTTGCCCCCGAAGAGGGTCTGGATCGACGCCCCGATGCTCCCGAAGATCGAGCGCGACCGGACGGTGATACCGCGCACGACGCCGAGGTTGCGCGTCACGCGGAAGCCCTCCAGCTCGAACGCGGTGGTGGTCATGGCATTGTCCATTGGCAATCACCCTTCCCGGCTATGGGTTCACGCGGCGTGTCGGAGGATACCACAGGCCTCACCGCGATCGAACCGTGTGTCCGAACGGGACCAGCGCCAGCGTCGCGAGCTTCAGGTGTTGTCGCGCGAACGGAAGGCCGATGATGGTGACGGCGCAGAGCAGCCCGAACGACACGTGCGTCACCGCGAGCACGATCCCGCCGAAGAGGACCCACAGGATGTTCATGAAGACCGCCAGGCCTCCGGTCGCCGATGCGGTGCCTTCGACGCGCTTCCCGAACGGGACCAGGGCGAGCATGGAAAGCTTCAGGCACTGAATCCCGAATGGAATCCCGATGATCGTCAGACACAGAAGCGTGCCCCCCAGCAGATACAGGACGAACAGGAAAAGGCCGCCGCCCAACAGGACCCAGAGAATATTCCCCAGCGTGCTCATACTCTTACCCCCTCGATCAATCGGCGCTTGTCGGCCGCACGCATGCCCTTGATCTCGCTTTCGCGCCGCATCGCGGCGCTCCGGTCGGCGGCTGCTTCCAGATGAACGAGCTCGACCGGCAGCCGGGAGCGTGTGTACCTGGCGCCGTTGCCCTGATTGTGCTCGCCGACCCGCTTGTCCGGGTCGGTCGTGACGCCGGTATAGAGCGAGCGATCCGCGCACCGAACGATGTACACGTACCAGGCGGTCATCTCTGGTTTCGCGGGCTAGTGCACGAAGCAGCCGCAGCCTCCCGGCATGAAGCCCGTCGCGGCGCCCTGCCAGACGAACGCGTCGCTCGCGCCGGGCTTCTCCCAGTAGAACGGCAGCCGCGCGCGCGGGTGGTTGCCGACCTCGTTCATCGTGTGCGCGTCGTACAACCGTCCGTTCGCCATGGTGTAACGAACGGTCTCGCTGTTCTTGATGTCGTCGAGTGGGTTCGCGTCCAGCACGATCAGATCCGCCAGCTTCCCGGCCTCGAGCGAGCCCAGATCGTGGTCCATGCCGATGTACCGGGCCCCGTTCCACGTGGCCGCGCGCAGCGCTTCCAGGTTGGTCATGCCGCCCTGCGTGAACATCCACAGCTCCCAGTGCGCCCCCAGTCCCTGCAGCTGGCCGTGGGCGCCCAGGTTTACGCGCACCCCCGCGTCGGTGAGCTGCTTGCAGTTTCGGGCCAGGGCGATGTGGTTGAACTCGTCGTCGGGAGCCATCGTTCGCCGCCGCGAGCGGGCGTCGACCACCGCGCGCGGTGTGAAGGTGAGCAGCCGCTCGTTCTCCCAGACGTTCGTCTTCTGGTACCAGTAATTCTCGCCCCACAGCCCTCCGTAGCCGACGATGAGCGTGGGCGTCGACCCGGTCTCGCTCGCCCCCCAGAGTGCGGTGACGTCCTGGTAGATGGGCGCGATCGGGATGGTGTGCTCGATGCCGGTGTGTCCGTCGAGGATCATCGACATATTGTGATAGAAGAACGACCCGCCTTCCGGCACCACCATCATGTGAAGCTCTCGCGCCGCCTTGATGATCTGCTGGCGCTGATTGCGTCGTGGCTGGTTGTAGCTCTTCACCGAGAAGGCGCCGACCGCCTTCATGCGGCGCAGGTGCGAGCGTGCGTCGTCGAGGGAATTGACCACGGCCTTGAAGTCGCCCTCGGCGCCGTAGAGGATGGTGCCGGTCGAGAAGACACGCGGACCCCGGAGGTACCCGGCCCGGACCATCTCGGAGTTGGTGAACACGGTCTCGGTCGGGTTCGAGGGGTCGTGGGTGGTGGTAACGCCGAAGGCGAGGTTGGCGAGATAGATCCAGCTCTGGGCCGGCGTGATCGACGGGTGCCACATGTGCGAATGTACGTCGATCAGGCCGGGCATGATGGTTTTTCCCGCGCAGTCGATCGTGAGCGCGCCGCGCGGGACCTCCACCGTCGCCGCCGGCCCGACGGCGCGGATGCGGTTGCCATCCACCACCACCGTGCCCCGCTCGATCACCTCGTCGCCCTTCATCGTGATGATGCGCGCGTTCGTGAACGCCACGCTTCCCGTCGGGACGTCGGTGTCCAGGACCAGGCCCACGTCGATGCCGCTGGTGTCCGGCGGAGCGATCGAATCCGCGGCCCCCTTCACGAACGCGAAGCTCTCCTTGAGCGAGCGCGAGAAGTACTGGGCGCCGATCGTCCAGTGGAGCGACTGACTGTCCGCCGACCAGTGCAGGAAGCTGCCCGCGTCCCGCGTCACCTGCTTGATCGGCACCGCCTTTTCCTTCGCGCTCAAATCGACTTCGCGGCCCGTCTTCGGAAACGGGACGACGTAGGCCTGGAAGAGTTCCGTGAACGCCAGCCAGTTCTCGTCCGGGCTGGGAACGAACTGGGTCGCGTACTTCGAGGTGAAGAGCGTGCGCTCGTCGCCGCCGTCGAGCCAGACGCTCTTGAACGCCTGCTTCTGCTCCTCGATCCCCTCGACGAAGTACACGCGCTCACCGTCGCGGCTGAAGCGCGGCAGCTCACCCTGCTCGCGGATCAGGTGGGTCTTCCCGTCCGTCTCTCCGTCCGCCGGCATCCAGTAGAGCCCCGGCTCGGTGCCGTAGGTAAGCCCGAGGATCGCGTTGCCGTCGCCGCGCTGGTAGACGACGCGCTTCCCGTCGGACGAGAACGAGGGCGAGTAGTAGAATCCCGGGCGCGACGAGAGCTTCTTCTTGCCGCCGCCGTCGAGGTGCGCCTTGTAGATGGCACCCGCCGCGTCGTTGTCCCAGGTGGTATAGACGAGCCACTTGCCGTCGGGGCTGAAGGACGGCCAGTATTCCCACCACGGGTCTTTGGTAACGCGGGTCGGCGCTCCGTCGGGGAGCCGCTTCTTCCAGATGTGCCCGACCGCGCTGAAAACGAACCAGCCGCCGTCGGGCGAGGTGACGCCGTGGCGGATCATCTTCGCTTCGAATCGGGGCGGGCTCACGTCCTGCGGGAAGCGGAGCGCCTCGTTGATCACGTGACGCGCATGCACCTCGAACGGGATGTTCACCGCCGTGCCCGAGGCGATGTCGATTCTCCAGATCTTTCCCTTCGCCCACAGGACGATGCCCTTGCCGTCGGGCATCCACTGGTAGTTGGGATAGACGCCGAAGGTCGCCCACGTCTCCATCTGATCCCTGCTCAAGTCGTCGTAGACCGGGTGCTGTTCGCCCGAGTCCAGGTCCTGCACGTAGAGCACGGTGTGGTTGCGCACACGGTGCACGTATGCGAGACGCTTGCCGTCCGGGGACACCTGGGGGCGAACCGCGCCGCCCGGGCCGGTGACGATGCTCTTCACCTCGCCCGATTCGCGATCGGCACGCCGGATCACGTAGATGGTGCCGTTGGGATCCTTGTTGTACTGGAAGTTGGGCCCCGGGCTCATGTCTTCGCTGAAATAGACGTAACGGCCGTCGGGCGAGACGCACGGTTCGCCCACGTCCTGTTGATCGTTCCGCCGCTTGGTGATCTGAAGTCCCTCGCCGCCCGTCACGTGGTAGAGCCACATCTCGCCCGCGCCCAGCGAGCGCGTGCTGGTGAAGTGCTTCTTCGCGACCACGTACTCGCCGTCCGGCGTCCACACCGCGTTGTTCACCAGGCGAAAGTCTTCCTTGGTGATCGGCCTGGGCTTGGAGCCGTCGCGATTCATGACCCAGACGTTGTCCCCGCCGCCCTTGTCGGAGGTGTAGCTGATGCGCGAGCCGTCCGGCGAGAAGCGGGGCTGCACGTCGAATGCCGGGCCGCCGCGGAGCACGGTTGCCGCCCCACCGCCGATGGGCATGATATAGATGTCGCCGAGGAGGTCGAACACGATCTCCTTCCCGTCGGGGCTGACGTCGAGATTCATCCAGGTGCCTTCGTCGGTGGTGAACTCGACCGTGCGGGTCGGCCCCAGCGGCGCCTCGACGTCCCATTCTTTCTTGTCAGCGGGCTTCTTGCCGTCGTCGGCGGCAAACACCGTCGGCGCGGAAACCACCAGGAGCAATACCGCCATGATTGTGCAGCGCATCAGGGTCTCCTTGAAACGTGTGATCCTCACCCTCGTGACTCCGCCAGGGCCTTCTCGAAGCGGCGGTCCGGGACCAGCCACATCAGGGCCACCAGGACGTACAACAGACACGCGGCCAGCGCGCTCGCCAGTGCAAGCGGAATCGCCACCGCGTAGATCGCCATCGAAATCTTGCCTTTGAAATCGGCCCCGAGTGCCACCGCCAGCGCGGAGTCCTTCCCGTGGCGGGCGACCAGGGCCAGCGTCAATATGTAGTACGCCATCGCGGCGCACAGGAGCGGAACGCCGTAAATGGCCACCGGCACGCGCGCGAAGTGGTTCTCACCCATCCAGCGCGTCACGAACGGAATCAGCGACAGCCAGAACAGCAGGTGGAGGTTGGCCCACAGAATGCGGCCATCGACATGCCGCGCGGCCTGCATGAGGTGATGATGATTGTTCCAGTAGATGCCCAGATAGAGAAAACTCAAGACATAGCACATGAACGCCGGAATCAACGGGCGCAGCGATGCGGCATCGGTGCCATGCGGCACTCTGAGCTCGAGCACCATGATGGTGATGATGATGGCGATCACGCCATCGCTGAATGCTTCGAGTCGGCCTTTGGTCATAACCCGCGTTCGGCGCTCATGGGCGTGCCGCCGTCCCCCTCCTGCGAGCAGCGTGCGATAGAATACTTCCTCGACCCCTCGATTCCAAGGACGTCGTCGACCCCACCGCTAACGATCCAGGACGCCGGCGAAGAACCCGGTCGAAAAACTCTGCAGCTGCTTGCGGTCGTGTCCCACGCCGTCGACCAGTACGAAGCGTGCGTTGGCACCCGCATCGCGATACAGGGATTCGGCGGCGGCCCAGCGCGCGAGAGGGTTCGTCCCGAACAGCCGGTCGGCCGTTGCCGCCGACGCTTTCTCCCACCCGTCCTCGAAGTCGAGAGAATCGTTGTCGTCGAGCGAGCCCATCACGAACAGCTGCGGCACCGCGTTGAAAGCCAGCGAGTCGAACGGCGAGCCCGTCAACGCCTCGAAGTCCGCGACTCCGAGGGGGTACGGCAGGGCCTCCCCTCCGAAACGGGCCAGCGGTGCGATCGGCCAGCCGCCCGGTGATCCCGACGCGACCGCCTTGACCCGCCCTGGGTGCAGGACGGTGAACCGGTTTGCGAACATCCCGCTGGCTGAAAACCCCTGGATCAGGAAGCGCTCGTCGGCCGGCAGTCCTTCGTCCGCCAGCACGGCGCGCGCATGGTCCACCATCGCGAGGAGCTGGAGGTCCACCCGCGCGAGATCCGGCCGCGCCGTCGTGAGCGCATCGCGATCGAGCGCGTGGGTATAGATCTGCCAGTCGCCGGCAGGTCGAACAAAGGCGGGGACAAGGAGCACCACGCCCAACTCGTCCGCAATTCCGTGGCGGCCGAAGCCGGTCCACCACGCGTCCCGCCGGTGCACGCCGGGGTCGTCGGAGTTGGTTCCGGAGTTGTTGGGCTGCACCAATAGAGTCGCCCGTTTGCCGTCTTTTGCAGCGCGCTTCGCGGCGGGCGCCACATAGAGATAGAAGTCGGCGTGGTATCCGGCGCCCGCGTCGGCGCGGAAGTGCCGCACCCGGAGCACGTACGGGCCGAGGACCACGCACGGTGTGATCAGCACGGCCAGTGCGACCGCGATCAGGATCAGTCGAGTCTTGTGCATGAACGCAGCGCGCGGGACGCGGGTATCCACTAGCCGGCCGGGCGTGACGGCGGATACTTGTCGGCCAGGCGCTGGATGGTGTTGAAACCGCGAAACGTCGCCTGGATCTTCAGGGCTTTCTCGAAGCGCGCGTTGGAGAACTTCGACTGGCCCTGCCCCTTCCGGCACAACCAGTACACTTCCCGCCCGTGGACGTGAAACTGGTCGATGTCGGTGGTGAATTGCATCACGGCCTTGCGTGTCGCGGCCGGGAGCGGGTCGGCCAGGAATGCGACGTTGAGCGCCTTCGCGGTCGCGAGCAACGCGCTCTCGAACGGCCGGTAGCGCGCGATCGCCGCGACTTCCGCGTCGGTCCGGATGAACGTCGTCACCTCGTAGCCGAGGGCCTTGTGCAGATGGGCCTGGATGCGCCTGCTCATGGCCGCCGTGTCGCGTGCGTTCGACGCGAAAATGACGTTGCCGCTCGCGATGAAGGTCTCGACGCGCGCGAAGCCAAGCGCCTCGAAGTGGGCGCGCAGGTCCTCCATCTTGACGGTATGGTGGCCGCCCACATTGAGAGCACGGAGGAACGCTACGTACACAGGCACGATGGGTCCCGGAGTGGTTCTAGGAATCGGTCTTCAACCCCCGGCGCTCGAGCAGCGGCTCGATCTCCGGTTCGCGCCCGCGGAACTTCTTGTACAGAACCATCGGGTCCTCGGTGCCTCCCGCGGAGAGGATGTACTTGCGGAACCGATCCGCGGTCTTCTTGTCGAACAGGCCCGCGTCCTTGAACGCCTGGAACGCGTCCGCGTCCACCACCTCCGCCCAGATGTAGCTGTAGTACCCGGCGGAATACCCGCCGGAGAAGATGTGGCGGAAGTAGGGGCTGCGATAGCGCGACACGATCTCCGGTATCAGGCCGATCGCGTTCAGCCGTTGCGCCTCGAACGCCATCGCGTCGGCGGGCGCGTCACCCTGGAGGGTGTGCCAGTCCATGTCGAGGTAGCACGCCGCCAGGTACTCGACGGTGGCGAATCCCTGGTTGAAGAGCTTCGCGTTGGACATCTTCGCGATCAGCGCGTCCGGGATCACCTCGCCGGTCTGGTAGTGCTTCGCATAGGTCTTCATGACCTCCGGCTCCGTCGCCCAGTTTTCGATCACCTGCGACGGCATTTCGACGAAGTCGGTGGCCACGTTGGTCCCGGAGAGGCTGCTGTAGGTCACGTCCGAGAGCATGCCGTGCAGCGCGTGGCCGAACTCGTGGAACAGCGTGGTCACCTCGTCCAACGACAACAACGCTGGCTCGTCCGCCGTCGCGCGCGAGACATTGGAAACATTAACAATGACCGGCGTCGTCTCGACGCCCCCGACGCGGGACTGCCGGCGGTACTCGCTCATCCACGCGCCGTTGCGCTTGCCCGGGCGCGGGTGATAGTCGACATAATAGACGGCCAGGTGCGACCCGTCGGCGTCCTTCACCTCGAAGGTGCGGACCTCGGCATTGTACTTCGGCAGGTCGAAGCGCTCCTCGAAGGTGATGCCGAAGAGCTTGGTGGCGGTGTCGAACGCACCCTGGCGGACGTGGTCCAGCTCGAAGTACGGCCGCAGCACCGAGTCGTCGAACTCGTAACGCGCCTTCTTGACCTTCTCGCTGTAGTACCACCAGTCCCAGGACGCGATCTTGAACTTCCCGCCTTCCGCGTCGACCATGGCCTGCATGGCATCGCGCTCGCGGACCGACCGGGCCAACGCCGGCGCCCACAGCCGGTCGAGCAGCTCGTAGACGCGGGCCGGCGTCTTCGCCATGTTGTCCTCGAGGACATAGTCCGCGTGGCTCTTGTAGCCGAGCAACTTGGCCCTTTTCGCGCGCAGCGTGGCCTCTTCCTTGAGAATCTCCCGGTTGTCGTACTCGCCGCCGTTGTTCCCGCGGTTGCAGTAGGCGAGGTATATCCTCTCGCGCAGGTCGCGCCGCTGCGCGTAGGTGAGGAACGGAATCAGGCTCGGCTTGTGCAGCGTGAAGACCCACTTGCCCTCGTGCTTGCGCTCCTTCGCGGTTTCCGCCGCCGCCTGGATGTCGTTGTCGGACAGCCCCGCCAGATTCGCCTGGTTGTCGATCACCAGTTCGTACGCGTTCTCCTCGGCCAGGATGTTCTCGCCGAACTTGAGGGACAGTACCGACAGGCGCTCGTTGATCTCACGAAACACGTTCTTGTCGTCATCGGAAAGATTGGCGCCGCCGCGCACGAAGTCCTTGTACTGCTCGTCGAGCAGGCGGCGTTGCTCGGTGGTGAGCTTCAGGCTATCCCGCTTCAGGTGCACGGCCTTGACGCGCGCAAACAGCTTGGGGTCCAGATAGATGTCGTCGTTGAGCGCGGACAGAAGCGGTGCGACGTCGCGCGCGATGGCCTGCATCTCGTCGTTCGTCTCCGCCCCGTTGAGGTTGAAGAACACGTCGCTCACGCGCAGCAGCAACTGACCGCTGGTCTCCAGCGCCTCCACGGTATTGGCGAACGTCGGCGCCTGCGTGTTGTCGCGGATCGCGGCGACCTCGGCTTTCTGCTCGGCGATCCCCTTCTCGAAGGCCGGCATGAAGTGCTCGTTGCGAATACGGTCGAACGGCGGCACCTCCCACGGCGTCCCGTACGGGGCGAAAAAGGGATTGTCCTGCGCCAGCGCGCGTTGGGTTCCCGCCAGTCCGGCGATGGACAAGAACAGCGTCATACCGATGGCACCTGTCTTCATGCGTTCTCCTTTTGGTCGCGTTGCCGCCCGATGGTAGCGAAAATGGGCGCGCAACGCCACGGCATCGGCGCGCGATCTGCTATCGGGGAGGAACCGCGCCGGCCGCCGGCCAGTCGGTATCGCCCACGCGGGTAAGGGTCATTTCAAAGAAGCGAACCGGCGGCTGATCCTTGGCGATGCGATCGCCCACCTCGGTCCAGGTGCCGTTCTTGACGGTCGCCGTGTAGCGAATCGTCATCGGCCCGGCGGGAATCTCCCAGGTGTATCCGTCGGTGATCGGGGTCAGCACGAAGTCGCCGACGTACCCCATCGCATACGAATGTAGCGTGTACGTGTGTGTGGCCGGGTCGAACGAGATGGTGCCGAACGCGTTGAACGCGACCTTGCCGTCGGCGTCGTATCCCCGTCCCTCGATGACCTTCACCGCTCCGTCCAGGAACGGTCCGATCCGTTCGGTTTGCGTGATGGTGTGCTTCTCCCCGGACGGGAGGACTGTCCACGCGGGCCCTCTCCATACGCCATTCATGTAGGCGAGCGGGATCATGCCCTCGCGCTGGGCCGCAAGACGCGCCGCCGAATCCGGACCTCCCTGCCCGAATGCGGAAAGCGGTGCCAGGACCGTTACCACGAGCGCCAGTCCCACGAGTCTATGTGCGTTCATTACGGGTTCCTTTCTATACGTGTTTTTCAACCGGGCAAGAGCCCGTCATTGTACGCGCAACGCCGGCAGCTGTACAGATGCCGGTACGAGACCTCAGGGCCGGCGCCGGGTCGCGCACGGGGCGAAAGATATCCTTGACACCCAGAGAAGCTATGCTATGTTTGTCTATGTATTAGCGCGTCCCGGCTCCCGGGCCCCGACGCAGTTCCGAACCAGGAGGCATTCGATGCAGTCTCGCTCTCTGGCCGCGGGGATCGCCGCGGCGTGCCTGTCGGCTGGCGCTGCCGCCGGGCCGGCCGCCGATTCGCTGGACGACATCGTGCGCACTGCCATGAAGTCCAATCACATTCCCGGGGTCTCGGTCGCCGTGGTGCAGAACGGGAACGTCGTGCTGGCCCGGGGCTGGGGCCTCGCCAACGTCGAGTGGGCCGCGGCGGCAAGCGACACCTCGGTCTACGAGCTGCTCTCGCTCGGCAAGCAGTTCGTCGCCGCTGCCGTGATGCACCTCGCGGCAGACGGCACGCTGGAACTCGACGGAACCCTCGGGGACTACCTCCCGGAGAGTCCCGCTGCCTGGCGAAAGGTCACCGTGCGCCAGCTGCTGTCCCACACCGCCGGAATCCCGGAGTACACGAAGGCCCCCGACTTCTGGAAGTCAGTCCGGCTCGAGACGTCGCCGCAGGAGGTCGTCGCGAGTGTGGCCGCGAAGCCGCTCGACTTCGAGCCCGGCACGCGCTGGTCCTACAGCAATACCGGCTATTTCCTGCTCGGTCTCATCGTCGAGAAAGTCGCGGGGAAACCGCTGCCGCAGTTTCTCTCGCAGCAGGTCTTCGACCCGCTCGGCATGACGTCGACGCGCATGAACGACCTCGCCGCCGTCATTCCGCATCGCGCCGCCGGCTACGCGTGGACGCGCGACGGGCTTCGGAACGAAGAATACGTGAGCCCCAGCCGGAAATGGGCGGCGGGTGCGGTGGTATCGGACGCACGAGATCTGGCGCGCTGGGAATGCGCGATCGCGTCGGGTCGTCTGCTCGACGCCGCAACGTGGCGCGAGATGGAGGCCCCGGTCCGTCTGGCCGACGGCTCGGAGGCGCACTACGGGCTCGGCAACGAACTGGATCGCGATCACGGCCATCGCGTGGCGGGTCATCAGGGTGGCGCGCTCGGCTTCGACGCGACCATCCTTCGCTATCCCGACGACGGGCTCAGCGTGATCGTGCTCGCCAACCTCCGGGGCGCCGAGACCCGCAAGCTGGCGCGGCGGGTCGCGACGATGTACCTCCCCGCGCTCTCCGACGCGGGCAACGCGGGCATCGACGACCCCGACCCTGCGCTGACCGAGCGACTGAAGCTCGTCTTCGCGTCCGCGGCCCGCGGCGAGGTCGACGAGGCCCTGTTCTCATCGCGGGGAAAGACCGAAACCGTCCCGATGATCCGAAGCGCGGGTCCGCATTTCCTCGGTCCCCTCGGTACCCTGCAATCGCTCGTCCTGCTGGAGACCACGGCCCACGATGGAGGCCGCACGCTCCGCTATCGCGCGAGCTACGCCTCGCGCTCCATTGTCTGGACCATCGACGTCGACGGCGAGGGAAAGATCAGTTCGATGGAGCCCCAACCCGAGTAGGCGTACGAACACTCGACCCGATGCACCACCATGAGGTAGGTTTTCGACCATGAGCAAAGAACCGCTCCTGAGCGGGCAGATCGACATGCTGCTGCTCTCGCTGGTCGCGCGCGGGCCGGCCCACGGCTACGCGATCATCGCGCAGCTTCGCGACCGGAGCCGCGGCGTCTTCGACCTCCCCGAGGGAACCGTCTACCCCGCGCTCTACCGGCTGGAGGCGGCGGGTTTCGTCGAGAGCGACGCCGAACAGGTGTCGGGGCGCGTCCGCCGCACCTACCGGATCACACGCGCAGGGCGAGCCGCCCTCAAGGAGCGCGAAACGAGCTGGCGCGAGTTGGTCCGCGGCGTCGACGCCATCCTGCGCGGAACCGCGATCGGGCGCGCGTAGCGCTGGCGTTCATGAGCCCGATCGACTCCTACCTCGCCCGTCTGCGCGCCGCGCTCAAGGGAAATCCCCTGCTCGCCCGGCGCGTGCTGGAAGAAGTCCGCGACCATCTGCTGCTGGCCGCGGAAGAAGAAAGGAAGTCAGGCATGTCCGACCACGACGCAGAAGAGCAAGCCGTCCATCGCTTCGGCGCGCCGGACGAATTCGCGCGGAAGTTCGACCGCTTCGTGCTCCCCTTCCGGTTGATGCTCATTTTCATGTCGCTCGCGACCGTGCTGGTCGGATTGTGGCTGATCTTCGTCATCACGGTCGTGCTCCCCTCGCGCGACCCCGCGCACATCCCGCTCTGGCGCGCCGTCGCCGCCGGTTTCTTCGCCTACAGCGGGCTTACCTGGGCCTATCTGATCAAGGGGCCGCGCGTCGCGTGGCTGCGCTGGACGGTGTTGCTGTTATCACTCGCGGCGATCGCGCTCGGGGTCTACGGCATCGTGAACATGATGATGGTCGCGAAGTCGGGCGGGCACTTCGAGGGGTACATCATCCTGATGGGGCTGATCCTCGGCGGGCACGGGCTCACCGCTCTCATCTACACGGTGCTGACGCGACGCATCGCGAGGGCCATCCGGGCGTAGCACACTATCCGCCACCCGTAGCCTTGCCGTGCTTCAGCTCCTGCCCCCGGACGATGACCACGGCGATCAGCGTCACCGCGAAGACCACCAGCAGCATCCAGGCCGTGCTCTGCAGGGTGGCGATGACCGTGCGGTACATCTCGAGCAGCCAGCGATCCGCGTTGAGCACGATGGGGATCTCGGTCTCGGTGCGCGGGGTGATGTACTTCTCCAGCTCCCAGATCCGCACCCCGCCCGAAACCCCCACCACGTAGATCGCAAACGTGATGTAGCGATACCACGCGGACACCAGGTCGGGAGAGAGTATGCGATTGAGAATGGTGCGGAGCGAGTTGCGAAACAGGCTAGCGACCCCGAACGAGACCAGCACGGCGATGGCGAACGTGACGAGGAGCAGGGTGAGGAACATCGTTACTTCCTTCCATGGACGAAGTCGTCCACCGCGGCGATGAACAATCCCGGCTGGTCGACGAACGTCATGTGGCCGCTCTGCGGGAGCACGACCAGCGTCGACCCCGGAATCTTCTGCTGCATCTCGCGAGCGATCGCCGGTTCCACCTGGTCGTGGTCGCCCACCGTGATCAGGGTCGGAACCGTGATGGACCCCAGGCGGTCCGCGTACTCCACCGACACCAGGTTGCCGTCGACCACGAACTCCCCGTTGGAACCCCACATTTCGCGGTAGAGGTCCCACGCCATGCCGGCGGTCGCAGTGGGGTCGTAGTTCGGGTCCGGGCGCCGCTGGTAGAGAAACGGGAAATAGCCTTCTCCCCACGCGGCGATCATGTAGTCGGTGGTGTACCGGTTCTTCTCGTAGTCCTTCCCGTTGCCGAACAGCCCCTTCTTCTCCATCCCGTCGACACGCGCGCGCAGCCCGGGCGTCATCGCGTCTTTCATTCGCAGCAGGGTGTCATTCAGCTGGCGAGTGCTGTGGAACGTGCTGCACAGCACCAAGTGCGAGAGGTTCGCCTGGTACTTGAGTGCATAGGCCTGCGCGAGCGCTCCGCCGAAGGAGTGGCCGAGCAGGTTGATCTTCCCCAGCCCGAGCGCGCCCCGGACCGCTTCCACGTCTTCCACCATGTTCTCGATGGTGTAGCCGGCCGCGTCCTCGAGTTTCTCCGAGCGTCCGGATCCGCGCTCGTCGATGAAGACGACTCGATTGGTTCGCGCCAGAGGCAGCAGGTAGGGCAGGAAATAGTCGTGCGAAGCGCCCGGGCCGCCGTGAAGAACCACCAGCGGCGGTCCCGTTCCGAGCGCGCGGTAATAAATGAGCACGCCTCCGGCGTCGACAAAGCCTTCCTCCAGCTTGAAAACTCCGGACGAGGACGTGGAGCTTGCGCGCGTGGGGCTCCGGCTCTCACACCCGGCAAGCGCGAGCAACGCGGCGACGAACACGAAGTATCGGAGCCATCTCGTCATCGTCTGCGCCCGTTTCATACCGTCCCCTTTCATCGAGTTTCGCGTGTCCACGCCTCCGAGACCTCGCGCCCGCGCGCGAGGTCGTCGACGACCAGGATCAGCTGATGGTCATGGTCGCTGTACAAGACCTCGATATTGACGCCGGCCTCGGCCATCCGGCGCGTGAGCAGGCCGAGTTGGCCGGGCACTCCCTGCCGCAATCGTTGCACGAGAACGTCCCTCTGTGCGACGACCCGGATGCCGGCCGCTTCGAGCGCCCGGCGCGCGGCGGCTCCATCCTCGAACAGGAAATGGGCGACGCCGCAGGCGCCCACCACCCAGACCCCTCCGCCCTCGATACTCACGCCCGCGCGCCCCAACACCTCCCCCATCTCGGCAAGCGCACCCGGCCGATCCTCCAGATGGATCGTTAGATCGTACATCGTTACCTCCCGCCGGTCATGTGCCCGTGTACACGATGCGCACCGCCATGCGACTCAAACGGTCGTGGAGTCGTCGCTCGCCCACGATCGGCCACCAGTCGTATAAGAACGTCTCCAGCGGCCGCCACATGGCGACCCAACCACCGATGAGCAGGCTTTCTCGCAGGATCGGTGCGAGCGGCTCCGAAGTCACGCTGGCGACGAACGCGCCGGCGGCGAACGCGGCCGCCAGAAACGCCACTCCGATGGCCAGGCTCGCCCAGCCTTGGCGAAGCACTCGTCGCAGATGACGACGCGTGTATTCCGATTCCCGGCTGAAATACTCGCGGACGGCGTCGCCGACCACGCGACCTTCGTCGGGAGGCCCAGCCGGCCCATCCAGGTACAACACCAGCGCCAAGGGCGTTCGGGGCAGCTCCTGGGCGCTGCTGACGATGTATTCCACCGCGCTGCGATCCAGGTCCCGCCTGTGGAACGGGGACGGGTCCAGGGAGTTGAACAATTGGTTCAACTCTTCGATGTGCACAGAAATAATGCGGCAGTTGGCCGCTATCTCATCGCCGGAGTACGGTGGGTCGATCATCGTACCCGTCAATGAACGAGGACGACCCGGCGGGCGCGGGTCTCTCCCGCCGCCACGACCCGAATGAAATACACGCCGGCGGCCAGCGCGCGGCCGTTTCCGTCACGGCCGGTCCAACGGACCTCTCCCGGCCCGGCGGAACGCACACCGTCGAGGAGCGAAACCACCCGGCGGCCGCGCACGTCGAAGACTTCGGCGCGCACGCGCGTAGCGCGCGCCAGCTGCCAGCGCACGGTGGTCGTTTCGCCGAAGGGATTCGGCGCGGCCTCCAGCAACGTGAACGCGCGTGGCGCGGTGCCGTTCCGCACGGCGGTCGCCGGCGGGTCGATCTCATCCAGCAGCCACACGGCGTTCTCTGGGGTCACCGTGACGTGCGGCTCGTTGGCGACGGGCACATAGAGATTGTCGAACGGCGTGTGGGCGAGCAGATCGGGATCCCCCGCAACATCGTAGAACGGGTCCGCGGTCGCGATGTCGAGCGCGCTCACCGTGGGAATGAAGCAGTGGCGCTGGTGGAGCGCGATGATGTCGCCGTAGGGTGCTGCCACCGAGTCCATCTGCGCCATCGAATTGCGCGAGCCGCCCGGCGCGTTGTCCCAGGGAAGCGTTCCGGAGACGTTCACCACCAGCGACTGGGTGGGCTGGAAGATCACCTGGATCAGCCCGTCGAAAATCTTGAGCGCTCCCCCGTTCGGCACCGCCCACACGTGCCCACGGATGGTCGCGAAGAAGATCAGGTTGTATGCGTACTGGATGATCTGTGCGCCGGCGGCAAAGCCCTGGTTGGCCCCGATGCCGCTCCCGTTGGACAGCGCCACCACCCGGGGCTGCGACGGATAATCGCCGAGGCCCGCCAGCTCGGACTCGAACCCGGCGCGCAGCGGATCCGGCTCGCCCGTCCCGCCGGGCGGCGTCGTGTGGTGATACAGGAGCATCTGTCGCGCGGCGGGCGTGTCGAGACGGCCGAGCAGATTCGCCGCCTCGGCGGCCTGGTCGGAGAAGAAGTCCAGCCAGTACTGGATGCCGAGTGGAATGTTCGCCCCGGCGTGCGGCACGTCGAAGGAGACGAAGTTGCGCACGCGATACGGGTCGGCGTTGGCTTCCATCCAGGAGAGCGCGTAGCGCGCGACCAGCCCGCCCATGCTCGCGCCGACCAGCGGGAAGTCCTGCTGGCTGCCGATCGTCGCCTGCACCTGGTGCAGCAGGTCGACCAGCACGAAGGCGTTGCGCTGGATGTATTCGGTCGATTCGGTGAAATCGAGCACGACCGCGTCGTAGCCGCGCGTGCGCAGCTCTTCCACCAGCCCCTGCTGATTGAGGAGCGCGTAGAGCTCGTCCCAGTTCATCGTGTTGTCGATGTCGAACCCTTCGACCACGACGGCGGGACGGGTGAGCACGGAATGCGCGGCGGACAGATAGACGAACGCGCGACCCGTGGCCGTGCCGCCGTTGTAGGCCATCGTGCCGGTGAGTGGAATGGTGTCCTGTGGCGCCGGGGTGGCCAGCGCGCGCACCTCGAACCCGAACGCGGCGTGGCGCACCGTACCGCTTACATCCGTCGCGCGCACACGCACCGTGTAGACCCCGGTCGCCGGGTACTGGACGATTGCTTGCTCGTTCCAGCGCAGCGGACGGTAGCCACTGCCGTCGCCGAAATCGGTCTCGACGCTCTCCGGCCGGCTGGCGGGCGCGCCGCCGACAAACAGGCTCGCGTCCAGGATGAATGTGACATTGGAGCCGCGGTAGCTGTAGTCGCGCACCGGCGCCACGACGAACGCGCGGGCCGTCTCCAGCGCACCCGCTTCGAGCACCAGCCGGTCGCCCTCGACGCGCGCGGCACCGGAGCTCACGGCCCCCGCGCGGAGGCGGTCGTAGCGCACGTCGACGAGGCCGAGGCGCACCACGAGGTTCCCGTCGTCGCGAAAGGCGCTCGCGTCCGCCCATGCCGGCGGGTCGAGCGAGGCGCGGGTGAGTTCGTGCACGATCTGCCGGAGCGTCGCCGAATTCGCGACCGGCGCCGACGCCGACCCGTCAAAGCGTTCGACGTGCGCGATCGGGGCCACGAGGTCGTAGAGAATGCCGGTGGAAATCGACGTGCGGTCAACCTGCGGCGTGCCGCCGGCCGCCCATGCGGAAACCGACAGCGCCAGCGTGCACAGAAAATGGATCGATCCGGCGGTCCAGGGGCGGTGCTTCATACCATGCTCCACGAGCGGTCCGAAACAGTGTGCGTGGGAATGGTACCACGAATCATGGCACGCCGTTCGGCACCAGCACCGCCGCACCCTGCACCCGTCCCGCGCGAAGATCGGCGAGCGCTTCGTTCGCGGCGTCGAGCCGGTACGCCGTCGCGTCCACGCGCAGCGGCACCCGCGCGGCCAGAGCGAGAAACACCTCGCCGTCCGCGCGTGTCAGGTTGGCCACCGATCGCACCGAGCGCTCGCTCCATAGCAGAGCATATGGGAACGTTGGGATGTCGCTCATATGGATCCCGGCGCACACCACCACCCCGCCCGGACGCACAGCTCGCAGCGCCGCCGGCACCAAGGCGCCCACGGGCGCGAATAGAAGTGCAGCATCCAACGGCTCCGGCGGAGCCTCGTCCGACCCGCCGGCCCACGCGGCACCGAGCGCGCGGGCATGCGCCTGCGCCGCGGTATCGCCCGGTCGCGTGAAGGCGAAGACAGTGCGTCCGTCCGCCGCCGCCACCTGCGCGACGAGATGCGCCGCCGCGCCGAAGCCATAGAGCCCGATTCGGGCGGCTTCCCCGCCGAACGGACGCTCCGTCGCGACAGTGTACGCGCGATGGCCGATCAGGCCCGCGCACAAGAGCGGCGCCGCGTGAACGTCGTCGTACGTATCGGGCAGGGGAAAGCAGAAACGCGCGTCGGCGATCGTGATACTCGGCGTAGCCGCCGTTGCGTGTGTAGCCCGTGAACCGGGCGTCCGTGCACAGGTTCTCCGCGCCGGCGCGGCAATAGGAACACTCTCCGCACGTCCATCCGAGCCACGGCACGCCCACGCGCGCCCCGGGCGCGAAGCGCTCGGTTCCCGCACCCACGTCAACCACCGTGCCGACGATCTCGTGTCCGGGCACGAGCGGGAGCGTGGGATTCGGGAGTTCGCCGTCGACGACGTGGAGGTCGGTGCGGCAGACGGCGCAGGCGCCCACGCGCAACAGGAGTTCACCGGGGCTGGGCACCGGCCGCGGCAACTCGGCCGCGCGCAGCGGACGTCCCGGGGTGTCGAGGAGCATCGCTTTCATGGATTCAACACTCCGAAGCCCCCGGCTTCGGCGAGCGCCGCGAGCAACGCGGAGCGGGTGATCTCCTGTTGCGCCTCCCGACTGGCGGTCGCTGTGCCATCCAGGAGCTGGTGACCATAGTAGCCAAACTGTGAATGGTTGCCTCCTTCGATCTCGACCCATTTCGTGTGGGCCGGAAGCAACGCCTGATTCGCGCGGACTCGCTCCGGCGGTGCGATGCCATCGTTCGAGGCGTAGACTTTCGTGACCGGCAATCGAAGGCGCGACAGATCCTCGTCCTTCGGGTGCGTCGTGCCGACCAGCACCATCGCTGAAACCGCGTCGGGGTCGGTCTGCACCAGGCGGCAGGCCAGTGCCCCGCCAAGCGAATGTCCCGACACCACCCATGCCGGGATCCGGGGATGCTGCGCGATCACATGCAGGGCGCGGTCCACCGCAGCTCGCTTGTTTGATTCAAGCGGCGCAAAACGATAAGGCAACTTGACCACGAAGACTGGATACCCGGCTTCCGCGATCGGGCGAACCAGCGGCGCGTACGCGCGTGCCGAGACGCCGGAGCCGCAGAAGAAGATCAACGCGGACGCAGTGCCCGGCGACATGGGCGAGAACTCCAGGCACGCCTTTCCGTCGACCACGGAGACCGTCGCGCTACTCTGCAGCTTGTCGTCGCCGACCCCTCGGGTGCGAAACGAGTTTGCGAGCCACGCGGTCGAGACCACAGCCCAAAACAGGAACGCCCATCGAATCCATCGGCGCACTGCGGACCGCTTTCGTTTCTCCGTCACGGCTATGCCTGCGTCTGTCTACGTGGCTCCGGCCTCGTCAAAGAACTCGAGGAAATCGGTCGACGTCGGCGTGCGTCCGAGTTGTCGCAGGAGCGTGACGATCTGGCCGCGATGATAAGAGGCGTGGTTGACCACGTGCTGCAGCATATGCTCGAACGTGTAGGTCCACCGTTCATCCTTCAGGTTCTCGTAGGTGAGCGACTCCTGGAGGCGCTGATCCGTCAAGCGGTCGATAAAACCCTCCCGCTCGCGTTCGAGTCCCTGCCAGTACGTTTCGACGGCCGCGAGGTCGGCAAATTCGTTGGGGTCGAAAGGCGACCGCTTCGGCGACTCGCCGTGCCACCGCCGCAGCCATATCCAGTCGGACCACATCGTGTGAACGAGCGTTCCGCGGATGGAGCCGTGGCTGGTGCCGAGGTCGCGGGTGAACTCCTCATGGTCGAGCGGCCGCACCGATCCCAGCGTGCGACGATTCGCCCAGCGGTTGTAGGCGTAGAGAGTGGAAATGTCATTGGTGTTCACGCGGAATGACTCGCTTTCTTGAGCAGCACGACCTGGCCTCCGTGGTACAGGTCGTGTTGCGGGACTCCATGCAGCATGAAATAGACGGTGAATGTCTTCCCGGGCGACGGCCGGTCCAGTATGTCGGGGTTCAATGTCCGGACGGTGTCGACGAGCCTCTGGTGGACCGCATCCATCTCTTCGAGCACGGCATGCCAGTTCGCGGGCGTCGGTGCGGCGGGCACCGGCCAGTCCTCGTCGTCCCCACAGTCGACGGGATCTCCCCCCAGCCGCCGGCGCACGGCGTCGTGCCAGAAGGAGATGTGCAGCGCAATCTCCCATGCGCTGTGACAGCCGGCCACCGGGTGGGCGGACGCCTCCGTGGCCGAGAGACTTCTCAGGACCTCCCGCACCGACACACCGGGCCAGGCGCCGTCGCGATAGCCCGACGCAACCAGTTCGGCAATCCGCTCGATTTCTCTCATGCTGAAACTCCCTGTGTACATTGAGCGGCACGATACCACGGATTCAATCCCTGGAACGATCGTCCAGGGCGTGATAGACGCCGTCAAGTTTCTTGCGTCCGGGTCAGCGCCGTGATCATTTCGCTCTGTTGCGGGTAGCGGTCGATCAACGCCGCGCGCTCCCCCAACTCGAAGTCGCGCGCGTCGAATCCGGGAGACATCGTCGTCCCCATCAGCGCGAATTGTGCCCCGACCACACGACACCCCTGCCACACGCCGCCCGGCACCACGACCTGCGGCTGCATGCCGCTTTGGATATCCGTGCCGATTACGACCACGCGGCTGGTCCCGTTGGGAAACAGCTGGAGCATCTCGACCGGGCCGCCGAGATAGAAGTGGAACACCTCGTCGCCGCGCACCCGGTGCAGCGCGGAAAACTCACCCGGCGATAGGAGATAATAGATCGCGGTGCTGGCGTTGCGCTCCCCCCGGTACCATGGCGGCAGCACCGCCGCCGGCAGCATCAGCGCGGACCGGTATATTTCCCGGAAGAGACCCCCCTCTTCCGCAAGCGGCTCGAGCCGAAGCAGGCGCCGGATATCGTCGGCCGTCAGTGACATTGATAGACGCTCCCCAACCCCTCGTACCTTACCCTCCGACGGACCCCAAAATAAACCCTCTTGCCAAAAAAGACAATTGTCTGTTTACTGTGCTCACCAGATCGGACGGGCTGGCGCGCCACGGTGACGCGCCCGAACACCCGCCCGGAGCAGGAAGGAACCGGCATGTCTCCCAAAACCCCTCCAGGCGAAACCCGGGAATCGATCTACCAGTTTATGCGCGACCGGCTGCTCGAAGGTAAACCGCCGACGGTTCGTGAAGTGCAGGCGAGGTTCGGATTCAAAGCCGTGCAGACGGCGCAGGCGCACCTCGAGCAGCTGGTCGCCGAAGGACGCCTGTTGAAGAATCAGGGCGACTACAAAGCGCGCGCGCGTGGGTATTCACTGCCCGAGTCGAGTGTCGACTACGCGCGGCCGACGGTCTTCGCCCCCCTCGTCGGTCACATCCAGGCCGGAAATCTCCAGGCCGCCATCGAGGATCGTGAAGGCATGGTCCCCGTGCAACGCGGCCGGCGCCGCGCCGGGAGCGAATCGCTCTTCGCGCTGCGCGTGCGCGGCGAAAGCATGACCGGAATCGGCATCCTTCCCGACGATATCGTCATTGTCAGGGCCCAACCAACCGCCGACCAGGGTGACGCCGTCGTTGCCCTGGTCGGCGACGAGGCCACCGTGAAGACGCTGCGGCATCGTCGCGGGAAGATCGTGCTACAGCCGGAAAACCCGGCCTTCGAGCCGATCGTGCTCGACCCGAGCGAGTGCAAGATTCTCGGCAAGGTGATCGAGGTTCGTCGATACCTGGACTAGTTACGGCAACCGCGTGACGCGACGGGCGTCCCTCGCCCCTTCCTCCCACACCACTTACGGCGAGGGGCGCCACGGTCGCGCGGGCCGGAAACACCAACGGTCTTTCGAGGCAATGAGCACTGACCATGAGCCTCAACGTTCTCTCCTCCGCACCACTGACCCACGTGCTGTCCCGGCTGGGTATCCGTCAGGGCCCGGCCGGGACTCCCTCCTCTCCCGAATGGACGCTGGAGGCATTGGCGGGTCGGATGGTGGAATTATCGAGCGCGACCATGAGCGCTTCGCTCACCGCGGCGACCTCGCTCGTGCTCGAAGCGCAACACGCCGGCGAGCCGTCGGTGTGGATCGCAACCGGAGAATCGAGCTTCTATCCCCCGGATGTCGCCGCGTCCGGAGTTGATCTCGACGCGCTGGTCGTCGTCCGCGCGGACGGCTCCACCCAGGCGGCGCGCGCGGCGGATCACCTCTTGCGCTCCGGCAGCTTCGCGATCGTGGTGCTGGACCTGGCGGCGGATTCGCACCTGCGCATGTCGGTCCAGAGCCGGCTCGCGGGGCTCGCCAACGCGCACCGCTGCGCGGTGGTGTGCCTGACACGCAAGGCCGGTGACGCACCGTCCATCGGCTCGCTGGTTTCGATTCGGGGCGAAACGAACGTCACCCGGGAAGACTTTGATCGGTTCGCGTGGGAGATCCACGTCATCAAGGACAAGCGACGCGGCCCGGGCTGGAGCCACGTGCAATCATGCCGCGGCCCGGAAGGGCTGCATTAGTTATGGGGCGCGTCGCGGGTCTCTGACGCGATTTCACGAGGCGCGCTTTCAACGTTCGCGCGCGAGTGCATGAGCGGAAGGGACCCGCGATGCGCGATGAAAGGATGCCATGACCTTCAACGAGAAAACCGCCAGCAGGATTCGCAGCACGCTCAAGCACACGCGTGGACTCACGGAGCGCCAGATGTTCGGCGGCGCCGCCTTCATGCTCGACGGGCACATGTGCTGCGGGGTGATCGAGGACAACCTCGTCGTGCGCGTGGGGCCGCACGCCTACCAGGAGGCGCTCCAGGAACCCCACGCGCGCCCGATGGACTTCACCGGCCGGCCGCTCACGGGGTTCGTCTACATCGCGCGCGAGGGATACGAGTCCGACCAGGCTCTGTTGCGCTGGATCCATCGCAGCCTGGACTTCGTGAGTACGCTGCCACCCCGGTGATGCGCGTGTGCGCCTCGCGTGTCTGAATCTCCCGGAGTTTCCCCTCCAGCTCCTCCTGCGCACGCACCCCGCCTGGAGTGAACACCCGGTCGCGGTCGTCGACCGCGACGCGGCGCAGGGTGTGGTGCTCTGGTCGAACGAACGCGCGCGGGCGAGTCGCGTCCTTCCCGGCCTTCGTTACGCCGCCGCCCTCTCGCTCGCTCCGGGCCTGCGCGCGGGTGAAGTGCCCGCGGCGGAAATCAAATCCGAAATCGACCGGCTGACCGAGTCGCTGCGCTTCTACACGCCGGAGGTCGAGCCCACGGACGCGGAGCCGGGCGTGTTCTGGCTCGGCGCGTCGGGGCTGTCTCTATTGTATCCGTCGCTGCGCCGCTGGGCCGGCCTCGTGCACGAAGAGATCGCGCGCGCCGAATTCCACGCGTCGATCGTCGTCGGCTTCACGCGCTTTGGCACCTATGCGATCGCCAACGCGTCGGCGGACAACGGCATCCATGTCGTCAACAGCGAAACCGATGAACGCGAGCGCGCGGGCACGGTGGAGCTTTCCCGCCTCGGCGTTTCGCCCGAGCTTCGCGACACGCTCGCCCGCCTCGGCATCACGACGCTCGCCGGCTTTCTGGCGCTGCCCGGCAACGGCATCCGCACGCGCTTCGGCGAAACCGCACACCGTCTCTACCGGACCGCGAAGGGGGAGCTCTCTGCCCCCCTGCAGCCGCGCGCGCCGCGCGAACCGCTCGTCTCGTCGGTGCACCTCGACGACCCGGAGACGAATCTGGATCGCCTCGTGGTCGTAATCGACCGCGAGCTGCAATCGCTCGCGCGGCGGCTGGACGAGCGCGGCGAGGTCTTGCGCGCGGTCGCGATCGAACTTGGTTTCGACGATGGGACGAAAACAACCGAGGGATTGCAACCGGCGTCGCCCACGCTCGAGCTCGCGCAGATCGTCGAGCTGGTGCGGCTGCGCCTGGGCGGAACGCTGGCGTCGAAGGCGCACGCTCGCGGGGTGACCGCCGCGCGCGTCGAAGTGGAAGGCGTGGCCGCGTCGCAGGTGCAGGCCGATCTGTTCGCGGCCCGCGCGGTGCGCGACGTCGCCGCCGCCGCGCGGGCGATGGCGCGCGTGCGCGCCGAGCTGGGCGACCGCGCCGTCGTCAAGGCCGTGCTCCGCGACGCGCACCTCCCCGAGGCCCGTTTCGACTGGGAACCGGTCGCGTCGGTGGCGCCGCCGAAACCGCGCGCGGTGCGCACGCCTCCGCTCGTGCGGCGAATCTACGCCCGGCCGCTTCCCTTCTCGCCGGGCCGTCACCGCCAGGCGGAGGCGGAGTTGATCCGCCACATCGACGAGGGGACGGTGCGGGAAACGCTGGGGCCGTATATCGTGTCGGGGGGTTGGTGGTCGCGCGAGGTGCAGCGCGAATATTACTTCGTCCGCACCTCGAACGGCCGCGCGCTGTGGATGTTCTACGACCGCCGGCGCATGAGCTGGTTCATCCACGGAGAAGTGGAATGAGCCCTGCGGCGCCCGTCAGGCGACGGCGGCGTGGATGTCGTACCAGGCAGACCCGGCGTTCGCGACTTTCGCCGTGCGCCAGCGCGAAATCGTCTCGGCACCGGTGTGCCACCGGCCGTCGGTCTTCCAGGGCACCGGACCCGAGCACAGACCGGCCGAAAAAAACCGGCTGTCCCTCCGGATCAGGCGGGGTTGCGCGTACCCCAGCTGGCGCATCAGCCGCAGCACCGCCCGGTCGGAAAAGCTTCGCTCGTGAGCCAGTTCGCGCAGACACACCTGGTTGATGATCTTGAAGCGCGTCAAGCCGACCGTCTGCGCGTGCGCGATCAGTTCCTCGACGTCGTCGCCGATTTCGAACGACACGTAGTCCGGCCGGGCCGTGGGCGTGAGCCCGAGCACGCACAGCCGATCCGCGCCCTCGATATCGACTTTCATGTAGTACGGCACGCCGTGCTGCGCAAACAACTCCTGCATCGTCCTCCCCTGCACGGTGATCGACCCGATCGGACGCCGGTCCGCCACCTTGCCGCTCACGATCGAGCTCGAGCCGAGGTCGTCGCCGCTGACGGTCAATTCGACCGGCTCGGCCCGGGCCGCGACGGCCACGTTGACACACACAAGCTGACCCGACGCGAGCTGGGGTGCGAACTTCGCGTGCGCGCGTTCCACCAGCAGCGGATTCGCCTCGACGGCGACCACCCGGTATCCACTCTCCAGGTAGTAGGCGGTGTCCGTCCCGTCGTACATGCCGATGTCGAAGATTGTCTTCAAGGATGGGAGAAAACCATGGCCGTTGCGGCGAGTTTATCAGACCCCGGCCCAACATGCCAGCGCCACACCGGAGAGAGGGGTGGCGACCGGGGCGACGGCGATGCATTCGCTCCCGCGGGGCCGTCGCCCGGTCGATCCACTAGTCTCCGCCGCCGCAGCCGCAACCACCACCGCATCCGCAACCGCACGAGTTGATCTTCATGGCTCCACCTCCTTCGGTATTCCGTGTCTTTGGTCGTCACCGTTCATTCGGGCTTACGCGCCCGAACGAACGCACTCATGAAGGCCCCGTCGACCGCGTCGAGATCCTCCGCGCTCAATCCGGACCCCGCCATGAGCGAGCGCGCGTCCTCGCGGGTGTAGACCCGCGTCGGGACGATCTCCACGTCGACGAAGCCCGCTTCCTCCAACAGGCCGCGATACGTCCACTCCTCGAGCGCGCCTGCCATGCAGCCGGCCCACAGCTCGGCGTCGCGCCGAACCGTCGCCGGGAGCGGCTTGCGCACAACGATGTCGCTCACCGCGAAGCGCCCCGTGGGTTTCAGCACCCGAAACGCCTCGCGTAGCGCTTTGGGTTTGTCCGCCGACAGGTTGATCACGCAGTTGGAAATGACCACGTCGACGTGGTCGTCGGGGAGCGGGATGGCTTCGATTTCTCCCTTCAGGAATTCGACGTTGGACATGCCCGACTTCCGCTGGTTGTCGCGCGCGAGGGAGAGCATCTCGTCGGTCATGTCGAGGCCGAACGCAAATCCTCCCGGTCCGACGCGGCGCGCCGAGAGCAGGACGTCGATCCCGCCGCCGGAGCCGAGGTCCAGCACCGTCTCGCCCTCGTCGAGATCGGCGAGCAGCGTGGGATTGCCGCAGCCGAGCGACGCCCGCACCACCGCCTCCGGAAGACCGGCGATCTCCTCGGGAGCGTACAGGTTGTCGCTTACCGGGTCCGTACACCCGCACGCGTCCCCGCAGCACCCCGGCCCACCACGCGCGACCTCGCGCGCCGCGCTCGCGTAGCGCTCGCGGACGGCCGCGCGAATCTCGGCGGATGCCTCGGGCCGCGCCCCTTCCTTCACCGGCTCATTATTGCAGGCGCAATTGCCCTCGCAGCACGCGCCGCTTTCCATCGATGGATGATTCATCGCCTACTCCTCGTATTGGTTGTCAGTAGCAACAGTTATGCAAAAAAATAAAAAACGTCAGGATGCGCACGTTCCCGCGCAGCAACCCGGCGCGTTCACGTCCATCCGCTTGGCCGTCGCGCGCGCGAGGTCGCGGATCAGCCCCGTCGCCGCCTTGCGCACCTCGGGCGAAAGCCCGGCGATGAGGCGCCGCTCCTCGTCCAGCAGGGCCGCCTCGATACCCGCGTGGAGACTCTTCCCCCGCGCCGTAGCGACCAGTTGGATCGCGCGGGCGTCCTCGGGGTGCGGTGCCCGCCGCACGTACCCCTTGCGCTCCAGCGCCTCCACGACCCGGCTCGCGGTGCTCTTGTCCAGATAGAGCTCGGTCGCCAGCGCGCCGAGCGTCATCGCGCCGCCGCGAACCAGCGACTGGAGCGCGTAGCACTGGGTCACGGAGACGTCGTGGCAGCAGATGACATTGCGATCCCGGAACTGATAGAGACGCACGAGGTCGGTGAGGGCCTCGTACAGGTCACGGGCGTCGCGATCGATAGGGTTCCGCCCCGCGTGCACCCGGTTGCCCCGCCGGGTCGAACCCGGCGCCACACCACTCGATCTGGCTGTCCTGGTTGGCATCATGGCCTCCTAGTTGGCACTAACAACTATATGCCCGGCGGGGTCCCGCGTCAACCCTGTTTTTCGGGCGGGAGTCGTCTACCAGCTCCGTCCTTTGCGGCGCGATCGGCGTGGCTGGCGCGACGGCCCCGCCCCGGCACGTGCGGGCGTCGACGGCGAGGATGCAGGCGCGTGCGGACGGGACGGTCCCGGCGTCCCCCGGGGACGGCCTCCCGACTTCGGGCGCCCGCGCCCACCGCTCGGCCCCCGGTTCGCGCGACCCACCGCGCGGCGCTCCGCGCTCGACTGCTCCAGCCGCGCTTCGGGCCGCGCCCGATAGTCGAAGTCCGGAACCGTGATCCGCGGGAGCCGCTTGTGGATCGCGCGCTCGATTCGGGCGAGGTCCGCTTCCTCCTGGGGCGACACGAACGTGAACGCCTCGCCGGTCAACTCGGCGCGCGCCGTCCGGCCGACCCGGTGGATATAGTCCTCGGGCGCCTTCGGCACGTCGAAATTCACGACGTGCCCCAGCGCTTCGACGTCGATCCCGCGCGCGGCGATGTCGGTGGCGACGAGCACCTGGTGCTTGCCGCTCTTGAAACCCGCCAGGGCGAGCGTGCGCTGGTTCTGCGAGCGATTGCCATGGATGCGCTCGGCCGCGATCCCGCACTTGACCAGATAGTGCGCAACCCGGTCGGCGCGATGCTTGGTGCGGGTGAAGACGAGCGCGTCTTTCAGGTCGCCGCGATCGAGGAGCGAGGCGAGCAGCGCGGCCTTCAGTTCCTGCGAAACCGGGTACACCGCCTGCGTGATGCCGACCGCGGGCCCGCTCTGACGCGCCAGGTTGATCGTCACCGGGTTGTGGAGCATCTGGCGGGCGAGGTCGGCGATTGGCGCGGGCATGGTCGCGCTGAAGAACAGCGTCTGCCGGCGCTTCGGGATGTGGCGCAGGATGCGGCGGATGTCCGGCAAGAACCCCATGTCGAGCATGCGGTCCGCTTCGTCGAGCACGAGGAATTCGAGCCCGCTCAGTTTGGCGTACGGGTACCCGAAGTGATCGAGCAGGCGACCGGGGGTGGCGACGATGACGTCCACGCCGCTGCGGATCGCGTGCTCCTGCGGTCCCATTCCGACGCCCCCGTAGACGGCGGCGCCGTTGATCGGCGTGTGGACGGCGACGTCGTTCAAGTCCTCGAGGATCTGCGCCGCCAGCTCGCGGGTCGGGGTGAGCACGAGCGCGCGCGTGGTGCCGCGCGATTTGCCGATCAGGTGGTGGAGAATCGGCAGGAGGAAGGCGACGGTCTTGCCGCTGCCGGTCATGGCGCACGCGAGGATGTCGCGCCCCTCGACGCCGGGAGGAATGGCTTCGGCCTGGATCGGCGTCGGGCGCGTGAATCCGAGGTCCTTGAGCCCGCTGAGAAGATTGGGGTGAAGTTTGAAATTGCTGAAGGGCACCGGGCCCGTCCTTTCGAATGGAGTCGGCGTCGTCGACCCGCTTGCAGACAAGACATTTGTCTGCTATGATGCGGAGTGTGAATCGCCTCTCTTCTCTCGCATCCTACGCTCCCCTCTGGTGTAAGTCCAACTTCTCCTTCCTCGAAGGCGCGAGCCACCCGGACGAACTGGTGGAAGAAGCCGCGCGCCTCGGCATCCACTCACTCGCCCTCACCGACCGCGACGGCGTCTACGGCCTCGTGCGCGCGTTCGTCAAGGCGCGCGAACTCGGGATTCATCTCGTCACGGGAGCACAAGTCACCATGGAGGACGGGTCGCACGTCACGCTATTGGCGCTCGACCGGCGCGGCTACGCGAACCTGTGCAATCTGATCTCCGACGGGCGGCTTCGGTCCCCCAAGGGCGAGTGCGTGGTGCGCTGGCGCGAGGTGTGCGAGCGCGCGGACGGGGTGATCGCGCTCTGGGGCGGCGACGGGAGCCTCGTCGCGGGCGTCACCGACCCCGTCTTCGTGGCGCGCGACCTCAAGGATGCCTTCGGGGACCGGCTCTACACGATGATCACCCGTCACCGCCGCGCGGAGGACGTCGCCACCGAGAAACGCGTGCGCGAACGCGCCGCGCGCTTTCGCGTCCCCACCGTCGCCGCCGGCGAGGTGCTTTACCACAGCATTGCCCGGCGGGATCTTCAGGACGTGCTCACCTGCATCCGCCACGGCGTCACCCTCTCCACCGCGGGCCGCCTCACGCGCCCCAACGCCGAGCACGCGCTTCGTTCGCCGTACGCGTTCAGCCTGCTCTTCGAAGACGACCCGGCCTCCATTGCGCGCACCGAGGAAGTCGCCGCGCGCTGCACGTTCTCGCTGGGCGACATTCGCTACCGCTACCCCCTCGAAGCGCTCCCCGACGGAACCACGTCGCGCGAGCACCTGCGCCGGCTCACCTTCGAGGGCGCCGCGGCGCGCTACCCGCGCGAGCGCTTTCCGGCCGGGATTCCCCGCGAGACCACCGCACAGCTGGAGCGGGAGCTCGAGGTCATCCACGACCTCGAGTACGAAGGCTACTTCCTCACCATGTACGAGATCGTGCAGTTCTGCCGCCAGCACCGCATTCTCTGCCAGGGCCGCGGGTCGGCGGCGAATTCCGCGGTGTGCTACTGCCTCGGGATCACCGCCGTCGACCCGGTGCAGATGGATCTCCTGTTCGAGCGCTTCATTTCGAGAGAACGCGCGGAGCCGCCCGACATCGACCTGGACATCGAGCACGCCCGCCGCGAGGAAGTGATCCAGTGGGTCTACCAGAAGTACGGACGCACGCACGCCGCCATGGCGGCCAACGTGGTGCGCTACCGCGCGCGCTCGGCCGTGCGTGACGTGGGCAAAGTGCTCGACGTTCCCGACACCACCCTGGACCGCGTGGCGCGGTTGCTCTCGTACTACGACGACCTCTCGCCCGCCGCGCTCGCGCGCGCCGGCTTCGACGTGGAGTCCCCGGCACACCTGCACCTGGTGCGACTCGCCGCGGAGATCCAGGATTTCCCGCGCCACCTCTCGATCCACCCGGGCGGGTTTCTGCTCGGGCACGAGCCCGTGCGCGACCTGGTGCCCATCGAGAATGCGACCATGGAGAACCGCACCGTGATCCAGTGGGACAAGGACGACCTCGAGGCGATTGGCCTCTTCAAGGTGGACCTGCTGGGGCTGGGAATGCTCACGGTGGTCAACCGCGCCTTCGACCTGATCGAAAACCACCACCGCCAGCGGCTCACGATGGCGAACGTCCCCCACGGCGACGAACCCACCTACGAGATGATCCGCCGCGCCGATACGGTAGGGGTGTTCCAGATCGAAAGCCGGGCCCAGATGGCCATGTTGCCCCGCTTGAAGCCGCGCAACTATTACGATCTGGTTATTGAAGTTAGCATCGTGAGGCCCGGACCCATCACGGGCGGCATGGTGCACCCGTACCTGCGCCGGCGAAACGGCGAAGAGGCGGTCGTCTATCCGCATGAGTGCCTGGAACCTGTGCTCAAAAAGACCCTCGGCGTCCCCCTGTTTCAGGAGCAGGTGATGAAGCTCGCCGTCGTGGCGGCCGACTACACCCCCGGCGAGGCGGACCAGCTGCGCCGCGACATGGCGGCGTGGCGGCGAAGCGGCCGGCTCGAGCGTCACAAAGAGAAGCTCGTCTCGCGCATGCGCGCGAAAGGCATCGAGGCGGAATTCGCCGAGCGGGTGTTCGAGCAGATTCGCGGCTTCGGCGACTACGGCTTCCCCGAGAGTCACGCGGCGAGCTTCGCACTCATCGCCTACGTGTCCGCGTGGCTCAAGCGTCACTATCTGGATTCGTTCACGTGCGCGCTCCTGAACGCGCAACCGATGGGCTTCTATTCCCCCGCGACCATCGTCGACGACGCCAAGCGGCACGGCCTCTGGGTGCTGCCGGTGTGCGTGCAGGCGAGCGAGTGGGATTGCACGCTGGTAAGCGCGCCGGAGTCGTTGCGCACGCTGGGCCGGCGCCACCCCGGCGACACGGGCGTTCGCTCCTACGCGCTGCGCATGGGGCTTCGTTACGTGAAGGGGCTCGCGGAGTCGCAGGCCGCGCGCATTCTCGCGGCCCGGCGCGAGCGCGCGTTCGTATCCGTCGAGGACGCCGTCCAGCGATCGGACCTCGACGAGCGCATGCGCGCGCGGCTGGCGGAAGCGGGGGCGTTCGAGGCGCTGGAGCCCGGACGCCGTGACGCGCTGTGGGCAGCGACGGGGTCGCTCGCGCCGCCGCCGTTACCGCTCGACGGCGGCGAGGCGCCGGTCGAGTTTCGCGAGCTCACGGAACTGGAGACGGTCGCGTGGGATTACGAGACCACCGGGCACAGCCCGCGCGGGCACCCGTTGGGACCCCTGCGCGCGACCCTCACCGCGATCGGACTCCCCGACGCGCGCGCGGTCGCCGCGCTGCCCAACGGCCGGCGCGTGCGCTACGCCGGGCTCGTGATCGTGCGCCAGCGGCCATCGACCGCGAAGGGCGTGGTCTTCATGACCATGGAAGACGAGACCGGATTCGTGAACGTGGTGCTATGGCAGGATGTGTTTGACCGGTATGCACTGCTCGCAAAAACGTCGTCGTTCCTCGGCGTGACCGGAAAAATCCAGCGCGAGTCGAACGTCGTGCACGTGGTGGCGGAGTCGCTCTGGGAGCCGGAGACGCTGCGTTCGCCCGCGCCCGTGCGCGGCCGGGATTTTCACTAGCGATCAGAATCGATAGTCGACGCTGACCTGGAGTTGCGTGAACTCGATGAAATCATCGAAGAGGTCCTGGTTGAAGCCTTCGCTGGTGTAGCTCTCGAAGGTCTTGAGCCCCACGTCGAGATCGACGCCGAGCGTGATGTGCTCGGTTTGCACCGGCGCCACTCCCACCCCCAGATAACCGGCGTAGTACGTGAGCCGGTCGTCTTCGAGCGTGCGTGGATTGCCGTTTTCGTCCACGACCGTGATGTCGTTCGCGTAGTTCCACATCAACCACCCCGCGCGCCCACCGATCACTCCGTACAATCCAGCGAAGGTGTGAGCGGGGGTGAAGTAGTACCGGAGGAACACGTCGAGCGCCACTTCCTTTTCGTCCGTCAGAGCGTCGACCACGCCGCTGTTCTCCGTGAGCTGGGTCGGTATGTAGAGAAACGAAAGCCCCACGCGCACTCGCTCCTCCACACGAAACCCCAATCCGACCCCGAACACTCCGAACCCGTCGAAGTCCTCGCTCCCGAGCCCACCGCCCCCGGCGAAAAGGCTCACCATCGCGCGGATATCTTCGCCGGAGTCCGACGGGATCGGGGCCGGCGCCGACGAGTCCGCGGGTGACGTTGCATCTACCACCGCGGCTGTCGTGGTGGCCGCGACCACTGCGGGAGCGTGTTCCTGCTCTTCCTTCGGAGTGGCCGTGAGCGCTTTTTTCTTTTCTTCGTCGGACTTTTTCGCCTCATCCGCGGCTTGACTCAACGACGAGCCCTCGTGCGGCGGCGGCGAGGACGAGCAGGCGAGCATGACTGAGAACATCAGGGCGGGCAACGCAACCGTAACGCGGGTGGTCAGCATGGATGGGGCCTCCACGGTTCCCAGCGGATAGCGGCCAGAGTCGGCGTCTCGGGTGTTCGATTGCGCCGGACTGGGTGCGAGACTAAGCAAATCGGACACGCTGCGTCAAGCATCGCGGGTACGCAACCGTCAGTACCCTTCTCCCTCGGGAGACACCGCCGCCTTGCCGCCGTGCACGCGGAACTGGATCGCGAAGTACGCCACCACCAGCGGAATCCCAACCAGCCACCAGCGGATTGCCACGCCCAACCCGTGCGCGTCGTTGGCCGCGTCGAACGCAGTGATCGACGGCCCCCCGTCGGCCAGACCGCGCAGCATGACCGGGAAGATCGATGCCGCCGTCGCCGCCATCAGCCCCAGCAGGAACGCCGACGAACCCAGGAATGCCCGGCGGTACGCGCCGCGTCGAAGTCCAGTCAGCACGGCCACCAACCCGACCAGGGCGATCGCCGCGCACGCCCACGCCAGCGGGCGCCGCGCGAACTGTTCGAACATGGCGGGATTCATGCGCACGGTGAGCACCGTCATTAGAGGCCACAGCGCCGCCACGATCACGGCCGCGCGCAGCGCCAGGCGGCGGCTTCGGTCCAGCACCGTTCCTTCCGTCTTCCAGCACAGATAGGCGCCGCCGTGCATCACCAACGCCGCCAGCGCGTAGACACCGACCAGCACCGTGTACCAGTCGAGGATTCCGACCGGCATGCGCGCGGAGAAGTCGGTAAAGAGCGCGAGACCGAACCACCCGTTCTCGTCCAGCGGCAGCCCGCGCAGCAGATTGCCGAGCGCGCAACCGAAAAAGACGCACAGGAGCGTACTCCCGAGCGCGAAGGTCGCGTCCCAGAACGATCGCCACATCGGCGCGACCACGTGGCTGCGGAACTCGACGGACACACCGCGCAGGATCAGACACCACAACACCAGGAAGATGGCGAAGTAGAACCCGGACAAACCCGACGCGAGCACCTTTGGAAACGAGACGAAGAGCGCGCCGCCGGTGGCCAGGAGCCATACCTCGTTCGCGTCCCAGTACGGGCCGATAGCGGCCAGCACCTGCCGGCGCTCCTCGTTGGTCCGGGCCACCAGGAGGTGGAGCACGCCCGCGCCGAGGTCGAAGCCGTCCATCACCACGTACATCGTGAGCATCACGGCGACGATGCCGAACCAGAGTTCAACCATGGATGGCCTCCCTCCCCACGGGTCCGTGCGCGATCTCGCGCGATACCAGGAACAGGAACAGGACGCCGAGCACGAGATAGAGTCCGCAGAATCCGATCAGAGTGAAGAGCGCCGTGCCGGAGTGCACCGTGGGACTCGACGCCTCGGCAGTGCGCAGGAGCCCGTACACCACCCACGGCTGGCGCCCGAGTTCGGTGGTGAGCCAGCCGGCGGTGTTGGCGATGTAAGGGAACGGGAGCGCCAGCATCAGCGCCCACAGCATGGGCCGCGAGCCCTCCAGGCGCCGCGCCCACGCCAACGCGTTGGCGACGAGCATGACCGCGATCATGAGGGTGCCGAGACCCGCCATGATGTGAAACGCGTAGTACAGAAGCTCGATGTTGTCCGGCCAGTCAGTCTCCGGGAAGGCGTTGAGACCTGGCACGTCGCCGTGGAACGTGCCCAGCGCGAGGAAACTCAGCGCCCCGGGCACGGTCACGGGGTTGTCGAGCCGGCGCGCGCGGATGTTCGGCTGGCCGATGAGGGTGATGCCGGCCATCGGGCCGCTCTCGAACCGGCCCTCCATCGCAGCCAGCGAAATCGGCTGGTGCTTCGCTACCAGCTTGGCCTGGCGGTCACCAGTCGGAAACGCGACCAGCACACTGGCCACGAGGCCCACCATCGTTCCCACCCGCAGGAACGCGTGGGCGGCGTCGGCGTGGCGATTCTGCAGGCGGTAGAAGGCCCCCACGGCGGCCACGACGAACGACGCCGTCACCACCGACGCGAGAATGGTGTGCGCGTACTGCGCGAACGCCCACGGGTTCAACAGGAACGCGCCGAAATCCACGAGGTAGAGCGTGCCGTCCGGCCCGACGGTGTGGCCGACCGGACGCTGCATGAACGCGTTGGTCGCCACGATGAAATAGCCGGATAGCCAGCTTCCGATCCAGAGCGCAACGGCGGCGAGAAAATGTCGCTGCGCGCCCAGCCTCTTCTCGCCCCAGATGAGCATCGCGATGAAGCCGGACTCGAGGAAGAACGCGAACAGCCCCTCCATCGCGAGCGTGTGCCCAACGACCTTCCCCGCGTAGTCCGAGAAAGCGGCCCAGTTGGTGCCGAACTGGAACTCCATCGGGATCCCCGTCACCACTCCGACGGCGAAGTTCAACCCCAGGATGCGGATCCAGAAGCGCGCCGCGTCGTTCCAGGCCTCGCCGCCGCCCTTGAGCGCCCGCCATTTCATGAGCACGATGAGGAACGTGAGCCCCATCGTGAGTTGCGGGAAGATGTAGTGGTAAACCGCGGTGAACGCGAATTGAAGACGGTGCCAGACGAGGGCATCTGCCATGTAGCACTCCTTGGGCGACCGCTGCGAGACTACCTGCTCGGCTGCAACGGCGCAAGCAGGGATGTCGCCCGCCGGATCGCCGGAATCGAATCCCGATGCGCGAACGCCGACCGGCGATATATCATTGGCTTCCAACTCGCGAGGAGGCCCGCATGCAAGAGATGACGCGCTGGCTGGAGCGAAAATTCGCCTACGTTCCCCCGGCTGGAGAATTCCCGATGATCGTGGAGCGGCTGCGCGGCACCCCGGCGCGCGTGTCGGATCGGATCGCGTCGACCACCCGCACGCCCCTGGCGCGCCGGGACGGCGACGGGTGGTCCATCCAGGAACACATCGGTCACCTGCTGGACCTGGAGCCGCTGTGGTCGCTGCGTGTGGAGGAGTTCATGGCCGGGGCGAAGGAGCTTTCCGCGGCGGACATGTCGAACCGGAAGACTTACGAGGCCAGGCACAACGAGGTGGCCGTCGCGGCAATCGCCGCCGAATTCTCGGTTGCGCGTTCCCAACTGGTCGCGCGGCTGGACGGCGCCACGGACGCGGACGTCGTCCGCACGGCGCTCCACCCCCGCCTCAAGCGCCCGATGCGGTTGATCGACTTCTGCTTCTTCGTCGCCGAGCACGACGATCACCACCTGGCGCTCGTCACCCGGCTCACGCAGGAATCCGAACGCTGATGCGCCGAAGCGGGTGGCGGCCAACGGGCGCGGCGCGGGTGGCGCCGACGGGCGCCCGGGCGGCGAGTGAGTCTAGTGCGCAGGCGCGGACGAAACGAGCCGCCCCGGGCTGTCGGCGACAGGACCCGCGGCGTGGCGACGACAGGACCCGCGCCGCGCTACTCGTAGCGTAACGCGTCGATAGGATGGAGCCGGGAGGCGCGGATGGCAGGCAGCAGTCCGAAGGCGATGCCGACCGTGGAGCAGAACACGAGCCCGATGACCGCCCATTCCAGCGGCACATTGACGTCGAACGACGTGAACGCGGTCACCAGATTCCCGAGCCCGAAACCGACCACGATTCCGATCACGCCGCCGATGTTGCACAGAATGACCGCCTCCAGCAGGAACTGGGCGAGGATGTTGGCCGGGTTGGCGCCGAGCGACTTGCGAATGCCGATCTCCTTGGTGCGCTCGGTCACCGACACCAGCATGATGTTCATGATGCCGATGCCCGCCACGACCAGCGCGATGATCCCGATCACGAAGGCAGCGATCTTGATCTTCAAAGTCATCTCATTGAACTGCGTGATCAGGCTCTCGCTGTTGAAGAAACTGAAATTGTCCTCTTCGTTGGGTCTGACGCCCCGCTCGCGGCGCAACACCTGGCGTGTCTCCTCCATCGCGTCGCGCATGAGTTCCGGCGTCTTCGCCCGCACGGTGATGTTGACGGAGCGTGAGAACCCATCCCGGTTGACCATGCCATAAGTATCCAGGTAGGTAGAGACCGGGATCAGCACATAGTTGTCGTAGCCCGAGCCAAACGCGGACTTCTTTTCGTCGAAGACTCCCACCACCTGGTACTTGCGTCCGTCGAGGCGGATCTCCTTCCCGATCGGGTCCTCGAACGGGAACAGCTTCTTGCCGATCGCGTGGCCAATGACGGCCACGTTGCGACCGGTGCGGATGTCCATCTGGGAAAGATTTCGCCCGAGGCCGACGTAGTGCGTGTTGTTCGGCGGATACTCCGGGGTCCCACCGCATATGGACACGTTCGCGTTGGTGGCTTCGCCCTTGTACTCGACGGTGTAGCCAAAGTCCCACAGCTCGGCCCCGACGATGTCGGCGGTCTTCACCTGCTCGCGGATGGCGTTGGCGTTGGCCACCGTCAGCGGCGGCCGCTTCATGGCCTTGCGCCGCTCTTCGTCGGAGTTGAATCCCCCCGCCGGCCACTTCTGCGCCTGAAAGACCTGGGCGCCGAGCACGCTCATTTCCTTCTCCATGGTGGACTGGACGACGGCGATCGCCGTCATGACGGCGATGATCGACGCCACCCCCGCCACGATGCCCACGAGTGTGAGCACCGAGCGCAGCTTGCTGCTGACGATCGATCCCAGCGACATGAAGAGGATGTCCGGAGCCCGCATGAGAATCCCTCGCCGCTACTCGTAGCGGAGCGCTTCGATCGGGTTGAGCCTCGCGCCCTTCCAGGCGGGTACGAACCCTGCCACCACTCCGACCGCGATCGACACCACGACGGCGGTGCCCAGAATCGGTAGCGACACGCTGGCCGGCATGAGCACGGCGTTGACCACTGCGGTCAGGATCGAGGCGAACGCAATTCCGATGAGCCCGCCGGTCAGGCAGATCGCGGCCGACTCGAAAAGAAACTGAAAGAGGATGCTGTGAGGTTTCGCGCCGATGGCCTTGCGAATGCCGATCTCGCGCGTGCGCTCGGTGACGGAGACGAACATGATGTTCATCACGCCGACCCCGCCGACGAACAGGGAAATGCTGGTCACCAGCAGGCCTACCAGCAGCACGACTCTCATCACGTTGCTGAACGCGCCGACCAGCGTGTCCAGCTTGTTGAGCGAGAAATTATCGGGCTCGGACGGGCGCAGGTGCCGGATCTTGCGCATCTCGCCGATGACCTCGAACTCCAGGTCCGCAACCGATTCCTGCGACGGCGCCTTGACCGATACGTTCACGTCCTGACGCCGATCCCCTCCGAACGCCTTCACGTACGAGCTGATCGGAATGAAGATTTGACGGTCGAAGTTGGGACCGCCCAGGAAGCTCCCCCCCTGCTTTTCCATGACGCCGATCACTCGAAACGTCGTGCGGCCGATTTTCATTTCCTGGTTGATGGGGCTGGCGGATCCAAAGAGCCCCTTTTGAATGTCGGTGCCGATCACGCACACGTTCTTCTTGCGACTGACGTCGAAGTCGGTCAGAAACCGGCCGGTCTCCGGCTGGGCGCTCGCGACCAGGGTTTGCTTCTCGGTGGTGCCGATGACGGTCACGCCCTCCATCGTCTCGGCCCGGTATTTCACGTCGAGCCGGTTGTCGATGGTCGGGTTGACGATGGCCTTGCCCTGCAGCTTGTGCGCCAGCGCTTCGGCCTGCCGGAGCTCGAGGCGCGGGCGATTGCGGTAGAGAAAGAAGTCGTTCATGATGATCCACGGCATCCGCGACACGTAGATCACGTCGGTGCCCACCGACGAGAAGCTCTGACGGAACGCCCGCTGGAGCCCGTTGGCGGCGGTCATGGTGAGGATCACGGCGACGATGCCGATGATGATGCCCAGGGTGGTCAGGGTCGCGCGCGCCTTGTTGGCGCGCAGCGCCTGCAGGGCGATCTGGAAAGACTCGGCGACATCGACCCGCAGCCTCATCGCTCACGACCCCCATGCACCATCGAGCGCTCAATTCGCATGGCCGACCCGCCTGCGTGACTCCGTGTCGCTCTCGATCACGCCATCCCTCAACCGAATGACCCGCAATGCGTGCTCCGCGATGTAGTCTTCGTGGGTGACCAGGATGATCGTCTGACCGCCCTGATGAAGCTCGTCGAGTATCGCCATGATTTCGTCGCCGGTCTTGCTGTCGAGGTTTCCGGTGGGCTCGTCCGCCAGGATGATCGACGGCCTCCCGACCAACGCGCGCGCGATCGCTACGCGCTGGCGCTGTCCGCCGGAGAGTTCGTTCGGCTTGTGCTTCATGCGATCGGCGAGCCCGACGCGCTCGATCGCGTGCACGACGCGGTCGCGACGCTCGGCCTTGGAGACACCGGCGTAGATCAGCGGCAACTCGACGTTGTGAAAGATATTCGAGCGTGGTATCAGGTTGAAGGTCTGGAAGACGAAACCGATTCGCTGGTTGCGGATATCGGCGAGCTGGTACTCGGACATCTCGGCGACCATTTGCCCCTCGAGCGAGTACGTCCCCGACGTCGGCACATCCAGGCAACCGATCACGTTCATCAGGGTCGACTTGCCGGACCCGGACGGTCCCATGACCGCGACGTATTCGTTGCTGTGGATGGCCAGCGAGACGCCGCGCAGGGCGTGCACCGTGTCGGCCCCCATGACGTAGGTCTTGACCACGTCCTGGAGCGAGAGCGTCGGCCCGTTCGACGTTCGCGCCGGTTCGTTACCGTTGTGAGCCACGCGCCTGCTCCTCGCCCGCCGGCTTCGCCTCGTTGTCCACGGTGACCACGACGCCGTTCACGAGATCTTTGGAGATCGCGCGATAACTCCCCGTGACGACCTCCTCGCCTTCCTTCAGCCCGTCGAGGATCTCGATCAGCTCGTCGCTCTGGATGCCCGTCTTGACCTGCCGGGCGACGGCCTTGCCGTCTTCGATGCAGAACACGATCTCCACGAATCCATCCTTGTCCGCGGTAAAGCGAGCCTCCGCCGCCTTCCGGTCTTCGCCCTTCATGGCGAGCTGGTCGACGGTTCGCACCGCGACGCTCTGGATGGGCACGCTCAGCGCGCTGTCGTTGGACTTGGTGAAGATCTCCGCGGTGGCCGTCATCCCCGGGCGCAGGGAGTCCGGAGGACCGGTAATAGTGATTTTGATTTCGAATTCGGTTTTCTGATCCGCCGAACCGGCACCCGCCGCGTTGGCGCTGTTGGCAATCTCGCTCACCACGCCTTTGAGCGTCTGGTCGACGAGCGCGTCGACTTTGATCTCGGCCTCCTGACCCACCGCCACGGAGACGATGTCGTTCTCGTCCACGTCGACCTGCGCTTCCATGGCGGAGAGATCGGCGATCACGAGGATGACGTCCGGCTGGAACTGCGAGCCGATCGCGATCTCGCCCTGCTCTTTGTTGAGGTCGCTGATGGTCCCGGACATGGGCGCGTAGATGGTGGTCTTGGAGAGGTCGACGCGGGCCTGCGTCAGCGCCGCCTTCGCCTGCTCCACCTGGTCCTGCGCGGACTTGTAACGGGCGACCTCGACATGGTAGGCAGCTTCCAGCGCGTCGTACGACGCCTGCGACTCCATGTCCTTGGTCAGGAGTTCCTTTGAGCGGTTGTACTCCTTCTCCGCCCGGTTCATATTCTGCTGCACGAGGGAGGCATTCGCGGTGGCCGAGCTCACGCTCGCCTCGGCGCTTTCGACCGCGGCCTTGTAGCGCTCTCGATCCAGCTCCACGAGCAGCGCGCCTTTTTCGACCCACTGCCCCTCCACCACCGGCAGTTTCGTGATCTTGGCACTCACGTCGGCGCTGATCTTGACCTGGACCTTCGGCTGGATCTTCCCGGTGGCGTCGACCTTCTGCACGATCTTCTGGCGGTCGACCTTGGCGGTCTGCACTGTCGGTGCCTTTTCGTCGCGCCCGCGCAGGGCCATCCCGCCGGTGACGATCCCGGCCAGCACCACGACGCCCGCGCCGATCAGCAGCGGTTTCTTCTTCATCTTGCGCCACCCTCCATGGTCTTCTCGGTCAACCTATTAGGCTATTCGTGCTCACAGCATAGCAGTACGGGGAAAGCCCGACGGAGGTTTCCGCACGGGGCAGAAACGGCTGAATCGGGCACCGGGCGGCGGCCCGCCGCCTAGGGGAACCGCGGGGGATGCTTCGAGCCGAACTCGGTCGCATCCTGGTAGTGCTTCGCCACCGCCAGCAGCGTCCCCTCGTCGAAGAGCCGGCCCATGAAGGTGATGCTGGTCGGCGTGCCCTTGTCCGTGAAGCCGTTGGGCAGCACCACGCACGGGTGCCCGGTCAGGTTGGTCAGCAGCAGGTTGCTGCCGCCAAAGGCCGGCGTGATATAGACATCCACTGGAAGCTTCTCCATCTCCCGCATCACGAGCGTCCGTACCCGGTTGGCCTGAATATACTCCACCGCCGGGATGAAGCGAGCGCCCCGGAGCGTGTTTGGCCACGCCGCCTTGACCTGCCGGACCAGGAGATCGTCGCGGTTCGACCGGGTCAGGTCGTCGAAGGCGGCCGCGGCCTCGGCGGAAAGGATGCAGGCGAGCGGGGTCACGTCGATGGCGGGTAGCTCGATGGGAACCAGATTGGCTCCCAGCTTCCGGAGGACCTCCAGCGTCGCCATATCGTTGGCCTTGTTGGGGTAGTCCTCGTCGAACGCCGACTTCACGTAGCCGATTCGGAGGCTGGCGAGGTCCACGTCGGGGCGATAGCGAAACTCGGCGTCCACCACGGCCGGGTCGAGCCCGTCGGATCCCCGAATCGCGTCGAAGACGATCGCGCAGTCTTCGACGGCGCGGCAGATGGGCCCGATCTTGTCCATCGACCACGACAACGCCATCGCGCCGCTTCGACTGACGCGTCCGAACGTCGGGCGCAGCCCGGTCGCCCCGCAGCGGGTCGACGGCGACACGATCGACCCCCAGGTTTCGGTCCCGATCGCGAAGGCCACCAGACCGGCCGCGGTCGCCGACGCGGAACCTGCCGACGACCCGCTCGACCCCTCTTCGGTGTCCCACGGATTGCGCGTCTTGCCGCCGAACCACACGTCCCCCCACGCGAGCTCGCCGAGGGTGAGCTTCGCGACCAGCACCGCCCCCGCCTCGTCGAGCTTGCGGACCACGGTGGCGGTCTCGTCGATCATCTGGTCCTGGTATGGAACCGAACCCCACGTCGTCCTCGTCCCCTTCACGGCCAGCAGGTCCTTCGCGCCGTAGGGAATGCCGTGCAGCGGGCCCCGGTAGTGCCCCTTCGCGATCTCCGCGTCGGCGCGGCGGGCCTGCTCGAGCGCGCTCGCTTCCATGAGCGTCACCACACACTCCAGCGTCGGACCGAACTTCTTCAGCCGATCGAGGTACATGGTCGTCAACTCGACCGACGTGACCTGCTTGGTGCGCAGTAACTCAGCCAGGTCGCGAACCGGCCAGTACGCCGCCTCCTCCAGATTCGCCGGCCGTTTCTTCTTGGACGGCTTGCTCAAGTGGACATTGCTCGTCCCGTCGCCGGGCCGCGGCGGGTGCGCCATCACGACCGCGGGTTCGAACACCAGCGCCGGCGGCACCGAGTTCGGAACCGGAGTGACGCGCATGGTCACGTAGCCCTTCAGGTAATCGGCGAGGTCGCCCTGCATCGAGTCGCGCTCGGCGTCGTTGAACTCGATCCCGATCAGCCGCTCGGCGCCGGCGATGTCGTTCTTCGAAAACGGTAATTCGCCTTCGGCCACGCCCAGCACGTACCCCGCGCCGAGCGCCAGCCCTACCAGGGAACCGACTTTCCACGCGCGCATGCGGTCACTCCTTCCCCAATGTACTCGACACGGCCAGCATCTCGTCCACCCGGACGAATTTCTCGCGCGGCTTTCCCACCGCGGCGCCGCGGGCCGCCTCCGCCGCGTCGATTCGTTTCCAGTCCTCGTAGCTCACGGGGTAGACGCCCCGCGACGCGAGCAGTCGCGTTACCGCCTCGCGCGAGCCGTGCGCGGGGGGTGGCAACGCCGGCGCGTCGGAGAGCACGTGCTTCACCGTCTCGAAGCTGTCCGGCTTGTTGGTGCCGATCACGCCCGACGGTCCCCGCTTTATCCAGCCCACCGCGTACAGCCCCGGCACCACCGCGCCGTCGCGCGTGATGCGTCCTTCCACGTTCGGAAACACCGCCGCTTTCTCGTCGAAGGGAATCCCGGCGATGGGCACGCCGCGGTAGCCGACGCTGCGAAACACCGCGCCGCATTCGATTCGCTCGGTAACACCGGTGCCGGACGCGCGCTGCGCGCCCGGCTCACCCGTGAGCGCGTTTTGCTCCAGCACGATCGCCTCGACGCGCCGCTCGCCCTCGATCGCCTTCGGGCCGCGGTAGAACGCAATGCGCAGACGCCGGCTCGCCCCGCGCGCGGTCCGATCCGCCAGCTTGGTGAGCAACTCGTAGTTCTTCTGCGCGTCGCGCCACTTCAACACCTCGAGCTCCGCGCGGCTGGCCGCGTTCAATTCCAGCTCGCCCGGGTCCACCATCGCGTCGCAATCGGACAGCTCGCCGAGTTCCTTGAGCTCCGGCGGGGTGAAGGCCGCCTGCACCGGGCCCCGGCGCCCCACCATCCACACCTCGCGCACGCGCGAGCGTGAAAGCGCCTCCAGCGCGTGCGCCGCGATATCCGTGTCCTTGAGCTCGTCGACGGTCTTGCAAAGAATGCGGGCGACGTCGACGGCGACGTTGCCCTGTCCGATGACGATGGCGCGCTCGTGCGCCAGATCGAAGGCGCGGTCGCGGTAGTCGGGGTGGGCGTTGTACCAGGCCACGAACTCGGTGGCGGTGTAGCTGCCCGGGAGGTCCTCGCCGGGCACCCCCAGCCGGCGGTCGGTCTGAGCGCCGCACGCGAAGATGACCGCGTGGTAAGAGCGGCGCAACTCCTCCACCGTGAGGTCGCGCCCCACGAGGACGTTGCCGAAGAACGCGAAGCCGGGGTGCGCGGCGGTTTTTTCGTAGCGCGCGGTGATGTTCTTGATCTTCTCGTGGTCCGGCGCCACGCCGTAGCGCACCAAACCGAACGGCGCCGGCAGTGCCTCGAACACGTCGACCTCGATCGGCACCGGCGCGGCCAGCAGGGCCTCGGCGGCATAGAATCCGCTGGGCCCGCTGCCGACGATCGCAATTCTCAGCGTGGCGGCCGCCCCGGGCTCACTCACGGAGTGAGACCTCGAAGATACGTGGCCACCGCCGCGCCCTCGCGCTCGCGCAGGCTCAAGCAGTCGTTGATCTGCTCGCTCACCTTGGCCAGGTTCTCGTCGGTTCCGTCGACCCGGTGCGCGGGCTCCGAGAAGAACTTGTGCAGGGCTTCGAGTCGCTGCTCGGAACAGCCTCCCCCGTAGAACGGGAAGTAGGCCTGGAACTCGGGCGGCAGGCGCGAGGCAAGGAAGGTGTAGTTCGTCGTCATCCAGTTGTACAACTTGGTGCGACCAGTGTCGGTTTTGCCCAGCCCGCCAAGAGCCATATAGGTCTCGGTGACACGAATCTTATCCGTCAGCGCGTACTTCAGAAGTTCGTCCTGAAGCGCCGGGTCGTCGAACCCACCCAGTCCACCCAGGTAGCGGGTGCGATCGGCCGGCAACTTCGCGGCCTCCAATTTCGCGCGATACGCGTCGAACATCGCCCGGTCTCCGGGACCCGCCGCGACCTCGAGAGCGGTGCCCGCGATCGAGGCATCGACCGATGCGGGATCGTTCATGTAGGACGCGGCCAGTTTCTGGCAATAGGCCAGTACTTCCGGATCGCGGCCCGCGTCACCGAGCCACTTGAGCAGCATGGGGCGAAGCAGTTTCACGTCTTCGGGATCGTCGGCACGCGGCTCGAGCCCGTAGCGCGCCCGCGCCGGCGCGAGCGTCTGGCGCACGTAGGTCGCAAACGCGTCCAGCAGGTCGTCGGTCACGAACGGGATCACGAGATTGCCCAGTTCCCCCGTCACCGACGTGATGATCTCGGGCTCGGGGTGGTTGGCGAGCGAGGCGGCGATCGCCAGGTATTCGCTGCCCGTGATTTCGCCGGCATTGAGGAGGGCGCGCGCGTTGCCCAGGAAGCGGGTGCGTTCGCGGCTCGACATGGTTTCCGCCGGTTTCTGGGCCAGCTTCATCATCATGTCGGAGGGAACGACCCACCGGTAGTAACCCACGCCGCCTTCGTCCGGCATCACCCAGTCCACCTTGCCGGCAACCTCGACGTGGGTCTCGGGCTTGTCGAGGAGGACCACGCGCTTCTGCACGTTCTTGCCGTCCGAGATCTTCAGCCGGACCGGCATCACCCAGTTCTCGTCCTTCACCTCGGCGCCGTAGTTCCGGAACCGCTTCTGCGAAACGGTGAGCATGCCGTTGGCACCCACGTCGACGCGCACCAGCGGAAAGCCGGGCTGGTCGAGATAGCTCGACAGAATGGGTTCGAGGTCCTTGCCCGATGCCTCCGAGAGCGCGGCGAACAGATCGGCCGCCACCGCGTTCTTCCACTTATACCGTTCCATATATTGACGCACGCCGCGCTGAAACGCGTCGTCGCCGATGTACTCTTCGACCATGCGCAGCACCGTGCGGCCCTTCTGATAGTCAAGGCCGAGGTCCTCCATGATGTCCGCCCCGGAATCGACCGGTTTGCGGATCGCGTTGGTGGTCGCGTTGGCGTCGCCCGTCATGGTGTGGCTCACTTCCTGCACATCCACGGTCTCCTGGTGGTACTCGGGATTCAACTGAACGGCGATCTTGTTCGCCAGCCAGTCCGCGAACGACTCGTTGAGCCAGAGATCGTCCCACCACGCCATCGTCACCAGATCACCGAACCACATGTGGGCGACCTCATGGATGATGACGACGGAAAGACGCCGCTTCTGCGCCAGGGTCGCGGCCGCGGGATCGATCAGCAGGATCTTGTCCAGGAAGGTGATCTGCCCCGGATTCTCCATCGCACCGAACCAGTATTCCGGAATCGCGACGAAGTCGAGTTTCTCGTAGGGATACTTGGTCCCGAAGTACGCCTCGACCGCCTTGAGTATGGCGGGGGCCATGGCGACGGCGGTCTTGGTATTGGCCTTCTGGCCCTTCACCGTGTAGATGCGGCCGGGTACGGACAACCCGGTGATGGGAACGCTCTCAAAGGGTCCGGATGCGATCGCCACCAGGTACGACGACATCGGCGGAGAACGCTTGAACTGAAGCGTCTTCGTGGTCGCCCCGCGCGTCTCCTTCTCGAGCGGCGTGTTGGTGACGCCTTCGTGCAGAAGCGGAACCGTGAGCGTCATCTGGAATGGGATCTTGTAAATGGGTTCGTCCCAGCACGGGAACGCCTTGCGCGCGTCGAGCGACTCGAACTGCGTGAAGAGATAATGCCGCCCGTCCTGCAGCACGCGGTACAGGCCGACGGCCTTGGTGTTGTAGGGCTTCGAGAAGGCGATCGAGAGCATGTAGTCGCCGGGCGCCAGCTCGCCGGCGGTGGTGGCGCGCTGGGTGCCGCGGTCGCCGCCCGGCGCGACCGTCACGCCGACGGCGCCGGCCTTGCCCGTGAGTTCGACCTTGTCGAGCGTCATCTCTTCAGCGTGGAAGAGAAACTCCTTCGTCGGCTTGAGCACCCGAAGCTCGATGCGCACTGTGCCGGCGTAATTCTCCTGGTCGGCATCCAGCTGCAGGTCGATCGACTCCGAGGTCGGAGCGACGTTGGGATCGAGTCGGGGTTCGTCGGCAAATGCCGGCACGAACGCGAACGTGAGGGCAACGAGCAAGAGACACATGAATCCGAACGGGCGCACCGATCTCATGGCGTGGCAACTCCTCCGGTTGAATGACAACGTGGTGGGATGGATAGTAGCATACGGGCCGAAGGGCCGCCCGGTTGCCTTCTAGCGCCCCTTGAGCGCCCGCGCGATCCAGACCGTTCGGTATACGGATGTCCACACCGTCCCGACCGCGATAACGACGACGACGATGGCCACGATCGTCCCCTCCCCCCACCCGGCCCGGGCCGAGAGGGCGGGATCAAGGATGGACCCCAGCCCGAGCAGCAGCATCCGCTCCGCGCGCTGCATCACCCCGACCTTGCACAGCACCCCCAGGCTCTCGCCGCGCGCGCGGGTATAGCTCACGAGCAGCGATCCGCCGAGCGCCACCACAACCGCCAGCGTCCGCCACCCCGGCGCGGACGAATACGCGATTCCCGCAAACGCGAAGAACTCGGTGAACCGGTCCAGGGTGGAATCGAGGAACGCGCCGCGCGAATCCGCGGAGTGCGTCGCGCGGGCCACCTCCCCGTCGAGCACGTCGGCGATCCCGCTCACGAACACCAGCCAGCCGGCGGTCGGCAAGTGCCCGGTCGCGTAACCGAGCATGCTGCCCACGCCGCACACCACGGCGAACATATTATAGAAGAGGGGCGTCAATCCCAGCGCCAGGGAGGCGCGGGTGACGGGTCGAATCAGCCAGTAGAACCAGTTGCGCACCCAGAATCCGAGGACGAACGACCCGCCGCGTCCGGTCAGGTCGGCCGTCGTCCGGCTCGCGGGGCGCAGGCGGTAGACCAGCATGGTCGCCAGCGCGAACCCGACCACGCCCGCGAGCACCGCCAGCTCGCGCCTCACGCGTCGCCCCGGTCGGTGACCGGCGCCGGGCCGCGCGCGGCCGCGCGCACTTCCGCCGAGCGCATCGCGCGGATCACCCGGATCGCCTTCGGCCAGAGCAGGATCACCGGGAAGCGGCGCTCGGCCTTGGTCAGCTCGATGCGCATGCCGGATCGCCGTTCGATCTTGCGCACGATGTAGTCGAGCCAGTCGTCGAAGGTCAGCATGTACTTGAACCAGCGCAGCGTCGCGCGCGCCTTCGAGCGCTGGAAGAACGCGCGCCAGCGCCGGCGCTCGCGCCACGACGGCCGCTTCGCCAGCCGGTAGCGGTCGCCGTCCGCCACCAGCGTCCCATCGCGGACCCCCTCCTGCAGCACGCGCCCGTACACGAGCCGGAAGAAGCTCACCTGCGATTGATAGACGTCGTGCACGCGCGAGCGCGCCTCCGGACGGATCTCGCCGGCGTAGGAAACCTCCATCATGCGGCGGCAGAAGTCGAGCACGCCGAACGTGTCCGGCAGGTAGAGCGGCACCCAGTCCAGCGCGAGACGGCGGGTCGCGTCGATGCGCAGGTCGAACGCCTGGCGGTCGCGCTCCGAGCGCGCGTACACCACGTGCACGCGCTGCGAGAGACGGCCGCGGAAGAAGTGGTCCTTCGCATCCGGGGAGAGCGCCAGGGCCAGATCGCCCTCGCTCACCACGAAACACTTGGCACCCGCGCGCAGCCCGCCGGGATCGTTCAGGTAAATGATGTTGGGGGGCAACACGCGGTTGAGCGCCGCCATGATGCCGCTGTGACGCGCGGTCGGCAGCCGCGATCCGATCGCCTCGTAGAAGCGCAGGTAGTTCTCGACCACGACGAACAGGTCCGCTGCGCTGTCCTCCCCCGGGGAGGTGCCGAGCAGCCGCGACCCGAAGAAAACGAGTCCGACGAGGTTGCGGCCGCAGGCGTCGCGCAGCCGATCCACGATGTCGCGCACCTCGGGAGGAACCGGGTCGTGCGGCGTCGATGCCGCGCGCGGCAGCGGCCGCACCACGGCGCGAGATTCGTCGGCCGGTTTCATGTTATCGATCACGCTGCTTCACCGCACCTTCGCCCGAACGCGTCTCGCTCCGTGCGTCGCCCCGGCCTCGCATCTCGGTGAGCTTATCACACATCGCGCGGTACAACCGGTCGATGAACTCGTCGTGATTCGCGCGCCCGCGGCCGTCGTACGCGAACGTCCCTGCCGATTCCACCCGGCACTCGACGGTCGCGATGGTGCGGATGAAATCGGGGATGCGCGCGGCGCGCCACAGCCCGTCGATCACGAGCACGTGGACGGCCCATTCGCGCGCGGACAGAAACGTCTCCAGTCCGGCGCGTTTCCAGGGCCGGATCTCGCCGTCGCGGGTGCGGTGCCCTTCGGGGAAGATGACGATGGGGTGGTCGCTCTTGCGCGCCGTTTCCATGAGGGCCTCGAGCTCGGCGCGCCCGGTCCGCCCGGGCTGGACCAGGATGCCGCCCATGAGTTTCATGGTCAGGGACACCAGCGGGACCCCGCGCCCGTAGCGGGCGTGCGATACCATGCGCGGGTACCCGTCGGGCACGCACTTGTAGACCACCGGGATGTCGACCAGGGACTGGTGGTTCGACACGATCAGGATTCCGCCCTGGCAGGGGATCCTTGGAATGATGTCGAAGCGGGCGCGTCCCACGATCCGAAGCGTCACCATGATGAAGTCCCGCCCGAGTTGCACCCACCGGCACTGGATCGTCTCCCGCTGTCGAGGGAACATCCAGAGCAGCGGGACGATGATCAACCTCCCACCGACATCCCCCAGCACGAAGAAAATGGCAAATATGGCAATCGCCAATGTGCCAACGACTTGATTCACAAATCTCATGCGGTTTCGAGAGTCATGGTTCGCGCCGCAGCCGCGAGCGGTGTCGCGCGGGTAAATCGCTTGACGCCCCGGGAGCGATGCGGCAGAGTAACAGCCACGCTCTTGAGGAGGGACTGAATCCGATGCCACCCAGACCGTTACGAGACGGCGTGCAAGACGCCGCCGGCGCGCCCGAGTCGGCGCCGAAAGCCCCTGTCGAGCCATCCGCGCCGGCCCCGGAGCCGGCCGCTCCCGTTTCGTCGACGGCGAACGACCTCGACTATAGCAACTTCTTCTGGGGTTCTGGCAAGGACCCATTCGACATCCTGAACCCGTTCGACGACTGGTTCGACGAGGCCCGGCCGGCCGGGTACTACCTGTTCGGCCAGCCGATGAGTGGTGCCCCCCGCCCGCGCGTGGACGTGGTCGAGCAGCTCCACCACGCGCGGCTGCACGGGCTGATCAACCTCGCTTCCTATAACTACCTCGGCCTGTCCTACCGGCCCGAGGTCATCGAGGCGTCGTGCGATGCGACCCGCCGCTTCGGCACCGGCGCGTCCGGCTCGCCGATCCTGAGCGGGACCACCGAGCTCCACGAGGAGCTGCAGCGCAAGCTCGCGCAGTTCAAGAACAAGGAACAGTGCCTTCTCTTTCCCTCGGGGTACGGCGCCAACCTGGGCGTGATCGCCGGGTTGATGCGCTCCGGTGACCTCGTCGTCACCGACCAGTTCGCGCACGCGAGCATCGTGGACGGGATCATCCTCTCCAAGGCGCACGTCCGCTACTTCCGTCACAACAACGCCGCCGACCTGGACCGCAAGCTCAAGGACTTCCCCGGTCGCAAGCTCGTCATCGTCGAGGGCGTGTATTCGATGGACGGCGACCTGGCCAATCTTCCCGAGATCGTGGAAGTGGCCCAGCGCAACGGCGCGCGTATCATGATCGACGAGGCGCACTCCGCGTTCCTGTTCGGGAAGAACGGCCGCGGCGTCGCCGAGCACTTCGGCCTCGACGACCAGATCGACATCCACCTGGGAACGTTTTCCAAGAGCCTCGGCGGCCAGGGCGGCTATGTCGTCGGCTCGCGGAAGCTCATTCGTTATCTCAAGGGCTTCGGCCGCTCATACGTGTTCTCGTGCGCGCTGGCACCCGGCGTGGTCGGCGGGCTAATCAAGGCGTGCGAGATCGCGCGCGACGAGCCCGAGCTGCGCGCCCGCCTGTGGGAAAACACGGCACTCCTGCAGGAACACCTGCGCAGCCGCGGCGTCGACATCGGCGACTCCAAGTCGCAGGTGATACCGATCATGATTCGCGACGACGACCGGATCTTCAAGGTGGCCGAGGACATGATCCACAACGGCGTCTACCTCAATCCCGTGCGCTACCCCGCCGTGGGCAAGCACCGGTCGCGACTGCGCATCTCGGTCACGGCCTCGCACACGCGCGAGGAACTGCGCGAAGCGGCGGATATCATCGCGCGCGTCCTCGACCGACACGGCTTCCTATGCCCCTGACCCGGTACCACTTCAGCCAGGCCGTCAGCGCATTCTTCGAGATGTCCCGGGACGCCGCGAAGCGGGCGCTCCCGGCGCACCTCGAACCGATGGAGGTCAAGCACGGCCTCGGCGTGTTCGCGGTGACCGCGTTCGACTTCACCGGGAGCGAGGTGGGCACGTACCAGGAGCTGGTGCTGGCGGTGATCACACCGCCCATGATCGGCGTCGGCGGCGAGTTTCCACGCTCGGCGTTCTTCCCCTTCGCGGTGGGCACCAGCACGGAAGCGTCGCGCCTGCACGCCATCGAGCGCTGGCACCTTCCCCACTTCATGGCGGACATCCAGGTCGACTTCACGGACAAGAACGGCGCGGTGAGCGTGCACGCGCACGAGAACGGCCGCGGGATCCTCGACATGGTGGTCAACCCGCACCGCTGGTCGAAAGTGAACCACCTCTACCAGGCGTTCACGGTGGATGCGAGCCGCCGCTTCAAGGCCGACATCCACATGGAAGGCGAGTTCACCGAGCACGAGGAGGAATCGGGCGAGCTGGTGCTCCACCCGCACCCCATGTGCGAACCCGTTCTCAACGCCGACGTGGCGTCGTTCCCCTTCCGCGAGCTGTGGATGAAGAACGGCGTCCAGACGTTCGAAGAGCTCCAGAGCATCTAGCGCTCACCACCGTCACCGTTCCCATGTCCCGGAGCGGATCCACGTTCGTACTCGTCAACCCGGCGGCGGGTCGCGGCCGCCGCGCCGGCCGGCTGCGCGACTACGTCAGCCTGCTGCAGCGCCACCTGGGCGAGGTCGAACCCGTCTACACGAAGCGGGCCGGCGATGAAGTCGGTCTCCTCGACCGCGCGATCGCCGGCGGCGCAGAGCGCATCGTCGCCGTCGGCGGGGACGGCACCTGGAGTGTCGCCGCCGACCGGATCGTTCGCAGCGGGCGCCGCGACGTGATCCTCGGCCTGCTCCCCGCCGGCACCGGCAACGACTTCGGCAAATCGCTCGGCATCCGCCACGAGCGCATCGACGAGGTGGTGCGCGCGATCGCGGACCGCGCCACCACCACCATCGACGTCGGCCGCGTCGCCGGCCGGCATTTCTTGAACGTGGTCGGCCTCGGCTTCGACATCGCCGTGATCGACGACGCGGCGCGCACGCCGCTGCTTCGCGGCGACCTTCTCTACCGATTCTGCGCGCTGCGCCAGCTGTTCCGTTTTCCGGGAACGCGGGTGACGCTCGCCGCCGACGGCGAGACGCCGATGCCGCTCGACGTGCTCATGCTCACGATCAGCAACGCGAACTACTTCGGGGGGTCGTTCCATATCGCCCCGCGCGCGAGTCTCTCCGACGGGCGCCTCGACGCGGTGGCGATCCGCGACGCGGGCCCGCTCACACGCGCGCGCCTGTTCTCGATCGTGTCGAAGGGCACGCACGAAGGACTCGACCACGTGGTGATGCGCCAGGCGTCGTCGTTCACCGTCGACACCGGTGGACCGCTGCGCTACGAAGTGGACGGCGAGGTCGTGGACAGTGTGTCGCCGCTGGTGATCGAGGCGGTCCCCAACGCGCTGCGCGTCTGCGCGCCGCCGGGCTCCGCGACGGGAGCCGGGGGATGAAAGCGGTCGTCTTCGACGGCGCCATCCCGCGCTACCTGCTGACGCGCGCCGCTGGGGCAATCACGCCGCGCGCGCTGACCGGTGCCTACCGGTGCACGCAACTTCGCGACGTGGAGCCGCCGGCGCTCCCGGGCGAGCATTGGGTGCGCGTGGCCACCCGCATGGGCGGCATATGCGGGAGCGACCTCAACCTGGTGCGGCTGCGCGTGTCGCCCTCCACCTCGCCGTTCTCGTCGTTTCCGTTCGTGATCGGGCACGAAAACGTCGGCACGGTGATTGGAACCGGCGCCGCCGTAACACGCGTCACCCGTGGGGAGCGGGTGGTTGTGAATCCCCTGCTCGCGTGCGCGGTGCGCGGGATCGACCCGCCGTGCCCCCACTGCGCGGGCGGCCATCCGTCGCGCTGCGAGCACTTCACCGACGGCGCCATCGCGCCCGGCATGCTGCTGGGAACCACCCGCGGACTCGGCGGAAGCTGGGGCGAGCAGTACGTCGCGCACGAGGAGCAGGTCGTCCGCGTCCCCGACCACGTGTCGGATCGTCTGGCCCTGCTCACCGAACCGTTCGCGTGTGCGGTCTCCCCGGTGCTCGATCGGCCGCCGGCGCCGGGTTCGCGCGTGCTGGTGATCGGCGCCGGGTCGGTCGGTCTCTTGACCCTCGCCGCGCTGCGGATGCTTTCCGACGCGGAGGTGACGGTCCTTGCTCGCCACCAATTTCAAAAAACGCACGCGGAGCGTCTCGGCGCCCATCGTGTCGTGATGCAGCGCGACGGCGACTACGTCCCCGCCCTCTCGCGCATCGTGGGCGGACGGCTGCTGAAACCGATCCTGGGCCCACGCATCCACGTCGGCGGGTTCGACGCCACCTTCGTGTGCGTGGGCGGCGACGCCGCCGTGGGCGACGCGCTTCGTTTCACGCGCGCCGGGGGATCGATCACGCTGCTCGCCAACGTCGCGCGTCTACCCCGGGTCGATTGGACACCTTTGTGGCTCAAGGAGATCTCGCTGCACGGGAGTCTCTGCTACCACGACGCGACCCACGGCGGGGCGAAGCGCGGAGCGTTTCAGGCCGCGGCGAACCTGCTGGCGAGTGAACCCGGCCGCGCACTGGAAGCGCTAGTTTCGCACGTCGTGCCGCTGGCGGACTTCGACCACGGGCTCGCCCTCGCGCTGGGCCGGCGCGGGAGTCGCGCGGTCAAGGTGGCGTTGGTGGCGTCCGCATGACGACTTCTGCCAGTGAGTTCATCTTTCACTTGAAGCAACGATGACGCCCACCACGCCGGCGTTGCCACTTTCTTCTGACATACGCTAAGATGCGCGTCGGCGGCGCGCTGCGCGTGTCGCAATCCCAACCGCTTCTGAAGGAGTGATCCGAATGAATATCGTGCGCTGCCTGACCGCAACGCTCGTCGTGGTAATCGCGGGGTTCGCCGTCACGGCCACCGCCGGACACAAGCACGCGAGCTCCAACCCCAACGACATCATCTACGATCTGTCGCGTCCGTGGCCGTTCCACGGGGGCCCCACCGGTGACAGCGACGGCGACGGTGTCCAGGACAAGGACGACCGCTGCCCCGGGAGCCCGGGCGGCGCGATTGTCGACACCCACGGCTGCCCGACGGACAGCGACGGCGACGGCGTGCCGGATGGCATCGACCGCTGCCCGGTAACCGCGCGAGGCGCCACCGTCGATCGATACGGTTGCCCGAAGGACTCCGACAATGACGGCGTGGTCGACGGGCGCGACCAGTGCCCGAGGACGCCCAGGGGTGCCACGGTCGACGCCAACGGGTGCCCGTCGGATGCGGATCGCGACGGCGTCTTCGACGGCGTGGACCAGTGCCCCGGCACGTCGATGGAATACGCGGTCGATTCCAAGGGCTGTCCGATTCCGGTGAGCGAGACCTACCAGCAATTCCTGGACTCTAAGTCCGTATCCGTGAACATCGAGTTCGCGTCCGGCAAGACCGACATCCTCCCGGCGTCCGAGACGGACCTGCACAAGGTCGGTGAGGTATTGAACGACTGGCCGGAGGCGAAAGTCGAGATCGGCGGCCACACCGATTCGCAGGGCGCTGAGAAGACCAACGAGGATCTCTCCAAGCGCCGCGCCGAATCGGTGAAGGCGTGGTTGACCTCTCACTATTCAGAGATCAAGGGCGGCAATCTGGAGACCAAGGGGTACGGCGAGAAGAATCCCATCGCTTCCAACGACACGCCCGAAGGCATGGCCCAGAACCGGCGCGTCACGTTCACGCTCCTGAACGCGAAGGACCTGGGTAAAGAAGTCGAAACCCGTCACTACAAGAAGCGGAAACCGTAGACGGAAACCGCCTCGAATCGAGTTGCCGGAAGCCGAGAGGGCGCGATGCGAGTCGCGCCCTCTTGCGTTTTCAGCCGTGCCCGGGGCTGGCCGGATTGCGGTGGCGCTGGAGGCGCAGCAGGCCGACGAGAAATGATGCAATCGCATCATGGCCGCCCCGGTGGGTACGGTCCCATAATGATATTGAGGGCCAAACCAGTTAGGAGGATCAGTGAATACCAATCACACTCATATCATTCGGGGAGGGCCGGCCATCCGCGGCCGGGTCTTCGCTCTGGTGCTTTGCGCTTTCATCGCCGGGGTGGGGAGTTGCGGAGACGACAATCCGGTAGCACCTCCGGCCGACGTTCCCGAGGACCTGGGAGCGATGCCGTCGGTTCCCAAGCCGACGAGCCTGACCAGCGAAGCGCAGTCCGAAACCGTTTCGGTGGTGAAGCCGCTGCGCGTGGCCTTCGCGCCGCAGGTGCAGAACCTGCTTGCCGACTGGCGGATAGACAACCGCTCATGCACGGAATCATTTTGGATTGTCACCTGCAACGGCTGGAACCGCACGGACTACCCGGGCACGTGGATGGGCGACCTGCCTGACCAGTGGGGGTATCGCCCGCCGACACCGTTCAAACTCCAGCTGCTGGATGCGCGCGGCGACGGGATGCAGCCGGCCGACTACCGCCATACAGCGACCGATCTCGGCTACCGCCGGTGCGGATTCCTCGGCGTCGACATCTGCTGGTACGATGCCGTCTGGACCGCCACTCCTCGGCCGCTCGACAGGGAACCGTACCTGTGCCGCGACCGCTTCTGGATGGTCGCAGGACGGAGTCAGATTCTGCCGCCGGGCTTCAGCCAGGAGATCACGACCACCGTCACGAGGGGCGTCGAGAAGACGGAGTGCGACGAGTGGGCCGTGGCCGTCACCGTGGAAGGTCAGGTGCAGAACGGATTCGCGAGTCTCAAGACCGCGATCGAGGCGAGCTATTCCAGTTCCGTGACCAAGACCGTCTATGAAGAGACGTCGGTGGAGACGAAGTACACGCCCGAGCCGGTGCCAGAGGGCAAGCAGGCCGTCTATCAGGTGTGGGTGCTCGTGGACCGTTACACCATCACCGACAAGAATCGCCGGCCGTTCACCGACCCCACCTATGGATTCGGCGCGTGCAGTCGCGTGCACGTCCAGGGCGTGTGGGAGGCGCACGCGATCACGTACTTCCCGGCCACGGGGTCGCCGGTGGTCGCGGGCGACTAGGAGAGTCGGCGCGCGACAATCTCCTCGAGCACGTGCCGGAAACCGAAAGGGCGCGATGCGAATCGCGCCCTTCTCTTGGCAGTGCTGACCGGTGCTTGAGCGCGCCTACGCCCGGTCGCGGCCCCACAGCAACGCGACGCGCGTCACTTCGATGTCGGCCTTGCGGGGCCAGACGACGCGGCTCGTCAGCGCTTCCCCTCTTGCCTCCCCGGCGGCCGACAGACTCGCCAGCTCGCCTTCCATCTCGCGGGCCAGTTCGTCGCGCTTGCGCTGCAACTCGCCGAGATCCTCCTGCGCGCGCGCGACGTCCTGTTCCTCCCGGGTAGCACGCCCGACGCCGCGCGCGGCCGTGGTGGCCCGCCCGAGCGTCGCTTGCGACATCGCCTTTCTCCCCAGGAACGCCGTCAGCAGGGTCGCCCCGAACGAGACCGCGGTCTGCATGCGCTGACTGCTCGCCTGGTCCTTCTCGCGCGCGACCGCCCGCTCGGCGTGCCGAATCCGGTCCTCGACCGCCGCCAGACGCGTGGCGAACTTGTCGCGGAGTGCGTCCACCTGCGCGTCGCGGTCCACGCGGGAGGCATCCGCGATCCGGATGCGAAAATCCCGCTCGCTCTCCCCCGGCTTCGACACCAGCCGCAGCCGCTTCGCTTCGAAGAGCGTGATCGCCGGCCCGCGATAGAGCGCGTCAGCCAGCGACCGCTGCCACCCGGCGGCCACGCCCGCCCGGCCTACGGCGCGCGGGAGCTCGGCGAATCCGGCCCCCGCGACCGGTTCCGCTCCCGCGTCGGGAAGCGACGCCAGCTCCACGGCGGCACCCCAGTCGGGTGCAGCGGCGTCCGCGCGCAGCGGCGCGCGAAGCCGGACCACCTTCGCGTGTGGACTCCCGTCGGGGAGCGACACATTGACACGCGCTTCGCCGAGCGCGAAGGGGACGTACGTCGTCGGCACCTGCACCCGCTCGAAGAGCTGCGGCAGGTCGGTTGGAAGCACCGGTGCGTTCGACGCATGCGCGCCCGAGGGTGCCGCTGGCACCGGCGCAGATGTGACCGCGCGCGCCACCGTCTCGCCCGCCGCCCCGCGGAATGCGCGCAACTGGACGCGCGTCAGCGGACCGGCCAGGTAGCATAGCGCCCACCGGCTCTGAAACACGATCGGCCTGGGAGTGTGCACGCTGTGCAGCAGGAATACGCGCGAGCCCAGGGCACCGATCATCCGGGAGATCGCCTCGCCGTCCGCCCCCGACGCGGCGCTCGCGAGCCCGTCGGCAAGCCGCTGCTTGTCCCGCTCGGTCTGCAGCCGTCCGATGAACCAGGTGCCTGCATTCGACAACGCCTTGTAGTCGAGGTCGACCGGGTTCTGGGTGGCGAGCACCACGCCGACGCCGAACGCGCGTCCCTGCTTGAGCAGCGTGAGCAGCGGCTTCTTCGACGGCGGATTCTCGACCGGCGGCAGATAGCCGAACACCTCGTCCATGTAGACCACCGCGCGCAGCGACGTCGTCCCCGGGCGTGTGCGCATCCATGCGACCACCTCGTTCAGGAGCAGCGAGACGAAGAACATGCGCTCCGCGTCGTCGAGGTGCGCGATCGAGAAGATGGCGACGCGTGGTCTTCCCGAGGGTGCGTAGAGCATGCGATCGACGTCTAGCGCGTCGCCCGAAAGCCAGGCCTGGAACCCAGGCGAGGCGAGGAGGTTGTTGAAGAGCATCGCCAGCGCGAAGCGGTCCTTCGACGGAAAGAACGATTCGATCTCGATCACGCCGACCCGCGTGAACGGCGGCGTCTGCACCAGGCGCACGAGCCCTGCGACGTCGAGCGCGCGGCCCTCGCTCCACGCGCCCTGGAGGATCGTGGTCACCAGAATGTGCTCCCGGCTCTTGACCGGATCCGCGTCGACCCCGAGCAACGAGAGCAGGCTGGATGCGACTCCGCTCGCGCGCTCGGCGAGGAAGTTCTTATCCGGGGATTCGCCCACGCGGGGAGGGTCGAGCGAGGAAAGCACCGACACCGGGCGCGCCGCATCGCTCCCGGGCGTGTAGACCGCAAACTCGACCGCGTCCCGGAGTCTCCGGATACGCTCGCCGTCCTGCCCCCACTCCGCCAGCCCCTGCTTCCAGCGCTGTGCCTCGCGCTCGGCCAGTTGCTCCGGCGTGATGCCTTGCTGGCGCGCCACCTCGTCGCTCACCCAGGGGCGAAACGACGCGGCGTCCAGATCGGGGAAGGTGAGCATGAGATCGACGAGGTCGCCCTTGGGGTCGATCACGATGGACGGGATGCCGTCGATGGCCGCCTCTTCCAGGAGCGACACGCACAGCCCCGTCTTGCCGCTGCCCGTCATGCCGACGCAGACGGCGTGGGTCGAGAGGTCCCTGGAGTCGTAGAGAAGCGGCGCGGCGCCGGGCGTTCCGTGCTCGAGGTCATATTCCCGACCGAGGTAGAACACCCCGAGTTGCTCGCCCAGTTTCTCGAATGGAGCGCTCATGCGACTACCAGCTTAGACGAAACGTGCGGCCGAATCAAACCGTGCGGCCGCGGCCCGCGCCGCTGTCCGGCGAGGCGAGGCGCCGGAGCAGGATCGCTTCCAGCTGGTCGGCCACGCGCGACCACGTGAAGTCGCCGATACGGGTAAGCGCGGCGGCGCGCAGCCGCGCCGCCATGGCCGGGTCGTCGTGCAGCGCTCGCAGTCCCCGCGACAAGAACCAGGGATGGCGCCACCGGGCCACCCACGCAGTTTCACCGTGGACGGCGATATCCAGCGTGCCGGAGCGCGTGCACACCACGGGAATGCCGCACGCCATGGCTTCCGCGACCGTGTTCGACCAGCCGGCGCGCCGTTCGGCGCTGACGAACACGTCCCCGCTCGCGTAGAGCGCGGCGAGGTCGGCCTGGGATGGATTGGCGTGGGTTTCGACGTCCATGAACGCAGAGGTCCTCGGACGGGGTTCGGGTTCGCTGCCGGGTTCCACGTGGTCGAACAACACGAGCTGGACCTTCCCCGGGCCGAGCGAGTGCGCTAGCGATTCAGCGGCGTGAATCGCGAGCCCGGTTCCCTTCCGCTTGCGGGAGGTGCGCCCGAACACCAGCACGCGGTACGGGCCCCCTCTCACGCGCGGCGATGCCGCGGGGTGAAAGGTCGCGAGGTCGACTCCGCCGATTGCCTTCTCCGCGTCGACGCCGTGGCGACTCTGGAGCCTCCGGTGGAGGCCGCTCGAGTTGACGGCGATCACCCACCCCGGATGGCGCGCGATGCGGCGCTCGCCCGGGATTCCCTCCAGCGCGAAGTAGAACAGCTTCAGCTCGGCACTCGCCTTTTCGAATTCGCCCAGCTGCGGCGGGTTGTTGCAGAGGAGCACCTGGTGGCGGGTGCCGGAGAGCGATGCCGTGGGGCGGGTCTCCCCCGAAAACGGCAACCACTGGGGCGGCGTCCCCTGCGGGTGATAAATGACGAAGCGATGCCCGCGCCGCACGAACTCGTTGCCGATCTCGATGAAACGGCGCACACCGCCGAACACCCCCACGCCGGGGAGCAACACACCCACGTCGAAGGGCTGCGACGCCGGCGGCACGTCAGGATTCACCGGCAAGAGGACCCGGACGGTCGAGTCGAAGCGCGTGGAAGAGCGCGAGTGCGCTCAAGTACACCAACCCGAGCGCCCATAGAATGTCGCTTAAGAAATGTGCGCCCTGCGCCATGCGCGCCACCCCGATGAGCGCGCCGTACCCGATTCCGAGTGCGACGAAGGACGCCGCCCACGCTTTCGACCGCCGGCGCAGGAGGAAATAGGGGGTCAGCAGGTAGAATCCGGTGGCCGCGTGCCCGGACACGAACGCGTTGCCGTTCTCGCGCGGGCTCTTCACCCATGGTTTCACGTAGTCGCGGTCGCCGCCGAACAGCACCAGGTCGCGGGGCCGCGGACGCCCCCAGTGCTGCTTGAACACGTTGTTCACCACCAGGCCCGGGCCGACGATCATGACCAGCACCAGGAAGATGGATGCGCGCCGGTGCCGCCGCCATCTCGCGGCCCAGAATGACGCCACGAAGACAACCAGTGCGGAGACGGCTATCACCCACGCGGGAATGACGCCGTAGTGAAACAGGAACCTCCACGGAAACTCACCGCCGTGCGACCATCCCACCGCGGGTGTGTAGAAGCGGCTCGCCATCGAGACGTCGAGGTCGGTCATCCAGAACGGGAGCGTCAGCCCCGCCAACGCGACCACGGGAAGGATCCAGTCGAGCCATCTTTCGGTGCGGGACCGCATGCGCACTCGACCGCTAGATGCGCGCCTGGTAGGTGTAGAGCTGGTAGTAGCGTCCGCCACTCGCGATCAGCGAGTCGTGGTTCCCGCGCTCCACGATTCTCCCGCCCTCGAGGACCAGAATCTCACCTGCGCGCCGGATGGTGCTCAAGCGATGGGCGATGACCAGCGTGGTCCGCCCCGACATCAGGCCGGCGAGGCTCTCCTGGATGAACGCCTCGCTTTCGGTGTCGAGGTTCGACGTCGCCTCGTCGAGGATAAGAATACGCGGGTCGGCGAGCAGCGCCCGCGCGATCGAGACCCGCTGGCGCTGGCCTCCGGAGAGCTTGACCCCGCGCTCCCCGATCAGCGTGTCCAGCCCGTCCGCGAACCGATCCGTGAACTCGCGCACGTGGGCGGCCTCGACCGCCGCGCGCAGGTCCACCTCGCTCGCGGCCGGCCGCGCGAAGAGGATGTTCTCGCGGATCGTCCCCTCGAAGAGGAACTCGTCCTGGAACACGACGCCGAGGTGGCTTCGGTAGCTCTCGAGCCGGACGGTGCGCAGGTCATGGCCGTCGATGCGGACCACGCCTTTGGTCGGGGTCCGAAACGACGCGGCCAGCGCGGCGATGGTCGACTTCCCCGAGCCGGAACTCCCCACCAGCGCGGTGACCGTCCCCGCGCGGGCCTCGAAGGTCACGTCCGTGAGCACCTCCACGTCGGAGTACGCGAACGACACGTTCTCGAAACCGATGTCGCCGCGGATCTGATCGAGCACGACCGTCCGTTCCGGCTCCATCCCTTCCGTCTCCATGGAGAGAATCTCTTCCATCCGGTCCAGGCCCGCGAAGGCTTCCGTCATCTGCGTACCGATGTTGCTCATCTGCACGATCGGGGCGACCAGGAACGCGAGATAGAGGGTGAACGACACGAACTCCCCGACCGTCATCTCACCGCGGATGATCATGGTGCCGCCGAGCCCCATGATGATCACGCTCGCGAAGCCCATCAATAGAGTCGCCATGCTGGTGACGAGGCTGGTCGCGGTGAGCGATTCGCGCACGTTCTGGAAGATGCGGTCGGCGCCGGCGGCGAACACCTTGTACTCCTGCGGCTCGGCGTGGAAACCCTTGATGACCCGGATCCCGTTGAGCGTCTCCGTGAGCCTTCCCGTCACCTCGGCGTTGATGGCGCCGCGCTTTCGAAAAATCGGGCGGATGTAGGCGAACGCCTTCATCGAGATGAGGCCGAAGAACACCAGCGGGACGAACGCATAGAGCGTCATCTGCGGGTTCATGCGGATCAGGAGCACCAGCGCCACCGTGGCGGTCAGGAGCCCGCCCACCAGCTGCACCAGCCCGGTGCCGACGAGATTTCGCACCCCTTCGACGTCGGTCATGATGCGCGATACCAGCGCGCCGCTCTTGCTGCTGTCGAAGAACGCGATCGGCAGCCGGATCACGTGCTCCTGCATCTGCGCGCGGAGCGTCGATATCAGGTGCTGGGCCTCGACGCTCAGGAGTCTGGTCAAGAGAAACGACGTGATCGCCTGAACGAGAATCGCGCCGCCGACCACCACCAGGAGCAGCTTGAGCATGCCCGTGTCGTGCTTGGCGATGACGTTGTCGATCAAGTATTTCGTGGAACCGGGCAGGACCAGCCCCGCGAGGCGGTTGATCCCGACCAGGAGCAGTCCGAGGAGAACCAGCCTTCGTCGCGGCCAGACGATGGTCCAGAACGCGCGCCGCAGGCTTGCCGGCGAGACCGCCGGCTTCTTGCGACTCCGGGCGCCGCGTACCCCCTCGAGTGTGTGTCCGTTCATTGCGAGACTCGCGCGCGGGCCGGAAAACGAGGTCCCATACGCGGCGTGACCGGCATTCTAGCCGGTCCGGGCCCGGGTGGCTAGGTGTCTCGGGAGGCGTCATTTGCGCAGGTTCAGGCTCGACAGGACTTTGGCCGAAATCCTATTATTGAGGCGGAAGGATTGGCCGGACGCGGTGGCAATACCTGCCGGAGGTCGGTTACTGCATGAAAACAGGTTCGATCTGGACAACCATTGTCGGAACGGGAAGCTATATCCCCGAACGCTTGGTCCCTAACGCCGAGTTCCTCGGCCGGGAATTCTACGGCCCCGACGGTAAGAAGCTCGAGCGAAGCAACGAGGAGACCATTCATAAGTTCGAAGCCATCACCGGTATCCGGGCGCGGCGATATATCCCGGATGATCTGACCACGTCCGACATCGCCTACCTGGCAGCGGAGGATGCGCTTACGTCTTCGGCGGCCGACCGGGAAGGTCTCGACTACATCATCGTCGCCCACAACTTCGGCGACGTGGCCGTGAACAATCGCCGTTCGGACCAGGTTCCATCGCTCGCGGCGCGGGTCAAGCGCCGGCTGGGAATCAAGAACCCCAGGACCGTTGCGTACGATCTCACTTTTGGCTGCGCCGGATGGCTGCAGGCGATCATCCAGGCGGACTGCTTCATCAGGTCCGGCGAGGCGAAGCGCGCCCTGGTCATCGGGGCCGAAACCCTGTCGCGCGTGTGCGATCCGCACGATCGCGACAGCATGATCTACGCCGACGGCGCCGGTGCCTCCCTGCTCGAAGGGGTAACGTCGGATACGCCCGTCGGAATCCTGGCGCACTGCGCGCGCTCCGACACCGGCGAACACACCAACCTCCTCCAGCTGGGCCATTCGTACAATCCCCAGTTCAACGGAGGGGATCTGTTTCTCAAGATGAACGGCCACCGGCTCTATGAGTACGCGCTGCGGTTCGTCCCGCGGGCCGTGAAGGAGTGCGTCAACAAGGCGGGCCTCACCCTGCGCGACGTATCGAAGATCCTGATCCACCAGGCCAACGCCAAGATGGACGAAGCCATCCTCGAGCGGACGTACAAACTATTCGGGAGCGATCCGGCGCCCGATCTGGTGATGCCGATGACGATTTCCTGGCTGGGCAACAGCTCGGTGGCGACGATCCCGACGCTGCTGGATCTGTTGCTGAAGGAAAAGCTGGAGAATCAGCGCTTGAAGTCCGGACAGCGCATCGTGCTGGCGTCGGTGGGAGCGGGGATGAACATCAACGCGCTGGCCTACGCCATCCCCTGAGCGCCACGGTTACTCGAACCCCGCGGCAAGGGCGATGGCCGCGCCAGCTACCATGCCGCCCACAACGGATACCGCGAGTGGGGATCCGCTGAACTCGACCCCGGCGTAGATGCGCCCGGACCCGCCGGACACCGCGGAATAGCGCACGTACTCCGGCCGCAGAGCAACCTGGTCTATGGCGCGGCGTAGTGGAGTATTACCCCAGGTTCTCCCACCGCGAACACGTCGTGCCCTGGGCTCCCCCAGACGCCGTAGAGGGATTCCGTGATCCCGCTAGTCATCGCACTCCATGCGCTTCCGTTGTAGTGCACGATGTTGCCGTCGCCGCCGTCTCCGACCGCGAACACATCGCTCGCCGAGTTGCCACCGATCCGGTACAGCGATTGAGCGGTGTGGCTGGTCATGGGACTCCACGCGCTTCCGGTGTAATGCAGAATGGTGCCGTTCGACCCTGCCACGAACACGTTGTTTCCCGAACTCCCCCAGACGCCGTAGAGATCCTCTCCTGTCCCACTAGCCATTGGATTCCACTCGCTGCCGTTGTAGCGCAGGATCGTCCCGTTGTCTCCGACCGCGAACACGTTGGTTGCCGAGCTTCCCCACACGTCGCCGAGAAATACCGTGACCCCGCTGGTCATCGGGTTCCAATCGCCCCCGGTGTAGTGCAGAATGGTGCCGCCGTCTCCGGTCGCGAACACATCGCCTCCCGAACTTCCCCACACGCCGCGCAGAAAGGTGACAGTCCCTCGGGGCTTGACGATGCTCCATGAGCTTCCGTTGTAATGCAGAATGGCGTATCCCACCGCGTACACGTCGCTCCCCGAACTCCCCCACACACCGTAAAGCGATTCCGTGCTCCCGCTCATCTCACTCCACGCGCTCCCGTCGTAGTGCAGGAGGGGACCGTCCTGATCATCCCCGACCGCGAACACGTCACTCGCCGAACTCCCCCAGACACCGGAGAGGAGTTGACTGCTCGTGTGGATCATGGTGCTCCAGTCGCTCGCGTCGTAATGGAGGACGGTTCTCCCGCCGCCTACCGCGAACACGTCGCCTCCTGAGCTCCCCCAGATGCCGGAAAGATCGCCGACCGTCGGGCTGGTCATGGGGCTCCACGCGAGCCCGTCGTAGTGCAGGATTGCGCCGGTCGGAGAGACCGCAAACACATCGCTCCCCGAGCTTCCCCAGACGCCATATAGCAGGTAAGCCGGTCCGCTCGTCATAGGACTCCAATCGCTTCCGTTGTAGTGGAAGATAGCAGCGTCACCACTAACGGCATCTTCCCCGACCGCGAACACGTCGCTTCCCGAACTCCCCCAGACACCGTGGAGATTGGCGCTCGTTCCGCTGGCCATCACGCCCCACGTGACTCCCGTTGTAATGCACGATGCTGCCCCCGTTCCCGACCGCGAACACATCGCTCCCCGAACTCCCCCAGACGCCGAGAAGGTCATCGACTCGTCCCGCTTGTCATGTCGCTCCAGGCCACCCCGTTATAATGCATGATGGTCCCGCTATACCCGACCGCGAACACGTCGCTTCCCGAACTCCCCCAGACGCCGGAGAGGTACGCGCTCGCTCCGCTGGCCATGGGGCTCCACGTGCTCCCGTTGTAGTGCAGGATGGCCCCGCTATACCCGACCGCGAACACGTCGCTTCCCGAACTCCCCCAGACACCGAGAAGGTCATCGCTCGTCCCGCTTGTCATGTCGCTCCAGGCCGCCCCGTTGTAATGCATGATGGTCCCGCTATACCCGACCGCGAACACGTCGCTTCCTGAACTTCCCCATACACCCTGGAGGATGAATGCCGTGCTTTGCACGGTCCAGATACGACTGTCGGTTGACGGAGGAGGGGGAGTGACGCTCTCCCCCGAGTCGCCGCCGCCACACCCGAGTCCCAGGAGGAGGCACACGCCCGCCAGCGATGGGACCATTCGTGCAAATATTCGAACTTCCATACGCAAGGCACGCTTCATTTGAGCAACACCATCTTTCTCGACTCCATGTGCTTCCCGGCTTGCAAGCGGTAGAAATACACACCCGAACCCATCGCGACACCCTCGTCATCGCGCCCATCCCATGTGACTTCGTGCGCGCCGTACCCCTCGACTTCGTCGACGAGTGTCCGCACCAGATGCCCGCTCGTGTCATAGACCGCTAACGTCACCTGTTCGCTCACCGGCACCACGAAGCGAATCGTCGTCGTCGGATTGAACGGGTTGGGTTGGTTCTGTGACAGCGCTCCAGTGATCGCGTCCACGGAAACCGTCACGACCGGAGAGAAGAACTCCCCGTCGGCGTCGACGACGCCAATCTGGTAGCGGTAGCTATGACCGGGAGCCACGTCCCGATCCGCATACTCAAAGCCATCACCCTGAACGCCGCCCACGCGTTCGATGACCGTTAGTGGATCGTCACCGGTGCCCAAGGCTCGGTACACGTTCACCGATTCGACACCGAGGTCGGAGCGGAACGCGCTTCGCAACGTGACGACACCGTCCACCTCCACCGCGTCGAACGACGCGATGGCCACGGCATTCAGGGGGGCTGTCACGTGCTGCGCATAGATGTCGGACGCGCCGCTTCGATAGTCGCTCCACGTCACGATCGCTTCCCCGGTACCGTCCGCGACGATCATGGGTGCAGCCTGCGTGCTATCGTCGGTGCAAAGCGCGACCCCATCGGCCGTCCACTGGGGAGCCCCCGCAGCGCTCACGCGCTGGGCGTAGATGTCAGAGTTGGGGTAGCCGCTTCGAAAGTCCTCCCACGTGACGATCACTCCTCCCGCCCCGTCCGATGCCATCCTGGGATACTGCTGCCCATCATCGGCGGCGCACACGGCTACGCCGTCGGTCGCCCACTGGTAAGCTCCCGCGGTATCCAGGCGCTGTGCGTAGATGTCCGACCCGCTTCGATAGTCCTGCCACGTGACGATCGCTCCCCCTGCGCCGTCGGAGACGATCGCGGGACTAGTCTTGCGGTTCGCGTCCACCCAGAGGGCGACGCCATCTGCCGTCCACTGCGGAACCCCCAGGGCGCTCACGCGTTGGGCGTAGACGTCGGCGTTGCCGCTTCGCCAGTCCTCCCAGGTGCAAATTGCTCCACCTGCGCCGTCGGAGATGATCATCGGATAGAGTTGAAAGTTCGCGGCGGTGCAAAACGCGACGCCGTTGGCCGTCCACTGGGGAACCCCCGAGGCGCTCACCCACTGGACATAGATGTCGGGAGCTCCGCTTCGCCAGTCCTCCCAGGTGACGATCGCTCCCCCCGCGTCATCCGGGACTATCGCGGGACTAGTCTGGTAGCTCGTGGCCGTGCAGATGGTGACGCCATCTGCCGCCCACTGGGGAACCCCCGACGCGTTCACCCGCTGAGCATAGATGTCGCTAACGCCGCTTCGATCATCTTGCCACGTGACGATCGCTCCCCCCACACCGTCGGAGACGATCCTCGGAACTTGCTGGTAGTCCACGGCCGTGCAGATGGCGACGCCGTCCCCGGTCCACAGGGGAATCCCCGAGGCGTTCACCCGCTGGGCGTAGATGTCGGGGCCGCCGTTGCGAAAGTCGAACCAGGTGACGATCGCTCCCGCAGCACCGTCCGAGACGATCGTAGGACCAATCTGGTAGTTCGCGTCCGTGCAAAGCACGACGCCGTCCCCCGACCATTGGGAAACGCCCAAGGCGTCCACCCGCTGGACGTAGATGTGGGAAACGTCTCGAAAGTCCTCCCACGTGACGATCGCGCCTCCCGCACCGTCCGAGATGATCGTGGGATTACGCTGGTCGTTCGCGGCAGTGGAAATGGGGACGCCATCGGGCTGCCATTGAGCCTGGGCGCCTCGAGGTAACCAGTAGATGCCAGCAACGAGAACCAGAAGGGCGAGGCATTGTCGCATGGGGGCGAACTCCAATGTTAGAAGCGGTGTTGAAACAGGTGAGTCGACTATTTCAGGAGAACCATCTTCTTCGATTCCGTGTACTTCCCGGCCTGAAGCCGATAGAAGTACACGCCCGATCCCATCGTGGCGCCGTCGTCGTTACGGCCGTCCCACGCGGCCTCGTGCGCGCCGTACCCTTCGACTTCATTCACGAGTGTCCGCACCAGGCGACCGTTCGCGTCGTAGATCGCCAGGGTTACGTCCTCGCGCACCGGCAGCACGAAGCGGATCGTCGTGGTCGGGTTGAACGGGTTGGGTTGGTTCTGTGACAGCGCTCCCGTGATCGCATCCACAGGGACCGTCACGACCGGAGAGAAGAACTCCCCGTCCGCGTCAACGACGCCTATCTGATAACGGTAGGTTTGACCGGGAGCGACGTCCCGATCGACATACTCGAAGCCATCGCCCCGCACGTCATCCGCGCGATGGATGACCACCAGCGGATCGTCGTTCGCGCCGACGGCTCGGTACACATTCACGGCTTGGACGCCGAGATCGGAGCGGAAGGTGCTTCGCAACGTGACGACACCTGCCACTTCCGCTGCATCAAAGGACACGATGGCCACGGCATTCAATGGACCGATTGCATATTGCGCGTAGATGCCGGGATCGGGGGTGCGATAATCCTCCCATGTGACGATCGCTCCGCCGGCATCATCCGGGGCGATCATGGGAGCATGCTGTTCGTGCGCGGCGACGCAGAGCGCGATGCCGTTCGCCTCCCACTGGGGAGCCCCGGACGCGTTCACGCGCTGCGCATAGATGTCGGTAGCCAGCCCGTCTCGATAGTCCTCCCACACAACGATTGCTCCCCCGGCGCCATCTGCGACAATCTTGGGAAACTCTTGGCTGTCCCCGGCGCTGCAGAGGGCCACGCCATTGCCGAGCCACCGCCGGATACCCGCGGCGTCCACGCGCTGAGCGTATATGTTGGAATCGTAGACGCCGTCGCGGCGGTCCTGCCACGTGACGATCGCGCCCGCCGCACCGTCCGAGGCGATCGTGGGAGCCTGCTGATTTTTCGTGGCGGTGCAAAGGGCGACGCCGTTAGCCGTCCACTGGGGAGTCCCCGCCGCGTTTACCCGCCGCGCGTAGATGTCGGAATCGACTCCGCTTCGATAGTCTTGCCACGTGACGATCGCTCCCCCCGCACCGTCGGAAACGATTGCAGGGGCGTGGCCATTCGTGCCAAGCGCGACTCCATCGGCCGCCCACTGGTGGACCCCCAGCGCGTTCACGCGTTGGGCGTAGATGGTGACGTCAACGCTGCTTCGAAAGTCCTCCCATGCGACGATCGCTCCCCCCGAACCGTCTTCAACAACTTTGGGAGAACGCTGGCCGCCCGCAGCGATGCCGAGCGCGACGTCGTCGGGCGTCCATTGCGGAACCCCCAGCGCGTTCACGCGCTGGGCGTAGATGGTGACGTCAAGCTGCTTCGAAAGTCCTCCCATGCGACGATCGCGCCCCCGGCACCGTCCGAAGTGATCGTGGGAACTGTTGGAGATTCTCCGCAGTGCAGAGAGCGACCCCGTCGGTTGTCCACTGTACAACCCCGACGCGTCCACCCGCTGGGCGTAGATGTCGTAACTGGTTGGGGAACCCGATAGTCGTACCACGTCACGATCGCTCCCCCGGCACCGTCCGAGACGATCGCGGGAGCGGTCTGAAAGTTCTCAGCGCTGCAGAGGGCGACGCCTCCGTTGTTGTCCACTGGAGGACGCCGAACGCGTCCACCCGCTGGGCGTAGATAGCTTCACCCGTCCCGCTGCGATACTCCTACCACGCGATGATCGCCCCCCCGGCCCCGTCCGAAATGATCACGGGCTCGTACCCGCCAGCCGTGGAGATGAGCGCCCCGTCGACCTGCCACTGCCCCCGGGCGTCCAGGGGCGAGAACAAGACAACCCCGAGCAGCAGTGTGGCCAGACGGCGTCGCATGGGTCAGAATCTCACTTCGAGACCAATGCGCGTTTCCGAGTTCTGGCGGGACCAGCCCACGATGGGGTGGAGCGTCGGCGCGTTGTCGAGCGCAAGCGATCCATCGATCGCCCCGTTCCATCGGGATTGCTTGTTGTCTCTCGGTCGTGACACTCGCACTCCCAGGTACCCGCCGGCGATGCTGGAAACGCCCAGCACTGCCGCGTCCCTGCCGTTGTCCTCGATGCCGGCCAGCAGGATGACGCCCCCGCCGAAAATGCCCCCGAGGATGCCTCCCATGTTCATGTAGCGGACCCGCCGTTCGGTGAGCGTGGTGTTTCCGGCCGCCATTCCCGTCAGACCCACCGCGAATGAACTTCCAATCAGGGCGCTCGCGAGGACATCGTCCCCGTCGGCTTCGCTACCGGCCGCAACCAGCAGTCCCAACCACGTGCCCCACCAATTCGCGGAGTTCATGAGCGTCGCGTGCCCTTCCGACAGTTCCGTCGCCTTGTTCAGGGCACACGCGAGCCCGACACCGGCGAGTCCGCCCAGAACGCCGGCGCCGACGACGCCTTCCGTGCGCTTGTCGGCGATCGCGGTCCATCCGACCCCCTGCCACGTGCCGAACCACCCGCCGAGCGACACCATCTCGGCGTCGGCCTCGGTGACCGAACGATTCTTCGTGACCTCGTGGGCCACGAAGATGCACGCGGCCGGTACCGTCACCAGAAACGCCGCGAATCCCTCCGACGATTCCACATCGAGCGCGATCGGGATGCCGATCGCGAGCCACACGCCGTAGTAGCCCGAAAAAATCAACACGTCGGTGCGACCGCTCTGGTCGATCGAGGAGCCGCTGCGAAAGAGACCGTCCGTCGCGCTCTGCAGCCGCGCCACGTCTTCGTGGGCGGCGCGCGCGTGCAGGCTGTCGTACTGCGCCGGGTAATCGTGCTGGAGCTCGTACGAAGAGCGAATTGGAGAGGTCGTAGCGCCCGTCTCGCGGCCAGGCGCAGCGCGGTGCCGTAGAGCACGCGCGCATCGAGCGCCGCGTCGCCCGACGTCGCCCCGCGTGCGGCCTCGACGAGCCCGGCGTGGAGGCGCGTGTTCTCGAAGGTCTCGTCGCTGATGTGGCGCGAGCCCTCGTGCACCGCCTGGTCGTTGTCGCGATACGTGAAGTCCACGCGATAGCCCTTGTCGAGCTTGACGATGCGCGCGGAGACGAAGCCGGAAACGTCGGGAAAGAGGTGGTAGGCGTCGCGCTCGGCGCGATCGATCTCATCGCCGATCGACGGGCTCAAGGCAACCGTTTGTTCAACGGCAAACGCGCTCGAGGTGAAGATAAACAACGCCGCGACCAGAGCCACAACCACGACCCAACCGCCAGCGATATGCCGCGCGCGTGTGCGCATGGGGGGGAAGGGAGCTTAGCACGCCGCACGCGATCCCGCCACGCGAAGCTGAGCGAACCGGCAAAATTGTCAACAGGCATCGCCCGCCAACAGGAGCAAGAACGGCGGCGCTCCGCGGGCCGTGACAAAAGTGCCGAGTCGATCATCTAATGGCTGCTAGACGCGCGCGGGCTTTTTGGGGATATGGGTAGTCCGTGTCGGCCTCCGACCAGAGGGCGAGCGATTTCGAATAGGCTTTGCGAGCCTCCTCATACTCTCCGGTCTGTTCATACAATTCTCCCAGCCGGCAATGCGCCAGCGCTCGACTCCGATACACTCGAACCACATCCTGCAGCACGGCGATCGCACGATCCACTTGACCAGCCTGAACGTAGGCCTCCGCCTTTGTTTCCAGAATGAGTATCTCTCCTGGAACGAGCCTGACAAACCCGTCGTCGAAGAGTTCATCTAGATAGCCCAGTGCCTTGTGAGGTTCCTTTTCGGCCAGACCAATAGTCGCGGCCAGCTCCAGATTCCGCTGATAGAATCCGCGCGGTAGGTCAGGATTGGCCGTCACCCGGCGAACCAGTTCCTCGTACATCTGACTGGCTTTGACAGTTTCCCCGATGCGGGCGAGGCATCCTGCTTCATTTTGCAGCGCAGCCAGTATCCCCGTCTCATTCCCGCGCGTTTCGGACTGGCGCCGAGCTGCCTCGCTGACCACCATCAGGTGCGGTAGCGCCAGCTCCGCCCGGCCCGCATATACCAGGACATCGCCAAGGTTGGAGAAAGGCAAGTCGGCTTCACTTTGGAGCGCCTCTTTCGCGGCCTTCAGCCGACCTGCGTCCGAGTATAGAAGCGGCAATGACAGATAATAACCGGTGGCGCGCAACCCGCGCCGTTTTGATTCCGCGTACTGGGGATCGCGGGAAAGTTCCTCTTGAATCCGAATTGCCTCGCGAAGATCTCCACGTCCGTAGGCACACCAGCTCAATCCCCACGCGGAGTAGAGGTCCTGTGGTTCCAGCGCAAGAGTTTCCCGATACGCACGGGCCGCGCTGTCGGGTTCTGCCATCCTCAGATAAAGATCTCCCAGTGTCCCCATTGCATCCAGGGAACTCGGGCGGAGGTTCACAGTCTTCTTTGCGATCTCGAGGGCCCGCGGCCATTCACCGAGCTGGCTCAAAGCCGCGGCCAACACCTGCAGAAACGCCGTCTCTTCAGGGTAGAACCGCAGCCCTCGTTCGGCGGAGTCGCGCGCGTCCTTCCAGAACCGAAAGTAGAATTGGGTTCGTGCGCGACCAAGCAACGCCTCCTTGTCGTCCGGCCAGGTGACCAGGATGCTCTCGTACGCCTTCACTGCCTGTCCAACTTTGTATTCCAGATAAAGCTCGTGAGCTTCGAGCAGCAGCCGTTCCTTCCGCCCCAAGCGTTCCCGAAGCGCCCACGCTTCCTTGGCGGCTTGCTGCGCAAGGTCCATTTCCTTGTTTGGATCATAGTTCTGACTCAGCGCAACGTAGGCGAGTGCAAACGTACTGTCCAACTCGACCGCCCGGAGCAGATCTCGCCGGGCATCGTCAAGGTGCCCGGCTTCCGTAGCCACCAGTGCCGCTGCATAGTGTCGATATGCATCGTCGTTTTGAGATGTCTTCTCGACCACCTCAGAGAATTGCCGGTCAGTCTCGGTGTTCGTTAGCGCCAACAGGTCTTCCCCCACGACGCGAACCACTCCGTCCGCTTGGTCGGACCATCTGCCTTCATCTATTTTGCCTGCCCTGACCACCTGTCCCTGCTTTGCTTCGATCAGCCGCCACATCACGTGGGATCCTTCAGCATCCTCGACAACCTCGCCGGTTACGAGGTGGCTCGCCCCGGCTTCCCGAGCGACGCGCAACATCTGTTCACCAGAAACCGCCTCCGATGACGAGCCGATCTTCCGCCGCTGAATATCCTTCAGGTATTCGGGACTGATGAGCGTGTATGCATCGGCATCGGCCAACCCGACTCGAATCCCCGCCATCAATCCCGCCACGGTGACAGGATCCGGCTCGTCGGCGAGGAGCGCAAAATCGAAGACGGCCACGCGCAGATCAATAGGCTCCGGAGAGGGCAAGAACGCTCGGACGGCCGCGATCACGGCCACGGTCACTGGTACGATAGAAACTCCAACCCAGAGTTTCCGGCTCGGCTTCTTTCGCGTGGCCGGGCCTCCGGAGACGGATCCAAGTCTTCGTAGATCGTCCCTTAGCTCTGTCACATTCTGATACCGCTCGGCACAATTCTTTGTCAGACACCGGGCGACTATCCCCTCCAGCTCCCTCGGCACGTCTGCGCGGATGGCAGTGACTGGCTCGACGTTTCCGTGGACGATTTGGTAAATGACCGCCTGATGATGATTGCCTCTGAACGGTAGCGTGCCGGTCAGCATCTCGTAGAGCACGACACCAAGCGACCAGATGTCCGAGCGTTGATCCACATCCTGACCCAGCGCTTGTTCGGGTGACATATACGCTACCGTCCCAACCGTCGCCCCCGTTTGAGTCACCTTCGTGCTCCCGATCAACTTTGCGAGACCAAAGTCGGTGATTTTCGCCTGCTGCTTTGCCGTCACCATGATGTTGGCCGGCTTGATGTCACGGTGAACGATTCCTTTCCCGTGCGCCTCCTCCAGGCCGGCCGCAATATCGATCGCAAGGCTCACGGCTTGTCCAATCTCGAGCGGTCCCGACTCGATCTTGTCGCGCAGACTCCCTCCATCGACGTACGCCATGGCGATGAACGTCGTACCATCAACCTCGTTGATCTCATGGACAGCACAGATGTTTGGATGATCCAGAGCGGCGGCCGCTCGCGCCTCGCGAATGAAACGGCTTGCTTCGTCCTTGCTTGGAACGGAACGGAAAGAGAGGAACTTCAGCGCGACGAGGCGTCCCAGCTTTGTGTCTTCGGCCTTGTAGACAGTGCCCATCCCACCTTCACCGAGTTTCTCGATGATATTGTAGTGGGAAACGCTCTTACCGATCATTGGCCGAGTCCTCCGGGCAGTCGGGCACCCCCAGCGGGATTTCAGGTCGTTTCTGATGTTATCGCAGCAAGTTATCGAGAGCGATTGAAAAGGTCAGACTTTCTCGCAGTGAGCGGCCACGCCGACTTAACCGTCTTGCTCAAGATGTTTGGAAAGAGTGGCGTCCCCAACGGGATTCGAACCCGTGTCGCCGCCGTGAAAGGGCGGTGTCCTGGGCCTCTAGACGATGGGGACGCCGAGAACGTGACGAGGACCCTGAAGCTACGGATCGGATCGAGGACTGTCAAACGAAAACGGAAACCCGCAGTGGCGTCAGTGGATCACGCGGTAGCGTGAGCAATCTCGCGGAGAGTCTACGGACCCCGTCCGGCTCCGCCGAGGCGAATCCCGTCGTTTATGCGGGGGAAGCGGGACGAATCAGCCCGACCACGCGGCCGACGATCTCCACCTGCGGCCCCGGTCCATCGACTGGCAACCACCCGCCCTGGGAGACGAGAAACGCGCCGTCGCCTCGCAACTCGTAGCATTTGACCGCGACTTCCGACCCCACGCGGGCCACGACGATGTCGCCGGTGTGCACCTCCGGTGCGGGGCTCACGACGATGTAGTCCCCGTTCAGAATGTGCGCGTCCGCCATGCAATCGCCTTCCACTCGCATGAGGAAGTGATCGGGTCCCGCGAACAGCGCGCGATCGACCAGGTAGCTCGGTCCGTCGACGGTGGGGGGGATGGTGGCCGGGCCGGCCAGGACCCGGCCGCGAACCGAGAGCGACACGACTGCGTCCGTGCCCGCCGATCCCAGCGACTCCGGGCGCTCGAGGAAACGAATGGCCCTCGATTTGTCGCGGCCGCGCTGGATGTAGCCCTTGCGCTCGAGCGATTGCAGGTGCTGACTCACCGAGCGCGGCGACCGGAGACCGGTGGCGCTGCAGATTTCGCGCACCGTCGGCGGATAGCCCGCCTCGCGCGTGAACGAACCCATGTACTCAAGAATCTCCCGTTGCCGGGTTGTCAGGGGAAGCTTCTCCATGTCCCATCCCTTCTTCGGTCGGCACGACTTCGAGCGCGTCGCACACCTTCCTGCCGTCGCGCAGCCGCACTTTCCCTCGCACGACCGCGCGACTCCCGTCGCGGAGCGGTTCACCCGCTCGAACGACGTGGTCCCAGGGTGCGAACACCCGCACCGATCCGCTGGCGTCGAACAGCTCGAAGAAGCCGATCGGCTTGCCAGCGGCGGACCTGAACTCGCGGAGATTCCGGATGCGACCCACAAGCTCCACCGGGGTCGCATTCGGGTGGGGATAGAACTCCAGCACTGTGGGGAGTACGCGGAACGCCTGGCCGGAGTTTCCTTCTTTGTGGGCGGGCGCCAAAGCGGCCGGCTCCGGTTCCGCCTCGAGCGACATTCCGAGCTGCGCCGGCGCCGTCCCCCCGTGGCTGGCGCCCCGGGTCGCCGGTTCGGGTGTGACCTCGAGGCCGGTGCCGGACCGAACCACGCCGGCCGCCACCAGCGCTTCGATTGAAGTGTTACTTACTCCATACTCTCTAACCGTTTGTATCAACAACTCATCTGGAGCCGAGATACCGGCTAGTCCACGCGCCCGGAGGATCCGATCCGACACGTCGCGGGTGACTCCGTCGATCGTCCACAGTGGCGCCCGGATCCCCTTCCCCTCCACCCGGAACCCGCGGCCACTCTTGCGCAGGTCGGGAGGCAGCCACCGCCGGCCCCGCTCGAGGGCTTCGCGGTAGCGCGCCCGCCGTTCCTCGTCGGCGGCGTGGTCGAGCACCCGGGCCATGAACTCAAGCGGGTGCGCTGCTTTCATGGCCAGGCATCGGTCGGTGATCAGGCACTCCGCGATGACGCGCTGGCGATCCATCACCTGCGGCGCGTATCGCACCAGGCGGCCGAACCATGCCGTCGCGTCCTCGAACGAAACCGACTGCTCCACGGTGAGCGAAAGGAACTCGCGCCGCAGCGCAGCGAGGTTCCCCGGCGAATGATCCCGAAACCGGTGCGCGAGGCGCGCGGCTTCATCGCTGGCAAGACCGGTGAGCCGCGCGACCACATCCCGCACCTGGTCTTTGAACAGAAGCCACCCGTTCGTCGTTGCCAGGACGTTCCCAACGGTCGCCTCTGCGGGCGTGGTCAGGGGCTCGCCGCGAAATGCGACCAGTCGATCCCCCAGCGACAGGCTGCTGGTGCGATCCCGCATGAGGGCGACGAACAGCACGAGATCGTCGAATGCCTGGATTCCGAAGGCGCGCGCGAGCCGCCGAGGCGCTCCCTCGAGCAGGTAGATCCCGTCGAGGTCGTCGGCTTCGATCAGCTCGTAGCCACTCCCGCGGGTCCTGTCGCCGTCCCACCCCGCGGCGCTGCTCCCCAGGACCGCCAGCGCATGCAGAGTCGACACGTCGATGCGGCTCACCGCGCCGGTCGGAAACGAGTCGCGCGTCGATTGCACGAAGTGCTCGCCGGTGTCGGGGCTCACGGTATAGCCGAGGAAATCGCGCAGCGGGCGCGGCGATACCACCAGCGTGCGCTTGGTGCGCGCGAACCCGAACGGCAATCCTTCAATTGACGCCGCGTGCGAGACCAGCTCGCGAAACGCGGCGCTCTGGCGGTACATGATTCCGATGGTGCGGTTCTCTTCGGCCAGTTCGCGCAGCGACACGCCCTGGTGGCGCGACGCCACTCGCGCGGCGTCTTCGTACTCGGACGCGGAGACGCCGAGCCGCTTCGCCACGATCCGAAGCGCCCGCGCGGCGGTGATGTGCTCCACGGTGGGCACGTACCCCACACTCGCGTCGTCGAAGGCACGGTTCAATACCGCGAGCAGCCGGGGGCGGTCGTCGGGTGCGACTTGCACGTCGAGCACGCACCCGTCGCCGACCGCGTCGACGAAGGCGGGGTGGAACCCTTCGTCCACCGCGTAGGGATCGAAGGAGGTGAGGCCGAGCAGGTACGCGCACTTCGACTGGAACGCGAGGCCGCTCGCGGGTCCCAGCGCGATGCCGGCGTCGCGCGCGCGGCGCGCGATCGCTTCGAACTTGAGGAAGGCGGACTCCAGGCCGGTGCGCGCGAGCGCGTCCAGCTCCCGGTCCAGAATGCCCCGTAGCGCCGCGCGGCCGGGCACGTCCATCTCGGCAGCCGCGCGCGCGAAGGCCGCGTCCACACGCATGCGCAGCGTGATGCGTGCGTCCGGCGCCGGGGCCAGCGACCCCGCCGGTGCAGCAGAGGGGTTCTCCTCCAGCGCGTCGAGGAGATCCGGCTGCACCAGCGCCGCGATCACGGCGGCGTTCGAGTACGCCTCGGCATTGCTTTCGTACCATTCCGACATGTCCGCGGCGGTACGCATGCCGTCGTCGGCACCCGCACCACCGGTGCGCGCATCGCCGAACACGCGGTGCTCGAAGGCGCGATCGTCCGCGCTGGCGAGCAGGTCTTCCAGCTGGGGCCTGGCGGGACCCACGAAGCGGACATCCTGCACCAGCACCGGTGACACACCCAGCACGCTCGCGTCGGCGAGCACGCGTTCCTGTGCCGCGGCGTGGTCGCCGGCCAGGCCGGCCCGCGACTCGACGAAGAGGCGGTCGTGGAACATCTCGACCAGCGGCGCGAACAGGTGGCGCGGCGAGGGGTGATCCGGCCGCGGCGCCGCGCCGGCGATCGCCACCACGCCGTCGGTGATTCCCTCCAGGTCGGCGACGAAGAGGCCGTCGCCCCGCTCGCGACGGATCGCGGAGATGCTCGCCGCCGCGCTCACGTGGCGAAGGCCGGCACGGTCCAGCGCGAGGAGTGTGAGCCAGTGGGGGGTGTCGTCGCGCTCGGGCGGGTTGCGCCAGTCGAGGAACACCAGCACGCCGTAGATCGGCTTGATGCCGGCTTCCCGCGCCGCGCGATGGAACTCGACGAAGCCGTACGTGCCGCTGACGTCGGTGAGTGCCACGGAGTCGAAGCCCACGCGGCGCGCGTGCTGGCAGATCTCGTAGGGAGTGGAGAGGCCGAGTCCCAGGCTGTACGACGAGAGCACCCGCAGGTGGACGAACGGCCTCACGTTGCGGGTGGTCATCGGGGGCTCACTCCAGCCGGATCACGGGTTGAGCAGTGGCTTTCCGGCGACCGCGGCAGTCACGCGCGCCACGTTCATCCCGTGGTGCCGCGCCACCAGCAGCTGCTCGTCGGGAACTCCGATCGGCTTGCCTTCGTGCTCGCCGGTGATCGCGGTAGGGCCCCAGTGCAGCCCGTTGGTGAAATATCCCGGCGTGTTCTTCGGGAGCGGAACCAGGATCATGCCTTGCTCGGCGAAGTGCGCGAGCAATGCCATCATCGCCAGTTCGGCGCCCGAGCCTGCGTTGCCAATACCACTGCTGGACGTGAACACCGCGCCGACTTTCCCCACCAGGCGGTTCGGTCCCCACAACCACGCCGCGACTGTGTCGATCATCTTCTTGATCTGCCAGTCGACCGAGCCCATATGGATGGGCGTGCCGAAAATGTGCGCGTCGTTCTCCAGCAGGTCTTCGGCAGTGACTTCCGCGGCGGGCTTCAAGGTCACGCGCGCGCCTTCGACCATCCCGGCGCCTTCCGCCACCGCGCGGGCAAACTTCTCCGTCGTGCCGAATGTCGTCGAGAATGCGACCAGAATCCGGATCATGCGACCTCCTTGCCGCGCGGGCAGGCGCGCGTAAACGAGAAGATAGCGCATCGGAAAGGAGCGAAACAAGGCGGGGAGGAGGAAGCGCCTCGGCCACGATCCGACGGGTCGCGACCGTTCGTCGCGACCCGCCGACTCATGTGGTGAGCCGCCCAGGACTCGAACCTGGCACCACTTGGTTAAAAGCCAAGTGCTCTACCTGATGAGCTAGCGGCTCGATATTCGCAGGCCACTCTACGCACGCCTTACGCCGGTGTCAAGGCGCCGCGCGGAGCTGAATTCACACGCTGGAGAGACTGGACCGCGGCCCCACGCGCGGAAGCGTGAGCATGGCCGAGCGCTCGGGTCCGAGCGAGACGAGGTGGATGCGGCACTCGACCAGTTCCTCGAGCCGGCGGATGTAGTCCATGGCGCGCTTCGGCAGGTCGTCGAGCGTGGAGCCGGTCGTCGTCTGCTTCCAGCCCGGCAGCTCTTCGTACTGGGGTTTGAGCGCGGCCACGTCGCGCGCGTCCGCCGGGAACACGTTGATCGTATTCTTGCCGAGACGGTACCACGTGCACACCTTCACCGATTCGAACGTATCGAGCACGTCGAGCTTGGTCAGTGCGATGTCGGTGACGCCGTTGATTTTCACTACTGTGCGCGCGGCCACCGCGTCGAACCACCCGCAGCGGCGCGGCCGCCCTGTCACGGTGCCGTACTCGTGGCCAATCTCGCGCAGGCGCTTGCCGGTGGTTCCCTTCTCTTCAGTGGGAAACGGGCCGTTGCCGACGCGCGTGCAGTACGCCTTGAAGATGCCGACGATCGCGTCGAAGCCGGCCGGCGGAAGGCCGGTGCCCGTCGCCGCGCCGCCCGCAGTGCACGAGCTGGAGGTGACGAACGGATAGGTGCCGTGATCGATGTCGAGGAGCGACCCCTGCGCGCCTTCGCACAGCACCTGCTTGCCATCGGCGACCGCCTGCCACAAGTAGGGGCGCGTGTCGGTGACCATCGGGGCGAGACGCCGGCGCGCCTTCAGCATCTGCCCGGCGACGCCCTTCGGCGACAGCGCCTTCACGCCGCGGAGCTTGAGGATCTTGTTGTTCTCTTTGACGTGCGCCGTGACCAGCTCGCTCAGATCTTTCGGGCTGCGCGTGAGGTCCGACGCGCGGATCCCTTCGCGGCGGGCCTTGTCGGCGTACGCGGGCGCGATGCCCTTGCGGGTGGTGCCGATGCCGCCCCCCTCGCGACGATCCTCCGACTCGCAGTCGAGCAGGATGTGGTACGGGAGGACCAGGTGCGCCTGGGCACTAATGAGAACGCGGCCTTCGATGTCGACCCCGCGCGCCGCGAGCTCGTCGATCTCCTCGATCAGCGCGGTCGGGTCGATCACCATCCCGCCGCCGAGCACACACGTGATGCGCGGGTAGAGGATGCCCGACGGCACCTGGCGGAAGGCGAAGCGGTCGTTGCCGACGACCACGGTGTGGCCGGCGTTGGCGCCGCCCTGATAGCGGACCACCACGTCCATCCCGCGGGCGAGATAGTCGATGATCTTCGCCTTCCCCTCGTCCCCCCACTGTCCCCCGACAACCAGCGTAACCGGCATGTGCGCTTCCTAGGTGGCGGCCCTGTGTCCGCACAGAAAAATCCGCCCGTGGTCCCCGGGCGGCGTGTGGGTTTCGTCGGCGGCACGTCGCCGCGGACGGGTCATTATAGAATGGTCAGGAGTGGGGGTCAATAACAGCGGTTGGCGCGCGTGCGCACCTCTCGCCGATCATCTACACTTCAAGCCGACGTCGCACGGAGGGACTCAATTCGATCGCAGCAAAGAGCTTTCTGGGGTACAGGTAATCCTCACCCGACTCGTCTATCACGCGCACGAGCCCAAGCCTGTCCGCTTTCGTGTCCGCCACAACGCGGTAGATCTTTCGGACATCCAGCGAAGCATCGTAGCCCTTGTTGTCGAGGCAGACGACAAAGCGCGTTCGCTGCGCGCGCGCTTTAGTCGAGGAACCGTTTGATCTTGAGCCCGCGGCGACCGATGCCGTGCGCCTCGTACCAGTGGATTTCCGCTGCGTGGAGCGAACCATCTTCAAGCCTCACGAGCGCGACGCCTTTGAGCTTTCTCCAGCGACCGTGCCCATACTTACGGTTCAGGCGGGCAATGTCCCGGATACCCACGCCGACAGCAATGACCTCGACGTCCCGAATCCCGCCAATGATTTCGAAGAACACCACCCATCACCCACCCAACAATCGAATCCTAGCGTATTCAGTGATCGAATGCCAGCGGCCCCAGGCACGTGCATGTCATTGACACCTCTGCGCCCAGTCCGTACCATCATGCTTCCCACCAGAGACTGAGGCATCATGTCACACCGCATCCGTCCCATTCGGTCTTGCCTGCTCCCTGCCGTGCTGGCCGTCGCTATGTGCGCCTGCGACAATTCCGAACCCACGGGCCCCGGGACGGGCGGTTCGCCCGCCAACCAGGGCATCTTCGTCGACGCGCCGTGCGCTGGCCTCGATTATGTCGCGGCGCAGGGCACGGACTACGAAATCAAAGGCGTCACCGGCGCCGACGGGACCTTCACCTACATTCCCGGCGAGAACGTGGTGTTCCTGATCGGTGGCCTCTGCCTCGGCGAAGCGCCGGCGTCCGCCCGGATGACTCCCCTCCAGCTCGTCGGTGCCACCGATGTGACCGACCCGGGCGCCACCAATCTCGCGCGCCTGTTGCAGACACTCGACGACGACGCCAGCCCGTCGAACGGAATCCAGGTGACCGCCACTGTCCGCGAGGCGGCGTCGAGCCACTGGCTCGATTTTTCGCTGCCGGTCGACTCATTCGCCACCGATCCGCTCACCATCGGCATCATCCAGGTTCTCACGGGCGCGACCGCGGCGGGTGAGCGACCGCTGGTGCCGGCGGCGGAAGCGCAGGCCAACCTCGAGAGTGGAATTCGCGCGGGGTATCAGGGCACCTACCGGGGCAGGTACTGCACCTTCGAACCCGGGTCTCGCGGCGGCGAGTGGACCATGGACGTCGGGCCGAACGGCGAGGTGTCGATTGCGTTTCGAGGGACTCCGGGGTTCACCTACACCGGAACCATGGATCTCAACGGCCGGGTCGAGATCTTCACGGCCAACGGATCCCTCCGCGGGTCGTTCACCCCCACGTTTAACGGCACTTGGGAGTTTGACCTGGGAATGATCGGTGGGATTTTCTATTCGGGATCGATGCGCTGCGGCAAACTGCCGTCGCCGCTCGACTAGGAGTTTGTGTTCATGCCGGTTTCCAAGATCATGGTGCTCAAATGAGGCGCTTCTTTCTGCTCGCGGTACTCGGGGTCGCGTTCGTGTGCAGTTGTGGAGACGAAGAACCCCCGACCGGAACCCCCGTCACCGTACCCCCCGCCAACGAAGGCGTCTTCGTCGATGCACCGTGCGCCGGCCTCGACTATGTGGCGGCGCGAGGCACCGACGGCGAAATATCGGGTGTCACCGACGCCAACGGGACATTCACGTACGTTCCCGGCAAGAACGTGGAGTTTCTGATCGGCGGCATCTCCCTCGGAGAGGCACCAGCCGCCTCCTTGCTTAGCCCGATCCATCTCGGTGGGGTCAGTGGTGTGACCTTCGACGATGTGACGAACATCGCGCGCTTCCTTCAGACCACTCGACGATGACGCGGACCCGTCGAATGGAATCCAGGTGACGGCCGCCGTTCGCGCCGCCGCCGCCAGCGACGCGCTCAATTTCTCTCGTTATTACATCAGCGAATTCGAAACGGACTCACTCGTGAGCGATATCATCTCGCGCCTGACCGCGGCGACCCAGGCGGGAGAGCGACCGCTGGTTCCAGCTGCGGAAGCACAGGAGAATCTCACGAGCGGAATGCGCGCGGCGTATGCGGGCACGTACAGCGGCAACTCCTGCCGCTACACCGACCGAGGGCTGGTGAGCACCGGCACCTGGACCATGGAGGTCGGACCGGACGGCGAACTGACGATAACGTTCCGAGGCAACCCCGACTTCACGGTCACGGGATTCATGAACATGAACGGAACCGTCGAGATCTTCGCCCCTCTTGCAACTGTCCGCGCGAGTTTCGATCCGACGTTCGGCGGCTCGTGGGATTCGGACATGGGATATTCAGGCGGCATCTTCTATATGGGGTCGGGCAACTGCCGCCGCGCGCAGTGATCCCGACTTGTCTCACTTCGCCAGCGTGATCTTGCGTGTCCCTTCGAAATCGCCCGCGGTGACCCGCACGAGGTAGACGCCGGACGCCACGCCAACCCCTCGATCGTCGAGGCCATTCCACGTCACGCTCCCCGTTCCCGCGTCGCGACGCCCGCTCATCAGGCCTCGCACGCGCCGGCCGGTGACGTCGTAGATCGAAATGGAGACGTCGGCGCCCCCCGCCGGAACGTCGAAGGCAATCGTCGTCGACGGATTGAACGGGTTGGGCACCGGATCGTGGAGAACAAAATGAGCGCGCGCGGGGCCGTCACCCACGCCCGTAACCGCGCCGTTGATCAGGAGATTGACTCCCACCATATCGCCGAGCGTGTTGGACGAGGTCGTGACCAGGCTCAACTCGATAAAGTCGCCGACCTGCATGGGAATGCCCTGGAGTACGCCGGCGCCGCCGCTTCCCGCGGCGAAGTCGAAGGGGTTTGCCCGACTGTACGGGTCCCCGCTCGAGACGCTGCCGCCCGTCAGCGGGGTGGCGTTGCGTAGCAGCGTCCACGCCGCGGAGCGGCCGATGTCGCGTGTGATCCAGACGGATCCGGTGATGGCGATCGTGTCGGCGACAGGACTGACCCACCTCACGGATGCGTTGCCGTGGGTCGGGCCGTTCGCAGGGTCGGTGGTGTGGACCACGACATCGCCCACTTCCCAGTCGAGGCCGCCGACCGTCCCGGTCGCCTTGAACCACGACGGGAGGTACTCGTTGGGCGACACTTCCCCGACCGCCCATGCCGGCTGCACGTAGCCAAGACCCGGCTGCTGCCATGCGGCGACGTGGCCGAGCACGTTGCCCCCCTCCCGGAACACCCACACACCGTTGGGATTCGCCGCGTCGCTCCATTCGACCTGGATGTCCCACGCCACGGTGGCCAGGCACGGTTGCGCCAACGCAATGAGAATGGCCAAAAACGGGCGGGTCACGCCGAGCCGAGATTTCATGGTCGCCTCCGGGCTCAATGGGGCACGGTCGATCACGTTAACGTGTGAGTTATTCTATCAAGTGGCACCATAACGCCGCAATACCGACGCGCTCGCCTCGAATCGGCTATACTCTTCCCTGCTTGGCGTAGTTCCACATACCACTCAAAGGGAAGGTGCCGCATGGGACGCATTGTCGGCTCGGCATTGCTCGTTATTGCATTGCTCGCAGTGGGCTGCGGAGGCGGGGACGATCCAGCCAATCCGGACGGTGGAGGCGGAGGAGGGGGCGGCGGCAATACCTTTACCGCCACCGTCGACGGCCAGGCCTTCAAGGCCGACGCGAATACCATCCAGGTCACCGGCAACAACCCGGCGACACGGCAGGGCACCCTGGCGATTTCGGGATATCAGGTCTCGACGGGGATTGGTCTCATCGTCACCATCTCCTTCTTCATCGGCCCCGCTTCGCAACCGCTCGGGGTCAACCCCGGCACCAATCCGGGCGGAATCGGCATGGTGACAATCGCGCCCGACTCCTGGACAACGCCGTTTAGCGGCGCGGCGGGTTTTGTGACGCTCACCGCGCGAACCGACAAGCGGATCGCCGGGACGTTCGACTTCACCGCCGCCGGCGCTCTTCCCGCCACGGTGCCCGCCACGCGCGTCGTGACGAGCGGGGCGTTCGACATCACGATCGACGCCGGACTCCCTCCGCTCCCCACCGGCGTGGGCAGCACCGCCATCGCGACCATCGGCGGAACGCCGTGGAACGCGGCGACGATCGTCGGCATTCATCCGGGCGCCGGCACATTCAGCCTCGCGGCCGACAACACGGCCTACTCGATCTCGCTGGTTCCGAAGGTCCCGGTCGCGGCGGGCAACGCGTACGGGATTCCGTCGCAGATGGGCATCACGGTGAGCCGGACGGGGACGGCGGACTCGTGGTGGGGTGGGCTCGGCGCGGACATCGGCACCGTGACGATCACGACCTTCGACGCCAACCGCCTGATCGCTTCGTTCAATGGAACGCTGCCCCCGCTGGCTGGGGTCGGGACGCTCACGGTGACGGGCGGTGCCATCAACGCCTATTTGGAGAACTAGAACCCCATCACAATAGTCTCTTGAGCGCATCCGCGTAGATTCGCGCAACTCCGGAATGCGATGTCCGCAGGAAATGGGAGCATTTCAGGTCCCAACCGTCGATGATAGCGGCGTGAACCGAGGGGTTCGTGATTTCACTCGTCCCCGCCGCGGGATAGACCGTGATCTCTCCGCCGTACAGACTCGTCCCGTTCCACATGAAGTCGAAGCGCGCATAGTCCACGCCGACGCTCAACTTCTCCGTATGCTGCAGCGCCAACTGGTAGGCCCGATGGATCTCGATGCCCTCCGGCAGCGGCTCTGGGCTTTCGCCTTCATTACTACTCGTGCCGGCCGTTGGATTACCATCCAGATCGAGGTATCTGCTCCAGGAGTTCGGCCTCTTGTTATGCCCACTCACGGAGCCGAGGATGGCCTTGCCGTTGCTCGCCCGTATGAAGAAGTCGAGCAGGTCGCGATCGGCGTCACCGACAGCCTCTTCGACGAACAGCGTCGGCTCGATCATCGAATAAGCCCACTGCCCGGCTTCCACGCCATGGACTGATTTCAGCCACGCGTCCGTCTTCTTTTTGAGTTCCACCCGATCACACACTCCCCCTCGAATGGGGAAGTTGAAATTGAATCCGTGGTTTGTTTTTACAAAGACGTCGCCACGGAGAAGTTCGTCCGGTATCGCGTCAGCATCTTTTCCGGTCCAGAGAGTCTGCGGCAGGAGCAGCTCGGGGCAGACGCGCCGACAATAGTCCTTGGTGGCGAGTTTATCCGAGAAAACGACGAACTGCGGACTATGATCAATGAGCCTGCGCCATAACATCCGTTCCGAATAGCGTCTTGGATAAGCGATATTGGGCAGACGGCCAATGTCGTGAAGATATCGCCGTACGAATCTCGGATGCAGAGCGTAGAGGACCGCATTACCGAATGCCATTGTCAAGCTATCGAGCAAATGACGGGGCTGAGGTTTCATTCAGTGAGCGCTGGCCATTGGATTTTCACCGGCTGTACGTTACCGTGCGCGGTAGCGGTTGTCCAGAGCGGAGGTGGTTCCGCGGAGCATTCGCACGCTCGATCTAGTGCTCCTTCTGGACGGCCCAGACTACATGGCCGTTGGCGTCATTCGTCGCGCGGCTTGAAACCGATGCGACGTTTCTCTGGAGCGGCGGTGGGCGCCATCAACTCTCGAATCGCATCGAAGACAACGCGAAACTGCGCGTCGTACTTCTTCTCCAACTCCTCCAGTTGTCGGGCCAGATCGGCGTGCGTAATGAGCAGACGGCGCAGTCGCACGAACGCCCGCATGATCTCCACGTTGACCCGGATCGCACGCTCGCTGCGAAGAACGCTGGAGAGCATGGCGACACCCTGCTCGGTGAACGCGTAAGGGCGATGGCGGCGGCCACCCCAACTTGATATCACAGATTGTGATTTCAAGTTTGTAACCTCTTGCTTCGAAAGCTGATACATGAAGTCTTCCGGAAACCGGCTGGGGTTGCGACCGACGGCTTGGACGAGGGCACCAGTAGTCACTCCATACATAGCCGCAAGGACGTAGTCCAGCATGACCTTCTCCCCGCGAACAAAGACGATTGATTGCTCGATCTTCTGGGTCAGCGTACCGGGCGCTCTGGAAATGCAACGGCTCATCCCTGGGACTCCTTCGTGAGGCCAGTCTGTGTGGGAGGAACCTGGAACTTCGGGGAGGAGTCACAACGGTAGCAAAAACGCGTGCGCGTGGCAATCGGCCCACTTCAGAAGCACCATCTTCCCGGCCCCGGTGGCCGGCATTCCCTGGAAGTGATAGAAATACACGTCGCTCGCATCAACAGCGGCGGGGAGCGGTTTAGGAAGATTCACAACACCGTCTCCTCCTCCCACACCTGCTCCCCACAGTCCAGGCACTCCCAGCGCGGATCGTCCCCGCTGATGCAGCACCCGCCAAGCACAACCCGCCCTGCCTTGAGGTCGTCCCAGATTTTCTCCGTGTCCGGTTGAAGGCCGTAGAGGATCTTCACTACTCGCGACGAACCGCAGTCCGGGCACTTCCGCGGCCTGCGCTTCGAGCGTGGTTTGGGCAGTCGCCCCTCGTCCCGCTCGCGGCGTTGGGCAACGCGTTCATCGGATTGACTCTTTGGGGGCTCCACCGGTTCTAGGCGGACCTGCGCCGCTTGACCACCAAATCGACGTCACAATCCAGGATGTGAAGCAACGATAGAAGCTGCCCGATCGACTTGCGCGTGTTCGTCTGGTCGAGAAGTCGATAGAACTGCGTGGCAGAGGTCCCCAGTCGCCGGATGATCTCGCGCCTGCTCAATGAGCTACCTTCCAGGCGCTTCTGCGCTTCCACCGTGAGCTTGTACAGCAGGGCCTTGCGCAGATAGTCCGGATCTTCATTGTAGTCCAGGACCTGCTCGGCGTGGATGGTCCCTTCCCGGCCGGAGTCGAGCACGTACGAGAATCCTTCGCGTCCGAGTTCCGGATCAACATACACCTCTCGGACCATGTCGCCGCGCAGCGGCCCGCGTTCCAGGCGCGCGTACGGGTAGACGAACACACGGTTCCGCATGCGGACCTCAAATGCCTTCTTACGATTGTTGAAGTGCACCGCCTGGATTTTCACAGGAGACCTTCCTTGCGCAGTTCCGAGATCAGGCGCAGCACTTGCGCACTTGGTTTGCCCTTCATTGCGAGGTCGTTCTCAAGATCCCATTTGAGAACAAGCCGACCCTTCCTGTAGACGTGAACGTGCCGCGGGGTGTGGTCGCCTGACCAGGTTACGAACACGTAGTTGCCCCGCCGCACCTTCCCCACGCCCATACGTTACCGTGCACGGTAACGGATGTCAAGAGCGAGAAATGGCTTCTGGTAGTGACCCATCAAGAAAATGGTGCTGCTGAAGTAGGCATAGTGCTACTTCAGCAACACCATCTTTCGGACCCCTTGGCACCGGCAGCGCCCGCGGCTCTACGGCTTGCGCTTCGTCGAAGAGACCTCGGACTTCTTGTCCTGGATGACCAGGTCCACGCGCCGGTTCTTCTGCCGATTCTCGTCGGTGTCGTTCTCGGCGACCGGGCGGCCCTCGCCATACCCCTCCCAGCTCAAGCGCTTCTTGTTGACACCCTGTGAGACCAGGAACTCATCGACCGCCTGCGCCCGTCGCTGCGAAAGGCCCAGGTTGTACTCGTCGGTGCCGATGTTATCCGTGTGCCCTTCGATGACCACGTTCATCTCCGCGAACTGATTCAGGATGGTCGCGATCTTGACCAGGTTGAATTCCACGTCGCGCCGGAGCGTCGCCTTGTCGAAGTCGAAGAGGATGTCCGCCAGACTCACGATGGTACCGCGGGCGTCGCGGCGGATGCTCGCGAACTTCCCTTCCATCTGACTCAAGGCGCCGTAGAGTTCATCCTGCCGCGTCTTGGCCTCCTTGCGCAGTTGCGCCAGCTCGTCGCGCAGGTTCTCCTTGAGCCCGCGCTCCAGCTCCAGCGCCGCGCGTAGCGCTTCCACGCGCGCATCCCCGAACGCGGCCGTCTGCTGCGTGGCCTCGGAGCACACGTCCTCGTTCACGTCGGCGCGCACCCGGCACTCCAGCGACTGAACCGCGCGCGCCGCCAGATAGCGCTGGTGGGCAAGGGTGGCCGGATTGACATGTCCCTTGTGGGTCGCAGCCGTGTTTTGCAGGTACGCGCTCTCCAGGTCCCCGACCGGGATCTTGCGTTCCGTGGCCGCCTGACGCCAGGCGGACCACTGGGAGGTCACGTTACCCATCGTGGCGGGAGGAAACGAGTCCGGCGTGAGCGTCGTTCCCGGGAGCACCGGCTCCGATTTCGCCGATTCCGGCGCACGCGTCTCGAGCGATGCCTTCTTGCCGACGAATTCCTCGGTCTGCGTCAGGACGAAGACCGCCTCGCTCCACTTCACGCGCGCTTGCTCGACCTCGAGTCGGCACGTCTCCGCGCGGCGCGCGGAAGCGTTCATTCCGTCTATTTCGACCGCGAGGCGCGCATCCGCCAGCGCCTGCTCCGCCACCGGCACGGCTTCCGTCGTCCTTCCCTGCTCGGCCAGGGAACCCGCCGCGGCGCGCTTCGCCTGACCCGCGTCCAGGGTCTTGAGGGCTTGCGCGTCGGTCGACACCGCACGCAGGTCCTTATCATAATTGTCGTAGTCTCGAAGCATCGGCTGCACGTCCACGCTCGCGCATGCGCAGAAGAGGACGGGAAGGATCAGAGGTGCGTAACGAGCTCTCATGATGGCTCCTTGGTTCGAATCGCGGTGGTGACCGGCGTAATTCACAACCGGCCGCGGGGGGGCCCGATGTGGCTGAGAAATCGATGTACCGGGAGGTTCGTCCAGAACTAGCAAAGGGGATGCCCGCGCCGGATGTGCCTCGAGGTCACGGATCGTGGCCTCAAGTTCCTAATGCGATGGCCGAAAAGCCGATAGGTGCGAGACCGGATTGCGGAACGCAGGGCGGCTACTGCCGCACGTACGAGACGCAGAAGTCCTGCGTGATGTCGTTCACGAGGCAGTCGACCAGCTCGCCGTAGGCGCCATTGGGGTCGCGCGCGTATGGGAGGAACCGGGTCGAGATTGGCGGGCCAGTTATGCGCTCTTCCGGCTTCGCCGCCGCCGGGCCCGCGTGCTGCGGATGATCTTCGCAAGAGCGCGCAGAGCGTCGTTAACGGCGGCCGAGGTCGGAAACAGGTCGGCAACATCCGGGTCGAGAATCACCACGTTAGTTCCCGCGGCGAATCGTGCGGCATATTTCCCGCGCACGCCTTTCGAGAAGTCGTACTCCGGGCGCATGGTGTCGCCCGTCTTTCGCGGGGCGGTCCTAGATGGCTTCTTCATAGCGCCGCCTTTAGGACCCGATAGACAGTTCAAGCACAAATGACCACCTGTTATCGTCCATGCACCATATTCACCCCATCCCTAACCTCCCCCCTCACCAGCGCCATCCCGATCGACTCCGCTACATCCGTCGCCACGCGGAGCTGCGCGTCTGCCGTCGTGCCCCCGAGGTGCGGGGCGAACACGGAGCGCGGATGCTTGAACAGGCGATTCCGGACGTCCGGCGGCTCCTTCTCGTACACATCGAACGCCACGCCGGACACCTTCCCGGCCTCGAGCGCGTCGGCCAGCGCCTCCTCGTCCACCACGCCGCCGCGCGCGCAGTTGACGACGAAGACGCCCACCTTCATGGCCTCAATCTCGCGGGCCCCGATGAGGCCGCGCGTCCCGGCTTCCAGCGGCACGTGGACGGTGATCCAGTCGCTTTCCTTGAGCAGGGTCTTGAGGGGCACCAGTTTCGCCCCAACGGCCCAGGCGTCCGCATCGGTAATGACGGGGTCGCAGGCAATCACGTTCATCCCGAACGCGACCGCGCGCTTGGCCACCTCATGCCCCACCTTCCCGAGCCCGACGATGCCGAGGGTCTTCCCGGACAGCTCGACGCCCTGGAACGTGTCGCGCTCCCACTTCCCCGACGTCACCGACGCGTGCGCCCGCGGGATCTCGCGCGCGAGGGCGAGCATCATGGCGAGGGTGTGCTCGGCGGTGGAGATGATGTTGCTCCGCGGCGAGTTGATGACGGTGATGCCGCGGCGGGTGGCCGCGGCGACGTCGATGTTGTCCACGCCCACGCCGGCGCGTCCGATGAAGCGTAGCTTCGTCCCCGCCTCGATGACGGCGGCGGTCACCTTAGTGGGGCTGCGGACGATGATGGCGTCGAAGTCCGGAATCATGCCGACCAGCCCGTCGGGCGCCGGGGTCCCGGTGGCGATGGTCTCGATCCCGCCGAATGCCTCGAGGACGCGCACGGCCTCGGCCGAAATATTGTCGGTCAGAAGAACGCGCTTCACCGGCCGCCTCGCGCCGTCACACTCCGCGAGTCGACGAACGAACGCCGCAGCGCCTCCACGCCCTTGCCGAAGGTCTGCGCCAGCCCCAGGTCGTTGAGGGTCGCCTCGAACGCGGAGATCACGGTGTACATGTCGGTCTCGTCGTAGTAGCCGAGGTGGCCGATGCGGACGATCTTCCCCTGCACGGTCCCCTGCCCGCCCGCGATCTTGACCCCGTAGGTCTTCTCGATGTGCCTGGTGATCTTCCCGGCCGAGTCGCCGGGGGTGAGCACGGCGGTGGCCGCATTGGACGGCACCTCGGCGAGGAGCTTCAAGCCCATCGCGGTGACCGCGGCGCGCACGGCGCGCGCGTTGGTCTCGTGGCGCGCGATGACGTTCTCGATCCCCTCGGCGCGCATCATCTCGAGCGCGGTCTGGAGCGCGAAGACGAGCGTGATGGCGGGGGTGTAGGGCGTGTCGGCCTTCTCCGCCGATGCCACCGCTTTCAACAAATCGAAGTAGTAGACGGGATGCCGGCCGGCGCGCATCTTGGCGAGCGCGCGCTCGGAGAGCGCGATGTACGCGAGCCCGGGCGGGATCATGACGCCCTTCTGCGAGCCGCCGACGACGGCGTCGAGGCCCCACTCGTCGGTGCGGACGTCGTGACAGCCCGCGCTGGTGATCGCGTCCACCACGATGAGTGCATTGTGCGAGCGCGCGACCCGCGCGAACGCGGCCACATTCAACAGCACGCCGGTCGAGGTCTCGGAATGTGTGGTGAAAAGCACGCTCGCGGCCGGGTTCTGCTTGAACGCGGTCTCGACCTGCTCGGCGGTGACGACCTTGCCGTACTCGGCCTCGACTTTCACGACGCGTACTCCGTACGCGTCGGCGATCGAGCGCCAGCGCTCGCTGAACTTGCCGACCTCGGTGACGATGACGGTCTCGCCGGGCTTGGTGAGGTTGACGACGGCCGCTTCCATGGCCCCGGAGCCGGACGCGGTGAGGACCGCGACGGGGTTCTTGGTGCGCAGGATGTACTGGAGTCCCTCCATGACGGCGCGGTGCGCGGCGCGGAACTCCTCGGTGCGGTGATGGATGAGGGGCCGCGCCTGGGTTTCCAGCACTTCGGAGGGGACGGCGGTGGGGCCGGGGGTGAACAGCTTGGGAGGTCTCATTGGACTGAACTGGCTCCTGTTCTGGACGGGGGCCCGGTACCCGCGAGCGGCGGGCCGAGTCGCCTGATGGCCCGTCATTATAGGCGCCCTGCGGGAATTTTCCTATTTTCATTTGAGGGGGTTTTCGCTAATAGCGACGCGCCTTATTTTCGGGTTCGACAGGACGGACCCCTATTTCACCCTCGCCTCGAAGAGGCGGTGGACGATCTTTCGGAGGTTTCGGTTGTGCTCCGCCTTGTTCACGGGCTCGCCCCGCAACTCGGCTTCGAGCATCGCGAAGTAGTCCGTTACTGTCGCTCCGACTTCTTCCCGGGTCCAGTCAGTCTTGGTCATCATTCAACAAGTCTTAATAGTGCACCCAGCTATTAAGACTTGGGGAGTGAAGTCTTAGCAACGCCCCGACAGCTCATCCGCCCAAGCGTATTATTTTAATACATTCTATTGACAGATAATCGTACTGTGGTTATCTTGAATCTGAATGGCTGATATCGGACTAAATATCAAGATGTTACGTGAAAAAGCCGGCTTGACGCAGGACTACGTTGCGAAGGTCCTGGGGATCTCCCGCCCCGCCGTGACGTCCATCGAGACGGGCCGGCGCCGGGTCTCGGCCGACGAGCTGGTCCGCCTCGCGAAGGCTCTCCGGGTAACCACCGACCATATCCTCGGGCTGGCGTCCGCCCCGAACGTGGTGCTGGAGACCGGCGGGGGCTGACGTCGTGCGCGAAACGAAGCAGACCTGCGCATCTCCGTGCCCCAGAAGAACGTCGACAAGTTCAGAGAGGTCCTTCTCTTCATTCTCGCCCGCGTTGGAGCAAAACCGAACATGGGCGAGACGGTCCTGTACAGGCTTCTCTACTTCATCGACTTCGACTACTACGAGAAGTACGAGGAGCAACTCATCGGAGCGACCTACCAGCGGAATCACTTTGGTCCCACGCCGATGGAGTTCCATACGCTGGTCGAGGCGATGGAGAAGAACAATGAGCTCGTCCGTGTAGCGCGTCCGTACTTCGATTTCGAGCAGAAGAAGTACCTACCGCTACGCGCCCCCGATCTGTCGAAACTGAACGCCCGGGAGCTTGATCTGATCAACGAGGTGCTCCACCGGCTCTCGGACATGAGCGCTCGCCAGATCAGCGACTACTCCCACAAGGACATTCCCTGGCTGACGACAAATGATGGTGAGGTAATTCCGTACGAGGCGGTGTTTTATCGGACACCCGAGTACTCGGTGAGGGCGGATGGGGATGACGGGGATGAAGTTTCGTGAGGTCGCGCGGCTTGCGGAGTTCGACAGAGACATCAAGCGCCTTGCCCGCCGGTATCCAACTCTGGAGGAAGATCTCGAAACGCTGATCGATACGTCGCTATTCGCTTTTCACAAACTCAACTTGAGTACCGGCATCGTAGCGGTCGAGGGGTTGGGTAGGGTGAGACTTCCAGTGTTCAAGGCGCGCAAGTTCGCGTGCCGCAGTTTGAAGGGTCGCGGAGGCCGCACGGGGCTTCGGCTGATCTACGCGTTCGATGCCGCGAACGACCGGATTGAACTGATCGAGGTTTACTTCAAGGCCGACCAGGAGAATGAGGATAGAGCCCGGATCAGACGATACTACTCGCTCTGAAAACACGCGACTGAGACGACTCCCATTTCAAAGCGCCAGCCGCGCTTCGATCCAGGCCCACAATTCGGTCTTTCCAGCGCCCGTGATGCTCGAAAACGGCACCACGCCCGTCTCCGGGCGCGCGTTGAATTGGCGCAGCGCTTTGGTGATACTCCCCTTCAGCGACGACTTGCTCACCTTGTCCGACTTGGTGAACACGATGCACACCGGACGCCGCGTCCGCATCATCCGCTCCACCGATTCGATGTCCGAGTCCATGGGCTCGTGGCGCGCGTCGATCAGTTGCACCAGCACCGACCGGCGATCGTCCGCCTCGAGGTACTGCTCGTAGATCCGCACGAACCGTGCGCGCTCGGCCTTGGAGACTTTCGCGTAGCCGTAACCGGGCATGTCGACCAGCAGGAACTCCTTGTTGATCTCGAAAAAATTCGCGTTCTGGGTCTTGCCGGGGGTCTTGGAGATGCGCGCGACACCGTGCCTTCCGAGCAATGTGTTGATGAGCGACGACTTCCCCACGTTGGAACGCCCGAAGAACGCCACCTCGGGCCGGGGGTCGTCAGGGAGCGGTCCGGGGTGGCCGAACGAGCCCATGAATTCTACGGAGCGTATGTTCATCGTATGGCGGCGCCGGTTCCTTTCGGGTTGGTGACCGGCAACCGCGCGATTATAATGAGCCGTCGCCGTTTCGTCCCTATGTCTTCTGCCCTCTCCATCGATCAGTTGACGGCCGCGGGCCTCTCGGGGCACGACGCCGCCCGCTTTCTCGAAAGCTTCCAGGCCGCGGTCGCGGGCCGCTCGCCGGACGCCGCCTGGATGCACGTCGCGCGCGACCTGCTCGATCCCGCACACCCGCACGCCGTGCACCGACTCGCCTACGACGCCGTGTTCGCCGGCTGGGACGACGACGACGGCCCCCGCCCGGCGTGGACGCCCACGCCGGAAGAAGCGGCGGCCACCCACATCGCGGCCACGTGCGAGCGGCTGGGGTTTGTGAACTACGCGCAGCTCCACCGCTGGTCGGTCGAGCAGCGCGCCGAGTTCTGGCAGGACTGCATCGACACCTTCGGGATTCGCTTCCGCACCGCGCCCGCCAGCATCGTGGACCTTTCGGGTGGCGTGGAATCACCGCGCTGGCTGCCGGGGGCGTCGCTCAACATCGCCGAGAGCTGCTTTCTGGCGCGGCGCGACGCGACGGCGATCGTCTTTCAGCGCGAGGGCGGCCGGATCGAGTCGCTCTCCTACGGCGACCTCGACGTGCTCTCGAACCGATTCGCCAACGGGCTCTCGGGATTCGGCGTGATGCCGGGCGCCGCGGTGGCGATCGCGATGCCGATGACGGTCGAAGCGGTGGTGGCCTATCTGGGCATCGTCAAGGCGGGGTGCGTCGTGGTCTCGATCGCGGACAGCTTCGCCCCGGAAGAAATCCGCACCCGCATGCGGATCGCGGGCGCCGAGGTCGCGGTCACGCAGGACGTCGTCGTCCGCGCCGGGAAGACGCTCCCGATGCACGCCAAGCTGGTCGAGGCGGGCGCGCGCGCATGCGTCGTCTGCGCCCACGACGGCGCGCCGGCGGTCAGGCTGCGCGACACCGACCGCGAATGGCGCGGCTTTCTCTCGCGCCACGATCGTTTCACTGCGCGCGCCGGCGCCCCCGACGACACCACCAATATTCTCTTCTCGTCCGGCACCACCGGCGAGCCCAAGGCGATCCCGTGGTCGCACACCACACCGATCAAGTGCGTGATGGACGGCTACTACCACCACGACATCCACGCCGGCGAGGTGGTGGCGTGGCCGACCAACCTCGGCTGGATGATGGGACCGTGGCTCATCTACGCGAGCCTTGCTAACCGGGCAACTATGGGCCTCTACTACGGCGCCGCCAACACGTCCGAGTTCTGCCGCTTCGTCGAGGCGGCGCGCGTGCGCATGCTGGGCGTGGTGCCGAGCCTGGTCAAGGCGTGGCGCGCGCACGGCATGACCGACGGGTGCGACTGGTCGGGGATCCGCGCGTTCAGCTCGACGGGAGAAGCGTCCAACGCCGACGACTATCTCTGGCTCATGGCGCGGGCGCGCTACCGGCCCGTGATCGAGTACTGCGGCGGGACCGAGATCGGCGGCGGGTACATCACCCAGACGCTGGTGCAGCCGGCCTCGCCGGCCACATTCTCGACACCGACGCTCGGGCTCGACATCGCCATCCTGGACGAGCGCGGGTGCCCGACCAGACAGGGCGAGCTGTATGTGGTGCCGCCGTCGATCGGTCTGTCGGTGTCGTTGCTCAACCGGGACCACCACGAGGTCTATTACCAAGACACCCCGCGCGGCCTGCGCGACGAGACGCTGCGCCGGCACGGGGACGAGATGGAGTTGCTGCCCAACGGCTACTACCGCGCCCACGGCCGCGCCGACGACACCATGAACCTGGGCGGGATCAAAGTCAGCTCGGCGGAGATCGAGCGGGTGGTCATGACGATGGACGGGATCACCGACGCGGCGGCGATCGCAGTGGACCCGCCGGGCGGCGGGCCGAGCTTGCTGGTGCTCTACGTGGTGGCCGCGAATGCAACGCCACCGGAGGCGATCAAGCGCGCCGCGCAGGAGACCATCTCACGCACGCTGAACCCGCTGTTTCGAGTCCACGAGGTCCGCGTGGTCGATTCCCTGCCGCGGACCGCATCCAACAAGGTCATGCGGCGGGTGCTGCGGGAAAGAAAACCATGAAAACCGAAACGCCCGAAAAGCAGCTCGCCGGCTTCATCGCCAAGTTCACGCCCGAGATGGCGACGCTCATCCGCGCGGCGCGGAAGAAAATGCGCGAGCGGCTTCCGAATGCGATCGAGCTGGTGTACGACAACTACAACTTCTTCGTAATCGGCTACGGGCCGAGTGAGAGGCCGTCGGAAGTCATCTTCTCGATCGCGGCGCAGGCGAAAGGGGTGAGCCTGTGTTTTCTCCAGGGTGCAGGCCTGCCCGACCCGAAGAAACTGCTGCGAGGAAGCGGAAACGTGGTGCGCAACCTCCGGCTCGAATCGGTCGCCACGCTGGACCAGGCCGATGTGCGCGCGCTGATCAAGGCGGCGCTCGACCGGGCAAAGGTGCCGATGGACCCGAAGGGGAAGCACAAGCTCGTCATCAGGTCTGTGTCCGCCAAGCAGCGTCCGCGACGGGCGGCCAAGACCGCCGGAAAGTCATAGCACCGAGCCTGAAAAGGGAGCTTGCAACTCACGGCCATGCGAATATCTTGACCTTATTAGTAGGTCAAACGACCTATAAATGAGGTCATATCATGATTGAAGCTATCGTAGGATCGTCCAGCAGCGAGAGAGTCCTGATCTTTATGCTCGCGCGCCAGGAAGGCTACGCACGGGAGATCGCGCGCTTTTTCAATACGGGCCTGGACCCGATCCAGAAACAACTCGCGAAATTCGAAGCCGGTGGCGTGTTCGTCAGCCGCACCGTGGGAAAGACCCGCGTGTTCTCGTTCAATCCCCGTTACCCGATGCTCGCGGAGCTGCGGGCATTGCTCAAGAAAACGTTCCAGTTCTATCCGGACGACGTGCGGGAGCGACTTCAGATGAACCGGCGGCGTCCGCGTCGCAAAGGCAAGCCTGCGGCCAACCCTCCCAGAAACTTGCGTGCCGGTGCATCCCGAACGCCACGAACACCGTAGGAACCCTATCAACGACCCCAAACCCAAAGGAGCCCAGACATGGCCAGTAACCGCGTCGTTCATTTCGAGATCCCGGCCAACCAGCCCGAGGCCCTGACCCGTTTCTACGGCGATGTGTTCGGGTGGACGTTTCAGAAGATGCAGATGCCCGGGCCCGAGTACTGGATGTGTACCACCGGCTCCGGCGAAGCGGGCATGAGCGGCGCCGTGATGCAGCGGCAGCATCCCCAGCAGCCGTGGATGAACTATGTCGACGTGGAGAGCATCGACGCGACCATCGGCAAGGCGACGAAGCTCGGCGCGAAGGTGGCGCTGCCGAAGACCGAGGTGCCCGGCATGGGCGCCTATGCGGCCATCGTGGACCCGCAGGGAAACATCTGCGGCCTGTGGGAGACGAACAAGTAGCGGAGTCGCGCTAGTGCGCGACGTGCGATTCGATATACTCGAAGTACCCCTGACGCTCGCGCTCGCCCGCCGGCTTGACCGGCCGGCGCGTCATGCGCGGGATCGGCCGCTCGAGCGCGATCTTGAGCACGTCGCGGATCGTCTCCGCCGTATGAATCTTGAGGCCCGTGCGCACTTCCTTCGGGAGCTCGCGGATCATGGGCGCCGAGCCCTTGGGGATGATGACTTCCTTGATCCCCGCCCGCAGCGCCGCCACCGTCTTCTCGTTGAGCCCGCCCACCGATAGCACCTCGCCCTTGAGCGTGAGCTCGCCCGTCATCGCCACTTCGCGGCGAACCGGGATGCTGAAGAAGTTCGACACCAGCGCGGTGGCAATCGACACGCCGGCGCTCGGGCCGTCCTTCGGGATAGCGCCTTCCGGCACGTGGATGTGCACGTCGATCTCATGGAAGAAGTTCTTCTTGAGCGGAAGCACCCGCGCCATGCCGCGCGCGTATGAGAGTGCGATCTGCGCGGATTCCTGCATGACGTCGCCGAGCTGGCCGGTGAGCGTGAGCTTCCCGGTGCCGGGCATGAAGGTCGCCTCGATGCGAAGAATATCGCCGCCGAAGCTCGTCCACGCCAGCCCGGTCGCCACGCCGACCAGATTCTTCTCGAGGATTTCCTTCTCGGTGTAGGTCGGAATGCCGAGATAATTTTCCAGATTCTTCGCCGTGACCTTGATCGCCGACGACCGGCCGGTGCTGGCGACACTCTTCGCCACCTTGCGGAGAATCTTGGCCAGCTCGCGCTCCAGATTGCGCACGCCGGACTCGCGCGTGTAGGACTGGATGATGCGCCGCATGGCGGTGTCGCTCAACTGCACGTCGGTCAGTTTGAGCCCGTGGCGCGGGAGCATCTTGGGCAGCAGGTGTTTGCGCGCGATGCGCACCTTCTCGGTCTCCAGGTATCCCGGGAGCCGGATGATCTCCATGCGGTCCTGCAGCGCGGGCGGAATGGTGTGGATCACGTTCGCGGTCGTGATGAACATGACCTCGCTCAAGTCGAACTCCACTTCGAGGTAGTGGTCGCTGAAGGAATGGTTCTGCTCGGGGTCCAAGACTTCGAGCAGCGCCGACGCGGGGTCGCCGCGGAAGTCGCTCGACATCTTGTCGACCTCGTCCAACAGCATCACCGGGTTCTTGGTGCCTGCCTTGACCACGGACTGGATGATGCGCCCCGGCATCGAACCGATGTAGGTGCGCCGGTGGCCGCGAATCTCGGCTTCGTCGCGCACGCCGCCCAGCGAGAAGCGCACGAACTTGCGCCCCATCGCGTCGGCGATCGACTGCCCGAGCGAGGTCTTCCCCACTCCCGGCGGTCCCACGAAGCACAGGATCGGCCCCTTGAGCGAGCTCGACAGCTTCATCACCGCGAGGTATTCGACGATGCGGTCCTTCACCTTGCGCAACCCGTAGTGGTCCTCGTCGAGCTGGCGGCGGACTGCGTTCAAATCCAGCCGCTCCTCGGAGCGGACGTTCCACGGCAGCGACAGCATCGTATCCAGGTAATTCCGTACCACCGTCGCTTCGGGAGACAGCGCGGGCATGCGCCCCAGCCGGTCCATTTCCTTCAGCGCCACCTCGCGGGCCCGCTCGGGCATGCCGGCGGCCTCGATGCGCTCGCGCAGGTCGTCCAGCTCGCTCGACTCGTCGCCGGCCTGGCCGAGCTCTTTGCGGATCGCCTTGAGCTGCTCGTTGAGGTAGAACTCTTTCTGATTCTTCTGCACCTGGCTGCGCACTTCGCCCTCGATCTGCTTTTCGAGGCGGAGAATCTCGAGCTCCTCGGCCAGGATGGTCCCGAGCAGCCGGTAGCGCTTGGTGAGATCGACGGTCGTGAGCAGCGGCTGCTTCGACTCGATCTTCGTGATCAAGTGCGACGCGATCGAGTCCGCCAGCCGGTCGGGGTCCTCGATCGGGAGCACCGAGCGCAGCACTTCGTCCGGGATGCGCTTGTTGAGCTGCACGTACTCGGTGAACTGCGACGAAACGCTGCGCACCATCGCTTCCATCTGGTTGGACGCGAGCGACGGGCTGTCGATGGCCTTGACGTCCGCGCGCAGGTATTTGCGCGTTTTCTGAAAGCGGATGACCTTGCCGCGCGAGATGCCCTCGACCAGGATGCGCATGGTCCCCTCGACCAGCCGCATCAGCTGAAGGATCTTCACCACCGTGCCCATCTCGTAGAGGTCTTCGGGCGCGGGGTCGTCGACGTTCATCTGCTTCTGGGTGAGGACGAGCAGCAGGCGGTCGCCCTTCATCGCCTCGTCGAGCGAGGCCAGCGAGCGCGGGCGCCCCACCAGGAGCGGTGTGATCATCCCGGGGAAGATCACGACGTCGCGCAGCGGCAATACCGGGACGCTGTCGGGGACTTTGATCTCGTCGTCTTTGTCAACGGCTGGCATGCAGAATCCTTTCTCCCAACCGGGAGGGTGTCACGAAGCAAAAGAATGTGTCGAGAAGAATCAGGAACCGGCCGGCCGGCACGCGTCAGGCTTCCTTGACCCGGCGGTCGCGCTGCACGACGATCTCCGGTTCCACGTGCTTCAGGATCGTATCTTCGGTAATGACCACCTTGCGCACGTCGGTTCGGGAGGGAATGTCGTACATCAGGTGGAGCATGGTCTCTTCCATGACCGCGCGCAGCCCGCGTGCGCCGGTCTCGCGCTTCTTGGCGATGCGGGCGATGGCGCGGATCGCGCTCTCTTCGAACACGAGCTCGACGTCTTCCATCTGGAAGAGCTTCTTGTACTGCTTGGTGAGCGCGTTCTTCGGCCGCGTCAGAATCTCGATCAGCGCGGCCTCGTCGAGCGAATCGAGCACGCCGACGATCGGGAGCCGGCCCACCAGCTCCGGTATCAAGCCAAACTTGATCAGGTCCTCGGGTGCCACCTGGCGCAGCATGCGCGTGCGCTCGTCGCGCGAGTTCTTCGGGTTCTCGCGCCCGAATCCGAGCACCTTCTTGCCGGTGCGCTGCTCGATGACCTTCTCCAGCCCCTCGAACGCGCCGCCGCACACGAACAGAATGTTCTTGGTGTTGATCTCGATGTAGTTCTGCTGCGGAATCTTGCGTCCACCCTGCGGCGGGACGTTGGCCACCGCGCCCTCGAGCATCTTGAGCAGCGCCTGCTGCACGCCTTCGCCGGACACGTCGCGCGTGATCGACGGGCTGTCGGTCTTGCGCGCGATCTTGTCGATCTCGTCGATGTAGACGATGCCCTTCTCCGCGGCGGCCACCGAAGACCCCGCGTTCTGGTAGAGCTTGAGCAGGATGTTCTCGACGTCCTCGCCGACGTAGCCGGCCTCGGTGAACGCGGTCGCGTCCACGATGGCGAACGGGACGCGCAGGAAGCGCGCGAGCGTCTGCGCGAGCAGGGTCTTGCCGGTGCCGGTGGGCCCGAGCAGGAGGATGTTGCTCTTCTCGATTTCGACTTCGTTGGTGGTGCGCTCGTGCATGATGCGCTTGTAGTGGTTGTAGACCGCCACCGACAGCATCACCTTGGCACTCTCCTGACCCACCACGTAGAGATCGAGGAATTCCTTGATCTCCTTCGGCTTCGGGAACTCGTCGGAGTCGAACAGCACCTGCCCGGAGATCTCGTCGTCCAGGATGTCCTTGCAGAGCTTGATGCACTCGTTGCAGATGTAGACCGACGGACCCGAGATCAGCTTGGTGACCTCATCCTGTCCGCGCCCGCAAAACGAGCACCGGAGAATGTGTGGGTTGCCGATCTTCTTCTTCATGCCGCGTTGGCCTCACGGTGGTCGGTGCCGCGCGTCTCGGGACGATTCACGAAAATACCGTCGATGATTCCGTATTCCTTGGCTTCGTCCGCCGACATGAAATAGTCGCGGTCGGTGTCCTTCGCGATCTTCTTGACCGGCTGGCCGGTGTGTTCGGCCAGGATCGTGTTGAGCCGCTCGCGCCAGCGCAGGATCTCCTTGGTGTAGATCTCGATGCTCGCCGCCTGACCCTCCGACGCACCGGACGGCTGGTGGATCATGACCCGCGAGTTCGGGAGCCCGGAGCGCTTGCCCCTGGCTCCGGACGCGAGCAGCACCGCCGCCATGCTCGCCGCCTGGCCCATGCAGATGGTCGCCACGTCGGGGCGGATGTACTGCATGGTGTCGTAGATGGCCATCCCGGCGGAGATGTGGCCGCCCGGGCTGTTGATGTAGAGGAAGATGTCGCGCTCGGCGTCCTCGGCCTCGAGGAACAGCATCTGGGCGACGATCAGATTCGACACGGTGTCGTCGATCGGCGTGCCCAGAAAGACGATGCGGTCCTTGAGCAGGCGCGAGTAGATGTCGTACGAGCGCTCATAGCGCCCCGTCTGTTCGATCACGAACGGAACCGGAATATGGAGTCGTTCGGTCATGTCCTTCCTCTCTCTACCGACGGGGGCAATATAATCTACACCGCGTCCCGGCCCAAAGGCAAACCGTAGGCCGTTTCGGGGCCTACGCCCGCACCGTCGAGCGCTCCCGCAGGAACCCCATGGTCTTCTCGTCGAGCATGTCGCTTTCCAGCCCCCGCCGCTGCTTCGCACCCGCCATGTGCTGGCGAACCTCGGCCTCGGGCTTGCCCAGCCGCTCGGCTACCATGCGCAGGCGCTCGTCGATTTCCGCGCCGGAAACCTCCAGCTTCTCCTGGCGCTTCACGGCGTCCAGGACGAAATACTTGCGAATCACCCGCTCGGCCGAGGTCCGGAACGCCTGGCGGATTTCGTTCTCCCTCGCCGCCTCATCGGGCACCGGGCCGCGCTGGCGGCGGTCCTCGGTCACCAGCGACGCGAGGTAATTCTCCACCATCACCTCGGGCACCTCGAAGGGGTTGGCCGCCAGGATGGCGTCGATGATCTTCTCGTCGGCTTCCTGCCGGTGCCGCCCCTCTTCCTCGGCCTCGAGCTGGCGGCGGATCCGCAGGCGAAGCTCGAGCAGGCTGCCGGCGGTCTCGTCGATCCGCTTCGCGAAACTATCGTTGAGTTCGGGGAGCATCTTTTCCTTGATCTCGTTCACGTGCACCCGAAACGTCCGACTCGTCCCCGCCACGGCGGTGTCGCTGAAGTCGGCCGGGTAAATCACCTTGATCTCCTTGTCGTCCCCGGCTTTCGCGCCGGCGAGCCCGGTCCGGAATTCCTCCAGGAGACTATCGCTCGCCAGGGTGACCGGGTAGCCCTTGACCCGCGATTTCTCTTCCGGCTCACCGCTCGGGGTCAGCGGCACGTAATCGATCACCAGGTAGTCGGTCTCGCCCGCGGGCCGGTTAACCGTCTCGAAAATCGCCAGCCGTTCCCGCAGCGACTCGACCGCCTTGTCGACGTCGCCGTCCTCGACCGGGTGCCGGGGCACGTCGACCGTGATCCCGGTGTAGTCCTTCAGCTTGATCTCGGGCCGCACGTCGATACGAACATCGAATGCGATCCCGCCCTCCTCGAAGCGCACGTTTTCGAAGTGCGGATCGCCGAGGGGGAACAGGCGTTCTCGTTCGAGTGCCTGTTCGAAAACCGCCGGAAGCAGGTTTCGGACCGCATCGCTCTGGATGACGTCGGCGTAGTGCTTTTGGATGATTCCGACGGGCACTTTCCCCTTTCGGAACCCCGGGATTCGTAGCTCCCGCCGAAGCCCCGCCAGGACGTCGGCGCGCTCCTTCTCCATCTCCTCCGCGGGCACCTGGATGGAAAGTACTCGCCGGGTCTCGCTCGGCCGCGCGACCGCCACCGTGAAAGCCCGTTCCGGCACGGGAGCGTGGAGATGGCCATGCGCGTGGTCATGGTCATGATCGTGGTGATCGTGGTGATCGTGGTCGTGCTCGTGATCGTGGGCCGAAGGATTCATGGTGCTCCGTATTGGTGCGAGAGGGGGGAGTCGAACCCCCACGAGTTTCCCCACTGGATCCTAAATCCAGCGCGTCTGCCAGTTCCGCCACTCTCGCAAGATATTAGTATAATTTAAGTTATAACACTCCGCTAGTTCAGATGCTTCAGGACCACGTCCGTGTACTGACTGGTCTTCATCCCACTCGAGGTCGAGAGCGAGCGGATCTCCCCGCCTGTCAGGGCCCTGGCCAGCGCTGTCTCGATCCTGGCCGACGCCGACGCGTGCCCCAGATAGTCGAGCATCATCTGTACCGCGCTGATCGTCGCCAGGGGACAAATCAGCCCCTTGCCGGCATGTTTCGGTGCCGACCCGTGGATGGGTTCGAACATGCTGACGCGGCCCGGGTGGATGTTGCCGGAAGCGGCGATACCCAACCCGCCCGAAATGGCCGCGCCCAGATCCGTGATGATATCCCCCATCATGTTGCCGGTGACCGCCACGTCGAACCACTCGGGGTTCTTCACCATCCACATGCAGGCCGCGTCGATGAACGCGTGGTCGCGCTCGATGTCGGGGTACTCGCGCCCGACTTCCTCGAAGGTGCGCGTCCAGATTTCCATGGCACCGATGGCGTTGGCCTTGTCGATCAGCGTGAGCTTCTTGCGCTTGCCCCGCTTGCGCGTGAGATCGAACGCGTAGCGCACCGCTCGCTCGACTCCCTTGCGCGTCATGATCATCTGCTGGATGGCCACTTCGTCCGGCGTGCCCTTCTTGAAGTGGCCTCCCATTCCAATATAGAGGTCCTCCGTGTTCTCGCGCACGAACACCATGTCGATGTCGGCCGGCTTCTTGTCCTTGAGCGGACAAAGGTATTCGGCGTAGAGCTTGATAGGCCGGAGGTTGATGTACATGTCCAGGTTCCAGCGCACCCCGCCGATGATGGCGCGCTCCAGGATGCCGGTCTCGACGCGCGGGTCGCCGATGGCGCCGAGCAGGATCGCGTCCATCTGCTTGAACTCCTCGAGCACGCCGGCGGGCATGAGCTCACCGGTGCGCAGGTAGTGGTCGGCGCCGAACGGGTACGCGATGGTGTCGAACTTGAGGCCCTCGATTTCGCTGACGCGCTTGAGCACGCGCAGGGCCTCGTCGGTCACTTCGGGTCCGACGCCGTCGCCGGGAATCACTGCAATGGTTGCCATGTCTTCCTTTCTTAGCTTCCTTGCGGGCGATATGTCGGACTCGCGCTCACCGCTCGCGCGCACAAGTTGGTATACGCGACTCGCGAGATCGCGCACCGTCCGACATATCGCCCGCCAAAGTCCTCTAGAGCCTCTTGATCAGAATTGCGATGCCCTGACCGCCGCCAATGCACGCGCTCGCGATGCCGTAGGTCTTGCGCCGCGCGGTCAGCTCGCGCGCGAGCGTCAGCACCAGCCGTGTGCCGGTGGCACCCAGCGGGTGGCCCAGCGCGATCGCGCCGCCGTTCACATTGCTCCGCTCGCGATCCAGGCCCAGGTCCTTTTCGACCGCCAGATACTGCGCCGCGAATGCCTCGTTGATCTCGAAGAGATCGATGTCGGTCAGCGAGAGCTTCGTCTTTTCGAGCAGCCCGCGGATGGCGGGCGCCGGCCCGATGCCCATCTCGGACGGGTCGACCCCGACCACGTGCCACCCGACGATCTCCGCGACGGGCTTGAGTCCGTCGCGCTTGGCCGCGTCGGCGGCTGCCAGGACCACGCACGCGGCGCCGTCGACCATCCCGCTCGCGTTGCCGGCGGTGACGGTGCCATCGTCGCCGAACGCGGGCTTGAGTTTCGCGAGGCCTTCCAGGGTGGCGTGGACGAAGAAGTGGTCGTCACGCTCCACCCGGCCGCGCTTGAGCTCCACCGGCACGACTTCGTCGACGAACACGCCGCCGGTCGCCGCTTTCTCGCCCAGGTGCGTGCTGCGCAGCGCATACGCATCCTGCTCCTCGCGTGGAATCCCGAGCCGCCGCGCGAGCTTCTCCGCTGTCTGCGCCATCAGGAGCCCGCAGTACGAATCCTTCAGCGCCACCAGCAGCGAATCCTCGAGCTGGCCCTGGCCGAGCTTGAAGCCCGAGCGCGTGCCGCGAATCACGTGCGGCGCCTGGCTCATGTTCTCCATGCCGCCGGCCAGCACGTAATCGTACCCCTCGCCGATGATATAGGAGCCATCGATGATCGACTGGATACCCGACCCGCACAGGCGGTTGACCGTGAGCGCCGGCACGCGCTGCGGCACGCCGGCCTTGAGTGCGACGTGGCGCGCCCCGTAGATGGCATCGCCGCTGGTCTGGAGCGCGTTGCCCATCACCACGTGGTCGATCCGGTCCGCGGGGACGCCGGTTTTCGCCAGGGCGCCCTTCGCGGCCACGACCCCGAGGTCGATGGCCGAGACGTCCTTGAGCGCGCCGCCCGGCTCGCCGTCGCCGCGCTTGCCGCCCACCCATTCCGCCATCGGGGTCCGCGCCCCGCCCAGAATCACGATCTGCTTCGTCATGTCGCCGCCTTCCGGTTACGAATCGTACGCCGGGATCCCCGTCAGCTCGTGGCCGATGATCAGGGTGTGGATCTCGTACGTGCCTTCGTACGTGTCGACGGTCTCCAGATTACACATGTGGCGCATGGACTGATACTCGCCCGAGATGCCGTTCGCGCCCAGAATGCCGCGCGCCGTGCGCGCGATCTCCAGCGCCTTGCGCACGTTGTTGCGCTTCGCCATCGAGACCTGCGAGAACTTGAGCTTGCCCTCGTCCTTGAGGCGCCCGAGCTGGAGGCACAGGAGCTGCGCCAGCGAGATCTCGGTGGCCATGTCGGCGAGCTTCTTCTGGGTGAGCTGGAAGCCCGCGATGGGTCGCGTGAACATGATGCGGTCCTTGCTGTATTCGAGCGCCTCGTGCAGGCACGCCATCGCCGCACCCAGCACGCCCCACGCGATCCCGTAGCGCGCCTGATTCAAGCACATGAGCGCGGTCTTGAGCCCCACCGCGCCGGGCAGACGATTCTCCTTTGGAATGCGAACTTCATCTATGACGAGCTCCGCGGTGTCGCTCGCGCGCATGGAGAGCTTGTACTTGACCGGGCGCGCCTCGAAGCCCTTGCGATCGCGTTCCACGATGAACCCGGTCACTTCGCCGTCGAGTTTCGCCCACACCACGGCCACATTCGACGCGACGCCGTTGGTGATCCACATCTTGGAGCCGTTGAGCACGTAGTCCTTGCCGTCGGCGACCGCCTTGGTGAGCATGCCGCCCGGGTTCGAGCCGAAATCCGCCTCGGTGAGCCCGAAGCATCCGATGACCTCGCCCTTGGCGAGCTTCGGGAGCCACTTCGTCTTGTGCTCCTCGGTGCCGAAGGCGTGAATCGGGTACATGACCAGCGCCGACTGCACCGACGCGAAGCTGCGCAACCCGGAGTCGCAGCGCTCGAGCTCCTGCATCATCAGCCCGTAGGCCACATTGTTGAGTCCCGCGCACTCGTAGCCGTGGATGGTGGCGCCGAAGACGCCGAGCTGTGCGAGCGGTTTCACGAGTTCGGAGGGAAAGGTCCCCTTCTCGTAGTGCTCCATGAACCGCGGGAGCGCCATCTCCTCCACGAAGGAACGCACGGTGTCGCGCACCATCTTCTCGTCGTCCGAGAGGCGGGCGTCCAGCAAGATATAGTCGAATCCATCAAATCGCTTCATGATGAGTCCTTTGCTTCGTCCTTCCGGCTCGCCGCGGGTCCTGTCGTCCAACAGCCCACGGCGGCCACCCGCTCGTGCTCGACCTACTGTCCCTTGAAGTCGGGTTTGCGCTTCTCGAGGAACGCGCTCAGCCCTTCGTGCATGTCCTTCGTCGCGCACAGGCGACCGAACAGCGACGCCTCGTGGGCCAAGCCGGCCTCGAGGCTCACGTCGAGACCCTGATCGACCGCCTCCATGGCGGCGCGAATCGCGAGCGGCCCGTTGCGCATGATGCGCAGCGCGGTCTTGCGCGCGGTCTCCATCAGGTCGCCGGGCGCGACCACCTGGCTCACCAGGCCGATGCGGAGCGCCTCCTGGGCGTCGATCGCGCGCCCGGTGAGGATCAGGTCCATCGCGGTGCCGCGCCCCACGATGCGCGGGAGGCGCTGCGTGCCGCCGTAACCGGGGATCACCCCGAGCGTCACTTCCGGCAGCCCCAGCTTCGCGGTCTCGGCCGCGATGCGAATCGTGCAGGACATCGCCAGTTCGCACCCGCCGCCGAGCGCGTAGCCGTTGATGGCGGCGATCGACGGCTTGCCCATTCGTTCGAGACGGCGGAACACCGACTGGCCGAACTCGCACGTGCGCACGCCAGCCGGAGGATCGAGCCCCTTCAACTCCGCAATGTCGGCGCCCGACACGAACGCTTTGTCGCCCGCGCCGGTGACGATGAGCACGCGCACACTCGCGTCGGCTTCGACCGCGGCGAAGGCGCCCTCGAGTTCGCGCACGGTGGCCGCGGAGAGAGCGTTGAGCATCGGCGCGCGATTGATCGTGACGGTCGCGACCCCGTCGGCCGCCTGATAGAGGAGGTGCTGGAAATCCATATCGCCCCCTACTTCTTCTCGTACGGGTAAAAGCCCTGGCCGGACTTGCGGCCCCAGCGGCCCGCCTGCACCATGCGGCGCAGCAGCACCGGCGCGGCGTATTTCGTCTCGCGGAACTCGGCGTACATCACGTCGGCGGCGTGCAGCGTCGTGTCGAGTCCCACGTAGTCGAGGAGCGTGATCGGGCCCATCGGGTAGCCGCACCCGTGCACCATCGCCTTGTCCACGTCCTCCGGGGTGGCGATCCCGTCCTGCACCATGCGCACCGCGTCCAGGAGATACGGAATGAGCAGTTTGTTCACCACGAAGGCCGGCGTGTCGGGACAGGTGATCGGCTCCTTCCCGACCGACAGCGCGAATTCACGGCTCGCCGCCATCACGGCGTCGGTGGTCGCGAGTCCCTTGATGATCTCGACCAGCTTCATCACCGGCACCGGGTTGAAGAAGTGCATCCCGACCACGCGCTCGGGGTTCTTCACCACGGTGGCGATCTCGGTGACCGAGATCGACGAGGTGTTGGTGGCGAGGATCGCGTCCGCGCGGGTGACATCGGAGAGCTGCTTGAAGACCTGCTTCTTGAGCTCGGTGTTCTCCGTGACGGCTTCGATCACGATGTCGCAGTCCTTGAGCGCCGCGATCAAGGTCGAACTGGTGAGGTTCTTCTTCACGGTTGCGACCTGCTCGTCGGTGATCTTGCCACGCCGCTTCCCCTTCTCGAGCCAGTCGTCGATGATGCCCAGCCCGCGCTTGAGGATCGCGTCGTTGATTTCGACCACGGTGGTCGTATAGCCGGCGAGCGCGCTGATCTGCGCGATACCGGACCCCATGAGTCCGCACCCGAGTACCCCGATCTTCTTCATGTTTGTCTCCCTTCCTTGTGCTGCCGCGGGTGGCGCCGACGGGCGCCCGGACGGCGAGCGAGTCTAGTGCGTAGGCGCGGACGAAGCGAGCCGCACCGGGCTGTCGGCGACAGGACCCGCGGCGACATACCTAGTCCCGTTCGATCAGCATTGCCATGCCCATGCCGCCGCTCACGCACAGCGTGGCGAGCCCGAGTTTCGCGCCCGCGCGCCGCATCTGATGCACGAGTGTCACCACGATGCGCGCGCCGGAGCACCCGATCGGGTGGCCGAGGCTGATGGACCCGCCGTTCACGTTCACCTTCTCGCGATCGAATCGAAGTTCGCGCTCGCACGCGATCACCTGGGCGGCGAACGCTTCGTTGAGCTCGATCAGGTCGACGTCTCCCAGTGAAAGCTGGTTGCGCTCCAGGAGCGCGCGCACCGCCGGCACGGGTCCGATGCCCATCCGACGCGGCTCCACGCCGACCATCACGAAGTCGCGCACCCATCCCAGCGGTGCGCGCTTCGACCTGGCCGCCGCGGCCTCAGACGCGAGAATGATTGCCGCCGCGCCGTCGGTGATGCCGGAGGCGTTTCCCGCCGTGACCGTCCCCTTCGACTTGAACACCGGCGCCAGTTTCGCGAGCGACACCGCGGTAACTCCCGGCCGCGGATGCTCGTCGCGCGCGACCGTCACCGGCTCGCCGCGTTCCGCCGGCACCGTCACCGGAACGATCTCTTCCGCGAACACGCCGGCCGCCGTCGCGCGTTCCGCGCGGTTCTGACTCATCGCCGCCCAGCCGTCTTGTTCACCGCGCGAGATCTTGAATTCCTCCGCGAGCACTTCGGCGGTCTCGCCCATCACCATCTCGCAGAGCGGGCAGAGGAACCCGTCGCGGTACATGTCGTCGACCAGAGGCGCGTGCCCGAGCCGGTAGCCTTCACGCACGCGGTCGAGGAGGAACGGCACCTGGGTCATGTTCTCCATGCCGCCGGCAAGGACGATCTCCGCGCGGCCGAGGCGGATCGAGTCCGCGCCCAGCGCGATCGCTTTGAGCCCCGACCCGCACGCCGCGTTCACCGTGAATGCGCAGGTCGCCTCGGGCACACCGGAGCGGACTCCCACCTGTCGCGCGGGGTTGGGCCCGTTGCCCGCCTGGCGGGCGTGGCCGAAGATCACTTCATCGACGTCGTCGGGCGCGGTCTTCGACGACAGCAGCACGGCGCGAGAGGCGTCTGCGCCCAGCTTGACTGCCGAGTGATTCCGAAATGCACCGAGGAACTTGCCGATGGGTGTACGTTTTGCCTCGAGAATGGCGACGCGCGAGGACACGCTTCCCTCAAGAATCCGGCGAAGACAGGCGACCCATCCTGCGGGATCGGCATATTAACAGATTAAATGTCAACAGGTTGCTTGGGCTGGAGCCTATCCGACCGGGTCCGGCATCGTCAAGAAAAACCGCCGCCCGGGAGTCGTTGGGTTCGGTCCTTGCTTCGCACCACCCGGATTTTCTTCTATCCCATGAAATTCAATCAACTTGGACATTTCGGCGGCAACCGGTGGATCAACGGCTTGCGGCGGCGCAAACCTCTCATCCACCAGCTGCTCCTGCTGCGGGTCACGCTGTCGATTCTCATGATCCCCAGCGGCGCCGTGGCGGACGCGGCGACCGTGTCCGCCAGCGGCCGCCTGACGATTGAGACGGCGCGCGCCATCGAGACCGAGCTGGGCGCCGTGTTCCGCACCCAGGCGCCCAACGGCAACTACGTGCTGCCCGACCCGATGCGCGGGTTCGAAACCTATCCCCTGCTGGCATCCGCCGCAGTGGACGCGTTTCGCGCGACCAACGACACGCCCACGTTTAGCCAGGCGGCGTATTCGATCGCGCGCTACTACCGCTTCCTCATGACCTCGGCGGACCGCGACGGTGACCGGCTGGTGGAAACCGCGGCTCCGTGGGCGGCGCGCAACGCCCCGATGGAAGACCCGGCGTTCAACTCACTTTTGGCTCTCGACCTGCGCAACCTGGCGCGGATGAACCTCGAGCTGCGCCGCATGCCCGCGGCGCTGTTCTGGTACGACACCGGGCGCATGCTCGAGCGGGCCACCGTCGCCGTGTTCTACGACGCGGAGGCGAACTACTTCTTTCCGCGCGACCCGGTCAGCGGACGTTCGGTGCGGAGCTTGAACCCGGTCGCCGCGCTGCCGGCGTCGTTCCCCGACGCGCTGGGCGAAAACTGCGCCGACAAGGTGGCCTACCACGTCGTGCGCTGGGCGAGCGAGGCGGCCGCCCCGTCGGTGACCATCGAAGACCAGGAAGCGCGCGCCGTCGAACGGCTCTCGGCGGTCGACGTGCTGCGCCACCGCGGGCACGATCCGATCGTGGCGGCCCTCGGCGGCACGGAAACACCCCCGACCGGCGGTGCGGTGGCGCGGTATGCGCTCGAGCGCGCGACCATTCCCGCTCCGCTGTTCGACCGCACGCTGCCGCTCGACCTGATGTTTCTCATCGCGCGCGGGTCGCAGAAGCTGACCGACGTCGAAATCGTGCAGCTGGAGCGCAGCCTTCCGGCGGTGAAAACACTGGCCGCCGCGGAGGACGACACCCCGGCCAAAGGAATAGCCCTGGACGCGGCCGAGATGGCGATTCGCACCGTCTACGCCTCCACGTCGTCCTTGCGCGAGAAGCTCCGCACGCGCGCGTTCTTCACCGACGACGAGCGCAGCAACTTCGTGAGCGGCGACCCGACCGTCGCCGCCCAGCGCCTGCTCGACGACGTGCTCGCCGTCACGCGGCGCGCGGAGACGCGCCTCTTGCGCATGCGCTTCGACCCGGCGGGGATTCGCGTGAACGCCCAACTCGCCGCCGACGCCGTCGTCACCGGGGAAAGCATCACCATGCGGTGGGAGATCTCGACGCGCCTGCCCGCGGCGTGGAAGAGCATCGCGGCCGGGGTGTTCGGCGAGACGCTGGTCGCCATCAACAAGACCACGCCGGTTCGGGTCGCGACGGCGACCCCGCTGCGATTTACGACCCGGCACACCGTTCGCCAGGGCGCGGGGATCCTCAAGACGTCCACCTTCATGCTGATGCTGGAGGATTCGCTGGGAACGCGGCGGCGGTACTACGTCGATCGCTCGGTCTACGTCAACCCCCCGGTCGACGTCGTCGCGCGTTTCCCGGCCGGGCGCACCATCCAGAACGACGTCGTGCCGATCGAGATCGCGATGAAGCGGCACTCGGCGGGCTCCTTCGCCGCGCAGTACTTCTGGTTCAGCCCCGCGGGCCTGAAACTGAAGGAAGGCAGCTCCGGCACCATTTCGTTCGGCGCGGGCGACTCGACCGGGACCCGGCTGCACGTCGAGATTCCCAGCCCGTGCCGCCCGGGTCTGTTTCCATTCACGCTCAAGTTCTATTCCAGCGATCGGGACGCCGGTACCATCACGTCGAGCCTGTTCAAGGCGTACCAGTGGACGTACGTCGGGCCGTTCTCACCCTCCGGCGGGATGGACAAGGTCTATCCCCCCGAGAAGGGCGTCAACCTCCTCCAGCGCTACGACGGCATCGGCGGCAAGGTGCAGTGGCACGTGGTGCCCGACGTCGCCAGCGGCTCGCGCGGCGAAATCGCGCTGCGCGGCCTGGCCGAGCAGACCGGCGTCTACTACCTGTACACGGTCGTCGCGTGCGCGTACGAAACCGACGTGCAGGCGCTCTTGTCCTCGAATTGCCGCGCCGCGCTGTACGTCAACGGACGCCGCGCGGCGGTGACGGCGGGCGCGGCCGGAGACTCGACGTCCGCGATGGTCCACCTCGACGCCGACAAGAACCACGTGCTCATCAAGCTGACCGGCAATGCGAACGCGCGGGTGTGGTTCGCGCTGGGCGACGACGGCAATCTGGCCGCGGACGAGTTCGACAACAACCTGCTGGAGCTGGCGGGCGGCTACCGCGAGCTGACCGCGCGCGAGCTCGGCACCGGCACATCGACCCAGGAGTCACGGCGTTTGATCACGCTGCACTACCAGGACCCAGAGGCGAAGACGGTGGCGGTGGTGGGAAACTTCAACGGGTGGTCGCCCGAAGCAAATCCGATGAACAAGGTAACCGATGGCTGGGAGTTGACGCTGTCGCTGCCGCCGGGACGCTACGCGTACCGATTCCTGGTCGACCAGCGCAAACAGGTCCTCGACCCTTCCTCGAAGATCGAAGAAGCGGACGGGTACGGCGGGAAGAACTCGGTGATGGTGGTCGAGCGGTAGCGCTGGAGCCCGCGGCGCCGTTGCCGTCGCGTCCGTCCCACTGCACGCTATATCCCCGCTCCGGGGACTTTGCTCACCAGCCACGAGACTGCGCACGAGACGCCCAGAGACGTCGTAGACGGCCAGCGACACCCATCCCGCCCCGGCGATGTGGTACTGAATCGTCGTCACGGGATTGAACGGATTGGGGGCGCAGTCCGACAGGCTCGTACCCGGCAACGTCGAAGTCGCGAACGGAAAGTCATGGCGGCCGTCGGTTCTTGTCCTTCTTATCACGTCGTGACCTTCGAAGAGCGCGCCGGCTATGCGGCCAGTCACCGTCACCTCCGCCCGCGGCCCCGGCGCCAGCGCAGCGATTACGTCGCCGCGGTCGAACTTGACCCGCAACCATTTCCTCCCTGCCACCTTCATCGACACCGCGGAGACACTCTGGTTGAGCCGGATGGAGGCGAGGTCAACGTCGCGAGCGTTGTACCCTCGAGGAAATTCGATCCACGCCGTCACCCAGCGCCCTTGTGATCGCTCACTCTTGCCCAAATGAAAAACCCGGTCAGCGAAGCGCCCTTCGGGGCTCGAAGACCGGGTCACTTTCGAGATCGAGGAATCGAGGATTACTTCAGCAGCATCATCTTGCGGCTGATCGAGTGGCGGTCGGCAACGATGCGATAGATGTACACTCCCGACGCAACCGGGCGTCCGTTCGCGTCGGTGCCGTCCCACTCCACCACGTGTGAGCCCGAATCGAACGTCCCGCTCGCCAGGCGCCGCACCAGCGCGCCGGTCACGTCGTAGACGTCGAGCGCGACGTCGGTGCGCGCCGGCAGATAGAGACGAATCGACGTCGTCGGGTTGAACGGGTTGGGGTGATTCTGTTCGAGGACCATCTCCCGCGCCGGCACGACCGCGACCCCGCGATGCAGCTCGCGGGCCTCACCGGTCTCCAGGCGCGACTCCAGCAGGTAGTAGTAGGTGGCACCCGCCGCGACGTCGTCGTCGACGAACTGATAGCTCTCCGCGTGCACCGGCTGCAGGTCGCCCGCGATCACGGTCCAGCCGCCGTTCTGCCGTTCGGACCGATACAGGCGCAATACTTCCCCCGGTTCGCGGCCCGTGAGTTGATAGCGCAGCCGCACGCCGTCGCCCACGACGTCGACCGACGCGGAGACCAGTTGCGTCGCCACCACGTACTTGATCGTCACAGCACCCGGGAGCGAGAACCACTGCCCGTCGGGGTTGGTGACGATCACGTCCCAGAGTCCGGGCGTCTTCGAGTACACATTCACGGTGCCGCGAATCAAGGTGGGGTCGACCCACTCCAGCGAGGTCGCGACGACGTCCTCGCCGTCGGTGTTGTCGCCCGGGGCACTGGCGGCTCCCCCGCTGAGCGAAAGCAGGATGGTCGCGCCGTGTTTCAACCCGGTGCCGGCGATCTCCACCACCACGGCGACCTGGTCGTTGTCGATGGAGATTGGATCCACCGCGGATCCGGTCGGACCCGCGTCGCCGGCCCGAAGCGTCGCCGATGCGATCGACCCGCGACGGCCCGATGTTGGTCACTTCGATGCGCGTGCTGCGCCCGGTGTTATCCGTGCTGTTCGGTGTCGTGAGCGAGGTGAACGAGGTCTTGTTGAGCGGGCCCGGGTACGCGTCCTCGGCCTCGCCGTTGTTGCTCCCCGTCATGTCGTAGCCGTCCGCTTCCTCCAGCACCAGGCCGCGCACGTTTCCCCCCGTGCCGTCGTTGACCGCGAGCGGAGCGTGCAGCACTTCGTTGTCGACGTGCCAGATGAGGAGCCCTTCGCCGTGCAGATTCTGATCGAACCCGAGCCGGCGTCGATTCTCGACCAGCCAGTACTCCGACGATGGGTTTTCGGACGGGTCCTGATACCAGCCGTCTGCGCGGGTTTCGAAGTCGGTCGCGTATGCGGTTCCGCCGCCGTTCACGCTCACATCGTCGACCACGAACGCTCCGCACGAGGAAGGGTCCTGGCCGTCCGAGTCGTCGAACGAGTAATCGCTGGTGGCGCGGAACTTGAGCGTGTAGGTGCCTCCCGCACCCGCGAGCGGCGCCAGGCGCGGTGTCACGTCGATGGTCGCGGTTCCTGCGCCGGTGCCGGAGTAGGTCGCCAGGGTGTACTCGGTGCCGTTGACCTCGACGAGCGCGTAGGCGAAGTCGTACCCCAGCTCGAGGTCGTAGGAATAGTCGTACTGAAACGAAACCGACCCGCTGCCCGAGTATACGAAGTCGCGCTCGAGGGTCTGGTGCCAGTTGGAGCCATAGCCGCCGACCGGCCCCGGAGACGCCCAGCCGCGCGTCGTGCCCTCGGCCGCGGTCAACCCGCAGTACATCGAATACGACCCGTTGATCGCACACGCCGTCATGCGGCGAAAACGCTCGTCGGTGAATGGAAGGCGGTACACCGCCGCATTCTGTTCGACGTTGGGAATGGCGACGGTGGTGGCCTGCCAGCCCACGTCGATGGGGGACACCCAGCCCAGCTCGGAACGGCACCACGCATCGAAGTGTGCCGGCCGTTCCGGCGTGTTCCACACGCCCGCGCCCATGAGGCCCCAGTGGCCGATGCCGTTGGTCCCCCCGTCGCGGTCGTAGAGGTCGGGGAGTCCGAGCATGTGACCAAGCTCGTGGCAGTAGACACCGATGTCGATGATCTCGTCCGAGGTGTAGGGCGCGACCGCGCCGCAATTGAGTGCGGGGGCGATCACGTAGTCGTCGATCTGGATGAAGCCCCCGCCGGTGCGCGAATCGTTGGTCGTATACGGAATGCCACCAGAGGCCGGCCACGACGAATAGGTCCACGAATGCGAGATGATGTTGGGCCCGCCGCACTCGCCGCCAACCTCGCCGTGGACGAAGACCACCGCGTCGACGAAACCATCGTCGTCGCCTGAGTTGGGGAGCCCGTCCGGTCCGTCGTTGTCGTAGAGCCCGAAGTTCAGCGCGACGTCCCGGACGTCGAGAATCTCCTTGATGAACTCGCCGGTCCGCGCGGGCGGTTCCAACCCGTTGACGCCGCCCTCATAGTACACCCCGGTGCCCGTGACCGACGTCCACGCCATCACGTCGCCTGTGACAGCAAGCTGCCCGTAAGACACTTCGTTGTAGTACTGAGAGACAGTCCCGGTCGGGTTGCTGGCGAAGAGTTGGTTTTGAAGGCTGGCGCTTGACACCGGCACAGCCGCGATATCGGAATACTTGCCCGGCAGCACTGGCACGCGCATCGTCCCGGTCACCGCGAGCGATGCTGGAAGCGCGGCGAGCGGAGTCTGGCTCCGATTCTGCGGCAGATACCGGTCGCGCTCGATCCGAAGGCGCTGCGCCTTCTGCACCCACGCGCGCTTCATCGTGAACGCGCGCGCGTCCTTTTCCCTCGCGCGCCAGTACGACCCCGGGAGCGGACTCCCGTCGCGCTTTGACGTCATGGCGAACGAAGACCCTGCCAGGCACACACCGGCCAGCAGGCCGGCCAGAACAACCCCGCGACTCATGCTGCAAACCTTTCGGTGCTGACCCACGCGTGGGATGCTAATTCGTGGATCCGTGACTACGTACTACCTCTGCTTGAGTGTTGCCGTCCCGGTGTTGGCCGCCAGCTCGAGATAATTGCAGGTCGAAAACCCGAGGTAAGGCACGTCCCCACCTACACCCGCCACCAATTTGATCTCGCCGCCGCGAAAACCCGCCTCGGCGACGCAGTGAAACGTGATGATTCGAAACTTCCCGGCCGGCTGGCAGTTATAGGCGATCATGTACCCGGTATCATAGCGACCCGCCGAGATCGAGCGTTCCTCGGTCTCCGTCACGCCGTTGACCGTGACGCCGGGTGGAAGGTCCATCCGGAACTGGGCGGCGTTGGTGGAATACGGCTCGACAGTGTCTGCGAACAGGAGGATATCGAACTCCTCGCCCACGGAGACGGTCAGCTCGGTAGCCCCGGCTTCGTCGAAATACGGGCGCATCCACACCCCTTCCCTGGGGGTGTTCATGCTGTTTTCCCCGAGCGCTTCACCCGGGGTCGACGTCACGTTGCTATCCGGGATCTGGTTCGTCGCGATGGAGCTGGTTCCGCCCGTCGCGTTCGACTCCTGTGTCCCTTTCTTGTCCCCACAACCCATTCCACCCGCGATCAGTACTACAGCCCAAAAAAACAAAAGCGGTCGGCGCAACTTCTCCTCCCGTTCGTGAAGTCGCGGCCCCCCACGGACCGCGTACGTATCTATAATATCAGCAATTACATGCAACTGGCAACCGAAAACATTGACGCCGCCGCGGGCGCCGAAATACAATCCGCAAAACTAATTCCTTGCCATAACGTGGGTTAACCGGTGCCGCGGACGCACCCCTCGTCGTGGCGTTGTTCGCGCCACCCGTTGCCCGCCGCCAGCCGGCGAGGCCCAGGTATCGAAGCGCCCCATGTCGAGTACCAACGATAAACTGAACGCGCTGCGGGCGCTGCGGGCGGTTGCGCACGCGGGCGGCGGCGAGGATCGCGTCGCCAGGATCCACGAGTCCGGGCGCCTGACCGCGCGCGAACGCATCCTCCTGCTCTTCGATCCGGCCACTTTTCAGGAGCTGGGCGTCTTCGTCACGCACCGCTGCAGCGACTTCGGCATGGCGGAGCGCAAGGTCCCCGGCGACGGCGTCGTGTGCGGCTACGGTTCCGTAAACGGACGGCTCACGTACGCATTCGCGCAGGACTTCACCGTGTTCGGCGGCACGCTCAGCGAGGCGAACGCCTCCAAGATCTGCCGGCTGATGGATCTGGCGATGGAGAACGGCGCCCCGCTGGTCGGCTTGAACGACAGCGGCGGCGCGCGCATCCAGGAGGGAGTCGCGAGTCTCGGCGGCTACGCGGAAATTTTCCTCCGCAACACGCTCGCCTCCGGCGTGATCCCGCAGATCTCCGCGATCATGGGCCCGTGCGCGGGCGGGGCCGTGTACTCCCCCGCCATCACCGACTTCATCGTGATGGTCGATCAGACCAGCCACATGTTCGTCACCGGCCCCAACGTCATCAAGATGGTGACCAACGAAGAGGTGTCGTTCGAGGACCTCGGCGGGGCCCAGACCCATTCCAGCAAGAGCGGGGTCGCGCACCTGATGGCGAAGAACGACCAGGATTGCATCCTGCAGCTCCGCCGCCTGCTCTCGTTCGTCCCCCAGAACAACCTGGCGGAAGCGCCGCGCAAGACGCCATCCGACGACGTCGGACGGCGCGACACCGCGCTCAACACCATCGTCCCCGACAACCCGATGGTGCCCTACGACATCGTCGAGATTATCCGGCGCGTCGTCGACGAAGGCGACTTCTTCGAGATCCAGCCGCTCTACGCGACCAACATCGTGGTCGGGTTCGCGCGCCTCAACGGCCGCAGCGTGGGCATCGTCGCCAACCAGCCCAGGTCGCTCGCCGGCGTGCTCGACATCAAGTCGTCGGTGAAGGCGGCGCGCTTCGTCCGCTTCTGCGACGCCTTCAACATTCCGCTGGTCACGTTCGAAGACGTGCCGGGCTTCCTCCCCGGCACCGAGCAGGAATTCGGCGGCATCATCAAGCACGGCGCCAAGCTGCTCTACGCGTACTGCGAAGCCACCGTGCCCAAAATCACCGTCATCACGCGCAAGGCCTACGGCGGCGCCTACGACGTCATGAGTTCGAAGCACATCCGGGCCGACTATAATATCGCGTGGCCCACCGGCGAGCTGGCGGTGATGGGCGCGGAAGGCGCGGTGAACATTCTCGACAAGAAGGAAATCCAGGCGGCGAAGGACCCCGCCGCGGAGCGCGCGCGCCGGATCGCCGAGTACAACGAGAAGTTCGCGAATCCCTACATCGCGGCCTCGCTCGGCTACCTTGACGACATCATCGAACCGGCGGACACGCGTCCGAAGATCATCGCGGCGCTCGAGAGCCTGGTCAACAAGCGCCAGACCCTGCCGCCGAAGAAGCACGGGAACATTCCGCTGTAGCGAGATGCAATTGCTGCGCGGGTGGCGCCGACGGGCGCCCGTGCGGCGAGCGAGTCTAGTGCGCAGGCGCGGACGAAGCGAGCCGCGGCGGGCTGTCGGCGACAGGACCCGCGCGCAATAGGAGATACATGTTCGACAAGATCCTGATCGCGAACCGCGGCGAGATCGCCGTGCGCGTTGCCCGCGCGTGCAAGGAGATGGGGATCACGCCGGTCGCGATCTACTCCGAGGCCGACCGCACCGCCCTCCACGTGTCGCAGGCCTATGAGGCGCACGCCGTGGGTGGCTCCGAGGCGCGGGAGAGTTATCTCAACATCGCCAACATCATCGCCGCCGCGCGTGCCGCCGGGGCGGACGCCGTCCACCCCGGTTACGGCTTCCTCGCAGAGAACGCGGACTTCGCGCAGGCCTGCCTCGACAACGAGCTTGTCTTCATCGGCCCACCGCCGGCGTCGATTCGCGCCATGGGCAACAAGCTCGAGGCGCGCGCGGCCATGAAGAAAGCGGGCGTCCCCATCGTCCCCGGCAGCGACGGCCCCGTCGGCGATCCGAAGGAAGCCGGCCGCGTCGCCGCCGCCATGGGCTACCCCGTCCTGATCAAGGCCGCCGCGGGCGGCGGCGGCAAGGGGATGCGCGTGGTCCGGCGCGCGGAAGAGTTCACCGCCGCGCTCAAACTCACCATGGGCGAGGCGCAGAGCGCGTTCTCGGACCCGTCGGTCTACATCGAGAAGCTCATCGAGCAGCCCAAGCACATCGAGATTCAGGTGATGGCCGATGGACACACCACGCTCAGCTACGGCGAGCGGGAATGCTCGATGCAGCGCCGCTACCAGAAGGTGATCGAAGAGGCTCCCTCGCCGGTGGTGACACCCGCGCTGCGCGCGGCGCTCTCGGAGGCGGCGCGCAAGGCCGCGATCGCCGTCGGCTATCGCGGCGCCGGGACGGTCGAGTTCATCGTCGACGCACAGCGCAGTTTCTACTTTCTCGAGATGAACACGCGCCTCCAGGTGGAGCACCCGGTGACGGAAGCGATCTACGGCGTCGACCTGGTGAAGCAGCAGATCGCGATCGCCGCCGGCGAGAAGCTGGCGCTGTCGCAGGACGACGTCGTGCTGCGCGGGCACGCGATCGAGATGCGCATCTACGCCGAAGACCCCGCGCACAACTTCCTGCCCTCGATCGGCCGCATCAAGCGGCTGGTGCTGCCGCAGGGTCCGGGGGTGCGCAACGACAACGGCGTCTACGAAGGCTACGACATCCCGATCTACTACGACCCGATGATCGGCAAGCTGGTGGTCTGGGCGGACACGCGCGAGGAAGCGATCCTGCGCGCGCGGCGCGCGCTGCGCGAGTACCGCTGCGAACCCATCCGCACCAACGTCGACTTCCTCTTGTGGGCGCTCGCCGAGCCGTCGTTCATCGACGGGAGCTACCACACCGGCACCATCGAGACGCGCTTCGATCCGACGAAGCTGCACCAGCGCGACGACGAGATCGAGCTCGCCGCCATCGCGGCGGCCATCGCCGCGCACGACTACCGCGGGACGGTTCGATACGCGACCGCCGACGGCGGCAGCCCGGACTGGCGACAGGCCGCGCGCACCGAAGCAACCCGGCGGTGGCCGGCGTGAAAATGATCGTGCGCGTCGATGGCCGCGAGAAGGTCATTTTGGTGTCGCGCGAGAACGGCCGCTACCGGGTGGAGATCGACGGGCGCGTGCTGGGCGTGGATTGCCGGACCTTCGGCGACGCCGACACGTTTTCGCTGTTGATCGAGGGTCGCTCGTATCTGATCGAGAGCGCGCCGGTGCGCCCCGAGCTGGGCGAGTACTACGCGCGCGTGATGGGACACCACTACGACGTCGAGGTGCTGGACGAGCTGCTGGTCGCGGTCCGCGACGCCGAACGCGCCCAGAAGCACACCGGGGACCACGTGATCCGGGCGCCCATGCCGGGGCTGGTCGTCCAGGTTCCCGTCGCGGCGGGCGATCATGTCGCCGTCGGCGACGCCGTGGTCGTGATGGAGGCGATGAAGATGCGGAACGAACTGACCACCGAGGTCGCGGGCGTGGTCAAGCGGGTGGCGGTCGCTGCGGGCGACAAAATCGAATCACAGACCGCGCTGGTCACGATCGCGAGGGACTGATGGCGTCGCGCAGCAGGAAAGAATGGAAGGAGAAGACCTTCCGCCCGGCCGTCGAGAAGAGCCGGGAGCGCAAGCGCAGCTTTCGCACCAGCTCGGGCATCGAGGTCGACCCGCTGTACACGCCGGAGGACGCCCCCGCCGACGCGCTGGCGCAGGTCGGCTATCCCGGCGAGTTCCCCTTCACCCGCGGCGTCTACCCGTCGATGTACCGCGGCCGGCCGTGGACGATCCGCCAGTACGCCGGCTTCGGCACCGCGCGCGAGACCAACCAGCGCTTTCGTTCGCTGCTCGAACACGGGCAACACGGCGTGTCGGTCGCCTTCGACCTCCCCACCCAGATGGGGCTCGACTCCGACGACCCGCTCGCGCTGGGCGAGGTGGGGCGCGTGGGCGTCGCCATCGACACCGTGGACGACATCGCCACCGTCTTCGACGGCATCCCGCTCGATTCCGTCAGCGCCTCGATGACCATCAACGCCACCGCGTCGATTCTGCTGGCGATGGTGGTCGTGACCGCGGAAGAACGCGGGATTTCCCGTCGGTCGCTTTCCGGCACGGTACAGAACGACATCCTCAAGGAGTACATCGCGCGCGGCACCTACGTGTTCCCGCCCGCGCCGTCGATGCGCATCATTACGGACATGTTCGCATGGTGCACCGCCGAGCTGCCCGCGTGGAATCCGATCAGCATCAGCGGCTACCACATCCGCGAGGCGGGGTCGACGGCGGCGCAGGAGATCGCCTTCACGCTCTCGAACGGCATCGCCTACGTGGCCGCCGGCGTGGCGGCGGGCCTGGGCGTGGATACCTTCGCGCCGCGGCTTTCGTTCTTCTTCAACGTGCACAACAATTTTTTCGAGGAAGTGGCCAAGTTCCGCGCCGCGCGTCGCATCTGGGCGCGCGTCATGCGCGAACGCTTCGCCGCCAAGAACGACGACAGCCTCAAGCTTCGATTTCATTCCCAGACCGCCGGCAGCACACTCACCGCGCAGCAGCCCGAGAACAACGTGGTGCGGGTGTCGCTGCAGGCGCTGGCCGCCGTGCTCGGCGGAACGCAGTCGCTCCACACCAACAGCCTGGACGAGGCGCTCGGGCTCCCCTCGGAGCGCGCGGCGCGGATCGCGCTGCGCACGCAGCAGGTCGTGCTGGAGGAGACGGGCGCGGCCGACACCATCGACCCGCTCGGCGGCAGCTACTTCGTCGAGCGGCTCACCGACGAGCTGGAGGCACGGACGCGCGCCCTCATGGACGAAGTGGAGAAGCGCGGCGGGATGATCGCGGCCATCGAGGCGGGCTACCCGCAGCGCGAGATCGAGCGCGCGAGCTACGAATTCCAGAAGGCGCTCGAGCGCGGCGAGGAGCGGGTCGTGGGCGTGAACACCCACGTCGAGGAAGGGGTCGAGACGATTCCGGTGTTCCGGATCGACCCCGCGCTCGAACGCGAGCAGGTGGTCGCACTCGCCGCCCGGCGGACCGCGCGCGACGGCGCACGCGTCTCCGCGTCGCTCGCCGCGCTGGAAGCCGGCGCGCGCAAGACCGACAACCTGATGCCGCTGGTGCTGGAGGCAGTTCGCGCGCGCGCGACCATCGGCGAAGTCTGCACGGCGCTGGCGAAGGTGTTCGGACGCCACCGCGAAGGCGCGGTGCGCGCATGATCCGCGGCATCGACCACATCGCGATCGCCGTGGCGGACCTCGACGCGGCGGTTTCGCTGTTCGCGACCGTGTTCGGGATGAAGGCGGTGCACCGCGAGGAGATTCCGGGCTACGGCGTTCGCGTCGCGACCCTCGCCACCGGCGGCACCGCCATCGAGCTGGTCCAGGGCATCACGCCGGACTCCCCGATCACCAAGTTTGTCACCGAACGCGGGCCGGGCATGCACCACGTGGCCCTCGAAGTCGCGGACATCGACGAGGCGCTGGCGCTGCTGCGCGAGCAGGGCGTGCCGTTAATCGATCAGGTGGCGCGGCCGGGCAAGCAGGGTTCGCGGGTCGCCTTCATTCATCCCAAGGCGACGGGGCGGGTGCTGTGCGAGCTGGTGGAGAACAAGAGGAAGTAGGCCCCCCGCGGGCGCATTACCCTTTCTCGTATTCGTAAAACCCGCGCTTCGTTTTCTTCCCCAAGCGTCCCGCCGCCACCATCTTCTTGAGTAGCGGGCACGGGCGGTACTTGGAGTCGCCCAGGTCGCGGTGCAGGACCTCCATGATGGACAGGCACACGTCGAGGCCGATCAGGTCCGCGAGTGCGAGCGGCCCCATCGGGTGCGCCATCCCGAGCTTCATTATCTCGTCGATCGCTTCCTTCGTCGCCACGCCCTCCATCAGGCAGAAGACCGCCTCGTTGATCATCGGCATCAGGACGCGGTTGGAAACGAAGCCGGGATAGTCGTTCACCTCGACGGGCGTCTTCCCCATCGCGCGGCACAACTCCAGTGTCGTCGTCGTGGTGGCGTCGTCGGTCTCGAGCCCGCGGATTACTTCGACCAGCTTCATCACCGGCACCGGGTTCATGAAGTGCATCCCGATGAAGCGGCGCGGCGCGGGGACGGCGGACGCCAGCTCGGTGATGGAAATCGACGAGGTATTCGAGGCGAGAATCGCCTGCTCACCCGCGTGCGCCGCGACTTCCTTCCACACGCGCTTCTTGAGGTCGGCATTCTCGTTGATCGCCTCGACCACCAGTTCGCTGCCGGTCGTCCCGTCGAGTCCGACGTCGGTGCGCACGCGCCCGAGTGTGTCCTTCTTCTGGGCGGCGGTGATCAATTCCTTCTTCACCATGCGCTCGAGGCTGGTGTCGATGGTCGCCACGCCGCGTTTGACGAGGTCGGGATTGACGTCGATGAGCTTGACCGCGCAACCCGCGTGCGCGAACACCTGCGCGATGCCGGCCCCCATGGTACCGGCGCCGATCACGGAGACTCGTTCGATTTTTGACACGTTTGGCCTTCCGCTTCAAAGACAGGGACGCCGCGCAAGCGTCCGACGCGATTTCACGACGCGCGCTTTCAACTATTGCGCGCGAAGTGCATGAGCGGAGGACCTTGCGCGGCGGCCCGGGTACTACGGCATCGACACGCTCATCGCGACGGCGTTGCCGCCGCCCAGGCACAGCGAAACGAGGCCGCGCTTCGCGCCGCGCGCGTGCATCGCGTGGATGAGCGTCACCAGCACGCGCGCGCCGGAGGCGCCGATCGGGTGGCCGAGCGCGACCGCGCCGCCGTTGACGTTGAGCCGCTCGGGCGGAATCTTGAGCTCGCGCATCAGCGCGACCCCCTGCGCCGCGAACGCCTCGTTCAGCTCGATCAGGTCGTAGTCGGTGATGCGGGTCTTGGTTTTTTCAAGCAGGGCGCCGACGGCTTTGAGCGGCGCCATCATGACCCATTCCGGCTCCATGCCGCCGGTCGTGTAGGCGTCGACGACGGCGAGAATCTTGAGCCCGAGGTCATTCGCCTTGCGCTCCGACATCACCAGCAGCACGGCGGCGCCATCGTTGATCGTGCTCGAATTGCCGGCGGTCACGCTCCCGGCCTTGTCGAACACGGGCTTGAGCTTGGCGAGCTTCTCAATAGAAGCATCGCTACGGGGGCCTTCGTCGGTCGACAGCAGTGGGGGCTCGCCCTTGGACTGCGGGCACCGCGACCGGGACGATCTCGTTCTTGAAGGCGCCAGACTCGATGGCCTTGACGGCCTTGCGATGGCTCTCGAACGCGAACTCGTCCTGCGCCGCGCGTGACACGTTGTACTTCTTCGTCACCAGTTCCGCGGTGTTGCCCATGTGAAAGTCGTTGTAGCAGTCCCACAACCCGTCGTTCACCATCGAGTCGAGCAGGCGCCCGTGGCCGAGCCGCTGCCCGGCCCGCGCGTCGGGCAGGAGATACGGCGCGAGGCTCATGTTCTCCATGCCGCCCGCGAGCACCACCTCGGCATCGCCGAGGCGAATCGCCTGCGTCGCCAGCATGACCGACTTCAAACCCGAGCCGCACACCTTGTTGATGGTCACCGCGCCCACCGCGGGCGGGATCCCGCCGTGGATCAGCGCCTGGCGCGCCGGAGCCTGGCCCAGGCCCGCCTGGAGGACGTTGCCGAGAATCACTTCGTCGACGATCTCCACGTCGAGTTTGGTGCGCGTGACGGTTTCTCTTATGAGCCCCGCGGCCAGCTTCGGGGCAGGAATAGTCGAAAGCCCCCCCATGAAGCGGCCGATCGGAGTGCGGAGCGCGGATACGATGACAGCCCGTTCCATACTGATGTGGTCTCCCTCTATCAAAGTTCGTTGAGGATGCTGCGCGCAATGATGATCCGCTGGATCTCGCTGGTGCCCTCGCCGATCTCGGCGAGCTTGGCGTCGCGATAATAGCGCTCCACGTGGTACTCGCGGCAGTAGCCGTAGCCGCCGTGGATCTGGATGGCCTGGTTGGTGACGCGCATCGCCATCTCGGACGCGAACAGCTTGCACATCGACGCGTAGCGGGCGAAATCCTCGCCCGCGTCCTTGCGGCGCGCGGCGTCGTGGATGAGCAATCGCGCCGCGTGGATCTCGGTGGCCATGTCGGCGATCTTCATCTGGGTGGCCTGGAAATCGACGATCCGGGTATCGAACTGTTTGCGGTCGCGCCCGAACGAGAGCGCCGCCTCCATCGCGGCCCGCGCGAGTCCCAGCGCGAAGGCCCCGATCGAGATGCGCCCGCCCTCGAGTGTCTTCATGAAGGTGCGAAAACCGCCGCCCTCTTCGCCCAGCAGGTTCTCGCGCGGCACCTCGCAGTTGTCGAACACGATCTCGAAGGTGCCCGACGCGCGCAGGCCCAGCTTCTTCTCCTTCGTCCCCACGACGAACCCGGGAAAGTCGTTCTCGATGATGAATGCGCTGATGCCCTTCGGCACCCGCCGACGGGTCGGTCACGGCGGTGGCGACCAGGTAGCGCGCCCACCCGCCGTTGGTGACGTAGACCTTGGTGCCGTTGAGGACATACTTGTCGCCCTTGCGCACCGCCGTGGTCCGGGTGTTGGCGGCGTCGCTTCCCGCCTGCGGTTCGGTGAGGCAGAAGGCCCCGATCGCTTTTCCGCTGGCCAGCTCCGGCAGGTAGCGCCGCTTCTGCGCCTCGCTGCCCATCATGGTGATGGGGCCGCACGCAAGCGAGTTGTGCGCCGCCACGCCGAGTGCGGTCGAGCCGCACCCGCGCGCCAGCTCTTCGATCACGATCGCATACGAGACGGTGTCGGTCCCGGTGCCGCCGTACTCGACGGGGACCACCAGCCCCATGAATCCGAGCTCGCCCATCATGGCGAAGCGCTCGACCGGGAACTCGCTCGTCTGGTCCAGCTCGGAAGCGTGCGGGGCGAGCTCCGTGTCGGCGAAGCGCCGCGCGGTCTCCTGAATCATCTGCTGTTCTTCGGTCAGTACCAGCGGGTTCATTTCACTCCAAAATCGTCTGGTTGGGTGCAGCGCTCGGCTAGGCCCGCGCCGCCCGGTCGCGGAACAACCCCGCGATGAACGCGACCGCATCCTGCGTGCGCGTTCCGGGTCCGAATATCGCGGCCACGCCCGGGAGCTGCTTGAGAGCGGTAGCGTCGGCTTCGGGGATGATGCCGCCGGCGATCAGTTTTACTTCCCCCAGCCCCGCGGCGTTCATCAATTCGCGAATCCTCGGGATGAGCGTCATGTGCGCTCCGGAGAGAATGCTCACCGACACCACGTCGACGTCTTCCTGAACCGCCGCCTCCACGATCATCTCCGGGGTCTGGTGCAGTCCGGTGTAGACGACTTCCATGCCGGCGTCGCGTAGCGCATTGGCGATCACTTTGGCCCCGCGGTCGTGCCCGTCCAGGCCGGGCTTGGCGATGAGCACCTTGATCGGTCGATTCATGGGTTCACCGCGACGCGCGGACCTCTGCCTTCAAGAACTCGCCCAGTTCCCGCGCGGCCCGATAGGGGGAAATCGCACCGGCGGTCACGCGTTCAAAGATACCATCAAACCGATCGCGCAGGGTAGCGCTTTGGCGCGTGGACGCCCGCAGGTCTTCTTCTACGCAGGAGGCGGATACGCGCGCGCAGCGCCTCGCGCCGGCGCGCATCGCGGCGGCCGTTGGCATCGATATGCGCGCGGTGTCGCGCGATGGTTTCGGCGAGCGCGTCCAGGGTCTCGTCGCGCCGCGCGGTGGTCGACACCACCGGCACCGTCCAGCCGTCGGCGCTCGCGTCGCGCAGCCCCACCATCGCCGTCAAGTCGGCCGCGAATTCGTCGGCGCCGGGCCGGTCGGACTTGTTCACCACGATCACGTCGGCCACTTCGAGCAGCCCGGCCTTGAGGCTCTGCACTTCGTCGCCGCCCTCCGGCGTGAGAACCACGATCACAGTGTCAGCGGTGAAACGAATCCGGGTCTCGACCTGCCCCACGCCCATCGACTCCAGCAGAATGACGTCGCGGCCGAACGCGTCGAGGACGTCGGCCAGCTCGCAGGCCAGGGCGGAGAGTCCCGATTCGCTCCCGCGGCTCGCGATCGAGCGAACGAACACGCCGGCATCGCCGACCGCGTTCGTCATGCGCACCCGGTCCCCGAGCACGGCGCCGCCCGAGAACGGGCTCGACGGATCCTCCGCGACGACGCCGACTGTGACTGCTTTCGCGCGAAACCGGCGGGTCAGCGCGTTGGCGAGCGTGCTCTTTCCGGCCCCGCCGGCGCCAGTCACGGCGACGCGGTAGGCCCGGCCGGTGCGCGGAAAGAGCGCGTCGAGCACGCGCTCCGCATCGCCCCCCCCGCGCTCGACAATCGAGAGGACCCGCGCCGCCGCGAGCACCTCCCCGGCCAGAAAGCGCTGGATTAGATCGTTAGAACTCATTATCGGGATGGAAGTTACTCCATCACGCGCGGGCCTGTCAACGCCGATCCCACCCTCCACCGGCAACGCTGGGGACCGGTTACATTGAAACGTTGATTGGCTCTAGCTACGGTACAGCGACTTCACGCGCCCCCACGTGGACGCCTGCGTCGCCGTCGGACACGCGGCCGTCGACCCGGGCGTCGGCGCACAACCCGTCGCGACCGGGGGCTGCGCCCCCTTGTACGGGTTGAGCCCGTCGAAGATCACCCAGTCGCCGCTCCCGCTCGGGTTGCGGCCGTTGGAGCGATCGTCGAGCACTTCCGCCGCCGCGTAGGTGCGCGAGTCGGCCACGTTCGCCTCGGCGCCGTCGACTTCGTAGAGGAACACGGAATCGCCCGCGTTGTTGAGACTGAACCCCAGCTGGCCGATGCCGCTCGCCGCCTGCCAGGCCACCGCGTCCGAGCCGAAGTACACGCGTACCTGACCCGGGGCGAGGGTTCCCGACAGGGCGAATCGAAACGTGGTGCCCGCCGACGCATCGGAGAGGCGATAGTTCGCGAGGTCGATCGCGGACGTACCGATGTTGGCGATCTCGATCCACTCGTCGAGCTTCGAATCGACGGTCCCGTCACCGTTCCAGTCGGTGCCGGGGTCGGCGAGAATCTCGTTCAAGCGGACCTGGGCAACGCCGGCGCTCGCCAGCGTCATCAGGAAAAGAACCCCACAAAGAAAAAAGGCAACGTACTTCATCCTCACATCCTCCTCCCATCGTCCCCATTCGTTGCCGGTGGAATGGCGGGATCGAACGAGCGGCACGATAGCACGCGTGCGGCGTGGAGTTCAAGGAACTCGGTGCTCAAGACGGAATTTTTTGAAGCGGGTTACGCGGTTGTCAGTGCGTCCACCGCGTTACCAGGCAAGTCGGCGCACGTCGTCTTCGGTGAACACCGCGAACAGGAATGGCTGCGACTCGAGGAAGTGGGCCAGGTCGCGCAACGTCAGGCCGAGAACCGACAGTCGGTTCATATCGACGTAGATCTGGCAGTTTTCCACTTCGAACGAGGTGATCAGCTGCTTCGCGTCCGGATCGAACTTCTCGTGCAACAGGTCCACGATCGACGGCGCGAAGTGCCGCCGGTCCGGCGACGACGGCTCCGACGGCATGCCATGGTCCGCGGTCACGGCGAGGAGATAATCACTGCCAACCTTTGCCTCCAGTGCGCTCAGCACCCGCACCAGCTGCCGGTCGATTTCGCCGAGGGTGGCGCGGAGCTCATCTGAATCCGGGCCGTACTTGTGGCCCACGAAGTCCGCGCACTTGTAGTTGAGCAAGATAAGATCCGTCACATCGTCTTCGCCCACGGGCTCGCGCTCAATCATCGCGATCGTTGCATCGGCTTCGAAGGCGGGAAACAGAGCCGAATAGCGCACCGCGATGGGTGAGTCGATCTTGTGGCCCATCCATTCTCCGTCGGCAGGCCACAGTGTCTTCGAATTTCGATCCTTCAGATATGGAGGCAGGCGGAAACAGTCGGGGTTCGTGTTCCACTCACCCGTCCGCTGATCGTAGTAGGCGAGCACGATCGGCGTTCCATTCAGCTGACACGCCCCATGCCCCGCGAGCGGCGTCGCGGCTCGGTCGATGCTGCCCTGCGCCAGTATGATCGCGCGGCCGGCCGTCGCGAGCTGCCAGACGTCCGCCAGCGTCAATGCCATCAAGTCGTGCGGCGTCCCTCCGGCGAACATGTCGTGGCGCTCGCGGTGCACGCGGTCGTACACGCTGACGCCGGTGATTCCGTGCACGCGGGGATCGGCTCCCGTGGAGATGGTCGAGTGCCCAACCGCCGTGTTGCTCGGGAGAACGTTAACCCGCGCCTGGTTGAACCAGGCACCGCGCCGGCGCATGGCGTCGAGCGTTGGCATGGACTGCCTGGTAACGGTCGAAGTAATCCCGGCGCATGCCATCCAGGACGAGCAGCATGACGACTCGCGGTCGAGCAAAACCGGCGCGGAAAACCGGCAATACGAGGCCGGTCGCGGTCGGGGGCATGGAGACGCCAAGCGCGGTTGCCAGTGTGGGCGCAACGTCCTGCTGCACAACCGGCACCGTGTACACTCCCCGCCTCACTGCAGGGCCCACGAACATCAACGGAATCGAGACGTCATACGCCCACGGCGAACCGTGCATGAATGCCACGTCCGGGTCAGGCCGCGTGATGAAGTCCCCCTCTCGCGGGACGAACATAAGTTGTCCTGTCCGCCCGGGAAAGTATGCCCGGGCGAACCTCTCCAGGAAGCGCTGGCGCGCAGCGGCGTCGGCCAGCGTTGTGTGCCGGCTTCGAGACGCGTCGCCTTCAGATCGCTTGCTCTCCTGGCTCGAAGCGGTCCGAGCCGGTATGACCAGCGCGAGGCCGGCCAGGATAGCAGCGCAAGCGGCAACCCGAGCTCTGGTTCTCACTGCTGGTGATGCTCCGCGATCGCTTCGGGGCTGAGCCGCAGGAAGCGAGCCGCGTTGCTATAGAAGATGTCGCGTTTCTGGCTCTTGCTCAGGAAGGGCGCCTCCTCGATGGTCGCAATCGACCGTTCGATCGCCTCCGGCCACACCATCTGGTCCGAACCGAACATCACTCGCTTCCCGAATCCCGCGTCCATGATGTCCTGGAGGTAGCGGTAGAACATGGCCCGAGGCGCGGTGAACACAATGACCCCCACGTCCACGTACACCTGCGGGTGCGCGTACAACACGGCGAGGAGGTCGTCGAGCATGGGGAAACCGGCGTGCATGATGTACACGCGCAGGCGCGGGTGGCGCGCGAGCACGTCCTCCAGCGTCAATGCGCTGCTGGCGCTGGCACGGTAGCCGGTCGCGCCGAGATAGATCACGCCCGGCGGGCCGGGGCCGACGTGGATGCCCACCGGAATGTCCAACTCCTCCGCAAGCGCCCAGTACGGCTCCATCCGCTCGTCGCCCGGAGCGATGCCGTCGTACTGGTTCATGACTTCTGCGAGCACCGCGAGCCGGCCGGCGCTGTGCAAGGCCCGCAATGAGTCAGGCGACGGCGCATCGGGACCGAGCACGAAGTCGCAGCCTGGAAAAAACAATCCCGGGGCCGCTTTCATCCACGTGGCCACCCGTTCCGGCGTGCCGCCGAGGACGCCGACAATGTTCCATCTCTTCATGACCTCGATCGTCTGCGTCATTAACAACTCATCTGTCATCGGCGACCAGATCGGATCCTTGCACGGGGGCTGCCTGGTGATTGCCATGAACGCTTCGCCCCAGGGCCGCGACGGGTCCCACGTCGGAATCTCTTCGAACGGGGCGCAGATCCCAACCGGCGGCGGTCCCTGTCTCATCGGCCGCAAGCGCGTGGAGGTGCATATCAATGATGGGAGGGTCGATCCTTCGCCTCGGACGCGCACTCCCAATACGAGCACCATCGGCACCAGGAGCAGAGCCTTGCTACGACGGGTCATCATCGTCCGTCATCCTTTCGTTTCGCTTTCCATTCGCTTCGCCGAACCGAGCTGTCCGGTGAGAAGCAGAAAGACATACGAACCCGCGCAAAAACGGCCAAAGACCAGCGCCGCGAGCGCAACGACCAGCAGCCCCTCGAAGACCCACGCCAGCGTGTTCTCCGCCGAAATGAAGCGACGAGCCCGATCGTGAGCATGAACGTTCCCGCCATGCCTTGCGAAAAGCGGCGGGGTCCGGGAGCCGGGCTCAGCTGCAGCAGTCCCTTCGGCCGCGCCACCAGGCGATTGTACAGCGCGTCAAATAGATTCAGGCGTCGGCAAGAGCGCGTTCCACCACAGGATTGCACCGAGAGCCAGAAAGTAGAGCGCGGACTGAAGCACCAGACCAATCAGGACCAGTATCCCGATCACGCGCGGCTGCCACATCAAGGCCGGGTATCGGGACGTGCAGGTCTGGGGGCTGTCCGTCGAATCCCTGCTGTCGGACGAAGCTCTCTGTCGTGCTCATTCGAGGCCTCCGCCGTGAGGGCTATCGCCGCTCCGAGAGCAGTGCCTTCACGATCTCCGTGGCGATCTTCGGGTTCGCCTTGCCACGCGTACGTTTCATGAGCTGGCCGACGAAGAACTGGAGCAGCTGCTCTTTGCCGGCGAGGTAGCGGGCCACTTCGTCGGGGTTCTCGTCGAGAACCGCGCGGGCTTCTGTCTTGATGGTGTCGTCGTCGTTGACCTGCTCGAGGCCGCGCTCGGCGACAATGGCCGCCGCGCTCTTCCTGCTGCTCAGCATCTCCTGGAACACTTCCTTGGCCGTCGACGAATTCACTCGCCCCGTCGCCTGCAGGACCGCGAGTTCGGCAAGACTGCGCGCGCCGAGCGACAGGTCCCGGATCTCCAGCTTGCGTTCGTTCAACTCGCGCAACACTTCCCCCATCACCCAGTTACTCGCGGCCTTCGGATCGGCGCCCGCCGCCACCACTTCCTCATAGTAGTCCGCCAGGTCGCGCGAGCCGGTGAGAACGCCGGCGTCGTAGGCGGGGAGGTGGTACTGCGACTCGAAGCGCGACCGCTTCGCGGCCGGGAGCTCGGGAAGATCGCCGCGCACGCGCGCGACGGTCGATTCGTCCACGCGCAGCACGCGCAGGTCCGGCTCCGGGAAGTACCGGTAGTCGTGCGCCTCTTCCTTGCTGCGCATCACCGCCGCGCGTCCGTGCGCCGGGTCCCACAAGAGCGTGTCCTGGCTGACGCGTCCTCCCTCGTCGAGGATCTTCGCCTGCCGCTCGAACTCGAACTCGAGCGCCTGCTCCACCTGCTTGAACGAATTGAGATTCTTGACCTCGGTCTTGACCCCGAGCTCGGCCGCGCCGGTCCTGCGCAGCGAGACGTTCACGTCGCAGCGCAGGCTTCCCTCTTCCATGTTGCCGTCGCAGATCTCCAGGTAGCGGACCAGCGCGCGCAGCTTCTGCAGGTACTGGCTCGCCTCGTGGGGCGTGCGAATATCGGGTTCGCTCACGATTTCGATCAGCGGGACACCGCTGCGGTTCATGTCGACCAGGCTGGAGTCGGTGCCGTCCACGTGGACGAGCTTGCCGGCGTCCTCTTCGAGGTGCACGCGACGGATGCGGATGCGCTTGGTACCGCCGTCGAGGTCGAGGTGTCCGTGCGCGCACAGCGGCGTATCGAACTGCGAAATCTGATAGTTCTTCGGGCAGTCGGGATAGAAGTAGTTCTTGCGCGCGAAAATGCTCTCGTTTGCAATTTCGCACCCGGTGGCGAGGCCCATGCGCACCGCGAACTCGACCGCGCGGGCGTTCGCCACCGGCAGCGCGCCGGGAAGCCCGAGGCACACGGGACAGACATGGGTGTTGGGCGAGCCGCCAAACGCCGCCGAGCACCCGCAGAACATCTTACTCCGGGTGAGGAGTTGCGCGTGGACTTCGAGACCAATAACCGCTTCGTAGCGCGACACGTCTTTGCCCTACTTCGCCGGCGCCACCGCGCCGGTCGGAAACTCCGCGACCCGTTCCACCCCGGCTGCCGCGCGCAGCAGGGTGGCCTCGTCGAATGCGCGCCCGATCAGCTGGACGCCGATCGGGAGCCCTTCGGGCGACTTCGCGGCCGGAAGCGACAGCCCCGGCAGGCCCGCGAGATTCACGGGAATCGTGAACACGTCGTTCAGGTACATGAGAATGGGATCGTCGGTCTTCTCGCCCAGCGCGAACGCGGGCGTCGGCGCCGTCGGCAGCATGACCACGTCGCAGCGCTCGAACGCGGCGGCGAAATCCCGGATGATCAGCGTGCGCACCTGGAGCGCGCGATGGTAGTACGCGTCGTAGTATCCGGCGCTCAACACGTACGTCCCCAGGAACACACGCCGCTTGACCTCCGCGCCGAACCCTTCGCGGCGCGTGTGCGTGTACATGTCGTAGAGGCTCTTCGCCTCCGGCGCGCGGTGCCCGTAGCGCACTCCGTCGAAGCGGGCCAGGTTGGCGCTCGCCTCCGCGTTGGCGACGATGTAGTAGGCCGCGAGGCCGTAGTCCGCGTGTGGAAGCGCCACCTCTTCGACCGCCGCGCCTTGGCGTCGCACCGCGTCCACGATCGTGTCGAACGCCGCGCGCACCGCCGGGTCGATGTGGGCGCCGAGAAACGCCCACGGCACGCCGACTTTGAGGCCGCGCAAGCCTTCGCCCAGCAGGGCGGTGAAATCGGGCACGGGTGCGTTGGCGCTGGTGGCGTCGCGCGGGTCCTTCCCGCACATCGCGTTCAGCATGAGCGCGGCGTCTTCCACCGTGCGCGTAAACGGGCCGATCTGGTCGAGCGAGCTGGCGAACGCCACCAGCCCGTAGCGCGAGACTCTCCCGTACGTCGGCTTCACACCGAGTACGCCGCAGAAGCTCGCGGGCTGACGGATCGACCCACCGGTGTCGCTCCCGAGCGCCGCGGCTGCCATACCCGACGCAACCGCCGCAGCCGAGCCGCCGCTGGAGCCGCCGGGAGCGCGGGAGAGATCCCACGGGTTGCACGTCGGACCGAACGCGGAATTCTCCGTGGACGAGCCCATCGCGAACTCGTCGAGGTTGGTCTTGCCGACCACGACGGCGCCGGCGGCGCGCAGGCGCTCGATGACGGTGGCGGTGTAGGGCGGACGGTAGTCCCCCAGGATCTTCGACCCGCAGGTGGTGCGCGTCCCCTGGATGCAGATGTTGTCCTTGATCGCAACCGGGATGCCGCCCAGCGGCAGGCGGCGAAACTCGCCCGACGCCGTGAGCTCCTTCGCCCGGCGCCGGGCTGCCTCGGCGTGCACGTCGAGGAACGCGTGGATACCGCCGTCGCGCGCGGCGATGGTGGCGAGCGCGTCGTCGCACACCTCGACCGGGCTCACCTCGCCCGCCGCCAGGCGCGTACGCAGCTGGGCGATCGAAAGGGCGGCGAGGCTCACTCGTCCACCTTCTCGATGATGCGCGGAACGCGGAAGAAATCGCCGGACACATCGGGCGCCTGCGCCAGCACGTCCGCGCGCTCCAGCGGGGGCGTCACCACGTCGTCGCGCAGGCGATCGAGCGGCTCGTGCGACATCGACCGCGTGGGCTCGACACCGGTCACGTCGGCCGCCTGGAGCTTCTCCACGAAGCTGACGATGCGGCGGAGCTGGGCGGTGATGGTTTCTACCTCGTCCGCGGCCAGTTCGATGCGGGCGAGGCGTTCGAGGTGACGGACCGCTTCGCGATCGAGTCCGGACATGCGTACTCCTTACAACGGGCGCATCGGCGCGTAGCTGGCAAGAAACTTTCGCTCCCCGCCCGCGTCGAAGATCACCGTGACGCGGAGCTCGCCTCCACGCCCCTCCACGCGACGCACGATGCCCTTGCCGAATCGTTCGTGCATGACGCGCATCCCGACTGCGTAGCTCGACGCGGGCGCGTCCTGCGAGAACGATTCGTCCCCGGCCGGGGCCGGCTGCGCGTACTCGTTGGCGAACGCACGCCCCGATCCCCAGCGCGCGCCCGGGCGGCCGGAGAACAGCGGACCCGAGGGCGCGAGCATCGGCTCGAAGGGTTCTTCGAGGCAGCGATCGGGGATCTCGGAGAGAAACCGCGACGGCACCCCCCCTTCCATCAGGCCGAGACGCCGCCTCATGCCGGCGAAGGTGAGAAACAGCCGCCGTCGGGCCCGCGTCATGCCCACGTAGAAGAGGCGGCGTTCCTCTTCCACCGCCGCCGGGTCGTCGATGGAATTGTAGTGCGGAAACAGCCCCTCTTCCATGCCGGTGACGATCACGGTGTCGAACTCGAGGCCCTTGGCGTTGTGCAGGGTCATGAGCGTGAGCTGGCCGCTCTCGAGGTCGATCGAATCGACGTCGGCCACCAGCGCGATCTCCTCGAGGAACGCGCGCAACGACTTGTCTTCGGCGCTCTCGGCGAAGGTGTAGGCGGCCGACAGCAGTTCCTCCACGTTCTCCACCCGCGCCTCCACGTCCGGGTAGACTTCTTCCAGATACTTCAGGTAGCCCGTGGTCTTGAGAATGGCGTCGATCGCGTGCGGCGCGACCTCGCTGTCCGCGATCAGCTTCAAGGCGTCGAAGACCTCCAGAAACGACCGGCAGCGCGCGGCCGCCGCCGCGCCCAGCCCGTCCCCCGGTGCCCGCATGGCGTCGAGCATCGACCCGCCGCGCGCGACCGCGATCTCCTCGATCTGGTCCACGGACGTCTTCCCGATCCCGCGCCGCGGGACATTGATAATGCGCTTCACACTCAAGTCGTCGGCCGGGTTGGCGAGCGCCTTGCAATACGCCAGCACGTCGCGCACCTCCGCGCGCTCGTAAAAACGCACCGAGCCGATGATCTGATACGGCATCGAGCCCATCTTGAACACGTCCTCGAGCGCCCGCGACTGCGCGTTGGTCCGGTAGAGGATCGCGATGTCCTTGAGACTGGTGCCCGCGGCGACCTCGCGCTTCACCGCACCCAGCACCGCGAGGGCTTCTGCCTCTTCGTCGACGCTCCCGCTAACGCGCACCTTCTCCCCCACACCGCCCTCGGTCCACAGGCGCTTGCCCTTGCGGCCCTGGTTGTGCTCGATGACGCCGTTGGCCGCATCCAGGATGGTCTGGGTGGAGCGGTAGTTCTGCTCCAATCGTATTACGCGGGTGTCAGCGTAGACTCCCTCGAACTCGAGGATGTGTTCGACCCGCGCGCCGCGCCAGCTGTAGATCGACTGGTCGTCGTCGCCCACCACGAACAGGTTGCGGTGCACCGACGAAAGGCCGTCGATCATCGCCATCTGGATCGGGTTGGTGTCCTGGAACTCGTCGACCAGAATGTAGCGGAAGCGGCGCGCGTACGCCTCCCGCGCCTCGTCGCTGGCCGCGAACAGCTCGACCACCTTCATGATCAGGTCGTCGAAGTCGAGCGCGTTGGCGCGCTTGAGCTCGCGCTCGTACTCGGCGTAGAGCGCCGCCACGCGCTGCTCGCCGGCGCTCACCGCCTTCTCGCCCGCGAGCGAAGGGGTCACCAGGTCGTTCTTCATCCGGCTGATGCGATCCCGGAGCGCGCGCGGCGACTTGATGAAGCGCGCGTCGTTGGGATGGCGCGAGAGCACCGTCTTCACCAGCCCGAGGCTGTCGTCCGCGTCGTAGATGCTGAAATCCCGATGCACTCCCGCCGCCTCGCCGTGGCGGCGCAGGATACGCACGCCGGTGGAGTGAAACGTCCCCACCCATAGCATCTCGGTCGCGCCGGGGCGCGCGCGCTCCAGGCGTTCCTTCATCTCGCGCGCGGCCTTGTTGGTGAACGTGAACGCCAGAATCTGGTAGGGCGCCACGCCGACGTCGCCGACCAGGTGGGCGATGCGCTCGGTGAGCACGCGCGTCTTCCCGCTCCCGGCGCCCGCGATCACCAGGATGGGGCCCTCGGTGGCCAGGACGGCTTCGCGCTGGCGTTCGTTCAATTCGGTGGTGTGCGACATGGCGGTGTGTGGTTCACAGGAAAACTAACACAGCCGGCGCGGCGCGCGGGAGGACAATTTCGGACGGGATGCAGGGCGCGCGGCGGATGCGCGCTAGAACGTCGGGCCCATGTAGAAATGGAACTGCATGTCGTTGGCGAACTCGTAGAAGTCCGTGGGCCAGGCGAACTGGAAGCTCATGAGGAAGTACCCGAGGTACATGTACACGCCGAATCCCACGTCGGCGTGGGCGGCGTCGCTCAGGCGCAGTCCGTTCACCGAGCTGTCGGTGAAGCGCGGCCAGTCGCCGTAGAACGCGCTGCCGACGTCGAAGAACGCGGTGCCGCCGATGTTGGTCAGCCCCCAGCGCCCCGGCCAGCCGAAGATGATCGCGTCGAGCAGCGGGAAGCGATACTCCATGCTCGCCAGCCACATCCGCGTGCCTTCGAACTGCTGGTAGTCGTAGCCGCGGAGCGTCGTCGGGCCGCCGAGAAAGAACACGCGCGGGTCCTCGCCCCGGCTGCCGGCGCCGGAGACACGGAACGCCAGCGAGTTCCGCCAGAAGATGGTCTTGTACCGCCGCCAGTCGAGGTAGGCGGTCGTGCGCGCAATGTCCTGGCTGCTGGTCGCGACGCCCTGCGCGAGCGACGCGCGCCAGCGCGACCCTTCCACCGGGCCGAACGGTCCGAAGAACGCCGAGTCGTGCACCAGCGCGACCGACGGCTCGATCAGCCTCACCTTCGAGCGCGAGGCCGTGTTGTAGGTGAAGCCCGACTGCGGATTCGCGCGCTCGTAGAACTCGCGATCCGAATAGTAGGCCTGGATGTCGGTCTCCATGCGGTAGAACTTGTTGAAGGGGAGGCTCATCAGGCCGAAGACACCGTAGTTGCGCTCGCTGAAGAGCCGGTACCCGGAAAACGCCTCGCCGACCGACGTGGAGCGGCTGTCGAAGTACGTGCTGAACTGGTAGACGCCCGCCGCAAAATCGGCGCGCCGTTTCAGCGACGAAAACGCCAGCAGGAAGTCGGACTGCGCGATGTCCTGGTACAGATTGAACGCGAACGTGAGGTGGTTGTCGCCGAGTATGTCGGACAGCGCCACGCTGTTCGCGATCCCGAATCCGAAGCCGGTGGAGAAGTACAGGCCGCCGCCGCTGCCGATGTAATCGGGCGAGAGGCGCATCTTGTACGGCTCCACCGTCGCGCCGCGGAACATCATCTCCTCGTCCCCGACCGGCGACGTGATTCCTTCCACCCGCGCGTTGCCAGCGGACGCATTCGCGTTCGGGGGCGGCGCCGCGGGTGCGGGCGGCGTCGGCGCGCGAACCGGGGGTTCGTACGCGGCGATGTCGGACGTCGTCGCCAGGCCGGACAGTTCCCCCGCCGCGGTGGAGTCGACGCCGGCCGTGCTGGTGGTGTCGTCGACGGTGACCGCGACCATCACCGAATCGGCGGGGTGTATCAGCTGTGCCATACCTGGGACGGGGACCTGGGCGGGAGCCGGGATGGGAGCCACGGCCGCCTCCGGACGGCGGGCGAATATGTTCGGGTCGTGCGCGAGCACGCTGCGCGTGGGCTGGAGGTAGCGCCGCGAGAGCATGGTGCTCAGATCGTCGGAAACGTAGACGTCCCAGCCGCCCTTCACGAACCCCGCAAACGCGATCCTGCCCTTTTCCTCGTGGACGCTCGGGGTGAACAACCCGCCCAGCACATCGGTGAACCGGTAGTAGTCGCCCGTCTCGATGTTGCCCGCGTGCAGGTTGTTGACTCCGGACTCGTCGGACGCGTAGATGAGCGTCTTCCCGTCCGAGAGGACGATGGGATCCGTGTCATCGCCCGGAGACTCGACCAGCGGCCGCTGCGCCCCGCTTTCCATGTCGATCTCCCAGATGTCATAGGTCATCCCGTGCTTCACGTTGCCGTGGGCCAGGAAATCAATCTCGCTCAACCGCTTCCGGTTCGGACCGCTGAAGTCGAGCGGGACCGGAATCGTGACCTCGGGATAGTGGACGAACACCAGGCGCCTGCCGTCGGGAAAGAAGCGCGGCGTCAGCTGGTCATCCGCATCGTTGGTGAGGCGCCGGACCTTTCCGTTTTCGAGGTCGACCAGGATCAGATCCGTCTGCCCGTGGAACGTGGCCGACAGCGCGATCTCGTCGGTGATGGGACTCCACGCCGGAGCGGTCAGCCCGTCGGACTCGATCTCGCAGCGCCATTCATCCCCGGTCTTGATGTTCTTGACGAACAGCGCGTCGTGGCCCTTGTTCTTGGCCACGAACGCCACCCGGTCGCCGGTCGGATCGAAGCAGAGCGAGCTGGTCAGCAGGTGCAGCGACTCGTAGCGGTTGGAGCGCGAGCCGGTCACAACCCGGGCGATGACCTTGCCGTCGAGTGCCGACATCACGTAGATCTCGATCATGCCGGAGCGGTCGGAGAAGAAGACAATGTATTCGCCGTCGGGCGAAAGAATCGGCTTGGTGTTGTAGTAGCCGTGGTCGGCTTCGTGGTCGGTCAGCCGCCGTCCGACATCCTCGATCTCCTGCTTGTCGGGATAGAGCGGCCAGTAGTGTTTGCGCAGCGCCTTCGACCACTTCTCGTACAATTCCTGCTCGGTCAGACCGATGGTGCGCTGCAGCGCCGCCTGGGCGCTGCGGGTGCCGGCCAGCGCGTCCAGGATCTCGAGCACCTTCTCGGGCCCGTAGGTCTCCGCGATATAGTTGAAGACCGACTGGCCTTCCTTATACACGTAGAACCCGCTCAGCATGTAGAACGGGTAGAGGTAATCGTGAAGGACGGCGTCGCGCACGAACATGTCCGCGTCCGCATCCCACCCCTCCGACAGGTACTCGGCCAACCCCTCGGCCACCCACAGCGGCATCGGGAACAGGTAGTTGCGCGTGAACACGTTGTCGAGCATCCGGTTGTACACGATGTTGAAGGTGAATACGTGGGCGAGCTCGTGGATGGCCGTGTGCTCGAACTCCTTGAATGAGCTGGTGAACGGCAGCACGATCCGTCGTCGCGACGGTTCCGCGAACGCCTGCACGCCCTCGCTCAACTGCTCCGGCGACACGTTGGTCTCGAGGAAGTCGGCGTGGCTCGCGTACAGGATGACCGGCACCTTCCAGGGGAGAACTTCCTTCAGCTGGTAGGAATACTGCTCGTAGCCGTCTTCGAGGACCAGCGCGGCGCGCGCGGCAAAGGCCTCGGACCCCTGGTAGTAGTGGATGTCGAAATGGGGAGTGGAGAGGACGCTCCACTGGTAGTCGCGGTACTGGATCTTGTTGCGGCCGAAGCCCTGCGCGGACGCGGACTGCACGCACAGCCCGACCGCGAGCAGAATGAACCCGACCGTCGATACTACCGGATGTCGTCTCATGGGCTGACCCTTCGCCCGGGGCTGGGCGCGAGGGGCTATCACCCTCAATTATACGAAGCGGCCTCGGCGGCGAACAAGCCCGAACCTCGCTAGTATTCGAAGCGGTATTTGAGGTCGACGTTGTACTCGTCCGTATCCTTCCCCGCGATGCCCGAGCGGTTCCTCTGGGAGTTGTAAATGAACTGGGAGCGCAGGAGAAACCGGCTGCTCAGCCAGGTCGGCCGGTACTCCATGTTGACCTCCTGCTCGCCCCCGACCGACAGGCCCCGGCGGTACTGCAGGTAGATATTGTCTTCCCAGAGGTACTTGCCGATACCGACCAGCGTCTCCTTCTCGATGTTGGTGGTCGCGCTGTTCTCGACCTGCCGCTGCTCGACGTCGACGGTAACCCCGCTCATCATCTGCTCGTTGATCGCCGTCTCGAGCGCGTTGGTCGCCACGCCGGCCGCGCTGATGCTGCCGCCGAGCATCTTCCAGATGTCCGCTTCCGAGTACCCGGGCTCGTCCGGGTAAGCGAGGTTGATCTGCGGCTCCTTCTTGTCGTGCGGCCAGGAGAAGGTGAGGTCGATGTTGTGGTCGCCGTCCGAGGTTCTATGGACGGTATACGCCTGGATGAGCATCTCGGGGCGCATCGTTTCCGAGGCGGAGAAATTCATCCATCCGCTCGTGATCGTGAACTTGTTTCCGTAGATCCGGTAGGAACCGCGCAGGATGTCCAGCTCGCCGCGGAAATACAGCCCGCGCTCGTCGCGATTGAGAATCATGTCCTCCGTCCCCATCTCGACCGTCATGTCGGGGTTACGAATCCACACATTCTTGGGCGCGAACAGATCCACGCTCGCGATCCATTCGGGCGTATCGGTGGGCCGCGTGAACTCCGAGCCGGTGCCCGGGGTCGCCTTCTGCGCGATGTCCATGGAGATGGTGGCCTCGCGGATGTTCAGCGCTCCGGTGATCGAGGGAATGCGCCGGCCGTCGCGCCACGAGACCAGCTGCACGCTCAGCCTGCCGTCCTGGCGGACCGCCACGTCGGGAATGGACTGGAGCAGGAATTCCTTCAGGGTCACGTCGACGCGATAGTCGGAGAGCCGGTAATTGGACACGCGCGCCCACCCCGTCCCCACCAGGCTGCCCTTCTTGCCCGAGCGCGCGGTCAGCGAGGCCACGCGGATCACGTCGTCGACGAAGTTCAACTTGAGCGTCACGTCGGCGAAGCTCTCCTTCAGTCCCACCACCTGCAACTCGCCGCGGGAGAAGGAGACGGCCCCCGCCAGCCGCGGCACCGCCGGCGTTCCCGTCCCGACCACGGAGCCTTCGAGCATGCCGCGCAGGAGCGACACCCCGGCCAGATACCGCCCCAGCTCGACGGGCTGATCCTTGAGCGGGGCCATGTCGAGCGTGAACTCCATCGGCCGGTCGGTGTGAATCCGTGCCCCGCGGCGCATCGAAATCTCGAGGGGAAACGTCCCCCGCGCGCGCACGTCGGCCTCCGCGGTCGTCGTGACATCGTTGACGCGCAGCGTGCCGTTCGCGTACTCGACGTCCAGCCGCGCGGGCGGAAGCTCCTGGCCGCGTCCCCGGCCCGGCCCGATCTTCCCGCGCGCCGCGATCCGCGGCGCCTCCAGCGTGCCGCTCACCGACAGCATCCCCGTGTACGCCGCCGCTACCGGCGCGGGGCGATGCAAAGCGGCGAACACCGAGGCCAGCGGGTAGCGGGCAAACCGGGCATTCATCGACACCGGAGCGCTCCACACCACCCCGGTGGAGTCGCCGCGCGCGAGTCGCGCCGGCGATAGGCCGCACGCCCACGCGCCGCTGGCCAACACCGAGTCCCCTTCCGTGACCGCGACGAGGCGGTCGACGCGATAGACCGCGCCGTCGAACGCGGCCCGCGCCACGAGCCGGTCGAACGCCACGCTGTCGATGATGCCCTGCGTGACCGCGAGCTCCAGGTCGAAACGCGGGTCAGCGAGCTCGCCGTAGAGCCGCAGGTCCATGTCGCCCGAGCCTTCGAGCCGCACCGGCAGGCGCAGCGCCTCCTGCAGCAGTTGCAGCCGGGCGCCGCGTCCCCACACCTCGAGATCCATCGATCGCTCCCTCTCCCGGTACGTCCCCACCACCCCGAACTCGCCGCGCCCCGAGGCCAGCACCAGCGAATCGATCCTCGCGGTGCCGTTGTCGATCACGACCGTCGAGGGACCGGGGGTGCTCCACGTTTCCCGCGGCGTCGTGACCGACGCGTGGCGCACGTTGATTCGCGAGTGGGCGCCGTGCGCCTTCACGTCGAGGTCGACCACCACCACGGTATCGCCGCGCGTGAAGCGCGCCGTCTGCACTCTGACCAGCGAGGTGTCGACTTCGATCAGCACCGACGGCGACTCGAACCGGCGGCCCGCGATCGTGGCCCGATGGCCGGAGAGCGAGACGCTGACCGTCGGCGCCCGGGTGCCGACGCGGCGGACCTCGGCCTGGACCAGGCCGCTGTCGATGGCGAACGCCTGGAACGTGAGGCCCTGAACCGCGCCGTTGAGATTGACTTGAAAATCGTGCAGCGGACCCTGGAGTTTCCCGGTTACCGCCACGGCCCCGCCGATCGGAGGGAGCTTGAAGTGCTTCCAGAAGTAACCCAGGTCGGTTCCCTGCACGTCGAAGAGGATGTCGGCGATGTCGCCGGGAGAGGAAACGGTGCCGGACCCGGTGACGTGGTATCCGGGACGATCGAGTGCAGCCCGGCGAATCAACAGGCCGGTCGCGTCCTCCCACACCCCGTCGCCCTGCACGGCAAAGCTCTCGTAACCGTCCACCACCGCGTGCGTGAGGTCGGTCCACCATTCGTACCGGGACGCGCGCTTGGTGTGCACGACCCGGACGTGGCCGGTGAGCGACATCGGCGGAATCCCGCGGTCCCGAATGAAGCCGCGCGAGAGGTCGAGGTCCTCGCACTCCCCTTCGTAGACAAAATCTCCGCTCTCGATTCCGACCTGGAACGCGCCGTCGATGCCCGACCCGAATACCTTGCCGCGGATGCGCGAGAGGTCCAGCGTCCGGGGCGTGAACGAGCCCTCGAAATCGACGCCCGAAAGCTCGACGCCGAACCCGCTCCCGGAGATGGTGCCCGCGATCTGCAGCGAATCCACCGGGCCGGACAGGGAGAGCTTGCCGCGGAAGCGTCCATCCAGCTCCGGCACGAGCCCCAGCTCGTGGAGCTCCGGCAGCGAAATCGGGTTGAAGACCAGGTTGACGCCGCCGAAGCGGCCCTGGCGAAACTCCCCGCTCGCCAGGACGAACGATTCGTCGAGGCGCACCGCAAAGTCGTCCAGTCGCACAGAGGTGCCGTCGGTGCGCGCGGAAAGCCGCACCTCCGAAACCGTCTTGCCGGAGTCGACGAGGAAGGCCTTGCCCTCATCGATGGTGAGACGGGCATCACCCTTCATGTAGCGGACCGATCCCTCGAGGCTCACGTCGCGGACGGCAAGCTCGAGCTCGCGACCGCCGAAGGTCATTTCGAGGCCGTCGATGGTGAAGTGGCGAACGTGCACCAGCGGCGAGGCGCGCGAGAACCAGCCGCCGCCGTCCCCTGTCTTCCCCTGCGGGAACGGGATCACGAGTTGGCCGTTCTCGTCCTGGCGCAGGTGGATCGCCACGTTGCGCAGCAGGACGTCGTCGACGATCAGGCGGAACCCGAACATCGGCAAGAGCTCGTAGGTCACGGAGATCTCGTCGGCCCGAAACACGTTGTACGAGGCGGTCGACGAGTGGTAGCGCAGCACCGCGTTCTTGAGCACGATGCGGCGCAGGATGCTCCCCGAAATCCCCTCGATCGTGAGCTCGAAGGGCGTCCCCGCCAGGTAGTTGTCGTTGACGTAACGGGCGACGCGTTTGGGCAGCAGCTGCGTCGCCTGGTAGAAGAGTGTGGCCAGCAGCGCGGTCACCACCACGGCGATTCCATACGAAACCTTCCGTCGAATCCGCCCGCGGCGCTTCTCGTTGCTGACTGTCTCCGCCATCGCGTCTAGAAAATCTGCCCGAGGCTGAAGTAGAACCCGCCGTGCACGTCCGTGTCGGTGTCGGGCTTGGTCGGATACCCGTAGTCGAGGCGAATCGGCCCGATGGGCGTATTGTAGCGGATACCGAACCCGAGGCCGTAGCGGTAGTCATCGAACGTCGTCTCCTCCGCCCCGGAGCTCAAGCGGAAGTCACTCCCCTGGACGTCGGACGCCGACGCCCAGACGTTCCCGGAGTCGAGAAAGAACGCGCCCCCGAAGTTCCATTTTCCGAGCAACGGAAACGGGAAGCGTATCTCGACGTTGGCAAGCATCATGAAGTCTCCGCCGTTCACGCGCAGCACCCCTCCATCGTCAATATAACGCGGCCCGAGGCTGGATTCGCCGTATCCGCGCACGGAATTTCCGCCGCCGAGGAAGAATCGGTTCTCTACCGGAACTTCCGCCGAGTTCCCGTAGGCGTCGGCGTACCCCACCCGGGCGCGCCAGGCGAGGACCGAACTCTTGCGGACGGTGTGGTAACGCTGGTAGTTGACGGTCGTGGTGTAGAAATCGTTGTCGCCGCCGAGCACGCCGCCCGCCACGTCGGCCGAGACGTAGCGGTACTCGCCGCTGCGCGGGTTCAGGATGAAGTCGCGCGTGTCCCGGCTCAGGGCGCTCCCCAGGATATGCGAAGTCGAATTCACTTCCGGCAGCGTGTATTCCCGCCGGCGGATGTTCTCGACCGAAAACGTGGCAATGGCCTTGGTGAACTCGCTGAACTCGTGCGTTACCCCCACGGCGGTTCCGAGCGTCTTCACCTCGATGTCCGGGACGGTGGCATCGTTCTCCAGGTACGCGTTGACCCCGAATCCCATCTTGATGCCGAACAGCCGTCGCTGGCTGTAGACTGCGTCGTAGCGGTAGAAGGTGGTGGCGACGCGGAACTGGTTCACGTCGAACTCGTCCCCCTCGAAGAGATCGAAGGCGTACTGGGCCTTGAAGCGCACGGTGCGCCCGGTGCCGAGGAAATTGCGCGTGCCCCATTCCCCGAACACCCGGCTGCCGAGCACGCTGCCCACGCCGAAGCCCACCTCCACCCACGAGCTTTTGCGTTCGCGGACCTTGATGCGTACGTCGACCGTCTGCGCCGCGACGTCGAGGTTCTCCGGCAGCACGTCCACTTGTGTGAACAACCCGGTCTCGAACAGGTTGCGCTGGGTCTTGATCAGCTCCCCGTACCGGCATACCTCGCCGGACTCGAAGGTCACCTCGCCCTCGAGGACGCCGAGCTTCACCAGCTTGTTTCCCTCGATCGCGACCTTGCCGACCCGGAGCTGCGGTCCGGCGTCGATGGTAAAACGGATCGTGACCTGGCGCTGGTCGACGCGGATGGAGTCCTGCACGGTCACCCCGAAGTACCCGCGGTCGAAGTACTTCCCCTTGATGCGATAGACGTCGGTGGACAGGAGCGACGAGTTGTAGGCGGCCCCGGGCTTGAGCAGGAGTCCCTCCCGCAGCTCCTTGTCGTCGATCAGGTAGTGGCCTTTGAACAGGACTTCGCGCACGCGGATGGCCTCCCCCTCGACGATCCGGATCACCACGTCCGCGAAGCGGTTGTCTTGGAGGTAGTCGATTCGCTCGAGCCGCACGGTCGCGTCCGGATAGCCGATCGCGTGGTAGTACGCCTGCAGCTGCGCGATGTCGCGATCGATCTGCGGGCGGTCGAGCCTGGGCCGGCGGAGGAAGTTGAGGCTCGAGGGTTCTCTCGTGCGCATGCGGGCGCGCAACTCGCCGGTCGACACGGAGGCGTTGCCGACCAGGATGACGCGGTTTAAGAACACCGACGAGTCGACGGGTTCCTGCGCGAGAACGGCGGCAGCGCCGATCACCGACCACGCCAGTCCGACGACGACCGCCAGCCAGGGAGCGCGCACCTTGACACCGCGTGCGCGCCGGGTGTATCCATCGATCGGCCCCGGTGCGGCCAGGACCAGGAGTGTACGACCCATCATCCCCCGCATGCGCCGCTGGATCGTTATTGAGGGAGCCCTCATCGCGTTGATTCTCTCCTGCGGCGCGGAGAAGCAACCCCCGCCTTCCTCGCTCTCTCCGGACGAGCTCTACCTCGTCGATGCGTACGTGCGCGTCCGGCGGGCGGGTGCGATCTTCACCACCCAACGGGCCGTCGGGGACAGCCTGCTCGCCGAACTCGCGGGCGACGTCGACACGCTGCGCGTCGCCCGAACCGTGGCCAGCCTCAACGCCAGGCCGGAGCGGTGGGTCTTCGTGTTCGAGAACATCGAACGCCGGCTGACGGGGTCGCCGGACTCGACGGAGACATCAGAACCCACCGGGCGTTGACCCCGAGCACCGAGTCAAGTCGAGCACCAGCACGAACGCCATCAGCAGGATGATCAGCACGAAGCCGCCTTGCGTCAGCCAGTCGCGCAGGCGCCGATTGACGGGCCGCCGCGCGATTCCCTCGTACGCCAGCATGGCGAGGTGACCGCCGTCGAATGGCAGGATCGGGATCAGGTTGAACACGCACAGGTTGATATTGAAGAACGCGAGAAACAGAAGCAGGTAATCGAACCCGACCCGGGCGACGTCGCCGGCCATCTGCGTGATCAGGATGGGACCCCCGAGCGTCTTCACCCCCACCCTCCCGGTCACGAGCTGGCCGAGATAGCTGAGAATCTGGGCGATCATGCCGTTGGCGGTCTCGAACCCGCTGACGAGCGCCGCGCCGAGCCCCTGGCGGCGGCGTTCGGAATACGGAAAAATGCCGATCACCCCCACCGTCTCGAATTCGCTGGTCGAACCGGCCTTGAGAAACTCGCGCGCTTCCGGAATGACCGTGTCGGCGTGTGCCAGCCCGTCGCTCGACCAGCGCACGTACAACGACCGGTTCGGGTTGGCGTTGATGATGCGGCGCACGTCGTCGTACGAGGTCACCGCCGTGTCGCCTATCGCCTCGATCACGGAGCCCGGCGTGATGCCGGCCCGGTACGCCGGCTTGCCTTTTTGAACGCGCCCGATGCGCGCGGACACGTACGGAAACAGCCCGAGCTCGACCTCCCGGCCCTCCATCCCGGCCTGGAACGACAGGTCGTGCTCCTCACCGTCGCGGCGGATGCGAATCTCCTTCTTGTCTTTCGGGTCGCGCAAGAGGAGGGTGGTGACGTCGTACCAGTCGCTCACCGGTTCCCCCGCGATCGACACGACGGTGTCGCCCGGCGCGATCCCGGCCCGGGCGGCCGGACCCTCCGCGACCACCTCTCCCACGCAGGTGGTGGGAATGAAGTGTTCGCCCTGCACGAGAAACACGCCGACGTAGAGAATCACCGCGAGCACATAGTTCATGAACGGCCCCGCGAACAGGACGGCGGCGCGAATCCACTTGCTCTGGGTCGTGAAGTAGCGCGAGCGCGGTATCTCGCGGTCGGGGACCTCGTCGAGCGGGCCGCGCGGCGCGGCGCTTTCGGGCGCGGGCTCGCCGGTCAGATCCGACTCCCCGGCGAACTTCACGTACCCGCCGAAAGGGAGCGCCGAGAGCGCGTAGAGCGTCTCGCCCGAGCGGTGCCGCAGGAGTTTCTTGCCGAAACCGATCGAGAACGTCTTCACATAGACGCCCGCCAGTTTGGCGACGATGAAGTGACCGAATTCATGCACGACGACGACGACACCCAGAACGAACGCGCCCGCAATGATAGTGGTCAGCATGAACTCCTCGTCGCTAACGGCTGTCGCCGGTCGTGGTGGTGGCGTAGTGGTCGCGGATCCAGGCGCGCGTGGCGCGGTCCGCGTCGATGATGTCTTCGATCCCCGTCGCCGGACGCGGCGGGACCGCCTCCAGCGCGGCGGCGATCATGTCGGCGATTCCGCCGAAGGAGAGCCGGCGCCCCAGAAACGCCGACACCGCGACCTCGTTGGCCGCGCTCAGTACCGTCGGGGCGGTCCCCCCGACCCGCGCCGCGGCCAGCGCCAGCCGGAAGCACGGGTAGCGCTGCTCGTCGATCGGGGCGAACGAAAGGGTCGGAAACTCGAGCAGACTCGCGCCCAGGTCGGAGCGTAGCCGGCGCGGGTGCGAGAGCGCGTAGAGGATCGGGAGGCGCATGTCGGGCTTCCCCATCTGCGCGAGCATCGCGCCGTCGACGAACTGCACCACCGAGTGCACGATCGACTGCGGGTGGATCACAACCTCGATCTTCGGGTAGGGGAGGCCGAAGAGCCAGTGGGCCTCGATGACCTCGAGCCCCTTGTTCATGAGGGTGGCGCTGTCCACCGTGATTTTGGCCCCCATGCTCCACGTCGGGTGCGCGAGGACTTCGTCCACGGTTGCGCGCTCCAGGTCGTCGGCGCTGCGGTCGCGGAGCGACCCGCCCGAGGCGGTGAGGATCACCTTCTCCACGTCCTCCACCCGGCTGCCCGCCAGGCACTGCGCGATGGCGACGTGCTCGCTGTCGATCGGAACCAGCTCGGCGCCGGAGGCGCGCGCCGCGTTGAGCAGCACCTCGCCGCCCGCGACGATGGACTCCTTGTTGGCGATCGCCACCGGAATACCGGCGGAGAGCGCGGCCAGCGTGGGTGCGAGGCCGACGAATCCGACCAGCGCGTTGACGACCAGGTCCGGCTTGCCGTCGCAGGCGATGCCGGCGAGCGCCTCGGGGCCGAAGCCGGCGCAGCGGGCCCGCCAGGCGGCATTCGCGTCCACCTCCACGCGGCACGCGGGGTCGGTCACCACGAAGCGCGCGCGCGGATGATCGGCGCACTGGGCCTGGAGGACACCGACGTTGCGATGCGCCGCCAGCCCGACCACCTCGAACTCACCAGGGTGGCGACGGACGACGTCGAGCACGTTGCGACCGATCGAGCCGGTCGATCCGAGGACGACCACTCGCTTCATAGGCGGAAAAGTTCGGGCATGTGCGTGTAACTCATTGGAAAATCACGAACTTGAGCAGGTAGTATATGAGAGGGGCGGTGAAGAGTAAACTGTCAAATCGATCCAGCACGCCGCCGTGCCCCGGGATCACACGCGAGGTGTCCTTCAACTCGGCGTCGCGCTTGAGCAGCGACTCGAAGAGGTCGCCGAGCAGGCCCACCACGGCCGCGAGCGCGCCCAGCGCGGGCCCCTGCCACGGGGCCAGGTAGCCGGCGAAGGTCCGCGACGCGACCCACCCGGCCAGCGCCCCGAACGCCACCCCGCCGACCGCGCCTTCCCACGTCTTCTTCTCCGACACTCGCGGCAGGAGTGGACGGCGCCCAAACAAGCTCCCCACCGCGTAGGCACCCGTGTCCGCGGCCCACGTCACCGTGAAAACCAGGAAAACAAACGACGCACCCAGACGGTAGTCGCGCCCGATCTGGAGCGGCAGCTCGCGCAGCAGGATCAGGTGCGAGGCCAGGTACCCGACGTACACCACGCCGAACACGGTGGTGGACACGTGGTAGACCGCCATGCGGTTGTCTCGGCGGGTGAGCTCCAGCCCCATGATGGCGATCACCACGAAGGTGAGGAAGAAGTTTCCATACAGTCCGCTGCGGAAGTACATGTAGGTGGCAAGGGTGAGCCCCGAGACGACCCCGATGCCGCGGTACGGGTGCATCCCCTTCTCCCGCATCATGCGGTAGAACTCGAGCATTCCGATCAGGATCACCAGGCCGACGAACCCCAGGAACCAGTAGCCGCCCGCGAGGGTGACCCACGCGAAGGCGGGAATGAACACAACGCCGGTCATGACGCGCGGGACGATCGAGCGCCGGTACCAGGCGACGGGTGTGTGGGTGGCGTGCGTCATGCGCTCGGGCGTCACTCGTGGATTCCGTAGCGGCGGTTGCGTTTCTGGAAGGCGCGGACCGCTTCCAGCAGGTCCAGCGCGGTGAAGTCGGGCCAGAGCACGTCTGTCACCCAGATCTCGCTATACGCGATCTGCCAGAGGAGGAAGTTGGAGATGCGCAGCTCGCCGCTGGTGCGGATCAAGAGGTCGGGGTCGGGGAGCGCGGGGTCGTAGAGCGCGTCGTGAAACGACGCCTCGTCGATGGCGTCGGGCGCGAGCTCGCCCGCCGCGACTCGTTCGGCGAGCCTGCGGCACGCGTCGAGGATTTCGACGCGGCCCCCGTAGCTCAACGCGAGCGTCAACACCAGTCCGGTGTTGTCGGCGAGTTTCCGCCGGGTCGAGTCGAGGGTGCGGCGCGCGGCGGCCGGGAGCATGTCCAGCCGCCCGATCGCGTTGAGACGCACGCCGTTCTTGTCGAGCTCCGCCACCTCTTTGCGCAAGACTTCCTCGAGCACGCGCATCAGACCCACCACCTCCGCCTTCGGGCGATTCCAGTTTTCGGCGGAAAACGTGTACAGGGTCAAATACTCGACGCCGAGGCGGGCGCAGGTCCGCACGCAGACGCGAACCGGCTCGGTGCCGGCGCGGTGTCCGGCGATACGGGGCAGCCGGCGCTTCTTCGCCCAGCGACCGTTGCCGTCCATGATGATGGCGATGTGTCGGGGAAGGTTCCGGGTGGCCTTGAGCTCGCGGATCTGCGCGTCGATATCCTTGCTCATGCCCGCAACCGCTGTCTGGGTGGCGTCGCACCGCGGCGGATCCGGCAACGCCGACGACCGCCGCGAGGCGCTACAGCTCCAGGACTTCTTTCTCCTTCGCGCCGATCGCCTCATCCACCTTCTTGATGTAGGCGTCGGTCAGCTTCTGGATCTCGTCCTGTTTGTGGTGCGTTTCGTCTTCGGATAGCTGGTGGTCCTTCTGGAGCTTCTTGACCCGTTCGTTGGCGTCGCGGCGGACGTTGCGCACCGCGACCTTGGAGTCCTCGCCGATGCGCTTGACGACCTTGACCAGGTCGCGGCGGCGCTCTTCGGTCAGGGGCGGGATCGGCAGCCGGATCAAGCCTCCGTCGTTCTGGGGGTTGAGCCCGAGGTCCGAAATGCGGATGGCCTTTTCGATCTCGTGGATGAGGGTGCGATCCCATGGCTGGATGGTGATCGTGCGCGGGTCGGGGGTGCCCACGTTGGCGACCTGCTTCACGGGCACCATCTGTCCGTAGTAGTTCACCTTGATGGTGTCGAGGAGCGCGGGGCTCGCCTTGCCGGTTCGGATGCCCCCGAGTTCGTGCAGGAGCATTTCCAGCGTCTTCTTCATGTGCTCTTCAGTCTTCCGGTACAGCTCGTCCAGCATCGCTGCCTCCATTACGAGACGATGGTGCCAACCGGCTCGCCCCGCACGACGCGAAGCAAGTTATTGTCGCCCGTGAGCTTGAACACCACGATCGGCAAGCGGTTCTCCATGCACAGGGAAATGGCGGTCGCGTCCATCACCTTCAGGCGCCGGTTCAGCACGTCGATATAGGCGAGGGAATCGAAGCGGCTGGCCTTGGGGTCCTTGACAGGGTCGCCGTCGTAGACGCCGTCCACCTTGGTGCCCTTCATGACCACGTCGGCTTCGATCTCGATGGCGCGCAGCGCGGCGGCGGTGTCGGTGGTGAAGTAGGGGTTGCCGGTGCCGCCGGCGAAGATCACGACCCGCCCCTTCTCCAGGTGTCGGATCGCGCGGCGCTTGATGTAGGGCTCGGCGAGCTGCTCCATCTTGATCGCGGTGAGCACGCGGGTGTCGACCCCGATGCGCTCGAGCGCGCTCTGGAACGCCAGCGCGTTGATCACCGTCGCCAGCATTCCCATGTAGTCCGCGGTCACGCGGTCGATGCCGTTCTCGCTGGAGGCGCTGCCGCGGACCATGTTGCCGCCGCCGATCACCAGGCCGATCTCGGTGCCGAGCTTCTTGACCTCGGCGATCTGCTGGGAGTAGCCGGAGAGCTTCTCGAAGTCGATCCCGCCCCCGTCCTCGCGCGCGAGGATCTCACCACTGAACTTGAGCAGGATTCTCCGAAACTTGAGCCCGCTCAACGTCGAGCCTCCTAGGATCCCAGCTGGAAACGGGCGAAACGGGCGACTCTTATATTTTCGCCGAGTTTCGCGATCGCCTCGCTCACGAGGTCGCCGACCTTCTTGTCGTTGTCCTTGACGTAGATCTGGTCGAGCAGCGCGGCTTCGGCGAAGAACTTCTCGATGCGGCCCTGGACGATCTTGTCCACCACCGCCGCGGGCTTGCCCTCCTCGAGCGCCTGCGCCTTGAAGACTTCGCGCTCCTTCGCTACCAGATCGGCGGGGATATCGTCGCGCGATACCCCGAGCGGCGCGGCGGCCGCGATGTGCATGGCGAGGTTGCGCACGAGCGTCTGGAACTCGTCGGTGCGCGCCACGAAGTCGGTCTCGCAGTTGACTTCCACCAGCACGCCGATGCGGTTGCCCGGGTGAATGTAGGACACCACCAGGCCTTCGCTGGTGTCGCGGCCCGCCTTCTTCGCCGCCTTCGAGAGGCCGCGCACGCGCAGGAGGTCGATCGCCTTGTCGACATCCCCGGCGGCTTCTTCGAGCGCCTTCTTGCAATCCATCATGCCCGCGCCGGTTCGTTCGCGCAGGCCCTTCACCAGTCCGGCCGTAATCTCCATCGTTCCTCCCGTAGATCCCCGGCCGAGGCAGGGGGCGTCGCGCTAGGCGACGTTCTCCTTGCTGGCCACCGCTGCAACCGCCTCGTCACCGCTGGACACGTCGCGGCCCTCGGTGTAGCGGGAGCGGCCATCGATGCACGCGTCCGCAACGACCCGCGCGATCAGGCTGATGGCGCGCATGGCGTCGTCGTTGCCCGGCACCGGGTAGGTTACCTCTTCCGGGTCCGCGTTGCTGTCCACGACCCCGACGATCGGTATCTTGAGTTTCCGCGCCTCGTTGACGGCGTTGATTTCCTTCTTGGTGTCGACGACGAACACCATCCCCGGCAGATCGGCCATGGTACGGATGCCGCCGAGCGTCTTGAGGATGCGGCCTCTCTCCTTCGCGAAACGCGACACCTCTTTCTTCGAGAACTGGGCGATGGACCCATCGACCTCCATCTTCTCGAGGTACTGCAGGCGGTTCAAGCTTCGGCGCACGGTGTTGAAGTTGGTCAGCGTGCCGCCGAGCCAGCGCTCGGTGACGTACGGCATGCCGGAGCGCTCCGCCTCTTCCTTGATGGCGTGCTTGGCCTGCGGCTTGGTCCCGACGAACAGGACGGGCTTGCCGCCGGTGACGACCTCGATGATGGCGTCGCGCGCGGCCAGAATGCACTGCAGCGACTTCTCGAGGTCGATGATGTGGATGCCGTTTTTCTCGGCAAAAAGATAGGGCTTCATCTTGGGGTTCCACCGTTTGGTCTGGTGGCCGAAATGAACGCCCGCTTCGAGCAGGTCTTTGAGGGTGAGCTCACCCATGGGTTACCCCCTTCGGTTATGCCTCCACCGCGCGGGAATCGTCCACCCCAGCCGAAGCCGGGGCACCGGGACGACCCCACCGGGGCGCGGTGTGTGACGTTATGCGATCGCTCCGAGCGGTCTTCCTGCCCGGCGATCGCGTTCCAACAATCGTGGGATGGATTCGAGGAATGCGAGGCACTCCGGGCGGCCCCGGAGCGTCCACTCTTCCAGGTCCTATCGCTTCGAGAACTGGAACCGCTTACGACGGCCTGCGAGGCCGTACTTCTTGCGCTCCTTCATGCGCGGGTCGCGCGTGAGGAGTCCACGAGACTTCAACATCGGGTGAAAGCGTTCATCGGTGCGCACCAGGGCGCGTGCGATGCCAAGGCGCAGCGCGCCGGCCTGGCCCGTGATGCCGCCCCCATCCAGCGTGGCATGGATATCGAACTTGTCGTTCGAATCGGTGGCCTCGAGCGGCTCGCGCACCAGCAGCACGAGCGTCTCGCGGCCGAGGTAGTCGGCCACATCACGACCGTTGACGGTAACCTTGCCGCTGCCCGGGCGGATGAACACGCGAGCCACGGCTTCCTTGCGCCGTCCCGTCGCGCCCGTGAGCGCCGCTTTCACATCCTGTTTCTTTGCCACTGTGGGTTTCCTTCGTTTGTGCCGATCAGTATCCGGTCGGCGGCATGGGTCCCGGCCGTTGCGCCGAGTGCGGGTGCTCCTGACCGACGTAGATTCTCAAGTTGCCCAGCAGATCCCGCCCGAGGCGCGTCTTCGGCAGCATGCGCCGGACCGCGTGCCGCATCACCAGGGTCGGGTCCTTGGCCATGACCTCGCGCATCGAGTGGATCTTGAGCCCCCCGGGGTAGCCCGAAAACCGGTAGTAGAGCTTCTGCTCCACCTTGTCGCCGCTGATGGAGACCTTGTCCACGTTGACGATCACGACGTGGTCGCCGAGCGACAGATGCGGGGAGTACTCCGGGTGATGCTTGCCACGCAGCACGTTCGCGACCTCGCTGGCGACACGGCCCAGCGGCCGGTTCGCGGCGTCGATCACGTACCAGTGCTCCTTGATATCCTTTGCCTTGACCGTATGTGTCTTCATGAACATGCCAAAACCACCTGCGCGCCCGGCGCGCCGCGTACACCCGTCAATTCTCCGGCGGGGGAGAAAAGGGAAAGCCGTTAACGTATACCAAGCACCCCGGGGTGCGTCAAGGCCCAATCCGGAGGCCCCGGACCCGCCCCGCGCCCTCGCCCGGGTCAGGCGCTGCCGTGCGACTCCATGGCCAGACGCCCCTCGGCCGCCTCGGCCGGCACCCGCAGCAGCGTGTCGTAGGACCGCACCACGCTCGCCGTCAGCAGCGCCATCAGCCCCATCTCGATCAGGAGCAGCGGGATGCTGACCGGAACCACCGGCACCAGCATCAGCCAGAACTGGAGCGTGATGCCGCTCAAGACGCACAGGGCGAGCGCGGAGGTGACGAAGGGCCGGGTCTTGTTCTTCCGGCTCAGCAGCACCGCAAACGGGATCCCCCACACCATGGCGAAAATGAGCCGCGCGGCCAGCCAGTAGGGCGTGTGGTAGCCGATGCGCTTCGCCAGGTACATCGTCTCCTCGGGGATGTTCCCGTACCAGATCACGATCAGTTGCGAGAAGTAGAAATACGCCCAGAAGGTCGCGAACCCGAACATGAGCCCGCCGAGCGACTTCTGCACCAGCTTCGCCGGGGCGTCGGTTCGCTTGCGCCACCCCAGCACGATCAGCGCGCAGGTGCAGATCCCGGCCAGGAACGCGCTCACCGCGACGAACGCCCCGAAGAGGGTGCTGAACCAGGGCTGCTCGATCGACATGAACCACTCGATGCCGACCATGGAGAGCTGCGCCATGAACACGATGACGAGAATCACGCCCCAGAAGCGCGACGTGCGCGAGCCGCGCAGCGCCTCGGTGACGAACTTGCGGGCGATCGCAAAGGCGAGCAGCATGAGCACCAGGTGGCGGGCGACGAAGAAATTGCGGTTGAGCCACGCGCCCTCGTGCGCGGCCCACGGGTACATGGTCGTCTGCGGGATGTTCACCACGAAGAGCAGCGCCACCGCCGGGATGATCGTGTGCAGCGCCGCCACCCGCGGCAGGAGCGGACGGTGCCAGTGGCCGTCGGAAATCTCCGCGCCCGCCATCAGCACGGTCGCGCCCTCCGCCAGCCCGAGGAACAGCGCCATGGTAATGAGCAGCGATCCCCCCGCGCCCGGCTCGAGCAGCCGCTCGGCCACGAAGGCGATACCCGCCACCGCCACGCACGCGATCAACCAGCTCGTGCCCTTCAACCGGATCCCCATGGTCAGCCTTTCTTCACGCGGATCTCGAAACTATCCTTGAACTCGTCGTTCGAAATGATGGTGCGCACGGCCGGCATGCGCGAGGTGACCAGGAAGCCCAGAAACGCCGACAGCCCCCCGAAGAGCACGGTCAACTCGAACGCAATCACGGTGAACGGCGGGATGCCCACGATGGGCTTGTTGCCCACCGGCAGCACCCACGACAGCGCGGTCAGCGAGGTGAACAGGTACCCGGTCGTCGCCCCGGTCAGCCCGCCGATCAGCACGAACAGGCGGACGTGGCTGGGACGGACGCCGAGGATTTCCTCGGCCCGGTGCACCGGGTGGGGCGCCCGCGTCTCGATGTCGCGCGGCTTGACGCCGTTCTTCACCAGCTCCTCGAGCTTGTGCAGGAAGTCGTGCTCGCTCTCGAACACCATTCGCTCGCTCAATGCACTTCCTCCTTCTTCTCCGTAATCGCCACCACCGGCATGAACTTCGCGAACAGGAGAAACATCATGAAGAAGAAACAGAAGGTCCCGATGGTGATGCTGATCTCCACCGGCCGCGGCTTGTAGTTGCCCCACGCGTAGGGAGTGTACTCATGAGCCAGCGACCCGATGATGATCACGAAGCGCTCGAGCCACATGCCGATATTGACGAAGATCGACGTGACGAACAGGTACGCGAGGCTGCGCCGCAGCTTCTTGATGAACAGCGGCAGCGGGACGATCACGTTGCAGAACACCATGCCCCAGTACTGCCACTTGTAGTGCCCCAGCGCGCGGTCCCGGAAGATGCCGAACTCGTAGACGTTGCCGCTGTAGTAGGCCAGGATGAATTCGACGATGTACGCGTAGCCGACGATCATCGACGTGAACAGCATCGTCTTCGCGAGTTTCTCGAAGTGTTCGATGGGCATGACGCGTTCGAGCTTCTGGATCTTGCGCATCGGGATGCACAGCGTCAACACCATGGCGCAGCCCGAGAAGATGGCGCCGGCCACGAAGTAGGGCGCGAAGATGGTGGTGTGCCACCCCGGCACCAGCCCCATGGCGAAATCCCAGGACACGACCGAGTGCACGGAGAGCACCAGCGGGGTCGCGAACCCGGCCAGCAGGGCGTAGAGCATGTTGTAGTTGCGCCACTGCTCCTTGGTCCCGAGCCAGCCGAGCGAGAGCGCGCTGTACACGTGGCGGCTCACCCCGCGCGTGTAGCGCTTGACGATGGCGAAGTCCGGGATCAGCCCCACGTAGAAGAAGACGACGCTGATCGTCAGGTAGGTGCTGATCGCGAAGACGTCCCACTCCAGCGGGGACTTGAAATTCGTCCACAGCATGCGCTGGTTCGGGTACGGCAGCAGCCAGAAGAAGTACCAGACGCGCCCCAGGTGGATCAGCGGGTACATCCCCGCGCACATCACGGCGATCACCGTCATCGCCTCGGCGGCGCGGTTGAAGCTCGCGCGGAACTTGGAGCGGAACAGGAACAGCACCGCCGAGATCAGCGTCCCCGAGTGCGCGATCCCGACCCAGAACACGAAGTTGACGATGTAGATGCCCCACCCGACCGGGTTCAGCTGTCCGCCGAGGCCGATTCCCTTGTAGATCTGCATCGCCCAGGCGCCCAGCAGGAAGACGCCGAAACCGGTCGCGAACAGCCCGACCAGCCCCCAGTACACGAGCCCGGGCTTCTGCATGGCCTGGATGATGTCGCGCTCGATCTGCAGGCGCGCCTCGGACGCGGGGTGCCTGGTCCCGCCCATCGCCACCTCACCGCTATGCGCCATGGCGATTCCCCTTAGGATTTCCATTTTTGAGGTAGAAGACGCCCGGGCTGGTGCCGAGCTCTTCGAGCAAGCGCGTGGAGCGCGCGTCGTGCGCCCACCGATGGACTTCGGAGTTCGAGTCGAGCAGGTTGCCGAACACGATCGCCTTGCCCGGGCACGCCTGCGCGCACGCCGGCACCACGTCGCCCTCCTGGATCCCGCGCTGCTCGTCCTTCGCCACGTCGCGCGCCTTGCGGATGCGCTGCACGCAGAACGTGCACTTCTCCATCATGCCCTTGCCGCGCATGGACACGTCGGGGTTGGTCATCAGGTTGAGCGGGTGCGGCCGGTGCTCGTAAGAGAAGAAGTTGAAGCGCCGCTGCTTGTACGAACAGTTGTTCATGCAGTAGCGCGTTCCCACGCAGCGGTTGTAGACCTGCACGTTCAGGCCCTCGTCGTTGTGGTAGGTGGCGTACACCGGGCAGACCGGCTCGCACGGCGCGAAGTCGCAGTGCTGGCACATCGTGGGCACGAAGTCGCCGCTCGACCCGTCTTCCGCGTAGTACTGCTCCAGGCGGATCCACGACATCTCGCGCCCGCGAATGTGCTGCTGCTGCCCGGTCATGGGCACGTTGTTCTCGATGTAGCACGCGGCCACGCACGCGGAACACCCGACGCACTTCTCCATGTCGATGGCCATCGCCCAGCGGTAGTTCGGGTACTTCGGCACCGGGTAGAAGGTGATGTCTTCGCGTGCGGGCGGATGCGCTTCCAGTTCTTCCATCCGGCGCGGGTGCGCGCCGAAGTGTTTGGGGTGGCTGCCGGGCACCATGCCGCGCCCCTGGTCGGTGAGCGACCCCGAGAGGATGGCGACCGGCTTGCGCGTCCCCGCGCGCGACACCGACACGTCGCCGATCACCGCGTTCGCTTCGCCGCCGGTGCGCGACCAGCCCGCCGCCGGCGTCGCCACTCCGCGCTGCACCACGAACACGTCGCGCGCCAGGCCCGGCTGCCGGCGCACGGTCAACCGCCCCGACCACGTCCCGACCCGGAAGTCGAGCTCATCCTGGTCCCCGACCCCCAGCGCCGACGCGGTCTCGAGGCCGACCGAGACCCAGTCGCCCCACGACACCGCGGAGAGTGGGTCCGGGATCTCATTGAGCAGGTCGAGCACGCGGCTGCGTCCGTCGTACCAGCGCACCGACGGCGCCACCACCAGCACGGGGCCGGCGATTGCGCCCGCGGCGTCGAACGTGTAGCGGTGGTCGGGGTCGCGGAGCGTGGCTCCGGCCGCCGTCTTCACCGGCACCGCCGCGAACCCGTTCGTCACCAGCGCCTGCGCCACGCCCGCGCCGTAGTCGCGCGTCCAGCGGTCGAGCACGTACTGCTGGTAGGCCGCGGGCGGCGTCCCCGCCCACTCGGCCAGGATGCGCAGCAGGATGTCGCCCTCGGAGAGCGTGTCGAACAGCGGGGCGATCGCGGGCTGGATCGCGTTCACGACGCCGGCCGCCGGCTCGGCGTCGCCCCACGACTCCAGCGAGTGCGACAGCGGCAGCACGACGTCGCAGCGTTCGAGCGTCGGTGTGAGCATGGTGCCGACGCCGACCAGGAAGGCGGCGCGGTCGAGAGAGGAGGCAAACTTCTCGCCGTCGGGGAGCTGCGACACCGGGTCCACGCCGAAGAGAATCACCGTGCCGACCTGTTCCGCGTCCAGACGGCTCGCGAACCGGTCGACGTCGGCCATCGAACCCACGCGCGAATAGTCGGTGGCGGCGGCCAGGTCGATGGTGCTGCCGTGCATGCCGCACGCCGCCTGCACGAGCGCCGCCAGGCGCGCCACGTCGAGCCCGCTCTCCTGCGCGGTCGACACGCCGCCGGCGATCAACAGCGGCGAACGCGCCGACACCAGCGCGGCGGCGAGTTCGTCCAGGGTCTCGCGCGGGATTCCGGAGACCTCCGACGCGCGCTCGGCCGTGACCACGGGCACCGCCTGCACGTGCGCCGCGATGCGGCCGGAGAACGAGCGCTTCTCCGAGAGCGCGTGCAGCAGGAACGCCAGCACGTGGGCCTCGGTGCCGGGCTTCAGCGCCAGACGATGCGTCGCCTTGAAGCCGCTCATCGACGCGTGCGGCTCCAGGTGGTACCACACGAACTCACCCGGCGCGTCGTGGCGCTTCGAAAGCGCGGTCGAGAACGCCACCGGGTTGCCGTGGGTCTCGATCACGTCGGCGCCCACGGTGATCATGAGGTCCGCGCGGTCGGGGTGCGTGGCGGGAACCACGGCGCGGTCGAACAGCGAGCGGTTGGCCTCGCGAATCGCCGCGTAGGAGAACAGCTCGAACTCGGGCAGCCTCCGGACTCCGGTGCGAAGCGCGAACTCATCCATGAGCGCGCTCAGCGAGCCCGACGTGCGGCCGGAGAGAACGACGTGTTCCTTCCCGGTTTGCTTCAAGGCCTGCGCCGTCTTCGCCAGCACCTGGTTCCAGGTCGCGGGGACCAGGTTGCCGGCGCCGTCCTGCATGAGCGGCTGGCGGATGCGGCCGGTGTGATACATGCGGTTGAGCGCCGCCTGCCCGCGGATGCACAGCGCGCCGTCGTTCACCGGGTGGCCCGCCAGACCGTCGACCTTGACGGGGCGGGCGTCGCGGATGCGCGCGCTGACGCCGCAGCTGGCCGGGCACTCGTTGCACGAGGTCGCGACGAAGGTCGCCTCGCCGGGAATGACGCCGTCCTCGGGGGGAACGAGATACGGAATGATCTTTTCCGACTTGCGGGTAAGATCGCAACTGGCGAGCAGCGAGGCGCCCGACGCGACCCCCAGCCAACCCAGAAATTCTCGCCTGTCCATCGTCTCTCCGTTCTCCGCTAGCGGTGGCAGATCGTGCAGTCGGTCGGCGCGTGGTTGGCTTCGTGGCACGAGGCGCACCAGCCCATCTTGAGCGAGCTGACCGCGCGCACCTTCGCCATGGCCGCCAGCTGGCCGTGGCACTGCTCACACTGCACGCCCGCCTTCACGTGGCGCTTGTGCGAAAAATAAACGTGGTTGCGAATCCGGATCCGGTGCACGCGGTTCCAGGGCACCGGCTCCTTGTCGTTCCAGTACTTGGTGAGTTTCTGGATCTCCGGACGATCGGTACGCACGGCCACGTGGCAGTCCATGCACTTCTGCACGCTGGGGATGCCCGCGAAGGTCGACTTGTCCGCCATGTCGTGGCAGAACAGGCATTGCAGGTTCAGCTTGCCGACGTGGATCTCGTGGCTGAACGCGATGGGCTGGTCGGGCGCCTTGCGCTGGACATTCCACCGGAACCCCAGCAGCAGGGTCAACGCCATGAACAGCGCGAAGTAACCGAAGATCGCGGCGTTAATGACTCGTTTGGCCACTTGGCACCTCGGTCTGGGTCGGCGTTTGCGCGCCGGGTTCGGACGGCGGCTGCCCGCCCGTCTGCTCGGCCAGGTGCTGCAGCTCGTAGGCAGCGACGGCTTCGATCTGGGCGGGCGTGAGCCCCGGATTCGGCATCGGCGGGTAGGCCGGATCCTTCTTGGTTGGATTCGCGATGAACGCCTTGAGCGATTCGAGGTTGTACTTGGGCAGCACACTCGCCAGCGGCGGTCCCACCAGTTTCTCGTTCATGCGGTGGCACTGCATGCACACCGTGTTGAAGGTTTCCTCGCCCAGGTTCTTGCCCGACGCGGCCGCGATGGCCTGCTCGATCTGCGCCTCGCGCTCGAGCTTCTTCTTCTCGGCGGCCTGCCCCAGCAGGCGGGCGTGTTCGCGATTCGCGTTCGCCATCGCGCGCAGGTCGAAGGTACTGGAGAGCACGAACACCACGATGAAGAGCGTGAACGTGGTCGCCCCGAATCGAGGCCGCGATGAGCGCAGCGCGGCCACGAACGCGTAGGCGATGACCATGCACACCAGCGTCAGCGCCGTGGCCAGCAGGTAGACCGTATTGTCGAACACCACGTCGGGCGAGGTGAACACGTAGAGCAGGTTGAACACCGGCAGCGCGAAGCAGAACGCCAGCCCCAGCCCCGCGCCGAAGCGGCGCGCGAAAACGGCGTAGTCCGGGTCCCCTGAGAGCCCGCGGCTGGACCAGCGGAACAGGAAGAACAGGATCGCCGCCCCCGTGGCCGCGAAGGCCAGGTGGATGAAGAACAGGAACTTATAGATGACATTCCAGTTCAAGAGCAGGATGGCAAGGTCCTTGATGCGGAACCATTTCTCCGGGTCGTGGAAACGCGCCACCGTCGCCAGCAGGATCAGGTACGACACCTTGAGCAGCCCCAGCCCCAGCGTCCCCAGCCCCATGTGCAACCGGAAGTTGGTTGCGCGCTCCGTGAACGAACCGCGATAGAGGTTCAGGAGCACCAGCCCGACGATCACGCCCGGAATCGGAATGAACAGGTACTTGAGCGGAACCAGCGCGGAACCGACGAACCACTGCGCGTAGATGAACGGGAGCACCAGCATCGGGAGGACGCCGAGCACCAGCATCGGAATCCGGCTGCCGAGGAAGGTCTGGATCAGGTCTTCGGCGAGCCGCGCGAAACGCGGGTTCGGTATCTCGTGGTCCGAAAACGTGAGCCACATCGCCACCGCCGTGGAGCCGATCACCAGCGCCATGTATGGCAGATGGATCGCGTACGTCACCACCGCCAGGAACTCGAGGAGCTTCAGGTGCTCCGCGGACGACGGGATGATGTGCTGACTGAAGAAATCCATGTGCCTTCCGGTCCTTGCGTTAGCCGACAAGGCCGCTCAACGAGAGCAGCGAGATCACGAACAGCGCATAGAGATTGATGTGGTGGAACGCCAGCACCCGTCCGTCGGTCCTCACCATGGCGGTCGCGTGCCACCCCAGCCACAGCGACGCCAGCGCCAGACCCGCGTACGCCCAGGTTTCGACCGACACGCCGAAAAGCGGCATCGACACGCACGCCACCGCGGTGGCGATCATCCACACGTAGATGATGCGCGCGAACTGGGGCCGGGTGAACACCCGCGTCAGCGTCGGCAGCCCGGCGCGCACATAGTCGTCGCCGATGCGCATGAGCAGCAACCAGAAGTGCGGCACCTGCCACACGAAGAAGAAGAATGCCACCGCGAGGATGCGCGGGTCGGCGGGTGCGCCGCCGCCGGCCACCCAGCCGATGACCGGTGGAATCGCCCCGACCACACCGCCCGGAATCGCCGCGAACGCGCTCACGCGCTTCAGCGGCGTGTACACGCCGTTGTACCAGATGACGGTGACGGCGCCGAGCGCGACCGCCACCCAATTCCCCGCCAGCGCGGCCGAGCCCGCGACCAGGAGTGCCACGGCCACCGCGAGCGCGGCGCCCGCGCCGATCCGCCCGGACGGAATCGGACGCCGCATGGTTCGGTGCATCCGCGCATCGATGTCGCGTTCCTGCACCTGATTGAGCGCGCCGGCGCCGGCCGCGAGCAGAAACACGCCCGCCACCGCGGGCAGCATGGCCGGCGAAAACTCGCGCGCGGCCAGCAGGTAGCCGGTGGCGGCGGACGCCGTGGCAAGGATCGCGATGCGGACCTTCGCCAGCTCGAGCACGATGCCCGCCCAGTGCCTCATGCCATGCCGTGCCGTCATCTATTTCAGGCTCTTGATGTACTGGGTCAGCGCCATGATCTCGGATTCGTTGACCATTCCCTGCTGCGACGGCATCAACGGCTGGTAGCCCTTCACCACGTCCGCCGTCGGCTCGAGCATCGACCGCTTGATGTACTCGTCGTCAACCGTGACCGCGCGCTCCTGCCCGGCGGTCACGACCGTCTCGGTCGTGCCGTACACGCCCTTCCAGGTGGGGCCTATCACCTTGCTCCCGTCCACGCTGTGGCAGGCAACGCACCCCTTCGATTTCGCGAGCTGCTCGCCCAGGATGTGGAGCGTGCCGGCGTCGGCGCCGGACTCGGTCGCCTTCTTGAGCTCGGCGACCTTGTCGCCTTCGGTCTTGAGCCACGCGTCGAACTCTTCCTGCGTGACCACGTGCACCCAGGTCATCATGCGCGAGTGACCGTTGCCGCAATACTCCGCACAGAAGACGTGGTAGTCGCCGGTTTGGTAGGCGGAAAACCACAGAAAGAGGTTCGGGACGCCGGCCACCGCGTCCTGCTTCACCTTGAACGCCGGGATGTAGTAGCTGTGAATCACGTCCTGCGACGAGAGATTGAGTTTCACCGGCTTGTTCACCGGCACGTAGAGCTCGGGCGACTGCACGCCGTTCTCGTACTCGTGCATCCACGACCACATGCGCCCGGTGACCTTGACCTGGATCGCGTCGTCGGGAGGAGTCTTCATGAACTTGTACCCTTCCCACCCGTACCAGAAAAAGCCGAAGGCCAGGATGGTGGGGACGATGGTCCACGTGATCTCGAGCAGATTGTGGCCGTGGACGTCCTCGCCGATCGGCCGCCGGCGGCGCGTGTAGCGCAGTGCAAAGAAGACCATCACCGCGGTAATGCCGATCAGCATCACCAGCGACACGATGGAAATGAACAGTATCGGGCCGTTGACGGGGTCCGAATTACTCGAAAGACGGCTCAGCATGTGTCGTCTACCTGAAGAGCGTGTCGGTAAAAGTCAGCCCGATGAAGATCGCCATCGCGACGATGACGATCAACAACAGGCGGTGGAACGTCGCGTCCTCGTACTTGAGGTGCATGAACAGGTAGAGGACGATCGAGGCCTTGATGACCGCGATGATCAGTGCCACCAGGACGCTCATGCTCCCGAAGTGCATGCCGGCGGCGGCGACGGTGATGGCGGTCAGCGCCAGCAGCGAAAACCACGTCAGGAAATACGAGCCGTAGCCGACCGGCTCGTGCTGCGCGTGTTCTTCGTGATGCCCCGCTTCGTGGCTCATGACGCCCTCCCGAGCGAACTAGGTAATGAGATAGAACAGCGGAAACAGGAAAATCCAGATGATGTCGACGATGTGCCAGTAGAGCCCCGAGTTCTCCAGCAGGTTGAAGTCGACCACCCGGAATCGCTCCTTGACCGGCCAGTACTTGGTGTGAACGTCGATGCGTTCCATGGTGCTGTCGATTTCCTCGCCCTTCCAGAGCGCGTTTCCGTCCTTGTCGACGATGGCGAGGTGGCATCCCTCGGCGCGCTGCAGGCCGTGGCCCGCGACGAAGGACAGCTTCCCGTTGGGTTGATTCATCACCCGGACGAACATCACCGTGAGCAGCACCATGCCGACCAGGACGTGGATCCCGTGCACCCCGGTCATCATGAAGTAGAGCCCGAAGAACAACTGCTCGCCCTTCGGAAACGCGGCCAGGTGCTCGGAGCCGGGGTAGATTCCGTGCTGAATCTTCGCGCCCCACTCGAAGTACTTGTTCACCATGAACCAGCCGGCGCAGACCACCGTCGCCGCAATCATGAGCAGGGCGAGCTTGCGGTTTCCCTTGTGGGTGGCGGCGATGCCCAGCGCCATCGTGAGGCTGCTGGTCAGCAGGATCAGCGTGTTCATCGTCCCCACCAGCGTGTTCAGCTCGCCCGCCGCGTGGTGGAAATCCTGCGCGTACTCGGACCGGTAGACCGAGTAGAGGAGGAACATGCCGCCGAACAGGATTATTTCCGTGATCAAGAACAGCCAGATGGCGAACTTCGACCCGCGGTAGTCCTTGTGGCTCGTGAGTGCGATCGAGTGCGTGCTCATTTCGCCTCCGCCGGCGCCACGTCGTAGGCGCCGCGGGTGACGATCGGGATCTCGTCGAAGTTCTCGAGCGGCGGCGGCGACGGCACCGTCCACTCCAGCGTCCGGCCACCTCCCCACGGGTTCCGGTCCGTGCAAATCTTGCCGTGCTTGATCGAGTGGAGCAGATTGATGAACATGGTCAGGATCCCCGCGATCATGATCCACGACCCGATGGTGGAGATCACGTGCCACTTCTGGTACTCGGGAAGGTAGTCGTAGTAGCGGCGAGGCATCCCCTCCCAACCCATGACCAGCATCGGCAGATAGAGCACGTTGAAGCCGACGAAGGTGAGGAACCAGGCGATCTTCGACGGCACCTGGTGGTACATGCGCCCGAACATCTTCGGGAACCAGTGGTGGAGCGAACCGAACATCGAGAACCCGAGCCCGCCGAAGAGAATGTAGTGGAAGTGCCCGACGATGAAGTAGGTGTCGTGCACGTGGACGTCCACGGAGAGGACGCCGATCATCATGCCGGTGAAGCCGCCGATCATGAACAGGAAGATGAACGCGAGCGCGTAGAGCATCGGCGTCTCCAGCTGGATCGACCCCTTGTACAGGGTCGCCACCCAGTTGAAGACCTTGATGGCGCTCGGGATCGCGACGATCATCGTCAAAAGCGAGAAGACGAAGTTCGCCACCAGGCTGTTGCCGCTCACGAACATGTGGTGCGCCCACACGATCGACCCGAACAGGGCGATGGCCACGCTCGACATGGCGATGAACTTGTAGCCGAAGATCGTGCGCCGCGCGTGCACCGAGAGGATGTCGGAGATCGCCCCCAGCGCGGGCAGGATCATGATGTAGACCGCCGGGTGCGAGTAGATCCAGAACAGGTGCTGGTAGAGAATCGGATCGCCGCCCTTGACCGGGTCGAACACCCCGATGCCGAAGCTGCGCTCGACCATGATCAGCGCCATCGTGATCCCGATCACCGGGGTCGCGATCACCTGCAACCAGCCGGTTGCATAAATCGACCACACGAACAGGGGCATGCGGAAAAACGTCATCCCCGGCGCGCGCATGCGGTGAATGGTGGTCACGAAATTGAGCCCGGTCAGGATCGACGAGAACCCGAGCACGAACACCGCGCACGCGGCCAGGGTCACGTTGGTCCCGGTGCGGATGCTGTACGGCGCGTAGAAGGTCCAGCCGGTGTCGGGCGGGCCGCTGCCGGTGAACAGGGCGGTAATGGCGATCAACGCGCCGGTAAGGAACAGCCACCACGAAAGCAGGTTGAGGCGCGGGAACTGCACGTCCTTCGCTCCGATCATGATCGGGAGGATGAAGTTCCCCATCGACGCCGACAACCCCGGGATCACGAACAGGAAGATCATGAACACGCCGTGGAGCGTGAAGAACACGTTGTAGGTCTGCGCGTCGACGATGGTGCGGCCCGGCGCGATCAGCTCCAGACGCATCAGGAAACCGAGCGACATCCCGACCGTGAAGAAGATCAGCATGAGCGTCAAGTACATCAGCCCGATGCGCTTGTGGTCGGTCGAAAATATCCAGGACGCGAGGCCCGACCAGCGGCCCTTGAAGTGGTAGAAATCGACGTCCGCGGCGTCGGGAACGCTCGGGTGCGCGCGCGCCACGTTCGCGTGATTGCCCATGATCAGTGCACCTTCTTCTCGCGGCGCCGGCCGGAGGCGGTCACGAAGACGACGATTCCCGCGACCCCGAGCAGCGTGCTCAATCCGACCACGCGGGTGGAATTGAGCACGAATTTCTGGCCGCTCGGGTCATAACTGAAACAGAACTTGTAGAACTTGACGATGGTTGCGCCCACGCGGCCCTGTTTGGCCTCGATCAGCGCCATCTTGATATCGAGCGGGAGATACTCCGAGCCGGTGAGGTAGCGCGTGATCTTGCCCTCCGGCGAGAGCACCAGCAGCGTGGTGGGGTGCGCGAAGTCCTCGCCCGCCTTCCGGAACCCGAATCCGACCGACTGCGTGAACTGCGCGATGGTGCTCGAGTCGGCGGTGAGAAACGTCCAGGCGTCTTTCGGAAATCCATCCGGGAGCCGGTGGTAGTACTCGTCCTTGAGCCGCGTCGACCCGGCCGCGCTGTCGGTCGCGTCGAAGCTGATGGTGATCAGCCGGTAGTCGCGGTTCGGTTGCATGTCCACCGCCTGCAGTTTGCCGAGCATGTCCGTGACTTCGTCGAGCAGGGGACGGCAGATCGACGGGCAGGTGTAGTAGACCAGAGAAACCAGGGTGGGCCGGTCGATCAGGCGGGCGAGGGTGACGGTGTCGCCGGACTCGCTGGTGAACACGAGGTTTTGCGCCGCGCGCTGGCCGAGCTTCTCCGAGATCCCGACCTCGAGATCGACGGGTGCTTTGCGCCCGTACGCAACTCCCACGAGCGCTGCTCCGGCCGCCGCGAAGGCCGCCAGACGCAACACTCCGATAAGAAGACTTCTCCGGGACCGTTCCAAAGTCACTCTCGCGTGGGCGGCCGCACGAAACTTATTGATTGACTGGTGATTACGAGAACTGGAGCAGGCTTTGTGCGCGGATTCACAAAGCTCCCGGCGACTTTACTGCGTCGACAAACCCATGTCAAGGGCAACATTCAAGCGCGTGGAATCGGTGCCTACGGACGCCCCGGGGTTCCCCCGAGCGCTCGCCGTAACGCCGCCGAGTCGGTCGTCGGACGTTCGCACGCGAAGTTCCGGCACAGGTACACGGTCGCCCGTCCGTCCAGCGAGTGCTGGTCACGCACGTACGGCGCGAGTGCGGCGATTCTCTCCGGGTCGTCGTCCGGGCGGAACAGCGTCACCATGCTCGGAACGAATGCGTCGTCCACCACCCGGCGCATCGCGCGCACGTCCTCGCTCCCCCGGCGCCCGGCGATCACCACTTCGACCGACGGCCCCAGCACGAAGTCCGCGGCACAGAGCAGAAACGTGTGCGCTGCCGGCGAGCTCGACACCTGGCCGGCGAATCCCCTGCCCACCGATCGCGCGGCCGCATCGAGGCGCATGTCGCCGGTCAGCCGGGAAAGGCGGGCCAGATTCAACATCGCGACCGAATTCCCCGAGGGCGTGGCGCCGTCGTAGACCTCGCGCGGCCGTGTCAGCAGGCTCTCCGCCCCCGCCGCCGTCATGAAGAACCCGCCGGGTGGCTCGTCGCGGAAGCGATCCATCATCGTACCGGTGGTGCGGACCGCCTCGTCGAGCCAGCGCTCGGCGAACGTCGCCTGGTAGAGCTCGATCATTCCCCACGCGTAGAACGCGTAGTCGTCGAGCATGCCCTCGATCGCGGCGTCGCCGTCGCGATAGCGGTGACGCAACCCGCCGCGGCCATCGCCCAGCTTCGACGCGATGAATTCGGCCGCGCGCGCCGCGCGCTCGACGTGGTCCGCGCGTCCGAGCACGCGCCCGCTGCGCGAGAGCGCGGCAATCATGAGGCCGTTCCAGTCGGTGAGGATCTTGTCGTCCAGGTGCGGCCGGACGCGCGACGCGCGCGCTTCCAAGAGGCGCGCGCGGATGCGCTCCACGCGGGATGCGAGCCCGGCCTCGGTCGTTCCCGCCGCCCGGGCCGCCTCGCCGGCCGGTCGCGGCAGAAACAGGATGTTCGCCCCGCTGCGGCTGCCGGTCGCCTCGTCGAGGAAGTTGCCGGCGGGATCGGCCCCGAAGTAGTCCGCGGCGAAGTCCGCCTCGTCGCCGAGCACCCGCCGCAGCTCGTCGATTGTCCAGAGGTAGAACTTCCCCTCTTCGCCCTCGCTGTCGGCGTCCTCGGCGCCGTAGAAACCGCCGTCGGGCGCGGACAGATCGCGCATGACGTAGGCGGCGATTTCGAGCGCGGTCTCGCGAAACAGCGGACGGCCGGTGGCCTGGAACGCCTCGGTGTACGCGAGCAAGAGGAGCGCCTGGTCGTAGAGCATCTTCTCGAAGTGCGGGACGAGCCACTGCGCGTCGGTCGAATAGCGGTGGAACCCGAACCCGACCTGGTCGTAGATGCCGCCGCGACGCATGCGTTCCAGCGTCCGCTCCACCATATCGAGCGCGGAGGTATCGCCGGTGCGCTTCCAGTAGCGCAGCAGGAACAGAAGATTGTGCGGAGTCGGAAACTTCGGCCGGGCGCCGAAGCCGCCGTAGGTCGAGTCGAAGCGGGAGGAGAGCTCCGCGTACCCGCGTCGGATCACGTCGAGCCCGATTTCGTCGCCGCGCGCGTGCTGCATCGCCGCGGCGAGGGCGCCGGCCACGCGGCCCGCGTCGCCCACCAGCGCCGCGCGATCGTTCTTCCACGCCGCCTCGACGCGCGGGACGAACGACAACATCGATGCTTTCGGAATGTAGGTCGCCGCGAAAAACGGGTGGCGGTCGGGCGTCATCAGGATCGTGAGCGGCCAGCCGCCGCTGCCGGTCATCATCTGGCACGCGGTCATGTACACGTGGTCGACGTCGGGGCGCTCTTCACGATCGACCTTGATGCACACGAACGCGCGATTCATGAGCGCGGCCACTTCCGCGTCCTCGAACGACTCGTGCTCCATCACGTGGCACCAGTGGCAGGTCGAGTAGCCGATGGACAGGAAGATGGGCTTGTCTTCGTCGCGCGCGCGCGCGAACGCCTCCTCGCCCCACGGGTACCAGTCGACCGGGTTGTCGGCGTGCTGGAGCAGGTACGGGCTCTTCTCGCGGGCCAGCCGGTTGCGCCCGGCGGATGCGTTCATGGGCTTCTCCGGTGAGTGTTCACGCTTCGGCGACGAATCCCCGCACGTCGCCAGCGCGGCCGCGGCGAGGGCGAGAAAGACGAGTTGGGTCCACGGTCTCATCGGTCGAGATCGATCCGGGGCGCCGGTCGGACGAGCCCCACTATACGGTGGATGGAACCGGCCCGCCAGCGTCAGTAGGCGCGGGCGGTCTGAATGCGGGAACTGCCGGCGCGGACGTCGACCTCTCCGAATGCGACACGATTCACGGTGTGACCCCGCCCGTCGACGACGTCGGCCTCGAGGCGGTACTTGCCCGCCGGCAGGTTCAGCCGGGCGACCAGAATGACTTCGGGCAACGTCGTCCAGCTGCGGGTGTCGGCCGTCTCCGTCGCCGCGCCGATCAGGTTCACCAGCGCGCCGAGTGCGTCGTCCTTGTCATTCGCCGCTTCGGAGGCGAGGTATTTGCCGAGCCCGCGAATGATCGCGCGCAGCAGCACCGTCGACTCCTTCTCGCGGAAGGCCTGGGCCGCCTGCGCGTCCAGGTCTTCGACCTGCGCCGTCCGGGTCTCCACCGCGCCGCCACGCTCCCCGTCCGTGCGCGTGGCCTTGACCACGGCGTACACGACTCCCGGCGGGCGCGGCTCCAGCACCGGAAGCGACACGCGCAGCCAGTACTTCACCTTCTTGGGATGGTCGTACACGACGCCGCGCCGGCCCGCCAGCTCGTGGGCGAAGGCATCGCGGTCGCTCCAGTCGTCTTTCTCGAAGATGGGCAGCACCAGGTTGGATTCGAGTTTGCGGAGCACGCGCCCGGCCTCGATCACGACCGTGAGCCGGCCGGTCGCAGCGCCGTTCTCGTCGCAGGTCGCGAGCGAGTCGTACTCCGCCGCGGCGGCGGCGTCGCCGCGCCGGCGCGCGTTCGCGCCCGCGTCGCAGTACAGCCACGGCGGCGCCTCTCCGCTCCACCCGCCCGCCGGTTCCTGGTAGCGCGCGGCCGCGGTGCGGTACGACACCCCCGCGCTCTCGGACTCGCCGCCCATTTCGTAGACCAGCGCGGTCAGGTACTGCAGGAAGGGGTCGTCGACGAAGTACGTCTCGCCGCCGTCGTGGAGCATCTGCAGCTTGTGGTTGAGCCGCCGGCATTCCACCAGCGCGCCGTCGACGTCGTCGAGCGCCAGGTAATTGAGAATCTTGTAGTAGTTGACCCGGATCGCCTCGAACGCGTCGCCGCGGTACTGGGCGAAGGTCTCCGACACGGCCAGCGACGCCACCTCGCGCGTGACGCTGCGGGTGTACAAGTCCTCGAGCAGGACCTCGGCGCGCTCCAGGGTCTCGTTGCTGGCCGCGTACTCGCCCTGGGCGCGCAGCACCATCGCCTTCTCGTAGCAGTAGAGCAGCTCGGAATTGGAGCGGCTGATCTTCTCGACCACTTCGAGCGCGGCCGAATAATCCTCGTGCACGAGCGCCTCGTCGATCAGCGGCGAGTAGCTGGCGTACCCGGCGCATCCGGTCACCCCCAGGAGCGCCGCGATGACCACGCGGCGCGGGGTCACGGCTTGTACGACGACCGCGAGACGTATTTCTTGATCTTCTTCTGTCCCTGCCAGACTTTGGTGTTCCGCTCGAGATCGATCAGGTTCATGTCGACCTGGTAGAACACCACCAGCTCGCCTTTCTCCTGGTCCTCGATGCTGTTGATCACTCCGCCCAGCATGTAGTTGGCGCCGTGCTCGCGGCCCCACTTGCTCATGGTCTCTTCACTGGAGTATTGCTGCTGGTCCGCGCGCTCGGAACGGATCTGCTCGCGCTCCTCGGCGCTGGCGACCATTTCGGCCTCGCCGGAGTTGATGAACGCGCGCTCGATGTCGCCGATGAACGTGCCGACCGCGATGTGCTCGGTGGTCTTGTTGCGGATGTCGCCCACGATGATGATCGGCTGCTTGCCCCCGCTGGCCTGGTAGTGCTTCGACTTCCACGGCTTCGACATGCAGTCGGCGATCATCTCCTCGGAAACCAGCCGCGAGTCGGTGTCGTTCCAGCGGCCGGAAAGGTCGATGGTTTCGTTGGGGTCCACGCGCTGGACCTTCGGGGCGCTCGAACACCCCGCCAGCACCACGGCGGCGGCGAGCCAGTATGCGAATCGCTTCATCGAAGTCCTCCTTCTCGAATCCGCGCACAGCATGGCGCGGCCGGCGGCGGCGTGTCAATCGCGGAGAAAAGGCGGTCAGGGGCTCAGCAGCCGGTCGAGCGGGACCGGCTCGATCCACTCGGGAAGGTCGTACATGTGGCGCGTTGTCTTGTGCGGGTACAGCCGGCCCTCGGTGGCGGTCGCGACCACGTCGTCCTTGGTGACGGTGAGCTCGGGGCGGCGCGACATCACGCGCACGACCACATCGTTACGGTAGTCGACGCAGTAGCACGGGAGCCGGCGCAGCCCGAGCACGCCGGCGGCGTGCCAGCGGTGGTGCCCGTCGAGGATCACCCGGGTGCGATCGTCGACCAGAATCGGCGGGTAGAATACTCCCGCGGAGCGGATTTCCTCGGCGATGCTCCGCACGCGCCCCGCGTCGACTTCCTCGTGCGGCAGCAGGTCGCGCGGCGCTATCAGCTTGAGCTCTCCCTGCACGGTGACATCAGCGCCAGGGAATGGAGAGGTTGAGCCCCGCGAGTTTCGTTTCCAGCTCTTCGCGCTCCCGATTCCGCTTCAGACCCGTCTTCCCGGGCTCGAGCCACCCGTGCCGCTCCGCGACCGCGCGCGCGCGATCCGGTTCGCCCGCGGCGATCGCGCGCACGACCTCGGTTTCGATGGAGGAGAGAACCAAGGCACTGACGCGGTAGTCGAGGAACGCCTCCCAGGTGAGGGGGCACCATGCGCTCACGATCGTCTCGCCGATCAGCTGCGCGTACTGGCGGATCTCGAGCTGCGAGTGATCGTCCATGCGCAGGGCGAGGAAGTGGAGCAGGTTGTGCAGGTCGATCTTCCAGTAGGCTTCGGTGTAGGTGGAGAGCGGAAGGTCTTTGCGCGCCTGTTCGCGCGCGACCCCCTTCTCCAGGCGGGCCTCATAGACGCGCCTCGCCTCGCGATGGAGGTCGGCCTCTTCGCGCGACAGCGCCTCACCCGCGCCGGCGTCGATGAGGCCGGTGCTGCCCTGGCGGTTCCCGCCCGACTGCATGCGCCACTGGTCCGGCGGCGTGGTCTGCGCGGCGTCGATCGCAATCGAATAGCGAGTACTGTACTCGTTGACGCTGGCCGACCGGTGTCTGATCCACTGTCGCCACGCATCCATGGGGACGCGGACGTGGAGTTTGATCTCGCACATCTCGAACGGCGTCGTGTGCCGGTGCCGCATCAGGTAGCGAATCAGCCCGCGGTCCTCGCTGACCTTCTTGGTCCCCTTGCCGTAGGACACGCGCGCCGCCTGCACGATGGACTCGTCGGTCCCCATGTAGTCGACGACGCGCACGAAGCCGTCGTCGAGCACTCGCTGCGGGACACCCAGCATACGATCGAGCGCCTCGACGCGCGGGCGTTCGAGTCGTTCCGCGCGGGTGGATTCAGCTTCGTGGTCCATACGCGGCCTATTAAACCGCACCGAAGCAGGTCAAAACAAGGCGGAACTCCGCGCTCGGAATCACCGCGACACGGCCGCGCGGACCACGATGACTACGCAGCGTGACTACCAGTCTTCTGCGAGTTTGCCGCCGGCGTAGTCGTCCAATTCGACGCCGATGGCGAAACCGTAGCCCGCTTCGAGCGGGGCCTCGAGCCGGTCGAAATCTTCGCTCACCAGCTTGCCGTCGACCTTCAGCGCAAGTTTGATGGTCGCGCCCACGTCGGGCTTGTCGATACGAAGCCACACCGACCCCGAGACGTCGCGTGGGACGGAGATATTGAACGTGTGCACGCCCGCGTCGAGTTTCTGCCACGTTTCCAGGTACTCGTGGCCGGAATCGTCGATCGGCCGGTTGTTGTCGAAGCTCGCCGAGATCGAGGCAGGCGCGCTGGCCTCGGCCTCGATCGTCACGACGTTGCCCCCGCCTCCCCAGACTTCGGCGGGGATGGCGTCCGCGGACTTCGATCCCCCACCCGAGAGACGGTCCTGGACGGTCCAGATGGCGATGCAGACCAGCACCCCGCCGATTGCGCGGAGCACTCTGCGAACTAGAGTATCCATGGCGCTATCACCTCACCAGAGCTTGCTGTCCCACTCGAAGTCATTCCGCTAACCGGTTATAAATAGATCGAAACCAGCGCCGTCCCCGAGGTGGCGAACGGCCTGCTTCCGGATGCGTGGAAGACTCCTCCTGGGGTCCGGCGACCCCGGTGCGGGTTTTGTGCCGGAACGCGGCCGGAACGCCGGCCAATCTTTCTGGAACTCGCTTCGGACCGTCGAGTAACGTGGGCCGAATGGACCGCGAACACATGCTCGACCGCCTGCGGCGCGAGCGCGAGCCCTGGGATGTCGTCGTCATCGGCGGCGGCGCCACCGGCCTCGGGTGCGCGCTCGACGCGGCGGCGCGGGGACTCAAGACCGCGCTGGTCGAACGGGCCGATTTCGCGGGGGCGACCTCCAGCCGCAGCACGAAGCTCATGCACGGCGGGGTTCGCTATCTCCGCGGCGGCCACGTCGGGCTGGTCGCGCAATCGCTGCGCGAAAGGGAATTCGTACGGCGCAATGCCCCCGCGCTCGTGCGCGAGCTCGCCTTCGTGATTCCCACGTATCGACCCGGCGAGCGCGCGTACTACGGCGCCGGCCTCGGCGTCTACGAATGGCTGGCGCGCCGCGGCGGCGCGCGCTCGTCGCGAACCCGGCTCCTCTCCCGCGACGAGACCTGCGCTCGCCTCCCCACGCTGCGGACGCAATCGCTGCGCGGGGCGGTGGTCTACCACGACGACCAGTTCGACGACGCCCGCTTCGCGCTCGAAGTAATGCGCGCCGCGGCCGGACTCGGCGCGGTGGTGGCGAATTATTCCTGCGTCGCCGGTTTCCTCACCCGCTCCGGCCGCGTGGCCGGGGTCGGCGTCGTCGACCAGGAGTCCGGCGCCACCATCGAGGTCCCCGCGCGCGTCGTGATCAACGCCACCGGCGTCTTCGCGGACGCGGTGCGGCGCCTGGACGACCCGGCGGCGGCCCCGATGCTGTGCGCAAGCCGTGGCGCGCACATCGTCGTGGAGCGGGCGTTTCTCCCCGGCGACGACGCGGTCATGATCCCGCGCACCGACGATGGCCGGGTGGTGTTCCTGATCCCCTGGCGCGGGCGGGTGCTGATCGGCACCACCGACGTCGCGACCGATGAGATCGTCGGCGAACCAACGGCGAGCCGCGACGACGTGGAGTTTCTCATCGCCCACGCGGCCCGTTACCTGGCGGCCCCGCCGGTGCGCGCCGACGTTCGCTCCGCGTTTGCCGGGCTGCGACCGCTCCTGATCGGGAAGCACGCGCGAACCGCCGCGCTGACGCGCGACCACCGGGTGGTGGTGTCGCCCCGCGGACTCGTCACGGTAACGGGCGGCAAGTGGACCACCTACCGCTTGATGGCGGAAGACGCGGTGACGCGCGCCCTCGAGACGGGTGGCCTCGCGCCCCGGCCCTCGCGCACCGCGCACCTGGCCTTCGGCAACGGCCCCGTGCCCGCGAGCCCCATCGAGCAGTACGCGCTCGAAAACTCCGGCGGACAGAGCAACCAGAGCACCCAAACACGAGCAGCTCTGCCATTAGAACAGGAAACCACCCGGTTCGTGCGCGAGGAAATGGCGCGGCGGGTGGACGACGTGCTGGCGCGACGCACCCGCGCGCTGTTTCTGGATGCGCGCGCGAGCGTGGCCCTCGCGCGCCAGGTCGCGCAAGCGATGGCGCGCGCGCTGGGACGGGATGCGGCGTGGGTCGAGGGGCAGGTTCGCGAGTTCGAATCGCTGGCGCGGGCCTACTTGCCTTCGGATTGAGGTTCCACGCGCCCGCCTGCGAGCGGCTGCTCGGTGATCGCGAACTCGCGCACGGGCACGCCGCCGATCAGGTGCTCCTGGATGATGCGTTCCAGCACCGCCGGGGTGCACCCCCGGTACCAGGTCCCCTCCGGATACACCACCGCGATCGGGCCGGCCCGGCACACGCGCAGGCAATTCGCGCGCGTGCGCGCGACCCCGTGTTCCGACAGACCCAGTTCCTGCAGCCGCCGCTTCAGGTATACCCACGACGCGTGCGAATCCTCGCGCGTGCTGCACTTGGGCTCGGTCTGATCGCAGCAGAGGAAGATGTGCCGCCGGGCGGCGGTGATCCCCTTCGCGGCGATCCGGGCCAGCAGTTCGTTTTCGTCGACCATCTCGCGCGAGTCCTAGGTCTTGCGGTGGATGAGGTACGGGTTGCGCTGCGCCGTCGGCATCACCACGAGTTTGGCGATGTTGACGTGTGGCGGCGTGTTGGCCACGTAGACGACGGCGTCGGCCACGTCGGCGGCGGAGAGCGGCTCGAACCCCTCGTACACCTTCTTCGCGCGCGCGTCGTCGCCGTGGAAACGCACCGTCGAAAATTCCGTCTCGGCGGCGCCGGGGTCCACGCTCGACACCCGGATGTTCGTGCCGAACAGATCGATGCTCATCCCTTCGGTGAGGGCGCGCACCGCGAACTTGGTCGCGCTGTACACGTTGCCCTTCGGGTACACCATGTAGCCCGCCACGCTGCCAATGTTAATGACGTGGCCGCGCTCGCGCTCGATCATCATCGGCAAGAGCTCGCGCGTCACGTTCAACAGGCCCTTGATGTTGGTGTCGATCATCGCGTCCCAGTCCTCGTAGTGTCCGTCCTGGATCGCGTCGAAGCCCGCCGCGAGCCCCGCGTTGTTCACGAGCACGTCGGGCACCCACTTGCGCGCGCGAAGTTCCGCCGCCGCCGCGCGCACCGCCTCGCGGTCGCGCACGTCCAGGGATCGAACGGCGACCGTGGCGCGGTGGCGGTCTTCGACACCCGCCTTCAGGCGCTCCAGGCGGTCTCCACGGCGCGCCCACAGCTCCAGATTCGCGCCGAGTGCGCCGAAGGCGTGCGCGCAGGCTTCGCCAAACCCCGCGCTGGCGCCGGTAATGACGACGTTCTTGCCCTGGAGACGATTGCTTGCACTCATGGGTTCGATCTCCTGTGCTGGATGCTGGCCGTCGCCGTGCGTGCGACGGGTCAACGTTTCCGCGCGCGTCCGGACGTCGTGTCCTGGACGGCGCGCTCGACGGTCTCGAGCCGGTCTTCCGGCAGGCGCAGCGTGAGCGTCACTTCGTCGCCGTACTCCCCCGCCTCGACGGCGCCTCCCTCGCGTTCCACGATCCGGCGCACCGCATCCACCGCGGCGTACGGCACCACCACCGCCAGCTCCACCACATCCACGCGCTCGCGGGTCGCGACCTCGCGCAACGCGTGCTGCACCGCCCCGCGGTACGCGCGCACCAGCCCGCCCTTGCCGAGCTTCACGCCACCGAAATAGCGGGTCACCACCACCACGACGTCGCCGAGTCCGGAGTTCAGGAGCACTCCGAGCATCGGGCGCCCGGCGGTTCCCGCGGGTTCGCCGGCGTCGGTGGCCGCCACCGCATCCGTGCTGCCCGGCGGCCCGATCGCGTACGCGAAACAATGATGGGTCGCGTCCGGGAACTCGGTCCGCACGGCCGCGATCACCGCCTTCGCGTCGGCCACGGCCCCGGCGCGCGCGAGCGTGGCGATGAAACGGCTGTGCTCGATACGATCCTCGACGCGAACCGGCGCGGCCGGCACGGGGTAGCGCCGCGGCGGCGTCATCGTGCCCTACTTCTCCTCCTCGACCGGCAACCCCGCTGCGACCCATCCCCGGTAGCCGCCGTCCATCGACAGCACGTGGGTGTATCCCATTCGCAGTAGATTTTCGGCCGCCAGCGCCGAGCGGAAGCCGCCGCCGCAGTAGAGAATGATCTCGGTCTCGGGATCCGGAATCGCCACTTCGACGTCGCGCTCGAGGATGCCCTTGCTGAGGTGCATCGCCCCGGGCAGGTGGCCGGCTGCCCACTCGCTCTCTTCGCGGACGTCGACGAGGAGCAGCTTCTCTCCCTTCTCCATGCGCTGGCGCACGGTGCGCACGTCGGTCTGCCGAATGCGCCGCTTCGAGGCGCTCACGATCTGGAGAAATCTCTTCGAGTGCTGCATTTCAGTTCCTTCCCTTTGCTCTCGCGGGTCCTGTCGCCTCGCCACCCCGCGGGCTTCGCCTCGCGGGGGCCCGTCTCGGCGCCACCCGCTCGACGCATCATCGCGCAGCGAGCGGTCGCATCCACGCGACCAGGGCGTCGCGAATCTCTGTCATTACAGCGAGAGCAGAACGCCCGGATCGCTTGAGCACGCGAAACGAGTGATCGCCGTCTTCCACGACGTGGAGCGTGGCGCGCGCGCCCAGCTCCGTCGCCACCGCGCGCATCCGTCCGATCTCGGCCAGGTCGTCGCGCGTGCCCTGCACGAAGAGCATCGGCACCGGCACCTTCGCGAGGTGGGCGGCGCGCGCAATCGACGGCTTCCCGGGCGCGTGGAGGGGAAATCCCAGGAATGCGATCCCGAGCAGCGCCGGCACGGATTCCGCGGCCGCGGCCTGCGACGTCATCCGTCCCCCCATCGACTTTCCGCCCGCGAACAGCGGGAGTCCGTCCGTGTGCTCGCGCGCGCAGCCGACGGCCGCGCGCACGGTGCGCTCCAGCACCGCCGGCGGGTCGGGCCGCCCGCGCCGTTTGTCCATGTATGGAAACTGGTAGCGAAGCGTCGCGACCCCGGCGGCGCCCAGGGACGCCGCCACTTCCTCCAGAAACGGGTGGCGCATACCCGCGCCGGCGCCGTGCGCGAGAACGTACACGGCCCACGCGTCGCGCGGCGCCGCGAGCAGCGCGGGCACGGACCCGATCGACTCCGAGACCGGGACCGACAGCTCGTCCGCGGCCACGCTCACGGGGCGACCAGGTACGTGAACGTGCCGAACGCGACGTGGCGCTCGCCCTGCGTCACGTTCACCGTGCATACCGCGATGCGCTGGCCGATCCTCACCGGCGTCGCCACCGCCACCAGTTCCCCGCCGTCCGCCTTCGCGGGGCGGAGGAAGTTCATCTTGAATTCCACCGCGTTGACGCGCCCCCGGTCCATCGCCTCGGGGATCACGAGGTACACGGCCGCCGTGTCGGCCAAGGCACTCAAGATCCCGCCCTGCACGATGCCGTACTCCTGGAGGGTCTCCGCGCTGACCGGCGCCCGGATCTCCACCCGCTCGCCGCTGCGCGCGACCAGGCGCGCGCCCATGAGCCGGTTCACCGGGGTGGCTACGAACATCGCGGCGGCACGTGGATCGACGGTCATGGTTTCTCCTAGCGCACGTAGCTGCCCGCGTTCACGTCGATCGAGGTGCCCGTGCAGTGGTCGGCGAGCCCGCTCGCCAGAAATACGACCAGCGGCGCAATGTCGCGCGGTTCGGTCATGCGGTCGAGTGCGATGTCTTTCATAGCGAAGGCCTCGCCGTACGTTTCGATGAACGCTTCCGCCATCTCGGTGCGCGTGAACCCGGGTGCCACGACGAACGACGCCACGCCCTCCTTGCCGAACCCGCGCGCGATCGAACGCGACAGCGTCACCATCCCGCCCTTCGACGCGGCGTACGCGAGGTACTCGGGGGCGTCGCCGCGAAACGCGGCGCGCGACGCGATGAACACGATGCGCCCGCCGCCGTGGCCTCGAAAGTGGCGGATGGCGTCCCGCGCGAGGATCGCGGAGGCCGTCAGGTTGACGGCCATAGTCTCGTCCCAGGCACGCGTCCACGCCTCGGCCGCGTCGTCGATGGGCGAGGCCAGCGCGATGCCGGCGTTGTTCACCAGCACGTCGAGTCCGCCGAGCGCGGCGACCGCGCGTTCCACCAGTGTGCCACACGCCCCCGCGTCGGACAGGTCGGCGGCGATCGTGCACGAGCCCGCGCCGCCGCGCGCGACGGCCTCGGCGGCGCCGTGCTGCCGGTGGTAGTGAACCGCCACGCGCGCGCCCGACCCGATCAACGCCTCCGCGATCGCGCGTCCGATGCCGCGGCTGGCTCCGGTCACCAGCGCACGCTTGCCCGCGAGGTCGATGTTCACGACGGCGATGGTAATCGAAGGTCAGGAACGATTCACCTGGAAATCAGAAGGGAGATTCGTCCAGCGACGACGATCCCGGGCTACCCATCTCGAGGCGCTGCAGTTCCGTGATCTTCCGCCGTCCGGCGAAGCCGGCGTCCGTCTCGTGCCAGAAGCGCAGATCGTGCTCGCCGACGTGCCAGCACAGGTACACCCAGCGGCCCTGATAGGTGGTCGGAAAGTCGACCAGCCCCTCCTCCAGGCCCCCCGGAGGAAGGCGCAGCCCGCGGGCGATCACGCCGTGTTCCACCGCGTTCTGGATCGCGAGCATCGCCCGGTCGATATCTTCGCGACGGCGGGCGAACTCTGCGTGGTCGGGGTTGGTCGCGTCGCGCAGCGCCCCGCCCCAGAGCAGCTCCAACACCTCGAGTTTCTTCGCGGCCTCTCGAATGCGGCGCCGGTGGGCCTCGACTTCGCGGAACACGTCCGCGAGCACGGGAATGAGCCCGTTGGCCTCGTCGACGGTGAATGCCTTGCGAGTCATGGCGCCCCCCGCGCCGCCCGCGCGGCGCGCTTTCATGGTACGACCGCCGCGCGCGCGCTGCAAGCGCGCTACGTGAGCCCGGCCGCGATGGCAACCGCTACCACGAGCAGGAGCACCGTGGTCACGCGGCGAACGAACCGCATCGACACCGAGGGCACGATGCGCGCTCCCACAAGAGCGCCCACCACCGCAGCCGCTACCGCGGCCCCGGCGAGCCGCCACTCGTCGCGCACGGCGGCGAACCCGATCGCCCGGCCGTAAAGCACGAGCCGGGCGGTGTCCACCAGGCACGCGATCATCACGCCAGTACCGATGTACGCCTCCTTCGAGAGCCCGGAGCGAATCAGGAACGCGCTGCGCAGCGCCCCCTGGTGCCCGGAGAGCCCGCCGAAGAAGCCGCTCAACACCCCGCCGACCGGGAGGTAGGCAGGCGGAAATGACAGGCGCGAGAGCCGTGGCCACACCTCCCAGAGCGCGAACATGGCGATGAGCGCACCCACGAGCACGCCGATCACGGTGACGTCGTGCGGGCGCCCGAACAGCGTGTAGGTCGCGATGGGCTCGCGGCTCGACAGCGTCACCAGCATGCGGGCACCGACGAGGCTCGCGAGTATCGCGGGGAGACCGAATCGCCTCACCACGGTGCGATCCGCGAGCCGGCCGACCAGCCCCAGCTTGACCAGGTTGTTCACAAAGTGCACCACCGCCGTCATCGCCACCGCGATCGGCGGCGCGAAGAAGGCGAGGAACGCGGGCAGCAGCAGCGTGCCGAGACCGAAACCCGAAAAGAGAGTCAGCGCCGAGGCCGCTAGCGCCACCACGACAGACGACCGTGTATTCGATCACGCCGGTATCCCGAACCGGAACGGCGGGCGGTGCACGCCGTGTTCGGTCACGATGGCGTCGACCAATTCCGCCGGCGTCACGTCGAACGCCGGGTTGTAGACATCCACGCCCTCGGGCGTGATCGGTGTGCCGGCAAAGGACGTGACTTCATCGCCCGCGCGCTGCTCGATCGGAATCCCGGCGCCGTCGGGGAGCGACGCATCGATGGAAGTCGAGGGCGCCGCGACGTAGAACGGGACGCCGAAGCGGCGCGCCAGGATGGCGAGCGCGTGGGTCCCCACCTTGTTGGCGGTGTCGCCGTTGGCGGCGATGCGGTCGGCGCCCACCACCACGCACGCCACGCCGCGCGCGGCGAGCAGCGACGCCGCGGCGCCTTCCACCAGTACGGTGACGGGAACGCCCTGGCGCCGGCACTCCCACGCGGTCAGGCGCGCGCCCTGCAGGAGCGGCCGGGTCTCGTCCGCGTAGACACGGACGCGCTTGCCCGCGCCGGCGGCCGCAAAGACGACTCCCAGCGCCGTCCCCACCCCGCCGGTCGCGAGCCCGCCGGTGTTGCAGTGCGTCAGCACGGCGTCGCCGTCCGCGATCAGCCCCGACCCGTGCGCGGAGAGCGCCGCGCACATGGCCAGGTCCTCTTCCAGGATGGCATCCGCCTCGCGCACCAGTTCGAGCAGTGTCGCCGTCACCTCTCCGTCCTGCAGCCACACCCGGCGCATGCGTTCGAGCGCCGCCGACAGATTCACCGCCGTCGGGCGCGTCATCACGATCCGCGCCGCCGCGCGCTCGAGCGTGTCGCGCAGCTCGTCGAGCGTCGGGAGGCGGGTGCCCGCGTGCTCGGGGCGCACCTGCGCGCTCGTGCGGGCAGTGCCAACCGCCGAATCGAACACCCATTCCCGCGACCACTCTTCGATCGCAATCAGCACGCCGTACGCGCCGGCTACGCCGATCGCGGGAGCGCCGCGAACGCGCAGGTTGAGGATCGCTTCGCACACGTCGTCGACGCGGCCGATGTCACGGATCTCGTAGCGCGCGGGCAGCAGAGTCTGGTCGATGATGCGGAGCTTTCCCCGCACGAGTCGCACGGTGGGCAGGATCTCAATTGGCATTTCAGGTCCTCTTGAGCAAGTCGAGCAGGAGCGACACCGGCAGCCCCACGACGTTGAAAAAGCACCCGTCGATCGAACGAATCAACCCGGCGCCGAGGCCCTGCGCCGCGTACGACCCCGCCTTGTCGCGCCCTTCGCCCGTGGTCACGTAGGCCGCGATCTCCTCCGCGCTCAACGCGCGGAACGTCACCCGGGTCCGCTCGCTGCCGGCCACGGTGACGCGGCGTGCGACCCCGCGGATCACGACCGCGGTGACAACATCGTGCGCGCGGCCCGCGAGTCGCGCCAGGAACTCGCGCGCCTGCTCGTCGCTCGCCGGGCTTGTTGAGGACGTCGCCGTCCACGATCACGACTGTGTCCGCCGCGATCACGGTGCGCTGGGGCCACCGGCGGGCGACGTGCTCGCACTTGCGCGCGGCCAGAAATCCGGGGAGCAGGAAGGGGTCGTCGTGCGTCACGTCGTCTTCGAGGTGCTCCGGCGCCGGCTCGACCTCGAACTCGAGCCCGAGGCCGCGCATGATCTCCGCGCGGCGGGGCGAACGCGACGCGAGCACGAGGTCGCGCTGCTGGTCCGGGGAGAGAAACGGGTTCATGGCGTGCTCATTCCCGCTCGATCACGATGGTGACCGGGCCGTCGTTCACCAGCTCCACCTGCATCGAGGCCTGGAACTCTCCGGTGGCCACGCGGCCGCCGATCTGGGCGCGGAGCAGATCGACGAAGCGGTCGTAGAGGCGGTGCGCTTCCTCCGCGGGTGCGCTCTGATCGAAGCTCGGTCTGGCACCCTTGTTCACGTCGGCGTAGAGGGTGAATTGCGACACCACCAGCACCTCGCCACCCACCGTGTCGAGCGCCGCGGTCATCTTGCCCTCGCCGTCCTGGAACACGCGCAGCGACGCGATCTTTCGCGCCATCCATTCCAGCGCTGTCTCCGTTTCGTTCTTGCGGAAGCCCACGAGCACCAGGAACCCGCGCCCGATGCGCGCGATTTCGCGCCCGCCGACGGAAACGCCGGCCCGCTCCACGCGTTGGACGACGGCGCGCATCGCGCGCTAGGCCCCGCTCTCGCGCAGGTCCACGATGCGGAGGTCCGGGTACGCGGTTCCGAGGTAGGTGGTCTTGCGCAGCGTCACCGCGAGATCCAGGGAGCGGCCGTGCAGGTCCTCCGGCGATTGCGGGCGATCCCACCCGAACGCGATCGCCGACGCGCGCGCGCCGGTGGCGTCGAAGAAGAACAGTTTCAAATGACCGTCTCCCACCAGCGACGTGTCGCGCGCTATCTGGACGTCGCGCAGCATCCACACCGGCTCGGCGTTGCCGGCGCCAAACGGTTCGCACCGCGCGAGCACGTCGACGAGTTCGAGCGTGCACTCGGCGATGGTGAGCTCCGCGTCGATCGTCAGGGTGACGCCGCTCCCGGGCGGAAGCACTTCGCGCAGCCGGTCGGAAAAATCCACCGCGAACCGATCCAGCTCCGCCGGCTCCATGGTGAGACCCACCGCGCCCGCGTGGCCGCCGTAGCGAATCAATCTGTGCTGGAAGTGGTCGAGGTGTTCCTTGAGATTGACCCCCGGAATGCTGCGCCCCGAGCCCTTGAGCAGCCCGTTGCTCGGGCTCATGAGGATGGCGGGCCGGCCGAACTGCTCGACCAGCCGCGCCGCCGCGATGCCGAGCACGCCTTCGTTCCACGCGTCGCTCGCCAGCACGAATCCGCCGCGCTCGCCGCGGTCCGGCATCCCGTTGATGGCGGCGATCGCCTCGGTCTGTACGCGTTCGGTCAGCGTGCGGCGTCGGTCGTTCTCTTCCTCGAGGATCGCGGCGAGCTGGAGCGCGCGCTCCTTTACCCCCGCGCACAGGATTTCGAGCGACGGCTTCGGCCGCGACACGCGGCCGGGCGCATTCAAGCGCGGCGCGAACGCGAACGAGAGGTGCCGCGAGGTGATCACGCTGCCGGACAGTCGCGCGAGGTTCCGGATCGCCTCGAGGCCGGGACGCGGCGCGCGGTTGATATTCGAAAGCCCCGCGCGAACGAAGTAGCGGTTCTCGCCGACCAGCGGCGCCATGTCGGCGACCGTGGCCAGCGCGACCAGGTCCAGGAGCGACTCCGGTTCGGTCGCGCCGCGAAACCCGGACGCGGCCAGCGCCTGAATGAGCTTGTACGCGACGCCGGTTCCGCACAGCGACGGGAATGGATAGGTTTCTCCCGGCCGCACCGGGTTCAACAGCACGCCGGCCACGTCGCCGTCCACCGGGAGCTGGTGATGGTCGCACACGATCACACGGATGCCGGCCGCTTCGAGCCGGCGCAGACGCGGTGCGTCCGAGGTGCCGCAGTCGACCGCGATGAACAGCCCGACTTTCTGCTCGATCGCCCACTCGATCGCGCGCTCCGCCACGCCGTAGCCGTCGCGGCGCCGGTCGGGCACGAACCGCAGCACGGTGGCAAAGGCCCCGCTCAAGAAAGTGATACAGGAGCGCCGCGCCGGAGATGCCGTCGACGTCGTAGTCGCCGTGCACGAGCACGACCTGCGCGTCCCGCTCCGCCGCCTGGACCAGCGCAACGGCCTCGCGCATGCGCTCGAATTGAAACGGGTCGTGGGTGTGCTCGAGGGTGGGCTGAAAGTACTCGTGCGCGGCGGCCGGATCGCTGATCGATCGTCCGACCAGGAAACGCGCGGCGGCCGCCGGTATCGCGAGCTCGGCGGCGAGGACGCTCGCCGCTCCCTCATCGATCGTATCGTTGCGCAGCCACCGGTACTTGTTCATCAAGAAAGCGGTCCGAGCGGGACATAAGCCGAGTTCTGTTCTCCCGAAGGAGGATGATCATTTGTCTGGGATGTCCGTTACCGGACACCTCGAGCAACCAACCCGAGAGTCATACTGAGGCGGAGCGCCTCTGCTCTCCTATTTGGTCTTGCACCGGATGGGGTTTACCATGACGGCCGCCGTCGCCGGAAGCCCGGTGAGCTCTTACCTCACCTTTTCACCCTTGCCGTCCCGGTTGCCCGGGAGTAGGCGGTATGTTTTCTGTGGCACTTTCCCTGGAATCGCTTCCGCTGGACGTTATCCAGCATCCCGCTCCGTGGTGCTCGGACTTTCCTCGAGCGGCGCGCAGCCGCCCGCGATCATCTCGCCCGCTCGGACCGAGGGGATTATAGGGAGCACGGGCTCTCCGCGCAACGACTGCCCGTCTTCAGTCCAGTTCCTTGCCGTCGAGCGCTGCGTTGGCGAGTTGGTCCGCGATTGCGTTCTGGGCGCGGGGCACGTATTCGACGTGAAACGACTCGAACGCCGAAGCGGCCTCGCGGGCTCGCGCGTGGAGCTTTGCGAGTCCGGCGTGCTTGACCTTGTAGCGTCCCTCGAGCTGGCGCACGACCAGCTCGCTGTCCAGGCGGAGCAACACGTGCGCCGCGCCCAGATCGCGGCACAACTCAAGCGCGTAGAGCACCCCTTCGTACTCCGCAACGTTGTTGGTGGTCTTCCCCAGCGTCTTCGCGCGCCGGAGCAGCTCGGCGCCATCGGCATCCGTCACCAGCACGCCGCACGCCGCCTTACCCGGGTTGCCGCGCGAGCCGCCGTCCGCGTAGGCGACGAGCGAGAGGCCGCCCTTGCCCTTGCGCACCGGTTTCGGTCGCGGCGGACGGCCCAGGTCACGCTTGAGCTCCTTCGCGAAGCGCTCCACTTCCGAGGCACTCATGCCGGCCTCGACCGCCGCCACCGCGAGCGTCTTTCCGTCGAGCAACCTGTCGAGGACGATCGCGAGCTTCGCCGCGAGGGCGGCGTCAATCTGCATAGTGGATGAGGATGCGCCCGCAGGCCGGGCAGGTGAGGAACTGATCGTTCTTGCGCACCTCGACCGCGACCTGCGGCGGGAGCTGCTGGCGGCACGCGCCGCAGTGCTCCGCTTCGACCCGCGTGACCGCGACGTCGCGGTGCTTTCCGGCGACGCGCTCGTAGCGTTTGACGAGCGCCGGCGTGATCTCGGCGAGGATTCGCGGCCTCTCCGCGGTCAGGCGGGCGGTCTCACCCGCGAGCGACTCCGCCTGCGCCTCCAGAGCTTGCCGCTCCTTCGTGCGCCGCGCGTGCTCGATCTGGTACAGCTCCGTCGCCCCGGCGGCTTCGCGCTGCGCGTGTTCGAGTTGATCCATGAGGACGAGGATCTGCTCCTCGTCGTTGGAAATCGACTGCTCGAGTTGAGCGATCTCCTTGAGCATGGCGGTGTACTCTTCGTTGGTCTTGACCAGGGACTGCTGGCCTCGGCACTTCCGCAGGTGATCTTCGTGCTCGCGCATCAGCCGCTCCACCTCGCGCCGCCGCTTCTGCATCTCCTCGAACGCCGCGTGCGACGCCTTCTCCTTCGCCTCCAGCGCGGCCAGGGCGCTATCGATCGCGGCGATTTCCTGCGGCAGTCTCTGGAGGGTGACGTGGTTCGCGTGCAGCGCCGCTTCGATGCGGGCCACGCTGACAAAGAGGCTGATGTCGCGGCGGAGGTCGGTCATGGTGTGCCGCTGCCGGCGTGGCTCCCTCCGATATGGTCAACCAACGTGCCGAAGTGCACGCTCAACTCTCTGCGACTGGAACTTGGTGGGCCCACCAGGATTTGAACCTGGGCGCGACCGGTTATGCGTCCCACGACAGCTTTCGCTGCCCCTTTCGAGTTCGTGGGCTGGACTATCCCTTCACCCCCGTGGGGTGCCTGCCGTCTAGTCTCTACACCTTCTCCTGACGGAGCTTGGCTCGGGATTACCGTGTCACTCGATTTAGGCTTCCCCGAGTTTGGCAGGCTATGCCCTGGCGATTACTCGCCAGGCAGCCCTTGGCAATCAAATCATATTGAGCGTAGATTACAGTTATGACCATTAAGTCTAACTGCATCGTGTGCGGTGCCCGTCTGCGAGGCCGGCAATCTCGATTCTGCTCGATTCCCTGCAAGAACGACCACCATCAGAGTTACGCAGCACAACAGCGGCGAGGACTGGCTAGAAAGCTCGAACTAGTCAAGAAGGCGGGCGGTCGCTGCTCGATTTGCGGATACAACAAGAACCTGGCCGCGCTCGCCTTTCATCACACCCCTGGCGCCAAGAAGAAGCATTTCAAGTTGGACATACGATCTCTCTCCAACCGAAAGCTGGATTCAGTGTTGGCGGAGGTGCACAAGTGCATTCTAGTCTGTCACAACTGCCACGCCGAGCTACACAACCCTCGTCTCAACTTAGATTCACTGCGTTGAGCCGGCTGCTCTAACCCCTGAGCTATGGGCCCTGTCGCCGGAGCATACCCCGACGTTCGCCCTGGCGTCAAACATCCTTAACGCGTGGGCCCTGCGCAATCGTGGCGTGGAGACGTCGAACTTGGAGGGAGCGCGTCGGGCGTCGACCACTCGCGTCGACGCCCGACAATCGATCATATGATCTCGGTGTAGCCCTTGAGCTTTCGCGCCCGGCTCGGGTGCTGGAGCTTCTTCAGGGCCTTCGCCTCGATCTGACGCACGCGCTCGCGCGTGACATTAAAGATCGTGCCGACCTCTTCCAGCGTGCGCGGCGTTCCATCCCCCAGGCCGAAGCGCAGGCGGATGACTTTCTCCTCGCGACGCGTGAGCGTGCTCAACACGCGGTTGAGCTGGTCGCGCAGCATGGCGTGGGACGCCGACTGCGCGGGCGAAGCCGCCGACGTGTCTTCGATGAAGTCGGACAGGTTGGAGTCCTCGTCCTCGCCGATCGGCCGGTCGAGCGAAATCGGCTCCATGCTCGCCTTCATCACACTCTTGACCTTGTCGAGCGGGTAGTCGAGTTTCTTCGCCACCTCTTCCGGGGTCGGGTCGCGGCCGTTCTCCTGCACGAGCTTGCGCTGCGCGCGGGAGACCTTGTTGATGGCCTCGATCATGTGCACGGGCACGCGGATGGTGCGCGCCTGGTCCGCGATCGCGCGCGTGATGGCCTGGCGGATCCACCACGTCGCGTAGGTGGAGAACTTGTAGCCCTTGCGGTAGTCGAACTTGTCGACCGCGCGCATGAGCCCGCTGTTGCCCTCCTGAATCAGGTCGAGGAACTCGAGCCCGCGGTTGGTGTAGCGCTTCGCGATGGCGATGACGAGACGGACGTTCGCCTCGATCATCTCCTTCTTGGCGCGCTGGACCTGGATCTCACCCTTGCGGATGCTGTCCACGATCTTGTCGAGATCCTTGATCGAGATGTTCTCTTCCTTCTCGATCTCCTTGATCTCGGCGCGCAACGCCCGCATCTTGCGCTCGAAGTCTTCCAGCATCTCGAGCGACCACATCCCCTTGCCGTCGACTTTGACGTTACGCCGGCGCGAGCCGCCCTTGAGCTTCTTCACGTGCGCGAGGATGTCGTCGTAGGTGAGCCCGACGAACTCTTCGTACTCGCCGAGCTTCGATTCGTAATCCTTGAGCCGGTCGCGGGTGACGCGGATGTTTTCGACGATGCGCTCCAGCTGCTTCGGATTGAGCTGGAGCTTGATGTACTCCTCGAAGAGCTTCGCCTGGCGCAGTTCGAGCGAGCGCTCCAGCGCCGGCCGCTTGGTCGTGTTCTTCTTGAGCTTGAGCTTCTTCTGGACCTCGACGATCTCCTTGCGCAACGCCGCGATCTTCTTGACCGGGCGGAAGCGCATCTGGCGCTCCTTCTTGCCGGTGGCCGACGGGGCGATCCCGCCCGTCTCCACCTGCACCACCTCGTCGAGACGCATGTCGCCCTTCTCGACGGTCCGCGCGAGCCTCTGCAGCTCCCGCACCGGTGAATCCAGCGAGAAGACCGCCTTCGCGATCAGGATCTGGCCCTGCTCGATGCGCTTGGCGATCTCGACTTCGCCCTCGCGGTCGAGCAGCGGCACCTTCCCCATCTCGCGCAGGTACATGCGCACGGGGTCGTCGTAGCGGATGACCGCCTTGACTTCCTCTTCGGTCTTCTGCTCTTCCTTCTCCTCGCGGCGCTTGCGCGCGTCGATTTTGAGACGCGCCTTTTCCGGCGAGTCGAAGAAGTCGATCTTCTCCTCGCTCAAACGATCGTACAGGACCACGATGTCCTCGGGCGTGAAGTCGTCCCCCACCAGCGAGTCGATCTCGTGGTTCAGAACGAAGCCCTTGTCCTCCGCGATCCGACGGATGTCTTCGAGCACGTCGTCGAAACGATCCGGCGTCGCAGCGGCCGCCGCTTTCGTGCTGGTTCCCTTCGCCACCTTCATCTTTGTTCTCCTGGTCATAGTTCGGCCAGCGCCTGGCGCAACCGATGGTAATACTCCGCGACGGCTACGGCTTCGTCGCTCTCCGACGGCAGATTCAAGAGTCGCTCACGGAGCAACGCCAACTCGTCGCGAATACGGAGCTTCTTCAACCTGCGAACGGCGTCTTTCAGAAGTGTATCGACATTCCCGGGTGGGACGGATAAAAGGGAAGTTTCAGCGGCAAACCCCTCCAGCCCGGCTTCTTCGGCGCGACGTTGGAAGTCGCGACCCCTCAAATCAATATGGGCCTCCCGCACCGAGTCAAGCAGTTTATATAACTTGCGGTTAGGCTCCTCCGAGAAATCCTCCACATCCAGCGACTCCAGGGCGTCCAGCGCCGACGGGGTGCCCTCCATGACCAGCCGCAGCACGAGCCGTTCGAGCGACCGCCTGTTGCCGCCGACCCGGCCTGCCCCGGCATCACCCCTTACGCTTCCCGCCCCGTCGGACGCACCCGGTCGAAGCAACCGCCTCAGCCCGGCGGGATCCACTCGTACCACGCGAGCCAGCTCCCCAATCAGTACATCCCCCCGCAGAGGGTCGTCCGACTCGCCGATCCCGCCAACCACCCGTCGAATCAGGTCTTCGCGCTCCCGCGCCGTCAGGTTTCGGTGTTGGATAGTATAGTCAAGGAATTTGAAATATTCCAACGGCCGCGAAAGAAGTTCTTGAAACTCTTGTGGAGAACTCGATTTACCCGCCGAATCTGGATCCTGTCCCGCTGGCAGCGGTACCACCCCAACTTCTACCCCTGCCGCCATCAGGAGTGCCCCGGATGCGACCGCCGCGTTCTGCCCGGCGGCGTCGCCGTCGGGCACCAGGACGACCCGTCGCGTGATACGCCGCAGCCGGGTCGCGTGCTCCGGGGTGAGCGCGGTTCCACAGGTCGCGATGGTGTTCGTGACGCCCACCAGGTGGAGCCGGATCAGGTCGGTGTAGCCCTCGACGATGACGGCGTGGCGGTGGGTCCGAATGGGGTCGCGGGCGCGGTCGAGTCCGTAGAACGTCCGCCGCTTCTGAAACAGCGCGCTCTCGGCAGAATTGAGGTATTTGGGGTCCGCGTCCCCGAGGGTCCGCGCGCCGAAGCCGACCACCCGGCTCCCGGGCTGAATGATCGGGAAGATGACCCGGTCCCGGAAGTAGTCGAAGTAACCGCGTCCGCCCTCCCTCGGAACGACCAGGCGCAACCGGGTCAGCACGTCGCGGGAGATCGACTTCGCCTGCGCCGCTGCCCACAGGGCTTCCCCGGTGGCCGGCGCGTAGCCCAGTCCGAAGTGGGTCCAGGCCTCCCTCGGGATCGCCCGGCCCTCGAGATAGCGGCGCGCCTTCTCGGCCGCGGGCGAGCGGGTGAGCTCGGCGTGGTAGAAGCGCCCCGCGAAGGAGTTCGCTTCGAAGAGCGCCTCGTTCTCCGACGCGTCTTCCGCGCCCGGGCGGCTCTCCACTTCGATCCCGACACGTCGGCCGAGCGCGCGCACCGCTTCCGGGAAGCTCACCCCGTCCATCTCCATCACGAACTGGAAGACGTTGCCGCCCTTGTTGCAGCCGAAGCAGTGGAAGATCTGCTTCTCGGGACTCACCGTGAAGCTCGGGCTCTTCTCCTGGTGGAACGGGCACAGGCCCTTGTAGTTCGTTCCCGCGCGCTTCAAGTCGACGTACTGCCCGACGACCTCGACGACGTCGTTGCGGTCGCGAACCTGTTCGATGACGTGCTGTGGAATGGGCATGACCGTCAGCGGAGGGTGACGAACGTCACCCCCATGCCTCCCTCCATCGGGTCGCCGGGGCGGACCGCTTTGACGCGCGGGTCCTTCGAGAGGAAATCGCGCACCGCGCGGCCGAGAATGCCTCCCCCCAGCCCGTGCACGATCTTCACTTCCTGGAGTCCGGTGAGCAGCGCGCGGTCGACGAACCGGCTCACTTCCTCGACCGCGCTCTCGCGGTCGAGCCCGCGCACGCTGACCTCCATCGCACCCACCGGTTCGTACTCGACGTGGATCGGCGCCCGCGGCGCCGCCGGCGCCTCGCCAGCAGCCGCGTAGAGCTTGCCCAGGCGCGCACGTATGCGCTTGCCGCCGAGCTCCACCACCGCGTCCTTGCGGTCGACCTCGACCACGATTCCCGACGGCGTGCCGGTGGGGCTCAACGACACGCGGTCACCGACGGCCGCGCTCGCGAGCGGAGCCACCGCGGACTCCGGCGCGGACTTGCCGCGCACGTCCGCGATCATCTTCTCGACGCGGGCGCGGCTCTCGCGGATCGTGGCGCGATCGGCGCCGCGCTCGCGCAGCGAGCGCACGAGGCTTTCGATCTCGCTCCGCGTCTGGACCAGCAACTCTTCCGCCTCGCGCAGCGCGCGCCGGCTCGCCTCCTTCTTGGTCACCGAAAACGTCCGCTCCTTCTCGCGGTTCGACGCCACCAGGCGATCGAGTTCCGCGCGCTCCGCCGCCAGGGAGGCGCGTTCTGCCTCGAGTGCCACGAACGAGGTCTCCAGGCGCGCGAGCGCGGACTCCAGCCGAAACGATTCGCTGCCCACCACCTGCTCGGCGCGCGCGACCACCGCCGGGTCGAACCCGACGCGCCGCGCGGTGTCGATCCCGCGGCTGCGACCCGCGATGCCTTCGAGCAGCCGATAGAGCGGCCGCGCCGCCTCGTCCTCGAAGGCCATCGACGCGTTCGCCACGCCGTCGGTTTCCAGCGCGAAGGTCTTGATGCGCCCGTAGTGCGTGCTCGCGATCACGGCGGCCTTCGAGGCGAGCATCCGCTCCAGGGTGGCGACGGCGATCGCGGAGCCTTCGTCCGGGTCGGTGCCGTCGCCGATTTCGTCGATCAAACAGAGCGTGTGGGCGTCGGCGCGCCGGCTCATCTCATCCAGGTTGCGCAGGTGCGACGTGAAGGTCGAGAGCGACGATTCCAGCGACTGCTCGTCACCGATGTCCGCGAACACCTGCTCGAATACCGGCAGCTCGCTGCCGTGCGCGCACGGAATCGGCAGGCCGCACTGCAGGAGGAGCGTCGCGAGCCCGACGGTCTTGATGGCCACGGTCTTGCCGCCGGCGTTGGGACCAGTGATGACCAGGAGCCGCCGCCCGGGCTCGAGCGTGAGATCGAGCGGCACCTGGCGATCGAGCGTGCCCGCGCGCTCCAGCGCGAGGGTGAGCAGCGGGTGGCGGGCGCGGACCAGGCGCAGCCTCCCGGTGGCCGAGATGTCGGGGGCCACGCAGCCGAATCGCTCCGCGAACGCGGCGCGCGCGCGAATCCCGTCCAGGCGCTCGATCGCATCCGCGTTGGCGAGAATCTCGCCCGCGTGGCGTCGCACCCGGTCCGAGAGCGCCGCCAGGATGCGCGCGACCTCCTCGGTCTCGTCGGCGAGGCGGGTCTCGAGCGCGTTGTTCAATTCGAGCAGTGCTACCGGCTCCACGTAGAGTGATCCACCGGTCTGGGAGGCGCCGTGCACGAGGCCGCTGCCCTTCTTCACCTTGCCGCGCGGGACCACCAGCACGTGGCGGGTGCCCATCACGGTGGCGTGGGAATCGGCGCCGAGTTCGCCGACCAGCTTCTCGGCGCGCTCGCGCAGCCCCACGCGCGCCGCGCGGATGTCGCGCCGGATGGCTTTGAGCGCCGGCGACGCCCCGTCCTTGACGGTGCCGTCGGCTTCGAGCGCGCGGTCGGCTTCGGCAACCAGCTCGGGGTGGGCGACGGTGGACGCGGCGATGGCGCGCAGGCGCGCGAAGGCGGTTTCGCCGCCGGAGAGACCGCGGCGCAGCGTGTCGATCGCGCGCTCGCCGTCGGCGATCTTCCGCAGCGCCTCGCCGCTGCCGCGCTCGCCGCGCGCGATGCGTTCGACGTCGGCGCGGTATCCGGTGTCGGGAATCGCCAGGTCGCCCGACTGCTCGCGCAGCGTCCGGTACTCGCCGACCTCGTCCAGCGATTCCCGGATGGCGGCGGCATCCGACGTCGGCCGCAACGCCGCCACCACGCGCCTGGCCCCGTCGTTGACGCAGTGAGCCGCCACGAGGGCGAGGGCGTCATCCAGCGCGAGCGCGCGCACGGCGTGCTCGAAGGCGTGCGATGTCTCTTGAATCGTCATGTGAATTGCGGCGGGAAGAAGCCCCGCGGGGCGCATCGATCAGTACACACGGTCCGCGCGCGCGGCAGCGAACGCGCCGCCATCGCGGGGCGTCACCAGATCAAAGAGCCAGCCGGCGATGGGCTGGACGAACGCGACCACCGACGACTCCTCCAGGCTCCGCTCCAGGTCGGCCGAGATCGGCAGCTCGATGAGGACGTTGGCGAGAACGCTCGCGACCAGCAGCGCCGCCACCAGTCCGAGCGCCGCGCCGCACCCTCGATCCACCCAACCGAACAGCGTGGTGTGAATCACGCGCTGCGCCGAGAGCGCCACGAAATGAAACGCGACCAGCCCGCCGATGAACACGATGACAAACCCCACCACCAGCGTGGCCGCGTGCGGCATGGACGTGTGATCGGAGAGAAACGCGGCCACCCAGCTCGCCACCACCGCTGCGACGAAGAAAGACACCAGCAAACCGAGGAGCTCGATCACCTGGCGGGCGAATCCCTTGGTGCCGCCCACGATTGCGCCCACGGCGAGGACCCCCAGGGTGACGATGCTCGCGATGGTCGCGCCGTCCATGGGGCCCCGCCCTGCTACCCGAGGATCTCGCGCACGAGCGCGGAAACGAGCTTTCCGTCGGCCTGTCCGCCGACTTCGGTCATGACCGCCTTCATGACCGCCCCGAACGCCTGCGCCCCCGGCGCCCCCGACGATTCGACGTGGCGGCGGACGATGGTCCGCAGTTCGTCGTCGTTGAGCTGCCGGGGAAGATACGACATCGTAATATCCAGCTCCTGCTGCTCGCGGGCGGCAATCTCTTCGCGCCCGCCCGAGCGCGCGGCGTCCATGGCTTCCTTGCGCTTCTTCGCGTAACCGGTGAGCACCTTGCGCTCCGAGGCCTCGTCGAGGTCCTTGCCCTGCGCGATGCGCTCGTTCTTGAGCTCCGAGATGAGCATGCGGACCACGCTCAAGCGCAGCTTGTCGCCGGCTTTGAGCGCGGCTTTCATGTCGTCGGTCAATTGATCACGAATCATGTGCGATAAACCCCTTGTTGCAGTCTATGAGACGAACCCCACGGTGTCAAACTCCGCGCCCCAGCGCCGCCACCAACACCACCGCCGCGGTCTCGGCGCGAAGCCGGTGGCGCGCGAGCGCGGCGCGCGCGGCCCCCGCCGCCACCAGCGTCTCGATTTCCGAATCGGTGAACCCGCCTTCCGGGCCGACGATCGCCAGGGCTTCCCCGCTCCCGCCGGGAAGCTCGCCGCCGGCTGCGTCCGCGAGTACGGCGCGGGCGAACCCGCGGGCGGACCGCGCGAGCTCGGAGACCGTCACGGCGTCGTGGATCGGCGGCAGCCACGAACGATTGCTTTGCTTCATCGCGGAGATCGCGACCCGCTGCGCGCGTGTGCGGGTCGCGGACGACCACGCGCGCGCGTGACACTTCTCGGCCAGCACCGGAATGACCTCCGTGACACCCACCTCGACACACTGCGCCACCGCGATCTCGAAGTGGGCGCGCTGGATCGCGCCGAGCGCGAGCGCCAGGCGCGTCCGCGGTGGATCACGCTCGTCGACCGAGGTGACGTGCGCGAGGGTCTTCGACGCCCCGATGGACTCGATCGCGGCGGAGACTATCAGCCCGCGCCCGTTGGTGACACGGAGGGTCCCGCCGCGCGACATGCGCAACACCCGCGCGAGGTGGCGATGCTCGTCGCCGCCGATCTCGATGGTCGCGTCGGACTCGACGAGGGCGGGCACGTAGAACGAGAAGAGATGGGCGGTCATGGAACCTTCACGCCGCGGGTCCTGTCGCCTCGTCACCCCGCGGGCTTCGCCTCGCGGGGGCCCCGCCTCGGCGCCACCCGCGGCATGGCTCACTCGACCTTGGGCGCGCGCGTGGAGAGCGACTTGTCGAGCTCCTTCAAGAGCTCTTCTTCCTTCTTGTTGAGCTTTTCAGGAACCCAGGCGACCACGCGGACCAGCTGATCCCCGCGTCCGTACCCATTGAGGCGCGGGATCCCCTTGCCCTTCAGGCGGAAGATCTTGTGCGAGGGCGTCCCGCCGGGAACCCGCAGCAGCACCTTGCCGTCGAGCGTGGGCACCTCGAGTTTGGTGCCGAGCGCGAGCTGCGGATAGGTCAGCGGCAGGTCGATGAGCACGTCGTTGCCGTGACGTTCGAAGCGCCCGCTCTCTTCTTCGTCGATGATGACGAACAGGTCCCCGCTGCGCCCGCCCCGCCCGGTCGCGTCGCCGCCGCCGCGCACGGTGATGTAGTTGCCGCCGGCCACTCCGGCGGGAATCCTGACCGTTACCGTTTCGCTGCCCTTCACCACACCCTCGCCGTCGCAGTCGCGACACGGGTCCTTCACGACCGAGCCTTCCCCGCCGCACGCGTGGCAGTCGACGACATTGATGAACTGGCCGAGGATCGTGCGCTGGACCTGCTTGATCTGACCCGTGCCCTGGCACACCTCGCACGTCGACGCGCGGGATCCGTCGCGCGCGCCGCTACCCTTGCAGGTCCCGCAGGGGACGAGCTTGGTGACCTTGAGTTGTTTCTCCACGCCGCTCGCGATCTCGGGGAGGGTCAGCTTCACCCGCAGCTGGAGGTCACGACCCTTGCGCACGCGCGCACCGCCGCCACCGCCGAACCCGCCCTCGAAGTCGCCGAACCCGCCGAACTCGCGCATGAATGCCCGAAGGGCGTCGGACAGGTCGAAGCCGGCGAAGCCTCCGGGGCCGCCGGCGCCGCCGAACGGACTGGCCCCGCCTGCGCCGCGGCCGAGCCCGGCGTGGCCGAACTGGTCGTACTCGCGCCGCTTCTCGGGGTCGCTCAAGACCTCGTAGGCCTCGGTCGCCTCCTTGAACTTCTCCTCCGCGTCCTTATTACCCGGGTTCTTGTCGGGGTGGTGCTGGAACGCCAGCTTGCGGTACGCCTTCTTGATCTCGTCCTTGCCAGCGCTGCGTTCGACGCCAAGCACGTGGTAGTAATCGCGTTTGCTCATCGTCGTGGAATATAGCCCACCGTCAAGCGCAGCGACCAGCGAAAAGCCCGTAACGCGAAGCGCCCGGGCAGGCACCCGGGCGCTTGAGGGGTATCGGTCCTTCGTATCGTCGCCGGTCGGCGGCGATTCGCGGCCGGCCGATCAACGGAATTCGCTGGTGTCGGGAGCGCTGTACATGACCTCGGCGAAGCGGTGCATGATCGACTGCAGGCGCGCCGTCGCCTGCCGAAGCGCCGTCACGTCGCGCGCGGCGTTGTTGCGGGTCGCCTTGACGTCGGCGACGGCCGCCTTCATCTCTTCCAGGTCGCGCTCGGCGAAGCGCTCCGCGAAGTCCTTCATCGCCTGCTCGGTCGAATAGAGCAGGATTTCCGCCTGGTTGACCGCCTCGGTGAACTCGCGCTTCATCTTGTCCTCGTCGGCGTACTTGTCGGCGTCGTCGACCATGCGCTTGATCTCGGCCTCCGACAGACCGCTGGCCACCTTGATCGCGATCTGCTGCTGGCGACCGGTGCCCAGGTCCTTGGCGGACACCTTGACGATCCCGTTCGCGTCGATGTCGAAGGTGACCTCGATCTGCGGGACGCCGCGCGGCGCGGGCGGGATGCCGACCAGGTCGAAGCGACCCAGCGTGCGGTTGTCCTTCGAGAGCTCGCGCTCGCCCTGGAGCACGTGCACGCTCACCGCCGGCTGGTTGTCGGCGGCGGTCGAGAAGATCTGCGTCTTGCGCGTCGGGATGGTGGTGTTGCGCGCGATCAACCGGGTCATGACGCCGCCGAGCGTCTCGATGCCGAGCGAGAGCGGGGTCACGTCGAGGAGAATCACTTCTTCGATCTGACCGGTGAGCACGCCGCCCTGGATCGCCGCGCCCTTGGCGACCACTTCGTCGGGGTCGACGCCGCGCTGCGGCTCCTGGTTGAAGAACTTCTTCACCGCTTCGCGCACCGCCGGCATCCGCGTGGAGCCGCCCACCAGGATGACCTTGTCGATCTGCGTGGTGGCGATGCTGGCGTCGTGGAGAGCCTGCCGGCACGGCTCGACCGTCTTCTTGATCAGCGAGTCGACCAGGTTTTCGAGCTTGGCGCGCGTGAGCTGGAGCTCGAGGTGCTTCGGCCCGGTCTCGTCGGCCGCGAGGAACGGCAGGTTGATGGTGGTCTCGAGCGTGGTCGAGAGCTCGCACTTCGCCTTCTCCGACGAGTCGCGCACGCGCTGCATCGCCATCTTGTCATGCGAGATATCGATCCCGCACTGCTTCTGAAACTCTTCGATCACCCAGTCCATGATGAGGCGGTCGAAGTCGTCGCCGCCAAGGTGGGTGTCCCCCGCGGTCGACTTCACCTGGAACACGCCGTCGGACAGCTCCAGGATGGAGATATCGAACGTGCCGCCGCCCAGGTCGTACACCGCGACGATGCCCGTCTTCTGCCGGTCCAGCCCGTAGGCGAGCGCGGCGGCGGTGGGCTCATTGATGATGCGCAGGACGTCGAGGCCCGCGATCCGGCCCGCGTCCTTGGTCGCCTGGCGCTGCGCGTCGTTGAAGTACGCGGGGACGGTGATGACCGCCTTCTCGACCGGCTCGCCGAGGAATTCCTCGGCGGTCTTCTTCAGCGTCTGCAGGATCATCGCGGAGATCTCCTCCGCGCGGAAGGTGTGGTCTTTGACCTTGATCTGAATGTCGCCGGTCTTGCCGGTCTCGACGGTGTACGACACGCGCCCGGCCTCCGTCTTGACCTCATCGTAGCGCGCCCCCATGAAGCGCTTGACCGAGTAGATGGTCTGCATGGGATTCGTGATCGCCTGACGCTTCGCGATGTGTCCGACCAGGCGCTCGCCGTTCTTGGCGAAGGCGACCACCGACGGCGTGGTGCGGACCCCCTCGGGGGTCGTGACGACGGTCGGCTCGCCGTCCTGGATGAACGCGACGCAGGAGTTCGTGGTTCCCAGATCGATCCCGATGACCTTCGACATCTCGGCTCCTTCAATCGGTTGCAACCCCGCACGGGTCGCGCCGGTGCGGCATCCGCAGAACGGACGCCCGCACGGCGCGCCGTGCAAAAAACTCTCGATTGGTTCGAATTCGGGTCGCCGTTGCTACTTTGCAACGATGACTCGGGCGGGCCGGATGACGCTGCCGTTACTGGCGTAACCCTTTTCGGCGACCTCGACCACGTGGCCGGATGCGACCTCGGTGGTCTCGACCTGCCCGATCGCCATGTGGCGGGTCGGGTCGAAGGGCTGGTGGAGTGCGTCGATTTCCTCGACGCCGAACTTCTGAAGGACCTGGCGCAAGTTGTTGTAGATGAGGCGAATACCTCGGACAAATTCGCTCTCAGCCTGGTCCCCCGCCACCGCAAAGGCCCGCTCGAAATCATCCAGCGAGTTCAAAACCTCCAGAATGACTTCGGTCTTCGACTGCTGTTTAAGCAATTCCCATTCCTTCGCGGAACGCTTGCGGTAGTTTTCAAACTCGGCTGCGGAGCGTAGCCACTTGTCCTTGAACTCGGCGGCCTGGGTCTCGAGGGTCGCCCTGGAGGCGGCAAGAGTTGCCCGTTCTTTCTCGAACGCCGCCTTCTCTTTCTCGAGCACGGCCTTCTCCTTGGTCAGGCGCGTGATCTCGACGTTCTTCTGCTGGAAGCGATCGAGGATCTCCCGGCGGGAGAACTTTCCCGACTGCTTCCCGCGCGCGGGCGGCGCGGGCTCGACCACCTCGTCCGCAACGGGCGCCGCTTCGGCGCCGTCTTCCCCGGCAACCGGGGGAACGGTGTCGCCGGCCGGATCGGCGTCGTCGAGGTCGTACACCCGTTCGGGCTTCGCGTCGCTCGCGTCGTCGTCCGGGCGCTCGGCGTCGACTTCGGCTGCCGGCATGCGGTGTTTCTTGTCCACGGAGTCTCCCTTAGAAGTACTCGTCGCCGATCGCGCACAGTTCACGCGACATCGATCGAACCAGAGACAGCGCCAGATCGTAGCGCATGCGCGTCGGCCCGATGATGCCGAGCACGCCGCGCGCGGCACCCATCCGGTAGCCGGCGGTGACCAGGCTGAAGGGGCGCATCGCGTCATCGCCGTGCTCGCTGCCGATCGTCACCTCGGTGCGGTCGGGAGCGCGGCTGGCCAGAATCGACGTCAGGTATTCGCGGTCGTGCAAGATTCGGAGCAATAGCTGCAGCGTCCGCGGGTCCGAGAGCTCGGGCTGATCGAGGACTCGGCTGCGCTCCTCGAAGCAGAGCTCGATGGCCGGCGGCTCGGAAAAAATTTCGTCGCGGCGCGCCGCGATCTCGCGCGTCACGATGCCCTCCTCCGTCACGTTGTCGCGGACCGATTCGGCCAGGGTGCGCCGCGCGGCGTCGAGCGTGCGATCCGCCACCATGCGGTTCACGAGCGCCTCCGCCGCCGCGACAGCCTCGGCCGAAACCGGGCGCGAGAGCCGCAGCGCCAGCGTGCGTTCGTGCTCCGGCGTCAGGTTGGCGACCACGAGGACGCGCTCACCCTCCACGTGGAAGAGCTTGAGACTGCGCACCCGGCTCTCCTGCACGATCGCGCCGTACACCACCGCCACGTTGCGGGACATCGCCCCCAGCAGCTGTGACACCTGCAGCATGAGTGCGTTGACGTCGAGCGACTCGCCGCGCAACCCCTCGCGGACGTCGGGCAGTCCGCCCGCGCCGATCCGCGAGCCTTCCGCCTGCAGCTCGTCGACGTGCGCGCGATAGCCCTCGTCGGTGGGAACGCGACCGGCCGACACGTGCGGCTTGGAAATGTAGCCGTCGCGCTCGAGCACGGCCATGCGGTTGCGAATGGTCGCCGTGCTCAAGCGCAAATGACCCGCCTCGCGCACGCGCTGCGAACTGACGGGAACGCGGTCGCCCACGTATGCGTCGATGATCACGCGGAGTATGTCCCGGTTCTGTTCGATCAGCATGTCGGCATCGATGGTTGAGTCGTCGCGTATCCGCCGTGCACCCGCGCCGGCGCCGTCAGGCGCAGGACGAGGTCGTTCAAGAGCAAGTACCCGCGATCCGTGGCGAACACGCGTCCGTGCGCTTCGACCACCAGTTCCTCCGCGGCGAACGCGCCCAGGACCGCGTCGCTGCACGCGCACTCCGATCGCGGCAACCCGCGATCCGTGCGCAGCGCGAGCATCGCGCGCTCGACGCGGTAGTCGCCTTCCACGTCGAACTGTCGCGCCGCCACGTGCCCGCCGGGGACCCGCTCGAGGTACGCGTCCAGCGAGGGCGCGTTCCAGAATCGCCGCCCGCCGACGGACGAATGGGCGGCCGGGCCAACCCCCAGATAGTCGCCGCCGTCCCAGTACACCCGGTTGTGGGCGGACTCGAAACCGGGCCGGGCGAAGTTGGAGACCTCGTAGTGGCCGTACCCCCGCGCCCGGAGCGCCTCACACACCCACAAGTATTCATCAGCCACCCGGTCGGGGTCAACCGCTCGAAAGAAGCGTTCTACCTCGTGGGACATGTCGCCGCCCGCCTCGAGCCCGTAGACCGAGAGGTGCGCGGGACCGAACCCGAGCAGCGTCCCAACGGTATTGCGCAGGTCCGCGATCGTCGTCCGCGGGACGCCGAGCAACACGTCGAAGCTCACGTTGTCGAATGCTTGCCGCACGATTTCGATCGCGCCCGCGTTCACCTCGGGGGCGCATCGCTTCAGCACCTTCTGCCCCACCGCGTGCATGGACTGGATGCCGAGACTGGCGCGATTCACGCCCTGGGCGCGCAGGAAGGCCACCAGTTCCCCGGTCACGTCCTCCGGGTTCATCTCCACGGTGAACTCCGGCGCCGCGCCGGGTGCGATGTGGGGTTCGAGCGCGCGCACCAGCCGCCGCCAGTGCGACGGTTCGAGAACCGTCGGCGTGCCGCCGCCCACGAAAATCGTGCGCAGCGTCACCGGCTCGCCGACGGCGGCCAGCCCCGCGCCGATCTCATCCACCAGCACGTCGATAAACGCTCGCTGACGTTCCTCCGCGGCCGGCACGTGGTAGAACGAGCAGTACGAGCACCGCCGCGTGCAGAACGGAACGTGAATGTAGAGCGAGAGTGGCTTCATAGGATCACAGGCGAGCGGTGACGGTGCTCCGACGCGATTTCACGAGGCGCGCTTTCAATGATCGCGCGCGAAGTGCATGAGCGGAGGGGCACCGTCACCGCGAGCCAGGCTCAACGAATGACGTCTCCGATACGCGAGAAGCGGATCGAGTGCGACCTCGGATTCCACGAGAAATAGATGAACATCGCTTTTCCGCTGATCAGCTTCTTGTCCAGCGGCCCCCACACGCGGCTGTCCGCGCTGTTGTCGCGATTGTCCCCCATCATGAAGATGTGCCCCTCCGGCACCTTGAACGGCCCGAAGTGCCGGTCCGGCCGTGAGCCGAACACGTACTTCGTGAAGTCCTCATCGCGCAGCACCCCGTCCACGAACAGGTGGTTGTCGATGAGCTCGACCGTCTGTCCCTCCACCGCGACACAGCGCTTGATGTAATCGATCTTGTGGTCGCCGGGATACTTGAAGATAATGATGTCGCCCGGCTTCGGGGCGCGAATTTCGGGCAGGCGCACGGACACGAACGGGAGCTTGGGCCCATAGAGCAGCTTGTTCGCAAACAGGAAGTCGCCGACCAGGAGCGTGTCCTCCATCGACTCCGATGGGATCCGGAACGCCTGGACGAAGAACGTGCGCACGAACAACGCGAGTCCCACCGCGAGTACGATGATCTCGGTGTACTCGCGGACTACGGATTTCTTTCGCTTCTTGCTCAACTTGACCTCTCCACCTTGAGCACCGCCAGGAACGCGTCCTGCGGGATTTCGACCTTGCCGACCATCTTCATACGGCGCTTGCCCTCTTTCTGTTTCTCGAGGAGCTTGCGCTTGCGGGTGATGTCACCGCCGTAGCACTTCGCCGTCACGTTCTTGCGCAGCGCCTTCACGTTGGTGCGCGAGATCACCTTGGCTCCGATGCAGGCCTGGATCGCGACCTCGTACATCTGGCGTGGAATGACTTCCTTGAGCCGGACAGCAAGATCGCGTCCCATGTTGAACGCGCTCTCCTGGTGGACGATCATCGACAGGGCATCCACCGGGTCGCCGTTGAGCGCGATGTCCAACCGGACCACGTCGCTCTCGCGGTGCCCGACATAATTGTAGTCCAGGCTCGCGTACCCCCGGCTAAGGCTCTTGAGCTTATCATAGAAATCGATGAGGATTTCGGCCAACGGCATCTCATAGCGCAGCACCGCCCGTTCCTTGGTCACGTACTCCATGCCCAGGTATGTACCCCGCCGCTCCTGGCACAGCGTCATGATCGCGCCCACGAATTCGCTCGGGGTCACGACCTCCACCTTCACGTAGGGCTCGCGGACGTGTTCGATCTTTCCCTCCGGGGGAAACAACGCCGGGTTGTCGACCACCAGCTCCTCGCCGCTCTTGGTGCGGATGTTGTACTCCACGCTGGGCATGGTGGTGATCAGGTTCAGGTTGTACTCGCGTTCCAGGCGCTCCTGGATCACTTCCATGTGGAGGAGCCCGAGGAACCCGCAGCGGAACCCGAAGCCGAGCGCCACCGAGGTCTCCGGCTCGAAGATGAACGACGAGTCGTTGAGCCGCAGCTTTTCCAGCGCCTCGCGCAGCTCCACGTACTCGTCGGCCTCGACCGGGTAGAGCCCGCTGAACACCATCGGCTTCACGTCGGTGTAACCGGGCAGCGGCTGCTCGCACGGATCGGCGTGGGTCGTGATGGTGTCGCCGACTTTGATATCGTGGATGTCCTTGATGCCGGTGACGACGTATCCCACATCTCCCGCTTCGAGCATGGGGGCTGGAATCATCTGGATGCGAAAGTGCCCCGTATCCATTACCTCGAACGTGTTGCCCGTCGACCACATCCGGATCACGTCGCCCTTGCGCACACGCCCCTGCTTGATGCGGACGTAGACCACGGAACCGCGATAGGTGTCGTAGAACGAGTCGAAAATCAGACCCTGGAGCTTGCCCTCGCGGTCGCCCTTCGGCGCCGGGATCTTCGCCACCACCGCCTCCAGCAAGTCTTCGATGCCGATCCCTTCGCGCGCGCTCACCTTCACGATCTCGTCCTCGCGAGCGCCGATCAAATCGTGGATTTCGTGCGTGACCTCTTCGACCCGCGCCGCCGGCAGGTCGATCTTGTTGATCACCGGCAACAGCTCGAGGCCGTTCTCGACCGCCAGGTACACGTTGGATACCGTCTGCGCCTGGATCCCCTGCACCGCGTCCACCACCAGGATGGCGCCCTCGCAGGCGGCGAGGCAGCGCGAGACTTCGTAGGTGAAGTCGACATGGCCCGGCGTGTCGATCAAGTTGAACAGGTAGTCGAGGCCGTCCCTGGCGCGGTAGATCATCCGGATCGGGTGGCTCTTGATGGTAATGCCGCGCTCGCGCTCCAGATCCATGGTGTCGAGCACCTGCTCGCGCATCTCCTTGCCCGAGAGGGTATGGGTGTGCTCGAGCAGACGATCCGCCAGCGTCGACTTGCCGTGGTCGATGTGGGCGATGATGCAGAAGTTGCGAGTGCGTTCCTGGGGAAATATCATGTTCTATCAGTCTGCGGCGTCATTTATTTCGAAAACTCGAGATCGAATCCCAACGTGAGATAGCTGATGCGCTCGTTCACCGCGCGTGGAACCGCGTCCTCGGGCGGGGGTGGCGGCGTGTAGCCGCGCACGTCGTAGAGGTGCGCGTCGATCCACGAGTCGAGAATTCCGAGTATCCACGTGGCGCCGAACCACCACAGGTGCGTGCGGGCTTCCTCCTTATAGAAAGCCGCCAGGTCGTTCTGGACCCGATAGTCCCCGCTGCCCGGTTCGGCGGCGTCGCGCGCCACGATCGCGGCCTCGTATCGCTTCCAGTTGAGCCACCCGTTGAATGAATAGAACGTCGAGAACCCCACCATCAGACCCACCTTCAGGCGCCTTCCGTTATACGTCTGCCCCAGCCCCGGAAGGAGCGCGGAACAGAGCATCGCGACTCTCGGGTTCTTCTTTCGCTCCCAGGGCGTGCGGCCCGCGATTTCGTTCGAGCCCATGCGTTGCAGCGTCCCCTTGATCGCGGCGGGATCCGGTTCCACCGTCTGACCGCGCAGCGTCCCGGGAATCCCCAGCGAATCCTTGACCGTGATCGTGCGCAGCGAATCGCTCGGCGGCGTTCGCGACGTATCGGGCGCAGCGATCGTCGCGCTGTCCGCGCCGGCCGGCCGCGTCGTGTCCGCTTCGGCGACCCCCGCCATCGACGGCATCGCCGCACCCAGCCAGGCGATGAACGTCAGGCCCAGAACGATCGACGATGAAAGCGACACCAGTCGTTTACCCGGTAGACAGGGGCCGTGGGGACGCGTCCCGCGCAACGCCCGCGCGCGCGATGGGTGGCGGGAATGTGTGGGAATCGAACCCACCTCGGACGGTCTCGCCCGACTAAGGGATTTGAAGTCCCCGAGGTCCACCAGGGCCCATCCATTCCCGAGGTGATCGTCCCGGCCAATAACGCGACATGCCCTTGCGGGCATGTTCGGCGGGAGGAATATAACAGAGTGCTCGCCGGCCCGAGAAGACCGATTTTGCGCCTCCGGAACGGCTAACCCATTTTCCGCAGAAGCGCTTAAGTCACGGCGGCGTTTCGAGCCTCCGCCACGGCAGCGCGTCCGACCAGCTCGGCCAGCGTCTCTTCCTGTCCTCCCAGTTCTTTGAAATCCGACGGAAACGACTCCATCCCGCTCTGCCGCAGTCCGCGGACATTCGTGCTGGTGACCGGCAGATTGAGGAAAGAGAAGCGTTCCACCATCGTCAGCGCCCACAGCACCGGGAGCGACGGAACGGGAACGAGCACGCAACGATACCCATACGCCGCTCGCGCCGCCCGCAGCACGTCGACCAGCCGGTACGGCTCCGGCTGCTGGAGGTGCAGGAGCCGGCCGACGGCCGACGGCAGCTCGCCCGACACGACGCGTTGGGTCGCGTCGGCGACGAAGTCGATGCCGAGGACGTACACGCGGGATCGGCCGCCGTCGAGGAGCGGGACGACCGGCCGCGCCAGCGCCTGTACCATCCTCTGAAACATGCCGCCGTTTCCCACCACGAGTCCCAGACGAAACGAAGTGCCTCCCACGTCGCGCATCGTCTGTTCGATCGCCCACTTCGAGCGCCCGTAGTCCGCGAGCGCGTCCTCGCGCGCCGAGAGGCTGCTCATCAGCAGCTGGGTCCGCACCCCGCGCGCGTGCGCCTCGCCGATCCACCGGCGCGTTCCCTCCACGTTGACCGCGAAGCTGTCCCGCCGCGAATCGTTGGCGCAGTGCACGACCGCATCCACCGGCTCGTCCGCGAGGACGGGATTCATGGACTCGCCGAGCTTCACCCGGAATACGCGGTCGAAACCCGCAACCGGTGCGCCGGGGCGCGACACGCCGATGACCCGCACGCCGCTGCGCGCGAACGCCGCCGCGACCGCGCGCGCGATGAAGCCGTTGGCACCGGTGATGAGGACGGTCTTCATGCGGACTCACGCAGCCGTTCGGCCGCCGCGGCCGCCACGCGCATCGCGTTCGCCATCATACCGAGCGACATGTTTTTCGCGGGCAGGCGGGTGAATGCGGCCGAATCGGCGATAGCGACGCGGCGCGTGCCGTGCAATCGTCCGAGGCGGTCGCACTCGTAGTCGGCCGGCGTTTCTTTCATCGGCAGCGTGCCCGCGTAATGAATGGAGTGACCGGTCGGCACGCGGACGACGCGGCTCAACTGGCTCCACGCTCCCATCTTCCACAGGAGGGCGAGGAGTCGCTTCATTCCGCCCGTCTCGATCCGGTTGGGGTGCCCTTCGATCCGCAGTTCCCCGCTCTCGCGCAGCGACATCCGCGCCGGCACCATGCTCGAGCCCGGGAAGAAGATCTGCAGCACCAGCATGGCCGGGAGCATGGTGCGAAGGAGCGGCAGGTTGGCTCGCGCCGAGTACGGGAGGTTCGGGTAGAACTCGGCGCGCATCGGAGACGTCAGCTCCATGATACTGCCCTGGAGAGTGGCGCCGTACGGGTTCTTCGTCCAGATCATGTTGAGCTGGACCAGGCCGAACGCGTCGGCGTCCAGCGCGCGTCCGAGCGATCGAAACAGCACCAGCGGGAATTGCATTGCCGGGTTCTCGAGCAGCGGCAGCTGCGTTCGATAATCCTGGCGCGAACGCAGCACGATCCGCGCGGTATTGATGGCCCCCGCGGCGAGCACGAGCTGGCGGGCCGCGAAGGTTACGGTCTCCCCGCCCGCCAGATCGCGGGCACGCACCACGACGCCGTCATTCGATTCCGTCCAGGATTCCACCAGCGTGCCGCGCCGGTAGTCGATGGTGCCCGCCTTGCTCAACTTCTCCAGTGTGAACCGGGGCGAATAGATGGACCGTGTCTCCTGCCAGAACTCCAGGTTCCGCGATCGATGGGCGGGGCGTCCGTCGTGGGCTTGCGTGAGAACCGCGACCCGCGCGCGACCCGACGAACACTCCCTCCCGGTGCATGCGAGCGCGGTGCTTTTCGTAGCCCCGGTAGAGTCGCCCGATGTTGTGCGAAAACGGCACCGGCGGCAGCAGGCCGGCCGTCGTGCCGAAGAACCGGCGCAAATCGTCTTCGGTTCCCGCGATGCCGATTTCACGCGTCAGGCGGTCGAAGTACGGATCCAGATCCGCCAGCTTTATCGGAAAGCCGTCCAGGTCCTCGTCGCAGAAACGATACAGCCCCGCGCCCCACGCATTACCCAGCCCGCCGGCCGCGAAACTCTGGACCGGATCGAAATCGTGGCCGTCCACCGGAGAGTGCACGTCGGCGTTGCGGGTCACGTACTCCATGTTGGGGGCGTTCAGTTTGACGTTGGCGCCGCGCATGCCGAGCAGCCCCGCGAGTCCCTGAAAGCCAGCGCCGATGTGGAGGGTGAAGGAGTCGCGGTGGCGACGAAACGCGTAGAGGTTTTCGTCGATAGGCGACCCCGGGGCGTCGGGCGCGTACCCCACGTCCAGGACGAGCGGCCGAAGGCCGCGCTCGGCCAACTCCAGCGCGGCGGCGGCCGCGGCGGCTCCCCCGCCGACGACGATGACGTCAGACATTCCGCAGCCTCGCGAGCAGGACGAGCCCCTTCGTGAGCTTCGCCCCCGTGCGGAGCGCGCCCGCCACCAGCGCCTTGACTCCGCCGGCGAGGCTCGTGTGCTCGTTGACGAACTCGGCGTGGTAGTCGGGAAGCGTCTCCGCCATGTAGACCATCAGGTGGACCTTGCGGCTCAAGATCGGCAGGCGGCGCGTGTAGCGACAGGCCACCTCCAGCGCCTCGAGATCGTCCACCCGGGCCAGCCAGCGCTCGTACGCGGCGACTTCGGCGGATCGGCCCGCTGGTCCAGTTGCGTCGACGCCGCCGCGAAGCGCTCGACGAGCGCCGCCGGCGGCTCCCCCCGGAAGAGGGCACGGTACACCTTGATCGCCTCTTCCTGGCGGTTTATCGGAGGAGTGGCCGACATTGGGCGTGGTCAGTGGAAAACTAGAATTGATAACGAAAGAGTGGCTGCGGGGGGAGGATTCGAACCTCCGATATCCGCATTAACAGTGCGGCGTTGTGCCACTCAACTACCCGGCGTTGTGCCACTCAACTACCCCGCAGCAAGCGCTTCATCCGTTCTTCTCACAAACGCACCACATCCGGCATCGAAACCACGCTCATTGTAATCGCTCGCGCTTCGCCGCGGCAACCGAATCAAAGGCAGACCGCCTGACCGTCAGCGGCCAAATTGTGCTATAATACCGCGGCCACGTTTTGGAGTCTTTTCCATGAAGCACCTTTTGACCTGCATCCTGGCCTTGCTTTTGAGCGCCTCTGTTTCGGCCGCTGCCGAAGTCGGGATCGAGAACGCCTTTCCAGGATTGTTGCATTTCGAGGCCGCGACCGGCATCCAGGACCCGATGGATGGCACGGATCGCCTGTTCGTTACAGAGCAGACCGGGAGAGTCTGGGTCATCGAGAACGACCCGTCGGTCACATCGAAGACGTTGTTCCTCGACCTCTCGTCCGTTACCCACATGGAGTGGGAAGCCGGGTTCCTGGGACTTGCGTTCGATCCGGACTACGAGAACAACGGCACCTTCTACGTCTATTACAACGCCGACACCGACACGCTCGTCTCGCGTTTGTCGCGCTTCCATGTGAGCGGCAACCCTGATTTGGCCGACCTGGGGAGCGAGGAGATCCTGTTCGAGATTCCACAGAGCGACATATGGGTGTGTCACAAGGCGGGGTGCCTGGCGTTTGGACCCGACGGATATCTGTACATTGCAGCCGGTGACAACTGTGACGGCTGGCCCAGCCAGAATCTGGCGGTGCTCGCGGGCAAGCTGCTTCGCATCGATGTCCACGTCCCGTCACCGGGGACGTATGTCATTCCGCCCGACAATCCGTTCGCCGGCAACCCGAATGGCTGGCGTGAGGAGATCTACGCCTACGGATTTCGCAACCCGTGGCGCTTCAGTTTCGACCGGCACACGAATAAGATCTGGCTGGGCGACGTCGGCGAAGGGATGTGGGAGGAAGTCGACATCGTCACCAAAGGGCGCAATTACGGCTGGATGAAGATGGAGGGGTTTGTCTGCTACCCCAACGCGGGCGCGTGCGACACCACAGGCACCAACAACGTCTTGCCCATTTGGACCTATCCGCACCTCTACGAGAACGGGAACTCCATTATTGGCGGGTACGTGTACCGCGGCCACACACTGCCGAGCCTGTGGGGCAAGTACGTATATGCGGATTACCCCGCCGGGACTATCTGTGCGCTCTCGTACGACGGGTTCACCGCGACCAACGATACAATTTACTACGACGATTCGCCGAGCCAGTTAATTACCAGTTTCGGCGTCGACAAGGACGATGAGCTGTACTTCATCGGATTGTGGGGATACATCTACCGCATGGTCGACCTGACCACCGGCGTGGCGGATCGCACGCCGCATGCCACGACCCTCCTCGCGGAGCCGAATCCGTTCCGCAACACCACGACGTTCCATTTCGCCGGTTCAGTCCCCCGCGGAGCGCGCGTGGAAGTCTACGACGTGCGCGGGCGCCGCGTGCGTTCGCTCGGGCTCCCAGGCGGCCAGGAGAGCGGTTCGGTCGCGTGGAACGGAGCGGACGACCATGGCCGCGAACTCGCAAGCGGCGTCTACTTCGCCCGCCTCGTCGTCGACGGACGAGACCTCGCACATCGGCGAATCGTTCTGGTTCGATAGTCTTCGATAGTCCACCAGTGTGAGGCTCCTCACACTGCCACTGCTGTCAGTACCCAATGCCCGCCCGACAATCCCTCATTGCCTGATCTCCGCCGTCACTGCTTCTTTTGGCATCGTCGGTACGCGACGGCGCCGCCAGGGAGGTGACGGCGCCGACCCCCGACTGACGTCGCGCAGCATCACGACCGTCCCCGCTCGCGCGACCATGCTCCCCCCTGTGTCGTGCCGCACGCGTGCGGCACCAGACGCCCCGGATAGTTTCGCAAGCCAATCGTTGACCAGCCCCGTGCGTGGCCGCACGCGCGCCCCCACTTTGCGCGCCGCGTGGAAGGAGAGATTCCATGCACCGAGCCGTCCGTCCTGGACGGCGGGGGCGAGCCTTGCCCTTCGCCGTCCTCACCGTTTTCCTGCTCGGCGGACTCGCCGAACCGGCCGTGGCGAAAACGGTCCGCATTCTTGCCTTCAACGCGACCGCCAACACGGCGTACGAGGTCCAGGGGAACTCGACCACGGTGACAACGGTCGCCGCGTCGCCGATGGGTGCCGTCGCGGTCGACCTGGACGCGACGGCTGGTGACCTCGTCGCGTTCGTGCCCAACACCGACCTCCAGCCCCCACCGCCGCCTGTTTTCACGACGCTCGCCAGCCCCGGCCCCGGGTGCGCGCGCGCGACGTGGCTTCCGAGCGGCGACCCGACGGCGGTGGGCTACGTGGTGTCCTTTGGACGCGAGTCGGTCGCTACCGGACAGGCCTCCAGGTACGACCAGTCGATCGACGCCGGCGCGGTATCGACGCGGGAGGTGTGCGCGCTCGCGGCCGGGAGGTACTACTTCGCGGTTCGCACGAAAAACTACGCGGGCATGCTGAGCGCGTACTCGTCCGAGCGGGCGGTCGATATCATCAGCGTGGCGGTCTTGATTTCGTGGTTTGACGCGCAGCTCGACGGGGAGGACGTGATGCTGTCGTGGCGCGTCGACGCCGATGAAGTGGTGCGCGGTTACCGCGTGTACCGGAGCGACACGGAATCGCCGGAAGCGCTCCTGTCCCCGGATCTGCTGCCGGCGGGCGAGACGAGGTTCGTCGATGCGACCGTGCACGGCGCGGCCACCTACACGTACGTGCTTGGCGCCGTGAAGCAAAACGGCGACGTGGTGCGATCAGCGCCGGTTTCGGTGACCACACCTGACCTGGCCACGTGCCTCGAGCAGAACGTCCCCAACCCGTTCAACCCGACCACGACCATCCCGTTCACGCTCGCCGCCGCGGCGCAGGTGGAGTTGGTGGTCTACGACGTGCGCGGTTCGCGCGTGGCGACTCTGTTCGATGGCAGCCTGGCCGAGGGACCGCACGAGATCGACTGGTCGGGACTGGACGACGCCGGACGGCCCGTGTCGTCGGGGCCGTACTTCTATGCGCTCACAGTCGGGAAGCAGACGCTGTCGAACAAGATGGTGCTCTTGAAGTAGGAGTCACCGGCAATGCCGAGGGCCTTGGAGAACTACCCCGTCGGGCCGGGACGGCGCATCGCGATCGCTTCGATCTCGACCAGCGCGTTCATCGGCAGCTTCGACACCGCGACCGTCGAGCGCGCTGGCGGGTCGTCGTCGAAGAATTCGCCGTAGGCGTCGTTGACCTTCGCGAAGTCGTCCATGTTGGCGAGAAAGATGGTGGTCTTCACCACGTGGGAGGCGTTCAGCCCCGCCGCGGTGAGAATGGCGCGGATGTTCTTCAGGGCCTGCGTCGCCTGGTCGGCGGCACCGTTCGCCGTTATCTTCCCGACCGCCGGGTCGATCCCGATCTGACCGGAGAGAAACACAAAGTCGCCGGCGCGAATCGCCTGCGTATAGGGGCCGATCGGCTTGGGGGCGTGGTCGGAATGCAGGGGGGACTTCATACGCTCGCGTTCTCCTTACTATTCACTATTCCACGGTCACACTCTTGGCGAGATTCCGCGGCTGGTCGACGTCGCACCCGCGCAGAACGGCGATGTGGTAGGCGAGCAGCTGCAGCGGAAGCACCGTCAGGATCGGGTACAGGAAGTCGAGGGTCTGCGGAATCATGATCACGTGATCCGCCATCTCGGCGACTTCGTCGTCGCCTTCGTTGCAGATCACGATGATACGGCCTTTGCGCGCCTTCACCTCGGCGATGTTGCCGAGGATCTTGTGGTAGGCGTTGTCCTTCGGGCAGATCACCACCACGGGCATGTTCTTGTCGATCAGCGCGATCGGCCCGTGCTTCATCTCCGCGGCCGGGTAGCCCTCCGCGTGGATATAGGAAATCTCCTTCAGCTTGAGCGCTCCCTCGAGCGCGACCGGGAAGTTGGCGCCGCGCCCGAGATAGAGGAAGTTGGTGTCGTTGCAGTAGCCGCGCGCGATCTCGAGGATCTGCGCGTCCTGGTCGAGGATCGTCTGGACCTGGCTCGGGAGCTTCTGCAGGTGCTGAATCTGTTCCTGCCCCTCGCGCTTCGACATGACGCGCAGCCGTCCGAGCAGCAATGCCAACAATGATAGCACCGTGATCTGCGACGTGAACGCCTTGGTCGAGGCCACGCCGATCTCCGGCCCCGCGTGGATGTACACCCCGCCGTCGCTCTCGCGCGCGATGGTCGATCCCACCACGTTGGAGATGCCGAGCACGCGCGAGCCGCGGCGCTTGGCCTCGCGCATCGCCTCGAGCGTGTCGATGGTCTCGCCGCTCTGGCTGATCGCCAGCGTCAGCGTCCCCGGGTCGATGATGGGGTTGCGGTAACGGAACTCGGAGGCGTATTCGACCTCCACCGGGATGCGCGCGTGCTCCTCGATGATGTACTCGCCGATCAGGCCGGCGTGCCACGAGGTCCCGCAGCCCAGGATCATGATGCGGCGGATCTCGCGCAGCTCCTGGTCGGTCACGTTGAGGCCGCCCAGCTTGGCGATGCCTTCGTCGTAGACCAGGCGCCCGCGCATCGCGTTGGTGATGGTCTCGGGCTGCTCGTTGATCTCCTTGAGCATGAAATGATCGAAGCCGCCTTTCTCGATCATCTCGAGGTCCCAGTCCACCGAGTGGATTTCCTTGTTGGTGGTGATGTTGTCGACCGTCTTGGTGTGGAAGCGATCGCGCCACACCGTGACCATCTCGTGGTCGTCGAGGTAGATGACCTTCTGCGTGTGCTTGAGGATCGCGGAGACGTCGGACGCGAGAAAGTTCTCGCCGTTGGAGACGCCGACGATCAGGGGCGAGCCGTTGCGGACACCGATGATCTTGTCGGGCTCGCGTTTGCTCATGATGACGAGGCCGTAGGTGCCCTCGAGCTGGGCCACGGTCTTGCGCACGGCTTCCTCGAGGGTGACGCCGGCGGTGTAGAACTTCTCCACCAGGTGCGCGATGACTTCGGTGTCGGTCTGGGTGGTGAAGGCGTGGCCTTCTTTCACCAGCCGCTGCTTGATCGCGGAATAGTTCTCGATGATGCCGTTATGAATGACGGCGATCTCGCCGGTGCAGTCGGTGTGGGGGTGTGCGTTCTCCGTGTTGGGTTCGCCGTGGGTGGCCCAGCGCGTGTGCGCCATGCCGACGGTCCCCTTCCACGCCTTGCCGTTGACCAGGCGCTCGAGCTGCGAGATCTTGCCCTTGGTCTTCTCGACCGTGAGCGATCCGTTCTCCATGAGGGCGACGCCGGCCGAGTCGTATCCGCGGTACTCGAGGCGCTTCAAGCCCTCGATCAGGATGGGCATCGCCGGGTTGTCACCGATGTAACCGATAATCCCGCACATGGGTCAAATCCTCCGCTTCGCGCCGGTCCCCTGCGGGAGTTTACCACGAGGCCGCGAGAACGGCTCGCGCCGTTTCCTGGAGGGCCGCCGCGCGCGCCGGGTCCGGGGCCTCCGCGATGATCCGGACGATTCCCTCCGTATTCGACACCCGCAGGTGGAACCATCCGTCTGTAAATATGGCCTTCACACCGTCTTGGGTGTCAAGGCTAATCGGGCTTCGAGCCCTGACCGCGCCCGCGATCCGCTCGGCGGAGAACGCGCCCCGCAGCGGCACTTTTTCCTTGGTGATCACCAGCGGCGGGTAGGCGCGAACCGCCTCGGATAGAGGCAGTCCTCGCTCGGCCAGAAACTGCAATACCAGTGCCATGCCCAGCATCGCGTCCCGACCGGCGTGCAGCGCAGGATAGATGACGCCGCCGTTGCCCTCGCCCCCGATCACCGCGTGTTCCGCGAGCATCCGGTCCACGACGTGGGCTTCGCCCACCGGAGTCCGCTGCACGCGCGCGCCGTGGGACGTCGCCACGTGATCGATCCACGCGGAGGTCGAGAGATTCACCACCACGTCCCCGTTGTGCTTTCCGAGCACGTGGTCGGTCGCGAGAGCCAGCGTGTACTCCTCGCTGATGGCGCGGCCGTTCTCGTCCACCAGCGCCAGCCGGTCCGCGTCCGGATCGGTGGCGAAACCCAGATCGGCGCCGGACTTGCGCACCGCCTCCTCGAGGTCGGCGAGGTTTTCCGGGCGCGGTTCGGGGTCGCGGTAGAAGTTGCCGTCGGACGAACAGTTGAGCGGAATCACGCGCACCCCGAGTTTCTCGAGGAGCGGCGGCGCGATCACGCTGCCGGCGCCGTTGATGCAGTCCAGCACAGCGGTGAACTTTCGTTTCTTGATAGCAGCGGCGTCCACGACGTCGAGGCCGAGAATGGCGTCGACGTGTTCGACCGCCGCCGTGCGATACGGGATGATCCGTCCGGTACCACGGCCGTCCACGAAGGTGAATGCGCCCTTGCGGTAGGCGGCCAGCAGCTTCTCGCTCACGTCTTTGGTGATAAAGATGCCGCGGTGGTCGATGAACTTGAGTGCGTTCCACTCGATGGGGTTGTGGCTCGCGGTGACGATAATGCCCGCCACCGCGTCGGTTCTCTCGGTGATGAGCTCGGTGGTGGGCGTGGTGGCGATGTCGAGGACGATCGCGTCGCGCCCGCTCGCCGTCACCGCGCCGACGACGGAATAGAGGAACGACTCCCCGCTCGGCCGCGTGTCGCGACCGACGGCGACGGGGCCCGGCGGAAGAATGGCGCAGTAGGCAGCAGCCAGTCGAGTGACGACGTCGGCGTCGATGGTCTGGCCGACGATCCCGCGGGCGCCGGCGACGGAGAAAAGGAGTTGGGAGGACATAGTTCGGCGACCAGGGGCACCGCCCGTGCACTTCCTCCTACTGCGCGGGAGCCGGCACCGGCGAGCCCCCCATCGGTATCTGCGCCAGCAGATCGCCCACCACCTTGAGGAACCGCTCCTGACGCTTCTTTTCGTCGGCGTACTGGTCCAGCTCCGCGACCGCGTGCCCCTGCCATACCATTGCCCCCGACTTCGCGTCGAAGAGGAAGAAGGTGAGCTCGCCCGACTGGTAGCTCGTGCCTTCGGGCATCGAGGCGAAGTCGAACTCCTGGTTCTCCATCGCGATCTCGTCGATGTTGTTGGACTGGAGCACGTGCATCATCATCTTGAGATCCGTCGTCGCGTCGAACACGCGCACGAGTCCGCGCGCTGCCATGTCCTTTTCGATGGCGTCCAGGGCCTTGAATCGAAACGTCGCGTCGTCGAGTAGCGCGATGCCCGACGCCGTGTTGTCCGGGCGCGCGAAGTTCCACGTCTTATAGATCGCCATGTTGACCCCGTCCGCAGGCTTCGCGTCCATCTGGAGTCGCGAACTCATACCCTTCTGCGAACAGCCGCTGACGGCGACGAGAGCGATCAGGACGAGTATCAGGCGACGCATGGTTCCCTCCAGTGAGTCCAGGGGCATCGAGAGTATCGTGGCACACTCTACCACGAACCGCCGCCACACCTCCAGCGAGTCGGCCGCTGCTCCGGAGTGGTATAATTGCTGCGGTCTGCGTCGCCCGCTTTGAACCCGAACCACGAGGGCTGTCAATGAGACCCGCCACCCCTTTCTTGGTCCTGCTGGGCATTTGTTCATCACTCCTGATCGGCCGACCGGCCGCGGCACTGTGGCCCCAGACGGGGACGCCCGTCTGCACCCAGTCGGATGCACAGTTCGAATACGACCTGGCTCCGGACGGGAACGGCGGCGCGTTTATCGTCTGGACCGACTATCGGCCCGCCCCGGGGTTTCCGAACGTCTTTATTCAACACGTCGATGGATGGGGCACTCCCCTGTGGGCCACCGACGGGATTCCCCTGACCACCTCGGCAGGCAACGAGAGCTATCCCAGAATCGTCGCCGACGGCAGCGGTGGCGCGATCGCTGTCTGGCACGACTCCCGCAACATCGGCACCACCCAACAGGACATCTACGCCCAGCGTGTGGACGCGCTCGGCAATCTGCTATGGGGAGCGTCCGGGCTCGCGGTATGTACGCAGCCCGGTAACCAGGTCTATGTAGCCGTCGCTCCCGACGGCGTGGGCGGAGTGCTCGCGACATGGCTCCATGATACCGCGGGCTCCTATACCGTCACTGCGCAGCGTGTGAGCGCGGGCGGGACCGTGCTTTGGAATCCCGCCGGCGTCGCGGCGAGCGCCATGGGCACCAGCGGCACGGACAGGCAGCGTGTCATCGGAGACGGTCTCGGTGGCGCAATCACCTGCTGGCATGCTGTGAGCGGCGGCTCCTATAACGTCTACGCCCAGCACGTGACCGCCGCTGGAAACGCGGTCTGGAACGCCGGTGGCACGCCAGTATGCGCAGCGGTTAACGATCAGACGGAACCGAATCTCGCAACCGACGGCGCCGGAGGTGCGCTCGTCGTGTGGCAGGATTACCGCAACTTTGTCGGGACGTTCACCGACATTTATGCGCAGCGCATGTACGCGAACGGTTCCGCGGCATGGACGTTGGACGGTGTCCCGGTGTGCACGCAGGGCGACTTCCAGTTCCCGCCGACGATCGCCGCCGACAAGACGGGAGGCGCCATCATCGCGTGGGGGGACTATCGCAACAGCATGGGGCAGGACCAGTATGCTCAGCGGGTGGGTGCGAACGGCGCGATGCTGTGGGCCCCCAACGGAATCGCGATCAGCATCGCGCCGCACGACCAGGCGAGCCAACAGATGGTGGCGGATGGCGCCGGCGGAGCCGTGATCGCGTGGCAGGACCTGCGCGATGGCTCCGTCCACGACATCTACGCCCAGCGCGTAAACGGATCGGGGGTCGTCCAGTGGACGGCGGACGGCCTGGTGGTATGCAACGCAGTCGACGGACAGAACAGTCCGCAGCTCGTGTCCGATGGACTCGGCGGTGCCGTGATCGCCTGGGGAGACGTTCGGAACTCCTCCGACGACATCTACGCCCAGCGCGTCGAACGCAACGGCTACTGGGGCTTCCCATCCCCGGAGATCGTGTCCGCGCGCGACGCGCCCGGCGACCAGGGCCACGTCGTCAACGTCGCGTGGGATGCGAGCCGCCTCGATCCATGGCCGGACCAGCTCATCGAATCCTACACGGTGTGGCGCGCGATCGACGCGACCGCCGCAGCCGCCGTGGAGGCGCGCGGCGGCGAGAGCGTGCGCCACGGCGTGGACGCCGTCCCCACCGGCGGCGAGGTCGTGCGTGTCCAGGAGTTGAACAGCACGTCGTACTACTGGCAGCTCATGGCCACCGTGAACGCCTATTCCCTGCCCGGCTACGCGCAGACGGTGGCGACGCTCTTCGACTCGACGAGCGCGTCGCCCGAGCCCCACTACTTCCAGGTGCTGGCCCACAGCGGGTCCCAGTACTGGGCCTCCGCGCCCGCGAGCGGGCGCTCGGTGGACAATCTTGCCCCCGCGGCCCCGCTCACGCTCACGGCCCAGCGTGTCGGCTTCGATGTCGACCTGGTGTGGAGAAGAAGCGCCGAAGCGGATCTGGATCACTACGCGATCTACCGGGCGACCGCGGCGGGCGTGCAGCCGATCCCGATTCACTTCATCGACAATTCGACCGATACGGTCTACACCGACGTGAGCCCGCCAACCGGCTATCTCTACTACGTCGTCGCGGCGTGGGATGTGCACGAGAACCAGAGCCCACCCTCGAACGAAGCCGCGGTCACGATCCCGACCGGCGTCGGCGACGGCACGCCGCCGCTCACGCGGCTGTCGCTGGACACCAACGTCCCCAATCCGTTCTCCGACGCCACCGAGCTTCGCGTGGGGCTCCCTCGCGCGGGAGGGGTCGCGGTCGACGTGTACGACGTGGCGGGGCGTCGTGTGTTCGCGCGGCGGTACGGGCAGGTCGCGGCGGGCTGGAACCGCATCGCCTTCGAGGCTCGAGGCACGGACGGCGCGCTCCTCCCCAGCGGCGTCTATTTCTACCGGGTGACGACGGGCACCGAGACGCTCACGCGGAAGATGGTAATTCAGCGCTAAGTGAAGGGAGGGTAACTGAAGATTGTGTGTGTCGGATCGATCGCGGCTGCGTCCCACTCAGTAGACGGCGGCAACTTCACCGGCTCCCGGCAGTGTGGTATCATTACGGCCACACTCGACGCTAGCCCGGTCTGCACCGGACAGTCGCGCGCTGGTCCTCAACCCCTTTAGCCTCTGCGAGGTACGGCCGTGAAGTCCTTCGTTGGCACCGTTGTCGTCGCCTGCCTGGTTTCGCTTTCCGTCGTCCCCGTCCACGCCGCCAAATTCATCTCGGGAGTCATCGCCAGCAACACCACGTTGAATACGACGGGTGGGCGGGTTTACCAGGTCACGGGCAGCATCACCGTGAATCCGGGCGTGACCCTGACGATCGACCCGGGCGTGGTGCTCAAGTTCAATCTCTCCACCCAGCTGATCGTAAACGGCAAGATCGTAGCTTCGGGCGGGTCCACGCCGGATTCGCTCATCACTTTCACGTCCATCCGCGACGACAACGCCCCCGCGCCGGCCGGCGAGGACACCAACGGGGACGGAGGCACCACCACCCCGGCGGCGCTGAACTGGTACAACATCCGGTTCACGGTCAACTCCGACGACACCAGCATTCTCAAATACTGTGTGCTTCGTTACGGAGGCGCGGGCAGCACGGGAATGCTTCTATGCGAACACGCGGGCCCGACCTTCACGAAATGTGATCTTTCCGCCGCCTACTACGGCATCCGCTGCGACGGGGTGTCCACTCCGATCATCCGTGACACCTCGATCAACGCGATGACGGACGTCCCCATCGCGATCGACATTCAGGCCGACCCGGTGTTCGACAACCTGGCTTTCGGGTCGACGCAGGACAACGGTTTCGATGCGCTGGGTCTCCTGGGCGGGATACTGACCGGCGCGAACACGCTGCGGATTCGCGGCGCCACCCTCGGCGCCACGCCGATTTCCAACCTGGTCTACATCCTGATCAGCGACTTTACCGTTAATCCCGGGGGGTCACTCACGATCGAGCCGGGCGTCGTCGTCAAGCCCAAGGCGAATGTGAACGTCCTCGTGCAGGGAACGCTCACCATGAACGGCACCTCCAGCCCGGGCGGTCAGATTGTCTTCACGTCCTTCAAGGACGATACCTTTGGGAATCCGAACGACACCAACAACGACGGCTCCGTCAGCTCCCCCGCCCGGGGTGACTGGGGACAGATCGAATTTCAGTCCGGCTCCACCGGGTCGGTCTCGTACGCGACCCTCAAGTTCGGCGGATCGAACTCGGGCGAGGGCGTGATCCGCTGCATGAGCGTGAGCCCCCCGATTTCGAACTGCACGATTTCCGACACGAACTACGGGATCGAACAGAAAGGGACGGCGAGCTCGGCCATCACCAACGTCGTCATCAACAACTGCCTGAAGACGCCGATCTACATGTCCGTGACCGCGAACCCGACGTTCTCGGGGCTCAGCTTCAGCAACAACTCGCTCACCGCCCTGGGGATCATCAACGAAGCCATCTCCACCAACTCGGTGCTCAAGGTCCGAAACGTCGCCGGCTTCAACAACATCACGTACTGGTTGTCGGGCACCCTCACAATGAACGTCGGCGCGCGGCTACGACTCGAACCGGGCGTGGTGGTCAAGGTCAACTACTATGCCTACAACATCATCATCAATGGCGCCCTTTCGGCGGATGCCAAACCGGAGAGTCTGATCGTTTTCACCTCGCAGTACGACGACGGCTACGGCAATCCGCCGGACACCGAGGGCAACGGCGGGGCCACCGTCCCCGGGCCGTCCTATTGGGGCTACATCAATTTCGCCGCCACCTCGAACGACCCGCAGTGCATCCTCGACTACTGCGTCCTGGCCTATGGCGGTTACGATGGCAGTGGATCCTACCGCGGGGTTGTGTGGTGCAACAGTGCCTCGCCGACCATCACCCACTGCCAGTTCAAGACCAACACCGTCGGTGTCACCACCGATGGAAACTCCGCCCCGGTGATTTCGAACAACGACTTCTTCAACCACAGCAGCGTGCCGCTCGCGACGTCGGTGGTTTCCAACCCGCAGTATTCCGGCAACACGTTCAACCAGAACACCTACCACGCCGTCGGGATCCTCCCCGAGACGCTGTCCCAGAACGCCACGCTGGAGCGGATATTCGTCGGGGGCCCGCCCCAGTTCGCAGACTACTTCCCCTACATGCACCTGGGCCAGATGACCATCGGGAGCGGGTCCAAGCTCACGATCGAGGCCGGCGTGATCGTGAAGGTGCTAAACGGCACGCCGCTCATCGTCAACGGGGGCCTCGACATGCTCGGGCAGAACAATCCGACCGGTTTCGTCATCTACACGTCGATTCACGACGACTCCAAGGGCGGCGACTCGAACGTGAATGGTTCCTCGACCTCGCCCGCCGCGGGCAACTGGAACGGAATCCAGTTCAACAGCACAGCGACGGCGAGCCTGATCGAGTGGTCGCATTTCCGATTCGGCGGAGCCGGAAACGGCATCATCCGCATGGCGTCCGCGAGCCCGACCATTCGTAATTGCGAGTTCGAGATCAACACGTGGGGACTCTGGATCCAGAACGTGTCCAACCCGGTCGTCCAGAACAACCTGTTTCGACTGACCACGAACCTCCCCGTTACCGCCTCGATCAATGCGAACCCGACATTCTCCGGGAACGTGTACGACAACAACGGATACGACGCGCTGGGATTGATCGGGGAGGCCATCGGCCAGAACGTGACCATCACGAAACGCAACCTCGCGGGCTACACCAATATCACGCGCATCCTGGTGGGAGGCACGCTGGCGGTGAACTTCGGGGTCACGTTGACCATCGACCCGGGCATAGTGCTCAAGATGGGGATCCCGTTTGCGAGTAGCATCACCGTGGACGGCGCCATCGCGGCCAACGGGACCGTGTCCGAGCCCATCACCTTTACCTCCATTGCCGACGACGCCTACGGCAACGCGGCCGACACCAACAACGACGGCGCGCTCACCACACCTAGTGCTGGCGACTGGCAATACATCGATTTCCGCGACGTGAGCACCGACCTCTCCAACATTTTCAAGTACTGCCGGTTCCGCTACTCGGGATCGAGCGGCTACGCGGCGCGCACTGTCACCGCCGGGCCCACCTTCCAGAATTGCACGTTCTACCGCACCGGCAGCTACGCGATCCGCATGGAGGGTGCAAGCAACCCCAAGGTCGAGGCCTGCACGTTCGACTATGCCACGATCGCGCCGGTGCAGATGTCGCTCATCAGCAACCCGAATTTCGTCGGTGCGAACGTGTTCAATCCGACCAACACCTACCGGGCGATCGGGATCATTGGAGAGACGCTGGCGCAGGACGTGCTTTGGAAGCGCCGCGCGGTCGGCACCATCAGCAGCGTCCCCTACGTGCTCACCGGAAGCCTCACCGCGGGGTTGAGCTCGATTCTCCGCATCCAACCCGGGGTGGTGATCAAGCCGCTGTCCGCCGTGACGATCACGGTAAAACGGGGCTTCATCGCCGAGGGGAAGGCGGAGCCCGAGAGTCTGATCGTGTTCACGTCGCCGCGCGACGACTTCTACGGCGGCGACACCAACAACGACAGCACGCTCACCGACGGATCCTCCCTGCGCTGGGGGGATATCCAGGTGGACAACGAAGCCGTCGACGACAGCACCCGGTTTCGCTACTGCGTCTTCCGCTACGCGACCAACAGCACGACTATTGGATCGGTCAACGTGACCAATGCCCATCCCGAGTTCGACCGCTGCATCTTCCAGAACAACGGGATTGGCGTGAACTTCAACGGCGCGGCGGGGGACTCGACCAAGGGGAAGATCGAACGCTGCGACTTTCTCGACAACATCACCTACGGAGTGAAGAACACGGGCCTTAGTTTCGTCGTGTCCGCCAAGCACTGCTGGTGGGGTCACGCGAGCGGCCCGCTCGACAACTCCAACGACACCGGCTCCGGCGGCTGGTACAACCCGACCGGCCTGGGCGACCCCGTCACCAACCTGGTCGACTACAGCGGCTGGAAGACCGGCGGGGTCCAGAACCTCCTGCTCGGCGACGTGAGCTTAAACGGCGAGGTGCGCGCGTTCGACGCGTCGCTGGTGCTGCAGTACCTCGCGCTGCTTACCAGTCTCACCACTCAGCAACAGACCGTGGGCGACGTGAACTGCACGAACGTGTTGAGCACGCTGGACGCGTCCTACATCCTGCGCCACGTCGCCGGAATCCTCTCCTACTTCCCGTGCGCGTTTAGCGGCCTTGTGAGCGAACTGCCGTTGCTCGCGACCGAGAACCTCTACCTCCCGGGTTCCGAGCCGGGCTTCTTCGACGTGGAAGTGCCGGGCTTCGTGCTCAACGCGGGCGCCGAGACGGTCGTACCCATCGCGGTCAGCGGTGAGGGCGAGCTGCTGGGACACGAGTACCACCTCGAGTTCGACCCCGATGTTCTCGAGGTCGTGGACGTACGCCTCACCGAGGCGGCGGAGGGACGCGATGCTCTACTGGAAGGCGGACGCCGACGGCCACCTCCACATCAGCGCCGCGTCGATGGACTTGCTTCCCGTGAGCGCGGCGGTGGAGCTGGTGCTGCGGCCGGCGGACGGTGTTCGCGACGGCACGCGGGTCGCACTCGCCTTCACGAAGGTCCGGCTCAACGAGCAGGACCTGACCGACATCGCCGTCTCCAACGGCGGCACGGTCCACGCGTCGCGTGAGCTGCCCGGGCAGTTCGCGCTCATGCAGAACCGCCCGAATCCATTCAACCCCACGACGACCATCGAGTACGCGATCCCCGCCTCGGCGGCCGCCGTGAACGTGAGCGTCTCGGTCTACGATGTGGCGGGCCGCCTGATCCGGACGCTGGTCGAGCGCGCGGAGGGTCCGGGCTTCCACTCCGTCGTCTGGGACGGCCGCGATACCCGCGGCGCAGCGGTGGGAAGCGGCGTGTACTTCTACCGGATTACCGCGGGCGGCTTCCGCGCCGACCGCAAGATGGTGCTCCTCAAGTAACGGCGATTGGATGACCGATCGAACCTAAAGGAGCCCATCATGCGGAACGCGATACTTGCTTTGAGCGCAGCACTTGCGCTGGCCGGGGTCGACCCGGCGGGTGCGGTCACGCTCGATATCGGCAACGGCGCAGGGACGGTCGGCAACACGGTCACCGTCGGCATTTCGACCACGGACCTCACCGGCCTGGGCGTGTATTCCTACGAATTGGCGGTGACGTGGACTTCGCGCGTATGCGACCTGCACCGGCGCGCCGGTCGCGGGCACGATGACGAATCCCTGGGGCCCTGTCACCGTCAACGCCACCCCGGGACGGGTCGAGATCGCCGCGGCCGGTTCGACCGCGCTCGCGGGAGCCGGAAACCTCATCAACCTCACGTTCGTCCTGGGGCCGGGTTCTGGAATCGTGACGCTTACGTTCACCGAGGGCGTCTTCAACGAAGGCACGCCGACCACCACCCTTCTCAACGGCCAGCTCACGATCACGGCCCTCCCGGTCGTCGCTGTTTCGCCCAACAGCGGCGAGATCTTGGTGGGCGGAACGCTCAACTTCTCCACGTCGGGCGGGACGGCGCCGTACACGTACCAGTCGTCCAACAATGCCATTGCCAGCTTCGGCGGAACCTCGACCCTCACCGGCGTCGCCCCCGGCTCGGTGACGGCGACGGCGACCGATTTCAACGGGGTCAGCGATGTGACCAACGGGATAATCGACGTGCGGGCCTTGCGGCTCACCGTGGGCACCGCGTCCGGGGGCCCCGGCAACATCGTGCTCGTCCCCGTGACCATCACCGACCCGGTTCCGTACGCGATCAAGTCGGCCGAGTTCGAAGTCACGTACACGGAGGGTTACCTGACTGCGCTTGGCGTATCCCAGACCGGAACCGTCGCGGCCACCGCCGGCTGGGCCACTCCCGCCGCGTCGGTGGGCTCGGGGGTCATGAGCGTCGCGCTGGCCGGTTCGAACAGCCTCGGCGGGCCGGGGGTCCTGACGTACCTGAAGTTCCTGATCGACCCGACCGGCTCGAGCACGACGACGGGGATCGCGCCGGTCAACGCGGTCTTCAACGAGGTCTACCCGTCGATCAACGTCAACGGAAGTGTTTCCATCACGGTGCCGTCCAGCATCAACGTCTCCCCCAACACCTCGACCATCGTCGTCGGGGACCAGCTGCAATTCACCATCGGGGGGACGACCACGCCGCCGGTGGTGTGGGGAGTGACCAACTCCGGCGTCGCCACGATCAACGCGACGGGGAGGATCACGGCCACCGCCGCCGGCACCACGCGAGTCTACGCGACCGACGCCGCGGGGCGCACGGACACCACCGACACCATCAGCATCTGCAAACTGTACGTCAATGCGCCGGCACAGAGCGTCTTCCCCACGTTTCCCACGCCGGTCCCGATCCAGCCCGATCGCAGCGTGACCGGGATGGGAATTTACGGCTACGAGCTGACCCTCACCTTCAACGCGGCTCAGGTATTCGTCACGGGGGTCTCGACCAGCGGGACCGCATCGGCGTCGTGGGGGACGCCTGTGTTCAACACCAACATTCCCGGGAAAGTCGTGATCGTGCACGCCGGTTCGACTCCGCTCACCGGCTCCCTGCCCCTGATCAAGGTGCTGTTCCAGGGCACGGCGGCCACGAACACGACGCTCACCATCAGTAAGATTCTATTCAACGAAGGAGATCCATGCGCGCTGGTTCACAACGGGAACCTGGTTACCGGGGTTTCCGACGGCGCGCCGCCCCGGCTCGAGCTCGAGCAGAACATCCCCAACCCGTTTAATCCGCGGACGTCGATCGCCTTCCGCGTCGGGGACGGTGGCCTTACCCAACTGCGGGTATACTCGCCGGATGGGACCCTGATCCGCACGCTGGTGAGGCGCGAGTTCCCGGCCGGTTCCGTGCAACGCGTCGAGTGGGACGGAACCGACGATGCCGGCCGCCGGCTGGCGAGCGGTGTTTACTTCTACCGGCTCGAGAGCGGTGGCGAGACGCGCACCCGGAAGATGGTACTGCTGAAGTGACGCGGGATTGACCCGTCGCGCTTCAATCACGAAACGGGGCGCCGGTCCACCGGACCGACGCCCCGCCACTACTCTGCGCTACGTTACCCGCGAACTACCGGTACATTGCCTTGATGGCGCCCCAGGTCGACGCTTCCGCCGGAACCGGGCAGCTGATCTGGACCACGATGTCGTTCGCGTCGGCCCATACGCCGAACTGATGCGCGGCATCCGCCGGCGAGCAGTTGGCCGCCAGGAACGTCGGATAGTCGGCCGGCTTGGAGAGGTAAGGCGTCTCCCCGACACCGAAACCGTTGGAGAACGCGAAGTCGAGCCGGCAGGTGGTGCCCGGGAACGTGCCCGAGGTCAACACCGTGAAGCTCGACGATACCGGCGTGAAGTTGAACAGGTACACCTGCGACGTGGCCTGAGTCGTGTTCAATGTGCCGGTGCCGGAGCCCCAACCCACCGCGAAGTCCGGGTAGAGCGTGAACGTCCCACCCGTGAACGTCTGGTGGTAGGTGATGAAGCCAGTGCCGGTGATCGGGTTGTAGAGCGAGTAGTCCGGCGGTGTGGAGACCGCCTCCACGCCGCACTGGATCTCCCACTGCGTCCCCAGCGCCACGCCGTTCCACGACTGGCCGTTGAAGATCTTGGGGTCGCCCGAATTGACGCCCTGGCGCGCAACCGACGCCCGGCCGTTCAGCACCGCACCCCCGCGGAAGGCCGAATAGTAGGTGCCGGGCACCGGGACGGCCGAAGCCAGCACCGGGACCAGGACCACGACGAACATGAGGAACACAACGAGCAGTTTGCGCATAATGGAATCCTCCTTAGAACGGATACAGGAAATGGACTCACACAATACCGCAGGCGCGAGGTGACCACAAAAACCAGCCCCACACCCTCCCCTTGCGGCCACCGTCCAGACCAAACGAACCAGACTACTCGGAAACACTCCCGTTGAACGCGTGATGCGATGGCTTCGTGGTGGGAGCGCGTTGGATTTGGATGGTGCGGGCATGATAGCACACCGCGGCGGTATCCGTCACCATCGAACCTAAGAGAAGACGGGGAAGATTGTATTCGCCGCCGGGCGTGGAGAAAGAAAAGGGCCGCCTCGTGCGAGGCGGCCCCTCTCGTATCCGCAGGGTGCGGAAAAACTAACGATACAACGCCTTGATCTTCGACCACGTCGCGCTCTCGGTCGAAAGCGGGCAGCCCGTGATTTCGAGTGTCGCGCTGAACATTGCGCCGCTGACCACCGCCGCGCCGTCGCGGTCGTACACGTGCAGTTCGTTCGCTCCGCAGTGGACCAACGACGTCACGTCGACGGTAACGCTGAACTCGGTCGCGTAGTTTCCGCCGTCGATGGGCAGCGGGGCCTGGTTCAGGTACACGCCCGAAGGGTTGGGCCCACCGGCCGCGTTGTCACCCAGGTAGTCGTCGGCCGCCCAGCAGAAGGTGAGCGTGGCTCTGACGATGCAGCACGTCTTCACGTCGAACCTGCGCCCAAACAACGTCGACGCCGGTCCGGAGTGGGCATCGACCGAGATCCACTGTGCCAGGGGATCGCACTGCAAGGACGGAAGCCAGGCACCCCCGTAGGGCGGCACCACGACTGCCGACGGACCCGTCAACGCCGCCAAGAAATCCGCAGCCGTAAACGGCGACGCGGAAAGTGGGGTAACGGGCGGGCCGGCGAGGTAGTTCCAGTTGGGATCCGGTGAAAGGAGCGCGACCCCGGCGCCCGAGTCGAGCACGATCGTCTCGGCGAACGCCGGAACGAAGGCGACAGAGAGCGCGAGGACGAGTCCAACCAGGGACGAGATGCGGAGTGAACGCGATATCACATTTCGATTCATACGAGATGCCTTTCCAATAGAGGAAATTCGAAACGGAGATTTACGGACTACGCCGGACATCCGTGTCTCAAACGTCGAGTCTGTACGGGAAAAGTAGGTAAGACCTTTTCAGCCAGCCGAGCCACTGTATGCCAGGCCACATTTGGAGTCAACCCAAGTGATTGGCCGGAAGCTACTTCGTCGTCCACTCCATTCGACCCTTCCCCCAAGCAATTGCTTGTGATATACTGTGCAGCTGGCGAGCCGTTCGAGGGTGCATTCACAGTGTCACCAACCGAAAGAGGCACCTTATGCACACGTATTTAACGCGACAGTTTGCTCCCCGCGCGTTTTTTGCGCTTGCCGTTCTGGTTCTGGCAGTCGGGGGCGGGGCGATCTCAACGGCGAACGCCGTCCCGGTTCACTACGTGGTAGCCCTGAGCGGGCCGGCTGAGTCGCCGCCGAACGCGTCTCCGGCCACGGGCACCGCTACGGTGGACATCGATGCAGCGGCGCACACGCTGGAGCTGCACGTCTCGTTCAGCGGCCTGATCGGCACCACGACCGCGTCCCACATCCATGCCGCGACCGCGGTCGCGGGAACGGGAACGGCCGGGGTGGCCACGACGACACCGACGTTCGCCGGGTTTCCTCTCGGCATACAGGCCGCGACGTACGACGTCACCTTGGACATGACGCTGGCCGGCAGCTACAACCCGGCCTACGTCACCGCCCACGGCGGGAACACCACCCAGGCGGAGGCAGACCTCTTCCAGGCCATTGCGGATGGAAAGGCCTACCTCAATATCCACACGGGTCCGGCCGGCGTCGGATTTCCCGGCGGGGAGATTCGTGGATTCCTCCTGCCGGCGCCGACGGCAACCGACCAGACCACGTGGGGAGAGATCAAGGCGCTGTATCGGTAGCTCGTAGTAATTGCTATTCCACAACGACCATCCTCGTTCGCGAGGGTGGTCGTCGTGTTTTGGGGCGTGCGATTAGATGCGAGGCCGCGAGCAAGAGGCTACGGAATGCCGGTGACCGCCTCGGGGATCAGAATGAGCGCCTCGTTGTTGCGCAGACGCGCTTCCGTAACCATCCCGCCGACCGTTCCGTCCGCTCCCAGCGGCCGGTAGACTCCGCCCAGGGGGTGAACCGTCAGGCTGCGGCTGTCGTCAACCGAGCCCTCGGGGAGCATCTTCACGAGCACGAGCGCGTGAGTGAAACGGCGCGCCAGTACGCGGTAGGTCGAGGTGGGCTTGTAGGGATCGGGGCCGGTGGCGAACACCCAGTGCTCGGTGGTGGAAGCCTTTCCTTCGAAATCCACCGCTCCCGCCGGGATGAAGATCGGCTGGCCGACGTCGAATTCCACCGCCGGGTTCCACGCCCAGGTGCTGACGTGTCCCGGGAGCGCGTGCCCCGACGCCGTCTCGTACATGTAGTACGTCATCCGGTTGTGCACCAGGTAGTAGAGCGCCAGCGTAAAGATCTTGCCGCGAGCGGTCCCCGCCGTGCCGTTCGCGATGTCACGCGCGCCGAGCACACGCCGCCCGCGCGCCCGCGTTTGCTCCACGATCTTGCGCACGGCGTTGAGATAGTCCTTTTCGTAGGTGATGCAGCGGCTGCTTCCGTTGGTCGGCGTCGGGTAGCCGGTGAACGTCACCCACACCTCGCCCCAGATCCACGGCGTCGCGGCCTGGACGTTCACAGCGGACCGGTTGGCGTAATTGAGAAAGAGGACGTGCCCGTAGTTGGGCATGACATCCACCGTGGTTCCGACCGCGTTGAACAGCGACTGCGATAAGTATGGATACAGTTCCTCGACCGCGATCGCGTAGGGGTGGTTTTCCGTGAGGGGGATCCCGAAGTACTCGGCCGACCGGTTGATCTGCCCTTCCCCGTAGATCGCGTAATAGATGGACTCGTCGCAGACGATTCCGTCGATGGGCCCGCCCACAAACGGCCTGCCGGAGTAGAACGTGCCATTGATGAGCATCTTCGTGCGCTCCGCCAGGAACTGGCGAAACCCGGGGTGCGCGACATTCGCCAGATACCACGGCACGGGTTCGCCGCGATACCAGGAGACGACGCGAGACTGGGAACGCAGTGTGGCCGATGCGGGGTTGCCGCCTCCGCCCGGGTTCCAACCCGGCACCATGCCCGCCGGAAACCCCGGCGCCACGGTCTTCCCTTCCCAGGTGGGGACGTAGACGTCTTCACGATAGTGCAGGTAGAAATCCTCGGGGTCGTAGCCGTGGGCGATGGCCCAGGGATTGGCCTGCAGCGGCCCGGTGTTGAACGCATGGTACCGCGTGAGCGTGTACTCGAAGAAGCGCATGTGGGAGTTGAACGGGCGCATTGCGTCGGGTCGCACGGCGCCGATCATGAGATCGTAGTGAGTTGCCAGCCATGCTGACTCGGCGCCGTCGAGCGGCAGACGCCACATCGCGCACGCCGTCTGGATGTACGGGTAGATCGACGGCTCGATGGGCGCACAGGAACCATCGATGCACTCCTGGCCGTACGTGCAGGAAAAGTCGGTGACGCAGTTGGCGCTGGCGAGGCTCAAGGCCGGCGCAGACGGCTCGGTCGAATGCGAGCACGCCGAGAGAGCCAGCACGACAAGAGTCTCCGCTAGACCACGAGGGAGGCGGAACCGCATGACGGTATTTTCCGAACGTGAGAGGAACTACCCGCGTCGTACGACCCAACGCCCTGGAGTTGGACTGTACGACGCCCTGTGGCGGGGGAGGTCAGCCTAACATAAGCCGACGTCCAGGCTCCAAAATGTAACGGAGATTACAGTGGGGAGAGATCGGTCCAGATAGTCGGAAGTGGCGGCGCCCCCCTACGTTACGGCATTTAGGATCACCGAGACGATCGGCTCGACGTCCTTCCACACGAGGTGACCTCCCGGTCGCTCGACGCAGGTCACGAGCCCATCGGGCACGTCGCGGCAGAGGCAATCCTGCTCGCGACTCCCATAGAAGCACGTGATCGGCATCCCCCGGAGCTTTTCGACTTCCGGAAGCACTGGCAGAGCGGTAGGCCACTCGACATTAGTGAGGAAATCGGTCAGGTGGAACTTGAAGTCTATCTTGTCCGCCGGCCCGAGGAGCACGATCCCCCGAACGCGATCGCGCAGATCGGCTCGCATCCGGCTGACCATGAACGGGAGCACACAGGCACCCCGGGAATAGCCGATCAGCACCACCTCCCGCTTGCCCCACTCCTGGAGGTAGTGGTCCAGCAGCCGTTCGAGATCGTGGGCGGAGGAATCGGGAGTGCGCCGCTTGCGGAAGTACCGCAGGCAGTTCAGCCCTGCGACCGGGACACCGGCGGCGGCCAGGCGCGCCCCCAGCGTCTTCTCGGTCACGTTCCACCCGCCGTCTCCGGACAGGATGACGGCCAGCGCATTCAGTCCCCGTCCCGCGGACGGGACCTCGGTGATGGGCAGGTGCTCGGGATCGAAGGCGTCCGGATCCAGTTCCTCGTTGTCGTCGATTTCGGTGACGCGCCGGATGGCCAGCGCGATCCGCGGCAGGTCCGCCGGGTTCTGGTAGATCATGTAGCGCGGTTCCCAGGACGTGGCGAACTTGGCCTTGTACTGTCTCAGGCCGTGGTAGTTGAACAGGAAGTTCATGCGCTGGAAGAAGTAGTGGATGATCTTCTCCTCCACACCCGCCATCTCGTCGGGCTCGAACCCCGACATGGGGGCCAGCCCCAGGTTGAAGCGCGTAAACCCCTGTTCGCGCTCGTCCTGGAACAGCCGAACGAACAGATGGTCCATGATGCCGTTGGGTACGGCGGCGCGCTGGCGCATGAGATCGATCGTGGCCTCCCCTTTTCTCGGCGATGGAACGATGTTCACGAATGCCAGCATGCGGGCGTCGCGATCGAACGCGGCGAGGAGCGTGGTCGAGCGGACATACCCGCGCTCGAAGCGGCCGAGCGTGAAGCGCCGCTCGCGGCGGCCGCGTTGGAGCCACTCGTTCGACACCTGCCTGGCCTCCGCGACCACGTGGTCCGGAACCGGTGGTTCGAAGTACTGGAGGCGAATTCCGTCCCGCTCGAGCTTGTTGACGCTGTGGCGAAGATCCTTCCGCTCCCGGCCCTCCAGGGTGAACGTGGTCAGATCGACGACGGCCTCGTCTCCGAGCTTGAGCCGGCGAAATCCGAGTGACTGATACACCGGCCAGAACTCGGGCAGGGCCTGGTGAAACACCGGCACCCAGCCGGACTCCGCGCAGAACGCCGCGAACTCGCGGATCGCCGCTTCGATCCGATCGTCCGGTCCAATCGGATCCCCGAGCGCTACCGCGAAGCTGCGGTCGACGCGATAGGCCACGAAGCAGTCCCTCGCCCGGGTCAGGAACAGCGACTTGTCCGGCCAGGTCGCGAAGTAGTCCAGCGCACAGCGGCCGTATCGTTGCAGCAGCGCGGCGGCCGCGCTGCGGTCGCGCGGCAGCACCCGCAAACGGTAGAGCGCGGGGCGAAACAGCTCCACCATCGCGTACAGAATGACGGTGATGCTCAACACGTACAGCGACTGGATGAACCAGTGCGCCAGGCGCGTTCGCGCCACGATGTCGGGGGAACCCCAGAAGAGCAAAAACTCGAACGTCCGTCGCACCGAATCGACGATGGTGAACTCGATCCCGAACTCCCGCCGGTCGAAGAACCAGAACCCCAGCGTTCCATAGACCGCCACCACGACCACGACAAAGGCGACGCCGACGATCGTGCGCTTGAGCCCGGGCCTCCCGCTGCGAACCGTGAAATGGCGGCGTGCCGGCAGCAGCACGAGCAGACTCACGAATGAAATGACCGCCTCCCGGTAGTCGAGCCCTTTCGCCAGATGGAACACAGCCGACACCGTCAGCAGAATGAGCATGGTGTGAAACGCGCGCCGCTTGCGCTTGAGAATGTTCGCCGATACCACGATGAGCGCCACCCCCGCCAGGAGGGTGACGAAGCGGGACAGGTGGACAAACCCCCCGGGGAAGAGACTCTCGATGGCGGCGACGCGGGCCGGAGAAATCGGCCGGACCACCGAATACAGGTTCAGGATCCCGCTGGAGAGTGCGAGCAGCGCCACCAACCAGACGGTGATGCGTCGCGAGGTGTGGGAGGCAGCATGGACAGGAGAGATAGTTTCACTCATGAAATGACGAGACGGTGCCTGGAAGGCACGTCGCGCCACGCTCTCGCAGAAGCAAGATGAAGCTGGTGGCGTCTGGTCTGGGCGAACGTTACTTGAGGAGCAACATCTTCCTCGCGTTTACGCCTACTGCGCCTTCGAGCCGGTAGATGTAGACACCGCTCGCCACGGGCCTTCCCGCCGCATCGCGACCGTTCCACTCCACGCGATGCGTGCCTCGTTCATGTTCGCCCTCATCCAGTCGCGCAACCAAAGCTCCCGCCGCGTTGTAGATGCTTATGCTCGTGAACGCGCGCTCGCTCAACGTGTACGTGACGGTGGTGCTTGGGTTGAACGGGTTGGGTTGGTTCTGCTCCAATGTAGTGATGAACGTCGGAACCGTTACCGTCGCCACAGGTGAGCGGAACACGTCCCCGCCCGCGGTCCGAATAACGAGCTCATAATGATACGTCCGACCCGCTTCGACCGTGGCGTCCAGGTACGAGTGCGCGGCGAGCGCACTGCCGGTTGCGACGAGGATCGGCTCCGTCGCGGCTCCCTCGCGACGATAAAGCGTGGCCTCACCCAGCACCTCATCGCTGCTTACGTCCCACGCGATCTCCACCGCGGCACCGCGGGGCGTGGCCGCGAAGCGCGTGAACAGTACCGGAACGGGACTCTCTTCGCTGAACTTGACGAGGAAAATGTCGTCCCGCCCCTCGGTGGTCAGAACTCCGCCGCCGAAGTCTATCGTTTCGGTGAATAAGCCGGTGAGGAGAACGTCACCGAGAGCGTCCACGGCAACTCCCCACCCTTCGTCAGCGGTGGCGGGATGGCCGAAGACCCGACTCCACTTGTGGAAGCCGGCGGCATCGTACCGGGCGAGGTAGATGTCGGCGACACCCGCGCCGATCGGCCCGCCCCCAAAATCCACAGGTCCCGCAAATGATCCACTGATCACCACGTCACCCAATCCATCGACGGCGACGGAGCGGGCGAATTCCCTGGTCACGCGGCCGAAGCCATGACTCCACAGGTGGAGCCCGCCCGCGTCGTACTTCGCGACGTAGACATCGAAGTTCCCGGCGCTCGTCAGGTCTTGCCCACCAAAATTCGCGATAGCGCTGAATTCACCGTGCACGGCGATGTCTCCCGCGGCACCCACGGCGACCCCCTTCACGCCGTCGTACCCGTAACCCCCGAAGCGCCGGCTCCACTGGTGGTTCCCGTCGGCATCGTACTTGGCGAGAAAACCATCCGTGTACCCGGCACTGGTCATCGTCTCGCCTCCAAAGTTCGTCGTACCGGCGAAATTACCGGCAACAACGATGTCGCCCGACCCATCGACGGCCACGTCCCAGCCCAATCCGCCGCTCGCGCCGCCGAAGCTCCGACTCCACAGATGAGCGCCGTTCGGACCGTATTTGGCGACGACCATGCCACTGGTCAGGAGGCCACCGCCGAAATCCACCGTCCCTCCGGTCGCGGTGGTGATCACCGTGTTCCCGGCTACATCCGCGGCCAGTCCAAAGCTGTCCTCGGGGCCGCCAATCCGCAGGACCCGACTCCATACGTGAACGCCGTTGGCATCGAACTTGGCAACGACGACGTCTTGCAGGTCTATCGCGGTCAGGGGCCCGCCGCCGAAATTGATCGTTCCCTGGAAGTACCCCGCCATGGCGACACCACCCGATCCATCCACCGCTACGGCCACCCCTTTGCAGATGCCGTTCAGTCCAGCGCTGGGGGGGTACCCGAAACTCTTGCTCCACATATACGTACCGTTTGGGTCAAACTTGGCCAGGAAGATATCCAATGTCCCCTTGGCGCCGTGGAATCTGCCGCCGAAGCTAATCCCCTGCTGGAACGTTCCGGTAATGACAACGTTGCCCGCTCCGTCTGTGGCCACGCCGAACGCTGCGTCTTCGCCGGTCTCGCCAAAGCGTTGACTCCATTCATGAACCGGGACGGTCGCGTGAGCAGGCGACAATGCAAGACATCCCCAAATGATGTGAATCAGGAGAGTGAGGGGCAGAACTGACGGCCGCGGGTGCATGAGACGCGCCTCCATGAAAGGTGTGCACTACTTGCGGCCAGTGCGCATCGAAACAGATGCTGCCAGCGGGGGGCACCTGGGAATGCCACTTGGTAATATGGAGAGTAGGGCTTCGTTAGAACCAAGTCAAGCGCATCACCTTGGCGCGGATGCCGTGACTACTCAGCAGTGAACAGCGGCGAAATGGGTGACGCCGAAGCGAGCAGTCGAAAATGGCCTCACCATCAACGACAGATTCTGTTTTCCACTTGCTAGTGGTACGCTTCCCCGGCCAAGGTCAACACGGTGTAGAGAGATTTCTTCCTTGCTCGCGGGAGGTGGCGAAGTGAGTTGGTTCACCGGCGCGTTGCGCGAGAATCCGGAACTGGCGTTGTTCGTGGCTCTCGCGCTCGGCCACGCCCTCGGTCGCATCCGCGTGCGGAGCTTTCAGCTCGGCTCGGTGCTCGGGGCGCTCTTCGCGGGTCTCCTGGTCGGCCAGGTCGGTATCGACGCCTCGCCCGTGCTCCAGACCGTCTTCTTCCTGCTGTTCCTGTTCGCGATCGGGTTTCGGACCGGGCCCGAGTTCTTTCAGGCCCTTGGCTCGAGCGCTGTGCCGCAGATTGTGCTGACCATCATTCTGTGCGCGACCGGCATCGGGGCGACGTGGTTGCTGGCGCGCGTGATGAACTTCGACGGGGGGACGGCGGCCGGGTTGTTATCCGGCGCGCTGACCAGCTCCACCACGCTTGGCACCGCGACGGTCGCGCCACGCTCTCGCAGAAGCAAGATGAAGCTGGTGGCGTCTGGTCTGGGCGAACGTTACTTGAGGAGCAACATCTTCCTCGCGTTTACGCCTACTGCGCCTTCGAGCCGGTAGATGTAGACACCGCTCGCCACGGGCCTTCCCGCCGCATCGCGACCGTTCCACTCCACGCGATGCGTGCCTCGTTCATGTTCGCCCTCATCCAGTCGCGCAACCAAAGCTCCCGCCGCGTTGTAGATGCTTATGCTCGTGAACGCGCGCTCGCTCAACGTGTACGTGACGGTGGTGCTTGGGTTGAACGGGTTGGGTTGGTTCTGCTCCAAGTAGTGATGAACGTCGGAACCGTTACCGTCGCCACAGGTGAGCGGAACACGTCCCCGCCCGCGGTCCGAATAACGAGCTCATAATGATACGTCCGACCCGCTTCGACCGTGGCGTCCAGGTACGAGTGCGCGGCGAGCGCACTGCCGGTTGCGACGAGGATCGGCTCCGTCGCGGTTCCCTCGCGACGATAGAGCGCTACTTCGCCCAGGACCTCGTCACTGCTCACATCCCAAGCTATTTCCACGACGGCACCGCGGGGCGTGGCCGTGAAAAGTGTAAACAGGACAGGGACGGGACTTTCTTCGCTGAACTTGACAAGGAAAATGTCGTCCCATCCCTCGGTGGTCAGAACCCCACCGCCGAAATCTATCGTCTGGGTGAATGCGCCGGTGAGGAGAACGTCACCGAGCGCGTCCGTGGCAATTCCGTAGCCCTCGTCAATAGTGGCAGGGTGGCCGAACGCCCGACTCCACTTGTGGACGCCGGCGGCATCGTACCTGGCGAGGTATATATCGGCGGCACCCCCAACGATCGGCTCACCGCCAAGATCCCCCGTTCCCGAAAATGAACCGCTGATAACCACGTCGCCCAACCCGTCCATGGCGACGGCGCGGGCGCGGTCCATGTCCACGCCGCCGAAGCGCTGACTCCACACGTGCAGGCCGCCCGCGTCGTATTTCGCGACGTAGACATCGGTACTCCCGACGCTCGTCAGCGTCTGTCCTCCGTAATTCGCGCTGGTGAACAGTTCACCGTGGATGGCGACGTCTCCCGCTGCGTTTACGGCAACCCCCGCCACGTCGTCGAAGTTTGTCCCTCCCATGCGCCGGCTCCACTGGTGCACACCATCGGCATTGTACTTGACGAGAAATACATCAGTGGCCCCGACACTGGTCAGTGTCGCACCACCAAAGTTCACCGCACCGCTAAAGAGACCGGTGACGGCGAAGCCCCCCGCCCCGTCGACCGCGACGTCTACGCCGTAGTCGTTGCCCAAGCTGCCGAGACGCCGGCTCCACAGGTGAGCGCCGTTCGCATCATACTTTGCAATGACAATCTCGCTGCCCCCAACGCTGGTCAGGAGGCCACCGCCGAAATCCATCGAGCCTGCAAAGGCCCCCGTGATGATGGTGTTGCCCGATCCATCCGCAGCGAGCCCGAAGCTGTCCTCGGGGCCATTAGCCCCCAATGCGCGACTCCACACGTGAACGCCGCTGGCATCGTACTTGGCGACAAAGAGGCCCGAGCCCACTGCCGTCAGTGGGGCGCCGCCGAAACTCATGGTGCCTTGGAAATACCCCGCCATGGCGATACCACCCAATCCATCCGCGGCTACGCCCCTCGCATTAAGGATTCCGTTGTATCCCCCACCAGGGGTCATTCCGAAAGTCTTACTCCACAGGTACGCACCGTTTGGGTCAAACTTGGCCAGGAATATGTCGAAAGTCCCCTTGGCGCCGTGGAATCTGCCGCCAAAGCTAATCCCCTGCTGGAACAGTCCGGTAATGACAACGTTGCCCGCTCCGTCTGTGGCCACGCCGAACGCTACGTCTTCGCCGGTCTCGCCAAAGCGTTGACTCCATTCGTGAACCGGGACCGTCGCGTGCGCAGGCGATAATGCAAGACATCCCCAAACAATGTGAATCAGGAGAGTGAGGGGCAGGACTGACGGCCGCGGGTGCATGAGACGCGCCTCCATGAAAGGTGTGCACTACTTGCGGCCAGTGCGCATCGAAACAGATGCTGCCAGCGGGGGGCACCTGGGAATGCCACTTGGTAATATGGAGAGTAGGGCTTCGTTAGAACCAAGTCAAGCGCATCACCTTGGCGCGGATGCCGTGACTACTCAGCAGTGAACAGCGGCGAAAGCTGGCGATCTCCGGGACGATGCTGGTGCTGCTACTGCGGCAAGGCTGACCCGCTTGCCGTCCGCTTCAACGGCGCGAAGACCAGTAGGCGTCCGCTTCCGCCTCCAGCTGGTCCAGCCGCGTGTAGTAGTCGCGGAATTCCTTCAGATGCGCCCAGGCGATCTTCCCGGTGAGGGTGAGGTCATCGTTGGTGACATTGGTCTCCGGGTCTCGCGCGCCGTGCTCGAGCTCGACTTCGAGCCCGCGACGGAACTGCTCCAGATCGACCTTTGCCCAGTCGATCCCGAGCGCGGAACCAATGGCCTTCGCTTCCTCCGCACCCATTCGGCGCTTACTAGCCATGACTGCTTCCTCCAGTGCGGCCGACGTGATTCTGTTTCGCGCCCGGCGGCCTGGGCGCGCTATCTGACTCGAACGACCTTCTCAGCGGCGACGCCTCCGGCCGCCGTCACGACGCGCGCGAAGTAGGTCCCCGACGGAACGTCGGCTCCGCCGTCGCTCTTCCCGTCCCAGGCCACGGTCGCGCGGTCGGTAACGAAGCGCTCTGCCGCGAGGGTTCGCACCAACCGGCCCTGCACATCGAATACCGCGACGGTTACGAGTCCGGGATGATCGAGCGTGAACGCGATCTCGGTAGCCCCGCCGAACGGATTCGGAAACGCGGGCCGCACCACCACGCCGCGGGCGGATGGAGTGGCCCCCACGACCCCGGTCGGTCCGCCCGGCAAGAAGATGTTGTCGACGTTGGTATCGTCGGGTCCGGTGCGCCATTCGGTCGCGATGTAGATACCGGTGAGATTCGAGAGGACGTTCATGAAATCGGTCTGTGTCGCGACGGCGGCGGTGTTGCTGACCTTCCAACCGGCTTCCGAGAGCGGAATCGCGCGCGATTCCCACACGTCCAGCGCCGGCGAGGGCGTCTCGTAGTAGATGGACATGGTCCCGCCGTTGAGCACCACCGCCGGGTAAGCGAGGTTGTCGGTGTACCGAATCAGGATGTCGTAGCGCAGCGTATCGCCGTAGATCGCCGCCTGATCACCCAGGTGAGCGGCAGGCGCCGTGATCCCGGTCTCCCCGAAGACATCCCCCACGCGCACGCTACCCGCAGGATTGCCGAACGCGCCGTCGAACGGCAGGGCGGCGGTAGTGGGCGTTGGATTGTGCGTCAAGAATGGAAAGTCGACGACCTGCCAGCCTTCGTTGCTTGACGCGAATGAGTAGAACGAACTTCCGAATGCCGGGACGGAGAGGAGAGGCGCGATCAGCAGCGCGCACCCGCGCGTGAACCACCGACGAAACATGGGGGCCTACCTTTGGCGGTACAGCGCCTTGATCGCGCCCCAGGTTCGATGGTCAGTCGCCAACGGCGCCCCATTCGTGACCCCTTGCGCGACCAGTTCGCCGTCTCGATTGAACGCCAGGAAAGGCGCCCCCACGGCGAACGGCGCGAGCGGACCGCCCGACGAGGCGAGACCGTACGGGTAATTGAAGATGAACCCGCTGATCGTCGCGCCATCCGCCAGCGGCGCGTTGGAGCCGAGAACGTAGTACATGAGAATCTGCGTGGCGCCCGGGAAGTACACCGAGGTCGGGAACGTCGAGAGATCCGGCGCCGTCCACGCGATCGGTCGAAACGTGAACTCGTTGACGTTCCAATCGTATGCATCTATGCGGTTCGGATCCCAGACACCGACCAAATCGGGATACCTCACCACCACGAAGTCCGCGAGGGAGTTTCCGACCGCGACCATGTAGACGTCCGCGCCGGTGTGGTTGGTCACCGTGAATTCCCAGTATCCACCGGCTTCCCAGCCTGGATCGACCGTGTAGGTCTCGGTGATGGTCATGGTGGCGCCCGCCGTCGATGCGCACACGGCCACGATCACGGCGACGCAAGGCAGAAGCCACGCCCGGTTTCGCATATTCGTCTCCTTTACGAATGCACAGCGTTCAACTTCCACATCGCCATACCGCGTTGAGTCCAGCGCTTAGTATACCATGAACCGAACCGTGACGATCAGTCGAGGTAGAAGACGATCCCGCCGCGCGCCGTAAAGAACTCGAGGTCCGGGCCGCCCGCAAAAAGATGCTGGTAGTTCGTGTCCAGGCGCAGGCCGAAGCGATCCCGGTTGATCAGCGCGCCGATCCCGGCGTGGAATCCAAAGAAGCTGCCTTCGTAGACTCCGGTGGAATAACTCGCGGGTGTCGAACCAGTCGTGACCGTCGCGTCGTCGACAAAGGACTTGTAGTACCCGATGCCGAGGTTCAGGAAGGGGCGCAGTGCGTTTGCCGCAGAGCCGAAGAGGTAGTCGTTCTCGGTCGTGATGCTCAAGAGCCCCATGTCACCGCCGGAATAGGTCGAACCCGGGTTCGTCTCCGCCAGGTTGGCGCTGTCGAGCGAGTACCACGTGTAACCGAACTCGAGCCCGCCCAGGTAGCTGGACATGAGCCCCTTTCGAAACGACGCCCCCACCGTGAGACCCGCTTCATACGAGTCCTCGACGGGTCCGCCGACCGGCCACGACTCCCCAACGGACACCGTGAAGAAGTTGGACTCCGGTATGGTGTCCCTCGAGGCCACCGATCCCTCTGCGTGCAGGGTGCGCGACGAGCCGACCAAGATCAGTATGGTTATGAGCACAAGTCCAGCATGAGAACGCATGTCATCTCCTATTCGGGCCGGATCAAGCGGCTGGCTGTGAGGTCAACGTAAAACCGTCCGCAGATTGAGCGGGTGTCGATCGCTATGCGCCGCGACTCTAGCAGCGATTGCCGGCTGCGTCCATGGAAACCTTCCATCTGAAAACAGAAGGACGCCCGGGCGAAACCCGGGCGTCCTTGCTGCAACTACGAATCGTGACGCTTCTCTACTTCAGGAGAACCATCTTTCTCGACTCGCTGAACTTCCCTGCCGTCAGGCGATAGAAATACATGCCTGAACTGACCGGGTTGCCCGCCATGTCGCGGCCGTCCCACGTGACGTTGTGGGCGCCGGGTTCGGTAACGCCGTTGACCAGCGTCCGGACCAGAGAACCGTTCGCCGCGTAGACCGCCAGGCCGACACGCTCACTCGCCGGAAGCGAGAAGCGGATCGTCGTGGTGGGATTGAACGGATTCGGCGAGTTCTGCGAGAGCTCGATGCGAGCGGTCGGGACTTCCACTCCGGCCGCCTGCGAGAAGTACTCGCCGTCGCCGTCGACGACGCCGATCTTGTACCGGTACGAATGACCCGGGACCACGGTCGCGTCGACAAACATGAAGTCGCCGTTGCTCGGCGCGTTCAACGTCTTGATCCCGCTGAAGCTCTCACTGCCCCCGTTGGCGCGATACACGACAACGAATTGCGCGTCATCCAGGGTAGAGAGGAACTTCGCCCGGAGCGTGACCGCAGCACCCGTGACCCTCGCGTCGAACGCAGAGATCGCGACCGCCACCGGGTTCTCACACGGTCCCAGCCAACCCATGTCGATCATCTGATGCAGGGTCAGGTCGACAGTGCTCGACAGGTTGTTATTGATCGCCGGCTCCATCAGCAAGTTGGGGAAGGCGCTGACATCCCAGTGCGAGGTCGACGAGCCGCTCTGGAGCGGGTTAGGCGCGTAGAGCTTGACGTGATTGGCAGCATCGGCACCCGCGAGTTGAGTCAGGTCGGGCCCGAGGGTGACGTTCACAGCCCCGTTCAACAGCGCCGCTTTGAGAAGGTTGCCATCGCCCAGCGTTATACCGACCACCGGAATCAGAATCGATGGATCGGCACCGCCCGGCACCAGCGGAGCAGCCGCATTGTTGGCAATGACCACCGCAATGGCGCCGGCATTTTGCGCAGCCAGTGCCTTGGCGACAAACGTGCACGTGCCGCGGTCCAGGAGCGCAATGTTACCGAGAATCGCCGCACCGTTGACGAGCGGGGTGCACGCGTCGGTGAGGGGAGCGGCCCCGTCGTCCACCAGCACGAGATTCCCCGTCACCGAAAACGCCTGCGGGCCGAACGCAGCCACGTTCATGTCCATCTTCGGCGGAAGCGGTGCGCCGGCGTTGACCGTCAGCTTAGGCGTCCCGCCCAGGAAATCTACGGAATGAGCCGTAACGCAGGGCCCGTTCCACACGATGTTGTTGCCGATCGCCGACGTCACGCGCTGTGCCGGCGTCATGTTGTCCCACGTGAGTCCCAGTCCATTGTCCAGAATATACCGCTCGTAGCGGTCCGGGAGCGTGGGTGGTCCAAGCTCGGCGCCGGTCGTCCGGTTCACGAACGTCTGGAAGCCGAGGCCGTGACCGAGTTCGTGCAGAACTACCGGCAGCAGCTCGATATTGACGCCTTCGAGGCCGTCGTAGCCGAGGTACCAGCCTATCCCGCCCAGACAGCCGACCTGTCCGTTGAGGTTGCTGTTGAAGGTTGCGTTGATATCGTAGAGGGTCGTGTCGAGGTCCATGCCTGCAAGCTTGTTCGCCAGCGCAACGCTGTACCACGTATTCGCAAGCGGAGCACCCGGGAAATTCGCGAACACCTGGGTGGCGCCCGCCGAGCCGAGCACGGCCTGCGTCGCATTGCAGGTCTGCGGATCGAACTGGGCGCGAACGATGATGGTCACCGCACTCGGGAGCAGCGAGCCCCAGATGTTGGCCGCGTACTGGAACACGTTCAACCGCTGCTGGCCCACGGTCAGTCCGGGATTCCCGCCAACCGGCACCGCCGGAGTCGGGTCATTGAACCCTTCGCCCGCACCGTCGTTGTTGAGGATCGTGATCGTCGCAGCGTTGCTGACGCTGGCGACTGCGAGCGCGAAAAGCACTGCCAATACCAGAATGCGTCGCATCACTTCACCTCCGGGGTGCCAGGGTTGGACGTTTCGGTGAAGGCTTGCTGGGTATCCGCCACGTTGTCGCTGCAGATGATGACCTTGCCATCCTCACCGATGCGCACAACGGAGGCACTCTGGAATCTGCCCTGGAGATTCAAGGCCACGGTGCCGTTGGCACGATACTCGGGGACGAGGCCCTCCGAGTCCTGACGCAACGCGTTCTCCAGCTCCGGGTTGAGCTCGATCACCGATTCGACCGGTTCGATACCGGTCGTGAGCTGTCCGGTTTCCGGATCGATGTACGCCCGCATGGCGCTTGTGCCCACCGGCGAAACATCGGTTGAACCGACGGCAAGTGCATTGGAATCTTTGGTTTCACCCGGCGACAAAACCACGACCGTCGCCGCAATTACACCCAGTAAGAGAACGGTAACTCCTACCCGTTTGCGCATTCTCATAGGGGTCTCCCTTTCGTTTTGACTGTTTAACGGGTACTGAGTAACAGGCTAGCGAGCGATTATACCATGCGTCAGGGCCACTTGCCCACGAGTTTTCTTGTGGATGTGAACCCGGGCCGATATCCCCGTCACCGGTGGCGGGAGAAGCAGAAGAATTACAGGCGGCGGCTCCGTTCAGCGCTGCGCATGACTTGCGTTCAGTACGCTCTGGATCACCTCATTGTAGTAGGGCTTTTCCTTCAGGCTCGCGTAGGCGCCGGGAAACAGCACCGCGGTCAGCTCGGCCGCCTGGTCGGAGAAGTTGGTGAGCACCAGGGCACAGCGTTGGCCGTGCGCGATCCGCAGATTGTCGATCATCGGAAAGTCGAAGAAGCTGACGGTGAAGCTCGCGACCTTGCTTTGCCGTCCCAGTTCCGGATCCGGGGTTTCGATGCTGACGCTCACTTCGACTTCGCGCTTGACGCGATCCACGTGCACGACGTCGATAGAGACGCTGGTCTGCACCGAATCCAGGGTCATGACCGCGGTCTCGAGCGAGGTGCCGTCGGGATCCCCCGACAAGTCGACGGTGCGGTCGAAGCGCCTGCCGACGCCCTCGAGCACGATCATCTGCTTGCGCGCGATCTCGCGGGCCACGCTCTCGAGCCGCTCCGTGTATTCCGCATACTCGGCCTGCTTCGCCGCGGACGGTGCCGCGGCCTCGGCGCTCTTGATCCGCCGCATCAGGTCCAGAAAAAGCGGCTTGAGATTCAGGGACTCGTGGAAATTGTAGGCCAGCAGCTCCAGGCTCAAGACGTCATCGTTGATATCGGTTCGGTTGGGATTCAGGAACGACGCGATGATGGACACGAGCATGTCCTTGCGAAGCGCGCTCTCCGATTCCTCGCGCCGGCTCATCAACTCGGAGTACAGGCGGGTGTTGGTCTCCAACGCCTGCCGTTGATCCAGCTTGTTCGAGGTAATGAACCCGAACATCGCGATCGCGAGCGCCGTCAGCAACCCGCCCATCGGCGCGAGGATGATCTGTACCTTGTCCCAGGTATCCTTGTGCTTGCCCTCTTCGGTCATGGGGCCGGACTCACTTCCGCCGTACCGTGAGTTTGCCGTCCTTCTCCTCGACCACCAGGTCGTAGCGCGTGGGCTCCTTGTACGAGAACACCTCGAGCACCGCTATCTGCTTCCCCAGGTGCACCGTGAGATTGTACTTCCCCTCGTTCTTCACCATGACCTTATAAGAGCCCACCTTGTCGGTCTTCACCGAGTCCACCGGCGCAGCCGCGACCTTTTCCTTCTCCGCCGCCGGCTTGGGGGCAGCCTGCACCGTGATCAGCATGCCTTCCGCCGCCGGCTTGCCGCTGACCTTCACGTCGCCGAAGAGCCGTCCGGCGGAAGCATTCGAGGCTCCCAGCGCGATGACGATCAACGCCGCGCTCATCTGCAATCGCATGTCGTACCTCCAGGGTCTCTAGAAAGCGGGGCGACTTCGGGCGTCTCTGGAGCCCGGCCGCGAGCATTCTATCAGACCCCCGGTCAGCGCGACAACACGTCTGGTCGGAGACGTGGGTGAGCACCAGAGCGCAGCGCTGGCCGTGCGCGATCCGCAGATTGTCGATCATCGGAAAGTCGAAGACGGTCCGGGGCCATGCAAACCATCTTGTTGCCAACCCGCCGATGATTCCGCTAATATTCAATGGCGCCAGCGCTTCGCAGTTTCCGGAAGTCCCGTCTGGTCGCCGACACCCGCAGCCGTCGGCCGGGTGTCCGCTCCCCGCAGTGGATAGGCGGTCGCCGACGCCGCCAGTCACTCCAGACGCCGTGCATGCGCCGGATCGCCGCCATCATCCTGACCGTTGCCGTTGTTTCGACGCCGGCTGCCGGACTCGCGCAGTGGCAACTCGACGGTGCGGGCCTCTGCACCGCGCCCGGTGAACAGGCCGCCCCGACGATCGTCTCGGATGGCGCCGGCGGCGTGATCGTGACCTGGTTCGACGTTCGCGTTAACGGCGACCCCCAGATCTACGCACAGCGGATCAACGCCTCGGGCATTGTGCAGTGGACGCCTGACGGGGTGCCGCTCTGCACTGCTTCAAACGGTCAGTTAAATGCCAAGATCGTCTCAGACGGGGCCGGGGGCGCGATCGTGACCTGGTTCGACTATCGAAGCGGCGCGCCCGACATATATGCGCAGCGAGTTAATGCGTTCGGGGTCGTCCAGTGGACGCCAAACGGGGTGCCGCTCTGCACCGATCCGGGCTTCCAGATCGAACCCAAGATAGTCGCGGACGGGGCCGGAGGCGCGATCGCGGCGTGGTCAGACTCGCGAAACGACATCTCGGACCTCTACGCGCAGCGCATCAACGCCATGGGAATTGTGCAGTGGACACCGAACGGGATCGCCGTTGCGGCCGCCGCGAACAGTCAGAGCGGTCCCATGCTCGCTTCCGACGGGGGCGGTGGCACGATCGTCGTCTGGTCCGATGGTCGAAGCGGCAACTACGACGTCTACGCACAGCGGCTAAACGCCTCGGGCGTGGCGCAGTGGACCGCCAACGGCACCCCTCTCTGCACAGCCGGGAATGATCAGGGCAGTCCGTCGATCGTCTCGGACGGAGCCGGGGGCGCAATCGTCACCTGGTCCGACTCGCGAAGCGGCAATTACGACATCTACACGCAGCGAATCGACGCGTCGGGCGTGATCCAGTTGACACCAAACGGGCTGGCCATCTGTGCGCTCGCAAACGAACAAGCCTTCCCCGTGATGGTTTCGGACGGAGCCGGCGGGGCGATCATGGCCTGGCACGACAGTCGGGTGGCTGGAACCTCCGACATTTACGCGCAACGCATCGATGCGTCGGGCACAATCCAGTGGATTCCGAACGGAGTGGCCGTCTGCGCCGCCGCAGATCTTCAGGACTTTGCCGCGATCGCCGCCGACGGCGTCGGCGGCGCGGTCGTCACGTGGCGCGACGCTCGCGACGGGCCTCTGTTCAACATCTACGCCCAGCGGCTCGATGCGCTGGGCGCGGCCCAGTGGGCGCTTGACGGAGTGCGGCTCTGCACCGACGTCAACGCCCAGAGCGACCCCAGGATCGCACCGGATGGAACCGGCGGCGCGATCGTGACGTGGCAGGACTACCGCAGCGGCTCGACAACCCCCGACGTCTACGCCCAGCGCGTGGAAGGGACGTACGGCTACTGGGGCCACCCGGAGCCCGCTGTGACCTCGGTCGCGGACGTCCCCAACGACCAGGGGGGTAAAGTGGCGGTCAACTGGACCGCGAGCGGTCGCGACCTCCCGGTCCCCGCCACCATCGACTACTACTCGATCTGGCGAGCAGTCGACGCGTCGGCGCTTGTCGCGGGCGAAGCGTTAACGGCCATCGAGCACGTCGGTCCGGACACACCGCCACACGTCCACGCCACAGCACCCTCCGGGTACTACTGGGAGCTGGTGGGCACCCAGACCGCCTACCGGTGGGCGAACTATTCGTTCTCCACGCAAACGCGCTCGGACTCGGTGGCAGGCAACCCCGGTACCGAGTTCTTCATGGTGGCCGCCCACGCCGTCACCGACGAGCACATCGCGTTCGCATCCAACGCCGTGAGCGGTCACTCGGTAGACAACCTCGCCCCCGCCGCCCCGTTGTATCTCACGGCGCATCGCATCGGCACCGACGTCCAGCTGAAATGGAACCGCGTCCGTGTCGCCGATCTGCGCGACTACTCGGTCTATCGAAAGACGATGGCGGGCGTGACGCCGCTGCCGGCCAACTTTCTATCGAGTGTGGAGGACACCGTGATGGTGGACGCGGCCGCGCCGTCCAGCGCGCTCTACTACATTGTGACCGCCGACGACGTGCACAGGAACCAGAGTCCCCCGTCGAACGAAGCCAGTGTCTCGGCAACCACCCACGTCGGCAATTCGCCAACTATTTCCCGCCTTGCAGTGCGGGACAACCTCCCCAATCCATTTGTCGCAACGACGACCTTGCAGATCGGGTTGCCGAAGGCGAGCACGGTGGAGATTGAGGTGTTCGATGTGACTGGACGAAGTGTTCGACGTGAACGGACGGGGCTACTCGCCGCCGGGTGGCGTGAAATCTCGTTTGACGCTCACAACGCGGGGGGCACGCTCCCGAGCGGGGTCTACTTCTATCGCGTTCGCGCCGCCGGAGCAACCGTCACGCGCAAGATGGTGATCGCTCGCTAGGGATGCAACTGCGTATGGCGCGAATTGGCACACTCATTCGGATTCTTTCACTGGCCGTGGTCTCGCCTGCTATCGCGGCGCACTGGCAGCCCGATGGTTCGGCGCTGTGCACCACTGCGGATGAACAGCTCAGCCCCGTGCCCGCGTCGGACGGAGCGGGGGGCGCGATTATCGCCTGGTTGGACCGTCGAACCGGGACCTACCAAGTCTACGTTCAGCGAATCACAACCTTTGGGGCGATCGTGTGGACGGCCAACGGAGTGCCACTCACCGCGGTCCCCGGCGCGCGCTACCAACCGAGGCTCGTCTCGGATGGAACGGGCGGTGCGATCGTGACCTGGTTCGACCTTCGAGGCGGGACCAACGACATCTACGCGCAGCGGGTCAACGCCTCGGGGTCAGTGATGTGGGCGGCTAACGGCGTGGCCCTGTGCGCGGCCGTGGGCGATCAAATAGCACCCGTGATCATTTCGGATGGAGCCGGGGGTGCGATCGTGACCTGGGTGGATTTCCGAAGTGGCGGGGTTGGCGTGTACGCGCAACGCATAAACGCATCGGGAGCCGTCCAGTGGCCGGCCAATGGCGTGCCGGTGGCCCTCACCGCTCCGTATACCCCGTACAACCCCGGGATTGTTCCGGACGGAGCAGGGGGGGCGCTCGTGGCCTGGGATACTAGTAATGACGTCTATGCACAGCGGATCAATCCATCGGGAGTGGTTCAGTGGGCGGTGAACGGCGTGGCGCTGACCTCCGCCGCGAACACTCAGATGTATTCAACGATCATCTCCGACGGGAGCGGGGGCGCGATTGTGACGTGGGAGGACTATCGAAGTGGAACGGACTTCGACATCTACGCGCAGCGGATCAACGGCGTCGGGACGCCCCAGTGGACGTCAAACGGCGTGGCCCTTTGCACGGCGTCCTCCGACCAAGATTACCCAAAGATTGCCTCGGACGCGGCCGGGGGCGCAATCGTGACGTGGCAGGACGGCCGATTCGACCAGGGCGATATCTACGTGCAACGCGTTACGGCCTCCGGCGGGGTCGCCTGGACGCCGAATGGCGTGCCGCTGTGCACTGCCACCTATTCGCAATACTACCCTGTGATCGCATCCGACGGAATCGGCGGTGCGATCGTCGTGTGGGACGACGTGAGAGACTTCACCGGAAACATCTACATGCAGCGAATCCATGCATCGGGTTCGATCCAGTGGGCATCCGACGGAGCGCCCCTCTGCAACGCCGCCGGAGCACAGGCCAGCTCGGCCATCGTCGCGGATGGAGCTGGCGGGAGCATCGTGGTCTGGAGCGACTATCGGAGCGAACCGTTGGCCCCCGACGTCTACGCCCAGCGCGTGGAAGGGACGTACGGCTACTGGGGCCACCCGGAGCCCGCTGTGACCTCGGTCGCGGACGTCCCCAACGACCAGGGGGGTAAAGTGGCGGTCAACTGGACCGCGAGCGGTCGCGACCTCCCGGTCCCCGCCACCATCGACTACTACTCGATCTGGCGAGCAGTCGACGCGTCGGCGCTTGTCGCGGGCGAAGCGTTAACGGCCATCGAGCACGTCGGTCCGGACACACCGCCACACGTCCACGCCACAGCACCCTCCGGGTACTACTGGGAGCTGGTGGGCACCCAGACCGCCTACCGGTGGGCGAACTATTCGTTCTCCACGCAAACGCGCTCGGACTCGGTGGCAGGCAACCCCGGTACCGAGTTCTTCATGGTGGCCGCCCACGCCGTCACCGACGAGCACATCGCGTTCGCATCCAACGCCGTGAGCGGTCACTCGGTAGACAACCTCGCCCCCGCCGCCCCGTTGTATCTCACGGCGCATCGCATCGGCACCGACGTCCAGCTGAAATGGAACCGCGTCCGTGTCGCCGATCTGCGCGACTACTCGGTCTATCGAAAGACGATGGCGGGCGTGACGCCGCTGCCAGCCAACTTTCTATCGAGTGTGGAGGACACCGTGATGGTGGACGCGGCCGCGCCGTCCAGCGCGCTCTACTACATTGTGACCGCCGACGACGTGCACAGGAACCAGAGTCCCCCGTCGAACGAAGCCAGTGTCTCGGCAACCACCCACGTCGGCAATTCGCCATCTATTACCCGCCTCACTGTGCTCCCGAACCATCCGAATCCATTCAGCGGCGAAACGGAGATCGACATCGGGTTGCCCGCAAACTCCGATGTCGAGATCGAACTCTACGACGTTGCAGGGCGGAGGGTACGGGAGACCGTGTTGCCGGAGCGGACGGCGGGCTGGCACAGAATCGTACTCGGCGGGTTCGACGATGGTGGTCGTGAGCTTGCGAGCGGCGTCTACTTCTGCAAGGTGACCGCGAACGGGACGACGATCACGCGCAAGATGGTGATCGCCCGCTAAGGAAGGCTTGATCTGGGCCATTCTGCAGGAGAGGTTCAGCATTGTTGATCCTCAGGGCGTTACGTGGAGCCCGGCGAGGGAGGATTCTGTCATCCCCGAGCCTGCGCGCCAATCGAGGCTATCTCCTGCAGGGTGACGAGTTGGCCGGCTCACAAGGATGAAAGGTCGAACCGCCGTCTGAAACGAAGTGGAGCTGGTGCGCGGAATCGACCGGGAACCGCGCGGAGCCCACTTCCCCATTGATTCGGCCCGTCCGGTCGGGCAACAATAGCCCCGAATTCGCGTAGGAACGATGAGCTCCCACCCGCGCGCTTTCTGACGTCCCCAAGTTCAAGAGAGGAAAAGGACGATGCGAACGCTTTCTATTAAACGGACCCACCTGGCCACGATCGCCGCGCTGGTCTGCGTTTCCACGGTTGTGGTTGCGGGCAGCAACAGCGTGTCGAGCAGCGAGAACACGAAGCCCGAGCTCGGCGCCTGGGGCGTGGACTTGACCGCCCGCGACACCAGCGCCAAGCCCGGCGACAACTTCTACCGCTACGCCAGCGGCCACTGGCTCGAGACCTACGAGATTCCCGCGGACCTGTCCAGCTATGGATCGTTCACCCTTCTTCAGCTCCGCGGAGAGGACCAGATCAAGGACATCATCCAGGAGCAGACCCGCGCGACCGGTTCCATCGAGACCACCGGCCAGAAGATCGCCGAGATCTACGCCGGCTACATCGACCAGGACGCGCTCAATGCCAGGGGGCTGAAACCGCTCGACCCGTATTTCAAGAAGATCGACGGAGCCAGGAGTCTCGACGACATCGCCACGTTGATGGGCGAAATGAACCGCGTCAACGGCGGCCAGGGCGGCAGCAATTCTCCCTTCAATTTCTATATCGACCAGGACGAGAAGGTCCCGTCGCAGTACATCCCGCACTTCGTGCAGAGCGGCCTCGGGCTCCCCGACCGCGATTACTATCTGAAGACCGACAACCCGCGCTTCACGGCGGCCAAGCAGGCGTACCACGACTACCTGCAAACCGTCTTCACCATGGCCGGCAAGAGCGACCCCGGCATGCGCGCAGACCGCCAGATCGCGCTCGAGACCAAGCTCGCCGAGGCGCACTGGCCCGTCGAGCAGACGCGCGACCTCGACAAGACCTACAACAAGATGACCCACGACCAGATCAAGAAGCTCGCTCCCGATTTTCCGTGGGACAAATACCTGGGCGCAGCGGAATTGGGGTCGCAGAAGGAATTCGTGGTTATGACGCCGAGCGCCTACACCGGCATGGCGGCCGTTTTCAAACCGACGCCCGTCGAGGCGTGGCAGGACTTCCTCACCGCGCGGCTCTTGCGCAACAACTCGTCGTTTCTCACCAAGGATCTCGATGACGCGACCTTCACCTTCACGTCCACCGCGATGACCGGCGCCAAGCAGCAGCGCGATCGCTGGAAACGCGGCGTTGGGCTCGTCAACGGGACCATGGGCAACGCCGTCGGCAAGCTCTACGTCGAGCACTACTTCACCCCCGAGGCCAAGGCCCACATCGACCAGCTCGTGGGCAATCTTCTGATTGCCATGGGCGATCGCATCGACAACGCCAGCTGGATGAGCGACGCCACCAAAAAGGCCGCGCGCGCGAAGCTCGCCAAGTTCGGCGTCAAGATCGGCTATCCCGAGAAGTGGCGCGACTACACCGCCCTCAAGATCGCGAAGGACGACCTCATGGGCAACGTCATGCGCGCGCGGGCGTTCGAGTACGAGTACCAGGTCGGCAAGCTGTCGCGGCCCGTCGACCGCAAAGAGTGGCTCATGAACCCCCAGGCCGTGAACGCGTACTACAACCCGCCCATGAACGAGATCGTGTTCCCCGCCGCTATTCTCCAGCCCCCGTTCTTCGATCCGTATGCAGATGATGCCGTGAATTACGGAGCCATCGGCGCCGTCATCGGCCACGAAATCGGCCACGGCTTCGACGACCAGGGACGAAAGTCCGACGGCGACGGCGTCATGCGCGACTGGTGGACAGCCGACGATGCCAGCCGCTTCAAGGAGCGCGCCGATGCGCTTGTCGAGCGCTATAACGGCTTCGTTCCCCTGCCCGGCATGCACGTCAACGGCCAGAACACACTCGGTGAGAACATCGGCGACCTCGGCGGCCTCGAGATCGCGCACCAGGCGTACGTGCTGAGTTTGAACGGAGAAGAAGCGCCCGTGATCGACGGCCTCACCGGCGACCAGCGCTTCTACCTCGGCTTTGCCCAGATCTGGAAATCCAAGATGCGCACCGCCGCCCTCGCCCAGCGCGTCACCTCCAACGAGCACAGCCCCCCCGAGTACCGTGTCAACGGCCCGCTCCCGTGCATCGACACCTGGTACTCCGCCTTCAACGTCCAGCCGGGAGACTCACTCTATCTCGAGCCGGATAAAAGAATTCATATCTGGTAGGTTGAGCGAGTTTGTAACAAGAAGAAGCCCGGCTGCTGAAGAGGCAGCCGGGCCTTTCAGATCGCCAAATCACTTGAGCAGCACCATCTTTCGCGTCTCCGCGCCCCTGACCCCAGAGAGCCGATAGAAGTAGATGCCGCTACCCACGGATCGATTGGCCGCGTCGCGGCCGTCCCACTCCGCGCGGTAGCTCCCCGCCTCACGGGCGCCCTGGTCCAGAACACGGACCCGCGCTCCTGACACGTCGAAGATCTCAATCGAAACCGTTGCGCGAACGCTGACCACGTACTCGATCGTCGTCTGCGGGTTGAACGGGTTGGGGATGTTCTGATGGAGACGTGCCTGCGGCAACGCCGTGCTACCAACGCCGGTGAGGACCGTGTCCACGGAGACCGTCCAGGTGTAGCTCGATTCGAGAAGGTTTGACGGGTCGGTGCGGACGAGCGCCGTCACGTCGCGGCTCACCGCCTGCAGCGAGTAGGTGCCGGAGCCGTAGTCGCCGGAAAAGAAATTGTGGGTTTCCGACCCCGTCTCGACGGGCGAGCCGTCGACGTACCAAGTGGTCTCGATGGTGTTGGGGACGGGCTGCGAGGTCGTGAGCGAGAACTCCTGCGTCTGGCCGACGTGCAACGCGACGGCCGGATCGCCGGGTTCGTGACTGCGTATGATCGGGACCAGATTGTAAACCTCGTGGACCGTCTGCTCGGAGCAGACGGAGCAGAACGGGATTCCCAGCGACCGCATCTTGCAATCGAGTTTGGGCCGGTACCACCCCAGGGCGTTGTAAACGGCGCCCTCGAACAGGCCAATGACGCTTTCATACTGCGGGGTCCACGGTGTGGGCACGGGGGTGGACGCTTCGATCCAGTCGGTCCACTTGATCAGCTCGCGCGTCGTCTCCGCCGTGGCATTGGGCGCCTCGTACCCTGGCATACCGCCGTATTCGTATTCGTCGGCGAGGTCGGCGAAGGAGTGTCCCACCTCGTGGATCGCGATTTCGGCGGCCGAGCTGTGCGTCGAGAACGTGGCGAAGGCACCGCCCGACCCGCCGTAGTACGAGTGGTTGACGACGAGGAAAACAACGTCCCAGGCGGGGAAGTTGTCGGCCAGCACCGAATACACCGCTTCGTAGTCCTGCGCCACCAGCAGCCGGTGAATTCCTCCGTAGTCGAACGTGGTGTTGAAGTAGGTGTCACGGTAGAACGTCGACAGCCCTCCGGGACAATCGGCAGCGGTGTATGGGTGGTCGGTTCCGGACTCCACCGAGGGGATCTCGATGGCGTACACGTTGAAGAACGACTCGTAGTTCGAGTAAGGAGGCGAGAGGAAAAGGGCGTTCGTCGCGTTCTGGACGTCGGATAGGTACAGCGCCATCTGGGCCGACGTGTACCCGTCGCCGAGGAACACGATGTTGACCTTGTCGGCCGTGTCCCCGTTGACGAGGATGGGGGTCACCGGAAACGTCTGCGCCGACACGGGTGCCTGGCCCAGTGCGACCAGGGCAAACGTCAAGGCAGCGAGGAATGTGGTTCGGCGTCTAGTCATCGATTCCTCACCTCCTCGATCACGAGCGTGCCGAGGAACCTGGACTCCTCGCTAACCCGCTTGACGTCCAATATCGTCGAGTCGATCCGGCGGATCGTCACCGAGTGGGAGCGGTGGTCATAGGGGATACGGATGGCGAAGATCGCCGGGTCCTGCCGCGCCGTCAGTTTTTGCAGTCGGCCCTGGTCGTCCTCGTACTCCACATGCAAGATCGTTGGGTCAGGGATCGTACCCGCAAAAAGCACCTCACCGTCCGCGGCAGCGACTGTGAAGTGGAGACTCCCCGGCGTCAGCCGGGGCTGCCGCGGCTGCTTGATCGTTCCGACGACAACGCGGGCGTCGTCGAGGGATAGGGCCCCGCCGGCGTACTTCACCGTGAGATACAGGATCCGATCCTCGCTCGCGGATGACATGCCCGCAACAAGGATCATCAGTAACGATATGGCAACGAGCCGCGCCATAACGGTCCTCCCTGGTGAGTTAGCTAGATGTACGACATGCCGGAACCCCGCCGAATATCCTCAAGCGCCGTCGCCAGGGCCAGCTGGCAGATGATCGTCGGTGAACCGTTCTCCTCTCGACCGCTTACTCAGAAACGGAGGTCGACACCAGCCGCTTCCATATCATTTTAGGAGTACCAACTTCCGCGTGGCGGTCGTCCCCAGCGACTCCACCCGCGCGAAATATACACCGCTCGACAGGGGACGGCCCGAATCGTCTCGGGCGTCGATCGCAACCCGCCGCCAGCCCTTCGGGACGTCGTCGAGCAACATCGCGCGCACGCGCCGCCCAGCGACGTCGTACACGTCGATCGCCACGTCCGCCGGCTCGCGCAACCACAGAGTCAAGTCGGTCGATGACGCAAACGGGTTCGGGTAGGCAGGAAGGACGGTGATTGCCGCGCTGGGGCGTCCCCCACACTCGTGGGCAGCTGTCCGTTCCAAAGGACGCGGCGTGCGTAGATGTCGGCCAGGGTGCCGTTCGGATGCAGCCGGTGGTCTTTCCATGCAAATAACCCCCCGCCGCTGCCGTCCGAAACGAGAGCGAGCTCCAGTTGATCGTTCATGGCCCCACACACCAAGACGCCGTCCGGCGTCCATTGTGTCATCCCGGACGCATCCACGCGCTGCGCGTAGATATCGTCTTGCATCCCGTCGCGGTGGTCTCTCCAGCCGATCACGACGCTACCCCCGTTGTCGGAGGCGGTCACGATCTCGCTTGCTCGTTGGCCGCGCTGCAAACCACGACGTCGTCCGGAGTCCACTGCCGCACACCCGACGAGTTGATGCGCTGCGTGTAGATATCGAGGTCGGGGCCGCTGTAAGCCACCCACACGATGATGGCGCCACCGGCGCCGTCGCCCCTCATTCGAATCGGAACGGAGGGGTTCATTGTACCGCTCACCTGCACGCCGTCGTCGGTCCACTGCGAGAGCCCGTCCGCGTCGAGCCGTTGGGCATAGACTCCACTGGGCGTTCGGGCGTCGCGCCAGGCGATGAGCGCGCCGATTCCGTCACTGACGGCCACTGGGCCGTCATGGACGAAGACATTGCTGATGACGATGCCCGTCGGATCCGCCACGGTGCCCAGTGCGGACACTCGCGCCGCATAAATGTGCGGAAGTCCAGATCGACGGTCGGTCCAAACGACGATCGCGCCGCCGCTTTGGAATGGCGCGATCGAAGGCTCCGTTTGCAGGCCGGAGGCGACGGAAATTGCGATTCCCGCCGGGTCGAGTACGGCCCCCGTCGCGGTCAGGCGCGCGGCGAAAATATCGGTGTTTGTGGTCCCCGAGTTGCGGTTGTCCTCCCACGCGAGGATCGCGCCGCTCGAACCGTCGGACGTCATCGTCAACGCGTTTTTTTGGCCCGCCGCGGTCGAGACAACCACGCCGTTCGGCGTCCACTGAACCACGCCCACAGCGTCGATCCGCTGCCCATAGACGTTGTAGTTTCCGTTGTCGACCCAGGCGATGATCGCGCCACCCGCATCGTCCGAGAGAATCGTGAATGAGCTCTGCTGGCCGGCCGCGTCGCACACGACGACTCCGTCGTCGACCCATAGCACGTTACCCGCTCCGTCGACGCGCTGGGCGTAAACGTCGGAATTTCCACTACCGTTGCGATAATCACCCCAGGCGATGATGGCACCACCGGCGCCGTCGGATACCGAGACGGGCTGGTACTGGGCAGGAATGACGTCGCAGATCGGCAAACCGTCTGCCGGCCAGTCGCCACGAGCGGCGAGGGGGATGGAGATCAGCAGGGAAACGAACGTTGTGAGAGCGGCTCGGTTGCCCATCGGCGCCTCCGAGATGTGACGGAAACTGCGACCAATGCACCTTCAAGAAACGTATTACTCGACGCTAGCCTACTTCCATATCACTTCAAAAGCACGAGTTTCTTCGTCCGCACGGCGCCATTCTGCTCGATTCGCGCGAAGTACACCCCCGACGAGACCCCGATACCACTGTCCGCGTGACCGTTCCAGTCCATGCGGTAGGCACCCGCGTCGCGTTCCTCGTTGTCAACAAGTCTGGTCACCCGCGCCCCGCGTGCGTCGTAGATTGCCACAGTCACCTTCCCGCGTGATGGAACCGTGTAACTTACCGTGGTCGATGGGTTGAAGGGATTCGGGAAGTTCGAGACGGAGAGTACGTAGCTCCTCGGCGCCCCACCTGTGCCCGAGAGCGTGTTGATCTTCGCGGGCTTACTCTCGTTCCCGGAGAAATCGGTTGCCGTGACAAAGTAGAACACATACGGCGAGGCGTTCACGTCCATGTCAGTCGCGACGGTGTAGTCCACCACGTTCGCCGAACCGAACGCATCAAGATTCGACCCGTAGACGGTGAAGTAGTCGAAGTCGGCATCGGTCGACTCATTCCAGGAGAGTTGCCCGACCGAGTATGCGAAGTTCGACGGCGCCCCGGGCGCAAGGTTGTCCAGCGAATATCCGCTGTCGGTCAGGGAATCGAAGAACGGTGTGGGTTCGGCCGTGGCGCCGCGAATGAAGAACGTCGATCGATATTGGCCCAGCGCGATGGTCGAATCCCCGATCGTCGGCGCGTCCATGCTGTATTCGCTCTCGCCGTGCGCATTCACGGTACCGACTTCAGTCCATTCCGGAATCAGCAGGCCCCGGGGCGAGAGCGCGGCTGGATCACGCGCCACAAGGGCACTGGGCGCCGCTATCGTGCGACGATAGGCTTCGTAACGAATAACCGGCACCGACGACTCCGCGTCGTCCTGTCCCGAACCCGTGAAGACAATCTTCACCTTTCGGCCCTGATCGTTGCCGATGTCCTTGATCGACGAGATGACCGGTTCGGCGATCTTCGCCCCGTACTTTGCGAGAAAGATATCCTCGAGGCCCCCGCTGAGAACGGCGCCACCGAAGCTTGCGAGACCCGAGAATCCGCCAGCCAGGTGCGCGCTGCCAGTTGGGCCCAGGGCCACTCCCCACGCATAGTCGGTCCCGACGCCGCCGTACCGCGCACTCCACGTCGGCAAGCCGAACGGCGCGAATTTGGCGACGAAGACGTCGGAGCTTCCCGCGCTCGTCAGCGTACTCCCGCCAAAACTCGCGCTATTGTTGAAAAACCCGCTGATCACGCAATTGCCCGACGCATCCGCGGCCACAGAGTAGGTCATATCGGTGAGCGTACCGCCGAAGCGCTTGCTCCATTGGTGCACGCCGGCCGAGTTGTATTGGGCCAGCACCGCATCCGTGGCCCCCGCGCTGGCGAGTACGCTTCCGCCGAAGCTCACGTTGTCACTGAAGTAACCGCCCAGGAATACGTCCCCCGCGATATCGGTCGCGACGTCGTAGCCATGGTCGAAGTTTGCACCGCCAAAACGCTGACTCCATTGATGGACAGCTGCCGCGTTGAATTTGGCGAGAAAAATATCTCCATTCCCCAAATGTGAGAGACTGGCGCCCCCCATGTTGGACATGGTGTCGTTGAAGACCCCGGTAATAATGATATTGCTGGCCGAGTCGAGGGCGACTTCTTCGGCGCCGTCGAACGCTACACCGCCATAACCTTTCAACCAAAGAGCCACACCGTTTGCGTCGTATTTGATGAGGAAAATGTCACTTTCCCCTGTGCTTGTGATCGTGGGTAGCCCGGGCTCCGTCACCGATCCGGGGCCAAAAAAACCGGTCATGACCGCGTTTCCCGAGTTGTCCACCGCCACGCCAAGGGCGTATTCCGTGTCGACGCCGCCAAGTTTCTTGGCCCACTGCACGACGCCGGCCGAATTGAATTTCGCGATGAATGCGTCGGTGTCGCCGGAACTGGAGATTATCACGCCCCCAAAGCCGATGAAGGACGTGAACGCCCCCACGAGGTAGATATTTGCGAAACCATCCGTCGCGAGCCCGTAGCCAAGGTCGAAGCTCGTATTTCCAAATACCTGGCTCCACTGATAGAGGCCACTGGAGTTGTATTTGACCAAGAATACATCGGTATAGCCGGCGCCAACCTGAGGACCGCCGCCAAAATCCAGCGTACCCCGCATTTGGCCGGTAATGTAGACGTTTCCCGTGGCGTCGACTGCGACCGCGCGCGCGTGATCGCCGATGGTGTCGCCAGCGCGTTTGCTCCACAGGTAAGCGTTCTTGGCCGCCGCCCCCTCGGTCGCCCAGACCATGCTGGTGATAAAAGCAAACATCCCGATGATTCGAATAGACCGCGAGAGGACGTTCATAAGAACCTCATTTGAGCAGCACCATCTTCTTGGAACGCGTGCCGCTTGCGTGTTCAATGCGCGCGAAGTACACACCAGACGCCGCGACCGCGGCGTCGTTCGGCGTTCCGCCCGCGCCCGAGAACTGCCGGGCCGTATGGCCCTCCCCGACGATAAGTTATTAACTATACCATACGTGCTTGTCTTCGGCGGTTGCGTTCGTCAACAGACGCAAGAGACGGCGACGGCTACCCAGACTCAACGCAGGTTGGATGAAAATGGAGCTGGTGCGCGGAATCGAACCGCGGACCTGCGCATTACGAAAGTCAGCTTCACGCTAACCTAAGGCAGTCGCAACAGCCGTACCACAGAAGTGGCCTTGGCTCCACCCACAAACGAAAACCCGGTCGCCGCTCTCGACTCGACAACCGGGTCTTCAAGAAGAAAAAAGAGACGCGGTCTACTTCACCAGCACCATCTTGCGTGTCTCTGCGCTCTTCACGCCCGCGAGCCGGTAGAAATAGACGCCGCTGCCCACGGACCGGTTGGCCGCGTCGCGCCCGTCCCATTCGGCACTGTAGCTCCCGGCCTCACGAACTCCCTGGTCGAGACGTCTCACCAGCGCACCCGACGCGTCAAATATATCGATCGAGACCGACGCGAGACTGCTCACCGTGTACTCGATCGTCGTCTGCGGGTTGAATGGATTGGGGAAGTTCTGCGCGAGTGTGATTACCGCGCGCGGCATCGTCACCGTCGCCACTGGAGAGCGGAACTCATCTCCGTTCAACGTACGGATCATGAGCTCGTACTGGTACGTTTTCCCCGCCTCGACCGATGTGTCCATGTACGAGTGCGTCGTCTGGGCATCACCGGTGGCAATCACGACAGACGGCGCCTGTCCCTGGCCGCGATAAAGCGCAAAGCCCTCCAGCGCCTCGTCGCTCGACAACTCCCACGTCAGGTCGACGCCACCCGGACGAGCGGTTGCATCAAAACGGCTGATGAGAACCGGAACGGTTTCTTCGCCGTACTTTGCAAGGAAGATGTCCTGCGCCCCCACGCTTACGAGGTTCCCGCCGCCGAAGTCCACGGCGCCCTCGAAGGTCCCCGTGACCACCACGTTCCCCACCCCGTCCATCGCTATGCCGAAACCGTAATCAGTGCTCATGCTGCCGAAACGCTGGCTCCAAAGGTGCGCGCCACTCGCGTCGTACTTCGCGACGAAGATGTCGTAGCTCCCCGCGCTCATGAGGTCTCCGCCGCCGAAGTTCACGGTGCCAGCGAAGTACCCCGTCACTACCACATTCCCCGACCCGTCCAACGCAACTGCGTCGCCATAGTCAACGCCCGTCCCTCCAAAGCGCTGGCTCCACTGGTGCGCCCCGCTCGCGTTGTATTTCGCAACGAAGATGTCCCAACTCCCTGCGCTTCCGAGGTTCCCACCCCCGAAGTTTGCGGTGCCAACGAAGTATCCCGTCACCACCACGTTCCCCGACCCGTCCACCGCCACGGCGTAGCCATAATCAAAGCCCGTACCTCCGAAGTGGTGGCTCCAGAGGTGTGCGCCGCTCACATCGTACTTCGCGACGAAGATGTCGGCACCCCCCGCGCTTACGAGGTTTCCGCCTCCGAAGTCCACAGTGCCCGCGAAATACCCCGTTACCACCACGTTCCCCGACCCGTCCACGGCAACGCCGTAGCCGTAATCATCACTCGTCCCCCCGAAGCGCCGGCTCCAGAGGTGCGCGCCGCCGGCATCGTACTTAGCCACGAAGATATCGTAGATTCCCGCGCTCACGAGGTTTCCGCCACCGAAGTTCACGGTGCCAAAGAAGTATCCCGCCACCACCACATTCCCCGACCCGTCCACCGCGACGGCGTTGCCTTGATCGCTGCTCGTACTCCCGAAGCGGTGGCTCCAGAGGTGCGCGCCGCTCGCATCGTACTTGGCCACGAAGATGTCGTTGCCACCGGCACTTCCGAGGTTCCCGCCCCCGAAGTCCACAGTGCCCTGGAAGATCCCCGTAACCACCACGTCCCCCAACCCGTCCACCGCCACGGCGTAGCCGTAATCAAACCCCGTACCCCCGAAGCGCTGGCTCCAGAGGTGCGCGCCGCTCACGTCGTACTTCGCGACGAAGATGTCGGCGCCCCCCGCGCTTACGAGGTTTCCGCCTCCGAAGTCCACAGTGCCAGCGAAATACCCCGTAACCAACACATTCCCCGACCCGTCCACCGCGACGCCGTAGCTGATTTCACTGGTCGTCCCCCCGAAGCGCTGACTCCAAAGGTGGGCGGGGACCAAGGCCGGACATGGGATTGCAAACACGATGACCAGAAAACCGAGGGCAATAGCGATAACCGCCCGCACAAGCGAACCTCCGAGGTCTGCTGTCAACATTTGACCTGTCGGCCTTGCCATACCGCGATCGCTCTCCTAGGAGATACCTTGCGGCCACACGCGTCCGGCGGCTTCGGTCGAGTCGTTTTGGAAGGTGAGACGATCGTATCCGAGACGGGGCGCCAGTGTCAATGCGCACGCAAACACCCGTCGATCGATGTCGGCCCGTGACTACAACGTGGGAAGGGGCCCCGAAGTGGCCTCAGCACCGGATAGCGACCGGGAGATAGAATCGCGGAAGTCGTTGAAGAGAATGGAGCTGGTGCGCGGAATCGAACCGCGGACCTGCGCATTACGAATGCGCTGCTCTACCAGCTGAGCTACACCAGCTCCGATTGACGGTCTGAGAATGAGGCAGAAAGTCGAAGGAACAACGTTGCGGTCCAGACGAGTCGGCCCTGCCGCTGCCTGGCCCCGCGATCGCCACGTTATACCATAGCCGACGCACACCTTTCCAGTGCTTCTTCCCGTGCGGGCCGCCTCCCTCCCACGCCCCTATCCTCGCTGCTGGCATGGGAATTGATCCGGCGTAAGGGTCATCCACAGCCGGCACCGAAGCCACGAGGGCCTCGTTTCAAGAGTCAATGGGGAGCCTCTTGTGAAACGCCTTGCCATCCGCAATCTCGCCACTGTTGCGTTCTGTATGGGCGCACTGGCTTTGCTCGTCGCGAGCGTGCGAAACGCCGCTTTTGACGGGGCGCCGGAGCTGGGTGTCCTGACCGGCCTGTCGCTGCTCTGCCTCTATTCCATCTTTCGTTCGGTGGACCAGCGGCATCGTGCCGAAGCGGCCCTGCGTCGCCTGGGCCGGGAATCGGACATCCGTGCCCAGCAGCGTCTCACGGAACGGGAGAAGGCCACGGAACGCTACATCAACACGCTCGACAAGATGCTCGCGGGGTGCCAGCTGATCGGCTTCGACTGGCGCTACCTGTACGTCAACGACGCGGCCATGAAACAGGTGCACAAGACCCGGGCCGAATTGATCGGCCGCACGATGATGGAATGTTATCCGGGCATCGAGAGCACGGACGTGTTTGCGGCACTCCGGCACAGCATGGAAGAGCGTGCGTTGAGACATTTGGAAACCGAATTCGCCCTTCCCGACGGGTCGGTCGGCTGGTACGAGATGAGCGTCCAACCGGTGCCGGAGGGGATTTTTGTCGTCTCCATCGATATAACCGAGCGCAAGCAGGCGGAGATGAACGTGCAGCGCACGCACCTCGACCTGCAGCTGGCCTACGATACGACCATCGAGGGATGGTCGCGCGCGCTGGATCTGCGGGATAAAGAAACCGAGGGACACACGAAGCGGGTGACGGAGCTGACGGTGAAACTGGCGCGCCGGGCGGGCATGAGCGAGGCCGAACTATTGCACGTGAAGCGCGGCGCGCTGCTCCACGACATCGGCAAGATGGGTGTCCCCGACCACATTCTGCTCAAGCCGGGCACGCTGACCGACGACGAGTGGGTCCTGATGCGCAAGCATCCCACCTACGCCTACGAGCTGCTCAAACGGATCGAGTATCTGCACGACGCGCTGGACATTCCCTACTGTCACCATGAGAAGTGGGACGGCTCCGGCTATCCTCGTGGTCTCAAGGGCGATGCGATTCCACTGGCCGCGCGCCTGTTCGCGGTGGTGGATGTCTGGGATGCGATTCGTTCGGACCGCCCCTACCGCCAGGGCTGGGACGAAGAGAGAGCGCTGGAATATATTCGCTCGGTGTCCGGGACGCACCTCGATCCCAGGGCGGTTGAGTTGTTCATGAGTCTCCCGCGGGAAGATAGATCCAGTTCTCCCACCGAAGTATTCGCCGAACGCTAGTCTGTCCGTTTTCGCTCCTCCCCAGGCTTGTCCGCGCTTCCTTCGACGGCACAGCGGTTGCTCATCCGTTCCGGGTACTTCCCGAACCAGGCAGCATTTGCTCGATCGACGACCCGAGAACCGGGTGAGACGCGGGCTTCACGGACGTGAGGCCGGGGCCCGTATTCACTCTAACTATATGGAAGTAGAAGCGTTATGACACTCGCGATACCCCGTCCTCGCCGCGCGGGCCGTCGTCGCATTCGGCCCCGGTGGTGGATCTTTCTCATACCCTTGGTCTGGATGCTTTTTGCCACGTTCGCGTCCGCCGGAGAGCTGCGCGGAAAGGTCCACCTGGTGACCGAGGTCAACGACCCGATGCAGTCGTCGCTCGACCCGTACGCGGGAACGCTCAACTCGGGTGGCGCCGGGTCTCGCGGCGCGCCGCGCATGGCGACCCCGCGCGACGTCGTGATCTACCTCGAGGGCCCGACCGCGCGCATCGAGCCGCGGCCAACTGCCGGGCGGCCGAAGCTCCGGCAGATCAACCAGTCGTTCGAGCCGCACGTGCTCGGCGTCCCGGTCGGCACCACCGTCGACTTTCCCAACGGCGACCTCGTCTACCACAACGTCTTCTCGTACTCGAAGACCAAGAAGTTCGACCTCGGCTACTACGGCAAGGGCAAGTCGAAGCCGGTCACGTTCGACCGGCCGGGGATGGTGCAGGTGTTCTGCGACATCCACTCGACGATGTCGGCGTACGTGCTCGTGGTCGACACGCCGTTCGTCACCCAGCCCGACGAGCAGGGCGACTACTCGTTCGCCGATCTTCCGGAGGGGACCTACACGCTCAAGGTGTGGCACCCGAATCTCGGCGAACGCTCGATGAAAGTTACGATCGAAGACGGCATCGTCACCGAAACCGACGTGAACCTGTAGGAGCCACGAGGCCGCAACCCTCGCACTGCCATGCTGCGATTCGGAAGCCTTCGGGTACGCATCATCGTGCTGACGACGATCCCGCTGATCGCGATCCTCGTCACGATCCTGCTGTCGGCCTTCCGGACCGCCAACCACGCCGTGCGCGGCCGCGTGCAGGAGAGCCTGGCCGAGTCGGGCTCGGTGTTCGTGCAGATGCTCACCTCGCGCCGCAACGAGCTGGTCAGCATGGCGCAGGTCACGGTGCGCGACCCGCGCTTCTTCGCTCCCTTTTCGATACCGGCGGCCGAACGCGGCACCGAATTCCGCCCCACCGTGGAAGGCGTGGCGGCCGACTTCGTCCGCATCACCGACGCGGACTTCATGGAGATCTTCGACCCCAACGGCGGCCTGATCGCCACCGTGTCGCGCGACGCCGGCGGCGCCTGGTCGCCGGGCGTGACCAACACCGCGACCACCACCGGGCGCTCAGGGATCGAGATGGCCATGAAGGGCTCCGCGGTGGCGGACTTCTACGAAATGGACGAGCGCATCGTCGCCGCCGCGGTGGCGCCGGTGTACGTCGCGCACAACCTGGAAGCCATCATCCGGCTCGGCGCGTACCTGGACGACGAATTCGTCGCGGAAGTCAAGCGACTGACCGGCGCCGACGTGTGTCTCGCGCGCGGCGGCAACCCGTTCGCGAGCACGTTCCCCGAGCGCGTCCCCGGCGCCCACGACGCGGAGGCGTGGCGGCCCAGCGCGCGGGTGGCCTCGACCATCGCGCGCGGTTCGGTCACGCTGTCGGAGGCGTTTGGCCAGAACCACGACGGTCGCGAATTCCTCACCATCCACGTCGGCGTCGCCGGCGTGAATCCCGGCGACGGCTTCGACGCCTTCATCGCGCGCGAGCTGGAAGCGGAGATGGCCCCGATCCTGACGCTGGAAAAACGTCTGGCGTTCGGCGGACTCGCGGCGGTGTGCGTCACCCTCCTGCTGGGGTTCGTGGTCGCGCAGAGTATTACCGGCCCGCTCTCGCGCATCGTGCTGGCGTCGGTGGCCCTGCAGAAGGGCGAGTACGACTACCCGGTGGACATGCGCGGCCGCGACGAGCTGGCGCTGTTGGGCAAGAACTTCTCGCACATGCGCGAGTCGCTCAAGAGCTACGTGCGACACCTGAAGAGCGTCGACCAGGCGAAGAGCAACTTCATCGCGCTGGCCGGTCACGAGCTGCGCACCCCGCTCACCATCATCACGGGCTTCAACGAGATGATCGCGAGCGGCGCCCTGGGCACGGTCCCCGATAAGATCCGCGAGACCACCATGATGATCACCGAGCAGCTCACCGGTCTGAACCGCCTGGTGCAGTCGATGCTGGACCTCACCTACTACGAGCAGGACCTGCAATCGCTCCACCTGACCCGGCGCGACGTGCGCGAGATCGTGCGCGAGACCGCGCTCGGTCGCCGCACCGTCGCCGAAAACCGCAAGCTGCGGCTCGTGCTCGAGCTGGGCGACGAGGCGCTCCCGGTGCAGGTCGACGCCCCGCGCATGGGCGAGGCGCTCCTGTCGCTGGTCGACAACGCGATCCGCTTCACGCCCGACGGCGGCGCGGTGCGCATCGTCACCAAGCCCGTGGGTGACGAGATCCACATCGCGGTGGAAGACACCGGCATCGGGATCGCGCAGCACGAGCTCAAGTGGATTTTCGAAAAGATTTACGAAGTCGGCGACGTGATGAATCACTCGTCGGGAACCTACGGTTTCGGTTCGAAGGGTTTTGGTCTGGGCCTCGCCCTGTGCAAGGTCATCGTCGACAAGCACAACGGGCGGGTGCTCGTCACCAGCGCACCGGGTCGCGGCAGCACCTTCACCATTGTTCTGCCCCGCTCCGCCCCGGGCGCCAATCCGCCGGTGAAATCGCCGGAACACGAAGGAGTCCTGGTATGAGACGCTCAATGTGCGCGGTGCACCTGGTTCCCTGCGACGCCGGAAGACGCATCGCGTTCGTGACCTTCGTCACGCTCGCGCTGGTGGGCGTGGCGGTGAACTCGTTCGCGCAAAACAGCATTCAGTTGCGCGGCCTGGTCGACATCGTGGCCACGGACGTCGGCGACTACCGCTGGTACAACACCCTCAACACCAACGACTCGAACTTCGATGCGCTGCGCGCGCGTCTGTTCGTCGAGGGCCAGCGCGGCCAGACCTCGGTGTACCTGCAGTTCCTGGTGTCCCCCGAGGCGTACAGCACCTACCGCTTCTTCGGCGGATACATCATGCACCGCGTGTTCGAGGAGCGGAACGTGTTCCTCGAGGCGGGGCTCATTCCCGTCCACGACGGCATCTGGGCGAGCCAGACCTATTCGAACAAGAACCCGGTGGTCGGCCTCCCGATGAGCTACTACTGGAAGTCGACCCTCGCCAGCACGATGATGCCCACCGACCTCGACCAGATGCTCGCGATGCGCGGGCGCGGCCAGGAGCGTTTCACGTACTCGGACTCGAACGGCGTGCGCGGCAAGGCCTACGTCACCATGCCGATCCTCTACGACAACTGCTGGAACTATGGGGTCTATTCGCTGGGATCGCTGGGGCGCTTCGAGTTCGCGGTCGGCGCCACCCTCGGGACAGGCGGCGCGCCGGTGCAGGGCTCCGACACCAACGACAACATCGCGTGGCACGCCAAGGTCGGCTTTGCATTCACGCCCGGGCTCAAGGCGTGGGTGTCGGGCACGCGCGGTGCATACCTGACCCGCGACGTGGATCCCTACATGCCGGCGGGCAAGTCGATCAACAACTACTACCAGGACATCCTCGGCCTGAGCATCGACTGGAAGGTGTGGCGGTTCGCGTTCACGGGCGAGACATTCTATAACCACGCGGACACGCCGGTTCGCGCGGACGGGCTTGCGACGATGTCGTACTGGGCACAGGGGGCCGCGTCGGTCGCCGCCGGCCTGGACGTGACGCTTCGCTACGACGCGCTTCGGTACGAGGAAGTCGAGAACAGCCTGGGCGAGGCCATGACGTGGGATCTCAACGTCGATCGCTGGGAAGGCGGCGTCGGCTACCACGTGAGCCGCGATCTGCTCATCAAGGGTGTCGTGCAGATGACCCGGGAAGCGGGAGACGAATTCGAAATGATCCCCGCGATACAGTCGTCGTTCAGTTTCTAGTGACGAGGTTTGGCCGCGCCGGCGCGGGACCGGATGTACTATCGCCGGTTGCGTATGGGTGCCCAACGCCGCTGACTTGAGGTGGCGCCATCCGCGCCCGGCGCGGCCCTAAAACCGAAACGGGGTGCACAATGCTGTGCACCCCGCTTTTCTTATCGAGAAGTGAATGTTGGTGCGCCCGAGAGGACTTGAACCCCTAGCCTTGTGGTCCGTAGCCACACGCTCTATCCAGTTGAGCTACGGGCGCATCCAGAACGTATGCAGGGTCTAGCCGGCGGGTGGCGCAGGGCGGGCGTCGGCGACAGCCCGCGTGTCGAACGGCGAATCCATCGCCGCCACGTCCATCTTCACACCGCCCACGAGCCGGGCGGCGACATTGTACAACGCGCCGCCGATCATCACGACGACCGAACCGAGGATCCCGTACATGATGGCGAGCGCCGGGATCGCCACCACGCCGACCATCCCGCTCAAGTAACGCAGCCCCGGAAAATCTTCGCCGCCGAGGAAGCTCCCGAGCTGGCCGACCACCATGATCACCAGGCCGTAGAAGAGCCCGGCCACCAACCCAAGCGTCGCATACAGCAGAAACGCGACCTTGAACAGAGACATCAGATCGAAGCGACTGATCTCGACCTTTCGCATTGCGTTCACCGTGTGCGCCGCCATTCAGATCGGAGTGAAGCGGACCGCGCGACGGTCACCGCCGCGCGCAGGATGGCGGAGAGGGAGGGATTCGAACCCTCGGTACAGGTTTTGGCCCGTACAACGGTTTAGCAAACCGTCGCCTTCGACCAACTCGGCCACCTCTCCCAAACTCTGTATCCAAAAAAAACTGGCGGAGGGCGAGGGACTCGAACCCCCAAGGGCGGTTAAGCCCGACGGTTTTCAAGACCGTTGCCTTACCAGTTAGGCTAGCCCTCCGGCCGCCGGAGCGCGGACTATACCACCGGCCCCGGAGACGGTCAAGCCGGGCTTAGTCAGGCGATTGTAACCACTTACACGCGGACGCGATACCGGCACATCGGCACTTGCCGAATCTCCGAATCCTATCTAAGCTAGTGCCTTGAACCTCGAGTGTGAGGGTTTCCGCGGGGAGGATAGGGAAACCAACTGCACCCAAAGCGCACGTCGCGTGCGTGCCATCCGCTATTTTCTCCCCCGAACTTCCTTGCGTCCTGGTTCGCTCGTCGTGCGAGCGGAGGGGAGAATCGCACCCATGCCAAGGCGCGTCGTCGTTGCCCTGGTCAGCCAGATATACCGGGACAGTTTGAAAGAGGCGCTCGCGAGCCGCGCTTTGCAGGTGGTCGCCGATGTCGGAGACGGACGGAGCGCGGTCTCGATCGCCGCGGAGCTGCGGCCGAAGCTCGTCATCGTCGAATCGGTGCTGCCGGAGCTGGGCGGGGTCGAGGTCACGCGGCAGGTGGTCGTCGCGTGCCCCGGCGTGAAGGTGATACTGATCTCCTTGGACGCCAACCGTGAGCTCGTCAGCCGGGCCATGCGGGCGGGCGCGTCGGGCTTCGTGGTCGCCGACGGTGGTCTCGACGAGCTGCTGCGCGCCATCGACGTCGTGCTGGAAGGCAGAACCTACTTGAGCCCGTCCGCCGAGGCGGCGGTCATCGCGTCGTTGGGCGAACCCGTCAGCGAGGCATTCGGGACGCTGACCACGCGCGAGCGCGAGGTGCTCCAGCTGTTGGCCGAGGGCAAGTCGACCAAGAAGATCGCCGACGTGCTGTGCGTGAGCGCGAAGACGGTGGAGACGCATCGCCGGCAGGTCATGCGGAAGCTCGGGATCCACAGCATCGCCGGTCTCACGAAGTTCGCCATCCGGCACGCTCTCACGTCGGTAAACGACTGATTACCTTCCACCAGACACCTCACCGCTACCCCGCGCGCATCGATGTCGTCCATTGACGGCGGCGCAGACCTGCACCAAACCGCCGTGTCGACGCTAAGAGTTTTCGGCAACCGAGAATCAGGGATACTACGGAGACCGTCCGCGATGTTGCTATGCGCACCGCAGATAGCGGGGCTGTGATCCGGGTCCTCCCTCTCCCTCCCCCGCGGCTGGCGACAGACTTGCTCTGGCGTCGGCGTTACGCAATCCAATTCAGTGAGCGGACCTGTTTGCGGGGAGGCAACATGTCCATCGAGCATCCTCCGGTGGTCGACCCGTCGCGGGCGACGACCCACACAACGAATTCTGGCGAAAACATATTGCGCCGTTCGTGGGCCAATTGGCTCCTGCTGGCTTTCACCTTCGTCATCACCGCCGGCGGCCTGGGCATCGTCATCGGGACGCTGCTGCCCGACCGCCTCACCAGCCCCTGGCCGTGGGCCAGAACCGACTTCACGCTCGTCGTGGGCTGCCTCGTTCTGGTGGTGACGCTGGTCACGCACCTCACGCGCGAGCAGCGAAATCTCAATCGCATCAACGCGCAGATCAAGGTGTTCGAGGCCGAGGTCCAGGACGCGGCCCGGCGCCGGCTCTACGGGCTCTTGAACGTGAGCCGCATCATGGGGATGCACAATCGGCCCGAAGCCGTGTTCGATTGCATCGCCCGGTCGTGTCTGGAGGCGTTCACCTGCGACCGCGCATCCTTGATGCTCTACCACGCGGCATCGCAGACACTGGTGGTGCGCGCGGCGAGCGACAAAGAGGGCGTCTCCAGGGTGCTGGGCGTGGAGCAGTCGATCAACGAGGGCGTCGCCGGCTGGGCCGCGAGGCACCAGCAGGCGCTGATACTGGGCCGCGAGAAAGAACTGCCCCAGGACCCGGCCTTGAAGCTCACGTCCACGTCGCTGGTCGCGGCGATGGTCGTGCCCATCATCCTCCGGGACGAGCTGGTCGGCGTGATCAACGTCAGCAGCCGATCCCCGGACGTGCAGTACAAGGAAGACGATCTCCACGCGCTCGAGGTCTTCTCACAGAACGCGGGCGCGTGCATCCGGCACGCCGAGCAATCCGAGTGGATGCGGCAAACGATCGACAACCTGCGCCGGCAGACCGAGCGAACGAACGAGGCAGCGCCGGTGTGAAATGCGCGACTGGGAGCCGGCTGTGGCCGGCCGGGAACGGCGGCGCGGGCAAGGGGAGTCCGGACGGCGGGTGTAATGGGGAGAACCCCGTCTGGTTATTACACGCGTCGCTCCACCGCCGTTCCCGTTTCCCCTCCAGCTGGTTCCGAATAGACACGCGTAGCACCGGTCCGGGGAGGCCGTCATGCAGATCAACGATCTCTTGAAACGAATGATCGAGCTCGGCGGCAGCGACGCCCACCTCAAGGTGGGCCAGCCGCCGGGAGTCCGTATTTCGGGCCGGATCCAGCCGCAGGGCGAACAACGGCTCATGCCGGACGACACGCTCGCCATGGCGAAGGCAATTCTGAGCCCGGAGCACTGGAACACGTTCTGCGCGACCGGCGACCTCGATTGCTCCTACTCGATCCCGGGGCTCGCGCGATTTCGCGTGAACGCGATGCGCCAGCGCGGCTCGGTGTCGCTCGTGCTGCGCTACATCCCCGAAAACATCCCGACCTTCGAAGCCCTCGGGCTTCCGGACATCTGCAAGACGCTGGCCGCGAAACCGCGCGGACTGGTGCTCGTGACCGGGCCGACGGGGAGCGGCAAGTCCACCACGCTGGCAGCCATGATCGACCTGATCAACTCGCGCGAAGCCGGTCACATCCTCACCATGGAAGACCCGATCGAATTCCTGCACCGCGACAAACGCTGTTACATCAACCAGCGCGAGGTGGGGTCCGACACGCCCGACTTCAACCAGGCGCTGCGGCGCGCGCTTCGTCAGGACCCCGACATCATCCTCGTCGGCGAGATGCGGGACCTCGAGACGATCGCGCTGGCCGTCACGGCCGCCGAGACCGGCCACCTCGTGCTGGGAACGCTCCACACGACGAGCGCGATGAAGACCGTGGACCGTGTGGTCAACGTGTTCCCGCCCGTGCAGCAGACCATGATCCGGATGCAGCTCGCCGGAACCCTGCAGGGCATCATCTCGCAATCGCTGGTGCCGAAGGTCGGCGGCGGGCGCGTGGCGGCGCTGGAGATCCTCCTCGCCACCGACGCGGTGCGCGCCATGATCCGCGAGGACAAGATGGTGCAGCTCATGTCTGCGATGCAGACGGGCAAGAAGTTCGGGATGCAGACGCTCGAGGACCACCTGAACGAGCTGGTCGCCGCCAAACTGGTCTCGTATGAAGACGCGACGGCGCGCGCCAACGCCCCCGAGGCGATCCGGCGCGGCGCCTCGACGGTCAAAACCGTCGGCGCCGGAGTGTAGTCGCGGCCCGTTCAGTCGTCGAGCTGGGCGTACTTGCGCCGCCGCTTGATTCCCTGCCGCACCAGCACGGCGATGAACAGGACGGCGGCGAACGCCAGCAGCGGGCCGGACTCGAATGCCAGCGCGTTGGTCCGGTAGCGCTTTTCCATCTCATCCTGGAAGTAGGCGGCGTAGTCCTCCACCGTGAACCCCCAGTAGCTCTGAAACGCGGATCGGAAGTCCCCGGCCCGCTCGACTTCGGCGAGAAAAGCGGGCAACGTCCCGAATCCGGACTCCGCGAACAGCTCGGTGAACGCGGCGTACGAGAGCCGGTAGGCGCCTTGTGCGCGCTCCTCGCCTTTCGGGTAACGCGCCGAGACCTCGCCCAGTCGCGGCGCCGACCCCGTCCACACATCCTGCATGAGTCGCCAGGCGTCGACCAGCGACCACTCGCGCGCCTGCCACTGGGCGAGCCCTTCGTTGAACCAGATCGGGAATGCCGCCGACGTCACGCGCTGGCGGAGCAACAGGTGCGACAACTCGTGGGGCACGACCTCGGCCAGCGAATTGTACGCGCGCGTCGCGCGTTCGACGTCGACCAGAATCCGCTGCTCGTCGAGGATCGCGAACGCGACACCCCATTCCGGGAGTTCGGAACTGCCGCGCGACCGGTATCGGCGCGCGTCGTGCGTCACCACGATCTCGATCGGCTGGATGCGCGCGAGGCCCAGCTCGGCGGCGATGCGGGGAATCTCCGCCTGGCAGATCTCGGCCACCTTGTCGGAAACCCGCCGGTAGCGGGGCTCGTAGCGGATCGTGACGGGGAGCGCCTCCAGAACCCGGGTGTAGGGTTCCGGCGCCGCGACGCCGGGCGAGGCGCCCGACATGGCCAACCACACCAGCGCGGCCGCGAGTGTCCGCCGCGCGCGGGCGAACCGTGGGCGCGAATCGATCACGGCGACGCCGACCGTGCCGGTTCCGCGGACTCGATCACGCCGGAGCCGAGCACGACGTCACCGTCGTAGAACGCGATGGTCTGACCGGGCGCGATGGCCCGCTGGGGAGAATCGAACACGACACGCGCGACCTCGCCGCCGACCTCGACCGACGACACCGGTTGCGCGCCCTGGCGCGAACGAATCTGCGCCGCGAGCGGCGATCGTCCGCCGGAGTTGCCGACGCGTTCGTCGACCCATTCGATGCGGCAGGTCAGCTCCCGCCCCCACAGGGCCGCGTCGTCGCCGAGAACCACGGTATTGCGGGAAACGTCGAGGGCGACGACGTACTGCGGGCGGCCGGCGGCGACGCCGAGCCCGCGCCGCTGGCCGATGGTGTAAGTCGCGAGCCCGTCGTGCCGGCCCACCACGGTGCCGTCGATCGTCTCGACGTCGCCGGGCGCGAGCGGCACCCTGCCGTCGAGAAACTCGCGCAGCGTCCGGGTGGTGACGAAACAGACTTCCTGACTATCCGGCTTCTCGGCCACGGACAGCCCGGCGCGACGCGCGCGCGCGCGCACCTCGGCCTTCTCGCGGTCCCCCAGCGGAAACAGCACGCGCGGCAACACGCCGCGCGGGAGCGCGGAGAGAAAGTACGACTGGTCCTTATTAGCATTGCTGGAACGGGCTAGATAGCACTGGCCTTGCTCAGATTGGAAGACACGCGCGTAATGGCCGGTGGCCAGGTAGTCGAAGCCCATGCGGTCGGCCCACTCGGACAGCGTGTCGAACCGGACGATCGAGTTGCAGCGCACGCACGGGTTGGGGGTCCGGCCGGCGCGATACTCGTCGAGGAAGTTCCCGTAGACCTCGCGGCCGAAAAGCTCCTCGGTGCCGACCACCATGTGGCGGATCCCGAGGCGCTGGCACGCGGCGCGGGCGTCGTCGATGGCGGTGAGCGAGCAGCACGAGCGCTCTGGAGCCGCGTCGAACGAGTCGCCGTGGCAGTAGTTCTTCATCGTCAGGCCGACGACACGGAACCCGGCCTCGACCAGGGCCACCGCCGACACGGCGGAGTCGACCCCGCCGCTCATCGCGAGCAGCACGCGCGCCCCGGGGCGATAGTCATCGAGAGTGAGAAAGCGTCCGTTCATGTTTCTGCTGAGAACTCCCGCGGGTGGCGCCGACGGGCGCCCGGGCGGCGAGCGAGTCTAGTGCGAAGGCGCGGACGAAGCGAGCCGCCACGGGCTGTCGGCGACAGGACCCGCGGACTTCCTACGGCGTCGCGCTCAAATACTGCCGGATGATCTTCACGTTCTCGGCCGCGGTCCGCCCCAGTTCCCCGTCGGGGTCGAGACGCACCACCGTTTCCCATTCCAACACCGCTTCCTTGAAAACTTTCGCTTCTGCGAAGGCGAGCCCGAGGTTGTAGTGCGCCTGCGCGGAGTTGGCGTCGATCGCGAGCGCCTGCTTGTACAGGCCTATCGCCTGCGAAACGTTCCCGCTCTGCTGCTCGAGGTATCCCAGGTGGCAATAGGCCAGCACGTCGCGGGGGTTGATGGCAATCGCCGACTGGAACGCCCGGCGGGCCTCCGAGTTGCCACTCTTCGCCTCGAACGCGAGTCCCATGTTGACCCACGCCTTCGACATCGTCGAGTCGACGCGCACCGCGCGCTGGTACTCCACGACCGCGCTGTCGAAGTACGCCACCGCCTGGCCGTGCTGCTCCGGCGAGAATGCGCTGCCGACGGCGTAGTACGCGTTGCCGGTGTAGAAGGCGAGGTCCGCGTTCGACGTATCGGCCGCCCCGAGCGGGCGCAGGGTCGCGAGCTGATCCGCGGGCGACATCGGTTTCAGGCGCTCCGCGAGCGTCGGCTCGACCTTCGCCGGCGGCGCGCCGCCGTGCCCGCCGGCGCACGCGAGCGCGAGCACGACCGAAAGCCCGGCGCACAGGCGGCGTGTGTGGGTTGTCATTAGTAGCGATTGTCGCGTTTGCGTTTCCATTGTTCGGACCCCGTGATACTCATGACGAAGCGCACCGACCGGTCGGCAAACCCGTTGGTGTCCACCGACCCGGTCTCGCCGAACTGCACCGCGGCGTCGAGTTTGCCCAGCCCGCTCTTGAACATCAGTCCGGTGCCGATCGCGAACTGCAACTTGGTGATCTCCTGGTCATCCGGCATCGTGTAGGGGAGCTTCTCGTAGCGCACCGAGACGCGAATCGGCCTCTGCTTCAACCGGTACTCCACCCCCAGGGCGCCGACTTCCTCGCGCGCCAGGCGCGAGGCCGGGAAATCGAACCCGTTAAACTTGGTGAAATCGCATACCGACGCGCCCGCGTACACGCTGATGGAGCTGGCGACGCGCCAGCACAGCGACACCACCCAGCGTTCGGGGAGCGCCCCCACCTCGGCGTAACTGGTGTCCGCGCTCGCGTTCGTGTAGTGCTCTTCCACGTCGATATCGTAATCGATTTTGGACTCGTACACGACCCCGAGCGAGATCCTCCGCGTCGGCCGGAGCGTGGCCCCGACCCCGAAGGCGTCCCCCGTCACCGAACGCTCCTGGGAGCTGACGGCGTCCTGGTTCGACGGGTCGGCGAAGTCCACGATCCAGGTGTCCTGCACGTGGCCGCGTTCCAGCGAGTAGAACGCCCCCAATTTCAGGAAGCGCCCGGTGTCCAGCGCGATCGTGAACGGGACCGTCCACAATCCCCCGCTGCGCTGGTACCAGTCGGCGTAGGCGTCGCCCTCGGGCGTGGTGTGGTCGACGCGGAACTCCCCGTCGGGGTCGTAGCGGCCCCGGAATCCGAAGCCCACGCTCAGGCGATTGCGATACAGGGGGAACGCAAACGAAAACATCGAGAGTTTCGCCCCGTTGTCGCGCCGCTCCAGACCCTCGGTCCGGTTGACGTCGGAGCTGATGTATCCGGAGACGCCGAACGTCACGCGCTTGGTCCACGCCAGCATCGCCGGGTTGTACTGCAGCAGTCCCAGCGAGTCGTCGATCATCTGCACGAACCCGCCCAGCGCGACCACGCGTCCGTCGCCGACGTCGACTCGCTCGCCCACCAGGTTGAGCCCGAAGACCGATTCGCCGCGCGCAAGTCCGGTCCCGCAGAGGACCAGCGCGCACGCCACCACCCCAAGCAGCCGGCCGCTTCGCGCCGTCATGGGTCGAACTCCGCCGGGGTCGACGAGGTGATGAAAACATGGGGCCGGAGCGAGTCCGCGGCGGCGGATCCGTAGAGTTCGAGCTGGCGCAGCTCGGTGTTCTCGAACTTGAACCGGACCACGAAGCCGTTGTCCTTCAGCGTCCCCTGCAGGGTGAGAAAGATCGCGTTGGTCACCGGAAACTCGAGCGTCTCGTCGGTGAGGTCGAAGGTCTGCTCCGTCACCGCCTGCCCGTCGAGGAAGGCGCTGCTCGCCGGGTCGGTCGAGTCGGGGACGTAGATGACCGCGGTGGTGTTATCGCCCAGCGCGGTGCCGGGGACGATGTGAAAACGAACGCGCGCCGTGTGCACGGCGGCGTCGCTCGCCAGTTCGTCGAGATGCATGCGGAAGTAGACGCGACGCACGTACCCGTCGGCCACGATCAGGTTCGACGTCGTTCCCGTCGGCCGGATGAAGGTGGCGTCGCCCGAGATGGAGTAGGACTTCTGCGCGCCACCCACGTAGGTGACCGTCAGAACCGGCCGGTCGGTTGCCGCGTTCTGCGACGAGAACGTCGCCAGGCGGTCGTTCACGTCGTCGGTGTAGACGACGGCGATGGCGGTGCGCGCGCTGTCTTCGCGGATCCACCCCTGCACGAGCGCGGGCGGGAGCGGGTAGGTCTCGGGAAACGTCTGCAGCGCGCGGGTCGGGCTGCCCGTGGTCGGGTCGACGATCGCGGAGAGAGTGTCGAGCGACCCGATCGAGTCCCCCTCCGCGTACCGGTCGGCCAGGCGGTAGAAACGGGCCGGGAAGCTCCCGGTGACGGACGCCGGCTGCAAGCGCAGAAACGCGCTCGCCACCACCAGCGCCTTCTCGCCCGAGGTGACGCCGGAGAACCCGGGCTGGAGAATCATCGTCCGCGTGTAACCGTCGCTGCGGCCGAAGTCCAGCGCAGTTTCACTCGCGATCGGCGTGTTGAACGTGTAAACGGTGTCCGCGAACACGCTGATCGTGTCCTGGTACACCGTTCCCGGTTCGCTCCCGATGAGATCGCTCGTCGAGCCGACCGGCGACGGCGGATCCGAGGAGCAGGTCACGAGCGCGACCATCGCCGCGAGGCCCAGCACGGCCCGGCTGCCGACGGCGCGCGCGACCAGAAAACGCCCGGGTGGGAGATTCATCTATGCCTTCTAGCACACGGGGAGGTGATGGTCAAGGCGAAGCGAAATCACGACTTGGGCTGCGTCGCGATGGTCAGCTTCACCGCACCGGCGCCCTTGATCACGTCGAGCACTTCGATCACGCGTCCGTGCGAGACGCGCGAGTCGGCTTCCAGCACGACGGCCTTGTCGGCCGACGACGCGAGCCGCGACGCGAGCGACTGCTCCAGCAGGCCCACGTCGACCAGCTCGTCGTTGAGGTAGACCGCGCCGTCTTCGCGCACGTAGATGACGATCGCCGGCTGCCGCGTCGTCTGCGAGTGCTGCGCCTTGGGAAGATCCAGGTTCATGGCCGGCTGACTGATGAACGTCGTGGACACCATGAAGAACAACAACAGCACGAACAGCACGTCGATGAAGGACGTGACATTAACGAAGACCGAACGGCCCTCGCGCTTGGAGCGGCGGAGTTCCACGTCGTTATCCCTTGCGCAGTTCGAGCCCGGAGTCCTCGTATTCCGAGGTTGCGCCGCCCATGGCGGCAAGCCGTTTCATGAGATGGTGCGAGTACCCGTCGATGCGCAGCACGAGGCCTTCGATGCGCGCGTCCAGGAAGTTGTAGAGAATGAGCGCCGGCACCGCGATGATCAGCCCCAGCACGGTTGCGATCAGCGCCTGTGCGATGCCGCCCGAGAGCATTCCGGCCTGTCCCACGCCGGACACGCTGATCACCGAGAAGACCTGGATCATGCCGATCACGGTTCCGAGCAGGCCGAGCAACGGACCGGACGCGGCGGCGGTCTCCAGCACCACCATGTAGCGCTCGAGCCGCTTCACCTCGCGACGACCCGTGTCCTCCATCTCCTGGCGCACGGCGCGAATCGGCTTGCCCGCTTCCACCAGCCCGGCGCGGATGATGTTGGCGAACGGCGTGTCGTAGCGCTCGCAGATCTTGATCGCCAGCGGGATGTCAGCCGGCGTCCGGATCGACTCGATGCAGCTCACGATCTCGCCCTGGATCACCTTGCTGGTGCGAAGCGAGAACAGCTTTTCGATGAGGACGGCGAGCGTCAACACCGACATCAGGGCGAGCGGGTACATCGTCGGCCCGCCCTTTTCGAATAGAGCCCACATCTACGGCTGACTCCTTTCCCCGTTGTCTTCCTTGCGGATGAACTTTCCGTTCTTGAAAAACCGGTCTTCGTCACCCGGAAGCAGGTAGTAGAAACCGAACTCGATCTCCAGGTACTTCTCCGGAAAATCCGACGGGAGCTCGCGAAACGGCGCCGCCCCCTTGACGGCGTTGGCGCTCGACTTGTGCAGCGAGTCGTGCCCGTCGGTCTCGATGACTTCCATTCCCTCCATGTGTCCGTTCGGGTAGATCCGGAAGCGAATCCACGTGTAGCCGTGGATCGCCCCCAGCGCGGTGAACGCGATGGGCGGGATCCACTTCTGCTTGATGCGCCGCTTCAGGTCCAGCAAGTACGGCGCGAAGTCCCACGCCGTGGTGTTGAGCGAGATGCCGCCGATGGACGCGCGCGCGGAGCCCGGCTCGTCGTACTCGTGGGTCTCGTCCGCGAACGACGGCTCCCGTTGCGGACTCGTCTCGCTGGTCCACTTCGAGCGCTGCAGCGCTTCGCTCAAGTCGCCCTGTTCCTGCGGCAGCGGTGGCACGTCCGACTTCCCGCCGCCGTCGGCGCCTCCGGACCGCCCGGGCGTGTCCGGAATCGGCATGCGCCCCTCGCTGTGCGGCGCATCCGCCCCGGTGTCGCGCGGGTCCTGGTCGCTCGCCGCCGACGACACGGTCGATCGAAAGCGACTGTCCCCCTCTGTCGGGGTCGGGTTGTCCGGCGGCGACACCAGCGTGAACTCCATCGGCGGGGCCATCGGCTCGGGCTCGATGCGCTGCTCGAGTGCCTCCGACACCACGTCCGAAAACACATCCCGCACGGCGGGGACGAACAGGAACGCGTGCAGAAGCACCGACGCCACCAGCCCCCAGAGCAGCGTGCGATCGCGGTGCTCGCGGAACGCGCGCGCGTTGGTCATGGCGCCCCCTCCGGATAACTGCGAGAGATCATACCCGCTCCAGCCGGCACACGACGAACCCGCTCACCAGCTCGCGCAGTCCGGGCACGAGCGTCAGCGGCTTCAGGAACGAGAACTTCGCCGGGTTGAGCACCAGCTTCGTCACCCGCACCGCGCCCGCGCCGCGCGCGATGCGCAGGAAGCGGTCGATGCTCATGCGATTCAGATCGCGGTCGTACGACTCCATCACCTCACGCACCCGTTTCTCCACCTCGTCGCGCCGGTCGGTCCCGGCGCGCTCGGTCACCACCGCGCGAATCGCCCCCTCCAACTGGCCGCGGGTGAACAGCAGATGGCACCACGGCGTGTACACGTAGTCGTACAGGTGCGACCCCAGCGGCGAATAGTGCGGCGTGAAAAAGATCCAGATCGCGCCGCCGGGTTTCACCACCCGCGCCATCTCCGAGAGCGCGTGCTCGGGCCGCGCGAAATGCTCCATGGCGTCGTTCGCGACCACCGTGTCGAACACTCCGTCGCGCAGCGGCAGGTCGGCGGCGTCGCTCACGAAAAACGACGCGCGGGCGCCGTGACGGGTCGCGTACGCCTGGCTCTGCTCCGCGTTCTCGACCAGCAGGTCCGTTCCCGACACCTCCGCCCCCGCTTCCGCATAGGCGACGGTCTTTCCGCCCAGCCCGCACCCGACGTCCAGCACCCGCCGGCCCTTCAGGTCGCCCGCGGGCTCCATGTAGATGCGCGCAAACTCGCGGCCCCAGTGGTGCTCCCAGTGCGAGTATGAATCCCGCGACTCCCGCCCGCCGACATTCGGCCGGCGAAAGACGTGATTGAGCCACAGGATGACGGGCGTCATGCCGGCGACGCGGCCCCCGCGGGCGCCTCGACCCCGTCCTCTCCGGCGTCGATCCGCCGCCCCGAGTCCTTCCAGAAGATATGAAGCCGGGTCGCGTCGAGAAACAGCGGCGTGCGCCCATCGGCGCCGGAAACGAACTCGCGGGCCCCCCTGGCCACCATCTCGATGCCGCCCGCGCGCAGATGGGTGAGCGTCTCGTGCCCGAGCGGTTCGCGCAGGAGGAGCGCTCCGGAGAGCGGGAGCGGGCGGGCCAGCCTCTCCGGCGAGGGGTAGACGTCTTCCGGGCGCACACCCACCACCACCTCGGCGTCCGGGCGCGCATCCAACCGGCGCGCCAGGTCCGCCGCCACCGGCGAACGATCTCCGCCCTCGAATACCAGCTCGCCCCGGTCGACGCGGGCCGCGGCCATATTCATCGCCGGGCTGCCCAGGAACGCGGCCACGAAGGTGTCGACCGGCCGTCGATAGCACGCCTCGGGTGTCCCCACCTGGTGGACACGTCCCCGGTTCATGATCACGAGCAGATCCCCGATCGTCATCGCTTCCACCTGGTCGTGGGTGACATAGATGGATGTCACCTGCAGCCGGTCGTAGAGCCGCCGGATGGCGGTGCGCATCTCGGTGCGAAGGCGCGCGTCCAGATTCGACAGCGGCTCGTCGAAGAGAAAGACGCGTGGCTCCCGGATGATCGCGCGGCCCAGGGCCACGCGCTGCCGCTGGCCGCCGGAGAGCTCGGCCGGGTGTCGCTGGAGCAGCGCGTCCAGCTCGAGCGTCTTCGCCGTGGCGCGCACCTTCTCCTCGATGGTCGCCGCCGGCACCTTGCGGACCCGGAGGCCGAACGACAGATTCTCCGCCACGGTCATGTGCGGATAGAGCGCGTAGCTCTGGAACACCATCGCGATGTCGCGGTCGCGCGGGGACCGCGTATCCAGGCGCTCGGCGCCGAGGTGAATGGTGCCGCCGCTCGGTGTCTCCAGCCCGGCGATCATCCGCAGGAGCGTCGTCTTGCCGCACCCCGACGGTCCGACCAGCACCACCATGCGCGGGCTCGGCACGGTGAGGGTGAAATCCTCGACGGCGACGACACCGCCCGGGAATTCCTTGCGAAGATGGGAGAAAACGAGGTCGGACATGGTCAGCGCATAGGGTACGGCAGCAGTCGCAACCCGCGCAATTCCAAAGCCATGACGTGGTGGGACGCGGTGGCCCGGCGCCGTCAGGGGTGGGTCATCCGAATAAACACCGCGCGCGCGCCGGCGCTCCCGGTTTTCTCGTGGGCGCCGCGACTTCGGGCGCCCGCGGCGGCCCTACAACACCTCGCCGAGCGAGCGATCCAGGATCGCGAGTCCCTCGTCGGCGTCGGCCCTCGTCAGATTGAGCGGCGGGCGGAAGCGCACCGACCTCACCCCGCACCCCACGATCAGCAGGCCGTTCTCCTTCGCCTTGGCGAGGAACTTCGAGCGCACCTCGGGGCTCGGGAGGTCGAAGGCGCACATGAGTCCGCGCCCGCGAGTGTTGGTCACCTGGCCGGCGTAGCGGTCGCGCACCTCGTGGAGCTTGCCCAGGAGGTACTCGCCCACCGCGCGCGCGTTCTCGACCAGGTTGTCTTCGTCGATCACCTGCAGGTAGCGCGTGGCGCGCACCATGTCGGTGAGGTTCCCTCCCCAGGTCGAGTTGATGCGGCTCGGCACCTTGAACACGCTGTCGACCTCGTTGATCTTGTTCGAGGCTAGCATCCCGCACACCTGGGTCTTCTTGCCGAAGGCGATGATGTCCGGCAGCACGCCGGCGTGCTCGATCGCCCAGAATTTTCCGGTCAGTCCCACGCCCGCCTGGACTTCGTCGCATATGAAGATGATTTCGTTCTCTTCGGTGATCTCGCGCAGGAACTTCAGGAACTCGGGGCGGAAGTGGTTGTCGCCGCCCTCGCCCTGGATCGGTTCGATGATCAGCGCCGCGATGTCGGCCCCGTGCTCGCGGATCGCGTCTTTGATTTCGCGCCGGGCCTGTTCTTCCGCGGCGATCACCTCGTCGAGGTGCTTCTCGAGCGGGAACGTCACCTTCGGGTTGGTGATGCGCGGCCAGTTGAATTTGGGGTAGTACTTGATCTTCACCGGGTCGGTGTTGGTCATCGACATGGTGTAGCCGGTGCGGCCGTGGAAGGCCTCGCGGAAGTGAATCACCTGCTGGCCGATGTCGCGGGTGGCGCCGCGCTGGTAGTTCTTCTGCACCTTCCAGTCGAACGCCGCCTTGAGCGCGTTCTCCACCCCGAGCGCGCCGCCCTCGATCAGAAACATGTTGGGCAATGCGCCGGGGATCGCAAAACGATCCATCGCCTCGACGAACTCCGCCATCTGCTGGCTGTAGAAGTCCGAGTTCGAGGGCTTGTTGAGCGCCGCGTGCCCGATGCGCTCCCGGAACGCCGGATCCGTGATCTTCGGGTGGTTGAGCCCGATCGGAAGCGTCGCGAAAAACTGGAAGAAGTCTATGTACGTGCGACCATCGGCCTTGTCGCGCAGGCGGATACCCTGGCTCTTCTCGAGGTCGACCACGATCGGAAAGCCGTCGACCAGCATGTGACGACCGATGATGTCGAGGACCTGGGTCGGCTCGACGTTCACATCGAAACCGGTGCTTCTGGCCATGATTGCTCCTTCAAGAGGGGAAGTCGCCTCGCGTTGTGCGGCCCACCCGTGCCTCACCACCCACCCGCGATTGCTGGATTCGTTCCAACGCTAAGGGATCGTCCACACCGGTGTCAAGCGCCCAGCGACGACCGGACAACATAGTTTAACAGTAGTTTATGCAATGTATTAGCGCCGTCGTTTCGAGTGACTTATCGGGCCAGGTCCGGGAATTCCCCGATACTCCTCGTTACCGGCGACGAACGTGGATTCCACCCGGACCGTGTCGAGGTCAGCCAGGATCGGATTCCCGGACAGGACCACCAGGTCCGCCGGCGCTCCCGGTGCAAGGACTCCGCCAGCCGGGCCAGGCCATGGCGAGATCGCCCCGGTGTAGCGGGGGATCGCCTGGGCGGGTCCGATCCGCTCGGACGCGACCGCGTGGTGGGTGGCACCCTTGATCCCGTAGAGCGGGCCGGGGGGCATCGCGTCGGAGCTGAACACGAACGACACCCCCGCCTGGAGCAGCGTTGCGTACGGGTTCTGTCGCGCCCACCGCACCGGCCCCAGTCGCGCCGCGTACATCCCTCCCTCGCCACCCCAGTTGCGGACGAAGTTGGGCTGCATGACCAGCGGCACCCGCAGGCGCGCGCACCGCTCCACGTCCTCTTCGCCGATCACCTCGGCGTGCTCGATGCGCACCCGCGCCGGCGCCGCGCGGGTGTCGTCGACGGCGTCGAGGACGGTCGACAGCGCGCGGTCGCCGATGGCGTGCACGGCGCACCCGATTCCCTTCTCCGCGCAGGCCGCGAATTCGTGCGCAAGCGACTCGCGCGTGACCAGCAGTTCGCCGGTCGTGTCCGCGTCGTGGTAGCGCTGGTGGAGCGCCGCGGTCCGCGCACCCAGCGACCCATCGGAGAAGATCTTGATTCCGAGTGGCCGGGCGCGACCGTTGGAACGTTCCTCGAGGCGCGCGGCCGCGCCGTCGTACTCGCTCGCGCCGACGTGCAGGAAGGCGGTAATGCCGAGCGCGCGCCGGGACGCGCAGAGGCCCCGCGCGTACACCTCGATCGAGTCGGGGTCGACGATATCGTGGATGGCGGTGATGCCGAGCGCGTGGAGCCGGCCGATCGCAGCGTCGATGGCCGCGACCACGCCTTCCGCCGGCGGGCGCGTGAGACGATTGGCTTCGAAGACGGCGTCCTCGACGATGCGTCCGCTCTCCGCGTCCACAAAGCGGGCGTCGCTGGCAAGCGCCGATAAGAGTGCGTCGTTGGCAACCCCGGCGTGACAGCACACCCGCCGGGCGTAGACCGGCTGCGTCTCGCTGACCGCGTTGAGCATGGCGCGGGTGGGGAGTGCCTCGTCTTCCCACGCGGCCTCGTCGAAATCGACCCCGACCACCGGCTCCCCTGCGTGCGCCGAGGCCCACGCGGAGAGCCGCTCGACCACGCCGGCGGCGTTGTGCGCGCCGCTCAAGTCGCACCGGAGCTCCTTGTGGGCGATCGCCATGAGGTGGGTGTGGGCGTCGACGAATCCCGGAAGGATGTAGCGCCCGGGCCACGGCACGACGCGAAGGCCGTCACGTTCGTTGGTCGGAGCCGCCGATCCCGGCGTCAACTCGAGGACGCGGCCGTCGCGAATCCAGATCGAACGCTCTTCGAAGAGACCGGCGTCCCGCCACACGCGGGCGCCGGTGATGACGAGCATGGCCATGGCGGGAGTCTATCCTAAAAAAAGCAAGGAGGCCCGATCGTGGTTGAGAAGGCCTCCTTGTCCCGAGCCGTCCAGTCGCGAACCAGACGGACCGTATCGCGCCGCACGCCCTTATTCGTCGCAGGGAATGTCTTCGTCGTAGCCGCGAACGTCCCGCTGATACGCCCAGTCGCGCCGGCTGCTCCCGCGCCACCGTTCCGGTCTCGACCAGGTTGCTGCACTGATCGAACTCGAACACGAGCCCGCGCTCGTAGTACGTCCACTGCTCATGGATTTGCCCGTACCCGTTGATGCGGATCCGATGCGGGGTATAGCCGTATTCGTCATAGACGGCCTTCATGTCCCCCGCGAGGTCCTCGATGAAGAGCAAATGGCGGATGTTTTTCCGCGCTCGCTCCCCCGTCACTTCGGGAGCGTAGTAGTAGATGACTTCCGCGAACGCGGGCGCACCGATCAAGAGGACCAGCGCGGATACCCCCAACAGCCTTTTCATGCCCGTACTCCTTGGTGATGCTAACTCGATAGATGCAGGGCGGTTATGCTTGGTGCTTATTGTATCACATTGATCCTGCAAATTGCAAGTTGGGGATCGTCGCGTGCGGGCGCGGCGCGGGCCTCCCACCAGTGGTTCATCGTGCCCTAACGTTATCAAAGACGGTCAGTTACTTGAGGAAAGCGGCACCCGACGATGGGGGCCTCGTGCGCTCCCACCGGAGCCAATCCGCAGTCGCGCATACCAGCATTGTGCGCGGGAGGACGGCGACGGGGGAGCGTGCGAGGCGGCCGTCGCGCGGCCCACGCGCGGGGCCCGAACGTGGCACGGTCGTTGCCGTCAACCTCATGACAGCTGCGCGCTGGTGATTTCGTTACCACTGCACGATGAGTACGACTCCCAAGACTCCGCCCGCTCCGGGCCTTCCCGCGCGCCGGGCCGACGCGTTCGACCTCGAGCGCGTGACCGCGCTCCTGGTGGAGCGCAATATCCTGGACGCCGGTCAGGCTGCCGTCGTGCGCACGCAGGGGGCAGCGCGCCTCGCGGCCATGATCGCCGCGTGGCGCGAGCGCGGACTCGGCGGTAATCCTTCCCCGCTCGAAGTCATCGCGGCCTTCAAGTTTCCCAGCACCAACCCGCGCCGCGAGTGCCTCGACGAAGAGGAAGTCTGCCGGCATTTCGGCGAGGCGACCGGGACCGCGTTCGCGAAGATCGACCCGCTGAAGCTCGACGTGCGCGCGCTCGCGGCCATCGTCTCCAAACCGTTTGCCCAGAAACATCTGATCGTCCCGATCCGTCTCGACGGACCGTATCTCACCGTCGCGATGGTGAATCCGTTTGATCGCGCGGCGCTGAACAACATCGAACACACCACCGGGTTCCGCGTCGAGCCCGTGCTGGGCCTGCGCGCGGAGATCCTCAAGACCATCAACGAGCTGTTCGCCTTCGAGCGCAGCATGCAGAAAGCGGAGAAGCAGCGCCTGGCCTCGGTCGACCTCGGCAACCTCGAACAGCTGGTCGAGATCGGCGTCAACGAGGAGACCAGCAGCTCCGACCAGCACATCGTCCGCGCCGTGGACCTGCTCCTGCAGTACGCCTTCGAACAGCGCGCGAGCGACATCCATATCGAACCCAAGCGGGAACGCTCGATCGTGCGCCTGCGCATCGACGGGCGCCTGCACGACACCTATTCGATTCCCCGGCAGGTCTACCCGTCGTTCGTCTCGCGTTTGAAGATCATGGCGCGCCTCGACATCGCCGAGAAGCGGCGCCCGCAGGACGGGCGCATCAAGACCGCCCACAAGGAGGCGGAGGTCGAGCTGCGCGTGTCGACCGTGCCGGTCGCGTTCGGCGAGAAGCTGGTGATCCGCATCTTCGACCCCACCATCCTGCTGCAGGACGTCCAGGCGCTCGGGTTCACCCCCACGCAGCGGGCCTCTTATGAGCGCCTGCTCCGGAGACCCCACGGAATCATCCTGGTGACGGGGCCGACCGGAAGCGGAAAGACCACGACGCTGTATTCGTCGCTCCAGTGCATCACCTCACCGGAGGTCAACATCATCACCATCGAAGACCCGATCGAAATGGTGCACGAGCCGTTCAACCAGATCGCGGTGCAGGAATCGGTGGGGATCTCGTTCGCCAACGCGCTGCGCAGTGTGCTTCGCCAGGACCCGGACATCATCATGGTCGGCGAGATTCGCGACTCCGAGACCGCACGCTACGCCGTCCAGGCCGCGCTGACCGGGCACCTGGTGTTCTCGACCCTCCACACCAACACCGCGATCGGCGCCATCACGCGCCTGACCGACCTCGGGATCGAGCGCTTCCTGATTGCATCGACGGTGATTGGATTGATCGCGCAGCGTCTGCTGCGCGTCGTGTGCCCGGCGTGCGCGGAGAGCGCCGAACTGACGGACGAGACGGCGCAGCTCCTGGGCATCAGCGACCCGGCGCTGGACCGGTCCGGGGTCGTGCGCGGAGCGGGGTGCGAGAAGTGCCGGCGGACGGGTTATTTCGGCCGCACCGCCGCCTTCGAGGTCGTGGAGATCAGCGACCGCGTGCGCGTGATGATCCGCGACGGCGCCGACGAAGCCGACATCGTGCAGGCCGTCCGCCGCGACGGAGCGGAACCGCTCATGAGCAACGCAACGGGAAAGCTCCTGGCTGGCAAGACGACGTGGGAGGAAGTGCTCCGCGTGATTCCCGCGACCTGGTAGCGTCCCTCCACTGGAACACTACTTCGTCCTGCTCCAAAAAGAATACGGGCGCCCGCTGCCGGGCGCCCGTATTGCGAAACAACTATGCAGCTACTGGGCTACTCGTCCCACTTCTCAACTTTGCCGTTCTTGAGATAGACGTAGCGGCTTCGGCTCGCGTTCGGGGTCGGGTACGCCCACTGCTCGGTGACCGATCCGCTCGCCTCGCTGACCACCTTGCGCGCCGGCTGTCCCCACGATTCGATCACGGCCTCGGCCTGCATGCCCGCGTAGAGCTCGTGGTCCATGATGGCGGTCGCGGTCTTTTTGCCGTACTTGCGAACGTAGCCGATGTGCCGGATGGTCGGATCCTCGAAGAACAGGAGCTCCGCCAGCTTGGCGTCGATCTTCGCCTTGTTGAGCGGGCGCTCGATCTCGAGCCCCTTCACAATCCGGTTCTTCTTCTTGAGGGTCTCGAGTGTCACGGACCCGTTGAGGACCAGCCCGACGTCAACGATCTTGACCTTCTCGTCGCGCGGGATGGAACCGCCTTCGCCCATGTCCTCGATGACGGAGCGCGTCCACACGTACCGGTCCTTGTACTCCTTGAGAATGACCTCCTGCTCCTCGAGCGGAATGTCTTTGACGACGACATTCTTCACCGTCGAGCAGGCAACCGTCGCGACCAGCGCCACGGCGATCCACGCCAACTTTCTCAACCGCCATCACCTCGAAAAGATCCTCGGCCGGGGCCGGCCGACGATTCGTGTCAGTTACCGGGGCATTTCAGGAGACGCCGACGTAGTGCTCCACCGTCATGCGGTCGCCCGTCTCGTCGACGTCGATGGTGACCACGTCGATGCGCGGCACCAGTTCCGGGTCCGCCTCGCGGGCGAACCCCGCGAGCGCCAGCCGCAGGCGGGAGAGCTTGCGGCCATCGATCGCCTCGACCGCCGAGCCGAACCGGGATCCGCGGCGCAGCTTCACCTCCACCACCACCAGCGAGACGCCATCGCGCGCCAGCAGGTCCACTTCGCGCCGGGCGAACCGCGCGTTCGCTTCCAGGATCTCGTAGCCCTTCAGGCGAAGAAACGCCGCCGCGATCTGTTCGCCCCATCCGCCGTGCTGTCGAGTATTCATCGCCACCCCTCCCCACAACCCCCGTATATAGTTAGAACATCGACAGGTTGTTTTCAACGATTTTTGCGAGGAACGTCCGCCGGTGGACGTCGGCCGCGCCGTGGGTCGCGATGGCGGCCAGGTGTTCCGCGGTGCCGTACCCCTTGTTGTGGTCGAAGTGATAGCACGGGTAACGGCGGTGCAGGCGGCGCATCAGCCGGTCGCGCGCGACCTTGGCGACGATCGACGCCGCCGCCACCGAGAGGCTCTTCGAGTCGCCCTTGACCACCGGGATCAGCCGTCCGGCCCACTGGAAGGACTCGCGCCCGTCGACCAGCACCAGACCCACGTCGACGCGCAGCGCGGCCACGGCGCGGTGCATGGTCATTAGAGTGGTGCAGAGAATGTTCTCGCGGTCGATGAGGGAGGGGTGCCCGAAGGAGATGCCGACGGAGACGGAGGAGGCCACGATGTCGCGAAAGAGCGCCTCGCGGTCGCCTTCGCGGACCGCCTTGGAATCGTAGACGCGGACGAGGTCAAAGTCGTCGCGCAGCACCACGGCGGCGGACACCACCGGTCCAGCCAGCGCCCCGCGCCCGGCTTCGTCGACGCCGGCGATCACGCGCCCCGGCGACGCGAAACCGCGGTCGAAGTCGACCAGCGATCGGAAGCGGTCGCGCAGGGCCGCCTCGGCGTCGGCGCCGTCGGCCGGCGCGCGCCGCGCGCGCGGCCTACTCGGCGCCTTTTTCCTCTCGCCGTTCCTGGATGCGAGCCGATTTGCCAACGCGCTTCCTCAGATAGTAGAGCTTGGCACGACGCGCGCGACCCGTACGCATCACGACGATCGAGGTCACGTTGGGAGAATGGATGGGAAACACGCGCTCGACGCCCACTCCCGATGTCACCTTGCGGACCGTGAAGGTCTCGCCGATGCCGCGCCCGTTCTGCTTGATCACGACTCCCTGGAACGCCTGCTCGCGCTCCTTGTTGCCTTCGACGACGCGTACCATGACCTTGACGGTGTCGCCCACGCGAAAGTCGTGCGCCCTCTTCGAAAACTGGCGCTGCTCGATGCGGTCGATGATGTTCACGGAACTGCCCTCCTTGGAAGCATTCTGCTACGAAATCTTCTCGTTGTCGATCAAGTCCGGTCGATACCGTCGCGTGCGGTCCAGCGACGAACGGCGCCGCCACTTCTCGATCTCGGCGTGGTGGCCGGACAACAGCACCTCCGGCGCCTTGAACCCCCGGTACTCGGCGGGGCGGGTGTACCACGCGCAGTCCAGGAGCCGGTCGCGCCCCGCCGCGAACGAGTCCGTGGCTCCCGACTCTTCGTTGCCCAGCACGTCGGCCTGGAGCCTCACGACCGCCTCGATCACCGCCGCGGCGGCGATCTCTCCGCCGCTCAAGACGAAGTCGCCGATCGATATTTCCTCGGTGACGACCAGCTCGCGTACGCGCTCGTCGACACCCTTGTAGCGCCCGCAGATGAACGTGAGCTCCGTTTCCTTCGCCAGCCGGTGCGCCGCGTCCTGGTCGAAGCGCGCGCCCGCCGGGCTCATCAGGATCACCGGGCTGCCGGGCCGGGCACCGAGGCTCTCCACCGCCTCCACGATCGGCGGGGCCATCATCACCATGCCGGGGCCGCCCCCGAAGGGCGTGTCGTCCACGGTGCGGTGCACGTCCGCCGCGAACGCGCGCGGTGAGACCGTCCGGTACTCGACGATCCCCTTCTTGCCGGCCACCGCCAGCATCCCGGTCGCGAAGATCGCGTCCATCGTTTCCGGGAAGATCGTCACCACGTTGATGCGCACCGGACTCACCCGTCGAGCAGGCCTGGTATCGGCCGCACCGTGATCTCGCCGCGTTCGGTATCGCGCCCCACGATGAAGGCCGGGACCGCGGGGATCAGCACCGCGCCCGTCTCTCCGGTCACCTCGTAGACCTCCTGCGCCGACGAGTGCAGCACGTTGCTGACGCGCCCGATGACGCGGCCGTCTTCCGTGCGCACCACCGACCCGATGACCTGGAACGGCAGGATGCGGTCCGGCAGCTCCACGTCGAGGCGGGTCAGGTCCACGAACAGGTTGCCGCCGACTTCCGCTTCCGCCTGCGTGCGGTCATCGACGCCCTCGAGCTTGACCACGTACTGCGCCTGGTGGGGCCGCGAACTCTCGATGCGCACCGGCCGCCGTTCGACGTCATCGGCGTGCGGGTGCTCCAGCCACAGTTCCTTCGACTCCAGCACCTCGTACCAGAAGTCGTCCGACGCGTACAGTTTCAGCTCGCCGCGCAGGCCCTGCGCCTTCACGAAGCGCCCGAGAAAAAGGAAACCGTCCATCTACTCCCGGATCTCGAAGATGATCTTCTCGCCCGCCTTGCTCGCCGCCGCGTTGACCAGGGTGCGAATCGCGCGCGCGGTCTGCCCGTTCTTTCCTATCACCTTGCCGAGGTCGTCGGGGCTGACGGTGAGCTCCATCACGATGTAGCCCTCCTTGTTCGCCTCCGTCACCTTGACCGCCTTGCGGTCGCCCACCAGCGACGTGGCGACGTACTCGATCAGGGCGTGGATCGACTGCCTGCTGGCGTCCGGCATGGTGCGCTTCCGGTCGGAGGGATCCCCCGGGTCCGGCGGCTACGCGCTCTCGGCCGGCGCGGGCGCCGACTTCTTCGCGGCCTTCCGCTGCTTGAACTTCGCCCGCCGTTCGTCGGGGCTCGAGCCCTGCGTCTCTGTCGACTTGAGCGCTGCCGACTTCTCCACCAGCTGGTCCGTCTTCACGCCCTCTTTCACGAGCAACCACTTCTTCATCGTGCCCGTGCGCCGGAGCAGACTCTCGACGTTCTCGGACGGGATCGCGCCGCACTTCATCCACTTGAAGAAGAGATCTTCGTTCAGTTTGACGGCCGGCGGGTTGGTGAGCGGGTCGTAGTAACCCAGCTCCTCGATGAACCGTCCGTCACGGCGATTGCGCGAATCCGTCGCCACGATGCGATAGAACGGGCGCTTCTTCGTGCCCATTCGCTTCATTCTGATTTTCACCGACAATCCAGACACCTCCAACGTGTGTGCCGACTCAAAACGGAAGCTGCCTACGCTTCATCTTCTGCATGCGTCCCATGGTCTTCATCATTTTTTTCATCTGTTCGAACTGCCGCAAGAGCGCGTTGACGTCCTGCACGGTCGTCCCGCTCCCGCGGGCGATGCGCTTGCGCCGGCTGCCGTCGATCAGCTGCGGCCGCTTTCGCTCCTCGGGCGTCATCGAGCTGATGATCGCCTCGACGCGCCCGAGCTGGCGCGGGTCGATTGCCGCCCCGGCCGGCATCGACTTCGACATCCCCGGGATCAGCTTGAGGATGTCGTCGAGCGGCCCCATCTTCTTCAGCCGCCGGATCTCGCCGAGAAAATCGGAGAGGTCGAACGACTGCGAGCGAAGCCGCCCCTCGAGCTTTTCCGCTTCCCCGACCTCGATCGCGTCCTGCGTCTTCTCGATCAGCGACAGCACGTCGCCCATGCCGAGAATGCGCCCCGCCATCCGATCGGGGTGAAACGGCTCCAGGTCGGAGAGCTTCTCGCCGACGCTCGCGAACAGGATCGGCGTCCCCGTGACCGCGCGCACCGAGAGGGCCGCGCCGCCGCGCGCGTCGCCGTCGAGCTTGGAGAGCACGATCCCGGTGACGGCGAGCCGTCCCTGGAACGCGGAGGCGACGTTCACCGCCTCCTGGCCCGTCATGCTGTCGAGCACCAGCAGCGTCGCCTCCGGGCGCGGCGACCTCACGCAGGCCCTCGAGCTCCCGCATCATCTCGTCGTCGACGTGCAGGCGCCCCGCGGTGTCCAGGATCAGCGTGTCGCACAACCGGTCACGCGCCACGTCCTGCGCGCGGCGCCACGAGCGCGATCACGTCGGTGTCGCCCTCTCCGCCCCGCGCGACCGGAACCGCGATCTGCTTCCCGAGAATCTCGAGCTGCTCCATCGCGGCGGGCCGGTACACGTCGAGTCCGACCAGCAACGGCCGGCGCCCGCGCTTGCGCAGCATCGCGGCCAGCTTCGCCGCGAACGTCGTCTTGCCCGACCCCTGCAGCCCGACCACCATCACGACGCTGGTCGCGTCCTTGAGGTGGAACGGCGCCACCACCCCGCCGAGGAGCGCGGTGAGCTCCTCGTTCACCACCCGCACCACCTGCTGGTCGGGGGTGAAACTCTTGTGAACCTCTTCCCCGACGAGCCGGGTCTCCACGCGCGCGACGAAATCGCGCGCGACGCGGAAATTGACGTCCGCCTCGAGGAGCGCCCGGCGCACCTCGCGCACGGCGTCGCGGATGTCGCTTTCGGAGAGCTTTCCGCGTGCGCGAAGCCCCGCGAACACGCGCTCGAATTTTTCCGTCAGGCTCTGGAACATACGCGCGGTGTCACCGCAAACCGCGCGTCGTCGCTCCGGTTACCGTGGTGGACCCGCTGGACTCTTCGTTCGGTGCGAAACGGGTGGGCTCGGGACCCGGGACGCCATCCCGGTCACCTGCGGCGCATGCGCTCGTAAGCGTGGGAGCGTAGCAGACCCGCGCCGGGCCGCGCAAGTCCCAAAATGAGGGCGCGTTAGGCGCTCCGGCGCGCGCCCCGCGCCGGGCCCTATGGACCCCGCAGATCCCGGATCGACGCCGCGTAGTCCGGGCTCTTGAAGATGGAGGTCCCCGCCACCAGCACGTCCGCCCCGGCCGCCCGGGCGCGCCGGGCCGACTCGGGTCCCACCCCCCCGTCGATCTCGATCGCGAAGGTGAGCCCCAGGCGCGACCGGATCGCGGCGGCCTTTTCCACGTCCGCGAGGACCGAATCGATGAAGCTCTGGCCGCCGAACCCGGGGACCACGCTCATCACCAGCAGCAGATCGAGCTCCTCCCAGAACGGTTCGACGTCCTCGAGCGCGGTGTCGGGGTTGAACGCCAGGCCGGCCTTGCGCCCGCGCGTGCGGATCGCGCGCAGGTCCCGGCGCGGGTCGGCGCTCGCCTCGACGTGGATGGAGAGGATGTCGGCGCCCGCGTCGAGAAACGCGCCCAGATAGCGATCCGGATGTTCGATCATCAAATGGGTGTCCAGCGGGACCGTGGCCACGCGATCGACGGCCTGCACGAGCGGCGGGCCGAAGGTGATGTTGCGCACGAAGTGCCCGTCCATTACATCCAGGTGGAGCATCTCGACGCCGGCGCGCTCCACCGCCCGGATTTCTTCGCCCAGGCGGGAAAAGTCGCACGCCAACAGACTCGGCGCGACGGCGACGCGTTCGGTCGAGGCACCCGCGCGCTCAGCGGGAACTAGATGCAACCAGCTCAATCGACTCTCCCTCGCGTATCCGCGCCCCGGGACGGGGACGCTGGTCGATCACGGTATTGGGAAACACGCCCTCCCGCGCCTCGTAGCGCACCGACCCCACGCGAAACCCGCTGCGCTCCAGGCGCTCGCGCGCGAAGAACAGATCCTGCGCGGTGAAGTCGGGCATCAGATACGACGCGGCGGCGCCGACCACCGACAGCGCCACGTCCACCGGTTCGCCTTCGCGCACATCCTCCCCGACCGGCGGGCAGGTGGCGAGCACTTCCTCGCGCGTCGCCCCCGCGCGCGCCACCTTCACCACCCGGCCCACGACCAGGCCCGCGTGCTCGAGCACGCTCCGGCTCTGGCGCAGCGTCATCCCCTTGACCTCGGGCACCTGGTGCGTGCGCGGCCCCAGGCTCGTAATGACCACGACGGTGCGGCCCGGCTTGAGGTTCTCGTTCGCGCGCGGCGTCTGCGAAACGATGTAGCCCGTCGGAACCTGGGGGTCGTGCTCGCTGCGGTCGACCTTGAGGACCAGTCCCAGCCGGGCGAGCGTCTGACCGGCCTGAACCTCGCTCGAGTTGCGCAGGTCGGGCACGATGACCGCACCGCTCTGGTGCACCAGCATCGGCATGACGATGAAGTTGAACACCAGCACGCCGACGACGAACAAACCGCCGAAGACGAGGAGTCGAATGAAAACGGCGCGCACGTTCACGGGTGCACTGTAGACCGGGGCGACGCCGCGCGTCAACGAGCCGGGCCGGGGCCCAGCATTTCTCCAACCTCCAGCGGGTGGCCGGCCAGGTATTCGGCGGCCGTCATCGTGCGGCCCCCTTCGGGGCAGATCGAGTGCAGGAGGAGCGCGCCCTCGCCGCACGCAACCGTGAGCGGCTCGAGCGCGGTCACCCGGCCCGGTTCGGCCGCCGCTCCTGCGGCCCATTCGCAGCCGACGACCAGCACGCGGCGGCCGCGATGAAACGTGAAGGCGCTCGGCCACGGGGTCATGGCCCGCACGTGCCGCTCCAGCTCGCGGCCCGGCTGCGACCAGTCGATCGCCCCGTGGTGCTTGCGGATCTTGCGCGTCAGCGTCGCGAGCGACGAATCCTGCGGGGTGGCGCTCACCGTACCCGCGAACACGCCGTCGAGTGTCCGCACCAGCAGGCTCGCGCCGAGTGTGGCGAGCCGCGACGACAGCGTGCCGGCCGTGTCCTCCGGCGCTACGGGCAGCGTCTCCTGGAGCAGGATGTCGCCGGTGTCGACGCCCTCGTCGATATGCATGGTCGTGCAGCCGGTGACCGGGTCGCCCGCGAGGATCGCGGCCTGGATCGGCGAGACGCCCCGATGGCGGGGAAGCAACGACGCGTGGACGTTGATGCACCCGTGCGGCGGGAGGTCCAGCAGGTCGCGGCGCAGAATCAGGCCGAAGGCCACCACCACGATCGCGTCCGGCCGAACCGCCGCCACCTGCCGCACGCCGTCTTCGTAGGTCACCTTCTCCATGGTCAGACTGGGAATGCCGAGCGCCAGCGCGCGCGCGCGCACCGGGGTGGGTGAGAGCGTGCGACCGCGTCCTCGCGGCCGGTCGGGCTGGCTGACGACCAGGAGCGGACGATAGCGCCCCGCGTCGCAGAGCGCGTCGAGCGACGCCACCGCGAAATCAGGACTCCCCATGAAGACGATTCTCTTCGACGTCTCGGGCACGTTGCGCGTCTAGCCGGACAGGCGGTCGGCGAGCTTCTTGAGACGCGGCTTGAGCAGCGCCTTCTCAGCGGCGGAGAGGTAGTCGATGAACAAGCGCCCCTCGGTGTGGTCGATCTCGTGCTGGAGCACCCGGGCGAACATCCCCTCGGCGTCGAGCGTGCGCTCAATGCCGTCGAGATCGCGGTAACGAATCGTGACCCGCAGCGGCCGGGTGACGTCGCCGCGAATGCCGGGGATGCTCAAGCACCCTTCCTCGTACTCCCACGTTTCGCGCGAGCGCTCCACGACCTCGGCGTTGACCAGCACGATGGGTTCGGCCTCGTCGTCGTCGGGGTCCTCCATCCGGCGCGCGACCAGCAGGCGCATGTCGAGGCCGACCTGCGTCGCCGCCAGGCCCACGCCCTCTTCCCGCCGCATGGTCTCGGTCATGCCCTCGACGATGTCGCGCAGCTCCCGGTCGAACGCGGTCACGTCGGAGGCACGCTTGCGCAGGATCGGATCTCCGTAATAGCGGAGGTTCATGGTCATGGCTGATTCATGCGTGCGTTTGCGTCTCCCGGCACCTCGTGCACTCCCTCTGGAGCCAATCCGCAGTCGCGCATGCCAACATTGTGCGCGGGAGGACGGCGACAGGGGGAGTGCACGAGCGTGCATCTGATCATTTCAATTCACGTCTCATTCCACGTCGTGCGCGGTGATGGCCGAGATCGCGCTCTTGAGCATTTCGACCTTCACGTTGTCCGCGATCTTCAGCACGACGATGTCGTCTTTGACGCCCGCCACCACCCCGTACATGCCACTCGCGGTGACCACGCGGTCGCCCTTCTTCACCCCCGCGAGCATCTTCTGCATTTCCTTCTGCCGCTTCTGCTGCGGCCGGATCAGCAGGAAGTAGAAGATCACCAGCATCCCGAGGATCGGGAGGAGCATGGAGAACGGGCTGGGGCCGGCGCCGGTCGGGTCGGCGGGCATCATCGCGAACATCGTGGTTTCAATGGACGGATTCAAGAGGTCCTCCTTCGGTTTGGTTCGGTCGCTTCATCGTCGGTCTCGTCCGCGCGGGACTGTCCCGCCAGAAACGAGCGGCGCCACGTTTCGAATTCGCCGCCGACGATGGCGGCGCGCGCGGCGCGCATGGTGTCGGCATAGAAATGCAGGTTGTGCTGGGTCGCCAGCATGGGGCCGAGCATCTCGCCCGCCATGAACAGGTGGCGCAGGTAGGCGCGGGTGTGGGTTCGGCAGGTGGGACAGCGGCACTCCGGGTCGAGCGGCGAGAGGTCGCCCGCATGGACCGCGTTGCGAAGCGCCACCTTGCCGGCGCGCGTGAAGACGGTGCCGTTGCGCGCATTGCGCGTCGGCAGCACGCAGTCGAACATGTCCACCCCGCGCGCGACGCCTTCGACCAGGTCGCGCGGCGTCCCCATCCCCATCAGATAGCGGGGGCGGTCCGCCGGGAGTCCCGGTCGCCACCTGCTCCGCGATGTCCCACGTCGCCTCCTTCCCCTCGCCGACGGAGAGGCCGCCGATCGCGTAGCCCGGAAAATCGAGCGCGGCGATTTCCGCCAGCGATCGCGCGCGCAGGTCCGGGTACTCCGCGCCCTGCACGATTCCGAACACGACCTGCTCGTACCCGGCCCGGTTGAAACGCGCACCATTGACGGCGCGACCGCGGCGGGCCCACTCGGTCGTCAGTTCGACCGATTGCTCCGCGTCGGAGCGCGGGCACGGGATCCCCCCGAAGGTGTCGAAGCTCATCAGGATGTCGGCGCCGATTCGCGCCTGCGCATCCATCACGGATTCCGGAGTGAACTCGTGCAGCGAGCCGTCGAGGTGCGAACGAAACTTCACCCCGCTGCGGGTCACACGCCGCAGGCTCGCCAGGCTGAACACCTGGTAGCCCCCGCTGTCGGTGAGGATGGCGCCGCGCCAGGCCATGAAGCGGTGCAGTCCCCCCGCGCGTTCGATCAGGTCGACGCCGGGCCGCAGGTAGAGATGGTACGTGTTACCGAGCAGAATGCGCGCACCGGTGTCCCACACCGCCTCGGCCGTCGTCCCCTTGACCGCCCCCTGGGTGCCGACGGGCATGAACACCGGCGTCGGAACGTCCCCGTGGTCGGTGACGATCGTGCCCGCGCGGGCACCGCCGGAGGTGGCCTCCAATCGAAACGCAAACGGCATGGGTCCTACTCCGGGGGCGCGCCGGTGGCCGGCGGAGCCGGTCGGCAACTCATCGTGGGCGAACCTTGGAGGTGTCCGCCGGTGCCTTCGACGCCGGTTTCTTCTTGTCGAGTCCCTTGAGGAGATCCTTGACCCCTTCCCGCACCCCTTCCTCGACCTTCTGGCGCGGCGCGGCGTTCTGCATGAACGATTTCTGCGCGCGCGCGGCGAGGGCGGCGGCGTCCACGCTCACCGTCGGCTTCATGATCGCACCCTTGAGCGAGAGCGGCGCTTCCAGCCGTCCCTGGGGCGAGAGCAGGTACTGGGCCATCGAGAACTCATTGACGATGTCGCGCGTCATCTTCTCCGAGAGCGTGAGCGTCGAATTGATGTTCATCTCCTTGCCGAACGAAAACCAGCCGGTTCCGGCGATCGCGAAGTCCGGCGTCACGAGCTTCAGGTCGGGCGTCTGGATCTTGCCGTTCGCGATCGTGATCTTGCTATTGAGCTTCTGGAACGTGGTCTTGTTCTCGCTGAAGAGTCTGGGATTCTTCTCGCGCAACCCGGCGGCGAAGGTCGGTGGCACCATCGGGATGCCCTGGATGGCCGTGACGATCTTCTCCATCACGTTTACATTCAAAAACGCGCCGTCCAGCACCAGCGCGGTACCTTCTCCCGCCAACGTGGGTTGGAGGGCCTCCCAGGTCTTACCCGCCCCCGACAGCGTGAGGTCCGCGTCGATGCGGCCCACCAGCGCGTCCGCCAGCGCGGGCGACTTGTACCGAAAATACTCCGCGAGGTTGACCTTCTCGATCTTGGTCGCCAGGGCGAATTTGGATTCCTTCGGCTCGAGGGTGCCCTTGCCGGACACGGTTCCGCCCATCGCCTTCGCGGAGAATTGATCGATGGTCGTGGTCGCGGGAGTCACCCGCATCGTCGCCGCGAGGTCCGTGTAGTCGATGTTCGACACCACTCCGCTCTTCGAGACGAGTTCGATCTGGTTCTCGACCACGGTCGGAGCCTTCTCGACCATCCGCCCGCGTGCGGTCACGTCGCGAAAGACTTCCGGGCGCGGGGGCCTGGGCGCGTTGGGCGCCGCCGCCTGCACGTCCGCGCGCCACACCTCGGGCGAGGTGAGCGTGTAGGTCGCCGCCAGCGGTTTGAGCGCGGTCGCCTCGCCGTCGACGCGAAACGCACTCTTGCCGATCATGAAAGCGGCGCCCGCGATGCGCGCCGTCTTTGCGGTAAACGCGACCGTTCCCTTCCCATCGTGCAGCGGCTGCGGCACCTGCGGAATCGTGGCGCCCACGTTCGCAAAGCTCGCCGTGCCGGTCACGTTCGGCGGGCTTCCGGGTTTCGGCATGCCGCTCACCTTGACGGCGATATCCGCGTCGCCGGTCGGCGCGAACAGCGCCAGCGCGGGCATCAGGTCCTTCCACGGGGCGATCGCCGTCCGGCCCTTGAACGAGAGATCGATCGCTTCGCGGCCCTTGAAGGGAACGAAGCGGCCGGACCCGGTGGCCTTGAGCGCGTGCAACACCACATCGATCGAGGTGAGCTCGACGCCCTCGCCCGGCGTCTTGGCCGGACGAAACGTGCCCTTTACGGTCGCCTTCGCGGGAACGCCGGCGGCCTTCTCGAACTGCGGCGGCTGCGAGATCGATGCCGCGGTCGCGTCGACCTCGCCGGTGAAATCCACCGCGGTGAACGCGCCGTCAAATGTAGCGTGCGCGCTGGCCTCGCCGCCGAGCGTCGCCGCGGGGGCCTTCGGATCCGGGCGGGGGAGCTTCACGGCCGAAAGCGGCAGCGGGCCGGCCGTCAGGGTTCCCTTCAGCCGCGCGGCCGCGAAGATCTGCGTCGAGTCGGCGAGCAGGTCGAACGGTCCTCCCGAGGCCGCGACTTCGGCGTTGGGCTCCGTCGCGCCGAACAGCGTCGCGCGCGCACGCAGCTCGTCGAGCAGCGCCGCACCCAGCGTGCCCGACAGCGTCGCCGACGCCTCGATGCTGCCCGCCGGCGGCGGTGTCTTCCCGGCGGGCGCAAATTTCATCAAGTCGGCGAAGGCGACCCGGGCGAGCTCGAGAGTCGCGGCCAGCGGGGCTTTCGCGAGGCTCGCGGGCGACGAGTCGGCCACCGGTCCCACACTCGCCTCAACGCGGACGTCCTGCGCGTCGGTGGAAAAGACCGCGGCCGCGAGCGTGGCGTGGATCACCGCGCCGAGGCGCGCGTTCTGCATTTCGAAGTCGATCTGGCTCACGCTGCGGTCGACGCCGGCGACGCGATCGACGTAGCGCACCGTCCCGGCCTCGATGTCGGCAAACGCGATCACCGCGGCGGCGCCGGCCGCGGGCGGCGTCTTCGCCCCCGTCGACGGCGGCGCCAGCGCCTCGATCAAGCTGGTGAAGTTGAAGCGACCGCCGTCGCCCTTGATCACCGTGATGGTCGGTTCGGTCAGCACCAGGCGCTTGATCTCGACCTGTCGCCGGAACAGCGGGAGCACCTTCACGTTCACGCGCAGTTCCGTCGCGCGCACGAACGGCTCCGACGAGTAGGCCGGGTCGTCCCCGACGGCCACGTCGCGCACGCTGATGCCGACGCCCGGCCAGAACTTGACCCCGACGTCCCCGACCGACACCTCGCGGCCGGTGAGCGCCTTCGCCTGCGCCAGCAGGTCTCCCTTGCGGGAGTTGACGATCTTGCCGAGGTTCGCCGCGACGACGCCGAGCACGACGACGACGACGACCACAACCGCGGCCACAATAATGAGGAGCTTTTTCTTCATGAACAGGTCCCCGCGCGGGCCGGCCCCGGGGTGGACGTTACCAAGGAATCACGCGGCCGCCAAGGACCAACGGGGGCAGGCCGGACTCATGCGATCAACATGGCGTCGCCGTAGCTGAAGAAGCGGTATCCCGCCGTCACGGCGCCGGCGTACTCGCGCAGCGCGCGATCCGTTCCCATGAACGCGCACACCAGCACCAGCAGCGAGGAGCGCGGCAGATGGAAATTGGTGAGCAGCGCGTCCACGACGCGAAACTCGTAGCCGGGGTGGATGAAGAGGTCGGTTTCGCCCGCGCGGTCCGCGGGCGGCTCGTCGAACCACCCCCACGCCGCGGCCGCCTCGAGCGCGCGCGTCGTGGTCGTGCCGACCGCAACCACCCGTCGGTTTTCCGCGCGCGCCGACGCGACGGCGGCAATCGTGTCCGCGCCGATCGCGAACGGCTCCGCGTGGAGGCGGTTTTCCTCCACCCGTTCGTGATCCAGCGGCGCGAATGTGCCGGCGCCGACGTGGAGCACGAGCGACGCGACGGTGACGCCGCGCTCGGCGAGACGGTCGAGGAGGGGGCGGTCGAAGTGCAGCCCCGCGGTCGGCGCCGCCACCGACCCCGGCTCGCGCGCGAACACCGTCTGGTAGCGCTCGCGATCCTCGCCCTGGTCCGCGCGCCGGATGTACGGCGGCAGCGGCACGTGTCCGCAGCGATCCAGCAGCTCGAACACGGTCGCGTCCGTCGACTCCACCTCGAACAGGGCCTCGCGCTCGCCGAGGCGCTCGAGGCAGCGGATGCGCGCGTCCGCGCCCACCTGGAAGCCGTCACCGGCGCGAAGCTTGCGCAGCGGGCGCGCCCACGCGACGAAGCGCCGTTCGGAAAGCGCGCGCAGAAACAGCACCTCGGCCTCGAGGCCGTCGTCGCGGCGCGCGAGCAGGCGCGCCGGCACCACGCGCGTGCGATTCACCACCACCAGGTCGCCCGCGTGCAGAAACTCGGGGAGATGTTCAAACGTGGTGTGGATCGCCGCGGTGCTGCCGCGGCGCGCAGCCACGAGGAGACGGCTGGCGCTGCGCGCGGCGGCGGGCGACTGGGCGATCAGTTCTTCGGGCAGGTGGTAGGAGAACTCCTCGAGACGCATGACTCGCGCGCGACGACTATTAGAGCAGTGCTTAGAGTAGCGCCGGCGTTTCGCCCTCGCCGGCCGGCGCGGTGAGGCCGAGGTGGGCGAGTGCGAGCGAGGTCGCGATCCGTCCGCGCGGCGTGCGCTGCAGGAATCCCTGCTGGATCAGGAACGGTTCGTACACGTCTTCGATGGTTTCCTGTTCTTCGCCCACCGCGACCGCGAGCGACTGGATCCCCACCGGCCCGCCGGCGAATCTCTCGACGATCGACGATAGCAGCCGGCGGTCCATCTCGTCGAGTCCGCGCGTGTCCACGCGCAGGCGTCCCAGCGCGAAATCGGCCGCCTCGCGGTCGATCACGTCCTTGCCCTGCACCTGGGCGAAGTCGCGGGTGCGCTTGAGCAACCGGTTGGCGATGCGCGGTGTCCCCCGCGAGCGGCGCGAGATCTCCTGCGCCCCGTCTTCCGAAATCGTGACCCCGAGGATCCCGGCCGAGCGCTTGACGATCGTGCACAGCTCGTCCGGCGTGTAGAAGTCCAGGCGCAGCACCACCCCGAAGCGGTCGCGCAGCGGCGCGGTGATCATGCCCGCGCGGGTGGTGGCGCCGATCAAGGTGAACGGCTCGATGTTGAGCGTGTAGTGACGCGCGTTCGGCCCCTTGTCGACGATCAGCTCGCACTTGAGCGAGTCCATCGCCTGGTACATGTGCTCCTCGAGGATGCGCGGCAGGCGGTGAATCTCGTCGATGAACACCACCTGGTTCTTCTCGACGTGGCTCAACACGCCCAGCAGCTCGGCCGCGTTCTGGAATGCCGGGCCCGATGTGGTCTTGATCGGCACCTCGAGCTCGCTCGCGATGATGTGGGCGAGCGTGGTCTTGCCGAGGCCGGGCGGGCCGTAGAGCAGCACGTGGTCGAGCGCCTCGCCGCGCTGGCGGGCGGCGTCCACGAACACGCGCAGGTTCTGCTTCAGCTCGGTCTGGCCGACGAACTCGTCGAGCTTGCGCGGGCGCAGGAGTGCGTCGCTCTTGGCGTCCTCCGCGGACAGATCGGGATGGGTGATGCGTTCGTTCATGGGTTCGCTCAGCTAGCCTCCGGATGCGTACTTGAGCGCGCGCCGGACCACGTCTTCCACGGTCGTGTCTTCGTCCGGCCGCCACGCCATGCGTTCCAGCGCGCCTTCGGCCGCGCCGCGCGTCATCCCCAGCGAGGTCAGCGCGAGGATCACTTCGTCGTGGATCGACGACCCAGGCCGCTCCGGTTCCGAGGCCGCCGCGAGATCGTCGAGCTTATCTCCCAGCTCGATCGTGAGGCGCTCCGCGGTCTTCCGGCCGATCCCCGGAATCTTGGAGAGAAAGCCGTGCTCGCCGTTCTTGATCGCGGCGACGACCCGGCCGGCGGAGTGAGTCGCGAGCACCGCCAGCGCGAGCTTCGGACCCACGCCGGAGACCTCGATCAGGCGCAGGAACAATTCGCGGTCGTCGCGGTGCAGAAAACCGAACAGGCTCAAGCGGTCCTCGCGCACGACCAGGTGGGTATAGAAGGTCGTCTCGCCTTCCACCGGCGCGAGCGACTCGCGGTCCTTCTCCGGAATGGCCAGCTCGAAGCCCACGCCGCCGACCTCGACCACGCACTTGGGGTCCGCCGTGACCACGCGGCCGCGAATGCGCGCGATCACGAGCCGCTCCAGTCGCGGCGCTTGAAGGCGTGGCACATGGCCACCGCCAGCGCGTCCGATTCGTCGGCGCTTTTTGGTAACGGCGACAGTCCCAGGAGACGCCCGAGCATGAAGCTCACCTGGGTCTTGTCGGCGGCGCCGTTGCCGGTGACCGACTGTTTCACTTCGCGCGCGGAGTATTCGAAGACCGGGAGGCCGGCCAGGGTGGCGGCGAGAATCGCCGCGCCGCGCGCCTCGCCCAGCACCAGCGCGCTGCGCGGGTTCTTGCTGTAGAAGACGTCCTCGATGGCGAAGTGGGTCGGCTCGAACTCGCGGATCACGCGCTCGATCCCGGCGTAGATCTCGCGCAGGCGGTCGTAGCGGGACACCGTGCGCCGCGACGATATGGTTCCGGACGAGAGGTAGCGAACGTCGTCGCCGCTGCCGCGCACGACTCCGTACCCGGTGCAGCTGCTCCCCGGATCCACACCGAGTATCCGGTACATCGCGCTCCTCCTCGTGGTGAGACGCCCCCGCCCGGCAGGCAGGACCGGTTACCCCTGCTGCAGGATCTCGTCGGGAATGTCGAAGTTCGCGCTCACCCGCTGGACGTCGTCCAGGTCCTCGAGTGCCTCCACCAGCCGCAATACCTTGCGCGCGTCGTCGCCCAGGAGCTTGACGAACGTCCTGGGCACCTTGTGCACGCCGGTCGTTTCGTACGGGATACCCGCGCGCTTGAGCGCGTCGGCCACCGCCGACAGCTCCGCCGGGTCGGTGTACACTTCGAACACCTCACCCTCGTCGCTCACGTCGGAAGCACCCGCCTCGAGCGCGGCCGTCATGACAGTATCCTCGTCGGAGCGCTTGCGGTCCACCGCGATTACGCCCCGGGTGTCGAAGTTCCAGGCCACGCAGCCATTCTCCCCCAGACTGCCGCCGTGTTTGGTCAGGGCGTGGCGAACCTCGCCGGTGGTGCGGTTGCGGTTGTCGCTGACCACGTCGATGATCAGCGCCACCCCCGCCGGCCCGTAGCCTTCGTACGAGAACTCCTCGAGCACCTGCCCCTCCAGCTCGCCCGTCCCCTTCTTGACGGCGCGCTGGATGTTTTCGTGGGGCATGTTGCTTTCCTTCGCCGTCTGGATGGCGAGGCGCAGGCGCGGATTGCCGGCCGGGTCGCCGCCGCCCTGGCGCGCCGCGATGGTGATCTCGCGGATGAGCTTGGTGAAGACCTTCCCCTTCTGGACGTCGGTCTTCGCCTTCTTGTGCTTGATCTGGGACCACTTGGAATGTCCTGACATGTATCCTTCCGCTCCTAGTGCGATTTGCTCTGCGCCTCGACGTGGCTCTTGTGCTCGGCGATGATCTTCTCGGCGACCTCGCGCGGGACCTCTTCGTAGTGCGAGAACTCGCGGGTGTGCGACCCGCGCCCCTGCGTCATCGAGCGAAGGTGCGTCGAATACTTGTATAGCTCCGACATCGGAACCTGCGCGTTGATGATCGCGAACCGGCCCTGGTTCTCGGTGCCCTGGATCTTGCCGCGACGCCCGCTCAGGTCACCCATCACGTCGCCCATGAACTCGTCCGGCACCTTGACCTGCAGGTTGACGATGGGTTCGAGCAGGATCGGGTTCGCCTTTTCCACCGCCGCCTTGAACGCGATGGAGCCGGCGGTCTTGAACGCCTGCTCGGACGAATCGACCGTGTGATAGCTCCCGTCGTAGAGGGTGGCGCGCACGTCGACCATCGGATAGCCGGCGATCACACCCATTTCCATGGTCGCCACCACGCCTTTTTCCACCGCCGGGATGAATTTGTTGGGCACGACGCCGCCCACCACCCCGTCGACGAACTCGAACTGCTTGCCGCGGGAGAGCGGCTCGATCTTCAGCCACACGTCGCCGAACTGCCCGCGGCCCCCGGTCTGTTTCTTGTGGCGGCCCTGCGCCTCGGCCGCGCGCCGGATGGTCTCGCGGTACGGGATGCGCGGCTTCTCGAGCGTCACCGCCACGCCGAAGCGCTGCTTGAGCTTGTGCACCAGGATTTCCAGGTGCAATTCGCCCTGCCCCGCGATCAGGGTCTGGTGCGTCTCCCCGCTCATGATGACCTCGAAAGTGGGATCTTCGTCCATCAGGCGATGGAGACCGGTGCCCATCTTCTCTTCGTCACCCTTGGCCACCGGCAGGATCGCGGAGTTGATCGACGGCCTGGGCAGGTCGGTCGGCCGCACCACGGTGCCGCTCGCCTTGTCGGCCAGCGTGTCGCGGACCTTGGTGACGCGCAGCTTGACCAGCGCGCCGATGTCGCCCGCCTGCAACCGATCCGTGTCCTCGCGGTTCTTGCCGTTGACCACGAACAGCTGGCCGAGACGCTCCGAGCTGTTGCGCGAGGTGTTGTGGACGTCCGCGCCGGGCGCCAGCGAGCCGTGAAACACGCGCACCACCAACATGTCACCGACGTGCGGGTCGGAGATGTTCTTGAACACATACGCGACCGGCGCGCCGGTGGTATCGGTCTTGATCGTCTTCCCGTCGGAGGTGACACAATGGCCGGTATCCGCAGCGGGCAGGTACTTGACGACCGCGTCGAGCACGAGGGCGGCGCCCTGGTTATGGGCGGCCGACGCGAACAGGACCGGGAAGAGCTGCGCGCTCCTGATGCCCGCCGCGAGCCCGGTCCGGAACTCCTCCTCGGAGAGAGACTCGGACTCGAGGTACTTCTCCATCAGAGCTTCGTCGGATTCCGCGGCCGACTCCATGAGCTCGCGCCGGAGCGTGGCGGCGCGCTCCTTGAGGTCGGCAGGAACCTCGATCGGTTTCGTGGCCTTGCCGTCTTTCTCGAACTCGTAGGCCTTCATCTCGACCAGGTCGACGACGCCGCGAAACGTCTCTCCGCTCCCGATCGGGAGCTGCATGGCGTGCACGCCGCCGCCGAAGTGCTCGGTCAGCCCGGAGAGGCAGTTTTCGACATTCGCGTGCTCCTTGTCCATGCGGTTCACCACGAACAGTCCCGGCAGCCCGTGGTCGCGCAGGAACCCCCACACCCGGTCGGTGCCGACTTCCACCCCCGCGTCCGCGCGCAGCGCGATGATCGCGCCTTCCACCACGTCGAGCGCCAGCAGCACGTCACCCACGAAGTCTTCATACCCGGGCGTGTCGATCAGGTTGATCTTGGTGCCGGCGTGTTCGCAGTGCCCGACGCCGGAGTGAATGGAAATCTGGCGCGTCACTTCCTCGCTGTCGTAGTCCATCGTGGTGTTCCCGTCCTCGACCCGTCCGCGGCGGCCAATCGAACCCGCGGTGAACAGAAGCGACTCGGCGAGCACGGTCTTGCCGGACTCCTGGTGCCCGATGATCGCGACGTTGCGAATCTGCGACGCTGGGAACTGCTTCACGATGAGCCTCCTGGTTGGATTCGCGGGTGCACCTCTACCGGTGCAACCTCAATTCCCGCTTAGAGTTGGATTTTGGATTCTAGCACCCGCCGCGACGCACTGTCAATCGCGCGGCCGGGGGCGGAATAGCCGTGGACGCGGGCGCGCGCGGCCCCTAGCCTTTCCGCCCATGAACGACGGCACGCCAGGTCCCCGCCGGCTGCGGCGGCTCGCGCGCGACGCGGCGGTAAGCACCGCCGTGGCCGCCGGGTTGTTCGCACTGGTCGAGGTCGCGCTGCGCGTGGCTGCGCCCCAGACCTCGCGAACCCGGGTCCTCTCCGGCGAATCGCGCGCCATCAAAGACCCGGTGCTCGGACACCGGTACCGTCCCGGCGCGCGCGCCCGCCATCAGACCCCTGAATTCGACGTCGAATACGTGATCAATAATGAAGGCCGGCGCGACTCCACACCGGCCGGAGACGACTCGCTCGCAACGCGCGTGCTCGTGATCGGCGATTCCTTCACCTTCGGCGACGGGAATGCGGAAGCGGACGCGTGGACCGCGGTCATGGGCCGGTTACTTGCGCGCAGCGTTAGCGGCCCTCACGTCAACGTCATCAACGCGGGTGTGGAAGGATACGACACGCACTCGGAGGCGTTGTACCTCGAAGAACTGGTGCCGAAGATCCACCCCGATGTCGTCGTCCTGGGCTTCCTCGCCAACGACGTTTATACCAATACGCCTGCGGAGACGCCGCCAGCCACAGCCGACCGCCCGGGCGGCCGCTTTCAGCTGCACACGGTCGAGTGGGCCCGGCGCATGCTGATGCAGAACGACCGCGCGTACGCACGCATGTTCCTGATGACGTCGCGCAGGGAATACTACACGACGCCGGCGAGCGAGCACGTTCGGCGCCAGATCGAGATCACGCGCGGGTGGCTGATTCGGATGGCGGAGTTTTGCAGCGCGCGCGGCATCCGCCTGGCGGTGGTGTCGATTCCGCAGCAGTTTGCCGTGATCGCGGGGGCGCGTGCGATGCAGTTTCCCGGCGTCGATCCGGGCGCGATCGACCGCGAGCTCTCGGCGCTGGCGCGCGAGCAGGGGTTTCCGTGGTTCGAAATGCTGCCGCCGCTCGTCGATGCGTACCGCTCGAGCGGGGCCGACATGTTCTACCGGGTCGACGGGCACCTGACCCCCGCCGGCAACCGCGTGGTCGGCGAGGCCGCGGCCGACTCGCTGGCACCGCTCGTCATCAACGGCGGCACGCGTTCCCACGCCGCGGCGGTCTCGCGCTAGCCCATCCTCCCGCCCCCGAACATCTCGCTGGCGATGAGCGCGGCCACGTAGATGATCCACATGGGGACGAGTGCCGCGATCGCGGCGCCGCGGCTCATGCCGAAGATCCGCACCAGCCCCATCCCCACCAGCACGAACGCCCAGCACGCGAAGAACTCGAAGCTCCCCAGGAACCCCCGCAGCGCGGCGCTGTTCTCCGGCGCGAGCACCTTGAGCGAGAGCGCCATCTGCGCGTCCCTGGCCTCCACGATCCGCTCCAGCCCGCGCGCACGCACGATGATGGTCGAGAGCAGCTGCCCGGTCGTGCTCACCACGCTGGTGAACAGCGTCAGCGTGAAGAACTGCTTGAAGGTGGCGGTGCGGGAGAGGACGGTCACGAGGATGTAGCACAGCGCGGCCACGACCATCGAGACCAGGAGCACGCCCGCCGGGACCAGAATCAACTGGATGAACCCGAATTTGTCCATCATCTCGAGCTGCTTGTCCACCTGCTCGGCGGTGAGATCGTTGGCGTTGATCTCGATCAGGACGCGTTGCACGGGCATCGACAGCCACGTGACCAGCATGGTCAGGACCGATACGACCAGGTACGGCTGTACCCACCGCACGCGGTGCTCCTTGATGTCGTCGAAGACACGCGCCGGAGACACGAAAATCCAGACGAAACGGTTCAGGAAGTTCATCTCGCCTCCTCTTGTCGGCGGGCTCGCGGGCCCAATGCGGGAGTGTAGCACCGTGCCGTCGCGCCCGTCACGCGGCGGCTCCCGGCAGCACGCGGCGCCAGAAATCGGCCGCGATGGCGTCCCAGTCGTGCCTGGCCGCTTCGCCGGCAGCACCTGCAGCAAGCTCGGCGCGGCGCGGCGCATCGGCGCGCGCCGCCGCGAACGCCTCGCACGCGGCCACGAACGCGCCGGCGTCCACCGCCAGCGCGACCGCGGGGCCGGCCTCGAGATCGGCGGAAAACGGCGTCGACACCACCGGCACGCCCGCCGCCAGGTATTCGTAGAGCTTGTTCGGGTTGACGCCGGCGGTCAGCGGCGTGCGCTGGAATGGAATGGTCCCGACCGTGAACCCGGCGAGCACGCGCGGAACTTCCTCGTGCGCCACCGCGGGTTCGATCGTCAGGTTGGGAAGCGCCGCGAGGCGCGCGACCCGGGACTCGACGCCGGCGAGGACCGGGCCGACGATTACCACCCGCCACCGGGGGCGCATTCGCGCCAGCGCTTCCATCAGGTCGAAATCGAACCACGGCCCGACCGCGCCGAGGTAGCCAACCCGCACCGCGTCCGGCGCGGGCAGGGGCGGCGCGAGGGGAGCTCGAAATATTCCCAGGTCGACCCCGTTGCCGACGAAGTGCACGTTGGCGTCGGAACCGCGCGCATCCACGGCGTCCGCGCGCAGCGCGCGCGAACTCACGATCACGCGGTCGGCGCGGCGGAAGCTCTCGAGCTGGTAGTCCCGCGTCCAGCGGGGCATCCCCGGGAAGGCGGCGTGCGCGTCGTTGCAGTCGTAGACCAACGCGGAGGGCGAGAACCCGGCGGCGACCCGGACCGCGAACACATTGGAGAGCACGAACACCGACTGCGCCGGCTGGACTCCCGCGGCCGCGAAGTGTCCGCGGACGCGGCGGGTCACCACCGCGTCGACGACGCGGCGCACGGCGGGGAGGTCGAGCAGGAGCCGCGCGGGGCCGGGCGGGGCCGACTTCACGAACGGCACCGTCGCCACGCGCACGCCGTCCTCGTCGCGCAGCCCGTAGCGGTTCTCGCGCCCGCGCGCGTAGGGCTCGAAGTAGACCACGTCGACCCCGCGCGGCCGGCGCCGGATCAGCTGGTGCTTGCGCGTGCGCAGATAGTCCCACTTGATTTCCGCGAACCACACCACCTGCATATCGCTCATCCTTAGCACGCGCGCCCTCCCGCCCCAACTCTTTTGTGGTGAGCGCACGCGCCCGGGTCGCATAGAATGGGGCCCATGTCATCGCGCCTCCCGCGCGTCACCTTCGTGATCGACGACCTCGGGCACGGCGGCGCCCAGCGTCAACTCTGGCTCACCGCTGCCGCCCTCGCCGGCCGCGTCGAGGTGCACGTGGTCTCGCTGTCGTCTTCGATCGAGCCGTACGCGCGCCGGCTCGCGGCCGGCGGGGTGGCTGTGACCGTCCTGCCACGCCGTTCCGGACTCGAACCGGCGCGGCTGTGGGCGCTGGTGCGCTCGCTGCGCGCATCGCGCCCCGACGTCGTCCACGGCATACTGGCCGCCTCGAACGCGTATGCGTTCATCGCCGCGCGGGCGCTGCGCACCCCGGTGGTGCTGTCTCTGCGCAGCGATCGCCTCGACGTCCACGGGCCGCGCGCGCGCGTGCTGCGCTGGATGCTGCGCCACGCCGACGCGGTGACGGTCAATTCGCGGGCGGGTCACCGCTATCTCACGGCGAATGTGGGCCTGCCCGAGACTCGCCTCGTGTTCGTGCCGAACGTCGTCGCCGTCGACGCGCCCGCGCCCCGCTCGTCCACCGCCGTCGTCGGCTGCGTCGGGCGGCTGGTCGCGCTCAAGCGCTTCGACGCGGTGATCGCGGCGATGGCCGTGGTCCGCGAACGCGTCCCGTCCGCACGGTTGGTGGTGGTGGGCGACGGTCCCTGCCGCGCGCCGCTCCAGGCGGAGGCTGGCGCCCTCGCCGGCGCGGTCGAGTTCACGGGTGCCGTGGACGACGCGGCGCCGCTGATCGCCGGGTTCGCCTGTCTGGTGGTGGCGTCCGTGCACGAAGGGATCCCGAACGCAGCCCTGGAGGCGCTCGCCCTCGGCGTGCCGGTCGCCACGGTGCGCGCCGGGGACCTGCCCGAGGTGGTCGTGGACGGGGTGACGGGCGCCATCGCGCGCGATGGGTCCCCCGCCGGGCTCGCCGACGCGATCACCCGCGCATTGACGGACGAGACCCTGCGGGATTCCGCGCGCCGCGAGGGACCGCGGATGATCCGCGAGCGCTTCGCGGCGAATCGCACGCGCGACCTGCTGGTGGAGCTCTACCACCGGCTGGGAACGAAAACGGGCGCCGTCACCCGGATGTGACGACGCCCGCCTCGTTCAGCGCTGGGGTTTCGTAGCGGTTGCCCGCGCCGAATCTCGATCGACTCGTTCAGCCGTCCTGGCGATCGAGCTTCTCCTTGAGCTCCTGCATTTCCTGCTTCAGGTCGTCCAACTCCTCCCGGAGGTCCTGCTGCATGCGCTGGCGGTTATACACGCGCACGCGCGGCGCAGGTGTGCCTTGATGGCCGTACCAGCGCGCGTTGGGCGGGAGATAGAACGCCTGGTCGCTGTCCTCGTCCATGGTCGCCTTCAGCGACTGGTTCTTGCCGTGGCGGAACACCGTGATGGTGAACTCGTCGCCGGCGTCGTAGTCGCGCACCGCGCTGCGCAGGTCGTCCACGTCGCCGATCTTCTCGTCCCCCACCTCGCGAATGACGTCGCCCGCCTGGATACCGGCCTTGCCCCCCACCGAATTCTCCTCCACGTCGAGCACGAGGACGCCGTCGCCCGACTTGACCCCGAAATAGGCGGCGAGCCCGTCGTCGTCGATCTCGTGCGCCTGGACGCCCAGGCGCGGGCCGCCGAAGAACGCGAACGCACGCCCCATGTCCATCGCGTGGGGGTACATTCCCTCTTCGGGGGTCTCATAGTTGAACCGCATCGAATGCTCGCGCTCGGCGACAATCACCGACTTGCTCGCCGGCTTCCCGTCGTGAAGCACCTCGACGGTGGCCTCCTCGCCCGGGTCGAGAGACTGCACGGCGCTGCGCAGCTCCTCCGGCGACGTGACCTTGTGGCCGTCGAACTTCGTGATGATGTCGCCCTCTTCGATACCCGCCTTCTCGGCCGGGCTGCCCGCTTCGACTCCGCTGACCAGGACGCCGCGCGTCGAGGCGTCGACATCGAGCCCCTTGCGCACGTTGTCGTTGAGCTCCTGCATGTACACTCCCAGGTAGCCCCCCTCACCCTTCACCTTGGTTTCCTTCTTCTGCTTGCTGGTCGCGCTATCCTTGCTCTTCGCCTCTTTGGCCGTGGCCGCCGTGGCGGCGCCGCAGGCGGCGATGACGGCCACCGCGACCCAGAGACGGGGTGAGCGGAAAGGCGTCGCACCGATTCGTTCGTTCATGGCTCGTGCTCCTTTGTTCCCTCTAAAAGCTCGTTCGGCGGCTTGCTGGCACCGTTCGAGAAGGTTCTACGTGCCCGCGGCCGCCGGGTTCCCGTTTTCGGGCTGGGGCCGGTCGGCGCGCAGCAGATTGCCGATCACCAGCCCGGCCGCGATGGGCACCCACATGGGATAGCGAAACGGCATCGTGCCGAAGAACGCGCTCAGGCACATCGAGATTGTCGAGAGGGAGAAATAGAAAGCGAGCGCGCGCGTCCATTCGGGCTGGCTGCGCCACCGGTGCCGTGCGCCCGCGAGGGCGTGGCGCACGCCCGACCACAGGACGACTAGAAATGCGGCGAGCCCGAACACACCGGTTCCCACCAGGATCTCGAGATACGAGTTGTGGACCACGATGCGGACGAACACCTTGTAGGCCGAGGCCACGATGAAATTGCCCAGCCCGATGCCGGTGAGCGGGTGTTCGAGAAACAGTTCCCAGGCGGTCCGCAGCGCGAGCAGGCGCGTGTAGACCGACCAGTCGATGCTGGTCGACTCGAACGCTTCGCGCAGCCCGAACACCCGCTCCCAGTAGTAGCGGGGGGCGAGCAGGATGCCGAGCGCGATCACCGCGAGCAGCGACACCCACGAGCGCCGGCTTCGCAGTTCCCGCACGGCGACGGACACCAGCACGACCGTGAAAGGGACCACGACGCTTCGGGAAAACGTCCAGAAGATACCGACGATCAGCGCCAGAATCGCAACTACGTATCCGACGCGGAGGAGGCGGCTGCGGCAGTACTTCACCGCAAACAGCCCCAGCGGCAGCGCCGAACACATGAATGCGGCGGCGCGGTTGGGATTCTCGTGCGCGCCGGAAAAACGGACAATGTTCACCCCCCCGCCAATGTAATTGCCCTCGCCGGGTCCGATACCAAACTTCATGATCGCGACTCCCAGGACCACCGTCGCCACCGCGCCGGCGAAGACAGCTTGGGCGAGGCGACGCAGGTCGTCCGGGGTCCGCACCAGCTGCACGATCAGATAGGTTACAAGGAGCATCTTGCCGTACCCACCCAGCTCCCGGAAAGAAAGAGCCGGGTCACGCGCGAACAGCATCGACTGCAGCGCCACCAGCAGGAAGAGCGCGTTGGCGTACCAGAAGACCGGGTCCTCGAGGCGGTTGTCGCCGTGGCGGACGAGTTCGAGCAGAACCGCGGTGAAGACGATCGTGGTCAGCGGAGTCGCCATGTTGAGCGGAAGAAATAACCCCACCCCGGAGTAGACATAGAAGACCACCAGCCAAAGCCCCCAGCGCGGGCGCAGGAAGAGCACGGTGGCGGCGCCGAGCCCGGCGCACGCGATCCCGGCCAGCTTGAGGTGCTTGACGTAGCCCAGCCAGCGCGCGACGAGGAAGACGCCGAGCGGAGAGAGGGAAAGCGCAGCGAGGAGGAAACGCTCGCGCCGCGACGGCAGCGCGGCGGCGGTACTCACGGCGTCTTGCGCCGGCGGAAGCGCCCGAAGTCCGACGCCAGGGGTTGGACCAGCTCGCGCACGGTGGCGGTATGTCCCCGGTCCTCACGCCACGCGGTGGAAAACAGCGCGACCACCGCGCTCCACCCCAACCCGAGCATCGCGCCCACGATCACGAGGAGCTTGCGCTTCGGGCGGCTGCGCAGGTTGGGCGCCTGCGCGCGGTCCAGGACCTGCACCACCGGCGTGTCGCGCGCCTCTTCGATACGCGCCTTCTCGTGCTCGTTCACGAGCATCGTGTACACGGTGGTCTGCACTTCGACCGTGCGGCGCAGGCGCAGGTACTCCAGCGCCACCTCCGGAACGTCGCGGAGCGTGGGGAGATACGAGCGCACGAGATCCTCGTCGGTGCTGTTGGTGTGCACCTTGAGCTTGCTCAGCTGCCGCACCACCTCGTCGTACTCCGTCTGCTTGCGGCGGTATTCTTCCGAGTTGGTCGCGGTGTAATGCGACATGATCTCCATCTCGCTCTCGAGGGCGATCGCACGCGCCGACAGCGCGGTGATGATGTCCATCGCGGAGCGCAGCTGCTCGTCCAGGTCCACGGTGTTGTGCGTCTGTTGAAACTCCTTGAGCTCGTTCTCGGCTTTGGCAAGCAGCAGTTCGCGCTCGGCGAGCTGGCGCTCCACGAATGCGCGCGTGCGGCCCGCGCGCGACACCTTGAGCCCGCGCGTGGTCTCGTCGAGCAATTCGATCAGTCGATTCGCGATCTCGGCCGCCCGCTGCGGGTCGCGGTCTTCGAACGTGAAGATGAGCAATCCGTTCTCGAGCAGCGTGAACCCCATGTGCGAGAGCAGCCCGTCCAGCGCCTCCTCTATGTGGTCAGCTTTGTAGCGCCTCATCAGATCGAACTCGGCGACCACCTTCTCCCCCACGCTGCGGCTCTTCAGCATTTCGATGTAGATGGTCTCGGGCGCGGCCCCGGTCGCCACCGGGCCCAGCAGCGGAGCGGAGAGCTGCTGCGCGATCGCCGCGTAGGGAGAGATCGCGAGCGTGGGCTCGGGCGGAAAGATGGTGGTGGTCGCCGTGTACCAGCGCGGCAGGACAAAACTGACCGCGCCCATCACCGCGGCGCCGATGAAGCCGCACGCGAGGATGAACTTCCGCCAGTGAATCAGCGTGTGAAAGAAAAACAGCATGGAGACGACGGTTACTTCTCTATCACGTGGCGACGCGCGCCGCGGTCGGCGGCGGCAACGGTCTCGATCGGCCCCGACGCGTAACCGGGAACCGGGGTGACCGGGGCCGCGCTACGCGTGCTTTCGGCCTTGTCCCAGACCACCTGGCGCCGCCCGACCAGCACGCGCAGCATCGCCACCAGCGCGGCCCAGTTGACCATCGTGAAGTAGAAGGGTACGTAGAGCGCCCGCGGCATGCGTTCGCGGGCGCGCATCAGCCAGCCCCCGAACGCCGCCAGGTAGCACACCGCCTGCAGCGCCAGGAAGCCGGCGAAGAACCAGCCGCGGCCGGCGAGCATGACGCTCGCCACCAACGTGACGATCAGCGCGCCGCCGACGCACCAGCGGATGAGCTTGTGCGAGATGAGCTGCCAGAGGCGCAGGCCGTGCATGCGCGAGCGCAACCGGGTAAACCCGGTGATCCCACGCATCACCACCCGTACCTTGCGCTCGAACTCTTCGCCCCACACCTCGGTGGAATGCTCGACCGCCAGCGCGCGGGGTTCGTAGACCGTGCCGCGCCCCTGGTTGGCCACGTCGAACGGCGATTGGAAATCGTTGGCGACGTCCGGAAACAGGTCGCGGAAGAGCTCGCGCCGGATCGAAAAGATGGCGCCGTTGGCGACCAGCACGCTCTCCAGCCGGCTCTCGAGCATCTTGATCATCGACTCGTAGCGCCAGTAGAGACTCTCGCCCTCGCCGACCGAGGTGACGTCGTGCGAATACTTGAGCTCGCCGACCACGCACCCGATCGACGGGGCGCGGAAGCGCTCGACCAGCCGCGTGATGGCGTCTTCGGCCAGGAGCGAGTTCCCGTCGGTGAATACGAGGATGGCCTCCCGCCGCTCGCGCACCACTTCGTTGAGCACCGTGTTCTTGCCCCGGCGCAGCGGCGAATGATGGATGTGGACACCGTGGTCCTCGTACTCGCGCGCGATCGCCACCGTCCGGTCGCTGGACCCGTCCGAGGCGACGACGATAGAGAGCGGACCGTCGTACGCAAGCGCCAGGGTGTTCTCGAGCTTCTGGCGGATGACCTTCTCTTCGTTGTAGGCGGAGACGATCACGCACACGGAGGGAGACACGTCGGCGGGAGCGAGGAGCTCGCGGCGACGGCGGGTACGGCTGATGGCGAGGAGAACGAGCGGGTAGCCGACGTACGTGTAGAGAACGAGCCCGAGACTACCCCAGAACAACAACTGCCACATTGATTCAACTCCCTCGATCGGATCTATTGGATGCTCGAACGCGCGGACACACCGGGGCTACAAAAGAGCCCGGTACCGCTCTTCGGAGTCAATGTCAGTGGCTCTCGGGGACCTCCGTCCAGTCCATACTGAGGCGTTGCTTGAATCTTAGCACACCGCTTCAGGCGGAACCATCGTCAATTCAGCGCACCGGGTCAAGCGCTACCACCGACAGGCCCTCCTGTGCAAACCCAATCCACAGGTAGTGGTCGTCGGCCGCGAGATCGGTGACTTCGGTCCCGGCCAAACCAGCGTCGGGGCCCATCCACAAGAACCCCTCGCGCGTCACCCGGGTGACGCCTTCGGTGGTCCCCAGGAACAACGAACCGGCGCCGCCGAACGCAGCCGCCGTGAACCGCCCGCGGGGCTCGTCGCGCCCGCGTGCTCCACCCACCAGCTCCACGGGCGTCACCGGATCCCACCGCCGCCGCTCCGCGTCCATGCGCAGGAGCGCACGCGGGGTCACGGCGATCCAGTCCCCGGCGGGAGACCTCGCCACGTCCACGATGGTCGCCGTCGAATCGATGCCGGCGGGCCGTTCCCAGTAGCCCGCCCGCGCCAGGGCCGCCGTTACTCCGACCCGTCCCCACACGTCGCCCGGCGGGGAGATGAATGCGTCGAGAACCGCGCCGTCGCCGACGCGCTCGTCGGCCCGCGCGATCCGCAGCCACACCTCGCCGTCGTAGCGATACAGCGAGCCGGCGCGCGTCCCCACCCACAACTCGTCGCGATCCCCCGCGCGCGCCACGGTGAAGGCCGGGTCGGCTTCGGGAACGTCGGGGCGAAGGTCCGTCCACTTCCCGTCCTCGAACCGGCGGACGGTCCAGCGGCCCGCCGACACCACCGCCCCCGAGCGCAGAACGGCGAGCGACTGCGCCGCCGGCGGCGACCGGTCCACGCGCACCTCGCGTGTCCGGACGTCTCCGTGCACCACCGAGCCGCCGCTGACGAACCAGGCGCCGTCGCGGCCGTCCGTGCAGATCGAGCCGACCTGCGACGACGGCAGGAGCCCCGGGAGTTCGGCGCGAAGCGCGCCGCCGCGTCCGATCGCGAGCACCACTCCACGCGACGAACCGACGAAGGCGCCGGCGCCGTCGGCCACCACCACGCGCCACGATTCCCGCTCGTCGCGGGAGGAAACACCGACCCGAGACCACTTGCCCGCGCGCGACACCGCAATCCAATTCCCGCCCACCGCCCACAGCGACGCGTCGGCGCCGTAGGACAGCGACACGGCGTCGCGCAAGGGAATGTCCGACGGGGCTTCCACGGCGGTCGCGTGCATGCCGTCGAAGCGAAACACCCCGCGGCCGGAAACGAGCAGGTAGGCGGTGCGATCGCTGCCGACGATGCGGCGGATTTCGCCGCGGGGAATGCCGGCGCCCGCCTGAAACGACACCAGCGTCGTGTCGTTCATGCGCGCGCACAACCCCGCGGTGGTGGCGATCCAGCGCACACCGTCGCGCCGTTCCATCACGCCGTAGACGTTGTCGGCGGGCAGCGAGTCCCGGCGCGTGAACGCGTACGCCCCGGTGCGCGTGACCACGCCGAGCCCGCCACCGCCGCTGGACACGAGCCAGTCGCCGTTGGCGCCGAAGGAAATGTCGTGAATCCGGGCGAGCGAGATGGCCTTGAGCTTGCCCGGCGCGCGCGGCGTCCACACCGTGGCCGCGCCACCGACCAGGCACGCCAGGCCGGCGTCGGTCCCCACGAACACGCTGTCGCTGCGCGCCGCGATCGCGCGGACAGACGCCGACGGGAGGCGCGGACCCGCGACGACATGGTCGACGAGCGTGCCGGTGCGGATGTCGAGCACGAACACGCCGGCAGACGTGCCGACCCAGAGCGCATCCCCCGCGTGGCAGATGGCCCGCACTTCGGGGACGGGGTCGACGTGCCACGGGTCGGCCGCGCGGCTCGCGGACGACGCCGCGAGCGAGGCGAGGGCCACGAGCATCGCGGGAAGCGCGCGATTCCGCTTCCCGCCTCCCGGGGGGTCGGGTAGCCTCGGGCCGCCGCGCACAAGCGGCAGCGACGCGATACGACGAGTGCACATGCGGGTAAGTTTCATTGCCAATCCAACCGCCGGCCGCGGAAGAACGCGTGCCCTGGTAGAGGGTTACGCGAGAGCCATCCGCGGCGACGTCAACCTGTTGTGGACGCAAGGACCGAGCCACGCCGTCGACCTCGCGCGAGCGGCCGCGGCCTCCTCGGACGTCGTCTGCGTCGTCGGGGGCGACGGAACCGTGAGCGAAGTGGTCAACGGGCTCATGCCGCACCCGGTGCCCATTGTCGTCATTCCCACCGGATCGGGCAATGATTTCGCGTCGCTGGTCGATTGCCCCCGCACGGCCGACGAGCTTCGCCGCGTCCTCGAGGACGGCATTGGCCTGCGCCTGGACGTGATCGACTGCGGCGGCCGCTACTGCGCCAACTCGATCGGCATCGGCTTCGAGGCGACCGTCACCTACCACAGCCTGGCGATCCGGCACCTGCGCGGCGTCCCGCTGTACCTGACCGCGGTGTTCAAGGCGCTCGCCGCCTACGAGAGCGGCCGCTTCACGATCGCGGTGGACGACGTGACGGTCGCGGGGGATTTCCTGCTGGTGTCGGTGGGCAACGGTGTGCGCGCCGGGGGCGGCTTCTACCTGAACCCGCGCGCGTATCCGGACGATGGACTGATCGATGTGTGCGTGGCGCGCCGGATGTCGCGCGCCCGGATGCTGTCGATCCTCCCGCGGGCGCTGCGCGGCGCGCACCTCGGGCGCCCCGGCATCGCGTGGTACCGCGGCGCGCGTGTGACGATCGCGGCCGAGCAGCCTTTTCCAATCCATATCGACGGGGAGTATCTCGGCCGCCGGGAAACGCCGCTTTCCCTTAGCATCGTGCCCAGGTGTCTGCCGGTGTTGACGCGGCGCGAGGGGAAGGCGCGCCACGTGGGCGCGCTGGAGCGCGTGCTGACCGCCGACTGATCCGGAAACCGTATGGAACAGAAGACCGATCCTTCACCACCTCATCGACTCAGGCAGCGCGGTTCGGTGTCGGCGTCGATTGTTCGCGCCCTGGACAGAGCCTGTTACCCCGATTATCAACTCGTATGGGACGACGCCGTATGTCGCGAGATGATTCTGTCGTTGATCGAGAAGCAGCACGTCGTGCTGGATGTGGGCGCGGGGGGGGGGGGCAACGAGTTCGCCTGGTTTCGCGGCTCCGCGGCTAAAGTTTGTGGGGTCGACGTGGACCCCAGGGTCCTTGAGAACGCCCACCTGGACGACTCGCGACTGGGCAGCGCCGACGGGATCCCCTACCCCGACGGCACGTTCGATCTTGCGTTCGCGTGGAATGTCGTAGAACACCTGGCGACCCCGGAGGACATGTTCCGGGAAGTCGCGCGCGTCCTCAGGCCGCGTGGACGGTTCGTGATCAAGACCCCCAACCTTTGTCACTACGTCACGCTGACGTCCCGCGCCCTGCCCCACGCACTCCACGACTTCATTATTTCCCGCATCTTTCGGAGGACGAGTCCAGACATCTTCCCGACCCATTACCGCTGCAATTCCGAGCGTAGAATCCGTCGCCTGGCCAGGGAAACGGGGTTCCGGGTGCGGGAGATACGACTCCTGGAACCCCGTCCGGAGTACCTTCGATTCAGTCCACTTACCTATCCGTTTGGGATCGCCTACGAACGAATCGTAAACTCCACGCACGCGCTCCGGCATTTCCGTGTCGCTCTAGTCGCCGTGTTGGAGAAAGAGCCGTGACTGTCGCGGGTGAACGCCCGCACTTGCAAATCAGGGGGTCTGGGCGGGGCGAGAGGCGGGGGTCGTGGAGACTCCCACGCCGTGCGGCGAGGAAACCCGGTATCCGATCCAGCCGGGGAGGCCGTATTCGCGGCCGGTGAACGCGCGGCCCGACTCGATGCGCTGCCGCTCCGCGTCCGACCACGGGACCGAGGAACAGATCCAGCACCGGCATGTTGTCGATCACGAAATCGACGCCCGCTTTGGCGACGTAGTCGTTGAGCCGGTGCCCGCGCAGCGCGGCGTACGCCTCCCCGTTCACCTTTCCGTCCAGCCCGATCACGGTCCGGTGTGACAGGTAGCCGATGGCGCCGCTCTGGAACGCGCCGATGGTTTCCGACGCGTCGGTGTGGGTTCGAAGCCAGCAGGCGGCGTCGTAGAACCGGTACACCGGCGAGCTCCGAAACGCGCTGGTGTATCCCATGAACATGAGCCCGGCCGCGTAGACGCCGCACGCGGCCAGCGCGAAGCGTCGTACCCGCGCCGGGCGCGAGCGCACGTGCGCGATGGCGTCGTCGATGGCCAGACCCGCGAAGAGCATCGCCACGAAGTACACTGGATAGTAGTACCGGAGGAAGAAGAAGACGCCGTACACCACCGACGAATAGGTGACGATCAGCACCACCGAAAACACGATCAAAAAATCGAACTCGCGCGTCGCCTGCGGGGCGACGCGGCGACGCCGCCACCACCACACCACGAAGGCCGCCGCGAGTGCGATGGCGATCGCACCCGTCAGCACGTCGACGCTTCCGGGCACCACCCGTTCCCCGAGCTTGCTGGTCCCGCGAAACAGCGGGTGCAGCAGCGGGACGACCCGCAACGATTCGACCGAGCGGACGAGGAGCGCGGCCATGAACGACCAGGTCGGGCCGGTCGTCGCCATCGACGAATCGCCGAGACCGAAAAACGGCGCGTACGCGAGGGCGAGGAATCGAGTCGCGCGCCCGCTCTCCGGGACCAGAGTACCCACCTTCAAAATGCTATAGAGGACCCACGGCGCGCACACCAGCGCACCGGTGACGGTGGCGGTGGCGAGGTCGCCCATCCAGCCCAGGGGTGAACCCCGCCGGCGCAGCACGAGCAGGTAGTCGAGGCACATGGCGAGCGCCAGCAGCCCCAGGTCCACGCGGGCGAGAATCGTCGCTCCCAGCAGCGCGCCGATCGCGACGAATCGGCGGCGCGGCGGCGCGGCGACCGGCCGGATCCGTTCCAGGTAGTAGGTGATGCTGCACGCGAACGCGAAGAGCGCCAGCGACGTCTCCAGGCCGTTCGCACTCTGGCGCACGACAATGGGAGAGAACGCCCACACCGCGGTCGCGATGGTAGCGGCGACTTCCCCGACGCGGCCCGCCAGCAGCCGGTAGAGCAGGTACGCGGACCCGACGCTCAAGAGCGCCGACAGCGCCAGCGCGAGGTGGATGGGAACGGTTTCGCTTCCGCCGGCGAACAGGTACAGCGGGACCAGCATGGCGACATAGAGCGGCTGGAAGCCGTTGGTCAGGTGGATTCCGTCGAAGGTGGGGCCGTTGCCCGCGGCGATGTGGCGCGCGATCTGAAACGCGTAGAAGCTGTCGTCGTAGAGAAAGCCGTTGCGGGCCAGGGTCGGGAAATCCAGCATCGCGACGGCCAAATGCACCGCCGCCGCCGCCGCGAGCACGACGAGAAGTCCAGGATTGGGGCGTTTCAACGGGGGAGTCGTTACCAGTTAGGTCGAGTCGATACCTCTCGTGTAAATCTGTTGATTTATTGGTGCTTATGGTATCTCATCGCTACCCTCGGTGTCAACATCGCCGCCGCGAAACCGCCCGGCCGGTCGCACCCCGGCCGCTAACCAGAGGTCCGGGGATAGCTTAGCGCCGCGCGCGCACCGCCGGCTCCCGGCGGGAGGAAAACTCTTGAGCACACGGGTTAACATCCCTGTCGCCGCCGCGTACGCCGGCATGTGCCTGATCTGGAGCTCCACCTGGATGGTGATCAAGGTGGGGCTGCGGGGGGCCCCGCCGCTGACGAGCGTGGCGGTGCGCATGGCGATCGCGTCGCTACTGGTGGCCGTCATCCTCCGCGTTCGCGGCGTTTCCCTTCCGCGCGACAAGCGCTTCGTTCGCCTGGGCTTGTTTCTGGGGCTCTTCCACGTCGTGCTCCCTTACTCACTGGTGTACTACGGTGAACAGCACATCGCGTCCGGCCTCGCGGCCGTCATCTACGCCATCCTTCCGCTCCTCGTGGCGATCCTCGCCCGCCTGACGCTCGCGAGCCCGCTCACCGCGCGCAAGCTCGCGGGCATCGCGGTGGGGATCGCGGGCGTGGGCGTCATTTTTTCCGACAGCCTGCGCATCGGCCGCGAGCAGGCGCTGGGAACCCTGGCCGTCGTTTGCAGTGTTATGGCGTCGGCGGTGGGATCGGTGGCCACCAAGAAATGGGGCCACGGTTACCATGCGGTGGCGTCGCTCTTGATCCCGTTCTCGACCGCAACTGTGGTGACGGCGATCCTCGCGCTCGCTTTCGAGCACGCCAATCCGTTGGCCTTTGACGCGACCACGTGGGCCAGCATCGCCTACCTCGCCGTCGCCGGCTCGGTGGCCGCCTTCGCGCTCTTCTTCTGGGTGCTCCAGCGCATGGACGTGACCCTGGTGTCGTACCAGACCTTCATCATCCCCGTGCTGGCGGTGCTACTCGGCCACGTCGCCCTCGGGGAACGGATCTCGCTTCGCGTGGCCGTCGGGGCGGCATTCATACTGACCGGCATCTCGCTGGCCACGTTCTATCGCGGCAGCCGCAGGGGCACCGGATGACCACGCCACCCCCCGACGACATCGGCGCGTGCATCGAGCGCGCCGCCGAATGCCTGCGCGGCGCGACGCGGGTGGTCGCCACCACCGGCGCCGGCGTGTCGAAGGAAAGCGGAATTCCGACTTTTCGCGACGCACCCAACGCGCTGTGGGCGAACTACTCTCCCGAGGACCTCGCCACGCGGAGCGGATTTCGGCGCGACCCGGCCCTGGTATGGCGCTGGTACGCGGACCGGCGCGCGATGATTTCGCTCGCGCGGCCCCACGAGGGACACATCGCACTCGCTCGCATGGAGACGCGGTTCGACGACTTCCTCCTGCTGACCCAGAACATCGACAACCTCCACACCCTCGCCGGCTCCACGCGGCTGATCGAGCTCCACGGAAACATTTTCCGCTACAAGTGCTTTGACCGCGATCACCCCGCCACACCGCCGGAAGAGACACAGGACGTGCCACCCCGCTGCGTGTGCGGCTCCTACCTGCGCCCCGATATCGTGTGGTTCGGCGAAGCGCTCGACGCCGGGCACCTGGACCGCGCGTACGCGGCGCTGGGTGCGTGCGACGTCCTGCTGGTCGTGGGCACGTCGGGCCTGGTGTACCCGGCCGCCGGGTTTCCGGAAATCGCGCGCGAGGCGGGCGCCCGGGTCGTCGAGATCAACCCCGAGCCGACACCGATCACGCCGCTCGCCGACGTGTTCGTGCGTTCCGGCGCGCGCGAGGCCCTGCCCGCGCTGCTGCGCCTGGTGGAATCCGGGCAGGCGTGACGCCGTGGCGGTGCAAGCAAAGGTGTGTAGCAATCGAACGCGGCGGCTGCGCTATTATCGAATCCGGACCGGCCGGGCACAAGCGGTGGCGTGTGAACCGCGGGTGGCGGCCAACGGGCGCCCACAAGGGCGAGACTACTAGTGCGCAGGCGCGGTAGGCTCGCCCGCAGTGGGCTGTTGGCCGACAGGACCCGCGGGCGAAGCCCCGTGGGGTGGATCGGCGACAGGGCCCGCGCCAGCGGTGACAGGCCCCGCGTAGTTATCCGGAGCGGACCGATTCTTTGACGCATTCCCGTTTCATCCCGATCGTGCTGCTCTCGACGGCGGTCGCGCTCCCACTCGCCCGTCCGTGCGCCGCGCAGATCGTGTCGCGCTTCGAAGTGCGGGAGACCGTGATCTCGCCGGACGGCGACACCAAACAGGACTCCACCCGCGTGCGCTATGTGCTGGCGGACACCGCGCTGGCGGTTTCCCTGGTCGTGTTCGAGGCGGACTCCACCACGCCCGTCGACACGCTGCGCGCGCCGGCCCCCGACCTGCCGGGGCCGCTGCGCGACTCGTACTGGAAGGGACGCCGGTGGGACGGATCGCCCGCCCCCGAGGGCGCGTACGTGGTCACGCTGCGCGTGACGCCCGAGTCGGGGCCGGATGTCGTGCGATCGCTGCCCATTTTCGTCGACCTCACTCCTCCCCAGGTCCAGGTTCTCAGTGTGGTCCCCGACCCATACGCGCCGGGGGTGGCCAGTGGCCCGACCGCGGTCAGTATCTCGTTTCTGGTGACCGACAGCTCCCCTGTGTCGGTGGGGCGGCCGCCCGACGAGCTCAAGAGTGAATTCGCCAATCCGAGCAATGTCGTCGTGACCCCGGTGTCGCTCACCACCAGCCCGCCGTTCGCCGGTGCGGACGGCGCGTACACGATGGCCTGGGACGCGACGGGCGAGGTCGCCACCCTCCCGGACGGCGAATATCGAGTCACGCTGTCGCTGGTCGACGCCGCCGGCTACACCACCACGTCGACCTATCACTTCTCGATCGACACCGTCGCGCCCCACATCAAGCCCACCAGCCTGGCCGACGGCGCGAGCGTGTCCGCGGTCCCCGACAGCCTGCACGGCTGGACGTTCGACCGCCAGGGCGTGGACACCCTCGGCGTGCGCTACGCGGCGACCCGTCCGTTCGCCGGCGTGTTTGCGACCCACACGCGCGACGACACGCTCTTCTTCGCCGTGCCGCTGGCGGATTCGATCGCGACCGAGGGGTCGCACACCATCGGCTTCCGGGTCGTCGACGGCGTGGGGCGCGTGACGACCTACGACTTCATTTTCCGCTTCGATGTGACCGCGCCCCCCGCGCCGTCGCTCGAGCCGTTCGACGGGAGCTGGCACGCCAGCACGTATCCGCTAAGCGGCGAAGCGGACGACGGCGGCGATTCCGCCGCGCTGGTGCGCGTGTTCCGCAACGGCACCCTGGTCGACTCGGTGTCGACCGCGGCCAGCAACTCGTTCACGGTCGACGTGGCGCTGGAGCCCGGCCGCAACGAGCTTGTCGCCGTGCTGCGCGACGGCGCCTTCAACACCAGCCCGCCGTCCAACCCGGTGGTGGTTCAGTTCGACGAGTCCGCCGGCTTTTTCGCCCCGGTTCCCTTCACACCGGGCGCGTCGTTCGAGGTCAATGCGTCCCGCACCGCCAGCGGGGTGACGCTGCGGATCTTCGACGTGAGGGGCGATCTGGTCGCGACCATCGAGAATGACAGCGAGCTGCAGTTCTACTCGCTGCGGTGGGACGGTCGCAACGGCAGCGGAGTGGCGACCAAGAAGGGTCCGCTGGTGGCGGTCGCGGCGCTGCTCTACACGGACGGCGGGCAGGAAATCGTCCGCGAAGTCTTTCTCTACGACCCGGACGCGCGATGAAGCATCGTATCCTCTGGTTGGTTGCATTGGTGTCGACGATTCCGGCGCTGGCCCCGCCGCCGGCCCGCGCGGGCTCGTCGGAGGGCGGCGCCTTCCGCTTGCCCGGTTACGGTGCGCGCGCGTGGGGGATGGCGGGGGCGGCGGTCGTGATCATCGACGACGAGAGCGCGGTCGACTGGAACCCCGCCGGGCTGGCGCGCGCGCCGCGTTCGGCGGGGGTTTCCTACCAGAGCCTCGTGCCCGGGGTTTCGATCGGCGAGTCGCAGGCGGTGTTCCTGATGCCGCTCGGGTCGTCGCGCGTCGAGAACACGTCGACCCACGTCGTGGGCGCGATGTTCACCAACCTCTCCGCGGACGTGGTCGGCGGAGAGTCGTACCACGAGAATCACCTGCGGCTCGCCTACGCGCTCACACCGGAGCCGCTGGTGACGATCGCAATCGCCGCGCAGGTGTTCACGTCGTCCAGCGGGGTGGCTGGTTTCGACGCGCTCGGTTCCAGCATCGATTTCGCGGGGCGCCTGGCCCTGTCCAGGAACTGGGCGCTCGCGTTCGTCGCGCGTGACGCGTTCTCGCGCTACAGCTACGACGACGGGCACGACTACCAGCTGGCGCGGGAATACGTGGTCGGGCTCGCGACGCACAGCCTTCGCCGGGTGGCGATCGAAGCGGACGCGGTGCACAGCTACGGGTCGTGGTCGCGCGCGATGATCGGCGCGGAGAGCGACTATCTCTTCGCGCACGTGGCGCTGCGCGGGGGCGTGGCGCTGCTGCGCGCCGGAGACACCCGCACCGTCCCGTCGTTCGGAGCCAGCGCCCGCGCGTTCGACGGGCGCGTCACCCTCCACTACGCGGCGAGCTTCGACGACGCCGAGGCGTTCGGGACCACCCACCGCGTCTCGCTCGGCGTCCGTTTCTAGCGCACCCCGCCGTGGGATCGCTCTCTACCATGTCGACGCGGCTGTTCCAGTTCGCGTTCGTCATGCTCGCCGCCTTCATCCCCTTCTCGATCGCCGGGGCCAACTTCGCCATCGGGTTTTCCGCGCTCGCGTGGATCCTCTGGGTGGGCTCGCACGGGCGCTCGTGGCCGGGCGTCCTGCGCGGGGCGCGACGGGACCCGCTCGCGATCGCGGCGGCCGTGCTCGTCGTCTCGGCGCTCCCGTCGGTGTGGATGTCGGAGGACACCCGGCGGGCGTTCACGGACTGGGAGTCGTACTGGGAGATCCTGATCGTCTTCATGGTCGGCGCCCACATCGCGCGCGTGCGCGCGCGCGAGCCGGCATTCTGGACCCTGGCCGTCACCTCGGCGGCGGCGTGCATGGTGGCGTTCGTCCAGCGCGCCGGCGGCGTGCACCTGGGGCCGATTTCCATCGGCGCCGCGCACCGCGTGGGCGGCACCCTCTTCACCATGACCTTCGCCGGCATTCTCTACCAGCTGATCGCATTCAACGCCGCCGTGGCCACGTCGCCGGCGGTCGCGTCGCGCCGCCGCTGGCTGGTGCTCGCGATCGCGATGCAGTTCGTCGCCCTCATGCTCACCATGACGCGCGGGGCCTGGATCGCGGTGTTCGCCGGGCTGGCGGTGGTGTGCGTGACCCTCCGGAGCCGCGCGCTCGCGCTCGCCGGCGCGCTCGCGCTCGCGGTGCTGGTGGTGTTCACGCTGGTGTACGCGCGCGACCAGGGGCGGACCATCGCCGTCACCGAGTTCGCCACCACCGAGGCGGATCGAAACGTCGCCACGCGGCTGGTGCTGTGGGACATGTCGTGGCACATGTTCCTCGAGCACCCGCTCTTCGGCGTCGGCATGGGCGACTATTCCATCGAGGCCGAGAAGCGCCTGGCGCAGCGCCACGTGAGGACCACGGTGGACTCGCACAACGTCTATCTGCAGGTGCTCGCGACGCGCGGGCTGGTGGGCTTCGTGCCGTGGGCTTCGTTTCTGGTGGTGCTCGTGCTCTCGCTGGCGCGCCTGGTGCGCCGGCACCCGCCGGGGTCGCTGGAGCGCCACTACGCGGCCGGGGCGCTCGGCGCGGTCGCGGCCGTGCTGATCGGCGCGCTCACCGAGAACAACCTCGACGACAGCGAAGTGTTCATCGCGTTGATGTTTCTATCGGGAGTGGCGCGGAGCGCGACCGCGCGCGAAAACGCGCGACCCGGGCGGTGAGCGCCGCCAGCGCGGCGGCGGCGAAGATGCAGATCACGGGCTCGACCGGGATGCGCCCGCGCAGCGACCCGAAGAACACGACCGCGATCGCGGTGTGGACCGCGACCACGCCGTACGGAAACGCGAGCTCGCGCCAGCGGCGGCGGGTGCTCCACACGCCCGCCAGGAACAACGGCATCACCACGATCGCGTAGGCGAACCCCACGTCGACTTCCGCCGCGAGCCGCCCGATCACCGAGTCCTTGCTCCACCACCAGCCGCTGCGGATCCCGCTGAGCCCCATGTCGCTCTTGAGGCGCCAGAAGCGCACCAGCTTCCACCCCACCAGCCCGGGAATCTCGCGCCACTGGTAGCGCAGGAACTCGCGGCCCAGCCGCCACGCGAGACGGTCGCGATCCACCTCGGGCATGCGGGCGAGCTCGTCGTAACGCGGCAGCGCTTCCAGCGGTGCTACTCCCCCGCGCCACGACGGCACGTCGGCCACCTTGTGGTTGTTTCCCTGGTAGAACGTGATCCCGCCGTGCGTCGTCAGCGTCCATCCGCCCATCACGGTGTGGTTGCGCGCGTACCAGGGGGCGAGCGTGACCGCAAACGCCGCCGCCACCACCGCCGTCCGCGCGAGCCGCGTGCGCCACGGAGCGGCCGCCAGCGCGAGGATGGCGACTACCATCCACTCGAACATGGGCAATCCACTCGGACGCGTGAGCGTGGCCAGCCCCACCAGGACGCCGGCGAGGCCCGCGCGGGCCCACCCGGACGACGCGACGTCGCGGGGCGTGGGCGTCACGCACAGCGCGGCGAGGACGAAGACCAGGAAGAGGTTCTCGGTGAGGAGGTATCCCGAGATGAAGGTGAGAAACGGATTGAACGCCGCCAGCGCGGCCGCCACCAGGCCGACCGCGTCCCCGAACAGACGCCGCGCGAGCACGCCGGTGAGCCACACCACGACGACGCCGAGCAGGGCCTGCGCGACCCGGCCCGCCGCCGGCGTCGCGCCGGTCACCGTGTAGAGGCCGGCGAGGAACACCGGGTACGCGGGGGGACGCCGCGCGGTCGGAACTCCGTCCGCGACCGCGAAGCCGTGTCCGGACGCGAGGCTCGTCGCGATGGCGTGGTAGTCCGCTTCGTCGCCGCGCGGCGCCGCGTCGAAGCCGACCACCCAGCCGCCGAAGCCGATGCGGACCGCGGCGGCCACCACCAGCAGCGCGGCGAGAATTCGTCTCCGGGCGTTCGCGCTCAACGCGTCTTTTCGGAGATGGTCTTGGCCTGGGTGAACAGGAGCAGGTAGTCGCGCCCGCCGGCCTTGCTGTCGGTACCCGACATGTTGAACCCGCCGAACGGATGCACGCCGACCAGCGCACCGGTGCACTTGCGGTTGAAGTACAGGTTGCCCACGTGGAAGTCACGGCGTGCCTTCTCCACGTGCTCGCGCCGGTTCGTGTACACGGCCCCGGTCAGTCCGTATTCGGTGTTGTTCGCGATCTCGAGCGCGTGGTCGAAATCCCGCGCCTTCACCAGCGCCAGCACCGGCCCGAAGATCTCCTCGAGCGAGATGGTGGCGTCGGGCGGGACGTCGCCGAAGACGGTGGGCTGGATGAAATACCCCGAGCCCGCCGCGCGCATGCCGCCGGTCAGCAGTTCCCCCTCCGCCTTCCCCGCTTCGATGTAGCCCAGGATCGAATCGACGGCGTGCTCGTTGATCACCGGCCCCATGGTGTTGTCCTTCGACTCGTACGGCGGGCCCTGCCGGATCGCGTTGACCATCGGGACCAGCTTGCGCACGAAGGCGCCGTAGACTTTTTCATGGACGATCGCGCGCGAGCACGCGGAGCACTTCTGGCCCTGGAATCCGAACGCCGATGCCACCACCGCCTTGACGGCTTCGTCGAGGTCGCAGTCCGCGTCGACGACGATCGAATCCTTGCCGCCCATCTCCAGCACGGCGCGCTTGATCCAGATCTGGTTCTTCTGCGGCTTCGCCGCCTCTTCGTTGATGTGGAGCCCGACTTCCTTCGACCCCGTAAAAGCGATGAAGCGGACCTTCGGGTGCGAGACCAGGTAGCCACCGACTTCCCCGCCCCCGCCCGGCACGAAGTTCACGACCCCCGCCGGCACGCCCGCCGCTTCCAGCAGCTCGACGAACCTGGCCGCAATCACCGGCGAGTCGCTCGACGGCTTCAACACCACCGTGTTGCCGGTCACGATCGCCGCCGATGTCATCCCGGCCATGATCGCCATCGGGAAGTTCCACGGGGGAATGACCGCGCCCACGCCCAGCGGGATGTACTCGAGCGCGTTGTCCTCGCCCGCGATCCGGGTGAGCGGCTGGTCCTCGGCCAGGCGCAGCGCCTCGCGGCCGTAGAATTCGAGGAAGTCGATTGTCTCCGCGACATCCGCGTCCGCTTCCGCCCAGCTCTTGCCCACCTCGAACACCAGCCACGCCGCGTAGTCGAATTTCTGGTCGCGAATGGCCTGCGCGGCCTTGAACAGGCACGCCGCGCGGCTCTCCGCCGGCACGCTCCGCCACGACCCAAACGCCTTCTGCGCCGCCTGCACGGCCTGCTCGGCGTGGGTCTTCTTGCCCTCGAACACGCGGCCCACCACGTTGTCGGGGTTGGACGGGTCGATCGAGCTGATGCGCGTCGGCGCCGTGATTTTCTCCCCGCCGATGATCAGCGGATAGTCGCGGCCGAGCTGCGCGCGCACGCGGTCGATCGCCTGCTGCATCTTTCCGGCCACGGCGGACTCGGAGAAGTTGGAGAGGGGCTCGTTCACGAATGGCGTTGGCATGACTGGCTCCTTGCTAACGATAGACGTGCCGGGTGAACTCATATAGTCGGTATCGGGTGATGCGGATGGCGCCGGGAACGGCGCGCGACGCGGCGTAGTTCGGTTATTGCTAACTATAGGCAATGGCCCGCGCCGCGTAAACGGTCTTTTTGGCGCGCCGGCGAGATACGGCTTGCACGCGCGCGCGCGGGTTGGATACGGTTCGCACGCATGCGGATTCATCGTGAACACGTGGCGGTGCGCTACGCCGAGACCGACCGCATGGGGGTCGCGCACCATTCGAGCTTTCTGCTCTGGTTCGAGCTCGGACGCACCGGGCTCCTGCGCGAGACCGGGTACGCGTACCGCGACCTGGAAGCGTCGGGGTGCCTGCTCCCGGTGCTGGAATACGGGTGCACCTTTCACCGCGGAGCCGACTACGACGACGGACTGGTGATCGAAACCTCGGTGCGCGTCCTCCGGAGCCGGATGGTGGTGTTCGCCTACCGGACGCTGCGCGGCGACGAGCTGCTCGCCGAAGGGTTCACGCGGCACCTCTGCGTCGACCGCTCGAACCATCCCCGGCGACTCCCCGACGAGGTCCGGCGCGCGGTCGCGGAGTTCCTCCTGCCCGAGCGCTAGCGGATTTCGAATTCGAGCGGAACCACCGCGGGCAGCGATTCCCACCTCGCCTCCACGTGTTCCACCCGGGCGCGGGGCGGCCCCGCTTTGACGAACGCGAGCGCGCGTTCGCACGCTCCCCGCGATCCCACGAACAGCGCCTCGACCCGTCCATCCGCGAGATTGCGGACCCACCCGCCGAGCTTGAGGGCGCGCGCCTCCCGGCGGGTGGCGTCGCGAAAGAACACGCCCTGCACGTGGCCGGCGACCCACACGTGCAGCGCACACAGGCCCCGCGATTCGCTCTCGTCCGCCATTTCCCGTCCTACAGATCGAGGATCACGCGGGCCGACCACTGCCCGCCGGACTGCTGGTAGTGCAGCGCATGGTACGTGGCGCCCTTCACGTCGAAACGAAGCTCGTGGCGGGCCGGGTCGACCGCTTCCCCTCTCACCACACCCGCCGCGGAGTGGCCGTCCGCCGATTCGACCGACACTTCTCCGTACACCTCGCCGTGGGTGGCGGCACAGAGGATCACCGCGGAGAGCCAGTCGACCAGGACGTCGCCCGGCGCGGCCGCATCCACCCGGATGGGGCGCGTGACCACCGGTTCCACCCGGGTGAAGCACATCAGTCCCATGAGCGCGCGGGTGGCGTTGGCGATCACGTCGCCGTGCGAATCTCCCCACGCATCGATGCCAACGTCGCCCGAGTAGTCGACCTCGGCGAAACCGCCGGATGGCTGCCGCTCCGGCGAGGGTGCTTCCCGATCCGGCACGCGCTTCCTCACACGGTGTAGCGCGCGGCGATCGGGAAACGGCGCCCGGCGCCAAATGCCTTGCTCGTCACCTTGATCCCCGGCGCCGCCTGCCGGCGCTTGTATTCGTTGCGGCGCACCGCCGCCGTCACCCATTCGACGACCGCGCGGTCGAAACCGCGCGCGACGATTTCGTTGATCCCCAGGCCCTCCTCGATATGGAGGTCGAGAATGGGGTCGAGAATCTCGTAGGGCGGCAGCGTGTCGGAGTCCTTCTGGTCGGGTCGCAGCTCCGCCGACGGGGCTCGCTCGATCACCGACGCCGGGATGCGCGGCCGGTCCCGGTTGTAGAGTTCCGCCAGCCGGTAGACCGACGTCTTCGGGACGTCGGAGATCACGGCCAATCCGCCGCTCATGTCGCCGTAGAGCGTGCAGTAGCCCACCGCCAGCTCGCTCTTGTTGCCCGTCGACAGGACCAGGTGGCCGAACTTGTTCGACCACGCCATCAGCAGGTTGCCGCGGATCCGGGCCTGGATATTCTCCTCGGTGACGTCGTGCGGCCGCCCCTCGAACAGCGGGGCGAGCGCGCGGTCGTACTCCGCCATCACCTCGCCGATCGGAACCACGCCGAGGCGGACTCCCAGGTTCGCGGCCAGCGCGCGCGCGTCGGCGAGGCTCTGCGGCAGCGAGAACGGCGACGGCATGGCCAGGGTGGACACGTGGTCGGCCCCGAGCGCCTCGACCGCGATGCACAGCGTCACCGCGGAGTCGATCCCCCCCGAAAGCCCCACCACCGCGCGCGAGAAGCCGCACTTGGCGAAGTAGTCCCGCGTGCCCAGGACGAGCGCGTCGCGGATGGTGTCGGTTTCGTCCGGAAAATCGTAGCCGACCGGCGCCGGAGGAGCGGCGGTGTCGATCACCACCAGCGCCTCCGAGAACGCGGGCAGCACCGCGCGAAACTCCCCGCGCGCGTCGACGAACAGGCTGCGCCCGTCGAACACGAGCTCGTCGTTGCCGCCCACCTGGTTGACGAACACGAACGGCGTGTGGTGGCGGCGCGCGTGGCTTCGCACCAGCTCGGCGCGAAACCGCTCCTTGCCGACGGTGAACGGGGAGGCGGAGATGTTAATGAAAACCGAGGCGCCGCGCTCCGCGAGCATCGCGATCGGGTCGAGGTGGTAGGGCCGGGGCCGGAACAGCTCCGGGTCGTTCCAGGCGTCCTCGCAGATGGAAATCCCGAGCGACTCCCCGCCGAATGTCACCGGGCGGGTGTCGACCGCCGGCTCGAAGTAGCGGGCCTCGTCGAAGACGTCGTAGGTCGGCAGGAGCAGCTTGTCCTGGCGGTGCAGGATCTCGCCATCGCGCAGCAGCACGGCCGCGTTGGCCACACCCTTGCCAACGCCGCCGGCCGCGGGCAGCGGGAGACCGACGATCACCCCGAGCCCGGGGTGCGCCCGCGTCGCGGCGCGCAGGCGCTCGAGGCCCGCTTCGCACTGGCGGACGAAGCCGTGGCGCTCGACCAGGTCCTTCGGCGGATACCCCGAGACGCACAGCTCGTGGAACACGACCAGCTCGGCGCCCAGGCCGCGGGCTTCGGGGAGCCGGGCGGCCACGCGCGCGACGTTGCCGTCGACGTCCCCGACGGTGGTATTCAGCTGGACCAGGGCAATGCGCATGCGGACGTCAGTATACAGCCGCGGTCGCCCGCGCCGAAAGCCTTGACGCACCTTTTACAATTCATTGACGCGTCGGACGGCCGCGCGTAGGATCGTGTCACCGTATCGTATGCATCCCTGCCTGGTGGCTGGAAAACGTGCTGCCCCCGCCGTCTCACGGCACAAGGAGGGAGTATTTTGCACGAACCGCTCGAAGCGCTCTCGGACGCATGCCGTGGGATCATGCTGTATGTCAAGCACCACGGCGGCGCCACCATTGCGGAACTCGCCGCCCACCTCGGAATCTCCGACGAGGGAACGCGACAGCATCTGATCCGTCTGGAACGAAAGGAATGGGTCAAGCGCGTCGAAAACCGCGATAGCGGCGGGCGCTCGGGCCGGCCTGCGTCGGTGTATGTGATCGGCGAGTCGGGTGAACGTTTCTTCCCCAAGCAGTACGACGAACTCTCCACCGCGCTGATCGACACCGTCCGCGACCTCTACGGGGACCCGGCGCTCAAGGCCATGCTCGCGCGCATCGTCGAGGCGAAAGTGGGCGCGTGGGCCCCGCGCCTCGCCGGCAAGTCGCTCGAGCAGAGACTCGAGCTGCTCACCGAATACTACGCCGCCGACGGTGCCTTCTCCGTGGTCGCGCGCAACGGGCACCGCGCGATCGTGGAACGCAACTGTCCCTACCTCAACGTGGCGTTGCAGCGGCCCGCGCTGTGCAGCACGACCGTGAACGCGCTCACGCGCCTGCTGGGTTTCCAGGTGCGACGTTCCAAGAAGTTCCAGAACGGCGACGGCTGCTGCGAATTCGAAGTGATGACCGACCGGCCGGCCCAGGGCGGTTTCGAATTCGAGCCGGGCGATGACTCCGGCGACTGACACCCTCTCCCGCAAAAAGAAGCGAGCCTGCCGGCGTGTGCCGGCAGGCTCGAAAAAATTCGGCGGCGTCCTACTCTCCCACCAGGTCACCCTGGCAGTACCATCGGCGCTGTGGGGCTTAACTTCCGTGTTCGGAATGGGAACGGGTGTACCCCCCACGCTATGGCCACCGAAAAGCCAATGCGAAACGGATCGACATCTGCAGGGTAGAGAGCGGAAAAATCCTTAAATTTTTGAGAAAAGCCTCACGGCCAATTAGTACCACTCGGCTAAACGCATTACTGCGATTACACCTGTGGCCTATCAACCTCGTAATCTACAAGGAGCCTTTAGGGGT
>OY970173.1:0-1537500 GCA_963707635.1 Candidatus Latescibacterota bacterium | reverse complement strand
CACTAATATGGACGGTATTCGGAGTTTGAATGGGTTTGGTAGGGTTGTAGCCCCCCTAGCCCAATCAGTGCTCTACCCCCGTCATACATCGCGCGAGGCTGTTCCTAAAAACATTTCGGGGAGAACCAGATATCTCTGAATTTGATTGGCCTTTCACCCCTATCCACAGCTCATCCGCCAAATTTTCAACTTTGGTCGGTTCGGCCTTCCACGCACTGTTACATGCGCTTCACCCTGGCCATGGATAGATCATTCAGCTTCGGGTCTTATCCATGCAACTAGTCGCCCTATTCAGACTCGCTTTCGCTACGGCTCCACGCATAGTTGCGCTTAACCTCGCTGCACAGATAAACTCGCGGACTCATTATGCAAAAGGCACCCGGTCAGACTTGCCCAACCCGAAGGTCGAGGTCGTCCTCCCAGCGCTTGTAGGCACATGGTTTCAGGTACTATTTCACTCCCCTCTCGGGGTGCTTTTCACCTTTCCCTCACGGTACTTGTTCACTATCGGTCGTCGGTGAGTATTTAGCCTTGGGAGATGGTCCTCCCGGATTCCCACAGGATTTCTCGTGTCCCATGGTACTTGGGTGCCTGTTCGAGAGAGTGCGATCGACTTTTGTCTACAGGACTAGCACCTTCTGTGGTCAGACTTTCCAGACTGTTCGACTAGTCGTCGCTTTTGTAACTCTCCGACCCTCGCAGCACTCGGGTCAGAACAGGTCCCGCTACACCCACTGCACAACGCATGCTGGCTTACATGCAGCTGGGTTTAGGCTCTTTCCCTTTCGCTCGCCGCTACTGAGGAAATCGAGTTTCCTTCTCTTCCTGGGGCTACTTAGATGGCTCAGTTCGCCCCGTTGGCGCTACGTCGACTATGTATTCATCGACGCGCAACACGGTTTTACCGTGCTGGGTTCCCCCATTCGGACATCTCCGGGTCAACGGTCGTGTGCACCTAACCGGAGCTTTTCGCAGCTTACCACGTCCTTCATCGCCTACCGACGCCAAGGCATCCGCCATGCGCCCTTAGTAACTTTACTCAAGTATCTAAGGATAGATACCGCTCTCTTACCCTGCAGATTGTCAAAGATCATGTCTGGTCATTACCAGAGAATCCCCTAATGGTGGAGATAACCGGGCTCGAACCGGTAACCCCCGCCTTGCAAAGGCGGTGCTCTCCCAATTGAGCTATATCCCCTGACTTAGAAGATCGTCTCCAGAACCTGGTGGGCCTAGATAGATTTGAACTATCGACCTCACGCTTATCAGGCGTGCGCTCTTACCAACTGAGCTATAGGCCCGATAAGAATATCGGTTCTAATTGGAAACCAAGATGTATCGGATAGTGTGGTGAGCCAAGCCGACGAGATCTGTCGACCTAGGAGTTACTGAAACGGTGATCTTATACAAGATCGCCCCTCCAGTCGTAAGCTCCCTAGAAAGGAGGTGATCCAGCCGCACTTTCCAGTACGGCTACCTTGTTACGACTTAGTCCCTCTCACCAAGCACACCTTCGGCGCTTTCTTCCCTTGCGGGTTAGTACAGCGACTTCGGGTGCACTCGACTCGGTTGACTTGACGGGCGGTGTGTACAAGGCCCGGGAACGTATTCACCGCAGCCTGCTGATCTGCGATTACTAGCGATTCCGACTTCATGCAGTCGAGTTGCAGACTGCAATCCGAACTGAGACCGGTTTTTTGGGATTCGCTCACTCTCGCGAGTTCGCAGCCCTCTGTACCGGCCATTGTAGCACGTGTGTAGCCCGGGACGTAAGGGCCATGATGACTTGACGTCATCCCCACCTTCCTCCGGTTTATCACCGGCAGTCTCTCTAGAGTGCCCAGCTTGACCTGATGGCAACTAAAGACAAGGGTTGCGCTCGTTGCGGGACTTAACCCAACATCTCACGACACGAGCTGACGACAGCCATGCAGCACCTGTGCAACAGTCCCGTGAGGGACGAACGTGTTTCCACGAAACTTCTGCTGCATGTCAAGCCCCGGTAAGGTTCTTCGCGTATCATCGAATTAAACCACATGCTCCACCGCTTGTGCGGGCCCCCGTCAATTCCTTTGAGTTTCAACCTTGCGGTCGTACTCCCCAGGCGGGGCACTTAATGCGTTAACTTCGGCACGGAAGGGGTCGATCCCCCCACACCTAGTGCCCATCGTTTACAGCTAGGACTACCAGGGTATCTAATCCTGTTTGCTCCCCTAGCTTTCGCTCCTGAGCGTCAGAACCGGTCCAGAGATCCGCCTTCGCCACCGGTGTTCCTCCTGATATCTACGCATTTCACCGCTACACCAGGAATTCCGATCTCCTCTCCCGGCCTCAAGCTCCGCAGTTTCGAAGGCGTTTCCACGGTTGAGCCGTGGTCTTTCACCCCCGACTTACAGAGCCGCCTACGAGCTCTTTACGCCCAATGAATCCGAACAACGCTTGCTCCCCCCGTGTTACCGCGGCTGCTGGCACGGAGTTAGCCGGAGCTTCCTCTGGTGGTACTGTCAAGCCACTCGGGTGTTAACCGAATGGTATTTCATCCCACCTGACAGGGTTTTACGATCCGAGAATCTTCATCACCCACGCGGCGTCGCTCGGTCAGGGTTTCCCCCATTGCCGAAGCCTCTCGACTGCTGCCTCCCGTAGGAGTCTGGGCCGTATCTCAGTCCCAGTGTGGCCGACCACCCTCTCAGGCCGGCTACCCATCGTTGCCTTGGTAGGCCGTTACCCTACCAACAAGCTAATAGGACGCGGGACCATTCCGGAGCGAAAGCTTGAAACAGAGGCCTCCTTCAACCATGAAATCATGCGACCCATGGCATCGTGCGGTATTAGCAGTCCGTTAGAACTGTTATCCCCCACTCTGGAGCAGGTTTCCCACGCGTTACTCACCCGTTCGCCACTTTACTCGCGCCGCCGGGTTGCCCCTTAAGCGCTTTCACGTTCGACTTGCATGCCTAATCCACGCCGCCAGCGTTCGTTCTGAGCCAGGATCAAACTCTCCGTTGTAGAAGATTTTCATCCATTGCACCAGAACACGACTCGACGAAACACACATAACGCGGACACTCTTGCGAGCATCCGTTTACCGCGTGCGTCCGCAGAGCCGGCTCGATGACTTTTTTCTTTAAAGACCACAAGCGCCGATGTCACCGCGGAAGCGGCGACACGTGCCTGCGGTCTCAAATCGAAATCAACTTGAGCTCACGCACACTATCCGAATTTTCAAAGATCGTGCGAACAGGGCCATGCGGCCGTTGTTCGAGAGGAATTCTATCCGAATTGAAATCGGGACGAATTCGCTGAGGTGCCGCTGAATATACCCGGGGTTGCGCGAGAGCGTCAACGGGTATTTTCCCCGAGTGTGGAGATTCGCCGGGGGCAGGCGCGGTCGACCCGCGCCAGGCCAGTGCAAGTCGTTTAATTGGTGACCCTTATCTTGATTCCCACCCGCGGATCGCTTCGACTAGCGCGGCCGCCACTTCCCGGTGCCCGGCGTAGCTCCAGTGCGCCCACCGCAGGCGCGGGCCTCCCGTCTCGTCCCGGCGCGCGAACCGTTCAGTGAGCGCGATCGCCGCGGCCCCGGTCGTGTCCGCGAGTGCGCCGAGCTGGCGGTCGAAAAACTGCGGGTCGAAGGTCGGATCCAGCGCGCGGCACGCGCGCACCTGGTCGTGCTCGTACGCCAGCGGAACCGCCATGAGCACACACACCACCCCGTGCGCCGCGCAACGCCGGACGAACTCGGCCAGCAAGCGTTGGGTCAGTCCGAAATTGGACCGGAACTGCGGGTCGGGGGACGCCGTGCACAGCGACTGCTCGCGTGTGAGGCGGTGCGTTCCGCCCGTGGCGGGCGCGCGCGCGAGTCGCCACGCGTTGGTGCGCTCGGCCACCAGCGAGACCAGCGCGGAATGTTGCTTGAGCGGGTTGATGCGCGCGCGGTTCCGGTACGCGCCGCTGCCGCGAAAAGATGTGTCGAGTTGCAACGACCCGTCGGCGCCGACCCGGTAGAATGGGCGCAGGCGCGTGTCCGCCGTCGCGGGGTCGACATCGGCGATGTCGTTCTGCGGCGTAAACACGAGCACGACCACATCGGGGCGAGAGGGGACAATGTCACGATCGAGCACCAGCAGCTCTTCGGTGGTGGTCATGCCGGAGCGGCCGAAATTCATCACCTCGACACGATTCAATCCGCGCGCGTTCAGTTCGCGCTCCGCGATGGCCCCGAAGGTCGAGTCCAGCTCCACCTGAAACGCTTCCACGTAGCTGTCGCCCACCACCGCCACGCGGAACACGCCATCCGGCTTCGCGCGCGTGCGGTCGCGATCGCGCCATCCCAGCGCGTTGATCCGGCCCGTGATGGGGTGGTCGTTCTCGCCGCGGAACCAGTACTCGCGCCCCGGGGTGAAGCGGTAGCCGATCTCGGGGTCGGGCTCGGTCCAGGCCAGGCGGGCGCCAAAGGCGTGGGTGAGGCGGAGGGTCAGCTCGACGGCGCAAAACGCCACCGCCAGCGAGAACAGGGACATCCACACGGCTCGCAGCATGCAACGCTCCCCCACCAACGACGAGGGGCGCCGCCGCGCAGCGCCCCTCTCACTCCTCTCGCGCGCGATCGACGCCGGGCTAGCGCGAGAACACCTTGTCGAGAAAACGCACGTAACCGATCTCGACCGTTCCGCAGATGTGGTTCTGCTTGCGGAAGTCCCACGGCTCGATATCGGCGTAGGTGATGCCGCCGACGAAATCCTGGTTGGTGCGCGCCAGCATCCGCAGCACGATCTCGAGGCTGGGCCGCGGTGTCTTCACGCGCAGGCGCGGGATCTGGCCCCACACGGCCCGCGACGAGTCCCCGTCGAGCACCCAGTAGGAAACGCTGTCCTCGTCCACGCGGTGGAGCGCGGCGTGGATGTCGTGCTTGGTCTCGATCAGTTTTCGCAACCCTTCGGTGTCGTTCCAGCGGAACTGCGTCATCTCGGTGCGGACGTAGTCGGTGGGCGGGTCGAAGCCGGCGGCGTCCGCGGTGCGCGGGAATGCGATCGGCTTGTCGCTGGCCACGGAGATCGAATCCGTCGGCGAAATGATGTCCACGCACAGGAAATGGACCATCGGCTGGAACTGCTTGATCACGTTGAACGTCAGTGCCGACTTGTCCGGCAGCGAGTCGACCTTGGCGGCGAGGCCATTCGCCACCAGGAACTCGGTCTGCTTGCTCTGCTGAATCACGACGAACTCGCCGAGTCCGTCGACGATCTGCGGGTTGACGAGCTTGTACTTGAAGTCGGGGCTGACAACCTCACCGTACACGGCCTCGCGGAGGGTGGCGGTCATGTAGGGGTCGACCGGCGCCTCTTTCTTGTGGCAGCCGGCGAGAGCCAAGCCGACCGTGCCCACCGCACACCAAGCAACCAACTCTCGAATCATCGGTGAACCGCTCCTAGCCTGATAAGGACTGCCTTCCCGGGTCGTGCGCCCGCGGGTTGACGCGCGAATCGGTGTCCCGGTGGGTCGGAACAGGCGATTGGTAGCGCGGAACCTTAGCAGGCGTCCCCGGGGATGTCAATTGACATCTGGCGCCGAGCATTGACACGCCCGCGAGCGTCGACTAGATTCCAGCAGCGGGCGATCGCTCCTTCGCCGTACCGTTCACAGCGCGCTGGTTTGCCGGGCTGGAGCCCGACGATACGTCCTTATGGAGCCATCTCGCCGCCGACCACCCCGTCTGTTCGTGCGCGTCGCGTTCTATGCGGCGGTGGTCGCCGTCGTATTCTTGATACGTGGTCAGTCCGCGCAGCGCGGCCTCGGCTTTCGATTCCCCACCGAAAGCGACACGGTCAAGACCATTACCCTGGTCGGGCTAGAGTTGGCTCCGGGATTGATTCCGCCGCTGGTTCAAGGGTACCATCGAGAGTTCCCGGACTTGCACGTCCTGACCCGGGACGGAGGGACGGTCCGGGCGCTCGAAGCGCTGGCCAACCGGGACGCGGCGGTAGGGCTCCTGTACCGCCCGCCGACGCGGGCGGAGCAGGCGATCGTCAAGTCAGCCGTTAACGACACCGTGGTATACTATCCGATCGCGCTGGGCGGGATCGCGCTGCTCGGCAACCCGTCGTCGGGCCTCGACGCGCTGGCGATGGACGACCTGCGCCGATTCGTGCGCGGCGAGCGCGACGCGCGTTTCGACCGCTTGTACGCGCCCGACCCGAACCAGGGGCTGTGGGACGCGTTTCGCGCCGGGCTCGGCGTGGCGCCGGATGAGCCGGCGCCCGAGGGCGCCACGTTCCTGGTCGACGAGGCGGCCGTGCTGCAGGCGGTGGCCGCCGACCCGCGCGGCATCGGCATCGGGAGCACGCTCACGCTCCCCGACAGCGTGGGAATCCGCGTCCTGGCCGTGCGGCCGGATACCGCCGCGGTGGCGGTGCGACCCGGCTACGAGCAGGTCGGCTACGGCGAGTATCCGCTCTATCATTATCTCTATGTGGGGTGCCTCAAGGATGGGAGTGTGCGGGGGGCGATGTTCGTGACGTTTCTAACCGGTGACCGCGGACAGCGCCAGGTCGAACGCGCGGGTTTTCTACCTGCCCGGCAGACCTGGCGGCCGATCAGTCTGACGCGTCACCCGCTGGGCAGTTCCAACTGACGGAGGGCCGATCGCTGTGCGTTGTCAATTCCCGAAACTTCCCCGTTGTCTCCACCACGTTGCCCGCGCGGGCGCGGCCGCGCTGGTGATGCAGTGCCTTGTCTTTTCGCCGAGTGTGGCGCAGAAGAACTACAGCTACGAGGGAGATCCCATCCGCGTCGGCATCAAGGCGCTCGAGAAGAACGACATCGCCGCGGCCAGGACCGCGTTCGAAGAAGCCATCGCGAACAACTACGAGCTGCCCAAGGCGAACTGGGGCCTCGCGGAGGTCATGGTCCGCGAGGGGCGCTTCGAGAACGCGGAGAGTCTGTTCCGCGAAGCGCTGAGCGCACAGAAGCGGGAGAACAGCAAGGGCTTCGCCGAGGCGCACGCCGGGCTCGGCCTGCTGCTCATCGACTCCGAGCGCTGGGAGGAAGGCGCGGAACAGATCCACGCGGCCTACAAACTCAATTCGGGTTACTGGCCGGCGATCTACGGCGAGGGGCGGCTCCAGCTGCGGGACCGCAAGTGGGACAAGGCCAAGACCTTCCTCGAATGGGGCGCGGCGCGCAAGGGCGTCGCCCAGGGCGAGGACCTGTATCACCGCGGGATGGCGTTCCTCTACCTGGGGACAGGCGACCTCACGTCGGCGGAGAAGGAAGCCCTGACCGCGTTCCATCTCAACCCCGTGGACCCGCGCAACGGGACGCTCGTCGCCCAGGTGTACGAGAAGCGTAACGTGCCCGCGCTGGCCATTGCCGCGTGCGAGGAGGTTCTGCACAACCCCAGCGTCACGCCCACGGCGTCGTTCGTCCACTTCACCGGGACGCTGTATCAGAAGGCGGAGCGCTACAACGAAGCGCGCGACAAGTATCTCCAGGCGATGCAGATCGACTCGACCTACGCGCCGGTGCTCAAGGATCTCGCGGGCCTGTTCGCGATGGCCAAGCAGTACGACAAGTCGTCGAAGGTCTATCTGAAGTATCTCGAACAGGAGCCCAACGACCTCGACGCCATGGTCGGCCTGGTCAATTCGCTCAGCGAGGCGGGGCGCGCGAGCCAGGCGCTGAGCTCGGCCAACAAGGCCATGCAGATCGACAGCACGCGGGCGGACGTCCGCATCGCGTACGCGCGCGCGGCGATCAAGAGCCGCGACCGGGCGACCCAGTCGCGGGCGGCCGCGGTGTACGCTTCCCTGCCCGACAGCCTGGTGTTGAGCCCGAAGGATCACACGCTGCTGGCGGGCTATCAGATCGAGACCAAGAAGCTCGACGAGGCGCGGCGCAACTTGGGCGCGGCGATCGCGGGCGATTCGACCTACGCCGACGCGTACTACCAGCTCGGGCTGCTCGCCTTCAAGACCAACAACCCGGATTCGGCGGCGGGCTATTTCAGCCACGCCATTCGTCTCGACCCGAAGGTACCGTTGTACCACCTGAACCTGGGGGTGGCGCAGTTTCAGACCAAGCGCATGGACCTGTGCATCCCGACGTTTCGCGCTGCGCTCGCACTCGACCCGAAGATGGTCATCGGGCACACGCTGCTCGGTCAGGCCTACCTGGCGGTCGACTCGCTGGGCGCCGCGCGCTCCGAGTTCCGCACCGCGCTCAGCATCGACCCGAAAAACGCGCGGGCGTTCCGGGGTCTAGGTTTCTGTTTCCTGAAAGCGTCTTCCTTCGAGGAGGCCGCCGAGGCCTACCAGTCCGCGACCGAATCGGACCCGCAGAATGCCGACGGGTGGGCGGGGCTGGGCCAGGCGTACCTGGGACTGCGCAACTGGGATGCCGCCGAGAGCGCGTTTCGCAAGGCCCAGACCATCGATCCGAACAACGCGTCGCTCAAGAGCGGCCGGGAGTTGTTGAACCGAGCCAGACAGTCGGCCGGGGGATGATCGCATCGGCCGCTTTTCGTTTGACCTGTGTACGTAGGCCTGAGTAAACTCACTCCTCCCCGAAGGGGAGCATCCGACGCGGCATCGAACGCGGAAACGCCCGCGGACTCCACCCGCGCCAGACATCGGAAGGAAAGCGAAGGAGAGAAATGAAAAAGTTCCTTTTCATCCTGATATTCTTTGTTTCGGTGGGTGTCTCATACGTCATCTGGGACAACTCGCCGGAATACTTGAAGCAGGGTGGACCGCTGCTCGTGATCGGCCTGACGTGTCTGTTCCTGGTATTCACGTTCACGGTCGAACGGGCCCTCGTGCTCTGGCGCGCGGGCGGGCGCGGCGGCGTGTCGGTGTTCGTCCGCAACATCAAGGCCGCCGTCCAGGAAGGCGACCTGACCAAGGCGATCGAGGCCTGCCGCAAACAGGGCGGGTGCCTGGGCAACGTGGTCGGCGCGGGGCTCGAGCGCTACGACCTGGCCCGCGCGAGCGAGCCCAGCGAAAAAGAGCTGCTCGAAGAGACTCGGCGCGCCATCCAGGAAGCCACCGCGCTGGAGAGCCCGATCCTCGAGCGCAATTTGAGCGCGCTCTCCACCATCGCGTCGATCGCCACCATGCTGGGCCTCCTGGGAACGACGGTGGGCATGATTCGCTCCTTCCGAGCCATGTCACACGCGGGCGCCCCGGACGCGGTCCAGCTGGCCGTTGGTATCTCGGAAGCGCTGGTGAACACCGCGCTCGGCCTCACCACCGCCATCATCGGGATCCTGCTCTACAACTACTTCGCCACCCGTGTGGACAATTTCCAGAGCGCGATCGAAGAGACCAGCTTCGAGGTACTGGATCTGCTCCGGCATTCGAAGGTGTCGTAGACCGTGGCCAAGCGGCGGATTGGAATCACCATCGACATGACGCCCATGGTCGACGTGGCGTTCCTCCTCCTTATTTTCTTCATGACCACGACCTCGTTCAAACCGCCCGAGCGCGTGGGCGTCACCCTCCCCGGCTCCAAGTCGGAGATCCACGTGCCGGAAACGAACACGATCGTGCTGACGGTCAACAGCGCGGGCGAGGTCTTCATTTCCGACGAGAATCTGTCCCAGACCATGCAGGTCGACAAGGCGGACCTCGTCAAGGCCATCCTGACCTGGCGGGCGAAGAACCCGGCGGCGGTGGTGGTCGTCAAGGGCGACAAAGACGTGGACTACGGCGGCGTGGCGGACGTCATGGACGCGCTCGCCGAGTCGAAGACGCTTCGCTTCAACCTGATGACGGACTTGAAACAGGTCAAGAAGAAGAAATCCGGACAAGGCAAAGAGGGTCACTAAGTGGCTGGCGTACAGCAGGCAGAAGGCAAGTCAAAGGCCAAAACCGCGCTGGGGCTTCGCAAGCGCAAGCGCGTCGGCGTGCGCGTCGACATGACGCCCATGGTTGACGTTGCCTTTCTGTTGCTTATATTTTTCATGGTGACGACCGTGTTCCGCCGCCCCCTGGCGATGGAAATCAACGTCCCGGAGCCGGGCGCCACCGTCGAGGTTCCGGAGAGCAACGTCATGACCATTTATGTCAGCGAAGACGGGTCGATGGTCTACGACGTGGGCCGGCAGGGGCTCAATTCCCTTACCTGGGACGAGCTTCGCGAGACGCTGGTGCTGGAATCGGATTACAACCCCGACCTGATCGTCCTGGTCAAGGTGGATCGAAAGGCGCGCTACGAGGCCATGGTCGACATGCTGGATACGCTGGACGAGGCGCAGATGACGCGTTTCAGCATCGTGCCCATGACGGACGACGATAAGAAGATCATCGGGGGCGACGGCTTTTGAAAGCGTTCTCGCTAGCCGGTGACGGACACCTTCCGCTCACGGGGGACCTCCACCCCCTGCGCCGGGAAGCAACCCGCTGGCTTACCTCCGCAAACGTTTTCGTCCTCGCGGTGGGCATCGCGATTTTCGCAAGCTGGTACGTCTGGTCCCACGCCAAGCACGTGGACGAGGTCCCGGCGGGTGTCACGATCGTCAAGCTGACGGACCTGGGCGTTCCCCCCTCGATCAAAGAGCCGACTGCCCCGCAAGTCAACATCGCCGAGGCGGTGGCACCGCCGTCGATCGGCGTCCCGGAGCCGGTGCCGGACGAGCAGGCCACCGAGTCCACCATCGCGAGCCAGAGCCAGATGTCGGACTTCCTGACCCCCGTCACGGCGGACGACTTCGGGAGCGGGGATTCGCTGGTGGTTGACATCGACCGCTCCCCGGGCCGGGAGGAATTCGTCGCGTTCGACGAATACCCGGTGCTTTTGAGCATCGAGAAGCCGGAATACCCCGCGATCGTGCGCGACGCCGGTATCGACGGCACCGTGAACGTCCAGGTGCTGGTCGGTAAGGACGGCAAGGTCAAGAAGGCGGTAGCGGTCGAAGGGCCGGAGGTCCTTCACGCCGCCGCCATCAAGTGCGCCCGGACAGGCATCTTCAAGCCCGCCATCCAGGGAACCACCCCCGTCGAGGTGTGGGTCGTCGTTCCCATCACCTTCTCCCTGCACTAGCCATCTCCGCGCGCCACGGACGCGCGCCCCTTAGAAACTAGCACGCCACGGCTTGACGATCGCACGGGTGGTTGGCTACTATGCTGCACCTCGTTCGTCGGTCGGATCCGGGACGCCGGATCGACGTTGGCCAATCATCGAAACACCCCGGTGCGACCCGGGTGCCCGAACCCCACTCAAGGAGATATCCATGCTGCGATGCCTAGAGTCTGTGCGGCGGATGCTGCCGTCTGCGCTTTTTGCGTGGCTCGGCGCGTTCCTTCTCGCCGCCCTCGCGCCCGCCGGCGCCCTCGCGTCCGAACTCGACCTCGCGATTCCGGCGATCGATACGTCGTACAGCCTCTTCGGGACGCCGGTGAGCGGGTTCACCCTCCTCACCATCGGCATCTTCGTGTGCCTGCTCGGGATGGCGTTCGGGATGGCCATGTTCACGAAGGTGAAGCGGATGCCCGCCCACCAGAGCATGTCGGACGTGTCCAACATCATCTGGGAGACCTGCAAGACCTACCTCTTCCAGCAGGGGCGGCTCCTGCTCCTGCTCGAGGTCTTCATCGCGGTCTGCCTCATCTACTACTTCGGCGTGCTCTCGCACCTGGGCGCGGGGCGCGTCGGCCTCATCCTCATGTGGTCGGTGGTCGGGATCCTCGGGTCCTATTCGGTGGCGTGGTTCGGGATCCGCATGAACACGTACGCCAACAGCCGGACCGCGTTCGCGTCGCTGCGGGGCAAGCCGCTTCCGGTCTATGAGATACCGCTTACCGCCGGCATGAGCATCGGCGTGCTCCTGATCTGCGTCGAGCTGATCATGATGCTCTTCATTCTGCTGTTCGTGCCGGGCGAGAGCGCGGGCGCGTCGTTCCTCGGCTTCGCGATCGGCGAATCGCTGGGCGCCGCGGCGCTTCGAATCGGGGGCGGAATTTTTACGAAGATCGCCGACATCGGGTCCGACCTGATGAAAGTCGTGTTCAAGATCAAGGAAGACGACCCCCGCAACCCGGGCGTGATCGCCGACTGCACCGGTGACAACGCGGGCGACTCGGTGGGCCCGACCGCCGACGGCTTCGAAACCTACGGGGTCACCGGCGTCGCGCTGATCTCGTTCATCGCCCTCGCCGTGGTCGGCGAGTTCAAGGCCGACCTGCTGGTGTGGATCTTCACCATGCGCATCCTCATGATCGTGACATCGATCGTGTCGTTCCTGGTCAACGGCGCCCTCTTCCGCTCGCGCAACACCGGCCGGGACAAGATCAACTTCGAAGCGCCGCTCACCAGTCTGGTCTGGCTCACCTCGCTGTTGTCGATCGCGGTGACCTTCGCGGTGTCGTCGTGGATGCTGGGCAGTCTCGGCAGCGGCCTGTGGTGGAAACTCTCGACCATCATCTCGTGCGGGACGCTCGCGGCCGCGCTGATCCCCGAGCTGACCAAGGCCTTCACCAGCAGCGGCTCGCGCCACACCAAGGAGATCGTCGCCGCCTCGCGCGAAGGCGGGGCGTCGCTCACGATTCTCTCGGGGCTGGTGGCGGGTAACTTCTCGGTGTTCTGGAAGGCGCTGACGCTGGCGTCGATGCTCCTCATCGCCTACATCATGTCGATGCAGGGTCTCGACCAGTTCATGAGCAGCTCGGCGGTCTTCGGGTTCGGCCTGGTCGCGTTCGGGCTCCTGGGGATGGGCCCGGTGACGATCGCGGTCGACTCCTACGGCCCGGTCACCGACAACGCGCAGAGCATCTTCGAACTGTCGCAGATCGAAACGCTCCCCAACGCCAGCGCCCAGGTGGAAAAGGAGTTCGGCTTCAAGCCCGACTTCGCGAAGGGCAAGCACTTCCTGGAGGACAACGACGGTGCCGGCAACACCTTCAAGGCGACCGCGAAACCGGTGTTGATCGCCACCGCGGTGGCCGGCGCGACCACCATGATCTTCTCGATCATTCTCCTGCTCCAGCAACACATGGGCGACGCGTTCACGCTCTCGCTGGTGGAGCCCCGCGTGCTGCTCGGGCTCATCATGGGTGGCGCCACCGTGTACTGGTTCACGGGCGCGTCGATGCAGGCCGTCACCACCGGCGCGTATCGCGCTGTCGAATTCATCAAGCGCAACATCCGCATCGATTCGGCGGAGAAGGCCTCGATCGCGAGCTCCAAGGAAGTGGTCAAGATCTGCACCCAGTACGCGCAGGCGGGGCTGCTCAACATCTTCATCGTGATCTTCTGTTTGACTCTGGCGTACGCCTTCTTCGACCCGATCTTCTTCGTCGCGTACCTGGTTTCGATCGCGGTCTCGGGCCTCTTCCAGGCCGTCTACATGGCCAACGCCGGCGGCGCCTGGGACAACGCCAAGAAGATCGTGGAAGTGGAGTTGAACGACAAGGGCAGCGATCTGCACGCGGCGACCGTCATCGGCGACACCGTCGGCGATCCCTACAAGGACACGTCGTCGGTGGCGCTCAATCCCATCATCAAGTTCACGACGCTGTTCGGACTGCTCGCGGTGGAAATCGGGGTGGCGAACCCGGGGGTGTCGCGGGTGCTGGGGGTCCTGCTGTTCCTGGTGGCCCTGTTCTTCGTCTACCGGTCGTTCTACGGGATGAGGATCGGAGCGGTGAAGGGGCAGAAGGCGTCCGCCTGACGGCGCGCCGCGCTCGAGCGGTAAAATCCAGGCGAGTGGAGCCGGCCCCGATCGGGCCGGCTCTATTCTTTTTTCTCCGGCGCCGCCACGGCCTCGTCGATCGTCTCGAAGGTGTCGAACACGAGCACGAGCTTCGTGACCATGAAGATGGCGCCAATTCGGTCGCCGACGCGCGCCAGCCGCAGCCAGCCTTCGTGCCGCTGACAGGTCATTCTCGCCCGTACCAGCGCGCCCAGCCCGGTGCTGTTGATGTAGGAGATCTTCCCGAGGTCCACGACGATCTTGGGCGTGCCCTTCTCCGCCAGCTCATCGATGGCGGCCAGAAGCCCCTGCGTCTCATCCTTGCCGACGAGATTCTTCTTGGGCGCAAGCACGTGCACGTCGCCAACCGTGGTGTGTTCATACAGCATGGGCCTTCTCCTTCTTCCGCAACGCGAGCGGGTGGTGTCTGACGCCGTCGCAGGGCGAATCCACGCGGAACGCCCCGAGAGCAATCAGGCGAGTGCGCATTATATGCACGCGGCCGACGCATCGTCAAGCGCGCCCGACCGGGCACTTCCGGGCAGCCGCGCGACAGCGCGTCGCTACTTCACGACGATGTCGGCGAAACCGCGCTTGCCCACCTGCACCGCGTAGGGTTGCTTGCGGGCGGCCAGCTTCACGTCCACGTCGGAGAGTTTCGCCCCGTCGAGCTTGACCGCGCCCTGCTGGATCATCCGCCGCGCCTGCGACGAGCTTTCGCACAGCCCGGCCTGGGTCAGCGCCTTCACGATCCACAGGCCCTCGTCCCCCGCGGCCAGCTCGACGCGGTCGGTCGCCTCGGGGCGCTCGTGCTGCACGAACAGGCGGTTGAAGTGACTCTCCGCCGCCTGCGCGGCCTCCGCATCGTGGAACTGTTCCACCAGGTCGCGCGCGAGTTCGCGCTTGAGGTGGGAGGGATTGGTTCCCGGAGCCTTAAGGCGCGCGCGAATCTCGTCGAGTTGCGCCGGTGTGCGGGTGCTCACCAGTTCGAAGTACTTGAGCATCAGGGTGTCCGGAATCCGCATGGTCTTGCCAAAAATCTCCTCGGCGGGTTCCGTGATGCCGATGTAGTTGCCCAGCGACTTGCTCATCTTCTCCACCCCGTCGATGCCCTCGAGGATCGGAAGGGTGAGGATGACCTCCGGCTCCTGGCCGTAGTGGCGCTGAATCTCGCGCGCCATGAGCAGGTTGAACTTCTGTTCGGTGGCGCCGATCTCGACGTCCGCATTGAGCGCCACGGAGTCATAACCCTGTGCGAGCGGGTACACGAATTCGAGCAGACTGATCGGGCGGCCGGCCGCGTAGCGCTTCTCGAAATCGTCACGCTCGAGCATCTGGGCCACCGTCTGGGTGGCGGTGAGCCGCAGCACATCCGCGAATTCCAGCTTGGCGAGCCAGCGGCTGTTGTAGTCCACCACGGTACGTTTCGGATCCAGGATCTTGAACGCCTGCTCGGTGTAGGTCTTGGCGTTCTCGACCAGTTCGTCGTGGTCGAGCCGCTTGCGGGTCTCGCTGCGGCCGCTGGGGTCCCCGATCATGCCCGTGAAATCCCCGATCAGGAACACCACCGTGTGGCCGAGGTCCTGAAACTGCCGCAGCTTGCGCAGCCCCACCGTGTGCCCGAGATGAATGTCGGGCGCGGTCGGGTCGAAGCCTTGTTTAATCACCAGCGGCACTCCGGTCTGCAGCGATCGCTCGAGCTTGCGCCGCAGGTCCTCCTCCGGGATGATCTCGACGGCCCCCCGGCGGATGATGGCGATCTGTTCCTCGACGCTGCGCGCCGGGAGGTCGTGCTTGCGGGTCATGGGTACTCCGGGTTCCGGCGTCGGCCCGACGCCAAGCCCGCATCATATCAGCGTGGGTCGGGTCGCGTAAAGCGTGGCTCCGCCGCGAGCAACCGTGCTATGGTGCCGGGAACCGGCGCCGTGACGCGCCGAAGGGAATGCCGCATGTCGAGCGACGACCGCCAACGACCCGCCGTCCACGGCGCCACAAATCCGCCGGTCATCCCGCCAGATGGGGGTGCCGAACCCGGCGGGGGTGGACGTCCTCCGCGCCGCATCCGCCTGCGGCACGTGATCGTCGGTCTGGTCGTGCTGGCCGCGGGTACGGTCCTTTCCGCGTACCGCTACTTCGCACGCGATCTCCCCAGCACCTCGCGGCTGGAGATGATCGAACCCACGCTCAAGACGCAGGTGTTCGGCGCGGACTCGAGCGTGGTGGGCGAGTTCTTTGTCGAGGACCGCGCGCTGGTTTCCATCGAGGACCTCCCTCCCTATCTGCCCGACGCGTTCGTCGCCGTCGAGGACCGCAAGTTCTACTCGCACTGGGGTGTCGACCTCTTCGGCATCGCCCGCGCCGTCTTGATCAACCTGCGCCACGGCAGCACGGTGCAGGGCGGCAGCACCATCACCCAGCAGCTGGGCCGCAACCTCTTCGACATGTTCGAGAATACGCTCACGCGCAAGATCAAGGAGGCGCTCCTCGCCACCCGCATCGAGCGCGCGTACTCCAAGGACGAAATTCTGGAGATGTATTTGAACCAGATCTATTTCGGCGGCGGCGCGCACGGGGTCGAGGCGGCGGCGCAGGTGTTCTTCGGAAAGAAAGCCCAGGAGCTGGACATCGGCGAGGCGACGCTCTTGGCCGGGCTGCCCAAGAACCCGCGCGACTACTCGCCCATCAACCACCTGGACCGGGCGCTCAAGCGCCGTTCGGTGGTGCTGGAGGCGATGGTGGATACGCACAAGCTCACGCGCGAGGAGGCGGATTCGATCGACGCGTCGCCGGTGATGGTGCGCCCGGGCAAGGCCGGCCGCAGCGAGTTCGCGGCCTACTTCCTCGAGGAAATCCGGCAATACCTCGAGGACAAGTACGGCGCCGACCGCATCTACCGCGACGGCTTGAAGGTGTACACGGGACTCGACCCGTACCTGCAGCGTGTCGCGGAAGACAGCATGGAGATGCACCTGCGCCGGATCGAGACGGCGCGCGGCAACGTCGACACCCGCGCGCGCTACGAGAAAGCACTCGCGGGAGAGGGGGACGCCGGGTTGCCGGAGTATGTCCAGGGCGCGGTGGTCGCGATCGATGTGAAGACCGGCCTGGTGCGGGCGCTGGTCGGGGGCCGCAGCTTCAAGCACAGCAAGTTCGACCGCGCCATGCAGGCCAAGCGCCAACCGGGCAGCGCGTTCAAGCCCTTCATCTTCACCGCCGCGCTCGAAAACGGCTACACCCCGGCCGACATCCTGCTCGACGCGCCGATCGTTCTCGACCTCCCCAACGGCGACGTGTGGAAGCCGCAGAACTACTCCGAGACCTTCGAAGGAGAAGTGACCCTGCGCCACGCGCTCAACGCGTCGATTAACATCGCCGCCATTCGCCTGCTGATGGCGATGGGTCCGGTGGAGGCCATCAACGTCGCCCACCGCCTGGGGATCAAGAGCGACCTGGAGAACGTGTACTCGCTCGCCCTCGGCGTGTCCGAGGTGACGCTGCTCGAAATCACCAACGCCTACGCGACCATCGCCGCCGGCGGGATGCGCGGCGAGCCCCTCCTTCTCAGCAAGGTCGTCGACCGGGAGGGTCGCGTGCTGGAGGAGGACACGGAGTTTCGCGAGGAGGTGCTGGACCCGAAGGTGAACTTCATGATCACCGACCTCATGCAGAGCGTGATGAACGAGGGGTTCGGCCGCAACGCGCGCGTGTTCGGTTTCACGGAGCCGGCGGCCGGCAAGACCGGGACCACCGACCTGTGCACGGACGCGTGGTTCATCGGCTTCACCCCGGAGCTCGTGGTCGGCGTGTGGTCCGGCTTCGACGAAAAGAAGACCATGGGCAAGAAGATGACCGGGTCGTTCGTGTCGCTGCCGACCTGGACCGCGGTCATGAAGGCCGCCTACCGGGACCATCACGCGCACGCCTTCGATGAGCCCGAGGGAATCCAGCACCGCGTCGTATGCGAGAAGACGGGGCTGCTCGCGACCGAGGCGTGTCCGAAGATCCGCCGCGAGGTGTTCATCGAGGGCACCGAACCGACCCGCGCCTGCGATCGGCACGGCTCCGCGAACGCGCGACCGATCCACGACATGGAGAGCCTGGGCGACCTCGATCAGCGCATCCTCGACGAGAACTAGCTCACGTCTCGACCGGACTCCCCGCCACCACCCCCACTCCCAGCACGCGCGCCACCGTGGCGCCCACGTCGGCGAAGGTCGCCCGCACCCCCAGGTCGCGGCCTTGCGCCAGCGCGCGGTGCCAGACCAGCAGCGGCACGCATTCCCGGCTGTGGTCCGTGCCCGGCGTCGTGGGGTCGTTGCCGTGGTCGGCCGTGACGATCAGCAGGTCGTTGTCGCGCAGGGCGCGCCGGAGCTCCGGAAGGAACGCGTCGAACTCCTCGAGCCCGAGCGCAAACGCGCGCGTGTCATTGCGGTGCCCCCACATCGTGTCGAAGTCCACCAGGTTGACGAACACGAGCTCGGCGTCGCGTCCGGCGACTGCTTCCAGGGTTCGCGCCATGCCGTCGCGATTGTCGCGCGTGTGGATCGCCCGCGTAACGCCGCGACCCGCGAACAGCTGGTCGATCTTGCCGATGGTCAGCACACGCTTGCCCGCCGCGGCCAGTGCGTCGAGCACCGTCTCGCCTGGAGGCGGGAGTGAGAAGTCGCGTCGGCCCGAGGTCCGGCGGAATCCACCGGGACCGCCGAGAAACGGCCGCGCGATGACGCGCGCGACGCCATGCGGCGGCACCAGCAGCGCGCGCGCCGTCTGGCACCACCCGTAGAGCTCGGACACCGGCACGCGCTCCTCGTGCGCGGCGATCTGGAACACGCTGTCGGCCGAGGTGTACACGATCGGCTCCCCGGTCTCGAGGTGGCTGGGACCGAGCTCGTCCAGGATGGCCGTGCCGCTGGCAACCCGGTTGCCGAGCACACGCCGGCCGATCGCGCGCTCGAATGCGGCGATGACGGTATCGGGGAAACCGTCCGGGTAGGTCGGAAACGCGCGGGTGAGCGTGTACCCCATCATTTCCCAGTGACCGCTGGTGCTGTCCTTGCCCGCGGCGGCGGGCTGCATGGTTCCGACGTGCGCCTCCGGCGCGGCGACTGCCGGCACACCGGCGATCTCGCCGATGCGACCGAGTCCGAGGCGGGCAAGGTTGGGAAGGTGGAGGCCGCCGACGGCGCGCGCGGTGTTGGCGAGGGTGTGGCTCCCCGCGTCACCGTACGCGGCTGCGTCGGGCGCGGCGCCGGCGCCCACACCGTCGAGAACGATCAGAATTACGCGGGAGAACGAGTTCACGATTCATTCCGCGCGTGATCGGGCCGCCGGAGGCGCCTTCTGCGCGCCGGTTCGCCGACTACACGGTGACGCGATTCGGAAGCACACCGAGCAGCGACTTGAACGTCTCTACCTTGCCGAAGCGGAAGTAGGTGCGCGGAACCCGCTTCGAGATGCCGCACATGACTTCGTAGCAGATGGTGTCGCCCCAGCCGGCCAGGTCGTGAAACGTGAGCGTCTCGACCTCCTGGGTGCCCACCAGCACCACTTCGGCGCCCGGTTTCGGCACCTCGGGTAGGTCGGTGAGGTCGACCATGGTCATGTCCATGGTGACACGCCCCACGATCGGAACCCGCCGCCCCGTCACCAGCATCGATCCGCGCTGCGAAAGCCGCAACGGGTATCCGTGCCCGTAGCCCACCGGCACGACCCCGATCACCGACGCGCGCGTGGTGGTGTAGGAGCGCGCGTAGCTGATCGACTTCCCCGCCGGCACGCGTCGCACGCGCACGATCCGCGTCTTCCAGCTCATGATCGGCGCCACGTCGACGCCGGGAACCCCGCCGGAAGGGTGCAGCCCGTACGCGAGCAGCCCCGGGCGCACCAGATTCATGTGCGACTCGCGCACGCCATCCACCGCCGCGCTGTTCGCGCTGTGGACGAGCGGGACCTCGATCCCGCTTGCGCGCACGCGCGCCACCAGGTCGAGAAATCGCGCCACCTGGGCGCGCGTGTACGCCGGATCCGTGTCGGACACGGGGAAATGGGTATAGAGCCCGCGCAGGCGCACGCCGGGGGCGGCGGCGATCCGGCCCACTTCGTCGAACGCCTCTTCCTCCGCCACCCCGGTCCGCCCCATGCCGGTGTCGATTTCGACGTGCGCGTCGATGACGGCTCCGCCCGCGTGCGCCGACACCGCGCCGGCGAAGTCTGACGACGAAATCGTGATTGCGAATCCGTGCCGCGCAACCGAGGCGATCTCGGTCTCGAGAATGGGGCTCAGGATGAGGATGTCGTTGGGTATTCCCGCTTCCCGCAGCTCGAGCGCCTCGTCGACGGTCGCCACGCCGAACATGCGCACCCGTCGCGTGGCGGCGCGGGCGATCTGGACCGCGCCGTGTCCGTAGGCGTCGGCCTTGACGGTGAGCAGCATCCCGACCCCGGGACCCACCCACGCCTGGATGCGCTCGAGGTTGTTGTCGAAGCGGTCCAGGTCGATCTCGAGCCAGGTGGGAAGGCGTTTCACAAGCGGCGACGCTACTCCAGGCGGAAAAACGCGGTCAAGCGAGGAAAACCCAATTCAGCGGCCGCCGGGCGAGGCCGCGGCCGCGCGACTGCAGTTCGAAAGCTTCGCCCAGAACGGCTCGAATGCGAAGTCGGGGGTCTGGTCCACGGTGTGGCACTGACGGCACTCGGCGCGGGCGTCCATCGCGGTCTTGACCCGCGGGTCCCGCGCGTGCGCCGCGCCGTTTCCGTGGCACGACTCGCACTGGACTGCCGTCAATTCGGGTGTCGCCGCCGCCGAGACGAAGCCGCCGGCGTGATAAAACCCGGTCGAATGGCACGGGGTGCAGTCGCGGTCGAACTCGCGGCCGCGCGTCGCCAGCGTCTCGAACGCGTGCGCGTGTTTCGTCTGCGACCACTGGTCGTAGAATGCGCCGTGGCACGGCCGGCAGGTGTTCGCACCGACGAACCGATCTTTCGCCGGCGCGGGCTCCTCGTCCGTCGACGCCGCCTTTTCGTGGGCGGCGATGGCGATGTCGTAGACCTGGAAGAGCTTCGCGATGGCTTCGTCGTCCGCAAAGCTCTTGTCCAGCGGCACCGCAGCCAGACTGAGCGAGGCGATGCGCGCGTCCTTCCCCAGGGTGGTGTACGCCACCCCCATGTACCGGCCCCGGTCGGCCACCTGGAGCACGTAAGCGCTGCCTTCGCGGCGGGCACGCCGCATCGCCGCGCCCTCATGCCCGTGCACGAGCACGTCTACACCCGGCATCGTCGCGAGGCGCCGGGCCTCATTGCGTCCCATGTGCGCGACGACCACCACCAGGTCGACGCGGGTGCGCAGCGAGTCGACGATCGGCCGGATCGTGGTTACGGGGTCGCGAATCACCAGGCTGCCCGGGTGCACCTGCGGAGGAAACTTGAGCGTGCGCGTGATCACGCCGACCAGTCCCACCCGTAGCCCGGACGGCAGCGTCACCTCGCGCGTCGCCGGAAACAGGAGCGTGTCGGCGGTCGCGTCGAAGAGGTTCGCGGCGATGATCGGCAACCCGACCTCCCGCGGGCGCTTCACGATGTAGTCCGTTCCGAATCCAAAATCCTTCTCGCCCGCGACCACGGCGTCATACCGCATCCGCGCCATCGACTTGAGAGTCAGGTCGGCCTTCTCGCGCCCGTAGTTCATCCCCGAGGCGAAAATGTCGCCGCCGTCGACGAGCAGCATGTCGCCGGTGGTGTCACGGAGGGTGGTGAGAAACGTCGCCCGACGGCCGAGCCCGCCGTAATCCTGGACGGCGCAACCGCACGACCGTACCTCCCCGTGGAGGTCGTTGGAAAACGCGATGGTGAGGCTGCGCGGCCCTTCCCCCTTCGATGAGCACCCGCCGAGCGCGGCCGCCAGGCAGCCGACGGCCAGCGCGAGGGGTCCCACACGCGATCCCGGCCGTCCGCGCCTCGTGAACCCGGTCAGGTGAACGAACGAATGCTCACGCCGCATGAGGCAATGGTACACGAGGAGCGCATTTAGGTGCCACCCCACCAGTGCCAGGGCCGGAAAGGCGCGGGCGCTGCCCGCCGCCGGAACCCGAACTCTTCGGACCAGTTAGCCCCGTGAAATCGCTTGACAGGCAGCCACACCCCGTGGTTTCTTTAGGGTGATCCCACCACTCGTTCCATCAGAACTGACGAGCCTGGCCGGCAGCCCGGTTTCCAACATGAAATGCACGGTCTTCCGTAGAAGGAAGGACGCCGGAATGAAGAAGCGTAATCTCTTGTGCGTCGCGGTATTTCTTTGGGCAGCCGTGGCGCCATCCGTGCTCGTGGCCCACATCGATCAACCCGCCGAAGGAATCCAGAAGGGCCCCGGTGGACCCAACCGAGTTCTGGTCCTCAACGGTTCGAACGTGCACAACGTCGGCGAGCTGCAGATGCACGTTGGTAACTGGGGATTGTTCGGCTCGTGGCCGGGTTCCACTCAGCCTTTTGCCGGATCACCATCCGCCCAGTGGCCGGCCGGCAGCGGCGTCGAGTATCTCTTCGCGGCGGGACTGTGGGTCGGAGCGATCAAGGCCGGCATTCCGGCGGTGACCACGTCGACATACGCGGCGGAGTTCCGACCCTCGCAGGATCCGCACGACATTATCTACCGGGCGGCGGAGGGAGTGCGGGGCGGCAACCGCAAGCCGTCGACGACGGCCGACGACGACAGAGACGGGCTGGTCGACGAGGACTGGCTCAACGGATTTGACGACGACGGCGACGGCGAGACCGACGAAGACTTTGCCGCCGTCTCCAAGCAGATGTTTTCCTGCCAGTATATTGACTACGGTCCCTCGTCCGTGCAGATCTACCCGCAGCACAACCCGCTCAACCTCCACGTTCGCCAGGAGAGCTATCAGTGGGAGGAGGACCGGTTCGACGACTTCGTGGGTGCGCAATTCTGGATCACCAACGTCGGTAAGGACCCACTCGAGGACATGTTTATCGGCTTCTTCGCCGACGGCGACGCGGGTCCGCGCACAAGGGAAAACTACTGGGAGGATGACGGAACGGGATTCCTGGGCGCCCAGCTTCGCTGCACCGACCTTGGCCCCGTGCTGATGGACATCGCCTACGTGTACGACATCGACGGCGACGAGGGCGCCACCCCCGGGTATCTGGGCGTGTTGTTCCTCGGACACACAACGGACCCGACCGGCGAGTCCGCCCCCATGAAGGTGGGCGTGGCCACATACGCGAACTTCTCCGGCTCCGCGTCGTTCGAGGCTGGCGGCGACCCGACCAACGACTTCGAGCGTTATGAACTCCTGTCCTCGGAGGTCCGTGATCGTGACCAGGCGTTTCCGCGCGACTATCGCATGATGATGGCGGCGGGCCCGTTCGCGGAGCTGCTTCCGGGAAGCACCCTTGTGTTTCAGACCGCGTTCGCCATCGGGAAGGGCCTCGACGGCATGGTCACGAACGCCGCTAACGCCCAGTTCACCTTCGAGGGCGCCTGGTTCGACCTCGATTTCACCAAGAGCACCGGAATCGCTGGGCGCGAGACCAGGGTCCGCGGGCCGGCGCAAGGCGTCATCATCGACTCCTGCCTGTACGAGGGCGCCTCCAACGTCACCGTCGGGGCCGGCAAGACCCTCTGGATCAACAACGATTGCGGTGAAGAACGCCAGTTCAAGCTGTTGTGTGGATACTCGGAGGCGGACAGCGCCAAATTCCGGACCGGCGTCGCCGGCAACGAGACACAGTTGTTCTGGATCGTCGGCACAGCACCCCCGCCGCCCAAGATCCGCATCGACGACGCGGGCAAGGACGGCATCGTCCTCTACTGGGACAACTTCAGCGAGACCGTGCCCGACGTGAAGACGCAGGAGCAGGACTTCGAAGGCTACCGGATATTCCGGGCCGACAACTGGACCCGTCCCATCGGCACGTCCGCGAGCAACGGGCCTCCCGCCAACCTGTGGAAACTGCTCTTTCAGGCGGACATCGTAAACAATTTCGGTGAGGACACCGGCTTGAGCCGGTACCGGTACGAGCCGCTCACGCACCTGCTCTCGCCGGCGGTGAAGCGGGACATGATCAACTCACTCAAGCAGCAGATGCTGGAGTTTCCCGGTACGACGCCGCCGTGTCCTCAGGGCGTCACCCAGGAGGTCTGCGACACGCTGACCGCGCTGGCGGCGTGGGAGCTGGGCGTGGAGGGCGGTCGGCAGTACTACCGGTATGTCGATACGACGATTCACCGCGGTCGCCCATATTTCTACGCAGTCGCCGCGGGCGACCACGCCATCGACGGCACGACCAAGGCGTTCTCCGAAGGCAAGATCGGCGACCCGCAGTCCAATTTCCTGTATGTGGAGCCCAACACCGTGTCACAGCCGGACTACTCGTACAACGAGGACGCGGTTTACGTGGTTCCGAACCCGGCCACGACCGAGTCGATGGCGCCGTGGACACTCTCTCCCAACAACGACGACCCGACCGGTATCAAGGTGGAGTTCCGCAACCTCCCGGCGGATCGCGGTACCATCCGAATCTTCACCCTGGCGGGCGATCTGGTCGAGGAGCTCCCCTTCGACGGAACCGCCGGTAACGGCACCATGAAGTGGGATCTCGTCAGCCGCAACGGTCAGGACGTGACCAGCGGGGTCTACATCTTCGCGGTCGAGACCGACACGAACGACGCCTACACGCGCAAGATCGGCAAGTTCGTGGTTATCCGCTAGCGCCGGCATTCACGCGGCGCACCGGAACAGGCGCGGGCCTCTATGGCTCGCGCCTTTTTTTTCGTGCGCCTTCCGCGCAGGCGGACCTACAATCCCCCGGGGCGCGCGAAACCCGTTCGGGGCGCCCTTCGTGAGCCATGGCCATCACCGCCACATCCGCCCACAAGCGACTCCTCCTGTTCGCCGGTTTCCTGACCGCGTTCTCGACCCTGCTGGTTGTGACCAACTACGCGCTCTACCGGCGCGCGCGGTCGCACCTGGACGCGCAGATGGGGGAGCGCCTCCGCTCGATCGCGATGGCGCTGGCGCACACGGTGGAAGGTACAACTCCCGATTCCCTTTCCATCGGCGCGGTGGACGCGTCCTGGTACGAGCCGCTCGTGCTGACCCGGGAAGAGAACGGTCTTTCCAATGTGGTGGTGATCACCCCGGAGGGGCGCACGGTGGCCGATCTCGCCGGCTACTCTTCGCCCGGCGAATCGAACCCGTTCATCGCCCTCGACGTCGGCGCGGTGAGTCTCGCGCGCGCGGGTATCTCGTCGACGACCAGCCTGTATCGGACCGGCGAGATCTACATGAAGAGCGCGTACGCGCCGATCGTGTCGAAAGCCGGCACGGTGATCGGCATGGTGGGAGTCGAGGCCGGGGCGTCGTACTTTGCGCAGCTGCGCGAACTGGCCAGTCTCATCGCTTTCATTTCGGTGGGCAATGCCTCGGTGGTGCTCGCCCTCGGGCTTCTGTTCTACCGCCAGAGCCGCTCGCTGGACCGTGCCCAGGAGCGGCTCTTGCAGCAGGAGAACCTCGCGAGCCTGGGGCGCCTGGTGGCGACGATCGCCCACGAGATTCGAAATCCGCTGAGCATCATTCGCGCTTCGGCGGAACGGATCGAACGCAAGCACGGCATCCACGACGAGGCGCTGGCCTATATCGCCGACGAGGTGGATGAGCTCGATCGCATCCTGACCGGCTACCTCGAATTCGCGCAGGCGCGGCCGTCGCAATTCGGCCCGGTGTCGGCGCTCAAGGCCGTCCAGCGCTCGGTGGCCGCGCTGGAGGACGAAGCGCGCTCGCGGGGCGTGGTGGTGGTGACGCCCGCGAACGACGCGACCCTGCTCGGCGACGAGCGCAAGATTCGGCAGGCGGTGCTCAATGTCCTGTTGAACGCGGTGCAGTCCGCCCGCGCCCGCGTCGACGTCACCATCGCGAGCGAGGGCGATGCCGCGCGGATCGAGATCCTGGACGACGGGCCGGGGTTCGACGCGACCATCCTCAAGGACGCCACCCGTCCTTTCGTCACCACCAGGACCAACGGCAGCGGTCTCGGGCTCACGGTGGCGCAGTCGGTGATCGATGAGCACCGCGGCACCCTCACCATCGTATCCAACGATCGGGGCGCGCGCGTCGTCCTCACGCTGCCGCTCGCGCGCGAACCGGAGGCGTGAACGCATGGCAGCGATTCTGATCGTCGACGACGAACCACGAATTGGCCGCCTGCTCGCCGACGAGTTGACCGACGCCGGCCATGCGGTGCGTTCCACCACCAGCGCGCGCGAGGCCCTCGCGATGCTGGCGGACCACGAGCCCGACGTCGTCATCACGGATCTGCGCATGGAGGGGATGGACGGTCTCTCGCTCCTGAAGGAGATCCGGCGTCGTCACCCGTCGGTGGACGTGGTGATCATGACCGCGTACGCGTCGATCGAAACCGCGATCGCGACCATGCGCGAGGGCGCCTACGATTACATCATCAAGCCGTTTCGCACCGACGAGGTCCTCCTGCTGCTCGCCCGGGTGGAGGAGAAACGCCGCCTCCAGGTCGAGAACCGCGGCCTCCGGGAGGCGCTGTCGCGGGGCGCGGGCGACGAATTGATCGGGTCGAGCGCGGCCCTCGGCGAGGTCCGCCGTCTGATCGAGGGGCTCGCGCATTCCGACGCGCCCGTCCTGATCCGGGGCGAGAGCGGGACCGGCAAGGAGGTGGTCGCGCGCGCCGTGCATCGTGCGTCGCGACGCGCGTCGGGACCGTTGATCGCCGTCAATTGCGCCGCGATTCCCGAGACACTGCTCGAGAGCGAGCTCTTCGGGTACGAAAAAGGAGCGTTCACGGGCGCGGGCCGCAGCAAAGCCGGCCAGTTCCTGCTGGCGGATCGCGGCACGCTCTTCTTGGACGAGATCGGCGATCTCCCGCTTTCGCTCCAGGCCAAGCTCCTCCGCGTCCTCGAGACCCAGACCTTCACCCCGCTGGGCGGGGTCAAGGACGTCCACGTCGACGTCCGTCTCGTCTCGGCGACACACCGGCCCCTGGAGCAGGAAATCGCGCGCGGGAGCTTTCGCCAGGACCTCTTCTACCGCCTGAACGTCTTTCCGATCGTGCTCTCGCCGCTGCGCGAGCGGCGCGAGGACATCGTCGACCTCGCGCGCCGATTCCTGGCGGAATGGGGACGCCCGGGCGCGGACCTCGGCGACGAGGTGATGGCGCGGCTGGCCGCCTACGACTGGCCGGGCAACGTCCGTGAGCTTCGCAACGTGCTCGAGCGCGCCGTCATTCTGCGGCCGCGGGGACGCATCCTCACCGAAGACGTCCTGCTGGCGCCACTCGCGGCAGCGGGTGCGTCGGTGTCCGCAGCCGGCGAGACGCTCAACCTCGAGGAATCCGAGAAGCATCTGATCGCGCGCGCGCTCGAGGCGACCGGCGGCAACAAGAGTGAGGCCGCCCGCCTGCTCGGCATCACCCGGCGCGCGCTCTACGGCCGGCTGGAACGCTACCACCTGGAGTAGGCGTGCACCACGCCGGGCAGGGCTGTACCGGGGCGTTCAGCCGCGACGGTGGCATCGAAACGCCAGCGATCATGTATGTGATTTATTTGCAATTAGTTGCTCCGTCTGGCGGCGCTCCGACCGGCTGGCACCTCGCTTGCGTTTAGCGAGGAAAGGAGCACCCGCACGTCTTGCGGGTACCGCGACCATGATCCGACTCTGCCGTTGCTTGATACTCGTGACACTCGCCACGCTGGTGGTTGCGCTCGCCCCGATGTCCGCGCAGGCGCAAACCGTCGACGCCGCCAATGTGCGCGAGTTCATCGAACGCAACGCCGAGCTGCTCGACGTGGCGGCAACGCTGGTGCAGGAGACCAACAGCACCAAGGCGCGCGGCTCGCTCGAGACCGCGCGCGCGTTGCAGGCGCAATCCGTCAAGTTGCTCGAAGAGAATCGCCCCGGTATGGCGGCGCGGGCGGCGCTGCGCACGCGTGAGGTCATTCAGCAGACAATCGCGATCGCGAAGCGCGAAGCCCGCCTCGAGGAACAGGCGCTCAAAGCGATCGAGCGCGCCGCCATCCGCCTGGAACAGGCGCGTACCGCGTTCGAGGACGCGGGGTCCCGCGCCGCCGCCGCCCGGCGTCTGATCATGGAGGCGAACGACAACCTCCGGCGCGCGCGCGAGCAGCTCCAGCAGCACACGTTCGAAGTCTCGCTCAACCTCGCCGAGTCGTCGGCCTCGCTCTCGCTGCGCGCGCTGCGCCTGCTGCGCCGCGACCTGGTCGACGTCGACGACGTCGAGAACGAAATCGAGCGCACCGACCGGGTGCTCGAGCGCCTCGCCGACCTTCGGCCGACCCTGCCGCCGGCGCTGGCGAATCTGGCCGACCGGGCGGTCGAGCTGCAGACCCAGGCGCGCGCGGGTGCGGTCGCGGGCGACGATGCCATCGCGCGCGAGCGCACGCTCGCGGCCCGAAGCCTCGGGCTGCGCGCGCTTCGCGCCGCCTCCGGGGGCGAGGCCAGCGCCGAGAACGTCGAGCGCGCGGTGGCGACCACGGACGACATCCTGGAACGGGCGCGCGAGGTGACGCAGGAGCGCGGAGAACGCAACGTGGTCGAGCGGATGGCGGAAGCGTCGCGCGCACAGGAAGCAGCCAGGCATTCCTTGCAGCAGTCGGAATTCGAGGCGGCGCTCCGCCAAACCATGCGTGCCCGCGCGATCGTCCGGGAGGCGCTCGGTAGTTCCGGCGGGTCCGTCGATGCAGGCGCGGTCGAGACCGCGCTGGCGCGCACCGACGAATTGCTCGACCGCCTGCAGCACGCCGTCGAGTCTCACGACGACGCCGAGGCGCGCGACGTGCTGCGCCGTGCGCGGAGCCGTCAGGAAGAGGCCCGGCACGCGTTCGCCGACGGCGATGCCCGCCGCGCGCTGGCCCTGACCAAGGTCGCCAACAACCTGGCCCGAGAAGGGCTGCGGCTACTGGGCGATGCCGCCTTCTAGCCGCACCGCTGTCGCCCTCACGCTCTTCGCCGCGTGCGCTCTCGCGTGCGCGGCGAACGACTTTCCGGGAAGCCCGCCTCCCGACGCAGCCGCCGTTTCCGATTCCACGAGCGCCTCGTGGGCGGCCGCGTGCGACGTGGCGCTTCAGCAGCTCGATTCACTCCTAGCCGCACGGGATTCCGACCCGGCCGCATCCATTGCGGACCTCGCCGAGGCGCGCAGCCTGCGCCGCGAGGCCCTCGACCTCATGGCGGAGTCGGAATACGAGCTGGCGTTCGACCTGATCGCGCGCGCGATCTCCGTTCTGGAGCGCGCGCCGTGACGGGGCGCGCGGGTCGCGACCTCCGCCCGGTCCTACACATCGTCCTGCCGGTGCTCGCGCTGCTGGCCGCGTCCGCCGAACGCGCCGCGGACGCACCGCTGGGTCGGCGCCGCCGAAATCGGGTTCGACTCGTACATGGAGCGCTACACGGTGGCGGACGACGACACCTTGAGCAGCGTCGCCGAGTTCTGCGCGCGACTGCGCATGGGATACGCAGCCGGAGTGCTCGGGCGCAACTACGCCCTGCTCGAGGCGAAGGGGCTGCTGGGTGAATCGAGCTACGAGGCGGGCGGGCACGCCGTCGCGACGCGCCGCTTCGGCGCCGCCGGCCGGCACGCGATCCACCTCGACGCGGAAGCCGGACGCCGGGGGTACCGCGCGGGCTCCCAGTACGACTTCCCCAACGGCTATCTGCGCGCGGTCGCGCGCGGCACCCTTCGCTGGCGCGCGAGCGACGGGATCACCCTCAAGCTCGACGACCGGGTCGAACGCGTGGACTACGACGAGCGCACCGAGTTCGACTACGACTTCACGCGCAATGCGGTGACCGCGTCGGCCGACGTCGCCGGCGGCCTGATCCACACGGTCACGGTCGGGCTGCGCCTGACCACCATGACGGTGCCGGACAGCTCGCAGATCGACTATCAGGCGCTGACGCCGCTGGTCGAATACCGAAGCTACCTCGACGCCCACCGGCGCGTCCAGGTGGCGATGGGCTGCGAGCGCCGGCTCTACGACGCGGACGCCACCCGCAGCTCCTTTTGGGCATTGCTCGGTTCGGGCTTCTTCGAATGGGCGTTGTCGCCGCAGTGGAGCTTCGAGCTCAACGACGAGCTCGAACACTACATCTACGACCAGCAATCCGGCGCCTACGCGACCTACCTGCGCAACCTCATCGAGGTGCTGCTGAACTTCAACCGGGGCGGCGCGCAGGTCGGTGCGGGGCCCGCGTTCGGCTGGCTCGAGAACCACGAATCGCCGCAGGACGAATACCAGGAGCTGGGGGCGAAGATCGCCTTCGAATGGGTGGGAGGGACGGGGGCGTGGGTGTCGGCGTCGTACGAGCCCGGCTGGCGCGACTACCGGCTCTACGACAGCTCACCCGAAAGAGGGGAGATACCCGATCCGGACGCCATCTTCTCCGACTACGGGTACCACCGCGTCGACGTATTCGCGACCGTGCGCCTGCACGGCTCGGTCTGGCTCAACGCCTACGCCGACTATCAACCCGAGGACCACGACCGCGCCGGCGACGACGCGACCGCGACCGTCGCGTCGCTGTCGGTGACATGCTCGTTCTGACGGTCAAGCGTGCGTGCCGAGCAGCGCGCGGAACTCTTCGGTCAGCTTCGGAACGATCTCGAACAGATCGCCGGCGATGCCGTAGTCGGCCTTCTGAAAGATCGGCGCGTTGGCGTCCTTGTTGATCGCCACGATCACTTTCGATGTCCGCATGCCCACCAGGTGCTGGATCGCGCCCGAGATCCCGACCGCGATGTACAACTTCGGGTTGACGACTTTTCCGGTCTGGCCGACCTGCATCGAATGCGGGGCGTACCCAGCGTCCACCGCCGCGCGCGACGCGCCCACGGTGGCGCCCAGTACATCGGCCAGCGCCTTGAGGATCGCGAAGTTGTCCGCGCTCTTGAGCGAGCGGCCTCCCGACACGATGATCTCCGACTCGGTGAGGTCCTTGGAGCCGCCCGCGGTCTGGACCACTTCCTTCACCCGCCCGCGCACGCTCGCGGCGTCGATCGTGGCCTGCACCTCCACCATCTCGGCGGAGCCGGACCCGGTCGCGGGGGGGAACACGTTGGGGCGAATCGACGCCATCTGAATCGCGGCGGTGGATTCGAGCTCGACGTATACCTTGCCGGAGTACACGGGCCGCCTCGCGCGCAGATTCCCTCCCGTGAGACTGATCTCGGTGCAGTCGGTGAACAGCGACGCATCGCAGCGCGCCGCCGCGCGGGCGGAGAGATCGCGGCCCATCGCGGTGGCACCGAAGAGGACGAGCTTCGCACCGCTTGCCACCAGCACCGCCTGGAGTGCAACGGCGGCGGCCTGCGATGAATACTGGACGAGCGCGGCGTGCTTCGCCACGAACACCCGGGCGACGGGGAGCGCGCGGGCCTGATTCGCCGCCGCGGCCGCCTCGTCACCCAGGAGCGCAAGGCTGACCGGACCGCCCCCGGCCTGGGAGAGCGCGTTCGCCGCCGTGACGATTTCCTTCGTAATGCCCTTGAGCGCGCCACCGCGCACCTCGCCGACTACCAGAATTCCGTTTGCCATCGGTGCCGTGTGTCCCTTCCGTTTTGGTTCGCGACCTAGATGACCTTGGCCTCTTCGCGCAGCAACCGCGCCAGCTCTTTCGCCTGCTGGCCGGCGTCGCCCGCGATCATCTTGACCGCCGGACGTTCGGGGAGGTTGTGGTAGCGGATCACCTTGCTCTTCGACCCGGCCGCCCCTACTTGCTCGGGCTTGAGCGGTAGATCGGCGAGCGTCACCTTGCGGATTTCCTTCTTCTTGGCTTTCATGATGCCAGGGAGCGACGCGTAGCGGGGCTCGTTGAGGCCCTTTTCGGCTGTGACCAGGGCGGGGAGTGTCATGGCGACGATTTCGTCGCCGCCTTCCACCCGGCGCCGGGCGGTGACACTCTTGCGGTCATCGGCCAGCGTGAGCTCGTTGACGATGAGCGCCTGCGGCATGTCCAGGTATTCCGCCAGCGCCGCGCCGGTCTGCGCGGAGTCGGTGTCGATGCCCTGCTTTCCGCCCAGCACCAGGTCCGCTCCCAGCGGCCGCACGACTTCGGCCAGCACGCGCGCGTTGGTCTGCGCGTCCCCGCCCTCGAACGCGGGGTCGCCGACGTGGATGGCGTCGTCCGCGCCCATCGCCAGCGCGGTGCGCAGCACGTCGACCACGCGATCGGGCCCCATCCCGACCACCAGCACGGTGGTGTCGTCCTTCAGGCGCTCCTTGATGCGCAGCGCCTCCTCGACCGCGAACTCGTCGTAGGGGTTCATGATGTACTTGAGCCCCTGCCCGTCGATCGACATCCCGTCCGCCGCAATCTTGATCTTCGACTCGGTGTCGGGAACGCTCTTCACCAGCACCACGATCTTCAATCCAGACCTCCTCGCAAACCGGTCTCCAGGTTGAGGGACGGCCGGGGCCGTCAGCTCAAGTTCTTGAGCAAGTGTCGCGCGATCACCAGCCGCTGGATCTCGCTCGTGCCTTCGTAGATCTCGGTGATGCGCGCGTCGCGGAAGTGCCGTTCCACCGGAAAGTCCTCCAGATACCCCGCACCCCCGTGGATCTGCACCGCGTCGCGCGCCGCGTCGTTGGCGGTTTCGGACGCGAACAGCTTGGCCATCGCGGCCTCCTTGCCGTGGGGCTGACCCGCGTCCTTGAGGCGGGCGGCGTTGTACACCAGAAAACGAGCCGCCTCGATCCGCGTCGCCATGTTGGCGAGCTTCCACTGGATCGCCTGGAACTTGCCGATCGGTTGTTCGAAGGCCTCGCGCTCCTCGGCGTACTTGATCGACGCGTTGAGGCAGGCCTGCGCAATTCCCACCGCCTGGGCCGCGATGCCGATGCGGCCCCCGTCGAGCGTGTGCATGGCGATCTTGAACCCCACGCCCTCCCCGCCAAGGATCTGGCTCGCCGGCACGCGCAAGTCCTCGAATACGAGCTGCACCGTGCTCGACGCCCGCAGTCCGAGCTTGTCTTCCTTCTTTCCGATTACGTACCCCTTCATGTCGCGCTCGAGCACGAAGGCGGTGATCCCGCGCGTCTTGTGGGAGGGGTCGGTGCGGGCCATGACGATGGCCACGTCGGCCTCCGCGCCGGTGGTAATGAAGTTCTTCGTCCCGTTGAGGACGTAGTCGTTGCCGTCACGAACCGCGCTGGTGACCAGGCCCGCGGCATCGCTGCCCGAACCGGGTTCGCTCAACGCGTACGCGCTGAGCAGCTCGCCGGTGGCGAGCCTGGGCAGATACTTGCGCTTGATCTCTTCGCTGCCCCAATGGACGATCGGGGCGCTCACCAGCGAGTTGTGCACCGACACGGTCACGCCGGTCGACGCGCACACCCGGTTCAATTCCTCCAGCGCGAGGACCAGGCAGAGATTCCCGGCCGCCGTCCCGCCGTAGGCTTCCGGTATCAGCATGCCGAGGAATCCCATCTTCCCCAGCTTCTTGACGAGCTCGAGCGGGAACCTCCCCTCGCGGTCGTGCCGGTCGGCGACGGGGGCCACCTCGTTGTCGGCGAACTCCCGGGCCGTCTGCTGGATCAGGCGTTGCTCTTCGGTCAGAATGAACTGCACGATACCCTCTTTGAGGTGGTTTGGGCTTCGCCGTGAAGTCGGCGGCTCATGCGGCGTAAACTCGAAATGTGACCGAGATGAAGCGAGGCACCAGGACGGCGGTTGGCCGAGCCCGAACCTACCCCACGGCCCCGGCGGTGTCAACGCTGGAATTGTCGGTTCGACGTCGCCGGCCCCGCGAGGGCCGGCGCAAACCGGCGTGTGGCGCCTACTTGACGAGCACCATCTTGCGGACGTCCGAGAAGCCGGACGCCGTCATGCGATAGAAATAGACCCCCGAGGCGGCCCGCGTCCCCCGGTCGTCCCGCCCGTCCCACTCCACCACGTAGCGGCCCGCCGCCTGCCCCTCGTTCACCACCGTGCGCACCCGCGCCCCCCGCACGTCGTAGATCACCAGGCTCACCGGCGTCTTGCCCGATCCCTCCGGCACCCAGTACTCGATCTTTGTCACCGGGTTGAACGGATTCGGGTAGTTCTGGCCCAGCACCGCGCGTGTCACCGGCACGTACAACCCCGCCGTCTCGTGGATCAACGTCCCCCCCGTGTTCTCCAGGTGGTACACGTAGCGCGACCCCATCTCCACGCCCCGGTCCACCACCCGCACCATCCCGTCCACGCCGATCCCCACCCCCGCCGTCACCAGCGCGAATCCGCCCGTCTCCCCGCCCACCACTTCCGCCCGCCTCACCGTGAACTCCCCGCCCGCTTCCGCGGGAACCTTCCACGCCAGCTCCATCCCCTCATCGTGAATCGCGAAGACGAACGACGCTCCCTGCACGGGCACTGGCATCAGGAACCCGAGCCGCCCGTTGTTGTGCAGGTTGGCGTGGAAGCGCGGCCACGGTGCGTTCGCCGGATTCCACGTCCCCGTAAAGTCCCAAATATAGACGTTCTTGTCCCACCCCGCCCCCACCAGGTCCACGCTTCCCGTCCTGGTCCACGTCCGCCGCCGTCGGAACCCCGCGCATCGCGTCGCTGGTTGTCAGCGGGAAACCGTCAAGCGCCACACCGCTCCGATTCCACGCCCACACGTTCTTTTCCTCGGAGCCCAGCACGACGTCGTGCAGCCCGTCGCCGTCGATGTCCGCGACGATCGGCGATGACTCGGTGTAGGTCGCGGCCGAGTACGTCACCGGGAAACCGGCCCGGTCGGCGCCGGTGAAGTCGATCGCGTAGAGCTTGCCGTCGGCGGACGGGATGAACGTCTCCAGCTTACCGTCGGCGTCGACGTCCGCCAGCGCGGGAGAGGGGCCGAAGAACAGCCCGTTCACGAAGTTGCGGCTCCACAGAGTGGCACCGGTGTGGTGAAGCGCCTTCACCGTTCCGCCCGCCGTGTTGACGACGATCTCGAGATCACCATCGCCGTCAACATCGCCCACAGCAGCGCTGCCGGCGATGTCCGAGCCGAGCGCGACCGGGAACCCGGGCACGCTGCTTCCATCTTTGTTGAACGCGTACAGCTGGTCCGCCTGCGTGCCCACGATGATCTCATCCCTGCCGTCGTTGTCGATGTCGGCAAGCGCGGGCGTGGAATAGTGGAACGTCGCGCCCGTGAGACGCTTGAAGACGCCCTGGGTCGCCGGGTTGAAGTCGCCGTCGATGAGTTCGGTGCCGTTGGGCCTCCAGACGTAGATGACCCCCAGCTCATCGATCGCGACGATCTCGGGGATCGCGTCACCTTCGAGGTCGCCGACCGCCACGCCGGCACGGATCATGTTCTCGACCGGCTGCGGCCAGCCGGGCAGCGCCGCGCCGGTATGGTCGAATACGAACACCTGTCGGGTGTTGCGCGAGGCGGCCACGATGTCGAGACCGGGCAGTTGATCGATTTGCGCCAACGTCACGTGCGAGATGAACGAATCGCCGTCCTTGTTGATGGGTCCCCAGGTCAGGGCGTCGTTGTCTCCGTCCTGCATCTCGATGCCGTTGGCGTGCCAGGCGTAGACGTACTTGTCCCCGACCACGATCTCGTTGTCGCCATCGCCGTCGATGTCGCCCACTGCCGGCGACGACGTCGTTTCCATGAGCATGTTGATCGGCCACCCGGCCAGCTGGGCCGGGTTCGTGCTTCCGGAGTAAAGCGCGGAGAGAGCGCTCTCGTTGCCCGACGCGTCGAGCGTGCTCGTCTTGTAATAGTACTTGGTGGTGGAGCTCAAGCCCGTGTTGATGAAAAGAGTGTGCGCCACCGGGTCCCCGTTGACGAGCGCAAACGGCCCGCCCGCGTTGAGCGAACGGTAGATATTGTAGTGCGCGACGTCGGGGCTGGCGCTCACCGGCCAGGTCAGCTTCAGGCGGTCCGGCCCGAGGCTCGGGTCGACCGTCAGGTCGGCGGGCGGCACTGGTGCCCGCAGCTCCAGCGTGTCCACGTACGCGCGCCCGTATGTGTCGATGATCGACAGCCGCAGTCGGTGCTCCGTGGACGTGTTCGGCTCCACCAGCACGAACCCGGTCGTGTTTTCCGCCTGCAGGTGAGGCAGGATGGTGGGGTACGGATCGGTGGGATCCACCAGCGTGAACCCGGCGTCCAGGTCGGTGAGGGTGGCGTTCCCGCCCGGGTAGGTTCCCGTCCCGAAGTTCTTCACCTTGTAGAACAGCTTGAACTGCTCGCCGTCCTCCACGATGCCGTTGCCGTTGCCCGTTCCGGTGTCGTCTACTCGCAGCTTCACCAGGTCAAGCTTCGGCCGGTGCACCTCTTTCTTGAAATCATCCCGTGAGACCTCCGTCGTGTTGGACCGTATGATCAACAGGAAGCGAATTGCCTGCTCGTCGGCCAGCGAGGAGGGGAACACGACACGCACGCCGCCCGTAGCCAGCGAATTGCCTCCGGCCGGGATGGTGCCCGAAATGCTCGCGGTGCTGTCCGAAATGGTGACACCGCCGGCAGGGCAGCGCAGGCGGATGTTGAGTGTGCCGGGCGACGTCGCCGTGCCCGTGTTTCTGACCCTGATCGCAAAGTCCACGGTCTCGCCCGCTTCGATCACGCCGTTGCCGTTGCCGCTCGTCCCGGACACGTTGTCGTCGTCGATGGTCATCGAATGCATGCTCAGGTACGAGCCGGTGCCAGCCACGGTGATCGTCCCCTGGTAGCGCTTGTAATTCAACCCGGTCGCCACCACGTCGATGAGGCCCGTGGTCTCGGCGCGAAAGTTGAGAGTGACCTGGCCGGAGGCGTTGGTCGTGCCAACGCCGTAGTCCTCGTCCCCCTTCGAGAGGCACACCCGCGCCGAATCGACCGGGTTGCCTCCGCTGGTCACGGTCAGCAGAATCGCGGTCTTTCCCTTGCCGACGCTGGCGGGCTTGGCAACGGCGAGGGGTGCCACGGATCGCGTCCACAACGGCATCTCGGGGTCCCCGAGCAGGGTGTAGGCGAAGTGCGTCCAGCGGTCGATGTTGTCGCCGCCGAGCGCGAATGAGGTGCGCGATTCGCGGGAGAGCGCGAAGGTCTCGCCCAGGTGGGTGATGTTCTGGTTGAAGAGCAGCCGGTAGTACTCGTACATGTAGTCCGCGGCCACGGTCGGAAACGCGCTGTCGTTGGAGCCGACGACCGACACCGCCCCTCCCGTGGGGTTGCGCAGGAAATGCTCCGCCAGACATTCGTAGGTGTAGGCGACGGCGGTGCAGTTGAGCAGGTTCAGGTTGCTGAGCCGCCCGGTGTTGGCCAGCGCGTCGGCATCGGCGTTGACGATGCTCGCGTCTCCCACCGACATATTGAAGCGGAAGCCGTGCCCAACGTGGATCACGTGGTTGTACCCCGTGGCCATCGAATCGAGGGCGGCTTGCCGCGTCTCCGGGAGTGAGCCCGGGAACAGGCTGTCGGTCTGGTACATGCGCGTCACCTTCAGCGCAGGGTCATTCAGCCACTGAGTGCGAACGAATTCGGCGATGTCGGCACCGTTGAGCGAGATCTCGTCGTTGGGTTCCCAGTTCGACGGGAACAGGACCTCGGCCAGCACCTGGACCTTGTTCGCGTAGGTCGCGTAGTCCGGTCGCTCGTAATCCATCACCTTGTCGATCATGACGCTCGCTTCGGTCGTCGTTCGCATCGGGAGTCGGCCGACGTACACTTCCGCAATCAGGTCCGCGTCGTCGGTGCCGAACTCGCCGAAGACGGCGTCGTGGTCCGCGTTCCAATCACCGTCGAGGCAGCCGTAGTACATGTCGACCGGGAATAAGCGACCGTCGTCGTAGTAGGCGCTCCACGCGAGCCGCGCGGGCACCTGCTCGACGTCTCCCGCGAGCAGCACGTAGGTAGTCCCCCACTTCGCGTAGGCCTGGATCACGAAGTTCCGGATGGTCTCGGCGAGGTCGGATCCGTTGCGGTAATTCGCGGCGATCCACTCCGTCGTTCTGACCACCGTCGGCACACCCTTCAGCGTCTTCCAATCGGCCAGCGCCTGCATGGTGGCGGCGAACGCGTCGGGCGTGATGATCACGTAGTCCACCGCGCTGCCCTCGAGCGAAGGGAACACCGACACGTTGAACCCGCCGGGGGCCTTCGCCACCACCGTCTCGGAGAACGTGTAGGCGTTCAGCATTTCGGGGTTGAGGACTTCGGCGGCGACGCGCGCGCGCTCGTGCGCGCGGAATCCCTCGCGAAACCGCTGGCGCACAGCGGGTGCAATCGTGGACGCGCGGGTTTGAATCGACAACTCGAGCTCGTCGAACGCGTAGAGGGCACTGTCCCGAATCTCGAGCGGAAACACGGCAAAGGTCGCCACCGTGTAGCCATGGCGGATCCCGGAACCCAGGAGAACGGCGCGTTCCCGCGGGAACGATGACCCCGCCACGCCCGCCAGCAACGACGGTGTCGTGACGGCGCCGCCGTCGTCCGCCTCAATCGGGCCCGCGAGCACGGGGCGGACGTAGGTACGAACCAGTCGCGGCTCGGCCGACGCCACCGCGAAACTCTCCACCGTTTCTCCCTGGGGAAGGAGCACGCGCACGAGGCGGTACGGGATCTCCGGCTGCCCCGGGTCCTGCAGCGACTCCCAGCCCGCCCCCGGAACGTGGATGACGTCGCCCTGGGGTAACGCTTTTACGCTGACCGGGTCGCGCGGAACCGATACCCGGATCGAAAGACTCGCGGCCCTCGCGGGCGCGGGACACAGGCCGAGGGCCAGCAGGGACGCGCCGAGGATGAAAGAGCAGGCTGTGTGTCGCGAGATCATGAGTCCTCCCGTAGCAACCCGTGCGGCCGGCGCAAGCGCCGGGCGATCAACGCTCGATGGTTCGGGTCCGTGCCGGCGGCGCACGCCGCTCCGGCGCTCGGACAAGGTCTTCGTTGGCCTGATTATGGAGAGAAAAACAACGGTCGTTGGTAGCAGTTCGCGATGTGCCTTATAGCCCCCGCGGTTGTCGTGCCTGCGATTCGAGGAGGATTGAGTATACCCCGCGCGGTGCGGCGGAGTCAACCTCCGACGCCCGCGCATCACAAACCACTACTTCATCAACACCATCTTGCGGACGTCCGCGAAACCGGACGCCGTCATACGGTAGAAGTAGACCCCCGAGGCGGCCCGCGTCCCCCGGTCGTCCCGCCCGTCCCACTCCACCACATACCGGCCCGCCGCCTGCCCCTCGTTCACCACCGTCCGCACCCGCGCCCCCCGCACGTCGTAGATCACCAGGCTCACCGGCGTCTTGCCCGATCCCTCCGGCACCCAGTACTCGATCTTTGTCACCGGGTTGAACGGATTCGGGTAGTTCTGGCCCAGCACCGCGCGTGTCACCGGCACGTACAACCCCGCCGTCTCGTGGATCAACGTCCCCCCCGTGTTCTCCAGGTGATACACGTAGCGCGACCCCATCTCCACACCCCGGTCCACCACCCGCACCATCCCGTCCACACCGATCCCCACCCCCGCCGTCACCAGCGCGAATCCCCCCGTCTCTCCGCCCACCACTTCCGCCCGCCTCACCGTGAACTCGCCGCCCGCTTCCGTGGGTACCGCCCACACCAGTTCCATTCCCGCATCCCGCCGCGTGACGTTGAACGAGACTCCGTGCACCGGCGTGGGCACCACGAATCCCATGCGTCCGTTGTTGTGCAGGTTGGCGTGGAAGCGCGGCCACGGCGCATTCGCCGGATTCCATGTCCCCGTGAAGTCCCACGCGTAGACATTCTTGTCCCAGCCCGCCGCCACCAGATCCACGCTCCCGTCCTGGTCCACATCCGCCGCGGTCGGAACCCCGCGCATCGCATCGCTGGTCGCCAACGGAAAACCCGCAATCGACTGGCCGCTCACATTGAACGCATCGATGAACTGGGTTTCGTCACCCATAACGATGTCCGGAGATCCGTTGCCGTCCAGGTCGGCGATAATCGGCGACGATTCGCTGTAGGTCGTCACCGAGTAATTCACCGGCCAGCCGGGCAGCACCACGCCGGTGCTGGACATCGCGTAGATCTTCCCGCTCGCCCTCGCCACCACGATCTCGAGCTTCGCGTCGCCGGTGATATTGCCGAGCGCCGGCGAGGTCGAAAAGAAATTGTTCGCCGGGTTGTTGGTGAAGTACTGATACATCAGCGTGGTGGCGTCGTGGTTGAGGACCCACAGCGACCCGCCCGCCTCATTGAAAGCGATCTCGAGATCGCCGTTCGCGTCGACGTCGCCCACCACCGGGCTGCCCGCGATGTCGCTAACCAGCGCGAACGGCCAGCCGGGGGACATGCTCGCGTTCTCGTTGAATACGTAAACGAGATCACCCTGCGACCCCACGATCAGTTCGTCCTTGCCGTCGTTGTCGATGTCGGCCGCCGCCGGTGTCGAGTAGTTGAACGTGCAGTTGGGCATGCGATAGAAGACGCCCGGCGTCGCCGGGTTCGCGTCGCCGTCGATGAACTCGGTGCCGTCCGCCTTCCAGGCGTAGATGACACCTTTCTCGTCGACCGCGACGATTTCGAAGAGCCCGTTTCCATCCAGGTCGGCGACCACCATTCCCGCGCGCAGCGTGTTCTCCACCTCCTGGGGCCACCCCGTCAGCACATCACCCTGGTAGTTGAATACGAAGACCTCGCGCGAGTCGCGCGACGCCGCCACGATGTCGAGCCCGGGCTCATGGTCGATGCGGGCCAGCGCCACGCTCGACACGAACGAGCTGCCGAGCGGGGAAATCACGCCCCAGCTCTGGGCATCGTTGTCGCCGTCGACCATTTCGATTCCATTCGCGTGCCACGCGTAGACGCGGTCGGCGCCCACGACGATCTCGTTGTCGCCGTCGCCGTCGATGTCGCCCACCGCCGGTGACGAGCTGGTCTCCGCCTTCATCGCGATCGGCCAGCCGGACATCTGTTTCGGGTTGGTGCTCCCGGAAGCGGCGGCGGACATCCCGCTCTCGTTGCCGTCCTCGTCGAGGGCGCTGGCCTTGAAATAGTAGGCGGTGTTCGGCGCCAGGCCGACGTTGACGAAAATGGCGTGCGCAACCGGGTCCGCGTTGGCGAGCACGAACGGACCGCCCGCGTTCAACGAACGGTAAATATTGTAGTGTGCCACGTCCGGGCTCGGACTCGCCGTCCACGTCACTTTCAACCGGTCCGGTCCCAGGCTGGGGTCGATCACGAGCGCGCTCGGCGCCGTCGGCACCCGCAGCTCCACCGTGTCCACGTACGCCCGCCCGTACAGGTCGACGATCGATATCCGCAACCGGTGCTCCACCGACGCGTCCGCTTCCACCAGCACGAACCCGCCCGTGTTCTCCGCCTGCCCGTGCGCCGCGATGACGGGGTAGGGGTCGGTCGGGTCCACCAGCGTGAACGCCGTGTCGAGGTCGCTGACGGTGCCGTTCCCTCCCGGGTACGCCCCCGTCCCGAAGTTCTTCACCTTGTAGAATAGCTTGAATTGCTCGCCGTTCTCCACGATGCCGTTGCCGTTGCCGGTCCCAGTGTCGTCCACCCGCAGCTTCACCAGGTCCAGCACGGGACGGTGAGCCTCTTTCTTGAACTCGTCGGTCCAGGTCGGGGTGCCGTCGTTCTTGATCACGAGCGTGAAGGGCACGGCGTGGGCGTCCCCGAGCGAGGACGAGAACGTCACGCGCACCCCACCCGTGGCCAGCGCGGTCCCGGCCGCGGCGATGACGCCCACCCCCGCCGTGCTGTCGACGAGCGTCACCCCGGCGTCGGTGCTGCGCAGGGTCGCGGTCACGTTGTTGGTCGCCGCGGTCCCGGTATTCTTGAGCGTGATCGCGAGGTCCACCGTCTCTCCCGCATCGATCACCCCGTTGCCGTTCCCGCTCGTCCCTCCCGCGCCGTCGTCGTCGATGGTCATCGAGCTGATGGCCACATAGGCGCCCGTCCCGCCCACGCTGATCGTGCTTTCGTGGCGGGCGTGGTTGGGCCCGGTGACCACGACGTCGATGTTGCCCGTCGTTTCCGCGCGGAACGACAGCGTCACCTGGCCCGCCCCGTTCGTGACCCCCACCTCGTAGTCCTCGTCCGCCTTCGACAGGCACACCGTCGCGGAATCGACCGGGTTCCCGCCGCTCGTCACGGTCACCAGAATCGAATGGGTCCCCTTCGACACGCTCGCCGGGTGGTTCACGCTCAGCGTGGTCACGGGGCCGGTCCACAGGGAAAGTTCGGGGTCGCTGAGCAGGGTGTAGATGTAGTGCGTCCACAGGTCGACGTTGTCGCCGAGTTCCGCCAGCACCGTCCGCGGCAGCCTCGAGCGCGCAAACGCTTCCCCGATGTGCTTCACCCCGCTGGTGAACACACGGTGGTAGTACTCGTTCATGTAGGCGGTGGACGCGTTCGGAAACGCGCTTTCGTTGGCCCCGACCACCGAAACGGCGCCGCCGTTCGGGTTGCGCAGGTAGTGCTCGGCCAGGCAGTAGTAGTTGTAGGCGGCACCCGTACAATTCAGGAAATACAGGCACGAGAGGCGGTTTCCGTTGGTGAGCGCGTCCGCGTCGGCGTTGACGATGCTCACGTCGCCCACCGACATGTTGAAGCGGTACCCGTGGCCGATGTGAACCACGTGGTTGTAGCCGGCATTGAGCTGGGCGATCACCGCCGCGCGGTTCTCGTCCACCGCGCCCGGGTACAACTCTTCGGTCTCGTACATGCGCAGCGCGTTCAGTCCGGCCACCGGGAGCATTTCATTGTTGTAAATGGGTTCGATGAGATCGGGCCCGTTGAGCGTGATCACCTGGGGAGGCGTCCAGTTCGTCGGAAAGAGGATCTCACCGAGCAGCAGGACCTTCTGGCCGAGGGTCATGTCGAGGGGCGTCTCGTAAGCGATCACTTTTCCGATCAGCATGTTCACTTCGGCAACCGACGAACTCGGCATCCGGCCGACGTAGACCTCCGCGTAGAGGTCGGGGTTGTCGTAAGGTGCCGCCTCACCGAAGACCTCGTCGTGGTCGTCGTTCCAGTCACCGTCGAGGCAGCCGAAGTACATGTCGACGGGCAGAAAACGACCGCCGTCGTAAAAGCCGCTGTACGCGAACCGAACCGGAACCTCGCTCGTGTCGCCGCCGAGGAGAAGGTAGGTGATGCCCCACTTCTGGTAGGCGTCGATCACGAAGTTGCGGATCGTCTCCTGCAGGTCGGAACCGTTGCGGTAGTTGGCCTGGATCCATTCAACCGTGCGAACGACGGTGGGCACGCCCTTGCGGGTCTTGAAGTCCGCGAGGGCCTGGTACGCCGCGGCGAGTGAGTCCGGCGTGACGATCACGTAGTCCACCGCGCTCCCCTCCAGCGACGGAAACGACGTCGGGCTGAACCCGCCTTGCGGCTTCGGCACGACGGGTTCCGCGAACAGGTAGGCATCCGCGTCGGCGGGATTGACTACCAGACTCGCCAGTTCGGCGCGCGCGCGCTGGCGGACCGCGGCGCGGGCGCGCTGCAACGTGACCGCCGGGCGGGTCGACGGCACCGTCTCCACTTCGAGCGTGATCCGATCCGACGCCGTCAGTTCCGTATCTTCGACCTGGAGTGGGAATACCGCGAAGCTCGCGATGGTGTAGCCGTGCAGCCGGCCCACCCCGAGCAGGCGAGCGCGCTCCGACGGATACAGCCCGCCGGCTCGCGACGCCATGGCGGCGCCGACGCCTTCGCCGCCGTCCTCGCTGCGCGCCGGGCCGGCCACGGCCAGCTCCGCCCCGGCGGAGATCACGCGCCGGCCGGACTCGACGGCCCGAAAGCCGCCGACGTCTTCCCCCTGAGGCAGCACGAAGCTCACCACGCGAAACGGGAGCGCCGGCAGTCCTGGATCCGCAAGCGTCGTGTACGCACGGTCGTCGACCGACACGCTCAGTCCACCCGGGCCGGGCGACAGTCGAACGCGTTCGCTCGAGAGGATGACGGTGTGCGACAGCGTCGCCGCACCCCCCGAGGAAACGATCGCCGCCAAGAACACCGGCACCAGCACCCGAACGCTATTATCCCGACCCAGCCACATACTTCGTCTCCTCTGTTTGTATACAGGGGCGTGTCACTTCAGGAGCACCATCTTGCGGGCATCCGAAAAACCGGGCGTCTGAAGCTTGTAGAAGTATACGCCCGATCCGGCCGGCGCGCCGCCCTCCGTCCGCCCGTCCCACTCCACCACGTACCGGCCCGCCGCCTGCCCCTCGTTCACCACCGTCCGCACCCGCGCCCCCCGCACATCGTAGATCACCAGGCTCACCGGCGTCTTGCCCGATCCCTCCGGCACCCAGTACTCGATCTTTGTCACCGGGTTGAACGGGTTCGGGTAGTTCTGACCCAGCACCGCCCGCGTCACCGGCACGTACAACCCCGCCGTCTCGTGGATCAACGTCCCCCCCGTGTTCTCCAGGTGATACACGTAGCGCGACCCCATCTCCACGCCCCGGTCCACCACCCGCACCATCCCGTCCACACCGGTCCCCACCCCCGCCGCCACCAGCGCGAATCCCCCCGTCTCTCCGCCCACCACTTCCGCCCGCCTCACCGTGAACTCCCCGCCCGCCTCTGCGGGCACCGCCCACACCAGTTCCATTCCCGCATCCCGCCGCGTGAAATTGAACGAGACCGCGCGCACCGGCGTCGGCACCGGCGTGTGAATGTTACCATCGTTGTAGAGATTGGCGTGGAACTTCGACCACGGCGCCATCAGCGGGTTGAACATCGCCGGGAAATCCCAGACATAGACGGTCTTGTCCCACCCGGCGGCGATCACTTCGACGTCGCCGTCTTTGTCGAGGTCCGCGATCATCGGCGTGGCGCGCACCGCGTCGCCAGTCGCGAGCGGGAATCCGGCCAGCGGTTGGCCGGCGGCGTCCCAGCCGTTGATGAAACGGGTCTCGTCGCCGAGCACGACGTCGAGCGAACCGTCGTTGTTGATATCCGCGATCACCGGCGACGACTCCGTCCAGAGCTGGCTCGTATACACGACCGGCCACCCGGGGAGATAGCCGCCATTGTACCGGATCGCGTAAAGGTTGCGGTTCTTGCTCGGAACGACCACCTCGAGTTTTCCGTCGCCATCGAGGTCCCCCAGCGCCGGGGACGGTCCGAAGGTGAGCTGATTCGGAAACCACTGCATCCACATTGTGGTCCCGTCGTGATTGAGCGCCCACACGTTGCCGCCGTATTCGCACACCACCATTTCGAGGTCGCCGTTGCCGTCGATGTCGCCCAGCGCGATGCTGCCGGAGATGTCGGAGCTGAACGCCTTCGGCCACCCCGGCACGAGGGTGCCGTTTTCGTTGAGAACGAACACGGAATCGCCTTGCGTGCCCACGACGATCTCGTTGAGGCCGTCGGCGTCGAAGTTCCCGATGGCGGGACACGTGTACTGGTAGACACACCCGCCGAACTTGCGGAATATCCCCTGGGTGGCGGCGTTGTTGTCGCCGTTGCGATACTCGGCGCCGTTGGCCCTCCACACGTAGAGCACGCCCTTCTCGTCGATGGCGATTACTTCCTTCTGACCGTCCCCGTTGATGTCACCCGCCACCAGGCCCGCACGGATGGCGTTCTCAACCGGCCGCGGCCACCCGGCGATCACGTTGCCGGTATAGTTGAACGCGAACACCTCCCTGGTGTCGCGCGACGCCGCCAGGATGTCGAGACCGTTGACGGCGTCGATCTCGGCCAGCGCGGGGTGCGAGACGAACGAATTCCCGAGCGTGCTGAAGAGTCCCCAGGTCTGCGCGTTCGCGTCGGCGTCGCGCAGCTCCACTCCGTTGTGGTGCCACGCGTACAGCTTGCCGTCGCCCTGGATGAGCTCGAAGTCGTGGTCGCCGTCGATATCCCCCATCACCGGCGAACTCACCGTCTCCACGCTCATCTTGATCGGCCACCCCACGACCTGCGCCGGGTTGGTGCTGCCGCTGTACTCGGCGGACAGCGCGCTCTCGTTGCCCGACACGTCCACCGCGCTGACGCGGTAGTAGTAGCGGGTCGTGGGCTGCAGGCCGGTGTCGAGGAAGGTCGTGTGCCGTACCGGGTCCACCGTCGCCACCGTGTAGGGTCCCCCCGCCGTCAGCGACCGGTAGGCGCGATACCGATTCACGTCGGTCGAGCCCGGCGGAGCGTCCCAGGCCAGCTGCAGCCGGGTCGGCCCGACACTCGGGTTGAACGTCAGGTTCACCGGCGCCGGCGGCGGACGCAACTCGAATACCTTCTCCCAGGCATTGCCGTGGGCGTCCGTCACTGCCAGGCGCAGATCGTGCTCCGTCGCCACGCTGCTCTCGCTCAGGGCGAACCCGGTCGCATTTTCCGCCGCTCCCGCCGTCGTCATGCTCGCGTACCCGGACGCGCCGTTCGTGATCGTGAACGCGCCCTCGAGATCCGTGAGGGTCGCGGCAAGTCCGTACGCGGCCCCGGTGCCGAAGTTGCGAATCGTGTAGTAGACGCGCACATTCTCGCCCGCCTGGACGAGGCCGTCGCCGTTTCCGGTCGTAGCGTCGTCGATGCGCAGCACGTCGAACTCGATCGCGGGCGCGTGCACCAGTTTCTTGAAGGAGCCTGTCCACCCCGGCACGTCGTCCGCGTTAACCACCAGGGTGAAGGCGGCGGGCGTCTCATCTGCGATCCCGGGCGCAAAGCGGACACGGAACGAATCGAGCGCGCTCGAGGTGTCGCCCGCCGCCACGGTCCCCGCCAGGGCGGTGCTGTCTTCGACCAGAACGCCGCTCGTGCTCGAACGCAGCGTGAGCGTCACGCCGGACGCGTCGGCGTTCCCGGTGTTGCCGACCTCTGTGATGAACTCGATCACTTCGCCGGCATCGATCACGCCGTCGCCGTTGCCGCTGGTCGCGCCGACTGCATCATCGTCCGCGTCCAGGCCGACGTAGGACACGTACGCGGGAATCGAAGGCAGCACATAAATCGACCCTTCATACCGCGAGCGGTTGAGAGCGGTCGCGACGACGCGAACACTGCCTGCGGATTCCGCCGTCGTCTTGAGGGCCACGTTGCCGTTCGCGTCGGTGGTGCCTACCCCGTAGCTCTCGCTTCCCTTCGACAAACACACCGTTGCACCCGCGACCGGACCGCCTGCGTCGTTCACGTGGACGGTCACGTTGGTGGTGCCCCGTTGCATGAGCGTTGGGTGCGACACGACCAGCGGCTGCACCGGCGCGGTCCACAGCGGCATCTCCGGGTCCGCCAGGATGGTGTAGATGTAATGCGTCCACAGGTCGGCATTGTCCCCGTTTGAGGCAATCGGTGTGCGGGGCTCGCGCGAGCGCGCGAACGCCTCGCCGATGTGCACGACATCGTCGTTGATCAGGAGGTCGTAGTACTCGTTCATGTACGGCTGCGATATCAGCGGGTACGCGCTCTCGTTGGCGCCGATGACGGACACGGCTCCGCCGGCGGGGCTGAGCAGAAAATGCTCGCCCAGGCAGAAGTAGGTGTAGGCGACGACGGTGCAGTTGAGCAGATACATGTTGGAATAGCGGTCGGTGTTGGTGAGCACATCGGCGTCGGCGTTCACCACGCTGCCGTCGCCGACCGACATGTTGAACCGAAAACCGTGGCCGATGTGATTGACCTGGTCGACGCCGGCGTTGAGGGCGGCAAGCGTGGAGGCCCTCGTCTCCGGCGCGACGTTGTACGGCATATTGTTCTCGTACATGCGCGAGACCGTGAGCGCCGGATCGTCCAGGGCCAGGGCGTACGCAAACTCCGCGATGGCGGCTCCGTCCTGGGTAATGGGCGCGCTTCCGTCCCAATCGGTCGGAAACAGCACCTCGGCGAGCAGCAGCGCGGTTCCGGTGTAGGACGGGTCGGCCGGCGTTTCGTAGCTCATGATCTTGTTGATCATGATACTCGCGGTGGCCACGCTCACCGCCGGCAGGCGCCCGGTGTACACCTCCTGGTAGAGGTCGGCCTGGTCGGTGGGACCGCCCTCACCGAAGAGCTTGTCGTGGTCGGCGTTCCAGTCGCCGTCCAGACACCCGAAGTACATGTCGGCGGGAAGATCCTTCGTGCCCAGATACTTCGACGCGCCGAGCCGCACCGGTACCTGCTCCGCGTCGCCGCCCAGCAGCGCGTACGTGATCCCCCACTTCTGATACGCGTCGAGAATGAAGGTGCGGATGGTCTCGGCCGGGTCGACCCCGTTGCGGTAGTTGGCCTGGATCCATTCGGTGGTGCGAACGACGGTGCGAACGCCCTTCGCCGTCTTCCAGTCCGCCAGGATCTGGAACGCGGCCGCGAGGGAATCGTTGGTGATGATCACGTAGTCGACGCCGCTGCCTTCGAGGGCCGGAAGTGACGTCGGGTTGAATCCACCGGAAGCTTCCGGGACGCGCGTGGCCGTCGCCGCGTACGCCGACATTTCGTCGGTGTTGACCACCAGCCCCTCGAGGCGCCGGTGCAGCGTCTCCTCGAATCCTTCGCGATAACGCAAGCGCCGGGCGACGCGGCGGGTCGGGTCGTCGCCGCGCGTGGTGACGCGCAATTCCACCCGCTCGTTGACCGTCAGCGTTCCCGCCGCGATCGAAACCGGGTACACCGCAAAACTCGCGATCGCGCAACCGTGCAGATATCCCGTACCCAGGTAGACCGCGCCCTCCGAGGGATACGCCGTCTCGTTCCAAACCGCGGCCGTCGAGGTACTCGCGGGCAAGCCGTCCGGACCCTCCGCGGGCGGCGCGACGGCCAGTCGCACCGACGACGCGATCACCGTCGGCGGACCGGAGACGATCTCGAACCGGTCGACGGCTTCGCCCGGCGGGAGCAGCAGGCTGATCACGCGGTACGGGAGCGCCGGCAACCCGGCCTCGGCCACGTAATAGAACTGCGGGTCGCTCGCCACCGCGCGATCGGCGACGGCGTCACGCTCGAGCTGGATCGACGCGGCCGGCGTCTCGAGGACGTAGGACATCTCCCCGCCGCGCGCGCCGCGGGGCAAGAACAAGGCGGACAATGCGAGCACAGAACAGGCGAGGCGCAGGCGACACGTGGTGATGCGCACGGACCCTCCGACGACGCTGCAGATGCGACCTAGTGCGCTCTGTCCCTGAACCACGCGGCTGCGGCAATGTCGCCAGTCGGTGGGACGGGATCGAGTCAGCGGTGATGGTGGAACGATGTTGTCGACACTGTTCGGGCCGAACCGGGGGGGCCTGTCTCGACCCGGCCAGAGCACCGGCGGGGCCATGCCCACGCCGAATACTGGAAAAGATTATACCTCAACGCCATGCGCCGCGTCAACGCGCGGCTCGCGCACCACTTCCGTGACGCAGCTCGCCCGCGCGCAACGAAACTCGGATCGCGCGGTCCGCGGTGGCGTCCCCCTCGAGGATGGCGCGGGCGATCGAACCCTCTAATTCGCGCTGAATCAGGCGTTTCAGAGGGCGCGCCCCGTAAATCGGGTCGAACCCTCTCCGCGCCAACTCGCGCACCGCGTCGTCGTCCAACTGCAGGGTGAGGCGCCGGTCTGCGAGCTTCTTTTCCAGCGAACGCAACTGCAGGCGCGTGATCGCCAGCATTTCCGTTTCCCCGAGCGGCTCGAAGACGATGACGTCGTCGATACGATTGAGGAATTCAGGCTTGAACGCCCGGCGCATCGCTTCCATGACCGTCCGCTGCATCGTCTGGATGTCGGCGTGGCGTTCCGCCGACGTGCCGAGGTTCGAGGTCATGATCACCATCGCGTTGGAAAAGTCGACCGTCCTCCCCTGGCCGTCGGTCAGGCGCCCGTCGTCGAGAATCTGGAGCAGGATGTTGAACACGTCGGGGTGCGCCTTCTCGATCTCGTCGAGGAGGATCACCGAGTACGGCCGCCGGCGAACGCTCTCCGTGAGGTACCCGCCCTCCTCGTATCCCACGTACCCCGGCGGCGCTCCGATCAGACGGGCCACCGAGTGCTTCTCCATGTACTCCGACATGTCGACGCGGATGATTCGCGACTCGTCGTCGAAGAGTGTTTCGGCGAGCGCCTTCGCCAGTTCGGTCTTGCCGACGCCGGTCGGTCCGACAAACACGAAAGAGCCCACCGGCTGGTGGGGACTCCCGAGACCGGCGCGCGCGCGGCGAACCGCTTCCGACACGGCGTGGATCGCGCCGAATTGCCCGACCACGCGCTCGGCGAGGCGCTCCTCGAGGTGGAGGAGCTTCTCGCGATCCGACTCCATCATCTTGCTGACGGGAATGCCGGTCCAGCGCGCCACGATTTCCGCGATCTCGTCCGCCGTGACGACCTCGCGCAGCAGCGCGCCGTCTTTCTGCAACTCCTCCAACTCGCGGTTCGCGGCCTCCAAGTCGCGCTCCAGCCTGGGCAGAGTCCCGTAGCGAATCTCTCCGACCCGCTCCAGGCGGTTCTCGCGAATCGCGAGGCTCTCCTCACGGCGCGCAATTTCGATCGCCTCCTTGATCGACCGGATGCGGTTGATGACGCTCTTCTCGTTTTCCCAGCGCCCCCGCCTGCCGTCGTACTCTTCCTGTGCGTCCGCGAGCTTCTTTTCGATCTCGCGGCGGCGCCGCGCGGATTCCTTGTCTGCTTCCTTCTCCAGCACCTGCTTTTCGATCGTCAGCTGGGTGATGCGCTCCTTTATCGCCTGGAGCTCGGCCGGCTGGCTGTCCAGCTCGAGCTTGAGCTTCGAGGCCGCTTCGTCGACCAGATCGATCGCCTTGTCGGGGAGAAAGCGCGCGGTAATGTAGCGGTCGGAAAGCCGCGCCGCCGCCACGATGGCGCCGTCGGTAATCTTGACGCCGTGGTGGACTTCGTAGCGCTCTTTGAGTCCGCGCAGAATCGCAATCGTGTCTTCCACGCCCGGCTCGCGTACCATCACAACCTGGAAGCGCCGTTCCAGCGCGGCGTCCTTCTCGATGTGCTTCCGGTATTCCGTGATGGTGGTGGCGCCGATGCAGCGCAGCTCGCCGCGCGCCAGCGCGGGCTTGATCATGTTCGAGGCATCGAGCGACCCCTCAGCGGCACCGGCGCCCACCAGTGTGTGGAGCTCGTCGATGAACAGGATGACCTCGCCCTCGCACTGCTGCATGGCCTTGAGCAGCGCCTTGAATCGCTCCTCAAACTCGCCGCGGAACTTGGTGCCCGCGACCACCGACCCCATATCCAGGGCGAGCAACCGCTTGCTGCGGAGCGCATCGGGCACGTCGCCGTCGGCGATGCGTTGCGCCAACCCCTCGACGATGGCCGTCTTGCCCACGCCGGGATCGCCGATCAGGACCGGGTTGTTCTTGGTGCGCCGCGAGAGCACCTGGCTCACGCGACGGATCTCTTCGTCGCGGCCGATGACCGGATCGAGGCGGCCGGCGCGCGCGCGCGCGGTGAGATCGATGGTGAATTTTTCCAGTGCCTGGAGCTTGTTCTCGGGGTTCGCGTCCACGACGCCCTCGCCCCCGCGAAGCTCCTTGAGCGCCTTGAGCACGCGCTCGCGGTTGACCGCGATGGAATGAAAGTATGCGCCGACCGGCGACTTGCGGTCGGACACCATGGCGAGCAGCAGGTGCTCGGTGGAAACGAACTGATCCTGCAGGCCCTTCGCCTCGGCGAAGGCGGTCTGGATCACTGTCCGCATGTCCGCGGAGGGACGCGCTTCGCCTCCGCTCTGGGTTGGCATCGAATCGAGGCGGGCGGCCGCGAATTCGCTCACGCGCGCAGGATCGATCCCCATCCCGCGGAACAGCGGCGGAACGATTCCATCCGCCTGCTCCACGAGCGCCGTCAGCAGGTGCCAGGCGTTGACTTCCGCGTGGTTCCCGAGGAACGCGGCCTCGTGGGCGTCGCGGATCGCGGCCTGCGCCTTTTCGGTCATTTTCTCGAGCATCATGCGAACATCGACCTTTCTAGGCCAAGGGGCCCATAACACAAGGCACGTTCGATGCCAGTCGAGATCGAACCTATAATGTGTTTTATAACAGTAAGATATGTAACATGCCGCGTCCTCGTTCCCGCGCGGTCACGAGAAGACATGCCAGCCTGTCAGATAGCTGGCAGTATTATTCGCGATCGAAAAAGCGGTTGTCCCAGCCCCGGGGCAGCGTGTACAGGCATCGAATGACGGCCCGTTCGTCCCGGCTGAAATCGTCGGCCGTCGGCGCCTGCGACCCGCCCAACATGAGGTGCGATGCGTCGAGACTGTGGTTCAATCCCAGCGCGTGCCCGAGCTCATGGCGGGCGGTCCGCGCCAGCACATCCTCCGTGGCGGTCGAGTACACAGTACGGAACTCGATGACGCCCTGGCGTGGGTACCAATCGCTGGTGAACTCGGATATCAGGTAGTGGTCCTGGGCGAGGCCGTCGCGGTACACGGTCTCCACGCCCCCGGAGGGCCGGGCGGAAACGAGGTTGAAGACCTGCACCCCCAGCAGGCTGTCGAATTCACGCGCTACCCGCGCAACGGTGGCCCCGTAGTCCAGGCCGTTGCGCACGAAGGGACGAATGTACAGGTTGATGGGAAGCTCCCAGCGCCGTTGCTGGGCGCCGTACGGGTTGCCCGGCACGTCGGTCATCAACCGGAAGAACTGCAGAAAATCCGAATACAGCGCGGTATCGAGGTCGAGGTTCGGCACGAGGTAATAGGGCACGACGTCATTGTGCACGACCGTGTAACTGGTGTGATAGTCGAAATACCCGCCGATCCCGGAGACACTGTCGTCACGCACGTTCATGAGACTCGTCATGTGACCCAGCTCCCGGAACCGGTAGGAGCCGACGGAATCCGTGCAGGTCTCGGCCAGGCCGAGCACCAGGCTGGCGCCGGCGATACCCGCGCCCGAAAGCGCGTCCACCACCCGCCCGGAGAAACTCATACCGCGGATCAGCACGCTCGGGGCATTGCCGAGCGGGGAGTAATTTCCAAAATCATCGACAGCGCGAACCGCGACGTAGGTGACTTGCGCGGGCAAGAGACCTCCCACGACCATGGTCATGGTCTGGCCCGGCGCGAGCGGCGCCGGGACACCCGGTCGCTGGCTCCCCCGGCCCCAGTCGGTCTCGTTGAGGATCGTATCGGGCGCCGTGCGGACCTGATACGAAGACGCAAGCCCGACGTTGCCGTCGCGGCCCACGGCAACCCAGTCGATCACGATCTCGCCGGGGAACTCCCCCGGTACCGCCCGCGTGACGTTCACCCGAGCGGGGGCAATCGTGTCCGGGATCTCCGTGACGTGCAGGGACCACGCGCGCGCAGCCGACCTCACGCCATCGCTGACGATGGCGCGCACCTGCTTCCAACCCACCGACGACGCCTGGTAGTTGAACTGTCGCTCCTCCGCGACCACCGAATCGTCGACCGCAAAGGAGTAGCTCAACGGCATCGACTCGGGATCGGTGGCGCGAATGGCGAAATCCATCCGGTTTCCGATCACCATCACCGGGTTGGCCTCCAGCGGCAGAATGGCATCGATGACCGGCGCCAGGTTGATCGGTTGCACGCGCGAAACCGCCCACTCGATGAACGACGCATGCTCCCCGTCGGTGACCGACCCGCGGATGGTCACCCGACCCGTATCCACCACCGGCGTAGTCCCAGCGCGTGGCGCTCGCCGCCACGCCGCCGTCGACCGTAAATGAAGTGGCGAGGCGATCGTGGTCGGGGTCGAATGCGTCCAACCGGAACGAGAGGGTGTCACCGACGAAGGCGGTCAGATCGCGAATCGCGGGGGCGTACGAGGAGACGATGGGGGGACGTCCCACGAGCGAGGGATCGTCCGCGCCGCACGCGCACAGGCCCGCAACGGCCGCCATGGCGACCACGAAATACACTCGCACGGACGGTCTCATATGGATATCGACGAACCGTGGGGTTGGGCTGCCCGTCCCCTTCAATATACGCTCGGGAACAAGGGGCAACAAGGGCGCAGAGGCACCGGCCGGGGCACGGCGCCCGGGAGGCTATCGGTAGGCGATCGCCGCCACCGCCAGACCGCAGACGAATCCCCCGACCACCTCGCCCCAGGTGTGGCCGACCAGTTCCTTGAGCCGCCGCCGGTCGACGTGGTGCGTATGCCGCAGTTCGTCCACGAGATCGTTCAAGAGTCGAGCCTGGTTGCCGACTTCCTGGCGAAGCCCCGCCGCCTCGAAGACGAAGTACAGGCTGAAGAGCAGGGTCACGGCGAACAGGGGCGATTGTACGCCCACGTCACGGGCTACACCGATGGTCAGAACGGTCACGAGCGCGGTATGGGACGACGGCATACCGCCGTTGTCGAAGAAGCGCAGCACGCTCGAGCGGCGCGTACGCACGGTTTCGATCAGCACCTTGAGGAGCTGGGCGCACAGGCCCGCGAGCAACGCGGCAACAGCGACAGGATGAATCATGCTTCGGGAGTGGTCTGGTTCGTTGACAGCAAAATCGCGGCTTATTTATGCTCAAACCGTGGGCGAAATCAAGGTGAAATCGGCGTGGATGACGCGCATCGGTCGCCACGACGCCGATTATGAGGCGCTGCTGCGCGAGAGTGTCGCCCGCGCGATAGGCGGAATCGACGCCGACCGCATCGCCGCCGTCTGTCTGGCGTCCTTTGCGCCGCGCGAGTTGTGCGGCGTGGAGGATGCCGCGGCGCTGGTCCGCGAGGGGCTGGCGCTCGCCGGCTGCGGCTCGATCCCGGTCGAGGGACCGCTTCGAACCGGGGGCGAAGCGCTGCTCGCCGCCCTGCGGAGGCTCGACACCGTCGACGGGGACGTACTGGTCCTCGGGTGCGAGAAGATGACCCACGTCGACGCCGGCACCGCCGCCGGCCTGCTGGCGCCGCGCGTGTCCGACGCGATCGAGCAGCATCACGGCGCGACGCTGCCGGCCCTCGCCGCGCTGGCGACGCGCGCGTACGCGTCGCGCTTCGCGGTTCCGATGCGCGCCTTCGACGAGGTCGCGATCAAGAACCACGCCCACGCCGTCGCCAATCCCCTCGCCCACTTTCGCCGCGCCGTGACCCTCGACGAGGTGCGCACGAGCCCGCGGGTTTGCGACCCGCTGCGCCGCCACCACTGCGCCCCAATGTCGGACGGCGCCGCCGCCTGCGTGCTCTCGCGCGACTCGGGCGAGGTGACGATTCGCGGGTGGGGCTCCGGTTTGGACGCGCCGCGCTTTCACGAGCGCGCCCACCCGGGGATGTTCCGGGCGGCGACGACCGCCGCGCGGGAGGCGTTCGCGATGGCGCGACGCGGACCGCGTGAGGTCGACGTGGTGGAGATCCACGACGCGTTCGCGCCCTTCGAGCTCATGAATCTCGAGGCCATGGGATTCTTTCCCTACGGCGACGCGTGGCGGGCGCTCGCCCGCGGCGAGCTCGGAATCGGCGGGACGCACGCGGTGAATCCGTCCGGCGGGATGAAGGCGCGCGGGCATCCAATCGGCGTGTGCGGGCTCACTTCCCTGGCCGAAGTGCACGCCCAGTTGACCGGGGCCGCGGGCGAGCGCCAGCATCCGAACGCGCGCGTGGCGCTGGTGCAAAGCGCCGGCGGCGTAGCGCGCGACAACTACGCTTTCGTGCTGGAGGCGAATTGACGCGCCCCGCCCGGCTCGCCGCCTTCGCCTGCGCACGCGGACACGTCTATCTGCACGCGCAGGACACCTGCCCGCAGTGCGGTGGTCCGCTGCGTCACCGGTGGATCCTGCCGGTGGCGACCCTCACCCTCGATACCACGGTGCGGGTGACTCCCCGCGGAGATCCGTTCGTCCTGGGGATCGCGGTCACGCATTGCGGGCGGGCCCGGACCCTGTGCCGCGTAGACGGGAGTATCCGCGGGCACGGCTACGATCTGGTGATATTGGAAAAGGACGGGGACGTCTTCGTTGCCCGGCGGCGCTCGTTCACGGAGAGCAATCGGGCGACACGCCCCACTCGGCCAGTCGCGCGAAGAAGCTAATCGCGCTCGGCTTCACGTTGCAAAACCGGTCGTCGACCGCCGTCAACTCCTGCGGGACCGCCAGGAACGTGCAGGGCTGGTCGTCGTACACGAGTCGCTGCACCCGGTCCCAGATCGCCTTCGCCTCGGCCCGGTCCGCCTTCGCGAGCGCCTCGTCGATCAGGCGATCGACCTCCGGGTTCGAGTAGGAGAAGAAGTTGTAGCCTTTCGGACGAAACGACCGGGTGTGAAATAGGCCGGTCAGATCGACCTTGGTGACCGACTTCCACTCCACGAACGCGGCGTCGTAGTCGGTCGCGAGAACACGATTGATGTAGGCACTGTACTCCATCACCCGCAGGTTTACCTTGATGCCGATCTGCTTCAGCTGCGCCTGCACGATGGTGACGACGTCGATTCGATTCTGCGCGTCGTTGACGAGCAACTCGAACTCGAGCGGACGTCCATCCCGGTCGAGTATCCCGTCACCGTCGCGGTCCTCGAACCCGACGGCGGCCAGCCCCGCACGGGCCGCCGCCGGATCGAAGCGAATCGGCGGAATACCGGGGTCATACGCCCACAGCAGGGGCACAATCGGGCTGGTGCACTCGCGCGCATACTCGCCCCACACCGTCCGGACCACCTCGGCGCGATCGATGGCCGCGGTCAGCGCCCGGCGCACCGTTCGGTCCGCGAACGGCTGACGGGCGAGGTTCCAGGCGATGAAGCTCAACCGGCGCGACGGGACGGTGTGGATGACGACGTCCGGCCGCGCCTCGCGAATCGAGACGAGGTCGCCGGTCTGTACGGATTCGAGGAGGTCGATCTCCCCCGCCTTCAACTGCAGCACCAGCGTCACCGCGTCAGGGACGATCTTGAAGACCACCCGCTCGACGCGTGGCTTGCGTCCGAAGTAGGTCTCGTTGGCCACGAGCTCGAGGTACTGCCCCGACTCCCACCGCGCGAGGCGGTACGGTCCGTTCCCCACCGGAGCGCGGCCGAACGGCGACGTCTTCAGATCCCGGCGCGGGATCGACGCCAGCAAATGCTTGGGCAGGATCACCCCGTCGTTGGCGTCCATCACCTGATACAGATACGGTTCGCGAAAGTGGAACACCACCGTGCGCTCGTCTTTCACTTCGACGTCGCGAATCTTCGACTTGATGTTGGCGATGGGCCATGCCACCGTCGTGTCGACCTGCAGTTCCCAGGTGAAGCGCACGTCGTCGGCTGTGACAGGCACGCCATCCGTCCAGCGCACGTCGTCGCGCAGCTCAAACGTCACGTCGAGCCCGTCCGCGCTGGGAGTCCACGCCCGGGCGAGCCTGGGCTTGAACGACATGAAGTCGTCCTGTTCTTCGAGGAGCTTGAGAAAAATGAGCCCTGCGATCTGATGGCCTTCGGAGGCGGTGATCGCGAGTGGGTTGAGCGTTTTGGGGTCGACGCGCGTTCCGACGACTAGCGTCCGGGCGTCCAGCGCAGGGGTGCCGGGACCTGCGTGAGCGCACACCGACGCCGCGCAGACGATCGACAGCGCGGCGATCCCGGCCCCCCACCGGCTACGCGCGCACACGCGTTTCCTTCCCGTGCCCGCGCGCGGCTTCGAGCTGCAACAAACGGATTTTCACGTAGAGGATCGACTTGTACATGGCGGTGGTCGACGCCAGCAGGAAGCCCCGCACACCCGCCCGCCAGCAGCCCTTCAACACATAATAATTGAAGAACACCCCCGCCGGAAGCGCGAGCGCATCGAGCACCCCGACGCGCCGCCGCTCTGCGCGATCCGCCGCCTCCAGGCTCGTGTACCGATTCAGCCGCTGGACGCTTCCGGACACGGTCGGGTGGGCATAGTGATTCAGCGGGGTCGAGAGCTGGCCGACCGGTCCGTCCACGGCGTAGCCCTCGTGGACCGACGTGTCGGTCACCCGCGCGGCGCCCCGGCGCATCAGCCGCAGCTGCCAATCGCGACTCCACGGCCCGACGTCCATCCAGCCGCCCAGAAACTGGTTGCGGCGCCGCACGCGAAATCCTGCCGGGGCGCCGGGACTGCGACGATTCGCGTCGGCGACCGTGCTTATGATTTCGCGTGCGAGTCCGGGGGTGGTCTCTTCGTCGGAATCGCACACGAAGATCCACTCGCGCGACGCCTGGGCCAGAGCAAAGCGTCGCTGCGCGGCGAATCCGGGCCACGGATTGACGATCACGCGGGCACCGTGCATTTCCGCCAGCTCCGCCGTGGCGTCGGTGCTGCCGCCGTCGACCACCAGCACCTCTTCGGCGAACGCGAGCGATCCCACACACCGCGCGATGTGTGCGGCCGAGTCTTGCGCGATCACAATCGCGGTAAGCGGCGTCTTCGGGCCGGAAAGGTCCGGTCGGGTTGCGCTCATGCGGCTCCGCCGGCCACGGGCGCCGCGTCGGGGACGGCTTCACCCTCGGTGGCCGGCGACTTCACGCGCGCGTTGTAGCTCTGGATCGATTCCACGTGGACTTTCCCGTCGGTCATGGTTTGCAGCCCGAGCACCAGCGCGTGAAATCCCGCCATGGTGGTGATGCAGGGCACCTTCATCTTGTTGGCGGCGAGACGGATGAACTTGTCGTCCTCGATCGACTTCTTGCTCCACGCCATGTTCACGACCAGCTGGATGGTTCCATCCTCGATCATGTCGAGGATGCCGTAGTCGCCTTCGCTGATCTTGTGCACGGTTCGGACCGGGAGGCCGTGCGAGCGCAGCACCTTCGCCATGCCCGGGGTGGCGACAAGCATGTAGCCCAGGTCGCGCAGCGCCTTGGCCGGGAAGATGACCTTGCGCTTGTACCGGTTCGCCACCGAAATGAAGACGTGGCACCCCTTCGGGAGGCGATAACCCGCGGCGAGCTGCGCCTTGATGAACGCCTCGTCGAACGTCTCCCCGATACCCATCACCTCGCCGGTCGACCGCATCTCGGGGCCCAGGATCGAGTCCACGCCCGGGAACTTGTCGAACGGAAACACGGGCGCCTTGACCGACATGTAGTCGGGCACCGGGATCGCGCCCAGGCGTTCCATGTCGAGCTTCTCGCCCATGATCGCGCGGGTCGCCACCTTCACCCACTGCACGCCGGTCGCCTTGCTTACGTACGGCACGGTGCGCGACGCGCGCGGATTGATCTCGAAGCAGTAGATGCGGTTGTCCTTGATCGCGTACTGCGCGTTCATCATGCCGACCAGGCGCAGCGCCTTCGCGATCCGCACGGTGTAGCGTTTGATCTCTTCCACGATCTCGTCCTCCAGCGCCAGCGGCGGGAGCACGCAGCTCGAATCGCCGGAGTGAATGCCGGCCTCTTCCATGTGCTCCATGATGCCGGCGATCACCACGTTCTCGCCGTCGCTCACGCAGTCGACGTCCACTTCCACCGCGCCCTCGATGAACTTGTCGATCATGAGGGAGCGAGAGCCGCTCGAGCGGAGGGCGGAATCCACGCAGCTCAAGATCTCATCCTCGCCCCGCACCAGCTCCATGGAGCGGCCGCCCAGCACGTAGGGCGGCCGCAGCAACACCGGGTACCCGAGCTTGCCCGCCTCGCGAATCGTGGCCTCGCGGGTGGACGCGAACGCGCACGGCGGGTGCATGATCCCGAGGCCCTTCATCAGGTCGTGGCAACGCTCGCGATCCTCGGCGCGGTCGACGGCCTCCACGCCGGTGCCGAGCACCGGCACGCCGGCCTCCGCCAGGCGGTGGAGCAGCTTCAACGGGGTCTGGCCGCCGAACTGGAAGATGACGCCGACCGGCCGCTCCTTGCGCACGATCGCCATCACGTGCTCGTACGCCACCGGCTCGAAATAGAGCCGGTCCGAGATATCGAAGTCCGTGCTCACCGTCTCCGGGTTGCAGTTGACCATGATGGTCTCGTAGCCCATGTCGCGCAGCGCCATCGCGGCGTGCACGCAGCAGTAGTCGAATTCGATCCCCTGGCCGATGCGATTGGGGCCGCTGCCCAGGATGACCACCTTCTGGCGGCCGCCGCGCGAGCGGCGCGGGTCGCTCTCCACGTCGCATTCGTCGTCGTACACGACGTAGTAGTAGGGAGTGCGTGCTTCGAACTCGCCGGCGCAGGTGTCGACCATCTTGACGACCGGGTGGATGCCCAGTCCTTCGCGCACCCGCACCACCTCGTCCTCGTCGACCCCCCACAGCGTGGCCAGCTGGCGGTCGCTGAAGCCGAATCGCTTCGCCTCGCGCATGAACTCCACGTCGGGCGGAAAGGGCGACACGGCCACGCGCGCCTCGAAGTCGACGATCATCCTGAAGTTCTCGAGAAACCACGGATCGATCTTCGACAGGCCGTGGATGCGCGCGGTGGTCCAGCCCGCCGCGTACGCCGCCTTGACTGCGAACACGCGCATCGAGTTGGGGACGCGCAGCAGCGTCTCGAGATCGTCCGCGTCGAACTCGAGGCTGTCCAACCCCGCCCAGTCGCTCTCCAGCGACCGCAGCGCCTTCTGGAGCGCCTCGTTGAAGGTGCGGCCGAGCGCCATCGCCTCTCCGACCGACTGCATCTGCGAGCCGAGCACGTCCTCGACGCCGTGAAACTTCTCGAAATTCCAGCGCGGGATCTTCACCACCACGTAGTCGAGCGACGGCTCGAACGCGGCCGGGATGGTGCCGACCACGTCGTTGGGCAGTTCGTGCAGCGTGTACCCGAGCGCCAGCCGCGCCGCCACCTTGGCGATCGGGTAGCCGGTCGCCTTGCTGGCCAGCGCCGACGAGCGCGACACCCGCGGGTTCATTTCGATCACGACCATGCGCCCGGTCGCGGGCTCGATTGCGAACTGGACGTTCGCCCCGCCCCAGATGCCGACCAGGTCCATGATCTTGAACGCCGCGTCGCGCATCGATTGGTACTCGCGGTCACGCAGCGTCTGCACTGGCGCGACCGTGATACTGTCGCCGGTGTGGACCCCCATCGGGTCCAGGTTCTCGATCGAGCACACCACCACGTGGTTGCCGTCGCGGTCGCGCATCACTTCGAGCTCGAATTCCTTCCAGCCCTCGATCGATTCCTCGATCAACACCTCGCGCACCGGGGATTTCTGGAGGCCGTGCTTGACGATGCGGACGAATTCGTCATGGGAGCGGGCCATCCCGCTGCCGCTGCCCCCCAGAGTGAACGAGGGGCGTATGATGGCGGGCAGCCCGAGGGACTCGACCGCACGCAGCGCCTCTTCGAGCGTGTTCACGACCGCGCTGCGCGGGGTGTCGAAACCGGCTTCCTCGCACAGCGCCTTGAACCCGCTGCGATCCTCGGCGCGGCGGATCGCATTCAAGTCCACGCCGATCAGGCCGACGCCGAATTCTTCCAGCACGCCGGAGTCGGAGAGCTCCATCGCCAGGTTCAGCGCCGTCTGGCCCCCGAGCGTCGGCAACAGCACGTCCGGGCGTTCCTTCTCGATGATCGCCCGGCACGCGTCGAAGGTGAGCGGCTCGATGTAGGTCGCGTCGGCCATCTCGGGGTCGGTCATGATCGTCGCGGGGTTGCTGTTGACGAGGACGACGCGCAACCCCTCTTCCTTGAGGGCGCGAATGGCCTGCGTCCCCGAGTAGTCGAACTCGCATCCCTGGCCGATGACGATCGGGCCGCTTCCGATCACCATCACCGAGTGAAAGTCGTCACGCCGCGGCATGCGACTCACCCCTCCCCCGCGTCGGGCCCGAATTCCATTCCTGCACGCGCGCGTGAAACTGATCGAAGATGAAGCGGCAGTCGTGCGGCCCCGGCGATGCCTCGGGGTGGAACTGGACGCACTCGATCCGGCGGATGTCGTCGACAAAACCCTCCACCGTGCCGTCGGCGGCGTTGGTGTAGGTGATCATGACGCCCGCACGATCCGCGATGTCGTCGCCCACCGCGTAGTTGTGATTCTGGCTGGTGATGAAGGTCCGGTTGGTGCGCTGGTCGACGACGGGTTGGTTCGCGCCGTGGTGGCCGAACTTGAGCTTGAAGGTCGCGGCGCCGAGTGCCAGCGCGATGAGCTGGTGACCGAGGCAGATGCCGAGCAGCGGGACGCGGCCCACCAGCTTTTTCACCTGCTCGACCACCCCGGGAATGTCGGCGGGATCGCCGGGTCCGTTCGAGACGACCACGAAGTCGAAGGCGCCGCGCAGGATCTCGTCGGCGGCGAAGCCCGCGTCGAACACCTGGGTGGTGAGGCCGAGGCGGCGCACGTTGTCGATGATGCTCTTCTTCGCCCCCAGATCGATCACGGCCGCGCGGCCGTTCGCGCCCGCGTGCACCGCGTTGAGCGTTCCGGAGACGCGTTCCACCAGTCGCTCCTCGCGGTCGAGTCGGTGCGAGCGCGCCATCGCGAGCAGGTCGGCGTCGGACGCGCCGTCGCCCCCGATCGCCGCGATGATGGAGCCCTTGTCGCGAATGTGCTTCGTCACCGCGCGCGTGTCGATACCGGTCAGCCCGGGGAGGTTCTGTTCCACCATGAAACCCTCGAGACTCGTGCGCCCCGGGCCCGGCGAGAAGAACTCCTGGAGGTCGCGCACGACCAGTGCGCGCGCGGCGCATTGGGACTTCTCGTTGTCATTCTGTGTCACCCCGTAGTTGCCGATCTGCGGGTAGGTCATGACCACGATCTGTCCTGCGTACGATGGATCGGTGATGACCTCCTGGTAGCCAGTCATCGAAGTATTGAACACGACCTCTCCCCAGACGGGGGCAAAGCCGTTGGCCGCGGCGGCGCCGGTGAGCCGGCCTTCGAACCGGGTACCGTCGGCGAGGATCATCTTGCCCCGGGGTCGTTCACTCATCGGCACATCCGCCTGGAAGGCGCACAAAAAAACGCCTCCCCGCGTTCATTCCGGGAAGGCGACCTGGCTCCATCGTGGCCCCGCGCGCACGCGGGGATATCGCGGCATTCATCGAGCGATCCTTTCGGGGCCTCACAGGGCCCGGTTAAAAGGACATGGTTTCGGTGAATCTACTCTATCCAACTCGGGCCGGTCAAGGCCGGAAATGACCGCGAGCGCCGGCACCGTTCATACCGCCATGGTCAGGCGGCGTTCGACGGGCGGCGCCCCGTCTATCGCCCGCCCGCGGCGCAGCAGGTCGAAGATCTCCGCGCCGAGCACGTCGATCTCGGTGAACTTGTAGCGCTCTTCTCCGAAGCGCTCGATCGTCTCGGTCTGGCGCGCGAGCATCCACGCGTCCTGGTGGAACACCCGCAGCGCGAACGGTCGCAGGAGCGGTTTCACCGCCCAGCCCGGGAACGGCAGCCGGAAGCTGAAGGTCACGAACAGGCGGGTGCGATAGTCCTCGACGGGTGTCAACGCCGCGCTGACGCAGAGGTGGGAATCGCCCAGCCGGTACTCGACCTGCGCGATCGACGGCAGGATGAACCGGTCGACGTGGACGACGGCGCCGCCGCGCGGCGCGAGCAGCTTCGCGACCACGCCGGGCGGCCGGGACTCGCCCACGTACTCGGCTTCGACCCGGTCGGCGAAACGGCGCACGATCACCTCGACCTCTCGGCGCGCCCGGGACTCGGATCGAAACCAACCGCCGTGGAGAAACGCCGTATGCGGCACGTCGAGCGCGTTCTCCGCGGTCGCGTGCAGCGACGCGCGCACCTCGAGCTCCTCGCGCGCGCTGGTGTAGCCGGGCTCGTCGACGCACGGAAAGCGAAATGGTTCACGCGCGGGCGCGGAGTCCGCTTCGGCGTACACCCAGACGAACCCCTGCGACTCGCGCGCGGGAAACACGGTCACCCCGCGTTCGTGCTCACGCGCTTCGCCCGCCAGCCCCGGAACGAGCCGGCAGCGTCCCTCGCGGTCGAATTCCCAGCCGTGGTAGACGCACTTGAGGCGATCCCCGTGCACGCGCCCGAGTGAGAGCGGGACATTGCGATGCGGGCAGCGGTCGAGCAGCGCCGCCGGCGCCCCGTCGGACGCGCGAAACACGACCAGGGGTGTGCCGAAGAGCATGGCGGCAAGCGGCCGCGCGCGCAGGCGCTCACCCCGGCACACCGGATACCATTCGTCGCGCCGGTGGGCGATGAAACGATGGTCGCGCGCGTCGATCTCCGCCATGGCGTCATTATAGCATTGCGATCCGCGCCGACCCGCGTGATACGATTCCCCCGCGATGGTGTGGGTTCAGAAGCAGATCGCGCTCACTCCCAGGTCGCGCGGCTTTCACCTGGTGACCGACGAGTTGCTGCGCGCGCTCCCGGACCTCGCCCGCATCAAGGTCGGGGTCGCGCATTTCTTCGTCCAACACACCTCGGCGTCGTTGTGCATCAACGAAAACGCGGACCCGAGTGTTCGCTCGGATCTGGAGACGAGCTTCAACGCCCTCGTTCCCGAGGGTGGCTCCCGCTACGATCACACTGCCGAGGGCGCCGACGACATGCCCGCGCACATCAAGGCCGCGCTGATCGGAACCAGCGTCAGCGTACCCATCACCAACGGCCGCTTGAACCTGGGTACCTGGCAGGGAATCTATCTGTGCGAGCACCGCGATCGCGGCGGGGCGCGCCGCGTGGTCGCGACCATCGCGGGTGAAGCGGATTAGCCGGCCGCCGCGCGGCTCCCGGCACCGGCGTCTGCGCCGCGAGGTCGAGTTCCCGGAACAAGGAGCAGTGCCCCGAGTATCGCGCACACTCCGCACCCAAGCCACAGCGCGCGCGGATTCCACGCGAAGACCGTCGTCCCCACCACCGGGCCCACGACCGCGCCCAGCCCCCACGCGATTCCCCACGCTCCCTGGTAGCGCCCGCGCATGTGGGGCGGGGACACGGCCGCGATGTGCGCCGCCGCCACCGGAAAATAGAACATCTCGCCGATGGTCCAGACCACCACCGCCGCGGCCAGCAGGGGAATCGTGCTCACGAAGCCCGTCGCCACGAATGCCGCCCCGAAGACGATCATGCCGGTCATCATGATCACGCGCGCGCTTCGGCGCCGGGTGAAGGTGGTGAGCGGCAACTCGACCAGGCAGATCAAGAGTCCGTTGAGCGATATCAAGAGCCCGTACACGCGGCTCGAGTAGCCGTAGGCGTTCATCTGGAGCGGGTAGCTGGAGACGTGCTGCATGAAGACCATCGACGCCATGAGGGTAGCACCCAGGTAGGCGAGAAAGCTGCTGTCGTGGCCGATGGCGCGCAGCGCGCTCGTGCGCTCGCCCTGCGAGTGGTGTTCGACCACCCGGTTCGGGATCATGGCCAGTGCGATGCCCGCGTAGACCAACGAGGTGATCGCGTCGCCGACGAAGAGGAGAAAGAAGGACCGGTGCGCGAGCAATCCCCCGACCGCGGGCCCCGCTGCGAACCCCAGATTGATGGCCAGTCGATAGACCGAGAACGCGGTGACGCGCTGGGCGGGCGTCGTCACGTCGGCGATGAGCGCGGTCGCCGCCGGGCGATACATTTCGGCGCAGAATCCGGCCAGCCCGGTGAGAAAGAGGAGCATGCCGTACCCCTCCGCCTGCGACAACCCGAGCATCGCGGTGGCGGACAGCACCATCGAGAGCACGATGCTGTTGCGCCGGCCGAAACGGTCCGCGAGCCAGCCGCCGACCAGCGACGCGCCGATGGCGCCGACGCCGTAGGCGCCCATGGCCAGCCCGATCTGCGGCGCCGCGTACCCCTTGCCCTTCAGATAGAGCGCGAGAAAGACGAAGACGAAACTGCCGAACCGGTTCACGAGGGTGCCGGCAAAGAGCACCCACACCAGCCGGGGCATGGAGCGAAGCTCGCGGAACAGCGACATCGTCAGGACGCGCGGCGCGCGCCCGCGCTCGTGCGGGTGAGCGTGTCGGCGAGTTGCTCGGGCGCCTCGCCCCGCAGGAAGATCCTTCCCCACAGCTCGAGCACGAGCAGCGAGAGCAGCTCGAGCGAGACGGGTCGCCCCGCGCGCTGGCGCGCGCACATCTCCGCCACGGCGTCGCGCGAGACAAACGGGGCCAGAAAGGCGTCGCGTTCCGTGAGGGTGGCGTGCAGCACGGACGCCAGCTCGCCGGAAAACCACGCGTCGAGCGGCACCGCAAACCCCACCTTGGGCCGCTTGAGTATCTCTTCCGGCAGGCGATTCCGGAGCAGGCGGCGAAACACGCGCTTGCCCTTGAGCCCGCGCACCTTGAGCGCAACCGGCAGCCGCAGCGCAAACGCGACCACGTCCTGGTCGAGATACGGCACGCGCGCTTCGATGGAAGCGCTCATGCCCATCTTGTCTTTCTTCAGCAGCAGGTCCTCGACCAGCCAGCTGGCAATGTCGAAATAGAACAGGCGGTCGATGGGATCGATCCCGCCGGCCTCGGCGGCGAAGCGTTCCGCCGCCGCCAGCGCGTGTCCATTTCCGCGCGCGGCGTCGAGCAGGAGCAGACGGCGCTGCGGCTCGGAAACGATTGTCTGCCAGAAGAGGTGGCGGCGGGTCACGTCGCGCAACCCGATCCCGTGGAGGCCGCGCGCCGCGCTCCGGGACAGGGGCAGCGTGCGCGCGCCGAACGCCGCCAGCGCGCCGGGAAGGGTGAGCCGGGCCGCGAACGCCTCTCCGAAGTAGCGCGGGTAGCCGGCGAAGAGCTCGTCGGCGCCTTCGCCGCTCAACACCACCTTGACGTGCCCGGCGGCCAGCCGGCTGATCGCCATCATCGGCACCGACGAGGGATCGGCCATCGGTTCGTCGAAGTGGTAGACCGCCCCGGGAAGCATGCGCAAATATTCCGCCGCGCCCATGCGCAACGAATGCTGGCGGGTCTTGAAACGGCGGGACACGACTTCCGCTGCCGCGGTTTCGTCGTAGATGCCGCCGCGGTCGAATCCCACCGAGAAGGTGTCGAGCGCGCCGGAGGTGTGTTCGCTCGCGAGCGCCGTCAAGAAACCGGAGTCCAGTCCTCCGCTCAGGAACACGCCCAGCGGCACGTCGCTCTGGAGGTGGTACTCGATCGAGCGCGTCAGCAACTCGTCCAGCTGCTCGGCGGCTTCCGCCTCGCCGATCTTCGCCTTCGGCGTGAAGGCGTGGACGTGGTAGCGCTCGATCGACTCGACGCCGTTTTCGACCACGTGAAACTCGCCGGGGCGCACCTTGCGCACCCCGCGGAACAGGGTGTCGGGGGCGGGAACGTACCGGTAGGCGAGATACGTATCGATCAGTTCCGGCCGCAGCGCCGGCTCGACCATGCCCGAAGCGAAAAATGCCTTCGCCTCCGACGCGAACAGAAATGCATGCGGCGTCGTGGCGACATAGAGCGGCTTGATGCCCATGCGGTCGCGGGCCAGAACCAGCCGGCGGCGGCGGTCGTCCCAGAGCGCGATCGCGAACATCCCGCGCAGGCGCGCGAACACGCCCGTTCCCCACTGCTCGTAGCCGTGCACGATGACCTCGCCGTCACCGCGCGTGGCGAACCGGTGTCCGTCCTTCTCCAGCGTCGCGTGTAGTTCCCGGTAGTTGTAGATCTCGCCGTTGAAGACCAGGACCACGTCGCCGGTTTCGTTCGCGAGCGGCTGGTGCGAGCCTTCCGGGTCGATGATGGCGAGGCGGCTGATGCCCAGGCCGACGCGGCCGCGCACGGTCCACGTCTGCTCGTCGGGTCCGCGGTGGCGAATGACGGCGACCATCGCGGCCAGCGTCTCGTCCCTCGGCTCCCGGCCGTCGGCGAACGCGAGTATGCCGGCAATGCCACACACGATGGACGCTCGCGGGTCTCCCGGGGCTACCGTTCCTGGAACTCGACGACCGGCTCCACCTCGGCGTCGTAGTCCACGCCCGTCATTCCGAAGCCGAACAGTTTGAGAAACTCATCCTGGTACCCGGCGAAGTCGGTGAACTCGTGCAGATTCTCGGTGGTGAGCTTCGGCCACACCCGATCGATCTCGGCCTGGATGTCGTCGCGCATTTCCCAGTCGTCGAGGCGAAAGCGGCCCTTCTCGTCCACCGGCGACTCGCGCGCGTAGAGCCGCGTGTCGAACATGCGCTGGGTCTGCTCGATGCAGCCCTCGTGGAGCCCCTTCGCCTTCATGAGGCGAAACAAGAGCGAGATGTAGAGCGGCACCACCGGAATCGCGCTGCTGGCCTGGGTCACGACCGCCTTCATGACGGAGACATGGGCACCGCCTCCGCTCGCGCGCAGGCGCGTGTCGATCACGCGCGCCGCGCGCTCGAGATCTTCCTTGGCGCGGCCGATGGTCCCGTCGCGGTAGATCGGCCACGTGAGGCGGGGACCGAGGTAGGTGTACGCGACGCTGCGGCAGCCCGGCGCCAGGAGCCCGGCGCGGGAGAGCGTGTCCATCCACATCTCCCAGTCATCTCCACCCATGACCGCGATGGTTTCGCGAATCTCCTGCTCGCTGGCCGGCTCGATGGTGACGTCGGTCACGAGCGCGCGGTCGGTGTCGAGGGTCTTGCCGTGATAAGTCGATCCGATCGGCTTGAGCACCGATTTCGCGGTCTCGCCGGTCTTCGGGTGCGTGCGTTTGGGAGAGGCCAGACTGTACACGACCAGGTCGAGCGGCCCCATCGATTTCACGACGTCGATGACGCTGGCCTTGCCCGGGTCGGAAAAGGCATCGACGTTGAGACTCCGCGCCGCGAGTCCCGCCGCGCGCGCCTCCTTCTCGAATGCGACCGAGTTGTACCAGCCCGCGGTCGCGGGACGGTTCTCCGCCGGCGGCCGCTCCAGAAAGACGCCGATTGTCGCCGCGCCGCCGCCGAACGCGGCGCTGATCCGGGAGCCGAGACCGTACCCGGTCGAGGCGCCGATGACCAGCGCCCGCTTCGGCCCGTTGGCAAGCTTCGGTCGCGCGCGCACCACGTCGATCTGCGCGCGCACGTTGGCGGCGCACCCGGTCGGGTGGGTGGTCACGCACACGAACCCTCGTACCTTGGGTTTGATGATCATGGCAGACTCCTCAGTCCTCCACCTTCTCCGTGCGCCGCCGCTCCACCTCGCGCACGATTGCGTCCGCCAGCGAGCGCGATGTCCCCTGGCCGCCCACGTCTGGAGTGAGCCACTCGCGGTGCTCGCTCGTGACGGTGCGCACCGCCTTGCGGATGCGCGCGTACGATTCCGTGTCGCCCAGATGATGACACATCATCGCCGACGAGAGAATCATCGCGATCGGGTTCGCGATGCCCTTGCCCGCGATGTCGGGCGCGGAACCGTGGATCGCCTCGAACACGGCGCAATCGGGTCCGTAGTTGGCGCCGGGCGCCAGTCCCAGCCCACCGATCAATCCCGCCGCCAGGTCGCTGACGATGTCGCCGTAGAGATTCTCGAGCAGGAGCACGTCGAATTGCGCGGGATTCCTGACGAGTTTCATCGCCAGCGCGTCCACCAGGATGTCGTCGAACTTGATTCGTCCCTCGTAGGCCGCCGCCTCCTGGCGCGCACACTCGAGGAAGAGGCCGTCGGCCATCTTCATGATGTTCGCCTTGTGCACGGCGGTCACGCGCTTGCGCTCCCACCGAACCGCGTACTCGAAGGCGAACCTGGCGATGCGACGGCTGGCTACTTCGGTGATCACCTTGATCGATGTGATGACGCCGGGCGCCACTTCGTTCTCGAGCCCCGCGTAGAGGCTCTCGGTGTTCTCGCGCACCACGACCAGGTCCGTCGTCCCGTACGGAGTCTCCAGCCCGGGCACGGTCTTGACGGGCCGCACGTTCGCGAACAGTCCGAGCTCCCTGCGCAGCCGGACGTTTGCCGACACGTGTCCTTTGGCGATGGGCGTGGTGGTGGGACCCTTGAGCGCCACCCCGCATTTGCGAATCTCGTCCAGCACGGCGGCGGGAAGCGCGTCTCCGTACTTGTCGAACGCGATGGCACCAATCTCCATCGGCACCCACTGGATGTCGGGGCCGGATGCATCCACGACGCGGCGCGCCGCCTCGACCACTTCCGGGCCGATGCCGTCGCCCGGCAGCAGGACCACCCGATGCTTGGCCATTCAACTCCTTTCAGGATAACGACATAGGACGACCTTTCACCGGTCGCCAGAGCGGCGATGGTAGCACATCGATTCGACGATGTCAGGTGTTTGGAGACAGGGCGCGTGCGGCGTCACTCGGACGCGAATCCGTAGCGCGCTTTCAACTATCGCGCGCGAGGACCTGAGCGGGAGAGTGACGCTGCACGCGCCACGCCGCAAGAATCAGTACCCGGCCGGGAAGTCGGCGTTCCTGGAGAGATAGCGAAGCCACTTCTTCGTGCCCTCGGCCTCGGCGAGCGTCTTCACGCGCCGCAGGCCCTCGCCGTAGACCGAGTCTTCGTCGCGGGTCAGACTGGTGCGGAAGAACGAGCCCTCGCGCCCCGGATACTGCCCCAGCACGAGATAGGCGGCGTAGTTGCAGCTGCCCTCAGCCCACAGGCGATCATTCTTGAAGCGGCCATGGTTGAACTGCCATACGTGGCCGAGCTCGTGCGCGATCGTGCTCACCAGCTCCATGCGCGGCATGCCGTAGAGGAGGTACATGTCCATGCGGCGGTTCTTGGACTTTCCGAACACGCGAAAGTCCTCGCGGTAGTCCGTAAACCCGCGCAGCCCTTCCGAATGGTGGCCGGACAGTTTCTGCATGTCGTCCCGGCCGACCAGGTGAATCTTGACGCCGTTGTAGTCCACGTCCATGCCGAAGGTCGCCATGCGCTGCGCGACCTCGTGCACCAGCTCCAGGATCTCGTCGACGTCGGTGATCGACTTGGGCCGGCAGAGGTTGCACACGAAGCGTCCGTCGTCGTATCGAACGCCGCCGCCCGTGGTCTGGTCGGAGATGAAACGCCCGCACGAGTCGCACACCGGCGCCTCGCCGTCGTGACGGTAGCAGTAGGAGTTTCCCCAGTAGTCCTGCAGATACTCGCCGTGGATCAGCGCTCCACAGAGCGAACACTTCAGCGCGACGTGGTTCTCGAAGCAGTCGGTGTGGTAGTTCTTCCCGCCGTATTCGCTGTACGGCCCGGTGATGGGGCGGTCGCAGTGCGCGCAGCGGAAGTGGTCCGAGTGGTACGAGAGCCCCTTGGTCTGGAACAGGTCCTCGGTAATGGGCTTGCCGCACACGGCACAGATGGGAAGCGACCCGGCGCCCTCGCCCGCCGGAACCACGACGGGGGCGAAGAGGCAAACGAGCAGCGCGCCCAATCCCGCTAGCAAACGCATATCCACCACGGTAATCCCGCGCCCGGCGCGGGGCAAGGAACGCTGCTACACGACGCGGTCGTTTCCGCCATCGACGGGAATCTGCGCGCCGGTCGTCCTCGCGAACAGGCGACCGACCAGGGCCACCGCCAGCGCGGCGACGTCGGCCGAGGTCACCTCGACCCGCAGCAGATTGCGTCGTTTGTAGCTCTCCACGTCCAGCCCGTACTCCTTCGCGCGCGCGGCCAGAACGTCGGCGGTCCATATCCCCGTGTCGAACACGTCGTTCGGGTGCAACACGTTGACGCGAATTCCCGCGGGCGCGAGTTCCAGCGCCGCGATGCGCGCGAGCTGGGTAAGTCCCGCCTTCGCAACCGAGTAGGCCGCGGCACCTTTTCCGGGCGCCCGGACGTTCTTCGATCCCACGAAGACAACTGCAGGATCGATGCCCGATTCGAGGAAGGGGATGGCTTTCTGCAGCACGATGCGGTGCGCGTCGAGATTGATCGCGAGGCTCTTCTCCCAGGTGGCGGACGTGAGCGTGGCAATCGGCGCGGACGCGGGAAACGTCCCCGCATTGCTCACCACCGCGTCGAGTCCACCGAAGCGCCGCACCGCGCCCTCTACCGCGAATTCCACCGCGGCGGCGTCGGTGACGTCGCAGGTCAGCGCGGTCACGCGGGCGTCGCCGAAGAGCGAGCCCACCGCGTCGTTCACGTCGAGTGCGACCACGCACGCGCCGGCGGTCACCAGGCGCTCGACGCACGCGCGCCCGATCCCGCTGGCGGCGCCGGTCACCAGCACGACGCGCCCCGCGAGCTCCGCGGGCGCGTCGGCGCGCGCGAGCTTGGCCTGCTCGAGCTCCCAGTACTCGACGTCGAAGACGTCGTCCTCGGCCAGCGCGGTCCACCCGCCGAGCTGCTCGGCGCGCTCGATGGCGGGGATGGTGTGGGCGACGATATCGCTCGCGATGATGGCATCGGCGAGCGTGCGCCCGAAGGCGATCGTGCCGCGCCCCGGCCACACCGCCCATCGGGGCGCGGGGTCGAGCGCGCGCATGGTGCCGTCGGCGTGGCGGGCGAAGTACTCCGAATACTCCCGCGCGAACTTTTCGACGTCCGCGTCGAGGTCGTCGCCGACGATCAGCGCCACGCGCTTGGTGCGCACGACGTGGTCCGGGGTCAGCGGCCCCCGCGAGGCCAGCGGGGCCGCGTCACTGCGGGCGGCAAACCCGGCGCTGGTCGCTCCCGCGTCGAGCCGCGCAAGCAGCGCGCCGCCGGCTTTTCGAGACACGGCGCGGCGCAGCCGCGCCAACGCCATCAGGTCCACCCTCGAGACGGTGTCGTCCCCCGACGGCTGGGGCGGGCGCGGCGCCTTCATCTCCAGGTAGTCCTCCGCTTCGGACACGATCTGGATCATGCGCTCGTAACTCGACCGCGCGTCGTCGCCGAAGGTGAAGACGCCGTGGTTCATCAGGATGACGCCCTCCACCTCGGCCCAGTCGATATCGCGCGTCATGTCGAAGAGTTCCTTGGCGAGGAGGAAGCCCGGCATCACGTACGGCACGATGAATATGCGGTTGCCGTAGATTTCACCGATGCGCCCGACCCCGTCCGGCGTGTTGGTGATGGTCACGACTGCGTCGGCGTGGGTGTGGTCGACGTAGGTGAACGGCATGATGGCGTGGAGAATCGCCTCGACCGAGGGGGTCGGCGCCGCGGGGTCCAGGAGTAGCGACCGGAGCATCGCCACCATCTTCGAGTCCGAGAGGGTGGGAAGGTCCGCCATGCGCCGCACGGCGTCGAGGCGCAGCGGCGAAAACCCGCCGCGCTCGATGGTGGCCAGGTCCCACCCGCTTCCCTTCACGTAGAGGGCGTCGACGGAGTCGCCGAAGAGATCGACGGCCCGGGTCTTGACCGAGGTGTTGCCGCCGCCGTGGAGAACGAGGTCGGGCTCCTGCCCGATGAGCCGGGATGAATACACGCGGAGCGCGAGCGGATCGGCGCCGCATGCACGCACGTCCTCGTCGTTCCAGAGGCTCCTCACGCCGGAGACTCTAGACCGCGCCCTGGCTACTTGAGAAGCACCATCTTGCGGGTGAGCACGTCGGCCCCCGACACCAGCCGGTAGAAATAAACCCCGGAGCTGACGCGGTGGCCCTCCAGGTCGGTTCCGTTCCAGTTCACGTCGGTCTCACCCGCGGGGTAGACGCCGTCCGCCAGCTCGGCCACACGCGCGCCGGCGGCATCGAACACGGCCAGCTCGACGCGCGAAGACTTGGTCAACTCGAAACGGATCGTCGTCGTCGGGTTGAACGGATTCGGGTGGTTCTGGAAGAGTGTCACCGACGCTACCGCCGGAGTGATTCCCGTCACCGGCGGCTCGTTCTGGAAGAAGTAAATCCAGTCGTCGATCTCGTCGATGCCGGTCATGTCGAGGTCGCCGTCGTTGTCGCGGTCGTGGAGTGTCATGCATGAGCCGGACGAGCTCGAGTTGAACGTGCGCGGGTTCATGAAGATGCCGTCGCGATTCTCGTAGAGGGTCCACGTGCCCGAGTCGTAGTTGCTGGCCACCAGCTCGAGGTCACCGTCTCCATCGATGTCGCCGGTATCGATCGCGAGCGGGAAGCTTCCGACGCCGTAGTAGTTCGGAGCCGCCAGCCCGCCCAGCCCGTTGCCGAACAGGACCGCGACACGGTTCTCGTAGGTATTGTCCGCCGCGACGTCGACGTTGCCGTCGCTGTTGAAGTCACCGGCCACCATCTGCCAGGGGCGCCCGCCCACCACCGTCGGCGTTTGCGCAGTGAGTCCGCCGTTGCCGTCGCTCAAGAGAACTGTGACGTAACGCGTGGAGCCGAAGTTCGCGGAGAAGACGTCCAGCAGGCCGTCGTTGTTCGCGTCGGCGATGGCGAGCGCGTACTCCCCGTTGCCACCGGTCTCCTTGGCGACCGCGGGGGCGAAGGTGCCGTCGCCGTTGTTGATAAAGACCGAGAGCTGGTTGCCAAAGTAGTCGGCCGCGATGATGTCGTCCCAGCCGTCACCATTCAGGTCGAGGACGCCTACTCCCCTCACCTGGTGGGACACCGCCGGCGCGACTGAATAGGAAACCTTCCGCCCGTTCGGGAAATCGCCCGTGCCATCGCCGAAGAGAATACTGATCTTGTCGTTGTCGAGGTTCGCCACCACCAGGTCGATCTCGCCATCGTTATCGAAGTCCCCCATCTCATTCGGGCTGGGAGTTTCGCCGTCCACCAGACTTTCGATGGTGAAGGACCCGCTGAACGTCCCGGCTTCGTTCATGAATATGCGCGCGTCGCTCGTTATTTCGTTGATAACGGTCAGATCGCCCCACCCGTCGTTGTCCAGGTCGCCGGCGTAGGCGCCGTACGACGTGCACCGTCTCGTTGTGTTCGCGCGTCGATATCCGACCGACGTACTCCAGGTCGAGCAGCGTGCCCACGGTCTTGATCCAGAAATTCCACGCGTAGCCCTTGGCCAGCGCCTCGCCGGACATGCTCTTGATGCCCTTGCTCAAGCTAGCGGTGACCCACTCCCCGGCGAAGAACGGTTCGCTCGGCGTAAACGTGATGTTGTTGAGGGTGACGACGTAGCTCCCGCTGGCCGGCCCCGACCAGCGGCCGAACACGCGGAACGTGATCTCGTTCACCGTTGTCGGGTCGATCGCGTCGTCGAAGTTCACCGAGATGACGGCGCTGGCGGAAATGTTCGCCCGCTGCGCCACGGGGAAGGCAGTCGAGACGTGGGGCGGGATAGCGGTCGCCCTCCCCGGGTTCGCCAGGAGCCCGGCCAGCGTAACGGCGAGAATGGCGGTGGTGCGTGCGACGGTCGTTGTCATGGCTCGCGTTCTCCTCGTTCGATCCAGGCGCCTCACCGAGGTCACCAATTTCCGCTTTTTCACCCGCGGCGCTGCGCCAAAAGGCGCAGAAAACGCCGTATCCGCGCCGCAAACGGCGCGGCACTTCGTTTATTGGTAACGCGTTGCGGCCGAGAACTGATTCCGCGTACCGCGGCACATGCAAGAACCGATCACGACGCCGCGACCGGCACCGGGAATGCCTCCAGCACCTGATCGAGCGGCCGCGAGCCCGGAAACAGGGCGAGCAGCCGGCACAACACCGCGTCCAGGATGGCGTCGGGACACGACGCGCCGCAGGTCAGCACCACCTCGAGCGGGCGCTTCCCCGGGAGCCAATCCGGCGTGGTCTCGACGGCACGCGACGAGAGTGAGTAGTGACGAATGGAGCGCTCGGACACGATCTCCTCGGCGCCCTGCACGAAATAGGTCGGCATCGCGTGGGCGCACAACTCCACGATGTGCGACGTGTTCGACGAGTTGTATCCACCGACGACGATCGCCAGGTCGGCGCCCCGCTCGATCAACGCGTAGGTCGCGTTCTGGTTCTCGTAGGTGGCGTAGCAGAGCGTGTCGGACGTGTCGGCAAAGTGCCCGGCGATCGCGTCCGCCCCGTAGCGGTCGACGAGCGCCTGGCGCAGCTCCTGGGCGATCTCGTGCGTCTCCGTCGCCAGCATCGTGGTCTGGTTGACCACGCCGACGCGGGCGAGGTCGCGATCGGGGTCGAAGCCGGGCGAGCACTTGTGGCGAAAACTACGGTCGAAGTCGGCGACCGTCTTGAGACCGCGGATCACGTCGCCCAGAAGTCTGGCTTCGACGAGGTCGCGCACCACCACCGTGGGGGCGCCGCGTACGCTGTGGGAGAATGTCGCGCGCGTCTCTTCGTGCGAGTCCTTTCCATGGACGACCACGGTGTAGCGGTCGGCGCCCAGTTGGGCGCTGCGCTTCCACACCTTCTCGACGAACGGGCAGGTGGTGTTGTAGCGGTAGGCGTCGACGCCGCGCTCGGCCAGCTTCTCCTGCAACTCGAGGGTGGTGCCGAACGCCGGCACCACCACCACATCCGCGGGCGTGATCTCCTGCCATGGAACCAGCTGCTCGCCGGCGGGTGTAAAAATGAAACGAACGCCGCGATCGCGAAGGTCGCCGTTGACCGTCGGGTTGTGGATCACCTCGGACAGAAAGAACACGCGCCGGTCCGGGTGGTCGGCGAGCGTGCGGTAGGCGATCTCGACCGCGTTCTCCACCCCGTAGCAGAAGCCGAAATGGCGCGCCAGCAGCACGCGCACCGGGCCGAAGTCCAGCACCGCCGGCGACAGGTCGTGCTTGCGCGGGTCGGCGGCCTGGCGAGCACGCTTGATCCGCGAGCTGATGGGACCCGCGTAACTTTGTGGAGTATCGAATCTCCTGGTCATTGGCGCGGCCGCGCGAACTCACTATAATGGCGGTCGCCTTTCACCCCTTCAATCATAACCCAATTTCAGTCGTGGAGGACTACCGTGAAATCTCGTTGGATGGCCGCTGCTCTCACCGCATCGCTCTTCGCGAACGCCGCGCTGGCCGTCCTCGCCTGGCGCGGATCGCTCGTCGGTAGCGCTCGCGCCGACGTCACCCCGGCCGGCGAGGAGCTCGCCCCCTACATGGCGACCCAGCAGCACTACGTGCACAAGCTGGGGCTCGCGATCCAGGGCAAGAACAAGCCGCTCGCCGAGTTCTACCTGGAGGAACTCGAGGAAGGCTTCGAGGTGATCGAAAAGAAGTTCCCCACCTACGACAACTACCCGATCGCGTCGCTGGTCAAGTCGGTGTTCAATCCGGCCAAGCCGGCGTTGGTCAAGACCCTGGCCGCGTCCGACTGGCCGGCGGCTGGCATGGCATATTCCGGTCTCATCAACGCGTGCAACACCTGCCACACCGCTGCGAAGCATGACTTCGTGAAAATCGTGGTGCCGGCGGCTAACCCGTTCAACCAGTCTTTTTCGCCGAAATGAACGTGGTGAAGTAGTCGGGCTCGCTCCCGGGTTTCCACTTGATGTTGCACCCGATGCTGGGGCGCTGCTCGACCGCAGCCGGCTTCCCCGCCAGCACCGCGTCGATCGCGGCGCGCAGGTCCACGCCGGTCACGGGCTTGCCGTTGGAGGGGCGGCTGTCGTCGAGCTGGCCGCGGTAGCGCAGCGTGTGCGCGCGGTCGAAGACGTAGAAATCCGGGGTGCACGCGGCGTGGTACGCCTTTGCGACCGCCTGGGTGTCGTCGAAGAGGAACGGGAACTTCCACCCGAGCTCGCGCACCAGTTCGGCCATGTGCGGCGGGCCGTCCGCTGGGTGCGACTCGACGCTGTTCGCGTTGATCGCCACGAAGTCGACGCCGCGCGATGCGTAGTCGCGCGCGAGACGCGTGATCCCGTCGCGCACGTGAATCACGAACGGACAGTGGTTGCAGATGAACATGACGACGAGGGCGTCGGACCGGAAGTCGGTGAGGGACCACACCCGGCCGCTCGCGGGCTCCGTCAGTCGGAAGCCCGGCGCGGGGGTACCCAGGGGAAGCATCGTGGACGGCGTCTGGACCATGTGAATCTCGCTTTCGTGTGCGCGGGTTATTCCTTCTTTTCCTGCATGACGAGTTCGGGCAGCGGCGTGGACTGGTAGGCCACCACCCGGACTGCCCCGCCGGCGGGTGCGTACACGACCGTGTAGCGGCTGCGCGAGGTGAACGGCTTGTCCGAGTTCGTCAGCTCGATGGTTTGCATGCCAGTGACCACCACGGCGGCCCCGTAGGCGCGGTATTCTACCGCCTCGACGGTGAACGCGCGGTAGCGAATCTCGCCGCGCGCGAGCATCCCGAGCAGGTCCGCACGCGACTGCGAGATCCCGTTCGAATGGATGTACGTGCAGTCCGCCGCGAACACGGACTCGAGCGCCGCCGGGTCGGCCGAAATCATCGCCGCGCGGCGCGCGTCCTCGAGCTTCGCGACCTCCGCCACGGCCGCATCTTCCTGATTCGGGGTTTCCGCCGCGCGAACCGGCGCCGCCAGCGCCAGACTCACGGCCATGCCCACCGCCGCTACGCTCAGTCCTGCATGCCGACGGGTCATCCGTGCCTCCAGGGGTCGCACGACGGCGCGCGACGCTCCTACGGGTTGGGGTTCGAGAGATCCGGGTTGGTCAGAAAGGTCGGGTCGGTCAGGGCCTCCAGGAAGGTAATCAACGTATCGACCTCGCCGACCCGCATGGGACGGCGGCTCAGGCGCACCCGGATCAACGGATCCACGTCGGGTCCGTCGTGGAAACCCATGTTGTAGTGATTGACCACGTCATAGATGCTCGCGAAGCGGCCGTCGTGCATGTAGGGAGACGATTCCATGATGTTGCGCAGCGACGGCGCCTTGAACTTGCCGATATCCGCCGGGTTGCCGGTCACGTCCATCCGGCCGCGATCGATTGGGACGACGTCGAGGCCGGTGTTGTGGAAGGTGCCCGTGCTGAAGAGCGGCTCCATGTGGCAGTGGAAGCAGTCTCCCACTTCGGTGGTGAAGATCCGGTAGCCGGCCAGTTCCGCGGTCGAGAGCGTGTCTTCACCCCGTTTCCAGCGGTCGTACTTCGAATTGGTAGAAATAAACGTGCGTTCGAACTGCGCGATCGCTTTGACGACGCGAATCGAATCGATGCGGCTGTCGCCGAACGCGGCGCAGAAGAGGTCCGGATACTCCGGGTGCTGCTTCAGGCGCTCCACCGCCACCGCCCACGGCAGGTGCATCTCGATCGGGTTCGGCACCGGGCGCGTGGCCTGTCCCTCGAGGTCGGGCTCGCGGCCGTCCCAGAATTGCCCGAACATCATCCACCCCGGGTTCACGATGGTCGGGGCCTGTCGCGTGCCCTTGATGCCGTCGATGCCTTCGCTGAAGCGGCGGGTGTCGCCGAAGCCGGCCCACTGCCGGTGACACGTGCCGCACGCCTGGGTGCTGTCGCCGGAGAGGATCGGGTCGTAGAAGAGTCGCCGTCCCAGCGCGACGCCCTGCCGGGTGAGCCGGTTTTCTTTCGGGTCCGGGAGCTCGGGAAAGCCGGGCGGGAGGTCGAGCGTGAGACGCTCAGCGGGCGGGCATTCGGGCGTATCGTCCGGGGGAGTCACACCGTCGTTGCCCGAGCACGCGGACAGCGCCGCGAGCACGATCAGCCACGCCGCCTGTCGCCGATACTTCGTCATGGTCCTTCGTGGGTACTACGATCGCGTTCGGCTCCGATCGGCTGCCCAACGCGGGTGTCGATGCTAGTGATCGTGGCCGCCGGTCGCCGTGAGCTTCGCCGAGAAGCAGAACCGCCCGTTGGTCTGCAGGCGCGCCTGCGCGTCCAGGTTCCCCATGATCATCTGGTTACCCAGCGTCGTAAAGTCGTACGCGGTGTCGTTCCCGTCCGCCGGCGTGCTGTCGAGATACCAGTCGTTCAGGTTGAAGAACAGCTCGAGGTCGCCGTGGCCGCCCTCGTGGATATGGGTCGGCGTGAACGGAAGGTCCACTTTGAAGAAGTAGTGATACGGCGTCGCGTCGACCACGCCCGGGAAGTCGGGATTGGTGCCATCGAGCTGGCGCGGGCCGGTGTGGGTGGTGTAGCCGGCCGTGGCCCCGCCCGGCGTGGTCTCGTAGTTCCCCTCCAGCTGCATGTAGTGATACCCGAGGCTGGCGCCCAGTCCCGTCGGCCATTGCATGGCGGCATGGAACTTGGCATTCGACTGATACTTGTCGCGCACGTTCTTGGTCTCGTCCAGCCCGAAGGTGAACGACACCGACGTCCAGTTCGCGTGGGGCACCGAGGAGTCCCGAAACGTCTGCGTGCTCCCGTCGCCGACATCGAAGTAGTGAATGTCGGCAATCCTCGCGGTCTTGCCGTCGTCGGCGTGCAGGACGATGTCGGAAATGACGAACTTGAGAACCTTGATGCTGTACTTCGTCCCGGCCGGGGTCGTGTAAATGAGGTTATTCAGCTGCAGGCCCGGACCATCGACGTTCAGGTTGAAATACACGTCGACCGTCGACGGCGTATCCGGCGTGGTGGTGTCTTCGCTGCAGGCGATAACGCCCAGCGCGAAGACCGCGAGCGCTGCCAGGCACGTAGGACGGAAGTTGCTGAAACGCATTGAATTCCTTGGTCTCCGTCGAGGATCGAACGGCCGCGTCGGGGGGCTCGTGCGGACGGGGCAAACATCACCCCTAAGGTCCTAACAAGTATACGGCAGGATGTCGGCGCCAACAAGGCAGGTTTTAGCGGCCGTAAGCCCGCCACCCGACCCACGCGTACCCCATCGTCCCCGCGCCGCGCGGACCAGAGAGGCCGGCCAGCCGTTCGTAGCTGCCGAACAGCGTGAAGCGCGTCACGACGCCGGACCGCCCGGCAAAGTAGGTATTGGAACAGTGCACGGCGACGTCCCGGTTCGACAGCGGAGCGGGAGGCACGGCGCAGATCGTCGCCCAGATCGACTCGAGCCGGCCCGCCGGGTTGGGCTCGAGCGTGCGCCACGCGACCTGGTCGTAGAAGAGAATCGAATCGGTGTCCCCGACGGCGAACACGTACGCGCTGTCGCTGCCGTGCACGTCGTAGAGATCGTCGGTGCGCGGTGACGCCATCAGCGACCAGCCGGCTCCGCGCTCCTGCCAGATTTCGCCCCCGTCTCCCACCGCGAACCAGTCGCGGGGCTTGTCCGCCCATACCGCCCGCAGCCGCGCGCTGGTGAACGGGGCGGGCGCCGACCACACGCCGGCGACGCGATGGACGATTGTGCCCGCCGCGCCGACCGCGTACGCCTCTCCGGTCGATAGCGCCAAACACGCCCTCGAGGTCGCTCGTCACCGGACTGGTGGCGGTCTGCCAGCCGCCCCCGTCGTTCTCGACGATGACGCCGCCCGCGCCGACCGCGATCAGATTGGAGCTCGACTCGCCCCAGAGCGCGTAGCAGATCGCTCGTCGTCGGGCTCGGCGTCGAGCGAGAACGACGTGCCGTCGTAGCGCAGGATGGTTCCGCCGTCGCCGACCACGAACGCCGACGACGCGGAAAAACCGACGATGTCGCGCAGATTCTTCGTGGTCGGGGACGCGACCGGCACGAAACTCGACGCCGCGGTAGCGCTCGATGGCCCCACCGTCCCCCACCGCGTAGAGATCGAATTCGGTCCAGCCGCCGATCCCGTGGAACGCGGGTCGCGAGTCGTCGGGGGGTACGGTCGTATCGTCGTCACCGCACGAGAGGGCGGCGGCCAGCCCCACGCATACGACGACCCACCCGAGGCCATGCGCTCGTGCTCGACGGATCATGGGTCGCGTGTCATCCAATCCGGGGCTTGACGACCATCAACACCAGCGACACCAGCGGCAGAAGCGTCGCGATTCCGCCCCAGCGGAACCATCGCGACACCAGCGCGTCGGCGCCCTCCGGAATCGGACCGCCCGGCGGCATCGAGGTCATGAGCGCGGACAGACGCTTCTGCGCGGGGACCAGGATCGCGAGCCACACCAGCCCGGAGAGGAGGAACAACACCAGCGACACCATCACCCAGCCCACCCGGGCCTGAAAATACGGCGTGGCGATAATGCCTCCGTTGAGCAGTACCAGGAGCGCTCCCGGCAGCGTGAACACCGCGTCCGTGAAGGTCACCCCGCGGACCCCGAGCCGGAGCGCCTCGGGGTGCCGGGCACGCCGGGCGAGGCTCATCCACGCGGCACTGACCACGATGTTCCCCATGAACAGCACGGCGCCGAGCACGTGCATGAACTGGTTCCAGGTGCGTCCGAAAAATGGCAGGGAAAGTACGATCGCGGCGGCGGCGCCGACCGCTAGCGTCCGGTTGACCGACATCGGGCCTCCTTGATGGGGACCCGATGATCGTAGACGCCGGGCGCGGGGGCGTTCAACGTATTTTGCGGCGGACTTCGCCGCCAGGTGGGTACAGGCGCGCCGGCGCTAGCGCCCCGTGATGAAGTGTTCGAGCTGTTCGATCAGGAACTCCTGGTGGGAGATCATGGCCTTGACCACGTCGCCGATCGAGATTACACCGTCGAGCCGCTCGCCCTCCATTACCGGAAAGTGTCGCACGGCCTTGTCGGTCATGAGCGCCATGCACTCGTCCAGCCGGTGCGAGGGGGTGACGTAGTAGACCTTCGACGTCATGATGTCGCGCACCGGCGTTTCCCTGGACGCCTTGCCGGCGAGGATGACCTTGCGCGCGTAGTCGCGCTCCGACACCACGCCCACCAGGCGCTCGCGCTCGAGCACCAGCAGCGCGCCGACGCGCTTCTCCGCCATCAACTCCAACGCGTTGTAGACGGGTGCATCCGGCGCGATCGTCCACACGTGGCGCCCCTTGCGGTCGAGTATGTCGCGAACCGTGAGCATGTGCCACCTCCGGTATCCACTTCGAGGGTACCGGTGCGGCGCGCCGTGGGTCAAACTGTTTATTACCTAGTTACGATATTCACGAGACGCGGCACAAGAGCCCCTTGAGGTACTCCGACTCGGGGAACGAGGCTAGCACCGGGTGGTCGGGCCCCTGTCCGAGCCGGCGCAGAATCTGCACGTCGCGCCCGGCGTCGACGCCGGCCCACGACACCGCCATTGTGAACGACGCCGCGTCGACGACCTGCGAGCAGGAGAACGTCGCCAGCACTCCCTCGGGCGCGAGCAGCTCCATCGCGAGCAGGTTGATGTCCTTGTAAGCGCGCAGCGCGTTTTCGAGCTGGTGCCGGTTCGACGCAAACTTCGGCGGATCGAGCACGACCAGATCGTAGCGGCGCCCCTGCCCGCGCAGCTCACGCAGGTGTTCGAACACGTCGGCCGACACGAACTCGCGCGCGCACTCCGGCGGCGCGTTCTGCTCCAGGTTCAGCCGCGCCGTCCGCAGCGACGCCTCCGAGGAATCGACCAGCGAGACCGAGCGCGCACCCGCCCGCGCCGCGTACGCGGCGAACGCCCCCGTGTGGCAGAACGCGTCGAGGACCTCGCGCCCGCGCGCGTGCTCCGCGACCCGCGCGCGGTTCTCGCGCTGGTCGAGATAGAAACCCGTCTTTTGCCCGCTCTCGACGTTCACCTGGAAGCGCAGCCCGTTCTCGAGGATATCGACCGGACCGGGCGCGTCGCCGCGAAGCGCGCCGACCGACGTCTCCAGCCCCTCCTTCGCGCGCGACGCGCTGTCGCTGCGGTCGAAGATGCAGCGCGGCGTTAGCGCCGCTTCGATCGCGTCGACCACGACCTCGCGCACGCGCTCGACGCCGGCGGTGAGGAACTGGACGACGACGACATCGCCATAGCGATCCACCACCAGGCCGGGGAGCAGGTCGGCTTCGGCGTGGACGAGACGATACGCGTTGGTCGTTTTCCCCGCGTCTTCGGCGGAAACGATCGCGGCGCGGCGCCGGATCGAAGCGGTCACCCGGTCGCGCCAGAGTGCGTCGTCGATTTCACCCGGCGTCCACGTGAGCATGCGCACGCGAATCCGCGAATGTTCGTTGTAGTAGCCGCGGCCCAGGAAGGCGCCGCGCGCGTCGATCACGTCCACGATCTCGCCCGGCGCCGGCGACCCGGACACCGAGTCGACGGCCCCCGAGAACACCCACGGGTGACGATGGCGCGCGGAACGGTCGCGCCCGGCCTGCAAGCGCACGCTGGGAGTCATGGCTAGACGTTGAAACGGATGGTGAGGATGTCGCCGTCTTCCACGACGTAGTCCTTGCCCTTGAGGTAGTACTTCCCGACCGTCTTGAGCTTCTCTTCGCCGCCGGCGGCCACGAGGTCGTTGTACTTCATCACCTCGGCGCGGATGAATCCGCGCTGGAGATCGCTGTGGATGACACCCGCCGCTTCGGGGGCGAACGCCCCGCGGCGCACGAACCACTGGCGCACTTCGTCGGTGCCGACGGTGAAGAACGATTGCAGCCCGAGCGCTTCGATGCAGCGCGACGTCAACAAATGGAGCGCCGGCTCGCGGATGCCCATGTCCTGCATGAAGGCGGCGCGCTCCTCCGCCGTCTCCAGGCGCGCGATCTCCGCCTCCGCCCGCGCGGCCAGCTGCACGAAGTGCGCGCCCAGCCCCGCAAACGCCGCCGCCAGGGCGTCGCGCCGGGTGGTGTCGGCGACGCCGTCGTCGCCCACGTTGAGCGCCACGATCAACGGCCGCAGCGAGAGGAACGGATAGCTCGACACCAGCGCGGCGTCATCGGGAGCGAGGGTCAGCAGGCGCAGCGCCGTTTCCTTCTCCAACGCTTCGCGAAAGCGCAGGAGCAGCGCGCGCTCCTTCTCCGCCCGGTCGTCCTTCCCCTTCTTGAGGTTCTTGTCGATGCGCTCCAGCCGCTTCTCGATGAACACCAGATCGTGGAGGATCATCTCGCCGTGGAGATACTCGACCTCGCGTTTCGGGTCGGGATCACCCCACACGTGGTACACCGAGTCGTCCTCGAACGCGCGCACCACGTGGCAGAACGCTTCCACCTCGCCCAGCTCATTGATGGAATCGCCCTGCGAGAGCGAATTCTCCTCTATAGCGGGGACGAGCACGACCTCCAGGCGCGCCCGCACCTGGCGCTTGGGCTCGTACATCGCCACCAGCCGGTCGAAGCGGGGATCCTGCACGTCGGCCACGCCGCGCACCGGCGCGCGCGCGTCCGTCTGCCCGGCCAGAGCCGCCGGCCCGACCAGGAGCGAGAACAAGGTCTTCTTTCCGGTCTGTGGGAGACCGATGATTCCGATCTTCATGTGCGTCCTGCGAGTATGGTCAATCGTCCGGAAGGTCGACGTGAATTTCGCCGCCGATTACGGTGACGGGATAGACGGGCAACGGATCCTCAGCCGGAAACTCCAGCGCTTCCCCCGATTCCAGCGAGAACTTCCCGCCGTGCAGCGGGCACTCGACCGTGCATTCACCCTCGTCGAGGTGACCGTCCGAGAGCCGCGCACGCGCGTGGGTGCACACGTCCTCGACCGCCAGAAACCGGCCGCCGATGTTGGCCAGCAGCAACGGATGGCCCGCGACTTCCGCGGCCTTCATGCCGCCGGCGGGAACCGCGCTCGCCGGGCAGACGCGCACTCGCATGCGGGACGGGTGGGTCGCCGCTATACCGTCGCTGCGGCGGCCGGCATTCCCAGCAACTCGCGCACGCGGGGACTGCTGACGCTGCCGTCGCGCGCGACCGCGGTGTCGCGAATGATCTCGTCGTCCATCGACAGATTGACGACGCCGTCCTTGACGAAGTTCTGGATGAAGACGACGACGTTGCGCGCGTACATCTGGCTGGCGTGGTACGGGATCGACGACGCCAGGTTCAGCGGCCCCATCACGGTGACGCCGTGGACGCGAATCGTCTCTCCGGGCTTCGTCGCCTCGACGTTGCCGCCGCGTTCCGCGGCGAGATCCACCACCACCGAGCCGGGCGCCATCCCCTTGAGCATGTCGGTCGTGATGAGCACCGGCGACTTCTTGCCCGGAATCGCCGCCGTGGTAATGACGACGTCGCTCTCCGCGACCACCTTGGCCATCAATTCGCGCTGGCGGCGGTAGAAGTCCTCGCCCAGTTCCTTCGCGTATCCGCCCTTGTCCTCGGCGTCTTTGGTTTCGACCGGGAGCTCGACGAACTTCGCCCCCAGGCTCTGGATCTGCTCCTTGACCGCCGGGCGCACGTCGTACGCGTGCACCACCGCACCGGCCCGCTTCGACGACGCGATCGCCTGCAGGCCCGCCACCCCGGCTCCGACCACGAACACGCGCGCCGGCGTGAGCGTGCCTGCCGCCGTCATCATCATCGGGAACATCCGCGGCAATGCTTCCTGGGCGAGTACCACCGCTTTGTAGCCCGCGACCGTCGCCATCGACGACAGCACGTCCATGCTCTGCGCGCGGGTGATTCGCGGGATGAGCTCGAGCGCGAACAAGGTCGCGCCCGACGACGCGAATTCGCGCACGCCCTGCGGCTCTCCCAGCGGGTCGACCATGGCGATCACGATCTGGCCCTTGCGCAGCCGCCGCAGGTCGTCACTGCCCGCGCCCGGATTCGCGCCGGCGGCGCGGACCTGGACCACGATCTGCGCCGACGCGAATACTTCGTCGCGCGTGCCGAGGCTCGCGCCCTTCTCCTGGAACGCGGCGTCGGAATAACCCGCGGCGTCTCCCGCCCCACGCTCGACGACCACCTTTATGCCGGACTTGGCGAGGGTGGGGATCAACGCCGGCACCAATGCGACGCGCGCTTCACCCGGGAACGTCTCTCGCGGCACCCCGATCACAATAGTAGGTGTGTCTGCCATGCTGCCTCCAACGCATCCGAAAGGAAAAAGATAGTGCGGTCCGGATACCTTAGCACGTCGCCCCGGGGCGAGAAACAGAAAAGATGGCGCGGAATCGACGCCAGCGTGAGTCTCATCTCTTAACACCAACCTCGGATATGAGTGCGTCGATTTTCGAGGCATCGTGCCAGTATGGGACTCGCCGGTCGTATATCAACCCCTCTTGCATCACCTGCAACAAACCATTTGAGCCGGCGAAGGGGTACCAGCCCACCTCACCCTTTTTAAGAAAGCACAGCCACTTCTCACCCGGGCTGAAGCGATCCGGCGCGTGTTTCGCCCACGCCGGCAGATATAGACCGCCCTGGTACATGGCAACAGCGATCGATCCGCCTTCATAGCGTCCCTTCCTGACCGCGTCCACGCGCATTTGCACTCGGAGTATTTCCGCCGAGCTTGAGTCTGGCCCTTTGATCACCTCGACCGCCGACGAATCCACGGTCCCCACGACGATCAGTTCGGCGTCGGAAACAACACGTGCGGGCTCAACAACGCGAATCTTCTCGCGAAGCTCGGCGTCCGTGAACGTTCTTGTTCCCCTAGGCGTCTCTTCGCACGCCCAGTCGTCACCCCGCCTGACGTACCTCCCGTAGTATGACTTCAGGTAGTAACCCTGCAGGCCCGGATGATACATCGCGGCGATTAGGACTTCCTGTCCGGGAACGTACGGTGTGTCATAACCCTGCGAGTGGGTAAAAGGCACAATGAATGTCCATGCCGCCGCAACACTCGGCCCACGAGGAACGTCCAAAACGTCCACCGTAACGCGTCTCACCGGTGTCATGCGATCGGTCTTTGAGGCTTGCGTCCACAAGGCATTTCTGGAGACCTCGTCTGCCGTGACTTCACGCACTGTGCCGTGTACCACGATGTCATAGTATTGAAGCGGCGCGTAGTCCCATGCAGAAGGATCCCTGATTACCTCAGAACCGCCCAACACAGGATCAGCGCATAAGGGAAGAATGGCCACTATTGCTAAATACTTCACTGACCCGAGAGATGTGGTTATCGAGTAGTTCATTGCTTAGCCGCCGCTACCGGGACACGTGCCCGGCCCCGCTTCCCCGCAAGTCACGTCGGACGGCCTTGGATCCATCGTTACCTGGACGGACAGCCGAGCGGGGGACTTTAACTATGGCATTTTCGTGCAGCGTTTGGACGAGTCCGGGGTTCCATTGTGCACCGGCGGTGGTGTCTCCCTTTCCACCGCCCAGTATGACCTGTCGCCCGAGATCATTCGGGACGGCGCCCACGGCGCCATCATCACCTGGGAGGACGGACGCGGCGGCATTCGCAGCGTGTATGCGCAGCGGGTGAACATGTCCGGAGTGCCCCTGTGGACGCCCAACGGCGTCGCCGTCACGACGCAGGGTGGCTTCGACCCTGAGCTTGTCTCGGACGGGGGAGCGGAGCCATCATCACCTGGCGGTACGGGATGTGTATGCGCAGCGGCTGAATGCTTCCGGGGATCCGGTCTGGGTTGCCGGCGGTGTTGCCGTTTGCACAGCAGCGAACCAACTTTACCCCACGATCGTCTCACGGCAACCAGCGGGCATCTTCACGTACGATATCGACGGGCGGCGGGTACTACGCTCAGCGGGTGGAGAGTCGGTATGGGTCATGGGGCAGGCCAGAACCGACCATCACGTCGGTTGCGGACGTCCCCGATGACAATGGCGGGAACGTGACGATCACTTGGGATGCCGGCGATCGGGATGCACTCAACCTCGGGACGATCACCCACTACTTGATCCGCCTTGAATCCCAGCACCTCGACGATCCACATGTTGGACGGTGGGATGATCGGAATGAGCTTGCCCTCGAACCGACGCGCCGGGAACTGCGCAGTGACGAAACGCGGTCGCAGCACGATCTGCCCCACAGTACTCAGCTCGACGTAGCGCGAGCCCAGCAGCGCACCGACGATGTCCACAGGGGTCGACTGCAAGCTGGAGTACTCAGCCGGCGCGAGCTCGCTGTGGCGTGATTCCCTGACGCGTGCCTCGGCGTCGACGGGCTCTTGCTTGGAACGGATCCATCGGGGGGCCGGATCCGTGAAGACGCACACGAGATCACCAGTCGTGGCGTCGAATGCCGCCGAAAGGTGTTCCACTATAGCAATACGAGTGCTGTCGATTTGCACGCGCACCGAATCATAGCGGGCTAGCCAGACATCGCGTCGCTCCTTCTCGCCGTAAGGCCGGGAATCGCGAAAGTCCACAAGGTTCACAGAAGTAGGAAGGGGGTCGACGTTCGCGATCCGCTGCCGCGGCGTGAACAGCATCGCGGTCGCTTGCTTGCGCGGCTGGATCGGCTCCCACGACAGCGGACTCGCCGCAGGGCCCTCTTCGAAGAGGGGTGGTGCAGGTTCCGGTGGCCGACTAGAACTCCATCCTTGTCGGCTTTCCCGAATGTCGTCCGGGTCGACATTGGAGAGCCGTGAACCATCCAAGAACAGGACCCTCCCATCGTTCTCGAAGAAGCGCGGCTGGGCGCCGCGAGTCTGGTTACCCGCCCAGGTCGCCACGAGCTTACCGGTCTCAAGCTCGAGCGCGCGAAGCCAAAGCGCGGGCCACTCGGCATCCGACGACGGGCGCAGCTCGGCTGCCGCTGTGATCAGATACGGCTCGACGACAGCGTATGCTTGCGATCCTGAAACAATTCTCTCACCGTCATGATGCCTTCGCCAGATCACTCCACCCTTGGCGCAGTCGACAAGGAGCAAACTGTCGGGCGCGCTGTCAAAGAGTACCCGATCACGTCCGATCCAGACGGCAGGGTACCCGCCTGGCTTTCTGAAGGAGGTCCGACCGCCTTCGACGCCGTAATACTCAATTGGGCTCGTGTCGTCCATATCTCCCACCAGGACACCGTAGTCGTTGCAGCCCAACAGCCGCGTGCCCGGAGTCACTGGCGCTGTCGTTTGAAACCTCTCGCGCCCGCTCCGATCGACGAGGACCAGTCGTCCGTCCAAGAAATGGACGGCCAGGGCGCCACTGGGATCGAGCTGAATCGCGCGCGGCGCGCCAGTGTAGGGTCCGAGCGTCTTCCGTTTCCCTTCGATGAACATCTCGATCGTCGTCGGGATGCGCGGCCATTCGTCGTACGCTTCACCCACGCGACTCGAATGTATGAATACTCTGCCATCCGGCGACCACGCGATGAATCCGCTCGGGCCCTCCCAGTCCCTGCGTGCAGGCAGAAAGACCTCCCAATGCGGATTCGCGACCGACGTGAAGGTTTCGCCTCTGGTGTCCTGTCGTCTGACGAACCCCGGGTTGTCGACATCAGCGTTTCGAACCTCATGCTTCAACCTGCCGTCGGCGGTGAACCATTGAACGCGTGTCTCACGGGAGGAACCGACCTCCAGCATCGTGTACAGGGTGTATGGAGCCAACCAGTAGGACTCGTGGTGGGCGAGTTGGTTGCCAGGCGTGAAGATTAGCGCGAGCGGAGGCCCTGCATGCGCGTGCTCCGCAAGCACAAGAGTAATGATCAGTACGCCGATCGTTCGCACGAACCTCAAAACGATGCTCATTGCGCGCACTCTGCTGTGCGTAGCGGGCCCTTCCAAAAAAAACGCACTCCCTACAGCCCCATCATGCGGCGCACGTACTTCGGCGACGGCGTCCCGAAGGAGAGCATGGTGTCGTGCATCTTCATCAGGTTCACGTTCTTGTTCTTCGCCTCGTACGCGGTTCGCATCCCTTCGACCTCGGCGCTGCCGACGAAGTAGGTCGAGAGCTGCGTCGAGGTGAGACACGCGCGGCGCCACTTGCCGGCGGCCTCCCCGTCTTCCTGGAAGCCCTCGTTCTTCATGATCGCCATCGCGTCGGCTTCGCTCATGCCTTCGGTGTGGATCTTCTGGTCGATGATAGCATTGATGATCACGCGCAACCGCATCTTGAGCTGTTGCATCCGGACCTCCGGACCGCCGAAGCCCGCTTCCGCCATCACCTTCTCGGTGTACACGGCCCACCCTTCCGCGAACGAGCCGCTGGAGAAGATCGCGCGCACCAAAGTCGGCGCGCGAAACTGGTTCGAATGCGCACCCTGGAGGTAGTGCCCGGGCATCGCCTCGTGCACGGTGAGGTCGCAGAGCATGTAGTCGTTGTACTCCTTGAAGAACGACTCGGCGCGCTCTGACGTCCAGTCCTTCGGCGTGGGCGCGATCGAGTAGAAGGTCTCCCCGTTCGGCTCGAGCGGGCCGGGGCTCTCGCAGTACGCGATGGCAACGCCGCGCTGGAACTCCGGCATCACGATGATCTTGACGGGTTCGTTCGGAACCGTGATGAGCTTGTGCTCGCGCGTGAATTTGGTCGCCGCGTCCAGCGTGGCCTTGGCCTCGTCGACGATGGTCTCGTTGCTGGGCCGCGATTCGGCCAGCTTGTCGAGCACCGCGCGGTTGATGTGCTTGACGTCGGCGAGCACCGCCGGGTCCGTGATCTCGGGGTGGAACTTCTTGAAGAGCGGCAGCGCGGTCGCGTACATCGCCTGCTGTGTGGCCTTGAGGTCCGCGGTGGCGCGCGCGTAGATCTCCTCCTTGGAGAGGTCGGAGTCGAGCGAAAAGCGGAGCTTCTTACGCCACATCGCGTCGCCGAGCCGGAAGTCGCCGGTCGAGCGCGGCAGCAGGTCCTTCTCCAGCCAGGTGCCGTACTCCTCGAGCGCGGCCACGGCGGCCGCGCGCGCGGGCGCCAGCTCCTTCTCCATGTCCGGCGCCTGCGCCACGAATTGCGACAGGTCGTCGCGAATCAGCGCGATGTTGCCCTGGTTCTGCAACATCGCGGTGCGCGTGTGCATCTCGGGCGGCTGCTTGAGATTCGCCTTCGCTGCCGCCACCACCGCCGGTATGCCCTGCAGGCGCTCCTCGACGCTCTTCAGGCGCTTGTCGATGGGAGCGAAGTCGCGCGCGACCAGCGCGTAGATCGCTCCTCCCATGTTATAGAAGAGCGGATTCCACTCGTGCTCGCGCAGATCGTCCACTTCGAACACCGTGCGCTCGAGGTTGAGCCGCAGGATGTCGCAATCGATCGCGTTGACCTCGCTCAACTTCGAGGCATCGATGGCGCCGAGTTTGGACAGGTACTCCTTCGCCAGCGTCGCTTGCGCGGCCACGCCCGCGGCCGAACGGTCGGTCAGCCGCCCGTCGTACTGATGGTTCCCCAGCGTCGTGGCGAGCTCGGGGTTGATCGCGAGCAGTTGCGCTACATACGCGTTTGCAAGCGACTCGAAGTCCTTGTCCGCCGATACCGCCATGGCCACGCCCGTGAACAGTGCCAACACGCAAGCCGCCGTTATCCATTTCATCGCTGTTTCCGCTCCTTCTCGAGTTCTTTGGTACGATATCAGCGCGCGGGCGGGGTCCGCAGCACGAACATGCGGATCTCCGTCATTTCTTCCATGGCGAACCGTACTCCCTCGCGCCCCTGCCCGCTCTCCTTGACCCCTCCGTAGGGCATGTGGTCGACGCGCCACGACGGCACGTCGCCGACGATCACCGCTCCCACTTCCAGCCGGTCCCACGCGCGGTGGGCCCGGTATATGTCGCGCGTAAACACCCCCGCCTGCAACCCGTAGACGCTGTCGTTGACCTCGTCGAGGGCCGCGTCGAAGTCCCGAAACGTCGACAATACCGCCACGGGGCCGAACGCTTCCTTCGCGCACAGGTCGGCGTCGCGGGGGACGTTCTCGAGCAACGTCGCCTCCAGCAGCGCCCCGTCGCGCCTGCCGCCGGTCAGCACCCGCGCGCCGCGGGTGCGGGCCGCGTCGATCCACCCCGCCAGCCGGCGCGCTTCCTCTTCGGAGATCATCGGGCCGATGAACGTGTGCTCGCGCCGCGGGTCGCCCATCTTGAGGGCCGCGGTGGCGGTAACGAGCTTCGACCTGAACGCGTCGTAGATCGACTCGTGTACGATGACGCGCTGCACGCCGATGCAGCTCTGCCCCGACTGGTAGAACGCTCCAAAGACAATACGCGCCACCGCGTCGTCGAGGTCCGCGTCCGCGTCGACGATCACGGCGGCGTTGCCACCGAGCTCGAGGGTCACCTTCTTGCGCCCGGCGCGCGCCTTCAGCGCCCACCCGACCGAAGGGGAACCGGTGAAGCTCAAGAAGCGGATACGCTCGTCGGTGGCGAGACGTTCCGCGTCCGCCCCGCGCGCGGGCAGGATCGAGAACGCGCCCGCGGGCAGCGCCGTCTCGGCCAGGATCTCTCCCACCAGCAACGCGCCCACGGGCGTGGTGCTGGCCGGCTTGAGCACGAACGGGCAGCCCACCGCGAGCGCCGGTGCCACCTTGTGCGCGACCAGGTTCAGCGGAAAGTTGAACGGCGTGATGAATGCGCACACACCGACCGGGACGCGCTTCCACATGCCGCTGTAGTCGCGCGAGCGCGGCGAGATGTCGAGCGGCATCACTTCGCCGGTGAGGCGGGTCGCCTCCTCGGCCGCGACCTGGAAGGTGTCGATCAGGCGCCCGACCTCGCCGCGGCTGTCGGTGATGGGCTTCCCCGCCTCGACGCACAGCACTTCCGCGAGCTCGTCGCGCCGCTCGCCGAACCGGCGCACGCAGTGCAGGAGCGCGTCGCGCCGTTCGAACGCGGCCAGCGCGCGCATCGCCGGGGCCGCCGCGACCGCGAGTCCGATCGCCTCGTCGTAGACCCGGTCGTCCGCGAGTGCCACGCGGGTCGCGACCTCGCCGCGGTACTTGTCGCTCACCGGCAGGTCGGCGTTGGCCTGGACGGCGCGATTGGCGAGATAGTAGGGGTATCGATCCTTCAGCATTGCCCGTATAACTACGCGGGTCCTGTCGCCGACAGCCCGGTGGCGCCACCCGCTCGTGCTTCTCGATTCCTCGTCTACAAGACGTCGGCCTTGATCATGTTGGTGGTTCCCGGCACGTCGACCGGAACGCCCGCCACCACCACCACGCGGTCGCCCGGCTGCGCGATGCCGGCCGCCACCACCGCGTCCTTGGCGGCACCGATCATGGCGTCGGTGTCGCCGCCGCCGCGGATCTTCACCGACACCGCGTTCCAGTACAGCATCGTGCGATTGAGTGTCGGCTCGTGGGGGCTGATGACGGCGATCTTGGTCGGCGCGCGCCGGTTCGAGACGTACAACGCCGTCTGGCCCGAGCGCGTGCAACAAAGAATCACGCGCGCCCCGATCTCGATCGCGGTCAGGCACGCGGCGTGCGCCACCGCCTCCGGGATCGTGCGCCCGGGGTTAGGGGCGATCTCCGCGAATCGCTTCGCATAATCGATGCGCGCCTCGCTCGCCTCCGCGACCTCGGCCATGGTGCGGACCGCTTCGATCGGGTACTTGCCCGACGCGGTCTCTCCCGAGAGCATCACCGCGTCGGTGCCGTCGAACACCGCATTGGCGATGTCCGCCGCTTCCGCACGCGTCGGCCGCGGGTTCTGGATCATCGACTCGAGCATCTGCGTCGCCGTGATGACCGGCTTGCTCGCCTCCAGCGCGGCCCGGATCACGTCCTTCTGGATCAGGGGCACCTGTTCGATCGGCAGCTCCAGCCCCAGGTCCCCGCGCGCGATCATCACGGCGTCCGAGGCGCCGAGGATGTCCGGGAGGTTGTCGAGCGCTTCCTTCTTCTCGATCTTCGCGATGATCGCGATGTCGGCGCCCTGCTCGCGCAACACCCAGCGCAGGCGCCGGACTTCCTCGGCGTTGCGAATGAACGAGAGCGCGAAGAAATCCACGCCGTGCTTGATGCCGAAGGCGACGTTGCCCAGGTCCTTCTCGGTCGGCACCGTTTCCCGCAGCTTCACCCCCGGCGTGTTGACGCCCTTATTGGACCTCAACTCGCCGCCCACCACGACCTCGCACTCGAGGTCGGTGTCCGTCTTCGACACCGCGCGCAGTTCGATCTCACCGTCACCCATCAGAATGCGGTCGCCGGGAGACACGTCGCTGACCAGCGCCGGGTAGTTGATCGACACCGCCTTCCAGTCCCCCGGGACTGCGCGGGTTGTGAGCGCGAAGCGGTCGCCGGCGCGCAGCACCGCCGACCCCGCCGCGATGGTCCCGATGCGCATCTTCAGCCCGGACAGGTCGAGCAGCACCGGCACGTACACGCCGAGCTTCTTCGCCACCGCGCGAACATTGGCGATCATGCGCGCGTGCGATTCCAGCGTGCCGTGCGAGGTATTGATGCGCGCGACGTTGAGCCCCGCCTGGATGAGGGACTCGATCATGGCGGGGGAATCGCTGGCGGGCCCGAGCGTGCCCACGATCTTCGTGCGCCGTCGGAGGTTGAGCTCGGCGTGTTTTTTCATTCTGACAGAGCGTTGGTCATGCGCGATGGATTGTCAAGAACGCGTTTCTCCGCCGCCGGAACGAGCCGCCGCGCGCGCGGCGAAGATGCGCACGGCCAGCATGGAGAGGAGTCCCGTCATCGCGCCCCCGGCGACGCCGATGAACGGCACTGTCATGAATACGAAATAGTCGAGGTCGAATCCCGGTGGCTGCTTTGCGAACGCGTCGGGGAACCATGGGTTGTTGGCAACCAGCGTCTCCAGGAAGAGCGCCTGTACCAGCGTGGAGGTGGCACCGTTCCAGAATCCCGCCAGGGCCCCGTGCAGGAGTGCACGCGCGGGCACGCGCCGCGCCACCAGGAGCGCGGTCCCGATCACGACCGCGAACCACACGAACCGGTCCGCGCCCCTTCGGAAAGCACCCCGAGCACCATGAGCGTGCCCATCACCGGGCCGATCGGCGCCAGCGATCCCAGGAGCCGCCAGTTCACGGGCGGCCTCCCGCGGAGGCGCTCGCGCGCGGACGAGCACTGCCCAGGTAGATCGCGGCAAGCGTGAGCGCGGCGCCGCCGGCCTCGATTGGCGCGGTCGGCCGGCCGAAGAAGAGAATGTCCCAGATCAGCGTGAGCGACGGCTGGAGCAACAGGATGAGCGACGCCCGGGACGCGTCGACCTCGCGCAGGCGGCGCGAGATGATAATCCACCCGATCGCCTGGCAGAGCACCCCGTACGCGACCAGCACCGCGAGGGTCCGCGCGTCCGGGATGCGCAGGCTCTCGCGCTGTGCCAGCGCAATGGCGGTGAGCAACGCGGCCGTCACCATCGACACTCCCGCCATGTTGGCCACGGCGGATACCCGGTCGCGCTCGCGGCCCGCCGCCCGCAGGCAGAGCAGGTACGCGGCATAGCTCGCCGCGGTGAGCAGCCCGTAGAGCACACCGCGCCGGTAGGTGGCGTCGAAATCGCCCCAGTGGAGACCGACGAGCAGGAACAGGCCGGCAACGGCGAGGGGAACGGCGAGCAGAAACCGTAGCGTCGCGCGCTCATGGAACACGAGAATCCCGGTGGCGGCGAGAAAGAAGACCTGGAAGTTTCCCAGGATCGTCGCCAGACCGGGGCCCACGTAGTTGATGGAGCGATGCCAGAAGTAGATGTCGGCGGTGAAGCACGCGCCGGCCGCCAGCGCCCAGCGCGCCCGGCGCATCCCATTCCACAGCCGGTCGCGCCGCAGCGCCACCAGCGCGAGCAGCGCCATCGCGCCGAAGGCGTTACGATACACGCCCGCCGCGGTCGGTCCCACGTGGGCCAGCTTCACGAACACGGCCGAGAAGCTGATCAGCACGCTCCCGGCGACGATCTCGAGCTCGCCGCGGCGCGCGGCCGGCGGTGACGCGGTGCCGGTCATTCCGCCGGGCCGTCGACCAGCTCGTAGGTGACGTACGCGTACCGGTACTTCTCCGCCGCGCGCATGGCGGCGGCGACGCGTCCATGGAGGTCGTCGCGCCACTCGGTCCACTTGGTGATATAGGCTTCCGCCGCCGGACGGTCACCCGCCGCCTGGATCTCGAGCACCTCGCGCAGCATCTTCGCCACCGCGTCGGGAAAGCGATCGTAGTGGATGACCAGGCGGCCGCCGGCGCCGTCGAAGGTCAGCGCGCCGTTGGCAAGGAAGTAGTTCCACTGCATCAGCTGCATGGTCTGATACACCTGCGCGCGCTCGGGCCGGTTCTTCTGCAGCACCCGGCGCACGCCGCTCGCGTACAGGGAGCGCCGCGCCGCCGCGTCGTAGTAGCCCATCCGCTCCAGCTCGGGCGCGATATAGAGCGACACCAGGTCGGCCTTCATCTCTTCGTAGATAGCCGACGCCTGCTCCAACGCCAGATCCAGATCGCGACCGTCGCGCGTGCGGGCCACACCCAGGTAGTGCCCTACTTCGTGCCACAGGGTGCGTTGGAAGCCCGCGTCGGCAGTGAGGTCGTTCGCGAATTCGTCGCTCACCGCGGCCACGTACGCACCGCGGCTGATTTCGAACAGTCCGGGGTCGGTCATGATATTGCGGCGCAGCAGAATCGTGCGCCCATACTTGCGCGCCATGCCGGCGTCGTTGGGCAGGATGCTCGCGGTGTTGGTTCCCCGCGACTGCCCGAAGTCGGCGACTACGTCGTAGGCGCCGACGGGGATGTCCGTGCGCACGCGCTTGTGCGGCTTGCCCTCGTCATAGGGGAGCGAGTCCTCGAATCGCTGCAGCTCCGCGGTGGCCGTCCGCAGCGCGTCGCTGCGCGCGCGATCGACGATGAGTACGTTGCACCCGAAGTAGGTCTTGGATCCGTACAGCTCGTCGTCGTAGGTCTCGTAAGAGCCGATCTGGGCGTTGAGGGTGTGGAACCGTCCCGCCACCCAGGACGCGTCGCCGGACTCGTAGTCGTCGCTCAAGAGATCGCGCGCGCGGTTCCGCAGGTAGGCCGCGAAATCCTCGTCCTCGGGCTCGATGGTTTCGGCGGCGCGGGAGAGGAGCGCGTGCACCGAAACCAGCTCGTCCGCGAACGCGACCGAGTACGGAACGGCGTAGAACGCCTTCGGGTCGGGCTTCCGCGCGGCCGCTTCGAGCGAGGCCTCGAGGCCCGCGTGCAGCGCGCCGAGCACGGGGTAGCGGTCCAACGTCGCGAGATCCCGCTTTAGCGACGCCTTGTCCGCCCGACGCACCGCGGTCCGCGGGGCCAGGATCGACGCGCGCGCATCCGGATGGGCGGCGAGGAAGGCGTCGATCTCCTCCTTCGTCACCCCCCACGGGTACACGGTCCCGCCGGGCGCGGGCGGGTCCACCGGCAGCACCGGCCGGCGGACGTTGTCGAGCATACGCACGACGGGCCCCTCGCTCATGTAATAGAGGACGAGCAGGTTCTGCGTCGCGGCGGGCGAGCCGAGCTCGCGATCGAGGGCGACCAGCTCGTCCTGCGCCTCGAGCGCTTGTCGGTGCTTCATGGATTCGTGCAATCGCTGCACGATTGCACCCACTTCGATCAACAGGTCGACGGTGCGGCGTTCCCGTTCGGTGAGGAGCGTGATATCGGGCGCGAGGTGCACGCGCAGCGTCTTGTCCAGAATCGCCTGCGACTGATCGAGCGCGAGGTAGCCGGCCGGGAGCGACTTCGCCTTCTCCGCCGCCGCCGCCACGGGCCACGACACCGCCACCGCTACGGCCGCCACGACCACGAAGTGTGTGAGTCTCATCATTCGTTCTCCCAGTGCCGGTCGATCTCCGGATACCGCTCGAGGTAACGGCGAAACGTCTGCTTGATCTCGGCAAGGCGCTCCGGCGTCTTCGCCTCGAAGCGAAGCACCAGCTCCGGCAGGTTGGACGACGCGCGCACCAGCCCCCACCCGTCGTCGAACACGACGCGCGCGCCGTTGATATCGATCACCCGGTCGAAGTCGCGCTTGAGATCCGCGACCAGCTTCTCGACCACGCCGTACTTCACCTCGTCCGCGCACTTCACGCTGATGGCCGGCGTCGACAGGTAGCTCGGCGTGCCCGCCATGATCGTCGACAACGGCTCCCGCCGCCCGGACACGTACTCGACGAAGCGCAGCGCCGCGTAGATGCCGTCGTCGAACCCGTAGTAGTTCTCCACGAAGAAGACGTGCCCGCTCATCTCGCCGGCGAGCACCGCCTTCTCTTCCTGCAGCTTGGCTTTGATGTGCGAATGCCCCGTCCTCCACATGATCGGCTTTCCCCCGTGCGCGCGGATGTCGTCCTCCAGTGCCTGCGAGCACTTGACGTCGAACACGATCTTCCCGCCGGGCGCGCGCTCGAGCACCTGCCGGGAGAGCAGGATCAGGTAGCGGTCCGGCCAGATGACGTCGCCCTTCTCGTCGACGACGCCGAAGCGGTCGCCGTCGCCGTCGAACGCCAGGCCGAGGTCGGCCCCCTCGGCGCGGACGCGTTTTCCCAGCGCCTCGACGGTGTCCGTGCGCGCGGGGTCGGGCTCGTGGTTGGGAAAGTCCGGATCGAGCTCGGTGAACTGCTCGACGACGGTGAGGCCGGCGTCCCGGAACACGCGCGGCGCGAACGCGCCCGCCGTCCCGTTGCCGGTGTCGATAACGACCTTGAGCGGGCGCACCACCCGCACGCGCGAGGTGAGGTCCACCGCGTAGTCGTCGAATATCGTCACCTCCGAGTAGTCGCCGCGTCCGCGCTCGAAGTCCTCGCGCGCGATCAGGTCGTAGAGCTCGCGGATCTCATCGGCAACCAGCGTGGACGAGAGCCCGGCGGCGAGCTTGAGCCCGTTCCAGCCCTTGGGGTTGTGGCTGCCGGTCACCATCGCGCCGCCCCGCACCTCGAACCGGTACTGCGACCAGTACATCATCGGGGTCAGGCACATGCCCACCATGATGACGTTGCGCCCCGTCGCGCGCAGCCCGGCGACCAGCCCGTCCTTGATCTCGACCGAGCCGAAGCGGCAGTCATAGCCGACGACCATGTCGTCGATTCCGCGCCGCGCGAGAAAGGTTCCAAATCCGCGCCCGATCCACTCGGCGCTGGTCGCGTTCAGCTCCTCGTCCGTGACCCGGCCCCGGATGTCGTATTCGCGAAACATGGTTTGCTTGAGCGTCGGCAAGACAACCTCCGATGATCTTCGGCTGATGGCGCGGCTAGTGGGAACGTTGGTCGACGACCCGTATGACAACCCCGGCGACTTCACTGTACGCGCGCATGAGGTCGCGCTCGCCGAGGGTCTCGTTCGGCTTCGGCGCGTGCACGCGGATGCGGATCGGGTCGAGGGCCAGGTCGAGGGCATCGAGCGTGCGCCAGTAGTCGACGTACGCTTCGACCCACATGTGGCCGACGAACGCCCCTTCCGCCGCGCCGTAGGCAAGCCCAACCGCGGGGCGCGCCGGGATCCCGGCGGCCCGCAGCAACGCGACCGTGAGCAGCGAGTGTTCGGTGCAATCGCCCGCGCGGGACCGGTACACGTCCAGCGCCGAGTCGTAGCCGTGTTCCATGCCCTTGTGCACGATGTGCCGGTTGACGAAGGCGGCGATGGCGCGCGCGAGCGGCCACCCGCCGGTTCCAGTGGCGGCGCGCAGGCTGTCCGCGACCATCCGCAGCGTGGCGTCGTCCGACTGGACGAATCGATCCGGGCGCAGGAAAATCGCGAGGTCGTCGCGGTCGGCGTTCACCCGGTGCGCGGTCTCGCGCGTCAGCGTGAGCCGGACCGAGTGTTCGTCGCGCGCCACTTCGATCTGATTCGGTCCGTCCATGGACGCGAGTGGCGGTGCCTTCGCGAATTCGAGCAGGAGCGTGACGCGGTCGAGGCGCGCGACCGGGGTGGGAAACCCCTCGCAGCGCACCATCGACTGGCGGATGATGTCAAAGCTGGACTCGATCTCCAGCGTCGCCAGTTCGTCGGCGGTGACGCGTTCGATCACGATCTCCACGCCAAGTTGCCGGACTACCGTGCGCACCTCTTCGCCGTCCGGCGCGAGCCAGGTGGTCGAAGTCGCCGTGGTCGCGTCATCGTCGAACTGGTCCACCAGCGTGAGCGTCGCGCCCCGGATCGTGTCGGTGGCGCCGCGCACGAGACGCTGGCGGTGGAAACTGCCGTCGGCGACGTCGAAGTTGGTCACTGTCGTTTCCGGAGCTGCCCCCGCCAGCCACGCGCGCACGCGCTCCCGCGCCCGCATCTCCGTCACCGCCGCGGGGTCCCACGCCAGCGTGCGCCGGTGGGTTGCCCCGCCCGCGCTCGACTCGTATTGGACCGAGTCGCCCGCCAGCACGGCGCTCGCGCGCAGGTTGGACACCGAGCTTTCCATGCGCGCGCCGCGAAACTCGCCCCTGGAGTCGCAGGTTTCCTCCGCGAGGATGCTCATCTCGAGCGGTGTTCCCATGCGCGTGAAATTGATGTTCATGTGCGCGCGGAACACGATCAGTCCCGCCTCCTCGGACCAGCGTTCGGAGGCGGTGCCGACCGGCACGTCGCCTATGCGCACGATGAACCAGCTTTCGCTCGCGCCCGCGGCCGGGCCAGCCGGCGCCGGGGTCGCGTCGACCGGGCGGACGGCGAGAGCGCACAAGGTGCCAAGAACGAGGAAAAATCGTGGCCGCATCGGGAGGACCGACGGTAGCACACGCGGCGCCGGGGTTCCACCCGTTCCCGGGCCGGCAACAAACCAAGAGAGCCCGGAGCGTTGCCGCTCCGGGCTCCTCACTGCCCCCTTCGAAATCGCGTTACGCGATCTCGATCTTTCTCCCGATTCTCTCCTGGGACTTGGGAAGCGTGACGGTCAGGATCCCGTCTTCCATCTTCGCCATGACCTTCTCGCGATCGACGCCGGGGCCGATGCCGAAGGTCCGTTCGAAGCGGGTCGAATGGTACTCCCGACGGATGACACCCTTCTCTTCCTTCTTCTCGGACGACTCGCCCTTGACGATCAGCGTGTCACCCTCGAAGTTGACCTCGACGTTCTCCTTCTTCAGGCCGGGCATCTCAATCGTGAAGAGATACGCGTCCTCGGTCTCGGCGACGTTCGTCTTCGGCAGACGAGCCGTGGACCACGCCTCGCCGTTGCTGTCGGTAAAGATCCGGTCGATCAGGGGAAGCCCCCACGTCGCCCGTTCGACCGTCGGGAATCCCCAGCGGTCGAGCGCCGCCTCGAGCGGTGACAGCGGGCTCTCGTACTTCGTGACTTTCATGACCCTACCTCCATATGGATTGATAGATGAATTCAACCTGTGGGCTCGTGCCCGCGCAGTGGCTACTGCACGGCCCGTGCCACGGGTCGCATGTATCGTATTATGTTATGTAACAACTAGTTACAAACATTCCGATCACCAGACCATCGTTGATGGGCCGTGGGCATGACAGATTCGACTGTCACCGTGACAGCAAGTCTGTAAGCGCGTCGGGTGGACAAACGAGCGAGATCAGGCGGCCGACGGCTCATCGATCGGGGCCCGAATTGCGGTTCGGGGCTCGACCAGGCGCGTGCTGGCGACGAGATCGGCGATCGCGGATAGCGCCGCCAGGATGAACAGGGTCGGGTAGCCGAACGCGGCCACGACCAAGCCCCCCAGGATCGGACTCAACATGAACGGAAACGAGAGCGTGTTCATGAATCCGACGTAGAGCGGCCGGCGATTCGCCGGGGCCGATTCGAGCAGGTAGGTATGGTTCGCGATGAACCGGCCGCTGCGCACGAAGCCGTTGAGCAGAAACGTCGACGCGACCAGCGTGAAGAGCCCGGTTCCGACGACGCCGGCGTGACCCGCCTCGCGCGTGGAGATCGCGAGCACCGCCAGGGGCGGAAATACGCTCAATGCCGCGGTCGACACGAACACGATGCGATTGCCCCGGTGGTCGAGCAGGCGTCCCCACACCAGGTTGGAAAGCACACTGGCCGCCACCCACAACGACACGAACACCCCGACGCTCGCCTGCGAGAATCCGAGGCGCACGTACGCGAAGGTTGCGTAGAACGGAAACGACATCGCGGTGAGCTGGTAGAACACTCGCATCCACAGGAACGTCCGGTAGTGCGGCATGCGCTTGAGCATCGCGAAACCGTCCGCCAGCTGTTGCCGGATCGGATGCGGTGGGTGCACATGCTCCGCGGGCGGCTCCTGGACAAACAGGTACGAGACGACCCCGACGGTGGCGATCACTCCCCCGATGATGATGAGAATGCCGTAGTCGTAGGGAAACTCTCTCCCGGCCAGCCCGACGGCCTCGACGGCGTGCTGCACGGCGCGAAAGACCCGCGTGCGCGCCCACATGGCTCCGGGGTCCCCGTTCAAGACCGCGGCGATCACCATCCCGGCGACGATGCCCAGCACACCCCCCATTACCCGCCGGCCTGCGAAGAACGCGCCGCGCTCGTTCACCGGGACCGTCTTCGAGGTGATCTCGAGAAACGGCACCCCCGCCACCCCGGCCGCGAGCGCGTTGATCGTGAGCCCCACGATCACGCAGGTGAGCACGCTCGCCCTGTGGGCCGGGTCGATCCAGAACACGCTGGCGCCGGCTCCGACGAAACCGGCGAAACGAAACGCGGCCGCGGCGGTGTAGATCGGCAGCACGCGCCGGCGCGTCTGCACCAGACTGGAGACGAAGACCTGCGGCAGGAACCAACCGGCGGTGAACGCCGCCGACACGAACCCGACCAGCACGCTGGAGCCTCCGAAGGTCGTGATGAACACGGGCAGCACCGTGAACGGGTCGACGAAGGTGTTGCCGAGATTGACCAGCATCCCGTTCATCACCCCGAGGGTCTGATTGCGTTTGGACATGGTTCCAGATCGTCGGGTCATAAGCTTTGGAAGCTAGCGCCGATCACCACGGGTGGCAAGCGATGACTCGCTATGCGTATAATGACCGGGTCCCTGACGGCGTCGAGAATGCCTCGACGCGATTTCACGAGGCGCGCTATCAACTGTCGCGCGCGAAGTGCATGAGCGGAGAGGCGTTATCGACGCCGCTAGCCACCCATCCCACGAATGATCAAAGGCATCGGCACCGATATCATCGAGCTCGCTCGCATCGCGCGTGTGCACGCGGAGTATGGGGAGAAGTTCCTCGAGCGCATTCTCACGCCCTTCGAGCGCGAATACGTCGCCCGCTACGCGGACCCGGTCCCACGCATCGCGGGGAGGTTCGCGGTCAAGGAGGCGTGCATGAAGGCGCTGGGCACCGGCTGGGGGGCGGGGGTGCGCTGGCGCGACATCGACGTGCGGCGCCACCCGAGCGGCCAGCCGTTCGTCGAGCTCTCGGGCCGCGCCCGCGAGCAGCTCACGATGCTGGAGGCCAGCGTGGTCCACTGCACCATCACCCACGGCCGCGACCACGCAATGGCGATCGTCATAATCGAGTAACGTGCCCCGCCCGGCCCTAAGGCGTGACGCGCCGGCGCACGCCGAGGCCGGGCTCCCGCGAGAGCTCCAGGTACCCGTCCTTCACCCGCACGCCTTCGAAGGGGTCGAACTTGAGCAGCAGATTGCCGTCGAGGTCCGCGTAGTCGCACAGCGGACTCAGCTGCGCCGCCGCGGTGATGCCCAGCGAGGTCTCGATCATGCACCCGATCATGACCCGGAGCGAGTGGGCGCGCGCGGAGGCGATCATGTCGAGCGCGCGGGTAATGCCTCCGCACTTCATGAGCTTGATGTTGATGCCGTGGCCCTGATCGTGCCGTCGCACCACGTCGCCGGGGCCCTCGATGCTCTCGTCGAGAATCACCGGCAGCGGGCTCACGCGCTTGAGCTGGCGCAAGTCGTCTTCGTTCCCGTGCGGGAGCGGTTGCTCGCATAGTTCCACCCGGCGCCGGTAGAGCTCCACGGTTTTTTCCATCGCGGTTTCCAGGTCCCAACCCTCGTTGGCGTCGACGCGCACGACTTTGCCGCTGCGCGCAATCACGCGGTCGAGGATTTCCATGTCGCCGGGCAGGCCGACTTTCACCTTGAGGATGCGGTAGGGCGCGGCCGCGTCCACCTTGGCGTCGATCACGTCGGGGACGTCGAAGCCGATCGTGAACGACGTGGCGGGCGCATTCTCGGCCTGCGCGCCGAGGAGCTGCCACACCGGCGCGCCCTCGCGCTGGCCGCGCAGGTCCCACAGCGCCATATCCAGCGCCGCGCGCACGGACGCGTGCGCGCGCAGCGCCTCGAACAGATCCGCGCCGTCGCGGTTCAAGCGCAGCCTCACGTCCTCGGGCTCGTCGTCGAGCATCCGGCCGATCGAGTTGATCGCGGCGCGAACCGTCATCGGCGATTCGCCGTAGAAGGGCTGGGGCGCCGCTTCGCCGCGCCCGGTGACGCCGTCGTGGGTGAGCGAGACGACGAAGACCTCGTACGAGGTGCGTGTGCCGCGCGCGATGCGGAACGGGTGGGCGGTTTCAATCTGGATCGGTTCGACTTCGAGCTTCACGTGGGGTCGCCTCCTCGGCGACGGCGGCCTCAGCGGCGCAGCGCGTCGCGAATCGCGGGCAGGATCCGGGCGCACCCGGCGCGCACCGCGTCCGTCGCCGGGAGCCCGGTGGCGCGCTCGGCCGTCTCGATCGCGGCCAGGGCGTCCGGCTCCGAAAGCGCGGCGGTATTGAGCGCGACGGCGACGACGCGCGCCGGTTTCCATGGTCGCATCAGGGACTCGTAGAGCGCAATCAAATCGCGCAGATCCGGAAGGTTGTAACCAAGGCGCTTGTAGCTCGGGCGCCCGGGCTCGTGCACGAGCACCATCACGTCGGGCATGCACCCGTACATGAGCCCCAGGGTCACGCCCGCGTATCCGGGATGCGTGATCGACCCCTGGCCCTCGACGAACACGACCTCCGCGCCCTCTCCCTCCAGGTTGACGAGTGCTTCCGCGGCGCCGCCCATGAAGTCGGCGATAACGCGGTCCACGGCGACGCCTCGCTCGCGGAGGATCATTCCCGTCTGGCCGGTCGCCGCCCACGCGGCGCGCATCCCCGCCTGCGACGCCGCTCGTTCGAGTTCGACGGTGGTGGTCATCTTGCCGACCCCGCAATCGCTGCCGACCGTGAGTACCACGCCCGCGCCCGTCCGGCACCCCCGCCCGTCCGATACCGCGCGGGTGTCGGCGACGCGGCGCACGTCCCAGACGCGCGCCCCCGACGCGGCCGCGAGCGCGGCCAGCTCGGAGTCGTCGCCCACGAACGCGTGCATTCCGCTCACGACGTCCAGCCCGGCCTCGAGGCAGCGGGCGACGAGCGATCGGTCGGGGCCCACGAGTCCCCCGCCGATGGGCGCGGTGCCGACCACCGCGACCTCCGGCCGCTCCCGGAGCGCGTCGCCGATGCTCGCCACGATCGGGGCGTCGCCGCCGAAGCCGAGGACCTCGCCGACGCCGCGGCCGGCGCGGGTCGAGTCGAGCACGGCCACCACGTCGTCGGGCCGATACATGGCGAGGCAGACCGCCGTCTTGGCGTCGGCCGCGCAGAAGCTGCCCTCGGCGAGGAGCAGCAGGCGGCGCCCCCGGATCGGAAACGGAGCACGAACGATCACGGCCGGGCCTCGGGGTTCAATCGAACTCATCCACGATCACGCCCACCAGGCGCTTGAGAATGTCGTCGAGCGTGGTCATTCCCACCGTCCGCCCGTCCGCGTCGCGGATCATGGCGAAGTGGCGCCCGCCCTCCCGCATTTGAACCAACACGTCCGAGAGTCGCGCGTCCGCGGAGACCACGAATGGCTCGCGCAGCACCTCGCGCAGGCTCTCGCGGTCGCGCGCGGTCACATACTCGTGCACCGAGATGACCCCGATCACGTTGCCGCGCTCGCCCTGGTAGACCGGATAGCGCGAGAACCCTTCACGCGCGATCACGGCCGCGTGCGATTCGATCGGAGCGTCCCAGTCGAGCATGACCACCGCGTCGAGGGGCGTCATCACGCCCCGCATCGAGAGTTCCTTGAGCTCGATCGCGCGGTCGATGAGCGCCGTTGTCTCCGGGGCGATCAGACCCGCGCTGCGGCTGTCGCCGATGTGAAACAGCAACTCCTCCATGCTGACGTTGAGCAGACGCGACGAGGGGCTGACCGGGAGGAAGCGCGTCAGGACATCCGTCAGCCCCTCCAGCGGCCGCGCCGACGGGTAGAGGAGCGCCGACAGCGCGCGCACGACGTCGACGCACGCGACCGCCGCCGGGGTCGCATAGTAGAGGACCAGACCTTTGGGGATGATCTGGTTGAACAGGAGCCACACCGGGACCAGCACCACCGTCACGATCGTCGCCGCCGAGTCGCCGAACCAGCGCGCCGCGAGCGCCGTGCACACCACCGTGCACCCCACCTCGGCCAGGTTGTAGCCGATGAGCAGCGTGCTCAGAAACCGCTCCGGATTCGACGAGAGGTCGAGGACGCGCTGGGCGCGCCGGCTCCCCGTCGCGGCGAGGTGGCGCAGGCGGATCCGATCGGCCGCGAAGAACGCCGTCTCGCACGCGGAATTGAACACGCCCACCGCGAACGCGATGCCGGCGACCAGGATCAGGGAGAAATCGCTCACACCTTCTCCACCCGCAACTTGCGTATCCGGTTCGACTGCGCCGAGATGACATGAAAGCGGAGCCCGGCGGCCTCGATGGTCTCGCCCTCGCGCGGAATGCGCCCGGTCAGGCCGAGCACGTAACCCGCCACCGTCTCGTGCTCGTCGTCGCGCAGCGCGGCGTCGAAAACCTCGTTGAACTGGTCGATCTCCATGGTCCCCTGCACGACGATGCGGCGCTCGTCGATCTTCGCAAACGGCTGCAAGCGAGGGTCGCGCACGTCGCGGATCTCGCCGATCATCTGCTCCAGAATGTCTTCGAAGGTCGCCACGCCCGCGAAGGAACCGTATTCGTCCAGCACGACGGCCACGTGGATCTTGCGACGTTGCAGCTCGCGGTAGAGGTCGGCGATGAGGTCGTTCTCCTGCACGAGCAACGTTTCGCGCACGCGGGCGCGCAGGTCCTCCTCGGACCGCGCTGCCTCCGGGTCGATGAGATCCTTCACGTGCAGAATCCCGATCACGTCGTCGGGCGACTCGCCGTAGATGGGGATGCGCGAATGCCCGCTGGACGCGAACAGGGCCAGCAGTTCGTCGCGCGGCGTGTCCACCGACGCCGACACCACGTGGATGCTCGGTGTCATGATCTCCTTGACGACCTTCTCGCGGAACTCCAGCACGTGGGAGAGAATCTCGTACTCGAATGCACCCACCGCGCCCTCGCGGCGGCCGATTCGCACCGCCGTCAGGAGCTCGTCCCAGGTGTACGAACGCCGCGTGGCGCCGATGCGACCCCGGAGCGCGTCGATGATGCCGTCGGAGATGCGGGAGAGCGGGATGCGGATGGGCGCGAGCACGGTGTGGATGGCGGACATCGGCAGCGCCAGCACCGGCGCCACCGTGCTCGACCAGTGCAGCCCGAGTGCTTTGGGCAAGACCTCGGTGAACACGATGATCAGCACCGACATGAGGAGAAACGCGGCTCCCACCCCGCTCTCTCCGAACACGCGGAGCAGGAGCGAGGTGGCGACGCTGGTGGCCAGGATGTTGACGGTGAGGTTGCCGACCAGAACCGTGATCAGGAGCGGCCGCGGCTGGGACAGGAGGCGGGCCGCGCGGCGGCCGCCGGCCGACCCGTCGCGCAACGCGCGCGTCTGGCTCCGGCTCAGCGAGAAAAGCGCGGCCTCCGAACCGGAAAAGAAGGCGGACAGGAGGAGGAGGACGGCGAGCCCCGCCAGATACGCGACGGTATCGCTCACGGCTCCGGGGCGGCGATCAGCCCCCGAGCTCCTGGAGCGCTGCCTGCGCCTGCTTGGCTTCCTCGGACGTGGGGTGCTTTTCGATCAGGGTCCGGTACGCTTTCTCGGCCAGGCCGCGTTCCTCGAGCTGTGCGTAGGCGCGTCCCATCTTCAGGTAGGAAGCGGGGACCAGCCGCGACGCGGGAAATTCGCGCACGACCCGCTGAAACTCCCCGGCCGCCTCGAGGTAACGCTCGGTTGCGTAGTTGCATTCGCCCAGGTAATAGTGCGACTCGGCGACCCGCGCCCCCTGCGGGAAACGGGTGAGATAATCGCCGAACGACTGGGCGGCCAGCTCATAGTTCCCGCGGGTCACGTCCAGGTATGCCGCGCGGTACAACTCGTCCGCCGCGTCGACGGTGTCCCGCGCCGCGGAACCACCAGCGGAGCGCGACCCACTCGGGCCGCGCCCGCCGCGGTTCATCATCTGCTCGCTGTCTGCCATGCGGCTGGAGAGCACGCGCACGGCTTCCTCGAGCTCGCTCAGGGTCACCGAAATCTGGGCCTGCGACGACGTGCGCTCTTCGCTTTCCTGCGCCAGCTTCTGCTCGAGCGTCTCGATCTTCTCGATCAGGCGACGCTGCTCGACCCGGATGGTGTCCGCCGTCAGGGCGGCGTGCTCCGAGTTGATCGGCCCTTTGACCATCTTGGCGCCGTAGCAATTCGAAAGTGCCACCGCCGCCACCGCGGCTGCGAGAATCTTGAGCGACGTGCGACGCATGCGTTACTCCCAAAGGGCGCTAGCGGGTCGTGATGTGCGCCCGGCGGTTCTTCGCCCACGCGGACTCGTCGTGACCCGCGTCGAACGGACGTTCCTTGCCGTAGCTAACCGTGGTGATGCGCGACGTTCCCACGCCGAGCGCCACCAGGTAGTCGCGGGCGGCGTTCGCGCGCTTGTCGCCGAGTGCGAGGTTGTACGCCTTGGTGCCGCGCTCGTCGCAATGTCCCTCGATGGTGATGTTCGACTCCATCACGCGCTTCAATTCGCGCGCGTTGGCGTCGAGCGTGCCCTTCGCTTCCCCGGTGAGATTGTACTGGTCGAAGTCGAAGAAAACGTCGTTGAGAGAAACCGGCGACATGTCGGTCGAAGGCGTGACCGGCTGTTCGACCGGCTGCTCCTTGACTTCCTCCACGGGTCTTGCCGATGTATCCGTCGGCGCCGGTTCATCGACCGCCTTCTTTCCGCCGCAACCCACGACCACCGTCAGCGATGCCAGCATTGCCAGCACCATCAATCGCTTGAGAATCATGCCTGGACCTCCATCGAGACACATGTGAAGTGACAAAAGAGTGTGCGCTCGGGCCTTTTTCGCAGCGAGCAGGGGCAACCCGCTAGTATCAATAAAGTTACGGGATCGACCAGTCGGGATCCGAGCCTTGGGCCAATATTCTCTTACCCCCCGTAACGATGTCAACAACGGAAACAGTCTCGTCCCGGCCGCGCGCCGTGCACACCAGGTGCCGGCCGTCCGGGGCCCAGCGGGGGTCCTCGTAGCTGTTGGCATCTTTGGTGATAAGCCTCCCGTCCTGCCCGTCGGGCGTGATGATCGCGATCTGGAATTCCGCGCCCATGCGGGTCGAGAACGCGATCAGGTCCCCGCGCGGCGACCACGCGGGCGAGGCGTTGTACCCGCCGGTGAAGGTGAGCCGGCGCACGTTGCCACCGTCGCGCTCCATGAGGAACAGCTGCGGCGACCCGGAGCGATCGGAGAGGAACACGATCTCGCGCCCGCCGGGCGCCCAGCACGGGCTGGTGTCGATGGCGCGATTGTGGGTGAGCCGCTGGCGGATGTGGCCGTTCTTCTCCAGCACGTAGACCTCGGTATCCCCGTCCTTGGACAGCGCCGCGAGCAGCAGCCCCTCGCGCGCGGACCAGTCGGGGGCGGTGTTGCTGCCGCTGTAGTTCGCGAGACCGCGCGACTTGTCTTCTCCCAGGTAGCGCACGAACAGGTCCGCCTTGCCGTCGCGAAAGCTCGTGTACACGACCGCCTGGTTGGCATCGATCCAGCGGGGCCCCAGCAGCGGGACCGCCTGGCGCACCAGCACCCGCGGGTCGTAGCCGTCATAATCGGAAACGACGAGCTCCCACTTGTCGCCGACTTTGCGCGTGTACACGATCTGCGTCGACGCCATCCCCTTCTCGCCGGTCACGATGCGCACCACTTCGTCGGCAAAATGGTGGGCCACACGCCGCAGTTCCTTGTCCGGCACCTTGTATTTCTTGCCGCCCATGAAATCGCCGGAGGCGATGTCGGTCACGGTGCCTTCAAACGTCACGTCGGGGCCCTCGAGAAACACACGGCCGCGAACGCACACCGCGTTGGTGCCCTTCATCCCGGTGGCGACGGGCTCGTCGCGCTGGATATTGAACAGCCCCGTGAAGCCGAGGTCGTTGAGGACGATCTGCTCGAGGCGTTGCGCGCGCGGCGTGAGGTTGCCTTCGCCCGCGAATTGCGGAAGCCACAACGGGATCACGAACGCCTTCTCCTGCACGACCGGATCCGGCCATACGTCCGTCTGCGCGGCGACTCCCCCGGGCAGGCTCATCGCCATCAGTACCGCCACCAACCGCTTTGTCATCCAAGACCCTTTCATGCTGAAGTGCGGGAACCCGCCGTTACTGCATCGGCAGGTACACGAAACTGAAATGCACGCCCAGGTACTCGTCGTCGAACTCGCGCGGGAGCGGCGGCATCGGGGCCGCCTCGAGCACCGCGCGCTGGCACGACTGGTCGAAGAGGAACAGTTCCGACGATTTCTCCACCTTCACGTGACTCACGCTGCCGTCGTGGTGCACCCGAAAGTAGACCACCGACGAGCGTTCCGAGCCCTCGCTCCCCGCAGGGACCTGCCAGCTCGCCGCGATCTTCTGGCGCATCCGATTGACGTAGTACGTGAACGGGAAATTGCCGCTGTCGAACGACATCCCGCCCGCCACCGCCGCCGGGGCCTGGCCCGCGCTGTCGGACGCGGCGCCGGAAAGCGAGTCCGACTTCTGAATCCGCGTCGTCGGGACGGTCTTTTCCTGGTCCGCTTTCTTGGGGGGCGCCTTCGGCTTCTCGGGAGGCACCACCATCTCGTCTTCCTTCTTTTCCTCTTTGACCGGCGGGGACGCCCGCTCCGGTTCCGGCGCCGGCGCCACCGTGGGCCTGGAGTCAGCCGCCGCCGCGCTCACGAGAGTCACGTTGTAGACCTGGCGCGGGACGTACTTCACCTCGCGAAACGACACCCACTGAAAGATCAAGAAGGTGAGCGAGAGGTGGAAGACCAGCGAGATGACGACCGACTTGCGCATGGCATCGAAGGATCAGCGTTTTTGCCGCTTCACTTCCGTGATCATGCCCACATCGTTGATCCCGGCCGCCTTGACCTCACCGATCACGGACATGACCGCCCCGTACGACACATCCTGGTCGGCCCGGACGAAGACGCGCTCCTCGCCCGCCGCCTTGAGCGCCGCCAGCACCTGGCCCAGCTTCTTCTCCTCGACGCGATCGCTGTTCACGTACACCTTGCGGTCCTTCGTCACCGATACCACCACCGCGTCGGTCTCCTTGATGACGGTGGACTTCGCGCGGGGCAGCTTCACCTGGATGCCCGCCTGCAGAAACGGCGCGGTCAGCATGAAGATGATGAGCAACACCATCATGATGTCGACCAGCGACGTGACATTAATGTCGGAGACCGAGGAATACGGGCTCTTGCGTCTCATGGCGTCGTCGTCTGCCAGGGGGCGGCGCCGGAGCGCGCCGGGCGCGGCGAATTGAGCGAACGCTGGGCGCCGCTGCGCAAGACCACGATCGAGTCCAGCACCCGGGAGATGAAGAGATCGATCTGCGTTTCCTTGCGATGAACGACGCGCACAAATGCGTTGTACGCCACCAGCGCCGGGATCGCGGCCGCGAGGCCGGCGATCGTCGTCACCAGCGCTTCGGCGATGCCCGGGCCGACCACCTCGAGGCTGGCCGCGCCTTCCACCCCCATGCTCATGAAGCTGTGCATGATGCCCCACACGGTGCCGAGCAGACCGAGGAAGGGTGCGCCGCTCGACGTGGTCGACAGCAGAATCAGGTGGCGCTCCATTTCGCCGATCTCGGCGGTGGCGCGTCCCTCGAGCAGTCCCTTCAGATGGGTCCGCTCCGCTTCCGCCGCGGCCGGGTCGTCGAATTCGAGCACGGGGCCCCCGCCGCGCGCGGCGACGAAACGCTGGGTCTCCAGCAGGATGGACGCCTCGATCGAAGGCAGGTATTTTTCGGCGTCGCCGAGGCACGCCCCTGCCCCTCGCGACCCCATGGCGCGGCGCAGCGCCTCGCCGCGCGAGCGCAGTTTCCGATACAGCCGCGCGCGGTCCCAGACCACCGCCCACGTCATCACGGAGAGGACGAACGTGATCATGAGAATCGTCAGGCCGAATCGGCCCGAATCGGCGAGAATCTGGGGCAGCGAGCGTCCGATCGCCGCGGGCAGGGCCGCAAAGAGTTCCATATGCATCCCTTCTGTTGACCCGTATGCCGGGTGGTCGGAATTCCGCCAACACCTAGCACATGCTCCATGGCTTGCCTAGAAAAAGTCGGGCCCCGCGCGGCCCGATTTGTGCATACCCGCCGTGGGGCCCGGGGTTCCAGACGCTTGTCGCGCCCGCGTTTCGAGAGTATATTGAATGTAGTAACTTACCCGCCCCTGGAGTGCCCGATCGTTCCCTGGTGAAAGCCCCCATCACCGCGGGAGGAAGTCATGAACGCACGTCTCGCCTTCGCAACCCTCGCCGTCCCGGTCTTGCACGCCTCGATCGCCGCCGCGCTGGTGACAAACCCCGCGACCACCGCTCGCTCGGTGGCCGTGCGCGCGGACGCGGCCATGGGCAGCGTCGTCTCTCCCGGAGAGCCCATGTCGTTCGAGATCCAGGCGAGCAGCGACGCGTGCATCATCGTGTTCGATATCGACACGCGGGGACAGGTTCGGCTCCTGTATCCGAGCGGGGAACCCGGCGTCCTGTCGGCGCGCGAGCCGTATCGCCTCCCCGAGGAAGGGAGCGACCTGGTCGTCGGGGGCGAGCGCGGCGTCGAGTTCGTTTTTGCCCTCGCCGTCGACGATCCGTCGGCCATCGACCGAACCGCGCTGTCGACGCTGGCGGGGTCCGATCTGGAGGGGGGCGAGCCGTACCGCGTCGAGGGCGACCCGTTCCTCGCCGCCAATACCGTCGCCGGCGATCTCGTCCATGATGTGTCTCGCAGCGGCGCGTCGTTCGGCTATACCTACTTCTACGTTTCCGAACGCGTCGACCACCCCTGCTATCTCTGCGGCCCGTGCGACGACTCGGAGACCGCGTGCGCGCAGTACCGCGTCACGCAGAACTTCGACCGGCGCACTGCGCTCTCCTACCCGTTGCGGCGCGGCTACGAACTGACCGATGTCGCGTCGGCCGCGACCGAGGAGACCGGCGCCCTCTCGCCCGTGGTCGTCCCCTCGGACGACGGCGACGTCGTCGTCAATTTCTATCCGTACGGTTCAGAGGTTCGCTATGTGGATCCGAACGTGATGGGGATTTACACCGACTCCTGGTGGTACGACCCGTACTACTGGTACTACCCGGGTTGGTATCCATACTACCCCGGTTTCTCGGTGTCGATCGGATTCGGATGGGGTTGGGGGTGGGGCTGGGGTTGCTGGGGCGGCTATTACTGCTCGGGCTGGTACGCTCCGGGGTGTGGCGGCTACTACGACGGCTACTACGGGGGTTACTATCCGACCTACCCGGCTCAAAGCCCGGCGAAGTACAAGAGCGCCTACAAGTCCGGGTCGGCCGCGTCGGGCTCGACCCTGGCCCGGAACCGGACGTTCGCCGCGCAGAAGGACGGGACCATGCGCATCGCATCGGCCAACGTGCGCCCGTCTGTGAAGTCGTCCGCGGCGGTCCACTCGTCGCGCACGCGCGTCACCGGTGGTCGCGCGGCGGTGGGAACCCGCGCGGGCTACACGCGCGCGATGAAGAGCCGCCCGTCGTATACGGCGCGGGACGTGGCCCGCACGCAGATGTCCCGCCCGGGAGCGGTTCACTCCGGATCGAAGGCGACCTCCAACGGGCCGCGGATGCGCCCGAACGACCGCCGGTCCAATTCAGCCGCCATGCGCTCGCGCGGCGCGAACCCGGGCGCGGGCCGCTCGAAGGCGATCCAGCCGCATTCGAGCTCCATGCCGCGCTCACACTCCGCACCCGCGTCGCGGGGCATGTCGAGACCCGCGTCGCGCGGGAAGGGCCGCTGACCGGGGTCGACGCGGCGCCGTTATTTAACACGAAGGCCTCCCCCGAGGGGGAGGCCTTCGTGCATTACGGAGTGTTCCGAACCGAACCCGACTACAGGGCCCGATAGCTCTTCACTTCGATGACCTTGACGCCGTCGATCTTCCGGACCAGCCCGCTCACTTCGACGCCGTTCGCGCACTTCGCCTCGCGCATCGCCTCCACGCGGGCGTTGTCCATCAGCGGATAGATCTTGCCGTCGGCGGTCTTCAGCATCGGCGAGCACTCGTCGGTAAGCTGGAGCGCGCAGTGGCCACACTCGTACGTCCCGGACATCACCACGCGACGGTTCTCGGCGTACGGCAGCGTATCGACCGCGTGCTTGACCGACGCGGTCTTGGCCTGATCGCAGCCTTCCATCGCTGCCGTCTTGGCCGACTTCGACTCACAGCACGATCCGGCGCCGGCCGCCATCGCGGTGGCGTGGGCGGATTCGCAATCCGATTTCATGGAAGCGGTGGTCGCCGTGGACCTCGTGCAGCCGTTGGCCGACGCCGACATCGAGGCGTCCCGGGTGCACGTGCCCGCCGTGGACGCCGTCGCCACGCGCATGTGTTTCAGTTTCTTGCTGTCGACCGCCGCGGCGTTCGCGCTCTTGTCCTTACAACACGACGCCGTGGCGCCTGCGGTCTTGGCGGAGGAGTCGCAGGCCACGGCGAAACTCGAATCGCCGACACCCGCCAACACGACGGCCAGGCCAAACGCGGCCACGGTTCCAAACACCATCTTGCTGCGATTCATCTTAGATAGCCTCCTGGCTGGGGTTGTCGAGATTCCATCAGAGAGATCATTCACCAGACCGGCCCGGTTCGTCAAGTCGTCCGGGCTGTCATTCTACACCCCCGGGGACCCCGGAGTTTCGGGAATTTCGGGCACCCGGATCAGATTCGCACCACGTCGGCGGGAGCAAAACGCCTGCCATCACGCTGGATATGGCACGCCTCCAGGTGGGCGTCGTGCTCGAAAAGCAGGAGCCAGCCCTCCGCCGCGGCCTGCTCGAGCAGGGTGGATTTCTCGCCCATGGCGGTCACCGGATAGAGGTCATAGCTCATCACGTACGGAATCGGAACGTGGTGGTGGGTCGGGATCAGGTCGCCACAGAAAAACAGCGTGCTTTCTCCGCCGCGGATGACCGGAAGCTGCTGACCGGGAGAGTGGCCGTCGAACACGCGCAGATCGAACCCCGGGGCGAGCGTCCACGGTCCGTCGTGCAGATCCAGAACGCCGCGTGCCTCCACGGTGCGCAGGCGATCCTCGTAGTAGCTCGCGCGGTCCCGCGGGTTGGGGTGCAACGCGTGCTCCCACTGCGAGCGCTGCACGTGGTGCCGGGCGTTCGGAAACGCGAGCTTCCAGCCGTCGCCGTCGGGCTCCACGATGCCCGCCGCGTGATCGAAGTGCAGGTGGGTCAGGAGCACGTCGGTGACATTCGCGGGGTCCACGCCGAGCCCGCGGATCAATTCGACGAGGTGTTCGGTGTCTTCGAAGGCGTAGATCTCCCGATTCTTCGCCGTGTGACCGCCGCCGGCGCCGACATCGACCACGATGGTGCGACCGCGTCCCTGCACGAGCAGGACGCGCATCACCATCGGCACGCGATTGAACTCGTCCGGTGGCAGCGCCTTCGCCCACATCGTCCTCGGCACCACGCCGAACATCGCGCCGCCGTCGAGGCCGAAGCGGCCGGCGAGAATGGTCCGAACGCTCCAGTCACCGAGTTGCATGCGGTCAATATATCACGGCCTTGCGGACCAGCGCAAAAGCACGAGGGGGCGGCGTGGGCAGGCTTCTCCTCCGCTCATGCACTTCGCGCGCAAACGTCTACAGCGCGCCTCGTGAAATCGCGTCGGAGAACCTGCCCACGCCGCCCGAATCCATGAGCTCCTACGCGCGCTCGATCACGACCGCGGTCCCGTAGACCAGCAGCTCCGAGGCGCCCTCGGAGATGTCGGTGGACGAGAATCGCAACCCCACGACCGCATTGGCGCCGAGGCGGGTGGCCTCCTCGCGCATCCGGTCCAGACACTGCTCGCGCGCTTCGGCCAGCAATTTGGTGTACTCGCGAATCTCGCCGCCGGTCAGATTCTTGAAGAACGCGGTGATGTCCGACCCAACGTGACGGGCCCGCACCGAGCTGCCCTGGACCAGACCGAACACCTGGCTGATGCGGTAACCGGTGATGTTTTCCGTGGTGGCAAGGATCAACGCTCGACCTCCCGGTACGGATCGTTTCGGCTTTCGTGGTAACGCTCGCGCGCGACGGAAATGAAGATGACGACCAGCCCGACCAGGATGAGGGTGATGCTGATCCCCTCGTAGGTCAAAAACGACGGCGACGTCACCGCGCGCACGATACCGAGCGCGAGCACAGCGACCACGCCGACGATCAGCAGCAGGAACCCGAGGTTGCGCTCGCTGCGCCGGTACACGCTCTCCCAGTACCCCTTCCAGAACGCCTCGTCGGGAACCCGGAGCTTGAGCTCGTCGGTCATGCGGACGATACGGCCGAGCGGATCGAGCTCGCGCTGGCACGCGTCGCACCCGCGCACGTGTGCCTCGTACTCCGCCCGCTCCGGCGCCGACAGCTCGCCGTCGAGCAGCCGCATGCCGTCCGTGCGGTAACGCGTGCACTCCATGCTCACACCACCTCCCGCGCGCCATCGTCCAGCCCGGTCCGCTCGATCTGTTCGATCAGCACGCGCAGCGCCTGGCGCGCGTAGAACAGTCGCGACATCACGGTGCCGATCGGCACCTCCAGCATGTCGGCAATTTCCCGGTACGAGTGCCCCTTGAAGTTCTTCAAGACGATGACCTCCCGATGATCGATCGACAGTCGCTCGACTGCGGCGCGCACGATCCGCCGGCGCTCGTCGCGCTCGAGGTCTTCGAGCGGAGAAGGTCGGGGGCACGGGATCTCGCGGTGTTCGTTTTCGTCGTCGATCGACACGTGCGCCCGGCGGCGCGTGACGTAGTTGAGGCAGTGGTTCTTGAGGATCCGGTACAACCACGGATAGAAGGGGCGCGCTTCGTCGAACTGGCTGCGCGCCCCGTAGGCCTTGATGAACGCCTCCTGCGAAAGATCGCGCGCATCCTCGGCGTTGCCGGCGTACCCGTACGCCACCAGGTACGCGTCGGTCATGTAGCGACGCACGAGCACTTCATACGCCCGTTTGTCCCCGCGCTTCCAGCCGCGGATGATTTCGCGCTCGCTGTCCGGTTCCACCGTGTTCTCCCGCGGCGCGAACTCGACCGCGACCACCGCCGGGTTTCGTGCATTCATGGCAGCGGGGTTACACGCGGCGGGGGTCGTCTATTCGGGCCGTGCTGGCCGGTATTGTACGCTCTGCAGACAAGCCCTTGCCACGAAAAGAATTGCGTTTGTTTTTGCGCCCGGGCCGCCTCCTGGGCTACCGTAGCGCAGTCCGCGCGGGTGGGCCACTATCCGCGACGCGGGAATCACGCCATGACCGAACTGCGCGCCTTCATCGACTCCCACCTCGCCCGCGTCGAGCCGCTCGCCCGCGAGGTGAATCTCGCCTACTGGACTGCGACCATTTCGGGCCGCCCCGAAGACTTCTCGCGCTACGCCACTCTCGAGGTGGAGTTCCAGAAGCTCTACGCCGACCCGGACGACTTCGCCACGCTGGCGCGCTGGCGGGAGCAATCGGGGCCCCGCGACCCGATCGAGGGCCGGCAGCTCGAACTGCTCCACCGCGCCTACCTGCGCAATCAGATCGACCCCGCGCGGATCGAAGCGATGACGCACATCTCGAGCAAGATCGTGCGCTCGTTCGCCACCTACCGGGTGAACGTCGACGGTCGGGAGCTCTCCGGCAACGACGTGCGGTCCATCATGAAGCGCCATCCCGACCCCGTCTACCGCCGGCGCGTGTGGGAGGCCGACAAGGGGATCGGGCACGAAGTGCGCGCGGACCTGCTCGAGCTCGTTCGTTTGCGCAACGACTCCGCCCGCTTGCTCGGCTTCACCGATTTCTACACGATGTCGCTCGAGCTCGCCGAACAGGACGAGGCGGAACTGCGCTCGCTCTTCGACCGGCTCGACGACTTGACCCGCGATCCGTTCCTGCACGTCAAGGAGGAGATCGACGCCGCGCTGGGGGCCCGCTACACAATCCCGCCGTCGCAACTGCGCGCGTGGCACTACGAGGACCCGTTCTTCCAGGAGCTGCCGCGGATATTTCCGGTCGATTTCGACCACTACTATCGAGACCACGACGTGGTGTCGCTTGCGCGCCGGTTCTTCGAAGGGATCGGCCTCGGCGTCGACGCCATCCTCGCGCGCAGCGACTTGTTCGAAAAGCCCGGCAAGGAGCAGCACGCCTACTGCCTCGACATCGACCGGCGCGGCGACGTGCGCGTGCTCGCCAACGTCCAGAACGACGAGAACTGGGCGGGCACGATGCTGCACGAACTCGGACACGCGGTCTACGACCGCCACATCGACCCCGGCCTCCCGTATCTCCTGCGCGAGCACGCCCACGTCTTCGTGACCGAGGCCATCGCGATGCTGTTCGGGAGGTTGTCGAAGGACGCGGACTGGATCGAGCGCATGATCGGGTTCCCGGCGTCCGAGCGCGGCGCGATCGCGCGCGAATCGGCGCGCACGACGCGGCTCTCGCAGATCATCTTTGCGCGCTGGTGCCAGGTGATGACCCGCTTCGAGCGCGCGCTCTACGCGGATCCCGAGCAGGACCTGAACCGGCTGTGGTGGGACCTGGTGGAACGCTACCAGCGCGTGCCGCGCCCCGACGGCCGCGACGAACCCGACTGGGCGTCGAAGATCCACATCGTCTCGGCGCCCGTCTACTATCACAACTACATGCTCGGCGAGTTGTTTGCGTCCCAGCTCGACCACGCCATCCAGCGCGGCGTGCTCGCGTCGGCGAACGGCCGTCACTCGATGGTCGACCAACCGGCGGTCGGCGAGTTCCTGCGTGAACGCGTGTTCGCGCCCGGGAAACGATATCGGTGGGACGAGCTGGTGCGGCGCGCGACCGGCGAGAACCTGGGTCCGGAGCACTTTGCGGCGCAGTTCGTTCGCTGAAGCGCGGGGCGCGGATCAGCGGTCGTACTGCGCGATGAACTCTTCCGCTTTCTCGACCACTTCCCGCGAGCCCACGAACACCGGGGTGCGCTCGTGCAGGGACTTCGGGGTGACGTCGAGAATCGGGCCCCGCCCGGTGGATCCGTAGCCTCCCGCCTGCTCGATCACGTATGACATCGGCATGGCCTCGTAGAGCAGGCGCAGCTTGCCCTGGGGCTTGTTCGGGTCCTTCGAATCGGCCGGGTAGTAGAACACGCCGCCGCCGAAGAGGGTGCGGTGCACGTCGGCCACCATCGACCCGACGTAGCGCAGCGAGAGCGATCTCGCGTTCCCCTCTTCGCCCTGGAGCCAGCGCGTATAGCGGCGCACGCCCTCGGTCCAGTACTTGTCGTAGCCCTGATTCACGCTGTAGTACTTCGGAACCTGCGGCAGCCGCACGTTCGGGTGCGACAACAGGAACTCGCCGATGCTCGGGTCCAGGGTGAAGCCGTTGACGCCGTGGCCGGTGGTGTACACCAGCATCGTGCTCGACCCGTACACCAGGTAGCCGCCGGCCACGATCTCGCGGCCGTTCTGCAACACGTCGCTCACGAGACCGGGACCCGACGCGGTCTTGCGCCGGAAGACGGCGAAAATGGTGCCGACCGCCACGTTGAAGTCGATGTTGGACGACCCGTCGAGCGGGTCGAAGACGAGCACGTAGTCGCCCTTGGGATACCCGTCGGGAATGGGAATGATCTCCTTCGATTCCTCGGAGGCCATGCAGCAGAGGCGGCCAGTGTGGTCGTTGAGCTGGTAGATCGTCCGCTGCGCGTATACGTCGAGCTTCTGGACTTCCTCGCCCTGGACGTTCTCGTGACCCGCGGAACCCAGGATGTCCGCGAGTCCCGCGCGCTGGGTGCGGCTCGCGATCAGCTTCCCGGCCAGCGCGAGGTCGTAGAGCAGGTTGGTCAGCGCTCCGGACGAATCGGGAAAGCGTTCCTGCTCCATCAGGATGTGGCGCTCGATCGTGATGACTCCGGGTGTGGCCATGACACTCTCCTGCCGGTGCTACCAGTACCAGTTCAACTCGACGGCGATCCCGTAACCAAACACGGTGTCGATCGCTTCCCCGGCCACGCCGAGGTAGACGACGTCACCCTCCGCGCCGAGTGCGAATCGCGACGTGAGCCGCATCTCGTAACCCAGCGCCCCGAGCACCGCCACTCCCGTGTCCCGGGTCTGTCCGCTCACCGGGAAGCTGACGCCGGAGGGCGGGCTCACGTCCACGCGCCCGTCTGCGACACCCACACCACCCCGGAGAAAGAAACCCGCATTGCCCGGGAAATAGGTGGCCGCGAGTGTGACCGCGGTCAGCCCCGCTTCCACCGGGACGGGCGCGGCGGAGGTCTCGACCTGATAGTCGTGGGACCATCGCCAGGCTTCGAGGCCGAGGAGGAAATCGTTGGCGAGCGCCATCCCCAGGCGCAGCGAGCCGCTGCCCGACCATTCGCTGCTGCGTCCGTCGAACCAGTCCCACGACGCGTTGCCCGAACCCAGCCCGAAGCCGACGAAGAAACCCGTGCGCGTGTGGGGCTCCGCACTCGCGCGACCCGGCGAGACCGCAAAGACTGCCAACGTCAGCGCCAGCAGCGTGTGTCCGCGGGGCTTCATCGCGCCGCCTTCCCGGCTTCCTAGAACCGTATCATGACGCCGACGATGATCGACGAAATGACCTGGTTGCCGCCGATGGTTGGCGTGCCCCCGCCCGGCGGCAGCAGCAGGTCGCCGGGGGCGAAGTCACTGTTCAAGTTCATCATGTAGGTGAACCGGGAGTACGCGCTCCACCGATCGCTCATCGCGTATTGAATGCCCACCGCCGGCCAGACCGAGATCCCGCTGACGTCCTCCATCGAGTTGCGCAGCACACCCTCGATGATCACGTCGGCACCCGAGGTGGTAAACGCGCCGACGCCGACTTCCACGTACGGATTCGTGCGCGCCTTGGGCACCGCGAGAAAGCGGACGGACCCCGAGAAGACCTTCGTGCTCACGCTCCCGCCCTGCACCTCCTGGATGCCCGTGTATTTGATCTTTCCCTTCGCTTCGATCGCGTTCAAGCCGAACGACGCGCGGCAGTAGCTCGCGTTCACCTCGAGCCACGGCAGGATCGAAACTCCGAACCCGATGCCGAGGTTGAACGCGGTGTTCCAGTAATCGTTGAACACACCGGGCTCGGACGGGAGCGCGATTCCGCCGTCGATGAAGATCTGGAACCGGTGTGGGACGCGCAGGTACTTCACCTCCGTGGGCTGCCGGGACGTCTGTGCCCACCCGTCGGCGGGGGCGAAACCGGCGGCGCAAACGCCCAGCATGACCAACCATATCGCGCGTTTCATCTTCAATACTCACCCTTTCACGTTCGAAATTCTTCGTGCGTCCCCGGTCGACCCCGGCGCACCATCGTGTCGTCGCACGTCACGGCGGGGTCACAGCGTGGGTTCGATGAATACCGGGAGTGCCGGGTTCGACACCGGCGTGATCTTCGGGCGTTGGCTCGGCGCGTGATCATAACGCATCCATTTGCGCCCTTGAAGCCCCAAAAAGGGGATGCCGCCCGCCGCGCTCGGGAGCGGTCTAGCCCTTGATCACGCCGAGCGGTCGAATCTCGACCCCCTGTCGAACCAGCCCGACACGGGCCATCGTGCCCACGACCTCCGACACGTCCTTGTAGGCTTCGGGCATCTCCTCGGCGAGCGTGCGCCGGTCTTTCGCCATGACGACGACCCCGTGCCGCTTCAGTTCGTCGACGATGGAGCGCCCCGCGCCGCGTCTCGTCGCCGAGCGGCGCGAGAGCCGGCGCCCGGCCCCGTGACAGCTCGAGTGAAAGGGGTGCTCGCCCTCGAAGGCGGCCCCCACACAGACGTGCGACGCGGTCCCCATGTCGCCCGGCACCAGCACCGGTTGTCCAACGCCGCGGTATTTCGCGGGCACGCGATCGTCCCCCGGCGGGAGCGCGCGCGTGGCGCCCTTGCGGTGCACGCATACGCGTCGCGGCACTCCCGCGACGCGATGGGTCTCGGTCTTGGCGAGGTTGTGCGACACGTCGTAGACGAGTCGAAAGCCGAGACGGTCGCTCGGCGCGGCGAACACGCCGGCGAACACCCGCTCCGCGAGCACCATCAGCGCCTGCCGGTTTGCCCACGCGAAGTTCGCCGCCGCGTTCATGGCTCCCAGATACCGGCGTCCCAGATCCGAATCCAGCGGCGCGGCGGCGAGCTGGCGGTCGGGCAGCGTGAAGGCGAAACGCGCCGCGGCCATTTCGCGCAGGAAATCGGTGCACACCTGGTGGCCGAGCCCGCGCGAGCCGCAGTGGATGAGGAGGGTCACGGTTCCCTCTTCGAGACCGAGCGCGCGGGCCACGTCGGGCGCGAACACGCGGCTCACGTAACCGACCTCCAGGAAGTGGTTGCCCGAGCCCACCGATCCGAGCTGCCGGCGCCCGCGATCGATCGCTCCGTCGCTGACCGCGTCCGGCGCGGCGCCGGCCAGGGCTCCGTTCTCCTCGCAACACTCGAGGTCTTCGGCGCGCCCGAAGCCCCGCGCGATCGCGTAGCGGGCCCCGTCGCGCAGCGCGCGGCGCGTCTCCGCCACGGACAGCTCTCCCATCGCCGACTCACGCGGGCTCGGCCCGCACGGAACCTGCTCGAAGAGACGCGCGACGAGCCGCTCGATGCGCGGCGCCACCTCGTCGCGAGTGAGTCCACTCGCGACCAGACGCACCCCGCAGTTGATGTCGTAGCCGACGCCGCCCGGCGAGATGACGCCACCCGCGTCGAACGCGGTGGCGGCCACGCCGCCGATCGGAAAGCCGTAGCCGAGGTGCATGTCGGGCATGGCCCACGAGTAGCCGACGATTCCGGGCAAGTGGGCCACGTTCGCGACCTGTTCGACCGCGGCGTCGTCCCGTATCGACTCCATGAGCACGTCGCTGGCGATGATCCGGCCGGGGACGCGCATGCCACCCTCGCGCGGGATCTCCCAGATGCAGTCGCTGCGCTTCTCGATGCGCACGCTAGGGCCCCCGCAGTTCAAAACGAACGTCTTCCGGCCGGCGGGCACCGAGCAGATCCCACGCCCGGCCGCCGTTCACGGCCGCTTCCACCAGGTCCCAGCTGTTCAAGAGACCCATCAGCGCGCCCGGCGCGCCCTCGACGTACGCCCGTCGCAGCGCACCGGCGGCACGCCCGCCGACGGTCACGCCGATGCGGTCGAGGCCATCGCCGAACACGCGTTCGAGCACGCCCCGCGGAATGTCGGAAAGCACGTTGCCGAAGCGATCCACGTAGCGCCCGACGCCCTGCACGCGGCCGGCGTCGATGGAAACGCTCGGGACATCGCGCAGCATCACCGCTCCGTCCACCACGACCCCGAAATCGCTCGCGCGGGCGCCGCGGGCTATCGCCGCCGCCACCGGAGCGAAGACGTCGCGGCCGTGAAAGGTGGCACCACGGGCTGGAATGCCCCCGCATCCTAAACCGGCCGCGCGCGCCGCCGCCGCACCGTCGATCGCGAACACGCGCCCGGCGGCCCCGCCGGCGAAGAGGTCGCTGGCGAACCCGTTGTCCGGTCCGACCAGCACGCGATCGCCCGCCTCCACCAGGATGGCGCGACGGTCGCCGCCCACGCCGGGATCGACCACCACCACCACGACGGCGTCCGCCGGCAGGTAGTCGATCGAGCGTGCGAGGACGAAACTGGCCTGCGCCACCTCGTGCGCGGGAATGTGGTGCGAAAGATCGATCAGGCGCGACGACGGCGAGGCCGAGGCCGCCACCGCGCGCATGACGCCCGCGTAGAAATCGTCGGTGCCGAAGTCGGTGAGAAACGCAATCGGGCGCGCCGGGCCCATGGCGCTCCCTAGTCCCCGAAGAGCTTGCGGGCGATGCGCGGGACGAAGCCGCCGGCGCGCTCGATGCTCGCGGTAAGGTCGGGGAGCAGCCGGCGCGTCGTGTCGTACCCGATCTCGATCATCTCCTGCGAGTGCTCGAAGTCGAACGAGCTGTACGCATCGACGTTGGGGTGGATCACGAAGTTCGCCTTCGCCTCGGAGATCGGGAAGTTCTTCCTCGCCATCAAGCCGGTCACCTGCACGACGAGCTGCAGAATGTTCTGGGGTCTGCGGTAGGAGGGGTCGATCGGCGCCAGGTGCGATGCGATCGTGAACTCGGCGCCCATCGCCTGCGCGGTCTCCACCGGCAGATACTCGGAGAGGCCCCCGTCGACGTAGTACTCGCCGTCGATTTCGACCGGCAGGTAGATCTGCGGGATCGAGCAGCTGGCGCGCACGGCGCGGGCGAGCGGGCCGGATCGAAACACGGTCTTCTCGCCGGACACCAGGTTGGTGGCGACGACCCCGGTCGGCAGATTGAGGTCCTCGAAGTGCAGGTCGCCGATGGTTTCGGTGACGAATTCCTCGATGCGCTGGCTGGAGATGAATCCGAGGCGGGTGAGCCGGATGCTGACGAGCTTGCGCCAGCTCATCGCGGCCGCGACTGCTTCCATGGTCGAGATCGGCATGCCCGAGGCGAACATCGATCCGACGATACTCCCGCCGCTGGTGCCCGAGACGCAGGATATCGGTATCCCGGCCTCCACCAGGGCCTTGATGATCCCGACGTGCGTGACCGATTTGGCGGTTCCCCCGCTTAACGCGAGCCCGATGGCCGGAGCCTTGGTCACTGGCGGCTCTCCGGAAGGAAAATTATTCTGCAACCCCCGGCGCCCGCGGGGCGTCTAAACCGGTGAACCCCACAAACGGCGGGAACCCGATGGGCCGCGCCGACGTATGAACACGACAAGGAGGTGCGACATGGCACGGTGGGCGACAGTAATAGTGACAGGGCTGTTCCTGTTCGGAGTCTATTCATCTGTATATGCTTGCGACCACGCGAAGAAGGCGGAAGTCGTCCGCCACGCGCTGGACACCCCGCCTCCGGTCCTGGTGAAGGTCCAGGTCCCGGGAGAAACCACCCGGCGAGTCGTCTGCGTCTCGCGCTATGAGAGTACGGGCCGGACGCACGCGGTGATCCGCACGGCCAAGGCAGCAAGGACGCTCGGGCGCGCCTTCGTGACCACCGTCGGGGCCGTGGTGGGCACGCTGGTGCAGGTGGCCGTCGAGAAGACGGCAGCCGTCGTCTAGCACGGGCATCAATCCTTCCGTGCCCGGCGCGGGACGCTGTCGGAGAGGAACAACCGGTAGCGCTCCGCGACTTCGACCAGGGGAAGCCCGATGACCTCGGGTACGGCGTGGGGATGAATCTCGGCCACACGTCGGGCCAGATCGGGAAATTGTTCTCGAGCCGTCTTGGCCACCATCATCGTCTCCGACTCCTCGACCACCTTCCCCTCCCAGCGATAGACACTCTCGCACCCCGGCAGCACATTGACGCAGGCGGCATAGCGCTCTTCGACGAGCACGCGCGCGATGCGGCGGGCATCCGCGGCGGTCGGCGCCGTGATCAAAACGACGATGAAATCCACGTCATTCCACCCGTCAGTGAATCCCGATGGTCGCCATGAGTGCGTGCACGGCGAAGTATAGCACTACCCCGAACAGCGCGCTGAACGAGTAAACGCGCTTCTCCAGCTGGTTGATCTCCGGAATGAGGTCGGTCGCGGCGACGTAGAGCGCCACGCCACAGGAGAGCGCGAGGCCGATTCCCTTGACGCCTTCGCCCAACCACGCCATCCCCGCCGCTCCCACCAGGGTCGAGACTGCCAGCAGCCCGGCCGCCTTGCGGGCGTTTGCGCGCGAGCGGCCCGACGCCAGCATGACCGACGAGATGGTGACGCCTTCGGGCACCTTGTGGAGAATCACCGCCAGCGCGACGAGGACCCCGAGCGACGGAGTCACCAGGAATCCGGACGAAATCGCGACCCCGTCGAAGAAGGCGTGCAACGCCAGCCCGACCAGGGCGCCGATCCCCACCCGCGGGTCCAGGACGTGCTCGGCGTGGGTCTCTTCGCCGAAGTGGAAGTGGCTTGTGAAGGTGTGCTCGAACATGTGGGCCATCACGTAGCCGGCCAGCACGCACAGCGGGGCCTGGTCCAGTAGCGCGAGGCTCTCGGGCAGGAGGCTGACCAGCGCCGCCGCCAGCATGTACCCCGCGCCGAACGCGATCAGGTGATTCAGGCGGCTGTGCGCCAGTCGCCCCGGCAACGTCGCCAGAACCCCACCCCCGAAGGTCGCCAGGGCCGCCACCACCGCAAATACCGCCGTCCACATCACGCGAAGTTCCGCCTCGTAGTTCACCCGCGCCCTCCGCGTAATCCGTTTTCTCCAAACGGGATACCGAAAAGCCAGGGCGGTCAGAATACCGCACGAACCGCGGCGGCATCAAGGCCGATCCGAGGCGGGAAGAACGGGAATCGGTCGGCTCAGGAGAGCGACGAGCGGCCGGGTCCGGTCGCTTCGCCTAGGAAGTCGGCCAGCACGTTGCAGCAAACTACCGTCAGGCAAATCATCAGCCCCGGGAACACGGCGATCCACGGGCAGTCCCCGAGGTAACTCTGCGCATCCTGCAGCATGGCGCCCCAGCTGGGGGTCGGGGGCTGCACCCCGAATCCGAGGAAGGAGATTCCGCTTTCGATGATGATCGCCTGCGCGAGTCCGAGTGTTACCGCGACCAGGACCGGCGCGGTGGTGTGGGGAAGCAGGTGCCGGACGATGATCCGGGAATCCGCGAGCCCGATGGTTCGGGCGGCATCGACGAACTCGTGCTCCTTGGTGGTCATCACCACGGCGCGCACCAGGCGCGTGACTTCCATCCATTGCGTGCATCCGATCATCAGGCACACGCCGACGATGGAGACTTTGGGCGTAATCGCGCTCGAGATGAACAGGATGACGAAGAACGACGGCACCGCCAGCATCAGATCGACCGAACGCATGATCACGGAGTCGATCCATCCTCCGTAGTACCCGGCCACGCCCCCGGCCGTCACCCCGATCAAGAGCGCGACGAACATGGCCAGGAACCCGACGGCGAGCGAGATGCGACCCCCGTGCATCACCCGTACGAAGATGTCGCGCCCCAGGTCGTCGGTCCCGAACGGATGATCGAGCGACGGGGGCAGGTACTGGCGGGTGAGGTCGATCTTGTCCTTCTGATAGGGGCTCATGAGCGGCGCGAAGACCGCGCCGAGCAGGATCAGGCCCATCAGGATGAACGCGGCGTACGCGAGCGGGCTCCGCCTGAGCACGCCGGCCACGCCCGGACGCAGCCCGCGTCGGTCTCCGGCCGGGCTCGGACGGAACGTGTCGCGCAGCGGGTGCGAGGTCCGGACCGCCCGGGCCCGTTTCGCCGTGCCGTTAGCGGGCGAATCTAATACGGGGGTCGAGAATCCCATAGATTGTATCCGCGATCAGATTGAGCAACGCAATCAGCGCCGACGCGATGAAGATGATCCCCATCAGCCGGGTGTAATCCTGCCGCAAGAGTCCGTCGAAAAAGAGTCGCCCCATCCCCGGCCACGCGAAAATCGACTCGGTGATGATGGAGCCGGTGAAGAGCGCCGGCAGGTTCAACGCGATGACGGTCAGCACGGGAATCGCGGCGTTCCGTACCGCGTGTCGGAACACGACGTCGGTCCCGGACGCGCCCTTGGCGCGGGCCACGTTGATATAGTTCAGGGCGAGCACGTCGGAGAGACTCGCGCGCATGTATCGGCTCCAGCTCGCGATGAACAGCAGCGAGAGCACGAGCGAAGGCATCAGCAGATGCCGGAGGTGGTCCAGAATCGAGAACGGTATTCCGAGCGAAAACATTCCGGCCGATGGCAACAGCCGCCATTTCACCGTGAAGAGCATCATCGACATCAGCCCCAGCCAGAACACCGGGATGGAAATGCCGAATACCGTGACCAGCATGATCGCGGAGTCGAATTTCGTGTAGCGCTTGAGCGCGGCGAGAATCCCGCCCGACAATCCGAACAGGAACGCCAGCAGGAACGCCGCTCCCATGAGCTCGAGCGTGGCGGGCAGGCGCTGGCAGATCATCGCCAGCACCGGCTCGCCGGTGACGTGCGAACGGCCGAAATCGCCGTGGAATACCACGCGCTTGAGCCAGAACGCGTACTGGACGATCACGGGCCGGTCCACTCCGAAATCGGATCGGATGCGCGCGACGTCGTCCGGTCCCACCATGGGGTTGTCGGAGAGCATGGCCGTCGGGCCGCCCGGACTCGCCTGCATGAGTGCAAAACAAATCAGCGACACCAGGACTACGAGCGGAATCACCGCGATCAGTCGTTTCAGGAAATACCGCAACACGCAATTAACCTGTTATTTCACAATATGTTAAGTTCCACGATTGGCGCCGGACAGCCCAGTCGGGCACGATAGGTGCGAGTTCTGTACCAACCCGCTGCGTGGATAAAGCGGTGCGCCCGGTGGGGAACGATGGGGAAGCGTGAGTTGAGGCCCTAGCGGCGCGAGACTTCGGACCCGGGATCGGCGAGGTACCACTGCGCCGCGTTCCAGGTGTCCGCGGACTGGGTGGCGTTGGGCCGGAAGTTGTGGAGCCGTTCGCTCACCGGGTCGATGGCCGTGTACCAGAAGAGAGGAATGACGGGCGATTCCTCCACCAGGATCTCCTGAACCCGGCGGTAGATGGAGTCACGCACCGTCGAGTCGGGCTCGGTGCTTCCCTGCTCGAGCAGCCGCGTGATTTCCTCGTTCGCGAAGCGCGGGTGGTTCTGCCCGTGCGGCGGAATGCTGCTGGCCGCGTACAGCGCGTCGCGGCGCGACGGGGCCGGAGCGGACAGCCAGGCGTACATCGCCACGTCGAAGGTGCCGCGCTTGAGGACCCCACCGTCCTCGTAGGTCCCGTAGAGCACCGTCGGGCCGTAGTTGCGCAGCTCGAGATCGACCCCGACTTGCCGCCATTGCTCGCGCAGCACCAATTCCGTGCGCTCGCGGTTGGGCTGGCCGGCGCTCGCGCTGATCGACAGCTTCAGCGGCTTTCCGCCTCGATCCAGAATCCCGTCGCCGTCGGAATCGCGCCACCCCGCCTCGAGCAGGAGGCGCCGCGCAGCTGCCGGGTCGTAGGTCGCCCGCGCGGCCGCGGCGGCGGAGAAATACCGCGATTCCTCGAACTCGTCGAGCGCCGCCTCGCGCACCAGGCCGTTGTAGACCCGCTCCGCGATCTCGCGCTTGTTGGTGGCGAGGCTCAACGCGCGCCGGACCCGCCGGTCGTTGAGCGCCTCGTTCTCGGTATTGAGGTCGAGGTGTTCGTACATGAGCATCGGGGTGCGATACACGTGGACGCCTGAAATCTGCTCGAGCTGGCCGATGAAGTTGATGTTCGCGTTGTCGAACATGTCGATCTCGCCCGTCTTGAGCTGCACCAGCAGCGCGTTTTCCGTCGGCACGAACTTGAGGATGATGCTGTCCAGGTACGGGCCCTCGCCGTAGTAGTCCGGGTTGGCCACCAGCACCAGGTGCGAGCCCGACGTCCAGCTCTCGAACTTGAAGGGGCCGGACCCGATCGGAGCGTGGTGGAACGGCGCCGAATGGAATTTCTCGCCGCGAAAGTCCCGTAGCACGTGGGCGGGCAGGACCGACTCGTCGTAGAAGGTCTCGTTGACGAAGTCCGGGTACGGACGCTTGAGGTGAAAGACCACCGTGTGGTCGTCGGGCGTCTCCGTGCGCTCGACCACATCCCAACCTTCGCGCGACTCGACACTCACGTGCGGATCCATGATGACGTCGAACGTGAACTTCACGTCCGCGCTCGTCACGGGCTGGCCGTCGTGCCAGCGGGCGTCGGGCCGCAAGTGGTAGGTGTAGACCAGGTAATCGGCCGAGATGCCGCCGTTGTCGACGGTCGGGATCTCGGTGATCAGATCCGGAATGAGCTGGTAGTGGTCGTCGTACTTGACGAACTTGCTGAAGATGAGATTGCAGACCAGATTGTTGGTCGCCATCGAGTTCAGGATCTCGCTGAGCATTTCGGGTTCCTGCTGAACCCCGATGATGACGCGACCACCCGTCACCGGCCCCTTCGCGCTATCCGAGGGCGCACCGCGACTGACGCGCGACGCGGGCTCGTCCGCGGAACTGCACGCAAGACAGGCCGCGCAGAGCCCGGCAAGGATGGGTCGGACCATACAACGAGCGTGGATGCAAGATCCAAGCCGCCCATCCGACCTCCGGCGCCGCCTTATCACCCACAAACACGAAGGCCGGCCCGCCGGGCCGGCCTCCCCATGCCGCGCGACGCTGCGCGTCGTTCAGCCGGCCAGCACCGCGTCGATCTTCCCGGTCAGGGCCTGCTTCGGCAGTGTACCGACGACCCGCTCCGCAACCTCACCGCCCTTGAAGATCATGAGGGTCGGAATACTCATGATGCCGTAGCGCACCGCCACTTCTTGATTGTCGTCCGTGTTGACCTTACCCACCTTGAGTTTTCCGGCGTATTCGTTCGAGATCTCCGCCACGATGGGCGCGACCATTCGGCACGGTCCGCACCACGGGGCCCAGAAGTCGACAAGCACCGGCGTGTCGGACTTGAGGACTTCCTGGTCGAAGTTGGCGTCGGTGAACTCAAATTCCCTGGACATCCGTTCCTCCTGATGATGTTTTTTTTCGATGGCTGCACAGAGGAGGGCAGCGCTCCCCCTGCGCACCCGTTCGGGCACCGAATTATGCAACCAGCCCCGTGGCCTGTAAAGCATCGATTCGCCGTCCGAGAGCCTCGTTCCGCCTGCCCGTTGGACGGGCCGGCGCCTGCCGGCCTTACAGCGCGCCGCCCTTGCCGGAAGCGCCGCGGAGTGTGTATGTTGGATGCGGGCAACCCCGGCCCGGATCATGAACACCTTTTCGCACCGCCCGCCTCAGCGCTTCTCGGGCCACCCGTTTTTCGGGACGGCCGTGGGCCGCATCATCGTCATAACCGTTGCCGTCTTCTTCCTGCAAAACCTGGTACCGGCGATCAACGCGTGGCTGGCGCTCACTCCGCGACTGGCCGTCGAGCACCTGTACGTGTGGCAGGTAGTCACGTACATGTTCCTGCATGGCGGATTCTGGCACCTGTTCTTCAACCTGATCGTCCTCTACTTCATGGGCAACATGGTGGAGTCCGTCTGGGGGGCGCGCCGCTTCGTCGTGTACTACCTCACCTGCGGGGTCGGCGGCGCCATCCTGCACATGCTCCTGCAGTACAACGCGAGCGTGATCGGCGCGAGCGGAGCGATCTTCGGGCTGTACCTCGCGGCAGCCATGCTCTTCCCCGACAGCTACGTCTACCTGTACTTCCTCGTGCCGGTGAAGGTGAAGTACTTCGTGATCGGACTCGCCGTCCTGCAGCTCGCCAATGGCATCGCGGGGCCGGCCGGCGTCGCATACTTTGCGCACATGGGCGGCATGCTGGCGGGGCTGTGGTTCTTCCGGCGCGACATCGCCCGGCGGGTGCGTTTCAACGCCGGCCCCCGGCGGCAGTGGAAATCCTACGTGGCGGACCGGCGGCGGAGGGATGAGGACGGCCGCACCGACAACATCGATTCCATCCTCGACAAGATTTCGGCGAAGGGATACGAGAAGCTCACACCCACCGAAAAACGGATCCTCGACAACTACAGCAAGCAGCAGCGGAACCAATCCGAATAGCCGGTTAGTTCCCGTTCTTCGTCGCTGCGGCCAGCGCCTGCGACTCTTCGTCCCCCAGCGGGCGGGCGACTTCGCCGGCCTTGACCTCCACCGCGTAGCTGCGGCTGGAATTCGTCCCGACGATGTTCGAAATGAGAATGCCGTTTCGATTCTCGTCCAGGAGACACAGCGAGTAGCTCTGCTGGCCGGCGACGCCGTCGAAGGCGTTGTAGCGCACGATCCCCATGCGCTTGAAATGCGTGCGGGCTTCGATCGAGGCCGCCGCGAACGCGCTCTCCAGCGCGGCGATGTCTTTCTGGGTGGTCTGCACCGCGCGCAACAGCGCCGGCAGCGTGTCGACCCCGGCCCCGTCGCCCCCCGTCACCCACGAAAAACGCCGGCTGATCGATCGCACGCGCACGAGCGCGAACACGCCAATCAGAATTCCGAGGATACCCACTGCGGCCAGCACGATCGTGATCGTGCCCGGATTCATGGCGATGGTCTGATCTGTGGTGCCCACGGCGTCCCCCTCGATTCGAATCGCGGCGAATCCTAATACGACGCCGGGACGGTGTAAACACCTATGTGGCGCACATCGGGGCCGCCCGCCGGGCACTCTCCCGGCCGGTCGCTAGTAGCGAATCTCCGCCGTATAGGTCAGCTCGGCCGCGCCCTTCGACGCCACCGGGACGTCGAAGCGCACCCGGTGCGAGGCCTCCTTTTCGTACTTGTGCGAGGATTGGGTGATCGCCCAGTCGCCGGTCAGGAGCTCGACCACCGACACGGTCAAGCCCTCCGCCTTGTGGTTGCGAATCGTCACCTTGTACGCCGACCGGTAGAGGTGTCCGCTCGAGAGCACTTCGAAACTCGTCTGTACCCGTTCCGCCACGATGTCGAAGGCGTCGCCCATCTTGACGCGGACGGTCTCGTCCTCGGGGGTGTGGTCGATGCTGTCCTCGCCGACGAACTGGAGATCGCCCTTGGAGTCTTTTTTGTAGACGCGAACAGTCCCCTTCGGCAGCGGCATTCCCATCCCGTTCGACTTCGAGTTCTCCAGCGAGATGTACACTCCCACTTTGGGCTTCTCGGAGGCATCGATGCGGGAAAACCACCAGAAATTCGCCAGCGGCGAGACGACGAACGACTTCTTCGCCTTCGCGCCCTCGGCCGACAGGAGGGAGATCTGCTTGGTCTGGTTGTCCTTGAGCGTGGCCGGGCGCTCGAGGGTATAGAGGTGATACTCGAAGAACGCTTCCTCCCGGAACTGCTCCTTGGTGCGCGCCATGCCGGCCTGCATGTCATCCATCGCCAGCATTTGCTGCCGTTCCGGCCGGACCCGGTTGACGTCGCCCGCCACCAGCTTGAGCGACGCGTTGTCATAGGTCGCCCCGCTGCGGTTGTCGATCGTGACCCATCCCGAGAGGTCGAGCTTCGAATCGTCCGCCGCCAGCACGGCGACGTAGTCGGCTTTCCACCCCATGCCCGCGGTCAGATAGCTCGCCTCGACCGTGTGCTTGGTCCGGTTGCTCTCGAGCATCCACACCAGCGACGGTTTCGAAATCAACCCGGAGGGAAGCGCCGGCAGCACGACCCGCCCCGGCGGGTTGACCGCGATCTTGCCGTTTTCCAGCTCGTAGACGTTGCCCCCCGACGTGCCGATCAGACGGGCGCGAATCGTCTCTTCCTCGTTCTCGCCCTTGCGCATGACGAGCTCGACCTGCTGCCCGAGGTACTTTTCCATGAGACGCTCGGGCGAAATGAGGTCGTACTCGAAGTTCTGTTCGAGCACGTGCAGCGCGTTCGGGGCGTCCACGGACCGGATGTGAACCGAGGTGGGGTCGACCTGTGCGGCCACCCCCTCGAACCAGAGATTTTGTATTCCGGTCGCCAGCTGCACCGACCGGACTTCCTTCACCAGGCCCAGGTTGTCGTTGTAGATGGTGATGCCCACCGACTTGCGGTCGGCGGCGGTGCTGCGCGCGTCCGCGGCCAGTCCCGGCACGGCAAAAGCGCCCAGCATGCCAGCCACGGCCGCCGCGGCGGCGCTCGCCTTGAGTCCCGTCTTTCCCATTTCCTGTTCCTCCTTCCGCGAGGCCGGCGCCTCACGCGTCAAAACAAAACGGGACGCCGTGCGTCCCGTTTTCTAGTACCCCGCCGTGTCCAGTCGATTCCAGAGCGCGGCGGCGAGTCAATGACATGGTGCCCAGGGCGGGACTCGAACCCGCACAGACTTTCGTCTACTACCCCCTCAAGATAGCGTGTCTGCCAGTTCCACCACCTGGGCCGCGTTCTATGGGCGGGTACGCGATGTGTCGGTGCCGGCGGCGCGCGTCGTGTCCCCGGCGTTCAAGAGTTCGTCGATGCTCTGACCCTCCGGAATCGTGCTCTGCTGCTGCTGCGCGGCCTGGCGCACGACGCTGTGGCTGCCGGGCGCCGTTCGCCGCGCCGAGAGAAACGCCAGCAACAGCGAGAGGACCATGAAGGTCACGGCCAGGTACGTAGTGAGGCGGCTCAAAAACGTCGCCGTTTCCTGACCCCCGAACATGGTTTGCCCGCCCGTCCCGAACGCGCCGGCCAGCCCGCCGCCCTTGCTCGACTGCAGGAGCACGGTCAGGATCAGCACGAAGCACACCAGCACGTGCAAACCAATCAACAGGTTGAACAACATGGAGAGAAACCCTGCCTTCCGGGGACGAACCCCGCCGAAATCCGCGCGCGGCGTTCACACCGCGGCGAGCGAGCCTAGCAAACAAGGGTCGGAAAGTCAACCCGCGGACCGAAAGGGGGCCGGGCGCCGGCGTTCAGTGTGCGGCGCGGGCGATCGCGAGGAACGAACTCGCGTCCAGGCTGGCGCCGCCGACCAGGAGGCCGTCGATCTCGTCCCGTTCCAGCAGGCTCCGGGCGCTCTCCGGCTTGACGCTGCCACCGTACTGGATGCGCGCGCGCGCGGCCACGTCCGGGCCGAATCGGCTCCCGAGCCACCCCCGGATGGCGCGGTGCATCTGCTCGGCGTCCGCCGGCGTCGCCATGCGGCCGGTGCCGATCGCCCACACCGGCTCGTACGCGAGCACGGTCCGCGCCGCTTCGCCCGCGCTGCGCCCGGCGAAGGCGGAAGTGAGCTGCGCCTCGACCACCCGAACCTGACTGCCCGCATCGCGCTCGGCGAGGGTCTCCCCCACGCATAGAATCGGCTTCAACCCGCCGGCGAGCGCGGCGGCCAACTTGCGCGCCACCACCTCGTTCGATTCCCCGACCACGTGCCGGCGCTCTGAATGGCCGACGAGCACCCACTCCGCGCCAGCGTCGGTGAGCATCGCGGCCGAGACCTCGCCGGTGTACGCGCCGCCCGTCTCCCAGAAGAGGTCCTGGGCGCCGACACCGACCGCGGTGCCGGCGAGTGCGACCGCGACCGCGCGCAGACCGGGAAAAGCGGGAAAGACCACGAGGTCACAGGCGGAAAGTGCAGCGAGAGCGGGTCGCATCTGCGCGGCGAACGCCGTCGCCTCGGAGATGGTCTTGTTCATCTTCCAGTTGGCGGCGATGAGCTTGCGGCGCGGCATGTCGGGCGCGCCGTTATCCCGCTACTTCGGCGACGTCGCACAACGCCTCGACGCCCGGGAGCGACCGCCCTTCCATGAACTCGAGCGACGCGCCGCCGCCGGTTGAAATGTGCGTGAACCGGCCGGCGATGCCCATCAAATTGATCGCGGCGAGGCTGTCGCCCCCGCCCACGATGGTAGTCGCACCGCGATCGGTCGCGTCGGCGATGGCGCGGGCCACCGCCTTGGTGCCCTCCGCGAAGGACGGCTTCTCGAAAACCCCCATCGGTCCGTTCCAGAAAATGGTCCTGGCACCCGCGATCTGCGCCTTGAAGAGGTCGACGGTCTTCGGCCCGATGTCGACGCCGATCCAGTCCTCCGGTATGTCCGCGATGGAAACCTCGCGCGCGGGCGCGTCGTCATTGATCTCCTGGGCCACGATGGTATCGACCGGCAGCAGCAGGCGCGAACGCCCCGGCTTGCGCTGCGCGAGCAATTCCTTGCACATCGGCAGGTGCTTCTCGTCGACGATGCTCCGGCCGATCTCGAGCCCCGACGCCTTGAAGAAGGTGTACATCATCCCGCCGCCGACGAGCAGCACGTCGACGCGGTCGAGCAACGACTTGATCAGGTCGATCTTGCCCGAGATCTTGGCGCCGCCGAGCACGGCCAGAAACGGCCGCGTCGGGTCGCTCAGCGCCTGCCCCAGCGCCCGGAGCTCCTTTTCCATCAGGAGCCCGGCCGCCCGCACCGGGATGTAGTCGGCCACGCCGGCCGTCGAGGCGTGCGCCCGGTGCGCGGTTCCGAACGCGTCGTTGACGTAGACGTCCGCCAGCGCCGCCAGCTCCCTGGCGAACGCGGGGTCGTTCGCCTCTTCGCCCGGGTGGAAGCGCAGGTTCTCCAGCAGCAGGATCTCGCCGTCCCGCAACCCCGCCACCTTCTGCTGCACATCCTCGCCCACGCAATCGCCGGCGAACCGCAGCGGATTCTTCACCAGCTCCGCGAGCCGGTGCGCCACCGGCGCCAGGCTCAGCTCGGGGTCGCGGCCGTGCCGCGGCCTCCCCAGGTGGCTCATCAGGATCAGACGCCCGCCGCGATCCACCACGTCGCGGATGGTCGGGAGCGATTCCACGATGCGTGTGTCGTCGGTGATGCTCCGGTCGCTGTCCAGCGGGACGTTGAAGTCCACGCGCGCGAGCACGCGCTTGCCCTTGACGTCGCAGTCACGAATCGAAAGTTTCTTCATTCCTTACTCACCCTCATCTCCCGATGAGACGAAGCATGTCCACCATACGGCCCGAGTAGCCGTATTCGTTGTCGTACCACGCGAGCACCTTGAAGAAGCGGTCCCCGATCGCCATGGTCGAAAGCGCGTCGAACACCGCGGAGTGCGGGTTGCCGATCACGTCGACCGAGACGATCGGGTCCTCGGTATATTCGATGATGTCCTTCATCGCCGCCTTCGACGCCTCCAGCATCGCCCGGTTGATCGCGGGGACCGACGCTGGTTTCTCCGTTTCGAACGTCAGGTCCACCAGCGAACCGTCCACGGTTGGCACCCGGACCGCCATGCCGTCGAGTTTGCCCTTGAGCTCGGGCAGGACCGTCGTCACCGCGCGCGCCGCGCCGGTGGTGGTCGGGATCATCGAAACCGCCGCCGCCCGCGCCCGGCGCAGGTCCTTGTGCGGCTGGTCGAGCATGACCTGGTCGTTGGTATACGCGTGGATCGTCGTCATGATTCCGTGCTTGATGCCGAAGGCATCGTGGATCACCTTGGCCACCGGCGCCAGGCAGTTCGTCGTGCACGACGCGGTGGACACGATCCGATGGGTCTCGGGGTCGAACTGCTTGTCGTTGACCCCCATCACGATGGTGATGTCCGGGTCGGTGGCTGGCGCCGAGATGAGCACGCGCTTCGCCCCTGCCTGCAGGTGCTTCGCCGCGTCGTCGCGCTTGGTGAACAACCCGGTCGATTCGACCACGACATCGACGCCGCGTTCTTTCCACGGGAGTTTGGTGGGGTCCTTCTCCGCGATCACGTCGAGCGCTTTGCCGTCGACCTCGATGCCGGTCTTGGTGGCGACGACCTTGCCCGGGAAGCGCCCGTGCACCGAGTCGTACTTGAGCAGATGCGCGAGTATGTCGGGGCTGGTGATGTCATTCACCGCCACGATGTGGAAACGCGCGTCGTTGAACGCATGGCGGTAGACCAGGCGACCGATGCGCCCGAATCCGTTGATCGCGACCGTGATCGCCATTCGAGACCCTCCTTCACCCTCACTCGTTCACCACGTTCGCGGCCGCACGTCTTCCAACGCGGCGAGGGCACCATGTGCTTGATCGTCAGTAGAAACCGAACCGGCTGTCGCGTACCGCTCACCCGGGAAGACCACGACCTTACGACGAAACGATCGACACTGGCAATCCCGTGGCCCGGGAGATCGTTCCCGCCCGCCTAATTGATAATAGCTTTCGATGGAAGTCCTTGTCAAGATTGCAGAAGCGTCGTTGGTTCGGCGTGGTTCAGGGCCGGTAGCCGACGCACACCACGCGCACCGAGACCGCGCCTGCGAGTCGCAGGACGGCCGCGCACGCGGCCGCCGTGGCGCCGGTCGTGACGAGGTCATCCACGAGGACGGTGGACCTGCCCACCACGGGTTCACGCCCGGGAACCATCGCGCAAGCGAGATTGTGCGCGCGATCGGTCCGGCCCAGCGACGACTGCGCGAGCGTATGGCGGGTCTTGGCGAGGGCGCGTGTCGCGACCGGCACGTCCCACGCGCGCGCGAGCTCGACCGCGATTCGCTCCGCCTGATTGAAGCCTCGACGCCGCCGCGAGCGCGGATCCATGGGAACCGGCACCAGCACGGCCGGCGCGGGCAGCTCGTCCAGGGCGCGGCGCGGCAACCCGTTCGAGATTGCGCGGGCGAGCCACGAGGCCAGCCGCTCCCGCCGGCCGAACTTCATCACATGGATGAGCCGCAGCAGCGTGTCGTCGGTGGCAAAGGCGGGGTAAACGACCAGCGCGGGTGCCGCGCTCGCGACCGCCGGCAGCAAGAGCGGCTCCCGAAACAGCCGCACCCGCCTCGCGCACCGCCCGCACAGCAATCGCGTCCCAAACTGAAAGGGCCCGACCCGCAGGCGAAGCAAATCGGTGAGCGGATGGCAGACCGGCTCGTGGCCTGCGGAATCGGGCGCGCGCGCCGGTGAACCGCACGCGTGACAGCGCTCGTCGACCAGAAAGCCGACGACCGCCTCCAGCCCTTCGCCGATCCACCCCACCCCACCACCCCACCCACGCAGAGTCAGCCCGTTGCAGGCGCCTGCTTCTCTCGGCGCGCCAGCAGCAGAGCGCCGACCAGGATCAGCACGACGCTGATTACCTGGTTGAACGTCAGCCCGGCGAGTATGCGCGCGTTCGGTTCGTAGAAACGAAAGAAGTCGATTGTGAACCGGCCGATTCCGTACAGGACGAGGAAGAGTCCGAACAGCGCTCCGCGGCGGGTGATGTGCCGTTGTGCCGCCATCAGCACCAGGAAGATCACCAGCCCCTTGAACGACGAATAGATTTGCGTGGGGTGGAGCGCCACGTGGCCGAGTCCTCTCTCGGCGGCAAACGCGGCCGCCGCGCTCCCGGCGGGCGAGTCCGGCGGAAACACCAGCCCCAGCGGTCCATCCGTGGGCTTGCCGAAGCAGCAGCCGCTGAGCAGGCACCCGACCCGCGTGAACACGAGCCCGAGCGCCATCGACGGGGCGATCACGTCCGCGACCGTCAGGAAGGACAGGTTGTTGCGCTGGACCCACCAGTAGGACGCCGCCATCGCGAGCAGAAAGCCGCCATAGAACGTCGCCCCACCCTGCCAGAGCGCGAACATGTCGAGCGGGTTCGAGTACTGGTCGAGGTGAAACACGACGTAGAGGAGCCGCGATCCCACCACCGCCGCCAGGATGATGACCACGCTCAAATCGAGAATTTTCTGTGGGTCGACTCCGTATCGCTTGGCGCGCCGGCCGGCGAGCCAGATGCCGAGGAGAAAACTTACTGCCAGCATGAAACCGTACGAGCGGATCTGGATCCGGCCCAGCTGGATGAGGATTGGGTGCATCGATGGTCCTTCCGTGGTAAGTCGGGGCGCAACGCCGACGGGTCAGAATATACCGCCGCGCGCGCGTCCTGTCATGGTGCGTCTTAGTACTCCGACCACCGCGCCGCGCAGTTGAGCAACAGCCCGATGAAAAAGGAACTCACCAGCATGGAACTCCCGCCGTAGCTGATGAAGGGAAGCGGGATCCCGGCCACCGGCGCGATCCCGGTCGTCATCCCGATATTGATGAACACCTGGAACGCGAAGTAGGAGGCGATGCCCACACACAACGTCGCCGCGAACTCGCTCTTCATCTTCTGCGCCGCCATGAGGGCGCGCGTGATCAGGACCGCGAACACGAACAGGATCGCGAGCGCGCCGACGAAACCGAGCTCCTCGCCCAGCACGGAGAAGATGAAATCGGTATGCTTGGCGGGCAGGTACTCGAGCGCCTTCTGCGTTCCCTCGAGGTATCCCTTCCCGCCGAAACCGCCGGACCCGATGGCGATCTTCGACTGAATCACCTGCCAGCCCGCGCCCAGCTTGTCGGAATCCGGGTCCAGAAAATTGGTGACCCGGTTCTGCTGATAGGGCTTGAGGTGGTTCCAGAACACGGGCAGGAACAGGCCGATGCCGACGTTCGCGACCACCAGCGAGACGGACTCGACCAGGAACGCGCGCCGCAGGTAGGCGACGACCAGAATCAGCACGATGAAGATCCCGAACGGCCACGGGTTGTGGGTGACGTTCTCCCCGTAGATGATCAACACGCTGCTCACCAGCGGCGAGAGCAGGAACAGGATGTGGAGGCCGCGGAACCCGCGCCAGAACAGGACCGGGAGCAGGATGCCCGCGAACACCATCGCGGTGCCGAGGTCGGGCTGCTTGAGCACCAGCGCAAAGGGGACCAGGAAGAGAAACAGCACCGGGATCAGGGTGCGCGGGCGATTCGGATCCGCGCGGTGCCCCGAGAGGATCCGCGCCCACACCAGCAGGACCGCCACCTTCGTGAACTCGCTCGGCTGGATCGCGAGCGGCCCCACCACGAACCACCGCTGGGTTTCTCCCTTCGCGGGGAGCAGGAGCACGACCACCAGCAGGGTCAGGCAGGCCGCGTATGCGGCGTAGGCGAGAGTTTCGAAGACCCGAAACGGAACCGCGAACCCGACCAGCATGACCAGCAGCCCGAGGCCGACCCACAGGAGCTGGCGCGTGAAGTACGAGCCGCGCAGCCACTCGGCGTGCGCGTCTCCGATCGAGTGCGAGACCGAGAACACGATCGACAGTCCGACCAGGGTGAGGATCGCCGCGCACAGCACGATCACCCAGTCGAAGTTGCGGGAGAGCTTCATGGCGTCATTCTCCCGACCCCGGCGGCGCGAAGCCGGTCGACCGAGAGCGAATCGAACCCGGCGGGCATCGTGGGCCGCGCGCGCGACACCACGCTTCCCTCCCGGCGTCCCGGGCGAAAGTACTCGGCGAAAAAGTCGCGGGCCACCGGGGCCGACACGTCTCCCCCGTGCCCGGCGTTTTCGACCAGGATGGCGAGCGCGATTTCGGGGTCGTCGGCGGGTGCGTAGGCCATGTACCACGAATGGTGGTCGCCGTGCGGGTTCTGCGCCGTCCCGGTCTTTCCCGCCACCTTGAGCCACCGAAGCTCAGTCCAGTGGGCGGTGCCCCCGGGCGACTCCACCACACCGAGCATCGCGCGGCGGATGAATGCGAGGGTCGAGCCCTCCAGCCCCGGCACGCGCTCCCGCGTCGGCTCGACCGACGGCTCGCCGTCCACGTGGTCGACGAAACGGGGCTGGACCAGCCACCCGCCGTTCGCCACCGCCGCGGCGATTCGCGCCACGTGCAGCACCGTGGCCAGATACTCTCCCTGGCCGATCGCGTTGTTGATCATCAGGCCCTGCGTCCATCGCCCTTTTCCGAAACGCTTGTCGTAGTAGCGGCGCGTGGGAACATTACCGGCGACCTCGATCGGGAGGTCGACGCCGGTCTTGCGGTCGAGGCCGTACGCGGTGGCCGACGCGGCGAGGACGTCGACGTCCATCATCTCCCCGATCCGGTAGAAATAGACGTCGCACGAGTTGATGATCGCCGACATGAGGTTCATGCCGCCGTGTCCATCCTCCTTCCAGCACCGGAAGATGCGATTGCCGAAGCGGTGCGTGCCGTCGCAGTAGGTGAGCACGCGGCCCGGGTCCACGAGTCCGTTCTGCAGCGCCGCTGTCGTCACCACGATCTTGAACGTCGACGCCGGCGCATAGCGTGCCTGCGAGATGCGGTTGAACATCGGCTTGGTCGGGTCGTCGAGGAGGCCCCCGAGGATGGAAGCGGACACACCCGCGGCGAACTCGTTCGGGTCGTAGGACGGCCGACTGGCCGCCGCGATGATGCCGCCGGTCTTCACGTCGAGCACGACGGCGGCACTGGGATTATCGTGCGTCGCCAGCAGGGAATCGAGGTACTCCTGCATCTCGAAGTCGAGCGAGAGGTGCAGGTCCTTGCCGGGGATCGGCGCCGTCGAGAGCTCGGGCACTTCGCCGAGCGAGGTGCCGTTGGCGGTGATTTCCATCGCGCGCTGCCCGGGCGTGCCACGGAGCTTGTCCTCGTACTGCTTCTCGAGCCCGGCCTTGCCGGTGAAGTCGCCCGCCTCGTAGGTGCCGTGGCCGGCGGCCACGTCCTCGGGGGTGACTTCGCCGACGTACCCCAGCACGTGCGCCGCCACCCCGCGGGGCGGGTAGAGGCGGCGCAGCCGCGACTCGACGCGCACGTGGGGATAGTCGTCGGCGTTCTCGCGGACGAAGGAGATTACGAACTTGTCCGCGTCGGGAAACAGCGGAAACGCGACGCGCCCGTACCGTTTCTGCCACGCGTCGAAGCGGGTCATCGCGCGGGTGGTGTCGATGGGGATGTACGCGGAGAGGTGGCGGACGGTCTCGACGATTTCATCGCGCGAGCGCCACTGCACCACCACCTGGAAGTTGATGGTGTTGTCCACGATCACGCGGCCGTAGCGGTCGCGGATGAGACCGCGGGGGCCCTGCAGACGCTCGCGCTGGAGCTGGTTGTCGCGGGCGAACTGCGCGTATTCCTGGTGGTGCACGACCTGGAGGGCGAAGAGGCGGATAAGGATCGCGGCGAACCCGAAGCCGAGCACGACCAGCAGCGTCCGGAGGCGAAACGGCCCCTCCCGGAGGCTAGTACTGTCTCTCTTTGCCAAACGACGTCACCACCTTCGCCCCCAGCAGGGCGAGGATGCGCTCGACCGCGACACCCGCGACGGCGGTATAGAGCGCCGACGGCAGCGCGGTCGTGACCAGCGTCAAGAGGGCGCTGCCGACCGCGGGCCACAGGTAAATCAGCAGGTAGACGAGGTCGTGCGCAAGGGCGCCCACGAAGAACACGATCGCCAGCACCAGCACCCCGGGCGACGCCGCGGCCCCCAACCCGCCCGCCGCGAAGCCGAGCAGGCACTTGGTGAGGGCATTGAGCCCCAGGAAACCGGGATTGCTGAGGTCGACCAGGAATCCGACGAAGAACCCGAACAGCGACCCCTGGATCCTCCCGCGCTGCAGCCCGAACAGCATCACGCACACCACCACGAAGTCGGGCGCGATGGAACCGATCGCGATGCGACCCGCCACCGCGGCCTGCAGCGCGAGGTAGATGACGACCCCGAGCAACGGCGCCAGGAACTTCACCGCTGGCTCCTGGAACGGAGCACGTCCCGCATGAGCGCGGTATCCGCCTCTTCGTAGAACAGGGAGCGATCCCAGGGAATCTCTTCGGTCATGACGAATACTTCTTCCAGCGAGACGAAATTGACGGGGCTGCGCGCGTCCACCCGCAGGCTCAAGCCGTCGGTCGACTGCCCCACCCGCGAGACGATCGCGACCGGAAATCCCTTGGGAATGGTGCCGCCGAAGCCGCTCGTCACCAGCGTGTCGCCGACGGCGACGTCTTCGTTCGAGCTCACGTGGCGCAGCTCGAAGGAATTGCGATGGCGCCACTCCAACACGCCCACCACGCGGCTGCGCTTGTCGATGCAACTCACCGGGTGATTCTTGCTGGTGAGCAGCTGCACCCACGAGGAGTTCGCGAAGACCTTCGCGAGGCTGCCGACGAGTCCGCCGTACGAAAACACCGGCATGCGCGCGCGCAGTCCCGCCTCGCTGCCCTTGTTGATCACCAGGTTGGTCTGGATACGGTCGAAGTCGCGGCCCACTACTTCCGCGGGGACCAGCCGGTGGGTCTGTTCTTCCTTGAACTCGGCCAGGCGCCGAAGGCGCTCGCGTTCGTCCCGATACTGGAGCAGCCGCTCGCGCTCCAGCATCAGGGTCGCCACCATTCGTTGCAAGCGCTCGTTCTCGGCCCGCACGTCGGCGTAGTCGGTCACGAAGGTCGTGGCGCGCTGGGCCGGGAGCACCAGACGGCCGACGAGGCCCCGGGCCACGTCCAGCTGGACCGGCTCGGGCAACGACATGAGCGCGATGGAGAGGCTGATCAGGACGACGAGGACCGTGCGGTCGCGGTATCGTTGAAAAACGGCCTCGAACAGGTGCATATGCTAGTCGCGCGAGCTATGCATGAGCACCCGATCGTAGTAGTGGATATTGTCGAGCACCTTGCCCGCGCCGAGCACGACGCACAGGAGCGGGTCGTCAACGACGTTGATCGGAAGGTTCGTCTCCCGCTTCAGCAGCTGGTCGAGTCCCTTCAGCATGGCTCCGCCTCCGGTCATCACGATGCCACGATCGACGATATCGGCCGCGAGCTCGGGTGGGGTCTGTTCGAGCGCGTTCTTCAGAGCCTCCACGATCTGGGAGATGGGTTCGCTGATCGCTTCCCGGATCTCCTCGCTGGTGAGCTTGAGGTTCTTGGGGATTCCCGCCACCAGGTCGCGTCCCTTGATCTCCATCTCGAGCGGCTTATCCAGCCTGACCGCGCACCCGATCTTCATCTTGATCTGTTCGGCGGTCTGCTCGCCGATGAGCATGTTGTAGGTGCGCTTGACGTAGTTGACGATCGCCTCGTCCAACTCGTCGCCCGCCACCCGGATCGAGCTGTCGGCGACAATGCCGTCGAGCGCGATCACGGCGATCTCGGTGGTGCCGCCGCCGATGTCGATGATCATGTTCCCCGACGGCTTATCCACCGGGAGTCCGACGCCGATCGCCGCCGCGATGGGTTCCGCGATCAGGAACACCTCGCGCGCCCCGGCGTGCTCGGCCGAGTCGCGAACCGCCCGCTTCTCCACCTCGGTGATTCCGGACGGCACCGCGATCACGATGCGCGGACGGATGAAGTGCTTCTTTTTCTGGGATTTGCGGATGAACTCGCGCAGCATCATCTCGGTGATCTCGAAGTCCGCAATGACGCCGTCCTTCATCGGCCGGATCGCCGCGATGTATTCGGGGGTCTTGCCCAGCATGGTCTTGGCCTCGAGGCCCACCGCGAATACCTTCTTGGTGCGCTGGTCGACCGCCACCACCGACGGCTCGTTCAGCACGATGCCGCTCCCCTTCACGTACACGAGCGTGTTCGCGGTGCCGAGGTCGATGGCGACGTCATTGGTCAGATAGTTGGACAGCCGGGCAAACAACGACATTCCCACCCCCGGTCCGGGCTAGAAGCAGCCGGACTCTTTAAGGCTCTGGAACCGATCCGCCCCGATCACGATGTGATCGAGCAGCTCGATGCCGATCAACTCCCCGCACTTCGCAAAGCGGCGCGTGAACTCGACATCCTCGCGACTGGGCGTGGGATCTCCCGTGGGATGATTGTGAACGAGGATGATCGACGCGGCGCTGACCGCAATCGCCGGCTTCAGGATCTCACGCGGGTGCACAATCGACGCGTTGAGCGATCCGATGGACACCGTCACGACCTTGATGACCTGATTCTTCGTGTTGAGGAACGCCGCCTTGAAGTGTTCGCGGTCGTAGTGTTTCATCTCGTCCATGAACATGCGCGCGATGTCCTTCGGGGCGCGCACGGACGAACCACTCGACCTCGACTCCCTGGCGAAGCGCTTGCCCAGCTCGAAAGCGGCGACCACCTGGCACCCACGCGCGAACCCGATACCGGGCACGCGGCGCAGTTCATCGACGCCCGCTCGTCCCATCGTCACCAGATCCCCGAATTCCCCAAGCAAACTCAGCGCCAGTACCAGCGCCCCGGACCCGCGCGTCCCCCCGCCGATGATGATCGCGAGGAGTTCTTGCAGCGATAGCTCCGCCGCGCCCCTGGTATACAACCGCTCGCGCGGTCGGTCACTCGACGGAAGTCCCCGAACCGTACCACCTTCCACACCGCCACCTCCCGATTTCCGCCGGCCGCACCCGCGGCCATCGGCAGGCTATCACCGGGCCGGAGAAATTGGCAAGAATATTACCGAGGCTGGGGTTACGCGGCCAACGACCGGCCTGTCACCCCCGGCGGCGGGGCTGGAAACGACGACTACGCCGCGCCGAGCCGGCGCGCGTGTTCGGCGGCAAACTCGACCCAGTCGTCGTCCGGGTAGCCGGTGACGATACGCTCGTAGCAGCTCTTCGCGCGCGCGATATTCCCCTGCTTGGCGTGGAGATTGGCTGCCCGCAGCAGGGCGAATGGGGCCTCCGCGTGGTCGTGGTAGACCCGCCCGAAGCCCTCGTAGGCGCAAAGTGCAACGGCCGGCTTGAGATTGCGCTCCAGGCCGAAGCAGAGGTCCAGGTGCGCCGGCGCCGAAAGCACGAAGTCCGGGAACGAACGCGTGGCTTCCTGAAACGTCCGCTCCGCCTCGCCGCGTCTCCCGGCGCGCAGGAAGCACTCGCACGCGTCGCGGTAGCTGGCCCGGGCGCCGGCAGCGTCGGCGCACTGCGCGCGCGTTCTGGCCAGGGCCGCGTGCGCCTCTCCGTCGTCCGGTCGGGCGAGCGAGTAATTCGTCAACTCGTCCTGCGCGCCGTAGAATTCGCCGCGACGCAGGTAGCGCTTCGCCTTCACCAGGTGACCGTCGATCCGGCCCAGGCGCCAGCCGCCCGTCGCGACCACCGCCCCCACCCCGAAGGCGAACCCCACCAGGTGGGTGACATACGCCACGTTGACGCCGGTGCCCTCGAGTTGCACCAGACCGCGAACCACCTGGATCAGGACCCACAGCGCGAGTGCAAACACCACGTGGATCTGCACGGTGCCGGCCCGGTTCGTTGCCAGCAGCGGCGCAAACACCCAGTAGGCCACCCTGACGTTGTGGTGGCGCAGCCGGATCAGAAACGCACCCATGATGCCCGACACCGCGCCCGAGGCGCCGATGATGCCCGCGCCCGTCTCCAGCACGTGCAGGTTGTACCAGCCCTGCGCCAGGTTGCCGACCAGCGTCGACCCGACGAACATCAGCGCGAACATCCCCGGCCCCAGACGATCTTCGAGATAGCGGCCGAACAGCACCAGATAGACGAGGTTGGACACGATATGAAAGTAGCCGAAGTGGAGAAAGCCGGCGGCGAGTGCGGTGAGCGGGCTGGACCAGCCCGGGTAGTACACGTAGTTGCGAACGTCGAACGCGGCGCCCTCTCCGAGCACCCGGCGCGCGACGAATACCGCGACGCAGATGACGGTGAACAGCGTGGTGAACACCGGAAACCGCCGGGTCTCCGCGTCGACTCCGATGGGCAGATAGTAGAAGAAGTACATCGCCGATCGCGCTCGATAGTGCGCTGCCGCGATGCATTCGCGCAGCCGTCTGCGCCGGGTGGAGTGCAAGTTCCAGGCCCCGATGGCGGAACGACCGGGAACGGCGAGAAACGCGAAGCTGCGCAAAAAAAGAACGCGGCCCCTTCGCGAGGAAGGGGCCGCGTCCGACCACACGCCTTCGGCGATGAACGCCTCGGGACTTAGTAGTTGTAGACGGCCGAGATTCGGCCCACCGGGCCACCCAAACCGTAATTCGAGTAACCCGTCAGCCAGTAGCCGATGTTGAACGGCGTCTCTTCGTTGATCTCGAGATCGATCGTCCACTCGGCGACGGTGAACCCGCAACCGAGGTACCAATCAAACCCGCTCGGCGGCGTTACACCGATCAGGATGCCCGGCGCACCCGGCGTGATCTTGTACTTGTCGCCACCGTTGGACTCGTCGGTCACGTTGCCGAGGTACTTGACCGCGCCGATACGTGTCGTGAACCAGGTCGTGATGTCCGACTCCAGCGCCAGACGCACCGTCGGCGTATAGCTCCACGTCGTGCTCGCGTAGCCAGCCGCAACCGTGTCCGGGTTCGAATACTCATACTTGCGATTCATGAACTCGAGCGCGAACACCAGCATGTTGTCCTCGTTCACGTCCATGTTGAGTCCCAGGCCGAACAGAAAGTCCGACAGCTTCTCGCCGTTGGGCGGCGTGAGCGCCGTCGGGCTGACCGACAGGCTATAATCGGACTGGGTGAACTCCACGACCGGTACCACCGTGACGTCGTCCTTCCAGTCCCAGAACAGACGGGCGAGAATATCGAACGCCGTCTTGCTGTCCCACTCGGACGTGTTGGCGCCGTCGGTCATCTTGCCGCCCGCGTTACCGAAATTCACCGCGGCGTCGAGCACCAGGTTGTCGGCATTGGTCCACGAGAAACCAGCGCCCAGCGTGATCCACGAGTTGTCGGCCTCGATGTCGTTTGCCGTGTCCTCGAAGCTCCACTTCGACTGGGTGACGGAGACGCCGAGAGACATGGATTCTCCAAGGTCCCACGCACCCGCGACATCCCACTTGTTGATCGGGGTGTCGTCGTAGGCACCGCCCGTCGGGTCGCCGAGACCACCGTCGTCACCGGGTGAGTGGCTCTGATAGAACGGATTGCCGATCCAGAAACCCGGGTGATCGAGCGCGTTTTCGTTCAACGAAATCCGATACGTACCCCACTTGCCGTCGTCTCCGCAGGCATGGGTCCAACCGAGGCCCCGGGTGTCCACCAGACTACCGGGGGTACCCGCGAACTGACCCAGCTCGGCGTTGACCTGATTGGCGAACGAGGAAAGCGTGCTGTACCAACGATTAACCGCCGAGTCATCACTGATGTAGTCACCGGTGTTTGCCAGTGACCGCACCCGGGCGGTGGTCGCGAACGCGACCGACGCGCCGACCATCAAAACCAGAAACGAAGCCAGAGCAATTCTGCTCCAGTGCTTTAACATAACCTTGACCTCCTCTGGTGGGAACGGCCTGTCCACTGTGAACGCCGGGCGTTACCGGCCCATTCCCGTTGCCTGTCTACCATATCGAACGCCCGTCACGGGTGCTCCGCTGGGGCAAGGCTCCATCGACCTCACCCCCCGGTCTTCCGCACCCGCGCTACGGGCTGAAGCCCCCGGGGAATGCCCCAAAAAGGGCATTTCCAGCTTTGAGCGCGTAATCTATCGGCGTTCGCCGAAAGGCGTCAACGTTTTTTTTGGACCTTTGGGAAACGGCTCACAAGGGGGTATCCACCGTAGTCGCTGCCGGATGCAACGCCTGGCCAAGGGGATCGCGGGCTCCCCGCCAGTCACCGGCGAGCGATGGCTCGAACAGGGGATGTGCTGGATCTAATGAATTAACACGAACTTGTCCGTACGCGTGGAGGAAGAGCCGGTCCGGGAGCACCATGCCCACATGGGTGATGCGCTGGGAGACCTTGCCGAAGAACAGGAGGTCACCGGGAAACAAGCCGTCCAGATCGCGGGTGCGCCGGGCCGCGCCGAAGCGGGATTGCATGTCGGAATCACGTGGCATAACCACCCCATGGAGCCGGTAGATCCGCTGGACCAGCCCCGAACAGTCGAAGCCCTTCGGGGTGTTGCCTCCCCATAGATAGGGAATGCCCAGAAAACGCAGCCCCGTCGCGACCAGCTTCGAGCGCGATACCGTCCCCTGCCGTGGCTTCCTTTCGATGTGAGGGCGCCGAACGAATCCTCGCTTGCCGTCGGCGAGCTCGACCGCCGCCCACCCCCGCCGGCCACCCGGATCGGCGACCAGCGGCGTTCCGATCACCAGGTCGGTCACGGGCAGGGAGCGTGCGTCCGGCTCGGTCAGGGCCTCGGAGTGGTTGACGCCCACGCGATGGCTGCAACGGCGGAGGAACTCCGCCTGCCCGGCGCGCGAGGTTTCTACCAGATGCCAGCTCCGAATCCACCCCAGGTACCCGTCGTCGATTCGACAGAGATACCACTCCCCCTCCTGCTTGAGCGGGACGACCAGGTCGCCATAGACGATCTGGGTGACGAGCTCGGACGGGTGGGACGGGAGCCTGCGGACATCGGCCACGCTGCTCGCGGCGATCAGGGCCTCGGGAAGCCCGGCCCTGGGCAGGACCACGATGCGGAGCCGACGCCGGCCCTCCGCATCCAGCCCGAGCCGGCGAAGAAGCTCATCGGCCAGGTCCGGATCGCTGACCTCGACCTCGACCACGGAACCGTCCGGCGGGAGCGACGTCACGTGGGTGTGCGTGGTCCGCGCGTCCACGCCCCGCTCCGCGAGAAGCGCCGCGAGGGTATCGTTGATCTCCTGCAGCATGTTCATCGGCGCGCCGCTCGCCCCAGCTTCGGGTCGAACAGGTCGCGCAAGGTATCGCCTAGCAAGTTGAAGCCCAACACCGTCAGGGTCACCATGACCCCGGGCGCGAGCGAGAGCCACGGCGCCACTCGAAGATAATCCAATCCGGAGCTGATCATCGAGCCCCAGCTCGGGTGCGGGGGCTGCGCGCCCAGCCCGAGGAAGCTCAGCGACGACTCCGCCATGATGGACGCCCCGAGCCCCATCGAGAAGATCACCACCATGGGTGTCAGGACGTTGGGCAGGAGGTGTCGCACGATGATCGTGCGGTCGCTCGCCCCCAGGGAGCGAATGGCGGTCACGAACTCGCGTTCCTTGATCGAGAGGACCTGCGCGCGCACCAGGCGCGCCACCCCTGCCCACCCCACGCTTCCGAGGGCCACGAAGAGCGCGGTCTTGCTCGGTCCGATCGCGGCCATGACGGCGATCAACAGGAGCAGCGCCGGGTACGCGAGGGTCACATCCGCCACGCGCATGACGACCTGGTCGAAGCGACCGCCGTAGTAGCCGGCGAGCAGGCCGAGGCTCGCTCCGAGGGCGAGCGCGATGATCCTCGACACCACGCCCACCTCCAGCGAGAAACGCGCGCCGTGCAGCACCCGGCTCAAGACGTCGCGCCCGAAGGCATCGGTGCCGAGCCAGTGGCCGGGACCGGGCGGCTGCAGGGCCTGATCCATCGCGATCGCGGTGGGATCGTAGCGGGTGAGCCACGGCGCGAGAACCCCGCCGCCGACGGTCACGACGATCAACACCAGCCCGAACACACCCGCCCGCTGGGCGGCAAAGCGCCGAAGGGCGGGCGCCATTCCCGTCCGTCGGGGACGCGCGGGGACGTCGGTTGCAACGGCGGGAACGGCTGCCATTACGCTCCCCTGCCTCCGAGCTTCACGCGCGGGTCCACGCGCGCATAGAGCAGATCGACCGCGAGATTGACCACCATGAACAGGATCGCCATGAACAGAACCGCGCCCTGGATCGCCGGCAGGTCGCGCTTGAGAATGGCGTCGAGGGTGAAGCGCCCCAACCCGGGCCAGGCGAAGATCGACTCGGTCAGCACCGCCCCGCTCAAGTAGCTCCCGAAGTCGACGCCGACAACCGTAATGATCGGCAGGAGCGCGTTGCGCAGCGCGTGCCGAAACAGCAGCCGCGCTTCGGGCGCGCCCTTTGCGCGCGCCGCCTTCACGTAGGTCTCGTGGATCTCGTCGAGCACGCTCGAGCGCGTGATGCGCGCGACATACGCGGTGGACGCCTGCGCCAGCGTGATCGCGGGCAGCACGAGGTAGAGCGGATTGCCGTTGCCGAAGCCGGACGCGGGCAGCCATCCCAGGCGCATCGAAAACAGATAGATCAGCAGCACGCCCAGCCAGAACACCGGCATGGAGACGCCGACCACCGAGCCGCCCACGAGCAGGTAATCGAGCGGCGACCCGCGGCGCCACGCCGCCAGCACGCCGATCCCGACCCCGACCACCACCGCGATCGCCATCGCCGCGGCGGCGAGGCGAAGCGTCAGCGGAAAGCGCTCGCGGATCGAATCCCAGACCGGCGCGCCGGTGACGTACGACGTCCCCAGATCGAGACGCGCGAGATTGCCGAGGTAGCGGAGGTAGCGTTCCGGCAGCGGATCGTCGAGGTGCATTTCCGCGCGCAGTCGCGCCAGCGTGTCGGCGTCGTAGCGTTCGCCGACCATGCTCAGCACCGGGTCTCCCGGGAGCACGTGCAGGAGCAAAAACGTCACCGTCGCCACGCCGAGCAGCATGGGCACGAACCAGAGGAAACGTCGCAGCGCGTAGCCGAACATGCGGGCCGAGCATATGTCAGGCGCGCGCGCGCATCAACGACGCACATTCGCCCCGCTGCGATGGGCGTTAGCGAGACTTGGTCACGCCGCTGAAGTCGTTTCCCAGGTACAGCGCCGGGAGCCGGTAGCCCGACACGCGGTCGGAGACGATGTGAAACGTGGTGGGAAAGTAGAGGTAGATCCAGGGCGCCTGCGCGTAGACCAGGCTGTCGACACGGGCGTAGGCGTCGCTGCGTCGCGCGGGATCCTGCATCCGGCTGGCTTCGGCCAGCACGCGGTCCACCTCCGGATCGGAGAAGAACGAGCGGTTGCCGCCTCCGCCCTGGTTGCTGGAATCGAACAACGGGAAGAGAAAGTTCTCCGCGTCGGGATAGTCCGCGAACCAATCGAGCAGGAACGCGTCGACCTTGCCCGCGCTCACCGCCTCCTTGAACGCCGTCCACTCGCGCCGCACCAGGGTGGCGTGGACGCCCACGGCCTGCAGGTACCCCTGCACCGCCTCGACCACGCGATTCCCTTCCGCGCTCTCCCGGTGCCAGATCTCCAGCGACAACCCGTCGGAAAAGCCGGCCTCGGCCAGGAGTCGTTTCGCGAGCACCGGGTCGTAGCCGTAGCCCGCGCGCTCGCGATAGCCCGCGAGCGCCGGCGGAATGGCCCCGTGCGCCGGGATCGCCGCCCCGGAGGCGAGGACGCGGACGAGCTCGTCGACGTTGACGGCGTGGTTGAGCGCACGGCGCACCCGCGCGTCGGCCAGGCGGCGATTGTTGAGCCCGATGTAGAAGACGCGCAGCTCGGCCCGCCGCTGCACGCGCGCGGCGTCCGGGCCGGAGAGGAAACGCGTCACTTCCGCGTCCGGGATTTCGAGCACGTCGATCGTTCCCGATTCGAATTCCGCGATGCGGGTGAACGGCTCCGGGATCACGCGGTACTGCAGCGCGTCGAGCCCGCGCGCGGCGTGCGCGTGGTGGGGGTTGGGCTCCAGGGTGATGCGGTCGCCGCGCACCCACTCGCGCACCGTCCACGGCCCCGATCCGACCGGCAACGCGCCGTCGGACGGCACGCCGGCGGCGACATCGACCACCCGCGCCGCGGGCAGCGCCAGCATGGAGAGAAACGGCGCGAACGGCTCCTCCAGCTCGACGGCGAGCGTCGAGTCGTCGCGCGCGACCAGCCCGGCCACCGACGCCGCCTGGCCGGCGCGAAACTCGACGGCGCCGCGAATGCGCTCGAGCACCCACGCGCGCGGAGACGCGGTTGCGGGGGCGAGCACGCGGGTGAAACTGGCCGCCACGTCGTTCGCGCGCACGGGTTTCCCGTTCGAAAACATCGCCCGGGAATCCAGGTGGAATAGGTAGCGGCGCCCGCCGTCCTCGAGCTCCCAGGATCGAGCGAGCGCGGGCACCAGTTTCCCGTCCGGCGCAATGCCGACCAGCCCGTCGAAGACGAGGGTGCAGATCTCGCCCTCGGCGACGTCGACCACCAGCGCCGGGTCGAGACGGTTGGGCGAGGTCTCGAGCGCAAGCTCGAGCACCCGCTCGCGCCCGGCGTCGTTCCCGCACGCGATCGCGACGGCCGCGGTCAGCGCGGTGGCCAGGGCACACGCGCGCGTGGCGTGCCGGAACCGGCGCATCACAATTCTCCCTCGACCAGTTTGAAGTCGCCGACCCCGAACATGTCGTAAAAGACGAAGTTTCGGTTCAGGGTGTAGTAACGCCAGATCTCGTACTCTCCCTGCGCGCGCTGGTCCATGGCGGTGTCGATCTGCTCGGGCGGCCCGTAGCGGATGTAGACGCGTCCGCGATCCGACCTCCACCCCGTGCCGAACTGCGAGAACTCCTTCACCACGTACTGGACACGCTCGAGATACTGCGCGAGCGCCTCGTTCTCCGGCGTCGACGGATCCGGGTCGCGCGCGCTCCAGAACTTCGCCCACGCCGCGGCCCGTCCGGCCTCGGGCGCCGCGCGCAGCTCCTTGAGTTCCTCGCTGCTCGCGATCAGCCCGAGGATCTCGAGGGTATCGTCGAAGTTGGCGCCCAGCATCGCGCGCGTGACGTCGACGTGGACATCCACCGACGCGGTGGCGTCGCGCGCGGGCGACTGGGTTTGCGCGCGCAGATTCACCCGGTACGCGCCGGGCGTCCAATCGTCCACGTTGAAGGCGATCACGAACTCGTCGTCTTTGCCGCGGAGGTCGATGCGGCGCTTGCCGTAGAGGACCTGACGATTGCTGCCGTCGGCGACTTCGTAGTAGATGTCGCACGGCGACGGCACCCGGACTTCGCTGTCGAAATAGATCGCGAAGCGGACCCCGGGCTGCCGTTCGAGCCCGACGATGGCGGCGTTCGCCGGCGCATCCGCCCCGGCCAGCTGATCCTTTACTTCCGACCAGCGGGCGAAGTTGGTGGTGTAGGTCGGCGGGATCGACAGCACCAGCGGTGTGCCGAACCCCATGCCGGACGCGAGGAAGTCGGGTACGCGCAGCGTCACCGAACGGGTCACCGCGATGATGGTTTCCCGGATGCGCAGGATGGCCTCGATCTCGTAGTCGCCGGGCGCCAGCCTGATTTCCCGCCCCACCCGGGCCTTCTGGTCGCGTTGCTTCGTCTCCTCGTAGGTCTTCACGGTGGCGAAGCCGTTGAGCACGTACGTCGTCGGACGCGTTTTCTGGATGTCGGTGCGGCGGATCGACAGGTACGACTCGAAGCGCGCGTCGTAATACCCTTCCTTCTTCAGGAACACGAGCGTACGGAACGGGACTTCCACCGTGATGCGCGCGGAAGGCGCCCGCGTGGAATCCAGGAAGGCGCTCGCGAACAGCCCGAAGTTCTGGGCGCGCGCGCTCGGCGCGACCAGCGCGAGCGACGCGAGCGTCAGCGCGGTCGCGAGCAGGCGGAACTTCGGCAGGTGGCGAGTCATCGTGTGCTGGAAGGGGCGTCGCCCTCAAGGTAGGCCAGCCGCGGGCGGGCGGCAAGCGCGAATGCTACTCGTAGCGCAGCGCGGTGACCGGGTCCATGTCGCCGGCGCGGCGCGCGGGATACAGGCCGAACCCGACGCCGACGAGAATCGAGAACACCAGCGACAGCACCGTCCAGCCCACCGAAAAGGAGAAGGGGAAGTGGATCAGGCTGGAGACCAGGTACGCCAGCGCCGTGCCGAACGCGACCCCGATCACCCCGCCGATTCCGGTCAGGGTCCCCGCTTCGACCAGAAACTGCAGCATGATGTCGCCGCGGCCCGCGCCGATCGCGCGGCGTACGCCGATCTCGCGCGTGCGCTCGGTCACGGATATCAGCATGACGTTCATGACGCCGATGCCGCCGACGACCAGTCCGATCGAGGCGATGATGGTGAGCACGATGCCGATGGGCACGGTCACCCGCTTCACCAGGTCGATGAACGCCTCGCTCGTGGTCACGTCGAAGTCGTTCTTCTCGCCCGGGCGCAATCCGCGGATGACGCGCATGGCGCGCGTGGCGTCCTCGACCCCCTGCTCGAGCGGGACGCCTTCGCGCACAGTCGCCCCGATGGTCACCCAGCTGCCTTCGTACTGAATATCCTTGCCGAAGGTCGTGTGCGGTATCGACACGAAGTTGTCCGTCATGGCGCCGAACACGTGCTTGCGCGACGCCAGCGTGCCGACTACCCGGTACTTCTGGCCCTTGATGATCACCATGCGGCCGATCGGATCCCGCCCCTTGAACAGGTCCTCGGCGGGCCCGGACGCGAGCACCGCCACGCGCTCGCGATAGCGCACCTCGGCCTCGGTGAAGAAGCGGCCCCGGTCGATGTGGAGCGAAAAAATATCCAGCATGCCCGTGCCGCACCCGAAGAGCGACGTGGGCGGAGTCTTCTCGGCGCCGTAGCGAATCACGAGCTCGCCCTGCGATTCCACGAAGTACTCGACGACGTCGAGGCTCGGGCACAACTCCACCAGCTTCACCACATCTTCGCGCGTGAATGTCCGCCGCCGCATCGCCTCCTCCGCTTCCTCGCCCGAGACGAACATGTCGAACTTCTGGATGTAGATGTAGGGCCGGTTCGCGGAGGCCATGTCGCGATAGATCTTCCGGCTCAACCCCGAGAGCACGGTGACGATCATCAGGATGGTGGAAATCCCGATCGCGACGCCGAGGATCAGCAACCCGGAGCGCATGCGATGGGTGCGAATCACGCCAAGGGCCTGGCCGAGGTTCGCGCGCCACAACACATGTTTGGTGGGACGTGTGATCATTTCGTCATCTCTCGGAAATCGGCGCCGCGGGTCCTGTCGCCGACAGCCCGTCGGCGCCACCCGCCTGTGCTCGCTCCACAGCACTCCTACTCCGAGCGCAGCGCCTCCACCGGGTCCAGGCGCGCGGCCTTCACCGCCGGGTAGGTTCCAAACACCAGACCGAGCACGATGGTCACCACCAATGCCAGCACGACGATTGCCGCATTCACCACGTACGGCAGCACCGAGAGCGCCGACACCGTGGCCGCAATCGCGAAGCCGAGCGCCATCCCCAGCGCGCCGCCGAACACCGACATCGTCGCCGACTCCACCAGGAACTGCCACACGATGGCGCCCCGGGGGGCGCCCACCGCCTTGCGCACCCCGATCTCGCGCGTGCGCTCCGTCACCGACACCAGCATCGTGTTCATGAGCACGATTCCGCCGACCACCATCGAGATGCCGACCAGCGCCACCAGCGCCACCATCACGCCCCGGCTGATCGACTTCCACAGGTCGATGAGCTGCTCGCTCGTGGAAATCCCGAAATCGCTCTCCTCGCGCGGCCCGAGCCCGTGGCGAATGCGCATCGCCACCGACGCTTCGTCGATGGCGTCGGCGAGCATGCGGATGTCGGCGGCGGCGATCTTGATGTCGATCGACTGGCCGGGGCCGAACAGCTTGCGGTAGGCGCCCAGCGGGACGATCGCGAATCGATCCCGGCTCTGCCCGAGGACCTTGCCGCGCCTGGCGGCCACGCCGACCACCTTGAAATGACGGTCGCCGATGCGGATCGTACGGCCGATCGCATCGCGGGGCGCGATCAGGGCCTCGTACACCTCCCATCCGATTACGGCCGATTGCGCGTTTTCGAGGTCCTCGAGCGGCGTGAGGTGCCGGCCCGCGTCGATGGGAATGCTCTCGATGTAGGGGTAGTACCCGTCGCGCCCCTCCACGTCGGCCTGGACGTCCTTCCCGTAGGCGGCCACGTGCGTCTGCGGGGTCGACGCCTCCGCGCTCACGTACTCCGACAGTGTCAGGCTCGAGCGCAGCGCGTCGGCATCCGCGCGGGTGATATTCGGGTTGTGCTGAAGTTTCTCGACGAGTTTCTCGAAGTCTGTGATGTCTTCGAGAAAGTTGACGCGCGTGATCGTAAAGAGATTGCTGCCTTCGGACGCCACTTCCTGGCGCATGTAGAGGTCGATGCCGCCGAGCAGAGACACTACCGCGATCACCGACATGATGCCCACGATGTTGCCGAGCAGCGTCAGCACCGTGCGCAGCTTGTTGGTCAAGAGCGCGCGGCCGGCGATCCGAATCCCCTCGAAGACGATGCGCAGCGAGGGACGCATGGACCGGCTACGACCCCGGTTTCCGTTCGGGCTTGATCTTCACCCGGTCGCCGTCCTTGATCTCTCCGATCACCTTGAACGGGCCCGACACCACCTTCTGGCCCTCGCGCAGCCCCGATTGCACGAGGAAGTGGCTCTGCCCTGCGATGCCGACGCGCACCTCGCGAAACCGGGCGACGTCCTGGTCCACGACGAACACGCCCTCGATCTCGCGCGGCTTTTCGTCCTCGCCCGGGGCGGGCGTCGTGTCGGCCGGCGCGCCCTTCTGCTTCCCGCGCGCGCGTTCGCGCCGCAGCCTGGCTTCGTCGCGCACGGTGAGGCACTGGATGGGAACTCCCAGCACGTGCTTCTCCTCGGCGACGGTGATGTCGACCGACGCGGAGAGTCCGGGGCGGACGCTCGGGATCGAGTCGGTGATGGCCACCACCACCTTGAAGTCGACCGACTCCTGCCCGAGCCCCGCCTGCGACCGGATCGCGCTGTTGCCGACTTCCGTCACCACCCCGCGGAAGGTGGTGTCGGGTCGGGCGTCGAGCCGCACCAGCGCCGCCTGACCGGTCTTGATCATCACGACCTCGGTCTCGTCCACCCGCACCTCCGCTTCGATCTCAGACAGATCCGAGATGGTCAGGAGCGCGGTGCCGGCGCTGTTGATCGTGCCCATGATGGCGCTCTCGCCCTCTTCCACGTTGAGCCCGGTGATCACACCCGACATCTCGGCGGTGATGCGAACTTCCCTGAGGTCGTGGTCCGCCTTGCGCAGGTTGGCGCGCGCCTGGATCAACGCCTCCTGCGCCGACTTGAAGCGCGCCTGCGCGATGGCCAGCGCGGAGCTAGCGGACTTGAGGTCGTTCTCCGACATGAAGCCGCCCTCGCTGAGCTGCCGGGCGTGCTCGAAGTCGTACTCGGCCTTCTGGAGCGACGCGCTCTCCAGCTCCACCGACGCCTCCGCCCCGCGCACCGCCGCGGTGAGCTGGTCGACGACGGACTCGTACGGCTCGGCGTCGATCTCGAGGAGAAAGTCCCCCTTCTTCACGCGGTCGCCCTCGCGCACGGCGAGCCTCGTGACCTTTCCGATGGTACGGGCGCTCACGTTCACGCGCCGCTTCGGCTGAATCTCCCCCGACGCGGTGATCACCTTGGAGATGTCCCGGCGCTCCACCGTGGCCACCTGCACCTCCGTGCGGCTTCCCTGGTTCGACCGGAGGTTGATCAGCGCCAGCACCGCGAGCACGAGCGCCCCGCCCGCGGCCAGGACGATCTTGCGCTTCTTGCTCAAGGCTGCCTTCCTTCCGCGGAACCGACCGCGTCGCGCCGGCGATCCGACTCGACCCGGCCGTCGCGAAGCCGGATCTCGCGCCGCGCGTGCGCCGCGACGGCGTCGTCGTGCGTCACCACGATCAGCGTGTGCCCCTGGCTGTGCAGCACCTCGAAAAGTCTCATGATTTCCTCTCCGGATTTCGAGTCCAGGTTCCCGGTGGGTTCATCCGCGAGGATCAACGACGGCCGGTTGACGAGCGCCCGCGCGATCGCGACGCGCTGGCGCTGGCCACCCGACAGTTCGTTGGGCCGGTGGTGGGCGCGATCGTCCAGCGCCACCGCCTTCAACGATTCCCAGACACGCTCGCGACGCGACTTCGCGTCCATGCCGGCGTAGATGAGCGGGAGCTCGACGTTCTCGAGCGCCGAGGCGCGCGGTAGCAAGTTGAAGGTCTGGAACACGAACCCGATTTCGCGATTGCGGATGTAGGCGAGCTCGTCGTCGGCAAGCCGGGTGACGTCCTCACCGTTGAGGATGTACGTGCCGGACGTGGGCGTGTCGAGACACCCGATGATGTTCATGAACGTCGTCTTGCCCGAACCCGACGGCCCCATCAGCGCGGCGTATTCGTTGCGGTCGAGGTCGAGGTCGACGCCGTCCAGCGCGTTCACGACGTGCGTGCCCATCTGGTAGCGTCGCGTGATGCCGCGCATGTGGATCAGCATGCGGTCAGGATAGCACGCGGGCGGCGCGCTGCAAAGCACGCCGCCCGCGGTTCGCGACAATGGTGGGAGCAACTACTAGCGCGAGGTGACCTTGCGCCCGGTCGCGCGCTGCAGGTCCGCGCGGCTGACGAGATAATCGGTGCGCGCGTCGATCAGCGACGCCTGCGCGGAAAGCAGCGACGTGGACGCTTCGATGGTTTCGAGAATGGTGCCGGCGCCGACCCGGTAGCGCTCGTCCGCCAGACGACGATTCTCCTCCGCGGCGGCCACCGTTTCCTCCGCGAGCGAGAGCCGTTGCGTCGCCTGGTCGATGTTGAGCATGATCTGCTTCAGGTCCAGCACCGCGTCGATCTTGGCCTGCTGGAGATTGTACTCCGCGATCCGGTACTGCGCCTTCGCGTCCTGGATATTCGACTTGGTCTGGAAGCGGTCGAAAATCGGCCAGTCGAGAAAGACGCCGATCTGCCACACGTAGTCTCGCTTGAAGACCGCGCCGTCCTCGGGGAACGTACGGTCGTTCCACGAGTAGCTGAACGAGCCCGTGAGCGACGGGTAGCGCGCCTTCTCCGTCACCGAGAGTCCCGCCTTGGCCGCTTCGATGTCCTGGCGCGTCGCCAGCAGGTCGGAGCGGTGGTCGAACATGTAGGAGATCTCGCTCACCAGGTCGAACTGGCCGGGCGAGAATTCGATCGACTCGTCGATTTCCAGCGGCGCGTCCTGCGGGACGTTGAGCCGCGACTTCAGGCGCGCTTCCGCGATTGCTTCCGCGTTCTGGCGCGTCATCAGCTGCAGCTGGCTGTTCGACATGTCGACGCGGGCCTGCAGGAAGTCGGCCTTGGTGCGCGAGCCGATCTTGTAGAACGCTTCCACCTGCTCGAGGTTGCGCTTCTTGGCGTCGACGTCCGCCATCTGGACGTCGCGCAGCTTGCGCTGGCGCACCAGGTCGTAGTATTCGCGGATCACCGCCGCTTTGATGAGGTCGCGGTTGTAATCGAGCTGGTAGGCGGCCGCCTCCGCGCTGCTCTTCGACCGCTTGATGCCGTTGATGTTCGCCCCCCAGTCGAAGATCGGCATCTGGCTGTTGAGCGAAAACGTATACGCCTCGTAGTTGGCGCCGATCGGCTGCACTGGGCGCCCCTGCGCGTCCACGAACACACCCGTCGTCGGACCCGAGAAGCTGTGGCCCAGCCACGCATTCATGCGCAGGTCGGGCACGAGCGCACCGTAACTCCGCATGACATCGCCCCTGGCGGTACTGAGCTGCTCGCGCGCGATGCCGACCTGGGTGGATGCGTCCAGCGCCAGATCGAGACAGCGCTCGAGGTCGTAGAGCTCTGCGTTCGCCCGGGTTGCAAGCACGCATACGATGGCGAGTTGGGCGACGAGCGCCCGGCGGATCTTCATCGACGACACCTTCCCGTTGGCAAGAATTTCAGTAGTACGACTCCCGCGGGTCCCGTCCAGCGCGGGCTGGACGTTAGTACGGGAGCCGCAGGACGAATGTTACGGGATTATACCGACCGGCCGCCCGCCCGGGGAAAAAAAGCGCCGGTCACCGGCCCCGCCCCGGGCCGGGTCGACGGTTGCGCCCTCCGAGGCCTGGGCGCGCACCGGCTATCCCGCGAACGGAAGCCTCCCGTGGGCGTCGCGGCGATCATTGCTCCCGGCGCCGCCTCTCCCCGGTCGGCTTCCGGTCGCTGGTGAACGACACCCGAACCGCGCTCGCGGCCTTGAGACCCTCCAGCACGTCCGACACCGCCTGATAGGGCGCGCGGTCATCCGCGTTGAAGGCAACCACCAGGTCCGGGCGTCCGCGCAACTCTCCCTTGACGATTCCCTCCACCTGCTCCGCCCGCACCAGCCGGTCGTTGATCGAAATGCGCCCGCCCTTGTCGACCCAGACGTGCATGATCCGCTCGCGTTGCTGGTGCTGCGCGGTCTCCGCGCGCGGGAGGGTGACCTCGAGCCCGTCCTCCATCTTGAAGATGGTGGTCGCCATGAAGAAGATCAGGAGCAGGAACGCAATGTCCGCCATCGACGCGGTCGGAACGGTGTTCCTGACGCGCTGTTTCCTGGGGAAGCGGCCTCGTCGCGCAGCCATTATTTCTCCATCGTCCGCAGCGAAATCCGGCGGCACCGCGCCAACTTGATCTCGTCGAGCAGGTCCACCATCAGCCCGTATTCGGCTTCGGGGTGGGTCACCACCACCACGACCAGTTCGTCGTTGGAAGCCAGCCGTCGCTCCACGAGGGCGCGCACGCCCGCGATCCCGATGGGGTTTCCCTCCGCCACGACCGACCCGTCCGGATACGCCTTGATCTCGAGGAGGTTCTTCTGCTTGACGGTGGTTGCGCTCGACTGGCCGGCGGGGAGGACGAGCGGGATGCCCTCGTCCACCGAGAAGATGGTGGTGGTGATGAAGAAAATGAGGAGCAGGAACGCGATGTCGGACATGGTCGCGGCCTGGAACTCCCCCGCCCCCTTCGACCATTTGTTCCGGAACCGCTTCATATCGACGTCACCCCGGGCGGCCCCCGCTACGCGAGCCCCCCGCGCTTGTGCTCGATGTCGAGCAGCTCGTCCACGAGTTCGGTGCTCGCCTCTTCCATTTCGATGATGAAGCGGTCGATCGACATGACGAAGAAGCTGTAAAACACGGTCACGGGGACGGCGATCATCAGGCCGGCCGCGGTCGTGATCAGCGCCTCTTCGATGCCCTTGGCGACGAGCTTCGCACTCACCTGCTCCGCGGCCGCGATCGCGGCAAACGCGGAGATCATGCCGGACACGGTGCCGAGGAATCCCAGCAGCGGGGCGACGTTGGACACCGAGGCGAGGAGAGTCAGTCCCCGCTCGAGGAACGCCATCTCGATGGCACCGGAGGTCGAGATCGCCTTCTCGACCGCTTCCGCTCCCCGGTGCGCCCGCAAGAGGCCCGAGTGCAGCACCGCCGCGATCGGCCCGCGCGTCCGCTGGCAGACGGCGAGGGCGGCGTCCGGCCCCTCCTCGCGCAGCGCGCGCACCACGTCGATCATGAGTTTCTTGGTGTTGGAGCGCGCGCGCGACAGCGTCCACGCGCGCTCGATGCTCAGCACCAGCCCGATGAGCGCGCACAGCAGCAGCGGGTGCATGAACACCCCGCCTTTGATATACAACTGCCCGAGCCCGCTGCTCCGCAGGCGCGCCCCCAGCCCCATCCCTCCCCCGCCGGTGTCCGTCGCCGCCGGCGCATCCCCGGAGTCGCCCGCCCGGAACGAATCCGACGGCGCCGAGGCATAGGCGGTGTCGTTGCGGGCAGCGCCGTCCTGCGCCATCGCCACGGCCGTGACCGCGGCGATCATCGATAGTCCCGCGAGCGCGATGAGGAACCGGCCCGGTTTCATTCCCAGCAGTTCGGGCATCGCAAGACGCTCCTTGCCGGCCAGTGGTGGTAGGGTTGCGGGGGGATTCGTGGAGAACGCCGCTCCCGCCCGATCTACTTTTCCGAGATCGATGAGCTGCGTTCGAGTTTGTACTGTCCGTGCCCGTCCCTGTCAACAAAGAGGAAGCGCATGCCGATGTCGACCTCCTGGACCTCGTCCCGCTTCAGGATCGGCGCTCCCCCGGCCTGGTAGATCCACAGTTCGTAGGGCACGGCGGTATTGTCCTCCGATCGGTAGCGGGCGTTGGCGCTCGCGCTGATGGAGTTCCGGGTCTTCGGTGTAGCGTAGAGCTTGGCACTGCTCGAACTCATGTTGAGCGGGTGATATGGATTCTCAACCACCTGCTCGGCCTCCTCGAGCGTATCGTAGTTGACAGGAATGACGTCCTGCACGGTCTCGTCCGGCGGACCGTAGCGAAGGTATATCTCCCCACGCCGGGAGTAGATGGCGACGCCACCTTCGGCGTAGTGAGCCTCGATGAACGCGAGCCGCACGAGGAATTCGTCGTAGGCCTCGTTGTTCCCGGTCTCGGGCACGGGGTCGAATCTCTTCCACAGCTCGTCGAGCATGCTCTCCTGCTCGCCGGGGCTCTTGCTCTGGAAGGTCTTGAATTCCTTGTCCCCCAGCAGGAAGCGCGCTTCGGCGAGGAACTCGCGCCTCGGGATCTCCCAGGTGCGCATGTCCCACGCCACGGAAAAGTCTCCCGCCCGCACGCGCGCCCGCGTATTCCCCTCTAGCCCGAAGGAGAAGTAGAGCGTGTACGCCCCCGCCTCCAGCGCGGTGACGTCCTCGCGGATCACCACCGGGTAGACCGCGGTCCTCCCCTCTCCGGGTGGAGGCACCACCAGCGTACGTTCGGTCGTGCGCACGGATTCTCCCATCGGGGTGACGATCTCGGTGCGAAAATCGAACTCGTGCGCGCGGGCCACCTCGTCGGGGAGGTACAACTCCAGGTAGACCGTCAGGGTGTCGCGGTAGAGCCCGTACATGCGGGCCGGGTTCGGACGGTACTTGCGAACGCCCTCGGCGCGCGGATCCACGTCCCACACAAACCAGGCGTCGCTGAAGGAGGCTTCGTCTTCCGGGATCTCCGGCACGTTCAGGCGCGCGGTGCGCACGGTCGACGACTTGTTCTGCTTGCGGGCCAGCGCGATCACGCTGATCTTGGGCGCGTTCAGGTCCTCGACCACGTAGGACAGCCAGTACCCACCCGGCGGGAGCAGGAATTGGCGAATCAGCAGTTGAAACGCCACCGGACTATCCACCCGCGACAGGTCCGACTCGGTGAACGTGGTTCGCTCGGTCTTCTTCACCAGCTCGTGGCCGGCGTCGTCGACGATGAGGATGTTGAGCTTGAGGTTGCCCTCCCAGACCGCGCCCTTCTGGTTCAGCTTGAGCACGGAATTGGAGATGCGGATGGGGATGGAGACCAGCGCCTTCCCGTCGCGCCCGCGAAACGACGCCGAATCCAGGTAGAAATCGAAGTCGCCGCGTCCAACCTGGGTGGCGGCCGGCGCCCCCGTCGCCAGGGCGCACAGCACGAGGAGGGTGCCGAAGAAACGATAGGCGCCCCGTTGGGCGCCTATCGCAGCGGTAACCCGCGGATTGTTCATTTTCACACGCCGCGTGAGCGCTAGTAACTGAACCCGAGTGTAATGCGGTGCACTTCGCCCATGAAGCCCAAATCCGACCACGCGTAATCGAACGTCAGGTCCGATGTCTGGCTGGTGTCGATGCGCAACCCCATGCCGGCCGCGAGGCCTTCGGAGTCGGCGTTGAGATCATACCCGCCGCGCAGGAAGAAGAACTGGTTGAACCCGTACTCCGCGCCCAGGTTGATCCGCTCCTGGTTGTCGGACGGGTGCGTGAATTCGAACACGCCCTGCACGCTGTTGACTCCCTGCGAGTAGGGCGTGGCCGCCATCGCGACCTTGAATACCATCGGCATCTTGGACTCGCGGTCGTCGTAATTGACCGTGGAGCCGAGGCTCTGGATCAGCATCCCCAGGCGCATGCCCCAGAGACCGATCCGGTACACCAGGCCGAAATCCATGGCGAAGGCGTTCACGCTCTTGTCTGCCAGCCCCGAGTGCACGAATTGGACGGTGGCGCCGGACGAGAACTTGTCGGTGAAGAATTTCGCGTACGAAAGGCCGAAGGACATGTCGCCCGAATCGAAGGTTTCGCCCGTCCCGTCCGGGAGGAAGATGGTGCGGACCACCTGCGGATCCATCGTCAACGCCCGCGCGCTCACGCCCCACGTGCCCGGGATGAACGGCAGCGTAAACGCGCCCGCCGCGTAGTTCAGCGCGATGTCCGCCGGCCACCACGTGTAGGAAAGCGAAATGTCGGTGCGGGTCACGTCCACGAGTCCGCCCGGGTTCCAGTAGGTGGCGGTAGCGTCGTTGGCGATCGCCGTAAACGCGCTTCCCATGCCGGACGCGCGCGCGGATACGCCGATCTTGAGGAACTGCATTGCGTACGTTCCCACCTTCGCGAAAGGCTCGGTCGCGTACACCTGCGCCGGTATCACCGCCACGAGCGATGCCGCCACGATGCCCTTCAAGAATTGAGATTTCACGTTTCGAACCTCCAGAAAGATTCCAGCGCGCCGGTGCATTTAGAATTCGAACCCGAGCCCGAGACGCCACAGACGATGCGTTTCCCAGATCGTAGGATCGAACACCGGGTTGAATTCGTTCAGCCCATCGTCGTTGTTGTCCTGCAGGTACGCGCCGCCGTACTCGCCGGTCTCGGTCAGGTACGAGCCGCCGTCCATCGTCGCCGCCACCATGGCCGGAAACGCGCCCGGCGACGTTCCGCCCGGCAGCAGAATGTCGTCGTCGAGGAGGTTGCGCCCCTCGAAGAACAGCGTCAGCTCACGCCCGTATACGTTGAAGAGCTTGCGCCCCTGCAGCGAAAGCTTGTGCGTCGGCTCCAGGCGCAACGAGTTTTCCGCCTCGGGATCCTGCAGGCGCGCGAATCGATCCACCGGCGTCCACGGCAGCCCCGATCCGTACGAGTAGATCGCCGTCACGCCCCACTTGTTGCGGTCCTGCAACCGCAGGGTCACGTTGAACGTGTGGCGCTGGTCCCAGTCGAGCGGGAGCTCTTCCGTCGGCAGGTGAGTCAGCCCCTCCGCCGAACGCCCGAAGTCCGCGTCGCTGGCCACACCGTCCGCGAACGAGTAAGTATAGTACACCTCGAAGCCCAGCCGCCGTGTCAACCGCTTCTCCAGCGAGACCTCCAGGCCTCGCGAGCTCGCATACGTGCGGTTGATGAACCGGTAGGCCTGAATACCCGTCGAGTCGTCCGTCACCTGCGTAGACGAGATCAGTCCGTAGATGTCCTTGTTGAAGACCACGAAGTTGCCCGCGATGTCGTCGGTGAATTGGTGCGAAATGCCGGCCTGGTAGCTCACCGTCAGTTCCGGCTCCAGGTTCGGATTGCCCAGCGTCCCCAGCGACCCGACCGGGTCCTGCGTCTTGAAGAGGTAAGTGCGGCTGGGCCACTGTGTGAATCGCCCGTAGTGGAAGAAGAACTTGTCGCGGTCGGTGATCGGAAACGCGACCCCGAGTCGCGGCGACATGTTCCACTTGAACTCATCCACCGTGGAATCGATCTCCGAGTTCGATATCAGGATCTCGTCGTTGTTGCCCACCGTGAACCACTCGTAACGCATCCCCGCGTTGAGCACCATCCCCTGGTACTCCCACTTGTCCTGAACGTACACCGCCCCCTCCGCGTTGAAGTTGGTGTAGTTGTTCACGTTCAGCCCCTGCTGGACGATGCCCGTCTCGGGGTTGGTGCGCTGCTGCGCCGGGAACACGCGCTCGTCGTCGGACAAGTCATTATAGAGAAGCTGCACCCCGGTCTTGATGCGATGCCCCCGGACCTGCTCGGACGTCAGGTCTCCCTTGATCAGGTACTGCAGCGACTGCTGGTTGGAGTAGAACGGGTAGTCGTAGGCCGTCACGAAATAGGGGTACACGTCGTCCGTGTACCACGATGCCGTCGTCACCCCGCCCGACAGGTAGGTCCCGTCCGGCAGCGTCACCGGCAAGCCCGCCGACGAGAAGGCCGCCGGGTCCTTCTGGTTGCCCTCGGCGTCCAGCACCGAGGTCTTGGTGCGCAGATCCAGCCGCGAGAGTTTGATCGAATACAACAGCTTGGTGTTTATCTGATGGTTGAACCCGAACTTCAACTGCAGGTTGTTGGTCTGCGCCTCCGGCGTGTTCATCGCCGAGTTGAACGCCACGAATGACGAGTCGGCGCCGTTGGGATCGTCGAGGAACGGCTTGAAGTCGCTGAACTGGCGCTGGAAGCCCTCGAACAACGCCCACGGCTTGTAGTACAGGATCGACCCGTCGCTCGACTTGATCGCCTCGTCCCACAACACCGTCGACACCGCGTTGCCGTCGCGCAAGTCCGCCGCCCGGAAGTTCTCGTAGGTCACCACGCTCTGGGTCCCGTCCTCGTTCGTCACCAGGTCCTGGACAATGATCGGCCGAATGTTCAGCTGCCGCTGCTGCTGGGCCGGGTCCGTGATCTCCGCCCACGGCCCGTTGTTGAACACGAGTAGCCGGCTGAATTCCATTATCTCCGGCTGGCCCGGCTCCGGCGCGACCGCGTACGACAGGCCCTGGAAGTACCACACCTTCCCCACGTAGCCTTCGATATTCCAGTTGTTGTAGTACGCGTCCGACCGCGCCGTCGAGTAGATCGCTTCTCCGTCCACCTTCATGCGCGTCATGTTGTACGTCAGCTTCCCCTGCGCGTTGTACGACGCGGTCTGGCGCTGGCGGAACTTCAGGAAATCCGTGATCTTGTGCTCCGGGCGCGGCTCGATGGTCGCGTTCTCGGTGTCGCTCCACGTCGCCTCGCCGGACACGTAGTAGCGAAGATTCTTCCACCACGTCGGCCCGCCGAACCCGAGGCTCATGCGGTCGAAGTTCGTGTAGGTCTTGTCCTGTCGTCCAAAATCGTCGGTGAAATACCGGAACTCGCCCGCGAATCGACGCCCGCCCTCCTTGGTGGCGATGTTGATGACCGCTGACTGCGCGTCGCCGTACTCTGCGTCCATGCCGCCCGAGACTATTTCCGAGCCCGACGTGCCCAGCATTCCCACGTCCACCGATGAACCGCCCAGCGGATCCGACACCGGCACCCCGTCGATCTGGATCTGCACCTCACCGCCGCGGCCGCCGCGAACGTGCATGTCGTCGCCCGTTTTCACGATGCCCGCTTTCAAGCCGACCGCTTCCAGGACGTCGTCCACCGGCATTTCCTGCAGCTGCTTCTCGGATACGTTCGCGGCCGTCTTCGACTCCGTGACCTCGACCATCGCCTTCTCGCCGACCACCGTGATTTCCTGCGTCTTGAGGACGACCTGGGTTTCCATCTTGAAGGACACGACGGTCTCTTGCCCGGCGTTGACCACCACGCCCGTCTTCTCGGTCTTCTTGTAACCCATCATCATGGCGCGAACCGTGTGCGTTCCCGCCGGCACGCCGACGATGGTGAACTTGCCATCGGAGAGACTCATCGCACCCATGGTGCTTCCCACGATGACGACGTTGGCGTAGGCGAGCGGTTTGCCGTCGTCCGCGGTGATGGTTCCCGTGATGGTCCCCGTTTGAGCGGCGGCGATCGAGGCGAAAAGACCCAGGAGCAATAAAGCGAATGTGAGGATGATCGCCCCCCGGCAGTCACGTGGGAACATTCGCGAACCCCTTTCGAGTCACCGACACGCGAACCACGGGTCCCGTGTCAATTCCGGCGTTAATCTGTTGTGGTGGGGACAACCTCTGCGGCGGCCTAGTCCGCCGCAAGGCTTCGATCAAGGTGGGGTTAATCTAGCACAAGCAATTTCTGCAATGCCAGCAATATAACAGACTTCGGCGTCAATATAGCCCCGGACCGGCGGCGTGTCAATGGCACTCAATAGCGACAATCCCTTACCGCCGGGGCTCGCACCGGGGGACGAGATTAAGGGATTGTCAAAAAACCGCTTAGAGAAGCCGGCCGACGGGCGCTAGCGGCTCGCCGTCAGGCAGAGCCCGCGAAAAGAGCCCGGGGAAGGCCCAGGGCTCTGGTACCACACTGACCGTGTGCGCGGCCCGTGGGAAACTTGGGGGAGGGTGCTCCAGCAGTGGAAGCAAGGATCAGTATGTTCAGGAGGTTCGTTTCCGTCAACCCCACCACTCGAAAGAGTGCCGCCGCTATTTTTCATAGAGCCAGCAGGCGGTCCGATGTCCGGGTTCCACTTCCTTGAACTCCGGGGTCTGCTCGCGACAGATGGCCATCGCGTGGGGACAACGGGTGTGGAACGCACAGCCGCGTGGAACATCCGCCGGGCTGGGGACGTCTCCCGGGAGGAGGATTCGGGATCGCCGAACTCCCGGGTCGAGGCTGGGCACCGCGCTCAGGAGCGCCTGGGTGTACGGGTGGAGCGGGTGGCGGTAGAGGTCGGGCGTGTCCGCCAGCTCGACGATGCGCCCCAGGTACATGACCGCCACGCGATCGCTGATGTACTCGACCACGCCGAGATCGTGAGCGATGAAAAGATACGTCAGCCCCAGCGCGTCCTGCAGATCCTTCAACAGGTTGATGATCTGCGCCTGGATCGAAACGTCGAGCGCGCTCACCGGTTCGTCCGCAATGACGAGGTCCGGGTTGACGGCCAGGGCGCGCGCGATGCCGATGCGCTGCCGTTGACCGCCCGAGAACTCGTGCGGGTAGCGGTTCATGTACTCCGCGGGGATGCCCACGCGATCGAGCAGCTCGGCCACACGCGCGCGCAGGGCCTCGCCGACCGCCAGACGATGAATCTTGATGGCTTCCGCGATCATGCTTCCGACCGTCAGGCGCGGATTGAGCGAGCCGTACGGGTCCTGAAAGATGATCTGCATGCGCTTGCGAAGCTTGCGCATCTCGTTGGCGTCGAGATCGAGGACCGAGATGCTGTCGAAGAACACCTGACCGGAGGTCGCCTCGGCGAGGCGCAGGATCACCCGCGCGAGCGTGGTCTTGCCGCAACCGCTCTCTCCGACCAGCCCGAGGGTTTCTCCGCGGCGGACTTCGAAGCTCACCCCGTCGACCGCACGAACCCAGCCCACGATTCGAGAAAGCACGCCCCGCCGGATGGGAAAGTGTTTGGCAAGATTCTCCACGCGCAACAGCGCGTCGCCCCGCGCCGGCGTCTCGCGCTCCTTGACGGTTTCCGCCTGGGTGCTAGTCATGGTGCACGTTCTTCCAGCAGCGGATCGTGTGGCCCGGCGCCACCTCCCGGATCTCGACGTCCTCGTTGTCGCACCGATACTCCGCGTACTTGCAGCGGTCGGAGAATCGGCACCCGCGGGGGAAGTCGAGCGGGTCCGGAACCTTGCCGGGAATCACGCGCAGGCGCTCGCCCTTGACGGCGAAACGCGGAATCGACTCGCGCAATCCCATGGTGTACGGGTGACGGGCGTTCTTGAACAGGTCGTTGACGCTCGCCACTTCCATCACCTTCCCCGCATACATCACGACCACGCGACGGCACGTCTCCGCGATCACCCCGAGGTCGTGCGTGATCATGAGGATCGCCATGCCGAACTGTTCCTGCAGCGACAGCAGCAGGTCGATGATCTGGGCCTGAATCGTGACGTCGAGCGCCGTGGTCGGCTCGTCGGCGATCAGGAGACTCGGGTTGCACGAGAGCGCCATCGCGATCATCACCCGCTGGCGCATCCCGCCGGAAAGCTGGTGCGGGTACGACTTCGCCACGCGCCTGGGATCCGGGATCTTCACCAGCGCGAGCATCTCGATGGTGCGCTCGCTCGCTTCGCGCTTCCCCACTTTCTGGTGCAGGAGCACCGCTTCCTCGACCTGATACCCGCAGGTGAAGACCGGGTTCAAGCTGGTCATCGGCTCCTGGAACACCATGGAGATCTCGTTGCCGCGGATCCGGCGCATCTCGCGCTCGGGAAGTTTGAGGAGGTCGCAGCCCTTGAAAAGTATCTGGCCTCCGTCGATGCGGCCGGGCGGCGTCTGGATCAACCGCATGAGTGCCAGCGCGCTCACGGTCTTGCCGCAACCGCTCTCGCCGACCAGGCCCAGGGTCTCCCCGGGCTGTATCGAAAAGCTGACCGAGTCGACGGCGCGCGCCCGGCCTTCCGGCGTGTCGAAGCTGACGCTCAAGTCGTGGACGTCGAGCAGCGGATCCGTGGACGTCCGCAAGCGCGGCAGTTCCTCGTCGGATTGCGCCTGTTCACGCGGATTCATGATCTGGGAATCGTACGTCCGAACCATTGCAGCCGGCAAACCCTTCCTGGTCGTTGGGAGAACGAACCCGGGAAACGAGCAAGAAGGACGCCAACCCAACCCCGGAATGAGCCGCCGATATTGTTCCCAAGCAGGAAGTTACGTTGGGTGTCGAACCGGCGCCCCATCCGTTTCGAACGCTAGCGCGCCGGAACGGACACGCGCGCGTCCAGAGAATCGCGCAGCCCGTCGCCGAGCAGGTTCAACCCGAGAACGGACACCGTCACGGCGAGGGCGGGGAATGCGCTCACCCACCACGCCGTCGCAAGCGCTTCCCGCCCCTCGAAGATCATCGATCCCCAGCTCGGCGTCGGCGGCTGCACCCCGAGTCCCAGGAACGATAGCGAGGACTCGAGCAGGATCACCGTGCCGGCGTTGAGCGTCGCCGCCACGATCACGTGCCCGACCGCGTTCGGCAGGAGATGCCGGGCGACCAGGCGCGCGCGTCCCACGCCGGTGGCGATGGCCGCGTCGACGAATTCGCGCGAGCGCATCCGGCGTACTTCTCCGCGCACGATGCGCGAGACCCCCATCCATCCCGTCGCTGCGACGGCGAGCCCGAGCGTCATGAGTCCGGGCGGCGCAAGCGCCACCACCGTCAAGAGCAACAGGAGGCGCGGAAACGAAAGCATCCCGTCCACCCCGCGCATGATCACGTCGTCCGTCCGCGCCGGTGCGATCCCGGCCAGCGCCCCGACCCATGTGCCGAACGCCACCGCGAGCGTCACCGACAACGCGCTGAGCGCCAGCGACGCGCGCGCGCCGTGCGCGACGCGCGACCACACGTCGCGGCCGAAGCGATCCGTCCCCAGCACGTGGTCGCCACCGGGCGCCTGGTAACGATCGCGCGACGGCGATCCCATCTGCGACGGGTCGCCGCTGACCAGCGGTGCCAGCACCGCGAGGCTCGCCATCGCGATCAGAATCGCGAGGCCGGCGATGGCGGCGCGGTTCGCGCCCAGACGGCGCCGCACCCGCCTCATGTCCCAGCGCGTGATGCGCACGGTGGCGGCGGACCCGGCGATCAGGAGCAGGCCGAACGCGACCGCCGTGGTGGCGTCGGCTCGCGAGAGGTCGGACCAGTGGCCGGCACGCGCGACGGCGACCGCGGCGTAGAGCACCGCGGCGCCCGCGAACACGGCGCCGGCGCCGCGGCGCCCGTCCGCGGTGGCGAACGGGATCCAGGCGCGCCACGCGGGCGGCGCCGCATTCGGGGCGGGCGTCATCGCTCCCACCGTGTGGATGAGGCGGAGGGCCGGCCGCGTGGATCCGCCCACGCACTCGCCGCGTCCGCCAGAAAATTGCCGGCGATGACCAGGCACGCCGCGATGAAATTGACGGCCAGCACCACCGGGTAGTCGCGCGAGCCGATCGAGTCGACCATCAGCGATCCCATCCCCGGCCACGCGAACACGGTCTCGATGACCACGGCACCGCCGAGCAGGAACGGCGCGCTCAAGCCCGCGACGGTGAAGAGCGGCGGCAGCGCGTTGCGAAACGCATGGCGCCACACCACCCGTCCCTCGGGGACACCTTTCGCGCGCGCGGTGCGCGCGTAGTCGTCCGCGAGCGCGTCCACCAGACTCCCGCGCGTGAAACGCGCGAACCCGGCCGCGCTGCCCACCCCGAGCACGCAGACGGGGAGGACCAGGTGGCGTGCGCGATCCGCGAGATACGCCCAGCCGTGCGCGTCCAGTCCCGGTGTCGCCATCCCCGCCGTCGGGAGCCACGCGCGGTCGATGGCAAACCAGGTGATGAGCAGGTACGCGAGGTAGAACGGCGGCAAGGCGTACAGGGCGACCACCACACCCGAGAGCGCGTGATCGGCAGCCCGCTGGCGATGGCGCGCGGCGATCCCGCCGATCCATACCCCGAGCAGCATCTGGACGCCGAGCGCCAGCGTGGTCAGGAGCAGCGTGCGGGGAATGGTCTCGGCGAGGAGATCCCGGACCGGCCGGTGGTGCGCGAAGCTCATCCCGAAGTCGCCGGAGAGGAAACTCTTCGCCCAGTGGAAATACTGCACGTGGATCGGGTCGTCGAGGCCGAGCGAGTGACGGATATGCGCGAGGTCGGCCGGATCGACGTCGGGCTGGACGTAGCGCGCGACCGGATCGCCGGGCGCGAGGTGGAGGACGACGAAGGTGATCGTCAGCGTGATCGCGACGAGGATGAGGGCATGGAACGCGCGACGGGCGAGGAATTGAACCATGGTCACCGCACGCCTGGACCGGTCAATTTTTCTGGAGGGGCCAACGGTCCTCTCCGCTCATGCACTTCGCGCGCGATGGTTGAAAGCGCGCCTCGTGAAATCGCGTCGACGACCGTTGGCCCCTCCCTACTTCTGTGCCCGCCGCAGCATCACTCCATCGGCACCGTCACCACCGGGTGGCGATTCGCGCTCGTCTCGTCGAGGCGGCGCACCGGCGTTTTCGTCGGCGCCGAAGTGAGCACCTCCGGCGATTCCTCCGCTTCGCGCGCGATCTGGAGCAGCGCCTCCGCGAAGCGGTCGAGCGTCTCCTTGCTCTCGGTTTCCGTAGGCTCCACCATGAGAGCCTCCGGCACCGTGAGCGGGAAATACACCGTCGGCGCGTAGAATCCGAAGTCGAGCAGCCGCTTCGCGACGTCGAGCGTCCTGACGCCGTACTTCTTCAGGGGCTCGCCGGTGGCGACAAACTCGTGCATGCAGCGTTCGCCGTACGGGATCGGAAAGCGCGACGCAATCCGCTTGGCCAGGTAGTTGGCGTTCAAGATCGCGGTCGAGCTGGCGCGGCGGATGCCGTCGGAGCCGAGGCGGGTGATGTAGGTGTACGCGCGCAGGTAGATGCCGAAATTCCCGAAGAACGAGTGCAGCGCGCCCACCGACTTGGGCCGCTGGTAGTCGAGGCTGAAGCCCCCGTCCTTCTCCACCACGCGCGGCGTGGGCAGAAACGGCTCCAGGAACGACTTGACCGCCACCGGCCCGGAGCCGGGGCCGCCCCCGCCGTGCGGGGTCGAAAACGTCTTGTGCAGGTTGTAGTGCATCATGTCGAAGCCGAAGTCGCCCGGCCGCGCCTGCCCCATGAGCGCGTTCATGTTCGCGCCGTCCATGTAGCAGAGCCCGCCGTGCTTGTGGACCAGCTCGACGATGTCGCCGATGTTTTTCTCGAACAGCCCGAGCGTGTTCGGCACCGTGAGCATCAGCACGGCGACGTCGTCGTCGAGGGCGCGGCGCAGCACGTCGAGGTCGATGCGGCCGTCCCGGCCCGACTGGATGGTCTGGGCCTGGAATCCCACGATGGTCGCCGTCGCCGGGTTGGTCCCGTGCGCCGAATCCGGGACCAGCACTTTGTGGCGCGAGGCGCCTCGGTCCGCGAAGTACGCGCGCGCGAGGAGCAGGCCCAGCATCTCCCCCTGCGCGCCGGCGGCGGGCTGGACGCTCACCGCGTCCATGCCGGAGACCGCCGCGAGGAGTCGTTCGAGGCGGTACATCACCTCGAGCGCGCCCTGGGCGTCCGCGTCGCCCTGTTCCGGGTGCAGGCCCGCGAACCCGGTCATGGCGGCGACGTCGTCGTTCACCTTCGGGTTGTACTTCATCGTACAGCTGCCCAGCGGGAAGAGATCCTTGTCGATGTGGTGGTTCTTGGTCGAGAGCTCGACGTAGTGCCGCATCACCTGGGGTTCGCTCACCTCGGGGAGTCCGATCGCGCCGTCGCGCAGGTACTCGCGTGGAATGTCGCGCGGCGCGTCCGTGGGCCGCGACGAGATGTGGTAGCCGTGGCGGCCACGCCGGCTCTTGCCGTAGATGGTCTGTCCGAAACTGGGCGGTGTCGCTTGCACGGTCAGCCCACCTTCACCAACGCGGCCCGCTTCAAGACCGCGCACAGCTTGTCGAAGTCCTCGTCCTGATGCTTCTCGGTAACGGCGACGAGCAGGTGCTGGCGCGCCGGCGGGCCGAAGTAACGCGAAAGCGGAATGCCGGCGAGGACGTTTTCCTTGCGCGCCGCCGCGACGACCGTTTCGGCGTCGGTCGGACACGCCACCACAAATTCGCGGAAGAACGGCCCGGGATACGCGAGCGCGTAACCGTCACAGGCGGCCATCATGTCGGCGAGTTTGCGCGCGCGCGCGTGGCACACGCGGCCCAGCTCGGCGAACCCGTGCTCGCCAAGGAGGCTCAAATAGATGCACGTGCGCGTCGCGAGCAGTCCCTGGTTGGTGCAGATGTTGGACGTCGCCTTCTCCCGCCGGATGTGCTGCTCGCGGGTCTGCAGCACGAGCACGAAGGCGTCGCGCCCGTCGACGTCGCGCGTGGCGCTTACGATCCGCCCCGGCATCTGGCGGATGAACTCCTGCCTGCACGCCATGAAGCCGACCAGCGGGCCGCCGAAGCTCATTTCGTTGCCCAGCGGCTGGCACTCGCCCACCGCGATGTCCGCGCCCCATTCGCCGGGCGGCCGCAGGAGCGAGAGCGACACCGGGTCGACGCTGGCGACCACCAGCGCGCCCGCCGCGTGGACGTCCCGCTCCAACTCCCACCCGCGCTCCAGCACGCCGAAGTAGTTCGGAGTCTGGACCACCAGCGCGGCCACCTTCTCGCCCAGCTCGCGCTTGAGCGTGGTGGCGTCGATGTCGCCCGCCGCGGTGGACGGGATCGTGCGAATCTCGACCCGCTGGCCCGACACGTACGACTTCACCACCCGCAGGTAGCGCGGGTTGAGCGCGCGCGGTACCAGCACCACGTCGCGCCCCGTGATCTTGGCCGCCATCAGGCACGCTTCCGCGAGCGCGGTGGCGCCGTCGTACATGGATGCGTTCGCCACCGGCAGCCGCGTGAGCCGCGAGATGTGGGTCTGAAACTCGAAGATCACCTGCAGCGTCCCCTGGCTCGCCTCGGGCTGGTAGGGCGTGTACGCGGTGGCGAATTCGGGCCGGCTGGTCAGGTTCTTCACGACCGAGGGCACGGTGTGGTCGTAGATGCCGCCGCCCAGAAAACTCACGAGGTGGCCGGCCGGCCGGTTGGCGCGCGAGAGCAGGCTCATCACGCGCAGCGTCTCGGGCTCGGTGCGCCCCTTCTCGATGGGCAGGAGCGAGCGCAGGTGGTACTTCTCGGGAATGACGTCGATCAGCTCGTCCTCGGACTTGACCCCGAGGGTCCGCAGCATCGCGTCCCGTTCGTCGTCGGTGTGGTAGGTGTACGGCATCTACTTTCCGATCATCTTCTGGTACGCCGCGTGGTCCATCAGCCCGTCGAGTTCCTTGCGGCTGGACATTTTCAGGCGCACGAACCAGCCGTCGCCGTAGGGGTCCTTGTTGACGAGGTCGGGACCCTGCTCGAGAGCACCGTTGACGGCGGAGACGACGCCGCTTACCGGCGCGAACAGATCAGCGACGGTTTTCACTGCCTCGATGGTGCCCATCGACGCGGCCGCGCGGACTTCCCCGCCGACTTTCGGCAGCTCCACGTACACGATGTCGCCGAGCTCGCTGGCGGCGAAGTCGGTGATGCCGATGGTGACCTCGTCGCCGCCGTCGGCGAAGCGAACCCATTCGTGATCCTTGGTGAACCGTACGTTCTTGAAATCCATGTATGCTTCCTTATCGTTTCCGCTAGTCGAGGGCGGTATCGATGCTCGCTTCTCCGCTCATGCCCTTCGCGCGCGACAGTTGAAAGCGCGCCTCGGGAAATCGCGTCGAAGCGACATCGATCCCGCCCGTCTCATGCTCGAGCTCTGCTCGGATAAAACGGAATCGGCACTCGTTTCGCGGCGACGGCGTTCGTGCGCACCTGGACGGCGAGCTCCGCGTCGACGCTGTCCGCGTCGACGTACGCCATGCACAGGCTCTTCTTCAAGGTCGGCGACCACGTCCCGCTCGTTACCTTGCCCACCATCGACTCGCCGCGCATGACGGCGTAGCCCTGGCGCGCGATGGTGCGACCTTCCAGCTCGAAACCGAGCAGCTGCTTGCGGGAGCCGCGCCCTTTCTCGCCGAGGAGCGCGTCGCGACCCACGAACGCCGGCTTGCCGAGCTTGACCAGCCAGTGCAGGCCCGCCTCGAGCGGCGTCGTCTCGTCGTCCAGCTCGTGCCCGTAGAGACACAACGACGCTTCGAAGCGAAGCGTGTCACGGGCCCCCAGCCCGGCCGGGGCGACGCCCATGGTGGCGCCGGTCACCATCAGCTGATCCCACAACTCGCGCGCGCGCGCGGGCGGCGCGAAGATCTCGAAACCGCGCTCGCCGGTGTATCCGGTGCGCGAGAGGATGAAGCGATCGCCGTCGGACATGAACGCGCGCCAGCGGTAATACCCGACCGCGTCGACTTCGTCGCGCACCGCAGCGAGCATCGGCGTCGTCTTCACCAGCTCGTGCGCGCGCGGCCCCTGGACGGCGATCAGCGCCCACTCGTCGCTGGCGTTCTCCAGTTCGACGCGGCCGGCGACCAGCCGCTTCATGTGCGCGAAGTCTTTCTCGATGTTGGACGCGTTGACCACGATCAGCGCGCGGTCCGCGGCCATCCGGGTTACCAGCAGGTCGTCCACGACGGTGCCGTTCTCGCGGCACATCACCGTGTAGAGCACCCCGTCCTCGGCGAGCTTCGAACAGTCGTTGGTGACGACACGGTCGAGGTAGCTCCACGTGTCCGGGCCGCTCACCACGAACTCGCCCATGTGGCTCACGTCGAAGAGCCCCACGCGCTCGCGCACGGTGGTGTGCTCCTCGATCACGCCGGCGTAGCTCACCGGCATCTCGAAGCCGGCGAACGGCACCAGCTTGGCGCCGGCCGCGACGTGGGCGTCATACAACGGAGTGTGTTTGAGCGTGCTCATTTCCCGCCGCCAGCTCCCGCAGCATGGCCCCGGTGTGCGACTCCGCGCACTGCATGATGTCGTATGGAGAACCGGTCGCCACCACCGCGCCCCCCGCTTCCCCGCCTTCCGGCCCGAGGTCGATGATGTGGTCGGCGTTCAATATTACATCCGGGTTGTGCTCGATCACAATAACCGTATTCCCCTTATCCACAAGCTTGTTGAGCACGTCCAGCAGCATGCGGACGTCTTCGTGGTGGAGCCCGGTCGTGGGCTCGTCCAGGAGGTAGAGCGTCTTGCCGGTGCCGCGTTTGGCGAGCTCCGCGGCCAGCTTCACGCGCTGCGCCTCTCCGCCCGAGAGCGTGGTCGCCGGCTGGCCGAGCTTGACGTACCCGAGCCCCACGGAGGCCAGCGTCTCGCAGGTGCGCTTGACACCCGGGAAACTCGAGAACACCTCCACCGCCTCCTCGACCGACAGGTCGAGCACGTCGGCAATGCTGCGCCCCTTGTACGTGATCTGCAGGGTCTCCTGGTTGTAGCGCCGGCCCTTGCACGCCTCGCACGTCACGTAGACGTCCGGGAGAAAGTGCATCTCGACCTTGATGACGCCGTCGCCCTCGCACTTCTCGCAGCGCCCGCCCGCGACGTTGAAGCTGAACCGCCCGGTCTTGTAGCCGCGGGCGCGCGCCTCCGGCAGCTGCGCGAACAGGTCGCGGATAGGCGTGAACAGGCCGGTGTAGGTGGCCGGGTTCGAGCGCGGGGTGCGCCCGATCGGCGACTGGTCGATGTCGATCACCTTATCCACGCGGTCCAGACCCTCGACCGCGACGTGCGCGCCGGGCAGCTCGGTGCCGCCGAAGAAGTGCCGGTGCAACGCGCGGTAGAGGATGTCGTTCACCAGCGTGCTCTTTCCGGAACCGCTGACACCGGTGACGCACGTGAACACGCCGAGCGGAAACTCCACGTCGATGTGCTTGAGGTTGTTCTCGCGCGCGCCGCGCACGACGATGGCGTCGGCGATCAGGTGCCGCCGCGCCCCGCGCGGAATCGCGGCCGTCTCCATGCGCAGGTACTTGCCGGTGGCGCTCCCGGGGACGCGCATGACTTCCTCGGGTGTCCCCGCCGCCACCACTTCCCCGCCGTGCACGCCCGCGCCCGGTCCGAGGTCGAGCACATAGTCCGCCGCGAGGATGGTGTCCCGGTCGTGTTCGATCACCAGCACGGTGTTGCCGATGTCGCGCAGCTGCTTGAGGGTCTGAATCAGCCGCGCGTTGTCGCGGTGGTGGAGGCCGATCGACGGCTCGTCGAGGATGTACAGCACCCCCATCAGCTTCGAACCGATCTGGGTGGCAAGCCGAAGCCTCTGCGCCTCGCCGCCGGCGAGGGTGGTCGCACCGCGATCGAGCGAGAGATAGCCCAACCCGACGTCGGAGAGGAAACGCGTGCGCGCCACGATCTCGTGCAGGATCGGGGCGCCGATAATGGCCGCGTTGCCCTCGAGCTTGAGCGCGTTCAATTCGAACAGGGCTCGGGAGACGCTCCACCGGCACACGTCGGCGATCGAGTGCCCGTCGACGCGAACCGCCAGCGCCTCGGGTTTCAGGCGCGCGCCCCCGCACGCCGTGCACGGCTCGACGGTCATAAAACTTTCGAGCCACGAGCGCACGCTGTCGCTGGACGTGCCCTTGAAGCGGCGGTGCAGCCACGGGACGACGCCTTCCCAGTTGGTGCGATACTCGCCCTGCACCTTCGCAAAGTTCATCTTGACCGCGATCTCGCCCTCGACGCCGTGCAGGATCGCACCGCGCGCCTTCTTCGACAGCCGGTCCCATGGCGTCGACAGGTCGAAGCCGACGCGCTCCCCCAGCGCTTCGAGCTGGGAGCGGCCCCAGTCGCCCTTGAGTTTTCCCATGGGCGCGAGGGAGCCGTCGTCCAGGGTCTTGTTGCCATCCGGCACGATCAGACGCTCGTTGAACTCCATGCGCGCGCCCAGGCCATCGCACGAGGGGCAGGCCCCGTAGGGCGAGTTGAAGGAAAACATGCGCGGCGAGAGCTCGCCGAAGCTCACGTCGCAGTGCGGGCAGGCGAACTGCTGGCAGAACAGAAACTCCTCTGCCTTGGCAGAGGTTCCGGCCACCACGGCGATCAAGCCACCCGAAAGCCTCGAGGCCGCTTCGAGCGAATCCCCGACGCGGCGCGCATTCTTCGGATCCACGGTGAGGCGATCGACCACCGCGTCGATGTCGTGCTTCTTCTGCTTGTGCAGCGCGGGCGCGGTCTCGACGTCGACGATCTCTCCGTTCACCCGCGCGCGCAGGAACCCTTCCTTTTCGACGGTCTCGAAGACCTTCCGGTGCTCGCCCTTGCGCCCGCGCACCATCGGGGCCAGGATCGTCACCCGCGTGCCGGCCGGCAGCGCCAGCACGCGATCCTTCACCTGGTCGAGCGACTGCTGCGCGATCACGCGGCCGCACTTCGGACAGTGCGGTGTTCCGGCGCGCGCGAACAGGAGCCGCAGGTAGTCGTAGATCTCGGTCATGGTCCCGACGGTCGAGCGCGGGTTGCGCCCCGTGGTCTTCTGTTCGATCGAGATGGCGGGAGACAGGCCTTCGATGCGGTCGACGTCGGGTTTTTCCATCTGCCCGAGGAACTGGCGCGCGTACGACGAAAGGCTCTCGACGTAGCGGCGGTGGCCCTCGGCGTAGATGGTGTCGAAGGCGAGCGAGGACTTCCCCGACCCGCTCAACCCCGTGATGACGACGAACTGGTTACGGGGGATGGAGACGTTGACGTTCTTGAGGTTGTGTTCCCGGGCGCCCCGGACGACGAGGTCTCTTGGCTTCATTGGCTGCGCGAACGGCAAAACACCAAGGTAGCAAAAAGCCGGACGAGGGGCAACCGCCGGAATTCGGGAAAAGAAATCGCCTTACTTCATCAACACCATCTTGTGCGTCTTCGTGTAGCCCGGCGCCGTGAGCCGGTAGAAGTACACGCCCGAAGCCGCCGGCACTCCTGCGTCGTCGCGGCCGTCCCACACGAGCGACCTTGAACCGGCTGTCTGTGCGCCGGAAACCAGCGTTTTCACCACGCGTCCGCTCACGTCGTAGATCCGAAGCGACACGTCACCGCCGCTCTCCGGGACGTCGTAACGAATTTGCGTGGTCGGGTTGAACGGGTTGGGAACATTGGGATAGAGCGCAAACGTCCGCGGCACGCCCGGTCCGTCAATTGCAGTGATCGTGCCAGCGTTCGCCGGACCGCTTTCGTTACCCGAGAAGTCCGTGGCCGTCACCTTGTAATAGGCCACCCCGGGGTTATTGTCCGGGTCCACCCAGCCGTTCGTGGTAGTCGAATGCACCAGCGTTCCTGCCGACGGCGTGAAGTTGGGATTGCTGGAACGATACACGCGGAAGTACCGGAAGTCCGCGTTGGGAGACTCGTCCCACGCCAGCGCGCTGCCCCCGCCGGGGTTGAACGCGATCGCGAAGTTCGCCGGCACCGAGGGAGCGAGATTGTCCAGCGAGTAGCCGCTGTCGGTCGGTGAGTGAAAGAACACACCCGGCGCCGCGGTCAGAGCCGTAATACGAAACGTCGTCGGGTACGGGCCCGCCACAATCGTGCTGTCTTTGAGAGTGGGAACCACCACCGCATAGCTGTCCTCTGTTAACACCGGCACCGTGGTAACGAAGTCCCAACCGGCCGCCAGCATCATGAGCGCGTTGTCTCTCGCCGCGGGACTGAGATGCTCGAACGTCGACGCTGCCACCGGCGTCACGGCACCCAGGTCGGGGTCGATTTTTCGATACACCGCGTACTCGACGATCTGCGTGGCGTCCCCGACGAAATCGTGACCGCTTCGCGTCCACTCGACGCGCACCTGGCGACCCTGATCGTTGGGGATGTCGGTGATGGCATCGATCGCTGCGTAGTCGTACAGCCATTCGAGGTGCAGATCCGACACGGCAGGATTGCCACCGGCCCACGCGTGCGTCGAACGCCACAGGAGATTGCTGCCCGCAATCGTCATCGCGTTCCAGGCGTTGTCGGGGATGATCGTCTGCCAGTTCGTTCCCGCGTTGGCGCTGACCTCCCAGCTCACACCCGCGGTCTGCGTGGTCGAGAGCCGCGCGCGGCGGATCGTATCGTTGCCCCCAACCGAGAGGGATCGGCCGATGTTCGGGCTCGCATTCACCTCGTGCTGAAACACCTGGATCGCCTGGAGACCGGAAAGGTAGTCCGCGACGAAGGCGAGGTCGCCCGCCACCACGACGTCGAAGGCATTCCCCGGCGTGTTGTAGGTGCCGGTGAGCGTCGGGAGCGCGGGGTTCGAAATATTGATGACCTGGAGACCAGACGCCAAGTCCGCCACGAGGACCAGGTCGCCCGCCAACGCGACGCCGTAGGCACTCCCCGGGGTGTTGTAGGTGCCGACCAGTGTCGGACTCGCCGGATTGGCAATACTGATGATCTGGAGACCGGATGTGTAATCCGCCACGAAGGCGAGGTCGCCCGCCACCGCAACGCTCGTGGCACTCCCCGGCGTGTCGTATGTGCCGGTAACCGTCGGACTCGCCGGATTGACGATATTGATGATCTGGAGACCCGAAGCGTCGTCCGCCACGAAGGCGAGATCGCCCGCCACCACGACGTCGAGGGCATCCCCCGGCGTGTTGTAGGTGCCGGTGAGCGTCGGGAGCGCGGGGTTGGTGATGTTGATGATCTGGAGACCAGAGGCCTCGTCCGCCACGAAGGCGAGGTCGCCTGCCACCGCAACACCGTAGGCAAACCCCGGGGTGTTATAAGAGCCCGCAAGCGTCGGGCTCGCCGGAGTGGCGATGTTGATGAGCCGGAGGCCGAAATCATAGCTCGCCACAAAGGCCAAATCGCCCGCCACCGCGACGCCCTGGGCGCTCCCCGGAGTGCCGAAGATGGCAACGGGCGTCGGGCTCGCCGGAGTCGTGATGTTGACGATCTGGAGAGCGGACCCGTCCGCCACAAACGCGAGGTCGCCCGCCACCGCGACGTCATTCGCAACCCCCGGCGTGTCGTAGGTGCCGGCCAGCGTCGGAATCGACACAGGATGGCCAACCCTGATGATCTGGAGACCGGAATTGCCATCTCCCACGAAGGCGAGGTCGCCCGCCACCACGACGCCGTAGGCAGTCCCCGGGGTGTCATACGAGTCGGTGAGCGTCGGGCTCGCCGGGTTGGTGATGTTGATGATCTCGAGACCGGATGAGCCGTCCGCCACGAAAGCGAGGTCGCCTGTTACCTCCAGGTCCCAGGCATTCCCGGGGGTGTTGTACGTGCCGGTGAGCGTCGGGCTCGCCGGATTGGCGATATTGATAATTTGGAGACCGAACGTGTTGTCCGCAACGAAGGCGAGGTCGCCCGCCACCGCCACGCCGAAGGCAAGCCCCGGAGTGTTGTAGGTGCCGATGAGTGTCGGACTCGCTGGATTGGCGATGTTGATGATCTGGAGACCGGATGTGTAGTCCGCCACGAAGGCGAGGTCGCCTGCCACCGCCACGCTGTAGGCAGTCCCCGCTGTGTCATAGGTGCCGGTGAGCGTCGGGAGCGCGGGGTTGGTGATGCTGATGATCTGCAGACCGGATGCCTGATCCGCCACGAAGGCGAGGTCGCCCGCCACGGCCACACCGTAGGCACTTCCCGGAGTGTTGTAGGTACCGACGAGCGTCGGACTCGCCGGGTTGGTGATGTTGATGATCACGAGACCGGTTGCGTAGTCCGCCACGAAGGCGAGGTCGCCCGCCACGGCGACGTCGACGGCATCCCCCGGGGTGTTGTAGGTGCCGACGAGCGTCGGGCTCGCCGGGTTGATGATGTCGAAGATCAGGAGGCCGGACAAGTCGTCCGCTACGAAGGCGAGATCACCGGCCACGGCGACACCAAAACTGCCCCCCGGCGTGTCGTAGGTGCCGGTGAGAGACGGCACGAACGGAAACAGCTTCAGCTGCCCCACGGCCGTATTCCAGTCCGCAGTGGTGTTGACCGCGTCCTTGTATGTCGTGGTCGTAAAGCTCTCAGTGAATTGATGGGTGATGGCGCGAGCCACGCCGGTGGAAAGCGCAAGCATGCAAGCACACGCCAGGGCGGCCAGCCGGGTCCGTTGTTTCATGAGGGGGCTCCTCGAGGGACGTGCAATGCGGCCGATTCGGCCCGAAGGCGGGGACAGCTCGGCAGTCTGCGGTTTGAAGTTGATAAGTGTAAACGACACGCGGGTTAGATTACAACCCGCATGCCTGGATGGTTGATTTCGCGCCCGGCGCGGACGTATGATCGCGCATGCCCCATCGCATTCGACTCGCCACACCCGCCGACGCCGCCGGCTGCCTCGACATCTACCGACCCTTCGTCGAGACCTCACACGTCACCTTCGAGACCGAAGTGCCCTCGCGCGACGAGTTCGCGCGCCGCATCGAGTCGACCCTCGCGCAGCGCCCGTGGGTGGTCGCGATCGACGAGGGGTGTGTCGCGGGCTACGCGTACGCCTCCCCGGTGAAGGACCGCGCCGCCTACCAGTGGAGCGTCGAAGTCGCCGTGTACGTCGTGGCGGGCGCGCGCCGCACGGGCGTCGGCCGCGCGCTCTACCAGGCGCTCTTTCGCGTGCTCCGCGGCCAGGGCTTCGTGAATGCGGTGGGCGTCATTGCGCTCCCCAACCCGGCGAGCATCGCGCTGCACGAGTCGCTCGGGTTCGAACGGATCGCGCACTTGAAGCGCATCGGTTTCAAGAACGGGGAATGGCGCGACGTCGGGTGGTGGCAGCTCCAGCTAGGTTCGGAGCCGGGAACACCGCACGCACCCGTCCCGCTCGCATCGTGCCGGGCGCAGGCCGAGTCGTGGCTGAAAGGATCGCCTGGAAGCACGGATCGTGCTTAGTGCGCGGGATCGCTGACGGATTGGCGCCAGGCCTCGAGGAGCTCGGACTCGGTCATGCCTATCGCTGCGAGCAGATCGGCGGGCTTCGAGAGCGGCAACAGCGTGCAGAGGCGCGGGCGGCCGATTCGCCGATCGATCAGCCGCACGAGCGTTCCGGAGACGGCGTAGCGCGCGTTGCCCGACCACGCGTCGGCGAGGCGCTTCGGTTCGTTGCCGCTTCCGACGAGCTCGGCAACCTGGGCGAGGCGCTCGTCGTCGAGCTGGCCCGCGGCGTAGATCGCGAGCCCCTCGACGAACCAGTCGATGGCCTCTGCCTTATCGAACTCGATGTCGTCGGGGCGATGCTGGCCGTGATAGACATGCACGAGCTCGTGGGCGATGACCCTGTCGACCTCGGCGGGGCCGTCGTTCGCGTGATCGCACGCCTCGGTCTTCCACGCGGGCGGGTCGAGCAGGAGCAGCGTGGTGCCGGTCCCCATCGCGACCGCCCAACACGGCAGTTCGGGGAGCTTCCAGCGCTTCGCGGCGAAGGCGATCATCGCCGCGCGTGTCGGCACGACGTGAACCGCGTACGGCTTCGGCATCGTCGCGCCGAAGAACGACTCGACGACGCGCTGTTGCGCCGCGAACCGCGGCTCGAGTTCCGGCGGCGGTGAGGGTGGTGGCGCCGCGCTGCATGCCGCGAGCAGGACCACCAGACTGCACAGCGCGGCCGGGCGTGGAGCGAGACGACCGCCGCGCTCCCGGCCGCGGGCGATGTTAATCCGCAAATTCATAGGGTGACAATCGCCTGCTTGCGGGCGCAACTGCAACACGCGCACGTCGGGGCCGGGCAACCACCGCCACCCGGGTGTCGCATGCGCCCACGGACCCGCAAGACACCTGTGGCACGGTATCCTAGTTCGCGAAGTAGCGGTAGCAAATGTCCCGCCGCGCGAGCGCAGAGTCCCGGCGGGCCGGGCAAAAAAGCAGGCGCCCCGGGAGAGCTACCCCCGGGGCGCCTTCGTTGCCCATCCAGCGAAGTCAGAGCTACTTCAGCAATACCATCTTCTTCGTGTCGCTGAACTTTCCAGCGTTCAGCCGATAGAAGTAGAGGCCGGAGCCCGCCGGGTTGCCGGCGGCGTCGCGGCCGTCCCACGCGACACTGTGCGAACCGATTCCGCGCTCCTCGTTAACGAGGCTGCGTACCAGGCGTCCGCTCACGTCGTAAATCGAGAGCGTCACTTGCTCCTTCGACGCGAGGGTGAACCGGATCGAGGTTGTCGGGTTGAACGGGTTCGGCTCGTTCTGGGCGAGCGATGCCGCCGTCGCGGACAGGGTCACCTTCTGGACCGGCGACATGAACTCGCCGTCCTGATCGACCACGCCGATCTGGTAGCTGTACTCGGTGCCAGGCGCGGCGCTCTGGTCGACATACGAGAAGCTGGCCTTCCCGTTCTGGGCCTCGGTCGCGATCGCCCGGAACTGCCCCGAGCCCTCGGCGCGATACACGTGGACCCAGACCGCGTCGAACGTCGACGCGAACACCGCGTCGAGACGAACGCCGCCGGCCACGGCCCGCGCGTCGAACGAGGAGATCGCCACCGTAACCGGGCACTGAATCGTCCAGCCGATATCCATCAGCAGCGCCTCCGCGAGGCCGCGGCTGTGGTTCGGGCCGGTGTAGATCGGCTCCATCAGCTCGTTCGGTGTCAACGCCGTGCTCCAGTGAGACAGCGTCGAGCCGGGCGCGAGCGTCGCCGGTCCATACAGGCGCACGTGGCCGTCGCTCACTCCGCCGACCAGAGCCACGCCACCCGCCGTGACGTTGGGGCCGACGAAGTGGAGGTTCGGATCCGCCTTGACCCCGGCGGCGCGCTGGGCAGCGGTCAAGGCCGGGAAGAGCCCGACCCCGTGATGCTCCGTCATCGTCTCAAACACGTCCTTTTGCTGGGGCGGCCCGTTGAGCTCGGCGCCGGTCGAAACATTAATGAACGACTGGAAGCCCAGCCCGTGCAGGATCTCGTGCTCCACCACGGAGATGAAGTCGATGTAGTTGGCCCCCGGGAGGATGCCGTCGTATCCGTAGTACCAGTAGTAGCCGGCCAGGCAGTTGGCATTGCCGTTGATGGAGCTGTTGAAGCGAGCATTGATCTCGCTGTAGAGCCCACCGTCAAGGTCCACGCCGGCCTTGGCGTTGGCCAGCGCGCCGCAATACCAGGTAGCCGGCAGCGGAGCGCCCGGGAAGTCCGACCAGACCAGGATCGCACCCGCCGAACCGAGCACCGCCGAGGTGGCGTTGCAGGACAGGGGATCCATCCGGGCATCGACGACGATCGGCGGGATGCTCACCAGGCAGAAGCCCGCCAGCTCTGCCGCGTACGTGAACGCGTTCAGGCGCTGCTGACCCAGCGTGACCCCCGGGTTACCGCCAACCGGAGCCACCGGCGTCATGTCGTTGAATCCCTCGCCGACTCCGTCGAGATTGTTGATGACGATGGTGGCAGCGCCAGCGTCCACGGCCGCAAATCCAACCACCAGCACCAGCGCGAGAAGTGACAGGATCATTCGCAAATGTTTCATGATCGATCCTCCTACTTCTGGCTCGCCGGATCGGCGGCGGGGTTGGTGCTACTTACGCACGGAGCGACGAGCTTGCCGTTCGCGTCGATGGTTGCCACCGACATGTTGTTGAAGCGACCCTGCAAATCGACCATCGTGCCATGGCCGGTATGGACAGCCTGCAGGCCCTCGCTCGACGTGCTGACATCGTTCGCGAGATCCTGGTCGAGCACGAGCGAGACCGATCCCGGAACGGGATGGTCGACAATCTGACCTGTAGCCGGATCCACGTTGAGGATCATTCCCGCCTCGTGGGACGACACAGTCGACGTCGTCGCGACAGTCACGGGGCGTTGCGCCTCGAACGCGAACCCGAGGAGTACAAATGCCGTAATTACCGAAAGGAGAATCCACTTCCGATTCATGGGTAGTCTCTCCGAGGGTTGACTAGTGCACTGCAGAGGAAGCCGGGACCTCCGCCAAGGAGTTCCCCCGGTCAGCCAACTTAGTGGGCACAATAAGTGTACGCGATCGCAGCACGCGGTGACAACTTCGGACTTGGCAAAGCCTAGCGGTCGAAGAAGCGATAGTAGACGTCCTGCGCCCCCTCGGGGCCCTGAACCCACGCGCCAAGATAGACCCCGGGAGTCGGGGTGGGTGCGATCCGGTGCGAATAGCCAGGCGGCAGGAACGTGTCCTCGACCACTCCTGTCGGGTACACGCTTGCGTTCACGAGCGGGAGTTCGAAGACCGCGGGCGCGCCCGCGCGGGTCGATAGCCACACGATTCGCCACGCACCGTCCTGTCCCGGGTAGAGCTGCGGAAACACGTTGATGATCGGCGCCGCGTCGTTGGTGATCGGCGCGGGCGCCGACCACAACGCGCCGGTGGGAGAGGTTGCGATATAGAGCTGCGAGTTGGGCGGCGGGTTGAGCCACGGCGATGGCTGCGACGTGTCGTGGCGGACCCACACCAGCGTGAACTCGCTCCCGGTCCACGCCGCGAACGGCAGGTGGTCGTGCTCGGTCGAGCTGTTCACCCCCGGGACCTTGACCGGCGTGCTCCACGACGTCCCCCCTGGTGAACGCGAGGTCATGTAGATCTCGTTGGTGGTGTCGATCGCGTCGCGTACGTTGCTCACGAAGAGGACGAGCAGGCTGTCGGCGGTGCCCGTAATGCACGGCACCCAGTCGTCGACATCGGCCGCGGTGGTCACCGTGTCCTCGTCGGCGGGATCCCAGGCGAGCGCGGACGCCGAGGCGTTGTGCATGATGTGGCCGCGTTCGAATGCGTACCATCGGAACCACACCAGATGAAACGTCCCCGCGTCGTCCTGGAAGAGCTGCGGGTAGAAGTCGCCGTCGACGCTGGTGGTGACGCGAACGGCGGGCGCCCAGTTGGCACCATTCGTCGTTCGCGTGATGTAGATGTCTCCGGCGTTGGCGCCGCGGTCCGAGAACCACGCCACCACCATCGAGCCGTCGCGGGCGCGAATGACCGACGGGTCCTCGTCCTTGGTCGGGCTGCTGGTCGAAAGCAGCGCCGGTGCGGTCGGCGCGAACGCTGGCGGTTCGCCGGGGTCGGTGGCATCATCACCGCACGCGATCAGGGCGCTCAGCGCCAGCGCCATCGCGATCGGGGCACGCGGGAGAGTTCCGGGCGGAGCCGTCCGACGCGCACACGTCGGCCCTGCGCCCGCTTCGCTCGGCTTCCCGCCTGGCACGGAGTGACGGGTACGTGTGTGGTCAGGGCCGGCGGGTGATCCTCGCTCGCTCCTGCGCGAAGGGCCTCCGTGGCGCGCTTCGGACGGCGACGCGGGCATCCTCACGGCGACCTAGCGCTTCTCGGCCGGGTGCTTCACGAAACGCAGATACGGCTTCGGAGCCTTCCACCCTTCCGGAAACTTCTTCTTCGCGTCTTCGTCCGACACCGACGCCAGGATGATCACGTCGTCGCCCTGCTTCCAGTTCACCGGCGTGGCCACGGAATGCCGGGCGGTCAGCTGCATCGAGTCGATCACGCGCAGCACTTCGTCAAAATTACGCCCGGTGCTCATCGGGTACGTGAGCATCAGTTTGATCTTCTTATCCGGGCCGACGACGAACACGGTGCGCACGGTCTGGTTGTCGGCGGCGGTGCGCGTCGACGCCGCGCCCGTCGCGTTGGGATGGATCATCCCATACAGTTTCGCCACCGTCAGCTCGGAGTCTCCGATCATCGGGTAGCTCACCGCCGCGCCCGTCGCTTCCTTGATATCACCCTTCCAGCGCTGGTGGTCCTCGACGGAGTCGACCGAAATGCCCACGATCTTCACGTTGCGCTTGTCGAACTCGTGCTTGATCTTCGCCATGTACCCCAGCTCGGTTGTGCACACCGGCGTGAAATCCTTCGGGTGCGAGAACAGCACGCACCACGAGTCGCCGACCCAGTCGTGGAACTGGATGCGGCCTTCAGTGGTCTGGGCCTCGAAGTCGGGGGCGATGTCACCAATTTGCAGAGCCATTGCGGCACCTCCATGTAGAGTGATGATTTGGACCTCACAGGTTAGCAGTCGCCTGCTTGCGTTTCAACTGCAGCACACGCACGTCGGGGTCCACGACCACCGCGTGCGGTTCGAAGGCGCAGTGGATCGTGAGCGTCCTGGTTTCGCCGGCGCCGAGGGTCACGGTCTCGCGGGCGTCCGTGTAGTCGGGGTTCTGCGTGTACGACGCCATCGAATCCGCCGCCTCCGGCTTTTTCCAGCGCTCCCCCGACGTGGCCGCCACTACCACCGGCATGACCCCGGTTCCGGCGTTGGTCACGGTCACCGTCACGTCGTAGCCGTCTCCGCTCGCCTGCTTGCTCGCGTCGGCGACCCGGTACTCCGGAACCACCTTGTCCTCGAACCACTGCCTGGCGAACGCGTCGTACGCCACCGGATCCTGCGCGTACTTGCGCATCGCCGCGACGAAATCCTGCAGCGCCGGGTGGTCCCGGCTCACGCTCCAGGTCTGGAAGAAATCCCGGTACGCGGCCCGCGCGCGCTCGTGACCGAGATAGTCGTACACCATCCAGAATACCCACCCGCCGCGATCGTAGATCACGGTAGCGTCGTCGCGCCGCTTGCCGTCCACGTCGTACATGGGGCGTTCGTCGTCCGCGCGCCGGTTGTTGCCGTAGCGCGCCTCGAGGCCCTTGGCGAATTCCATGCGCGCGCGAGGCCCCTTGATCTGTTCGAAGAGCAGCATGGTGGAGAAGTGCGAGGTTCCCTCGCTCAGGAAATCGCCGCCCGGGCCGCTGGCCGGGGTCAGGATGTTGCCCCACCACTGGTGCGCTGCTTCGTGGGCGGTGACGAGGAAAGCGGCGCTCGCCTTGGCGTCGTTCTTGGTCAGGAACCCGATGTTCTCGCTGAAGGTGATGTTGGTGCCGAAGCCCTGGGCGTACCCGGCGAGTCCGGGAAACTCCGAGAGCTTCAGTTCGTGCCACGGATACGGCAGGAACCACTCGGAGTACCAGCGCCGCGCGGCGTCGAGGGTGGCGGACATCTCGTCGACGTTGTACGCGTGGGACGGGTGGTAGAAGATGGTGGTGCCGTCGCCCTGCTTGACGCTCCAGCGCCCGCAGACGATGTTGAGAATCTTGACCGGGTGATCGGTCTCCCACACCTGGGTGCGCCATCCATCCTTCACGGTGTTGCTCGTGCAGACGCCGACCGAGTTGAGCGTGTACGCCTCGGGGCCGGTGACGGTCACGCGCGCCGGAAACCAGGCGGTGGCGCCGTAGCTCGCGCGCGTGATGCCCCGGTAGTAGTCGCGCGGGTACTTCCGCGGTTCGGTGGTGTTGTCCTTGGTCTCGCCGACCTTCTCCATGAAACCGATCACGGGCGCGAAGCTGGGCGTGAATCCGGTCAGCACCACCCCCGACGGGAGGATGAATTCCTCGGTGTTGCCACCGTTGCGGGTGACGCCGCCCGGAAAGCGTCCTTCGAACTTCCAGCCGATCACCACGCTGTCCCCTTTCGCGAGCGGATGCGGCGGCGTGAACAGATAGAGGTGCTGGCTGTCGTCGGGCGTGTATTCGGCCCCGTTCATGGTCCACGCGACCTGCTTCCAGTGCAGCCCGCCGGTGAGCGGAATGCGCGTGAGCACCGAGTCCAGGCCGTTGACGAGCGTGAAGGCCCCATCGCTGGAGAGCCAGTGCCGCGCGGGATCCACCTTCACGTCGACGTCGAAGCGGGCGATGTCCGGGACCGGCGCCTCGAACCAGGTCTTGAGATTCTTCGCCCAGTAGTCCTTGTTGGCCTTCTTCGCCGCGCCCCCCTCCAGGCCGTGGCTCACCAGCAGCAACAACATCACGACCGCGATGAGCGGGACGGCCGCGTACGGCGCGAGCTTCAGGCCCGACGACCACAGCCGCCGCGGCGCCATCCGGTGCATGGCGCGCACCGCGTCGGTGCCGCGCCGCCCGAAGAGTCGCACCGCGATCACCGTGAACAGCACCGCGAAGCCGAGCACCATGATCCGGTTGAGAACCAGCGCCCGGCGATCGATCTCGAAGAAGCCGAGGTCGCTCCAGCGGATCGCACCCCACAGCGCCCAGTTGCCTGCCCAGGTGATTCCACCGGTGAGCGCGCGGTACCCGGTGAACGCGAGCAGGGCGAACGAAAGCGAGTACGCGCCGTAGCGATTGCCCGTCGCCGCGTAGGTCGCGGTCACGAAGGCGGTCCACGCCAGGAAGGTGGGAATGAGCAACAGCCCCCATATCAGCAGGTAGGGCGTGAGGGAGAACGAAATCGTGTGCTGGATGAGGAGCCCGATCAGCGCACGCGACCAGTGACGCCCCCAGCACCGCGAGCACCACGACGCCGTTGGCGAGCGCCTTGCCGACCAGGAGCGCGGTGGTTCGCAGCGGCGTGGCGTAGAGAATCGGGGCGAATCCGGTGGCACGCTCGCGCTCCAGCGACTCCACCATGTAGAACATCAGCAGAAAGCAGACGAACACCGAGGTCTGGTTCGCCACCACCACGGCGGTAAGACCGGGTGTCAGCAGCAGCGGCGTGTCGAACGCCCCCACCGCGACCATGACATTACCGAGACACTGGAGCAGAATCATCGGAACGAAGATGTAAAGCCCTGCCTGGCGCAGGAGCTCGCGCAGCTCCGACACCACCACCCAGCGCAGGCTGGTGAGGAACGACGGCACTCCGCTCGTCATGCCCAGCGCCTTCAGCGCGGTGGCCGCGGGGGCTTCGCCCCACGCGGGCGCCTGCGTCGCGGTCACGGCCTTCGCCTTGCGTTTCGAGACGCGCGCCGTCGCCGCCCCACGCGCGGAGGACGCCACCGAGCGCTGCGTCGCCAGCGCGCCCGCGACGCCGAGCAGTACCAGCCACGCCCGATTGAGCCAGAAGAGTCCGTCGTACGGGACCGCGTGCCGGTTGTAGAACTCGACCCCGCGGTCGACTTTCAGATGGGTCTCGTTGAGCCATCGGAATCCCGACGGGTCGAGCACCTGCAGCAGTTTGTTGATCCGCAGATCGAGCCACGAGGGAGACCACGTCCACAGAAAGAACGCGCACACGAGCAGCATCGCGACCGGCAGCACGAACACCATCACTGGGCTTCGCGTGCGTTCCCCGGCATACATGGACACGCCGGTGTAAAAGATGACGAACGGGAGCCCCATCGTCAGGACCGGCATGAGGTAGCTCGCCGGGGCGAAGGGGCCCCGTATTTCCTGGAGACTCGCCCGCTGGAAGACGTGGTTGAAAAACGTGGTGGCCACGGCCTGCCACAGCATCAGCACGACGAAGCCGCCGACCACGGCGAGGAATCGCCCCCACACGTACTCGGCGGGCGTCATCGGGGTGGAATGCAGGAGCACGTCCACTTTCACTTCGCGGTCGCGCAGGAGCGAAAGCCCCGCCGCCGCCGCCACGAAGAACGCGTAGTAGAGCAGTACGAAGTACGCCATCGTCTGCGTCTGCGCGAACTCGGAGGTGATCCACGCCTTGGTGCCGCCGACCTCGCTGTCGCCGGACGAGATCGTCATCTTGCCGCTGGAAAGCCCGAAGGCGGTGAGCGCCAGCATCAACGCCAACGCGATGAACAGCGGCCGCCGGAAGGAGTACCAGAACTCGATCCCGAACGAGGCCCGCAGCCGTCCGATGCTCATCGCAACCCATCCGTGCGCGCGCCGGCGCCAACCGCCTCGTGGCCCGGTAACGCCCCCAGACGCATGAGCACCAGGTACGCGTCTTCGAGCGTCACCGGCGCGGCGGAGAACCCGGCGGGCGGCGCGCCCGTCGGGCTCGTAGATGCGCGCCCGGTTGCGCCCCTCCACCAGCAGCGCCTGGGTCACGGTGCGCTCGGCGCGCAGGCGCGCGAGGTCGGCCACATCGACGACGCCTTCATAGACGTGACCACTGATCGCGGCGCGCGCCTCTCCCGGTGTCGTGACGGCCAGCAGGCGCCCTTCGCGAATGATCGCGAAGCGCGGGCACAACACGGCGACGTCCTCGACGATGTGCGTGGAGAGCAGCACGATGCGGTTCACCGCCAGCTCGGAGAGCAGTTGATAGAACCGCAACCGCTCCTCCGGGTCCAGGCCGGCGGTGGGTTCGTCCACTATAATGAGGCGCGGGTCCCCGGCGATCGCCTGCGCGATGCCCAGTCGCTGGCGCATGCCGCCGGAGTAACCCTTCAGCGCACGCTTGGCCGCAAAGGTGAGGTTCACGCGCTCGAGCAGTTCCTTCACCAGCTGCTTGCGTCCCTGCGGCGCGTCGACGCCCTTGAGGGCGAGCAGATGCGACAGCATTGCCTCCCCCGAAAGGTGCGGATAGAAGCCGAATTCCTGCGGGAGATAGCCGAGACGCGGCCACAGCGACTCGGGATCGTTGAGGATATCCACCCCGTCGAGGGTCACGCTGCCCGACGTCGGTTCCAAGAGTCCCGCCAGAATTTTCATGAAGGTGGACTTCCCCGCGCCGTTGGGCCCGAGGAGCCCGAACATGCCGGCCGGAACGTCGAGGTCGATGCCATTGAGGGCGGTGACGGGACCGGGATAGATCTTGGTAAGACCACGGGTGCTTAACACGGGGACCTCCTGGCAAATCGGGGTACGCTCGCGCCGCCTCGGCGGCTCGCGCCGGGACTAACGCGCGCGTCGGTTGGAAACAGCAGTATGTACGGTCGGGCGATCGCGGATGTTTCGTTCGCGGCGCGCCCGCCGGCGCCGCACCCACGACCTACAGCGGCCAGTCGCGCAAGATCCGCTCCGTCTCGTCCGCGTGCCCGCTCTCATCCCGCACCATGTCTTCGAGCTGGACCGCGAGGCCCTTGTCGCCGACGGCGTCCGCTTCGCGCGCGCGTTCGGAGTAGTCCTGGGTGGCCTGTCGTTCGGCGGCAAGCACCGCTTCCAGCATCTCGCGATTGGTGCGCGCGGCCGGGACCGGCCGCGGCTGGGTGGTCGGCTCGCCTCCCAGCGCGACGATCTTGTTGGCCAGGTACTGCGCGTGCAACTGTTCGTCGGCCACTTCGGTGAGAAAGAACTGCGAAAGTTGCGGGCGGTAAGGCCCGGTCGTCTTGGCGGCGTACGTGAGGTATTGAATGATGGCTCCGAGCTCGCCGGCGAGATCCTGGTTCAGGTGGTCGACGAGGGTTCGCTTATCCATGACGGAGTTCCCTGCGATTCCGCGGCCGGGTCACAAGCGCTCAAACCGATTTCACGAGCAGGAACAGAATCCGACGAAGGCCTCGCTGCACATCGGACACTTGGCACTCGCCAGGTCGCAGTGTCGATGCCAGTGGGGCAGGTGCACCACGAACGGGTGCGTGCATCGCCCGCACTCGACGCGACCGTGGCCCACTCGCTGTCCGCACTGGGGACACTCGTCCAGACGCCCTTCGTGGATGGACGAAGAAGCTTCCTCGTCGGAAAAGTCGACTGCGAAGGCATGCTTGCAGTCGGCGCACTCGTATGGCTGTCCCACACCCGCCCCCTCGCCGGTTACGCACTGCTCAGATGCGGTCTGACAGGAGGATGCAGCGAATTCTGGACCGTCGGGGGGAGGCTAGCTCCGGGCCCGGCGGACGTCAACTAGAGGATTTCGCGCCGGGCGACGCCGCGATCGCTCCCTAGACGGCTTCCGCGGCCGCAAGCTCGATTTCCTCGGCGTCCGCGACCGCAGGTCCGCGGGTGCGGGCGATCAGCATGTAGATCGACGGCACGACGAACAGCGTGAAGGCCGACCCGATGATCATCCCGCTCACCAGCATGATGCCGATCGAGTTGCGCGCTCCCGCACCCGGTCCGCTCGCGAACACCAGCGGCAAGTGGCCAACCACCGTCGCGGAGGTGGTCATCAAGATCGGACGCAAGCGCGTGCCCGCCGCCTCGATGACCGCGGCGAGTTTCGCTTTTCCCGCCAGCTGCAGTTCGTTCGCGAACTGGACGATCAGAATGCCGTTCTTTGCCACCAGTCCGACGAGCGTGATCAAACCCACCTGGCTGTAGATGTTGAGCGTCGTGAACCCGAGGAACGAGAACGTGAGCGCGCCGGAAAGGGCCAGCGGGACCGAGCCGGCCAGGATCACGAACGGGTCGCGGAAGCTCTCGAACTGCGCCGCGAGCACGAGGTAGATGAGAATCGCCGACAGCAGAAACACGCCGAGGAACTTGCTGCCCTCTTTGCGCAGCTGCCGCGACTCGCCGGCGTAGTCGATCGAGTAGCCCGGCGGCAGGATCTTTCGCGACTCGTCCTCCAGGAAGCGCAGCGCCTTGTCGAGCGACACCCCTGGCGGAATGACCCCCTGCACGCGCACGGCGTTGAGCTGCTGAAAGCGCTTGAGCTCGCGCGGCTCCGTGGAGGTCGCGAGAGTCGCAAACGTCGACAGCGGGACCAGCCGGCCCTCCGGTCCGGAGACGTAGATGTCGGCGAGTTGGTCCGGGGTCAGGCGTTCGCTGCGCTTGATCTGCGGGATGACCTTGTAGCTGCGCCCCTGAATGCTGAAGCGATTCACGTAGTTCCCGCTCAAGAGCGTGGAGAGGTCGCGGCCGACGAGACTCATGTCGATGCCTTCTGAGCGGACCTTGTCGCGGTTGAAGACCACCTCGGCCTGAGGCTGGTCGAACTTGAGGTCGGTGTCCGCGTACATGAACATCCCGCTCTGGTATGCCTTGCCCACGAGCTGATTCGCGAAATCGACCAGCTGCTGCGGCTCCGCCGTCGACGCGATCACGAAATCCACCGGAAAACCGCTGCCGCCCGGGAGCGCGGGCGGGACCATCGGAATGACGCGGACACCGGGAATCTTCGCTAGCGCCACCGACGATTCCATGTGGAGCTGCGAGGTGCTCTTCTTGCGCTCGCTCCACGGCTTCGTCACCATGCCGCCGAACCCGAAGGTGGGAAACGTGATCTGGAACGTCGCCTTGGTCTCCGGAAACGCCGCGTAGACCTTGTTGACCTCGCTCGCAAAGAGCATCGTCTGGTCGAGGGTCGAATTCGCGGCGGCCTGCACGATCCCGAAGACAATGGACTGGTCCTCAGCGGGCGCGAGCTCTTTTTGTGAGAACATGTAGAATGGGCCCATCAGCGCGACCACCACGGCCCACACGATGAACACGGCGGGCCGGTACTTGAGCGTGTTGGTGAGCATGCGCACGTAGAGACGGCGGTGGCTCTCGAAGCGCCGGTTGACGAAGCCCGCGAAGCCCCGCTCGGTGTCCCCGAAGCGGAGCATCTTCGCCCCCATCACCGGCGAGAGCGTCAGCGCCACCACCCCGGACACGATCACAGCTCCTGCGAGCGCGAACGCGAACTCGCGGAAGAGCGCGCCGGTGAGACCGCCCTGGATGGCCACCGGCGTGTACACCGCGGCCAGCGTGATGGTCATCGCGACGATCGGACCCACCAGCTCGCGCGCCGCCTTGGTGGCCGCGCGCAGCGGCCTCTCCCCCATGTGCAGGTGCCGCTCGATGTTCTCCACCATGACGATCGCGTCGTCGACCACCAGTCCGACCGACAGCACCACCGCGAGCAGTGTGAGCAGGTTGATGGTGAAGCCGGCCAACGCCATCAGGAACACCGTGCCGATCAGCGAAATCGGGATCGCCACCACGGGGATGATCATGGCGCGCAACGAGCCCAGGAACATGAAGATGACCGCGATGACGATAAGCAGGGTCTCGGAGAGCGTCTTCAACACTTCCCGGATGGCGTGCTCGATGTACTCGGTCGAATCGTACGGGATGCCGGCGGTCATGCCCCGGGGCAGCTGCGCCTGGATATCGGGCATGAGCTCGCGCACCCGGCCCACCACCTCGAGCGAGTTCGCGGTGGGAAGCACCCAGATGCCGATGAAGGTGGCCGACTGCCCATTGAAGCGGACGTCCTGCTCGTAGTTCTCCGCGCCGAGCTGGACGTCGGCGATGTCGCCCAGCCGGACCACCGCCCCACCCTCTTCCTTGACGACCATCTTGCGGAACTCGTCCGCGGTCTTGAGGTCGGTGTTGGCGACCAGGTTGACCGACACCATCGACCCCTTCGTGCTGCCCAGCGCGGAGAGGTAATTGTTGTCCGCGAGCACGTCGCGCACCGTCGACGGTGCGATGCCGAGCGCGGCCATCTTCTCCGGCTTGAGCCACACCCGCATCGCGAAGGTCCGCGCGCCGAGAATCTCCGCGCGCTGCACTCCGCTCACAGCGGAAAGCTTCGGCTGCACCACGCGCGTGAGATAGTCCGTAATCTGGTTCTGGTCGAGGTCCTCGGAGGAGAACCCGAGGTACATCGCGGCGAATTCGTCGTCCGCGGTGCTGACCTGGATGATCGGTGCCTCCGCCTCGGGCGGGAGGTCGTTTCGCACCTGCGCCACCTTGGACTGGATCTGCGTGAGCGCCGCGCTGGTGTCGAAGTTGAGCTTCAGGTGCACCGTGATGGTGCTCAGCCCCTGCACGCTCGACGACTCCATGAAGTCGATGCCGTCGGCGCTCGCAATCACGCGCTCGAGCGGGGTGGTGATGAAACCGCGCACCAGGTCGGCGTTCGCGCCGATGTACGCCGTCGTCACGGAGATCACGGCGATGTCGCTGCGCGGGTACTGGCGCACGGAGAGCGAGCGGATCGACTGCAGGCCCGCGATCAGGATGACCAGGTTGAGGACGACCGCGAAGACGGGCCGGCGTATGAAGACGTCGGTGATCTTCATCTAGCTGTCCTCGGGCTTCGCCGCCGGATCGTTGGACGGCTGGATCTCATTGTTGACCTCGACCGCGGCGCCGGGCCGGAGCTTGAACACGCCCGAGCTCACCACTTCCTCGCCGGGCTTGACCCCGGAGAGGACGGACACCTGATCACCGCGCGCGGGGCCGAGCTTGACGAACTGCTGGCGCACGCCGCGGTAGGTCGCGCCGGTGGGGCCCTTTACGTCTTCCACGATGAACACCGAGTTGCCGTACGGCGCAAAGTTGATCGCCGATGACGGCAGCGCCACCATCACGCTCTTGGAATCCAGGAGCATGTCGATCTCCACGAACATGCCGGGGCGCAGGACACCCTTCGGGTTGGCGAAGGTGGCCTGGACCTCGACGTTGCGGGTGGCCTCGTCCACCACCGAGTTGATCGCCGTGATCTTCCCGGTCGCCGCCACGCCGTCGACGCCTTCGACGACGGCCTGCACCTCGTTGCCCACGCGCAGCGTGCCGGTCGCCTGCTGCGGCACGCCGAAGTTCACGTAGATCGGGTCGAGCGCCTGCAGCGACACCACCGGGTCGCCGCCAGAGAGGTACTGGCCGAGATTCACGCGCCGGATCCCGAGAATTCCCCGGAACGGCGCGCGGATGGTCTTGCGTTCGATGACCGCGCGCACCTCTTCCACGTTGGCGTCCGCGCCCTTCGCCTCCGCGTTGACGCGGTCGAACTCGGCCTGCGAGATGACTTCCTTCTCCTTGAGATCCTTCGCGCGATCGAGATTCAAGTGGGCGAGGTCCCGCTGGGCCTCGGACGCGGCCAGCTGCGCGCGCTCCTGGGTCGTGTCCAGGCGCACGAGCACGTCACCCGCGTTCGCGGCGTGGCCCGAGACGAAGGTGATTTCCTGCACGATCCCGGGAAGGTCCGCGCTCACGGTGACTCCGCTCACCGCGGTCGCGCTGCCGATGGCGTGCTGGGTTCCCTGCCAGCTGTCTTCCTTCGCCACCACGGTGGTGACCGCCTCCGGCGGCGGTGACCAGGCTCCGCCCGACATGGCGGCCTTGATCTGGCGGTACTTCACGAACGCGAGCGCCCCGACGATGACGATGATGATCGCGACCACTATGCCAATGCGCTTCAACATGATACGAGAGTCTCCCTGGGGTGCGGACACCCCGTGCGGTGGAACGCCACCGGTCCGAGGAGCCCGGAATTATACTACGAATTCTGACGAGCCGCGACGAACTCGCCGACGACACAACTCCCCGACGAGCCGCCGACCGGTTTGGGCAGGCGGTGCGAATGCGGCTGCAGAGAGAATAACCTGCCGGGGCGGGCGCCCGCAATTACCTAACGTTTCGACCGAGGCCCCGGGCCGGAGTTCAGCCGGTGATCTTCGTCCCCAACACCTTGAGAAACTGCGCCAGCCACGCCGGGTGGGCCGGCCATGCCGGAGCTGTCACCAGGTTCCCGTCCGTCACGGCATCGCTGATCGGAATGTCGGCGTATTCGCCGCCCGCGGCCTTGACTTCCGGACCCACTGCCGGATAGGCCGACACGGTGCGTCCCTTGACGACGCCGGCGGCGGTCAGCACCTGCGCGCCGTGGCACACGGCGGCCACCGGCTTGCCGGCGTCGAAAAAGTGACGCACCAGCTCGAGCACGCGCGGGTTGAGACGGATGTACTCCGGCGCGCGGCCGCCCGAGATGACCAGCGCGTCGTAGTCCTGGGGCTTGACCGTGGCAAACGTTGCGTTGAGCGCAAAGTCGTGCCCCCGCTTCTCGCTGTAGGTTTGATCTCCTTCGAAATCGTGGATGGCAGTTCGGATCTTCTCTCCCGCCTTCTTGTCGGGACAGACGGCGTGGACGGTGTGCCCGACCATCTGCAGCGCCTGGAACGGGACCATGACTTCGTAGTCTTCGGCGAAGTCGCCGACGAGTTGCAGAATCGTCTTCGACATGGCAATGAACCTCCTGGATAGAGGAATAGTACACCCATCCGCTTATTCCAACCCTTCGATCGACCAGATGTCTCCGCCCTGGGGGGCGACGCGGTCGAAGACGGCCCAGCGGCCGTCGGGCGACCACCTCGGGTAGTCGATCCGGATGTCGGGGCTGTCGAACTCGAAAATCTTCGTGGGCTCCGCGCCGCTCAGCGGGTTGATCCAGAGCGCTTTGTGCCCCGTGACGTCCAGAACGAGTGTGCCGTCCGGAGAGAACGACATGTGGGCGCCACTCTTAATCTTCGGCATGGTCTCGAGCGCCCCGTTCTCCACGTCGACGTTGTAGATCACACGATCCGCGCCCCATCCCGATGCGAACATGATCCGGCGACTATCACGCCAGCACACGAAGTGGCCGTTCGCTTCGACACTGGCGACCGGTCGCGGGAGCGTGCCGTCCGATTGCATGACCCACAACTCCGAGCGCCCCCCGCGATCCGATTGAAACGCGATCATGGTTCCGTCGGGCGAGAAGAACGGATTCACGTCGAGGCCGGGATCCGACGTGAGTTGTCGCATCGCGCTGTCCGCGAGACCCACCGTCCAGATGTCCAGGTTTCCCGACCGCGAAGAGAAAAACGCGATCCTCTGCCCGTCCGGCGACCAGTTCGCCTGGTAGTCGCCGCCCGCGCCGGTGGTCAGCCGGCGCTCGCTCCCGTCCAGAAGCGAATGAAGCCACAGATTCATGTCGCCCAGCCGGTCGGAGTTGAACGCGATCGTGCTCCCGTCGGGAGACCACGCGGCGCGGCTGTCTTCGCGCGTGGTGGCGATCAGAGCGTCTGCCGCGCGAGTCGGCTTGCCGGATTTTGGGTCGAGCGGCAGACGCCACAGATCCGAGTTCAATCCCAGCGCGACGAACGCGAGGCGCGACCCGTCGGGCGAGATCGACGGCTGGAGGTCATCGCCCGCGCCGGTCGTGACCTGCTCCGGTGCACGCGGGGTGGAACCATCCACCGCCACGCGCCAGAGGTTGAGCCCGCCGCCACGGTTCGACGAGAAGTAGACGTAGCGTCCACTCGGCGACCACACCGGGTCGAGATCGTTGAACCAATCGTCCGTGAGGCGGACAGTGGTCTGCGTCGCGAGATCGAAGACCTCGATGTCGGCGCGCGTATTCTGGACGCGGCAATAGACCACGCGCGTGCCGTCCGGGGACCACGCGGGCGACACGTGGACGACGGCCTCGGACGCGTCGGTGGTGAGCTGCTTCGGGTTGCGTCCGCGCGCGTCGGTCGTCCAGATGCGCCGAGCCCCCGCCCACGCCGCGTCGACGAGAATTGTGGATCCGTCCGGCGAATACGACGGGTTGAATGCGTTGTCGATCAGCTTCCGGGTGGCGCCGGCGGCGACATCCAGCACGTAGACATGTGCGCTTTCGTTGAAATAACCGAGCACGTCGGTCGGGGAGAGCTTGCCCGCGGCGGTGTTCGCGCGCACAAACGCGATCGCATTCCCGTCGGGTGACCACGCCGCCTGGATATCGTCGAAGTCGCCGCGCGTCACCTGCCCGGCGTTACCGGAATCCCGGGACCACACGAAGAGGTGCTTGAATCCGTCTGCCTCCGCGCTGTAAGCCAGTCGCGCGCCGTCGGGCGACCACGCGGGCCAGTCCTCCAGGCTCGAGCCGAAGGTGAGCTGCGAGGTGGTGCGCCGGCTTGCGGGCGCACCGGCGGGGGTGTCGTGCGTCACGCGGGCGATATCCGTCGCACTCCGGCGCTGGGTCCATATGACGCCGAGGGCCACCACCACGGCGATGGCCGCGAGCGCGAGCGTCCAGAGCAGGCGCCGCCCGGCGCGCGCCGGTGTCGCGGCGACTGTCGCGAGGCCGAGCCCGCGGAGGTCCGCGGAGAGCTGCGACGCCGACGCGTAGCGCGAGCCCAGATCCTTCGCGAGCGCCTTGACGACGATCCGATCCAGCTCCGCCGGCACCCGGTGGTTGGTGTGCGACGGCGCGTCGACCGGGTCGTTGGTTATCGAATAGAGAACGGAGGCCGGGTGGTCGCCGCGAAACGGGGGCCGGCCGGTGAGCATCTCGTAGAGCACCGCCCCCAGCGAAAACAGGTCGGAGCGCGCGTCGACGTCCTCGCCGCGCACCTGCTCCGGCGACATGTAGGCCACCGTTCCCAGCGCCGCGCCGTCGGTGGTGAGGCGGGCGTCGCTCGCTCGCTTGACCAGTCCGAAGTCCACGATCTTCGCGACACCGTCCCGGGTGATCATGACGTTTTCGGGTTTGATGTCCCGGTGCACGATCCCGGCGGCGTGCGCGCTGGAGAGGCCGTCCGCCACCTGGGCCGCGATGGCAACCGCCTCATCCACCGGGAGCGGCGTGCCGCGAAGCTTCGACTGCAGGGACTCGCCGTCGTAATACGCCATGCATATGAACGCGCGGCCGTCCGCCGTCTCGTCGACTTCATGGATCGTGTAGATGTTGGGATGGTCGAGCGCGGACGCGGCTCTGGCCTCGCGCAGGAAGCGGTGTCGGGCGTTCTCGTCCTGGTTGACGTCGGCGGGGAGGAACTTCAGCGCGACCATGCGTCCGAGCCGCGTGTCTTCGGCCCGGTAGACGACCCCCATCCCGCCCTCCCCGAGCTTCTCGAGAATGCGGTAATGGGAAATCGTCTCGCCGATCATGGCAGCCGGCGCCACTCCGAGGTTCCGGCGGGCCCGGCCCACGACAGGCCCGTCACGCTGGCGCCTTCGCGGAAGAACGCGATCTCGGCGTAGCCCCCGCAGGAATAGAAGCGGTCGTTCCCGATCGGCATGAGGCGGAACCGTCCCGCGTAGAGGTGGTCACCCTCGACGAGTATTTCGAAGGTGGATCCCGACATGTCGTAGGTCCCGACGTACTCCGTCAGGCGCGCGGCGTCGATCGCCACCGGCGCCACCTTCGGGACCATCGGGACGGGCACTTTCTTCCCCGAAAGGATCTGCGGCAGGTCGCGCTGCAGGAGGTCGTTGGCCCCCGATTCCAGGTTGGCGGCAACCACGAGGCCGTACCCTTGCCCTCGATCGAACGCGGCAAAGCAGCGGTAGCCGTTCACGGCGCCGTTGGCGCCCGTCTGTCCATTCTGCGAAAGCGAGAAACGCACGCCGTTGCCGTACACGCTGTCGAGCACCGCGTCGCAGAAGCGGCGCACGTCGCCCACCGTGCTGAAGAGCGATCCCGCGCCGACCAGAAACGAGTAGTCCTTGGGAGGCGCGGGCACCGCGCCCGTCTCCTGGAGCAGATACTCGTGAGCGCGGCTCGGGATCTTGCGCTTGCCGTCGAAGTCGACCGTTCCGGTCATGTGCGCCGGCTCGAAGATGTACTTCTCCAGCAGCGAGGAGAACGACTTGCCGGTGGCGAGCTCGAGCACGCGGGCGAGCACCGTGTACCCGGTGGAGCTGTAGAGTCGCTTCTCGCCCGGCGAGAACGAAAGCGGGGCGCGCTTCGCCTTTTCCACCATTGCCGCCGAGGTGGTGCGCCGGGTCTCTTCTTCGTCGGTGGTCACGCGGTGCGGAATCCCGGACTGATGCCGCATCAGCATCTCGACCGTGATCTCGTTGCCGCGTGGAAAGTCGGGGATCCATTTCGCGATGGAGTCCGCCGGCGAGAGTTTCTTCTCCTCGATCAGCCGGATCGCCAGCGCGCGCGTCATGTTCTTGGTGACCGACGCGATGCAAAAGCGCGTGTCGAGGGTGTTCGGGACGCGGTGCTCGGCGTCCGCCATGCCGAACGCGCGCTGATAGACCACCTTTCCCCCGCGCACGGCCAGGATACAACCGGAAAATTGTCCGGCGTCCGCGAACGGCTTGACGTAGGCGTCGATCTGCTCCGCGATGTCCGCGGCACGGACCGCCGGCGCGGCCAGGGCGAGCGCAGCCAGCACGACGGCAGCGCGCAGGTTCCACGCCGCGCGCGTCACAGAATCGGTTCGCGCGTGCATCACGGGGACTTCGGGGGTGTGACACCGAGCCATGCCAGCGCCTCCGGCAGGTCCCGGAACACACTCGTGCTCACCCCGACGCCTTCGCTGTACACCGACCCCAGCCGGCTCAACCCGAAATTCACGTCCGATGAGGCCAGCACGGCACAGCGTCCGCCGATCCGTTCGGAGTATTCGCCGAGTCGCTCGGCGATCAGGCGGATCTGTTCGACCGGGCGTGTCGCGAGCGACGCGGAGCGACTGACGTCCACGAGCAGCGCCACCGGCTTCGGGCACTTCGGGTCGTCGATCGCGACCAGGAATTGCCGGACGATGTCTTCGGTCGCGTATTCGCCCTCCATGTTCAGCCTGAGAAGATTCTTATCGATGGTATATGAGACGCCCATGAGTCAACCGACCTTCTTGGTATCGAAATTGGGATTCTCGATGATCCCGATGGTATTGCCGAAGGGGTCCGCCACCGCGGCGACTTTGATGCCTTCGCCGACGTCCTGCAACTTTTCACGCACGGCGGCGCCGTGAGACTCCAGCCGGGCGAGCGTCTTGGCGGCGTCGGCAACCCCCCAGTAGGCCACCGTTCCGCCCGGACCCGACTTCCCGTCCGGCACCAGCCCCAGCTCGAAGCCACCCACCTGGAAGCCGACATAGTAGGGCTGGTCGAAGTAGGGCGCGCGATCGAGCACGCCGGCGTACCAGGCCTTCCCCTTGTCCAGATTATCGACGTGATAGATGACGGTTCGCAATCCGCGGAACATGCGGCTTCCTCCCTGGGTCTTGCGGGTCATTCTAACACAGTGAACAGGCGTTCGTTGGCCGCCACCAGATCGGCCACGGGCCAGGAGTCAAACGTCCGGTTGCCGAGCACGACGACGGCCAGGTGTTTCTCCGGATAGATGCGAACCTCGCAGCGGAACCCGGGTCCCCCGCCCCGGTGACCGACGAAGACGGCGGCCCCGTCTCCGACGCGGTACCAGCCGAGTGCCCGCAGATACTCGCCCTTGCTGTTCAGCTGCGGTTCCTGCATGGCGTGCGTGGACGCGGCGGAGAGAATGCGTCGCCCGAGACAGGCGCCGTCGTTGGTGTGGGCGATTACGAACCGCGCGAGATCGTTGGCGGGTCCGATCAGTCCCGCGTACGACGACGCGCGCGGATGGAGGCGTTTCAACGCGAGCAAGCCGTTGTCGTTTTCCTCGATGGCGCCGCCTCCCGAGACGATGCGGAGTACAACGCCCATCATGCTCCATGGTTTTTCGTACCCCACGGCCACGTCGAACCCCATCGCGTCATCGACGGTGAATCCGGTGCGCGACATGCCGAGCGGCGCGAGGATGTTCTGCTCCACGTACTCTCGGTACGGCATCCCGGACGCACGCGCAACGATCTCTCCCAGAAGCGCGTAGCCCACATTGGAATAGCGGCGCTTCTCGCCGGGGTTGGACTTGAGTTTGTGGTACTTCGACAGCAGGTCTTTGAGTTGCGCTTCCGGATCGGGGCTCGGCTGCGACTCGAGACGATACCATCGCGCGGCCTGCCACTCCCGGTCGCCCAGTCCGCTGCTGTGGGTCAACAGGTGTCGCACCATTGCTTCCCGATCCGTTCGTGCGTGAGGCTCCGGTGTGAAGTACGGAACATAGCGCCGAACGGGCGCGTCGAGATCAACGAGTCCCTTCTCGGCGAGTTGCATGATGGCGGTCGCGGTCACGATCTTGGTGAGCGAATACCACCAGTAGACGGTGCTCGTATCCGCATCGATGTGTCGCCGCAGGTCCGCGGCTCCGGTGGAGTATGCCCACGCGATCCGCTTCACCGCGGACCGCCAGCACGGTGAGAGCGGGGATGTCCTCCTGGTGGGCGAGGTCGCGAAGTCGGCTTTCGAGAGCCGAAATGGAGTCGTACTCGATCGGAACGGCGGTACCCGCGCATGCGACGGCGAACACCGATAGCGCAGCTATTACTGCCTTCAGGGCGGGACGGACGGGCATGGTCAACCCTCGACTGGCGCGGCCGGCATGAATCCGAGTTGACATTGTACACGATCCAGGCGCCGCAACGGAAATTCAGGCCGGCCCGACGGTCCCCCGGCAATGCACCCCTTGATTTTGACCTCGCGTCGGCCTATATAATGCTGTCGAGTACGAGCGTCCCGCTCGTCACCGATCCGGTTTCGTGTGGATCGACCGATGTCTGAAACGCCCGGCAGCACTTCTCCCCTGCACGCGTGGCTCTCGAAACGAGCCTCGGAGTACTCGCGCGTCGTCGCCGCGCTGTGCCTGACCACGCCGTTCCTCGTGCTGGCCCTGATGCGCCACCTCGTGGGCGTGGACCTCACCAGCCTGGCGGGTGTCTACGCGGGCCTCGTGCTGGTTGGCTACTACGTGCTCGTTCTCCTCGTCCTCGTAACACTCGTGTTCGCCGTGACGGCGTTCTCGACGCGGGTCGCCGTGGCGCTCTGCGGGACATTCCTCGCCGTCGCGTTGTACTTCTTCGTTCTCGACAGCTTCGTGTACCCGGTCTACCGGTTCCACCTGAACGCGTTCTGGCTGGAATTCGCGTTTACGTCCTTCAGCGGCATCGGCATCTCCGGGCGCCTGGTGGCCACCGCCGTCGTCGTGCTGGCGTGCGTCGTGGGCCTCGAGTGGCTCCTGTTTCGGCTCGCCAAGCGGTTGCCCAACCGCCGGCGCTTCGTGATCGGCGCCACCATCGTCGCCGTCGCGGCCTTCGCGGCCAGCCAGGCGCTCCACATCGTGGCGTACGAGAAGAACGACACCCGCTTCACCGACATCACGCCGCGGCTGCCCTTCTATTATCCGATCACGTCCCACCGCGACGCGGTGAAATACGCGAGCCTCCTGCCCATGATCGCCGACACGGGAACGTCGTCGGACTCGGGCTCGTCGCTGTCCCTCGCGTATCCGCTTCGTGAGGTGCCGATGGTTGCACCGGTGGGAAGACGGCTCCCGAATATCCTCATGATCGTCCTCGAGAGCTGGCGCTTCGATACGATGGACGAGGTCGTCTCACCGCGCATGGAGGCGTTCTCGCGCCGGTCGTCGGTGTTCCTGAACCACTTCAGCTCCGGGAACTCCACGCCGAGCGGCATCTTCGGGATCTTCTACGGCATTCATCCCACCTACTGGACCGCGGTCAAGGCGAACAGCTCCGCCATCGACAACCCGGTCCTGATCGACGCGCTGGAGGCCAACGGCTACGCGTTCGGAATTTTCGCCGACTCGCACTTTCAGCGCCACAAGATCAAGGACACCGTGTTTCGGGGGATCGAGGTCCAGGAGTCGTTCGCGGGCTCGAGCGCGGACGCCAAGGACCGGGATCTCACCAACCGGCTGATCGCATTTGCCAGCGAACAGGACCGTGCGGGAAAGCCGTTCTTCGGATTCGCGTTCTACAAGTCGACGCACTTTAGCTACTACTACCCGAAAGACTCGGCGCGCTTCCACCCGGCGCACAAGCTCAACCCCGCGCTCGCCTCGCGCGAGCGCGACCCGGCGCCGGTGATGAACGACTATCGAAACTCCGTCAGCTACGTGGACGGCCTGGTGGGCGAACTCATCGACTCGCTCGACGCGTCCGGTATCCTTGAGCACACGATCGTCGTGATCACCTCGGACCACGCCGAGGAGTTCAACGACAATCACGCCAACTACTGGGGACACACCAGCAATTTCACAGGTTACCAGACCCGTGTGCCTCTGATCGTCTACGTGCCGTGGGAGAAGCCGCGCCGCGTCACCGAGGTGACGGCGCACGTCGACATCCCGCCCACGCTCATGGTCGAAGGACTCGGCTGCGGGCAGGACATCGGCGACTACAGCAACGGACGCAACCTCTTCGCTCCGCTGGGCGGAGAGCGCCCGATCGTCATGACCAGTTATGTGAACCACGCCGTCGTGATGGGCGACGACGTATACGTGGTCTACCCGATGTACATGCAGAAGTACAAGCTCTGGGACATCGGCGCGAAGGCGGGCGCCATGCGCGGGGATCTGGCCCGCATGGCCATGGACGAGATGAGTCGTTTCCAGCGCAGAACGGAATCGCACTCCGCCACAGAGCCGGCGGCTGTGAGGCCCCACCTCTAGCGGTAGGTTCTTCCCTTCAGATCCTGTTTGCAGAACGGACAGGAGGCAATCGAATTGAGCAACGGCAGGCCGCCGGTCTCATCGCTGGCGTATTCGGGAGCCCTGGAGAGCGACGCGCCGCAGCGGGGGCACCGGTTGCACCACCTGAAATAGAGCAGAACCGCAGTCACAAACAGCGAGGCACCGAGGGTGCTCGCGATGAACCGGCCGTATGGGTCGAGCCGCCAGGCCAGGAGCAGCACGACCGCGCTGGCAAACACGCACCAGCGTGTCACGCGGCGGCGTCTGCGAAACTCCTGGGCAAGCTCGAAATCGCTCATCGGGGACCACCGTTCCCCGACGAGCAATCCTGGTGCCGTTTGCGCGAGCCCGGATTCTACGGACTCCGGCGCCGCGTAGCGCCCTCGCGGGGCCGTTCTAGCTCAAGACCTTGAATGCGTGCGTCCAGTCGTCGCGCAGAAAGCCCGGGATGCACCACAGAATGGCCAGCGGCTCGATGGCGCGGGCCGCCTCCGCCTTGCCCATGTCGGACGCCTCCCAGCCGAACTGCTCCAGGATCCCGGTCACGGTCTTGCGCGCCGCGTCGTCGTTGCCGCAGATGAACATGGTGGGCTTGCCGCCTTTGAACTTCGGATCCACCATGAACGCGCTCCCCACCGAGTTGAACGCCTTCACGAAGCGCGCGTCCGGAAACTCTCGCTGAAGCCGTTCCATCAGCGACTCGTCGTAGGTCGTGAAGTACTTGAGCACGCCGTTCACCGGCGGCCCATCCAGAATCGGATTGGTGGCGTCGATCACGACCTTGCCGGTGAGGTTGGCCTTGCCCGCCGCGCGCAGGACGTCCGCCGCCGGCGCCCCCCGGACAGCAAGCACGAGCGCTTCGCCAAACTCGGCCGCATCCGCGACCGTGCCGACACGGACACCCGGGTGCTGCTTCACGAATTCCGCAAGCTTCCCGGCGCTGCGCGTGCCCAGCAACACCTCGTGCCTGTACTTGAGGAATCCGATCGCGAGGGCTCTCGCGACGTCACCGGACCCGAGGATTCCGATCTTCATGGTGTCTCCCTTCAAAGCCGTTCAGATTGGGTGTGCCGCACGCGCGGCGGGCGAGAGAAAGGCGCTGTTACTTTAGCAGGACGAGCTTCCGCGTTCTACGCTCCCCGCCCGCGTCCAGCACATAGAAATAGACGCCGCTCGAGACGGTGCCGCCGGCATCGTTCCGGCCGTTCCACACCGCCTCGCGCGAACCACCTGCCTGGTCCTCATCGACCAGCGTTCGCACGACCCGGCCGGCGGTATCCAGGATCACGAGCCGTGCATGCACCGCCTGCGCCGTGCTCGGCAGCTCGTAAGGAATCGTTGTCTGGGGATTGAACGGGTTGGGATGGTTCTGCCCGAGCACGAGCGAGCTCGCCGGCGTCGTCACCGTGGCAACCGGTGAGCGGAACGCGTCCCCATCCTGCGTTTGGACCAGCATCTCGTAGCGATACGTCTTTCCGGCCCCGGCCGAACGATCGAGGTACGACCCCGCGCCGGTATTGACCGGCCCCTGCGCAATCACGTCTGCGAGTGGAGCGGCACCTTCGCGGCGATAAAGAGCGAAGCTCTCCATCGCTTCGTCGTTCGTCAGCTCCCAGCGCACGTCGACGCCGCCATCCTCGAGCACGGCGTCGAAGCGCGTAAACAACACGGGAACTGACCCGCCACCTCCCAACACAACAAACAACGGATTCGCGCCCTCCAGGTCGTCGACGAAGTCTCTGACGAGCACACTGCCGCCATTACCGGAGTCGATCACGAAGCGCAGTCGAACGAGTTCGACTGTGGAAACAGCCGGCACGCCCCCGAGCGTATAACCACCTATCCAGATGGGTTCCCACGCGACCTCCACGCCCACCTCCATCGCCTCGAAGGCGGTGGTGACACTTCGCCGAACGAGCCCCACCAGCCGCGCCGTAGGATCGTGGATCAGATTGAAACCGAATGACTCCAGTGAGGGAACGCCCGCCACGAACAGGCTCACATTCAGGGTGTCATCGCTCTCCCACACCGGACCGGCAGTGACCAGCGGGGTCGATGCAGCGGAGGCAGGCTCCTCTCCGGATTCTCCGCAGAACGTGCAGGACCCGTTTAGGACGTGTTTGTGGATGCATCGCGCGTCGCGCGGGGTGACGAACCCACTGCAGTTGATATCGGCGGCGACCGCACCGCCCCCGGCGGCGCAATCGCCGGTCCCGACGAAGAGCTTTAGAGCGCACGAGGCGTCGGCGAGGGTAATCACGCCGTCCGCATCGACGTCTCCCGGTCGAAAGGCGGTGAACTTCCACGTCGGGCCGCTCGTCGACAGTACGCCGTCGGAAACCACTACCCGCCAGAAATACTGCACGGTGGCCTCCAGGGTGCCGGGCGTGTAGCTGGGCGCCGTGAGTCCCGATGCAACCATCGGCGGAGCCGAGGTTGTGCCAAAGTAGACGCTGTGTGTCAGCGGCTGTCCGTCGACATCCGTCGACGTCCATGAGAGCGTCGGCGAAAGCAGCGACGCGCTGTTGTTCGGCGGGTTCGGGTTCGACGGCGCAGTCGGTGCGGAATTGGCTTTGGTGGTGAAGCTCCAGATCGGGCCCGAGGTCTCGGCGCCAGGCGCATCCCGCGCGACAATCTTCCACCGGTACGTCGTCGCGAACGCGAGCGGCCCCGGCGCGTACGCCTTCGTCGCGACGTTGCTCGCCACCAGCGGCGGGGGTGACGCCGTGCCGAAGTACACGTCGTAGGTGATCGCGTCGCCGTCCGAGTCGCTGCACTGCCACCCCAGCGTGGTCGTCACCGGCCTGTTCGTCGCGTTGTTGGCAGGCGAAGGACTCGACGGTGCGCTCGGCGGATAGTTCGCCACTCTCGTGCTGAAGCTCCAGATCGAGCCCGAGGTCGTGGCGCCAAGCTCATCCCGCGCCACGATCTTCCAGCGGTACGTCGTCGCAAACGCGAGCAGCCCCGGCGCGTACGTCTTCGTGGTGACGTTGCTCGCGATCAGCGGCGGTGGTGACGTCGTTCCGAAGTACACGTCGTAGGTGATCGCGTGGCCGTCGGGATCGCTGGACTGCCACGCGAGCGTGGTCGTCACCAGCTGATTCGTCGCTCCATTGGCGGGCACCGGATTCGACGGCGCCGTCGGCGGATAATTCTCCGGTCGCGTGGTGAACGACGTGGTAGTGCCGGAGGTAGCACCGCCGTGACCATCGCGCGCCACGATCCGCCAGTAGTACTTCGTTCCGAAGGCGAGAACGCCGGGGGAATAGTACTTGGTGTTGACGCCGGTCGCTGCGAGTGGCGGTGGAACGACCGTTCCAAGATAAACGTCGAACACCAGCGTATCGTTATCCGCATCGGTCGCCGACCACGTCAGGGTGACCGTCACCGGCTGATTGTTCGCCCCGCTGTATGGCGACACGTTCTCCGGTGGGTCCGGCGGAAAGTTGACAGGTCGCGTGACAAAGCTCCACACCGGGCCTGACGTCTCCTGACCCAGCGGATCGCGGGCGACCACGCGCCAGTAATACGTGGTTTCGTAGCTCAGCTGGCCGGGCGAATACTCGGTCAAGGCGAAGTCCGTGGCAACGAGGGGAGGTGTCGGCGACGTCCCGAAATACAGGTCGAACACGAGCGGGTCGTCATCGATGTCTGCAGCCATCCACCTGACAATGACGTCCAGCGGCACTGCCTGCGCCCCGTTCAATGGGTCCAGGGGCCGTGGAGAGCCCGGTGGCGAGTTGACCAGCCGCGTGGTGAAGGTCCATATGAAACCCGACGTCTCGAGCCCGAGCGCGTCGCGCGCGACCACGCGCCAGTAATAGCGCGTCAGCGGCTCGAGCGGAGAAGGTGGAGTGTAGCCGGGCTGCGTGAGGCCGGCCGCGACGAGCGGCGGAGAGGAACTCGTCCCCAGGTAGAGATCAAATTCCGCGAGGTTGCCATCGATGTCCGACCCGGTCCAGCTCATGCTCGACATCACGCTTAGCCCGACGGCCAAGTCGTTCGGCATCGGATTGTCCGGCATGGACGGCTGGCTATTGCCGGCACAAGGGCAGGAAGCGTCGGCGTTGAAATGGCTCACCACGCCGGAAGTCGATACCTCGACTCCCGCACAATCCACGGTGGACAAAACACCGGGCACCAAATCGGCCACGATCGGATACTCGCAGCACGGCGTCGTCGAGCCGGTGCGCGAGTAGATGACCTTGAGCACCGTGGTCGGGAGCATCGAGCATTGCGGGAGGACGATCGAAATGCCCGTCTCCACCGAGCCAATCGCCAGCGCCCCGATCGGGAGAATCTCTTCCTCGATCACGGCCCCGAGGCACGACGGCGGCGGGGCCGCAAACTCGACGGCCGTGACTCCGTTCACGTTCGGACGACAGACGATGTACGCGGTGAATGTCCCGGGGCTGTTCCCGGAGAAACTGCAGATGTTACCCGATTGGTCGCTGTAGATCCCGATGCTCGCGCCCTGGGCGAGAGCCGGAACCGGTGCGGATCCGACTTGAATGGCCGCTGCTCCCAGGCCGAGGAGGAACAACCGCAGGAGCCTGGGAGGCGGCTTGCTCCGGGATTGTGTCAGCATGGCCACCGACGCCCGTTGACTTCTGGCGCAGTGAGAAGCGTATACCCGGGCGACTCGGCGGCACAAGCCCCAAAGCTCTTGTCTTACGCCGCCGCATGACGGCGTTTGGCGAAGAATCGCCGTCGTCTTCTATTTCGCCGGGTCTTTCAGCCAGGACAAACTACTGCCCCTGGACCGCCGTCGTGTCACTCGGCATCGCCGTCATCGGGATCTCCGAGTTGAAGATGTCGGCGGCGATCTTCCAGGTCCCGTCGGCCTGCTTCTTCCAGATGGTCGCGTACTTGCCGTGATCATTGAGCGGAGACCCGTCCGGCATCGACATCTGGAACGTGAAGTTGCCCAGCGTGTAGCCGATATCTCCCGATGCCGCGACTTCCGCCGATGTGGCCTCCCACGTCACCGCGAATCCCGGCAACGCCATGTTCGCGGAGACCCACGCATGAATCGCGTCCGTCCCGCTGACGGCCGGCAGGTTCGGAGCCATGACGACGCCGTCTGCCGTGAAGTAGCCCGTGAATGCGTCCGCGTTCTTCTCGGCCACCGTCTTCGCCCAGTCCGCATCGGCCTGCCGAAGTGCGGTGCGTTCCGCCTCGATGTCCGCCTTCTTGGCGCAACCGGACAACGCAGCCATCAGAACCATCGACAATACGAAATAGCGCTTCATTGGAACCTCCTCTTTCAAAGCATCGACAAGGATATCCGAGTGCACCTGTCATCTACCACACACTTCTATCCCCATCGATCCGACTTCGGGTCCCAGAACGGGCCCGTCAGGTCGATCCTTGACAAGATCTCGACCATTTCGTCCGGCCCCGGCCGGCGCGAGTCGACCGTGAGGCGGTTCTCGTACCACTCGCGCGCCAGCACCCACACCTGGTCCAGGCTCACGAACGGCCGCTTCGGAAGTCTCCGCGCGTTGCACCACGCACCCACCGTCTCTTCCGACCGGAAGAGCAGCATCGTCGCTCATGTGTAGATGATGTCGTCCCACCAGTGCGCGGCGGGCACGGCGATGTGGATGACGCACGGCTCCGGCACCGGCGCGCCGTTTTGGACCATGAGAGTAATCGGCTTTCCCGTGTGCCCGTCTGTTGTCTCGATTACACCATCCGCATGAAGGGCGACCGGAATGCCCAGCGAGTCCCACGCGCAAGGGGCGTAGTAGACCTTGTCGCCGATGGTCACGCGAAACGGCGTCTCGACACCCGAGAACGGCGGAGCCATCCGGATGCGAGTGGGGTCGCCAGGCTCGGGAACGAGGAGGCGTTTCTTGTGTAGCTCGTCGAAGGCAGATTGGACGTCTTCGATCGGGGCGTTGAGTTTCTGCGCGATGTCAAAGACGGTTGGAGCGTGGGTGGTCGTCGCCAGGGTGTCGTAGATGGCGAGCTTGACAGAGATCAGGAGGGGCATGGGCTCCACGCCCTACCATGAATTGCCGGCATACCAGTCATAGGCAAAACGAACCTGCGCGCTCCAGAATACCAGCCGGCGGTTCTGACTGCTGGATTTCAACAGTCCCAGTTCCGTGACCAGGTTCCAGAACCCCTCGCTCGGCTCCCGCGTTTCCTTCGATGTGACGAGGGCCGTAGCGAGAAATCCGCCCCTGGCGTAGCTCTCCAGGGACAACCGCCCCAGTAGGTCGCCGAGAATGTTGCGATCGAGGTCTCGCCATTCGGGCACGCCCAGCTCGAACGGAGACCCAGAGTCAACATTAGGCATGCGCAGGACGAGACCACTCACGAGGTCTGAATAGTGAATCAGGCCCTGTCGGCGCCCCACTTCGGCCACGCGACGGCCCAGCTCTGTCACGGCAGCGGGGTCGGCTTCGGCGTAGGGCCAGCGCCGAGAGAGAAGTCTCTCCAGGTTCCCCTCTGTCACGGCATCCCTACGGAGTCAACCGATTCAACATCCGCGGGAATGGAATCGCCTCGCGGAGGTGCTGCAGCCCGCACAGATATGCCACCGTTCGCTCCACTCCCATCCCGAAGCCGGAGTGCGGCACCGAGCCGTACTTGCGAAGATCCAGGTACCACTCGAACGCCGCGCGCGGGAGGTTGTGCTCCTTGATTCGCTTCTCCAGCAGGTCGAGATCGGCGGTGCGCTGTCCCCCGCCGATGACTTCCCCGTACCCCTCCGGCGCGAGCATGTCGACGGACAGGCAATACTCCGGCTCCTTCAGATCGGGCGCCATGTAGAACGCCTTGATGGCGGTCGGGAAATGATGGACGAAGACCGGAGTCGCATGGTCTTCGGTGAGCGCGGTCTCATCGGGCGCGCCGAAGTCTCCGCCGACTTCGAACGGGAGTCCCTTTTTCAGCAGGAACGCGGCGGCGTCCTTGTAGTGGATACGCGGGAACGGTTTCTTCACGGCCGCGAGTTTGGTCGTGTCTCGCTCCAGAGTCTCGCGAATCTCTCCGCCGCAGGTCTCCATCACGCGCGCCACGACATAGCAGAAGAAGTCCTCGCACAGCTCGATCAGCTCGGGCAGCTCCATGTACGCAACCTCGGGCTCGACCATCCAGAACTCGGTGAGATGGCGCCGCGTCTTGGACTTCTCCGCCCGAAACGTGGGCCCGAAGCAGTACACCTTCCCGAACGCGGCCGCGGTGGCCTCGTTATATAGTTGCCCGCTTTGAGACAAGTACGCCTTGTCGCCGAAATAGTCGGTCTCGAAGAGGGTGCTGGTCCCTTCGCACGCGTTGGGCGTGAAGATGGGCGTGTCGAGGTTGGTGAAACCGTGGCTGTTGAGATAGTCGCGGATCGCCTTCACGGTGTGATGGCGCACCTTGAGCACAACGTGCTGCTTCTTGCTGCGCAGCCACAGGTGCCGGTGGTCGAGAAGGAACGACGACGAGTGCTCCTTGGGCGTGATGGGAAAATCGTCGGCACGCGCGATGAGCCGCACGCTCTTCAAGGTCAGCTCCATCCCGCCGGGCGCGCGCTTGTCTTCGCGCGGGACACCGGTGACGATTACGCTGGATTCCTGGGTGAGATGCCCGAGGGTCTCGAAGTCCTCGGGGCTCACGTCGGCCGCGCTGGCGACGCACTGGAGGTAGCCGGTCCCGTCGCGCAGGATGAGGAAGCGGACCTTCCCGCCGGAACGGCTGTTGTATACCCACCCCCGCAGCTCGACGGGCTTGCCGGCATGGATGCGAAGGTCGGAAATGTAAACGATCGGAAGTGTAGACATGGCTTACTTATACCACGCCGGACGAGGGGCCGGCCAGCCCGGGGTAGCCCGGCACGCCGGGGGGGGTGGTGACCGCGGGGAATTGACAGTTACGGGAAACGTGACTAGGTTGTGGGAGATAATGAAAACCCGCCTCTGGCTCCTCGTCGTCATTCTGGTTGGACTCGCCGCCCCGCAGGCGTCGGCAGGCACGGATAGCCTCGGTTCCGCGAAAGTACCGTTGTTGCTTGCGGACGCGGTCTCCGTCGCGGCGAACACCAGCACGGCGTTTGGCGGCGATCGCGGCCCCGCGATGGGCTGGATTGGCGTGGGTGTGGGGGCGCTGTCGATGGCCGTCGGCTTGACGACCGAAGACGGGGAATGGCTCACCAGCACGGGTGGGATCGCGATGGGATTGGGCCTCTACAGCATCCTTCTCACCCGTGAAAGCAAGAGCGAGCAGCTGGGAACCCATCAACTGAAGCTCGTGCCCGGCCTTAAGCGCACGGACGGAGCCCTCGAACCGCGCCTGACCCTGAAGCTCAACTTCTAGTTTCCAGTCCACCCGCCTCGCGCCCTGCGGCGCTGCTTTTCCCGCCCTCCACCCGGCACGCTTCTTGCCGAACGCCCTTCGTAGCTAATGAGTTATCGGCGCTTCGCGCCATGACCGAACGAAGGCCAGGACCCACAGAATGAACCCGATCGCCAGCCGCAGGACCCTTCGCCGGGGCGACGTTTGCCGTCGCCTCGCGCTCGCATTCTGCACGGGCGTGGTTGTCCTCGCGGGGCATGCGGACGCGGGATTCGCCGACTCGGAAAATCTTACCCGGTACACGAACGCGCAGGTCCGCGGCGGGGCCGTGACCCTCACCCTCCCGGCCCAGCTCGAGTACCGCTACGGCGTCCAAGCGCTCAAGCGCGGCGAGCCGGAAGCGGCCGAAAAGCACCTGGAGAACGCCCTCGCGCTCCTGCCCAGCTACCCGGATGCCCACTTCACGCTGGCCCGTCTCTACGCGGCGCGCTTCAGCCCGGACGCGGTCTATCATTTCACCCAGGGCGTGTTGGTAACGCTCTCGAATTTCGACGCCCAGAGCGCGTTCGCGGTGAACGCTGGGGTCATGATCTCGCTGGTGTTCTTGCTCGCGCTGGCGATCGTGTGGATCTCGCTCGCCATGCGCTACCTGCCGTTTCTCGCGCACCGCATCGGCGAGACGCTCAAGAACAAGTTCAACGCGGCGGCCCCGCGGGTGTGCGCGTTCCTGCTGCTGCTCGCCCCGCTGGCGCTGATGCCGGGCTACGCGACGGCGATGGCGCTGGTTCTGGTCGCCACCTTCTCGTTCATGCGCCAGCGCGAACGCGTGTTCACCTTCATCCTCACCGGCGTGTTCGCGGCGCTCATGTGGTTCGCCCCGTGGCTGGATCGATTCAGCACCGTCGCCGACCCGACGTCGCTGGTCTCGCTGATCGCGCGTGCCAACGAATCCGCGGCCAATCCCGAACTGGCCGGGAGAATCGAAGCGGTCGACGTGCCGGGGCTCGGCGCCGAGCGTGAGACGGCGCTGGGGATGCTCGCCATGCGCGGGCACGACGACGAGCGGGCGGTGGAGCATTTCATCGCCGCGATCTCGCTCAAGCCCTACAAGGCGATCGCGTACGTGAACGTCGGCAACGTCTACTACGTCAACGCGCAGTACAACAAGGCGCTGGAAGGCTACCGCAAGGCGGAGCAGGTGGACTCGACCGACGCGATCGGCCAGTACAATCTCGCGCAGGCCTACATCAAGACGCTCCTGATGAGCGAGTCGTCGCACGCTCTCGAACGCGCCTCCAAGATCGGCTTTACCCGCGAGAGCGAAGAATTCGCCGTGGCCTCCCGCGCCACCTGGGCGGTCTACCCGCGCATCTACGACCGCGGCGACCTCTGGGGCATGGCGCTCGCCGAGGGTTGCAACAAGAACCCCGGCGTGCTCGCGCACGCGCTCGAGAGCGCGATGTGGCAGTCGCCGCGGGTGAGCTTCTGGATCGCGCTCGCCGGCCTGGCGGCGGCGCTCGCCAGCCTGCGCTTCGTGAAGCGCCACGGGATCGCGTTCCAGTGCGGCAACTGCGGCGAGATCACCTGCGACGGGTGCTGCAGCGGAGACCGCGGCTCGTTCGTCTGCCAGGCGTGCGCGCAGGCGGTTGGCGGGGTCACCTCCGACAAGGTGCTCGACGCGCTCTTGCGGCAGCGGCGCCAGAGCGTGATCGTGCGCCGGCGGAAATCGATGCGCTGGCTGACCGCGTGGCTGCCGGGCGTGCGGCACATCTTCTACGGGCGCTTCGCAAGCGGCTTCGCGCTCGCCTCACTGTTCTCGTTCTCGCTCCTGACCCTGTGGATGCGCGGGTACCCGCTCCCGCACTGGACGACGCTCTCGAGCGCCACCCCGCTGTGGAAGTGGATTCTACCGTCGCTCGGCATCGCGGTATCCTACGCGATCGCCATCATGTCGCGGCAGCTGTTCGAGACGCGCACGACGCGAACGGGCACCACCCGGGTGCGCAGCAGCGAGAGCGTGAACGAGGACTCGACGTCGCAGTCGGCGTAACGACGAGGAACCACCATGGCGCTTGAAGGCAATCTGGGTTCATTCGGGCTGGAGGAAATCCTCCAGCTCATCGCCGTCCAGCAGAAGACGGGCATGCTATCGGTCAACGCGACCGACAAGTCCACGGTTCTGTATTTCCGTGACGGCAAGATCATCTCCACGCGCGATCGCCGCAGCCGCACGCGCGACCCCTTCCGCGACTACCTGACCCGCTACGGCGTGCTCGGGCGCGAGGAGCTGGTGCGCATCACCCAGATGACGTCGCAGTCGAAGCTCGATCTGCTCGACGTGCTCGCCTCCGAAAAGCTCATCGACGAGAAGCTGCTGCCGCGGCACTGGCGCAACCACATCCAGGAGACCCTCCACGACGTCCTCACCTGGGACCAGTGCACGTACAAGTTCGTCGCAGGTGAAGAGGTGGTCGCCGGGGTCAAGTCGATCGGCGATCACATGGTGGAGCCGCTGCTGATGGAATGCATGCGGCGCATCGACGAGTTCCCGATGCTGCTGGAGGCGTTCCCCGCGCAGGGGATCAAGATCGCCGCCATCGGCCGCGAGCCCGGGCCGGAAGTCGAGATGATGCAGAGCGAGCGCGACGTGCTCGCGATCGTCAAGCAGGCGCGCGCGGTTCGCGACATCATCGCGCGCGCGAAGCTCCCCGCCTTCGATACCTACGAAGCGCTCAAGCTCCTCAAGGAGAAGAACTGCATCGTCGTCGAGCAGGACGCCCAGTTCCTCCACGACGCCGAGGCTTCGGCAACCGCGCAAAAGCGACGCCGTCAGCGCGGCAACCCGCTGACGTTCGTGGCCGCGTGGTTCGTCTTTACCGCCTGTCTCCTGGGCGGCGCGTACCGCCACACCGACACGGCGTTGAGCGTCGTCAGCGACGGTCTGGTCGCCACCGACTCGGCCGCCAAGGCGCGAATCGAGTATCGCGTGCGCTGGCTCGTCGAAGCGTACCGCGCGGAGAACGGCGTCTACCCCGCTTCGCTCGACGCGCTCTTGAGCAGCGGTCTCGCGAGTCGCGACCTGCTGGCTCGCGCCGCCGACCAGGACTTGAGATACAAGTTGACGCGCGACGGGACCGCCTTTACGCTGCTCTAGCTATCGACCCGACAGTTGCTCTCAAACCCACCGCCCTCCCGGTCCGGCGCATGGCCATCCTACTGCGCGTCGCCGATTTCTTCTTCGTCCTTCGCCCGCTGATCATGATTCCGGCGTGGAGCCTCTACGTCCTCGGCGCGCACACGCCTGCGTCGCGGCGCACGGTGGCGACCGCCCTCGTCCAGCCCGGCTTCTGGTGCATGACGGCGGTCCTGGCCTGCGCGTACGTGCTCAATCAGATTATCGACGTGGAAAGCGACCGCCTCAACGACAAGGGACTCCACCTCACGCGCGGGCTCCTGCGGGCCCGAACGATGGTGCTGGTGGCGCTGGTTGCGTTCCTGGGCGCCTCGCTCCTTTATTCCCGCGCGGCGCCGGTGCAGACCGGGCCGCTGATCGCAACGCTGCTGCTTTCGCTCACCTACTCGCTCCCGCCACTGCGCCTGTGCGCGCGGCCGTGGTTCGACCTCGCCGCCAACGCGCTCGGTTACGGCGGGCTCGCGTTCGTGCTCGGCGCCTCGGCGATCTCCCGCGACGCACTGGGCGCGTGGATGGCCGCGCTGCCCTGGATCTTTTTGGTGGGTGCCACCTTCCTGCACACGACCATCCTCGATGTGGCCGGAGACGCGGCGGCGGGCAAGCGCACGACGTCGGTGGCGATCGGCGTCACCGGTTCCGCGCGGCTGGCGGCGCTGCTCTCGGCAGCGGCGCTGGGCGCGGCGGTGCTCCTGTTCCTGCGCGGGAAACCGCTCGGTCCCGCGCTGGCGATGACCGCCGCGCTGGTCGTGTTCGTGGCGGCGGCGGCATTCATCGAGCGCGCCGAACGGCGCGAGCTGGCCGTGCGCATGCTCGAGCGCACCACCGCCAGCGCGCTGGCGGTGCGGGCGACCACGGCGATGGTCGCGGCCATGGCGGCGTGGAAGGATCCCTGGTTGCTGGCGCTGGTGGTGCCGATCGTGGTGGCCGCGCGCTTCTACTATCGCGGGCGTTTCGAGCTCCGCTATCCGTTCTAGCCGCCGCCGCCGCCACCGCCACCGCGGTGGTGTTTCAGCAGCGGCGTCAGCACCGCCACCGCATTGATCGCGCGGCACTTCATCTCTTCGAGCCCGTAGAGCCAGTTCTTTTCCAGCTTCCGTTCGATCATCGAAACCGGATCGATGATGTAGACACCCTCGCGGCGCAGTGCGTAGCCGTCGATGGCCGCGTTGCGCCCCGACGGGTACAGAGAGAACGCGGCCGCGAACCCCGCCTCACGCACGGCGCGCGCCGCCGCGTCGTGGTACCGGCCGAACGGGTACGAAAGGGTTCGCGCGGGCTCCCCGATTGCGTCCTCGATGGCGCGTTTCGAGCGCGCGAGATCCTCGTGCAGCTCCGCCGGCGCCATGCGGGTGACGTCGCGATGCGACGCCGTGTGGGAGCCGAAGGTCACGCCGCGCGCCGCCATCTCGCGCACACGACTCCAGTCCATATGTCGAAACGGCCGGCGCCCGAGCGAGAGATCCCAGTCGTTCGTCCTGCCCGCGTAGTCCGACACCACGAACACGTGGAATGGAATCCGCCGCTCCGCCAGGATGGGCCAGGCGAGGTCGTAGAGATCGTCGTAGCCGTCGTCGAAGGTCAGGAGCAGCTGCCGGGAGGCACCGGCATGCCGGGTGTCCAGTGCAGCCAGGTACTGCGACTCGTCGATGAAGGTGTAGCCGCGCGCGCGCAGCCGGTCGAGGTAGGCCGCGAAGCGCGCGGGCGTGGTCCAGGTGCCTTCCCAGCAGAAGTGTCGCGAGAGTTTGTGAAAGCACAGCACGCGGGGAATGTCTTCGGGCGGATAGCCGAAACGCGAGCGCCACATCAGGTGCAGCGCGGTTGGGATTCCTGCAGCGACCGCAATGGCGGCAACGTTCATGGGCACTCACGGTAGCGACTTTGACGCCCGCGCGCAAACCTGATAATCTGGTGGATCGATCACCACGACACGCCGCACGGAGGTACCCGATTCCATGATCACGCCGGCCCATCGCATTCAGAAGTCGACCCGCTACATCTTCGAAGAGATCGCGCAGATGAAACGCGCCGATCCGCGGCCGGCGGCCGACATCTTCGACCTGGGTGTGGGCAGCCCCGACCAGCCGCCCGACCCGGCCATCTTCGACATGCTCAACCGCCAGGTCCGTTCGACCACGCACCAGAACCACCGCTATTCGCCGTTCGACGGGGCGCCCGAGTTTCGAAACGCGGTGGCGAACTGGTACAAGCGGCGCTTCGGCGTGCCGGTAGATCCCAACGGCGAGGCACTCCCGCTGATCGGCTCCAAGGAAGGCATCGCGAAGCTGATGCTCGCCTACGTCGACCCGGGCGACACCATCGTGATCGCCACCCCGTGCTACCCGGCCTACCTCGGCGCGGCGAAGATCGTCGAGGCGAAGGTGGTGGAGCTGCCGCTGCGGCCGGAGAACGACTACCTGCCCGACTACGACGCGGTCCCACATTCGGTGTGGAGCGCGGCCAAGCTCCTGTTCCTCAACTATCCCAACAATCCCATCGGCGCCACCGCGGACCTCCCGGTCTACAAGCAGGCGCTCGCGCTGGCGGAGAAGTTCGACTTCGTGGTGGTGAGCGATCTGGCCTACTCGGAACTCGCGCTGGAGCCCGGCTGCCCCACCCCCAGCATCATGGAGCTCCCGAACGCGAAGGACCTCGCGGTCGAGTTCCACTCGTTTTCGAAGAGCTACAACATGGCCGGCTGGCGGCTGGGCTGGGTGGTCGGCAACCGCGAAATCATCGCCAACCTGGTGAAGATCAAGGCGAACATGGACTTCAGCGCCTTCATGGCGATCCAGCGCACGGGCGCGGAAATCCTGGAGAGCAAGACCGACTTCGCCGAGGCGCAGCGCAAGCTCTACCGCCGCCGGCGCGACCTCTTCATCGAGGGCTTCGGCAAGCTCGGCTGGAAACTCACCCCGCCGCGCGCCGCGATGTACATCTGGGACCGGGTGCCGAAGCGCTACGCGGACGCGGGAGACTTCGCGAAGGAGTTCTTCCAGAAGACGGGCGTGATCGTGTCGCCAGGTTCGGCGTTCGGCACGCACTGCAAAGACTTCATGCGCATCTCGATGGTGGTCGACGAAGAGCAGATCGAGCGCCTGCTCGAAAAAGTCCGCGCCAGCGGGTTCAAGTTCGACTAGCCGGCCGCGTCAGAGCCCTGCCGCCGACGGCCCCAGGCTCACGATCGTGTGCGCGCCCGTGTCCAGGACCTCGCGCGCCACGCCGGTGACGTCGCCCATTTTCACCGCTTCGATGCAGCGAATCAGCTCGCGCTCCGGTACCTGACGGCCGAAGGTGATCTCGTTGCGGGCCAGCCGCATCATGCGCGACGCCGACGTCTCCAGCCCGAGCAGGATTCTCCCCTTGATGTGCTCCTTCGTGTCCTTGAGCTCGCGGCGCGTGAGGCCGCCGTTGCGGGCCGATTCGAGCTCCTTGCGCACGGCCGTGATGGCGCGCCCCGCGTTGCCGGGACGCACCGCCATGCACGCGGCAAACATCCCCGTGTCCCGCGAATGGTCCACGTAGGTAAACACGCTGTACGCGAGCCCCATCTCCTCGCGGATCTTCTGGAACAGGCGCGAGCTCATCCCGCCGCCGATCATGGCGTTGAGCACCATCAGCGCGTAGCGGCGCTCGTCGAGGAACGAAAACGTCCGGCGTCCGAGTACGATGTGCTGCTGGTGGAGCTTGCGGCGCACGTGGCGGCGCTTCGGAGGCGCCGCCGGAAGCCGCGCGGGCACCCGCGCCAGCGTGCCGCGCGGAAACTGGAAGCGCTCCCGGCAGACCTCGAGCAGTTCCTTCTCGTCGATGTTGCCATACACGGCGACGACGAGATTCGAGGCGCGGAACACGCGCCGCGAGTAACGCACCAGGTCCGTGCGCCCGAAGCGCGACACTGTGCTCTTGAGGCCCAGGATGGGCCGGCCGAGCGGGTGCCGCGGATACAGGGAGGCGGCGAAGAGTTCGTGGATCAGGTCGTCGGGCGCGTCGTCGACATCGCCGATCTCCTCGAGCACGACCCCGCGCTCCAGCGCCACCTGGTCATCGGCAAAGCGCGACTCGTTTAGCATGTCGGCGATCAGGTCGAAGGCGACCGCGCGCTGGCTCTCGAGCACCTGCGCGTAGACGCACATAGTGTCCTTGGTGGTAAAGGCGTCGAGCGAGCCGCCGACCCGCTCGATCTCCTGCGAGATCTGCTTGGCGGTGCGCCGGGCCGTGCCCTTGAAAAGCATGTGCTCGAGGAAATGGCACAAACCGGCATCTTCTGCGCGCTCGTCGCGCGCGCCGGTGCGCGTCCACACCCCCACGCAGAACGCCTTCGAGACCGGGTTCTTCTCGTGGAGAATCGTGAGCCCGCCCGGGAGGACGATCTTTCTGGCAACGCGTGCTGCTTTCATATGCACCTCAAAAACAACTGCGCCCGCCCACAAGCTCTGCTCGCGGGCGGGCCGCTGTTCGGCCCCGATGTGGGGTCAATTACCGACGCGAGCGCTCGCGGGGCCGTCCACCGCCGCCGCCGCGGCCGTGCTCGCGGTGTTCGCGAGGCGGCCGGTCGCCGTGGCTTTCCTCCTGGTACCCCTCCGGCTTCTCGATCAGCGCCTTGCGGCTCAAGCGAATCTTGCCTTCCGGGCTGACCTCGAGCACCTTGACCTTGACGATGTCGCCGATCTTGAGCTCTTCCTCCACACGTTCGAGGCGCCGGTGCGCGATCTCCGAGATGTGCAGGAGCCCGTCCTTGCCGGGGAGAATCTGGACGAAGGCGCCGAAGGCGAGGATGCTGCGCACTTCCCCTTCGTAGACCTTCCCGATTTCCGGCTCCGCCGTGATCTCCTTGATGCGCGCCACCGCGATCTCCGAGCTTTCGGCGTTGACCGCGATCACCCGCACCGTCCCGCTGTCCTCGATCTCGATCTTCGCTCCCGACTCCTCCTGGATTCGCTTGACCACCTTGCCGCCCGGGCCGATGACCTCACGGATCTTATCGACCGGAATCTGGATGGTGGTGATCTTTGGCGCGAACGGAGAGATGTCGGCGCGCGGACCGGCGATGGTCCGGTTCATGACTTCCAGGATGTGGAGGCGACCGACGTGGGCCTGGTCGAGCGCCTTCATCATGATCTCGTCCGAGATCCCGGCGATCTTGGTGTCGAGCTGGAACGCCGTGATGCCTTCGGCGGTCCCCGTCACCTTGAAGTCCATGTCGCCGAGATGATCTTCCGCGCCCAGGATGTCGCTCAAGACCGCCACGCGGTTTCCTTCGATGACCAGGCCCATCGCGATGCCCGCGACCGCCTTCGGCACCGGCACGCCGCCGTCCATCAGCGCCAGGCTTCCGCCGCATACCGACGCCATCGAGCTGGACCCGTTGGATTCGAGAATCTCCGAGACGATGCGGATCGTGTACGGGAACGCATCCTTCTCCGGGATCATGGGTCGGATCGCGCGCTCGGCCAGCGCGCCGTGGCCGATCTCACGCCGGCCGGGTCCGCCGAAGCGGCCCACCTCGCCGACCGAGAACGACGGAAAATTATAGTGCAGCATATAGCGCTTCCAGCTCTCGCCCTCGATGGTGTCGAGCATCTGCTCGTCATCGCTGGTGCCCAGCGTCGTGGTGACGAGGCTCTGCGTCTCGCCGCGGGTGAACAGTGCCGAGCCGTGTGCTCGCGGCAGCACGCCCACCTCGCACGTGATCGGGCGGATATCGGTGGTGCCACGACCGTCGAGGCGTACACCGCGATCTAGAATCATCGCGCGCATCAGCTTCTTCTCGATCTCTTCGAGCACCAGCGAGACGTACGCGCCCTTCTCGGGGTAGTTGCCTTCGTATTTCGCGACCGCCTCGTCGCGAATCACCTTGAGCGCGTCCTGTCGGTCCAGCTTGCGTGCGATGAAGAGTGCCTGGCCGATGCGGTCGCTGAAGTCGGTCGCGATCTTGCCGTCGAGCTCGTGCAGGCGCTCGGGGACCTCCACCACGCGCTTCGGCTTCGCACCGGCCTTGCCCACCAACTCGCGCTGGAGCGCGTTGAGCCGCTTGATCTCTTCGTGGCCGAAACGGACCGCCGCCAGCATCTGCGACTCGCTCACTTCGGCGCAGCCGCCTTCGACCATCATGACGGCGTCGTCGGTGCCGGCGATGATGATGTCCATATCGCTCGTTTCCATCTGCTCGACGGTGGGGTTGGCGACGAACGCCCCCTCCACGCGGCCGACGCGCACACCCGACACGAAGTCGGTGAACGGAATGTCGGAAAGGGCCAGCGCCGCGGAGGCGCCGACGATGCTGAGCACGTCGGGTGAGTTCTGGCTGTCGTAGCTGATCGGCGTCGCGATCACCTGCGTCTCGCACATGAAATGCTTGTCGAAGAGCGGACGCAGCGGGCGGTCGATCAGCCGCGAGGTCAACGTCTCCCGCTCTCCGGGGCGCCCCTCGCGCTTGAAGAACCCGCCGGGGATCCGGCCGGAGGCGTAGAACTTCTCGCGGTATTCGACGGTGAGCGGAAAGAAGTCACGATCCGTCTTCTTCTGGGCCGCCACCACCGCCACCAGCACCATCGTGTCGCCCATGCGCACGACGACGGCGCCGTCGGCTTGTTTGGCCATGCGCCCGGTTTCGAGCGCGAAGGTCTGGCCGTTAATTGTTCGGGTCACTGTATGACTTGTCATCGTGTTATCAAACCTGCCTATGAGGGCCCATGGTATACGCGCGCTCTAGGCACGCGCCCGTGAGGAATCGAAGTTCGACCGGCAAAGGGGTTCTGTAAAAAAAAGAACTACTTGCGCAGGTTGAGCTGCTTGATCATCTCGCGGTAGCTTTCGATCTTCTTGTTCTTCAGATAGTCCAGGAGCTTTCTGCGCCGCCCGACCATCTGCAATAGGCCGCGACGGGACGCGTGGTCCTTCTTGTGGACCTGAAAGTGGTCCGTGAGCATCCGGATTCGCTCAGTGAGGAGAGCAATCTGAACTTCGGCCGAGCCGGAGTCCTTGTCGTGGAGCTTGTATTTTCCAATAATATCCCGCTTCTGATCGGGAGTCATTGCCATCGTCTGATCACCTCCTCGTACATCGGTACGCGACACGATGGCTGCAGCCGACCTTCCGGTCGGCCGCCGACTTGCGGCGTACCCTAACACACCCCTCCGGGGGTGTAAAGCAACAAATGTGCAGGGGCTCCTAGAGCCGGGCGAGGCGTTCCCGGGCCTCCCGGCGGTCGGCGTTGAGCTGTTCGATCAGCCCTGCCACCGTGGCGAAGCGCTGCTCCGGCCGGAGGTACGCCTCGCAATACACCGAGATTTCATCGCCGTAGATATGGTGACCGAAGTCGAATATGTGGACCTCGATCTCGCTCTTTTCGATCCGCTTCATGGTGGGCGAGCGCCCGATATTCATCATCCCTTCATGGATGTAGCCTTTCCACCCGACGCGAACCGCATACACGCCGTCCGGTGGCCACAGTTTCAGCGGGTCGGCGACGGCGAGGTTGGCGGTTGGAAACCCGAGGTCGCGCCCGCGCCCCTGCCCCTCGACCACTTTGCCGCGGACGAGGTACGGGTGGCCGAGCAGGCGATTGGCGCGGTCCAGGTCGGCGGCGTGCAGCGCCTGGCGAATCGCCGTGCTCGAGACGACCTCGCCCTCGACGCGCAGCGGCGGGACCACGGTGACGCCGAATCCGCGGCGCGCGCCTTCCTCTGCGACGCGCCCCGGGCTTCCCTCGCGCCGGTGCCCGAAGTGGCAGTCGTAGCCGATCACCAGCTCGCGCATATCCAGCGCGTCGAGAAAGAAGCGCTGGATGAAGTCCTGGTAGGTGATCTTCGCCGTCGCTTCGTCGAAGTGAAGCACGAAGACGCCGTCGAGCGAAGACTTCGACAGCAGCTCGATGCGCTCGTCGATGGTCGAGAGAATGGGCGGGATCGCGCGCGAGTGCGTGACCGCGAGTGGGTGCGGGTCGAATGTGATCGCCCACGCGCTGTCGACCGCGCCGGCGGCTCGTCGCGCCACCAGCGCCTCGAGGGTCGCGGCGTGGCCGCGGTGCACACCGTCGAATACGCCGATGGTCGCGGCGCTTTCGCGCGGGGCGTGGGCGCGTAGCTCGTCGAGGTTGCGCGCGACCTTGAGCGCCAACACTACTCCACCCGGCGCGCCACGCGCGCCACCGGTTCGTCGGCGTCGTTGTCGACGTAGAGCCGGAAGGAGTCGACCAGGCGCAGCGGATCCTTCGCGCGTTCGCCCTCGCGCGTGCCCACCGCGACCAGCGTGCGCGACTCGTCGAGGAGGCGGAGCGCACCCGGGCGCGGCACGCCCACGACTTCGATCACGTCCTGGCGCAGCGGAAGCACACCGAACTTGAGGAGCGTGGCCGCGCGGGCGGTCAGCACCACGCCGGGGAGAAACGCGAGCGCGTCGTCGAGGGTGTGGCCGGCGAGCTCGTCCGCGTGCGAGGGGACCAGCTTCTCCGACGGAAACGCCTCCGCCAGCGCGAACGGACCGATGCGGCGGCGCATGAGGGTGGCAATCGACGCCGGCAGCCCGAGCTTCGCGCCGAAGTCCTTGGCCAGCGAGCGCACATAGGTGCCGCGCGAACAGCGCACCACGCAGCGCACGTGCGGAAGCGCCGCGGAGAGAACGTCGAACCCGTAGATCTTCACGCGCCGGGGCGCGGCCGTCTCCGCGACCTCGCCCGCCCGCGCCAGGGCGTAGAATCGCTGCCCGCGCCGCTTGAGCGCGGAGAACGCGGGCGGGGTGAGGGTGTAGTCGCCGACAAACCCGCCCCCTGCCTCGCGGAGCGTCTCCAGCGACAGGTCGGGCACCGGGGCTTGGCGGACCACCTCGCCCTCGGCGTCGAGGGTGGTGGTTTCGACGCCGAGCAGCACGTCGAACTCGTATTCCTTCTCGAGGTCCATGAAGTGTTCGACCGCGCGCGTCGCATGACCGGTGCACACGAGCAATACGCCGCGCGCGAGCGGGTCGAGTGTGCCCGCGTGTCCCACCTTGCGCAGCCCGGTCACACGGCGCATGGCCGCCACCACCTCGAACGAGGTCGGGCCGGCGGCCTTGTCGACCACGAACACGCGGTTGTCGAATCGGTTCACGTGGACTTCGGTTCCTTCTCGTCGTCGTCGGCGACGACGTCCGGCGTCGTCCCGGTCTCCTTGAGGATCTCCGCAATGCGGAAGGCGCGATCGAGCGAGTCGTCGTACTGCCAGTGCAGCTCGGGCGCGGTGCGCACGTCGATTTCGTCCGCGATCACGTGGCGCATGTAGCCGCTGGCCCCGCGCAGCACCTTGGCGGTGAGCTGGCGCTGCGCCTCGTCGCCCATCACGCTGAAAAACACCTTCGCGCTCGACAGGTCGGGCGCCACGCGCACGCCCACGATGGTCACGAGCCCGACGCGCGGGTCCTTGACCTCTTTGAGCACGATCTCGCTCAAGACTTCCTTGATGATCGCGTTGATGCGCTCGAGTCTATGACTTGATCTGGCCATTCTCTCAGTCCTCTTTGTTGGCGGCTGGGATGCACTCCCTCTGCCGCCGTCCTCCCGCGCACATGTTGATATGCGCGACTGCGGATTGGCGTCTGAGGGAGTGCATCCCCGCCATCGGGCAGGCGATATATCGGGCGAAGCGCGATTTCGCGAGTCGCGCGTACCAACTTGTGCGCGCGAGCGCATGAGCGCGGAGTCCGATATATCGCCTGCCAGGTGCCTACCGGAACTCCTCCAGCGCGTCCGCTACTTCCACGCGGCGATCGCCCTCGATGAAACGGCGAACCTGCGCGCAGGTCCCGTCCACCGCTCCGTGGTCCGCGCCCACGATCGCGATCGCGATCAGGCAGCGCTGCCACTTGTCCTGATAGTCGACCTCGGCCACGGACGCGTTGAACCGGCCCCGCAACCGGGCCTTGAGGCTCGAGAGCACGAAACGCTTTTCTTTGAGAGAGGAGCAGCCGGGTATCAGCAGGTCGACGGTCAGTAGTTTGACGAACATCAGAGGTCGCCCGGCATTTCGCCGGCCTCACGGGCTTCGTCCGCCTAGAACACGCGAGCCTTCTCTTCGACGACGTAGGCTTCGATAATGTCGCGCTCGATGAGGTTGTCGAACCCCGCCAGCCCGATACCGCACTCGAAGTTCTGGTTCACTTCGCGCGCGTCGTCCTGGAAGCGTTTTAGCGACGCAATCTTCCCGGTAAAAATCAGTTCGCCGTCGCGAAGCACGCGCGCGTTGGCGTTGCGGACGATCGACCCCTCGACCACCATCGAGCCCGCGATGGTGCCGAGACGGGTCACGCGGAAGAGCTTGCGCACCTCGGCGCGGCCGAGCACGCGCTCGACGAACACGGGAGCGAGCATTCCCTTCATGGCCTTGTCGATGTCCTCGATGACCTCATAAATAATCTGGTAGCTGCGGATCTCGATGCCCTTGAGCTTCGCGATCTCCTTCGCGCTCGGCGTCACCTTGGTGTTGAACGCGATCACCAGCGCGTTCGTGCTCTGCGCCAGCAGCATGTCGGAGTCGGAGACGTTGCCGACCGCGGCGTGCACGACGTTGATCTTGATGGACTCGATGGTCATCGGCGCCAGGCTGTCGCGCAGCGCCTCCACCGAGCCGTTGGTGTCGCCCTTGACGATGATGTTGAGCTCCTTGACCTCGCCGCCCTGGATCTGCGAGTAGAGGTCCTCGAGGGTCAGCGCCTTGGTGGGCTGGAGCCCCTTGTGGCGCAGCACCTCCTGGCGCTTGAGCGCGATCTCGCGCGCCTCGCGCTCGTTCTTGACCGCGATCAGCGTGTCGCCCGGCTCCGGCAGGCCGTCGAGCCCCAGCACGACCACCGGGACAGAAGGCCCCGCCTGCCGGATCGCCTTGCCGGCGTGGTCGAACAGCGAGCGCACCTTGCCGTACTCGCTGCCCACGACGAACACGTCGCCGAGGCGCAGCGTCCCCTGCTGAATCAGCGCGGTGACGAGAATGCCGCGACCCTCCTCCTTGCGCACCTCCACCACCACGCCCTGGGCGGGTGCGGTCGGGTCGGCCTTGAGCTCCGCGAGCTCGGCCTGGAGCAGGATCATCTCGAGCAGCTTGTCGATGCCCTTGCCGGTGCGGGCCGAAATCTCCACCGACACGACGTCGCCGCCGAAGTCTTCGACCAGCACGCTCTGCTGCGTGAGCTGCTGCTTGACGTTCGCCGGATTCGCGCTGGGCAGGTCCGACTTGTTGATCGCGACGATCATCGGCACCTTCGCCGCCCGCGTGTGATTGATGGCCTCGATGGTCTGGGGCATGACACCGTCGTCGGCCGCGACCACCAGCACGACGATGTCGGTGATCTTCGAACCGCGCGCCCGCATGGCGGTGAACGCCTGGTGGCCGGGCGTGTCGATGAACGTGATCTTGCCGGCCGGCAGCGTGGCCTCGTAGGCGCCGACGTGCTGCGTGATGCCGCCCGCTTCGCCCGCGGCCACGTTCGCCTTGCGGATGTAGTCGAGGATCGAGGTCTTGCCGTGGTCGACGTGACCCATGATGGTGACGACCGGCGCGCGGGGCGCGAGCTTGGCCGGGTCGATCTGCGCGTCGATCTTGAGCTGGGTTTCGCCGTAGGCAGCCTCGACGTCGACGTGGCGGCCCAGTTCCTCCGCGACCAGCTCGATCGCTTCGCGGCCCAGGGCGGTGGCCGGCGCGGCTTCGATGTCCAGCCGCGCGACGCGCGTGAGCACGTCTTCGACGGCGATCCCCAGCGCAGCGGCGAGCACCGCCGGCGTGGCCCCCTCGGGCACGCGCACGGGCGGGAGTGCGACCGGTTCCACAGGTCCCCGCGTCTTGCGGCGTTTCGATTTTCGTGTCGTTTCGAGCTTCGCCAGCGTGCGGCGCACGCTCTCGCGCACCTGGTCCGCGGCCGCCGTCTTGGCGATGCCCAACCGTCGCGCCTCTGCCTCGGCGGTCATCCACTGGTCGAGCTCTTCGCGGGTATCGGGTTCGGTGGCGATCAGCGGCACATCGAGCGGACCCTTCGACAACTCGTCGAGCGCGCTCGGCGTCTTGGTCCGCGGAATCTTGGGCGCGGGCCGGTGCTCTTCGCCGGCGGGCTTCTTCGCCGGTTTCGCGGCGGCTTCCGCAGCCGCTTTCCCCTTTTTCGCCGCTTCCTTCTTGGCCTCGACCTTCGGGGCTTCCGCTTTCGCCGATTCCGCCTTCGCGGGTGCGGGCGCAGGCTCGGGCGCCGCGACGGCGGTCTTGACCGCCTTCGCCAGCTTGACCTTGGGCTTCTCCGGCGCCGGCGCCGGTTCGGGCTCGGGGACGTGCGCCTTGCGCAGCTTGACCTTCGTCTTGGCGGCGGGAGCCTCCTCGACCGCCACCGTCTTGCCCGCCTTCTTCTTCGCCGCCGCCGAGGACTTCTTCGCCGTCTTCTTGGTGGCCGTGTTCGACCACGCGAAGTGCCGGTCGAGCGCGGTCAACATGTCGTAGTCGATCACACCCGTCGTGCTCGAAACGCTGTGGCCCGCCTTCTTCAGGAGGGCGATCAGTTCTTCGGCGGTGACGTTGTACTTCTTGGCGAGTTCTTGAATTCGCATTTATTCGTCCGCGCCCTTGTTCTCCGACTCGGCCGGCGTATCGGCCGCAGGCGAAACCGGCGCCGCTTCGGTCGCTTCGACCGGTTCGGCGGCGGCCTCCGCTTCCGCCTCGGCTTCCACTTCCGACGGATCCCGGAACAGCATGGCCTCCGTGAGCCTGGGCTTCTCTTCCTTCTTGGGTTCGGGTTCCGCCTCGAGGATACTTTCGTCGAAGAGCGGCTTCTCCTGCTGCTTCAGGTGCTCCCTCTCCTCGTTCTCCTTGCGGATGAGCTCCTCCATCGCCTTCTCGAGCTCTTTGACGGTGCCCTGCGCCGTCTCCTTGAGCTTCTCCACCGTCCGCTCGCCGAACCCGGGAATGGCGAGCAACTCTTCGGTGGATGTCTTGATGAGCTTCTGCACCGTGTTGATGCCGGCTTCGCGGAGCTTCTCGGCCATCTTCTCGCTGACGCCGACCATCTCTTCGATCGGCATGAGCAGCTGCTCCTGGAAGCGCTGGCGCTGCTCGAGCTGGCGCGAGGAAACGAGTTCGATCTGCCAGCCCGCGAGACGCGAGGCCAGCCGGACGTTCTGGCCTTCCTTGCCGATCGCCAGCGAGAGCTGGTCCTCTTCCACGATGACCATGACCGACTTCGTGGCCAGGTCCGCCTTGACACCGGAGATCTTCGCGGGCGAGAGGGCGCGCGAGATGAACGTCGAGACGTCGTCGTTCCACGGGACAATGTCGATGCGTTCGCCGGAAAGCTCGTTCACGACCGCCTGCACGCGCGACCCCTTCATCCCCACGCAGGCGCCGACGGCGTCGACGCGGTCGTCGCGCGAATAGACGGCGATCTTGGAGCGTCCCCCCGCCTCGCGCGCGATGCTCTTGATTTCGATCAGGCCCTCATAGATCTCGGGCACTTCCTGGGTGAAGAGGGCCTTGAGGAACTCGGGGCTGGTGCGCGAGAGCATCACCATCGGCCCCTTGGCCTCCTTGTCCACCTTCATCACCACGGCGCGTATCGACGAGCCCTGCTGGTAGCGCTCGCGGCGGATCTGGTCCTTCTTGGGCATGAACGCTTCCGCGTTGCCCAGGTTGACCAGGATGCCGGTGCGATCCACCTGCTGGACGCTGCCGGAGACGATTTCACCGGTGCGGTCCTTGTACTCCTCGAAGACGCGGTCGCGCTCGAACTCGCGGACTCCCTGGGTGAGGATCTGCTTCACCACCTGGATGGCGTTGCGCCCGAATTCTTCGAAGGGAAGGTTGATCTCGATCACGTCGCCCGCTTCGGCGCCCTCCGCGTACTCCTGGGCGTCCGCGACGGAAATCTGGGTGCTCGGGTCCTCGACCGTGTCGACGACGTTGCGAATCAGGAAAAGCTCGATCGCGCCGTGTCCGTCGTCTTCGATACGGACCTCGGCGTTGGCGCCGTACTTGCGGCGCACAGCGGACGCGAACGCCTGCGTCAACTTCTCCAGGACCATCGCCCGGTCCAGTCGGCGCTCGCGAACGAGCTGGTTGAACGCCTCTGTGAAATGGCCGATCATCTACTCTTCACCTCTGCGCCTCTGGTCGCGTGACGGGCGCCGCTCTTTCTCTCGTTTCTTGTCGATCTTGTATTCCTGGTTGATGAGGTTGGCGCGGGTCACGTCGCGAAGTCCGATCTCCACGTCGCCGGCGTCGGTCTCGAGGGTGAGTACATCATTAGTACAGGAACGAATACGCCCTGTATACGTGATTCTCCCCTCCCCCACCCGCTCCGTCGACACGCGCGCCTCGCTCCCCGCGAAACGCTGAAAGTGCGCCTCGGTGACCAGCGGGCGGTTGTTGCCTGGCGAGGACACCTCGAGCAGGTAGCGCCCGGGAAACGGATCCTCTCGATCCAGCACCAGGCCGAGGGTGCGACTGACCATCGCGCACTCCCCCACCGTGACCCCGCCGGGTTTGTCGATGAACAGCCGCACGATCGGGCTGCGCGCGCTTCCGACGACCTCGAGCTTCACACACTCGAATCCGAGAAGCTCGAGTTCGGAGCCGATCAGCTTTGAAAGTTCCGGTGGCTGCACGATCGGGTCGGCGGGCAGTCTGCCGACGGCGGAAAACAAAAAGTGGGCGGCCCCGCCACCCACTTCATTCACTACAACAACCCGGGGAATGTATACCACACGGGGCGGGCGAGCGCAAGGGGGTTAGGAGGGGGTGGGATGCACTCCCTCGGGCGCCGTCCTCCCGCGCACATGTTGATATGCGCGACTGCGGATTGGCTTCCGAGGGAGCGCATCCCACCCCTGGCGGGCGATATGTCGGGCGAAGCGCGATCTCGCGAGTCGCGCGTACCAACTTGTGCGCGCGAGCGGTGAGCGCGGAGTCCGATATATCGACCGCCAACCTCAGTGCGGAGAGAAATCAAAATGGTAGACGAGGTCGCGCAAGAGGACGCCCACCTGCTGGATCTTCGCGCGATCGCACTGCGACGCGTCGTCGCGCAGTGTGTGCCAGGCGGCGTAGCCATAGCCGAAGAGGTCGATGGTCGGGATGCCCGCCTGCAGGAGCGGGACGTGGTCGTCGTACATGGGAGCGCCGTCCACCGCCTCGAAGTAGTCGAGCCCGAGCGAGGCCGCCCTCCCGAACACCCATTCGACGAGACGCGGCGCCTCCTGTTTCGAGAAGCCTTCGCGGCGCACGCGCGTGCCCGTTCCCCCCACCATGTCGATCACAACCGCGCACGCGGGCCGGTATCCGCCGAGCGTGGCCGCAAAGTGCTTCGACCCGAGGAGGTAGTGGGCGACGTCCTTGGATTTTCCATAGTCCTCACCGTCGAAGAGGACGACATCGACGCCCACGTCCGGGGCGCGCGCGCCGACGATGCGCGCGATTTCCAGCAGGATCGCCGATGCGCAGGCGCCGTCCACGCCCGCCGGCACCGGGTGCGACCACAAAGTCGAGTCCGCCTCCTGGTCGGCCCACGGCCGCGAATCGTAGTGAGCGGCCAGCATCACGCGCGGGGATCGCCCGGGAGCGAAGCTCCCGACGAGGTTGAACAGCCGCAGCGGGCGCTCGGAGTAGGGATCGTCGACCTCGAACGACTGCACGGATACTGTCGCGCCCGCTCGCCGGAGCACGCCCGCGAGGTACACGGCCGCGCTGTCGCGCGCGGCGGTTCCGGGCACGCGCGGGCCGAACGACAGCTGACGCTCGACGTGGACCATGACGCTGTCCGCGGAAAACGCCGGCGGCTCGGCGGCGTCTCCGCACCCGGCCCCCACCAGGGCGAGTGCTGCGGCGACGCCGTGCCACGCCAGGAGCCGGTCGCGGCTGGTACCGCGCCGGGATCTAATCGCCGGGCTGACCGCCATGCTAGAACGTGATCACCGCCGAAACGCCCACCCGCACCACCGTCGTGGTCTGGTCGGACTGTTCGGCAAAGCTTCGCGAAAAGTCGACGAACGCGCTGCCGTTGATGTTGCGGGAGAAGAAGTACCGCACCGTCGGGGCCACGCGCAATGACGTTGTGGACGGAATCGGCTCTACCAGCGATGACCCGGGCGTCGAGCGCTCGCCGCCCGACCTCGTGTACGTGAGGATGAGGCTCGTCTCCATCTCGTTCTTCCACGCCATCTTCTTGCCAAAAAAGTTGAGACCGCCGCCACCGCGAAAGTTGCGCTTGAGGTCTAGGTTCAAGCTACCGGACGTGGACTTGGACGCCGAACCGAGCGTTTCGCTGGTATTCGACGAGTAGGAGAAGTTGAGTGTCGTGTTCAACTGGTTTTTCCACCCCAGAACGATCGCGGGCGTGAAAATGAGGGTCTCGTTGGTGGAAACGGGCGGTTCGTCGCGTTGCCCGGACTCGTTGTGCGTCTTGCCATAGCTCATCGTCAACTGTCCGTTTTCCACGATCGGTCGCAGCGGGCGAAAACTTCCGAGCCCGTCCCAGTTGGCCTGCAGGTCGGGCCAGGAGACGTTTTTCGATCGTGACTGGCTGGCGCGAAAATCCGAGTCGGAGACCTGGCGCGAGTAGCGCCCCTGCATGTCGAAGGTCTTCGAGAGCTGCACGCTCGAGTCCAGGCTGAAACTCCAGTTCTCGGTGCGCTGGTCGGGCTGGTCGATCGGCTCGCCGTCCTCCTCGAGGCCCGTGTCGGTCGTGATCCCCAACTGGTACGCGATGTCGGGACGATCCGGAATGCGCATGTAGGACGTGTTCTCCCGGTGTTGCACGTTGAACTGGATCGGGCGGACCGACACCATGATCTGGCCGAGCCGGGTGCCGAGGCTGCCGATGCTCGGGCGGGGCTTCTGCGCGGTTGTCGGCTCTTGCGCGGTCGAATCCGGCGCGGCGCCGGCCGGCTCTCCGCTGCCGGCCTGACCGGAGGGGTCGGTCGGGTTCGCGGGCGCGGCCCGCCCCGTGAACGCCCCGGGCTCCCACCCGAACACCTTGAACAGCGTCGCGAGTTGCTTCCCGAGGTCGAAGCGCAGCTTGCCCGAGTCGTTCCTTGCGGCGGAAACATTGCGCGTGCCCTCCGGGTCGCCCGAGCCCCTGACGTTGGGGCCGGAGTCTTCGTTGTAGTTCGTCTGCACTTCGATCGTGGGTTCAAACAGGCGCAGGCCGATCCACCTGGGCGCGAACGAGACGTGGAGATTCTCGCCGCGCGCAATCTCCTGGCCGATGTTGATCCCCGCCCACTCGTGCTCGAGGCCGACGTCGCGCAACACGAATCCGTTGAAGTTCCCGTCGAGCGACCGGAACGGCGCGTAGCGCACCGACCCCTGCTGCCGCATGGACGCACTGTACTGGTAGGGGCTCTCGACGAAGACGCCGTTGACGAAGGTCCAGCGCGTCGCGGTCTGGCGGTTCGCGGAGACCGAAAAATCGATCTGGTTGAGCATCCATCGCATCCGGGTCTTGCCAAAGAGCTTGAAGGTCTTGTCCCCCCAGGTGAGCTGGTAGCCGATGGAACCGGACATGTTGGTGGTGGTGTCACGCACCGACGGGCTGATGCCGCGTTGATCACTATACGCGAACGTCGGCCGGATCCGGTCGAGCGTATAGCGCATCAGAAAACCCGTCGACGGGGATCGCTTGGAAAGCGAGGTGGAAAACGTGCGCGTCTTCCGCTCGGTGCCCAAGCTGTCGGCAACCGCCGGGTCGAGGATTTCGGTGTCGCTGTTCGGTGGGAACTTGGGCCGCGAGCTGAACACCCCGTAGTTGCCCGAGATCGGTATCGAGAACCCGCCGAGCGGGATGAAGTACTGGAGATCGGTGCGAGCGTTGAGTCCCAGCGTGGTCTGGTCGGACCCGCTTCCCCTCGTCTGGCGCAGCCCGTGGTAGTCCGCGCCAGTGCGGGACCAGTTGCCGCCCACGCTCAACGCACCACCCGCCAGGCTCACGTTCGCGCTCAAGCGCTCCGCGTGGTCGGCGTCGCGCATCACGTCGCCGGTGAAGATGTCGTCCATCCACAGCTCGCCTGCTCGCGCGGGCCCGCCGCTCACGTTGCGCACGCCCGCGAACAGAAACCGGACGCCGGTCAGGTTGGGGAGCCCGCGCATGCGAATCGGGTACACGCGGCTCGGGTCCGCGATGTCGGTCGCGGTGCCGGTCACGACGCTGTCCTGGGCTTCGAACTTGAGGTTGGTCAGGTCCGCGAGGCTCAAGACGACGCGCGCCCAGCCGGTTTCGTTGTAGTAGGTTCCCGTGAACGGAACCGCCACCTCGTAATAGTTGTCCTCGTTCGACCCCATGCGGAAGTAGTACTCGAGGCCGGCGCGCAGCGAGTCGGTGTGCGCCCAGAAATTGAGATCGCGGTAGAGGGTCAGGTTCAGCCCCTGGCCGGGGAAACGCTTGAGGATCTGCACCGACGTCCCGTTGGGCAGCCCGGTGTAACGAAGGGCCAGCGAGGATTCCTTGTCCGACACTTCGTTCTTCTGGTTGGGCACGACCGGCGGGTGGTAGTAGCCGGGGTCCGTCTTCGTGCTAATCACGCCGATCGCAAAATCGGCGCCGGTGGCCGTCACTTCGTCGTCGTACAGGTTGCGCACGCCGTCGAGCTCCCAGCGGTTGCCTTCGATGGAAAACTCCGAGATCTGAAGGCGGCGGCGGCCGACTTCGTTGTCGTCCCGCACCACCGCGCTGACGTCGTCGAACCAGATGCGCACGTGCCGGATCTCGTCCAGGCGCGGCTGCAGCCCGCTCGTCGCCACCACCGTGTGGTTGGAGAGCTTCACGCGGTAGAGCCTCCAGGAGTCGTTCCCGTGCCCGGCGTCGTCGAACCCGTCGTAGCCGGGGTAGCTGGCGCGGATGTCGATCTGCGCGGTGTCGGCCAGGTCGATCACGTAGCTGAAGTAGGCGTTCTCGCGCGTGAGCTGCCCGTTGCGATCGAGGTCCTCGGTGTCGTAGTTGAGGTTGGCCTCGGTGCCGTTGGCCTTGCTGAAGCGCCCATCGATTCGCGACAGGAGGATGTCGTCGCCGTTGGGGTCTGGGTTCGAATCCGAGAAGCCGGGCTCTTCGGCGTCGAACAGGCCGTCGAGCCCGGTGTCGTCGAAGGCGGCCGCGAACCCGTCGCGCAGCTTGTCCTCGTCGTCGAAATTCGTGCTCGGGTCTTCGTTCCCCGGGTCGTGGAAATTCTCGTCGATGATGCCCAAATCGATGTGGAGCTTTCCCCCCCGCATGATCGGGTCGGGTTTGAAGTCGTTCACCCACAGCTCGATGAACTGGCCCTGCGAGAGATCCAGCCCACCGCCGGGAACGCCGAGGATGATCCCGGCGAACGACGTGGTATCGCCCACCGCCGGCATCGCGCCCACGTCGATGTCGAGCGACTGCACGAGCGTGTTTTCCTGTTCGTCCAACGTCGGGTTCAGGTCGCGCCGGTGGACGCCGAGGTTCGGTTCGATGTTGTACCAGATGAAATCGAGCCGGTCCGACGCCGCCTTGTACGTACCCGCGTCGAACGGGAGACTCGCCGGGTACCACGCGCGCCGCGCCAGCGAAATACGGTCGGTGTCTTCGATCCCTTCGAAGTCGTCGATGTACGCCTCGTTCTTGGTATTCGGATTGGGAAGGCTGGCCGCGAGCTCTCCATCCAGGTTGATCGTGCTGGGCGCGTCGGTGTCCACGTACGGCAGGAGGTTCGCGAGGTCGGTCAGGAGCCGCGACTGGTGCTGATAGCTCGCCGTGATGCCGCCGACGATCGCGCGCGTCGGCTCCTCGCCCAGGCGCGGCCGGTTGTCGCTCGAGCTCTTCGACTCGTAGAGGCCCGAGGTTCCGATGCGGAGGTTCTGGCCGAGCTGCGACGTCGTCGCGAAGCCGGCGAGCGTGCTCGAACCCCCACCACCCAGCGGTTTGAACTCGTACTCGACGCTGATGCGCGCGTCGGGGGTGAGCTTCGTGAGCGCTCCTTCCTTGAGCGTCACTTCCCCGGTCGCGTAGTCGATGTCGTAGTCGGTCCCGCGGGCGAGCTTTTCGTTGTTGATCGTGATCGTTTCGCTGTTCTCGACGATATTGAGCGCGTTGATACGGAAGGTCTTCGAGGTCGACACCGCGGTTACCTTAATGACGTACTGGTGCACCTCCTGCTCGGTGGTCGGATTGAGCCGTTCGTTGTAGATGCGCGTGGAGGTGTTGTACTGCTCCGTGCGGGCAGCGCCGGTGAACGAAAAGCGCCCGTCGGTCCAGCGGGCGACGCTGTCGGCCGGCGGGGTGAATGGTTCGAGCACCGGGAACTGGAGCACGCCGGTATTCAGGTTCACCAGTCCCGACGTCAGGTCGATGCGATCGTCGGGTTTGCCGGTGCCGGTCCGGTCGGTGCGATCCAGGCCGAAGATGCGCAGGTAGGGGACGTCGGACGTGTCGGGCAGCGCCGGGTTCAGCCGGGGGTTGAACACGTCCTCGATGGTGACCTCGAGCGTGCTGCCGTCGATGTTGGTGAGCCCGAGGTTGTAGATGTTGCGGATCATGAGGTCCCACGTCCCCGGGAACAGCGATGGAGTCGGGCGCGGCTCCGGCGCTTTCAACATCTCCAGGATCAGCATGTCCCCCTTCACCGGGTCGGGCGGGAGCGAGTAGGTCGAGTACGAGCCGCCGATCGGCTTCGAGGGCAGAAACACCGGCGTCTCCAGCTCGCGCGTCGTGTAGCGGACCGCGAGCGACTTGAGCGCGGCGTCCGGGATCGCATCCGACAGCTCGAGTCCGACCACGTCGTTGGTCCTCGAATTGAGGATGAAGAAATAGTCCACGTCCTTCTGGAGGAGCTGGAAGTCCTGCTGGAGCGCGCCGCGCGGTGTGCCGCCCGCCCGGATCGAATCCACCGCCTCGTCGATGCCCTGTCCGTATCCCAGCGAATCCGCGATCGCCCACCCCGGCAGCCGGTTGATGCCCGGGTTCACGATCAGGTCCTGCTGGGTGACGGTCCGGTAGACCTCGATCAGTTTTCCGTCGTCGGGCCCGATGAAGCTGCTCGGATTGTCGAAATAGAAGTACTTGTTCTTCACGTAGTCGATATCGCGGATCACGCGCGCTTCCGCCTGCCCCAGCGTCCCGCCGGTCGGCGAAAACACCGAGCTGGAAAGCTCGCCCTCCTGCTTCGAAGCGATCAGCGTGATGTCGGTCGCCCCCATCTTGGCCAGCATCTTGACCCCGAAGAGTCCCTGCGCGCTGGTCGAGAAACTCACCAGCTGCGAGCCCGGGAGCGAGAGGCTCGTGTTTCCCAGCTCGATCAGCTGGATGACTTCGTCTTCGTAGCCCGTGTATGCCAGGCGCACGCGATTGGCGTCGTCGCCGATCGCCTCGCTCGAGTGGTCGACCTGGATGCTCACCTTGTCGCCGATGGTTCCGGTGAGACTCACGTCGAGTTTCTGCTGCATGTCGAGCGACGGAAACAGCGACTGGTTCTCGCGGCCCTCGATGCCGATGAAGGGATCCACGATGCTCGTCTCTCCGGCCAGCGTGATCTCTTCGCGCCCCTTGATGGTGATGCTCGTCTTCTCGCCGGGGCCGAATATCGACTCCAGGCTCTTGGGCATCGGGAGCGGTATGTTGAAGACGATGCCGCCGGACGTGGTGGTGGATACCACGCCGGCGGCGAGCGACGCGCGCGCGGTCTCTGCCCACACCTGCTGGCGCGATCGCCGCTCGATCTCGTCGACGACGTCGTCCATCGGAGTCAGCTCCACGCGCAGGTCCGGGATGGACATGTCGCGCGGCTGCATGACGAGCACCGCGCCGAGTTCCTGTTCGGTGGATTCGAAGAACGCGGTGCGCGGCACGGTGAAGCGTGCGCGGTAGCCGGGCACCACGGTGTAGTCGACCACGTCGCGCGTCGCGCGGGCATCGGTCGGCAGGAGAGTTTTCACCCGGTACCCGAGGGTCCCGAAGCGAGTGTGCTCCCAGTCGAACACGGCGACCGAGTCCGTCAGCTCGCCGGTGACGGGGTCGTGATAGAGGGTGTCGTAGTACTTTCCGACAACGCGGAGGTCGATCGCGAAGGGCTGGATGGACTCGACGGTCTGGGCGCGCGCGTCAGCGATGAGCGCGAAGGCGAGGGCGGCGACGGCGAGCAGAGACGCCGGGGAAACGCGACACGCGGTCTTCAATCGCATCGTGGAGAACCAGGAAAAACAGCTCGGCACGTCGCTTCCAGTCTGCTCGATGGTGGATTCGGATCACCTTCTCGTGGGGCCCGCGCATCGAATCCTGGGCTCGGCTCGTCCACAATCGGGGACGGAGTCCGGCGAAACTGTCGCTCTTCGGCGACAGGTCCAGCCGGAAGACCAAACACCCCCACCGTCCCGGTGAAACTGCCTCCGTATCGGCGCCACCGCGCGTCGCGGAGTCAGGGGGCGTCATCGATAAAACGTCTTGTCGATAAACCGCTTATGGGTAATTATTCAGAGGTCTGTCGGGAAAATTCCTCCCCGGACATGACGTCCGCCGATGATCTTCGAGCGCTACATCCTTCGCAACTACCTTGGCCCGTTCTTCTTCTCGATCGCGGTAATAACCTTCGTGTTCATAATGGATTTCATCCTCCGCTACATCGATCTGTTCCTGGGCAAGGGAGTGAAGTTTCACATTGTATTGCAAGCATTTACGCTCAGTCTCGGTCACATGTTTGCATTGATCATACCAATGGCCGTTTTGCCCGCGACGCTCATGACCTACGGCACGCTGGCGGGCGAAAATGAAATCACGGCGATGCGCGCATGCGGCTTCAGCATCTACCGCATGATCCGCCCCGGGCTGATCGGAGCGATCTTCCTCACCATCGGCCTGACCTACTACAACAACCACGTGCTGCCCGAGTCGAACCACCGACTCCTCAATCTCCTCATCGACATCAATCGCAAGCAGCCGACGATGGAGCTGCACGAGAACCGCTTCATCGACGATCTGCAGGGCTATACCATCTATTTCGCGCAGAAAAACGATCGCACCGGCGACATCACCGACGTACAGATCTTCAAGCACGCCGACAAGAATCAGCTCCCCACCACCATCGTGGCGGAATCGGGACATCTCCAGTTCATCGAAGCGCAGAATGTCCTGCGTATCGATCTAATCAACGGCGAGATCCATGAACTCCCCGCCGGCAAGAACCGCGAGACCTATCGTCGCACCACCTTCCGCGAGTACACCCTGAACATCCGCGACGTGGATCGTTCGCTGCAGCGCACCGAGCGCGATTACCGGGGCGACCGCGAGATGAGCGTGCGCATGATGCGCGACAAGATCGCCGAGATTCGGACTGAAATCGCGGTCGGTCGTCAGAAGATGATTCGCGACGCCCGGGAATCCATGGACGAGACCTTCGGGTGGCTCGACGCGAACACGCGGGCGCGCCGGGCCGCGGAGCAGGACTCCAGCACCGCGGCGCGCACCACCCGCGAACCGCCGCGCGTGCGGCCGGGCGTGCGCACGCCCGGCACCGCCTCGCCGATCCCGCTCGCGGCGCGCAGCGAGTACATATCGCGCGAGCGCATCGAGACCGTGGTCGACCAGAACGAGTCGTTCGTCAAGCAGATCGACCGCTACAACGTCGAAATCCAGAAGAAGTACTCGATCCCCTTCGCGTGCGTGATTTTCGTGATGCTCGGCGCACCGCTCGCGATCCGCATGGGTCGTGCGGGGATGAACATGGCGATCGGATTGAGCCTCGTGTTCTTCCTCGTCTACTACGTGTGCCTGATCGGCGGCGAGAAGCTCGCGGACCGCGGGCTCGCGAGCCCCTTCATGGCGATGTGGGGGCCCAACATCGTGTTCGGCGGCTGTTCGGTCCTCCTGCTCCGCAAGGCCGCGCGCGAACAGTCCGTCACGGACTGGACCTGGCTGTCGGTCATTCGTTCGGTGTTCCGTCGTCATGCGCCCGCGAATTCACGATAGATACCTGCTCACGCGCTTTCTCCGGGTCTTCGCATACAGCGTGCTGACCTTCGTCGTGATCTACGTCACGGTGAACGTATTCGAGGAGATCGACAACTTCATCGATCACAACGCCAGGGTCGTCAACATTGCCCGCTACTACTTCTACTCGCTCCCCTTTGTCCTGACGTACGTGGTGCCGGTGTCGCTCCTGCTCGGCACCGTGTTCTCCATGGGCATCCTGGCGCGGCGCAACGAGCTGACCGCGCTGCTCGCGTGCGGGGTGAGTCTGGCGCGGATCGCGCGCCCCATCTTCGCCGTATCGCTGATCATCGCGGGATTCTCGGTATACTTCAACGACACCATCGTCGCGCACGCGAATCGAAAGAAGAGCGACATCATGCGCCACGACATCGAGGGACGCGTGCGTGCGGACCCCGACGTCAAGACGGACTTCCGCTACCTCGGCGCGTCGGGCTTCGTCTACCTGGCCAGCACCTACAACCACGAAGACCGCACGCTCTACGACGTGGTGGTGCAGCAGTTCGACGGAAACACGCTGGTCCGGCGCATCGACGCGCGCAAGGCGAGGTGGCAGGGCACGCACTGGCTGTTTTCCGCCGGGTACGTCAGGAATTTCGCCGAGGGCCGCGAGCGCGTGGAGGCCTTCGACACGCTCACCATCCGCGAGATGCGCGAGCGGCCGGAGGACTTCGAGGAAGAAGAGATCGACGAGGAGAACATGAACATCGCGCAGCTGCGCCGCTACATCCACCGGGTGGAACGCAGCGGCGGGGACGCGCAGAAGTACGTCGTCGACATGCACTTCAAATTCAGCTTTCCGCTCGCGGGTTCGATCTTCTCTCTGATCGGCGTGGCGCTTGCGTCGGGCAAGCGCAAGCCCTCCATCGCCACCGGGTTCGGTCTCACGTTGGTCGTGAGTTTTCTCTACTACGCGGTGCTGCGGGTGGGGCAGACCCTGGGGCACAACGGCGTGCTCCCTCCATTTTTCGCCGCCCAGCTCGGCAACATCGTCTTCCTGATCGTCGGCGTGGTGCTGCTGAAGCGCGCCAGCCGGTGAGTTGGACCGCGATGCGACGCCTGGCACTCCCGTGTTTACTCCTCGCCGCGTGCGTCGGCGCGTGGCCCGCGAGCGCGGACCCGGAGTACCACGTCACCGCCGCCGATCTCGCCCGTCTCGAGCCGCGCATGCAGCGCCAGGTCGCCTCGCTCCAGTACGTCATGAATCCCTACCAGCTCCGTCAGTTCTTTCGCCTGGCGGACGACGACGCGCGCACACAATGGATCAAGCGCTTCTGGGCCGCGCAGGACCCGACGCCGACCACGCCGAAGAACGAGATGAAGCTTGAACACTACCTTCGCGCCGACATCGCGCGCGCGGACTTCGCGCGCGCCGAGTGGCCCGGCTGGGACACGCGGGGAGAGGTGCTCATTCGTTACGGATTCCCCGACTACCGGGGAAAGATCGAAGCCGAAGTGACCGCGCGCAAGGTCCACGCGCCGGGCGAGCTGTGGTATTACCGGCGCCACCAGATGATGGTCCAGTTCCGCGACGAGTCGCTGCACGGCAACTACATCTACGCCGTCACTCCCCTCGGCGACGCGCAGGACGTCAGCCCCGAGCTGGCGGAGTTCCTCGTCTACGATACCCGGGAGTCCATCCAGGAGCAGATCCCGCCCCAGTACCTCGATTTCTACCGCGACGCCGAGGTCAACGAGACCGGCGTGGAGTGGGGAGCTGTGCGCGAGGCGCTGATCGGGGTCGAGCCGCAGCGCTTCCTGCGGCCCCGCCTCGGGGGAACCACCGAAGGCATGGACGAGATCGTCGACCCCGACTGGGCGCGGTCGCTCCCCGGCAACCCCGCGGTCGTGTTCGACAAGGATCAGGTGAAGGAGCTCGCGTCGAATTTCGAGGGCGTCCTCGAGGACACCCCGTCGTCCTACCCGTTCAACTTCGCGAAGACGGCGTTCCCGTTCTATTTCGGGGTCGAACAGTTTCGAGGCGGCGAGGGCGTGATTCGCGCGGAGGTGAATCTCGAGTTTTTCGTCAAGCCCGCCGAGGGCGAGGCGGCGGAGCGCACCTACGTCGCCGACGTGACCGTGTTCGACGAAGGCTACCGGGTGGTGGACCAGCAGACGCGCGAGTTGAAGCTCCCACTGCCCGCCTCAAGCGCGGCGCGGCTCGTCCCCGCCCAGATCGTGTTTTCACTCCCGCGCAGCTACTATCGCGTGGCGGTGAGCGTGGCGGATCGCGACCAGAAGCTGTCCTCCGCCTACAAGACCACGCTCTCGACGCGGAACTTCGACAAAGACCTCGCGATCAGCGACGTGCTCTTCGCCCAGAAGATCGCGACGCTAGAAACGACGTCGCCGTTCGCGCGCGGCGCGCTGGAAGTCGTCCCGCACCCGATCCGGCGCTACGCGGTCGGCTCGCCGGTGTCGTTGTATTTCGAGGTCTACAACCTCGGGCTCGACCAGGGCGGGGTCACGAACTACGAGGTGGAATACCGCGTGGTGCCGCACTCGCCGGAGAAGCGCGGGGCGCTCGACCGCTTTCGCGACGAGCCCACCGTGTTCGCGTCGAGCTTCCGCGGTTCGGGCTACAGCGCGAACCAACCGCTCCATTTGACCATTCAGAGCGCGAACTTGAAGCCCGGTCTCTACGACTTCATGGTGAGGATCAAGGACGAATACTGGCAGTCGATCGAGTTGCGCCAGGCGACGTTCCGGATCGTCGAGCCCAGCGAAAAACCGGACCAGGACTGAGCGGGTGGCGCCGACGGGCGGGCGGGGAGCGAGTCTAGCGCGCCGTCGCGGACGAAACGAGCCGTCCCGGGCTGTCGGCGACAGGACCCGCGAAGTCAGAGCAAGCTGTGGACCCGAGACGGCGAGCCCGTGTATCCTTGTCGCCCATGACGAGTGCCTACTGGCAGTGCAGCAAGTGCGGCGCGTTGCACCTCAAGGACGCGGAAAAACGGCGCACCGCCGAGCTTTATATCAAGAGCGGTGCGCCCGTGCTCGGCGGCGACACCTGCAGCGCGTGCGGCACGCGCCACGACGGGGAGGAAGTCTACCGGGGCCGGCGGGACCCGCCGCAGGACGACGCGTTCATCGCGAAGATCCTCGCGAACCCCAAGACCGCCCGCTACAACGCCGTCGCCAGAATCTGGACGCGGAAAGAAACGCCGTCGCGCGAAGCGGTGGTAATGTTCGCGCTCGCACCGGCAACGGTGGCCCAGTACCGCGACAGCGCGTCGCCGCTGCAGCTGGCGGCGGTGGCACTGGCCAAGACCAGCAGGGAGCCGCGCGATCTGCACACGGATGACGACGGGCTGGTGGTCCCGGGCGACCGCCTGAAGGCGGACTTTCCGACCTGGCGGGTCTGGCTCTCCGACGCCGGCGAGATGTGGGTCACCAAGCAGCGCGTGCTGTACGAAGAATACGGCGACGCCGAACTCCCCGAGCGGCTCAAGCTCGCGTCGTGCGCCGGCCCCGTCCCTGCGATTCCCTACCTGGTCGGCCTGTGCATGGCGGCCGGACTCGACCCGAACAAGCTTTCGCCGCTCGAGCTGCGGCGCCTCGACGAACAGGCCGCGGCCCGCGACGCCTAGGTCCCCTGCTCCCAACTCGCCAGGTAGCGCGCCTGCTGGTCGGTGAGGGTGTCGATCTTGTAGCCCATCGAAACCAGCTTCAGCCGCGCGATCTCGCGGTCGACCCGCTCCGGCACCGGGATCACTTCGTTCTTCAGCGACCCGTGCTGCTTGACTATGTACTCGGCGGCCAGCGACTGGTTCGCGAAGCTCATGTCCATCACGGCGGCCGGGTGACCTTCGGCGGCGGCCAGGTTGATCAGGCGCCCTTCGCCGAGGAGGTTGATCCGTCTGCCGTTCTTGAGCGTGTACTGGTCCACGTTGGTGCGAATGCGCTTCTTCTTCGACGCCATCTTCTCGAGCTCATCGATCTCGATCTCCACGTTGAAATGACCCGAGTTGCAGATGATCGCGCCGTCCTTCATGTGTTCGAAGTGCTCACGGCGCAGCACGGCGATGTTGCCGGTCAGCGTCACGAACACGTCGCCGATCTCGGCGGCCTCCTGCCCGGTCATGACGCGGAAGCCGTCCATGACGGCTTCGATCGCCTTGACGGGGTCGACTTCCAGCACGATCACGTTGGCGCCCATGCCGCGCGCGCGGTGGGCGACCCCGCGGCCGCACCAGCCGTAGCCCGCCACCACGAAGTTCGACCCGCACAGCAGCACGTTGGTGGCGCGGAGAATGCCGTCGATGGTGCTCTGGCCGGTGCCGTAGCGGTTGTCGAAGAAATGCTTCGTGATCGCGTCGTTCACCGCGACGATGGGAAACTTGAGCACGCCTTCCTTCTGCATGCTGCGCAGCCGGATGACACCGGTCGTGGTCTCCTCGGTGCCGCCGAAGACGCCCTTGAGCGCGTCCTCGCGGCTCGAGTGCAGCGTCGAGACGAGGTCGGCGCCGTCGTCCATCGTGATCTGGGGCTTCAGGTCGAGGGACTGGTTGATGTGCTTGTAGTACGTGTCATTGTCTTCGCCGTGAATCGCGAACACCGGGATCTGGTAGTCCGCGACCAGGCTCGCCGCGACGTCGTCCTGGGTGGAGAGCGGGTTGGACGCGCACAGCGATGCCTGCGCGCCGCCCGCCTGGAGGGTCCGCATCAGGTTCGCGGTCTCGGTGGTGACGTGCAGACACGCGGCAATGCGCACCCCGCTGAGCGGCTTCTCCTTTTGGAAGCGGTCCCGGATGGACCTCAAAACCGGCATGCGGTCGTCCGCCCATTCGATGCGATCCTTGCCGGCGGGGGCCAGGCCGATGTCCTTGATGTCGTGCTTCATTCCGTTCGTGTTCCTTTCTGGCTGCGAGGGTGGCGCGCTAGGCGCGCCGCTTGAGCTCGTCTACGTAGTCGGTGAGTTCCCAGGTGAAGTCCTTGTCGTCGCGCCCGAAATGCCCGTACGCGGCGGTCTTTCTGTACACCCCGCCGCGACGCAGGTTCAGGCGCTCGATGATGCCGCGCGGGGTCAGGTCGAAGGTGTCGCGCACGATCCTGGTCAGCGTCTCGTCGGAGAGCTTGCTGGTCCCGAACGCATCGACCATCACCGACACCGGATCCTTTTCCCCGATCGCGTACGCGATCTGCAACTCGCACTGTTCCGCCAGGCCGGCCGCCACCAGGTTCTTTGCGATGTGGCGCGCCGCGTAGGAGGCGCTGCGGTCCACCTTGCTCGGGTCCTTGCCCGAGAACGCGCCGCCCCCGTGGCTCCCCATGCCGCCGTAGGTGTCGACGATGATCTTGCGGCCGGTGAGCCCGCAATCCGCCTTGGGTCCGCCCTGGACGAAACGGCCGGTCGGGTTGACGAGCAGTCGATAACCGTCGCCGGGGAAACCGTACTTCTTGAGCACCGGGCGTACGACCTTCTCGTCCATGTCCTTGCGGATGGTGCTGTCCGCCGCGTCCTCCGCGTGCTGGGTGGACACCACCACGGTGTCGATGCGATGCGGTTTTCCGTCCACGTACTCGACCGTGACCTGGGTCTTCCCGTCGGGGCGAACATAGGAGCACGAGGGTTCGTTGCGCCGCACCCACGCGAGGCGCTCCGAGAGCCGGTGCGCGAGGAAGATCGGCAGCGGCATCAGCACGTCGGTGTCGCGGCACGCGTAACCGAACATCATCCCCTGGTCGCCCGCGCCCTCGCGGTCCACCCCCATCGAGATGTCGGGCGACTGCTCGTCGATCGAAGTGATCACCGAGCAGGTGTGGCAGTCGAAGCCGAACGCCGCGTCAGTGTAGCCGATGTCCCTGATCACGCTGCGCACCAGTGTGGGAATGTCGACGTAGGCCTTGGTCGTGATCTCGCCCGCGACAAACGCGAGCCCCGTGGTCACCAGGGTCTCGCAGGCGACGCGCGAGTTCGGGTCCTGGGCGAGAATCGCGTCCAGAATCGAATCCGATACCTGGTCCGCGATCTTGTCGGGGTGGCCCTCCGTGACCGACTCCGACGTGAAGAGACGTTTCTCTGACATGATGCCTCCTTAACAAACCACTCGCGGGTCCTGTCGCCTCGTCACCCCGCGGGCTTCGCCTCGCGGGGGCCCCTTCTCGGCGCCACCCGCTCGGGCTTATCGGAGCTCGACCCGCCACCCGCGGCTGGCGGGCGCAGGGCCGACGAGGCGCGCGTCGTTCAGCCCTATCCGGGAGCCGCTACTTAAAACTGATCTCGCTCGAATCGCCCACGTCGAACTTCTTGAACCCGCCGCGAATGACGGCGTTGGTCCCGATCAGGCTCGACTCGAGCAACGCGTCCGTGACCGTCGCCCCCTCCGCGAGAACTGAGTCCCGAATGACGGAGGAGTGCACCACCGCGCGCTCGGCGATCGACACATACGGCCCGATGATGGAGTTCACGATCTCCGCGCCCGGCGAGATCGAGACCGGCGGGATGATGATCGACCCCTCGATGGGGCGTGCGCTGGGCGCATTCTTCAACAATTTGCGATTGGTTTCAAGCATGGCTTCGGGCTTTCCGCAGTCGAACCACTCGTCGATCACGAAGGGTGCGAACTCCACCCCGCGCTCGATCATGAGCTGGAGGGCGTCCGTGATCTGGTACTCGTTGTTGGTGGTGATGTTGCGCTCGATGATCTCCCGGACGGCCTGGAAGAGGCCGGTCCCCTGGCGGAGGAAATACAGGCCGACCAGAGCCAGATTCGAGGGTGGGGTCTCCGGCTTTTCGACCAGCCGGGTGATGCGCCCGCCCGACACCTCGCACACCCCGAACCGGCGCGGGTCCCCGACCTCCTTGACGCCCAGCACGTTGGTGGGTCCGCTGACGACCGCGTTGAGGTCGGTCTTGATGATGGTGTCGCCGAGCACGATCAGCAGCGGCTCCCCGGTGTCGGCCACCGAGCGCGTGAGATCCACCGCGTGGCCGATCCCGCGCCGCTCCGCCTGGTAGACGAACTCGACCGGCAGCTTCGGGTACTGCTTGCGAACCCACTGCTCGATCAACTCGCCCTTGTAGCCGACGATGAGGACGATGGTCGACGGCTTCAGCGGCACGACGTCGTCCAGGATGTGGGCGATGATCGGCTTGCCCGCCACGTACAGAAGCGCCTTCGGGAGCGTGTGCGTGTGCGGCCGAAGCCGCGTGCCCACACCTGCTGCCGGGATGATTGCTTTCACTGCTGCTCCTGTCTCATTCGCGTCGCGGGAGACGATATGTCGGGTGAAGTGCGATTTCGCGAGTCGCGCGTACCAATTTGTGCGCGCGAGCGCATGAGCGCGGAACCCGACATATCGTCTCCCCTCTTCAAGCCATCGCCTTCTTCAGCGCGTTGATCTTCTCCACCGGCGTCGGGTCGACGCCGTTGAGGTAGGCGAGGTAGACGCTGGCGAAATCGCCGAGCAACATCATCGCCAGCATGCGCGCGAGCCTTCCCCCGCCGGGCGTTTCCAGGCGTTCGATCTTGCCTGCGAACGGCGCCATCAGGCTCAAGCCGATTTCCGCGTGGCGCCGAGTCATGGGGTGATCGTCGCGGTCCTCGATCGAAACCACCACCGCCTGCTTCATTATATGGTCGCCCACTTCCCACCCGACGATCTCATTGTGATTGAGCTCCGGGAAAAACGCGAAGTGCGCGAGCGTCTTCGCGTTCTCGTTGAACTGGCAGGCCCAGCGGCGCGCGACGCCTTCGAGCAGCGCGGGCGCGGCGTACACGAACGCGGTGCGCCCGTGCAGGTCGCGCGCCAGTTCGATCGCGCCGTTGTCCGCGCAGCCGGGACCGTAGGCCTCGCAGCGCTCGCGCGCGACGGCACGCGCCTCCTCGTACTCGTGGTCGTCGAACTCCGCGATTCCGGCCGCGCGCAAAATCTGCAGCATCGGCAGGAGAGAGAACCCGATTGCCGAACGCGGCGGCATGCCGCCCGGAATCGTGCAGCACGGCACCGAGTCCCGCGCCGCGCGCGCCGCCATCTCGCCGCCGCTGGTCACGGCGACGATCGCGCCGGCCACGCCGCGCGCCGCGTCGTACGTCGAAAGCGTCTCGCCGGTGTTGCCCGAGTAGCTCGAGGCAATCACGAGCGCGCCGCGAGCGAGATTCGCGGGGAGCGCGTAGTCCCGGCAGCTCATGATGGGCACCGAGGCACGCGCGCCCAGAAAGGAGCGCGCGAGGTCGCCGCCGATTGCCGACCCACCCATGCCGCATACCACCACGCGGTCGAAGCGGCGACCGCGCAGTCCATCCAGCCGGCGCGCGAACTCCGCGCCGACCTTCCACGCCGCCTCCATCTGGGCGGGAAAGCCCAGCACCCGGCCGAGCATGTCGGCAGCGTCGAGCCGGCCCCGCAGCTCCGTCATGGAGGGGGTCATGTGCCCAGCTTCCCCGCCGCGAGCGCCGAGGGCACGTGCGAACGCAGGAACGCCTCGACCTCGGCTTCGATCTCGGCGGTGGTGCGAAAACGGCTCGCGCGCCGAAGCAGCGCCCGGCACTCGTCGTACGTCACCGCGCGGATGATGCGCTTCACCTCGGGAATCATGTTCGGGCTCACGCTGAACTCGTCGAGGCCGAGCCCGATCAGGATCGGCACCGCCAGCGGGTCGCACGCCATCTCTCCGCAGATGCTAACGTGCACCTTGCGGCGCCGAGCCGCTTCCACCGTGAGCCGCAGCAGGCGCAGAATGCTCGGGTGCAGGTGCTGGTACAGGTAGGCGATCTTGCTGTTCCCGCGATCGACCGCCATCGTGTACTGGATCAGGTCGTTGGTGCCGATCGAGAAGAACGCCACCTCCTTCGCCAGCTGGTCCGCCAGCGCCACCGCGGACGGCGTTTCGACCATGATGCCCAGCTCCACGTTGTCGGCGAACTTGTAGCGGTCGCGCCGCAGCTCCTCCTGCACTTCCGCGCAGATCTCCCGGGTGCGCAGCACTTCCTCGATCTGCGAGATCATCGGCAGCATGATCTTCACGTTGCCGTGGGCGCTGGCGCGGTAGATCGCGCGCAGCTGGGTCTTGAAGATGTCCTTGCGCGTGAGGCAGAAACGGATGCCGCGCCACCCCATGAAGGGGTTGAGCTCCGGCGAACGGTGCAGGTAACTCGCGATCTTGTCGCCGCCCACGTCGAGGGTGCGAATCACGACCGGCGCGCCCGCCATCTTTTCGGCCAGCTGGCGGTACACCTTGTACTGCTCTTCCTCGCTCGGCAGGTATTCCTGCGAGATGAAGAAGTATTCGGTTCGGAACAGCCCCACGCCCTGGGCGCCGTGGTCGAGCGCGGACCCGACCTCGTCAGACGAATCGAGATTCGCGCACAGCATGAACTCGCGCCCGTCGAGCGTCTGCGCGGGGTAGCCGGTGAGGGTGAGCAGCTGCTCCTCGAGCTCGTGGAAGCGCACGATTTCCTGGCGGTAGATCTCCAGCGTGGCCGGCGTCGGGTTGACGATGACCGTGCCGGTGTTGCCGTCGACGACCAGCGTATCTCCGGCCTCCACCCGCTCGAAGAGGGTCTCGACGCCGAGCACCGCCGGCACGCCCTGCGAGCGCGCGAGGATCGCGGTGTGTGACGTCCGGCCCCCGCGGTCGGTGACGTACGCGAGCACGGTGCGGCGATCAAGCTGGGCGGTGTCGCTCGGCGAGAGCTCGCGCGCCACGATCACGCTCGGCTCGGTCGGCCGCGTCGCCGCCCGGTTGTCGTGCCCGAGGAGGTTGCGGATCACGCGCTTCTTCACGTCCTGCACGTCCATCGTGCGTTCCTTCAGGTACTCGTCTTCGATGCCGGCGATGGACGCGATGAAACGGTTGATCACCTTCTCGAACGCCGCCGCCGCGTTCAGCCGCTCGGTGCGAATCACCGCCGAGGTCTCGTCGACCAGCATGCTGTCGTCGAGGATGAGCAGGTGGGCGTCGAAGATACGGGCGTGGTTGTCCCCCATGCGCCGCGCGATGTCGGCCTTGAATGCGCGGAGCTCCCTGCCGGTCTCGGCGAGCGCCGCCACGAAGCGTGTCACTTCGCCTTCGACGCGCGCGGGCTCGACGGTGGAACGAGGCACCGAGAAGCGTTCCGCGTCGCGAACGAACGCGGTCCCGATCACGATGCCGGGCGACGCCGAAATGCCGTGCTTCTCCACCTCCGGCTTCGGTGCGGCGGAAACGTGCACGTCGCGCGCGCCCTTCGGGGGGCCGTTGAGTTTATTGGTCTTGCTGCGTGACATGTTCCTGGCGGGTCGAGCGCAGCGGGATGGAACCCCGGCCGACCCGAACGCGGCCGGTCGGACCGGCGCGCTACTCTTCGTAAAAATTGGCGTCGAAAAGGGCCTCGAGAGCCTTCTGCGCCGCGGCCTCGTCCGCCCCCTCGACCTCGATGCGCAGGTGGGCGCCGCGGGCGGCCGCGAGGCTGGCGAGCCCGAGAATGCTCTTTCCGTTCGCGTACCGGTCCCCGTTGTACACGCGAATGTCGCTCGAGAACTGCGCCGCGATCTTGACGAACTCGCCCGCGGCTCGCAGGTGGAGGCCGATCTTGTTGCCGACCTGTCTGGTGAATTCGACCATAGGCATTGCGTTCCGAGCGGTTCCTACTTCAACACCATCGCGACGATCCACGACACCGGAAACAGAATCACCGCGACGCGAGGCGCCGTGATGCCGCGGCGCGAGGCGAGCCAGGCGAGCCCGGTCACTCCCAGCAGGATCGCCACCGTCGCAATTCCGTCCGTCCGTGCCCGTGAGAGGATCGCACCGGCGAGCAGACCGCCGGCAAACGCGGCCACCCCGCGCGCAATACCGAGGAGCCGCTGCACACTCGGCCGCGAGAACGCTTCCACCAATCCCCAACCCCGCGCGTACCCGAGGGTGATGCCGCGGTACCGACAGTAGAACACGGCCGCGTTGTAGAGAACGAGTATCCCGACTAACCCCGGGAAAAAGCTGTATATAGCAGACAAGCAGGCCAAAGTCAACGCAAGCGGCTTGAGCGCGCCCGAGAAGAACACGTCTCCGGCGGCGGCCAGCGCGCTGGCGGCCGCCTGCTTGAACCTCGAGACCGACGCGGGACCGGTCGACTCGGCCTCTTCCTCGATGCGAAGCACACCCCCCACCACCAGCGGCGCCATGTGCGGATTGGTGTTGAAGTACTCCGCGTGGCGCGACAGGAGCGACGTCCCGTTTCTGGACAACCGCGGGGCGGCCGCGTCGAGCGCGTGCATGAGCCCGATGTTCTGCATGCCCCGGCGATGGACGGTCGCCTGCAGGAACAGGAGCCGGGTGAAGACCCGGGCCAGATCGCGCCGCGTCAGCCGGCTACTCACAGCGCCACCAGCGCGATCAAGAGGCCGAGCGTGGCGAAACGGGCAACGGAACGGGTCTGGTAGAACGCCTGGGCCATGATCAGGAGGGCGATCGCGGGCAGGCTGGTCAGCCACCACGCGGCCCCCGCCGCCGCGCTGGCGGCCCTGCCCGTGAACGCGACCGTGGCGACGGCCGCCGTGGGCAGCATCACCAGCACCGAGAGCGCGTCGACCGCGAACACGAACAGCGCCGACCCGAAGACGGCGAGCGTCAGGTCGCGCGAGGCGGTCTCGGCGTCGCCGGGAAGCCTGAACTCGCCGAGGCGGCGTTCGCGCCACCCGCCGGCCGCGCGGGCGATGAATGCCCCCGCCTCGCCGGCGAGGAGCCCCCAGAAGACCGCCGTCGCCACGATGAACGAGTCGCTGGGGTCCCCGGTGCGATTGAGCGCCAGGCACGCGGAGCCGGCCCCCACCAGCCCGCCGACGACGACGTTGGGTCGCCGCGTGCCGCGGGCCTGTCCGATCGAGAGCCAGACCAGCTGGAGCACGACCCCGACGTGGAGCGCGGGGCCGACGGCCCCGGTCACCATTCCCACCAGGAGCGACGAGAACACCGGTTCGGCGAAGAGGCCCTGCCACCCGGCGCGGTCGTCCACCGCGAGCAGGCCGGCGATCAGGGCGAGGGAGACGACTTCCGACACGTTCATACCACCAGCGAGTTGATGACCCGCGCGGGGTTCGAGGGCACGTCCTGGGCGGCCAGCGTGACCCCGAGCTTCACCAGCTCGCGCAGGCTGGCGCGCTCGTCGTCGGTCAGAAAGACGAAGGGCAGAAGCTCCAGGGAGTCGTCCCGGTAATGCAGCCCGCCGACGTTGACTTCCTTCAACTCCACCCCCGCCTTCACCAGGGCCTGGACGTCCCGCGCCGATTCGAACAGCAGGAACAGGTCCTCGTCCCCGAACAGATTGCTGTGGAGCTGGCGGGCGGTGTCTTCCACGGTGAAGAAGGAGACCCGCACCTCGGGAGGAACGCACGACGCGTAGAACCGGCGCTCCCAGTCGCTGCCGGCGACGCGGTCGTTGGCCACCACGATGCGGTCGGGCCTCACCACCGGGACCCAGCCGAGCACGACCTGGCCGTGGATGAGTCGATCGTCGATCCGAGCGAACTTCACGGGCATGGCCGGCACGCCATGGCTAGAGCTGGTCGGAATCGACCGCTTGGATGCTGTCGCGCCCGCGCGAGGCCAGTTCCGACGGAAGCCGTTCGAAGCTCACCTCGGTGCGCTTGTTGAGGAAGGCGAGCAGCATGGGAAGGTTGACCCCGGAGATGACCCGCACATTGCGGTGGCGGCGTTCGACCGACAGCGTCGCGTGCCCGCAGCTCCCGCCCAGGAAATCCACGAAGACGACGTAGCAGTCGTCGGGGCCACCGGCCTCGATCACCGCCTCCAGCTCGGCCGCGAGCGCCTGCGGGGACTTGTCGTCGTTGGAGACCGCGTACACGCCGGGAAAGACACCATAGATCTTGCGCGCCGTCGCGATGAACTCCTCCGCGAGCCTGCCGTGGGTGACGACGATCGCCGATATCATCTTCGTGGTCGCTGTCGCGCGGGTCATTCAGTGTCGTATCGCAAATACTGCCTCGTTTGCCGGTCGCTCTTCATGATGTCGATGAGCAGCGTGTTGAACTTCTCGGCGGCGTTGACGCCGTAGACTTTCAACATGTGATTCATCGCGATTACTTCCGAGATTACCGTGATGTTCTTCCCCGGGAAAAGCGGAATTACGACCTGCGGCAGCTGGACACCGAGAATGGTGGTGGCGCGTTCCTCGAGGCCGGCGCGGTTCCAGTCCTTCTTCGGGTCCCAGTCGTCCAGCAGGACCTCCACCTCGATGCGCTTCTGCACCCGGACCGACCGGATGCCGAAGAGGTCCTGAACATTGATAATGCCGATACCCCGGATCTCCATGAAGTGCCGCAGGTGCTGGTTGCCCCGTCCGATCAGCACGTCGTCCGCGATCTTGGTGACGTGGACGGTGTCGTCGGCCACCAGCCGGTGGCCCCGTTCGATCAGGTCGAGCGCAATCTCGCTCTTGCCGATGCCGCTGCGGCCGCTGAACAGGAGCCCGACCCCGTACACGTCGACCAGGGTGCCGTGGATCTCGCACGAGTCCGCGAAGACGTCGTCCAGGTACTTCGTGAGCTGGTGGATGAACGGGGTCGTGAGCATCGCGCTGCGCAACACCGGCACGTGGTGCCGGGTCGCCGCCTGCAGCAGTTCCCTGGGAATGTCCAGGGAGCGCGTCACGATGATGCACACCAGCGGCGCGGAGAACAGGCGGTCGACCGCCTCGCGGCGGACGTCGTCGGCGCGGGTGTTGAGGTAGAGGACTTCGGTCTCGCCCAGGACCTGAATGCGCTCGTTCAGGTAGTTCTGCATGAACCCGGCGAGCGCCAGACCCGGGCGGTGGATGTCGGTGACGGTGATGGGGATGGGGCCTTCGTCGACGCCGTTGACCTGCTCCAGCGCCAGCACCTCCCGCGTGTCCAGGAGCAGCTGGCGAACCGTGATGGTCTTCTTGGGCGTCGTGCTCACCGGCTCATTCTCCCTCGACGACCCCGCCCGAAACCTCGCCCAGCCCCTGCGCGCGCTTGCGCTTCTTCAGCCGCCCGGCGTAGCGCCTGATCTGTTGTTCGAGCTTGTCCACGGCGCGGTCGACGGAGAGGTACATGTCCTCGGACTCGGATTCGCTCACGAAGTCCTTGCCGTTGGCGTGCAGCGTGATCTCCACGCACTGGCGGTACTTTTCGAGCGAGAATATCAGGTGCGCGTTCACGATGTGGTCGAAGTAGCGTTTGAGATTGTGGACCTTCCCCTCCGCGTAGTCCTTCAGCGCGGGTGTCAGATCGTAGTGCCTTGCGGTCGTGGTGATGTTCATGGCGACCCCTTTCTCGATAAGAAATGTATCGGGCGGGACTGCATGGGATGGCCGAAGCGGGGCGGGCGGCCGGCCCCCGGGATCGGAAGCAATAGCACGGTTTGTGGCCTGTGATGGCGACGGGAGTAGCGCGGTCGGACTGCAAACGCGGTGACCAGAATCATCTCGCACCACTATCAAATATAGCCGCTTCTGCGCGCGCGGCAAGCCCGACGCGCGGATCGCTAGTATGTCTTGCGCATACGCGCCGGGAGGATATTGAGCTGCTCACGATACTTGGCCACGGTTCGCCGGGCGATGTTCAACCCTTCCTTCTTCAGGATGTCGGCGATCTTCTGGTCGGACAGCGGCACCCGGACGGTCTCGGCCTCGATGATGCGCCGGATCCGGTCCTTGGCGCTCTTCGCCGACACCTCGCCGCCGTCCTGCGTGCCCAGGCTCGACGAGAAGAAGAACTTGAGCTCGAACACGCCGCGCGGCGTCTGCACGTACTTGTTGGTGGTGACGCGGCTGACGGTCGACTCGTGCATGTTGATCTCGCTGGCCACCTGCTGCAAGGTCAGCGGCTTCAAGAACGCCGTGCCCTTGTCGAAGAAGTCGCGCTGCTTGCGCACAATGCACTCCATCACCTTGACCATGGTGCGGCGGCGCTGCTCGATGGTCTGGATGAGCCACTTGGCCGACTTCAGGCGCGCGTTGATGAACTCGCGCGCCGCACTGTCGCCGTCGCGCACTTCGCGCATCAGCTCGTCGTGATAGGCCTGGCTCACGCGCAGGCGCGGAACGTTGCGGTCGTTCAAATAGACGACGTATTTGCCGTCCACGGTCTCGACCACCAGGTCGGGAATCACGTACTTCGGGTCCTCGGCGACGACTTCGAGGCCCGGCTTGGGGTCGAGCGTGCTGATGAGCTTGCACTGGTCCTGGAGTTCCTGGACCGTCACCCGCAGCTTGCGCGCGATCTCGACGTATTTCTTCTGTTTGAACTCGCCGAAGTGGTCGCGCACGATGGTCGCCGCCATCGAGTCCTCGGCGCCGCGCGCGCGCAGTTGCAGCAGGAGGCACTCCTGCAGGTTCCTGGCGCCCACGCCGGCCGGGTCGAAGGACTGGATCAATTCGAGCACGTGGTCGATCTCTGCGACCGACACGCCGAACGTGTTTGCAATCTCCTCCAGGTCGCAGGTGAGATAGCCGCTCTCGTCGAGCGAACCGATGATGTAATCGCCGATCGTCCGCATGCGCGGGTCGTCGGTGGCGATGCGCAGCTGCCCCATGAGCTGGTCGGTGAACGACCGCTTGGCGACCGGCACCTTCTCGAAGAATTCCTCCTGCCGCTCCTCCTCGGCGCCTGCCTGGCCGAGCTCGAACCCTTCGTTGAAGTACTCGTCCCAGTCCACCGTCTCCGCCCCCGCCTCCCCGCCGTCCGGCTTGGTCTCGGAGTCTTCCTCGCCCTTCTCGACCGGCGCCTCGGGCGGCTCGGCCGTCGCCTCGGGGGCATTGCCGTCCCCGTCCGCGGAGGGCTCGACGGCCTCCTCTTCGGCGGTCTCCTCGAAGTCCTCGATCTCCTCGAGCAGGGGGTTCTCCATGATCTCCTGCTTGAGCATCTGCTGGAGCTCGATCGATGGCATCTGGAGCAGCTTCAGCGCCTGCTGGAGCTTGGGCGTCATGACCAGCTGCTGGCGCTGCCGCAGATGTAGACCGATCTTCATGTCCATAAACCGACCACCCTGGCTGCTTTCCTACAGTCGGAACGAGTTTCCGAGGTAAATCTCCCGCACTTCCGCGTCCGCCGCGAGCTCCATGGCCGTGCCCGTACGTTTGATGCTGCCCTCGTACATGATGTAGGCACGGTCGGTTATGCTCAACGTGTCGCGCACGTTGTGGTCCGTGATCAGGATTCCCAGCCCCTGCTCCCTGAGCTTCTTGACGATGCCTTGCAAATCCTGCACCGCGATCGGGTCGATGCCGGCGAACGGCTCGTCCAGCAGCATGAATTTCGGTTTCGTCACCAGCGCCCGTGTGATCTCCACGCGCCGCCGCTCCCCGCCCGAGAGCTGGTAGCCCAGACTCTTGCGGATCGAGCCGATGTCGAGCTGGTCGAGCAGGCGGTCGAGCACGCCCTTGCGCTCGGCACGCGCGTACGGCATGGTCTCGATCACCGCCATCAGATTGTCCTCCACGCTCAACCCCCGAAAGATCGACGGCTCCTGCGGGAGGTAGCCGATCCCCAGGCGCGCGCGCCGGTACATCGGCATGTGGGTGATGTCCTCGCCATCGACCACGATGCGGCCCTCGTTGGGCTGGATCATGCCGACGATCATGTAGAACGTCGTCGTCTTGCCGGCGCCGTTGGGGCCCAGCAGGCCGACGATCTCGCCGCCGTTGACCTCGATGCTCACGTTGCTCACGACCCGGCGGCGGCCGTAGACCTTCGCCACCGACTCGGTCGAGAGCCGGGCGCGCGCGGTCACCGGCACCGGTCCGTCGGGGGACGTCTCTGCGAGGTTACTCGGCGAACTTTCCATCTTCTTCGATGATGCGTGCGCGCACGTTTTTCTTGATGTCCACCGTATCCAGCGTGTGGTCGCACTCCATGCCGATGCCGGTGATCACGTCGCTGCCGCGCGTGAGCTTGACGAAACTGTCGCTCACGATCTTGTCGGTCGTGTTCAGGTAGCGCAGGCTGTCGGTCTCCAGCACTTCCCCCTTGGTCGACACCGCCACCACGTGTCCGTAGGCCAACAGGTCGTGGCTGATAAGCGAATACTCGCCGTTCCTGGCCGTCAGCGTCGTCTGCAGGTTCCCCATCTCGTCGTAGAACTCGATCTTCGGATCGGCCATGACGAACACGTTCTTCGCGTTGAAGCGGTCCGCGCGCGGCGCCTTGAGCGTCCAGCGCACGCGCCCGCTGTCGGTCTCCTGGGTCTTGAACTCCATCACGGTTTCGTCGGGGAGTTGCAGGCCTTCGACCGGCGCCTGCTCGCCCCCCTGCTTGCCGCACGCGGCGATTCCGACCGCGAGCGCGAGCGCCACCAGGGCTTCAGCGCTGCGCCGCATACGCCACCTCCGCCCGCCCTTCCGGCTTCGGTTCCCGCCAGCGCTCGTGGAACCACACCCACTGCTTGGGGTCGATCCGGATCAGGCGCTCCAGCGCGAGCGAACACGCCGCCGTGATCGCGCGCACCGTCGTCTCGCGATCGCCGTCGCCGAGTCGCGCCACGTCGATCTCCGGCTGCACGTGAATCACGTGGCGGCCGCGCGCGTTCATGAAGATCGCCATCGGCACGATGGCCGCACCGGTCGCGAGCGCCAGCTTCGCCACCGCCGTGGGCGTGTACGCGGGGCGGCCGAAGAACGGGACCCATACGCCTGCCACGCTCGTGTGCTGGTCGATCAGCACGCCGATCGGGTCGCCGCGCCGCAGGATCTCGATCATCGGGCGCGGATTGTCGTCGCGATCGAGCGTCTGCACGCCCAGCCGGCGGCGAATATCGACCAGACGCCGGTTCAGCCGCTCGACGCGCATGCGCCGTCCCACCACCGTAACCGCGTAGCCCGTCGCCGCGAAATACGCCGGCACGAGTTCCCAGCACCCTATGTGCCCCGTTATCACGAGGACGCCCTTGCCGCGCCGAACCGCCCCGGTGAGATGCTCGAGGCCTTCGACCCGTTCGACGCGCGCGACGACGCGTTCTTTCGACGCGCCATCGAGCCGGAGGAACTCGTACACGTTTCGCCCGAACGCCTTGAATGTCGCCGACGCGAGCGCCTGGCGAATCGGCGCCGGCGCGTCCAGAAACGCGAGCCCGAGGTTGTCGACCGCGCGGCGACGATCGCGCGGGAAGCACCGCGCGGCGAGCAAGCCCGTCGCGGCGAACATCGCCAGGCCGACCCGGCGCGGGGTCGCCCGCGCGATCCCGATCAGCGCGTTGACGGCGAGAACCTCCATCGCGCGCTTTATTTTTTTTCGGGTCCGCGCCACGTCGTCCCCATCGAATGTGCCAGGAAACCGGCCGTTCTGTCGATAGCAAAACCGGCCAAAATCGTTCGCATTACATTAGTTAGCACATCCGAGCCGGGTTGTCAAGCAACCAGTATGCCAAGTTGTTGGCGGGCAGGCGGTTGGGTTTGGTCACGGCGCAGCGCGCACAGGTTCGCGGTGGATCGGAGAATTCCCAAGCACTACACTTGATAACGTTAATTCACACACAACCCGAGGTGCCACCCATGCGTCGTATTCTCCTGCCTGCGCTGCTCATCGCTTTTTTCGTCTCCACCGACGTGCACGCGCAGTGCGCTCAACCGCTGGACGCACTCGACGACGGCAGCGGTGCTTTCGGCGCGGAGGGACTTCCCGCGATCGTGATCTCGGAGATCAAACCGGGACCGGGCGGGTACATCGAGATATTCAACACGACCAACGCCGACTTCAACACCACCGGGTACTGGTTCTGCTCCCCCTTCGTGTACGTGCAGGTCTCGGTGCTGGTGCCGGCGGGTTCGTACAAGACCGTTCCCTGGCCGGCATCGTTCGACGATGACGCGGCGGGCGGCGAGATCCAGCTCTTCAAGAGTTCTTTGTTCAACACCTCGAACCAGATTCTCGACTTCGTATGCTGGGGAGTGAACCCGCATAGCAGCCGCAAGGCCCAGGCGGAGGCGGTCGGGAAATGGAGCGGCCCGTGTCCGCCGGCGCTCACGAACGGGGCCATCCATCGGAAGATCGGGACCAAGGGCACCACCGCGGCCGACTACGACGTGGACTCGGCGCCGTCGCCGATGAACTGCACGCCGGACCCGACGGGCGTGGCTCCGCGCTTTCCGGTGGCAAAGCTCGCGAGCTACCCCAATCCGTTCTCGTCCGCAACCCAGGTCGAGGTGTCGCTGACCGCGCCGGACGGCGTCGCGCTGTCGGTCTATTCCGTCGACGGGCGCCTGATTCGTTCGCTGGGATATCGCATGCTGCCCGCGGGGGAGACCCGGGTGACGTGGGACGGCACCGACGACGCCGGCAACCAGGTGGCCAGCGGGATTTATCTCGTGCAGGTCGAGGGGCGCGCGCGCGCGGTCGGCCGCGTCACGCTCGTGCGCTGACCCCCACGGAGGGCGCCTGCACGATACGCAATCGCGAGTCTATTCCGTCTTGAGCCCTGCACGCAGGACGTCGTGCAGGTGGAGCAGGCCGACGGGCTTTCCATCGGCGTCGACGATGAAGTACATCAGGAGCGGACCGGGAAGGTTGAGCTCCATGCGCGCCAGCGCGTCGGCCGCCAGAATTCCTCCATCGATGGTCTTGGGATTGTGGGTCATGACTTCGCCGACCGGGAGGTCGAGCGCGTCGTCGCGACGCGTAATGATGCGCTTGAGGTCGCCGTCGGTCACGATGCCGGTGAGCACCCCGCGCGCGTCGACCACTCCCGTGCAGCCGATGCTCTTTTCCATCGTCTCGAAGAGCGCCTCGCGCAGCGTCTGCGTCTCGCGCACAACCGGCATCGCCTTGCCGGTCCGCATCACCTCGGCCACCGTGACCGTGAGCCGCCGGCCCAGCATCCCGCCCGGATGCGTGCGCGCGAACTCCTCCGCGGTGAACCCCCGGCGCTCCATGAGCGCGCTCGCGAGCACGTGGCCCAGGACCAGCGACACGGTGGCACTGGTGGTGGGCGCCAGGCCGAGACACCCGGCCTCCTTCGACCCGTCGAAATCGAGCACGATGTCGCTGTGCTGCGCGAGGTAGCTGCTACGCGACGCGGTGAGCGCGATGATGGGAACGCCGAGCTTCTTGAGCGCGGGAATGAAATCGCGGAGTTCGTCCCCCATGCCGCTCTTCGAGACGATGATGACGACGTCGCCCCCGTGGACGAGGCCGAGCTCGCCGTGACCGGCTTCGAAGGCGTGCACGTAGAAGCTGGGCGTGCCCGTCGAGGTGAGCGTGCTGGCGATCTTCTTCGCGATTTGACCGGATTTGCCCACGCCCGAGACGATCAGGCGGCCGCGGCAGGCGGCAATGGCGTCGACGGCGCGCGCGAGCTCGGGGCCGAGTCGGTCGCGGAGGGCCTGGAGCCCCTCGACCTCCTCGTCGATCACGCGCCGCGCGCCGGCAAGGAGGGCGTCGATGTCGCCATTTTTGTCCGCTTTCACCGGCATGTCTCCCGCATGGCGCGCGTTCCTTACTTCGCCTCGACGGTTACCTTCACCACACGGCCGGTAAACTTGTTGGCGCCCTGCTTGTAGTCGTCGGTAACCGGGGTCTCGTTGTCCACGCCCACGTCGACTCCCTCGTCGGCCGAGTAAATGAAGGGCATGGTGTGCTCGACACGCACCTCACCGACCTGCTTGCCGTCCACGCTCAGCCGGCTCGTCCCGCCCGAGCCCGGATTGCCGCCGTCGTAGACAAACTCGTACAACACGGTGTGGCGGCCCGGCGCGAGGGCAGTCGGCGCCGCCACGGTGAATCGCTGCAGGCCGCCGAAGTTGTAGACGTGTTGCACGCGGCCGTTCTTCATGTACAGACTCCACCCGCCGAAGCGACCGGCCTGGGCGATGATCACGCCGTTCGCGCCTCCGCTCGGCACGTCGATCTCGGCGCTGATTGCACTCGACCGGCCCTTGATATTGATGAACGCGTTCTCGCTGATTCCGGTCATACCCTCGTGCAGGGTCAGCGAGGTCCGGGACCCGATGAGGTCGGGGCGACCGGCAATTCTCGCGTCGAAACGCTCCGAGCGGCGGTCGTCGAGCGGGTACACGTGGTTGCGGATCGCCTCCGTCGTGAACAGGTCCTGCAGCTCTTTCAGTTTTTGTGGATTCTGCGCGGCCAGGTCGTTGGCCTGGCTGAAGTCCTCCGCCACATGGTAGAGCTCCCACTTGTCCTGGTCGAAGGGCGGAAGCTGCGGGACCATCAGCCACGGGATCGAGTGGCGCGTCGCCGCCACCCAGCCGTCGTGGTAGATGGCGCGGTTGCCGAACATCTCGAAGTACTGCGTGGTGTGACGGTCCGCCGCGGCGGGGTCGTCGAAGGTATACACCATCGAGACGCCGTCCATCGGGTACTGCGTCGTCCCGTCGACCATTGTCGGCTGCGGCAGTCCGGCCGCTTCCAGGACCGTCGGCGCGATGTCGATCACGTGGCTGAACTGCGAGCGCACCTCGCCGTGGGCGTTCGGCAGCCGCGCCGGCCAGTGGATCACCATCGAGTTGCGGGTGCCGCCGAAGTGCGACGCGACCTGCTTGGTCCACTGGAAGGGCGTGTCGCCCGCGAGCGCCCAGCCCACCGCGAAGTGCGGGAACGTGTTCGGGCCTCCCCATTCGTCGATGTGGGCCAGCTGCGAGGACACGTCGCTCACGATGCCGTTGAGCGCCAGCGACTCGTTGTAGGTGCCGTCCGGGCCGCCTTCCGCGCTCGAGCCGTTGTCGCCGGCGATGAAGATGAAAAGCGTGTTATCCATGGCGCCCATGTCGGTGAGCGCTTCCACCAGGCGCCCGACTTCGTGGTCGGTGTGTTCTCCAAATCCCGCGAATGTTTCCATCTGCCGCGCAAACAGCCGCTTCTGATCGGGAGTGAGAGAATCCCACGCCGGGATCTCCGCCGGGCGCGCGGTCAGTTTCGTGCCCTCCGGGATCACGCCCATCTCGAGCTGGCGCGCAAACGTCTCTTCGCGCAGCTTGTCCCACCCCTGGTCGAACTTGCCCTTGTATTTCGCGATCCACTCCTTCGGCACGTGGTGCGGCGCGTGCGTCGCGCCGGTGGCAAAGTACATGTAGAAGGGCTTGTCCGGGGTGAGCGCGTGCTGGAACTGCATCCACGCGATGGCCTGATTGGTCATGTCGGTGGTGAAGTGGTAGTTCGGGTCGTGGGGCGGCTCGACGCGCGTCACACCGTCGTAGATCGCGGGCGCCCACTGGTTGGTTTCGCCGCCGATGAAGCCGTAGAACTTGTCGAACCCCGAGCGCGTGGGCCAGCGGTCGTGGGGCCCGGAGACGGAGGCTTCCCACGGCGGCGTCTCGTGGTACTTGCCGAAGGCCGCCGTGCTGTACCCGTTCAGGCGCAGGATCTCCGCCAGCGGGGCCACGCTCCCGGGCCGTATCCCGGTGTTGCCGGGAAAAGCGGTCGCGAGCTCCATGATGGCGCCGGCATTGTTGATGTGATGATTGCGGCCCGTCAATAAGGCTGTGCGCGTGGGCGAACACAGCGCGGTGGTGTGGAAACGGTTGTAGCGCAGCCCGGTGTTCGCCAACGCGGTGTAGGTCGGCATGTGCACCGGACCGCCGAAGGTGTCCGGGTGGCCGAAACCCATGTCGTCGATCAGGACGATCACGACGTTGGGGGCGCCTGCGGGCGCCTTGACTTCGAAGCGTGGCGGTGCCGTCGCCTTGCGCGCATCGATTTCGGTAATGACCGGATCCCTGGGTGCCGCAATCGGAAGCACCGTCCGGTCCATTCCGGTGGCCACACCTGCCGGGGCCGGGGCTTCCTTCTGCGTCTTGCCGCACCCGGCAAGTGCCAGCAACAGGCACACCAAAGCGCCCAGTTTCTTCCCGGGAGCGAGCGGCATTTCAAATCCTCCTGATTGATTGCGGGGCGCCGCGACGAAATCGCGTGGCGACGACGGCGCTAGGGGCGAACCTGGCCGGCGGGGAACTCGCGGGCAAGGGTAGCGATACGGGATACGTCGCGCAACAGCTTTTCCAACTGGTCCAGCGGCAGCATCGCCGCCGCGTCGGAGAGCGCTCTCTTCGGGTCGGGATGCGTCTCGATGAAGAAGCCGTCCACGGGCACCGCGGCGGCGGCGCGCGCCATCATCGCCGCCAGCGCCGGCTCGCCGCCCGACGCGGTCCCGAGTCCACCGGGACGCTGCAGCGAGTGGGTGACGTCGAAGACCACCGGGCAGCCGATCGCGCGCATGCGCGCGAAGCCGCGGAAGTCCACCACCAGGTCGTGGTATCCGAAGGTCGTTCCGCGCTCGGTGAGCATAATGTCGCGCGCGCCGGCCGCGCGCAGTTTCGTGACCACGTTGCCCATGTCCTCGGGCGCGAGGAACTGCCCTTTCTTCACGTTGATCGCTTTTCCGGCTGCGCCCGCCGCTTCGAGCAGACTCGTCTGCCGGCACAGGAACGCGGGAATCTGGACCACGTCGAGAACCGCCGCCGCCGCAGGAACCTCGTCGGGAGTGTGGACGTCGGACAACACCGGGCAGCCGACGTTCGCGCGCACCTTCTCCAGCACGCGCAGACCGGCATCGAGGCCGACGCCGCGGAAGCTCTCGCCGGAGCTGCGGTTGTCTTTGGTGTAACTCGCCTTGAAGACGAAGGTGAACTCGCGCGTGACGGCGAGCCGGGCGATGGCATCGGCAATCGAGAGGGCGAGATCCTCGGTCTCGATGACGCAGGGGCCGGCGATCAGGAGCGGCTTCGCGCCGTCGCCCACCCGCAGGGATGCAATGGTCGCGGTCGCGGGCACGGCGGTTCCCCGGCGCGTCCTACGCGCTCACTTGCCGGGCCGAAGGCGAATGCGAGTTCCGCTGCGACTTCGCCGCGCGCACCAGCCCGAAGAACAGCGGGTGCGGACGGTTGGGGCGGCTCTTGAGCTCGGGGTGGAACTGCGAGGCGATGAAATAGGGATGTTCGGTGATCTCGATGATCTCGACCAGGCTCCCGTCCGGCGACGTCCCCGAAATCGTCAGTCCGTGGCGTTCCAGCGTCTCACGGTACTCGTTGTTCACTTCCCAGCGGTGGCGATGGCGTTCGCTGATCTCGCCCGCATCGTAGAGGTCGGCGGCCAGCGTGCCGGGCTTGATGCGGCACGGATACGCACCCAGTCGCATGGTGCCGCCTTTTTTTCCGCTGTGGGTCTGGCCCTCCATGAGATCGATCACCGGGTGGGGGCAGTTGGGGCTGAACTCGCTGCTCAAGGCGTCCGGGATGCCGCAGACGTCACGGGCGAACTCGATCACCGCGCACTGCAGCCCCAGGCAGATGCCGAGGAACGGGATCTCGTTCTCGCGCGCGTGGCGAATCGCGTCGAGCTTGCCGGAGATTCCGCGCTCGCCGAACCCGCCCGGCACCAGGATGCCGGCCACTCCGCGCAGCGCCTCGTCGGCGCCCAGCTTCTCCACGTCCTCGGCGTCGACCCACACCACCTGCACGTGGGCGTCGTTCTGCACGCCGGCGTGCGTGAACGCCTCGATGATCGACTTGTACGCGTCCTGGACCTGGACGTACTTGCCGACGACCGCGATCTTGACCCCCTCCTCGATGGCGGTCATGCGCTGGATCAGCTGCTCCCATTCCTCCAGGTCGGGTTGCGCCGCGTCGAGGTGGAGGAGCGTCACGATGATGTCGTCGAGTCCCTCGCGATGAAAATGGAGCGGCACGTGATAGATGGAGGTCACGTCGCGCGCCTCGATCACGGCGCGCTCGCGCACGTTGCAGAAGAGCGCGATCTTGGCGCGGATCTCCGGGCCGAGCGGCACCTCGGTTCGGCACAAGAGCACGTCGGGCTGGATGCCGATCTCGAGCAGGCCCTTGACGCTGTGCTGCGTGGGCTTGGTCTTGATCTCCCTGGCTGCCTTGATGTACGGGACCAGGACGAGGTGGACGAAGATGCAGTTGTCCGCGCCCTCCTCGTGCCGCATCTGGCGGCATGCCTCCAGAAACGGGAGGCCCTCGATATCGCCCGTGGTTCCCCCGATTTCGGTAATAATGACGTCGACGTCGCCGTTGGCCCCGGCAGCCTTGATGCGCGTCTTGATCTCGTCGGTGACGTGGGGAACCACCTGCACGGTCTTCCCCAGGTAGCCGCCGCTGCGTTCCCGCTCGATGACCGCCTGGTACACCTTGCCGGCGGTAACACTACTGTTGCGGGTCAGATTCTGGTCGAGGAAGCGTTCGTAGTGGCCGAGGTCGAGGTCGGTCTCGCCGCCGTCGTCGGTCACGAACACCTCGCCGTGCTGGAACGGGCTCATCGTGCCCGGGTCGACATTCAGGTACGGGTCGAGCTTCTGGATGGCGACGCGAAGTCCCCGCTGCTTGAGCAGGAGTCCGATGGAGGCGGCGGCGATGCCCTTCCCGAGGGACGAGACCACGCCACCGGTAACGAAGATGTACTTCATGGCTCCGACCTCGCGCGTTCGTGTTTCCTGCCGCACGCGTGCAACGACGCAATCACCTTCGATCAGTCTATGGACTCCCGCATTGCCCTTTCAACGTTTTTTATGTCGGCGGGGACGTCGACGCCCACGGTCTCGCGATCGGTTTCGACCACCGCGATCTTGAATCCGTGCTCCAGCGCTCGCAGCTGCTCCAGCCGCTCCGAGATCTCCAGCGGCGTCCGCGGGAGCCTGGTGAAGCGCGCGAGGGCGTCGCGCCGGAATGCGTACGCGCCGATGTGGCGGTACGCGCCCGCCGCGTGCTCCATGGCGCCGCTCGGGATCGGCGAGCGCGAAAAGTACAGCGCGTGCCCCTTCTTGTCGATGACCACTTTGACGACGTGCGGGCTGCGAAAGGCATCGGCGTGGTAGAGGGCGTGGCACGCGGTGACGATGTCGACCCCGCGGTCGCGCGCCAGGCGCGCCACCATGCGTTCGACCATCTCGGGGTCGAACACCGGCTCGTCGCCCTGCAGGTTGACGACCACGGCGACGCGGAGCGTCTTCGCGACCTCCGCCACGCGATCGGTGCCAGTCACGTGGTCGGAGCGCGTCATGACCAGGTCGCCGCCGAAGGCGCGCACAGCGCGCGCGACGCGCTCGTCGTCGGTGGCCACCAGCACGCGGGTGACCCCGCGCACGCGCTGCGCGCCGCGGTAGACCCATTCGATCAGCGGCTTACCCGAAATCTGGGCGAGTGGTTTCCCCGGGAAACGGGTCGACCCGTAGCGGGCGGGGAGAACGATGGCGAAGGATGGAGATGCGGGGGCCGAACGCCCGGCGGTGCGGCGGCGCGAAGCGCTAGTTCGCTTCGACGACGCTGACGCGCCTGCGGTTCTTCCCGAAAGGCTCGAACCTGACCGTACCCGTGACCGTGGCAAAGAGCGTGTCGTCCTTTCCGCGGCCCACATTCCGGCCGGGATGGATATGGGTGCCGCGCTGGCGCACGATGATCGACCCGGCGGTGACGAACTCGCCGGAGAACCGCTTCACGCCGAGGCGCTGACCGTGACTGTCGCGCCCATTCTTGGAACTGCCAACACCTTTTTTGTGTGCCATGCTGCCTACCCCTAGCTGCTGAACCCCGTCAGTCGAACTTCCGTGAACCACTGCCGGTGATTGCCGCGGCGGCGGTACTTCTTGCGGCGCTTCTTCTTGAAGATGCGAATCTTGTCGCTGCGGCTGTGACGAACGACCTCGCCGCTGACGGACTTGCCCGCCACGAGCGGAGCGCCGACGGTAGTCGTCTCGCCGTCGGACCACAGGAGCACCTGGTCGAAGGTAACGCCCTGGCCGACCTCGCTCTCGAGCAGCGGCACGCGGATGATGGTATTGGGCTCGGCCTTGAATTGAAGGCCACGGACTTTGACGATCGCGTACATGTCTCTACTCCACTCTGGGTTCCGCGCGCAGGCGCTCGAAAACAACCTACGATTAGTAATCGATCCCGCGGCGGGTGTCAAGGAACTAAGTCGGCGGGCGGTGCGAGCGGGGCCGCTTCCGCCTAACCGGCTGGGTGGGTTGGGGTTGGGCGATGGCGGCTACTCCACGACTCCGCACGCGATCCTCGCCCCGCCCCCGCCGAGGGCCGCGGGCTGGTCCGAGTAGTTGTCGCCCCCGGCGTGGATCATCAGGGCCCGGCCCGCGAGGTCCTTCACTTTCAGGCGCGGCGCCAGCACGGGCAGCGTGGAGGTGCCGTCGGCCGCGACGAACAAGGGCGGCAGGTCGCCGAGGTGCCCGTCCGCGTACGGACCGGAGTGGCGCCCGGTCTTGGCCGGGTCGAAATGACTCCCGGCGGCGAGACCCGCCACCATCTTCCCTTCCTTCTCGGCACAATCGCAGTGCGCGTTCTCGTGCACGTGGAACCCGTGCAGCCCCGGCGTTAGCTTCCCCAGCTCCGGCGTAAAGAGCACGCCGTAGGGTGTGTCGACGGCGCGGATGGTGCCGATCTTCTCGCCAACTCCGGCCTCCGACACGAGACTGATGGTCACGAGCTTCTCGTCCGCGCGAGCGGCGCCCGCCACGATCAGCGTCGCCGCCGCAAAAACCCAAACCGCTTTCAACATGTGTGACTCCTCAAGGTACGATCACCGACGAGCGCCTGGCACCCCGCTGACGTGGGGATCATTGGCAGCGAAGAAACGATACGGTAGTTCGACGCCGCGCGAAAGGCCGATCCGCGTCGAGACCGAGATGGCGGGGCGAACGCTCCGCGCGGACGGCCCCCGAACCACAACACCACCCGACAGCAGACTGCGCCCGTTGTCGTCGCGCGTGAGCCCGAGTGCCCGGCAGAAGTTCGCCGGGCCGCGCAGGATCGCGGCGTCGGGCATCTTTTCGTCCAGCCCGCGCTGCGCCCGCATGACGTCGATGCCCGCGATCGGCTCCGCAGCGCGCAGCAGCACGGCAGCTCCCCGGCCCCCTTCGCAGACGATGTTCGCGCAATAATGGAGGCCGTAGATCAGGTAGACGTACAGACGCCCCGCGGGCCCGAACATGACGCGGTTGCGCGCCGTCGGGCCCCGGTGCGCGTGCGAGCCGGGGTCGGTGCCATCGCCGACGTAGGCCTCCACCTCGACCAGCCTCGCCGCCAGGACGGTTCCGTCGTCCAGCGTTCGGGCGAAGGTGCAACCGATGAGATCGCGGGCCACGACGGCGCAGGGACGCTCGAAGAAAGACCTCGTGAGTCTTCGCCCCGGTTCCGTGCCCATGCCGTTCGTGACATCGAGCTTCGCTGACGATGCATTCATGGGAATGTACCTCGCTACGGAAGGGGTCGAGGAAGAATGACGTGATCGCCGGGGAGCGGGCCGACGTATCGAGCGTGAGGATACTCCCCGCGCGCCCGGCTGTCCATCCGGGGCAAGAAAACGGGCGACGGGACGCAACGAATGTCGGGTTGGTCCCGTCGAAGCTCGTGGGCCCGTTTCCGGCGCCCGTAGCGGGCGGTAGAATAATCCGCTATCATCCACCGACCTGGCTTCGGTCCAGGCGGTACAACCGCGAATCCCTTGTGACACCCTCATCGCTACCGGTGGAGATCAACCCATGACCAGAAACGTGTGGATCGTCGTGTTCTGTCTGTTTGCCTTGTGCGGACTTGCTTCCCGTGTCGATGCGCAGGTGGATGCGCGGATGTTGCAGCACCCCGACGTCTCGCAAACGCACATCGTCTTCGCGTATGCGGGCGACCTGTGGGTCGTGCCCAAGACGGGCGGCCCGGCCCTCAAACTCACCTCCGCGCTCGGCGAAGAGTCGTTTCCACGTTTCTCGCCCGACGGCACGCGCATCGCCTACAGCGCGAACTACGACGGCAACCTCGACGTGTACGTCGTGCCCACGCTCGGCGGAATGCCGACACGCGTCACCTATCACGGCATGTCGGACCGCATGCTCGACTGGTATCCCGACGGTACCCACCTGCTCTTCGCGTCGTCGATGAACAGCGGCCGCCAGCGCTACAGCCAGTTCTACCGCGTGGCTGCCGCGGGCGGGCTGCCGGAGCCGCTCCCGGTCCCGTACGGTGAGATCGCGATGCTCTCTCCTGATGCCAAGCAGATCGCGTACACGCCGATGACGCAGGCGTTCCGGACCTGGAAGCGCTATCGCGGCGGGTGGGCCCCCGACATCATGGTCTTCGACCTGGCGAAAGGAACAGTCCAGAACCTGACCAACGACCCCTCCAACGACGAGTTTCCGATGTGGCACGGGAAGAAGCTGTATTTCCTATCCGACCGCGACGCCAGCCAGCGCGCCAACATCTGGTCGTACGACCTCGAGTCTCGCGCCACCAAGCAGGTCACGACCTTCAAGGACTTCGACGCGCACTTCCCGTCGATCGGCCCCTCCGACATCGTATTCGAAGCGGGCGGCGCGCTGTGCCTGTTGAACCTGGCGGACGATACCTACCGGGAGATCGACGTGAAGGTCGTCACCGACGAGCTGACCCTCATGCCGCGCAGCGAAAGCGTCGCGGACCTGATCGAGAGCGTGACGCTCGCGCCCAACGGCAAGCGCGCGGTGTTCGGTGCGCGCGGCGAGGTCTTCTCCGTGCCGGCGGAAAACGGACCGGTCTTGAACCTGACCGGAACCTCCGGCGCCGCCGAGCGCTATCCGGCGTGGTCGCCGGACGGCAAGTCGGTGGCCTACTGGTCGGACGCTTCCGGCGAGTACGAACTCACCGTACGCGACCTCGCCTCGAACACCGAGAAGAAGGTCTCGTCGTACGGGCCGGGATTCCGCTACAGCCTCTACTGGTCACCCGACGCCAGGAAGCTCGCGTTCATCGACCAGGCCATGCAGATCCGGATCTACGACCTCGGCACCCAGAAAACCACCCTGGTCGACAAGGAAGCGTACATGTACGAGGATCAGCTCGAGCGATTCACGCCGGGCTGGTCACCGGACAGTCGCTGGCTCGCCTATCGAAAAGACATGAACACCGGCAACGGGGCGATTGCCGTGTTCGACACGCGCGAGGGTAAAATCCACCAGCTCACGGCCGGCTACTACAACGACAACGCGCCGTGCTTCGATCCGGACGGCAAGTACCTGTACTTCCTCACCGACCGGACCCTGAAGCCCAGCTACGCGACCATCGATGCCACCTTCATCTACGCGAACACCACCAACATCGCCGTCGCCACGCTCACCGACGACATCCCCTCGCCCTTGAGCCCGAAGAACGATTCGACGTCGGTGGGGCTTGGCACGGAGGAGAAGAAGGACGACAAGAAGAAGGACGACGACAAGGGGTCGAAAAAGGATAAGGACAAGGAGAAGGAGAAGCCCAAGGAAACCCTCATCACGCTCGACGGCTTCGAGAAGCGCGTGGAGATCCTGCCCCCGGCCGCGGGCAACATCGCGCGCATCCACGCGGTATCGGGCAAGCTCGTGTTCCACCGGACCCCCAACACCGGCGCGGCTGACGAAGCGAAACCGCTCATGTACTACGACCTCGAGGAGCGGGAAGAGAAAACCATCGCCGACGACGTCGACCTCTTCGACGTCAGTCACGATGGAGAAAAAGTCCTGATCGGCAAGAAGGGCAGCTACTCCGTGGTCGACCTCAAGGAGGGCGGCAAGGGCGGCAAGGGCGAAAAGGGCAAGGACGACAAGAGCATGCCGACCAAGTCGCTCGAGGCCACCATCGATCCGCGCGCCGAGTGGAGGCAGATCTTCAACGACGTGTGGCGCTTCGAGCGCGACTACTTCTACGACCCCAACATGCACGGCGTCGATTGGAAAGGAATGCGCACGCGCTACGGGAAGCTCCTCGACAACGCCGTCACGCGCTGGGATGTCAACTTCGTCATCGGCGAGATGATCTCCGAGTTGAGTTCGTCCCACACCTATCGCGGAGGCGGCGACACCGAGCAGCCGAAGCGGGTGGCGGTGGGGTATCTCGGGATCGACTGGGAGCTGGCAAACGGCGCCTACCGGATCAAGAAGATCGTGGACGGCGCGCCGTGGGACACCGAGGTTCGCTCGCCGCTGTCGAAGCCCGCGCTCAAGGTCAAGGAAGGCGACTACATCCTGGCCGTGAACGGCAAGCCGCTCGACCCCGCGAAGGCGCCGTGGGCGGCGTTCGCGGGGCTGGCCGAGACCACCATCGAGCTCACCGTGAACGACAAGCCGACCTCGGAGGGGGCGCGCACCATTCTGGTCGAGACGCTCGAGAGCGAGACGCGGCTGCGCCACCTCGCGTGGATCGAATCGAACCGCAAGCGGGTCGACGTGGCCACCGGCGGGAAGATCGGCTACATCTACGTGCCGAGCACCGGCATCGACGGGCAGACCGAGCTGCTGCGCCAGTTCGCGGCCCAGTTCGACAAGCAGGGGCTCATCGTCGACGAGCGCTTCAACAGCGGCGGGCAGATTCCGGATCGTTTCGTCGAGCTCTTGAATCGCAAGCCGCTCGCGTTCTGGGCCGTGCGCGACGGCACCAACTGGCAGTGGCCCCCGGTCGCCAACTTCGGCCCGAAGGTGATGCTCATCAACGGGTGGAGCGGATCCGGCGGCGACGCGTTCCCGGACTACTTCCGCAAGGCCGGGCTCGGACCGCTGGTGGGTGCGCGCACCTGGGGCGGGCTGATCGGGATCTCCGGGTCACCGTCGCTCATCGACGGCGGCGACGTCACGGTGCCGACGTTTCGCATGTACGATCCGGATGGAAAGTGGTTCCGGGAGGGACACGGGGTCGATCCCGACATCGCGGTGCCGGAGGACATGGCGCAGCTCGCGAAAGGGATCGACGTGCAGCTCGAGCGCGGCATCGAGGAAGTCATGAAGCTGCTCGCGGCCGCTCCGTCTCCGATCGTCAAGGCGCCGCCGTTCGAGAAGCGGTGACGCGTGCGCGCGAAGCGTCGTCAGGTCCACGCACGCGAGGACCAGGCGCGTGATGAGCGCGCATTACCAAGAGCGGGGCCGTCATGTTGACGGTCCCGCTTTTTTTGCCTCGCGGAACATTTTCGTGTTGACAAGTTAGTGAACACAATCTAGATTCCGAGCATCGGCGCATCCTCCCGCGCTTCGTTTCCGCATGCAAGGAGGTTGCGTCATGTCCCTTCGAAATCTTTCCGACCGCGAGATTCTCTCCAGGATTCAAGAACTCACACGCCGTGAGCGATCACTCACTCTGGCCGTTCTGCTCCACCTGAGCGAGATCGAGCGACGACGGCTGCATCTGAAGCAGGGCTACGCATCGATGTTCGATTACTGCACGACGGGGCTGGGCTATTCAGCTTCGGCGGCGGCCCGTCGGATTCGGACGGCCCGCTGCATGGCTCGCTTCCCGGAGATGCACGCATTGCTGGAGTCGAACGAGGTCAATTTGAGCACGGTCTCACAGGTTTCGCGGGTCTTATCGCCCGAGAACAAGGACCGCCTGCTCACACGAATTCGGGGCAGATCGCAGCGAGAGGTGGATGCGATCGTGGCGGAGTACGAGCCGCGATCGTTTCCACCGGACCGGATAAGGCCCGTCGTGGTGCGGGTTCCCACCGTCGCGTCGGCGCAGGCCGCCGCCGGGGTCGCTGCCTCGTGCTCCGCCGACGTTCCAGCGCCATCAGGCAGTCAAACGCCCGCTCCCCACAGCGCGCCAACGAGCGATCACTACCGCAGCGGCAGTGATTTGTGTGAGTTGCGAGATGGTGCGCCGACGCATCGCGAGTCAAGCACCGTCACCGAAAAGCGCATGTTGGTCTCGTTCTCCGCCAGTGAGGCATTCATGGCGAAGCTGGAGAAGATTCGATCGCTGGCCTGGCACCAGCTGCCGGCAAACCCCTCACTCGAGCAGACCTTCGGGCTCGCGATGGATCGTTTCATCGAGAAGGAAGATCCCAGTGCGCGTCGCGAGAGACGCGAGGAGCGTAAGGAGCGATCTCACACAAAGGGAGACGAGAAGAGGGAGCAACGTCCGGCTGTGGAGCGGCCATCGAAAGTGCCGCACCCTCGACACGTCACCGCCGCGGTGAAAGATGAGGTATTCACCCGCGACGGGGGCCGCTGCAGCTACGTGGGTGCGTCGGGCCGACGCTGTGCGTCAACGCGAGCGCTCCAGGTCGATCACATCAACCCGATCGCGCGCGGCGGCAGAGGCGCACCGGGCAACCTCAGGCTGCTGTGCGCGTTTCACAATCGGCTCGAGGCCGAGCGCGTCCTGGGAACCGTTGGCTACGCCGGGACGCCCCCTACCCCGCCTCCTGCGCCAGGTCGCGGAAGCTCGAGAGCGACACCACCTTGAAGTCTTCGCGGTGGAGCCGCGGGTCGTCCTGAATTTCGATGCGCATGCGGTACTGGCGCTCCAGCGCGTCGAGCATGCCGCCGCGCTGCTCTTCCAGGAAGATCGCGAACGAGGTGTTTACGCGCAGCTGGAGGCGGCGCTCCTTGGTGCGCTGACCGATGCGGTGAATCTGCCGCTCGATCTTGTTCGCCAGCGTGTCGAACGAGAGCACCTTCCCCGTCCCGTGACAGTACGGGCACTCCTCGCTCAGGAAGTGGAGCAGGCTCGGGCGCACGCGTTTGCGGCTCACCTCGACCAGCCCCAGGTCGCTCACCGCGAACGCCTTCGCGCGCGAGCGGTCCTTGCGCAGGTGGTTGCGCAGCTCGGCCAGCACCTTCTTCTTGTTGGCTTCGCTTTCCATGTCGATGAAGTCGATCACGATGATGCCGCCGATGTCGCGCAGCCGCAGCTGTCTCGGGATCTCGCGCGCCGCGAGCAGGTTCGTCTCCAGGATGGTCTCCTCCTGGTCGCGCTTGCCCACGAAACGGCCGGTGTTGACGTCGATCGCCACCAGCGCTTCGGTCTGGTCGAAAATCAAATAGCCGCCCTTCTTGAGCCACACCTTGCGGTCGAGCGTCTTCTCGATTTCCGCTTCGATGTTGTACTTGTCGAAGATCGGCGAGCGGTCGCGGAAATGGTACGTCCGCGAGGCCAGGTCCGGGCTTACCTGGCGCAGATGGCGCACGAGGTGGCGGTACTCCTTCTCGTTGTCCATCCAGATCTTGTCGATGTCTTCCGCGATCAGGTCCCGCACCATGCCGACCACCATGCCGACTTCCTCGTGCACGAGCTCGGGCGCCTGCGCCTTCTCGGCGCGGCGCTTGATCTCCTGCCAGAGCTTGTGCAGGTAGTTGATGTCGGAGACGATGTGCTTGTCCTCGACGCCCTCGCACGCCGTGCGCGCGATGACCGCGCAGTTCGCCGGCTTCTTCTTGGCGATCAGCTGGCGCAGCCGCTGGCGCTCCTGGCGCGACTCGATGCGGCGCGAGATGCCGAGGTAGTCCGTGTTGGGCATGTAGACCACGTGCCGGCCCGGGATCGAGATCTGGGTGGTGAGGCGGGGGCCCTTGGTGCCGATGGCCTCCTTGGTGACCTGCACCAGCACTTCCTGCCCCTTCTGGAGCATCTTCTCGATGGGCTGCACGGGTGCCTTCTGGTGCGACTCGCGCCGCCCGCGCCCGCCGCGGCCGTTGCCGCCGCGATCCCCGCGATCACGCCGCGGCCCCTCGTCGTCTTCGATGTCGACTCCGCCCTCCATCTCGAACGACTCGGTGTCCGGCACCAGGTCGCCCGCGTGGAGAAAGCCCGCTTTCTCATAGCCGATGTCGACGAACGCGGCCTGGATGCCGGGCAGGATCGCGTTCACGCGGCCGAGGTAGATGTCGCCGACGATCCGGCGCGTCTGCGCCCGCTCGACCATGAACTCCATCAGCTCGCCGTCTTCGACGATGGCGGCCCGTACTTCCTGCGAACCGGAATTGATCAGAACTTCTTTCATACGCTTGGATGCACGACTCCTTCATCGAGCGGCGAAACGAACCGGCCGTCGCGCTCCACGTACTGGGCGATTCTCGCCACTTTGACGGGCACGCGAAATTGGCCGGGGTCACCGATCGAGGCCGAAACGAGCGTGTCGGGGGTCACGATGCGCCCATTGAGCATGGACGAGGTGTAGCGGATGCGGATCGCGTCCTCGGTTCGGACGACGTCCGCCTCCAGCACCCGGGGCTCGCCTTCGGTATTGGGGGTTTGGAGGAACTGGTTGGCGAGTCGCTCCCTTATAGCAGAGGCGTCTGGGCCGCTGCCGTTGCGCGGAGCACCGGCCGCGATCGCGTCCTCCGACTCGACCGCCGCCTCGAGGGCGACGGCGGAGATGTCGGACGCGAGCTTCGTCACCCGCTCGCCGATTTCGACGACGCGGGTGATCCGAAGCCCGTCGGGGAGCTTCTCATTGCACGCGGCGGCCATGCCGTCCATCGGAGCCTCGAGTTGTACGTCCATGTACTCCTCGCGGCTCTCCCACCCCGTCTTCAGGGGCGGGCCGAACGACAACCGCATGTGCGGGTGGAACCCTTCGCTCCACGACACCGGCACACCACCCGCGGCGAACGCTCGTTCGAACGCGCGCATGAGGTCCCGGTGGGACGCAAAGCGAATCGATCCCAGCTTCTCGAACTGGATCCTGACTTTTAGCACTCGCGATACTCGCGTTCAGTTTTCAAATGGACCGTCGCCGCGCTCGCTTCGAGCCGCGACGAGAACCGGGTTCGAAAACGTCCCGTCGCCTAGGCGACGGCGGTGTCTTCGAACACGGACTTGTTCAGGTCCGACGTCAGCGGGACCGGATACTCGCCGGTAAAACACGCCTTGCAGAAGTTGACCGGGTCATCGACGACCGAGCGGAGATCCTCGACGGTGAGATACTCGAGGCTGTCGACCCCGAGGTACCGCCGGATCTCTTCGACGGACGTCGACGACGCGATCAATTCGCGACGCGACGGCATATCGATCCCGTAAAAACAGGGGAACTTGACGGGGGGAGAAGCGATGCGCAGGTGAACTTCCTTCGCACCGGCCTTGTGGAGCATGGCTACGAGTTTCTTCATCGTGGAACCGCGTACGATCGAGTCGTCCACCACCGCCACCCGCTTACCCTTGAGCACCCCGTCCACCGTGTTGAATTTCAGCCGTACGGTGCCGTCGCGCTGCGACTGGCTCGGCTGGATGAACGTACGCCCGACGTAGTGGTTCCGAATCAGCCCGATCTCGAACGGAATGCCCGAGGTCTGGGCGAATCCAAGACTTGAAGTATTACTCGAATCCGGCACGGCGATCACGATGTCCGCGGCGACCGGGTGCTTGCGGGCGAGCACGACGCCCAGCTTCCGACGCACCTTGTCGACGTTTTCCCCGAACACCTTGCTGTCCGGACGCGAGAAGTATATGAACTCGAATATGCACTTGGCCTGCTGCTCCGGTTCGAACGCCCGTTCGGATCGAATCCCCCGCTCGTCTACGATGACGAGTTCCCCTGGCTCGATATCCCGAACGTAATCGGCGCCGATGATGTCCAGCGCGCAGGATTCGCTGGTGATGATAGTGGCATCACCCAGCCGGCCCAGACAGAGCGGCCGGAAACACTGCGGGTCGCGTACCGCGATCAGCGCGTCCTTGGTCAGCAACAAGACCGAGAACGCACCCCGCAACTGCCGCACCGCATCGACGATCATGCGGTCGAGTGTGGCTTCCCTGCTCCGCGCAATCAGGTGCAGAATGACTTCGCTGTCCATCGTCGTGTTGAAGATGGACCCCTCGGCTTCCATGCGGCCACGGAGCTCGAGGGCGTTGACGAGATTGCCGTTATGAGCAAGTGCCAGCTTCCCGACTTTGCAGTCCACGAGCAGCGGCTGAATGTTGGCGGCTCGTGGCAGGCCGGTCGTCGAGTAGCGGTTGTGGCCGATGGCGGCGTGCCCGTGCAGGCGGCCGATGGACTCTTCGTCGAACACCTGCGCGACGAGACCCATCCCCTTGTGCTCGTGCATCCGCTCGCCGTCGGTCGAGACGATCCCGGCGGCTTCCTGACCCCGGTGCTGCAGGGCGTACAGGCCGAGGAACGCGTTCTGTGCCGCGCCCTTGGACCCGTATATCCCGAACACTCCGCACTCCTCGTGGAGCGACTCGATCATGAAGCCACCCGATCGACCCTTCCCGCGGAAACGAATTCGGCGCGCTGGTAGTTGGGGTTCATGAGGAGCCCCTCATCGCGCCGCTTCGTTACCGTTATCTGTCTGGCCGTTTCCATCGCTGCCGTCTCGTCCCGGGCCGCGATCCCGAGCCACCAGACGGTGGCTCGACCGGGGCACTGGACCCGCACCGGGTCCCCGGTGGCCCCCGAAAGCTCCCGGGTGAGCCTGGCTGCGATGGCGTTCCGGCCGGCCGAGTCATCGTCCTGAACGAACACCTCGACCAAAAAGACCGGAGACGCCTTTACAATATCGGCTTTACGGTCTTCCTTTCCATCGAAATCTATGCCAGTTCCCGATCGGGTACCCAAACCTTGCCCGAACTGGCGCTTCAGCTCCTCGTGGGAGGGGCCATCGGTTGTCTCGCCGCCATCCCAGCGGCATTCCAGCGAGTACATGTGCTTGTTACGGTTATAAAACGTGCTCTGGCGGGCCAGGGTGCCGGTAAGCGCCTGGACCAGGCTGCCCGGCGCAGCCACCGCCTCCACCTCCAGGTGGAAGAAATCCCACCGCTTGAGTCCGGCCAGCCGCTCGCCCAGCCCCATCTTCTGAACCAGGGTGAGACGGGCCGTCGAGGCGACCAGGTCCGGGCCACGTGGGCCCACGAGGAGTCTGGCGTCGAGTCTGGTCATGGCGATTCAGTGCTCACCCGACGGGAGGATACCGCCCGCGGGCGTCGAAAGTCGAGGGTTCCAGTGGCCGAAGGACCGCGCTAGAAACGGCGTGGAGTATCTGTTCTACGCCGCGTTCCGCGAATACAAAGACTATCCCGACGTCGACGTGAGCGCGCCGGAACTTCGTCTGTCCGCCGCCTTCGACATCGACTGATCCCGCTCTACGCGCGCTTGCCCCGCAGGCACGCCACGCACCAGATCGCCAACCCCGCGTGCAATAACACGGCCGGCCACAGCCCTATCCCGCATAGCCCCGCGCCCAGGGCGGCACAGACCAGGACCGCGGCCACTCCCGTGTTGTAGAGCAGCATCGCCGTTATCAGGCCTCTCGCGGTTACGCTGCGTCCATCGTCGCGCGCGCGCCAGCAGGCAACACCCAGGGCGAGCAGAGCGACCCCCGCCACGCGGCCGATCAATCCGCCGGACGCATCGAGCGCGGAACCGAGCAGCGCGGAAATCGCGCCCGACGGGAAGACCAGGAGCGCCAGGCCGGCGGCGACTTCAAGCGCCGCGGTAACGATGAGCAGGGGTCTCATGCGGTGAGATCGGGGTCATGCTGGGCCGCACCCGCCAGGTGCGACGAGTGCGGCCCGAATGCTCTACCTCGTAATCAACTACTTGCCCGAGGCGCCGGCCGACGCCTCGATCTGCGCTTTTACCGCCTCCAGGTTGAAGCTTGCGCCTTTCTGCATCGGCGGGAACTCCATGGCGGTCTTGATCAGCTCGCCCACCACCTGCTGGACGAACACGAAACGCCAGAATTCGTACTGGAACCATCCGAAGTACTCCTGCGATCCGTCGAGCATTCCGTTCTTCGGCCAAGTCAGGCGCTCGAAGGGATCCAAACGCAAATTGATCAGCGTCGGCACATCGATGTGGTCCTTGGGGCCGCTCCAACCCCCGGGCTGATCGATAAACTGATACTTGAAGTCGTCGACGCGTACCGCGCCGAGCGAACTCTCTCCGAAGTAAAAGATCTCATGGCGGGCCGAAGGACCCTTGCCCGTGATCATGGCCGTCTGGTCGTAGCCGTCGATGTGGACCTTGTAGGTCGTACCACCAATCTCCTTGCCCGCCTTGAGCTCGGCAATAATGTTCGGATTCCCCGCCGCGGCGACGAAGGTCGGGAACCAATCCAGGCCGGAGACGATGCCGTTCTCCACCTTGCCGGCCGGCACCTTGCCCGGCCAGCGAATCATCGCCGGGGCACGGAACCCGCCCTCGTACGTGGTGCCCTTCTGCCCCTTGAACGGCGTGTTGCCTCCGTCCGGCCAGGTGAACGTCTCCGTGCCGTTGTCGGTGGTGAACACGACAATGGTGTTGTCGTCCACGCCCATGTCCTTGAGCTTCTTCATGGTCGCGCCCACGATGTCGTCGAGCTGCGCCATGCCGGCTTCGTGGATGGTCCAGCCATTCGTCGAGTTGCGCATGGCTTCATACTTGGGCGAGAGGTGGGTCACGATGTGCATGCGCGTGGGGTTGAGCCACAGAAAGAACGGCTTGCCGTCTTTCTTGGCCTTGTCGAGGAACTTGAAGGCGAGGGCCTGGATCTCGTCGTCCACCGTCTCCATTCGTTTCGGATAGAGCGTGCCGGCGTCCTCGATCTTCTGCTTGCCGACCTTGCCCCAGCGCGGATCCACCGTGGCGTCATCGGTCTCCGACGCCCAGCTGTGCACCATGTTGCGCGGCCCGACTTTGCTCAACAGTTCCTGCGGGTAGGCCGGGTGCGCCGGGTCCTCCATGGCGTCGAGGTGATACAGATAGCCGAAGAACTCATCGAAACCGTGCACCGTCGGCAGGAACTCGTTCAAGTCGCCGAGGTGGTTCTTCCCGAACTGCCCGGTGGCATACCCCATCGACCTGAGCACCGTCGCGGTGGTTGCGGCCGCCGCGGGCAGTCCGATCGGTGAGCCCGCCTGGCCGACGGTGGTCATGCCGGTGCGAATGGGCAACTCGCCGGTAATGAACGCGGCGCGACCCGCCGTGCAGCTGGCTTCGGCGTAGTAGTCGGTGAACAGCATGCCTTCGGAGGCGAGCTTGTCGAGATTCGGCGTCCGGCCGGCCATCATGCCCCGGTGGTAAGCGCCGATGTTCCAGATACCGATGTCGTCGCCCATGATGACGACGATGTTGGGTTTCTTTTCAGCCGCGTGCGCCGGGGCAATTGCCGCCGGTACCAACGCTACCGCGAGCGCGCAGCTTGCGAGCAACAGTTTTCTCATTACGGCCACCTCCAGTACGGTCACGTGGGCAGGTCAGGATGGGATCGGAAGCAAAGCGGGGTCGCGTTGTGTCTACAGGCTGCGTTGTATCTACTTGAGGAGACTCTACTCGATCCAGCTTCGCTATAACAGCCCCCTTCGCAGCGATTCGAAGAAACCGCGCCCGGGACCGGCACTGTAAAGATCCTTCGATCCCACGCCGTCGCGGCTTCGGCCCCAGGTGCCACCCACGCGGCGCGGCACCTGGTACGCCCACGCGCCGCGCTCGGGGTGCGGCATGACCGCGAGCGCGTTGCCCCTGGGGTTGGCGAGCCCCGCGATCGCAAACTGGGCGCCGTTGGGGTTCTCCGGGAATCCGCGTCGCCGTCTCACCGGCCGGCGTGCAATAGACGAGTGCCACGCCGTCGCCGTGTTCGAGGTGCGAGCGCACCGAGTCGCTCGCGGTCACGAAGCGGCCCTCGCCGTGGGCGAGCGGGAGCGGAAGCGGATCGCCGGGGCGTTCCTCCATGAAGTCGGTGAACACGCAGCGCGCGGGACCCTTCTTGACGTAGACCCAGTTGCAATAGTAACCAACGCGGCCGACCATCTGGTTGGGGGCGAGCGCCACATCGATGCGACCCGCGTCGAAGCCCGGCACGATGCCGGTCTCGACCAGCACCTGCGCGCCGTTGCAGATCCCGATGACAGGCGTTCCCTTGTCCGCCGCCTTGATCACCTCGTCGACCACGGCGTCTTTCGCAGCGACCACCCCGGCGCGAATGCGATCCTGGTACGACCATCCCCCCGGGAGAATGACGGCCGCCGCATCGCGCACCGCCGATGCGGCGTCGTTCCAGCGGCGAATCTGGCCTTTGAGCCCCACTGCTTCAATGGCGCGCAGGCTTTCGTACTCGCAGTTCACTCCCGGGAACTGAATGATGAGAACGCGTCCGGCCATGATGATTACGAGTAAAGGATCTCCGCCAGCTTTCCGCGATGCGCGGCGCGCAACTCTGCCATGTCGATTCCAAACGTGTCGCCCGCGACCGTCACCTCGAGACCCACGTCGGCCTTCGTCCGCCCAATCTCGGCGAACGGGAGCGCGTGGTGCGCGATCAACCTCTCGAACTCGCCCCACGCGTCGTCGCTGACCTCGACCACCACGCCACCCATCTCGGAGAAGCACATCGGCCGCGTGACGACCGCATCCAGCACCACGCTCGCGCCGACGTCGAAGGGCGCGCTCGCGATCGCCATTTCCGCCACGGTGACGAGTAGCCCGCCCAGCGCCACGTCGTGCGCGGCGAGCACGAGTCGCTTCGCGAAGCCTTCGACCAGCGCCTTCACCAGCGCGCACTCGAAGGCGAAGTCGGGGTGCGGCGCCTTCGGGTGGCCCGCGTTTCCGAACACGCGCTCGTACTCGGAGCCCCCCAAGTCGTCGTGGAGCTTCCCGAGGAGCACCAGACGCGACCCCACCTGTTTGAGCGCGAAGCCGCGCGCGCGCGAGGCGTCGTCGATGCGGCCCGCGCACGCGACGATCGGCGTGGGCGCGATCGCCTCTCCCTTCTCACTCTGGTTGTAGAGCGAGACGTTTCCGGAAATCACCGGCAGCGGGTGCTCGCCGCCGAAGAGTCTCATCGCGCGGCACGCGTCGCCGATTCCTTTCACCGATTCCACGAACTCGTGGAAGACGCCCGGGTCTTCGGGGTCGCCGAAGTTCAAGCAGTCCGTGACGGCCAGCGGGAGCGCGCCGACGCAGGCGAGGTTGCGGGTCGCCTCGAACACGCTCCACGCGCCGCCCGCGTAAGGGTCGATCATCCCGATGCGCGAGTGGCTCCCGATGGAGGCGGCCAGCGCCACGTTCGCGCCCGGCACGAAGATCTCGACCGCCGCGTCCGCTTCGCCCGGGCGCAGCACCGCGCGGCCCTGCACCTCGGAGTCGTAGTGCTGGAAGATCGCCGATTTGTCGCACACGTTGATCGAACCCAGGAGCGCCGTCACCGCTTCGCGGATGCCGTTCGCGCCGGCCGCGTGCGCGCCGCCTCCCACGCGCAGCCGCCGGGACCGCTCCTTCTGCTCGCGCCGGTAGCTGATCCCGGAAGTGATCGCGTCCATGGCGGCATCGCACACCACGCGCCCGCGATGGGTCAGACGAAAACGGTCGTCGGTGGTGACGCGCCCGATCACCACCGCACCCGCGCCCGCGTACAGCCGCGGCATCTCGAACTTCTGGTTGAAGATGGCGAGAATGTCCCGGCTGACCCGCGTCGGCACCGCAATCGCGAAACGCTCCTGGGTCTCCGAGCACGCGATCACTTCCGGGAGCAGATCGCCGAAGGCGCGGTTCACCTGGTCCAGATCGACGTGGGCGCCGAAGCCGCTCGCCTGCGGCATCTCCGAAAACGCGCACGAGATTCCACCCGCCCCCAGGTCCTTGAAGCCGATCGGGATCTTCTGCTCGCGCGCGAATTTGAGCATCTCCTTGATCGCTTCCGCCAGCACGCGCTTGACGAACGGGTCCGGCACCTGGACGGCGCCCTGTCTCGCCGTCGACGCATTGCTCTCCAGACGCTCGGACGCGAACGCGGCGCCTCCAAAGCCGCTGGCATCGGTCGGCTTGCCGACCAGGATCAGGTCGTAGGGCACGTGCCTCGCTTCCTCCGGCACGCGGCTGCGGATGATGCCGCGCTCCTCGACGATGCCGAAGGCGACCACATTGACCAGGCAGTTGTCGTCGAAGGCCGCGTCGAAGAAGGTCTCGCCGCCGTAGGTGGGGACTCCGAGCGCGTTGCCGTATTGCGCGATGCCGTCGACCACGCCGAAGGCGATGTCGCGCACGCGCGACGCATTCGGACCGTCGGGGTCGCCGAAGCGGAGCGGGTCCATGACGCCGATCACGTCCGCCCCCATGCAGTAGACGTCGCGCACGATGCCGCCGATCCCGGTGGCGGCGCCTTCGACCGGCAGCACCTGCGACGGGTGGTTGTGACTCTCGTGCGCCATCACCAGGCACCAGCTCTTGCCGTTGATCTCCGCGAAGCGAATGATGCCGGCGTCCTCGCCGGGGCCGAGGACCACGTGCGGCGCGCTGGTCGGGAGGTATTCCTTCAGCGCCCAGCGCGACGACTTGTAGGAGCAGTGCTCGCTCCACATCACGTTGAAAATGTGCAGCTCGACGAGGCTCGGACGGCGGCCGAGGAGGCTCACGACGCGCGCGTACTCGTCGGTCGTGAGGGAGACGCCGTTCTTCTTGAGAAAGTCTTTGACCGCGCCCGCGTCGGTGGGTTCGACGGGGACAAGGTCTCTGGGGTCGATCATTGTCTCGGGATTCCCGGAAAAAGAAATGGACGCCGCGGGTAAGACACCGGCGTCACCGGGACTATAACGGACGGCACTCGAGGTGGCAAGTGTCCCGAATGGGCGGGCCCGTGCCCCGTCTACGTGCTATAATCGCCGCGCGTTACCGGGACCGTGCCGCCCTCGGAGCCAGGACGAGCGCATCCCGGCACGCGATCGGAGAGTGGTCATGCGCACGAGCGCGTTTCTCGCGATTCTGACGAGCCTGTGGCTCGCCTGCACATCCATCAAGCCCCTCGCGCTTTCCTCGAGCGACAGCGGAAAGACCATCGACATGGTCCAGGGACAGGAGCTGGTCCTGACCCTGGAATCCAACCATGCAACCGGGTATCGCTGGTGGCTCGCCGATTCGAGCCGCGTGGTCGTGATGCTGCCCACCGAACGGCCGAGCTACCAACCCAACCCGCCGGACGAGCGCGCCCTGGGCGCAGCTGGCGTGGAGACGTGGCGGTTCAAGGCGGCGCAGGTGGGAAAGCAGACGCTGCGTTTCGAGTACAAGCGGTCGTTCGACGAAAAGGAGCCGCCGGCGAAGACGGTGAGCTACTCGGTGGTCGTCGTCAAGTAGCCCTACTATCTATAAAGTGCTTTGATCCTTCCCCAGGTCGACGATTCGACCGGGGTCGAACTCGCTGTGGTGAAGCTCCAGATCGGTGACGAACGGCCCACACCCCAGTAGTTGTAATAGACCTTCCAGTAATACGTCGTGGCCGGAGCCATGGACCGTGGGCGATATGGAATCGGCCCGCCGTTACCCACGAGGGGCGGGTCGGGGCTGGTGCCGAAGTACACGTTCGCCCAATCGGACCCGAGCATCATCGCACACATGAACTCCTCCACCGGGTGCACTTTGCAGGTCAGAACGGCGTCAAGCGGCACCTCGGTGGCTCCGTCGGACGGCGATGGATCCGATGGCGGCAGCATCTGCGCGCACGCAACATCATTTCCCGCGAGCCAAACGGCGGACGTGGTGGCCAACCTGATCCGTCCGAAACAGTCTGCGACCTCGACCTTGACCTTCCCGTTCGGCGGGATCGCGCCCGGGTACGGCGCGAGTCGGAATGCGCAGCAATCACCCGTCGGGTTGCCGGTGAGAACGAGGTCGATGCGCATCACGACAACGTCGCCGGTAATGCATCCGCCGAACGCCACTTGAATGCCACTCTCCGGGTCCCCGAGCGCGAAGAACCCCGGCGGCGTCGACCATCCGGCAATCGCAAACGGCGTGCACGAGGGGATCGGCGCCGCAAACTGTACGCCCTCGTACTGGGCGTACTTGAGAACGACATAGACACGCGTCGCTTCCGACCCGGGCGGAAGGTCGAGCGTGCAGTCGAGCCCCTGCGGGTCGGCGTATATGCCGATGTGCTGGCCGAGGGCTTCATGCACCACGCCGATCGATGGAGCGGCAGCCAACGTCGTGGCGAAGAGAAGGCGACGCGAGAAGGTGAGTGCGTTACCGGCACGCATTGCGCGTAATCACCGGGCTCTCGGGGCAAAGGTTCGCGGCCAGCGAATTATATCACGCCGCGGGGGCGAGAGGCAATGACGTGCGGCCGAGATCGTGACTAGAAAACACGCTTGAAGATGGTATCCACTTCTTTCAAATACCCGTCGAGGTTGAAGACCGCCGCCAGCGCCGCGGCATCCAGCCGGGAAACGATCCCTTTGCGCGCGCGCACCGTCTGTTCGAACGGCTTCCCGCTCTCCCAGGTTTCCATCGCCGCCTCCTGCACGAGCGCGTAGGCGTCTTCGCGCGAGAGTCCCGCGCGCGCCAGCTCCAGCATGAGCCGCTGCGAGTACACGAGTCCGTTCACCTTCTCCAGGTTGCGGCGCATGTTCTCCGGGTAGACGACCAGGTCCTTCACCACCGCAGTGAACTTGACCAGCGCGTAGTCGAGCGCGATGGTCGCGTCGGGCAGGATCACGCGCTCCACCGACGAGTGCGAGATGTCGCGCTCGTGCCAGAGTGCCACGTTTTCCATCGCCGCCACCGCGTAGCCGCGCAGGAGGCGCGCGAGCCCCACCACGCGCTCGCAGATGATGGGGTTGCGCTTGTGGGGCATGGCGGAACTCCCTTTCTGCCCCTTCTTGAACGGCTCCTCCACCTCGAGCACATCCGTCCGTTGCAGGTTCCGAATCTCGGTCGCGAACTGCTCGAGCGCCGCTCCCACCAGCGCCAGCGCGGACACGAACTCCGCGTGTACGTCGCGCTGGACCACCTGGGTCGACGTGGGCGCGGGCTTCAGGCCCAGCTTCTTCGTGACGTACGCTTCGACCTTCGGGCTCACGTGCGCGAAGGTCCCGACCGCGCCGGAGAGCTTGCCGATGGCGGCCGCGTCGGTCGCGGCGCGCAGCGTCTGCTCGCGCCGCCCGAGTTCGTCGTACCAGACCAGCAGCTTCAGCCCGAACGTGATCGGCTCCGCGTGGATACCGTGCGTGCGCCCCACCATCACGGTGCGCTTGTGTTCGAGCGCGCGCGCCTTGACCGCCGCGCGCAGCGCGGCGATACGGGTGAGCAACAGCTCGCCCGCCTGCTTCATCTGGACCGCGAGGGTCGTATCCAGCAGATCCGACGACGTGAGCCCGAGGTGGACGTAGCGCGAGTCGTTGCCGATGTGTTCGGCGACGTTGGTCAGAAACGCGATCACGTCGTGGTGCGTGGTCTCTTCGATCTCCCGCACACGCGCCGCGTCGAAGCGGGCGTTCTTCCGGATGCGGTCGACCGCCTCGCGCGGGATCTCACCCAGCTCGGCGAGCGCCTCGCACGCGAGGATTTCGAATTGCAGCCACGTTTCGAGCTTGGTCTGTTCGGACCAGATGCGGCCCATCTCGGGGAGGGTGTAGCGTTCGATCATATAGAGGTGACTGCGCCTTTCAAGCAGCCCCGGGTCAGATGTTCCCGGGCCGCTCTTCGAGCGTGATCTTGATCTTCACCAGGTTATCCTTGCGATTGATGGTCATCTCGAGCGTTTCGCCCACGCCCGACCCGAAGATCATCCGATTCGCCTGCTCGCGGCTTTCCACCGCCACGCCGTTGATGGCGATGATCTGGTCGCCGGGCTTGATGCCGGCCTTCGCGGCGGGGCCGCCCTCTTCGACGCTCTGCACCAGCACGCCGTTCGCGCTCGGCAGGTCGAGCGCGCTCTGCAGCTGCCGGTTGATCGACGCCGCCGTCATGCCGAGCCACACGTCGCGCACGCGCCCGTGCTTGACGATTTCGTCGAACACGCGGCGCGCGCGGTTGACCGGTATCGCGAAGCCCATGCCGATGTTGGCGCCGGTGCCGCCGGAGAATATGATGGTGTTGATCCCGATCACCTCACCCCGCGAGTTGACCAGCGGCCCTCCGCTGTTGCCGGGATTGATGGCCGCGTCGGTCTGGATCATGTCGTTGAAGATCTGCGCGCTGCCTTCTTCCTGACGGATGTCGCGGTGGATGGCGCTGATGACGCCCACCGTGACGGTCGGCTGGGTGTCGGCCAGGTAGGTTCCGAACGGACTCCCGATCGCGATGGCCCACTCGCCGATCATGAGGTCGTCGGAGTCGCCGAGCGGCGCCGCCTGGAACTCCTGGCCCTCGATCTTGATGAGCGCCAGGTCGTAGCTGGGCGCGGTCCCGATGAGCTTGGCCGGAAAATCGCTCCCGTTCCAGAGCGTCACCTGCAGGCGCGAGGCGTCCTGCACCACGTGGTAGTTGGTGAACGCGTAGCCGGACTTGTCGATGATGAAGCCGGAGCCCTGGCTCGACTGCTGGAACTCGCGTCCCGGATAGTACCGGTTCCAGAACCAGTCGTAGACGGGGCGCGTGCGCTGCGTGCTGGTGGCGGTGATGGTGACCACCGCGGGTGCGACCTGCTCGGTGGCCTGCACGATGGCGTTGCGGCGGGTGTCGTCGATATCCCCCGCCGACTGCGTGTTCGCCGTCCGATAGACGGGCATCCCCGCCCCACCGTCCGGCGAGGTCCCGGTCGTGACGGCGGAATTCCGGTTCAGCAGGATCACCGCGAGAATCACCAGCGCGATGGACGCGCCGGTCAACCCCCCGAACACGAGCGGCGTCACGCGCGCGCGCGACCTGGGCGTAACTACGTCATCGTCGTACATGCGCCTTACGTTTCTCCATCACCTTCGCCCAGTCTCGATTGAACAATTCGATCCCGACGTCGGTGAGCGGGTGCTTGAAGAGTTGCTGAAAGATCTTGTACGGCATGGTGGAGACGTCGGCGCCGAGCTTGGCCGCCTGAATCACGTGCATGGGGTGGCGAATGCTCGCCGCGAGCACCTGGGTGGCGTAGGCGTAGCGCTCGTATATGTCGACCAGGTCCGCGACCACCTGCATCCCGTCCATCCCCGCGTCGTCGAGCCGCCCGACGAACGGGCTGATGTAGGTAGCACCCGCCTTCGCCGCCACCAAACCCTGATTCGCGGAGAAGCAGAGGGTGACGTTGGTCTTGATGTCCTCGGCGGTGAGCTTGCGCACCGCCTTGATTCCTTCCGGAACCAGTGGAATCTTCACCACGATGTGTTCGCTCAAGCGCGCAAAATCGCGGCCCTGGCGGACCATCTCATCGCAGTCCTCGGCCACGACCTCCGCGCTCACGGGACCGCGCACGATGTCGCAGATTTCCTTGAGCATGTCCTTGTAGTCGCCGTCCTCTCGCACCATCAGCGACGGATTGGTGGTGACGCCGTCCACGACGCCCAGCGCGGCGCCTTCGCGGATCTCGTCGAGGTTCGCGGTATCGAGAAAGATCTTCATGGCCGACTTGATCCTTTCGGGCCGGAAGGCCGGTTCGTGCGACTCGCCTCCATAGTAGCACGGAGTCCGCGGGCCCGGCATCCCCCTACTCGTAGCGAACCGAGAGCAGCGTCAGCCCGTGCGCCGGCGCCGTCGGCCCGGCCGCCCGACGATCCTTTGTACGCAGCGCGACGCCCACCTGTTCCGGCCGCATGCGGCCGCGGCCCACTTCCATCAGGGTGCCGGCGATCACGCGCACCATGTGATAGAGGAAGCGGTTGGCCTCCACGGTGATGAGAATGAACGGGCCCTCCGCTGCCACGGCCGCGCCCAGCAGCCGGCACACCGGCTGGGAGTCATTGGTGACCGCGGTGAAGCCGGTGAAGTCGTGCTCGCCGACGAGCGGCGCCGCGCCGGCCGCCATGGCGTCGAGGTCGAGCCGGTGGCGGCTGCGGTACGCGAAGCGCCGCCACACGGCGGTCGGCTCGGTGGCGATCCGGTACTGATACCGGCGCGCCACCGCGTCGAAGCGGGCGTGGAAGCCGGCGGCGGCTTCGTCCACGCGTCGCACCACGACGTCCTCCGGGAGCACGCCGTTTAGCGCCGCGGTGAGACGTTCGACCGAGAAGTCGCTCTCGGTGTGGAAGTGCGCGACATAGCCGAGCGCGTGCACGCCGGCGTCGGTTCGGGCGCATCCCCACACGATCGTCGGGTGGCGGACCACCGTCGTCACCGCCTCCTCGACGGTTCCCTGCACGGTTCGCGCCCCCGGCTGTTTCTGCCAGCCGCAGAATTCGGTGCCGTCGTATTCGAGAAGCAGGCGCAGGTTGCGCACGCGTTTCACCGGGCCATCGATGCGGCGACGATCACGGCCGCGGTGACAACGAGTACGGCGACGTCCAGCGCGCGCGCCCGCGGAGGGTCGATCGTCCGCGGCAGTCGGTGGCGCACGTCGCGCAGTTCGACTGCGAACGCGAGTTGCCCCGAGCGATGAATCGCCGACAACAGGAGCGGCACGAGCCACGCGTGCACCGCGCCCACGCGCCGTCGCATGCCGCCCGAGAAATCACCGCCGCGGAATGCCTGCGCGACGCGGATTCGCTCGAACTCATCGACGAAGAGCGGCACGAACCCCATCGCGAGAAAGACGAACAGTGCCACCTGCGTCGCGGCCCGCTCCGAGGCACGCCGCACCAGGCCGTAGGCCGCGCGCGCCAGGGCCTCGGGTGTGGTCGCCGCGAGCAGGACCGAAACGGCCATCAGCATCACGCCCAAACGCAGCGCGAAGAAGATGCCGTCCACCAGCCCCTCGCGCGACCCGACCCGGTGCCTCGCCAGGGCGAGCAACGCCTCGCCGGGCACCAGCAGAGTATTGACAAGCACGATCACGAGGGCGAACGGCGCTATCCGGGCGAGGCGTCTCGCGGTGGCATCGACGTCGCGGGTCACGAACACGTGCCCGAGGCACACAAACCCCAGCAGCCCCAGCATGGCGGGGGTGCTCCGGAGCGTGGTCATCGAAGCCACGATCACGGCGACGGTGGCGGCGGCCATCACGCGCGCGTCGAAGCGACGCACCGGTGACGGTGGAGATGCGGTGGACGTTGTCATCGGGTGCTCACGGCGCTCGCTTGCGGACGCGCCGGCACGACCAGAATACCGCGCGGGGGGGCGCCCGCACAACCAGGACGCGCGAACGCCCGGGCGGGCCGCACACGAGTGTTGACACCGGCGTGGATCGGTGGAAGCATCGCGCCATGAACACCAAACTCGCACGGAGTCTCTCCTGGTATTTTGCCGTCGGGCTCGTGCTTTCGATGTCGCCCGCTCGGGGCGCGTCGAGCCGGTACGCGCCCCTGCTATCGACCACCTCGGGTCAGGACACGCTCAAGAACATCGCGTTGTGGGAAGAGCAGCGTGTGACCGGAGACGGAAAACTGTTCGAGTACCTGGCGGAAGGCACTCCGCTGGTGCGGGTTCGCGTGCTCGAAGCCATCGGCCGGATCCAGGATCCGAGCGACGCGCCGAAGGTGATCCCATCGCTGGGCGACCGCCGTCCCGAAGTGCGGCGGTCGGCTGTCTTCACGCTCGGCCAGCTCGGCAACCGCGACGCCGTGGCTCCGCTGGTCAAGGCGCGCGCGGCGGCCCTGCCGGCCGAGCTCCCGCATTTCGCCGAGGCGTTGGGAAAAATCGGCGGCGAGGAGGCGATCGTGTGCCTGACGGATCTCTTGCGCGACTTCAACGCGGGGCCGCGTGCCGAAGCGGCGCTGGCGCTCGCGCGCTGCAAGGATCCGGCGGCGGCCAACTCCCTGCTGCTGGCCGTACACGACCCGGACGCGGGGGTCGCGTGGCGCGCCATCTATGCGCTCGAGAAGCAGGACGCGTTGCCGCGCACGTGCGACACCGTGACCGACTTCCTGGAAAGCAAGGACCCGCTGGTGCGCGCGTACGCGGCGCGCACCCTCGGCAAGCTCGCGTGCGCGGGGGCCACGAAGGCGCTGATCGCGGCGCTGAAGGACAAGGACCTGCGGGTGGTGGTCAACGCGGCCCGCGCGCTCGGCGAGATCAAGTCCCACGACGCGATCCAGCCCCTCGGCGACGTGCTGATGACACACGCCTCCCAACACGCGCGCGCCCAGGCCGCCATGGCGCTGGAGAACATCGGCCAGAAGAGCGCGCGCGACGCCCTCATGCAGGGCCTCCTGGACCGCAGCACGATGGTCCGCATCCATTCGATCCGCGCGATGGCGGCCTCGCTGGGGACGAACAGCGAGATGTACTGCGACCAGATGCGGCGCGACGGGGAACGGCTCGTGCGGGCGGAAGCGATTGCGTGCTACGGGAGCGCCGGGATCACGACCCGGGTCAAGGAGCTGGAGAAGATCGCCCACTCGGACAACGACCCGATGATGCGCGCGGCCGCGGTGGGCGCCCTCGGGAAACTGAAGGACGAGTCCGTCCCGCCGCTGCTCGTCCCCGCATTGCGCGACCCCGACTTCACGGTGGCGACCGCGGCGGCCGAGGCGATCGGCGCGCAGGAGTTCCGCGACGCGGCGCCGGCGTTGATGCAGGCCTACGACGCACACGACGAACGCGAGTTCGTCGACCTCAAGATCGAAGTGATCCACGTGCTCGGCGAGATGGGCGTCACAGCGGCGGACAGTCTGCTGTTTCACGCGACCCGCCACGAGGACCCCCGCGTGCGCTCCGCCGCAGTCGAAGCGATCACCAAGCTGGGGCTGCAGCCCCCGCCGATACCCGCCGACCGGCAGTTTCACGAGGCGGCGTTCGACCGCTCACGCCGAAAGGCCCTGGCGCCGCCGCGCGGGATCGTTCGCGCCGTCATCACCACCAAGCACGGCAACATCGATGTCGAACTGTTCGGCGACGACGCAATCCAGACCGTCGCGACGTTCGTGAAACTGGCCAAGGAAGGTTTCTACAAGGGGCTCACCCTCCATCGCGTGGTCCCGAACTTCGTCGTGCAGGGCGGCGACCCGCGCGGTGACGGCTCCGGCGACGCGGGCTTTGCGATTCCCGCCGAGGTCTCGCCGCACCGCTACATGGAAGGCGTGCTCGGCATCGCCGACGCGGGCAAGGACACCGGGAGCTGCCAGTGGTTCATCACGCTCTCGCCCCAGCCGCACCTGGACGGCCGCTACACGGTCTTCGGGCGGGTGACCAACGGGATGGATACGGTGTGGAAGCTCGACCAGGCGGATACGTTCGACGTGAAGATCCTCGAGTAATCAGCGGGGCGGACGATATGTCGGGCGAAGCGCGATCTCGCGAGTCGCGCGTGTCAACTTGTGCGCGCGAGCGCGTGAGCGCGGAGTCCGATATATCGTCTGCCCAATCTACACGCGAGTGCGGCGAAAGTCAGCGAGTGCCTGTTCGTGGGCCTTGAAGGCAATCGGGGGCAGCGCCGCGTCCAGCGGAAAGAAGCGAGCCTCGATGGCGTCGTCGCCGGCTCGAAGCTCCCCCCCGACGCGGCGGCACGTGTACAACAACAGCACCACCTGGACCCGCGGGTCGTCCATGGCCATGTAGGCGCCGAAGAGTGGCCCCAATTCCACATCCAGGTTGGTCTCTTCCCGAGTCTCGCGCACGGCGCAATCGGCAACGTACTCGTCGTACTCCACGAAACCCGCCGGCAACGTCCATAGCCCGCGCCGGGGCTCGAATTTTCGCTGGACCAGCAACACGCCGTTGTCTTCGACCAGTATCACGCCCGCCGCGGGCGCCGGGTTTCGGTAGGCGACGAAACCGCAGCGATCGCAGACCGCCCGCACACGATCGTCGACGCGCTTCTGGGACATCGGGCCTCCGCAGCGCGAGCAGAAACGAATGTCGTCGCTCATTTGGCGCCGGCGGAGGGGCTGAGTTCGGCGGCCAGTGCCCGGCGCCACGCGTCCTCGATCTGCGGCATTGGGAGCCCGTAGACCTTTTCGAACGCGGGAGCCACCGTCTCGAAGTCTTTGGCCCCGTCCAGCGCGCTGTAGAGGCTGATGAGATTGCCCGGTCCCCAGCGCTTCACCAGGAACCCGACGAACGATGCGGATGCGGGCATGGTGAGGTTTGGGTCTGCTCTCGCGAATACTGCGGCGTCGAGCAAGCTGGCGAGCGTGGGGATCATTCGCCTGTCGGCGAGTTCCCGCATGCAGTCCACGATCGGCTTGCCGTTCCACTCGTCCTGGATCCAGTACACCGTTCCCTCCGTGATCGCCTGGGGCGGCCGCCCAAGCGTGTCCGTCATCAGGTGGACGACCTCATGATTGTCGTTCGCGTTGATGGAGTGAATCTCCGCGCTCTCCCAGTTCACCTGCTGATACGCCTTGGTATTCAACATCTGCCGGATGGTCGCTGTGTCGGGGTAGAAATAGTAGCCGATCACCAGCTTGCTCTTGAGGTCGAGGCGCGAATCGATGTAGTCGAAGATCTGCTGCTGCGCCTGCGGCGCGCCTTCCGGCATTGGGTGACCGGGGAGCCAGTGAAACACGAAATTCTCGGTGGTCGCCGTCTCCCAATGAATCGGCGTCAGCACAGACAGCGCGACTTTGTCGAACCAGACCTGGCCGTTTGCTCCGAGAACGCACGATACCTTTACGAATTTGGTGCCGGGCGGTAGACGGTATTGCTGGTCTTCCTCCATCCACGGGTTGGTGCCGTGTCGGAACGGGGTGCGCTGATCGGCGATGCGCTCCGCGTGAAAGCGCTGGCGTTTCTCATCGTAGAAGGTGAGCAGATAATTGGCCTGCATGAACTGGTCGCCCGCCATCCGCGTGCCGTCGGTCTGGATCCATCCCTGGATCCGGATGCGGTCGGATCCTTCCGGGACCTGCACTTCCTGCGAGAGCATGTACCAGCGGCGCGTCCCCGGATCACCGCGGAAGTACCAGGCGTTCTGGCCGTCGATGTGGACGTTGCCGTCGTTTCCGTACTGGACCTCCGACTGATTCTCGTCGCCGCGGAAGGGCTCGAGCACCCATCCCTCCGGAAGTCCGTCGGAGGCGATCGTCTCGAATGAGCTGTTCTTGAGCAGATTCACGTCGTACCGCGCCCCCTGCTTCCCGCACGACGCCAGCGCCGCCGCGAAAACCAGCCCTGCAAATGCAACTACCTTCATACTCCAGTTCATGTTGGACTCCGTTGGTCAGTTATCCGATTGTTCCACGAGTTCGAACGTCGACAGGTTCTGCTCGCACTTGACGATGAGCCCCTTGGCGTTCACGTAGAGGGCCGCCTCGTCCATCCCCTCGCGCTCCGCGGAAAACACCGAGACCTTCGTCTTTTTCCCCATCACGTTCAGCGTGTCTTCGCGCACCAGCCGGATTTCGCCCGAGCCCACCGCACCCGTCGTGGGGTCGAGCCACTGGAATCGCTGGCGCCCGCCCAGCTCGCGGTCGTACCAGAACAACGTTTGATACCAATACAACACCGGTCCGACGCTCTGCAGGGCGAGTCCCGTCGGTACGATGACACGACGCGTGTCCCCGAGCCCGCGTATCTCGCTTCCGATCACCGCGACGTTCGCGAACATTTCCACGCTGATCTTGTGGTCGAACGACTCGGTGCCACGGGTCACGGTTCGGACGCTTTGAAGCGACCGCGGGAAATACGACTCTTCTTCCAGCGTGAGGTCGATCTTGTCGTTCACGCGCACATCGGGCCCCGGCTCGAGCAAGACGTTTCCCTGGATCACGATGGTGTTGTTGCTGTAGGTCCGGCGCTCGAAGGACTCCTTGCCGGCCTCGTGGTCGCCCTGAACGATTTTGAACGTCGACTTCGACGTCGCCAGCAGCTTCACGGCCTTCTGCGCGTGCATCGGGGTCGCCGCCATCGTGCCAGCGGCGCACGCGACCGCGGCCCACACTGCCACCTGGTTACGCCAGTCGGGTTCGTACATGGGCGTCGATCCTCCGTAACAGTTCGTCTACCCGGGCCGCGTCGACCTTCAGCTGCGCGAACCCTCCCTTGCCGCCGCCGCTGCCGCCGAGCTCGCGCGCGATCGCGGCCACGTCGGCGGCGAGGTCGAGGGTCAGGTCGCGCGAGGCCGCGCACACCACCGACCCATCGGCGGCGCCCAGAATCGCGACCACTCCCGTCTCGGCCTGAAACTCGCCGGCGAGTGCGCGGATGTAGGCCGGGTCGGCGTCCCGGAACACCACCACGCGATGCGCGCCCACTCGCGCCGCCTCGCCCAGCAGCCGGGGTTTTTCTGCCGCCGCCAGGCGCTGGAGCAGCGTCCTGGTCCGCTTCGCCCCCGCCTGCGTTTCCTCGACCAGCCGTTCGACCCGCGCCGCCACGTCGGCGGGCGCGGTGGTCAACCGGCCGGCCAGCGACTGCACCACCGCGTGCTTCTCGCGATAGTCGTCGAGCGCGCGCCGCCCCACCTTGAAGTGGACGCGCTGACTGTTGCGGACCTTCTCGCTCTTCAACACCTTGACCAGCCCGAGTTCGCCCGTCGAGCGCACGTGGGTGCCGCAACACGGTATCGAATCGAAGTCGTGCACCGACACCACGCGGGCGATGCGGACCCCTTCGGGGACCTTGCGGCGCAAGTCGAGGGCGTCGAGCGCCTCGACCGGCATGGTCGCCACATCGATCGGCCGGTTCTCCTCGACGATGCGATTGGCGAGGTCCTCGGCGCGCACCAGCGCGCGTTCGTCGAAGCCCGCGCCCTCGAGGTCGATCGTGCACGTCTCGTCCCCCATGTGGAACGACACCGTGTGCAGGCTTGCTGTCTCGATGAACGCGCGCGAGAGGACGTGCTGCCCCGTGTGCTGCTGCATGTGGTCGAATCGGCGCGCCCAGTCGATGGCGCCCCGCACCACGCCGGCGGCCGGCTCCGCCCCCGCCACGGTGTGGACCACGGTTTCGTCTTCCCCTTCCTGCACGTCGGTCACGCGCCCGGCGCCGAGGGTCCCGGCGTCCGCGAGCTGCCCCCCGGACTCGGGGTAGAAGAGCGTCCGATCGAGCACGACCGCGTGCCCCGAACCGTCCGGCAGCCCGCGCGATGAAACGACCTTCGCCTCGAACGCCGTCTGATAGGGCTCTTCGAGGTAGGTTTTCTCAGTCATGAATTGAGACGCCGCGTCGAAGGAGTCGCCTACGCCGCGAACGAGCGGCGCACCACGCGGTTCTCTTCGTCGAGCTGGACGATCCGGGGCGCGTGGGTGCGCGCTTCCGCCTCCGTGTAGGCGGCGAACGAGAATATGATGACGCGGTCCCCGATCTGGCCCAGCCGGGCGGTGGCGCCGTTGAGCTCGATGCGCCCCGAACGCGCCGGCGCGGGGATGACGTAGGTCTCGAAGCGGTCGCCGGTGTTCATGTTGGCGACGAGCACCTTCTCCCACCGGTGCAGGCCGACTTCGTCCATGAGGGCGGTATCGACCACGATGCTGCCCTCGTAGTGCATATCGACCCCCGTCACGGTCGCCTGGTGAATCTTGGATTTGAGAAGCAGCAGCTCCATGGGCGTTCCCGTTTGCCTCCGCCCCGTATCATACCCGCCTGGCGGGCCCCGCACAAGGCCGTGCCCGGAAGGCTACGGCGCCGTCGCTCCCGTACGCCGCCGCGCGAGGAAACCGGCGGACAGCACGATCAACAACGAGCCGGCCACGAGCGGCGCGTCCCCATGGCGCGAGTAGAACGTCTCCCCGGAGAGGAGCTCGACCTCGGTGGTCAGCACCTCCGCCTGGTAGAGCCCGATCGTGTGCGTTACCTCTCCGGCGGGGTTCACCACCATGGAGACCCCGCTGTTGGCGCTGCGGACGAGGTAGCGTCTGAACTCGACCGTGCGCAGGATGCACATCTGGGCGTGCTGATACGGCCCCGGCGTGTCTCCGAACCACCCGTCGTTGGTGATGTTGACGAACAACTGCGCGCCGGCGCGCACGCCGTCCCGGCACAGTTCGGGAAACACCGATTCAAAACAGATAAGCGGCGTGATGCGCGCCGCCCCCGTGTCCAGCGGACGCCGCGGGGGTCCCGGCTGAAAATTGGCCTGGCCGAACTGGACCTTGCGCAGCCAGCGCCAGCGCGTGCTCAGCGGCAGCGCTTCGCCGAACGGCAGCAGGTGGCGCTTGTCGTATTTCTCCAGCTCGCCGTCCGCGCGAAACACCCCCGACGAGTTGTAGATGTTGAGCGCGTGATTGGGGCCGTCGAATCGGTGGTCCAGAAACCCGAGGAAGACCGGCATCCCCAGCGAGCGCGCGAGATCCCGGAGCCGGGCCTTCTGCCGCGGGTCGTTCTCGACGTACATGGGCGCGCACGTTTCCGGGAACACCACCAGCTCGGCGTTTTCCTCGTGCGCGATCGCCGCCTGCCGCTCGATCTGGCGGAATGAAGAATCCTTGAATTCCGGCACCCACTTGATGGCGAGATCGATGTTGGGTTGCGCGATCGCGATCCGCAGGCGTTCCCCGCGCAGCGCGCGCTCCCGCTCCACCCGGGGACCGCCCTGGAGCAGGATCCCCGCCGCGATCATGCCCGCCAGCAGGCCGCAGATCGCGCGCGGGCGCGGGCCGTGCACGGCCACTCCGACCGCAACCAGCGCGTTGACCAGCACAATCAGGAACGACAACCCGTACACGCCCCAGAACTCCGCGGTCTGGATCAGCGACGGGTGACCGGAGAGCGTGTAGCCGAGGAGCTCCCACGGGAACGCAAGCTCTCCGCGCGAGCGCGCGACCTCGAAGAGCGCCCACACCGCCGGAGCGGCGAGGGTGAAGGCTATCGGGCGCCAGCGCGTCACCGCGGCGAGCACAAGGAGGTGAAACGCCGGGTAGAGCGAGAGATACAACACGAGCAGGAGCAGCGCCGGCGTCATGAGCCACGGGAATGGTGACGTCGGCCGACGGGATCAGCTTCACGATCCACCACAGCATGGTGACGAAGCACGTCGATCCCATCAGGAAGCCGGCGCGGAACGCGTCGCGGCGCCCCGGCCGGTGGCGCAGCAGCGCGGCGAACAGCGGCGCCAGCGCGAGAAACGAGACCGGGCCCAGGGACGCCACCGGAAAACACAACGTGACCAGACCACCCGAGAGGATGGCCGGGAGGATGAGCGGGAGCGGTGGCAGGATCCGACCCGGGGGTTTGAACTTCATCCGGTCAGTTCGACTTCCCTGCCGGTGGACGCCGACTCGTACATCGCGTCCATTATCTTCATGACGGTGAGCGCGTCCTTACCGGAAGTGAGCGGTGCCTTCTGCTTGCGCACGCACTGGATGAAATGATCGATTTCAGCCTGATAGCTGTCCTTGTAGTAGTTCTTCTGCTTGCCGAGCGCGGGGGTGACGTTGACCAGCACGCCCTGGATCGACTTGTGGACCTGGAGCGGGCTCAACACGCCCGCACCCCGAGCGCCGTAGACCTGCAGGTAGACCACGTCGCGCGGGTCGCGCAGGTTCCAGTTCACCTCGAGCATCAGGCACGCGCCGCCGGCAAAGCGCACCATCGCGCACGCGGAATCCTCGACCGCGTCCTTGCCCTTCTTGCCGAACACGCTGCACGAAACACCGGTGGTTTTCTTCAATCCCGAAATCCACATCGAGAGGTCGACGAGCGGGGTGCCGAGGTCCAGGAGCGCACCGCCGCCGGCCTTGCCGCGCTCGGTGAACCAGGCGCGGTCCTTCCAATCGGTCGCGTGGCGCAGCCACCCGGCCTTGACGATATTGATGTCCCCCAGCTCGTTGCCGCCGACGAATTTCTGCAGGGTGAGCGCATCTTCGCGGAAGCGGTTGTTCATCGCCACCATCAGGATGCGGTCGTTCGACTCGGCCGCGTCCACCATCTGCTGCGCTTCCTTCGCGTTTCGCGCCATCGGTTTCTCGCACATGACATCGCGGCCGCTGCGCAGCGCGGCGATGGCCATGGGGGCGTGCAGATAGTTCGGCGTGCAGATGTCGACGGCGTGGACGTTGGACTTGCGCAGCATGGTGTTGAAGTCGTCGTACCACTCGTGGAAGCCGAACTGCGCCTTGATGCGCTTGGCCTTCACGGGGTCGTAGTCGACAATCGCGACCAGCTCCGCGTCGGGGTTGGAGCGGTAGGAAGGAATGTGGGCGACCTGGGCCACGTGCCCGGCCCCGACCACGGCGATTCGCGTCTTTTCGGCCGCCATAGCCGGCATGGTAGCGCACGCCGCCGCGGCTTGTCACGCGGTGTTATCGCCATCCATGCGGGCGGTGTGCACTCCCTCTGCCGCCGTCCTCCCGCGCAAAACTCTTGAAATGCGCGACTGCGGATTGGCGTCTGAGGGAGCGCACACCGCCCTGGAACGGGGCAGACGATATATCGGGCGAAGCGCGATTTCGCGAGTCGCGCATACCAACTTGTGCGCGCGAGCGCATGAGCGCGGAGTCCGATATATCGCCTGCCGCCTTGTTCGCACGTCACACCGTCGATTCATCCCGCGCCGCCGTCTCCCGCACGATCCCGTAGCGCTTGATCTTCTTGAGCAAGCCCTGGCGCGAGAGCCCGAGCCGGCGTGCGGTCTGCGACTTGTTCCAGTTGGTCTGGACCAGGGTCTTCTTGAGCAGGTTCACCTCCAGGTGGTTCACCGCCCGCGCGAGCGGTGCCTCGCAAAGCAGCGCGACGTCGAGAGCGGCCCCGGTCGCGTCGCTCACGATCCGCTCCGAGAGCATGTCGGCGGTAAGGGCCCGCGGCGTACCGTGGAGCGCGGCGATGCGTTCCACTTCGTTCTCCAGTTCGCGCACGTTGCCGGGCCAGGAGTAGGCGATCATCACGCGCGCCGCCTCCTCGTGGATCTCCGGGCACACGAGCCCCCGGCGCTGGAAGAAGTGCGCCACCAGCCCGGCGACGTCCTCCCGCCGTTCCCGCAAGGATGGAATCCGCGCATCGACCACGTTGATACGGTAGAACAGGTCCTTGCGGAAGGTACCCTCCTCCACCATGGCGGCGAGGTTCGCGTTGGTGGCGCTGACGAGCCGAACGTCGACCCGCCGCACGCCACCCTCGCCCATGCGCCGCACCTCGCCCTCCTGGAGGACGCGGAGCAGTTTGGCCTGGATGTACGGCGGAATCTCACCGATTTCGTCCAGGAACAGGGTCCCGCCGTTGGCCTCCTCGAACAACCCCGCGTGGGCGCGCACGGCACCGGTGAACGCCCCGCGATCGTGTCCGAACAACTCGCTCTCGAGGATGCCGGGCGCGAGTGCCGCGCAGTTGACCGACACGAACGCCGAGTCCCGCCGGCGCGAAAAGCGATGGAGGTTGCGCGCCAGCACTTCCTTGCCGGTGCCGCTCTCCCCGGTGATCAGCACGCTCACGTCGGATTCGGCGAGTGTGAGCACCAGGTCGCGCAGGCGATGGGCGCCCGCGGAGGCGCCGACGATCGGCGGATCGAAGTCGGGTCGAGGGTCGGGGCGAAGAGGCTTCATGACAATGTTCTCCTTTCGGTCCGTCGTGCGATCGGGATCGATCCAACGTCGCGCTATCACGGCAAGTGCGGTGCCACGCGGCGCGAACGCGCGTAAGCAGCGGTGGCGCAACGACTGTCGGGCCTCGTGAGTGGATCGGGTTGGCAACGCCCCGCCGGTGGAGGGCCGGCTCGGCGGGTGGAATCGACGAGGTTAGTGCGCGAGCGCGCCGACAGTTGCGTCGCGACCGTGCCGCGCGCCTCCCTGTCGAGACTTCGACAGTGCGTTCAGTTCACACGCGGAGAAACTTCGTTGATGACGCCGTAGCCGGTGGGCGTAAACGGGGTGGACTGCTTCGGGCGTTCCAGAGCGGTGGTGTCCTCGGCGGATCCGACCACCCAGATGCGGGCACCGTCGTATTCGCGAATCGCGCCAACGAGATCGCCGCGAATCCAGTAGCGCGTTCCGTCCTTCGCGGTGAGCACGAGCTGGTCGGCTTCGATGGTGAGGGCGCCGACGATCGGGACTTCACCCCCGGGCAGCGGCAGGAGATCGTAGCCCGCCGCGTCGAGACGGGACAGCGTGGGGTCGGTGCTCGTGATCACGGTCCCTTCGACCGCGACGCGCATGCTCACGAGTCCCTTGAGCTCGTGTTGGACTTCCGACGAGCGCGAATCGACCGTCACCGCGGCGCCGCTCGGCGTCACCAGGACGAGGGTGGGAAACGGGGTACTGCCGCGGAGCGCCAGCTCGCCTTCGATTCGCACGAACTCTCCATCCGCGATCCCGTTCAAGTCGTTCACGGCACGCGCGCTCTTTCCCCCGCAGCCGTAGAGCAAGACTCCTCCCAGTAGCAGCACGATCACCCCGCCAGCCCGTGACATGGTCGGCCTCATTGGATGCGCACGACCACGTTCCGCAGCCGCGCGTTTCCGCCCGGATTGGTGAACGTGAAGCGCGTCTCCTGGTTGAGCGCGCCGCTGAAAATATGGAAATCGCCCGCGGTCCGGCGCACCGACCCCGTCACATCGGCGGTGCCGGCAACGTGGAACGCTGTGGCGAGCGTCCCGAAGTCCGCCAGGTCGATCGAGGCGAAGTTGAAGCGCGGGTCACCGGTGATGCCCCGGCCGGTCAGGTACAGCGCGGCCAGGAATTCCGCGAACAGTTCGTAGAAGTTTTCTCCAGTGACGTTCTGGATGCATGCGCGGCCAGTGCACTTGCTCTGCACGATGCTCTTGAGGATGTCAGTGCCGTAGCGGTCCACCATAAGTTGTAAGAACAGGTAGATGCCGCCGCGCTGGTCGAGGGGCGCGTTGTTGTCTTCGAGCGAAATGCTGTCGGGGCAGGCGAGATACAGCGCGCCGCGGTTCTTGTTGGCGCCGTCAATTCCGTTCAAATGTTCGGCCATGTGCGCCATGCCTTCCTCGAGCCAGGTCTCTTGGGAGGGTCCGCGCTCGATGAACAGGCGTCTCGAGAAACTTATCAAGTGCTCGTGCTCGTGCGCGGTCGTGTTGATGTTCTCCTGCGCGGTGGCAGCGACTGGAAAAACATTTCCCCAGAACCCGCTCGGATCGGCCGCGAGGAGGTAAATGATCTCCGCCTGGTTCGTGGTGCCGACCGGCATCGCCGGTGGAAAACGCAGATCGGTGGCCAGAAAGAACCCGGCGATAAACCCCTTGTGTTTCTGAATGTTGTCATCGGGTGTGAGGTTATTCACCACCGGCGTGATCAGCACCAACATCTTGCCGTTACCGTCGACGTCGGAATAGTTGCCGAAATAGGTCACATTGGTGGTCTCGATCGAGCTGTCGAACGCCTGGCCGAAAGCGTCGAATTCGGTCTGCGTGAAGTTGCCCGTCGCGAGCGTGTCGACGTCTGCGTAGACCAGGCATTTCGTTCCTGAATAGCGAAGCTCGGCTGTCACGCGCTGATAGCTCGACGGAGATGACACGTCGACGTCCCGGTTCGCCGACTTGAGCACGTTGAACTGCCGGAACGGTGGCAACACGACCGTTGCTTGCGGTGCCGGCGCTTCCCCAGGCTCAGGAAACCCCACGCGCTCGATCATGTGGCGCGCCTGCTCCCATCGCCACGCCTCGAATTCTTCACGGAGCGTAAACTTCCCGGGCCGGAAGGCTCCCGCTCCGGTTGCCTGCGCAGCAACGATCGGCGGTACCAGCGTCGAGCTGATGCGATACGAATGATTTGTCTTATACGACCAATTCGCGTTGACCGAGTGCGGAATTACCAGGTACTGCGTGGTCGCGGTCGGGTTCGGGAGCACGAGCGGCTGGTTCGCCCCCAGCCCCCCGAACACGAACACGTCGCCGACTTCGCGCACGCACCTCGAGCGCCGGCCCCTGGGCGGAGAGCCCGTTCGACGTCACCGTGATTGCACCGCTGGTCGCGTCCTTGTCGACCACCACCGACAGCTCCGTTTCGCTCCCGGCGAACGGCGTGGCCACCGCCAGCGAATTGAAAAAGCGAACGCGGTTCGTGCTCGCCGGGGTGCCGAAGCGGGAGCCGCTGATGAGCAGCGTGTCGCCGGGAGACGCGATGGAGGCGCTGATGCTGCTCACGATCGGCGGATCCGCCGGCGGCGGCGCGGCCGGGTCATCCCCGCCGCACGAGACCGCGGCGAGCGCGCACGCGCCCAGCCCCAGGAAAACGGCTCCGAGTCTGTGCATACCGGTCCTCTCCCCTTCCGCGGCACGCTCGGCCGTCGGTTCGCGCTGACGCTAGCCGAAACCACCCGGGAACGGCAAGCCGCATCCTGGCCCACCCGGCACAGGACTTGCAGAGTCCGGGCGCAAGCTCCGTCTGATTATCGGGGGATTCCAGGATGAGCGAACGAACCGCGCGCGATCCATACCACGTCCTCGTCGTCGACTCGAACGACTGGGATGCCGAGCATATCCGCGGCTACCTGCGCGGGCTCTCGAAGCCGGTGCGCGTGCTTCGCGCCGCCGACCTCGACGGCGAAGTCGTGCGCGTGGACCTGATCGTGCTGGGGTTCACGGACGCGGTATCGCTGGAGACGTCCCGCTCCACGCTGGAAAAGGCCCGCGCGGCGAACCCGCTCGCGCAGCTGATCCTGTGCGTTCCCCGCGAGCTCCCGGACCTCGATCGCAAGGTCTTGAGCCTCAAGGCGCGCGCGTTCGTGCTCAAGCCCGTCGAGGGGGAGACGTTTCACGCACTCATCGAGCAGACGCTCGCCCAGATCCACCTGCGCCGCGAGCGGGTCGAACACACGCGCGCAACCAAGCGCTCCGCGAAAGTCGACGAGATCGTCGGCACGAGCGAGCCGATTCGCCATGTGCTCGAGATGATCGACCGGGTCGCGGAAGGTGCCACCACTTCCGTCCTGCTGCTGGGCGAGTCGGGCGTTGGAAAGAGCCTATTCGCCCATACCATCCACGAGCGCTCACGCGCCTCCACCGGTCCGTTCATCGAGATCAACTGCGCCGCGATTCCGCACAACCTGCTCGAAAGCGAGCTGTTCGGCTACGAGCCGGGGGCGTTTACAGACGCGCGTGGCCAGAAGGTCGGACTGATCGAGCTGGCCGATGGCGGGACTCTGTTTCTCGACGAAATCACCGAGATCGAACCCGTGACCCAGGCGAAGCTCCTCAAGTTTCTCGACACGAAACGCTTCCGCCGCCTGGGCGGAGAGCGCGAGGTCACGGTCGAAACGCGCGTCATTGCCGCCAGCAACCGCGAGATCCGGGAGCAGGTGAGCGAGGGACGCTTCCGCCAGGACTTCTACTACCGGCTCAACGTGGTGGAGATCCGCGTACCGCCGCTACGCGAGCGGATCGAGGACATCGACACGATTGCCGCCCACTACCTGGAATCCTTCAAGAAGAAGTTCAACAAGCCCGGGCTCGTGCTCTCGCCCGAGGCGAAGGCGATGACCCGCGCCTATCCGTGGCCCGGCAACGTGCGCGAGCTGGTCAACGTGCTCGAGCGCGCCGTGCTGCTCTGCCAGGGGGACCGGATCGAGGCGTCCCACCTCCCGATCGCGGTTCCGTCGACGGCGGCGCCCCGCGCGGCTGCGCTCCGCCGCACGGAGGGCCGCATCGAGATGGAGCTCCCCACCGGCGCGGTCACGCTCGACGAGGTGGAGCGCGCGCTGATCGAGGCGACACTCAAGCGCACGCGCGGCAACGTGTCGCGCGCCGCCGAGCTGATGGGGGTCAGTCGCGGTGCGCTTCGCAACCGGCTCGCCCGCTTCAAGATCAACCCCCGCGAGTTCTCGCGCCCTTCCTTCGCGCTTCACGAGTAGCCGCCCGCCGGCCGACCTGCTAGGATTCGGGTACGCCCATCCCGGGCCTCCACCCGACATGCCCAGGCGAACGAAAATCACCGTCCGCGATGCCAACGAGCTCGACCTGCCGCTGCTCGTCGATTTCAACCGCCGCCTGGCGCTGGAATCCGAGGGCAGGGTGCTCGACAACCCGACCCTCACCGCGGGCGTGCGGCGTGGCTTCGCGCACCCCGAGCTGTGCCGGTACTTCATCGCCCAGATCGACGGCAAGGTTGTCGGCGGCACCATGGTCACCTTCGAGCTGACGGACTGGCGCGACGGCGTGCTGTGGTGGCTGCAGAGCGTGTACGTGGAACCGGGCGCGCGACGGCACGGCGTGTTCCGCGCGATCTATCGCCACATCGAATCGGTGGCGCGCGCGCAGCGGGACGTGAGGGGCCTGCGCCTGTACGTCCACCGCCTCAACGAGCGCGCGCAGAAGACCTACCAGGCCGTCGGCATGTCGAAGGCCGAGTACGAGGTCTTCGAGTTCGACTGGTCGGGCTCGGTTCGCCAGATCGAGAAAGGGTAGACCCCGCGTGGCGACTCCCTCCCCCGTCGCCCGCCGCGGCGCGAGCCGGACCTTGCTCGCGATCGCCGGCGTCATCTTCGTGACCGGCGCCGCCGTGCACAACACCTGGTTCGTTTCGCTCGCGGTCCGCACGGCGCGTTCGCTCCTGCACCGCCCCGGCATCGCCGAGCCCGACCCCGCCCGCGTGCACGCGATGCAGCTCGCATTTCTTGGCACCGGCGCCGCGCTGCTGGCCGCCGCGTGGCTCGTCGGGCGGGTCGCCCCGCTGGATCGCTGGTTCCGCCGCGCGCTCGTCGAGCGAATCCTGCTTTCCCTGTTCGTGATCGCGGTGCCGGTGGGATGGCTCGAACTCGCGCTGCGCGCGTTCGTCCCCCCGCACGAGAAGACGACGACGCTCTTCGTGCGCGACGACACGCTCGGGTGGAAACTGCGCGCCAACGCCGTCGACGAGTGGGGCGGCGTCGAGGTGCACGTCAACGAGCGGGGCTTCCGCGGCCCGGTCGTCCCCTACCCGCGCGCCGGCGGAACGCGGCGCGTCCTCTACCTCGGCGACTCGGTGACGTTCGGCTATCGCATCGCGCGCTGGGAGGACACCTACCCGTACGTGATCGGATCGATGCTGGAGGCGCGCGACTCGATTCCGACCGAGACGGTGAATCTGGCGGTCGAAGGCTACTCCCAGTGGCAGCAGCGGATCCTGCTGGAACAAGAGGGGTACGGGTACAACCCCGACCTGGTCGTGGTCGGGTTCGTGCTCAACGACGTGACCGAGATGTTTCACCTGGCCCGTTTCGGCGGCTCCGACGAGGGTTTTCAATTAAGACATTCCTACGTGTCCATTTTCGACCGCCTGGTGTCGAAGAGCGCGCTCTGTTACGAAATCCAGAACCTGATCCTCGAGATCAAGGCGAGGCGGCGCCTCGGCGCGGACCTGCGGCTGGGCGCCTTGCATCAGGAGATGCTCGAGGTCGAGACCCTGATGGCGCATCCCGAGCAGCCCAACGTGAAAATGGCGTGGGACTACGCGCTGGCGGATCTGCAGGCGATCGTCGACGGCTGCGGCGCGCACGGGATCCCGGTGCTGGTGGTAGTACTTCCGTTCACCGTCCAGCTCTCGGATCCTGAACGCCTCTCGGCGCCGCAGCGCGTGATCGCCTCGTACGCGGCGGCGCGGGGCATTCCGCTGATCGACTTGCTCCCTCCGCTGGTGGAGTATACTCACCGCACACACGTCGCACCCGAGCGTCTCTTTCTCGACCACGACCATTTGTCGATCGAGGGGCACCGCGTGGTCGCCGACCTCCTGGCCGACGCGATCGCGGCGCATGCGCGTCAACCCGTAACGAGGAGTTCGCCATGAAATGGACCGGAAGGCGTCAGAGCGGCAATGTCGACGACCAGCGCGGGCGGGGCGGCCGGATGGTGGTGGGCGGCGGGCTCGGCGCGATCGTGGTGCTGGTGGTGGCGCTGCTATTCGGCGCGGATCCGCGGGACCTGCTGAACCAGGTCGCGACCACGCAGCTGGAACCCGCTGCCGACGCGCCGGTGGACGCACACGCGGAAGAAATGAAGCAGTTCGTGTCGGTGGTGCTGGCGGATACCGAAGACATCTGGGGCCGGCTGCTCGCGGAGGAAGGCATGGCGTACCGCAAGCCGTGGGTCGTGCTGTACAGCGACCAGGTCGAATCCGCCTGCGGGTGGGCGAGCACGGCGTCCGGACCGTTCTACTGCCCATCCGACGAGAAGGTGTACATCGATCTCTCGTTCTTCGACGAGCTGCAAACGCGCTTCGGCGCTCCCGGCGACTTCGCGATCGCGTACGTGGTCGCGCACGAGGTCGGCCACCACGTCCAGAAGCTGATGGGAATCACGGATCGCATGGACGCGATGCGCGGGCGCATGACGGAGGAGGCGTACAACCAGATGTCGGTGCGGCTCGAGTTGCAGGCCGACTTTCTCGCCGGCGTATGGGCCCACTTCGCACGCGCGTCGCTCGACGTCGTCGAGGCCGGGGACCTGGAGGAAGCGATCGCCGCGGCCTCCGCGGTCGGCGACGATCGCCTCCAGAAGGCGTCGAGCGGTCACGTCGTTCCGGACTCGTTCACGCACGGCACCTCCGCGCAGCGCGCGGCCTGGTTCCGTAGCGGCTTCGAGACCGGAGACCTCACGCAGGGCGACACGTTCAGCGTGCCGTACGCGGAGCTGTAGCGCGTCGCAACTCGAAACGTATCGTCCCCGCCTCTTCGCCGTCTCCCACGAAGACGAACCCGCACTTCTCGAGCACGCGGATCGAAGGCGTCAGGTCGGGGAGCGTGTGGGCGATGACGCGGCTGACGCGAGGATCCTCGAAGGCGTGGCCCACCAGCCCGTTCGTGGCTTCGGTGGCGTACCCGCGCCGCTGGTGGGACTCCGCCACGGAATACCCGACCTCGCAGGTGCCGTCGGGCGCGGGCGCTCCCGTGAACCCGCCCTTGCCGATGGCGAGCGCTCGCTCGCCGGAACGCCGCAGCAGGAAATACCACATCGTCCACAGCGCCGCGTCGGGGTGCTCGGTCAGGTGGCCGACCACCCAGCGGATCGTGTTGTCGTCGTTGAGCGGGGGCGGCCAGTCCGCGGGCAGGTCCGCGTCGAGCAGACGCGCGAAACGCGCGCGGTCTTCGAGCTCGGCCCGGCACAGTTCGATCGTGGCTGGAACCAGGAGCAGGCGCGGAGTCTCGATCATCGTAGTGTGACCTCCGATTCGCTTGTGAACCTTAGCACGACCAGCACGCTCCTCGCGCCACGAATGTCGCTTGCCAACGTCAGCGGTTCGACTCACACTTAACGCGCTTGCCCGCACCCCGCGCCGCGCACCCGTTTTGGCGAGCACCACCTCGCGGTTCGAAGGAGGTCACATGGATAGCAGTCTGATGAATATGCTGATGGGTCTGCTCGGTGGCGGCGTGGGCGGCAACGCCCTCGGCGCGCTGATGAAGAATCGAAGCATGGGCCCGATGTGGAACACCCTGCTCGGCGCGGCAGGCGGGCTCCTCGGCGGTCAGGTGATGGGCAGCGGCGGCGTGGGCGGAGAGTTGGGCGCCGGCGCGGTCGGAGGCGTGGTGCTCACGTTGATCGGCAGCTTCCTCAAGAAGAAGAAGCCGGCAGCCGGGGCCTGAAGTCAGAATGTGAAGCCGACCAGGAGATAGTAGCGCCACTGCGGGTCGTAGACGACCGCGGGCACGTCGAAGATCGGGTTGACGTACTCGGCCTGGTCGAGCGCGTAGGCGGCCGAAAAATCGATCGTGGTCGGATAGGAATAGAACGAGCCGAGGTTGAGCCGTAGCTCGCCGCCCGCCGAGGTGTAGTAGTCTCGGGCCAGCGCAGGGTCGTCGCTCGGCGTGTTGCCCTGGTTCCACGCGCTCCCCACCGCGTAGAACACGGCCCCGTACAGGTCTTTGAAGGTGAGCCACGACGCCTGCCGGGCGATCTGCCGGAAGATGGGAAACCGGTAGGTGGCGCTCGCGAGCGCGCCCTTGCGCCCGCCGATCGCGTAGTACGTGTACCCGCGCAGCCGGTCCATGCCGCCCATGTAGACCCAGAAGAAGTCGTCGACGTCGTTGTCGATGAACGAGCCCATCAACCGCAGTTCCAGCGTGTGCCGCCACGCCGGCAGCGCCAGGTACTCCCGCCAGTCCACCGTGTACTGCCCGAACTGATTGCGCGTGAAGTCCGGTCGCACCCCGTACTCGAACTCACCGCTCTCGAACAGATCGTCGTTCGCGTACGTCAGCTCGACGTCGATCTGCCGTCCGCCGCGCGGATTGATGTCGCTGTCGACCGCGCGTGTGATCGACTTGTAGTGCCAGTGCAGGTGCGCCTCGTTACCGATGAAATACTTCCACGACACCTTCTGGTCGGGGCTGCGGGGCGCGTCCAGGTCGTCGATGGGCACGTACTCGGGGTCGAGGTGGATGCTGTACTCGCTGTGGTTCCACCAGATGGAAATGTCGTTGCGGCGCGTGAGACTGTAGGGGTCTTCGAATTCGAAGCGCAGCCCCAGGTCTGCGGACCACACGTCGTACTTGTAGTCGACGTAGTAGTAGCGGGCGAGATCCTCGATCGGAAACTGGTCTTCGTAGTTCTGGCGCACGCGGTAGTACTGCATGAACAGCACGGGAAAAAGCCGCCGCAGCTCGAAATTGACGATCGCGTCGAACTCGCCGTCGACGCCGTAGGATCCCCCGAAGAAGAGACTCTGGCGGTCGAGGATTTCGTTGCTGGAAGCAAACAGGCCCAGGCGCGGCGTCCCGTCCCAGATCACCACGCGCGGGTAGAACTGAAAGCCGGTGTAGTCCCACTTGTACGGTTTGGCCTCGGAGCTCACCAGCCCCGGGGCGGTGATCGCGGGCGCGGACCCCTGGCCGGCCCCGGTCCCGGCCGACAGAGTCGCCGCCGAGAGGTCGGGGGAGAACGCGGCCTCGCTCAGATCGCTTCCGCCCTTGAGCGGTCCGCACTCCTCGAACTCTCCGGTCGCGCGCGCCGCATACTCGCTTTCGGTCAGACGCGCGACCGGCTCGGAGGCGGGATCGAGTATCGAGACGCGGTAGCCGGTCGCCGCGTACTCGGAGTACACGAGCTCGCCGCTCGCCGCGAGATCGGGCATGAATGCGCCGCCGATTACGTTGGTGAGTTGCTCCACCTCGCGCGTGGTGGCGTCCATCCGGTAGATGTCGAAGATGCCGGTGCGGTCCGACGCGAACACGATGCCGCGCCCGTCCGGTGTCCAGCGCGCGTCGCGCTCGTCGTTGATCGTGCGCAGCTCGTAGCGGAAATCGCTCCCATCGGCGGCGATCGAGGCGAGATCGCGGGTCCCGCTGGTGAACACGCCGAAGAGGACGCGGCTTCCGTCGGGCGAAAACTGCGGCGCGTAGAATTGCCGCCCCGGCTCTCCGGCCAGCAGGATGCGTAGCTCCCCGCCGCCGGCGTCGATCGTCGCCAGCCGGTGCGTCCCGTCGCTGTTCAGCACGAACACGACCGTGCGCCCGTTGGGCGACCACTGGGGCTCGGCCGCGCGCGCGTGGCGCGTGAGCCGCTTCTCCTTCCGGGACGCCAGCTCGTAGACGTAGAGATCGCTCACCATCGCGCCGTACTTGTCCACCTTCGTGTGCTTGCCGTACACGAGGCGCTTGCCGTCGGGTGAAAACACCGCGCGCGACGATACGCCACCCTCGAGCTCCCGGGGCGCCTTTCCGTCGCGGTTCGAGAGATAGAGACTCGTCTTCGCGAAGTCGCTCCCCTCATTAGAGAGAAACGCGACCGTCCTGCCGTCGGGAGAAAACGACGGCGAATGGGTCATGAACCCGGCATCGGAGAGAATCACGCCCGCGCGCGGATTCGCGCGCACCGGGATCAGCATGGCGTCGTAGCGCCGCTGCAGCGATGCCTTCCAGTCGTCGTAGAGCTGCTCGCCTTTCTTGCCGGTGGCCTGCTTGAGCGCCCCGTCGATGGTCAGGCGATACCACTTGCCCATGTAGGTGCTGATCGTGTCGAGCGACCCGGGCCCGTAGGTGGCGGCGATGTAGCGCACCAGCCCGAAGCCGTGGTCGTACACCTGCTCGTTGCCGAGACCGCTGTGGCCCAGAAACCCCATCGCGTCGTAGGAGAGCATGCGATCCTCGACCACCGCCGCGCGCAGGATCATGTCGCGGTGGGTGTCCCAGCAGTCGGTCTGAAAGCTCGGGGACTGATACTGGGCGACGCCCTCGGCCCACCAGCCCGGCACGACCGTGCCGGTGACGGGATACGACACGATCATGTCGGGGTAGCCGTTGATCACGTCCGGGCGCTTTTCGGACTCGAAGCCGACGGCCTGGAAATAGAGCGCCGGGATGCGCAGCGGCATCTTCATCGCCGACTGGATCGAGACGATGTGGGTGAACTCGTGGGTGATGACGTTGCGCAGCCACGGCGTGGTGCCGCGCAACTGGAACTCGAGATTGGTCGCCCAGATTTCGATCTTGTTGTCGTAGTAGTACGCGGCGCCGTTGGCGTAGTCCTCGGTGTCGAGCAGCACGAAATGACAGCGCTTGGGCTCGTAGTCATAGAGCCGCGTGATGGGGCCGTACATCTCTTCGGCGATCTTCGCGACTTCCTGACCGGTCCACTCCTCGCCTTCGTGAAAATGGACGTCGAAATGCTCGGTGGAGATCGTCTTCCAGTGGAGACGCGGGTTGGTCGTCGCCCGGGCCACGCCCGCGGCGAATGCTACCCATGGCCACCAGCACGGCGAAGCACGCAGCGCGGGGAACGGGAAAACGAGTCAGCATCGAGTACCGCTGGATTGACGAGAGGGGTGGATCGGCCGTCAGGGGGAACCCGTTAACGTCTTATAATTTAGCGTGACGACGCCCCACCTGTCAATGCAGGGTTTTTTCTAGAAGAGACCGGGCAGGTCCGGCCGCTGCGGCGGTTGCGGAAGCGGCCGCGCGAACAGCGGGCGTTCCAACTCGATGATGGACACGTTGCCCGCGCGGGCGTCCGCCTCGAGCGCGTCGACCACTTCGTCCTTCGCGGTGAAGTAGATCACCTGCCACCCCCGCTCGACCAGACGGCGCAGCATCCGCATGAGCGTCCGCAGTCGCTCGCGGTCCGCCTTGAGGAAGGGATCGTCCAGCAGGAAGAAGCCCTTCGACTCCGGAAGCATCCGTTCCGCGATGCTCGCCCGGATGGCGAGGTAGAGCTGGTCGAACGCCCCGCCGGAGAGCGACGCGGCCGGCAGGCGCTTCCTGTCCGCGCGCTCCACCTCGACCTCCCCGTTTTCCGCGTCGAAGTAGACCGCCCGGTAGCGTCCGTCGGTGATCTCGTGAAACCACTTCGACACCATCGACCCCTCGCCGAAGAGTTCGCCCACGCGCTCGCGTTCCTCGGCGTCGAGCTCCTGGAAGATCCGAATCGCTTCGTGGGCGAGGCGCTGGTCGCGGCGCACGGCCTCGCAGAACTCCCGGACCCGATCGCCCAGCATCGACAGTTCCCGCGCGGTCCGGCAGCGCGGCGCTTCGTCGAGGACGCCCAGTTCGGCGAGCTTGAATTCGATGTGCTTGAGATCGTGGCGCCCCTGTTCCAGCGCGCGCCGGAGCGCGCGCTCCTCTTCGACCACGTGCGCGAGTTCCTGCTCGGTCGCCGCCGATGCGTCGGGATCGTCGGGGACACCCGCGTCCGCGATCTCGGCCAGGCGCCGTTCGATCTCGCGCTCGAACGCGACCAGGGCGGCGGGCGGCTGGCGCTCGCCGACCGACGGCAGCGTCGCGCGCAACGCGACCAGCTTGGCGTCGACCTCGGCCTCCAGTTTTCGTTTTTCTCCGATGCTCGCCTCCAGCGCGTCGATCGACGGGCACCCGCATTCCCCGCGAATGGTCGCTTCCTCCACCGCCAGCTCCTGCACCCGCGCGCGGCGGGCGTCCTGTTCCTGCACGCGCGCCGCCACTTCGCCCTCGATCGCGCGCACCGCTGCCTCCGCGTCGCGCGCGCGGTCCAGCTCGCGCTCGAGCTCGGTCTGCAGGAATGCCACCGCGTCGGGGAGCGCGTCGTTGGTGGCGACCGCGAAGCCCAGCCGCAGCGCCGTGGCCTCGAGGTCGCGCCCGCGAACGGTGAATGCGGCTCGCTCGCGGCCGGCGCGCCAGAGCACGAAGCCGAACGCGCCGGCCACCGCCGCGCACGCCACCACCGCACCCACGACGAACGGCTCCCGGATCACGAAGGCGAGGATCGCCGCGGCCGCGCCGATGACCGCCGCCGCGATCATGGCTCCGAGACGGGCCGGCGCGGCGCGTTCGTCCCGTTCGCGCGCGTCGCGGTCGCGCAGCCACCGTTCCAACGCGGGCGTGATCTCCGAGCGCGCGGCATCCCGCCGTGCCTCGACCCCCGCCACGGCGGAGCGCGCCTTTTCGAGCGACGCCCGCGCTTCCTCCACCCGGCCCGCCATGCTCACGCGATTGCCTTCCAACCGCTCGATGTCGGTCGAAAGCATTGTTCTCTCCGCCGCAATTCTTCTCCACGACGCCAGGTCGCGTTCGTCGAGGCGTGTGAGCGGCGCCAGCGCATCCAGACGTTCGCGCGCCGCGGCCACGATCGAACGCGCGTCGAGGAAGCGTGCCCGCCGTTCCGCTGCGCGGAACCGCTCGCGCTCGACTTCGAGCTGCGCCCGGCGCTCGACCCGGTCCACCAGCCGGCGATCGGCGGCGTCGAACCCCACCGCGTCGAGGCGGGTGCGCGCGGCGTTCATCTCGTCGAGCAGCGCCTCCGCGGTCTCGAGGCGTTCGCCGACCCGTCGCGTGCCCTTGCTCCTGGTAAGCACGCTGTCCGGGGTGGCGCTGCGCAGGCGTCCCAATATCTTTAGCGCCGCGAGGATCTTCTCGATCTGCCGCGACCGCGTGCCGCAGAGCTGCTCGGTGACGCGGCCGTAGTATGCGGTCTCGTTGTGGATGTCGAGGTCGCTGTCCCGGATCAGGAACACGTTGCGAAAATCCTCGGGGGAAATCGGCGAGGGCGCGACGGTCGCCAGCGTGGCGTCGGCGGCGAGTTTGACTTCCTCCGCGTGGGTGGCAACCACCACGTACCCTTCCGGGGTCTCCGAGACGCGAGAGAGATTGCCGAAGAGTTTGACGTGCCGCTTGAGCTCGTCCTTGAAGAACATGCGCAGGAGCGCGTCGAGCAGCAGCGTCTTCCCCTTCTCGTTGGGGCCGTGCACCACGGTAAACGGCGCGAAGGAGGCGTCGATCGGCTCGAGCGGTCCGTAGCGGGACACGACGACGCGCTTAACGTGCACCCGGCACCTCCATCATGGCACGGATGGCCATCTCGCGCACCAGCGCGCGTTCGTCCTCCGGGAGCGCCGAGTCCTCCAGCCGGGCGGCGAAGCGGCGAAACAGGTCGCCTTCGACGATCCCGGTCACGTCCAGGCACTCGCCGGCGTCGAGCGTCTCGACGTTGAAGCGCGCCACCAGCACCTTGAGCGCGGCGTGGAATTCGTTCTCGCGCAGTCCCCATTTCTCGAGATCGGTGAAGCCCCGGATCGACATGAGCACGCGGGCGCGCGGGTCGGCACCCGAGAGTTCGCGCTCGATGCGGGCCAGCGGGTGCTCGGCGTCGTCCGGCGCGAGGCGCGCGTCGATGGCCTGGTAGTGGTGGGTGTCCAGCGCGACGGGTTCGGGCGCGCTCCCGATCGACACGAGGTTCGCGTGACGGCACCCGGTTTCGCGGCGCGTGATGGAAACCGGCGACCCGGAATACACGAAGTAGCCACGGCCGCACGCGCGCACGTCGTGGGCGCGGTGAAAATGGCCCGCGAGCACGTAGTCGAAACCGAGCTCGCCGAGATCCGCCAGCCGGGCGGGCATGTAGTCGCGCCCTTCCTCGTCGCCGTACGCGCCGCCCAGGGGAGAGACGTCGAGCAACTCGCCGTGGAAGAGGAGCACGTTGGGGCCCTCGGCCCGGAGCTTCGCCGCGTCGCGCAGGCGCCGCAGCGTCTCGTCCGCGCCGACATCCTCGAACGGCACGCCGACGAAGCGCACGCCGCCGATGTCGGCCACCAGGTCGTGCCCGGCGAGCACGTGGACATTCGCACCGAAGAAATCCCCGGGACGAATGCCGCCGTCGTCGTGATTCCCCGGGATGAGCACCACGCGGCCGGGAAAGCGTTCGAAGCGCCGGCGCAACTCGGTCTTGAGCGCGTGCGCGTCGACGTCGCGGTCGAATAGGTCCCCCGCGATGGCGAGCACGTCCGCGTGCTCCCGCGCCGCGACGTCGAGCACCGCGCCGAGGGCCTCCCAGCGCTCGTCGCGGGCGCTGCGCAGGTGAACGTCGGCGGTGTGGAGGATGCGCATGGGCCGGAGTATAGCACTCTGGTCGGCGCGTGCCTGCAAGAGTAGTCCGGGCTGGATACACTCCCTCCGCCACCGCTCCCGCGTAAACCGGACAGGCGATATATCGGACTCCGCGCTCATGCGCTCGCGCGCACAAGTTGCTACGCGCGACTCGCGAGATCGCGCTTCGCCCGATATATCGCCTGCCCAGGGGCGGTGTGCGCTCCCTCGCACGCCAATCCGCAGTCGCGCATTTCAACAATGTGCGCGGGAGGACGGCGATAGAGGGAGCGCATCCCGCCCGCCACGAGGAGGCGGGTCAGTGCCCGCGCTTCTCCGAAACCCGTTTCTTCGTGTCGAAGTATTCCTGCAGGAAGCTCACGAAATCGGTCGCCGTGCGCGAGAGCGCGCGGTTGCGACGCACATAGAGGGTCACGTCCTGGTGCATCACCAGCGGTGGCACGTCCAGGCGCACGAGGTGCCCGCGCCGCAACTCGCCCACCACCGCCATCTCGGGCAGGAAAGCGATCCCCATCCCCGCCAGCACCATCTGCTTGATCGTCGCCGCGTTGGAGGACTCGATGGAGTACTCCACGTTGAGCGACATGCGTTTGAACAGCGCGTCGATCATCGCCCGGGTGTGCATGCCTTCGTGGTACCCCACGAACGAGTGCCCCTCGAGGTCGTGGGGGGAGAGCGTTTCCGCACCCGCCAGCGGGTGATCGGGCGGGGCCACCAGAAAGAGCTTCTGTCGTGTCAGGACCGTCGGCGCGAGGTCGGGATACGCGCGCTGCCAGGGCACGAGGGCGAGGTCGGTTTTTCCCTGGTAGAGCTGATCCATCACCCGCTCGGACTCGCGGAAGTCGAGACGGACGCGAACATCCGGGTACCGGGTCCGAAACGCGGTCAGCAGGTCCGGGAGCATGTAGATCCCGATGCTGTTCACCGTCCCGACGTTCACCGTCCCCGGGAGGCGCCGGCCGTCCTGGCGAAAATCGGCGACCAGTTGATCGACGTCCGCGAAAATCCGTTCGGCAGCCGTGAAGGCGCGCTGGCCCGCGTCCGTGAGGGACACGCCGGCGCGACGGCGGTCGAAGAGGGCGGCTCCCAGCGAGGTCTCGAGCGACTTGATCTGTACGCTCAACGCGGACTGGGACACCAGCAGCTCGCGCGCCGCCCGCGTGAAGCTCCCGTGACGGGCGACCTCGTAGAAATAGAACAGGTGATTCAGGTTGATGGCTGCCATATGTTTTTCTTATAACTAGAATATACATTTTCTATTTTACGCATATCAAGACCCGATCTATATTGATCCTCGAAGCCGGTACCGTGGGAAGAACATGCGGCAACCGTTCGGATACTAGGATGGGTTGAGGCGGACGGTATCGGCTTCACAGAATTTATCGCAAAGCCAAGTCAGGAAGAGGAAACGGCGTCCCTAGTCCCAAAACGCGTCGTTTTCAGTTAGTCCCCACCAGAGGAAGGCAGCGTGTCGAAAGATGCGCTGCCTTCCAGTCTTTTAGGCCCAACCCGTGCACCACCCATTGCCTGGCGGCCGACGCCGGGCGTCGGGAGTCCGGTGACCCGTTCCGACTCCATAACACGAACGATGAATTACGGTTTACTCACCTGCCGCGGCGCCGTTAGAGTGTCCCAATTCGGACGCTTCCAACCCCGCCGGAGGTCCTGACCCCCCGATCCTATGCGACCCGTCCTCCTGTTGTTGGCCGTCTCCGCCTTCCTCTGCGCCGCCATCGGGCAGGCGAACCGGGGGGCGGCGGACCCCCCGGCCGGGTCTTCGCAACCGTTTCGGCCCGACCCGGTTCCGACCGTCCAGGACATGGTCTTCGTTCCCGCGGGTGAGTTCCTGATGGGCAGTTCGGCGCGCCGAACTGGCACGCAGGCCGAGGTCGACGAGTTTCCCCAGCGGCACGTGTGGGTCGACGATTTCTATATCGACATCCACGAAGTGACCAACGCCGAGTACAAAGCCTACATGGACTCGATGAAGGTGGAAGCCCCGCCCAAATGGCTCGACGGGAGCTACGGCATCGGCGAAGACGGGCTGCCGATCGTCAGCATCACCTGGGAGGAAGCGGCCGCGTACGCGCGGTTCGTGGGCAAGCGGCTGCCGACCGAGGCCGAGTGGGAGAAGGCCGCGCGGGGCACCGACGGGCGCGAGTTCCCCTGGGGCGAGGGCTTCGACCGCGTCCGCGCCAACAACTCCGACCGGCTCATGCCGGTCATGAGCTTCCCGTCGGGAACGAGTCCGTACGGATGTTTCGACATGGCGGGCAACGCGGCGGAATGGGTGAGCGATCAGTACGAAGCCTATCCACGGGGCCCGAACGACGTCCTTCCACGCGGGATTCCGGATCGCAACGAGCAGTTCAGCAGCAACCGGCGCGTGTACCGCGGCGGCTCCTGGAACACGTTTCCGAAGTACCTGCGCTGCGCCAACCGCGAGAGCACGTCACCGGGCAAGCGGTGGGTCTACATAGGATTCCGCTGCGTCATGGATCCGCCGTGGCGGCAGGAGTGACTACGAGCCTATTGGATACCGCTCGAGCGGGTGGCGCCGCTACTTTCCCCTCCTCATTAACACGTCGCGCACCTGCGTCGCCTGCGCGTTTCCCGGGTCGGCCTGCAGCGCGCGGTTGCACGCGCGCAGCGCGCACTCGATGTCCCCCTTGCCCACGCAGGCCCGGGCCATGTTCATGTAGACGTCGGCGCTGTGCGGCCGGAGAGGGGCGAGCCGTTCGAACACGGCGATGGACTCGTCGAAACGCCCCTGGGAGAAGAGCGCGATTCCCAGATCGTTGAGCGCCTGCGTCGACACCGGGGTCGCGGTGACGATGCGCTCCATGTCGACGATCGCCGCCGCCATCGCCTCCGGCGAAGGCAGGCTCCCGAACGTCAGCGGGTGGTAAGCACGAAGCGCGTGCGCCGCGAGCCACGACGAATCCGCCTGCGCGCGCGCCACATACACCGCCGCATTCTCGTCGAGGTACACCATGTCCCAGCGGTCGCGCGCCGCGAGCAGCGCGTGGTGCACGTTGCGCATCCCGGGATCCGGCCGCGAGGGCGCGGGAAGCACGAATGAATCGATCCGGTACTTGTCGATCACCGCTTGGAAGCCCGCAACGTTCGTCTGCGCGGCAATGAATTCGCGATACAGGCCCGGGTCGAAACTGCGCCCGTCGATGAACGTCTGCCGTTTTCCGTACAGGTCCCACATGAGGTACGAGCCGAAGCCGATGGAGTGAAACGGCCGCCTGGCGACGCCGTTTTGCGCCACGAAATCGAGCGCGCCGTCCGGATACAGCCTCGGATTGTCGTGGGACGCGAGAAAGCGGTCGCGCCCGATCGCGGCCAGGACGAGTGCCGTCACGAGGCCTGCCGTCGCCCACGCCGCCCGCGCGCGCTTCCCGCGCCGCGCGAACGAGCCCAACGCGGGGGCCGACATCACCAGCGTCGCAATCATCGGCACCGCCACCAGCGCGAACTCGACGCGGAAGCGGTGCGACTGGAGCGACAGATACGCCGTCGCCGCGAGCAGCGCCACCGGCGCCAGCGGGAGCCTGGCCAGGTTCAGGAGCACGGCGAGCGCCGCGAGCCCCAGCAGCACTTCATAATACGGATGGAAATTCCCCGCGGCGATCGCGGGGTCGAAGGGCGACTTCCACTCCAGGGTGAATTGCGACAGGAGCTCCCGCTGCGCGGGGTCGAACGGCTGGATCAAGAACGCCTTCGGATTCGGATTCACCAGGCAGACCAGCGCCATCAGGAGCACCAGCTTCGCCGCGCGCCCAAAATCGTGACGCTTCGGGTCCTGGAACGCGGGAACGCGCGATGCGATCCACTCGGCGGCAAAGAAGATCGCGGTCAGGGCCGGGCCGAGCAGGAAACTCGAATGCAGCTGCACCCACGCCAGCTGAACCAGCGCCGGCAGGACGAAGAATGATCTGCCGCGGCGCTCATGCGACGTGAGGAGAAACCCCATCAGCCACGCGATGAACACGTACTCGAAGAGCTGGCCGCGGTCGGTGAGGCGCGAGTGCGAGGTGATCACGGCCACCATCACCAGCGGCGCGGCCATCGCCCACGAGGCGCCGATCGACCGCAAGGAGCGAAACGACAGGGCGACCGTCACGCCGACGAGGGCGACCCGGAGCACCCCGATCGCGCCCATCCCACCCGCCTTGTGCAGCAGAAAGAAGAGGATCGCGGAGGCGTAGCCCTGAGGTGACCAGGGCGCGCCCGCGAGCGTGAACGAAAACGGGTCCGTGTAGATGTATCGGTGGGTCTCGACGATGCGGCGGCCGACGGCGAGCAGCCACCACAGGTCGAGGTTCGGGAGCGGCCGCACGACGATGGCCGTCGCGAACGCGGTCACGGCCGCAGCCGCCAGAACGTCCTGCCAGTGGAGGGAATGCTTCTTCGTCATCCGTCCCTATCTCGTGGACCTGGTTTCCGTGTGTCCCCGTGCGTACGCGGTGTGAACCCACAGGGACAGCCCGGGCGTCGAGGGGGCCGGAGGTCGAGCCGACCCGGAGCGCCAAACCGATGCCGGCACTTTAGCTTACGAGAGCAACCGATGCAACCCCGGCCCCGGCACGGGCGTTGCCATACCCGGATTGAGGCGACGCCACCCGCGCCGCCACCCGTTAGACGCGCCCCGCGTGCAGCGGCACGAAGCCGCCAAGAAGTGGGAAGCCAGAACAAGGAGTGACTTCCGATGAAACGCATCCAACCTGTCCTGAACCTCGTGCTACCTGCGCTCTTGGCAGCGTGGGTATTCGCCGGCTGTGACAACGCGGCCGACGCCGACCTGTCCAACGACGTGTCGAGCCGTGAGCAGACCGTGAACCTCGACGATCCATATGGCGGCTTCAGTACAGCCGACGAGGCCCCCGCCTTCGGCGAGGCGGTGCTGGAGGCCGACTACGGCCCGGCGACCGACGTGGCCGTGGTCGACGACGTCGACACCACCCGCGTCGATCGCCGGCGCCCGCACCGTTTCCTCATGGTCACCTGGGGAAACCTGCGCGCGGATACTCTGATCGACTTTTCGACCGACTGGACGGGATCGCTGTGCGCCGACAACGGCGTGATGGTAGTGCGGCGGACCATCCAGTTCGAGCCGCGCGACTACCTCCTGCCGCGCACCTCGCGCCAGTGCGTCGAGTGGGTGTCTCACACCCAGCCTCACTTCGATGGCGTGATCGTGTCGCTCCTGAAGACGCGCTGCGATTCTCTGCGCACGTCGGCGGGAGTGGTTGATTCTCTCTGCGACGAGCCGCTCTCGGTCACGTTCAAGACCGGCCCGCTCACCGTGACCTTCACCCAGGACGAGCTGGCCAACCTGCACAAGGTGATTCCCGTCGACGACGCGGGCAACGCCGTGGCCTTCAACACCGTAATGGTCATGCCGGGTCAGTGCCCGCAGGGCTTCCTCGCGGGCCAGTGGCGCAACGTCGAAGACAAGCGCTACGCCGGCGTGTTCCGCGGCAAGTGGGTGAGCGAGAACGGCGTGCACATGGGCTATCTGCGCGGCGTCTACGGCGAGAACGGCGAAGGCCGCCACGTGTTCTTCGGCAAGTGGATCAGCGAGAACGGCCGCTTCAAGGGCCTCTTGAAGGGCACCTACGGCGTGCTTCCTTCCACCAACGCCCGTGAAGCGGACGGCTGGTTCGAAGGCGTGTGGTTCTCGCGCGAGCTGCGCGCCATGGGTGGACTGAAGGGTGTGTGGGGCACCGGCGAGGCGAACCGCGAGTGTGGATTCTTCCGCGGCGTCTGGGCGACGCGTTGCCCCCCAACGCCGGCCACTCTTTGAATTAGAGGACGTGCGCGACGTCGCGTGTGCCGACACACGCGGCGTCGCCGCGTCCGACGAGACCGCGAAATCGATCTAGCGAGCCAAGCTACCGAGCCTGGCTACCGAGAAAGATACCCCCCGTCCACCGCGTAGTAGCTTCCCGTCACGAACGACGCCTTCTCCGAGCTCAACCACACCACCAGTTCGGCCACCTCTTCCGGTCTCCCCAGCCGTCCGATCGGATGCATCGAGACCAGTGTTTCCATCGCGCGTGGGTCGTCTTCCAGCGCCTTGATGAGCGGCGTGCTGATGAACCCGGGGCCGACCGCGTTGACGCGGATCCGGCTCTTCGCGTACTCGAGCGCGGCATTCTTGGTCAGGCCCACCACGCCGTGCTTGGCCGCGACGTACGCGCTCGCACCCGAGAACCCGACCTGCCCGAGAATCGAGGCCATGTTGACGATCGAGCCGCCCCCGCTCTTCACCATCGCGGGAATCTGGTACTTCATCCCGTAGAAGACGCCGGAAAGATTGATGGCGATGACCTTCGACCAGCCTTCGATCGAATAGTCGGCGGTCAGGTTCGGTTCGCCCCCGATGCCGGCGTTGTTGCACGCGCAGTCCAGGCGGCCGTAGCGTTCCACCGCCGCTTTCACCGTGCGCTCGCCGTCGGCCGCCTCCGCGACGTTGGCGGGCACGAACAACGCGTCTCCGCCGGCTTTGCGAATCTCCTCGGCGGCGCTCTCGCCCGCCTCCCGGTTCATGTCCGCGAGAACGACGGCGGCGCCTTCGCGCGCGTACAGCTGCGCGATCGCCTTACCGATCCCGGACGACGCGCCGGTGACCATCGCTACTTTGCCTTTGAGTGTCATCTGGCTACCTCCCCGATCGAGACCTGCGGACTGACGAGGCCGCGCGCTGAGTTTACACCCTGGCGGCGGATCCCGGGCAAGCGACCTACACCACCCGCTCCTTCCACCTGCCCCGCCGGAACAAGACGATCGCCACCAGGCCGGCGATCGACTCCGCGATCACGATCGACCAGTACACGCCGCGCTCGCCCGCGCCCAGTTTCAGCGCGAAGACGTATGCCACCGGGATCTCGATCAGCCAGAAGCAGGCGAAGTTGATCTTGGTGGGTGTGATGGTGTCGCCCGCGCCGTTGAATGCCTGGATGATCACTAGCTCCCACGCGTAGAACAGATATCCGTAGGAGACGATCCGAAGGCACTCCGCGCCCGCGGCGACCACCCCGGGCTCGCGGCTGAATATTCGGACCAACTCCTGGTTGAACGCGATGTACACCGCCGCCACCACCGCCATGAATATCATGGTCGCCAGGCCGGTCAGCCACACGGAGCGTTCCGCGCGCTCGGGCTTTTTCGCGCCGAGATTCTGGCCCACGAGGGTCGCGGCCGCGTTGGACAGCCCCCACGCCGGCAGGAACGTGAATATGATGATACGCACCGCGATGGTGTAGCCGGCGAGCGCCACGCTGCCGAACTCGGACATGATGCGCATGAGCCCGACCCAGCTCGAGGTGGCGATGATGAGCTGGGCGATCCCGCCGAGGGAAAGGCGAACCAGGCGCCACATCACGTCGGCGTGGATGCGCAGCTGCGAGCGGAGCACGCGGATGTGTTTCGCTCCGCGAAACAGGACGGCGAGCTGGATCGCCACGCCCACGCCGCGGCCGATGGTCGTCGCGATGGCGGCTCCCTCGACGCCGAACGCGGGCAACGGGCCCCACCCGCGAATGAGCGCGGGGTCGAGCACGATGTTGATTCCGTTCGAAATCCACAGCACGCGCATCGCCATCGCCGGGTCACCCGCGCCGCGAAAGACCGCGTTGATCACGAAGATCAGCATGATGACGACGTTTCCGCCCAGCATCCAGCGGGTGTAGCGGTAGCCGTGCTCCAACGCCCAGGCGTCCGCCCCCATGAGCACGAGCACCTTCTTTGCGAAGCAGAGCCCGACCACGGCCACCGGGATCGACGCGATCGCGGCCACGACGATGGCCTGCACCGCGACGTCGGCGGCGCCGGCCGGATGCTTTTCCCCGATCCGCCGCGCCACCATCGCGGTGGTTCCCATGGCGAGCCCGATGGCGACGGCGTAGACGAGTGTGAGGACGGATTCGGTCAGGCCGACGGTCGCGACCGCCGACGGACCGAGCGAGGAGACGAAGTACACGTCGACGACGGCGAAGAGCGCCTCCATCGCCATCTCGAGCACCATCGGGACCGACAGCAGGAGGACGGCGCGGCCGAGGCTGCCCTCGGTGTAGTCCTGCTCGCTGCCGCGGACGGCGTCGGCGAGATCACGCAGCGTGCGGCGCAGGCTGGCCACGTGCCCTCCCCCCGATCAGGTGAGCCGGGTGCGCACACGCGCGATCAGCGTGAGCGCCCCCACGTACACCACGCCCGCGAAGAGGAGCATGACACTGAAGCTCGTCAGCATGGCGCCGAGCACCGCGCACACCGAGCCCACGACGCTGGCGCACCCGTTGGCCGCCCACGCCCACGGAATGTGACGGCCGCCCGTGGCGGCGATAGTGCGGATCCCGGCGGGAAACGGGATCCCCATGAGGAACGCCGCCGGCGCGATGATCGCCACCGCGATCAGCAGGCGCACCGCGTGCGGCAGCCCGATCATCGCGCGCAGCGACGGCGGAACCGCAAACACCAGCAGCACGATCACCACCGGGAGCCCCCACCGCGCGATGCGGGTGACCTCGGCGGGGGTCCCGGTGCGGCGGTCCGACCACGCCGCGCCCAGACCGGAAAACAGGAGGATCGCGAAGAGCACCGCGGTGACGGAATAGGTCGGGTGGCCGAGGAACAGCGCCATCCGCTGCATGAGCACGACTTCGACGGTGATGAACGCAACGCCGAGGGCGAAGAAGTACGCGAGCCACGTCCAGCGTCGCGCGCGCGGAATCACCCGCGCCGCCAGCGGCACCGCGAGCAGGACCAGCGACATCACGACCGAAAGCAACAGCGCGCTCAAGAGCGTGATCTGGGCCACGGGCAACGCCAGCGGCTCCAGGACGCCTCCCTTGCCGAACTTGCGCAGCGCCGCGAGGTCGATTTTCCGCCAGCGCGTCATCTGGAAGAAGAACGGGCTGTCGTCGCGCACCGGGTCGAGCGCCACCGGCGCGTCCTGGAACACGGCCTCGGGGTCCGGGTGCGTCAGCAGGATCGCGTACAACTCCGGGGGCCGGGGCTCCGTCGGGTCATAGCGCAGCGTCGCCCCGATCGCCGCCGCGCGCGCGCGCGCCCACTGCACTTCCCCGGCGGTGAACGGGGAGCGTTTGACGAGGAGAAGGGACCGGACCTTCTGCTGAAACACCATCACGTGCCGCGCCGGGCTCTCGACCCCGATCTCTTCGAGCCCCGCGCGGGCCAGCGATACCAGTCGCGGCATCTCGTAGTGCCAGCGCGTTACCGACAGGATGCCGTCGCCGGCGAGGTGCGACAGGTACTCGGCGAAGCCCTCGGTCGTGTACAGGTAGTTTTCAGACAGGCTGTACGCGCCCGACACGCTGGCTGCCCACGTGTCGATGAGCGTGATCTGAATGACACCGAATCGATCCCGGCTGCGCGCGATGCAGCTGCGCCCCTCGTCGCGCACCAGATGCACGCGCGGGTCGGAGAAAACATTGCCGACGTAATCGCGATACGGTCCCGTCACCAGTTCGACGATGATCGGGTTGATCTCGATCGCGGTGACCGAGCGCGCGCCCAGGGCCAGCGCGTTCTGCACGTCGATGCCACCCCCCGACCCGATCACCGCCACGTCGGCCCCGCCGCGCATTCCGTACGCGATCGTGCTCAAGTCGCGCGCCGCGCGCGTGGAGTCCTGCGGCGGCGTCACCGGCGTTGCCGCCGCGGCATCGATGAAGATCATCGGGTCGGCCTGTCCCTCGACCACGTCGATCCGCGACAGCGCGTTCCAGCGGCTGAACGCGAGCCGGCCGCCGCGCTGGTCCAGCTCGACGCGCACCGGCTTGCTGTCGTCCATGCGAACGTCGGGCAGGAGCGTGGGGCGCGCCACCAGCGCGATCGCCGCGAGCGTGGCCGCACCGAACCCGGCGCGCCAGCGGCGCGACGGCGCGAGGCACGCCGACGACACCAGGCCGAGCACCACCGCGCCCGCAACCGCACCGCGGGCGCCGACCCACGGCAGCAGCACGAATACCAGCAGCGTGCCCACCGCCGCTCCCACCAGGTCGAAGGCGTACAGCCGTCCCGCCCGCTCGGGGAAGGCGCGGAGGATCAGCGCGACCGCCGCGCCCGAGAAGAAGAAGGGGAGCATGAGGAGCACGTCGTACGCGAGAAAGCGCAGCACCTGGACCGGCTCCTGCAGGATCCGGAAGGGCGAGAACGGAATCGCGTTGATGCCCACGTATGCGACCAGCGCCGAGAGCGAAAAGCACGCGGGGGCGAGGGCGCGATAGCTCCGGTCGCGCTCACCCGGCGCGACCAGAGCGAGCGCCACGCCGCTGGCGCCGATGCCGAACAGCGCCACCGAGACCACCAGGAACGCGAAGTGGTACCAGATCGAGACCGAGAAGATGCGGACGAAGGTGACCTGGAACAGCAGCGTCGCCGCGGAAACCGCGAAGATGCCGCCGTAGACGGCGTGCGAGGGGGTCGAGGACGTCGAGGGCGTCGCGGTCATCGGATGGGTCGCGGCCGGTCGAGGCGCCGCGCGCCGCCGTCGCCCGCGAAGCCTACCAGATAGCCGCGCGTCCTGTCAAAACGCGGGCGGTCAGTCGGCGAGTATCGCCTGCTTCTTGCGCAGCCGCACGAGTACGAGCAGCCGTTCCACCATCCGCGCCACCCAGTTGGTGCCGTCCTCCACCAGCGTGATCGTGGTCGGAAGCAGGATCAGGGTCAGGAACGTGGACAGGAGCAGGCCACCCATGATGACGAGCGCCATCGAATAGTAGTACACGCCGCCGAGGGAGGGCCTCTGCACGACCATCGGCACCAGCGAGATGAGGGTGGTGAGTGCCGTCATCATGATGGGACGCAGGCGCTCGCGGCATCCCTTGAGCATCGCGTCGTAGCGGAGCATCCCTCCGTTGCGGTAGTGATTGACGTGCGCCAGCATGACGATCCCGTTGTTGACGACGGTGCCGATCAGCAGCAGCAACCCCACCGCCGCCGGCTGGTCGAAGTCGGTGCCGGTCGCATACAGCGTCCAGAAGGCGCCGGCCAGCGCGAACGGCAGCGCGAGCAGCAGCGTGATCGCCTGGCGCGCCGACTCGAACAACGACGCCATCACCGCAAAGATCAGGAGCAGCGCAAGCAGGAGGTTTGTCAGGAACTCTTGTGTTTTCTCTTTGCGACGCTCTTCCCAGCGCCCGAAGGTCCACGAGTACCCGTACGGGAACTCGATGCCGTTCAACGCGGCGGTGACCAGAGGGATGTACTGCTCACGAGTTCCCTCTTCGAAGCGCGCGCCCGCCCACAGGCTGGTGAGGCGGTTGTCACGATTGATGTCGCGTGGCCCGACTTTTTCGGTGAAGGACGCCAGAGACGCGAGCGGGATCTTCTCTCCCTCGCGGGTCCACACGGGGAGGTTGCGCAACTGCGCCACCGACTCGTTCTCCGTCTCGTCAAGCGTCACACGCATCTCGCGCTCGCCGTCCGCGGTCCGAAAGCGCTGCAGGCGCTGCCCGCGGTACGTGAGGCCCACCACTTGCGCCGGCTGCGCGAGCGACACCCCCATCTTAGACGCAAGATCGCGATCGACTTCGACGTGGATTTCTTCGCGCCCCTCCTGGTCGCCGCCCCATCCGCCGGCGAATGGCTCGATCAGGCCCGGAATCTCTTCCAGGCGCTGCTTTACCTCGTCGCCGATGTCGGCCAGCACGTCCGAGTCTTCGCCTACGATCTGCAGGGCAATGCGCTTGCCCCGATCCTGACGCCAGAACTGGTTGTTCTCCGCCACTTCGAACTTGAGGCCGGCGATCTCCGGCAGCATCTCGCGCAGCTGTTTACGCACCTGTGCGATGTTCTCCTCATTCGCCTTCCCTTCGTTGAGATACACACGCGTCATCGTCCACTGGTCGCTCCAGAAGCTGTAGATCGAACGCGCCATCATTTCTTCGCGATGCGGTTCCAGCGCCGCCTCCAGGCGCGTGACAAACTCCTCCTTACGGTCGAGACCCATGTTTTCGCTGAAGTCGTAGTTCACCTGGACGAAGAGCTCGTTTTCGCTGGTGTCGAAGTTCTTGTCGACCTTGGTGAACGGGATGTAGGCGGACGCGAGCGCTGCCACCAGGATAACCGGCGCCAGCCAGCGGTGTTTCAAGTTGAAAACCAGCATACGCTCGTAAGTGGCTTCGGTCCTCAACATGAGTCTCGTCTTCGGCTTGGGGCGCGACTTTATGAACCACGACGTCGCGAGCGGAATGAGAGTTTGGCTGATGAACAACGACGCCAGAATGACGACACAAACGCTTATCCCCAGTTCCTTGAGATACACATTCATCTCGCTCGGCTTGTTGAAGATGAGCGGAAGGAACACGATGACCGACGTGAGGGTTGCCCCCGTCACGGCGATTGCCACCTCGGACGCGCCTCTGCTCGTTGCTTGCTTCTGATCTTCGCCCAACTCCTGGTGGCGGAAAATGTTCTCCATTACGACCACCGCATTGTCCACGAGCATGCCGATGGCTACGATGAGTCCCAGTAGCACGAGCGTGTTCATGGAGCCGCCGCGTGCCCACACAAAGCCGCAGGCCACGATGAGCGAAAATGGAATGCACGACACCGAGACCATCGTCGTCGAAACGCGGCGAAGGAAGGTATACAGGACCAGTGCCGCGAGGATGGCTCCGAAGACGCCCGTGAACATCAGGTCCCTGAGCGTTTTCTTGATCTCCTTGCCCTGGCTGAACCAGGTAAGAAAATTCACACCCTTCAGTTCGGGGTCGTCATTCATCGCGGCGATGCGCTTGTCCACCGCGTCGCAGACCTCCACCGTGTTGGCCTTCGACTCCTGCGCGATAGTGACGCCGATCGCGAAATCACCGTCGAGGTGCCGGCCATACTCCAGCGGCGGCTCCTCGTAACGGACTTCCGCGATGTCGCGCAGTCGCAGCCCGTCCTCACGGATGGGCAGGGCCTGGATCTCCTCGACCGTTTTGAACGACCCGACGACGCGCAGCGACCAGCGCGACTCGCCGTCGCTGATCCTCCCCAATGATTTATCGAAATTGGAATCGCGCAACGTGGCAATCACGTCGCGTACGTCGATGCCGTGCAGTTCCAGCGCCGCGACGTTCAGGTTGATGCGCACCTCGCGCGGATTGACTCCGTCCAGGCGGACGCTGGCGACCCCGGGTATGCGCTCGAGCGGCTTCACAATTCTCCGCTCGAGCAGGTCGTAGCTCTCACTCAAGTCCCGCTTGGACGAAAGGCGCCCCTCGATGACCGGCATCTCGGTCTCGCGGGCATCCCAGTTGCTCGACACCATGATGTCGCCGACGTCGTCGGGAAGGTCGCGGCGCACGCGGTCGAGCTTCTCCCAGACCTCCGTGCGAGCTACTTTCATGTTCTGCGACCAGTCGAACTCCATGCCGATCGTGCCGCCGCGGTCGTTCATGTGCGACCACATGTTGGAAAGCCCGCCCACCGAGCCGAGTGCCTCTTCGACCGGGCGCACAACCAGTCGCTCCACTTGCGCCGGTGACGCGTTCTCGTAGGGAAGCTGAACGAAGAGCTGCGGTTGCTCGAAGTCGGGCATGAAGGCGAGCGGGAGACGCACCAGCGCGACCGCGCCGAGGACGACCAGACTCACAATGACCATGAGCATCGTGACGTGGCGCTTGATGGCAAGTTCAGGCAGGGTCATGACGTTCCTCCAGGAGATCTACGCGAGCGACGCCCCCATCTTTTCGACGGTCACGCGCGACGGCACCGCAACATAGACAGCGGGAATGACAATCAGGGTCAACAGCGTGCTCATCGAGAGTCCCGCGAGCACGGTGATCGCCAGAGGGGCACGCAGCTCCGCCCCCTCGCCCCACGCGACCGCCATCGGCACCAGTCCGAGTACCGTCGTGAGCGTGGTCATCAGAATCGGGCGCAGGCGAATGTGCCCCGCGCGCACCACGGCCTCGCGTTTGTCCATGCCCGCTCGGCGCAGCCGATTGATGGCGTCGATGAGCACGATGGCGTTGTTCACCACGATCCCGACCAGCAGGACCACGCCGATCAAGACCATGACGCTGATGTCGGTGCCGGTCGCCAGCAGACCCGCCACGACCCCGACAATCGCAAGCGGAATCGTGAAGAGCACGATGAATGGATGGATGAACGATTCGAAGGTCGCCGCCATCACGAGGTAGACCAGAAAGATGGCCAGAATAGTCGCAAATCGCAGGCTTGCAAACGACACCTGCATCTCCGCGTTCTGCCCACCGATCTCGGAACTTATCCCCGCCGGGGGCGGGTTCCCGGCCATCGATCTGCGGATGGCGGCGACCGCGGAGCCGAGACTCCGGTGCTCGAGGTTCGCGCTGATGACCGCTGCCCGCTGCTGCTGCAACCGGTGAATCTCCGCCGGTCCGGTGTCCACGCGGACGTCCGCTACCGAGACGAGTCGGATCGGCGCACCACCCGGCCCCGGCAGCACGAGGTTACGCACGTCAGCCACCGACGCCCGGTCGCTTTCCTGGTTGCGAATGCGGACGTCGACCTGACGGTCCGCCTGCTTGTAGCGCGTCGGCACGACGCCCTGCACGCGGCTCTGGAGCGTCGATGACAGCGCCCCCAGGTCCAGACCCAGCGCCGCCACCTGATCTCGATTGAAGACCACCTGCAGCTCGGGATTGCCCGCTTCGAGCGACGAGCGGACGTCCACCAGCCCTGGCAACGCGGCGAAATCGCGCGTGAGATCGAGAGAATAGTCGCGCAGTGCCTCCAGGTCCTCCCCATAGAGAATCACTTCGACGGGCGTCTTCAAGCTGAAATAGGAAGGCCGCCCAAACTTCGCGACCACGTCGGGCATGCTGTCGAAGCGCGAGCGCAGCCCCTCGATCACGTCTGCCTCCAGCGCATCGCTGGTCTTGTTGGAAAGTTCGACGTTCACCTGCCCGAAGTGCTCGCCGGCAGAGTTGAGCGACATGCCACCGGACACCAGACGGCTCCCGATGCGCGAGTAGCTGTGAGCGATTCGCGCGTCCCCGGCGGCGGCTTCCTCGATCTGCCGCACAACGCGGTCCGTCGCGCCCAACGAGCTCCCTTCCGGCAATTTGACCTCGAAGAAGAACTCGCCCTCGGTAAGCGGCGGGATGAGGCCGGTGCCGATGAAGGGCACGGCCCCGATCGACAAGATGAAGAGCCCGAAGGCAACCGCGATCGCGGTCCGTGGCCGCGCCACCGCACGCCGCACGAAGCCGTCGTAGACGCGCGAGAACCTGCCCAGCGTCAGCGCACGATCGACGTTTTCGTCCATGTCGATGGTCATCTGCGGTGGGCCGTCAAGGTCTGCCTTACGCACCGGCTGGCCCAGCGCACTCAACATGGGTATCAAGGTCAACGCGAGTGCGAGCGACGCGAGCAGGCTGATGCTGACCGTGATTGCCTGATCACGGAACAACTGCCCCGCGATGCCCTCGACGAACACAATCGGCAGGAACACCGCCACCGTGGTCAGCGTGGAAGCTCCCACCGCCGCCCCGACTTCGTCCGCGCCTTCGAGCGCGGCGCGAGCCAGGGGGAGGCCCGCCTTCCGCTTGCGAAAGATAGACTCGAGCACCACGATGGAGTTATCCACCAACATGCCGACGCCCAGCGTCAGCCCTCCCAGCGACATCACGTTTAGCGAGATGTTGAGCCGGTACATGAACATGAACGTGGCAACGACCGAGATCGGAATCGACAGCGCGATAATGATCGTGCTCCGCAACTCACGCAGGAACAGGAACAGGACCCCGATGGCGAGAAGGCCGCCAAGGATTGCGGACTCACGCACTTCCTTGATCGACTGCTCGATGAAGTGCGACTGGTCGAACATCACGGAGAGTTGGTAGCCCTCCGGGAGCTTCTTCTGCCACTCGGCGATTCGTTCGCGGAGCAGGCGCGCCACCTTAACGGTGTTGGCGTCGCCTTCCTTGAACGCGGCGATTTCCACGCATTCCTTACCGTCCACGCGCGTGATTTCCTCGCGCTCCTTGGTGCCCATGCGCACGGTGGCAACGTCGCGCAAACGCACGGCGGCCCCGTCGCGCTCGGCGATGGTCACGGCCCCGATCTCATCGACGGAGTCGAATTCATTGAGCGTACGGATCAGAAACTGGGAGTCGGCTCCGCGCAGCGACCCTCCGGGCACGTTGACGTTGGAAACCCCCACCACATCACGTACTTGCTGGATCGGGATTCCGAGCGCGGCCAACCGCTCCTGGTCGACATCGATGTGGACCTCGTCCTCGAGTCCGCCCTTGATCTGCGCGGCCGCCACCCCTTTGATGGTTTCCAGGTCGAGCTTGATCTTGCGGTCGGCAAGGTTGCGCATCTCGTTGAGCTCCCCGCCCCCGGAGAGTGCAATGCGCATGATCGGATCGAGAGAGGGGTCGAAGCGGAGCACGATGGGTTCTTCGCATTCTTCGGGCAGTATCAGACGGTCGAGTTTTTCACGCACCTCCATCGAGAGCAGGTCCATATCCGAGTCCCAGTCGAACTCGAGTGTCACTTCGGACACGCCGGGGCGGGAAACCGAGTGAATCGACTTCAGTCCCCGCAGGACTCCGACCGCTTCTTCGACCGGGCGGGTAACGAGGTTCTCGACCTCCTGGGGAGCCGTATCGGGGAAATCGGTCTGAACGGTGAGGGACGGGTACGAGATGTCGGGGAAGAGTTCGATCGGAAGCCGCTGGTAGCCGACCATCCCGAAGGCAGTGACGGCCAGCGAGGCCATTACGACCGTGACACGGCGCCGGACGGCGCCTGCGATCAACCAGCGCATCAGGAGCCGTCCTCGACCCGGGCGGTGTCGGACACCTGGGTTGCATCCCCTTCGAGAACCTTGATCGCCGCGCCGTGCTTGAGCGAGCGCTGGCCCTTCACGACCACGCGCTCCCCGACGTCGACGCCCTGGAGGATCTCGGCGTTCTCGTCGTCCTGGAACCCGATCTCAACCACCCGCCGCTCGGCGGTGGTGTCCGCCTGGGCCACGTAGACGACCTGCTCTCCGCGGTCGTTCACCAGCGCGACCTTCGGCACCAGCGTCGAGCCGCGGCGCTGCTCGGTGACGATGCGAACCTGTGCGAAGTCGCCGGGCCGCACCCCCGCCGGGTACTCGTTGATCTCGATCGTCACCTTGATCGTCCCGCTCGACGGATCGATGGTCGGACTCACCAGCTTGATGCGTCCGCGCAGCTTGGTGCCGTTGCTCTCCAGGACGAGGTCGACGGGCTGGTCCGGCTGGAGCTTGTTGAATTCCTTCGACGGGACGTGCACCCGCGCCAACAGCGGCGTGAAATCCGACAGCACGAACAACGGAGTGCCGACGTTGACGGTCTGTCCCACGTTCACCCGGCGCGTGACCACCCGTCCGGTGAACGGTGCTTCGACACTCGTGTACGAGAGGTTCAGCTGCGCCATTCCTTCCGCCGCCCGTGCGGAGGCGAGGTCGTTGACCACCTTCTCGTATTCTTCCGTCGAGACGAGGTCCTGCTCCCTCATGGCGGTGAGGCGTTCCAGCCGGGTCTCGAGATCCGCTCTCGCCGCCTGCGTCTGCTCCAGTCGGAACTGATACTCGCCGTTTTCGACCCGGAGCAGCGGGCCGCCCTCCGCCACCACGTCGCCTTCCTCCGCAAAGAGCGTCTGCACGACGCCCGAGACGCGGGCCAGAATCTCGGCTTCCTTGTCGGCCGCCAGCGTCGCCGTGGCGGTGTAGTAGCTCGCGATGGCGCCGGTGGTGGCCATCGCCACGGCCACCGGAACCGGGGGCTGCTTGGGGGCACCGGGGGCTCCTCCCTCACCGGGGGCCCCGCCGCCGCCAGCCGCGCCCGCGTTCCCTCCCTTGTGGCACGCCGTCGAAGCGCCCAGCAGGATCGCGAGTACGATCGACGAGAAGCGATAGAACGAGAGGCTCCGGGGGCATGTGCTCATGTGTAACCTGCTTGCGTTGCTGGAGATCGGCCGCTTACCAGGATATTGGTTCGGGCCGCGTCCGGGTGGGTCGTGAGGTCCCCGGGCGGCGCATCTACAGCCGGGTGATGGGGGTCCGGCCGCGACGGAACGTTCGATAATACGCCATTCGGACAACGAGTTGCAGGCGATCTTCGGAACACCGCTGGGCAGAAAAAACGGGGCCGGACGTCCGGCCCCGCTTGGGACGACTACGACCCGTCGCGCTACTTGCTGCCACCCACCGGGAGACCCACCCCTGCCATGATGACCCACTGCTGGTTCTTGACGTCGGCGTTGTCGCTCGAACTATCGATCGTCGTCAGCCCGAGCGCGTAGCGTGCGTCGAACACGATCGACCACGAACCCATGTCGAAGTCGGCCCCGGCTCCGAACGCCAGCCCGAATTCGAAGCCTGCGACGTCCTCGATATCCGCGCTCCCCGAGACACCCAGGTAGCTGACTTCCACTTCCGAATTGATGTTGAAGCCCAGGGTGGGGCCGGCAAAGGCACTCAACGTCACCGTTTCCGATGCGGGCATCTGCCCGACCAGCAGGATCGGGAACTCGATGTAGTCGAGCTTGATCGTCGCGTCGACGCCGGACTCGCTGTCCGAGGCTCCCTTCATGTTGTAGAGCCCCTCCAGGCGCACGCCGAAGCTCTTGGACATGTCGGCCTGCAGGAATAACCCGCCGACGAATCCGTTCCGCGAATCGGTGGCAAACGAGTCTGCATCGGCTCCGCCCAGATTGGCCATACCGACGCCACCCTTCACACCAAACGTACAATTCGTGGCCGCGCCGGCCTGGACAGTTGCGCCCAACAGCCCGGCCACCACCACACCGAAAATGATTTCACGTTTCACAGATTGCCTCCTCTGGGAAAAATACTACTTCGCTCCGAGCGGGAACTCCACTCCCGCCATGAAGGCAGGGCCCTGGTTCTTCACATCGACCGACTCTCCGGCCACGTCCTCGACTACCGAGCTGGCGCCGATACCGTAGCGCACGTCCGCCACGATGGAAAACTTCGAGAGCATGTACTTGATGCCACCGCCGATGGCCCCGCCGAAATCGAAGCCCTTTACGTTGTCGAGCTCCACGGTTTCGTTGTGCGAGGGGATTTCCGCCTCGGCGGTGGTGTTGAACGCGAACGTCGGGCCGGCGAAGAGGCTGAACCCGAACTTTTCACCGGCGCCAAAGTTGGCCACGAACAGCACCGGGATCTCCACGTAGTCGAGCTTGTAGGTGCCGGCGTGAATATCGCCGTCGTCGGCCTCCACGTCACCCTCCGCGCCCTTCTGGACGTAGTTCACCTCACCGCGCACGTCGAACTGGTCGTTGATGCCCATCCCGTAGAACGCACCGCCGGAAAAACCGGTGCGCGTGCTGCTGTTGTCGGGGGCGTCGTCGCCGCCGAAGTCCCCCATGTTGACCCCGCCTTTGACGCCCGCGTACTTCTTCGCATCGGCGTTGGTGGCAACTACCAGCAACGCTGCGCAAAACACTCCCACGACTGCTTTCATGAAACATTCCTCCGTTGGGTTGCGACCACGCGCCCTCACTCGAGCCCATACTCGACGGTGGTGACGACGCGCACGGTCTTGTTGAGTTGCGATTCTTCGGTCACTCCCGGCGCCCGATCGCGCGGGAGAATCTGAAACACTCCCTGGCTGGCCTGGTGAATGCTCCCCAGGCGGCTGCCGGAATCCTTGGCGAATTGCGCCGCGCCTTCGCGCGCGCTCGCGGTCGCTTCCGCGATCATCTCGGGCTTCAAATCGTTGAGTCTCGAGTAGAGGTAGGTCGGACCGCTGCTGAAGCCGCCCTGCGACGAAAACACCACGCCCCCCTGGACCAGTTCGCCCAGGTCCTGGCTGGCCTTCTGCACCAGGCCCGGGTCGTCCACGCGGACCATCAAGGTCCCGGTGATGATGTAGCGGCTCGTTATCTCGCCCGCCCCGCGGTACGGATTCGCGAGCACGTCGGTGACTTCGAATCCCTGCAGCTCCGCGCGCGAAGGCTCGATGCCATGGCGCGACAGAAACTCGACCACGGCTTTCTTGCTCGCGTCGAACCGTTCCTGCGCGCGCGCGAGGTTGTCGTCGGTGGAGGAGAAGCGCAGCGGCCAGAGCGCCAGGTCCGCGACCACGTCCCGTTCGGCCACGCCCTTGACCGAAACGAAGCGATCCGCCGTGCGGCCGCGGACGAAGCCGTTGCCCACGAACCAGCCCGCCAGGGCCACGCCGACCGCGAGCGTGGCGGTCGCCAGTGCCGAGCCTTCTCTCATGACCTCCTCCTCGAAAGCAGCCGGATGCTAGCAGGACGGCCCGGCGCGGTCAACGCGGGCCGGGCGCCGGCTCCACCGCGTCGAGCTGCTTTTTCATCCTGGCGGCCTCGTCGTACTGGCCGCTCGCCTCCAGGCACCGGATCAGACCCTCGAGCGCCGAACGGTTCCCCGGCTCGGCCTTGAGCATCATCTGATAGGCGCGACCCGCCTCGGCGATGCGGCCGGTTTTTTCGCAGCAGTCCGCGAACATGCTCCGCGCGGTCTGCGCCCGCGGGTCGGCGGGCGGAATCTGCCCGAGTGCCTTCGTCGCCTCGTCGCACCGCCCGCGTTCGTACCACAGCGCGCCGAGCTTCAGGTAGATGTCCACCGCGATGTTCGCGTAGTAGCGCGAGGGCGCTCGCTCGAACGCGCGGCGCGCCGCGTCCAGCTCGAGGATGGCGCGCCCCTTGTCGCCGCGCTCCAGAAATGCACCGGCGAGCGTGTAGTGAGAAATCGCGATGTGCGTGGTCCGCTGGTTGAGGAAACTCGGGTAGCTCACATTGACGACCGCAAAGCACACGAGAAACGGCATGCCCGTCCGCGCGAGCGCCCCCCACCGGCGCCCGCGCGCCGACTGGAAGAGATCGACCAGCGCCCACGCCGCAAAAACGATGAGCACCGGAACCGCCGGCAATCGATAGCGGGCGACCACGAAGAACGCCACTACCCCCACCACGGTGCAAAGCACGAACAGATATGGCAGCGAGAGCTCGCGCCGTCGCGGCCACAGTCGAATCATGGCAGCGAGCGCCAGCGGCGAGACCAACCAGAAGCCGGGCATCGGGACCCGTCCGAAGCCGAAACGGTCCCAGAAGAAGTAGATGTACTTCTCGTTGGAGCGCTCGGGCCCCTCCCAAAACATGTGCAATTTGTTCGCTGTGAGCTCGGCGGCCGCACCGGGGTTTTGCACGATCCAGTCGAGCCCCTCGCGGGTGAAGAAGCTCGACGCTTCAGCCGACGTCAGCGGTCGCCCGGCCTGCGCCGCCGCGATCGCGAGCGCCTCCTCCTCTCCGCCCATCCACGCGGCTTTCGTGCCGGGGATGAACGCGCTGCGCCCGTCGGAGGATTCGTTGTTGCCGATGTAGAAATTCAGCCCGCCGGACCACGCGACCGGCACGAATGCATTCCCCGCGCGCAGATTGTGGATCGTGGCCGGCACGAGCATCGCGATCGCCGCCACCACCACCACTCCGCTCGAGCGGAGCCGCTTCCCCGTCGTGCGCGCGGTGTCCCCGCGAGGCTCCATCAGGACGAACAACACCGGGATCGCGGGAAGGAACGCCAGCACGGTGGGGCGCGCGAGGGCCGCGAGCCCGAGGCACGCGCCCGCGAGCACGAGCCTCGCGGCCGTCGGGTGGCCGAGCGCGCGGGCGGTTCGCCACAGCCCCAGCATCACGAGCGTCATGTACACCGGCTCGACGAGGATCTCGCCTTCGAAGTAGATGAACGGCCAGTAGAGGGCGGCGACCAGCCCCGCCACCAGCGCCACCGCGCGCGAGAAGTACTCGCGCGCGAAGAGGTAGACGAGTCCGCACATCAGTACTCCGGCGACGTGGTTCACGAGCACCGCGGCGGCGACGCTGGCGTGCGACCACTTGTAAACAAGCGCGAGCAGGTACGGGTACAGCGGCCCCCGAAAATAGACGCCCGCGCCCGCGTCTCCCGCCGCGATCGCCTTCGCCCAGCGATCGATCTGCATCGAGTCCATGATGAGGTAGTCGAAGGCGGGGTTGCCGCGCGAGTTGAGCAGGAAGTACCCGAGCCGGACCAGGAGCGCGACCCCGGCCACCAAGCCGAGATCTCGCCAGAGGATCGAACGCGGCGAGCGGGCCATCACGAACGGCGCGAATAGTCGCCGTCGCGCGGAAATACGGCGGCGATGCCCTCGCACATCCAGTCGTGCAGGAGTCCGTTGGTCGCAATCACGTGTCCCGAACGCAGGTGGGTGGCGCCGCCGAAGAAATCGGTGACGCGGCCGCCTGCCTCTTCGATGAGCAGCACGCCCGCCGCCATGTCCCACGGGGAGAGCGTCATCTCCCAGAATCCGTCCAGACGCCCGGCGGCGACGTAGGCGAGGTCCAGCGCCGCCGAACCGCCGCGCCGGATGCCGCGCGCGTGGTTGAAGAAGTGGGAGAAGGACTTGAGGTAGATCGTCGAGCAGATGCCGCGCGCGGAACGGGAAACCGGTGCCGAGCAGAATCCGGCTCTGGTCCTCGATCCGGCTCACGTGCATGGGCGCGCCGTTCAAGCGGGCCCCCTGCCCGCGCACCGCGTGGAAGAGCTCACGATCGCGCGGGGCGTAGGTCACGGCCACCGTCAGGTCGCCGTCGACTTCCAGGGCGAGTGTGACCGCGAACATGGGATAGCTGTGGATGTAGTTGGTCGTCCCGTCGAGCGGGTCGATGTACCAGCGACGGCGGCTGTGCTCGCGCCCCGCGTTGAACCCCGGCGCGAGCGTTTCTTCCGCCACGATGAAGTCGTTCGGCCACGCCCGACGCAGCCCGCCGACGATGAGCTCCTGCGAGCGGTGGTCCACCACCGTGACGTAGTCGTGGCGCCCTTTCTCGTCGACGTCCGCGTCGACCAGGCGCGAGTACGACTGGAGAATGATCTCCCCGGCCTCGCGCGCGAGCGCGCACGCCACGTCGAGTTCATGCTGGAATGGAGTCATGGCTATCCGAGCGCGCTATTGTGCCACACCGGCGCTCACGGGGCGAGCCCCGGAATTCACTTCCGAAAGTCCGCGCGGAACCGGGTCTCCACCATCTCCAGGAACGCGCGCGCCGCCGGGGACATCGTGCTCTCACCGCGGTGCACCATCCCGATTTCGCGCTCGAAGCGAACACCGGCAATCGGGATCACCTTGAGCACCTTGCGGCGTATCTCGGCGGCCACCACGGGCCGCGGGAGGATGCTGACCCCCAGCCCCGCCTCGGCGAGCCGCTTCATGGCCTCCGGGCTCGATATCTCCATGCGCGCCCGCAGCGCCTGGCCGTGGCGGAGGAAGACGTCGTCGATCATGCGCCGGGTCACCGATCCGGCGGGATAGGCGATGACGCCGTGGCGCGAGAGGTCCGCCAGGGTAACGCCGCGCCTCACGGCGAGGGGATCGCCCGGGTGCGCCACCGCCACCAGCTCCTCGCGGTATATTGGCCGCACCACCAGGCCGTGGGTGTCGACCGGCAGCGTCGCGGTCGCCAGTTCGATGCGCCGCGCCGCCAGCGCCTCGAGCAGCCGGCCGGTGTCTCCGACCGTGATTTCGATGCGAACGCCGGGGTACCGGCGGTGGAAGGCCTGATAGACCTCCGGGAGCACGTAGACGCTGGCTGCGTCCGTGTTTCCGACGCGCAGGAAGCCGCGTTCGAGCTGCTTCATGCCGTGGAGCTCCGCTTCCAGTTCCTCGAGCGCGCGCACCACGTCTTCCGCGCGGGCCGCGAGCGCGGACCCCGCCTCGGTGGGGACCAGGCGCCGGCCCCGCTTCGCCAGCAGCTTCTGCCCCAGTTCGGTCTCGAGCTTCTTCAGCTGCAGGCTCACGGCGGGCTGGGTGACGAAGTGCTCGGCGGCGGCGGCGCCCACGCTGCCGAGGCGGACGGTAGCGAGGAAGTATCGCAGCGAGCGTGATTTCCATAAGTAATACTTATAATATTCATAATTCAAATAAACTTCAATTATGATCTCGCGCCCGCTATCATGTCCCGAATCGAAAGAGTCGCCCACGGGCGACGAACGGAGGAAACGCATGCAAGCAAAGCACACGATTCGACCCGCGACCGGCAAGGTCGGTATCCTGCTCCCGGGCATGGGAGCGGTGGCGACCACCTTCATCGCGGGGGTGGAGGCCGTGCGGGCGGGGCTGGCCAAACCCATCGGTTCGCTCACCCAGATGGGGACCATTCGGCTCGGCAAGCGCACCGACAACCGCTCGCCCCACGTCAAGGAATTCATCCCCCTCGCCAATCTCGACCAGCTCGAGTTCGCCGGGTGGGATCCGATCCCGGACAACGCCTACGAGGCGGCCCGCAAGGCGGGCGTGCTCGAGGAAAAGCTGCTCAATCAGATCCGGGATCGCCTCGAAGCCATCAAGCCGATGCCGGCGGTGTTCGATTCGCACTACGTGAAGAAGCTCGAAGGCCCCAACGTCAAGAAGGGCAAGAACTGGGCGGAGCTGGCCGAGCAGGTGCGCGAAGACATTCGCCGCTTCAAGAAGGAAAAGAACCTGGATCGCATGGTGATGGTGTGGTGCGGCAGCACCGAGATCTATCTGGAGCAGACTCCGGTTCACCAGAGCGTGAAAGCGTTCGAGGAAGGCCTCAAGGCCAACAGCCCGGACATCTCGCCCGAGCATGGTCTACGCGTATGCGGCGCTCAAGGAGCAGGTGCCGTTTGCCAACGGCGCGCCGAACCTGACCGTCGATTTCCCGGCCATGGTCGAGCTCGCGCGCGAGATGCACGTCCCCCTCTGCGGCAAGGACTTCAAGACCGGCCAGACTCTCATGAAGACGATCCTGGCGCCGGGCTTCCGCGCGCGGATGCTCGGCGTCAACGGCTGGTACTCGACCAACATCCTCGGCAACCGCGACGGCGAGGTCCTCGACGACCCCGCCTCGTTCAAGACCAAGGAAGTGAGCAAGCTCGGCGTGCTGGAATCGATCCTGCAGCCGAAGCTCAACCCGGACCTCTACGGGAACATGTACCACAAGGTGTCGATCAACTACTACCCGCCGCGCGGGGACAACAAGGAAGGCTGGGACAACATCGACATCTTCGGGTGGCTCGGCTATCCGATGCAGATCAAGGTCGACTTCCTGTGCCGCGACTCGATCCTGGCCGCGCCGCTGGTACTCGACCTGGCGTTGTTCCTCGACTTCGCGCAGCGCTCGGGCATGGCGGGGATTCAGGAATGGCTCTCGTTCTACTTCAAGAGCCCGCAGACGGCGCCGGGGCTGTACGCCGAGCACGACCTGTTCATCCAGCTCATGAAGCTCAAGAACAACCTGCGGCACGTGATGGGCGAGGATCTCATCACCCACCTGGGCCAGGAGTACTACGCGTAGGACGGCGGTGCCGATCCACATCGTCGAACCATGGACGGACGCGCGGTGGGACGCCTACGTGGCGTCCCACCCGCGCGCGACCGTGCAGGTGCATGGGCAGAGCGAGCGCTTGTAGATCGGTGTTTCGCGCGATATAATGAACCAAGTACCGAGCAAGCCGTCCGGCCCTGCCGGGCGATGTAGTTACCTCTGGCATTCCCAACATCCCCGAATAACATAGCGCATGCCCATCGAAGTCGTTCGCTCGGTTCCCCACGACGCATGGGATCACTACACGGATAGCAATCCCTCGGCTAACATCTTTCACACGCGGCAATTTGTCGATTGTTTCGCCGGGTCTCCCAAGTACACGCCTCACGTGTTCTTCCTTCAGGAAGACGGCAGGCCAATCGCATGTATTGTTGCGGTGCAGACAAGGATCTTCGCGTCATTGCCGAGGTTCACATCGCGTTCTGTCGTTTTCGGTGGCATTTCCTGCGCACACGATGTAACCGAGCGCTACCTTAACAAGCATATCGGGACGCTGGTTAGTGCATACGACGACACTATGAAGACGCAGGCGCTCTTCACAGAAATACGGAACATGACCGACCAGACATCACGAATCATTCCGTTGACGCGCAGCGGGTACAAATTCGTACCGCACCTGAACTATCTCGTTGATTTGAGAAAGGACGAGAACGGCATCTGGGAAGACTTCTCCGGAGATCAACGCCGCATGCTCAAACGTGCCGAGAAGACCGGCATCGAGATCACAGAAGTGTCGGAACCCACGCAGATCGATATTTTTCACGAATTGGTATCACGGATCTACTCAAGGGCGCATTTGCCGTTTTTCCCGAAGGAGATCTTTCAAGAGGCATGGCTCCGGCTGGCACCGCTCGGCCGACTGCGCATTACACTCGCTCGACACAATGGCAGCGTGATTGCCAGCCGTGCAGCCCTCGTGTACCACGGGCGCGTCTTCGACTGGTTTGCCGGCAGCAGTGCGGAAGGTGACAAACTGAATGCAAACGCCCTTCTCGTCTGGGACATGGTCCGCTGGGGATGCAGAGGTGGGCACGAGATATTTGATTTCGGTGGGGCGGGTGATCCCAACGTCGAGTATGGAGTTCGGGAATTCAAGAGCCGGTTTCAGGGTCAGCTGGTCAATTTTGGCCGGTTTGTGAGAGTCTATTCTCCGGCGAGGTTGTATGTGGGCCAGATGGCATACGCCGCGCTGCGTCGCCTCCTGTTCTAGCTAGGCCAGCCGCGGCGGTGTGCGCGTATTTGATCGCCTGGTGGTGGCCGGATGATCGGATACCCGGCGTCGCAAGAGTTCGCAGAGTGCGAACCCGCCAAAGACAATCGCGATTGGCATAGCCGGCATGCCATGACGCGCATTCGCTATTGTGGCGGCGTACGTGAGGTTGAGATAGACGATGAGTAGCAGCAACGGCAGGGCTGGCGCGATTCGGCGCTTCCAGCTCAGAAACAAGCCCACCAGGAACCAAGGGACCACGCAAACCATCTGAACCGCCAGTATGGCGAACGTCTTCATACGGTTGTTACCCAGATACCAGAATGTAACGGTCTGAATTGCCACCTTCTTGACGAACCTGAACGGTCTTTTCAGTATGGACTGTGCCGCTTGACGATCGAGGATTCCCGTTATCTCGGGCCCCATGTCCAGGTACCAGAATCGCGCGGCAAGATCGGGGGGAAGGAGCGCCGCAACACGCTCGTTCTCCACGTGCTGAAGCGCATGTTCATCTGGATACTCGTCCGAGTAGGGCGAGAAGCCATCGAACCGTTCGGCGAACAGGTCGCCGAAGAGAAATGCATAGCCGCCGCCTGCAGACACCGGAATGAACCGGCCCGTTACTCTATAGTTGCGAATTGTCCAGGGGCCGACAACAACCGCCATGACGATGCAAACAATGATCCAGTGTGCCAAGGCGCGGCGCCGGGGCAGCCGCATCAGGAGCCACAGGGCAAGAAGAATGGGCGGGAACAGCAGGGTTATGGGGAGCGTGAGCGTTATGACGCCAAGTGCCACACCAACGCTGACGCTGCGCGCCGCGCTGGGGTCCTCCGCACTGCGCAGGACCACCCAGCACAACAGGCAATACAACGCAGTCAACAACGGCACCATGCTCATGCTCCCGCTATACCAAATGGACAACGGATAGAACGTGAACATCACCGCAGCGGTGAAACCCGCCATCCGGCCAAAGACCTGTTTCCCGATCGCAAACACGAGTATCGTCGTCACGCTGTCCAGCAGCGCATGGAAGAGCTGAACACCGACGAGATTACGGATGCCAAAGATCAGAAAGATCAGTGCCCCGAACAGCGGCTGAACCGGTCCGCGCATCACCGACGCGGTGCCGGGCTGCACCGCAAAACCGTGGCCGTTGATTAGGTTTTCCGAAAAGAGGCAGTACGAATCCGGCCAGGCGTCCGCTTCGATCCCGTGCCGTGCCAGAATGGGTGCGACACCCCACGCGAACAGCAGTCGGACCAGAACCGCCGTCGACGCAAGCGCCGTCATGGCCCGGCGGTCACTGGAAATCAGGAGCGAGAGTACATTCAAGGTCTTGGGCCGGTTCCTTTGACGACCATCCGCGCGGAGTCCGTCAGCGTCTCGGAGTCGATGATCTCCGCTACGATGTAAACGGGCCGCTGCTTACTTTCGACAAAGACACTACCGAGATACTCGCCGACAATTCCCAGCATCAGGAGTACGACGCTGAATCCGAAGCTCGTGAGCACAACAAGTGTCGTGTACCCCGAAAACGGCGACCCGAGAAGCTTCATGATGATCGAGTATATTCCCAAAGCAAGGCTGATGAGCATGAACCCCAACGCCGCCAACATACTGAACCTCAGCGGTGCTTGCGACACCGATGCGATCGCAACCGCAGAAAAAAGCAATAGACGCCAGAAAGAATATTTCGTGTGGCCGGCCGCCCGGCTCGGGGCGGTGTATTCAAGCACGCTGGTCGGAAAGCCCACTTGCTGGATGATTCCGCGCAGGAAGCGCGTGCGCTCCTTGTAACTGGTGCGCAAGATCCCGGCGACCCGGCTCGAAATCAGGAAGAAATCCGATACGTCGGGCTCGATCCTGATCTTTGATATCCGATTGAGCGCCTGGTAGAACAATCTGGACGTTACGCGGCGAATGAAGCTTGCGTCCTCGCGCTTTAACCGCTTCATGTACACGATCTCGGAACCGGAAGCGCAGGCTTCGAGCATCCTCGGTATCTCAGCCGGCGGATGTTGGAGATCCGTATCCATGCAGACGATAGCATCACCCGTGGCGTGGTCGATACCGGCGGTCATTGCCGCCTCGTGACCGAAATTTCGGGAAAAACAGACCACCTTGACCGCGCGGTGTTGTGCCGCAAACTCGGCCAGGCGGTCCTTGCTTTCATCTGTGCTCCCGTCGTTGACCAGAATGATCTCGTACTGGACGTCCATCCGACGGAGCTGTTCGGTCAACTCCGAAAAAAACATCGGAAGCACATCGGCTTCGTTGTAGACCGAACCGACTATCGTCAGCCTGCGCATAGAAAGCTCGTCAGTTCCACGGTGACCCTAGAAACGACAGACTCGAGATGATAGGATAGCGCCATGAAATTGAGCAGAAATCTCTCCCTAAAGATCCATTTTCTACTGGACAATTGTATCCCACCAATCATTCGGGATGCAAAGTGGTTTATCATTCCGCCCTTCAAGGTTCTGTTCGGAGCCACGACACCGACATTCCTCGGATTCAAACAGACGGCGATGGCAATGACAGAGCAGGAGTTTCTTGGTGTTTACGAGCGGGTCCAGCCAGTTCTCATCGAGAGAGAGACTGACCTGAATACACAATGCGTCGAGGAGATTCTGAGAAATCTCGTTGGGCAAACGGTACTGGAGGTCGGCAGCGGTAGAGGACTTCTCGCCAAGAAGATGAGCAAGCAGTCGCGAGTAACCGCGGTTGACATCATGATCGATCCTCAGCTGAGGAATCAACACCCCGAGATTGACTGGCGGGAAGCAAACATGGAGCGTCTGCCGTTTGAAGACGATTGCTTCGATACGGTCGTCGCTACGCATACGTTGGAGCACATCCAGAATGTCTTTCAGGGTATTCAAGAGCTCCGAAGGGTAACCAGGCGGCGACTGATTATTGTCGTCCCCAAGCAGAGACCCTACAAGCACACTTTCGATCTCCATCTCCACTTCTTCCCATATCCCCACTCTCTGTTGGCCCTGATGGGCACCGGAAGGCAGAACTCATGCAGAGAGGTGGGGGGTGACTTGTTCTACGTAGAGGATATGGAGTAACGAGGACGCCGTTGCCGCCGGCGACCGTGCGTACGATTTCGGCCGCACGGCCGCCGACAACCCCGGATTGAACGAGTTCAAGGGGCGGTGGGGAACCAGCCGCCTGGAACTTCCCTACTACTTCGATCCGCCCGGCGAAGGCTTGAGCGTGGTGAAAAGCGATTCGCTCAAGTACCGCCTGTTCACCGCCGCCTTCCGCCGGCTACCCGAGGCGTGGACCGTTCGGGTGGGCGAGCGGATCTTTCGTCACTTCGGCTAGGCGGCCGCTACCGCCCGTTACCGATAGATGGCCTTAACGGCGCCCCAACTGGATTGCTCGGTCGAGACAGTGCAGCCTTCGATCGTGAGCGTCAGGTCCCGAATATCGCCCCAGTGACCGGCCTTCAGAGCCCCCATGGCAGCTCCGATCTCGTACTCCGGGTAACCGCTCGGCGCAGGACCGCTCTCGCCGAGCCAGACCCCGTTGCCGATACCCCAGGTAAAGCACTTCTCCGTAAAAGTTGAGTGCGCGGTCACCGAATGGTCGCTCACCGAACCGATCTTGACTCCGGCTTCGTACTGAATCGTTCGAAACTCGTAGTAGGTGTCGATCACGTTGGTATACACGGCATCGCCATTGCCCCACGGGCCGCCGCCACTCAACTCGAGATAGCCGCCCCTGTAGTCCAACTGGTAGATCTTCTGGCCGGTTCCGCCGAACGTCAAGTCGACGATCAACGTGACCCTGACGACCTCTGGACACAGGATCTTCCAGTCGGTCCCGAGTGTCGATCCATCCCACGATTCCGCGTGTAGCACGTTGCCTAGATCGAGGAAGTCTCCCGCCGCCCCACCACGATCCCTCGCGACCCTCATTGAAATCACCGTTCGACGACTTGTAGACGCCGTCGATCGGCGCGCCCGCCAGCGCGGCCGTCGCCGTGGCCGCCAGAACGACGAGCATTATCAGCACCAATTTCGAATTCCTCATGCCCTTACCCTCCCTGGTTCATACAGGCGCCGGCATCGGCGCCAGTTCCACCCGACCACTCCAGGAACGACTCTCGGATGCCCGGACAACGGTTGCGTGTCCCGGAGGCAAAACGTCTCTGGACTAGTCGCGGTAGAGCGCCTTGACTGCGCCCCAGGTCATTGTTTCCGTGCTGACGCCGCCGCAACCGCGGATGGTAAACGTGATGCTGTCGACGTCGCCCCACTCGCCGGGTCCCGCCGTGCCGACGTCGCTGCACCCGAACCAGCTCCAGAAGTCCGGGTAGTTCGCCGGCAGCGGTCCGCCGTCGGTATCGCCGCGCTTCTCCACGTTGCTGATCGAGAGGTCCATGCACTTCTTGTCGTAGTCCGTGAACTGTGCCTGGGCATTGTGGTTACGAACCGTGCCCACTTCGACGAAGTTCGAGTACGTCTCGGTCACGATCGCGATCCAGACGGTGATGTCCGCCACGTACGTGACGTCGCCGCCGGCCCACGGACCCCCGCCGTCGAGCCAGCAGTAGCCGCCCGTGTAGGTGACGCGCCACGTCTTCTGGCCGTTACCGGCGCCGTTCACCGTGTTGACCAGCAGGACCGGCGGGACGGAGATCCACGGGCAGTACCAGTGCCACTGGGTTCCGAGGGTCGAGCCGTCCCACGACTGCTCGTTGAGGGTGTTGTTGACCATCAGCTTGCCGCCGAACCACAGCTCGCTGTAGCGGCCGGGCAGCATCGACCCGCCGATGTCGGTGGATTTGTAGGTCCCATCCACCGGCGGTCCGGCCAGCGCGGGAACCGCCATCGCGATGCAGATGAGAATCAAGATCAAAGACTTCATAACGCTTCCTCCTTGCACGATCGTGCGCAAATGCCCTTGTGCACCGTTCAATAGGACCGCGTCGGCTCGTCGCCCGGCTGGTGAGAAAGCGCCCGGTGGAAAATGGAAAAACAAGCCAGTGGGAACTTGGACCAGATAGACACGTTGCCCAGTCAGGCACAACCAACTGCGGCTCGCCCTTCGCCGCGTCATTCGCGGCCAGGTGCGCTCGGTGCACCCCCTGTCTGCGCCTCACTGCGCCGGGGAATTCGCGCGAGCGAGACGTCTCGAATGTGTCAATTGCACGGTATTGTATCCCGAAGCGGGCGGAAAATCAATCTACAGCTGGTGGGAAACGGCGGCAGGAGCAAAAAACTGGTGCACGGCCCGCATCTTGGAGTCGAGCGGTGACCCAAAACGCCACAAACGAAACAGGACCCTCGCCCCCGCGAAGGGGGCTGAGGATCCCATTCCAAACAACTCTGACGGCCGCGGGCGCCGCGAATCTAGTTCTTGTACAGCGCCTTTACCGCGCCCCAGCTCGACCGTTCCGTGGAGACTTCGCACCCCTGAACCGACAGAGTCAGGTCACGGAACTCACCATAGTGACCGTTGGCCGGTCCGGCCACGCAACTGGCGTCCCGGTAGTCCGGGTAACCCGCGGGCAATGCGCCGCTCCCGAGCCACACGCCGTTCCCGATACCGAACGCCACGCAGCTGGCCGGATAACCGACGATGTGCGCATCGACGGAATGGTCGCTGACCGAGCCGACCATCACTCCGTCGACGAACTGAATTGACCGCGTCTCGTAGTACGTGTCGATCACACCGGTGAAGGGACCGCCCCACGGACCGGCGCCGAGCTCGATCGTTCCGCCCTTGTAGGTGAGCAGGTAGCTCATGTGCCCGGTACCCGCCGACACCGTGCTGAAGATCAGAAGCGTGTCCTGAACGACCGGACACAGGATCTTCCAATCGCCGCCCAGGGCCGAACCGTCCCAGGACTCGGCGTGCAACACGTTGCCGGGCGACAGGAACCCGTTCGCGCCGGGCCACGACGATGCCTCACGCCCTTCGTCGAACCAGCCGTCCGACGACTTCCAGGTCCCGTTGACGGGCGGGGCGGCAAACGCGGCCACGGCACCCATCGCAAGCACCACCGCCAGAATGGAAACCAAGATCACATTCCTCATGCTTTCGTCCTCCTTACGGTCGCTCGAATGGATCGAACCACCCGCGCGGCCTGCGTTGAATGCTTGCTAGCGATACAGCGCCTTGACGGCGCCCCAAGAAGTCGATTCGGTGCTCACGGTCTCGCAACCCTTGATCGTGAACGTGATGCTGTCGATGTCGCCCCACTCGCCGGGTCCGGCGGTGCCGACGTCGCTGCAGCCGATCCAATTCCAGAAGTCGGGGTAATTCGACGGCAGCGGGCCGCCGTTGGTATCGCCCTGCTTCTCGATGTTCGACACGGCGAGGTTCATGCACTTGGTGTTGTAGCCCACGAAGGTGGCGCTCGCGGTATGGTTGCGGACCGTTCCTACCTCGACGAAGCCCGAGTACGTCTCGGTCACAGTCGCATTCCAGGTGTTGATAGTGGCCGTGTACGCGGCGTCGCCGCCGTCCCAGGGCGCACCCGGACCGTTCAGCCAGCAATAGCCTCCGACGTAGGTCACTTTCCAGATCTTCTGGCCGTTGCCGGCGCACGTTCACGGTGCTGACCAGCAAGACCGGTGGGACGGAGATCCACGGACAGTACCAGTGCCACTGCGCGCCCGAGGGTCGAGCCGTCCCACGACTGTTCGTTGAGCGTGTTGTTGACCACCAATTTGCCTCCGAACCACAACTCGCTGTAGCGGCCCGGCAGCATCAGACCACCGATGTCGGTGGACTTGTAGGTGCCGTTCACCGGTGCGCCCGCGAACGCGGGAACCGCGATCAAAACGGAGAGAAGAACCAAGATCACAGCCTTCATACTCCTCCTCCTTATAGTCTCGTCAATGGACATGTCACACGCGCGAACGCGAGCGCGGTACATGAAGTCTCGCTGGTGAGAAGAGCCCGTATGAAGCCCGGACTTATGGCGGGGGAACTCGCGCGCCAGAGAGACTGTTGTTCAGCCTTACGTGTCGAATCTGCCCTGCTGCGGCTCGCCTTTTGCCGCTATACAATTGAGACAGACGTCTCAGGTGCACCCCAACTGCCCGATCGCATCGGGTACTCGCACACGTCGGACGCGGAATTTCGATGACACGGAGAGTGTACTCCATGTCGCATCGCTTAGTCAATGAGCGGTTTTTCCAAGCGGCAGGTTAGATTGGATGGGTACTCGACACCCGGTGGTATTCCTATATGCCACACAGCGTTAAGCAAACGTGCCCCGGCCGCAGTCGCCCGCGTCCGCCTAGAACTGGGCGAAGAGCGTCTCCAGCGTCCGCGCCTGCTTGTCCATCGTGAGCTTGCGCTGGTGGTCGAGCTTCTGCTCCATCGTCGCCAACCCCGGGTTGCGGTAGAAAACCCCGGTGTAGAAGTGCTCCTTGTCGAGCGCGAGGCGAAACGCCGCGTCCAGGTCGGTGGGATCGTGGGTCTCGGGGATCGGGACGACGCGCTCCTTCATGAAGTCGAAGGTGATGATCTGGTTGAACGTGGGACACGGCGAGATCAGCTGCACGAGCGAGAATCCCTTGTGATCCACCGCCGCCTGCACCATTCGCGCGGTTCCCTTCACATCCGACGAGAACCCGCGCGCCACGAAACTGATCCCGTACGAGAGGAACATCCGCAGCGGGTCGAGCGGCGGGTCCTCCAGACCGAACGGGGTCGTGCCGGTGACCATCCCGAACGGCGACGTCGGCGACGTCTGGCCCTTCGTGAGCCCGTAGACCGCGTTGTCCAGAATCATGTACGTGAGGTCCGGGTTGCGCCGCGCGGCGTGCGGGAGGTGTCCCCCGCCGATCGAGAGGCCGTCGCCGTCTCCGCCCACCACGAATACGTGGAGGTTGGGGTTCGCCGCCTTGACGCCGATCGCCGTCGGCAACGCGCGCCCGTGCGCCGTGTGATACGCGAAGCTCTTGATGAAGTGTGAGAATCGTCCCGAGCACCCGATGCCCGAGACGATGCAGATGTCCTTGGGCTCGAACTGGAGCGCGGCCAGCGCCTGCGTGAACGCGGCCAGGTCGCCGTAGTCCCCGCAGCCCGGGCACCAGATGGGTTCGACGTCGTTCTTGTAGTCTTTGGCCTTGAGCGCCACCGGTTCCGCCATTTGGTTTTCTCCTTACACGCGCGCGCCGCGCAGAACGAGCGGCGCCAGCGCGGAGTACACTTCGTCGGGCGTGAACGGCAGCCCGGAACACTGATTCACGTTGACGATCTCCCGCCCGCCGAAATCCACGTGCGCGCGCAGGTGTTGCGCGAACTGACCCGTGTGGTTCTCCTCGAGCACGACGACCTTCCTCAGTGGCGCGACGAACTTTTCGACCGCCGGAACCGCCACCGGGTTGAGTACCTTGGGATGGTACTGCGCGACCTTCGCGCCTTCGGCGCGCAGCTGCGCGATCGCTTCCAGGATCGGACCCTCGGTCGATCCCCACCCGATGACGCCCACCTCCGCGCCGTCTCCGGCGTCGAAGATGCCGTCTCCCTCGGCAACCAGCTCCTTCGCAAGCGTCTCGAGCTTGCGGAACCGCTTCGCCACCATGCGCGCTCGGTTCTCCGGGGTGTAGTTCGCCTCTCCGGATTCATCGTGTTCGAGCCCGGTGGTGATGAACGTGCTGCCCGGCATCCCCGGCGTCAGCATCGGTGAAACACCGGACGCCGTGTCCTCGAAGCGGCGATAGCTATCGCGGTTCGTCTCCGGTTGCGCGCGTTCGTCGTGACGGACGTGCGCCAGGTCGGGTGTCGACATCGTCATGGTTCGATACCCCATCGACTGGTCGCTCAAGAGGATCACCGGCATCTGGAAGCGATCGGCGAGATTGAACGCACGCACGGCCTGGTAGAAACAGTCCTCGATGCTGGTGGCCGCGAGCACGATCCGCGGCGACTCGCCCGCGCTGCCATGGATCGCGTACATCAAGTCCGCCTGTTCGGTCTTGGTCGGCATCCCCGTGCCGGGGCCGCTTCGCATCACGTCGACCACGACCACCGGTATCTCCGACATCGACGACATGCCGATGAGCTCGCTCATCAGGCACAGACCCGGGCCGGAGGTCGCGGTCATCGACCGCGTTCCCGCGTACGACGCTCCCAGACACGCCGCGATCGCGGCGATTTCGTCTTCGGCCTGGATCACGTTCCCGCCGAACGCGGGCAGGTGTTTCATCATGAACTCGAGCACCTGGGTCGCGGGCGTGATCGGGTAGCCGGCCACGAAGCGGCAGCCGGCGGCGATGGCGCCCAGACTCAAGGCCTGGTTGCCGGAAAGGACGACGCGGCCGGCGGCTTTCTTGCCGAGCGGAGGTCGCGCCAGCTTGAGCGACGCGAGGCGCGCGTCGCCGTTTAAGAGCGAGAGCCCGGCGTCGAACGCCTTGAGGTTGATACCAACCACCTCGTCACCCTTGCGCTTGAACTGTTTGGCGATGAGGTCCCGCGCGTGCTGCGGGGGAATGTCGAGTGTGCCGATCAACGAGGCCAGCGCCACGATGTTCTTGGCGATGCGCGCGCCCGTCTCCTTCATCGCGGTATCGTGGAGGGGAACCTCGAAGCGCGCGTGGGGAAAATCGTCCGGGACGATGCAGTGCTTGGGATCGTAGAGGAGGACGCCGCCCGGACCCAGGCGCGGCGCCCACACGTCGAACGCCTCCTGGTTGAAGGCCATGAGCACGTCGGCGTCGCGTCCGATGGACGACAGCGCAGAGGTGCCAATGCGGACCTGCATCATCGCCAGGCCGCCCTTGATCTCGGCGGGGTAGGACCGGAACGTAAAGACGTCCAGGCCCGAATCGACCGCGGCCCGGGTCAGGATCTCCGCCGTGCTGATGACGCCCTCGCCGCCTTCACCCGCGACGCGGACGGTTATCTCATTACGAGGCATGTGTGTACTCCCAATGTGATGCGGCACTTGCAGTATAATGGAGCCGTGTGCAAAGCCGCAAGGACACTTGCCCTGGTCGCGCTGGCCATCTTGGCCCTGCCGGGGGCCGGCGGTTGCCGGCGTGGCGACGCTAAGGCAGGGCAGGAACGATCTTACCGCGGCGCGGTGCGGGTCGACGTGGCCCAAATCGACTTCGTCGATGGGGATACCTTCGACGTCGGCGGCAAACCGATCCGCGTGCTGGGAATCGACACCCCCGAGATCATCGATCCCGAGGCCGGGTTCCTCGAAGACCAGCCCTACGGGCGCGAGGCGGCGGAGTCGACCCGGGTGTGGATCTCACGCGCGCGGGTCGTCGAACTGGCGAAGGACGGCCGAGATATCTACGATCGCCGACTTGCGCATGTCTTTGTCGATGGCGAGCTGCTGGGTGTGAAGCTCCTGGAGCGCGGGCTCGCGTACGAAAACGTGAGCCATTTCGGAGACAATGGCTTCCCGGATCTGGCCGACCGAATCCTGCGAGCCGCCGAAGCCGGCCCGAAGCCACCGTTCGAACAGCCGTATCAGTGGCGGAAGAAGCACCAGAAAAAGGACTGAGCGCGCAGGCGCGAGCGCCCGTCGGCGCCACCCACTCGCGTGGTGGATCTTTCAGCGCCTCGGCTCACCTTGGAGGATCTTGAGCGTGGTGATCAACTGCCCCGTGTGACGCGTCGTGTGTTCGGCCGCATGAAACAGGAGCCCGAGCACGCTCGACGGCGCGCCCACCTTGCCGACCCGCCGCTCGTTGGCGAGTGTGGATTCCGGCGTGCACCGCAGCTGGCGAATCGCCCAGTCGATCGTCGTCTCGACCAGATGAATCAGCTCGGCGGCGTTGTCGTCGACGTCCCCCGACCGCTCCATCGCGAGCGCCTCCCGTTGCGGGTCGGACAGGGACTCGCCGCGCGCGTAGGTCGTCAACCGGTCGAGCGCGTGGGCCATGTGAAACATGTGGAAGGCCGGCGACGCTGCCCCTCCCGGCCGGGACCACAGCACGGCATCCGGCACGCCGGTGGCTACCCGCGCCACGTCCTCCCGCGCTTGCAGGAGCGCATGCGCGACCGGCACGAGCGTCTCCGGCACCCCATGAACCGGCCCCCGCAGCCAGACTTCGATGGTTGGCATTTCTTCCTCCCGGACGGCCATCTCTAGTGTAGCCAGATTCGCGGAAACTCCCACTGGCAAGGGAAAACCGGTGGACCGGGAGACCGCGTTCAGTGCATACTTACGCGTACGCCAGCCAGCACCGCCGCCCCGCAACGGCGAAAGGGGTAATCGAAATGAGACCGATTCTCACCCTGCTGCTTATGGTAATCCTCGCGGGCGTCTGCCCCGCGACGGTCGTCGCCTGGGACGACGACTCCTCCGACCTCCCCTACTTTCTAAAGGACCGCGGTCCCGGGATTCCGACTTCGATGTTCGGTACCTACGTGCTGCCGGGCGAGCTGCTCGTCTATCCGTTCTACGAGCACTACCGCGACGGCAATGCCGAGTACGCGCCCGAGGAGTTCGGGTATGGACTCGACCAGGATCTTCGCGGGGACTACGAGGCCGATGAGTACCTGATCTTCCTCTCCTACGGGCTCACGCGGAGTCTCGCCGTCGAGTTCGAGGCCGCGTTTATTTCCGCAGAACTGGAGCGTTCCCCCGACGATCCCACGGCGATGCCGCAGGAATACACGGAAACAGGCCTTGGCGACGTCGAGGGACAGATACGCTGGCTGTGGGCGCAGGAAACCGAAACCCGGCCGGGCTTCTTCAGCTATGGCGAAGTCGTCTTCCCGCTCCAGAAGGATCGCCAACTGATCGGGACCACCGACTGGGAGTTCAAGCTCGGCACCGGGTTGATGCGCGGCTTCAGGTGGGGAACGACGACGGTGCGCGCCGCTGTCGAGTACGTCGCGGAGGAGAGCAAGCTCGAGGTCGGCGAGATGGCGGTCGAGTACCTCAAGCGCGTGTCACCGCTGCTCACGGTCTATACGGGTGTCGAGGGCACGTTCGACGAGGTGTCACTCATTCCCGAGCTGCAGCTGCACGTCTCGAACGCGTTGTTCTTCAAGATGAACGCGGGGATCGGACTCACGTCGAAGGCGACGGACTTCGCGCCCGAGATGGGGGTCGTGTTCCGGTTCTAGCGGCGGCTTCCACCTCGTGGACGGGGCTGTGCGTGTATCACGCCGGCCCCGTTCGCATGCCTATCCTATCGATACAAGGCCTTGACCCGACCCCACGTGCTCGATGCAGTGGGACCCGGGTTGCAGGTGGCGTCGGGATTCACGACGGCGACGATCACGTATGGCTGATCGGTAATGCCGCCCACGCAATCAATGACTCTGACAGCCGCGTAGGTCGGGTGCGGCCCAACCTGGAGGAAGGAACACGGCGCGCTGGTCCCAAAGGTCTGGTAGTCGATGCGATAGATCGGAAAGGTCCCCACCTTGCACTCCATGTAGGACACTTCGATTCCCGTGTAGAGGTCTCCAACCGCGAGCATCCCGGGGGCAGGTCCGTCACCCGTCCTTACCATTGTTACTCCGGGATACTCCAGGTAGCTGAAGGCCGCAGCAGTCGATCCGTTGGTACCCAGGTGCATGACATAAACGGAGGTCGTGCCCGGAGCATGATCGTCGACGACGACATTGAGCATCACCGGATCGGATGACAAGACCAATATCCCCTGCTGCGCCGCGGCGAGCGACGGGAGCATGACCACAGCCAGGATCAAAGCCACGAGTCTCATTGGGGGCCTCTCGAAAAGGGTCACGGCGTCGTGTTGAACAGCAGCAGTATAGTCGCGGCTCGCGCGTCCTTCAAGTGGCAGGACCGGACGGGCTAGCTGGCTACTGCAGGCTCGCGATTCGCTCCAGCGAATCGCTCGTCCAGGCGAGGACGGTCTCGATGCCGGGGACGACTCCACTGGGACCGAGCCCGAGCCAGATCACCACGACCACCGATCCGAAGAGGACCGCGCGGATTCCCCAGTCGTCGAAGACCGGAGTTTCGGCGCTGGTCTTGCGGAAGTACATGTAGACGACGACGCGCAGATAGTAATAGAGGGACAGCGCGCTGTTCATCACCCCGACCACGGCCAGCCAGGTGAGCCCGCGTTCGATCGCGGCATTGAAGACATAGTACTTCGCGAAGAAGCCCGCCGTGGGCGGGATGCCCGCCATCGCGAACATGAACAGCGCCATCGCGAAGCCGAGCAGCGGCCGGCGCAGCCCCAGCCCGGAGAAGTCCTCGAGCTCGAGTCCGCGCGAGTCGCCGCGGTTCTCCAGCGCCGACACCAGCGCGAAGGCCCCCATGGTCATGAACGCGTACACGACCAGGTAGAACATGATGCTCGACGCGGCCCGCGTGTTGTCGATGCCCAGCGCCGCCATTCCCACCAGGATATAGCCGGCGTGCGCGATGCTCGAGTAGGCCAGCATGCGTTTGACGTTGCGCTGCACCAGCGCCACGATGTTCCCCACCGTCATGGTCGCCACCGCCAGCACCACGATGATGTCGATCCAGTGCGAGCGCGACGAAATGAACGACATGTAGAAGAGCCGCAGGAACGCCGCGAACGAGGCCGCCTTCACCGCGCCCGCCATGTAGCCGGTGACCGGCGAGGGCGCGCCCTGGTACACGTCGGGCACCCACATGTGGAACGGCACCGCGCTCACCTTGAAGACGAATCCCACCAGGATCAGCGCGATCGCGAACAGGAACGGCGGGCTGGTGGCGATTCCACGGTCGAGCGCCTCGATCACGATGCCCTTGAAGTTGAGCGTCCCGCACAGCCCGTAAACCAGCGACATCCCGTACAGGAAGAACGCGATAGCGAACGCGCCCAGCAGGAAGTACTTCATCGCCGCTTCGTTGGCGAGGAAATCACGGCGCCGGAAGCCGACGATCACATAGATCGATAGGCTCATCAGCTCGAGGCCCAGAAACACCGACATCAGATCGTACGCGCTCACCAGCACAAACATCCCCGCGGTGGCGAGCAGGAGCAGCGCGTAGTATTCGCCGCGCAGGATGTCGAAGCGCTTGAGATAGCCGGCGGAAACGAGAATCGTCCCCAGCGAGCAGATGGTGCACAGCCCGGCGAAGAAGAGCGAGAAGCGGTCCACGACCAGCATCCCGTTCAGGATCGGGCCCGGCAGCGCGTTCCACAGCGAGACGATGCTGGCGATGGCAGCGACGTGCACAAGGGCAGCGAACCATTGCTGCAGCCGCGCCGTCTTGACCGACACCGCGGCCCAGGCGAGGAGGACCATGGCGCCGCCGGTCAGAATGAAGAGCGGCATCAGCTGGCGCGCGATTTCGGCGGTGAATGGAGGCATCAGTCGTCGCTCCCCGGGGCCGCTGTCTCCGCCGCGGGTCCTGTCGCTGACACACCCCGCCGGGCTGTCGCCGTCGGGGGCCCCGTGTCAGCGCCACCCGCGGCTGAAAAATCGACCGCCACACGCTCTTGCACGCCGCCGCTCTCGTTCATCGCCTCGCGCACACCTTCCATCTGCTCGACGAACTGCGCTACCGACGGCTCGATGCGGTCGACGAACGGCTTCGAGTAGACCCCCATCCAGAAGATCATCACCAGCAGCGGGACGAAGACAAGGATCTCGCGCGGCGAGAGGTCTTTCAGCCCGGCGTTCTTCTCGTTCGTTATTTCGCCGAAGAACACGCGCTGGAACATCCACAGCATGTAGATCGCGCCCAGCACCACACCGGTCGCGGCGAGGATGCCCCACCACGCGTTGGCCTGGAACGCCCCCACCAGGATCAGGAATTCGTGCACGAAGCCGTTGAGCGGAGGCAGCCCGATCGACGAGAGCGCGACGATCATGAACACGGTCGCGTAGACCGGCATCACTTTGGTGAGCCCACCGTACTCGTTGATCAGGCGTGTGTGCCGTCGCTCGTAGATAACGCCCACCAGAAGGAACAAGGCGCCGGTCGAAATGCCGTGGTTGATCATGCCCAGGATCGCGCCCTCGACCGCCTGCACGTTGAGCGCGAACAGGCCCAGCATCACGAATCCCAGGTGCGACACCGACGAGTACGCGACCAGCTTCTTCACGTCCTGCTGCACCATCGCCACACACGCCCCGTAGATGATCCCTATAATGGAGAGCGTCACGATCAAGGGAATGGCCCGGATCGCGGCCTCCGGAAACATCGGCATCGCGAAACGGATGAACCCGTAGGTGCCCATCTTGAGGAGCACGCCGGCCAGGATCACGCTCCCCGGCGTCGGGGCCTCGACGTGCGCGTCGGGCAGCCAGGTGTGGAACGGGAACATCGGCACCTTGATGGCGAAGGCCAGCGCGAAGGCCAGGAACAGGAGCCATTGCGCCCGCGGGTCGAACGTCGTCTCCAGCAGCGCGACCGAGTCGAAGGTCAGCGTGCCGGTCTGCATCTTGTGCGCGTGGACGACGTACAGGATCGCCACCAGCATGAGCAGCGAACCCACCATGGTATAGATGAAGAACTTCACGGTGGCGTAGATGCGCCGTTCGCCGCCCCACATCCCGATCATGAAGTACATCGGGATCAGCATCGCTTCCCAGAACACGTAGAAGAGGAAGAGGTCGAGCGCCACGAACGCGCCGATCATCGCCGTCTCGAGCACGAGCAGGCAGATGAAGAACTCCTTCACGCGCTCTTCGATGGAACCGAAGCAGCCGAGCGCGGTGATCGGCGTGAGGAACGTGACCAGCATGATCAAGAACAGACTGATGCCGTCCACGCCGATGTGGTAGGAGATCCCAAGCGACGGCAACCAGCGCGTGTCCACGACCATCTGCATGTCGGGCATGGTCTGGAATGCGCCGACCAGCTTCAACGACAGCACGAATACGCCGGCGGTCAGCGCGAGCGTAAACCCCTTGATCGCCCCGTGGGCGCGCGCGGGAAACAGCGCCACCGCGATGGCGCCGAAGAGCGGCAGGAATGTCACCAGGCTCAGCAGGTCCACGCTATTTCACCAGGGAGTAGACGAGGTAGAGGAACCCGACCAGCATGAAGAGCGCATAGGTTCGAACGACTCCGGACTGGACCAGCCGCGCCACCGCGCCGATCAGGCGGGCCGTGATACCGAGCCCGTTGACGATGCCCTCGATGATGCCGGCGTCGATCAGCTTGTACATGAGCTTGTCGGCGATCGCATACCCGGGCCGGACGATCGCGCGCTCGTAGAGCTCGTCGATGTAGTACTTGTTGAACACCAGCGTGTAAAACCCGCCCAGGCGCGACGTGATCGCCGCGGCGCCGCCGGGGGCCCGCACGTAGAGTCCGTGCGCGAACAGGATGCCGGCCCCCGCCACCAGCACGGACACCACCATCAACACCAGCTCCAGGCTCGAGTGCTCGCCGCCGGCCGAGGCGGCGAACTCGGCCGCGCCGGCAGCACCCATCATCCCGACGCCGATCTCGTGCGCACCCACGTGCCCCGCAAACACCGGCTCCAGCCAGTGGTGAAACGCGTTGCCGCCGCCCAGCGCAGCCGGCACGCCGAGGAAGCCTACCAGTGCCGCCCCGGTCGCGAGCACCACCAGTGGGAGCGTCATCACCGGCGGCGATTCGTGCAGGTGGTGTTTCGCTTCGTGCGACACATTGTCCTTCCCATAGAACACGAGGAACACGGCGCGAAACACGTAGAACGCGGTCATGCCCGCCGTGGCGAGCCCGACGAACCAGAGCGTCATCGGCAGCCAGGCCGGCCCCGCGTTCGAGTTGAACGCGCTCCAGAGGATCTCGTCCTTGGAGAAGAAGCCCGCGAGCGGCGGAATGCCGGCGATCGCGAACGCCGAGACGAGGAACGTGAGCCACGTGATCTTCATGTGCTTCGAGAGCTGCCCCATCTTGAACATGTCCTGCTCGCCCGAGAGCCCGTGGATCACGGAGCCGGCGCCGAGGAACAGGCACGCCTTGAAGAAGGCGTGGGTCAGCAGGTGGAACACGCCCGCCGCGTACGCGCCCACGCCCACGGCGAGGAACATGTAGCCCAGCTGGCTCACGGTCGAATACGCGAGCACCTTCTTGATGTCGCGCTGCGCGAAACCGATGGTGGCCGCAAAGATCGCCGTCGCCGCGCCGATCACGGCCACGATCGTGGACGCCGCCGGTGCCAGCTCGTAGAGGAAATTGAGCCGCGCGATCATGTACACGCCGGCGGTCACCATGGTGGCAGCGTGGATCAGCGCGCTCACCGGAGTGGGGCCCGCCATCGCGTCCGGAAGCCATACGTACAACGGAATCTGCGCGGACTTCCCGCACGCGCCAATGAAGAGCAGCACGCACGCCGCCACGCCCACCTTCGCGAATGCGTCGGCGTGTACCGCCGCCATCTCGCGCAGCGCCGGCACATCCAGCGACGGGCGCCCGAGGTGCCACGTCGTCACGAACAGGATGAACATGCCGATCAGGAACGCGAGATCCCCGATCCGGTTGACGATGAACGCCTTCTTGCCCGCAGCCGCGTTGGCGAGGTCCTTGTACCAGAAGCCGATCAGGAGGTACGAGCACAGCCCCACTCCCTCCCAGCCCACGAACAGGAGCGGGAGGCTCTTCGCCATCACCAGTGTCAGCATGGCGAACATGAATAGATTCAAGTAGGAGAAGAAGCGCGCGAATCCGCGGTCGCCGTGCATGTATCCGACCGAATAGATATGGATGAGCGACCCGATGCCGGTGACGATCAGGAGCATCGTCATCGAGAGCGCGTCGACCCAGTAAGCCACGTCGATCGTCACCGGGCCGGCCGCGATCCAGGGAAAGAGTGTTTGCTCGAACAGCCGCGCCTCGGGCGCCATCCCGCGCATGGCCATGAACAGTTTCACCACAATTGCGAATGAGACCAGCGGCGCCACGCACCCGATGAGCGACACCAGGCGCTCGTTCGGCCCCTTTTCGCGCTTCGCGAAGACCAGCGCGAGGAGGCCGTTCAACGCCGCGCCCGCGAGCGGGGCCAGCGGGATCAAGTAAAGCAGGTCGTTCATCAGTCTCTCATTAGAGTGAGATCGTCGGCCTGAACGGTGGTGCGGTTGCGGAACAGCATCACCAGAATCGCCAGCCCGATGCCCGCTTCGGCCGCCGCCAGCGCCATCACGAAAAAGGCGATCACGTGGCCGTCGATATTCCCCACCGTGTGGCGCGCGAACGCGAGGAAGGACAGGTTCACCGCGTTGAGCATCAGCTCGATCGACATCAGCATCACGAGCAGGTTGCGCCGGAACAGCACGCCGAACGCTCCTATGAAGAAGAGGATGGCGCTCAAATACAGATAGTGTTGCAGTCCGATCGGGGCCACGTCAGATCACCTTTTTCGCCAGCAGCACGACGCCGACGATCGCCACCAGCAGGATCAGCGAGATCACCTCGAACGGATAGATGAAGTCCGAGAGCATCGAGCGCCCGACGGCCTCCATGCTGCCGAAGCCCGCCGTCATCTCCACCTTGACGGGCGTGACCTCGCCGAAGATCTGGATGGCCGCAAACGCCGCCGCCGCGCAGGCGGTCGCGGTGAGCAGGAGCCGCATCCAACCGACCGGGGCCTCTTCCAACTCCTCTTTCTTGAGATTGAGCAGCATGATGGTGAAGATGATGAGCACCATGATGGCGCCGGCGTAGACCAGAATCTGGAGAATGAAGACGAACTCCGCGTGGAGCATGGCGAAGAGCCCGGCCAGCGAGCACAGCGAGAGGATGAGCGCGAAGGCACCCGAGAGCGGGTTCTTGAGGCTCACCATGAGCAGGCCGCCGATCACCGCGAAGCCGGCGAGAATATAGAAAAGCACCGCCTGCATCCTACCGCCCCACCCACAGCAGCACGAGTGCGGTGGCGACGATGTTCACGAACGCCAGCGGGATCATGTTCTTCCAGCCCAGGCGCATGAGCTGGTCGTAACGGAAACGCGGCAGCGACCAGCGCACCCAGATAAACACCCAGCACCAGAAGATGGTCTTGAGCGCAAAGGCCGATAGCTGCGCCACTGCGGCCACCGTGCGCGCGCCCCAATCGGGGAGCGGGCCCATGCCGAGCGTCTTCCAGAAGAAAAACAGCATGGCGCCGCCGATCACGACGTGGACCGCGCCGAGGATGTTCCCTTCCTGCTCGCGCATGTCGCCGAAGCGGCCGCGGATGCGGTGCGAAAAGAAGAACATGAGCCCCGCGAATCCCAGCGCGCCCACGCCTCCCACCCCCAGCATCACCTTGAGCCAGGTGTTGGCACCCGCCACGATCTTTTCGGTCGGAAAGTACGGCACCTGCCAGCCACCGAAGTACAGCGTGGCGATCATCGCCGACGACAGCACGATCGCGACGTATTCCCCCATATAGAAGAGCGCAAACCGCATGCCGCTGTACTCGACGTGGTAGCCGGCGACGATCTCCGACTCGCCCTCGGGCAGATCGAAGGGGTTGCGGTTGGTCTCGGCGAAGGCGGCCACGATGAAGAGAATCGCACCCAGCGGCTGCACGAACAGCCCCCACCTGGGCAGAAAGCCGAAGAGCAGCTCCCCCTGGCCGCGCACGATCTCGTTGAGCTGCGCGCTCCCGTACACCATGAAAATGCCCACCAGCGCCAACCCGAGCGGGATCTCGTAGCTGATCATCTGCGCGGTGGAGCGCAGCCCGCCCATCAGCGCGAACTTGTTGTTCGAGGACCACCCCGCCAGCACGATGCCGTACACGTTGAGCGAGGTGATGGCGAGGATGAAGAGGATGCCGGCGTTGAGGTCCGCGACCTGCATCGAGATATCGCGCCCGGCGACGACGAGCCGGTCCGCCCACGGAATCACGGCGAAGGCCGACAGGATGAACGTGAAGCCGAGCACCGGCGCGATCATGAAGTAGGCGCGGTTGACCTGCGGCGGGATCATCATCTCCTTCATGAGGAGCTTTACCACGTCGGCGATATTATGGATGAAGCCGGCGAGGCGGATGCCCATCACCGCGGCGCGGTTCGGACCGGCGCGGTCCTGAATGAACGCGGCGCCCTTGCGCTCGAACCAGATGAGTACAGGCAATAGAAAGAGCGCAAAGCCCCAGATGAAGATGGCCTTGCCGCCGATGATCGCGTAGTCGATCCAGTTAGGCATTCTTGCTAACTCTCACGCGGGTCCTGTCGGCCAACAGCCCACGGCGCCACCCGCGCGTGCTTATTCACGCTACCGATTGCGCTGTGGCGCGCACACCCGTCGGACCCAGTTTCACCAGGTCGATGCCGGCAAACGCCGGCACGCCGTCCATGATCGCTTTGCGGACGTGGGCAACCGATTCGTGCGGTTTCGTCCCGCGCAGCGACGCCAGCAGTGCGTCGGCGACGCGCCACTCCGTCTCACCCCTGGAATCGATCGCGGCCCGAAGCTGCTGCACGTGCCCTTCGAAGTTCACCACCAGGCCGTCCTTCTCCGCGAAGGTCAGGCCCGGAATCACGAGGTCCGCGAGCCCCGTGAGTGACGACACGCAGCCCGAGAGCGCGATGACGTGGCTCGCGCGAGCGAGCGCCGGCGCGAGCGCCTCGACATGCGTGCTGAACCCGACCGCGATCAGCACACCGCCGCTTCCCAGCGCTCCCGTCACGGCGTCGTCGCTGCCTTTCTGGAGGTCCAGCACGCGCAGACCCAGCATCTCGGCTCCCCTGGCGTTCGCGTGCTTGTCGGCGCGGCGGAGCAGAAAATCGTTCTCGCCGTCCGGAATGTGCCGCGCGACGAACACCGGCGCCTTCAGGCACTCCTTCGCCAGGCGCTGGAAGAGATACATCTCCTCGAGCGTCGAGTTCGCGGAGACGAGCACCACCGCCTTACCCGGCCCGGCGCCGTCGATCGGACCCGCTGGCTTGAAGCCCAGGAGGGTACGCATCTCCGCCACGGCTTCTTGCAGCGAACACTCGATAATCTCCGAGCCCCGCCGCATGAACGGCCGATGCAGGCGATCCGAGTTGACGAACTGGTAGTTGACGCGCCCCTCGTCGCACGCCCAGTAGCCGTTGACGTCCGGGTTGTGGCGCGGGCGAATCCGGTAGACCTGATCCTTCTTGGTCTGCACCTGCATGCTGCACCCGCGCGCGCACGTCGTGCAGACCGAGTTCGTGTTCTTCAAGAACCACGTCGCCGAGTTGAAGCGGAAGTCCTTCGCGGTAAGCGCGCCCACCGGGCACAGGTCCACCGTGTTGAGCGAATAGGGGCTCGTGACTTCCTGCCCGGGAAAGGTCGTGATGTACGCCTCGTGGCCGCGGCCCGCGATGTAGAGCTGCTCGTCCTTGGCAACGTCGCGGAGAAACCGTACGCAACGGTCGCATAGCACGCAACGCTCCTGGTCGAGGATCATCGTGGGTCCGATGTCCTTCGCCTTGTCCTTGCGGAAGCGGGTGAAGTCCTGCCGGCCTTCCTGCAGGTCGTGCTCCATATAGTAGTTCTGGAGCGAGCACTCGCCGGCCTTGTCGCAGATGGGACAGTCGAGCGGATGGTTGAGCAGCAGCATCTCCTCGACCGATGCACGGGCTTTCTTCGCCGCCGGGCTGTTGGTCTCCACGACCATGCCCTCGGTGACGACGGCCTTGCACGAGATGGCGAGGCGTCCCCCGCGCTCCCCCATGAACTCGACCTGGCACATGCGGCAGTTGCCGTCGGGGCCGAGGCCGGGGTGATAGCAGAAATGCGGGATGTCGATGCCGATCTCGCGGCAAACGTCGATCACGAGCGCGCCGTCGGGCGCCTCGACCGTCTTACCGTCGATGGTGAGAGTAACAGACATTGGTGTTGTGCCGCTTTTCACAAGGCTAGAGGTGCCACGTTACCCCGACTGGACGGGGGTGTCAAGGCAGGACAAAGCGTGTGGCAATACCCACATCGGAGCGCCACGGGGATAGTTTCAGATCGCGGTCGCGGCCGTTGGTACGCTACACTCAGTGAGTTGCTGTGCCTTCAACCTGCGGGGTGCAGTCGTGCGCATCTTCCTGCTGAATCGGTCCGCCCTCACCCAGTCGCTCATCTTCTTCGCCCTCCTCGTCGTCCCGTGCGTCTACCCAACGCATTCGCTCGGCGCGACCATGGTCCCGCTGTGGAGTCAGCGCCTCGGCGGCACGAGCGACGAGGATGAGATCCACGTGGCAGTCGACCCCTCCGGCAACATCGTGATGGCCGGCGACTATTCGGGAACCGTCAATCTCGGCGGTGCCGACCTGACCAGCGCGGGAAACACGGATATCGTGGTGGCCAAGTTCAACGCCGCCGGCGTTCACCAGTGGAGCAAGCGCTTCGGTGACTTCGACAGCCAGTTCGCGTACGCAGTGGCGACCGACGCCGCCGGGAACGTGATCGTCGTGGGAAGCTTCGCGGGAACGCTGGACCTGGGCGGCGGGGGCCTCGTCAGCGTGGGCAGCTTCGATGTCTACGTCGCAAAATTCAACTCGCTCGGAGTCTTGCAATGGAGTCAGCGCTTCGGAGATGGAAGCGACCAGTACGCCTACGCGGTGGCGACCGACGCCTCCGGTAACGTGATCGTCGGCGGGACCTTCAACGGGATCCTGAATTTTGGCGGGGGAAATCTGACCAGTGTGGGTGGATACGACATGTTCCTGGTCAAGTTCAACTCCGCCGGTGTTCACCAGTGGAGCCAGCGATATGGGGACGCGAGCTTCCAGTCCCTAGCTTCGGTGACCACCGACGCATCCGCGAACGTCCTGGTGGCGGGTCGATTCTCCGGGACGGTCAACTTCGGTGGGGGGAACCTCACCAGCGCGGGTGGATACGACGCGTTTCTGGCCAAGCTCAACTCTGCCGGCGTGCACCAGTGGAGCCAGATATTCGGGGACGCGAGCAGTCAATTTGGAGGCGCCGTGGCAACCGACGCCTCGGGGAACGTCGCGCTCGCCGGAAGCTTCAGCGGAACGATCACCTTCGGCGGAGGTCCCCCGTTGGTCAGCACCGGACTTCAGGACGTCTTCCTGGCGAAGTTCAATTCCACGGGCGTGGCCCAGTGGAGCAAGCGCTTCGGCGACGCGTCCGATCAGTTCGCGATGACGGTTGCAGCCGACCCGTCGGGCAACTGGATCCTGGGCGGCAGTTTCTGGGGGGCAATCAACTTCGGTGGAGCCAACCTGGTCGGCGCCGAGAGCTACGACGTCTTCATCGCGAAGTTCACGACCGCGGGCGGCCACGTATGGAGCGCCGGGTTCGGCAACCTCTATGACGATTACATCCTCACTATGGCCGTGGGCGCCGGCGGCAATCCGTACATCGCGGGCTACTTTTTGGAGACGATGAACCTCGGCGGCGACAACCTCGTCAGCGCCGGCGGTTACGACTGGTTCATGGCCGCCTTCGGCGCGGGCTTCGCGGAGCCGTCGATCCAGAGCATCGCGGACGTCGGAAACGACCAGGGACGCCAGGTCACGATCCGGTTCACGCGCTCCGCCGCCGACGACGCGGTGGCGGCGAAACCCGTGGAACGATACGACGCATACCGCCGCCTCGATCCGGTGCCGGCGGGAGCGGTCTCGGCGCCGGGACCGGTTGTGACGGATGCGCCGGGAGCACCTTCACCCACAGCCCCGGGCTGGGTCTTCGCGGGCTCGGCACCGGCGCACGGAAAGAACGAGTACTACATGACCGCGCCGACCGTCGCGGACTCGACGGTCGCGTTCGGGATGTATCGCTCCGTGTTCTACGTCACCGCGGCGACTGCCAGCCCCACGCTCTACTTCGATTCGGCTCCCGACAGCGGCTACTCGCTCGACAACCTCGCTCCCGGTGTTCCCGGCGGCTTCGCCTACAGCGCCGGCCAACTCTCCTGGGACGAGTCGGGCGCCGAGGATTTCGATTACTTCTCCATCTACGGCTCCAACACCAACTCCTTCGCCTCGGCGACGCTGATCGACTACACGGTCACCCCGGCGATGGACGTCACCGCCTCGCCGTACACGTTCTACTTCGCGACGGCCACCGACTTCTCCGGTAACGAAGGGAAGCCGGCGGTGGTCAATACGCTCTCGGGCGTGGACGGAACGCCGGAGTCCTATGTGCTCTCGATTTCCTCGTACCCCAATCCGTTCAACCCGGAGACGACGATTCGTTACACGCTTCCCTCGAAGGGCCGCGTGACGATCGCCGTCTACGACGCGCGAGGGGCGCGCGTGGCGACGCTGGTCGACGAGGAGAAGACGCGGCGGGCGTACACGTCCGCCTGGGACGGGACGAACGCGAACGGAGGGGTCGTGGGCTCGGGCGTGTACTTCGCGCGCGTGACTTCCACGCGAGCGACACGCGCTACAAGATGGTGCTGCTCAAGTAGAGCGGGCAGCTACAGCGCTCTCGCTTCCAGATTGACGCCGCCCGGGTGGAGAGTGCGCGTCGGCAGGTTCGCCTTGTCGATGATAGGCCTCGAACTCGGAGCGGAACTTCTTGATGTAGCTCGCCGCGGGAATCGCCGCGGAGTCCGCGAGCACGCACACGGTGCGGCCGAGCATGTCCGGGCAGATCGACAGCATCAGGTCGATGTCTTCCGGCCGTCCTTTGCCGGTGCGGATCCGGTGGACGATCTCGTAGAGCCAGTACGTCCCTTCGCGGCACGGCGGGCACTGACCGCACGACTCGTGCGCGTAGAAACGCAGCACCACTTCCAGCGCCTTCACCACGCACGTGTCTTCGTCCAGCACCATGATGGCGCCCGAGCCAACCATCGACCCGGCGGCCGCGATGGACTCGTAGTCGAGCTTCACGCTGCGCGCTTCGTCGGCGGTGAGAATCGCCGCCGACGACCCGCCCGGGATCACGGCCTTGAGCTTCTTCCCGCCCTTGACCCCGCCGGTCGACTGCTCGATGAAGTCCCAGAGGTTCACGCCGAAGTCGGCCTCGTAGACGCCGGGGTGTTCGACCATGCCGGAGATCGAGAACAGCATCGTGCCCTTGCTCTTGTCGGTGCCGATCGCGGCGTAGGCGTCGGCGCCGTGCTCGAGAATCCAGGGCAGCGCGGCGAGGGTCTCCACGTTATTGACGACGGTCGGGCAGCCGAACACGCCGATGACCGCCGGGAACGGCGGCTTCGGACGCGGCTGGCCCTTCTTTCCTTCGAGCGACTCGATCAGGCCGGTTTCTTCGCCGCAGATGTAGGCGCCCGCCCCCTTGTGCACCACGACATCGAGATCCACGCCGGAGCCCTTGATGTTCTTCCCGAGCAAGCCGCTCGCGTAGGCCTCTTTCACCGCCGCCGAGAAGCGCAGGATCGGGAAATCGTACTCGCCTCTGATGTAGACGTAGGCGGTTTTGATACCGACCGCAAAGCAGCAGATGATGATGCCCTCGATCAGCGCGTGCGGGTCGCGCTCCAGAATCAACCGATCCTTGAACGTCCCCGGCTCGCCTTCGTCGGCGTTCACGCACAGGTACTTCGGCTTGTCGGTGGACTTGGGGACGAAGCTCCATTTCATGCCGGTCGGAAAGCCCGCGCCGCCGCGGCCGCGCAGCCCCGAGCGCTTCACTTCCTCGGTCACGGCGTCGGGCTTCATGGCGAAGAGCTTCTTGAGCGTGCCATAGCCACCGTTCGCCTGGTAGGTGGCGAGGGTGTGGTTGTTCGGCGTGTCGAACCGGCTGCTGATGATCTTCTTGGACATGGCGGTTCGACCGGTTAGCGGCTGAAGTCCTCCGACGACGGGTCGCGCCCCTGGCGGCACGCCTCGATGATGCGCTCGAGCTTGTCGACCGTGAGGTTCTCCCAGTAGCGTTTGTCCATCCGCATCATGGGCGCCGTCCCGCACGACCCCAGGCACTCCACCGTTTCGAAGCTGAAGGTTCCGTCGGGCGTCTTCTCGCCGGGACCGATGCCGAGTTTGCGCTCGATCAGCCCCTGGAGGTCTTCGCACCCGCGCATGGTGCAGGAGAGCGTGCGACATAGTTGGATGTGGTGCTTCCCCATCGGCTCGGTCTTGAACATGGTATAAAACTCGACCACCGCGAACACCGACACGGCGGACTGCTCGAGCCGCTTCGCCACGTACTCCATCGATTCGATGCGCAGGTGTCCCTCCTGCTCCTGCGCCAGCCACAGGGCCGGAAGGACCACCGCGCGCTTGGTCGGGTATTTGGTGAGAAGGTCGGCGAGTTTCGCCTCGTTCTCGTGCGAGAACGCGAACGGCTTGCCGGTGGCGACGAGTGCGTGGGTTCCGTGCGACATGTCAGCGATCCAGCTCGCCCGCGATGACGTTCAACCCGCCGAGGATGGCGACGATGTCCGCGACCATGCCGCCCTCGATCAAAAACTTGAGCGTGTTCATGGCGTAGAAGCACGGCGGACGGACCTTGATCCGGTACGGGTGTCCGCTGCCATCGCTCACGATGTAGAACCCGAGTTCGCCGTTGGGCGTCTCGGTGGCGTCGTAGATGCGCCCCGGCGGCGGCTGGATTCCTTCGATCACCAGCTTGAAGTGGTTGATGAGCGCCTCCATCGACGTGTGCACCTTCTGCTTCGGCGGCAGGGTGACGCGCTTGTCGTCCACATTAATGGGACCGTCCGGCACGCGATCGATCGCCTGCTGGATGATCTTGAGACTCTCTTCCATTTCCGCTATCCGAACGAGGATGCGGTCGTACACGTCGCCGTTGGCGCCGACCGGCACGTCGAAGTCGAATTGCTCGTAGCCATAGTAGGGCCGGACCTTGCGCAGGTCCAAGTCGGCTCCGGTCGCGCGCAGGCACGGTCCCGTCCACCCGAAGCTGATCGCGTCCTCGGTGCTGATCCTGCCCACCCCGCGCGTGCGGTCCTGGAAGATGCGATTCTTGGCGACCAGGCCGCGCACGTCGGCGATCGCGGCGGGCACCTGCTTGATGGCCGCCTTCACGTTCTCGCGCCAGTTGGCGGGCAGGTCCCACGCGAGCCCGCCGATGCGGATGTAGCTGTAGGTGAGCCGCGCGCCCGTCAGCGCCTCCAGCAGGTCGCCCAGGCGATCGCGCGCGTTGTAGAAGTACCAGAAGTTGGTGAGCGCGCCGATGTCGACGATATTCGTGCCCGAGCAGATCATGTGATCCATGATGCGCTGGATCTCCATGATGATCACGCGGATCATCTTCACCCGCTCGGAGACCTCGATGCCCATCATGCGCTCGACGGCCTTGCAGAAGGCCACGTTGTTGGTGAGCCCGCTGCAATAATTCAAGCGATCGGTGTAGGGAATGACCTGCGTGTACTGCTTGGTCTCCACGATCTTCTCGAACCCGCGGTGGAGATAGCCGACGTCCACGCCCGCCTTCTCGACCGTCTCGCCGTCGAGTCGGGCGTAGACGCGGAAGGTGCCGTGCGTCGCCGGATGGGTCGGGCCGATGTTGATGAACATCGGCGTCGAGTCGATGTCGGGGAGCTGGAGGCCCTCGTTGAAGTCGTCGCGGGCAACGTCGACGTCGCGGTCGAAGTCCTTCGACGAGTACGGGACGCGCGCCTCGCCGTCGCGGGGCACGAAGTCCTGGATGTCGACCGTCTTGTGATCCGCCATCGCGTCCCTACCGGGGCTCGTTGAGTTCCTCGGTCATGTCGGACGTCGACGTGCACCACTGCCCGCCCATGATGGGGTAGTCCTTGCGCAGCGGGTGCCCGACGAACTCGTGGTGCGTGAGCAGCCGCTTCAGGCACGGATGCCCGACGAAGTCGAAGCCGAACATCTCGAACGCCTCGCGCTCCGCCCAGTTGGCCGACTTCCACAGGTCGGTCACGGTGGGTACTTTCAGGTCCAGCTCGGAGACGGGGACGTCGACGCGGACGCGCAGGTCGTCGGGGGACGAGTAGAGGACGTAGGCCAGCTCGAACCGCTCGCGGCAGGTCGGGAGATTCGCGCAGTCGAGGCCGGCGATGTCCATGAGGAAGTCGAACCGGCGCTCGTTCTTCAGGAACGCCAGCACGTCGTGCAGCGCGTCCTTCGCGACCACGACCGCGCAATCGTCGAAGGAACGATCGACGTCGAGAACACTCGCGCCGAAGCGGCCCTTGAGTTCCGCGACCAGCGCGTCGTGTCGTGCGGTGTCTTTGCTAGTCAACTGCGCTCCTATCGTGCATCGCGGGGCCTGTCGCCTCGCTACCCCGCGGGCTTCGCCGCGCGGGGGCCCCAGCTCGGCGCCACCCGCTCCCCAGTTCCCGGCCTAGTTATCCTTGAACTTCTCGACCACTTCGTGCCGGCGCGGCTGACCGCGGCGCGCGACCGGTTCCTTGTCGATGCGTTCCTGGAGCTTCATGACGGCGTGCAGGATCGCCTCGGGGCGCGGCGGGCAACCGGGGATGAACACGTCGACCGGGATGATCTGGTCGATCCCCTGCACCGTCGCATAGTTGTCGTAGAAGCCGCCGGAGCACGCGCACGCGCCCATCGAGATCACGTACTTGGGCTCGGCGATCTGGTCGTAGATGCGCTTCAAGACCGGCGCCAGCTTGTAGTTGATGGTGCCGGCCACCAGGATCATGTCCGACTGCCGCGGCGAGAAGCGCACCAGCTCCGCGCCGAAGCGCGAGATGTCGAACTTGCTGGAAACGACGCCCATGAACTCGATCGCGCAGCACGCCGTCCCGAACGGGAGCGGCCACAGCGAGTTCTTCCGCCCCCAGCGCACGATCTCGTCGAGCCGGGTGGTGACGATGCCGGCCTCGTCCTTGGTGGCCGGCAAGAGGCTCTGGTCTATTCCCATTCGAGCGCTCCTTTCTTCCACACGTAGAACAGGCCGAGGAGCAGGATGGTCAGGAAGATCGACATCTCCACGAATCCGAACATCCCCAGCTCGCGAAACAGCACCGCCCACGGGAAGATGAAGACGGATTCGATGTCGAAGATGATGAACAGCAGCGCGACCAGGAAGAATCTCACCGAGAATCGGTGCCGTGTGTCGCCGAGCGACTCGACGCCGCACTCGAACGGGGTCATCTTGCGCGGACTCGGCTGGCGCGGACCGGTCACCCCCGCGATCGCCAGCATGATGAGCGGGATCGCGAACGCGAGCAGAAACAGCACGAGCACCGGTGTGTACTTGAGCGCCAGGTCCATCGTCGCGTCAGGCGTTTCGGTGTGTCGGGAGAAAGGGCCCGGGGACCTTGTAACCCAGTTTCACAATGGGTTCCGCGTTGAAGGTACTCGGTACCCGCCGGGGTGTCAACTCTCGTTCCGGGGCGAGGATCGCCGGGATTGGCCCGTGCACGCGCCCGCCAGACCGTGGTATGGTGACCGTCACACCCGCCACCGGAACCGCTTTCAATCGTGATAATTAAGAGGCTCGGCATATTCGTGCGCTCACCCGTCGCGGCGAGGTCAAGACCCGGCTGGTTCCACCCCTGGATGCGGCCGGCGCGCGCGACCTCTACGCCGCGTTTCTGGCCGACCTGTTCCCGCGCGTGCGCGAGGCGAAGTTTATCCCGACCGTCTTCTATTCGGGCGAGCGGACGGCGGAGCTCGAGTCGATGGTGCCGCCGCGCTGGCCGCTGGTCCCGCAGGCCGGCGCCGACCTCGGCGCGAGACTCGCCGCCGCATTCGACCACTTGTTGGAGCCGCCCGCCGCGCGGGCGGTTGTCATCGGCTCGGACAGCCCCGACCTCCCGGTGTCCCACCTCGCGCGCGCCTTCCAGAAGCTCAAGCACCGCGACGTCGTCCTGGGCCCGGCCGCCGACGGCGGCTACTATCTCGTCGGCCTGCGTGCGCCGGCGCCTTCTCTGTTCGCCGGCATCCCCTGGGGAACGCGCACGGTGCTGGCGGACACCGTCGATGCGATTGCTCGTGCGGGATTGTCGCTGTCGCTGCTGCCGCTGTGGTACGACGTCGACGACGCCGGCGGGCTCGAGCTGCTGGAGGGCCTGTGCCGGGCGCGGCTGGCGGCCGGAACCCCCCTGTTGCCCAGGACCGAGCGCCTGCTCGGCACGCTGCGACCGCGGCGTCGATAGGCCATGTTTCCGCTCAAGGATCACAATCCCACCCGTCGCACGCCGGTCGTCACCATCGCGCTGGTCGCGATCAACGTCGTGGTTTTTCTCTATGAGATGACGCTCGGCGACTCGCTGTCGCGTTTCGTCGCGGCGTACGGAGTCGTTCCCTACGAGATCGTTCATTTCGCCGACCTGGTCGGCACCCACGGCGGCCCGTTCGAACACGCGGCGGGCCCGCCGTTTCTGCCCCTCACGTTGCTCACGTCGATGTTCATGCACGGGAGCGTCATGCACATCTTCGGCAACATGCTCTACCTGTGGATCTTCGGGAACAACGTCGAGGACCTCATGGGACGCGTGAAATTCATCGTGTTCTATCTCGCGTGCGGCGTGGCGGCGGGGTTCGCCCACATCCTCTCCAATCCGGGATCCACCACCCCGACGGTCGGCGCGAGCGGCGCGGTCGCGGGCGTGCTGGGCGCCTACCTCGTCACCTACCCGCGCGCCCGCGTGTTGACCGCGGTCGTGATCCCGTTCTTCATCCGCCTGATCGAAGTCCCCGCCAGCCTGCTTCTGTTGCTCTGGTTCGTGATGCAATCGCTCCAGGGGTTCCTGTCGCTGGGCGCGAGAGAGGTCACGGGCGGGGTCGCATGGTTCGCGCACATCGGCGGATTCGTGGCGGGCATGCTGGGGGCCTTCCTGCTGGCGGGACCGGAAATCAGGCGGATTCGCGCGGCGGGATCCGTCCGGTGGTAGCCGCGTGCGTCACGGAAACAATCGAAACGGCCGGTCGGGCACGTCGCGAAACACGCCGTTCAGGTGGTGGATGTCGCCCAGCAGGTCGACGCGCGCGCGGCCCTGTGGGAAGAGCACCCGCGTCACCGACGCGTTGCGAATCTTGAAGCGCCACAGGTCGTCGAGTTTCATACCGAGCACGGATGTCAGGTAGGCGCAGATCACGCCTCCGTGCGTCACGATCGCCACCTCGCCGGCCGGGTGCTCCTTGCGGATGTGATTGACCTCGCGCACGACGCGGCGGCGAAACAGTCCGATGGTCTCGGCGCCGGGGATGCGAACCGCGCTGGGCTGGTGAAACCACAGGTGCACCTCCCGCGGGTAGCGGCGGCGCAACACGCTCGCCTTCTGGCCCTCCCACTTGCCGAGACGGATTTCGCGCAGCCCCTCGCGCGTTTCGACGTCGAACGCGCCACCGAATGCGAGCTTCGACGTCTGCACGGCTCGTTTGGACGGGCTCGAGTACGCGGCGACAAACTCGACGTACCCGAGTCGTTCGCCGATGCGTTTTGCCTGACGGGAGCCGAGCCGGCTCAACGACGACTCGACATGGCCCTGCACGCGCCCCTCGCGGTTGTACGTGGTCTCGGCGTGGCGGATGAGATAGAGGACCTGCATCTTCGTGGGCATCGAGACGCGCAGCTTATCAGCGCTGGTGACATTGTTCAACCACCCGGCTCGCGCGTAGTTTCCTGGGAAACTACCGGCTCGCGAAGACGTTCCTTCGCTCAGGGTCCTCGCGCGCGATGGTTGAAAGCGCGCTGCGGATTCGCTCCGGAATCGTCCTCGCGAGCCGCTCCGGGCGCGCTCACGCGCCCATGGGAGCTTGCTTGAAACGCCACCATCGCGTATTCTTTCGGAGCAGGAAGGCCGCCGTGATCTCGTTTGTTCCCGAAAACATCCAAGCCTACGCCGACGCGCATTCGTCGCCGGAAGCAACCCTCTACAAGGAACTCGCGGCCGAGACGCGCGCCGCCACCACCCAGCCCCAGATGATGGTCGGCCACGGCGAGGGACTCCTGCTGAAATTGCTCGTGCGCATGACCTCGGCGCGGCGCGTACTCGAGATCGGCACCTTCACCGGTTACAGCGCGCTCGCGATGGCGGAGGGGCTTCCCGACGACGGCGAGATCGTCACCTGCGACATCGATCCCAAGGCCACCGCGATCGCGACCAAGTACTGGAATCAAAGCCTCCACGGGAAAAAGATCGTGCTCCGGCTCGCCCCCGCGCTCGACACCATCGCCGGCCTCGCCGGTCCGATCGACCTGGTGTTCATCGACGCCGACAAGACCAACTACATCCATTACTGGGACGCCTGCCTGCCCAAGGTCCGCGCGGGCGGCGTAATCCTGGCGGACAACGTGCTCTGGAGCGGAGAGGTCCTCGCCCCGAAGGAGGCGGACGCGCGCGCGCTGGCCGCGTTCAACGAACACATCGCGCGCGACCCGCGCGTGGAGCACGTCATGCTCCCGATCCGCGACGGGATCACCATCGCGGTCAAGCGATGAACCACATGCCGGCAGCCGTGATCCCGAGACCGATCGCGTGGTTCCGCGTCGCGCGTTTGCAGTTCTACCCGATGGTGATCTTCGTCTACGGGGCCGGTGCGATCGCGGCGGCACTGGCGGGGGGCGCCTTCGACTGGACCCGCGCGCTCCTCGCCTACGCGTGCCTGTTCCTGATCGAATTCGCCACCGTCCTCACCAACGAGCACTTCGACTACGAGGGCGACCTGCGCAATCGCAACGCCAGCCCGTTCACCGGAGGCTCCCGCATGCTGGTGGTCGGGGCGCTGCGCCGCCAGGAAGTCCAGCGCGCCGCGACCGGCGCGATCGTCGTGCTGCTCGCCGCAGCCGGCTTGCTGCTCTTCCGCACGCCGGCCGATCAGCGCCTGCCCGTGGCCGTGCTGGTCGTGCTCGGCGCCGTCCTCGGCCTCGGCTACACGGCGCCGCCGCTCAAATTGAGCTACCGCGGCTACGGGGAGATAGTCGTCTCCTTCACCCACAGCACCTACGCGATGCTCTTCGGGTGGGTCTCACAGGGCGGCGACTGGCACGACCCGCTCCCGTATCTCGTGAGCATGCCGGTCTTCTGCGCGGTGTTCGCCGCCAACACCGTCGCCGGCATTCCCGACCACGCCGCCGACGCCTCCGTGAACAAGCGCTCGTACAGCGTGATTTTCGGGCCGACGCGGGCCGCGTTCATCGCGTCGTTCGCCGCCGTCGCGGCCAGCGTGGGTGGCATCACACTGTGGATGGACGGGCTCGTGCCGGGAAGCTTCGGACTCGTGTTCTTTCTCACCGTCCCGCACGCACTCGCGCTGGCGTTCGTGCTGACCCGCTTCGCGCGCTCGGGCAACTACGACCGCCGCATCGACTCCATTATGATCAACGCGCTCAATTTCATCATGTGGTTCGGCCTCATCCCGTTCGCGTATTTCTTGTGGCGTCTGCGCGGATCCTCGTAACGGCTCTCGCCACGCTCGCCGTCGCATTGGGCGGGGGCCGGAGCGGGCGCGCGGAGTCGGCTCCCACCGACACGGCGGCGGTGGTCGAGCGGTACGTCTACCTCGCCAGCCCCGAACACGCTGACAGCGCGACCGAGGAGACGCATTCCGTCACCATCACCTCGACGCGCGTGGGAGCGGTGTACGCGTTCGACATCCGCTTCGGCGGCGGTCTGGTGGACCGCGGGGTGATCGAGACCACGGAAGCCGGAGTCCTGGTCACGGCGGTCCGGCGGCGCTACGGGCGCGACGGCTCGGTGTATGAGAGCGACTCGCTCCGGGTCGACGGCTCGACGCTGGTCATGGAGACCTGGCGCGACGGCGAGACCCAAACCTCCCGCGCCGAGTGCCCCCGCGATCGGCCGATCGCGGCGGACGCTTCCCTGCTCCTGTGGATGCGGCACTTTCCCTTCGGCGATCCCGAGGCCCGGGACGTGTTCATGGCGGACTGGTCGCACCGAACCGTCGACGTCGACGTGCGCGACCGCGGAATCGAGACCATCGCCGTGCCCGCAGGAACGTTCGCGTGCCACCGCATGGAAGTCACCGTCCGGGTGCTCGTGTTCCGCCCCAAGATCACCTTCTGGATCACCGTGGACGCGCCGCACGTCTTGGTGCAACATAGGGGTAAGCGGGGCCCGTTCACGGCGGTGTTCGAAACCCGGCTGGTGAGGATGGAAACTCCATGATCGGCACGGTGTTGAAAGCGGTGGTGGTGATCGCGATCGTAGTGGTGATCACGGCCATCATCGGCGTGTTCATCATGGCGGGGGTCGCGGGCACTCACGACGTGGTGCCGATTCCGGTTCCTTCGTACAGTTACATCGCCAACCAGCTGGGGCCGGTCGACTACGTCGACTGTTACCGCGTGCCGCTGGAATTCACCACCTATGTCAAGCTCGAGACCGTGATCGAGCACGCGTTTCACAAGGGGGACCGCGAAGTGTACCGCGACGAGCGAGAAGTGGTGTTCGAGGGCCATACCCTGGGTCTCCAGTACTTCCTCTCGTACATCCTGGATCGCGGAACCGACCCCGCCACCCTTTCGATCGCCACCGCGGTCAGGATTCAGGAACCCAAGGGTAGGCGCTACTGGAAGGTCCTTCGACCGATCTACAAGCGCTTCGCCCCGTTCATGCTGGACCGAATGGCGCAGTCGGCGCCGGATTGATCGACACACTACCTATGAGAAAAACTTTCTTACTTGCGGTCCTGGCCGCCGCGCTTGCGGTGGTGGCTCCGGTCGGCGGCGCGTGGGCCATCGACACCGCGACGCCGTTCGCCGACCCGTTCGCGGAGCCGATCACGACCACCGGGTACCTTTCGCTCACCAACGTCCCTCAGGGCGGCACCGCGCAGGTGGCAGTCGCCATTGCCATTCGCGCGCCCTGGCACGTGAACGCGAACCAGGTGACCGAAGACTTCCTGATTCCGACCGAGGTCGCGATCGAAGCGCCCGCCGGCATCACCGTTCGCGGCATTGTCTATCCGAAGTACGTGGAGAAGAAGCTCGCATTCGCGGAAACTCCGCTGCGGCTCTACGAAGGCACCGTCTACATCGGCGCCGTGATCGACGTGGCCGGGGACGCGCCGATCGGGCAGGCCGCGCTCAAGGCGATCGTCACCTACCAGGCCTGCGATAACGAGAAGTGCCTGCTGCCGCAGACCTCCGAGGTGTTCATCCCGGTGGCGATTTCGTCGCCGGTCGACGCGGTCGATCTCGCGAACGCGGACGTCTTCGACCGGATCGATTTCGGCGCGCTGGGCACGATGGACGCGGAGACCAGCGACGGCGCCGGCGCCAGCGCCGGCGAGGAGAATACCCTCCAGCAGGCCATCGCCTCGCGCGGGCTGCTGTTCGGATTCGTGCTGGTGTTCATCGGCGGCCTGGCGCTGAACCTGACCCCGTGCGTGTATCCCATGATTCCGATCACGGTGAGCTACTTCGGCGGCCAGGCGCGCGGGCGCGGGTCGCGCACCGTGATGCTGGCGCTGCTCTATCTGCTGGGCATGGCGACCACCTATTCGGCGCTCGGACTCTTCGCCGCGTTCACCGGCAGTCTGTTCGGGTCGGCGCTCCAGAACCCGATCGTCGTGATCGCGATCTCGCTGGTGATGGTCGGGCTCGCGATGTCGATGTTCGGTTACTACGAGATTCGCGTGCCCACCCGGCTTGCCGGCGTGGCCGGAACCGCGAAACAGGGGTCGCTGGGCTCGTTCCTGATGGGGCTGACGGTGGGGATCGTTGCCGCGCCGTGCATCGGCCCCTTCGTGCTCGGGCTGCTTACCTTCGTCGGCGAACGGGGGAGCCTGCTGCTCGGCTTCTCCCTGTTCTTCGTGCTGGCGCTGGGCCTCGGCACTCCTTTCGTCGTGCTCGCGGTGGCGTCGGGCAACATCCGCCAGCTCCCCAAGTCGGGCGAGTGGATGGAATGGGTGCGGCGGTTGTTCGGCGTCGTGCTGCTCGCGATGGCGGTGTACTTCCTCGATCCGCTGCTCAACGACGCGCTCTATTTCGGCCTGCTCGGCGCCGTGCTGGTCGTCGGCGGGGTATGGCTCGGCTTCGTGTCGCGGGTGCGCGCCTCCGCGCTCTTGTTCACCGCGTTCCGGCGATTCGTGGGTGTGGCGGCGCCGCTTTATGGCCTCTACGTGATGCTCGCACCCGGCCACATGCTGGGGCGCGAAAAGGGCGAGGCAATCGTCTGGGCTCCCTACGCCGAGGTGGCGCTCGCCGACGCGATCGCGGGCGGCAAGCCGGTCGTGATCGATTTCTCCGCCAGCTGGTGTCTGCCGTGCCGCGAACTGGAGCACCAGACATTCAACCAGCCCGAGGTGGTCGCCGCCGCGGAGGATATCATCACCCTCAAGGCTGACCTGACCCAGCACGGATCGCCCGACGTGCGCGCGCTGCGCAAGAAGTACGACATTCGCGGCGTGCCGACCTTGATCTTCATCGACAAGCGCGGCGCGGAAGTGAAAGACCTGCGCGCGGTGCAGTTCATCGACAAGAACGAATTTCTCCGCCGGCTGCAACAGATCGCGGGCTGACCATGAAACTGGTGAGCTTCGGTCCCGCCGGCGAAGAGAAGCCGGGCGTCGTCGTAGGCGACACCGTGGTCGATCTCGGTGCCGTATCCTCGTCCTTCCCCAGAACCGTGCGCGACATCCTCGCCGGCGAGGCGCTGGACGAGGTCCGGGCAATCGTCGGGCGCGCGGACACGCTGCCCCGCGCCGCGCGCCATCCGCGAACCGACGTGCGGCTTGGACCGCCGATCGTCAACCCGTCGAAGATCGTCTGCCTGGGTCTGAACTACGCCGACCACGCCGAGGAGCAGGGCAAGGCCGCGCCCGACTACCCGATGATGTTCGCGAAGGGACCGAACTCGATTTGCGGCGACGGCGACACGGTGCCATATCCGATCGGCGTCGAACAGTTCGACTACGAGGTCGAGCTGGCGTTCGTGATCGGACGCCGCGCGCGCCGGGTTCCGCTCGAGGGGGCGTATGAGTACGTCGCGGGATACTCGGTGTTCATGGACCTGACCGCGCGCGACCTCCAGGCGAAGGAGAAGCAGTGGTTTCGCGCCAAGAGCGCGGACGGGAGCGGCCCCTTCGGCCCGTGGCTGGTTACGCGCGACGAGGTTCCGGACCCGCACGCGCTCGACATCGCGCTCGCCTTGAACGGCGAGACCATGCAGTCGAGCCGCACCGACCGCATGACGTTCACCGTCGACTTCCTCGTCCACCACATTTCCCAGACCGCCACGCTCGAACCGGGCGACGTGGTCGCGACCGGGACGCCCGCGGGCGTGGGCGTCTATCGCAAGCCGCCGCGCTTCCTCGCGCGCGGCGACCGCCTCGTCGCAACCATCGGCCGGATCGGCTCGTTGTCGTGCAGGATCGGGTGAGCAGCGGGCGCGAACCACCCGCGCGCCCGGACCGGGCGTGCATCCTGGTCGTCTCGCCGTGGGAGACGGTGTGGTCCCTGGGCCGCGATGACGTCGCCGCCGGCGTCTCCGACGACGATCGCTTCATCGACGGCTTCATCCGCGCCGGCTACCAACTTCACTTTCTCCGCCCGCGCTCCGCGAAGCGCGACCCCCGCGTGACCACGCACTTCTATCCCAACTTCTTCCGGCTCACGCGGTGGCTTCCCACTCCATTCAAGCGCCCGCTGTGGCCGCTCCTATTTCACGTGCTGGTCGCACCGCGCGCGCTGTCGCTCGCGAAGTCGCTGGGGGCCGACCTCGTGCTCGGGCACTCGCACTACTCGACCTTCGCCACCTGGCTCTGCGCCCGGCGCCTGGGCGTGCGCTCCGCGGTGAAACTCTTCGGCGTGATGGACCTGGTCCACACCGAGTGGCCGCCGCTCAAGTACTGGTTCAAGAACGTCGAGCAGCTCCTCGCCCTCGAGTTTCCGCAGGACGCATGGATCGTGCTCGACGACGGCACGCGCGGGGACCGGATCCTGCGCGGGCGCGGGATCCCCTGGGGCCGCATCCACTTTCTCCCCAACGGGCTCAATATGGAGTGGATGGACGCGAAGGTCGACCGCTCGGCCGCGCGCGCGAAGTTCGAGCTGCCGTCGGACGGCCCCGTCGTGCTGTTCCTGGCCCGGCTGGTCGAATCGAAACGGCCGCTCGACCTCCTGCACGCCGCCGCCCGCGTGGAAGCGCCGGCGCGATTCGTGTTCGCCGGCGACGGCAGTCAGCGCCGCGCCTGCGAGCAGGCGGCGCGAGAACTCCGTCTGACGGAGCGAACCCACTTCCTGGGCACCGTCGCCCACGACGACGTGCCGACTCTAATGGCCGCCGCGGACGTCTTCGTCTCCACCAGCACGCTGACCAACCGCGCGCTGCCGACGTGCGAGGCGATGATCTGCGGCGTCCCGGTGATCGCATACGACACCGGCGACACCACCACCGTGGTCCGGGACGAAGCAACCGGGCTGGTGGTGAAGGATGGCGACGTCGATGCGCTGGCGGCCGCGATCGGGCGGCTCCTCGGCGACGAACAGCGACGCGCGCGTCTGGCCGAGGCGGCCCGGCGGCTCGCGCAGGAGAAGTTCGTATCGTGGGACCGGCGCATCCGGGATGAAATGACGATCGTCGACGAGTTGACCGGGCGCGGCTGATCAGAAAAAAAGGCGGCCGGGCGCGTGCCCGGCCGCCTCGTGCGCCCTGCGGGCGTATACGGTCAGACTTCCTCGTCCAGGAGTTCCTGCACGGCCTTTTCCAGCTGTTTCCCGCGCAGGGTCTTGTAACGGATCTTTCCCTTTCGGTCGATGAGCACGGTGGTGGGAATCGATGTAATCCCGTACTTCACGGCGACGTCGTTGCTCCACCACTTGCCGTCAAAGTACTGCGGCCATTCGATCTGCTGCTGCTGGAGGTATGCGTCGAGCTTGTCGCGCGACTGATCCAGCGAGATGCCGACGATCTCAAAACCCTTCGCGTGGTACCGGCTGTAGACGCTCTTGACGTTCGGCATTTCCATGACGCAGGGACCGCACCAGGTGGCCCAGAAATCGATGAGCAGCACCTTACCCTTGTAGTCGGCCGGCGAGAGCTTCTTGCCGTCGATGCTGGTCACGCTGAACGCAACCGGCTCCGCTCCCACCGCGATCTTGCGCTCGGCCGTGAGGCCGTCGAGGTTGGTCTGCGCGTACTGGGTGAGGCGCGGATTGACGTCCTTGTACTTCGAAATCACCAGCTTGTACTCGCCTTCGGCGGCGTCGTACTTTCCCTGCCCGCGATAAATCTCCGCGAGATAGAAGCGCGCGTAGCCCACCTGTTCGTGCAGGGATTCGTTCGCCTTCGCGACGAACTCGACTAGATACGGGAGCGCCTGGTCCGGCCTCTGCATGCCGAACTCCATGGTGCCGAGCTGGAATGCGGCGTCGAGCGCTTCGGGCGTACCCGGGTAGGCCTTGCGGAACGCGATCAGCTTGGCCTCGATCTCCATGAACGCCCGCGTCCGCAGATCCGGCGCTTCTGAAGACATGGCCTGCTGGGAAACCGTTTTGATCTGCTCGGTGAGCGCCGCGTACACCGCGGACGCGTTGGCGCCGGGCGGCAGGGTGACGTTCGCCGTCGGCGGCTCGCCGAGCGCCTTCGTCCCCTCATCCTTGATCTGGGCCGACGCGGCAACCGCATCCACCGGCGCCTCCTTGCTCCGGCCCGCGACCAGCATCCCGCCGGCAACCACGACCACCACGAGCCCCACCGCTATCATGACGTTCCTGTTCATGAACTTCCTTTGGCGTTACCTGGCGCGTGCGATGAGCTGAACGCGGAGCTCCGGTTCCTGCGGATCGTCGGTGTGGAGGACCATCTCCGCGAACTCGGTCTGCCCCGACGCCGTTCGGGTGGGAGGCGTGAATGTCACCTGGATTCGATACTGCTGCCCCGGCGTCACCGGCTCGAGCCCCGCGGCGAACTCGGGGTTGTTCACCGTGATTTCCTTGATCGAGAACTGCCCCGTCAATTTCGACACGACCACGCTGCGCGTCGCCGGCGTTCCCGGGCCGTTCTCGTCCGTGAACTTCAACACGCCGAAGTTCACCGACGTCGGGCTGACCGAAATCGACCCCTTGGTCATTATCTGCACCGGTAGCGTGGTCTCGGGGGCGTTCTGGCTGTTGGTGTGGATGAACAGATTTCCGAACGTCGACATCGTCGGCAGCTTCGAGTTCTTGAACACGTGGAGCGCATACTCGCCCGGCTTCGCGCCGGGCTCGACGCGGTACGTCACCTTGTCGTCGACGTTGGAGGTCACGCTCGTTATCTTGAAATTCGGGTCCTCCTCGTTCGACGTGATCTTCAGCGTCTTCTCGATGACCTCGCCGTAGCGGCCATGGAGATACACAACTCCCTCCGGCACGATGTTGAGGTACGGGATCTCGGTCCCTTCTATAGCCAGCGTGATGTGCGTGTGCACCGGATCGTTGCTCGTCACGGTCGCCGTCTTGCTGAACGTGCCGTGCACCTTTTCACCGTTGAGCGAAACTTCGATTTTCCCCTCCTGACCAGGAGGGATGACCTTGTCGAACTTGGCCACGGTGCATCCTCACCCAGGCTTCACGTCCTCGATGATGAGGTCGCCGTTGCCCCGGTTGCGCACCGTGAAGGTGTGGTCATACTTGGCGCGCTCGAAGACCGTGCCGAGGTTGAACGTCATGTCGGGAATCTCGATCACCGGCTTGGGGCCCTTCGATTTCTGCTTGTCGTCCTGCGCGGAACTTACCCCCGGCAGCGCAATTGCCAGTACGAGCACGGTAGCCAGGTAGCGACTTTTCATCTCTGCACTCCTCGCAACGCCTGTGTTACATCGTCCGCGCCACGAGCTGGACGCTAATCGACGGCGCCTGCTCGTCATCGGTAAGAATGATCATTTCCGCCCTCTCGTTCTGGCGCTTCGTCCTCTTCACCGGCGGCGTGAAGGTCACGTTGACGCGATAGATTTCGCCCGCGTTGATCGGCTCGACCTTGGCGACGAAGTGTGGATTGTCCACGGTGACGTTTTGAATCTGGAAGCGGCCCGCCGTCGTCTTGGTCAGCATGACGTACCGCGACACGGGCTCGGCGCGAGTGTCCCCTTCCGCGAATTTGACCGCGCCGAAGTTGAGGACATTGGGGCTGACACTGATCGAACCCTTCGTCAACACTCGCACTTGCAGGATCGCCTCCGGGTGGCGCGTGCTGTTGGTGGTGACGATAAGCGAACCGTACGCCGACGTCGTCGGGAGCTTGGGGTTCTTGCTCACGCGCAGCCTGTACTCACCCTTCTTCGCACCCGGCTTCGCCTCGTAGCTGATCTTGTCGTCCATGTCCGAGCGGATGGAGAGCACCTTCAGATCCAGACCCTCCTCGTTGGACACAATGGTAAGCTCCTGCTCGACCGGCTCTCCGTAGAGCCCCTGCAGGAAGATCATCCCCGGCGGCGTGACGGTCAGAAACGGAATCTTCGATCCCTCCACGAAGATCATCAGCTCCGGGTACTTAGGATCGTTGGTCACGACCGTCGCCTGCTTCGTGAACTCCCCGTCCACCCGGTGGCCGTCGACGATCAGCGCGATGTTGCCCTCCTTGCCGGGAGCGATCACGCTGTCGAACCTGGCCGCGGTGCACCCGCACCCCGGCTTGACGTCAATCACGAGGTTCGCGCTGCCCTTGTTGCGAACGACGAAGTTGTACTCGTACGTGTCGCGCTCGTAGACCTTGCCGAGGTCGATTCTCATCTTCGGAATCTCGACGGAGGCCTCTCCGGAGGCACTCTTCGCCGCTTCCTGGGCTCCCGATCCGGAGGCAACGGCCGCGGCGAGCCACACAGCAGTACTGACGAGCACATTTCTCGTACGGTTTCTCGCGGAGGTCATTTTTCGAAGCCGTTTCCTTTCAATGAGTAACGATACCGGCTGGATGGCCCTCGTCCGGGGGGCGGCATCGGTATTATACGCTGCCGCTGCAGCAGGTTCCACGCCGTTTTGAGCATGAAGCGGGCCCGCCGGGCCGCCCAGGATCTTGCGGGAGCGGGAAACCGGTGCTATGCTTTGCGGTGCGCGCCTGGGGGGCGCGTTTTTGAAACGGCTAAATCGCACCAAAGAAGTCCGATATCGCCATGCGCCTGCCATGTTGTCGATCCCACTTCGCCTCATCCGGCCCAACCAGGGGTCCGAGAGTGAGTCGATCCTGTCGAAAGTCGGCCGGACGCCCCTGTTTCGATTAGAACGGGTCGACCGCGACCTTCCCCACGTCTCGATCTACGCCAAGGCCGAGTGGCTCAATCCCGGCGGTTCGGTCAAGGACCGGCCCGCGCTGCGGATGATCCTGGCCGCGGAGCAGTCCGGCCGCCTCACCGCGGGACGCACCATCCTGGACGCCACCTCGGGGAACACCGGCATCGGCTACGCCATGATCGGCGCGTCACGTGGCCACCCGGTCCATTTGACACTGCCGGCCAACGCGAGCCCGGAACGCATCCGGATCCTGCACGCGTTCGGAGCCACCCTGACCCTCACCGACCCCGGTCTCGGCGCGGACGGCGCCATCGAGCGAGCGCGGGCCATTTACGCCGCCGACCCCGAGCGCTATGTGTACCTGAACCAGTATGACAACGACGACAACTGGCGCGCCCACTACGAAGGAACCGCGTGGGAGATCTGGAATCAGACCGCCGGCTGCCTCACCCATTTCGTCAGCGTGCTCGGGACCAGCGGGACTTTCACCGGCACGACGCGGCGCCTGCGCGAGCTCAACCCGCGCGTCCGGTGCATTTCCGTCCAGCCGGACGCGCCGTTTCACGGGCTCGAAGGAATGAAGCACATGCCGAGCGCGAGGGTGCCCGCCATCTACGACCCGTCGCTCGCCGACCAAAACATCGAGGTGCGCACCGAAGACGCGTACCGCGCGGTGAAGCGGCTGATTCGCCAGGAGGGAATGCTGGTCGGCGTGTCGTCCGGGGCCGCGCTGGTGGCGTGCCTGGAGGTGGCGCGGCGGATTCCGCCCGGCCGCCCGGCCATGATCGTGACCATCTTCCCCGACCACGGCGAGAAGTACTTAAACGAGCGATTCTGGCAGGAGCTGCCCGAAGAGAGTACGGAGGAACCGGCGTGATCCACATCCCCGACGCCCTGGTAGGAGCGATTCGCGACCACGCCCGGCGCGACTACCCGCACGAATGTTGCGGCGCGCTCCTGGGCCGCGTCGAACCGTCGGCAGCGGGCGCCGGCGAGACGCGCGTGGTAATCGCGTTGCGCGCGGCGGAGAACCGCCGCGAGGCCGAAGCCGCGCCGCGTCGCTTTCTCATCACGCCCGACGATTACCGGGCCATCGAACGCGAGGCGTGCGAGCGCGCGCTCGACGTGCTCGGGTTCTACCATTCGCATCCCGACCATCCCGCGCGCCCGTCGGAGTACGACCGCGAGCACGCGCTGCCGTGGTACTCGTACGTCATCATTTCGGTGCGCGCCGGCCGCGCCGGAGAGACACCCGCCGACCTGACGAGCTGGGTGCTGGACGACGACCGCCACGCCTTCACGTTCGAACCCATCGCGGGCGAGGGGCCGGGCCGGGGCCCGGCAGCGCGCGCCGAGAGTGCTTGAGGTGATATCCATGACAACCCGGATTCTGATTCCGTCCGCGCTGCGCCGTTTCACCGGCGCGCGCGACGCGGTGGACGTGGACGCGCGCACGGTCGGAGAGGCGCTCCAGCGCCTCGTCGCCGAGCACCGCGACCTCGAGAAGCACCTCTTCGACGAGCACGGCCGGCTCCGCAGCTTCGTGAACGTGTACGTGAACGACGAGGACGTGCGCTATCTCGCGCAGGACGCGACCACGCTCGCCGCCGGCGACGTGGTGAGCATCGTCCCGTCCATCGCGGGCGGGTCGCCGAAGCCGAATGTCTACGCGGTCGAGGGGCTCTCGCCCGAGGAGGTGAAGCGCTACAGCCGCCACCTCATCATGCCCGAGGTGGCCGTCGAGGGACAGCTGCGGCTGAAGCGCGCGCGCGTGCTGTTGATCGGCACCGGCGGGCTGGGGGCGCCGGCGGGGCTGTACCTGACCGCGGCGGGCGTGGGGCGCATCGGGCTGGTCGATTTCGACGTGGTCGACGCCACCAACCTGCAGCGACAGGTTACCTTCGGCACCAAGGATGTCGGGCGTCCCAAGCTGCACGCCGCGCGCGAGCGCCTGGCGGACTTGAACCCCGAAGTCGAGTTCGTGCTGCACGAGACGAGGCTCACCAGCGCCAACGCGCTGGACATCATCCGCGACTATGATATCGTCGTCGACGGCACCGACAATTTTCCGACGCGCTACCTGGTCAACGACGCGTGCGTGCTGCTCGGAAAGCCGTACGTCTACGGGAGCATCTTCCGCTTCGAAGGCCAGATCACGGTGTTCGCGACGGCGGACGGCCCGTGCTATCGCTGCCTCTACCCGTCGCCGCCGCCGCCGGGGCTGGTGCCGAGCTGCGCCGAGGGCGGCGTGCTGGGGGTCCTCCCGGGGATCGTCGGGGCGATCCAGGCCAACGAGGCCATTAAGTGGATCTTGCAGGCCGGCGACCTGTTGAGCGGCCGTCTGCTCCTGTTCGACGCGCTCAAGATGCGCTTTCGGGAACTCAAGCTGCGGAGGAATCCCGACTGCCCCGTGTGCGGAGTGCACCGCACGCTCCACGCGCTCATCGATTACGACGCGTTCTGCGGCATTCGCGGCGAGGAGGTTCAGGACGACGTGGCGGTTCCGGAAATGGCGGTAAAGGAGCTCAAGCGCCGGCTCGACGCCGGCGAAGACGTGGTGGTGCTCGACGTGCGCGAGCCGCACGAGTACCAGATCTGCAACATCGGGGGCCGGTTGATTCCGCTGGGCGAGTTGGCCGCGCGCGTGCACGAGCTGGATTCGGCGCACGACATCGTGGTGCACTGCCGGACCGGGATTCGCTCCGCGCAGGCGGTGGAATTCCTGCAGGACGCGGGGTTCGAGCGGGTGTGGAACCTGAAGGGTGGCATCCACGCCTGGTCGGACGAGATCGACCCGGCGCTCCCGAAGTACTAGTCGGCCGCCGCGTCGGCGAGGAAGCAGAGGCGCTTGTCCACGCCGACCTGCGACTCGTGGAGCGCGCGCTTGATGGTGCGGTTGTACCCGCCGGCGGGGTCGCGCTCCGAGAGGTCGACGTTCTCGCGCGTCATCACGCCGGCGTCGGTGTGGAGCACTTCCACCACCGGCCGGTGCAGGAGCCGGTTGTCGGCGTTCTGCCGCGTGACCACGGCGATTTCTCCCCGATCCAGCTCCACGATCGTCCCCACCGGAAAGAGCCCCATCGCCTGGATGAACACCTTCGCGATGAAGGGGTCGAAGATGTTGCCCGCGTTTTGCAGGATGAACTGTAATGCCTTGTCCGGCGTGATCGGTTCCTTCTGATAGACGCGGTAGGCGGTCATGGCGTCGTAGTAGTCCGCCACCGTGACGATCCGGCTGAAGAGCCGCAGCTTCCACCCGCCCGGTCGCTGCGGGTACCCGTTGCCGTTGAACTGGGCGTGGTGCTGGATGGAGACGAACATCGGGTCGATCGCCTCGCGCAGCGCGTTCACGCGCGAGAGTTCCTTCACCCCGAAGAAGGTGTGGTACTTCATGAGCTCCCACTCGCGCTCCGTGAGCTTGCCCGTCGAGTTGAGAATGGTGGCCGGGATGTAGGTCTTGCCGATGTCGTGCATGAGCGCGGTGAGCCCCAGCCGGGCCACGTCGGCCTTGTCGAGGCGCATGCGGTCGCCGATGAGCATCGACAGCACGCACACGTTGACGCAGTGCGCGAACGTGTACGCGTCGAAGTCCCGGATGCTCGCGAGCCCGACCAGCATCGACTCGTCGGTCTGGATGATGTCGACCATCTGCTGGGTGAGTCGCTTCGCCTTGCGCACCTGGAGCACGTGGGTCTCTTCCGCGGTGCGCAGCACGTTCCCCATCAGCGCCACCGTGCGAAAGTAGACGCGGTTGCTGTCCTGGCGTACGTCGGTGACGGTCCGGCGCACGTCGGCCAGCACGGTCTCCCGCTCGACGTAGCGCGTGACCGCGATCGTGTCCACGCCCGCCGCCTTCAGGCGATGCTCGACCTCCGCGCAGGCATCCTCGCCCGCCTCGACCTTGAAGAACTCCAGCAGGAAGGTCGCGACCTCTTCCCCGCCGGCGGCCGCGCCGAACTCGATCGCTTCGACGCCGCGCTTCTTCATTTCCCCGACCCAGTACTCGAACGGCCCGTAGTGCTGCGACTCCACGGTGATGCGGTACTCGTTCAGGAGCAGGAATTCGTTGGACGAGCGTAGCAGGACCCGCCCCTCGCGCTCGAGGAGCTTGCGCAGCGGGGTCATCACGTCGGCGAGCGCGCGCTGCGTCGCGCGGTTCTTCAGGTCGTAGAGCCGCAGCGTCTTGCTGGCCGCAAACAGGTGGATGACCAGCGATTCGCCGTGGGCCTTCAAGAACGCGCGATCCTCGGGTGTGCGGCCGTCGTCGCTGCCCAGCGCGTCGATGGCGTCGAGGGCGCTGACCTGGCTCCGTCCCTCGCTCATGGTCGCTTCTCCCCTTTCGCGGCGGCACCCGACGGCGCCGCCAGGGCCGCGGCCATCGCGTCCTTCGCGCGCAGCGCCCGCAGCCGGACCGCTTCGTTCGGGTCTTCCGCGAGGCGCGCGACCAGCTCCAGCGCGGAGCTGTCACGGATATTCTCCAGCGCGCGCAGCGCGAGCAGCTTGGGTTCGTTGCCCTTGTTCAACCCGATCTTGCGCCGTTCCACCATCGCGCGCAGTTGCGTCACGGTGCCCGCGTCACCGACGCGGCCCAGGGTGCGAAAGATGGCGTCCTGCTCGTCGGCCGACCGCTCGGCCAGCTCCCTGCCGAAGGCGATCCCGGCGAGCACCTCCCGCACCCGCGCCTGCGGGCGTTCGAGCAGCGCCTCGAGCACCTTGAGGCGCACCCGCTTGTCGGGATCGTTCAGCGACGCGAGCAGGACCTCGGTGGAGTCCGGGTCGTTTCGTTCGATCACCCAGCCCAGCATCTCCAGCTTCACCCGCGAGTCGGGGTAGAACGCGAGCTGGCGAAGCCGCGGCGAGAGCGACGGAATCCGGATCGCCTTCGCGAGGTAGACCGCGTCGAGCGCGACCTCGGGGTGGTCGACGTCGAAGCGGTCGAGCACCGGGGCCAGCTTCTCGCCCGCAACCGCGATCAGCGTGTCGCAGATGCGCCGGTGCAACGGGCCGGCGTCGATGCGGTGGAGCGTGCGCACCAGCGCGTCCGTCGCGGCGGCTCCCACTTCGGCCGCGTACGAGAGAGCGACATCCGCGGAGGCATCCGCGGCGGTGAGCTCGTCGAGAAACGCCGACGCCAGCGCGGGGCTCGCGACCTGCGCCCGCATGCCCGCGCAGAAGGTCTTCACCGATTCCGGCAGATCCTCGCGTTCGCTGAATTCGCGGATGAAGCGGGCCAGACCTTCCAGCGTGACCGGGTTCTTCTCCTCCAGGGCGAAGGTGACGAAGCGCTCGACGATGGAGGCCACGTCGCGCACGGCGGACGGGTTATCGGTCAGAAGCATGAACACGAAGATCGCATCGACGAAGGCGATGACGCCGTCCTCGTTGCGCTCGCGCTCGATCTCGGCGGAATACAGCGCAATTTCCTCGGCCGGGACGGTGAAGCTGGCGCGCAGGGTGCGCTGGTACTGGGCCTCCTGCTCGCGCTCGTCGGCGTCGTGGTGGTGCCGGGAGACCATTTCGCGCAGCATGGTGTCGATCGACACCAGCGACGCCGAATGCTGGATGATCACGCGCCCCTTGTCGGCGAGGCTCGGGAGCAATTCCTCATGGTCGCTGGTTTCGTCCGACTTCCCCGCGCCGTCGGCGGTGGCGCCGCCGGCGCCGAATTCGTTGGCCAGGTAGTCGTCGAGCACGCGATAGGTGATGTGCTGGAAGTCCGCGTTCCAGAACCGGGTGACGACGTCTTCGTCGCTGGTCACGTTGTGCAGCTCGTCGGCGAGGATGCCGATCAGCGCCGTGGTCTCCTTGCCGACGGCTTTCGGCTGCACGGTGATTTCGCCGATGCCGTCCTTGAACAGGATGAACGCGAGGCTGTCTTCGCGCCGCACGTTCTCGTAGACCACCCGGTCGTTCCAGCGCATCGCGAACTGGTCGATCGCCAGCACCAGCTCGTCTTCCTGCTCGAAAAACCGCTGCAGCGCGGCTTCGAACTCCTGGCGGAATTGTTCGAGCCGCGGGTTGTTGTCCGCGTAGATCTTCCGCCCGTTGACGAGCTTGACCAGCGCCTTGACGACGGCGTCGACCGCCGTGTCCTGCCGGGTGGCCGCGGGCCGTTCCGCCGCCCCGGGGGATTTCGTATCTTTCGTCTGCATATGAATTGTGGAAGGAATCCGCAGTCGCGCTGCAACCCCCATGCCACGGACCCCGCCGGCCGGGACTGGCGAAAGCGGTCCGGTTCGTGCATACTGTGCGGCACTCCAGCCGGCTCCAGGCCGGCTTAACTTTATGAAACGCTATATCTTACTGTTGGTTGCCGGGATGGCCGTGGCGGGATGGGCGCTCGGGGCCAGCCGCCCCGCGGCCGGCGACGGGCCCGCCCTCACCGCATCTCGCGACCTCACCGACGACGAAGTGCGAATGGTGCTGGACCGCGTGTTCCGGGCTCGCGTGCGCGAGACCCTGGCCTGGGCGGACTCGCTGGCCCCCGAGTGCGCGGGCCGACCCCGCTACCACTTGATGCGGGCCCGGCTCCTGCGCGAGCTGATCCCGGTCGACGACGAGCAGAAAGAGGTCCTCAAGCGCGAGAACAAGCCGCTGTTCGCCGAGCTCGACCACGTGATCGCGTATTGCGACGCGCGCCTCGATGCGAAGGACACCGACCCGACGCTTCGCCTTTACCGCGGCTGGGCGTGGATGATGATGTCGCACGTACACACCTACGAGAAGAGCTTCTGGTCCGCGGGCCGCGAGGCGAAGAAGGGCAAGGAAGACCTCGAGTGGTACCTGCAGAGGGAACCGAACGACGCGGTGGCGTCAGCGCTAATGGGCGCGTTCCTGTATTTCGCGGACACGCTCCCGTCCGCCTACAAGTTCGTCTCGAAGCTGTTCTTCCTCCCGTCCGGGGACCGGGACCGCGGCCTGCAGATGATGGAGATTGCGCGGGGCGCGAACAGTTTCATGGAGACCGACAATTCGCTCATTCTCTACTCGGTGTACCTCGGATTCGAGGGGCAATTCGAAGAGGGGCTCGACGGGTTCGCCTACCTGCGCAGGGGGTACCCGGACCACGCGACCTTCCTGCGCCCCGCCGCGATCATGTATCCCTTCCTGCCGCGCCGCTACTCCGCCGTCGGCGACAGTCTCGACGCGGCCATGGCGCGGATCTCCGCGCTGCCCGCGAACGAAGGCGATCAGATGACGAACACGCTCATTCGTTTCGAGCGCGCGTGCGCGGACCGCTATTTCAATCCGCCGCGCGCGATCGAACGCTTCGAGCAGATCGTGAGCGAGAACCCCGAGCACCCGGACTGGGTGCCGGGCTTCGCCGCGTACGAACTCGGATGCATGATGGCGTCCCGGGGCAACGCCGGCGCCGCGCGGGAGTACTGGGATCAGGCCCTCGACAACGCGGGCGTGAAGTACCTGCACGACGAAATCCGGACCATGCGCACCTACCTCGACCAGCACCGACGTGGGCCCAGCGGCGGGACCGGCCGACGTCGCCGCCATCTACTACGCGGACGAGGACGCGCGCGCCGAGGTGCGCCGGCAGATCGAGGCGACCACGGAACCGACCGTCGCCGACATGTTCTATCTCGGCGAGGCGTGGCTCTTGTCGAACGACACGGAGCAGGCGCTCGCCGCCTACACGGGGGCGCTCAACCCGAAGGCGGCCCCGTGGGAAGAGCGCTACCAGTTGTACGCGTGCGTGCGCGCGGGTGAGATTCTCGGCAGCCGCGGCGACTACACCGCGGCGGCCAAACATTACGAGCGCGCCGGGAAGTTCTGGCGTAAAGAGTATCTCTACGACTGGATCCTCGAGGCGCGGAAGCGCTACTTCGAAGGCCTCGCCGAAGGCAAGGACACGCCGCCGCCGACGCTGCTCAGCACCAGCCGCTAGCACCCCGTTTTCAGCACGCCTGCATCCTCGCGGCCTGGCGGCGTATCGCCGGTTGACAAATGCTTACCCCCTTAGTAAATTCGAATCATGAAGCTCCCCGAATCCGTTCGAGAGCAGTTTCGTTCCCACGGCCGCCGCGGCGGCCGCGCGCGAGCCGCGCGCATGAGCCCGGGGGCGCGGAAACGCGTGGCCTGTCAGGGCGCCATCCGACGCTGGATTCAGGTCCGCTTCGGTGCCCCCGACTTCAAGGCGCTTGCCCTGCCCGGCGGCGAGATCGTCGACGCAGGGCTGGCCTCCCTCGCGGCCGGCGAAGAGTCGATCGAGAGCCTGCTGGTGTCGCTCTCCGCTCCGCGCCTCAAGCGCGAGGGCGTGCCCGTTCCTCGCGACGTGTTCGCGGATGCGGACGTGCGACTCTATCGCCTGCTCGAGCGAACGGCCGGCGGCCTGGCGCATGCGCGCTATCTCGCCTATCTGCGGCAGGCCGAGTCGTTCGCGGATGCGTGCTCAGCCGCCCGCCTGGAGTGAGGATCGCATGCGCCAAGAGATGACCCGTGAGCGCCTTGTGCCGCTCATGAAGGAGCTGGCGCGAGCGGCGCCGCATCGACGTGCGTTCGCGGTTTACCTGGTGGGTGGGGGGACCGCCGTCTACCTCGGTTGGCGACGATCATCCATCGATGTGGATCTCTTCTCCGACCAGGAGGTCGTATTTCGCGGCATTCAGGAGATCAAGGAGCGGCTCAATATCAACGTCGAGTTCGCCCGTCCGGAAGACTTCGTGCCGCCGCTGAAAGGCAGCGCGGATCGCCACGCGTTCATCGATACCGTGGGCTCGATCACGTTCTACCACTACGATCCCTATGCGCAGCTTCTATCCAAGGTCGTCCGTGGGTTCCAGCGCGATCTGGAAGATGCGCGGGAGTTCATTCGCAGCGGCATGGTGGATCCCGCGCGATTCCGAGCCCTGGTAGCGGCCATCCCCGATTCCGCATACGCGAAGTATCCCAGCCTGTCGAGGAGCGCGGTCGAAACGGCCGTGGATGCCTTTCTATCGGACGCCGCCTGAGCCCGGCGCAATGAAGTGGCTCCCCGGGTAGGACCATATCAAGAACTTTGAGGATCGCGATCCCTCTCTAGGTCCGTGCTCCGCCGACGTAGGCGCAACCGTGCAACCGCATTGGGGGTCCCTATGCACGTTTCGCGGCACTTGCCCAGCAACGTAGAAGGGCCACCCGAAGGCGGCCCTTCCAGAGAGACGTCGTCGCGCCGGAGCGCCGTCGTCACTTGACCGGATCACTCGTGTAGATGTTCAGCCGTCCTATCGCCCCGTCAGGAAACATGTCTGCAACAATCGTGAAGTCGCCTTCGCGCATTCCTGATAGTGATCCGATCACGAGCCCATAATTAGCCAAGGTCTTGCTTGCATGCGCGCGAACGACTCTTGTTACATCGATGCGCACAAGACGTTTCGCGCCAAGAGCGATCGGTCGACCAGCTCGCGTAGCGATGTCGACCTTCTTCAGGTCGACGCCACCTGCGAATGCTTCCGTCGGCGCGTAGACCTCAAGAATCGGAGCCTCGTTGATGTAGTCCTCCCGGGTCTTCGCTCGAACATCGACATACAATTCCAACACCGCACGCTCGACCTGCTGGCTCGTAAGATCGTCCGGTAGCGCATACTGAACCGTGTAGCACTGCCCAAGAGTCGTCTTTTCGCCCGCGTGCACTGACGCGTCAGTGCCACGGATCATGATCGAGATCTTCCCTGGTGTCTGTGCCGAGGCGGCCCCAGTTAGGACAACCCACGCCGACGCCAGTGCTAGAAGTCTCCTTGAGTCCATCATCTACGCACCGCCCTACTTCAGCATCACAATCTTCTTCGTCTCCACGAACGACCCCGCCCGCATCTTCACGAAATACACTCCCGTTGCCACCGGCTCACCGCTTCGATCGCGACCATCCCACGTCACGACATAGGACCCTGGTACCTTATGTTCACGAACCAACGTGCCAACGAGTCTGCCGGTCACGTCATAAAGCGCTAGATCCACGTCGCCTCCCGGTCTCGGGACCTGATAGGCAATTGTTGTCGTTGGGTTGAACGGGTTTGGGTAATTCTGACTCAGGCTGAAACGCTCCGGCGCATCCCCGTCCGGCGCCGGCAATTGCCATGCAAGCGGCGACAGGGAGGGTGCTGTGCAGAGCGGGAAGGACGCGTCCACGGGGCCGTAGAACTTGGCACTTTCCGGGATACAGTTAGTGGGCGGGTTCGTGGGCCAGTAGTTCCAAAGGGCACTCACGGGATAGCCCGAAAAGTTCATGACGTAGCGCGCCGTGTTGGGCTTTAGGATATTGCGGCCACTCGACTCGGAGCCCCAGCTCCCCAGGTCCGTCGTGCATTCCCATCCGACCCAGACCCCCCGATAGTTCTGGGTCACAGTGCACGACTCGACCACCGCCGCCGAGTAGTTGTCGCACTTGATCCCGATCGTGTTGTATTGAATCGTGTTCCTGGAGCGAATCAAGGGGTTGCTGTTGTAGCTGAACACACCCGCCGCGCTGCCTGTGATCGTGTTACCGGTAATCGATACGTCGCCATTGTCCTCGATGTAGATTCCGCTCGTCGTGTTGTCATCGATCGTGCAGCCGTCGATGACCACCGAAGAGTCCCCGACATCGTCGATCCAAATGCCGTCGGTGTTGTTGGTGAAAGTGCAATCATGGACCGTCCCCTTAACCCACGCTGTCGTCTCACGCGCGAGATACAAGCCGATGTCGTTGCCATCAAAGGTGGTTTCCGTCGCGTTGAGCTTTGAACCCTTGTAGAGGGCCACTCCGTACGATGAGCAGTCCTCGATGGTCGAGTTCGAAAGGATGAGGTTCGTTCCATTTAACGCGTTGATTCCGTACTCTGGGCCCCGGATTGTCGTGTTGTCTACGATCACGGTGCCTGCCGATGCGATGTTGATGCCTCTATACGCTGTTGACTCGATCGTGCAGCCGACGACGGAGATCGGTGCGTTGGCTCCGATACCCCACCGGGTATTCCGAATGGCACAATGCTCGAACGCGCCGTCACCACCCGCGTTCACGAAAATGCCCCACCAGTCTTGCGTTGTCTGCGGTTGCCCGTTCCAAGATTCAAATACGATCGGACTTGCAGTGGCCCCATTTGCTACCAGCGTCCCATCGACTTTGATCTCGACCCGGTCGTGATCAACTCCGGCATTGCTTGTGTCGACCGGCCAGATCCAGATATGGGTTCCCGCGGCTATCGTCAACGTCTTTCCGCTCTGAACCGTGATATCACCGGTCGCGAACACGTTTCCGGACCACGTTTCATTGTTCGCTATTTCCCCCATCTTTGCGACCCCGGTGATAGGCTCACTGAAGTCGTTGTAGATACCCTTTCGTCCGTTTCCAGCGGAGGGATTCCCGCCATGGTGAGCCGCTGAGACCCGATATGTATAATTCACACCCGTGAATATGTTCACGTCGTCGACGAAACTACTCGTTCCGCGTGGCACCGAGGCGAGCCAAATCCAACCAGGGTTGTACTCGAGGTCCTCCTGACGATAGACATTGTAGTAGTCAATGATCGCGTCATCATCAGACAGTTCCCAAACTAGCCGAATGCCGACCTGCGGATCGGGCCCGGAGGGCACCAAGGAAAGCAAGTCGGGCGCGTCCAACGTGTCTCGCTCCACGTTGAACCCAAGTAACTCTACTGGATTGTTGACGCAGTTCTTGAGGTCGTCTGGCGAACGGAGAGCCGCGAACCCACCGGGCCCGTGATCTAGGAAATAGCGGACAAAAGCGTGTTCAACGTATGGCAGGACATCCGTAATCGATACAATCGCCTCCTCACCGTACGGCAACGCTTGACTGAGAGGCTTGGTCGCCAGGACTCGGCGCACGGGACCCCATGGATTGTCGGATATGTATAAGCAGGTTGAATCATCCGGATCGGCGGTCCAGTATACTCCGTACTTTAGTGTTACCGACTGGGTGGGCACGTGCTCGTCCACCCAAGGCCTGGTTATGTCATCAATGCCAACGAATTTCGGGTCGAAGTAGCCTACACGGAGAAACGCTATCATGGGTAAACCAAACCCGCCTTGGTAGCTACCCGACTTGAGCTCCGCGAACGTTATCTCCTGCTGGTAAGAGCCCCAATACGGGTCCATTATTGTGATCTCGTTAGAATCAATATCGAAGACGCAAACCACAACGGCGTGACCAAGCGGACTTCCCATCTCGTTGTGTGCTGAAATCAGATAGTTCTCGTCACATATGGCATCGTACAGTTGGGACGGTGTGGCGGTCGGCCCCGACTGCCATGAGACCATGCCACCACCATGCCGTTGGAACCCTACGTAGTCCATGAATAAGCTGAGCTCATTTCCGGTCAAGTAGTAACCATGGCAGTAGGTGCCGCAACAGTTCCCATCGCATGTTAGCTTTGGGATACGGGCGCAGGCCTCGACCACAAAATCGCACTGGTCACCACCGTAACCGAGAAGCTCGTTCGCCACGAACTCCAAACACGCAAACGTGCACCAGGGTTCGCCCCATTCCTGGTGGATCGCTTGTGTCCACACTACGCCGCAGATTATGTTGAATTGAGCTCGCGCAACACTCGGGGCGACCGCTAGTGCAATGACCAGAGGAGCTATCAATTGCGCACGCGATCGACAGCGAACGACCATCTTGACCGGACTAGCGATCGTCGATTGGCTCATGATGGAGCTGTTCACTCTCCCGGGTGGCGCGCACCTTCGCTTGGATGATTGGAAACCCTTGTTCAGGAAGGATCCAAGCGCTCTCTCCATTGGGTGAAATAGCAGACTCAATAAGCTCGCGAGTCCATTCGTCTAGTGGCATCATTGCAATGATTCTTGTTTCATCCTCAACAACACCAAATTTGCCCGCGAACCCCGTATCGAGTATTGAAAGCCTCTGGCCAGCAGTGACGGCAGCAGTGCGGCCACACTCCTCCAGGGCATTCACAACGCGGTCACCTACTGTGCGGGGTCCCGTCACCCACACTCCGTTCTCATTCACTTGAACGCTAATGGTTCCAAGCATCCGTTCCCCGGCATGCACGGGAAAGAGCACACTCTTCCGAAAATACCGGAGTATTTGGCCCGCTTCCGCGTTCTTGTAATGGGTCAGAAACGTGCTATCGGGCCAGTAGAAAACAAATGGCTCTCCCAGGGTCGCCGATTCGAGAAGCTTGCGATCAGAAACAAAGAAAGGCGAATGGCTTGGAACTGCAGTAACGCGGGCCGGCAGTTTCTTCAACTCCTCGATCGCGATCACTCGCGCCCCACCGGTCGGATCGGCGCTTAAGTGCTGCGCGAGCGCCCAGTGAGCACCCAGGATTGAAGTCAGAATGAGCGGAACCACGAATGGTTTCTTCAAGGTCATCCATTCCTTTTTTACGGACTCGCGCCCAACTTAAAGAATGAACTCGAAATGCTCGTCCTGTCACCCTATACAATACAAGATAGCCCTATCCGCAATTATCGTCTACTGAAATATTGCTCCTGATAGATTCTCCTGACACTTCATCCTGGCGGAGGCTCGGCGGCAACATCCGCGTGCGTGATCTCCTGCAGAATATCGACCTCCTGCTGGACCATCTCGCGAAGTTCCGCATCCGACCGGTCGCGGAGATCGTTCACCAAGACTTCATGCCGCGACTCCGGCTCGTCGCTCAAGAACGCCTCCAGACGGATGAGCTTGTCGAGATCAGATAAGGTCATGCGCAGGTCTCCTTCGGCGATCGCTTTCGCGAGTTGGACCAGCGCCATGTGGACGATCTGCAGACTTCGCTCTCGACGCGTGACCTCGTCATTCATCGTCCTGCCTGCGACTGTCACGCGCAATTTTCGAGGTCACATTGGATTCGATTCTGCCACCCGAGACTAACCCACAGCTTGATACGAGTTTGATTGGCTTTGTTTCGCAGAAGAGTCTTTAGCTCGTCCCCACATCCACGCTGATCGGGGGAGGGACGGGCTCGCCACGGCGCTGGCGTTGCAGGCGTTCAAGATGGGCAATTGCCCGATAGAGCTGGCGCTCGATCGCCCCTTCATAGCGCAGAATCCGGTCGCTCGCGTCGGCACTCGGCAGGCTGAAACCCATAACCCGGGCCCTAAGCCGCAAGGTCTCGATTTCGGTGAACTCCTCGTGGAGCTCGCTGAGACGCTCCTTTTCCTTTTGCAGAATCCCCAAGATCAACTCCTTGCACATTTCGGGGGAAGGAGTATCCCTGTATTGTTCGGGATCTGCTTTTGCCTTTTCCGGACCCTCGGTTGCCATGATGTGGAAGAGCAAACACCGACTTGCAATCCCGTCCTCTCCGAACCCGAAACTGTCGAACAGGAGCTTCCTGGGCCCCTCGGCGAGCTGGCCCTCCTGCTGGACGCTCTCGGCCACCGAATCGATGATGGCAATCAAGTGCTTGGTCCCCAGCGAGGTCCGTTCCAGGCGCCGCTCGGGATCGATTGCGGCGAGCCTCTTCTCGCGATTGTACTCAACCGCAGTTGCCACGAGCTGATTCCGAATCGCGGCGTCGAGGTGAACTCGGATCTCTCCCACCTCGCAACGAAGTACCCGGCGAAGGCGCCAGTAGCTCACGGCAATACGTTCCACGAGGACCTCTTCCAAGACACCTTGAGGCTGAAGATCCGTTCGAAGTTGTTCCAGCATCCATTGAAACTCCCGCTGATTCTCTTTGCCATCACCGACACCGATAACCACTTCGCGGGCGAGTAACCCGTGCTTCACGGCGTTCCACCGGACGGCCTGCTTGCCGCTTCGCGTCTTCGGACCCGTGGAACATAGCGCGTTACGGCGATTAGCCCGGCGCTGCTTGTCAGTCGTCATGCGGTGCCCCTTCCGCAGTTTCTTCTGCAACCGTGCAACCGCTCAGCTCCCGGGCAGATGGGAGCAAGGAACATGCTTCTGGCAGTGGATCTCCCATGACGAGCTTTGCGGGCCGGCTTTTCCGGTCCTCTTGGTTCACCAGAAAGCCACGGCGGATGGCATTCCTGACGCGTCGGAGCGCCGCGGACTTGTCGAGCCCGAGTCGCCCGGCGACTTCGTTCACGGTCACCTCGGGATGGGACGCAAGGAGTTCTTCCACCGCGAGGACTGTTTCCCTGACTGTCTCGGGTACCGACATCTCTGCGCCCTCCGCGAGGAAGGCGGCCGTGAGTTCACGGACGATGCGGTAGTCATCGAGTTCTGCAACAATACGCCCCTGCGGGTTCCGCGAGCGGTTCTCGCGATGAAGCAACGCATGGGCACGCACCAAGGTCAGAACGATCTTGAAGTCCCGCCGCAGTCGCACCGCAACTGGTGGAATACGTGAAGCCAGCTGTTTCCCGAACGGAACCATGACCCGGGTCCCCCCCTGCGCCACCCACTCCTGAAAGGCCCCCCATTCGGTGATGTCGACCTCGGGCTTGTCCTCATCTGCAATGGCCATGAGCACGCTATTAGTCTGCTCCCTGCTGTCGGTGACCGTGAGGCTGAGCATGCGAGTCTCGTTCTCGGGATGCAGCTGGAGTGCAGTGGTGGTCACGATCAAGCCGGTCGGCCCAGGTCGCTCGATCAGACGTGGCTCGAGACCGTTCTTGGTGCTTTCAACGGTTTCGTATCGGATGTGCCCTTCACTCAGCAGGGACCGCAGAAGATACGTCGCGGTCTCGCTATTCAAGCCGGCGCTCTCGTAGAGGACGAGGAAGCGATGCGACAGTGGTTCCTGGGAATAGGCGAGCGCCTTGTCACTCATCGCGCTAAGGGCAAAGTAGGCGCTCTTCGGAAAGAAATCGAGAACCCGCCTCACCAAGTAGGACTTTCCACCCGATGAAGGCCCTTTGACCGCTATCGACACTGGGTCATCCAGGAGTCGGCTCGTTACTGCCAAGTACAATATCTGGGAGATCGCCCCTTCTCCCGCGAGAGGCAACTCGTTGACACCGATCGCCGGCTCGGGAAGCTCTACGGCCTCATCGAGGATGAGAAGCTTGCGTTCGACGAAGCCGCGCCGCGGCTGCGGGAACTGACCGCCAGTCGGCAGCAACTGGAGAAACGGAAAGCCGAGTTGACGGCCAACACCCAGCTACCCGCCCCCAAGGCTCTTCCCCGCGCGGCCGTTCGCCGGTACGTCGAGGATCTACACGAGACCCTCCGGAAGGGTTCCATCGCCGAGCAGAAGACGTTCCTTCGTTCGTTCGTCAGCCGCATCGACGTGGACTACCCGATCGCGGAACTGAAGTACACTTGCCCGCTCGTGCCGCCAGGAGGCGTCGAGCCGCTCTCAGGCGAAGTTCTTTGTATGGGAAAGAATGGCTCCCCAGGCAGGACTCGAACTCCAACGCAACGATCACCCAAGCTCTGCATTCGCTCTTACTACCCGCGCGTTCCTCCGCATCCCCTCCGGCTTGCAGCGTCGGATCGCGCTCCCTTTCGTCTTGTCCCGAAACTCGTCGTCCGAGATGACAGCCAGTTCATCGAGTGTCATGTCGATGAGCGGGCTTCTGTCTTCGCGGCGGAACACGATCGACTCCGACGCCACGCGGTTGAACGGACACACGCTCTGGCAGGTGTCGCAGCCGTAGACGTCGGCGCCGAGCCTCGACGCCAGCTCGGGCGCGATCTCGCCGCGCTTTTCGATGGTGAGGTACGAGATGCAGCGGCGGGCGTCGAGCACGAAGGGGGTGTCGAGGGCCCCGGTCGGGCAGGCGTCGATGCACTTCGTGCACTTGCCGCACAGCGTCGTGAGCGGAGCATCGGGCTGCAGGTCGAGCGTGGTGAGTATCTCTCCCAGAAACACCCAGGACCCGAATTCCGGTGAAATCACATTGGTGTTCTTGCCGAGCCAGGCGATGCCGGCCCGCATGGCGAGGGTGCGGTCCGATACCGGTTTGGTGTCGCAGGCCGCGAGGGTGAGCGCGCCGGGAAATCTGGCGGCCAGCCGTTGGCCCAGGTCCGCGAGCATGCGGTCCATCACGGTGTGGTAGTCCTCCCCGTGCACATAGATCGAGAACCGTCCGCGCCGGTCGCGCCCGTCCATGGCTTGCTGTTCGCGCTCGATGTCGTGGTAGTAGTTCAGCGCCACGCACACCGCCGAGCGCGCACCCGGCAACAGCGACCGCCAGTCCTCACGCAGCGGGCGGTGGCGTTCGAGGTACGACATCTCGCCGTGCATGCCGGCGTCGAGCCAGCGGGCGAACGCATCGTTGGAGCGGAGATTGGGTTCAAGGGACGCGATGCCCACGAGCGAGAACCCGATCTCGCGGGCCAGGCGTTTGACGGTTTCTTCGCGCGTCGGGTTCATTTGCACGCGGGTCCTGTCGGTCAACGCCGCGGTTTTTCGCGGCGCTTTCGCCGCCGGGGCGGCTTCGGCTTGTCGTTGGCGGGTTTCGCTTTCTTCTTATCGTGCTTGTGGGCCGCATCGTGGCCGCCGTCCTCGGCGTCGCGCAGGCGATCGTGGAAGTGGCGCAGCCCCTCGTCGACCAGAAAATGGATCGAACCGCGTTCGTACCCCTTGCGCGGGATCCACCGGCCGGGCTTCTTTCCGGACAAGAGCTCGATGCCTTCGTCGATCGTGCTCACCGCATAGATGTGAAACCGGCCGCGCGCCACCGCGTCGGCCACGTCTTCGCGGAGCATCAGCTCAGGGATATTGATCGCCGGGATCATGACGCCCTGCTTGCGGGTGAGACCGCGCGCGCGGCACACGTCGAAGAACCCCTCGATCTTCTCGTTGACGCCGCCGATCGGCTGCACCTCGCCCTTCTGGTTCATCGATCCCGTCACCGCGATGTCCTGGCGCAGCGGCACGTACGCCAGGCTCGAGAGGAGCGCGTACATCTCGGCGGATGACGCGCTGTCGCCGTCGACGAACGAATACCCCTGCTCGAAGCACAGGCTCGCGGACACCGTGATGGGCTTGTCCTGCGCGTACATCTTCCGAAGGTAGCCCTCGAGGATGAGCATGCCCTTGTTGTGAATGCGCCCGCTCATCTCCGCTTCGCGTTCGATATTGATCACGCCGGCGCGTCCCACCCCGGTCTCGGCGGTGATGCGGCTGGGCCGGCCGAAGGAATGGTCGCCGAGGTCGTAGACGGCGAGGCCATTCACCTGCCCCACCTTGGCGCCGGTCGTGTCGAGGAGGATGGCGCCGTCGTCATACATCTCCTGCACCTTATCCTCCACCAGACTCACGCGGCGCTCTCGCTCGCGCTGCGCCAGCGCGACGTGCGCGGCGCGCACAGTCTTCGACTTCTTCTTCACCGCCCAGTGGGCAGCCTCGCGCACCACGTCGCCCACGTCGCTGAAGCGGGTCGACAGGCGATTGCGGCGGCCCGCGAGGCGCACGCCCTCCTCGACCACCGCCGCGACCGCGTCCTTGTGGAAGGCCGGCAGGTTCTCCTGGTCGCACAGCACGCGCAGGAAGCGCGCGTACTTGTACCGGTTCGCGGTCGTGTTCGGCATGGCGGAATCGAAGTCCGCCTTCACCTTGAAGATGGTTTTGAAATCTTCGTCGTACTCCCAGAGCAGCTGGTAGCTCCACGCGTCGCCGATCAGGATCACCTTCAAGTTGAGCTCAACCGGCTCCGGCTTGATGGTGGCGATCGGCATGAGCAGCAACGAGTCGAACCCGCGGATGGCGTGACGCTGGCTCTTGAGCGCGCGCTTCAGCGCGGGCCACACCAGCGGTTCCTCGAACACGTCGATCAGGTTCATGATCAAAAAGCCGCCGTTGGCGCGCAGCAACGACCCGCCGCGGATGGAGGTGAAATCGGCCGAGTGCTCGCCGTCCGGCCCCGCGAGCCGTTCCACGGTGCCGAATACGTTGCCGTAGGTCGGCGAGGTCTCGATCACGACCGGCGCTTCCTTGAGCCCCTCGTTGTCCACCAGCACGTTCACCTGAAACGGCAGGAATGGCCGCGCTCCGCTGTCCGCCGCGCCCTTGCTGATCGCGAACACCGGCAGGTGCGAGAGCACGTACTCGCGCAAGTCCAGGACGAAGCGCGACACCTTCTCGGTCTTGAACTCGTGGACGATCTCCTTCATGGCGAAGTCGATCAGCGGCGCCAGGTGCTGCTTCTCGAGGTCGGCGGTGCGGTGGTCGAGGTCGCGCTGCAGGTCGCGGGTGGCGAGCAGGAAATCGTCGAGCTTGCGCGACAGCGTCGGATAGGCCGTCTGGAGCTTGTCGTAGTCGCCCTGGCCGATCTTCCCCTGCACGAGCAGGCCCGGGAGCCGGTCCATCGGCACCGCCTCCCCACCGACCATCGGGACGATTTCGGGGCGGGAGAGATTCTCGTACTCCACCTGCACCAGCGTGAACCCTTTTTCGATCACTTCCTTCTCGAGCGAGTGCAGGAGCTCCTCGCGCCGGTGGCGGGTCTCGTCGGCGATCACGGCCTGCTTACGCTTGAACTCGTCGCTCTGCAGCGCCGCCGGGATGAAGTCGACGATGGTGGCCAGCAGTTCCTTCACCTTGGCGCGGAAACGGCACGCTTTTCCCGCGGGAAGCTGGATGCACACCGGGTGATCTTCGGCGCGGAAGTTGTGGACGTAACAGATGTCGGTGAGGTCGTTTCTGTGCAAGTCCATGGCCTCGAGCATGTACCGGATCGCCGTGAGCTTGCCGGTGCCGGTGAGGCCGGAAATGAAGATGTTGTAGCCGGGACTGTGCAGCGTGAGCCCGAGGCGAATCGCGTCGAGCGCGCGATCCTGCCCGATGATGTTGGGCTTCGCCTGGATCTCGCGCGTCGTCTCGAACCCGAGTCCGTCGGGGTCGCAGCGCCAGCGGAGGTCCTTCGCCGCCAGCTCGAACCGAAACCGGGCCGATGCGGCCGCGCGCTTCGCAGCCGGCTTTCCGCCCACGCGTTTTGGCACGTTACTTCCCGGCCCTCTCGACCCCGGTCTCGCCGGCAAATACCGGCGCGTTCGCGAGCGCCGCGACCACCGCGACCGTCACCACCGTCTCGAAGGCCGCAAACGGCGCGTGCGCGGCGATCGCCGTGGTAAACACCTCACGCGACACCCCCGAGAGCGCCAGCTCCGCCGCCATGGCCACGACCGCGGCGCCCATCGACGCTGCGCTCGCGAACGCCACCCCGAGCAACCGGCCCGCGCGCCCGCCGATGCGTGCGCGCACGGCGTTCATGCAAAGCGTGGCGACCGTCACCCCGACCACTCCCATGTTGAACACGTTCGCCCCGAGCGCCGTAACCCCGCCGTCGTGCATGACCAGCGCCTGGACGACGAGGACCGCCGTCATCGCCAGCAGCGCCAGCGCGGGGCCGCACAGCACGACCAGAAACGCCGCACCCACCGGGTGCACCGGCACCGCGCCGAACAACGGCACGTTCATCAGTTGAGCCGCAAAAACGACGACCGCGCCCACGCCCGCCCGGGCGAGCGTTTGCGGCGTCGCATGCGCCCGCGCGCGCACGGCCGCGTAGACCAGACCGGTCGCCGAGGCGAGCGCCGTGGCGGTGCAAACCTGATTGGCAAGAGTTCCGTCGGCGAGGTGCATGACAAATCCTCCGGGTCTTGAAATGTGGAATCGAAAACGGGAGGGTATCACACGGCGTCGAGACGCCGCAAGCCGACGGGAGCAGGGTGCTAGTCGAGCGCGAACAGCGTCCGCCAGTCCACGTCTTCCTTGAGCGGCTTCTGGTCGGGCTTGTACAGGACGAACCGATCCATCACCAGCACGTCCATGTTGGTGCGCATGAAGCAGAGGTACGCTTCGTGCGGCGTGCACACGATGGGTTCGCCGCGCACGTTGAACGAGGTATTAATGATGAGCGGGCAGCCGGTCTTCTCGTCGAAACGCTTGATGAGCTGGTAGTAGCGCGGGCTCGATTTCGGATCCACGGTCTGGATGCGCGCGGAATTGTCCACGTGCGTCACCGACGGAATCGTTCGCTTGCCCTCCCGAACGTCCGCGACCAGCAGCATGTACGGACTCGGCACATCCAGCTCGAACCACTCGCTGCACTTCTCTTCCAGCACGGACGGCGCGAAGGGCCGGAACGATTCGCGGAACTTGATCTTCAAATTGACGACGCTCTTGTTCTCCGGGTTGCGCGCGTCCGCGATGATCGAGCGGCTCCCGAGTGCCCGCGGCCCGAACTCCATCCGGCCCTGGAACCACCCGACGGTCTTCTGATCCACCATCGCCTGCACGGTGGCGTCGATCATTCCATCCTCGGAGAGCTCATGGAAAACGATGTCGTTGTTCTTCAGATAGTCCCGGATTTCGTCGGTGTGGTACTCGGGTCCCAGGTAGGCATGCTCCCACTGCCATTTGCGCTCGTGGCCGAGCACGGTGTGATAGATGTAGGTGGCCACCCCGACGGCGCCGCCGGCGTCGCCGGCCGCCGGCTGGATGAACACGTCCCGGTACGGCGTCTCCTTGATGACGCGGCCGTTGGCCACGCAGTTGAGCGCGACGCCTCCCGCCATGCACAGGTTCTTGCTCCCGGTCAGCTCGTACGCGTGGCGCACCATCCGCAGCACGATCTCCTCGGTGACCACCTGCACGCTCATCGCGACGTCCTTGTGGAACTGCTCGAGCTTGGACTCCGGGTCGCGCTTGGGCTGGCCGAACAACTTCTCGAAGCGGCGGTTCGTCATCTCCAGCCCGTAGTCGTAGGCGAAGTACGTCATGTTCATCTTGAACGAGCCGTCCTCCCCGTAGGAGATGGTCTCGCGCACCTTGTCGACGTACTTCGGCTCTCCGTATGGCGCCAGCCCCATGACCTTGTACTCGGCGCTGTTCACCTTGAAGCCCAGGTAGTACGTGTACGCGCTGTAGAGCAGCCCCAGCGAGTGCGGGAAGCGGGTCTCCTTGAGGATGGTGATGTCGTTCCCCACGCCCTTGCAGATGGTCGACGTCGCCCATTCGCCGACCCCGTCGACGGTGACGATGGCGGCCTCCTGGTACGGTGACACGAGGAAGCTGCTCGCCGCGTGCGAGAGGTGGTGCTCGACCATCAGGACATCGCCGTCGTACTTCAGCTCCTTCTTGATCATCTGCGGAATCCAGAGCTTCTTTTTCATCCACACCGGCATCGCCTTGATGAACGACGGGAACGAACGCGGCCACGTCGCCATGTAGGTATAGAGGATGCGCTCGAACTTGATGAACGGCTTGTCGTAGAAACCGACGTAGTCCACCTGCTCGATGGTGATGCCCGCGTGCTTGAGGCAGTACCGGATAGCATGGATCGGGAAATCCTGGTCGTGCCGGATGCGCGTGAAGCGTTCTTCCTGCGCGGCCGCGATGATCTCGCCGTCCTTGAGCAGGCAGGCGGCCGCGTCGTGGTAGAAGCACGAAATGCCGAGGATATGCATGGGTCGGGCGCCGCTTCAGAACTGCCGCCGGCAGCTCGCGAGCGTGTCCTTGAAGGGCTGGCGATCGTGATAGTGGACCGGCTTGCCCGGCCGCTTGTCCAGCAGGTCGGCGCGAGAGAACTGGGTGCCGATCCAGGCGATGGCGAAGACGACGAAGTAGGAGATGGTCAGCAGGATCCGGGTGTTGATCCACCCGAGCACGTGGGCGAACTTCATCCACCCGCGCCAGATGAGCTTGAGAAACTTCATCATCGCCTTTTGTCTAGCACAGCCCGCGCGAGACGGTCAATTGGTGCTTCTTCAGCGTCCCCACCGGACGACCCGCACGCCGTCTGTGCCGGCGTACAACTCGTAGAGCTCTGCGCCCGCCGGCGTCTCGACGACTTCGTACTTGCGCTCCATGACCGGCGCCTTGAACGGCTTCCACGAGCGGTTCGGCCGCGGCGCAGTCCCGATCGGGTCCCCCTCGGCGCTGAACACGGCGACCACCCAGTCCGCCCCGCCCGCCGTCTGGAGCACGGCAAAGGCGTCTCCGTCCTGCGAGACCGCAACCAGCACGCCCGATCCCGGGATGCGGCGCGTCAGCTTCCCCTCGGCGTCGAGCAGGTTGATTGTCGAGGCGTTGTCGTCGGTGCGCACGCGTGTCGTCCCGCCCCATCCGAACACCGGGCGATCGCTCAAATGCGACGGTCCCTGGGAAACGACTTCGAAACTCAACTGCCGCAGCGTGTCGAAGATCCACAGGCGCGGCCCGTTCGGATGGATTACGAACGCGTCCGCGCCGCGCGCGGTGGGTGTCCCCGCCTGCGCGAGCCGGGCGGTCTCGATCACCGTGACTCCCGTGCACGCGCCCGATTCGACGTCGAACGTCGCCACGCGCATCGTCGCCGGGATCGACTTGCCGCCGTCGTTCTCGTCGACCAGCACGTAGAGGACGTCGGCGTCGAGCGCGATGTCGCGCGCCCGCACCGTGTCCGGCCGCGAACTCTCCTTCAAAATGAGCGGGAACGCTTCCTCGAAGGCGCCGGTGGGCGCGAACACCTTTACATCTTTCTTGACGCGGTCGTGGACGGCGATGTGGCGGGGGTTGGCCGCGAAGCAGGTGACCAGACGCAGCGTCTTCTTGCTGGTCTCGATGCCGGAGCGTCCGAACTGCTCGGGTGCGGCGCCGAACTGCCCGCGGACGACGACGGTCTCGCTCCACCGCGGCGTGGTGGCGCGCCCAGGCGATGTACTCCCCGCGGCGGCGAGCACGGCGAGGGTGAGCCATGATCTGCGGATCATTGGGCGTGCGACCCGAAGGACCGACGTGCGGAAGTACGCCAGGCTAGAACCCGGGCCGGACGTTTGGGTTCACGCGCACCGTGTCGAAGGCCAGGTCGCCGGGTGGCAAGCCGTGGCGCTTGCGGTACTCGGAGAGGCCCCGGAACCCGACCAGCTGCTGCAACTCCTCGTCCCAGAGCCGGAACGTGAGCGACTTCAGGCTCGTGCGCAGCGTGATGCTCTTCACCTTCTGGAAGAGCGCGTTTTCCTTGTAGCACTTCTCCAGGTAGTAGTTCGGGATCTTCGGGCTCAAATGATGGATGTGATGGTAGCCGATGCTGCCGGTGATCCACTGGAGCCAGCGCGGCAACCGGTAGAACGAACTCCCGTCCACGGCGCCAGTCGCAAAATCCCACTTCTCGTGGCGCGCCCACTGCACACCTTCGAACTGGTGCTGCACGTAGAAGAGCCACACACCGATCACGCCGGCGAGGAACATCACCGGCAACTGGATCATCAGGTACGCCTGCCAGCCGACGGTCAGGCACATCACGGTGGCGACGGCGAAGATCATCAGGTTGGTCTGGTGGATGCTCCAGTGCTCCCGCCGCGTCATCTTGCGGCGCGCGAACCGCTGCAGGACCACGAATTGAAGCAACGGGCCGATGGTGAGCATCACCCACGGGCTGCGATGGAGCCGGTAGCGGAAGCGCCGCAGACGCGGCGACTGCATGTATTCGACGATGGTCATGGTCCAGATATCGCCGATGCCGCGGTTGTCGAGGTCGCCGCCCGAGGCGTGATGGACCGCGTGCTCGTGGCGCCACTGGTCGTAGGGGGTGAACGCGAGCAGGGCCGTCAGCGTGCCCGTGATCGTGTTTGCCCGGCGCGAACGGAAGAACGCACCGTGGCCGCAATCGTGTGAAATAATGAACGAGCGGATCAGGAATCCGGACGCGATCGGGATAATCGCCAGGGTCAGCCAGTAGGAGACCTCGAGCGATCGAATCATCAGGTACCAGGTGAGGAAGTAGGGGCCCAGCGTGTTGATGAGCTGCCAGGCGCTCCGGCCGTGGTGGGGTCGGCGATAATTCGCGACCGCTTTCAACCACGCTGGCGCTCTTGAGCCGCTGGGCGCGGGTTTCTCGACTGTGTTCATGAGGGAGTCAACTCTTTTCGTGCAGCACTGCCAAGGGGTCCTTCACCGCGTGTGAGCAACCCGTATTCTCAATATAGGCGCGATCGCCCAAACCTGTCAAAGCAATAGTCGTGCCTTCCCGTCTCATGGCTCCGGGACCAGGGTCGTCGCGCGCTCCTCGCGCACCCGTATCACCGCGCTCACCACCAGATAGAGCGCCAGCAGGGTCAGCGCCAGCGCGGAGACGGCGTTGAAAAAAGCGATGTCGACCCCGTTCGCCGCCGCGAAATTGGCGATCGTGAGCCGGGTCAACGACCACAGCGTGATCGTGAGCACGAACAGCATCGGGAGCAGCGTAAACGCGATCCGCTGCCGCGCCTGGTGCAGCCATACCGTGATCACGAGCAGCGACAGCGCCGCCAGCAGCTGGTTGGACGCTCCGAAGAGGGTCCAGAACTTGAGCCAGCTGCCTCGCTCACCAAAAGCGAGGAAGCACGCCGGCATCGCCACCGTCGCGAGTGTCCCGACGAGTGCACCCGCACGACCCCGCCAGCCGAACAGCTCCTGCAGGAGATAGCGACCGAGGCGCATCGATACGTCCAGGGTGTCGAACACGAAGGTCGAGAACGCCATCGCGCCGAAAGTGATCGCAAATGGAAGGCGCTCCTCGCCGATCAAGAGGGTCAGGAACTTTCCGATCCCGTTGCCGTAGATCGTCCCCGGCGCCAGCCCTTTGACGTCCTCCGGGGTCGCGATCATGATGGTGACCAGCGCGATCAACGCCACGAACCCCTCCGCCAGCATCGCGCCATACCCGATCGCGTGGGTGTGGGATTCCTTCTCGACCTGCTTCGACGTCGTCCCCGAGCACACCAGGCCGTGGAATCCAGAGCACGCGCCGCAGGCGATGGTCACGAACAGGAATGGGAACAGGGTTCCGGTCATCCCGCCCACTTCCCAGCCCTTGAACGCGGGCTGCTTCACGTGGTAGCCGCCGAAGAGGAGCCCGATCACGCCCACCAGGATCGCGCTGTAGAGGACGAAACCGCCGAGGTATCCGCGCGGTTGGAGCAGCGCCCACACCGGCACGACCGACGCCACGCAGCAGTAGCCGAGTATCAGCAGCCCCCACGTGCGGTGATCAAGGACGAGAGCGTGCGACGTGTACGTGCCGAGCCACGCGACACCAAACGTCGCCGGGACGAATAGGATCGTGACCAGCCACAGCGACGGCTTCAGGAAGCGCTGCACCAACCCCAGGAGCACGGCGAGGGCCAGGTACATCACGCTTGCCGCGGCTACCGCGCCGCCGGGGTTAAACGACACGCTGCCCTGCTGCAACTCCTCCGTGCCGACCACGAATGACGCCGCGGTAATGTCCGCGAAAGCCACAATCACATAAATGAGCGCGAGCCAGATGAAGATCATGAGCGCACGGCCGGCGCGGGTGCCCAGGTGCTCGCGCGCGATCTCGGCGATCGAGCGCCCGCCGTGTCGCACGCTGGCGATCAGCGTGGAGAAGTCGTGCACCGCCCCGATCAGGACCACGCCGAGGCTGATCCAGATCAGGCACGGCAACCACCCGAACGACTGGCAGGCGAGAATCGGCCCCGCGATCGGACCCGCCGCCGCAATCGCGGAGAAGTGCTGGGCGAAGAGATAGAACGGGCGAGTGGGAACGAAGTCGATGTTGTCGGCGCGGCGGTGCGCCGGCGTGGCGCGCGTGTCGTCGAGGGTAAAGCGCCGCGCCACCCACCCGCCGTAGAGACGGTACGCCGAGACCAGCAGCACCATGAACGCGATGGCGAGAAGCGTCAGCGACATCGTTCGCGGGTTCTACCCGTTACCGCGTCCCGTACCCAGGCGGAACCCGGCTGCACTCGCGGCGACCAACCCCACGAAGATCATGAGCAAACCGGCGATCGTGCGTACGTTCGACTCCGCCGCGAGCCGCGCGAGCTCGCCCGGTCCCGCGTTGTGCGGAATCACGAACAACCCCACCCCCGCAAGGAGAAACCCGATCGCCACCGCGCGCTGCACCGGCGACGCGGTCAGCGGCCGGCCCGCCGCGCGGCCGATCGCGCTGTGGTTGTAGCCGAAGGAGAAGTACACCGACATCCCCAGCACCAGCCACCCGATGAAGCGCCACCACGACGCCGGCGGCAGGTGGATCATGAGAAACACGCACGAGAGGACTCCCAGCGACGGGAGCAGCCAGGGCCCCATCGGCACGCGAAACGGGCGCTCGCGCTCCGGTTCCTGCAGCCGGAGTACGGTCACGCCGATGCACACCAGCACGAACGCGAACAACGTCCCGATGTTCGTCAGCTCCACGACCTCATTGATGTTCGCCACCGCGGAGAGCACCCCGACGACGACGCCGGTGACGATAGTGGTCACGTGCGGGGTCCGATACTTCGAGTGGACGCCGGCGGCCCACTTGGGCAGCAACCCGTCGCGCGCCATCGAGAAGAAGATGCGCGGCTGTCCGAGCTGGAACACGATCAGCACCGACGTGGTCGCGAACACGGCGCCGAGGGCGATGACCAGCGTCGGCCACACCATCCCGCGGCCGGAGAACGCCGTCGCGAGCGGCTCCGCGGTGCCCAGCTGCTGCCACGGCAGCATGCCGGTCAGCACGACCGCCACCGCCATGTAGATAATCGTGCACACCACCAGGCTGGCGATGATCGCGATCGGCATGTCGCGCTTTGGATTCTTCGTTTCTTCCGCCGCGGTGGATACCGCGTCGAATCCGATGTAGGCGAAGAAAATGATCGCGGCCGCGGAGAATACGCCCGCCGAGCCGTTCGGGGCGAAGGGGTGCCAGTTCTCCGGGTCGACGAAGAACGCGCCGAAGACCACGAAGAAAGCGATTATGGCGAGCTTGAGCACCACCATGGTGGTGTTGAACCACGCGCTCTCGCGGATACCGATCACCAGAATCCAGGTGATGACGGCCACGATCGCCACCGCGGGCAGGTTGAACACAATGGGCACGTCGAAAAGACGCGGCGCGTGCCCGAAGGCCTGCCCGGCGCGCAGCGTCGCCGTGCCGAGCGCCTCCAGCGCCTCGGGACCGCCGGCCATCGCCGTCTTCACCTGCGCGGCGGCCTGCGCGGCGCTGCGGTAATCGATGCCGAGCCAGTCCGGCATGTGGAGACCGACCACGCGCAGCAATTCCTGGAAGTACCCCGACCACGAGATCGCGACCGCGACGTTTCCCACCGCGTATTCGATGATGAGGTCCCAGCCGATGATCCACGCGATGAATTCGCCCAGCGTGGCGTAAGCGTAGGTGTAGGCGGAACCGGCGATCGGCACCATCGAGGCGAACTCGGCGTAGCAGAGCGCGGCGAACCCGCAGGTGATCGCGGTGAGGACGAAGGAGAGTATCAGCGCCGGCCCGGCGCCGCTGTGGGACGCGCCGCCGGCGGCGGCGGTGCCTACGGTGGAAAAAATCCCGGCGCCGATGATGGCGCCGATGCCGAGCAGCGTGAGCTGCACGGGTCCGAGCGTGCGCTTGAGCGAATCGTGGCCGTCGGCCGTGGCCAGGATGTGCGCGATGTTCTTGGTTCGGAGGATGTCCTTGAGCACCCGGGGTCTCCCTCCGGTCGACGCAACACGGGCGTGCCCGCACGGCACGCGCGCCCGAACGGCGTGACGCGGAGTCTACCGCGTCAGGGGTGCGCCGTGGCAAGCATTTCCGTCGGCCGCGGCCTCGCCTACGGCAGGAACCGCTCCGGGTGCTTGAGCTTCTCGGGGAGGTATTCGTCGATCACGTAGTTGAGCCCGTGCTTGGCCAGCGCCTGCTGCTCCGCGCGGACGCCCATCCCGACCAGCTGGTTGATCGCGTCCTGCCAGGCCTTGTGGTGGAGGAAGAAGGGGTCGGTCTTGAGCGCGTCCTTGGCGCGCTTGATGTCCACGTCCTTCAGCGGGTGGGTAGGCAGCTTGTACTCGACGATATCCTGCGGCGTGATCCCGAGAAAACGCGCCTGCGGCACGCAGAAGAATTCGTTCAAGTGCGCCGCGTTGCCGCTTCCGACCTTGAGGGTGCGGTAAATGTTACTGATCCCGTACGGGTCGCCGTCGACGAACACGTATACGGGGAGCTTCTTCTCGTCGGAGAGCCGGCGAATGAAGCGCCGGCACGCGCGCGTGGGCACGCCCCCCATCGAGACCAGGATGCAGTTGGCCGACTTCCAGTAGTTGTGCTTCACCAGCCGCTGGAACATGCCGGCGGTCTCGATCACCAGGATGAACTTCGCGTCGGTCTCGAACTCGAGGTGCTCGACGGTGATCGGAATCGAATACGCGCCGCTGCCGAACTTGGTGCAGTCGATGCGCAGCGGCTTGCCGGTGTCGCGGTCCTTGTCGACGATGATGAGTTTGCCCGCGATCTCGCCGCCTTTTTCCTCCGGGATGAAGCCGAGCTGCTCGCGGTTCAACCCGAAGAGCGCCTCCACGTCGTCCATGACCGTGTCGCTCTCGGGCTGCTCGTCGAAACGCGCGTCGTCCCAGTTCTTGGAGACGTAGTACGCCTCTCGCTTGGTGGCGATGTCGTCGGTGTCGACCAGCTGCTTGGAGAGCGCCATCATGCGCAGCGTCTGCGCGAAGGTCTTGACCGTGTTGACGGTCAGTGTGCGCTCCTTGGTCTTCCCCTTCATCTCGAGGTAGCCGACCTTGGGCTGGTACTTGACGTTGGTGAGCGCGCGCAGCGGAAACTTCATCGAAGGCTTCTTGCGCTCAACGATGGCGGTCTTCACGCGCGCCGCTTCGTCTTTGATCTTCTTGGAGACTTTGCCAGACGACATCGCGTTCTCCTTATAGCTTTCGGCTTCGCTCCAGCGTGTCCTCGAGCGTCTCCACGATCTTCTTCTCCTCGGCCTCGGAGATGCCCAGGATTTCCTGGAGCGCGATGCCGATGTGCGGGATGTACTTCTCGATGTAGGAGCGTTTCTTCATCTCGTCGCGCTCGCGCGCGCCGCGTCTAATGAACGCGCCCAGCCGGCGTCCGCACTCCTGCAGCGTCAGCTTGATCTCCTTGATGATGTCGTCGTAGTGGGCGACCGCCTCCTTGCTCTCGGAGGTGAACGGCACCCACACGCTCGCGATCTGCACCATGATGATCATGGGGCCGGTGGGGAGCGCGCCGCGGCTCTGTTCGATCCCGTACGACTTCCACGCCGTGTTCATGACCGCGTGGGTGATGGCGCACGCGCTCTGCTGGTAGATCAGCGGCGCGCGGTTCGCAAAGCGGTAGAGCTGGACGATCTCGTCGCCGGGCATTTCGCTGCCGCCGTAGGCGAGCGCGGCTTCGATCTGGAACGGATTGCCGCGGTACACGGTGGGCGGTCGTGTGACGGCGGTGTAGAACGACGCGGTGATCTCGCGCTGGAGGCTCTTGACCAGGAGATCTTCCCCCACCACCGAGAGGCAGTCGGTGGGCGGGCGCATGATTTTTACCTGCGGGAAGGCCTTGATGATCGCCTCGGCCTGGTCGCGGGTGACGCGCCCGGGCTTGGTCGACACCGGCACGCCCGCGATCTGCAGGACTTCCTGCGCGATCTTCGGGCTCATGCGCGAGAACTCGTGCGAGAGAAACGCCGCCACGTTGCGCGCGCCCGAGGTCTGCATCATCTCGATCAGCACGCCCAGCTCGACGCCGTACGGATGCGGCTTGATGGGCATCGAGGGAGGCGGCAGCTGGTCGGAGAGACGCGCGTAGTGAACCGGGTCCGACTTGGGCGCGAGGTAGTGAATGTCGGCGTGCGGGTTGGCGAGTGCGACCTGGTGGAGGTACTGGTCCACCGAGCGCTTGCCCTTCTGGTAGACGGCTTCCATCTCCATCTCGATGCGGGTGCCGTGCGGGCGCTCCCATTCCACCGGGCCGTCGTCCAGGACGATGGGCGCGTTTTTCTTGGTGTCGATCTGCAGCTCGTACAGGTGCGCCTTCTGCTTCGCGCCCGTGCGCGAGGTGATCTTCACCGCCTTGCCGGTGGTGAGCTGCGAGTACATGACGGCCGCGGAAATGCCGATCCCCTGCTGGCCGCGCGACTGGCGCAGTTCGTGGAACTTCGACCCGTAGAGCAGCTTCCCGAAAATCTTCGGCACCTGTTGCTTGACGATGCCGGGGCCGGAATCTTCGACGATCACCTTGTAGCGGTCTTCCGCCAGCTCATGGAGCTCGACCCGGATGTCGGGCGCGAGGCCCGCCTCTTCGCAGGCGTCGAGCGAGTTGTCGACCGCCTCCTTCACCGCCGTCAGCAGGGCGCGGGTCGGCGAGTCGAAACCGAGCATGTGGCGGTTCTTCGCGAAGAACTCGCTGACCGAGATCTCGCGCTGCTTCTGCGCGATGGTTTCGGCGGAGGAGTACGAACCCTGGGAGGAACGGCGCGAGCGCGGCGGTTTCGATTCCTCCGCGGGCGCCTCGGTTTCGACGGGCTTCGCGGGCGTCGCGCGCGGTTTTCTAGGCGCGGGGCTCGCCGCCTTCGATGCGGACTTCGCCGAGGCCTTCTTCAGGGCCGCGTCGTCGAACAGCGGCAGCGTCTCCGGCTCGGCGACCAGCAGGCGTTTGCGCTTCTTCGCCTTCACCTCGACGGCGGCCCGCCGCGCGGCGCGGCGTTCGGATCTTCTGCGGGTCGGTTTGGGTTTTGCCACTCGCCTCACTCCGTTCGAGCGATACGGACGCCCCTTCTCCGGTCAAGGGCGCAATTCGAGGCGGATGGTAGGGGGAGGCCCCAAGATTCGACAAGCAAAAACCCGTCGCGGCGAGGTCCACGCCGGCCTATTTCAGGCCCTCCGGCGATCATCGCGAGCGGACTATGGCACCGCGCTCACGCCCGGGATACGCCGTGGACGCCGAGGTACTGCCACCGCTCGCGCTCCCAACGGTACTCGGCGTACGCGGCGGTGGCCGCGTCGACGCGGCGCGCCGTTTCGTCGGGGCTCTCCGCCGCCCATCGTAGCTTCTGCGCCAGGTCTTCGTCGTCTCCCGGCTCGAAGAAGGTCAGCGCCTCCTCGGTGAAGTAAGCCGCCACAGAATCCAGGCGCGACGCGATCACCGGCCGTCCCAGCGCGATGTACTCATACATCTTGTTGGTGTGCACGAGCACCGAGTACGGATTCTTCTTCACCGCGACCACGCATACGTCGGCCAGCAGGATCTCCTCGATCATCTGCTCGAAGGGCAGGAATCCCAGGTGCATCACCCGGTCGGTCACGTTGAGGGTCTCCGCGATCCGGTGCACGTCGGGCAGGTACTCGCCCGTCCCCATGTACCGGAACTGGATCTTCGGCACGTGTTCGCTCGCGCGCGCCACCGCGTGCACGATGGTGTCGAAGCCGTAGCGCTCCTCGATCGCCCCGTGGGTGAGCACGCGAAAGACCCCGCGCGCGCGCTCCTCGGCCTTGATGGCCGCGATTCGTTCGCGCAGGTGCGCCCAGCGCTCGAGCCGAAAGTCGCGGTCGTCGGGCACGTTGACGACCACGGTGATTTTCGACACGTCCGCCCCACGTGAGCCGTAGTTCGTGCGCATCTGCTCGGTAACGGTGAGGGCGTCGTTGGCGAAGCGGATCGACACTTGCTCGACCCGCGTGATCAACCAGATGAACGGGCGTGTGTACCAGCGATCCGGGAACATGGTCTGGAACAACTCGGGAACGGGTTCATGGAGGTGGAGCACCACCCGGGCGCCGGTCAGCTTGGGGTAGAGCGCCGCGAATACGAGGTAGTCGGGCATGGTGTTGACCTGCACCGTCACGAACCGATGGTGGCGGTGGAGGGACCCGAGTTTGACCGACGCGAGCACGAAGAACGCGTTGTACTCCCACAGGTAGCGCAGAACCTGCCCGCGCCGGTGGCCGACGGGAAGCCGGTAGACCTCGATACCATCGATGGTGGCGCGCGTGGTCTCGCCGCGGTTGCGCAGGCAGACCACGTGGACCTCGAAGCCGGCGTCGCGCAGCGCCTCCGCCTCGCGCTTGACGTTCAATTCGGACGGGTAGAACGAGTGGCGGACGATCGCGACCGCGCCGCGGCCGTGCGTCGACGCCGGCGACGGCGCGGGTCCCCGGCTCATCCGCGCCGACCCCGACGGTGCTTTTCGATCACGCGGCCGTAGAGGGTGAGCAGCGCCGCCGCCACCGTTTCCAGCGAGTACACGCGCATCCGCTCGCGCGACTGCACTCGGCGCGGAGCCGCCAGCGCCCCACGCAGCGCGTCGGCGATCGTCGCGGGGTCGGGTGGCACGATCCGGCACCCCGCGATACCGTCGATCACCACCCGCGCGTCGCCCACGTCGGTGGAGATGACGGGCACGTCGCACGCCAGCGCCTCGCGGACCGTCACCGGGGAGGCCTCGAACGACGACGTCATGAGCATCAGCTCGCTCGCGTTCATGAACAGGGGCACCTGCTCGTGCGGCACGTCGTTGAGCGCGATCAACTCCACGTCGCTGGCCCCGGGCCAGGTTTCCTTGAGCACGTTTACGGCCTGGCGCGCAAGCTCGTAGCGTTTCTCGACCCGCGACGGCGCGGCCGGAAAGAGCACGTAGCGCTTCCCCGCCGCGAGCCCGAGCCGCTGTCGCGCCTCGGCGGTGTCCATGGGCGCGAAGCTCTCCCAGTCGATCCCGCTCGGAAGCCAGAGCGCGTCCGGCCGGCCAAGCGGGTCGCGCAGGTGCTCCGCCACCACGACCACCGCGTCCACTCGCCGCGCCACGTAGCGCTTCATCCGCTTGGAGTAGGCGATGCGCTTGATCGGCTGCTCGCGCAGCGCGTCGGCGGTGTTACCGGAGATCTCGCCCTCGTGAAACGTCCACACCACCGGAATCCGGCGTTGCGTCGTGGCGACCAGCCCGCAGAACGAGTGGTGCACGTGAATCACGTCGTAGCTCGCGCGCCGCAAGCGCGCGTAGAAACCAAACGGCATGCCGAAGTAGTTCAGCTTGCGCGCGCGTCCGTTGACGAAGTAGACGTCCACCTCCGCGCCGGCGCGCCGGAGCGCTTCGGCTTCGTCCCGCACGAACGAGCCGAAGAACGGCATCGCGGGATTCGGGTACATGTTGGTGAACACGAGCACGCGCATATTCGTGGGCGCTACCGCGCCGAGCGGTCGCCGGGGTTCAGTTGGTCCGGGTTCGAGCGCAGAAGCCAGTTGATCACGGTGCCGTACCGCTCGTAGAACGCGCCGAGCGCCTGCCGCGCGAGCGAGCGCTGGATGTCGTCCGCCGCGGCCCCCGCGGGCATGATCGTCATCCGCCGTGCCTGGGCCAGGCCGACGAACATCGCGCGCGCGGTCTCGAGGTGCGCGGTGCCGCCCTCCTCGGGCTTGCGCCGCAGCGCCTCCGCCGGGTCGACGTCGAGCAGCACCGCCGCGTGCGGGCGCGGCACGAGGCCGTGCAGGAGCTTGAGCGCGAGCGGGGGGTTGGAGGGATCGGTGCCGGTGTATAGCGCGAAGTCGACGAGCGCGTCACAGATGTAGCGATCGCATATCACGACATACCCTGCAGCCATGGCCGCGCGCGTGCGCACCACGTACGACCACCCGAGGTCGGCCGCGAACACCAGGCTGAACACCCAGCGCACGAACGGGTGGCGCAGCTTCCGCTGCCGCTGGTTGAAGCGATCGGCTTCGCTGCGTCGCGGCGAACGCCCCGCTTCGCCGCCCGTGGTCGACGCGTTCGGCACGTCGCTCTCGCTGTCCGCACTGCCGCGCCCGAGCACGGCCGTGCCCGCGCGCAGCACGGCGCCCGCTCCGCGCGACGACGCGCCGCGCGCCCAGATGCACGTGACGCGCAGGTCGCACGCGTCGAACACACTTCGCAGCCGCTCCGCCTGGAGCGTCTTCCCCGCCCCGTCGCACCCGCTCAAGCTGATCAGCACGGCTGGCTGGCTGCGAACGTGGAGCTTCCAGCGCACCGCCCACAGCAGCGTGTCGTACACGTCGAGCAGCTTGCGTCCGCCGCTGCGGGCCCGGTCACGCAGCACCTTGCGGTAGTACGCCACCTTGTTCGCGTTGAAGGGGACCGCCGCGGCGACCCCGTTCTCGAGGTAGCGCACCCGCGGCAGGATGTTCGCCCGCACCGCGGCGTAGCGCGCCGGCGCGCGATTGAGCTCCGCGCGTTGCTCCTCGCTCAGAAAGCCCTGGTCGAAAAGCCGCTTCCATGTTTCCTCGAACACGCACAAGGCACCCCAGAATCCTTCCTCCCACCCGCGCAGCCGGGCGTGCGCGGCGGAGTCGGCGAGCGCCTGGCCCAGCCCGCGCAGGGCGTGCGCGGTGAGGAACAGATTTCCCAGCGAAAGCGCCTTGTCCTCGTAGAACCAGTGCGCGAGGGTCACCAGCAGCGCTTCTGAGGGTCCCGGGATCAGGATGTCGGGGTCGTCGACCGGATGCCGCGCGTGCGCCCACACCAGGCCGTTGTCCAGAAACGGCACGCCCCACCCGACCACCTCGTGCAGGTGGAACGCGAAGCTCGAACCGTCGCCGGGGAAGCGCCGGAACAGAAACTTCCGCGGCTCTTCGACATTCACCAGTTCGACGTAGCCGAGGTCGACCAGGACCCGGCGCGCGGCGCCGGCGCGGCCGGCCGGCACGAGGATGTCGAGGTTGCTGGAGAGATAGTGGAAGGCGGGGACAGCGCCGGTGGACTTGAACACCATCGATTCCACGCCCGCGGCGATGAAGCGAAGCCGGATCCGCTCGTATTCCTCGCGCTGCATGCGATAGCGCGCCAGGTCGCGTTTCACGAATTCGCCCATCGGCGTGGAGTCGAGTGCGACTCCGTAGCGCCCGGCGAGCGGGATGAACGACACGCCCTGCTTCTCGAGCAGGACAGCGGCCGCGTGCAGTGCCACCGCGTCGTGCCGCGCGAGCTCCTCGCTCCCGTACGGATTCGCGAGTCTCGCCGCGATCCGCAGCGCGTGGTCGTGAGCGGGCGCGAGCGTCACCGGTTCGAGCACCGCGCTCATGCCGCCGGCGCCCCATCCCCGCGCAGGCGCGCGACCAGCCGCTCCGCCACACGACCCCACGCGAAGTCGCCCATGTCGCGCACGCGCGGACGCGGTCCGCGCTGTAGCGCGCGGGCGTGCGCGACCATCTCCTCCTCGCCCTCGAAGTAGCGGACGTCGTCGCCGGGCGACACGAAGTCGCGCAGCCCGCCGAACGGCCGCGCGATGACGGGCAACCCGCTCGCGAGCGCCTCGATCACCGACAGCGGGATCTCGACGCAGCCCTCGCTGTCGATCACCGGAAACACGTAGACGTCCGCCAGCCGGTAGAACTCGTCGACCGGGACGAACTCGCGGATTACGCGCACGCCGGCGGCCTGGAGCTCCGCGCGCAGCGCCGCGTCTTCGGGCGTGCTGGTGCTCCCGATCACGATGACCTGCGTGCCCGGTTCGCGCTGGAGACGCGCGAGCGCCGGCAGATTCCGCTTCGGGCTCAGGTGCCCCACGTGCAGGTAGACGAACGCCTCCGCCGGGACGCCGTGCGCGCGCCGGAGCGCTGCCTTCTCCCCGTCGCGCGCGGGGCGAAACACCGCGAGGTCGACGCCGACCGGGACCACGTCCCCGCGCAGTGCCAGGTCGCTTAAGTGGAGCAGAGATGAATATGACGCCACGAAGATCACGTCCGGCGCGGCGCCGCGCAGCATCGGTTTCAACCGCGAGGAATGACGGCGCGGAATCAGCGCCACCATGCCGTGGCGTGCGCGCGGCCAGTGGCGGCGCAGCGCGAACGCGCGTAGGAAACTCGCAATGGTCGACGACGGCGACGGCACATAGAGCACCACCTCCGGCTCGAAGGTCGCCACCGCGTGTCGCAGCGCCGGCTGCATGAAGGTGCGCGTGCCAGCGACGGTGTGGATCGTCGGCTCGCCCCCGGCGGCGCCGTTGCGCGCCGCCGCGAATCCGCTGCGGTCGACGTTGATCATGCGCACGGGATGGTCACGGCCGAGCGCACGGCCGATCGAGAAGGCGAACTTCTTGATCCCCTCGTCCCAGGGTTCGACGAGGTCTTCGGACACGATGACGATGCGGGGTGACATGGAGGCGCTGCTACATCCCGCGAAAACGCGCGACGAAATCCCAGATGGTGAGCGCGTCGATGTCGCCCGTGACCGCGAGCGCACTCCGGGCCCCGTCCGGCCACGTGCCCAGCCTCACCAGCGGCCGCTTCGATTCCTCGATCACCCGTCGGCACGCCTCGATCGACGTGTAGTCGGAGCTGTCGACCAGGCCGAGGTGCACCGAGTACCCGCCCGAGCGATCGCCGACCTCGACGAAGTAGCCCAGGTCGGTGAGGAACCCCACGGCATCCCGGCTCGAGCCCGCGGAGACGCCCACGCTGGGCCGAAACGCCGAGTCGACCACCAGCGGCCCGGGAGCGACGGCCCGCTCGACGCCGTTCTCGCGCAGGAACACGGCGGTCCCGGGGCAGGCTTCGATCGCGACCCGGAAGCGTTCACCGTCGCGGACGAACTGCGCGCGGTTGTGCGCCTTCGCCTTCCACCACACGGCGATCTCATCGAGGGTCGCGATCCAGACCGCGGGCGTGCGCGCGCGCGCGTCCGCCAGCAGCCCGCGCAGCGCGTCCGCGAAGAAGTCGATCCGCTCCGGGTGCAGTTGCAGCGTGAACAGCTCCCCGCGCTCGTGGGTGAGCTTCAGGATGTTTCGCCACATGGCGCCGAGGTAGTTCGCGTCGCGGATGTACATGCGGTCGAGCGGGATCTCGTCGTCGGGAAGGCACACGGGGATCTCGACGAACCCGTTGCGGCGGAACGGCAGCGCGCGGAACTGCGTGGCCGGAACCGGGCGATAGAACGACTTCCCGCGCTCCATACCCTCCCGCTGGCGCGCGGTCAGCGCGGGCACATCCAGCACGTTCCACCAGACGGTGCGGTTGGAGCTGTAGCTGAACTGAAACTCGCCCACGACGCGCATGGTGTCTTCGTTCCAGTGCAGGTAAGGTGCCCGAAACCCCGTGAAGGGCACCGAACACTCTCGAAACAGATCCACGGCCCGCCCCAGGTGCTCACGCTGCCCGGCGAGATCCAGCGCCGAGAGGTCGATATGCGACCACGCGTGCACCGCCAGCTCGGCGCCGCGCTCGAGCAGCCGGTGCGCGAACGCCGGGTTGCGGCTCATCGGCAGCGCCGTGATCGGAAACGTGGGCCGAATCGAGAACTCGTCCAGGATGTCCATGAAGCGCTCGAACCGCCCCCCCATGCGCTCAGGAGTCGGCCCGAATCGAGTCGCAATCTGGGCGCTGCGCCGCACCAGGTTGGCCGCCCCGCGGTGACCGAATACGAACTTGAGGACGTTCATGCGTGCTTCGCCCCGGCGGCAAGGTCGCGCATCGCGGCGGCGGGCGACAGCAGCTCCTCGAACAGGGCTTCCCGCGCGGCGCACATGGTCTCGATGCGAAAACGCGCCTCGACGATCTCGCGTCCGCGCGCCCCGAACGCGCGACGCAGCGCGGCGTCGGTCGCGACGCGTTGGATGGCGGCGCCGAGCGCGCTCTCGTCCTCGGCCGGCACGATCAGCGCGCTCTCCTCGTGCACCGCCATCTCGCGCACGCTGCCGACGTCAGTCGTGATCACGGGCAGGGCGGTCGCCATCGCTTCCAGCACGACGTTGGGAAACGCCTCCGTGCGCGACGACAGCACCAGCGCGTCCGCCGCGCGCAACACCGTCTCGACGTCGTCGCGCATCCCGGTGAAGAGCACGCGGTCTGCGATCCTCAACTCCTCCGCCAGCTGCACCAGCCGGTCGTGCTCGGGTCCCCGGCCCACGATGACGAGCCGGGCGTTTTCCCGGCGCAGCGTCGGCGCCGCCGCGTTCAGCAGGAGGTCGAGTCGCTTCAACGGCTTGAGCGACGACACCGCGATGAACACGATCGCGTCGTCCGCGAGTCCAAGCGCGCGCCGGATCTCCGTCCGTTCCGCGTCGCCGGCCGGGCGGAACGCCGCGGTGTCGACGCCGTTGTGAATGACGCGGATCCGGTCGCGGGGCAGGCCTTCGACCCGAACCAGATACTCCTTGTGGCTCTCCGCCACCGCGAGGATCAGATCCATGCGGCGAAGCAACGGAACCAGGTACACGGGCGCCTGCCGGCCGTCTTCCGGATTTCCGGTCGCGTGGAACGACACCACCGTTCGCTCCGTCAACCGACGGAGCTTCGCCAGATAGGCGAATATGACCGTGACCGGATGCGCGAAGGTGTAGATGAGCTGGATGCGCTCGGTGCGGAGCACGCGCGCGAGGCCGCGGAAGGCCAGCGCGTCGAATCGGTGCCGCTGCATGCCGTCGTAGAACCTCACGCCCAGTGAATCCAGCTTGCTCTTGAAGTATCCCCCCCGCTTGAGACAGCAGACGGAGATTTCAAAACGGGACCGATCGGTGCGGCGAATGAAGTCGAAGAGCTTCTTCTCCTTCCCTCCCATCTCGAACTCGGTATCGAGGATTAAAACGCGATACGGCATGGCCAGATTGTTATTCTAGCATAGCGATCCATCTGCTATAAATGCAAAACGTTAGGAGATTCACCGTGGTTCTGGGTCGCCCACTGCTGGTCTTCGCCGCCCTTTCGCTGGTCGCGTACGCGCTCTCACCGCTGCTGCCGGCGTGGGCGTCGGCGTGGATCGGCATTCCGATCGTGCTCGTATTCTGCGTGGTGCTCCCCGGCTACGCCATCTCGCGCCTCACCGGACAGCGCTCGGACGACCCGCTCGAACGGGCCACGCACGTCTTCGCCAACGGCCTCCTGTTCATGCTGGTGACCGCCTTCGCGTGGGCGCTCACCGGCGCGTCCATCGACGCCTTCCGCATCACGCTCCCGATCCTGATTCTGGCCCTCATGGTCCTGACACCCGGGCGCGATATCACGCGCGTCGACGCGCTCCGCACCCCGATTCGAGCCCGCGATCGGCGCTTGCTGGTCGTCCTGGCCCTGCTCATCGTGCAGCCCGTCATCGGAGTCGCACTCGTCGGCCCTCCGCTCGAGATCTCGAACGACACCATCGACCACGCTGGCTACGTCGCCGAGATCGCGCGCACCGGGGATCCATTTCCGACCACCGCGATCTACTCCAACCCGGGCGCCGACGGCGAGGATTTTCGCAAGGCGCTCCTGCACGCGATCTACGGCTTCACCGTGCGCCACACCGGTGCGTCTCCGATCGACACGTTCGCGATCTACGGAGCCTTTCTGCTGCTGGTCATGACGCTGGTCGTGTACACGACGTCGCGGACGATGCTGCGGCGCCACCGCCTCGCCGCCGCCATCGCGGTGGTGCTCTTCCTGGTCGGAACCGACTGGCGCGTGGGCGATCTGATGGTGCGCACGGCGTTCTACCCGAATCGGTTCGGCGCGGCGTTCCTGCTCCTGTTCATCGCCACCGCGGCGGAGTACGTGAATCGCGGGCCCGCCGCGGCGCTCCGCTGGTGTGCCGCCTACGCGTTCGCCGCCACCGCCGTGCACGTGCAGTACGCCGTGCTGGTGTGCGGGGCAGCCGGCGTGTTCGTGGTCTGGAAGCCGTGCTCGCCGCTGCGGGGCTGGGGCGAGCACCTCCAGCGCACCCTGAGCGTGGCCTTCGCCGCCGTCGCCGGCGCGATGCCGTTCGCGCTGTACCGGTTCGTGACCGCGTATCAGACCAGCCCGCTGCACGAACAGGTGCAAGCCGCGATGTTCGTCACCGACCGGTGGTTCGTGGCCGATCCTATCCGGCTGTGGCACATCTTCGGACCGCTCGGTGTCGCGGCGGTCATCTGCATCGGGCCGCTGTGGGCGAGACGGCGCGAGGTGCCCGGCGTCGGCTACACGATCGCCGCGTTCGTCACCCTGCTCGTGGTCGAGCTGGTTCCCTTCGTGCTGACGCCGGCCTATTCGGTGCTCAAGTACCTCGTGTTCCGGCTCGACGCCATGGTTCCGTTCTACCTGCTCCCGGCCTTCCTGGTGGCCGTCCGCCCGCCTCGCGCTCGGTTCGCGCTCGCGGTTACCCTGGTGGCAATCGTCATCACCACCGCGCCGCTGTTCAGGCACACTGCCTTCTCGGCGGCGACGCTCGACGCCGAACGGCGCCGGGGTCCGGATCGCTGGGCGCGCGGGCTCTACCAGCTGGCGAACGCCCTGCCCCACGGGTCCGTAATCGCCAGCGACCCGGTTACCTCCTATCTCGTGTCCGCGTTCACGCCCTACTACGTGGTGTGCACGCTCGACCAGCACGCGCCGCCCAACGACCTCCACGTCGAGCAGCGCATGAACGCCGCGCGCGACATCGTGAGCCCATACACCGGCCCGCGTGACAAGGAGCGCCTGATTCGGGAGAACGGCGTGACGCACGTCGTCATCAACCAGGCGCTGCCCCCGGGGCTGATCCTCAACTACTGGACGCTCGAGCCGTCGGCCGCCGAAGACGCCGAGGAGACGTTCGAATCGCTGCGCTACGAGTTCGAGACGATATCGCTCGACGACGGGCTGACCGCGTTTCGCTGGCGCGCCGAAGAACGGCTCAATACGCTGCCGCGCCCCGTGCCGCGGCCGGTGGTCGATGCGCTGCCCTCGAACGTGGCGTCGATCGGCGTCGTCGCCGGCGAGGCGACGCTGCTGGGGGCGACGCTCCACGGCGCCGGCATCATCCCGGCGGGCGGCGAGTTGGCGATGGATCTCTACTGGTCGTGCGTGACCGCACCCCCGCCCGGCACTTACGTGGTGACGGTGCGTTTCGACCGGAAACAGCTCGCGCTGCCGTTCGAGGGCCGGCCGTTCCCCAAGGTCACGCGCAAACTGGTCGAGAAGGCGAAGCGCGAGCGCTACCGCTTCCGCGAAGACCACATGATCCTGGGCGGGTTGTTCGGGCCGGACGAGTGGAGCGCGACGGACATCGTTCAGGACGGGGTGCGCGTGCGCGTGCCCACCGACATGGCGCCGGGACGGTACCGCGTGGAGGCGAAGATGCGCCGGGTCGCCAACCAGCCGAATCAGCGGCTGCGCGACTATTTCTTCGACGACGACTCGTACAGCGGAGTCGAAATCGGAGAGGTGACAATCCAGCGCTGGTAGCCTCGCGCCCGCCTGGAGCACGCGGGTCCTGTCGCCGACAGCCCGGTGCGGCTCGCTTCGTCCGCGCCTACGCACTAGACTCGCTCGCCGCCCGGGCGCCCGTCGGCGCCACCCGCTCGTGCCTGACCACGCCCGTTGTCCCGCGCATGGTTCCCGTGTAGAATCTGGCGCATGTCCAGCCAGCCATCGCGACAACTCGAGGTCTTCGACAACCCGAAGCCGGACCGGGACTATCTCATTTCGTTCGAGTGTCCCGAATTCACCTGTCTGTGCCCGCGGACAGGCCAGCCGGACTTTGCCACCATGCGCATCCGGTATGTGCCGGATAAACTCTGCGTGGAGCTCAAGTCGCTGAAGCTCTATCTGTGGTCCTATCGGAACGAGGGCGCGTTTCACGAGGCGGTGAGCAACAAGATTCTCGACGACATCGTCGCAGCGACGAAGCCGCGTTTCGTTGAGGTCGTGGGGGATTTCTTCGTGCGCGGAGGGATTCACACCGTGGTCACGGTGCGGTGGGGGGAGTCGAAGGCGGCAGGCTAGCGCGAACTACTCCTTTTTCCCTTCCGGTTTCCCCTTCACCATCGGCACGAAGCGAACCGTCGTGATGACGCGCTTCGATGTCTTGCCGTTCTTCTTCTCGATCAACAACAGCTCCTGGTACGACGTCCCCACCGGGACGACCATGCGCCCACCCTCGGCCAGCTGGTCGACGAGGGCTTGCGGAATCTCCGGCGGCGCGGCGGTGACGACGATGGCGTCGAAGGGCGCGTGCTCGGGCCAGCCTCTGTAACCGTCGCCGATGCGCACGTGGACGTTCGTGTAGCCCAGCTCCTCGAGCCGCCGCTGCGCGGTGAGCCCAAGCGGCTCGACGATTTCGATGGTGTAGACGTCCTTCGCGAGCAGCGACAGCACCGCCGCCTGGTAGCCCGATCCGGTCCCGATCTCGAGCACGCGGTCAGTGGGCTTCAGGTGAGCCGCGTCGGTCATGAGGGCCACGATGTACGGCTGCGAAATCGTCTGCCCGTGCCCGATGGCGAGCGGGTGGTCCTCGTACGCGTCCTCGCGCTCTGCGTCCGGCACGAACAGGTGCCGCTTGACCGCGCGCAGCGCGCCGAGCACGCGCGCGTCCGTTACCCCGCGGCGCTCGATCTGCTCGGTGACCATGTGCTCGCGCTTCTCGGTCATGTCATCCCGCTCCTGTCCGGTGTCCGCGCACGCGAGCGTTCCCATCCCCAGCCCGACCACGCCGGTCACGAGCACGCCCGCGCCCAGGATGCGATGCCGCGCCACCGCTCACCGTTTCGCCAGGCTGGGCCCGTTGCCCTCGACGGCGAACGCCTCGCGCACCTCGTCGAGCGAAAGGTTCATGTCGTCGAACTGGTCCGCGTCCAGCGTCTCGGCGCGGTACGGGTTCGACGCCGGCAGCATGGCGACGTACACCCAGTCGCCGACCGACGCGATCGACTCGCCCGCGGGCGGCCCGCCTTCGGCGAGGTGCGCCGCCCAGCGGGTTCGATCGATAACGAGAATGCGGAGCAGCGACTGGTTGCGGTGCCCGGGCTGTTCCGCCTTGTAGTCGAACGAAACACCATGCAGCGCGCCGGCGAGTTCCGTCGCAGCGCTGTCCGCCCGGAGCTCGGTAACCACCACGCGATCTCTGCTCCACTTGACGGGCGGTACGAAGCGAATCCCGGCCTCGCGCGACACGATCGGCGTGAACGCGGTGGAGTGCTCCGCCGGCGGTTCTTGCCGCGAACCGCAGCCGGCGATCAGCACGAACACCAGGCAGATGAGTAGAAGTCGTGGCACGCTGGTCTCTCTCTCCATTCCATTATAGTAGGAGGCACGCCGGTGCGGAAGGCGCCTTGCGCGGGCGCACCTCTCGCGCCTATCTTTCGACAATGATACTGCAGCCCCGGCAAACTACCAACTCTTCGCGGCGTCCCCGGGCCCCGGTGCTGGCGCGGGCAGCCGCGCTCGCATGGCTTGCGGCCATCGCCGGCTGCGCCGACGACCCGCCGACCGAGGCCGACGCGCTTTGCGGGGGCGATTTCGGCGTCGGCTTGAAGGTCGAAGGTAACGCCCAGCCGCTCGAGGTGTGCGTCAGCGACGCTGACGTGTCCGCGCTGCTCACCTCGCTCTCGCGCTACGACGTCGCCGCGCAGATGGAGACCGACGACGGTATCTACCAGCTGCGCATGGTCTTCGCGCAACACAACGACTTCCCGCTCTCGTTGCGCGTGGTGAACACGATCGCCGAAGCGACCTCGGATCCCGGTGCCGTCTGGGTCTACTACGAAGAAATCCCCGCGAGTGGACAGCCGATCGAGTCGACCGCCGTGACCGGCGGGACCTTCCGCCTTTCGTACAGCGACGACAAGATCGCGGTCGGCTTCTTCGACAATGTCGACCTGGCGATGGACGAAGTCCTCTCGGGTGACCCGGCCGGAAAGCGCCGCATCGTGCGCGGAGAGTTTTCCATTTCGGTGGAAGGCGCCGCCGCAACGATCGCGAGCAGACAGGCGCGCGCCGGGTATCCCGCGGGCGGGAGACCTCCCGTCGCGCTCCCGGACCCGGGCCGATAACCGCACCCGGCTTGATCTCCCGCACGTGCAGCGTGTATGGTAGCTGTCATGCCGCCGGCACTTCACACCATCCAGTTCGCGGCGTTGTCGGCGACCGGGCGCGACCTCATCACGGCCGGAGCCATCATACTCGCCGGGTTGGTGGTCGGCGCGATCGTCGACAAGCTCGTCATCGGCGGCATTCGCCGCCTCGCGACCGTCACCCAGGCCAAGCTCGATGACATCGCCATCGGCGCGCTCAAGGGCATCGCGCGCTGGGTGTTCTTCCTGATCGGCGTGTTCGTCGCCCTCCCGTTCCTCCCGTTTTACGAACGCATCGACGACAAGGTGCCGATGGGCTCGCGCCTGGCCGTGCTGGTGCTCTCGATCATCGTGGCGGCGCGTTTCGCGAGCGGCATCGCCGCGCAGTACGCCTACAAGATTTTGCCCTCGTCGGTGAGCATTGCCAAGATCATCGTCAACGCCGTGGTGTTCCTGATCGGAATGCTCGTGATCTTCCAAACCATGGGCATCAAGATCACGCCGATCGTTGGGGCGCTGGGAGTCGGCGGGATTGCGGTCGCGCTGGCCCTGCAGGACACGCTGGCGAATTTCTTCTCGGGCATCCAGCTGCTTGCACTCAAGCAGATCAACCTCGGCGACTACATCCGCCTCGACACCGGTCAGGACGGCTATGTGCACGACATCGGGTGGCGAAACACGATCCTGCGCATGGTCAACACCAACCGTGTGATCGTGCCCAATACCAAGCTGGCGCAGGCGATCGTCACCAATTTCTCCCTGGAGGACCCGAACGTGACCGTCCGGCTCGCGGTCGGCGTCGCGTACGATTCGGACCTGGAGAAGGTGGAGCGCGTCGCGATCGAAGTGGCGCGCGAAGTCGTTGCCCGGATGGAGAAAACGGCGAAGACGTTCGAGCCGGTCGTGCGCTTTCACACCTTCGGGGAATCGAGTATAGAGCTAAACCTGATCGTCCGCTGTACGGAATTCGCCGAGCAGTTTCTCGTGCAACACGAACTCGTAAAAGCGATCCACCGGCGTTTCGCCGCCGAAGGGATCGAGATCCCGTTCCCGATTCGGACCGTGGTGATGAAAGGACCCCGAAACTAGCGTCAGCGGGCGTCGATCGTGATCGCATCCACGGCGGACCGGTCCCGGCGCGCGCTCTTGCGCTGCGAGGTGTCTAGCGCGGCGCCCATGAGCCGCCGCAGCTTGAACGCGTCCACGACCTCCCGGACCTCTTCGGGCCGGAGGCGCCGCAGATAGACGTTCTGCCCGCGCGCCATCTCCTCAATTGATGCCAGGAAGGTTTTGCGCTCCCGCCGGCCCGTCAGGTCCACCTTGGTGTCCTCGTCGAGCGAGCACGCGTAGCAGTAGTGCCCGTCGGCGCCGTTGATTTTCCACGCGAACGTGCGATCTACTTCCACCACGAGACCCCGGCCGTTTTCATCCACGAGGAAATTGCTCTTCTCCAGATGGTTGAAGAGGACGACCTCGGCCTCGGCGGCGGTCGCCGTGATGACGCGCTCGGTGAGTCCGTGGAGGTGCTGCACCTGCGGCAGCTCGGTCAGCTTCTTGAGAAGATACGACTTGAAATCGTTCTGCACGATCCCGCGTGGAACCACCGCGAAGAATTTCGCCGAATCGTAGGTGCACAGCTGCCGGTAGCCGCTCTGCTGGATCTCCACCGCGCACGCTCGGATGACCAGCGGAAGTTGACTCAACTTCTTCCTGAGGGCCCCGGAAAACGTGCCGCCGGGGCGAAACGCCGTGCGCGCCGAGCGGTAGAGGCGCAGCCGGGCTCGCCGCGACCCATAGAACCACTTCCACCGCGTGGCGCGCAATTCGTCGCGCAGCGCGACCTTGCCCTCGTCCGCTATCCAGCGCTCGAACACGGACTTCGGCATGGGATGCCCGCAGATTCGGAATTCCTCTCGCGCCCATTTCAAGACTGCCACGTGCCCCTCCGTTTCGCCTTGTAACTCGTCGCGGTCGCTTCTATCCGAAGCGACGCGATCGACCCGAAGTGGAGAAAACCGTGCAAGGGGCGCGCCACCCGAGGAGCTGGAGCGGGTGGCGCCGGCGGGCGCCCGGGCGGCGAGCGAGTCTAGTGCGCAGGCGCGGACGAAGCGAGCCGCACCGGGCTGCCGGCGACAGGACCCGCCGTTGCTACTTCCTTCCGCTCACCTTGCGCAGCAGCCATTGCAGGGGGTCGTAACGGCGGTCGATCACCCGCTCCTTGAGCGGGATGATGGCGTTGTCGGTGATGTGGATGTCTTCCGGGCAGACGTGGGTGCAGCACTTGGTGATGTTGCACATGAACAGGCCGGCCTCTTCGGCGAGGAACGCCGTCCGGTCGGCCGTGTCCATCGGGTGCATCTCGAGACCGGCGACGCGCACGAAGAAGCGCGGCCCCGCGAAGGCGGCGTGCTGCTCGTGGTTGCGCAGCACGTGGCACACGTTCTGGCACAGGAAGCACTCGATGCACTTGCGGAACTCCTGCACGCGGTCGACGTCTTCCTGGTAGTAGGTGAAGTCCGCGCCGGGCGCCGGGGTAAAGGGCGTGATGCGCTTGTTGACCTCGTAGTTCCACTTCACGTCCGTGACCAGGTCTTTCACGTGGGGGAAGCTCTTGATGGGGTGAACCGTGACCGGCACGCTGGTGTCGAGATCGTCCAGGCGCGTCTTGCACATCAGGCGCGGCTTGCCGTTCACCTCGGCGCTGCACGAGCCGCACTTGGCCGCCTTGCAGTTCCAGCGCACGGAGAGATCCGGCGCCTGTTTCGCCTGGATGTTGAGCACGGCGTCGAGCACGACCCAACCGGTCTCCGCCGCGACGGCGTACTCGACTTCCTTGAGGTCGCCGTCGCTCCCGCGCAGGATGCGAAACTTGACCTCCTTGCCCTTCTCCATGCGGTCTCTTCCAGCGGAGGTGCTCATGCGCTGGCCTCCACGATGGCCTTGAGCTCGGGCGGCATCTCCGGCTTCGGGCTGGTGCCGACGCGCACCACTCCGTCGATGCAGGTGGCCACGCTGTTGACCTTCTCCCACGGGCCGCCGGAGTCGGTCTTCGGAAAATCGAGCCGGGTGTGGGCGCCGCGCGACTCCTCGCGCTGGAGCGCGGCGCGCGCCACCACTTCGGCGATCAGGAGCATGTTGACCATGTCCCACGCCAGGTGCCAGCCCGGGTTGTACATGCGCGATCCCTCCACGCGCGCCCCGCGGAGTTTCTCCACCATGCCGGGGAAGTCCGCGATCGCCTGCTTGAGGTCGTCGCCGGTGCGCATGATCCCCACCTTGTCCTGCATGACATCCTGCAGCGCGAAGTGGACGTCGTAGGGCGTGTGCGTCGCCTTCGACTCGAACGGGCGCAGCAATTCCTTCTCGGCGCGCTTGATCGCTCCCTCGTCGAGCCCGATGGCTCCGCGATTCTCGCGTGCGAATGCCGCCGCTCCCTCCCCCGCCCGCTTGCCGAACACGACCAGGTCCGAGAGCGAATTGCCGCCGAGGCGATTCGCCCCGTGCATGCCGCCCGAGCACTCTCCGGCTGCGAAGAGGCCCGGAACGGTCGCGGCGGCCGTCTCGGGCACCACGCGGATGCCGCCCATCACGTAGTGCGCCGTCGGACCCACTTCCATCGGCGCCCTGGTGATGTCGACGTCCGCGAGGTCCTTGAACTGGTGGTACATGCTCGGGAGCTTCTTCTTGATGTATTCCGCGTCCCGGTGCGAAATGTCGAGCCAGACGCCGCCGTGCTCGGTGCCGCGCCCCTCCTTGACCTCGGTGTAGATCGCTTTTGCGACCAGGTCGCGCGTCGACAGCTCCATCCGCTTGGGGTCATAGCGCTCCATGAAACGCTCGCCCTTGGTGTTCGTCAGGAGGCCGCCCTCGCCGCGCACCGCCTCCGTGACCAGCAGGCCCTTCACCCCCGGGGGCCACACCATCCCGGTGGGGTGGAACTGCATGAACTCCATGTCGATCAGCTCCGCGCCCGCGCGCAGCGCTAGCGCGTGACCGTCCGCGGTGTACTCCCACGAATTCGAAGTCACCCGAAACATCTTGCCGATGCCGCCGGTGGCCATGATGACCGCCCGCGCCTTGAACACGACGAACTTGCCGGTCTCGCGCCAGTACGCGAAGGCCCCCACCACGCGCCCGCCGTCCTTGAGGAGATCGACGACCGTGCACTCCATGAACACGTCGACGCCCTGGTGAACGCCGCGGTCCTGGAGCGTGCGGATCATCTCCAGGCCGGTGCGGTCGCCCACGTGGGCGAGGCGCTTGTACGTGTGCCCGCCAAACGCCCGCTGGCTGATCTTGCCCTCCGGTGTGCGGTCGAACACCGCGCCCCAGCGCTCGAGCTCCAGCGCCCGCTCCGGCGATTCCTGGGCGTGCAGCTGCTGCATGCGCCAGTGACCCATGTACTTTCCACCCAGCACGGTGTCGCGGAAATGCGTCTGCCAGTTGTCGGACTTGTCGACGTTGGCGAGCGCCGCCGCCATGCCGCCCTCGGCCATCACGGTGTGCGCTTTCCCGAGCAGCGACTTGCACACGAGGGCCGTCTTCGCCCCCTGCGCGGACGCTTCGATGGCCGCGCGCAGACCGGCGCCGCCGGCGCCGATCACGATGACGTCGTACTCGTGGGTTTGATGGTCGGACATGCGGGCGTTTCCTCGGTTGGGTCAGTGAATGACGCGAAGCGCGCCCCAGGTGTTGGGGTCGGCAATGATTCCGTACGCCACCAGGCGGATGTAGACGTCGGCGATCAGCACGGAGAACAGACTCATCCACGCCCAGCGCTTGTGATCGGCGTTCCACACCGACACCTTGTCCCACGCCCTCTTGTTGCCTCTCGCGCACGAGAAGCAGTCGAGCCGGCCGCCCACGACGTGGCGCAGCGAGTGACATCCGAAGCTGTACATCATGAGCAGGAACGCGTTCGTCGTCAGGATGATCGAGCCGAGCCCAATGCCCCACTGCCCTTCATACCGGAACGACTTCAAGGCGCCGATCCACAGGAACACGTTCAGCGCCAGCGCGAAGAAAAGGAAGAACCGGTGCAGGTGCATGATGGTGAACGGGAACCGCGATTCGCCGCGGAAATTCTTGCTCGAATAGCCGGTCACCGCGCACGCGGGCGGGTTGGCGAAGTAGGCCTTGTAGTACGCGCCCCGGTAGTAATAGCATGTGCCGCGAAAACCGAGTGGCGCCCACAGAATGAGAATCGCGGGCGAGAACGGCCACCAGCTCGGCTTGAGCAGCGGCTCGTAGAACGGCGAGAGATAGGGGCCGACTTCGAAGTTGGAATGGAGCAGCACCGCCGACACGGTGGTGTAAATGCCGAACGCGGTCAGGATGGACGCCACCAGCGCGGGCTCGACCCACCACCTGTCCTTGCGCAGCGTCGCGAAAAAGCCCTGCTTTCCGATCGTCACCGGATGCGACATGACGTGCTCCTGCCGATGTTCAAGATGGTCTCGTCTTCTGGGTGAGCCGGCGTGGACGCCGTCTCGGAAGCACCTGCGGCCGTTCGAAACGGAGTCTGCCACAGGGGGTTAGGAGGGGCAAGGAGATTTCTGAGGTCCGCCTGGGACCAGGCTTGACTCCGGGCCGGTGGCGGCGGAAAATAGTGCTGACTTTCGCTGTCTGCCGCGCGCGCGGCGCAGCGACAGGGTATGGGTAGGCTCGCAGTCAGTCCCCATTCGTTCGATTTCAATGACCATTCAAGGAGGGTTCGTATGAAGCGCGTATTGTGTACCGTCGCGGCGTTGATGATCGCGACCGTCGCGTTCGCCGGCTCGGTGAGCGACATGACGCCGCAGCAGGCGATGGAAAAGGCGATGAACTGTCCGGTGTGCTCCGCATTTGGAGCCGATCCGGCGCTGGGGCCGACCCTGCGCTGCGACACCCTGCCTACCAAGGCCGGCTACGTCGAAGTCTTCGGGACGACGGATGAGAAGATGGTGGCGTCGTTCGAGAAGGCGCACATGGAATGCGAGAGCCGCTGCATGTCCATCCCGACCATGACCGCCGAGCAGAAGGCCAAACTGTGCGACTGCTGCAAAGGCATGACCGCGCTGATGAGCCGCAAGGATGTTTCGTTCGAGGGCGGAAAGACGGACATGGGCTGGGTCACGGTTGCGTCGGCCAGCACGCCCGATGGCGTCAAGGCGCTCCACGACTACGCGGCGATGGTGCAGGAAGTCAGCACCAAGCTCGCCCAGGCCGCCATGGAGATGTCAAAGGAGCCGATGAAGAGCAAGATGTAGAGGCCGGCAGGGCTTCGAGTCTTTCGCAAAACGCCCCGGCGATCGAAATGGTCGCCGGGGCGTTTGCACTTGCGCTGGTGCGCAACGACGTTCAGATCAGATTACTTCAGTAGCACCATCTTGCGGGTCGCGGCCTCGGGCGATCCTTCCAGACGATAGAAATACACGCCACTTCCCACCGAACGGCCCGACGAGTTGCGGCCGTCCCAGGCGATGGAATGCGTGCCGGCCTCGCGCCGTCCGTCGTCCAGCCGGGCCACCACTGCGCCCGACGCATCGAATATGCTGATGACCACCGACGTCGGCTCGCTCAGCGTGTATTCGATCGTCGTTGTCGGGTTGAACGGGTTCGGGTGGTTCGGCCCCAGCGAGGCGGCCACCGCCGGCGTGGTCACGGTCGCGACCGGCGAACGGAACTCATCGCCGGAACGCGCCTGGATCACGAGTTCGTAGTGATACGTGGTCGCGGGTTTGACACTATCGTCAACAAACGCGCGGGCAGCGCCGTCGAACGACCCCTGCGCGACAGCCGCCGCGAGGGAGGCATCGCCTTCGCGCCGGTAGAGCGAGAAGCTCGCGAGCGCTTCGTCGCTCCATACGTCCCAGCTCACTTCAACGCTGCCGCGACGCGCAACGGCGTCGAACTTCGATATCAGAACCGGGATCGGGATATCCTCCACGAACTTCACGATGAACACATCGGAATAGGTGCCGGGATTCGTGAGCGTCCCGCCGCCGAAATTAACGGTCGACGCGAAGGTGCCGACGAAGACCGTGGCGCCGAGACCGTCGATGGCGACACTTTGGCCGGCGTCCCCGCTAAAGCCCAAGCTCGGGCCGCCGAACGCGGCGCTCCACTGGTGCACACCGCTCGAGCTGTACCGGGCGAAGAAAATGTCGTAAGGCGCAGTACTCACGAACGATCCGCCCCCGAAGCTCACCGTCCCGGTGAAAAAGCCCGTGCAAGTGATGTTGCCGGAGGCGTCGATGGCGACACCTCTGCCCTCCTCCGGATTCGATCCGGCCGCTCCAAAACGCTGGCTCCACTGGTGCGAACCGGTGGCGTCGTACTGGGCGAGAAAGATATCGGCCCCACCCGCGCCCACCAGCGGGCCACCGCCAAAATCCACGGTCCCGTTGAACTGACCGGTGAACACGACCCTGCCGGACGCGTCGATCGCCACACTCTCCCCGAACTCGTTCCCGCCCGCGGTTCCGAAACGCTTGCTCCACTGGTGAGCCCCGCCCGAGCTGTAGTGGGCAAGAAAAATATCGTTCAAGCCCGCACTCGCCAAAGGGCCTCCCCCGAGGTCCGTCGTCCCGGTAAACACACCGGTGACCGCGATATCGCCGGCCCCATCGACCGCGACGTCCATCGGGATGTCGGAGTTCGCACCACCCCAACGCTCACTCCACTGGTGAACTCCGCTCGAGTTGTACTTGGCAAGGGCGATGTCGGATAGACCCGCGCTCACCAGGCCCACGCCGCCGAAGCTCACGGTGCCGCGAAACTGGGCGGCGAGAATAATGTCACCGGAAGGATCGACGGTAACGGACCTGCCAATGTCGGTGAGCGTGCTTCCGAATTGCTGACTCCACTGGTGAACCCCGCTCGAGTTGTACTTGGCCAGAAAGACATCACTCGCACCGGCGCTCGCCAACCCACCACCGCCAAAATCGACCGTACCGGCGAAGCCGCCCGAGACATAGATGTTACCGGCCGCATCGACCGCAAGGGCGAAACCGGTGTCACTATCGATGTCTCCGATTCGCTGGCTCCACAGGTGGGCTCCGGCCGCGTTGTATTTCGCGATGAAGATGTCACCTTCGCCGGCGCTGACGAGCGGGCCGCCACCGAAATCCATGACTCCGTAGAACGAGCCGGTAATCACGATGTCTTCGGCCCCGTCTACCGCGACGGTCGTAGCAGACCACAATACCCGTGTCTCCCACGGCCTTGCTCCAGAGGTGGACCGGCATGGCGTGGGACAACGCCGCACTGGTGGTGGTAAGCAAAAATGGAACGGCAAACCGCAGGTGTCTGGTGAGGGCACGGACACTCATTTGGGTTCTCCTTGAGATTGCGGCACTGCGACGAGATTGAGGCAGGACTGTCAAGATGATAGTCTATGGCCGCTGGCAGTGTCCAGCATACAAACTTGGCGCGCCGGCCGGAGACCTAACCCATGCGGCGGCAGACTTCGCCCAGCCTGCCGATCGCCTCGTCGATCTGCGCGTCCGCGAGGTAGGGCGCGGGACCCACACGGAGCGCGTCCGCGCGGTAGTCCGTGAATACGCCGGCAGCGTGCAGGGCGCGGCAGATATCGCCCGCGCGCGGCGAGCGCAGCACCACGAAACCACCCAGCGCTTCCACCGCGACCGAGCGATCGCGCGTGATGAGCGCCGGGTTCAGGTCGAGCGCGTCGAAGCGTTCTACCAGGCGTCGGACCTGGTGCTGGCTCACGTCGCGCAGGAGCGCGGGCGAAAGCCCGCGTTGCTCGAAAAACCCGAACACCTCGCGCGCGCGATAGTGACTGGTCGGGTCGTAGGTGGCCCCGGCGAAGCGCATCGGCCCGTCGCTGTAGACGACGCGCCCGTCGGGCGCTTTCTCCTTCGCTTCGAATTCCGCGAACCACCCCGTGGCCACCGGCCGCAGCGCGCAGCCCTTCGGAAAGCGCAGGAAGCTGTTCCCTTCCCCCAGCTGGCAGTACTTGTAGCCGCCGCCGGTGACGTACGCGCGCTCGAGCCCCATCTCGCCAATCGAGAACGGCACCACGTTGAGATGGTGATAGACGTCGACCAGGACCTCCGAGCCGTGGCGCGCGCACGCGTTCGCCACCGCGCGCAGATTCGGCACGATCTCGGCGCTGCGAAACAGCACCGACGACACCAGCACCGCGGCGGTGCGGTCGTCCACCGTGCGCGCGAGTCGTTCCGACAGGGTCGAAACCGGCGCGGCGGGTTCCTTGTGGATCGCGATGCCCTCTTCGGCCAGACGGTCCACCAGCCGCCGGATGGAATGGTACTCGCCGTCGGTGGTAACCAGGCGCGGGCGCGCCTTCAGCGGAAGCGCGGAGAGCCAGCGCACCACCAGCTCGTGCGTGCTGTGGCCCAGCGCGACGCGCTCCGGCGCGTCGTCCAGGAGCCTCGCCCATCCGCGGCGCACCTCGTCGGCCACCGCAAAGACGCGCGGCCACTTGTCGTCGACCAGCTCCGCCGCGTCGAGGAACGCGCGCTGCTGGCCCTCGAACGCCACGTCGGGCCACGCCTGGTGCGAGTGGCCGGTGAGCAGCAGGCGCTCCGCGACCCGGAAGCGCGAGTAATCGGGCACCAGCGCGTTGGGGGAGCGATACAGATCCGACGGCGAGGTCATGGGCGTCAGAACGACGTGCGGATCTCCCAGAGGTCGGGAAAGAGGGGGCGCATCAGCGTGGTCTTGAGATACTCGGCGCCCTCGGATCCGCCGGTGCCGCGCCGGGTGCCGATCGTGCGCTCGACCATCTTGACGTGGCGGTAACGCCACTCCTGCATGCCTTCGTCGAGGTCGACCATGCGCTCGCACAGGTTGGCGAGCGACGCGTTGCTCTTGTAGACGTCGATCAGCAGCTGCTGCATCTCGGCGGAGGGCGTGATCGCAGCCGTCAGGTCGCGCTCGACCGCGGCGCGCGGCACGGGCCACCCGTTGTCGGCGATGAAACGCACGAACGCGTCCCACACCGTCGGCTGGTCCCAGCGGCGCGCGAGTTTCTCCCGCCCGAGCGAGCCGGCCGGAAAGTTCTCCACCATGCTCCGCCGCTTGTGCCCGAGCACGAACTCCAGCTCGCGGAACTGCGCCGACTGGAATCCGCTCCCCGATTCCAGCCGCTCGCGGAACGCGAGGAATTCGAGCGGCGTCATCGTCTCCAGGATGTCGATCTTGGCCACCAGCATCTTGAGGATGGTGAGCGTGCGCTTCATGGTGTGAAACGCGCGCGGCAGATCTTTCCGGGCAAGGAGCAGCTGAAAGTAATCCAGTTCGTGCAGCATTTCCTTGAACCACAGCTCGTACGACTGGTGGATGATGATGAACAGCATCTCGTCGTGCTCGTCGCCTCCCGGCTGCTGCAGCGCCAGGAGTTCGTCGATCTTCAGGTATTCCCAGTAGGTCGGCATCAGAGCCACTTCGCCTTTCGGAACCGGTACAGCATGTACAAATCGATCGCCAGCATCGATCCGACCGACAGCGGGTAGCCATACTTCCAGGTCAATTCGGGCATGAACCGAAAATTCATCCCATAGACGCCCGCGATCATGGTCGGCACCGCGATCAGCGCGGCCCACGCCGCGAGGCGCTTGGTGACCTCGTTCTCGTGGAGCTGGATCAGCGTGAGGTTGACGGAGATGGCGGTGGTCATGGTTTCACGCAGGCTGTCGATGGATTGGTTGAGCCGCACGACGTGGTCGTACACGTCGCGGTAGTAATCCTGCAAGCCGGTGCAGAGCTGGGGAACGCGCCCGCCGTATAGCTTCCCCACCATCTCCAGCAGCGGCTCCGCCGCATGCTTCATGGTCAGGAGCTTCTGCTTCAAGCCGTACAGCCCTTCGATGTTCCCCCGGGTCGCGTGGCCGGCGAAGAGTTTCTCTTCGATCTCCTCGAACTCCCGCGTCAGCGCGTCCAGCACCGGGAAATAGCGATCCACGATCGCATCCATGAGGGCGTACAGGACGTACCCCGTGCCGTGCTGCAAAAGCTCGGGCTCGCGCTCGGTGCGGATGCGCACGTCGGCGAACCCACGCTCCGTCCCGCGCCGGACCGACACCACATAGTTCGACCCGACGAATATGGCCGCTTCGCCGACCACCAATTCAGTTCCAGTCATCTCCACCATATGGAGCACCGCGAAGATCGAATGGCCGTATTCCTCCAGCTTGGGGCGTTGGTGGCCGTGCTGCGCGTCTTCCACGGCCAGCTCGTGCAGGTCGAACTCCGCCCCCAGGGCCGCCAGCTCGGCCGGCTCGGGGTCCTTGACCGCTATCCAGACAAAGCATCCCGGCAGGCTGGTGTAGCGGCGGATCTCGTCGACACCGATGGTCGCGAGCTTTTTCCCGTCCTGATAGGCGACGCAATTGACGAGCACGCCGATTACTCCTCGGGCTCCGTCATGCGGCGGAAGTCGAGCAGGCGATCCAGTTCCTCGTCGGGGAGCACCTTCAGCTCGCGGGCCACGTCGCGAACGGTGCGCCCGGTGGCGAACGCCTGCTTGGATAGCGCCGCCGCCTTGTCGTAGCCGATCTTCGGCGCCAGCGACGTGCACGTGGAGAGATTCAGCTCCAGGAGCTCGCGCGCCCGTGACTCGTTGGCCGTGATCCCGGCGATGCACTTGTCGGCGAAGATGCGGCTCACGTTCGCCAGCAGACGAATCGATTCCAGCAGGTCGTGGGCAATCACCGGCATCATCACATTCAACTCCAGGTAGCTCCCGAGCCCGCCCAGCGTGATGGCCGCGTCGTAGCCGACCACCTGCGCGGCCACCATCGTAACCGACTCGCAGATCACGGGGTTCACTTTGCCCGGCATGATCGAGCTTCCCGGCTGGATCGACGGGAGCGTGATTTCCGCGATGCCCGTGCGCGGCCCCGAGGCCATGAGCCGGATGTCATTCGCGATCTTGGAGAGGCTCACCGCGATCGTCTTCATCTGCCCCGACGCCTCGACGCAGGCGTCCTTGGCACCCTGTGCCTCGAAATGGTCCAGCGCCTCGAAGAACCCGAGTCCGGTGTCCTCGCCGATATACTTGATGGCCACACGCGGAAAGTCGGCGCGGCGGTTGATGCCCGTCCCGACCGCGGTCCCGCCCAGCGCCAGCTCCAGCATGGCGTCGCGCGCCCGCCCCGCGCGCTCCGCCGCGTTGGCCACCTGGCGCGCGTAGCCCGCGAACTCCTGGCCCAGCCGCACCGGCGTGGCGTCCATCATGTGGGTGCGGCCCGACTTCACCACGTCGTCGAACTGTTCCGCTTTCACTTCGAGCGTGACGCCCAGGTGCTCGAGCGCGGGAATCAGCTCGGCGGTGATCGCCATCGCCGCCGCGACGTGAATCGCGGTCGGGATCACGTCGTTCGACGACTGCCCCATGTTGACGTGGTCGTTGGGGTGGATCGACTTGTGCCCGCGCTCCTTGCCCATGATCTCGGCGGCGCGGTTGGCGATCACCTCGTTGGCGTTCATGTTGGTCGAGGTGCCGCTGCCGGTCTGATAGATGTCGAGCGGGAACTGCGCGTTGAGCTTGCCTTCGATGACGTCGGTGGAAGCCGCGACGATTGCCTCGCCGGTTTTCGGGTCGAGGTCGCCGAGCTCCATATTGGCCCGCGCGGAGGCGCGCTTGATGATACCGAGCGCCCGGATGAACGGCGGCGGGAACGGGATCCCGCTCACGGGAAAGTTCTCCACCGCCCGCGCGGTCTGCGCGCCGTAGTAGGCATCCTCGGGGACGCGCATTTCTCCAAGCGAGTCCTTCTCAAGGCGATATTTGGTCATGGGAAATCTCCTCCGATCGTCGGCCGGGGCCATTGTAGTCCACACGGGCCCGAAATGCCAACCGCGCCGAGGGGTGCGTGCCGACAATTTGTTCGTGACACGGACCCGGTGGGGCCGTCATATCGCTCAACGGCAATCCTTTCCCGAACGCTGGAGGATCCTGACCATGACCCGCTTGTGGAGGCTCGGAGCATGCTTCGCGTTGTGCGTGTTCGCCGCGATTTCGAACCCGTCCCCGTCGCCCGCCGGGCTCGGTGACAAGCTCAAGAAGAAGGCCGAGGACAAGGCCAACAAGACCGCCGACGACGCCGTTAACAAGGCGGACCCGAAGACCACCGACAAGGCCGCGGAGCCGGCAGAAACATCCGGCGAAGCGGTGAGCGCGAAGGAATCCGGCGAAACAATATCGGCCGTATCGACCAAGTTCGATTTCGTGCCGGGTGACATGGTGCTGTTCTTCGACGACTTCACCCAGGACGAGCTGGGCGAGTTTCCGGCCAACTGGAAACTGACCCAGGGCACGCTGGAAGTCGCCGAAATGAACGGCCAGCGTTGGCTGCGCAGCACCAGCGTGGAAAGCCGCTTTGCCATGAAGACGCCCGCCGCGCCGGCGTTGCCGGAGTTCTGGACACTCGAATTGGACTTCTACTGCGGCGAGCCCTCGGGAAACGTGCTCAACGTGAGCGCGCTCAAAGGCGACCAGAGCGTCTGGACGACCACGTTTCCCTACTCGGGCCAGAACGCATACTTCGAAAGCGGCAAGGTGACGTCCAACACCCCGCTGGAGAGTGCCAAGGTGTGGGGCGCAGTACACCACATCATGTTCATGGCGCGCGGCACCGCACTCAAGGTGTACGTCGACCGCCAGCGCGTGGCCAATGTGCCGGAGATCAATCCCGAGAACGGCCCACCCGACAACTTCCAGATCTGGCTCTGGTCGGACAAGGAGCCGATGATCACCAACGTGCGCTTCGCCGAGGGCAACAAGCCGGTGGCGGATCCCTTCGCCGGCGGCAAACTCGTCACCTACGGAATCTACTTCGCCAGCGGCTCCGACGTCGTGCAGCCGGAGTCCGCTCCGGTGCTGCGACAGATCGCGGCCTACATGGAGAAGAACGCGACGGTGAAGGTCCAGATCCTCGGCCATACCGACAACCAGGGGACGACTGACGGCAACCTCGACCTGTCGAAGCGGCGCGCGGCGGCGGTGGCGAAGGTGCTGTCCGAGCAATTCAAGATCGCGGCCGATCGATTCAAGACCGACGGCATGGGCGACACGAAATCCGTGGCGAGCAACGACAAACCCGAAGGGCGCGCGATGAATCGCCGCGTCGAGTTCACCAAACTCTAGAGAAGAAGTTCGCAGCTACCGTCGTCTCTGTCCGCTGTGCTACGCTGGCGCCACGATGCGCCTTCGTTGCCTCCTTCTTCTGGCTGCGCTCGCACTGGCCGGCACGGGCGCTTTCCCCGCCCTGGCTTTCGCGCGCGCCAAGACCGACCTGGTCTATCTTGTTAACGGCGACCGCGTGACCTGCGAAATCAAGCAGATGGACCGCGGCATCATTCAGGCCAAGACCAACGACATCGGGACACTCAACATCGAGTGGGAAGACGTCGATTCGCTGAACAGCGTCTATCAGTTCCGCATCGAGGATCACGTCGGCCAGAAATATTTCGGCGCGATTTTTCTGCGCCACGACGGAATGCTCGAGGTGATCCACGGTGGAGAGACCCAACATGTTCTGCAGGAAAACGTCGTTGCCATCACGCCCCTGGAGGCGTCGTTCTGGCAGCAGCTCGACGGATCGATCAGCGTGGGATTCAGCTACACGAAGTCGAACAGCCTGGCACAACTGTCGACCGATATCAGCGTCCGGCGGCGGACGCCAATCCGTTCCCTCGCCCTGGACATAAGCTCCATCACGACCGCACAGGAAGGCGAGGACACGCAGCGCCGCGAGGACATCTCACTCACGTTCAACCGTTTGTTCGATGGACCGCTGTTCTCGACCACGAGCGCGGCGACCCAGACCAACGACGAACTGGGGCTGGATCGTCGCGTGCAACTTTCGTCCGGCCTCGGTGCCAATTTGATCCAGAGCAACCACACCGACCTAGCTTCGACCGCCGGTTTGAGCGTGAACCGGGAGTGGTCGGCCGGCGACAGCAGCAGCTCCAATCTCGAAGCGTTCGTTTCCGCCGGGTTCTCCGTGTTTCGCTACGATTATCCGAAGACGGACATCACCTCGGCGGTCACGGTCTACCCGAGTCTTTCCAGCTGGGGACGTGTTCGATCCGAGATCGACATCAGCGCGAGCCGCGAGATCGTGAGGGACTTCACCGTCGTGCTCTCTTTTTACGACTCCTACGACAGCGACCCACCGGATCCGACCGCCACCAAAAACGACTACGGCCTCGTCACCAGCCTCGGCTGGACGTTCTAGTCCCCCGCGCGCCTAGCGCGCCTTCAACAGATCGCGAATCTCGGTCAGCAGCAGTTGGTCCTTCGTCGGTGCCGGAGGCGTTGCAGGAGCGGCCGCTTCCTTGCGCTTCATCGAGTTGATCGCCTTGACAACCATGAAGATTGCGCAGGCAACGATAAGAAAGTCGACCGCGGTTTCGATGAAGTTGCCGTAGTTGAGGGTCACCGCTTCATTACCATCGGCCGCCTGCCGCAGCGTGACTTTCATGGCGGCAAATGGAACGTCGCCGATCAGCAAACCGAGCGGCGGCATGATCACGTCACTCACCAGTGACGAGACGATCTTTCCAAACGCGCCGCCGATGATGATACCGACGGCCATGTCGATCATGTTGCCCTTGACGGCGAAGTCGCGGAATTCCTTGATCATACCCATGTGTGCCTCCTCAGCGGTTACGCCGGCTCCTAGAGTACGGGGATAGACGGGAAGGCGCAAGCGAGTTACACTCCCGGCCAGAGCTATCGATCGTCTGCAGGACAATCCGTTCAGGTAATTCCAATGATTACGCGGCGACGGTGTTTGGCCGGCAGCAGTGTCGATGCCGAAAGGACTTCTTATGAGAACGAGAACCATAGTCGCCGTTGCCTTCTGCGTGGTGGCGTGCGCCGCGTCGCTCGCGGCCGCCGCGGACCCGAAACCGGCCAAAGGTGCGGCTGCGACACGAACCGAAAAGGACCTGCTGGGCGAAAAGCAGGTTCCGGCTGACGCGTACTACGGCATCCAGACGTTGCGGGGGATGGAGAACTTCCAACTCTCCGGCGTCGCGATCAATCACTACCCGGGCTACGTGGAGGCATGGGCCATCGTCAAGCTGGCGGCGGCCCGCGCGAACACGGCGGTCGGAGCGATGAAGCCGGAACGTCTGGCGATGATCGAGAAGGCCTGCAAGGCCGTGATGGACGGCAAGTACCACGACCAGTTCCTGGTCGACTGGTATCAGGGCGGCGCCGGCACGTCGACCAACATGAACGCGAACGAAGTGCTCGCCAACATCGGGCTCGAATTGGGCGGCCACAAGAAGGGCGAGTACCAGTATCTCGAGCCGCACGATGATCTCAACATGTCTCAGTCGACCAACGACTCGTACCCGACGGCCATCAAGGTGGCTCTCATTCTACGCAACGAAAAGCTGATCGCGGAGCTCGAGCAACTGTCGGCGTCGTTCAAGAAGAAAGGCGCCGAGTTTCTGTACATCGTCAAGATGGGGCGCACGGAACTGCAGGACGCCGTTCCCATGACGGTCGGACAGGAGTTCTACGCCTTCGCGGCGGGAATCGACGCCGAAATCGCTCTGCTGAAGGACGCCGAGAAGTACCTGTACGCCGAGAACATGGGTGCGACGGCGATCGGCACCGGCATCAACGTGCCGAAGGGGTACCCGGAGAAGTGCGCGGAAGAGCTGGCCAAGCTTACCAAGCGGCCCATCGTCATGGCGGACGACATGATCGCGGCCACCTGGGACCAGCAGGGATTCGTGGTGTACTCGAGCGCTCTCAAGAGCACGGCCATCAAGCTGGCCAAGATCTCGAGCGACCTGATCCTGCTCACTTCGGGACCGCGGGCGGGATTGTCCGAGATCAATTTGCCCGCGCTCCAGCCCGGCTCATCGATCATGCCGGGCAAGGTGAACCCCGTCGTACCGGAGGTAGTAGGTATCGTGTGCTTCCGCGTGATCGCCAACGACTATGCCGTGTCGCTCGCGGCGCACAGCGGACAACTGCAGCTCAACGCGTACGAGCCGCTCAACGGCCTGGCGCCCATCGAGTCGCAGCACCTGCTTTTTAATGTATCGAAGCTGTTCCGCAGCAAGTGCGTCGACGGCATCACGGTGAACGAGAAGGTGCTGGAGCACTACATGGAAACCACGGTCGGCATCGTCACCGCGCTCAACCCGGTGCTCGGCTACGAGAAGGCGACCGAGTTGGCCGCCAGAAGGCGTACAAGAGCGGCAAGGGGATCCTCGAGGTCATTCGCGAAGCAGAAGATGCTGACCGAAGCGCAGATAAAAGAGCTTCTCGATCCGATCGAAGCTAACCAACCTGGATCCTGCGAAGTACCAGAAGAAGTAACCAACCAATACTCGGAGGAAAGTGATATGAAAACACTAAGAATCATGAGCCTGCTCCTGGCGCCACTGATGCTCGCGCCGAGCGCCATGGCGCAGACCGCCAGTAAACCCGCAACGCCCAAGAAACCCAAGGTGGTGATCGTGGCCACCGGCGGGACCATCGCCGGGGCGGCTGCCTCGCAGACCGAAGCCGGTTACCAGTCCGGCGCCGTGGGCGTCGACATCCTGATCCAGGCGGTGCCACAGATGAAAGACCTGGCCGACGTCACCGGCGAGCAGATCGCCAGCATCGGCAGCCAGGACATGAACGACGAGGTCTGGTTGAAACTCGGAAAGCGCGTGAACGAAATTCTCGCCAACATCGACGTTGCCGGCGTCGTGATCACGCACGGAACGGACACGATGGAGGAGACGTCGTACTTTCTGGATCTGGTCGTCAAGAGCGACAAGCCCGTTGTCCTGACCGGCTCGATGCGGCCTTCGACCGCGATGAGCGCTGACGGGCCGCTGAACATCTATAACGCCGTCGGTATCGCCGCCGACCCGGCGGCGCGCGGACGCGGGGTGCTGGTGACCGTCGACGACGACATCCACTCGGCGCACGACATCATCAAGACGCACACGACGGACGTCGGGACGATGAGTTCCGGTGAAGTCGGGCTGGTCGGCGCGACGCTGTTCGGTAAGAACACCTGGTTGCGCACGCCCGGTCCAGGTCCACACCGGAAGAGCGAGCTGGAGTATCGACGGCGTCACGGCGTTGCCGCGCGTGGACATCATCTATGCCCACGCGAACATGTCGCCCGACGTGATCACGTCTGCGGTTCAGAACGGAGCCAAGGGCCTGGTGATCGCGGGGGTCGGAGACGGCAACATGACGGCGCCGGCCATCGAGGCGGCCAAGGCGGCGATCGCCAAGGCGTGGTCGTCGTGCGCTCCTCGCGAGTCAACGGTGGGATCATCCGCCGCAACATCGAAGTCAACGACGATCAGATCGGCACGGTGGCGTCGATGGAGCTCAATCCCGCCAAGGCGCGCGTGCTGCTCCAGCTGGTCCTGCTGAAGACGTCGGACGCGAAGAAGGTCCAGGACTACTTCAATCGGTACTAGCATCATGAAACAAGGTCGGGAGTCGCTCACGCGTCTGGTTTTATTGGTTAATACGATTGTGATGATCCTCGCGATGGCGCCGGCCTCCGCGCGCAGCCAGGATTCGCGTGGTGCGGCTCCCGACTCGACCATCGACACGACCGCCGAGGCCGAAGAATCGGGGCCGCGCCGGAAACTGGTCAAGTGGAACGAGTACGACGGACCCGTCACGACGTTTCGACTGAGCCTCGGTTTCCTGCTGGACTTCGCCACCTTCGCACAGGACGACGAGAGCAAGCAACAGGTCGAGATGGAACCCGGCGTGGCGGTCCGTGACTTTCGCTTCCTCTTCGGCGGGCGTTTCAAGACCAAGCGGCCGCTCTCGTGGACCGTGGGGTACATGTACGATGGCAAGGACGACGAGTGGCGCTTCCGCAAGACGGGCCTCCTCATCGGGGTTCCGGAACTGTCCGGCCACTTCTTCGTCGGGCGCGACAAGGAAGGCTACTCGATGGTGAAAGTCATGAACGGCTACCACCCCTGGGGAATGGAGCGATCGCCGGGGATGGACGCGTTCATACCGATTCTTGCGGACGGTGTGAGGTACATGGGCTATTACCCGGGCCCCCGCGTCTTTGTGAACCTCGGATGGTTCACCGACACGCTGTCGGAGGACGAAGCTTTCGCCACCTACGACAACCAGGCAGTCGCGCGACTCGGATGGCTTCCGATTCTCTCGGAGGAGAACAAGGAAGTTCTCCACGTGGCGGCGATGGTCCGTGACGCGGACCCGGACGGGGGCATGCTGCAGGTGCGTTCGCGCCCCGAGAACAACCTGGCCCCCTATGTCGTGGACACCGGTAAAGTTCCCTGCGGACCATGTACGTGGCACCGGCATCGAGGCGTATTACCGGAGGGGCCCGTGGTTGTTCGGTGGCGAATACGACTGGCAGGATGTATCCCCGGTCGCCGACGGTAACGTGCTCTTTCACGGGGGAAACCTTGCCACTGCCTGGCTCATCACCGGCGAGACGCGTGGCTACAACACAGCCGGCGGATACTTCAACGCGGTATCACCCGAGCGAACGGTGTTCGAGGGCGGGCCCGGCGCGTGGGAGGCGGTGCTGAACTTCTCCTATATCGACCTCGACTCCGGAATGTTCCACGGCGGGAAATACTGGAGAGTGACGCCGATGGTGAACTGGCACATGTCCGACAACCTGCGGCTGGAGTTTGTCTATGGCTACGGAGAACTCGACCGGTTCGACACGACGGGGGGCACCCAGTTCTTCCAGAGCCGCATCCAGCTACTCTTTAGACGCGTCGGCAACAGACGTTTCGCGGCTTCCCCACAGTTAATAGGCGACAGGGTCACCCCTAGACTGCGAACAGTCAAAGCGATAACATGCAGATCGATCACAAGTTCCGACGCTGCCCTGTAGCGCATCGTGACGTGAGAGAAGGAGGAATCATGAGAAGAGGATTTTTTGCGCTGCTGCTGTGCTGCCTCGCCGGCACCGCCGCCGCTTCAGATTCGACGTTCGACCTCTACGGCTACATCATGCTGGACTCGGGGTACGATACCAAGCAGGTCGATCCGAGCTGGTACGACGTCATGCGTCCCACCAAGCTTCCGGCCTTCGAGGATGAATTCGGCGCCGACGGCAATACGTTCTTCGGTGTCCGCCAGACGCGCTTCGGCGTCAAATCGGCGACGCCGACCGACGTCGGCGTTCTGAAAACGCAGTTCGAATGGGAGTTGTTCGGCACCGGCGTCGACGCGGGCCAGACCACGATACGCCTGCGCCACGCCTACGGCGAACTGGGCAAGGTCGGCGCGGGTCAGACCTGGAGCCCGTTCATGGACATCGACGTGTTCCCCAACACGATCGAGTACTGGGGCCCGAACGGCATGGCGTTCTTCCGTAACGTGCAGATTCGCTACATGCCGATCCAGGGCGACACGCGCATGACCATCGCGCTCGAGCGCCCCGGCGCCAGCGGCGATCAGGGTATCTACGCGAATCGTGTCGAGCTGAACGACGTGCAAGTGCACTTCCCGGCGCCCGATCTGTCGGCGGAGTACCACATGGGCCGGGATTGGGGCTACCTCGAGGTCGCGGGCATTCTCCGCTACATGAAATGGGACGACGCCGGCACCGATTCGCTCGACCTGGCCGGCAGCGCAACGGGCTGGGGCCTCAACGTGAGCTCGAACGTGAAGATCGGAGAGAGCAACGTGGTGCGCGCGTCGGTCGTGTACGGTGAAGCCATCGAGAACTATATGAACGATGCGCCAGCCGACATCGGCATCAAAGCCGCAAGCGCCACGAATCTCATTGAGGGTGTGGCGTTGCCGGTGCTCGGAATCGTGGCGTTCCTCGATCACAATTGGAACGAGAAGTACTCGACCTCGGTCGGATACTCGATGCTCGACATCGACAATTCGGACGGCCAGGCGCCCAACGCATTCTCGCGCGGTCACTACGCGGTCGGAAACCTGCTCTATTACCCGGCCCCGAACGTCATGACCGGCGTCGAAGTCCAGTACGGCAAGCGCGAGAACTTCAAGGCGGACCCCGTGACGGGATTCGAGTCGTCGGATGACGTCAAGATCCAGGTGTCGTTCCGCTACAATTTCTCGAAGACCATGTAAACGAAGGGAAGCATGATCATGAGTACGTTCAGTAAGTTGGTTGTGTCTTTGGCCATCGCGGTGCTCGTCGTGGCGCCGTGCGTCGTCTCGGCGCAGGCTCCTGCCGACATCACCAAGGCAGTCAACGACGCGTACGCGAAATACAAGACCCTCCAGGAGGGCAAGAACGCGGACTACATCCCCGCGCTGGCAAAGGTGGACCCGAATCTCTTCGGGATCGCCGTGGTGACCGCCGACGGCAAGGTGTACACCGCCGGCGACGTGGCGACCGAGGTCTCGATTCAGTCGATTTCCAAGGTCTTCACCATGGCGCAGGTCATTCAGTCGCAGGGGCCCGACGCCATTCTCAACACCACCGGCGTGGACGCGACCGGTATGCGCTTCAACTCGATCGTCTCGGTCGAGATGTCGTACAAGGTGGCGGGCGGGCCGGAGATGAACCCGCTCGTCAACCCGGGCGCGATCACGGCCACCAGCATGGTGCAGGGCGCCACGGCGGACGAAGTGTGGGCGAAGATCATCGGCATTCACAACGCGTGCGCCGGCCGGGAGCTGAAGGTGCTGCAGGACGTCTACAAGTCGGAAGCCGACACCAACCAGCGCAACCAAGCCATCGGCATGCTGATGTATGCGTACGGTTACATCAAGGCCAACCCGCTGCAGGCGGTGGACATTTACACCAAGCAGTGCTCGATCGGCGTCAACGCGAAGGACCTCGCCACGATGGCGGCGACGCTTGCGTTCGGCGGCACGAACCCCGTGACGAAGAAATCGGTGATCGATTCCGCGAACGTTCCCAAGGTGCTCGCCGTGATGGCGACGGCCGGTCTGTACGACGATTCGGGCAAGTGGCTGTATCGGACGGGTCTGCCCGGAAAGAGCGGCGTGGGCGGCGGCCTCATTGCCGTGTCGCCGGGCAAGTTCGGCATCGCGGTGGTATCGCCTCCGCTCGATGACGCCGGCAACAGCGTCCGCGCGCAGAATGCGATCGCCGACATCTCGAACGCCCTCGGCGGCAATCCGTACGCGGCGACGGGAAAGAAGTAGCATTCAGCGCGTGAAGTCCACGGAGCTTCCCGAGACCGCAGGGAGACCTATGTCACACAGAGGGATGCTGAAGAAGGTCGGCACAGCGCGCGCGGCTTGGGTCGCGACGCTGTGCTGCCTTCTGTTTTTTGCCGGTACCAGCCGCGCCGCCGACGCGACGTGGCCGCGCGAGATGGACACCGAGAAGGGCAAGCTCACCATCTATCAGCCGCAGCCGGAGAAATTCGAGAACAACATGCTCCAGGGGCGGGCCGCCGTTTCGCTCGTGTTCAAGGGCACGACCACCCCTGTGTTCGGCGTGTTCTGGTTTTCGTGCCGCGTCGACACGGATCGCGACGCCGGGACCGCCCTGCTCCGCGACATCGTCGTGACCAACGCGCGCTGGCCGGAGAGCGACGAGGCGAAGGAAAAGGAGGCGATTGCCTTCCTCACCGATCTCATGCCGAAAACCGGGATTCCGATCTCGCTCGATCGCCTCACGGCCAGCCTCGCGACCGCCGAAGTGGAAAGGAAGAGCATCGAGGGCCTCAAGCACGATCCTCCGAAAATCGTCGTCGTGCCGGAAGTTGCCGAGTTGCTGCTATTCGACGGCGAACCGCGCATGCTTCCGATCAAGGATACCGAGTTCGAGTATGCCGCCAACTGTGCGTTCGCGGTGGTCAAGGACAAGCGCAGCGGCACGTGCTACTTGAGCGGCGGCAAGCTGTGGTACAGCGCACCGGATCCGAAGGGCCCGTGGACCTCGATCGCCCAGCCGCCCGCGGACGTCGCGAAGCTGATTCCGCCGGACACGTCGTCTGCGCCCGCGCCGAAGAAGATACCGAAGATCATCGTGGCGACCGAGCCCACCGAGCTCATCGCCAGCGACGGCCCGCCGTCCTGGCAACCGGTCGGCAAGGGCGACCTGATGTACATCACGAATTCCGAAACGCCGGTCGTGCGCGAAGTCGCCAGCGGGGAGGTCTTCGTGTTGATATCCGGGCGCTGGTACCGGGCGATGAAAACGATGGACGGACCGTGGACGGTGGTGCGCCCGGACTCGCTGCCGGTTGCGTTCAAGGATATCCCGCCCGCCTCCGCGATTGGAGAGGCGCGCGTCTCGGTGGCGGGAACGCCCGAGGCCGAGGACGCGATGCTGGACGCCCAGGTCCCGCAGACGGCCGCAATCGAGCGCGACAAGGCAAAGCTCGAGGTGAAGTACGACGGCGAGCCCAAGTTCAAGGGGGTCCCGGAAACGAACTTCGAGTACGCCGTCAACACCCCGTCGCAGGTGCTGCGGATCAAGGGCAAGTACTACGCGTGCGATCAGGCGGTGTGGTTCGTCGCCGACAAGGCGACCGGGCCGTGGAAAGTGGCCGACAGCGTGCCGATGGAGGAGATAAGAAAAATCCCTCCGTCGTCACCGTTGTACAACGTGACGTACGTCACGGTGTACGAGTCCACTTCGCCCACGCCGGCGCTCGTGGTGAAATACGACGGCAACCCCGAGTTCAAGGGCATCCCGAACACGACCATCGAGTACGCCGTCAACACGTCGTCACACGTGCTGCGGTACGATCGCACGTATTACGCGAGCGATCAGGGAGTGTGGTTCGTCGCCGACAAGGCGACCGGGCCGTGGAGAGTGACCGACAGCATCCCGGAGGCGTTCAATACGATTCCCTCCAAGTATGTAACCGTGTCCGAACCCGCTCCGCAGGTCGTGTACGTGGGTTACACGCCCGGCTACGTGTATTCGTATCCGTGGTACGGCTGCCCGGTCTACGGCACGGGCTGGTACTACCCGCCGTACGTAAGCCCTTACGCCTACTACCCGAGTCCGGTCACGTTCGGCATGCACGTCAGCTACAACCCGTATACCGGCTGGGGAATGGGGTTCACGGCCAGCAACGGCTTCATCACCGTCGGCATCGGTTTCGGTGGCATGTACGGCGGTTACTACGGACACCCCGGCTACTACCCACCCTGCGGCTATCACCCACCCTACCACGGGGGATATCCGGGGCGCCCAGGCGGCGTTGGGGGCGTCGGGGGCGTGGGAGGAGTGGGCGGCGTCGGAGGCGTGGGTGGAGTTGGAGGAGCCGGCGGTGTGGGTGGCGTGGGCGGTCCGGGCAAGCCGGGCGGCGTCGGTGGAGCAGGCGGAGCGCGCCCGTCACAGTTGCCGTCGAACAACATGTACAACAACGCCGCCAACAAGGATCGTGTCGCGCCCAGCAGCAAGCAGCGCGATGCGAACATGCAGAAGGCGGATCGCACGGCCAAGGGCCCCAACAACGTGTACGCGGACAAGAGCGGGAACGTGCAGCGGCAGACGTCGCAGGGCAACTGGCAGTCCCGCGACCAGGGCCAGTGGAAGTCTTCGCCGTCGTCGAGCAACATGAATCGCGACGCCCAGGCGCGGCGAAGCGGTGCGAGCCGCTCGTATAGCGGCGGTGGCCGCGGCGGCGGCGGCGGGCGACGGCGCTGACACCTAACAACCAAGGGGTTCGTCTATCATGGGCCGCTTTTGTCGTACTGCGCTCTTCGTCTGCGCCGTGATCACCGTGGCAAGCATGTGGGTGTCGTTACCATCCATCACGAGAGCGCAGGACGTGGCGGCCACTCCGGACACCACGACATCGGATGAGAAGTACGCACCCGTACCCGCCTTTGCCGGCGAGTTCACCCCCGGCCATGGCTTCGACCTCCTCAAGACGAAGCGCGGAAGCGTCAATATCAGCGTGTACGGGTTGTTCAGGTATCTCGACCAGATGCCGGGTGGGCAGACGTACAAGGATCATCTCGGGCGCGAGCGACCTGTGCTCGCCCGCAACGACATCAACTGGCACCGCACCATGATTTGGGTCAGCGGCTTCTTCTACGATCCCAGGTTTCTCTACACGATCACGGTCTGGTCACTTCCGAGCACGGAGCAGACGCTTGCCTTTGGGCTGCTCCGATACATCGTGTCGAGGCCGCTGGTGGTCGGTGCCGGCATCGGTCCGAGCTTGACCGCGCGGTCCATGCAGGGCTCTTGGCCGTTCTGGGCGGGAAGCGACCGCCAGATGGCGGAAGAATTCTATCGTGGCGGATTCGCGTCGTCGTTTTTCATCACCGGCGAGCCGATCTCACGCTTCTATTATACGGCCGCGATCAACCGGAGCCTGAGCCAGCTCGGCATCACGGCCGCCAACGACAATCGTTCGTTCGCGTACAGCGCCAGCGCATACTGGATGCCCACGACCGGAGAGTTCGGGCCGCGCGGCGGATTTGGAGATCTCGAGGAACACCAGGAGCTGGCTACTCGTTTCGGGCTTTCCGCGTGTCACTCCCGCGAGAGCCGTTACGCGTCTATCGAAGACTCACCGCGCCACGCGCAGATCCGGCTTTCCGACGGGGTGATTCCGTTCGAAGCCGGAGCCCTGGCGGATACCGTCACGGTCAAGAACCTCGACTACGACGAAATCGCGTTCGACGCGGGCTTCAAGTACCGCGGATTCTGCTTCCAGGCCGAATACGGGATGCGCTGGTTGTCGAGCTTCGACGCCACCGGACCCGTCCCCTACGAGTCGATCCTCGACCAGGGCTTCTATGCCGAGGCCATGCAGATGGTCGTGGAGAAGAAACTCGGCATCTACGCGGCCACCGGTTACATCTTCGACGAATTCGAGAGGCACCCGTGGGAAGTAGCCGGAGGCGCCAGCTTCTATCCGTATGGGAATCGTAACCTGCGCTTGAACCTTCACCTCATCCACATCGAGAAGAGCCCGACGGGATCGAGCTTCGGTTATTACACCGCAGGTCAGACCGGGACCACGCTTTCGCTCGGGGCGGACATTCTGTTGTAGCGCCCGCGGTCGACCCGCGGACCAAGGAGTCAGATCATGTCGAAGATCAGGATACTCGCGATCGCTGCATTCACCGCCGCGTTGGGCCTGGGCTCCGCCTCGGCGAAGTCACCCGCCCAGACGACCGGCAACCAGTTCTGCGACTCCCACTTTCACCTGACCAACTACATCCAGGAAGGCATCACGCCGCGACAGTTCCTCACGATCATGGGAACGCGCGTCGAGCGCTCCACCCTGTTCGGGATCCCGCTCCAGCAGCAGTGGTCGTACCGCGTTTCGGGGGACGACGCGCCGACGTATTACCTGGATACCGACGCCGCATTGTATTACTACTCGTTCACCGACGCGTACATCGCGATGCAGTACCGCGCGCTGTCGAAAAAGGAGCAGGCGCGCTTCGACCCGATGATCACCGGGTTCAATCCGACCGACATGTACGCGGCCGACCACATTCGCCGCGTGCTGCTCACCTTTCCCGGCGTGTTCTCGGGCATCGGCGAATTCACGATCCACAAGGAATTCGTGTCGTCGAAGATCGCGGGCGACGTGGCGAGTCTCACCGACCCGGCACTGGACCGCATCTTCGACTTCGCCGCGGAAGCCGGGCTCGTCGTCATCCTGCACAACGACATCGATCGCCCCATGGCCGTCAAGGGCACGGACCCCGTGTTTCTGACCCAGATCAAGGACCTGTTCCGGCGCCACCCGAAGACCACGATCATCTGGGCGCACGTCGGGCTGGGGCGCGTGGTGCATCCGGTGGAGAACCACATCGCCATGCTCGAAACCATGCTGAACGATCCCTCCTTCAACCACGTGTGCTTCGACATCTCGTGGGACGAAGTGGCAAAGTACGTCGTCTCTTCGCCCGAGGCCACGCAGCGGACCGCCGACATGCTCAACCGCTATCCGGATCGCTTTCTGTTCGGGAGCGATACGGTGGCGCCGAAGTCTCCGGAGAAATATTTCGCGGTGTACGACATGTACGAACCGATGTGGAAGCTTCTCACGCCGGAAGCGAGCGAGAAGATACGCAAGGGCAACTACACGCGCCTGTTCGACGAGGGACGCAGGCGCGTGCGCGCGTGGGAGAAAGCAAATGCGAAGGAGTAGCCACCCACACCAGGCGACGCCGCACACACGAACACGTTGGGTCATGATGACTTTGGCGGGCGTGCTCGCATCCACGTCGGTGGCCCGGGCCCAGGAGACCGGTGCGGTCACGCACCAACCCGGCGCCGGGTATCGCGTCGTCACTGACGAATCAGGCACGGTTAATTTCCGGGCGTTTGCCTACGTCCGCTACCTCAATCAGAAGGCCCTCGACGGGAGCTACACCGACAGCTTCGGCCACACACGATCCGTCGACATCCGCCACGACATGCAGTTCAACAAGGCGATCCTGTGGTTCTACGGGTGGTTCATCGACCCGAAGCTCGTCTACGCAACGTACATCTGGACTGCCAACACCAACCAGGGGTTGGGTGCGCAGGTGGTGCTGGCCGGCAGCTTGAGATACATATTCAGCAGCCACCTGACCCTCGGCGCCGGGATCAACGGGCTTCCTGGCGTGCGCAGCACCGAGGGCCAGTTTCCGCAGTGGCTGGGTGTCGACAACCGGCTCATCGCCGACGAGTATTTCCGGCCGTCCTACACCAGCGGCATCTGGGTACAGGGCGCCTTGAGAGACGGCCTCGCGTACAGCGTGATGCTCGGCGACAACTTGAGCCAGTTGGGCGTGGACGCGGGCCAGATGGACGACACGTTCGATACCTGGTCGGGCGCGCTCGTGTGGATGCCCACGACGGGCGAGTTCGGAAGCATCGGGGGCTTCGGCGATTTCGAAGACCACGAGAAGATGGCCACGCGCGTGGGCCTGCACTTCACTTACAGCACCGAGAATCGCCAGAGTCAGCCCGGCACCGAAGCGCCCGAGAACTCGCAGATCCGCATCTCCGACGGCAACGTGATCTTCAGACCCGGCCTCTTCGGCACCGATATCAATATCATCGACGTGGCCTTTCACATGGCGTCGGCGGACGCGGGGGTCAAGTATCACGGGTTCGCGCTCGAGGGCGAGATCTTCACGCGCTGGGTGAATCACATTCGCGGGGACAATGTCGATCAGTTGCCCTTCGATGAACTGAACGACCATGGATTTCAGCTCCAGGCCTCGACGATGGTGAAGCCGGAGGTCCTGCAGGTATATCTTTCCGGATCGAAGATCTTCGGCGAGTACGGCGATCCGTGGGACGCACGCCTGGGCGCGAGCTGGTACCCGTGGAAGAACAAGTGCGTCCGCTGGAACAACGAGTTCATTGAGCTTGACCACTCGCCGGTGGGCTACTTGAGTGTTCCCTTCACGGTGGGCGGCAACGGGCTTGTGTTCTATTCGAACTTCGAAGTGAACTTCTAGCGGGACACTCACGAAGTTTGGAATTTGCAGGCCGCGAGGAAGGAAATCGAACGTGAAACTCAGGGTCTCGCATCTTGCCGCGGTGTCGCTGTTCTTGCTGGTCGCCCTGATCGGCAGCCCGGCTCACAGCCAGCAGTTCAACTCCGACAACTATCTGTCCAAGCCCCACGGCGTCGCGACCGTCATCCTGACCGCCGGCGAGCGAAACCGGATGTGGATGACCACGTTTTCGCTCATCCCCAACTGGGAGTTCACCGCCGCGGCCTATCTCTACGACAAGGACAGCGACCGGACGACGGAAGACGGCTATTCGACGTCCTACTACGTCAAGTGGATGTTGTACGAAAACAAGGCGAAGACGGGCGGCGTGGCGGTCAAGGCCGGCACCGGGATGGACCCGGGCTACATTTCGGCCTACGGGCTGGAGGACGCCTTCCAGACCTACTGGATGAACGCACCGTTGACGCTTCCATTCTTCGACAACCGGGTGTCCTGGGACCTCATGCCGGGGGCGAGCGTGACCCGGAACTACGGGACCGGTGAAGGCACCGCCACCGCGTTCACCTACTCCACGCGCCTGGCGTGGTACCCACGCAACATGGAGACATCCATCGTGGGGGAGGTATTCGGTTCGGAGGGCGAGGTCAGGACCATCCCCGAATACAAGGTCGGTCTGCGCTGGGAACCGAGTCAGTACGCCGTGTTCGCATTTACATACGGCGCGGAATTCGACGGTCCGAATGGCGCAGGATTCGAGATCGGTGTCATGCTGTTCACTCCGCCTTTCTGCAAACTCTAGGCGGGCGAGCGGCCGTGTCGAAACTCAACCGCCGAAACCGACACCCACGGCGATCACGACGGTCGGGTCGGTCCAGCCCAGATTGAACAGATAGGCCGTGCAATCCACGTTTCCGTGGAAGAAGCCCGCCATCAGTCCCCGCTGGAAATCGAGTTCGCTCTGGTAGGCCCGCGTCCGCTGGCCCGCCAAACCCACCCGTGACCAGTCGTTCGGTGCCCAGCCAAGCTCCGACCAGCTGTAGAAGTAGTTCTCCGACGAATCGCCGGAATCGATCATGTATTCGTCCTTCGCTGTAGAATTCGAAGTTCTTGTATCCGAGTATGACGTGGAAACCGGGCGCGACGCCGCTCTGGTCGCCAAAGACGGCGCCTACCATCGGCGTCAGCTCGAGTGTGAATTCGTCCCCGGTGGAAATATTCCAGCCGGCGAAGAACGAGCCCGTCTCGAACCCCTCATAGTTGTACCGGGCTTCGAGATGAAGCGCGCTTCGATCCGCGGTGAAAATGGGAGAAATGTAATCACGGTCGTCGGGCACGAAGTAGGCGAAGCCCGACGCATAGAAGACCCACGGCGCGGCGGCAACGCCGCCCGCAGCGGGTGTCGCGCGTTCGGCTCCGCGAGCGGGGGCTGCTGCCGAGAACAGCATGGCTCCGGCCGCCGCAAGCGCAAGCGTGTGCAACCTCATCCGCCCAGCGCGATCGTTATACCGACCAGCACGAGACCGATGGCAACCACCCCGAGGCCGACGTGCCACGAACGATACCCGTCGTCGCGCCCCACCGAACACCCGACCCCGAACAGCATGACGATCGCGATGGCGTTGGAGATGCGCAGGGCCAGCATCGCGTTCCGGATCACAATGAACGGGACCATCACCGGCAAGATGGACACGAACACGAGGAGAAACACGCACAGGGCGCCGACGAAGTCTTCCCATTTCAGTCCCGGACGTGCCGACGGCTCGGGTATTCGCAGCAACTTCTGACGGATTGATTCCAATTCCGCCGGGAGAATGACCCCGGCGACCGTCGCCGGCATGCTCTCGGCGATGAAGTGGTGAGCGTCTTCCGCGGTGGCGCCGTGGACACGTCGCAGGAGGAGCAGGCTGCGCCCCCGCTCGCCGAGGTTGGTCATGAGATACATCACCGCATCGACGATTCCCCAGGCCAGGTTGCAGCCCAGGGCGCCGATCAGCATGGTCCGGTTTCCCTGCTGCCCGGCCGACGACGCGCTCATCGAACTGGTGAACGAGAGCACCATGATCAGCCCGAACAGAATCTCCGAGGCGCGGTCTGAAGATGAGAGAACGTGCCAGTTCTTCTTGCTCTTTGCTTCCGCACTCTCCACGTCAGACCTCCAGCCTGCACCGTCGGACTGCTACGCTGCCTTCGAGGCCAGGCGGCGAACCGACGATCCGATCGAGATCATCGTGAATCCCGAGACCAGCAGGTTGATTCCCACCAGGGTGCCAATCGCCACCAACCCGGAGAACGGCCAGTGCGCCAGCAGCAGAATGCCGAGCAATCCGGCCAGTATCGCGCTCGTCAGCATCCATCCCCAGCCGGACGCTGGCCTCACCTTGAACGCGAGCATTGCGCCCGCCAGTCCGTCGGCCAGGAGCCAGATTCCGAGCAACATGGTGAGGGTCACCAGACCCAGACCGGGCATGGCAATCGTGACGACGCCGGCCAGCAGGGTCAGCACGCCGCCCACCAGCGCCAGGAGACCCTGACCGAACGAGTCCGCGCTAAAGACGTGGAGGGTCCGGGCGATCCCTCCGACCACCAGCATGAAGCCGACGACGAGCGTGACGCTGAGCCCGCCCATCAACGGCCTCGTCATACACAGGATGCCCGCTATCACCGCCAGGACCCCGGAGAAGATCAGGCGTCCGGCGTTCTTCTTCGCCTTGTGCGTCCATGCCGCCAGGAGACCACCATTCTTTGTATCCATCTAGACTCCTCCTTCTGGGTTTCTGCCCTGCCTCGCCGAGCGGCCCCGGTGCACTGCGCTGACCACCGGTTGGTGAGGCCTCTTCTGCACAGCCTACCGCCCCGGGACGCCGCATGCAACCGCAGAGTACGTCCCGCCACGAAGCTCGGAGGCGACGCGGTGGCAGTCCGCCCTACTTCCCGCGCTCGAACCAGTACATGAGGTCCGTGCTGCTGTCCTTTCCGCTCTCCGCCTGCAGTGTCCACCGGTTGGTGAGTGAATAGCGCGCGCGAAACGTGTTGGTATTCTCGAAAGAGACCGGCCGCGTAGCTCACGTACAGTTTCGGCGAGAGGTATTTGCCGGCCACGAACGCGGTTTCATTCGCTTCGCTCCCACCTTCCAGGTACGCCTCGTCCAGCGCAAATGTTTTCCCAATACCACTGGCGACGCCGGCTCCCTGCTGCATGCCGATGAGCAGCGCGGCGCTGGCCAGCGCCGACTGATCGCCGCCGGAGTTCAACGGACGCCCCGTCACCAGGTAGGACATGATCTCGCTCTGCGACATGGGCGGATTCGAGAACACCGAGAACTCCGGCCGCCGCAGCGTGCCGCGCAGGTTCATGCCGACCATCTCCCCGGACCCGGCCATGACGTTCTGGGTCGTGAGCCCGCGATACGCGCGAATATCGAGCCCGGGATTGTCGATCGGCCCGCCGCCGAAGACGAAGCGCCCGGGGTCGATCGTGAGCTCGTTTCCGAACGCGCGATACCTTCCGTCCACGATCTGAATCTCGCCCGTTCCCTGCGTCGGACGGCCGCGCTCGTCGTCGACGGCCAGGCTCCCTGCCAGGCGCGTGCGAAAGCCGAAGCCGCTGAAGGTGACGCTGTCGCCCAGTTCCACGCGAACCTGGGTTCGCACCTGAAACTTCGGCTTTGTCGCCAGCGTGTCCTCGACGAACACGACGTCGTTCGACGCAGACGCCGCCGATGCCGGCACCTGCGCGGTCTCGATGCGCGCGAACGGGACACGGACCTGACCGGTGACGAGCGCGGCCCTCTCCGCAACCTGGACCTCCAGATCGGGCGACACGAACACCTGCGCGTCCGGCTGGTTGACGGCCTGGAAGCGCTCGCCCCTCGCCTTGACGGTGCCCTTGAACCACCCCTTCTCCGAGCGCGCCGAGCGGGCTTCCAGTTTCACCCGTCCGCCCCCGGACGTGACCGCTCCGTCCAGTGAGAGTTGCCCTTCCCCGTCGGAGACCAACGTGATCTCGGTGTCGCGCAGACGCAGCCCCGAACGAAGGTCGAAGCGCGCGTGCTCGAGCGCCACCCGCCCGGTTATGCCAAAGCTCCCCGCCGTGCCTTTGGGAGCAAGGTGCGCGGTGAGCGAACCCCACGCCCGGATCGACGGCGCGAATACCGCCAGCACGGGAGCGATGTCCTTGCAGTCCAGATCGATCGCGCCCTCGAGCGCCTGGGTGCCGAGCGAGTCTCTTCCCAGCACGAAGCCCGGAATCGAGAGCTTCCCGCCGACCGTCGCCACGCGGGTGCCCGTCTCTTCCACGGTGAGATCGAGCTGTGCAAACACACCGGCGGAGTCGGCGCGTCCCGTCGCGCGGCCCGCGTAGTCGAGCTTTTTGCCCGCCAGCACGATCTTTCCCGGACCGGGAACCAGGTCCACACGCGCTTCGATTCTTCGGGCCGGATCGATGGTCGCGGCGGCGGTGCCTGCCAGCGTCCCCGTGATCTGCATGCCATCGGCGAGATAGCGCTGGAGAGTCGAGAGCTCGAAGGCACGCAAGTCGACCTCCGCGTGCACGGTGTCGCCGCGTTGCCATGACCCGTGCGCGGACACGCGCGCGCTACCGGACTCGAGTAGGAGCGAATCCGCCTGGACGTGCGAGCGCGATACGAACACGGGCGCCGGGCGGTTCGATCGCCACTCACCCGCCACGCTGTGGCTGAAGCTCGCGTCGTCGATCCAACCCGACCACGACGTGTCCGCCAAGGCTCCTCGCAGTGCGAGCGCCGCGCGTGTGTCGCCCTTGGCGACCACCAGGGTTGCGCGGTGATCTTCGCGCGGGCCGGAGACGTCCACGCGCACGGTGTCAAAGATGGACTCGCCGCGCGACGCGCCCAGCGCAAGCAGGCTGACGTCCGCGGGGGACGCGAACCCGAAGTCGGCGTCGACGTGACCCTCCAGCCGGTGAACGGCGTACCCGCGCACCCGCAGGCTGTCGGCGGCAACCTCCGCCACCACACCCGGCCGGTGCCGCGGGCCGCGCAGCTCTCCCCGGAGCGACAGGGCTCCGTGCAACGAGGAATCGATCGCGGCCAGGTTGGGCGCGGCGAGTTCGAAATCCAGATTCAGCGTGTCTCCGGCGTGGCCGTTTGCGCTCACCCGCGTGTTCCCCCACTCGAGGCGCAGCGCCGAGACGTCGGCCTCGCGGTCGTTGAGCGTCACGCTCCCGGCACCGCTCAACGCCTGCTCGCGCAGCATCCCCGAGAGCGACTCGATCGACAGGCGGCCGCGCAGGTGGCGACCCCGCTTCGTCCCCTCGGTCGCAGCGCGAACCGACACCGGCCCGTAGAGGTTCCATCGCGCGGGCGTGAACGTGGAGGTCTCAAAGCGCTCTGTCGTAACCGTGGCCTCCCACTCGAGACCATCGCGCCACGAGGCATTTCCGCGCGCCTCCAGCGTCCCCTCGCCCACCTGAATCTCGGCGCGACGCAAGTCGGCACCGTGGGGAATGTAGTCGCGGGCAGACAGGGAAGCGGCCACCGTCGCGTCGAAATTAGGAATATCGAAACGCCCCGCGCGGACGTCGCGGCCTCGAGCTTCAACGTCGACGTCGATACGCTCGGGAGTGCCAGCGAGCGTCCCGTGCACCGAGGCCGACCCGCGCGCGCGCGGAAGGATCTCGCCCAGAGCGGGAATCGTGGCATCGAGTTTGACGTCTGCGATTGCCCCCATGCTGCCTGATAGCGTCGCGCGCGCCTTCCCCCAGCGCACCCGTACATCGGAAGCCTCGATGCGTCCGCGATCGACGTCGATGCGCCCGCGTGCGGAGAGCGGCCGGCCGCGCAACCTGCCGTCGAGCGACTCCACGTCGATGCCGACGCGCGTGGAATCCTCGTGGAGACGCCCCGTGCCGGCTGCGCGAAACGAGACCGCGCCCAGCCAGTCCTCGGGTTGGCCGGCCAATTCGCCCACGCGCAGCGAATCGCCGTGCAGACGTCCGCGCCACGACAGCCCTGGTTCCCAGCGCACAAACGCGTCGCCGCGAACGACCCCGCCCAGCGTGCGCACGTCCAGCGAGTCGACCGCGACCGCGCTCGTGTCGCCGGACGCGCGCACAAACGCGTCCACGTCCGCGAGCCGCCACACCGAACCGGACGCGTGCACCTCGGCTCGGTATCCGTTCGGCCCACCCGAGCCCGCGATGTCGACCTTGCGCAGGTGCACGTCGGGCGCGTCGATGGTCGCATTCCGCACGCGCACGCGGTCTGCGGTCACGACCCAGCGCTTTTCATTGGAAACACCACGCGCGGCCCGTGTCGTCGTGTCGGCAGTGGCCGTCACCAGGACGCGTGCGCCGGCGATCGTCGCCTCTTCGATATCCACTCGGTGATGGCGCAGCGCCATCGGACGCCAGGCCACGATCACCGTATCCAGCGCGGCCTTCATCGGCCCCACGTTCAACTCGACGTCGTGCAGCACGAAGCGGCGCGCCAGCGTGCCTTCGATCGTCGCTGCACGCACGGGCAAGTGGCGCCCGTTCGCCACCGACAGCGCCAGCCTGGCACCCGGCGTCGTGAAGAGCAGGAACGCCGCGAGGGCCAGCACCAGCCCGATCAGAGCTCCCGCGCCGACGAGCACCAGGCCGACGATCCGCCGGACGCGCTTCATAGATCGGGCCCCATTGTGAAGTGAACCCTCCAGCTGTCGTGTCGCAACGCGAAGGCGAGGTCGAGGCGAATCGGCCCCACCGGAGACTGCCACCGCAACCCTCCGCCCACCCCCTGTTCCATGATGCCTTCTCCCGTATGCGCGAAGGCGTTGCCCGCGTCGTAGAAGCCGGCGATCCCGAACTTGCCTTTGAGCGCGAACTGGATTTCGGCGGACGTCGTGAGCAGGAGGTGACCACCGATGACGTGGCCGCCGTCGTCCAGAGGCCCCAGCGTCTCGTAGTCGTAGCCACGCACGCTGTTGTCGCCGCCGGCAAAGAAGCGAATCGTGGGCGGCAGCTCGTGGAAGGTCGGGGTCGTCGTCACCCCACCGTCGGCGCGCGCGACCAGCCGGACCCGCCTTGTGAGCGTGCGTACCGCCTTCGCCGACGCCGTGAAGGAAAGGAAACTCTGCGAGGACAGGAGCGCCTCGTCGGCGCCGCGGAGACCCAGGTCGAATCGGTGTCCGCGCGTCGGTGCGATGTCGTCGTCCGCGCGCTTCAGCCGGTACGTCAGGCCGCCGATGACGAGATTGGTAATGCCGTCGTCGGATCCCACCGTGTAGTCCTCGTGCTCGTAGCTCAACGTGATCGATTCGAGCCACCCGAACCGGGGTTGCGACCGCGTCGGCCCGACGGCCAGGCGGTCGGTCGTATACGCGTCGGGGTCGATGCGGGCGACCAGGGCCCCGATCGTGTAGGTGTGCGCGTGGGGATAGAGCGATGGGATGACGTACTCCGCGCTCAGCGAAAGCTCGACCTGGGAGAGGTTCATGCGCCCGCTGTAGCGGTGTCCCGAGCGGTTGAGCCGGCGGAACTCCGCGCCGAGCAGGATGCGCGGGCCCGTGTCGGTGCCGTACCCGACGCCGACTTCGTAGCGTTGCGATCGCCGATCAGAAAGCTTCACATGAATGGGCACTTCGTGGCCCGCGGCGGAATCCCGCTGCGCGACCGCCTCCACGCGGCTGAAGTATGGCGCGCCGCCCAGCTTGGCCTGGAAGGCCAGGAGCCGGTCGTAGCGAAACGGATCGCCCGGCTTGAAGGTCAGGTAGGCGCGCATCACGCGGTCGTCGACCGAGGTCGAATCGAACGTCACCGGGCCGAAGTGATACCGGGAGCCGGTGTCCAGGATCATCTCGATGTCGGCCACATTTTCCTCGCGACGGATGCGAATCACACTGGCGGTGAAGCGCGCGTCGAGGTAACCGCTGTCCGCGGCGGTGCTCGCGAAGGTGGCCTTGCGCCGCTCGTACAACCGCTGATCGAGAACGTCGCCGGCCTTGAGCGGAAACTCCGCGACGAGTCGCGGAAACGGCGACTGGTCCTTCCCCTCACCGGTCACCGACACGCTGATGCTGCGTACACGCACGGGCTCGCCCAGCGCGATCGCGTAGCGCGCGTCAAATCGGTCCTTCTTGTCGCCGGTGAGCGACGCCTCGATCTCGGGGTGGTAGTACCCGAACGGCTCGACGGCGCGCCGAATCTCCATGGGCGCGCGCTCGTGCAGTTGCGCGATGCGCGCCGGCGTCAGGTCGTCGCGATCCTGGTCGCGGATGATCGACAGCGTCGATTCGATGTTCTTGAGGATCTCCGGGTCGGAGACGCCGACCACCCGGCACTCGACGCTGGCCGCCTGCGTCGCCACGGGTACGAGGACCGCGAGCGCCGCGGCCCATGGCCAGGCCGGGACGACTACGCGACGACGGAACCAGGTGCCAGAAATGCAGTTCATGGGCTTGAACTGCCAAGCGTAACCGACATGCGCTCAGAGTGTCTACGCGGTGGGTCGAGGCTCCGGATCGATAGGGTAGGTCATCGGTTTCCTCTCGGGCGTTCGTTCACGTGGTCTCCTCAAAGACCGCCTTCACCTTGCCCTGCTTCACCGCGCGTTCGAGGGCGGCGTGGTCCTTCTCGTTCTGGGCGGCGTAAGCCATCGAGAAGTCCGCGATGGCCTGGTCGAAGGCGTCACTCTTGCCCATGTAACCGCTGAGCATCGGCGAACACCCCGACCGGGCGTGGGAGAGCGCGAGCGCCCTGCCGCACCAGGTGGCGTACAGGCTCATTTCGCCGACACCAAACGTCTCCACCCGAACGCTGACCTTGATGTCCCTCAACTGGCGGATGAAGAAATCGCGCCGGAGGCCCCCGCTCCATCCGAGGAACATGTCGCTGGCGGGCTGCATGAGCCGGTAACCGTGCACGACGCGCTGGCCGTCGTTCGTGTGGGCGCTCGCGCCGGCAAAGGGTGCCAGCACCGAGGTGCGCGCCTCCTTGACCTGGAGGAAGAGAGGGTCGCCTTCGCCGGCCATGTAGAGAAGTACCCAGCAGTGGGTCCCGACACTCCCGATCCCCACCACCTTGATGGCGGCGTCCCGGAGCTCGTAGCGGTCCAGGAGAGCCTGTGACGAGTGCGACAGTGTGCCGCGGTACGCGGCCGTTGCGTCCAATACGATCTGCTGGATTTCTCCCGGGGGATGGCCCTCGGCGTGGAAGATGGTCGGGAGCTGATCCTTGATGATGGGCATCTCCCCTTTGTGCTCCACGAGTTTCGGGAAGATGTCCTCGGCGATGCTGCGCGCCCGCTCCTTCTGGAGGCGCCGCTGGGCCCGCTCACGAAACTTGGAATCCTTGATCTCCGCCACCACATCGTCCGCATCGAGAGTGTAGTACCAGAGTTCCAGTGTCTTCATCTCGCTGAACTCGGAAATGGATTCGCGGTAGGTTCGCACGCACGTCGTCGCCGCGTCCTTCGCCGCAGCGTTGCTCAAACCGTTGTCGCGACAGGCCACGACGAAGCTGGCGGCAAGGCGCTTGACGTCCCACTCCCACGGGGCCGGGAGAGTCTCATCGAGATCGTTGATCGAGAAGATGACCCGCCGCTCCGGGGTGGCGAATCCGCCGAAATTGCTCAGGTGGGCGTCCCCGCAGCACTGGACTCGGACCCCGCTGACCGGTGTGGTCGCGAGGTCGGTCGCCATGGTCAGGGCAGCCCCGCGGTAGAACGTGAACGCGGAGCGGACCATGCGCCCGTGGCGAAGCGGAAGAAGTTCGCGCATGCGCCCCTTCTCTGCAGCCAATACCAACTCGACCGGGTCCCGTCGCCCGGATGGAGCTTTCCAGACGGCGTGTGCCTTTCGAGGACAGGCCGTTCGGAGCAATTTCCCCGCGGCATATTGCTCCGCCCGCGAGCGGGGCTGGACGGGGCCGGCCGCCGTCTGACTACGTGCTCGACTTCGTCTTCTTGTGGAAGTCACTGAACGTTTCCTGGCGGCCTTCATCGCTTTCTCCTCACCATTAGTATCATTGCCGAGAGTCCGATGCCGCCAGCGCGGCCACGACCAGAGTCCAGGCCGGAAACACAGCGAGGCCCGGCACCGCTTCGATGGCCAGAGCGGACAGGAGCGGCCACCGGAAGCCGAGCACCGCCAACAGCACGGCGGCCGTGGCGGCATCCAACAACCACTGCGCGGGCGGCCACAGTGCTACGCCGAAGCCGAGCAGGTCGGATAGCACCGCGACCACCAGGGCCCGACGCCAGCGACGAGATGCCCAGGCCAGGCGGAAGTCATGAGTCACGCGCTTCAGCATGGCCTGCCGCCATTCGGCCAGCCCTGATCACTTCAGGAGGAGCATTCTCCGGGATGCTTGCCCCGCGGACGTTTTCAAGACGCACCAGTAGACGCCGCTCGGCGCCCGCCCACCGTTTTCGGACCGCCCGTCCCACGTCACGGAATGCGGTCCCGAACCGAGCCGCCCCCTGACCAGGCTGGCGACCCGGCGTCCGGTGACATCGTAGACGCCGATGTTCACGTCATCCGTTTGCGTGAGATCGAAGTCGATGCGCGTGCTCTGGCCAAACGGATTGGGCACGTTCGGCTGCAGATGGAGCGCGAGCGGGGCGGGCGTATCTCCGACTCCCGTCGGCACCAGCCCGCCGAAGTACACGTCGTCGATCCACGCCGACCCGCCTTCCTGCAGCGGTGAGACGAACAGGATGTAGGCGCGCGCACCCGTCGTGCCCGCCGGCGCGTTGTTGGCGATGACCGTGTGCTTCGTCCAGGTGCCCAGCGGCGCGCTGCCGTCCAGGATCACCGCATCGGCAAATCCGATCTCGTTGAGCCCGGCATCGAGGAACACGATCCGCGCCACGACATGATTCTGGTTGGCGCCCTGGATCGGGGTTTCCACGCAGGTCATCATGACGTGGACGTCGAGCTGCCAGTTGCTGCCCGGTGACGCCGCGAACGACTGGTACATGCCAGAGGTGTTGTTGACGGGGTCGAACGTCGAGAACATCTTCGCCGCCCCCGACGGCGTACGGCGGGCCCACGAGCGGCCGTCGTAGTACACGTTTCCAAACGTAGTCCAGCCGGTCAGATTGCCGGTGAAGCTTGGATTGGCGAGCTGGTTCGTCCCCGCCGGCCCGGGCGGGAGTTCCGAAAAGGACAAATCGTCCGTGTAGACGGCGCCGCCGTCGCAGGCCGGCTGCAGGTAGAGGAGCAGAGCCTCCACGCGCTGGGCCGCGGCCGGCGCGGGGGCCGAAATGCTGAATGGGATCCACTGGTCGGCTGGCGTGGCGTAGTTGCCGAGGATCACCTCGTTGGACGCAATCTCGTTGCCGCCAACCGCCGCATCAAAGAAAACGATCTTGGCGATCATCCGGTTCTTGTCGCACGTGCTCGAACCCGGGATCGTGTCGAGGCTCGATACGAACGAGTAGCCGCTGAATTCGTACTCGACACCCGCCGTCGGCGTGAACGCCTGGCCGCAGCCGCTCACGTTGAACACCGGCGCCGGGCAGCTCGGGAACCCGCCGTAGATCTTCGAGGCGGCGTTGCCGGTCCGGATGATGTTGTCGTTCGTCGGCAGAGACAGCGTCACGTTGGTTCCAAACGTGAACCAGCTGTTGTACGACCCGCCCGCATCTTCGAAGCCGGGGTTGGCGAGCAGGTTGACCGCCGCGGACGCCGGTGAGCCGGCTGCCAGCACCACCGCGCACGCCAGCGCCGCCCATATTTTCGCTTCTATGTGCTTCATGATCTTCCTCCCGGGCGGACACCGCGCCGCGGGCCGCCCACAATTGAACCCGGCGATGTAGGGACGCCGTCAGGGAGGCGCGGACCGCCCCCGCACATTCGCGCGCGGAGGGCCCGCGCCTCTGCTCGCATGACTCCGACGCCCGGTGGTCCGCCGGCTGCGGCTACCGGTACAGCGCCTTCACCTTGCCCCAGGTCGACGGCTCGGTCGGCAAGGGGACCCGGCGTGCGAAGTACACGTCGTCGATGTGCCCGGCGCCGCCGGCAAACATCGGCTGCAGGTACAGGACCAGCGCCTGGACCCACGCCGTTCCGGCCGGGGCGACACCGCTGATCATCGGTGCGTCGTGCCACGCGTCCGTCGCGTACGTGCCGTTGAGGATCGTCGCATCGATGCCACCGATTTCATTGTGGCCCGCATCGAAGAACGCGATCTTCTGCACTACCCAGTTGTCGTCTGGCGCGCCGACGCCCACCATCGCATCGCCGGCCCAGTGACGCGCGCTCGACGACATGTCGTACGTCTCGCCGGAGCTGGCGGCGAATTCCTGGAAGATGCCCGACACGTTGAAGCTGCCCCAGAAGTTGCCGAACATCGACACCAGGCCGGTGCCGGTGCGGGGAACGAACTGGGGCGGATTCGCGCCTTCCGCGAACGCGTTGCCGAACGATGTCCAGCCCGCCAGGCCCGATTCGAAACCGGGGTTGGCCAGCTGGTTCTGGGCGAGGGCGGCTGAGCCCACGGCCATGAGGAACGCCCCCAACAGGGCGACCATCAGTGATTGTTTGCGCAGTTGCATTGTGCTTCCTCCTTTGGAGGTTCGAGTTGTTATCCGGAGCGAACGGGCCCTGGAGCCTCGACGCCCCGATCATCCCGACGTTGCATCACTCCCTGCCCGCCTTTCGCAGCCGCCGGGAACGCCGCTGCAGAAGGCGCACGACACTCACTTCAAGAGCACCATCTTCTTCGTCTCCACCGCGTCTCCCGCGCGAAGCTGGTAGAGATACACGCCCGAGGCGACACGGCGGCCGGCGTCGTCACGGCCGTTCCAGTGCACCTCGTGGTAACCGGCCGGCACCACGCCACTGACGAGCACGCGCACGCGCCGGCCGGAGACGTCGTAAACGACGATCTCCGAATGCCCTTCACGCGCGATCGTGTAGCCGATCGCCGTGGAGGGATTGAATGGATTCGGCCGCGCGTTGGACAGCGACGCCGCGCCGCGCGGAGGCAACCCGTCGTCCACACCGACCGGTGAATCGGGGATGAATGTGAACGCGCCCAACACCACTTCCTGGTTGGTGGACGGCGCACCCGCCCCCTGCCACAGGTTGATGTGGGCGCGCGGCTGCTCCGGCCGCGGGATGTGCGGCCCCGTGTAGGTCCACGCGTGGATCTGCACCGAGGTCGCCTCGTCGCCCGGACCGCCGCGCCAGCTGCGATACTCGACGCGGTCGGCCAGCCAGCGAAACGCGTGGCTGGTGACTTCCCCGTTGCTGAAGGCCGCCGCAAAACGCTGGATGTTGCCGGGATAGTCGTACGGTTGGGCGACAAACTGCGCGACGTCGTTGGCGGGGTTTCCCCACCGGCTGAACTCGACGTCGACCTCGTTGTACGGGTTCCACCATAGGTACGCGGTGTCCCAGCAGCGTCCGTATTGCCAGAGGAACAGGCCCAGCACCACTTTCGGGTCCAGCGCGTCCAGGCGTCCCACGGTCGTGAAGATGTAGTCGCCGTAACCGAGCGCGTCCTGAAGCGCGACCTCGGTGCTGTACCACGAGTTGCCAACCTTGCGGATGGTCATGTGCAGGCGCCCGTTGGCGTCCACCCACACGGCGTTGGCACCGCTGTCGAACAGGTTCGGCCCCGGGCCGTAGTAGCCATCACCCTTCACGCGCCACGTGCGGCTGCTGAAACTCACGGTGCGGCCGGCCGGGAAGTCGTTCCACTGCAGCGCATCGAGCGCGGGAGGACCGACGTTGTCGAATGTGGCCTCGTCGTAGAACACATCGGGCACCGGGTCGCCCGGGCCCTGGAGGACGGCGAGCAGCAGGCGGACCGTCGCGCTTCCAGCGGGAGCCGCGCCGCTCTGCACGGAGAAACCTTGTATCTCGTCGAGAGGGACCGTCGCGTCGGCGAGTGTGTACGACTCGTAGGAGATCAGGCCTCCACCCGAATTGCGCCACTCGATGTTGACGATCGCCCGGGACTGGCCGGTCAGCGGATTCGGGGATGAATGCCAGGCGCGGACCGTGGCCAACCAGCGTTCACCTGGCGCCGTGTCGAACGACTGCCAGTAGCCGGCCACGTCCCAGCCACCCAGGTTCGGCCCCGAGACCCGGGCGGCCACTGAACCGTGCGTTGCATCCGCGGTGGAGCCACACGGTCCAAACTGGTTCCAGCCGGAAAATACGGCGCCGCCGGTCCCGGCGAGTTCAAAACTCGGATTCGCCAGGAGGCATTGGGCATTGGCGCCGGTCTGCCACAGTCCACAGATCACCCACGCCGAAATGACAAGAATCGACCGCGCAAAAACCACCATTCGGTAACTCCATCTGGCCCCGTGTCGGGAGAATGCCTGGATCCGGGGTGGTGCGCTGGCTGCGAGCCGCGGTTCGGCTCGCGATTGCCTATCCGCTTGCTATAATAGTAGTCATTCACAATATAATATATCAAGGTCCTTTTTTGTATGCTGTGCTAGAATGAGGCCCCAGGGGCCGCTCCGGGCTCCCACCAGGCCGCAAGGTCGGCGGGTTTGATATGCCCGTGCAACGTCACAACACGACATCCACACCGAATCCGCTCCTCGACGTACGCCGCCTGTCCAAGTGCTTTGTGACCCGGAAGCTGATCGGCACCCGCCGCTCCGTCCCCGCCGCGCGAGACGTCTCCTTTCACATCGATCGAGGCGAGGCCGTCGCGCTCGTGGGCGAGTCCGGGAGCGGCAAGAGCACCATTGCCCGCCTGATCCTGCGCCTGGAAACCCCCGACGGAGGCGAGATTCGGCTCGACGGCGAGGATGTGCTCACACGCGAACCGCGCCGCGCTTCGCTCGCCTACCGTGCCCGCGTGCAGATGGTGTTCCAGGACCCGTTTGCTTCGCTCAATCCGGTGCACACGGTCGCGTACCATCTGGTGCGACCGCTCTTGCGCCACGGACGGGCAACCGCCTCGGGCGCGCGCGCCCGGGCGAGCGAACTCCTGCGAGCGGTCGGGCTCGAGCCGGCCGACGAGTTCCTCGACCGTCATCCCCACGAGTTGTCCGGTGGCCAGCGACAACGCGTCGCCATCGCGCGCGCACTTGCGGTCGACCCCGCGTTGTTGGTGGCGGACGAGCCGACGTCGATGCTCGACGTCTCCATCCGCATGGAGGTGCTCAACCTGCTCCTGCAGCTGAAGCGGGAGCGCCAGCTTGCCATCCTCCTCATCACGCACGACCTGGCATCGGCACGATACGTCTCGGACCGCATCCTGGTGCTATTCCGCGGGCGCGTGGTCGAGGACGGCCCGGCGCGTGCGCTGGTCGACGCGCCGGCACACCCGTACACCCGCGCGCTTGTCGCCTCCATCGCCGGATCCGGGACGGTGTCGCCCCGGGGCCCGCGCACGCTTCTCACCACCGGCGAAAGCACCGGCTGCGGATGCCCGTTCGTTGCACGCTGTCCGGAGGCGATGGATGTCTGCCGTGTCGAAGATCCAGAGCCGCGTTCGGTCGACGGCCGTCTCGTGCGTTGCCACCTCTACCGGGAAGACGCGTCCGCGTCCGGGAGCTGACCACGAAACCCGGCCCCAGATTCCCCGACGGTTTCCTCTGGGGCGTCGCCACCTCGTCGCACCAGATAGAGGGAGCGTTTGGTGAGGATGGCCGTGGCGAGTCCATCTGGGATCGCTTCGCCGCCACCCCCGGCCGCATCGCCGATGGATCCAACGCGGGCGTTGCGTGTGATCACTACCACCGCTGGCGCGATGACATCGGCCTGATGCAGTGGCTGGGGGTGGGCGCCTATCGCTTCTCCATCGCCTGGCCGCGCGTCCTGCCCCGGGGAACCGGAGCCGTCAACGCCGCCGGTCTCGATTTCTACGATGCAATGGTGGACGTCTTGCTGGAGCGCGGCATCCAGCCCTTCGTCACCCTGTATCACTGGGACTTGCCCCAGGCGCTCCAGGACGCCGGCGGTTGGGCGGAGCGACGCACGGCCGAGGCGTTCGTCGAGTACGCGGACACCGTCACCGCCCGCCTCGGCGACCGCGTGCGCCACTGGATGACGCACAACGAGCCCTGGTGCATCGCACACCTGGGTCACGAAACCGGAGAGCACGCGCCCGGTCACCGCGACCCGGCGGAGTCGTTGCGCGCGGCGCACCACGTCATGCTCTCGCACGGCTGGGCGAGTGCGGTCATCCGCCGCAACGCCCCCGGCGCGGAAGTGGGCATCGCGCTCAACCTCTGCCCCGCGTTTCCCGCTTCCCCCCGCGACGCCGACCGCGACGCGGCCCGCTGGTTCGACGGGTTCTTCAACCGGTGGTATCTGGATCCGATATTTCGCGGGTGCTACCCCGCGGACGCCATGGCCGATCGTATCGCCCGCGGCCATGTGCAGGGACCCGTGCCGCCCTTCGTGCGCGCCGGTGACCTGGAGGCGATCGCCGCGCCGCTCGATTTTCTCGGCGTCAACTACTACAGTCGTGCCGTGATGCGGTCCGACCCGTCCGGAGTTCCGCAGCAGGTCGGCGCGGTCGACGCGAGCGAACTCACAGACATGGGGTGGGAGGTGTTCCCGCAGGGGCTGCACGAGCTGCTGGTGCGCATCGCCCGGGAGTACGCGCCGCCGAAGGTCTACATCACCGAGAACGGCGCGGCCTATGCCGACGCCCCCGACGCGGCCCGCCGGGTCCGACGATGGGCGTCGCGTGGAGTTTCTCCGGGCCCATCTGAAAGCGGCGCAGAGTGCCATCGCCGACGGCGTTCCGCTGCACGGCTACTTCGCATGGTCCCTCATGGACAACTTCGAATGGGCCCAGGGCTACACGAAGCGTTTCGGTCTTTACTGGGTCGACTACTCCACGCAGGAGCGCATTCCGAAGCAGAGTGCGTTCTGGTATCGTGACGTCGTGAGAACCAACGCCCTTGATGACGGAACGACATGAACCACCCGAGGAGGCTTTCATGATCTCGACGGCACGAGCCGGGAGAGCGCTGGCGTCCATCATGTGCGCCGCGGTCGCCGCGGGCACGGTGCTCGCCCTCGCCTCCGCCTCATCCCTGGCACAGTCCATCCCGGTCGTGCGCGTCGTGTCCGACGACGCGGGCGATCGCCTTCAGGTGGACGGACGGGACTTCATGGTGTGCGGGATGAACTGGGACTACTTCCCCATCGGCGACAACTACATGTTCATCCTGTGGAACCAGCCCGACGAGGTCATCGAGGCCGCGCTCGACCGCGAGATGACGCTGCTGCAGGACATGGGCGTCAACGCGATCCGCGTATACGCCGGCATTCCGCCGCGCTGGGTGCGCTACATCTACGAACGCTACGGCATCTACACCATGATCAACCATCCGATGGGCCGCTACGGCTTCACGCTCGACGGTGTCTGGACGCCGTCGGTCGACTACTGCCAACCCGCGCCTGCGCGCAGCCGCTCAAGGCCGACGTCGTGGCGAGGTGGACGCGTTCCGGGACACCCCCGGCCTGCTGATGTGGCTGCTCGGCAACGAGAACAACTACGGCCTGGCCTGGACCTCGTTCGAGATCGAGGCGCTGCCCGAGGGCGAGCGCGACGCCGCGCGAGCCCGCTACCTGTACTCGCTGTTCGGCGAGGTCATCGTCGCCATCAAGGCGCGCGATCCCGACGCCCCGGTGGCCATCGCCAACGGCGACATCCAGTACATCGACCTGATCGCCGAGGAGTGCAAGGGGCTCGACGTCCTCGGCACGCAACGTCTATCGCGGCATCTCCGTCGCGCGACCTCTTCCAGGTGGTGAAGGACACGCTCGGCGAGCCGGTGATGTTCACGCGAGTTCGGTGCCGACGCCTTCAACGCCAAGGACGATGCGAGAGGACCAGACGATGCAGGCGCGCTACCTGATCGGCCAGTGGCGGAGATCTACGAGCAGTCCGCCGGCAAGGGGCGCGTGGGCAACGCCATCGGCGGTTTCGTCTTCCAGTGGAGCGACGGCTGGTGGAAGTACGGCCAGGAAGACCGGCTCGATAGTCCACGACACCAACGCCTCGTGGCCCAACGGCGGCTACGTCGAGGACTTCGTCGAGGGCGACAACAACATGAACGAGGAGTGGTGGGGCATCTGCGCCAAGGGCGCGCCGGATGTGCGCGGTCTCTACGACGTGTACCCGCGCGCCGCCTACTACGCGCTGCGCAGCGCGTTCCGGCTCGACCCGTACGCGCCCGGCACCGACCTCGGCGGCAGATCCGCGCCCACTTCGCAAGATCCATCGCCGCGGCGCCGCCGAGCTGAGGCGCGCGGGAGCAGCCGCCAGTCTCGGTTCGAGCTGCGTCTACAGCGCGTGCGTGTCTCGGGGGTGCGTCTGGAGTTCGAGACCTATCAGCACCGGCGGCGTGCGAATGACCACGACGCCGGATGCGCGCAGCGCCGCTGCCGTCGAGCTGCCCGTCGTTCCGGGGCTTCGACAACATGCAGTCGTTCTACATCGACGTCGAGGCGCAGCCCGACCGACAACGGTGACCGGGAAGGCTGTCGATCAACATCCTCGGCCACGTGCCGCGCAACCCGATCGACGAGATCTTCTACGAGAACCGCGGCGCGGCCGCGGCCGTCGAGTCCGACAGCCGGGCTCGTGGTCATCGACGGTCTCGAGCGCGTCAAGGTCTACCACGCGGCCGTCTCCTGGGACGACCGCTGGTTCGCGCTCGAGGGCTTCTACCGCACCGGCCACCTCCACTGGGGCTACCAGGGAGACTTCTTCGGCCTCTACCGCGACGCCTACTACGGAGAGAACATCGACATCTACAACGGCGAGGCGCCCGTCGGGCATCGAGATGCCGCGGCAAGAAGGCGCTGACCGGACTGACACTCGCGTTCGGACACGGAGCTGTGGTGGGGCGCCAATCCCGCGATGATCCTCAAGTACCGCCGCGCGGCTCGGGGCCGTTCACCGCGACCGCCATGTACCAGGAGGACGTCGCCCAGCGCACGACCACGTGACCAGCTCGTTCGCGATCCCGATGCCGACGACGCACAAGGTCACCCTGGAGCTCGAGCTGCACCCGTGGACCGTCCTGGTCGACGTCGGCGGCATCTGGTCGGGCGCCCACAAGGTCGGCGAGACCTTCCAGATCGCGGAGAGACGGGGCGGAGTGCACGATGACTCAACGATGAGGTGATCGACTGCCGACGCGCTTGGCGCCAAGGTCAAGCTCACGTGCAGCGCGGCCGCTGGCACTGGTACGCGCAGGGCGCCCGTCATGGGCCTGGTCGCCGACGGCGGGCCGACGGCGACCCACACCTTCACCGGCTGGCGCCTCAAGGACAGCGGCTCCGGCAACCAGTCCAACCTCATCACCGGGCTCGCGGTACAACCTGGGAACTTCCAGGTCGGACCGAACTTCCTGTGGCAGAAGCCGATGGTCGGGCCGATTCCGGGCGACGTCGCCGGCCCCCGGGCGTCCGCGCAACGTGCTCGACGATCCGTTTGCGGTGCGCGCGAACCGCGAGACGGTGGGCGCCGAGAAATCATGATCGCCTACGACCCGACGCCCGCGACCTGGATGTGGGCATGGGACAACGACATGCGCGAGGACGCGCACCTCGCCGCCTGCCTCGGATTCGTGTTCCGCCACATGCCCACCACGCAGGACGCGACGCATCTTCACGGCCGACGGCGAACCGCCACTCCGCGTTCCCCGGTGCGCCACCGCCGCGCGACCTGTGGGAGGTCTGGCTGCGCTTCGTGTCCAGCCCGAACCCGGAGGTGCACATGGTGGCGAACTCGTACGGAGGCACGGCGAGCGAACGGGACGATTACGCCGCAACGGATCGCTCACCCGCCTGATCTATCGCTACGGTGTGGAGGCGCGGCTCGCGCTGGAGCCAGAACGCGTTCGACGGTCGCCGCGCGGTTCAACGACTGGGGCCCGTACGACTACCACCGCGACTTCAATCTGACGTTCCCGGTGCAGCTGATGGGCGACGTGTCGCGAACGCTGGGCTTGCCGCGATGGTTCGACACCTGCCCGCAGACCCGCATCGGCGTGCGCGGCACCTGGCGGTCGCTCGACGAGAACTCGCCACGCTACCTCCCCAGCCCCACCGACCCGGCCCAGGACGGCACGGAGTGGGAGGTTCGGACCTATCTGCACTTCGCGATGTAGCGGATGCGCCGCAGGAAGAAACTAGTCGGCGAGGTAAGCAGGCGGCGAAGTGGCCGGACCCAGCGGGTGAAATCCGGTGAGCGCTCCGCGGCAGCGGTCGCAAGCGCGAGCGGACAGCGCGGGTGGAAGCGGCAGCCGGTGGGCGGATTCTGCAGGCTCGGTGGCGAGCCCGGGATGCTGCGGGCTTGCCGTGTCGCCCTGCAGCGGTCGGAAACGCGCGCAGCAGACCCTGCGTGTAGGGATGACGCGGCGCGTGCGCAGGCGCTCGGCGGCCCCGCTTCGACGAGTCGTGCGGCGTAGAACACCGCCACGCGATCCGAGAACTGGAGCATGCGCGCGAGGTCGTGGGTGATGAACAGCACCGCGAAGCCGAGCCGGCCTGCAGGTCCCGGATCTGCTCCGAGGATCTCGCGCTCGACGATGACGTCGAGCGCGGTCGTGGGCTCGTCGAGGATCACGAGCGAGGGTTCGAGCGCAAGCGCCAGCGCGATGCTCACCCGCTGGCGCATGCCGCCCGAGAGCTGGTGCGCGTACGCGTCGAGCGCGCGGCCGGAGATGCCCACCATCGTCCAGCAGCTCGGCCGCGCGCGCGAACGCGCCGCGGCGGTGCCGATCGTCCGGTGCGCGGTCAGCGTGTCCACGATCTGCTCTCCGACGGTGATCACCGGGTTGAGCGCGTCCATTGCGCTCTGGAACACCATCGAGATCCGCGTTCCAGCGCAGCGCGCGCAGTTCGCCCTTCGTCGAGCGTCAGCACGTCGCGTGCCTTCGAACCGCACCGCGCCGCGGGAGATCACCGCCGGCGGCGGCAGGATGCGCATGCAGCGCCTGCGCCAGCGTCGACTTGCCGCTGCCCGACTCACCGGCGACGCCGAGAATCTCGCCGCGATGCACGTCGAGCGACACCCCGTCGACGGCACGCACGGGCCGTGTTCGGTGATGTAGTCGACGCACAGGTCGCGGACCGAGAGCAGCGGCTCAGTCACGATCCATCACCACCGGCGTCGAGCGCGAGGGCTCGTGCCCGCGTCGCTTCGAGGTGGCGCGCCACGCGCGCTCGAGCTGCAGACGCGGATTGGTGATCTCGTCGAAACCGGAGTTGAGCATGACTGAGCCCGAAACCCACGAGCGCCACGCACAGCCCGGTGGGCGCGAACGTCCACCACGCGCCGGTGAGCAGCGCCGCGTCGTTCTGCGCCCAGTACAGGTTGGTGCCCCACGTCACCGCGGAGACGTCGCCGAGTCCGAGGAACTCGAGACCCGACCTGCGCGCCGATCGCATAGACCGTGCTGCCGATCACCTGCGCGACGAGCAGCGACGTCATGGTGGGCAGGATCTCGCGCGTCACGATGCGGAAGCTCGACTCGCCCGCCACGACGGCGGCGGCGACGAAGTCGCCGCTTGCGCAGCGACAGCGTCTGCGCCCGGAGCACGCGCGCGTTCCACGCCCAGCCCGTGACCACCAGCACGAGCGCCAGCGTGAGCGGCCCCGACGGGCAGATAGGCCGCGATCACGATGGCCAGCGGCAGGCCCGGGTATCACGAGGAAGACGTTGAAGAGGAGCGAGAGCAGACCATCGACGCGGCCGCCGAAGTAGCCCGCGGTCACCCCGACCAGCGCGCCGACCAGCACCACCACGAACCCGACGACGAAGCCGATGGCCAGCGAGGTGCGCGTGCCCACCACGAGCTGCGCCAGTACGTCCTGCCCCTGGCCGGTGGTCCCGAGCCAGTGCTTCGCGGACGGCGGCTGCAGCGGGATGCCGACGAGCGCGTCGGGGTCGCCCGCCACCAGGGCCCGACCAGCGCGACGGCGCGAAGCACGCGAAGATGACGGCGCCGATCGTGGCCTTGCGGTCGCGGCGGATGGCGTCGCACCCACAGAGCGAAGCCGCTGGCTCGCTCTGCTCCGGATTTCGTCACGCGACGAGTCCCTGATGCGCGGGTCGAGCCACAGGTAGACCAGGTCCACCAGCCAGTTGGCGCCGAGCACCGCCAGCGTGATCACCAGGAAGATGCCCTGCATGAGCGGATAGTCCTGGTTGCGCACCGCCTGGACCAGCAGGTAGCCCTGCCCCGGATAGGAGAACACGATCTCGGTGAGCAGCGAGCCGCCGAGCACGAAACCGAGCGCCATGCCGAAACCGGTGACGTTGGGAAGCAGCGCGTTGCGCGCCGCGTAGCGCAGCATCACGCGCCCGGGCCGCAGTCCCTTGGCGCGCGCGAGATTCACGTACTCGGAGCCGAGCACCGAGATCATCGTGTTGCGCATCGACAGGAGCCAGCCGCCCAGCGTCGCCATCACCACCGTGCCCACCGGCAGAATCGCGTGGCGCGCCACGTCGGCCAGGAACGTGAGGTTGAAGCCGGGCGTGAGATCGTCGCCGTACGCGTGACCGAGCGGAAACCAGCCGAGCGTGAACCCGAAGACGAAGAGGAGCACCATCGCCAGCCAGAAGTACGGGAACGCGCCGAGGAAGACGAGCGTCGACGGAAGCCACGTGTCGATCCACCCTCGCCGCCACCATGCGGCCACGATGCCGAGCATGGTACCGATGCAGAAGCTCACGATCACCGCCGTACCGGCGAGGAACAGGGTCCACACGAACCCCAGGGCCAGCACGTCGGACACGGGAGCGGGAAAGTACGCGACCGAAATGCCGAGGTCCCCGCGCAGCGCGTTGCCGAGATAGGTGAGGTACTGGCTGAAGAGCGGTGCGTCGGTGAGCCCGAAGGTTTCGCGCAGGGCCTGCATGGCCTCGGGCGTGAGCCGGCCGCGGAAGCGGGCGAACAGCGCCGTCGCGGGATCGCCCGGCATCAGTCGCGGCAGGAAGAAATTGAGCGTCACGGCCACCCAGGCGGCGAGCAGGTAGAAGCCGAGGCGCCGCAGAATGTAGCGCAACTCACTCCACCTCCCGGTGCGGCGCGAGCGTCGTCAGCACCAGCAGCGTTTCGCCGCGATCGAACTTGTTGGGCGACGGGTCCGCGTACGGATTCTCCGCCGACGGAAACCCGGCGAAGCGCGCGGTATTGTACTCGGCCCACGACGGATTGGGGTAGAGCGGGATGGCCGGCGCTTCGTCGACGAAGATGCGCTGGAGCGCGTCGCCCAGCCGCTGCTGCGCCGCCGGGTCCGGTTCCCGCTCGAACGCGGCGAGCACCGAGTCGGCCGAGACGCTGCCGTAACGGTGCCAGTTCCCCATCGATGCCACCCCGATCGGACTCACCGTGGCGGAGGACATCAGCCACCGGTAGAACAGGTACGGCGTGGGGCCTTCGAAAGACCAGCCGAGGCTCAGGTCGAAGTCGCCTTCCTGCACGCGCTGGAACCACGCGCTGAAGTCGTAGGTGCGCACCGAGGCGTGGACGCCGACGAGGCGAAGGCCGCGCGCGATCACCTGCGACGCACGCACCCAGTCCGACCACCCGGATACGGTGAGGATCTCGTACTCCAACGGCCGCCCGTCCGGCAGCCGGCGCACGCCGTCCGCTCCGCGCTGGAGCCCTGCCTCGTCCAGGAGCGCATTGGCTCTTTCGACGTCGAGCCTCACCCAGTCGGCGGCCGCGGCGATGTCCGCATTTCGCCACGCGGAGTACGCGTCGCTCAAGCCGGTTGCGTCCGCGGGGCGCGAGTAACGGTACAGCGCCACGTCGACCAGAAGTTCGCGATCGATGGCCATGCTCAGCGCCTTGCGAACCCGCACGTCGTCGAACGGCGCGCGCTCCGTGTTGGCGTACAGGAAGATGCTGCTCCCCGTGAGCGGAAACCAGTAGTGGTGATGCCGGGCGTCGCGAGCGACGAAAACCCGGTCGACCGCGGGGATGAAATTGCCCGCCCAGTCCACCTCGTCGAAGACCAGCGCCAGGTTGGCGCGGTCGTTGGACGGGTAGGCGAGAAAACGGATGGCGTCGAAGCGCGGAAGGCCCTTCTGCCAGTATCTTGGATTGCGCCCGAGCTCGTATATCTGGTTGCGGAATACGCGGACTTCGGTGAAGGGGCCCGTCGCCACGGGCGTCTCGTTGGGGTAGGCAACCGGGTCGGCCACCGAACTCCAGATATGCTCCGGCACGATCTGCTGGGCCGCCACTTCGTCGAACCCCGGGATGAACACGCGCTTGAACCGGAACTCGACGGTGTGGTCGTCCAGCGCGCGCACGCCGGAGAGAAAGCCCCACGTCCCGCGCCGGTCGAGCGCGGGGTACCGCTTCATCAACTCGAAGGTGAAGGCCACGTCGCGCGCGCGGAAGGGATGCCCGTCCGACCAGCGCACGTCCGCGCGGGTGGTGATGCGCAGCACCCGGTTCCCCTCGCGCCATTCGTGCGCGACGCCGAGCCACGGGATATAGGAGGCCTTGATGCTGTCGAAGACGAAGAGCGGCTCGTACACTCCGGCCAGGGTCGGCCAGCGCGCGGCGGTGGCGGTGGTCAGTGGATTGAAGTTCCGGACCCAGGACGCCTGCTGCTCCTGCGAGACCACCAGCACACCTTCGGTCGTTTCGAGGCGGTCGCGCGTGCACACCGCCGTCGCGGCGAGCACCGCGAGAACATACGCGCCCGGCCGCAAGCGCACGCCCATGGCTACGGTCCGCGCCGGTAAACCCTGACCCAATCGACGAGCATCGTCTGCGGGAAGGTGGTGGAGGCATTGGGCGGCCCCACGAAATTTCCGCCCACCGCCACGTTCAGGATGATGAAGAATGGGTGGTCGAACACCCAGGCCGAGCTTCCCGGCAGGTCGTCGGGCGTGATGGTCAGGTAGCGCGTACCGTCCATGTACCAGGCGATCAGCTTCTCGTCCCACTCGACACTGAACACGTGGAACCCATCGTTGAAGGCCTGCCCGCCGGGCAGCGTGTAGCGGCTGGTCAGCGCAGATCCGCCGGAGTAGCCGGGTCCGTGGAGACTCCCGTGCAGCACCGCGGGTTGCTGTCCCCGATACTCCATGATGTCGATCTCGCCGCACCGGGGCCAGCCCACGGATTCGAAGTTGCCGCCGAGCAGCCAGAACGCGGGCCAGATGCCCTGCCCGACCGGCAAGCGGATGCGGGCCTCGAACTTTCCCCGCTCCTGGCTGAAGAACCCGCGGGTGTTGATGCGCCCGGACGTGTACTCGTTGCCCAGGTAAAGTTCCTTGCGCGCCGTGATGGCAAGGTGTCCGGCGCCATCGAGCGACACGTTCTCCGGACGATCGGTATCGTATTCCAGCTGGTTGTTGCCCCAGCCGTCGCCGCCGACGTCGAAGCGCCACTTCGTGGAATCGGGCAGCTGGTTCGCCGGGCCGCTGAATTCATCCTCCCAGGCCAGATTCCACGCCACCGCATCATCCTCCGACTGACAGGCCGAACCGCACACGGCGACGACGAGCAGTACGACCGCCGGCAACGCTCTAATTGTGGAAGTACACATTGTCGATGAACGCCGTATTCCCGGTGCCGGAGACGATCAGCTGCGCTAGATGCGCGCGCTGAAACAACCCGTTGGGACCGTTCATGAAGTTCTCAATCGGAATCTCCAGACCGAACCAGGTTCCGGTCAGCAGGGGCTCGAGGGTCGTAGATCGAATACGTCAACTCGCGCTCGCTGTCAGGAGCGCCCTGGTAAGTACCGTCGTCCCCGAAATCGACGAGTTTCACCCGGAAGAGAATCGTGCCGGCGGGCACCCAGACATCGACATGGAAATGGGTCATCGAGGTGGCGTCGATCGTCTGCGACGCAAACTCGATGCCGGCATACTGCAGGTTCGTATAGGCCTTCACGTCGTCGCCCGCCACTTTGTAGTCCGTGAAGCTCGAATAGTTGTGCGACCACTCCGCCCACCACGTGTCGACCGGGACATTTGCATAGGCGTTGCTGAAGAGCGAAATGACGTTGGCCGCGGGAACCGTGGGCCTCGGCGCGGCCGTGACGGGCGCGGCGCTGCCCCGTACCGTGATGGTCCCGGTGGCATCCACGCTCCCGAGCCGGGCCGTGACGTCGGCCTCACCTTCGCCCACGACCCTGATCACTCCGTCCGAGACGACGACCACGCTGTCGGCCGACGAGAAGAAGGAGAAGTATCCGGGCATATGGGAGACGACCTGGTCGGTGCCCCCGATGGAGAAGGTCGTGCTCCCCTGGCCGGGGTCGACCGTCGCGCCTGCGAAAGCGCCCACCGTCTTGGTCACGATGGCCGGACGCGGATTCGTGATGCTCTCCAGATACGTGAACGCGATTTCGTCGAGCCAGAATTCGTAGCCCTCGTTGTTCTCGAAGCCCTCCGCGAAGTAGAGCAGTCCCCGCTCGGAGGAGAGTTTCTCCGGCAGGGGAATGGGGACGACGTACCGCTGCCACGTGGTGGTCAGGGGGAGGTTGGCCGAGCTCGCCTCGAACTTCGAGGTCCCGGTGTTGTCGTTGCCCAGCCCGGCCACGTTGAGCGTCACTCCGTTCTTGGCCGCCCTGGCGTAGAACACCACCGCGTTGTATCCGGATAGATCCCGGTAGTCACTGGAAGTGAACGCGCCTCCGGCGAACCAGCCGGTGGGATCGTTCGGTCCGGGTACGACGACCTTCAGGGATGCGGTGCCGCTGTACTTCTCGTCGGTCACCACGGTGATCGCGTCGTACTTGGAATTCATGAAAGCCTGAAAGTCTACTCCCTCGGCCAGCTGGTCGGTGAAAACGACCGGATCGGTGGACAGCGGAAACGGTTCCAGTCCGGATGTATCGCGCTCGCAGCCGGTGGTGGCGCACAGCACCAGCCCAACCCAGCCTGCTGTGTCACGAAGGATGCTTCTGACGCTCATGCAGCCTCCCGGCCTGCGTTTCACCCACCGGGAATATAATACCATCCCCTCCACTACTAAAGTAACGCTTTGTTCGTGGGTGGATCCCTAGAACGGTCGCCGGTGCCGCAGCCTGTCAACGCGCTGGCGCAGCTTCTTTTCGAGCGTGACCGGAAGTTGCGTCGCATCGACGAGCTTGCGCAGCTCCTCCTCTTCCCGCGCCACTTCCGCGCTCCCGGCGCTCGCCCGCACGGACGGCTGGTACGGGTCGCGACCCAGCAGGTGGTGGAGAATCGACTTCGCCGCCTGCTTGTCCGGGATCAGCCCGCGCGCGTTGACGTCTGGGTCGAGGTGCGAATACGGCGGGAGCGGTGAGCCCACGCACGACGGGCAACCGTCGTGGCACGCGCAGTGGTCGATCAGCTCGACGCACGCCGCCAGGATCTCGTCGATCAGCTCGTAGGCCTTGAGCGCGAACCCCAGACCGCCGGGAAAACGATCGTGCACGAAAATCCCGGGTGCGTTCGCCGCCGACGAATCCACCGACGCGCCGATGTCCATGGTGTCGCACATCGCGTAGAGCGGGATCACTTCACGGATCAGGTTCGAAATGCCGAGGAGCCCCTCGCGCGGCACGCGCCCGGAGGCTTTCGCGAGCACGTAGGCGGACGGGTGCGGCAGGAGCCACATGCCGGTGGTGTCGAGAGTCTGGGCGGGAAGGTCGAGCGCGCCGAAGCCGAGCGAATCGCGGCTGCCGAACTTGATCTTCTTGAACATGTACGTCACCGACGTGACCGAGAGGTCGCCCCAGTAGACCTCGGCCGTGGTTCCGCGCATTTGGTCGCGGCTACGCGGGTCCTGTCGCTTCGCCACCCCGTCGGCTTCGCTCGACGGGGACCCCGTCTCAGCGCCACCCGCGCTCTTGTGCAGCTCCTCCTTCTCGATCTTGATCTTGGTCTCGGTGATCGACTGGGTGTAGTAGTCGGTGTCCTCCTTCTGCACCCACGCGATCTTCTTGCGCACGTCCAGCTCGTTGACGAAGTAGGTCTCGCCGTGGTGGATGTAGATCGCCTGCGGATGGAGCTGCTGGAAGGCGCCCGATTCGTCGATGGTGCCGATCACACGCGACGACTTCACCAGCGCGCTCAGTCCTTCCGCCGCCATCGCCGCCGACGTTCCTATAATGATGGTATACACGTCGTCGCCGATGTTGCGCAGGCTCACGTCCGCGCTCGGGTAATTGGGACCGCTCCAGAAGAACTGCCCGCCCTGCTGGCGCACCTGCCGGTCCTCTTCGAGCAACTTCAGGATCGGGCCGCACGCGTCGCCGAACTGCGTCCAGTCTTCCTTGCGCACCGGCAGCTCGAAGGCCGCCGCGCGCACGTGCGACAGCACGATGTGCGCGTTGAACGGGTCGACGACCGCGTTTTCCGGCGAGCGTCCGAAGAAATAGTCGGGGTGACGCGCCAGGTACTGATCGATGGGCGAATCGTACGGGAGCAATACCACCAGCGAGGGTTCGGCGCCGCGCCCCGCGCGGCCCGCCTGCTGCCACGTCGACGCGATCGAACCCGGGTACCCCACCAGCAACGCCGCTTCCATGGTGCCGATGTCGATCCCCAGCTCCAGCGCGTTGGTGCTGACCACGCCCTTGAGGTCGCCGGCGAAGAGCGCGCGCTCGATCTGGCGCCGCTCTTCGGGAAGGTAACCGCCGCGGTATGATCGGATCAGCTTCGCGCGCGAGGGTGACACCTTCGAGACGAACTCCTGCGCGTAGCGCGCGATGATCTCGCTCACCACGCGCGCGCGGACGAAGGTGATCGCCTGGTGGTCGCCCGCCACCAGTTCGGCGAGGATTCGCGCCGCTTCCACGTTGGCGCTCTTGCGCTCCACCCGGTCGTCCCCGAAAAACGGCGGGTTCCAGATGACGAACGCCTTCGGGCCGCGCGGCGCGCCGTCGTTGTCGACCACGCTCATGGGCCGGCCGGTCAGCTTCTCCGCGAGTTCCTTGGGATTGCGAATCGTCGCCGAGCTGCCGATGAACGTGGGTCTCGCGCCGTAGTGCTCGCAGATGCGATTGAGCCGCCCGAGCACGTGGGCCACGTTGGAGCCGAACGTCCCCCGGTAGGTGTGGACCTCGTCGACCACCACGTACTTGAGTTTCGCGAGAAAGCGCGCCCACGTTCCATGATTGGGGAGAATCCCCGAGTGCAGCATGTCGGGGTTGGTGAGGAGCACGTTGGCGTCGTTCTTGAGCTTGCGGCGCGCGTTGGGCGGCGTGTCACCGTCGTAGGTTCCGCAGACCAGCGGCAGCGCCGCGTCCGCTTCGAGATAGCGCGTCAGCGTGCGCAGCTGGTCCTGCGCCAGCGCCTTGGTCGGATACAGATAGAGCGCGCACGAGGCGGGGTCGTCGAGGATCGACTCCAGCACCGGCACGTTATAGCACAGCGTCTTACCGCTCGCGGTTCCGGTGACGACCACCACGTGTTCGCCGGCGCGCGCGCGGGCGATCGCTTCGGCCTGGTGGGTGTAGAGCTTCTCGATTCCGTCCGCGCCGATCACTGCCGCGACGCGCGGGGTCACGGGCGGGTCGAGCGGAGCAAAACGCGCGGGGCGCTCCGGCAGGCGTTCCACCCGGACAATCTGACCGTCGTACCAGTCCGACGTCTCGACGTGCTTGAGAAACTTCTCGACGTTCATCGCAACCCATCCCGTATCACCGGCTCGCCCGTCGCGTCCGGGCCCGCCGGTCTAGAAGTTGATCATCAGTCCGCCGCCCACGTCGAGCTGCGATATCCCCGTCCCGCCGAGAGACACGCCGGCCCCGCCGGTTCCGACCGTGACCCCGCCCCACGTCTCCATGAAGGTGAACGGCCAAGTGCCCTGGATCATCAGGCCGACCTTCGGGGACTTGTAGAGCTTCACGCCGAGCCCCAGCATGGTCGAGAACTTCCACGTGTCGTCGCCTTCGGCGACCAGGCGCGTGCCGCCAACCGTAAACGTGGCGTACGGCATCACGTTGCCCCGCGGGACACCGGCCAGGCCGCCGATGTGCCAGTACTCCACGGAAACGTCCGATTCGAATGGCTGCGCCAGCGTTACGGAACGGAATTGCGCGGTGGTGTTGGAGCGTCGATACAACAACCGGATCTGCGCGGTCTTTCCCGACGCGCTCTTTTGAGTGTTCACGTCGATCGCTGCGCCGAAGAAGCCTGCGTCCTTCAGATCGATCGTGCCGTAAGAGAGACCCGTATAGACATCGAACCCCATGGTCCACGCGTAGCCGCCGAGGGGGATGAGTTCCCCGCGGTGCGCCGGCAGCGAACCCGAAGAGCTGCTCGTGGTAGTGAGCGTTTGCGCGGACGCGACCGATGCCACGCACGCAACCAGCGCGGCCCCCATCGTTAGATGTAATTTCAAGGCAAGACCTCCCGGTCTGAAACGTGTGTGCACATCGAAGATCGTGCGACGGGCAAGTGTAACCCCACACCCACGCCGTTGCCAGTCTGTTCCCGGTTGCGCGCTAGAGCCCACCACCCCACCGGTACTGCCAGGCAACACTGAACAGGTCGTAGTTGCCTCCGGTGCGCGTCGATACCCCGGTACTGGCGAATAGCTTGACCGAATGTCTCCGGGATGCGGGAAACGTGACCGTGAGTCCCGCGCGGCTGTTCTCCTGCTGGTCGTCGCCTTCGACGCCATCGACGGTCGTGCGGCCTCCGGTGTAATACGTGCCGTTTAGCGCCGCCCAGATCGCGTGCGGGAAGTTGTAGATGACGCCCCCCTGAACCGAATAGAGCGGGGCTTGCTCGCGCGTCTGGCCGCCCATGAACTCGTCATTCTTCCCGAACAAGGAAGCCGCCACGGCGAGTTCCAGCGTCCACAGACCCAGGGCGCGCGACACCCCGAGCTCCGGCTTCACGAGCCAGCGGTTGGTGCCGATGTTGACGAGGCGGTCGGAGTCGTACTGGCCGGTGGGAACCGAGACGTTGAGGCTGGCGCCGATGATCGCGCGCTGGCGATAGGACGCGAACTCCCCGGGCAGGAGTGCGGGCGCCCCGAACAGGTTGACGGACACGCGCAGTCCGACGTCGCCCAAACCCGAGACTTCCCTCTGCACGGGCTCGCCCGCCAGCTCCGCCGTTCCAGAGAGCCACGCGAACGGCAGGACTACGTTGGCCTTGGTGGACAGCCCCCAGAGGCCGAGCGTGCGCACGTAGGCAACGCCGGTTACGTGCATCTGGAGATTCGCATTCTCCAGCGGCACGGACGGGTCGACTACTACCGAACCGTCGGCAAAGCCGTAGGTGGCCAGGGCGAAATTGACGCCCACGGGCGCATTCGAATACGCGCGCGGCTCGATCTGCTGCGCACGAGCCACCGACACGCCCGCGAGGGGAAGGGCCGACAGCCACACCCTTGCCAGGATTGCGACAGTTTGAGAACGGCTGAATTGCATGATTGTCGGGAGGTGGGTGAGGCAGGTGCGCGCCGCGATGGTATCACCCATGGTGACGCCACAAGATGTCCTTTTTTCGCGCCTCGCCCGTGATTCCCGTGCGGTCTCCCCGTCCTATCTCCGAAGCCAGATCCACGCTCACCGGCTGGAGCCACCGAGGCTCCGAACGAGAAAGGAACCGAACCATGACCAGTGCCATTGCCCGCATCGGGATTGCCGTGTTCGCCGTCGCCCTGTTCGCGGGGGCAGCGGGCGCGCAGACCGTCTTCTATACCGACTTCGAGAGCGGCCTCCCGGCGGAGATGTCGGCCCCGGGCGCGGTTCTCGACGGAGTCCAGGGCTACGCGGGGCTCGGTCCCCTGGGGAACCAGTTCGCTGGTAAGTTCCTGCACTACACGAGCGTGCCCCTACTGGATACCCAGCTGACGCTCACCGGCCTCCCTGCCCACACCTACGTGAGCCTCGGTTTCCTGCTCGGGGTGATCGACTCGTGGGACGGCACAGAGCTCTTCCAGGTAACGGTCGATGGCAATCTCCTGTTCAACCATTGGTTCCAGCTCGCCACCGGAGACGCGTCCAGCTACGTGGCGCCGGCCGGAGGGCTCTTGAGCTCCGGTACCAATCTCGGGTTCACGAACGGCGGTTACTGGGGTCGCGACCGGGCCTACAACATGGCGGTCGAGCCTGCGTTCATGCTGATCCCGCACACGGCGAGCACGCTGACCGTCGTCTGGAAATTGAGCGCGGTGTCGGGGCCGGCCGCGCTTCAGTGGCAGGGCGGAACCGACGAGTCGTGGGCGATCGAGAACGTCCACGTGGAGGTTTCGGGCGGGTCGCTGCCGGTGGCCAACAGCACGTGGGGCGGAATCAAGGCCGCTGTACCGGTCCAGGAACCCTTCCCCCGCGGGTCACATCGTCGTCAGCGGGCGAACCCGCGAAGTGGTTCAGGATCACCGCCATGGTGAACAGATCCATGCGGTTGTGGTAGACGACGTTGCGCATGATGCGCGCGTCCCGGCTGCGAACGAACTCGTGGTACGCGCGCGGGATGTACCGGCTCGGGATGTCATCGACGCGGTCGACTCCGCGCAGATGCCGCTCGACGGTGACCAGCCGGCAGTTTGGAAGCACGCCGCGGAACATTCGCCGCGACGAGTGCAGCAGGTCCACCGACCCGACCGGCTCGATGTCGGGCACGCGGTGCACCGCCATGCGCGTGCGTAGAAATGGGATGTCGAAGCTGGCCCCGTTATAGGTGACCACGGTGCCGAAGCGATCGATGGCGGCCCGCACGTGGCGAAGCAGGCCTTCCTCTTCGGCATAATCGCGCGCGAACGCCTGCTCGACGACGAACTCCCCGTTCGCCCAGTACATCAGACCGCACAGAAACACGTACGTATTGGCGGAGAGCCCGGCCGTCTCGATATCGAGAAACAGCAGGGACGGCGGCGAGACATCGTCGGCCAGGTCGACGATCGCGCGGTTGCGGCGCTCGCCCACGACGGTGCGGACGATGTCTGCCGGCCAGACGGACAACGACGCCAGGCGCTCCGCCTCGGCCGCGGCAATCGGATCGATCTGGTTGCCGGCCAGGCGCACGAGGTAATAGCCGGCCGCATCCAGGGTGCGCACCTCGCCGGGAATGGCGCGCTCGAACTCAAGGGGAGCGCCGTCGGCCAACTCCTCCAGCACGCGCTGGAATTCCCCTTCGAATCCCGACTGGCGCTCGTGAATCAGGCGCCGGCGAAACCACCACGGAAACCGGCGCGACGTCCGGAGCCGGTCGGCATCCGCGCCACGGAAAACCGCGCCGGTCTGAATAACGGCCTCGATGATTTCGCGGCCCGGGTCGGTCGAGGTGGCGGCCCCTGGGATTGGATCGGGTCCGCCGGCGCGCCCCGCCAGCGCGAGGGCGCGGGATTTGATCTGGGCGAGCTGCTTCTTAAGGAGATTCTCCATGACGCCGTTTCCTGAAGTTTAGCGATCCCCGTGCGTTGCGACCATCGGAATTCCGGTCCCTGGCGAGCGTTGTCAGGGGCCGCCGCGCGCGGTATCCGCTATAATGACGCCATGGCCCCGCGTCGCTGGCTCACGGGCGTTCTTGCCGCTTCCTGCCTGGCCGGGGCGGTCAGGCCCGGTTTCGGCGCGACCGCCGTCGTCACCGTCCCCTATAAGGGACCCGTCCAGCTCGAGGAATTCCAGGCCCGCGGCATCGAGATCCTCGCCTTCACCCGGCACGGCGTCGATGTCCTAGCCGACGGCCCCGCGCTCGATTTCCTGCTGTCGCGCCCCTATCCCGTGTCCGTCTCCGTGATCGAGCCGCTCGCGCCGCCGCCGATGATCATCGACGCGAATCTGGGCCTCTACCACACCTACGCCGAGACCGAATCGGTCCTGGCGTACCTGGAGGCCACCTACCCCGCGATCGCGGATACGGTGCACATCGGGAAAAGCCTCCAGAACCGCAACCTCACCGTGCTCAAGGTCTCCGATAACGTCTCCATAGACGAGAACGAGCCGGAGATTCTCTACATGGGCGACCACCACGCGCGCGAGCTCATGAGCGTCGAGATCCCGCTGCGCTTCGCGAAGTACCTGCTCGAGCACTACGGCGTCGACGCCGACATCACCCGCTACATCGACACGCGCGAGATCTTCTTCCTGCCCATGGTCAACCCGGACGGGCACGTCTACGTTCAGCAGAACCACGCCGGCCACTGGTCGGGTTGGTGGCGCAAGAACCGGCGCAACAACGGCAACGGGACCTTCGGCGTCGACTTGAATCGGAATTACGGCTACCAGTGGGGCTACGACAACATCGGGTCGTCGCCGAGCACGTCGAGCGAGACCTACCGTGGCACCAGCGGGTTCTCCGAACCGGAGACGCAGCGTATCCGCGACTTCGTCAACACGCGCGAGTTCACCACCTGGCTCTCGTACCACAGCTACGGCGAACTCCTGCTCTACGGGTGGGGCTACACCTTCGCCTTCACGCCGGATCACGAGGTGTTCGCAGCGCTCGCGGACACGCTCGCCCGGGAGAACGGATACCTGACCGGCAACCCGGCCATGGGAGCGATCTATCGGACCAACGGCGACTCCGACGACTGGGGCTACGGCGAACAGGCGAGCAAGGGAAAGATATTCGCGCTCACGCCGGAGGTGAACAGCCAGGCGCAGGGCGGCTTCGGCCCGCCGGAATCGCTCATTCAGCCGACATTCGACCTGCTGCTCCCGATGAACCTCAAGCTGCTCGAGTGGGGCGACAACCCCTACCGTGTGGTGGCGCCTCACCCGCCCTCGCAGTACGCGCTGCAGTCCCCGTACGCGAACGCCATCACCCGGATCTCGTGGACCGGTAACGACCCGGCCGATCCCAACCCGGTCGTCTCGTACGACGTCGAGGGGTGCCTGAACCCGTTTCGTTTCGTCGACACGTGCACACCGTCTTTGACGGGATGGACGTCGAACGGGTTTTTCTACACCGCCTCCGGGTTGAGCGGCGGAGGCTACGACGCCGGAAACGGCAACGGCATCATGCACACGCTCACCATGGACCGCCCGTTCGTGGTCGAGGCGGCGACCGACTCGCTGCGCTTCAGCGTGAACTACCTGACCGAGCAGAACTACGACTACGGCTACGTGCAGGTGAGCACCAACGGCGGCGTAATCTGGACGACTATCGCGGGCAACATCACCACCCCGGCGAACCCGACCGGGAACAACCTTGGGCACGGGTTCACCGGCTCGAGCTATGGATGGGTCGACGCCATCTTTCCGCTCACGGCGTATGCGGGTCAGGAAATCATGTTGCGCTTCGCGTACGTCACCGATCAAGCGACGGTGGGAACCGGAATTCGCGTCGACAACATCGACTTCGCGATCGGGTGCGGGAGCGTCTCCATACTGGCGAGTGGAGTGACGGATACGCTCTACGATTACGTCCCGGCCGCCACCGGCACATGGCGCTACCGCGTCCGCGCGCGCGACGCGGAGGATCACGCAAGCCGGTGGAGCAACACGCGCGACGGCGTGGTCGCGACGCTGACCGCCGCCGATGCGCCGCGGGTATTCCGCACCGACATTGGGCCCAACTACCCAAACCCGTTCAATCCGACCACACAGATCCCGTTCGTGGTGGGAGGAGCGGTGGGCGGAGTGCCGGCGCGGGTCGAGCTGGCGGTCTTTTCGGTCACGGGCTCTCGCGTCGTGACCCTGGTCAACGAAACGAGATCCCCCGGAACATACGTATCCAGGTGGGACGGCCGCGACGGCCGGGGCGCTCCGTCCCCGACCGGTGTCTATTTTGTTAGATTGACCGTGGACGGGGCCACCTCCCGTGTGCGAAAGTTACTGCTGTTGAAATAGAGCTCCCCGGGGGAGACCAACCCCAGATACGGCGGCGCCGTAATTCGCCGCCCCTGACGAATCCGCCGGTCGCCTGTGCGATCGGCGGATTCGGTTTTTGGGGCTGCGGCCCCGAAGGACTGCTCTCCCGCTTAGGTCCTCGCGCGCGATTATTGAAAGCGCGCTGCGGATTCGCGCCCGAGCAATCCCTCGGGGCCGCGAGGAGTGATGAGGTGCTGGCGGAAACGACGGGGCGGCATCTTCTGCCCACCTCGGGGAATGGAAGTTGCAGCAGATCCTCCGGAGCCTCGAAAAAGGGCTTGCCCCGACCGGGGCAACCGGCGATCATGGATCGGCCAAGTTCGAAAAAACTCGGAATAACCTGATATAAACACTTAAATTAGACAAGATGCAGAGACGCGCCACCCCATTGACCGTTGCCCTCCTGGCCGTCCTCGCCTACGCGGGGCGCGACGCCTATCTAATCCCGCTGGTGGACCGGGTCATGTCACACAACGTCGAGATCGCCGGGTGCATCCGCGTCGAAGAGGGCAGCGAAGCGCTCGACCCGGCGGAAGTGGAGCAGCTCTTCGTCGAGCCGGCCCGGGAACCGCTGCGCGGGACCATCGGCCGCAACTCGTCGATGTACGTGGAACTCCGCGAGCTCGGGGTCTCGGCCTTCGACGTCGACATGTTGACCCGTGACACGCGCCGGACCTACGACTGGCGCCGGGTGCGCGCCGGCCAATCATTCGACCTGTACGCGACCCCCAATGGCGCCATCGACAGCCTCGTTCTCTATACCAGCCCGCAGGAATACGTGCGCGTGCACCGCGACGTCGACGGCTACGTCGCGTCGGTGGAGTCGGTCCCGTTCGAAACCGACTACGTCGTCACCCACGGCGTCATTCACGATTCGATCTTCGCGTCCCTGCAGGAACAGGGCGCGGAAACATTGCTCGCCACTTCGCTCGACGAGATTTTCGGCTGGACGATCGACTTCGTGAGCGACCTGCGTCGCGGCGACGAGTACGTGATGCTCTACGAGCGCCGGCAGTACGCGACGGGGTACACCGCGGTGGGCGACGTGCTCGCGGCGCGCGTGGTGAACGCGGGCAAGGAATTCAACGCGATCCGTTTCAGGCCGGCGGGAGGCTCCGTCGGCTACTACAATGTCGATGGATCGTCGCTGCAGAAGTCTCTGCGCCGGGCACCGCTCAAGTTCTCGCGCATCTCGTCCAACTTCCAGAGGCGTCGCTTCCACCCGGTGCAGAAAGTCTACAAGCCCCACTTCGGCGTGGACTACGCGGCGCCGCGCGGAACGCCGGTGTACTCCACCGGCGACGGCGTCGTCACGGCGCGGGCGTACGCGCCGGGCAACGGCAACTACATCAAGATTCGCCACAACCGCTCGGTGGACACCTACTACCTGCACCTGTCGTCGTTCGCGAAGGGGATCTTCCAGGGATGCCGCGTGTCGGGTGGGCAGCTGATCGGATACGTGGGTTCCACGGGGCTCGCGACGGGCCCCCACCTCTGCTACCGCATGACGAAGAACGGGGCGTGGGTGAACCCGCGCGCGATCGACCTCCCGGCCAAGGACCCGGTGACGCCGCACGACATCGCGCGCTTCGACGCCACGCGCGACGCCTATATGGCGCGGGTGCACGAGTCGCTATTGAGCGGGGTCACCAACCCGGTGGTGGTCCAGACGCCGGTGCGCCCGACCGCGCAGCTGCGCGCGGCGATGTTCTAGCTCCCCGTTTCTTTTCCGTCTGCCTCGCGGGTCCTGTCATCTCGCCACCCCGCGGGACTTCGTCCACGGGGACCCCGGCTCGATGCCACCCGCTTGCGCCTCTACTCAACGATTATTGAGACATCTGTGCGCGCCACGCACTCGCCGATGATGGAAGCGTGCGGGTGATGCTGCTTGAGCTTCGCCAGCAACGCATCGGCCTGATCGGGCGCGACCGCGATCAGGAGCCCGCCCGCGGTCTGCGGGTCGAACAGCAGCGACGTCATCGTCTCCCCCACCGGGGGCGCCATGCGCACGCGCTCGGCGAGGAACTTGCGCGTGGTGTTGCCGCCGCCGGTGAGATAGCCGTGCGCGGCCGCTTCCATCGCGCCTTCGATCAGCGGCACCGCGGCCGCTCGCAACACGATCGACACCCCGCTCGCCTCCGCCATCTCGTTCGCGTGGCCGATCAGTCCATAGCCGGTAATGTCCGTGCACGCGTGCGGGTCGTGACGGAGCATCAGCTCCGACGCTTCCCGGTTCAAGTGCGTCATCACGCCTACCAGCCGCTCCGTCGCTTGCGATGACAGCGCGCCGGCCTTCAACTGCGTGGCCAGCACACCCGTTCCGATGGGCTTGGTGAGGACAAGACGGTCCCCCACCCGCGCGCCACCGTTACGCACGATGCGGCGCGGGTCGATCATCCCGACGACGGCAAGACCGTACTTGAGCTCCGGGTCGTTGACGGTGTGCCCGCCGACGATCGAAACCCCGGCCGCGCGCGCCACGTCGGCGCCGCCCCGGATGATCTCGCGAAGCGCCTCCGCCGGAAGCCCCTTTTCCGGGAACGCCGCGATGTTGAGGGCGACCACCGGCCGGCCCCCCATCGCGTAGATGTCCGAGATCGAATTCGTCGCGGCGACACGCCCGTAGTCGTACGGGTCGTCGACGATGGGCGTGAAGAAGTCGACCGTCAGCACCATCGCCGCCTCGTCCGAGAGACGATAGACCCCGGCATCGTCGCTTCCGGCGTGGCCCACGAGCACGTTGGGATCGGCCGGAAGCGGGAGCTCACGGAGTATCTCGCGCAGTCCCGCTGCGCTGAATTTGGAGGCTCAACCGGCGCATGCCGCAAACTCGGTGAGTCTGAATCTCTGATCCTTGTCGCTCATGGGTCATCACCTCCTCGACCGAACGCGGCTGCTTTCGCCGCGCATCTTTCTCAATGTCACTGCAGACTGTGGCGCGAAAAAGCCCGTCCGTAAAGGAAGAAATGCCCCCCGGGCCACGTCGATCGGGTGTACAATAACTGCCCCGGGGAAGTACGCAGAAGACCGGGCTGATCTAAGCTAAGGGCAATCACGGCCGCTCCGGGAGGTTCTTCATGAAAACTGCCAAGACAGGTCTCTTGTGCGCTCTCTTATCCGTGACACTGGCCGGCGGAAGTCTCGCCGCGGTAGTCAACTATAACGAAGCCGTCGACGGCGACCTGGACCAGTCCAACCCGCCCACGTTCACGCTGGATGCCGGCGTCAACACGTGGATAGGCTCGATTGGGCCGACGCCGACCTCGAATACGCAGGATTCGTTCTTCGCCAACCTGCCGGCGGACATGGCGATTATCAGCATCCACTGGGAGTATTCGGCGAACAGCGGCGACCAATCATATTTCGATATGTCCGGCCCGGTCGAAGCAGCCCCACCGTACGGTACCGTGCTGTCCCACAAGGTCAAGAAAGCTGGAGACAACCTCACGGATACCGGCTTCAGCATCGTCAATCCGTTGCTCCCGATCATGGTCACCGGCCAGTACAAGTGCGAAGTCACCATGAACTTCGGCCCCACAGCCGCGAGCTGGAAGATCTGGCTCACAGTGGAGAGGACCACGGTCTCGACCGAGGTTTCCACCTGGGGACAGATCAAGTCGCTCTATCGGTAGAGGATCTCTGCTTTCGACGAAAACGGCCATCCCGGTTCGCCGGGGTGGCCGTTTCTCCTGGTGATTCGATCGGCGAAATCCTACTGGATGCCCACGCGCGCGGCCAGTGCCTCGAAACGCGAGTCGCCTCGAAGCGCGTTGAGCGCCGGATCCACGTCGGACTGAATGCCAGCCAGTGAGCCCGCTCTTCGAGGGCCTTCTCGAGAGCGGCGAACGCGGCGTCGTGATCGCCCAGCGCCACCAGTACCTGCGCGAAGTAGTACGCTGCCGACGTAGCGGTGGGCGGACAGCGCTTCCAGCTCGGACAGGAGAGCGCGCGCCTCCGACGTCCGCCCCGCGCGCGCGTGGGCGACCGCTAGCGCCGAGAGCTACCACCGGCGTGCGCCCCAGAATCTCGACGCAGCCGGCAAGCGCCGCCATGGCCTCGGCGTCGAGGTCCGCTTGCGCGCACGCCAGTCCCATCCACAAGTGGAGAGGTCCAAAATCGGGAATCAACCGAGTTGCGTCGCGATACAGGCGAACCGCCTCGTCGAAGCTCCCTGCATAGTAGGGGCACCATCCTCCCGAGGTGATTGCAATGTTGGAGACCGGATCGAGCGTCCGGGCAACCTGAGCTTCCGCTTTCGCCTCCTCGAACCGGCCGTCCCCGACCAGCAAGTTCGCGAGCCACAGGTGCGCCTGCGAGTACTTCGGATTCAGATCGATCGAACGGCGGTAGAGGCGTTCGGCCTCCGCGAAATTCCAGTCGTGCCAGAACGTCCCGTAGGCGAGCGAGGTCAGCGCCTCCGCGCTGGCGGGGTTGATCTCGAGCGCTTGCTGCGCGGAGGCCCGGGCGTGCGGGAAAGCCTCCCGCGGCGGCACGCCGGTCCAGAATCCCATCAGGTTGTAGGCGTCGGCCACGCCGACGTGCGCCAGTTCCAGCGAAGGATCGATACGCACGGCCTCGTTCGAGGCACGCGAGTCCCTCCTGAAGCGTTCTCGTCGGTCCGACGCTCGATGAGATAGCGCCCCTTCAGGTAGGCCTCGATATGCTTCGGGATTCACCGCGCGCGCGTCCCGCAGGCGCGTCTCTTCCTGCGGCGTCACGCTGACCTGAATCTCGTCCACGATTGCCGCCGCCACCTCGCCCTGCAGCGCGAGCACTTCCTTCATGTCGCGCTCGTACGACTTGCCCCACAGGTGACGCTCGCTCGATGCGTCGATGAGCTGCGCGGTGATCCGCACGCGGTCGCCCGCCCGGCGCACGGAGCCCTCGACCACCGCGTCCACGTTGAGCTCGCGCGCGATATCGGGGATCGCCTTTCGCTGACCCTTGTACCGCATCACCGACGTGCGCGAGATGATGCGCAGCGCGCGCACCTGCGCGAGGCACGCGATCAGTTCTTCGGTCATGCCGTCCGAGAAGTACTCCTGCGCGGGATCGCCGGACAAGTTCTCGAGCGGGAGTACCGCGATCGAGGTCACCCGGCGTGACGGGGCGGTCGTCGTCCCCCGAGCTTCACCCGAATCACTCGCGTCCGCCGCCGACAGGCGCCGCAGTTCGCCGAGCATCTCGCCCGCGGTCTGGTAGCGCCGCGCGCTTTCGCGCTCCATCGCGCGCAGGATGATCGCCTCGGCGCGCGCCGAGAGCGACGGTTCGTGCGCGCGCGGCGGCGCAAGCTTCCCGTGTAACACTTCGTTGGCCAGCGCGGTCGCCAGCGGCGCCTCGAACGGGCGCCGTGCGGTCGTCATTTCGTAGAGCGCCACGCCGAGGGCATATAGGTCTGTGCGCGCGTCGATCGGCGTGCCCAAGAGCTGCTCGGGCGCCATGTAGGCGAGTGTCCCCGGTGCCGTCCCGGCCTGGGTCACGTCCATGCTGCGCGTCTCGTCGCTCGGCACTTGCGCGAGTTTCGCCAGCCCGAAGTCGAGCACCTTCACCCGCCCCTTGGGTGTCACCATGATGTTGCCCGGCTTCAGGTCCCGGTGGAGGACGCCGCGCTCGTGGGCTTCGCTGAGCGCCTCGGCGACCTGCGCACCGAGTTCGGCGGCTTCGCGCTCGGGGATGCGGCCCCGCGCCACCCGCGCGGCCAGCGTCTCCCCCGGCACGAACTCGAGCACCATGTAATCGACGCCGCCATCCTCGCCGAAGTCGAGCACCATCTCGATGTTGGGATGGTTGAGCCGCGAGAGTGCGAGCGCCTCGCGCCGGAACCGCGCCCGGGCTTCCCGGTCCTCCCGGGCGGAGGTCGGGAGCACCTTGACCGCCACCTCGCGGTCGAGCCTGGTGTCGCGCGCGCGATAGACCTCGCCCATGCCCCCCGCGCCGAGGGGGGCGAGAATTTCGTAGGGGCCCAGGCGGATGCCGGTGGAAAGGTGCATGCGGCGGATTCTATCGCAAACGCGACGCCGCGCCGAGAGGGGTTCGCCTAGGGCGAGGCGAGGGTCTGGAGCCAGTTGGCGACGATCGCGAGCGGCTCGCCCTCGTCGCCGCCCAGCGCATTAATGACGAAGTGCTGGCCGTCGCTGCTTACATCCATCGTCTGGGCGAGGATGCGCTGAAACGCCTGGAACAGAGGCGTCTCGCCGGCGACACGAAATTCAGTGCCGGAGCCGTCGACGGAGACGGCCATGATCGTGCAGTCGGGCCGGACGTAGTAGAGTTCGCGCCCGTCGCCGCGCCACCGCGGACGGTCGCCCCCGTTGCCGGAGACCTGCCAGCGGGCGGAGAGGCCTTCGCCGCTGGCGGGTACCGGTGCCACATAGACCTCGGGGCGGCCCGACACCGACGCCGAGAACGCGATCCACTTCGCGTCCGGCGAGAACTGCGCGCCCACGAAGGCGTCGGCTGCCGGTACCAGCACGCGAGCCGCACCCGGGCCCGTGAGCGGCTTGATACACAGCGCTCCGTGCGCGGTTCCCGACGCGACCCCCTTGCCGTACGCGATCCACTTCCCGTCGCGCGACGCGGAGAGGGGCCAGACGTCTTCGACCGGATCATTGAGGAACAGCTCCGGGTCGGCAGATCCATCCGCCCGCTTGAAGTAGATGCTGTACTTCTCCGACTCCCGGGCGCCGTAGGCGACTCGCTTCCCATCCGGCAGCCAGATGGGGGCGGTTTCGTCGTCGGCGCCGGTGGTCACGCGCGAGCGGGTTCCCGTCGCCACGTCGATCACCCAGTCGTCGGCCAGCGGGGTCTGCTGCCACTCCATCACCACCCGGCGGTCGTCCGGTGAAAGATCGATGGCCAGGAGATTTCCGAACGACGACAGTGCCTTGGTCCGGACCCCGGAACGCTCGTACCACGACACGCGGCAGTTTCCGGAGCGCCCTCCGAGACCGTACACGAGCACGCCGTTCTCCGCCGCGGTGATGGTCGCGTTCCACGTCGAGCGGTCGAGCTGGACCACCTCGCGCGTCGCCCGGGGGGCGCCCTTCACGGTCCCGCTGGCGGCGTCGAATTCCTGCGCCATTAGAGTACTGTCGCGCACGAACAGGAGGAACCCCTGCGCGTAGACGGCGTTGCTCTTGGAGGCGAACAGCGGACGGCGTTCCCCGCCGTCGAGCGAACCGTAGTAGATGGCCGACGTGTTTGCGTCCGGTACGCGGTGATTGGCCGATAGATAGATGTAATGACGACCGTCCGGCATGAACTGCGGAAAGCGGTGGGTCGTTTCGGAGGTGGAGTCCGGAGTCGTCACGCGGCGGCGCTGTCCGCCCGAGGCCGGCACCTGGAAGAGTCCCTCCCAGAACGCCGGGGTGAACAGGATGACGCCGTCGCGCGACCAGGTTCCGCCGCGCGCCGCATCCACGGAGTCGCAAACCGTAATCACGGAACCCTGCGCCAGGTCGAGCCGCTTCAGCTTGGTCGGGCTGAAGAAACCGATCGACCGGCTGTCCGGAGACCAGAACGGATAGCTCGCCCCGTCCGTTCCCGGGAGCGCGCGGGCGGTGAAGTCGTCGAGCCGGCGCAGCCAGAGGCGCTTTCCCCCCCCGCCGCCCACGGCGGAAAACACCAGCATGGTGCCGTCGGGCGAAAGCGCCGGCGGACCCGCGTCGTCACCCGAGATCTCGAGGCGCGCGCCGGGCGGAGCGCCGATGGTCGTGCGCGTCACCAGCGCTTCGCCTTCGTCGGAGCCGGTCGTGAGCTGCCGCACAATGTCCGTGGCCACCATCGCGACCACCACCACCGCCACCCAGGGCAACCACCCGAAACCACGGCGGCGCTTCGCGACGGATTCGGGCGCTCCCCCCTGCCCGCCTTCGCCGATCCACGCGAGCTGGAGCTTCACGTCGTGCGCGCTCTGGATGCGGTCCGCCGGATCCTTGGCCAAACACGCGTGCACCACCCGATCCAGGGCGGGCGGCGTCATCGGAACCACCTGCGAAATGGGCGCGGGCTCCGTGCTCATGATCGCACCGATCAGCGAGGCCTGGCTCTTGCCCTCGAACGCGCGCTTGCCGGTCGCCATTTCGTAGAGCACACAACCCAGCGACCAGATGTCGCTGCGCTCGTCCGCGTCCTTCGCCTCGAGCTGCTCGGGCGACATGTACTGGAACGTCCCGACGATCGTCCCCTCCGCCGTCAGCGGCTGCGCCACCGTAGGCGACTGGGTCAGCGCCGCGATCGACGCGCCCGAGCCGGACGGCCCCACCAGCCCCGATGCGCGCGCGAGTCCGAAGTCCATCAGCTTCGCCCCCGACTTCGTCAGCATCACGTTGCCGGGCTTCAAGTCGCGGTGGACGATCCCTGCGCGGTGCGCCTTGTCGAGCGCGTCGGCGATCTGGGTGCCGAGTCGCAGCACCTCCACCGCCGGGAGCGCTCCCTTGGCGAGCCGGGCAGCAAGCGTCTCGCCCTCGATCAACTCCATCACCAGAAAGTCGGTATCGTTCTCGCGCCCCACGTCAAAAAGCGTGCAGATGTGGGGGTGGTTCAGCCCCGAGACGGTCTTCGCTTCGCGTTCGAAGCGCGAACGCACCTCGGCGTTCGACGAGAGATGCTGGGGCAGCACCTTGATCGCGACGTCGCGACCCAGCCGGGTGTCGCGCGCGCGGTAGACCTCGCCCATTCCGCCCGCCCCGAGGGGCGAGAGGATTTCATAGGGGCCGAGGCGGGTGCCGGGAGTGAGTACCATCGACGTGGTCTCCTATCGCTCGCCCGTGACTGCGTACAGGACCGAGGTGTAAGACCACGAGCCGTACACCACGGAGCGCAGATCATCGGCGATCGCCACCGACAGAATGGAAAGCGCTCCTGCACCGCCGCCGGCCAGCAGCGGCGTGGTTTCGCGCCGGCCCGTTTTCACGTCGATGCGGTCGATCGAGGCGGGAATGGTGGCCCGCTGGTAACAGTAAAGGGATGAACCGTCCAGATTCCACCGGATCACATAATCCTTCGACGTCAGCGCCGGAAGCGGAGTTCCTTCGCCGTTGTCCGCCATCGGGAAGATCGTCCAGCCAGACTGCGATCGGGCGACGAAAGCGGTTCCGTCCGGGGATGGGCATCCTCTCCGGATCCCCTCGGGCCCCACCGGCTCCGACGTGCCCGACGAAACATCAACCAGGAAGCAGCGCGGTGGCTTGCCGGCTTCGTTTCCGCTCACCAGTACGTGGTTCCCGTCCTTCATCCATTGCGCATAGGAGATATTCTCGAACCCGCCGCGGTCGAGACGAACCGGCTGTCCGGCACCGACCGGGTACGACATGAGACGGCAGGGCGTGATGGGCACGAACGCCAGCACGGACTTCCCATCCGGTGAAAACCCCTGGCCGTGGCCCTCACCCAGCCGGACGATGGCGCCACCGGACGCAGGTCGGACCGCCACCGCGTAGTTCGCACCCGCTCCTTCGCTCTGGTCGGTGAAGGTGACCGTCTTGCCATCGGCGGAAATGAAGGGGTCGATGCCATTGTCGAGCCACGACAAGTCCACATCCGCGGTCGAGCCGGCCGCGCGGAAGACGAGCCGGACCGGGTATTCATCCCGCGTCACCGCCCAGGTGCCGTCGGACGCGACGTCGTGGATCGTCAGTCCGCCGGCGCTCTGGCCCGCGGGTCCGGCGTGCCCGTCGAGATCGACACGGTACACGGAGTAGTCGGTCCCGTTCGTGGTGGCGCCGAAGAGCACGGCGGCGTTGTCGCGCGACCACGCCAACCCCTCCATGCCCCAGTATCCACCCGTCAGCACGCGCGTGTGGCCCTCGAGGTCGACCACATTGACCGATCCGCGGTCGTCGTACTTGGAGGGATGCTCCATGAAGGCGATGCGGTCGCCCCGCGGGGACACTCGCACATCGCTCAAGTAGCCGGCGGATTCGACCAGTACCTTGCCGATCGGAAATTCGAGGCGATCCTTTTCGTCCAACTCGTGGATGACGGCGAGGTTTTCACCGTCGGGAGCCCAGTCTGCCTCACGAACGCCCTCCATGATCTCGCGCGGTGCGCCACCTTCCAGTGGCATGCGCGCCAACGTTCCGTTGAAGAGCCGGTGGTGCCCGATGAAACGGGCGCGGTTTAAGACCGCCAGCTCGCCGCGTGACGAGACGGCGAGCAGGTGCACGTTCTTCATGCCCAGCGGCTGTGGCTCGGGATACTCGGGCCGGATCACGAACAGCTCCGTGGTGTTGCCTTCGAGGGCACTGCTCAACACCATCGTCTTTCCGTCCGGCATGAAGCGCGCCGAGAAGATGGCCTGCGAGCGGTAGGTCTTGCGTTGAAACTGAAACGCCGTCGACGTGCGGCCCGGCGCGTTCTGGCGCCCGGCCACGAACGCGGCCGCGATCGCCGCCACGACGAGCAGCGCGCCTGCTACCCAGCGCGCGCGCCGAGAGCCGCCTCGCACGGACGGGCTGGCGCCGGTTGCGCTGGCCGTCTCGGCATGCATCCACCCCAGTTGAAGTCTGACGTCGTGCGCGGTCTGCACGCGATCATCGGGGTCCTTCGCAAGACACGCCTGTACCAGACGGTCGAGCGCCGCTGGCGAGGCGGGAGCGAGATCCACCAGCGACACCACGGGCTTCTCCATGATGGCAACGATCAGGCTGGCCTGGCTCTTGCCCTCGAAGGCGCGCTTGCCCGTCGCCATTTCGTAGAGCACACAACCGAGCGCCCAGATGTCGCTGCGCGCGTCAGCCTCCTTGCCCTCGAGCTGTTCGGGCGACATGTACTGAAACGTGCCGACGATGGTGCCCTCGGAGGTGAGCGGCGCCCCCATGGTGGGCGATTGCGTCAGCCCCTCCATGGTCAGGCTGCTGCCGGCTCCACCCGCGAGCCCGGTGGCGCGCGCCAGGCCGAAATCCATGAGCTTCGCACCCGACTTGGTCAGCATCACGTTGCCGGGCTTCAAGTCGCGGTGGACGATGCCCGCGCGGTGCGCGCGCGCGAGCGCGTCCGCGATCTGTGCGCCCAGCGTGATCACCTGTTCGGTCAGGAGCGGGCCTTTCTCGAGGCGCCGGGCCAGCGTTTCGCCCTCGATGAACTCCATGACGAGGAAATCGGTGTCACGCTCGCGGCCCACGTCGAAAAGCGTGCAGATGTGCGGGTGGTTGAGCGACGAAACCGCCTTCGCCTCGCGCTCGAAGCGCGCGCGGACTTCCGGGTTCGACGAGAGGTGCGGCGGGAGCACCTTGACGGCGACGTCGCGGCTGAGCCGGGTGTCGCGGGCGCGATAGACCTCGCCCATCCCGCCCGCACCGAGGGGCGAGAGGATTTCGTAGGGACCGAGGCGGGTGCCGGGATTGAGCGCCATCACGCGATCAGCGCCCCGCGACCTTGCGCGTCCAGTCGGTGATGAGCGTCACCGGGGAAGCCAGGTCTTCCTGCAGCGCCCGCGTCACCAAAAAGCGCGTGCCGTCCGCATTGACGTCGTAGCGCCACAGGCCTCCGGCGCCGTGAAACTGGAAGAGCTTCGTCGCGGAGCCGGCTTCGAACGCCGCTCCGCCGGCGCGCGTCTCGACCGCAACGATGAAGTTGTCGCGGTCAACGTAGTACAGCTCATCCCCGTCCTGCCGCCAGCGCGGCTCGGTGCCGCCGTCCTGCGACACCTGCCACTTGCCGCCGCCCGGGTAGGCGGCGACGTACACCTCTTCCTGCTCCGATTCGTCCGAGTCGTACGCGAAGAGGCGGCCGTCCGGCGAGAATTGGGCCCGTTGTTGCGTGCCCTCACCCCCCGCGATCATCGCCGAGCCGGAATCTCCCGCCATCGACACCATCCAGGTGTCGAACCGTTCCCTCAACCCGGTCTCGGGCGCGTCGAAGAGGAGCACGCGGCCGTCCGGAGAAATCGATCTCGGCCACAAGTATTCCGCCCCCCGGTGCAGGCTGCGCAACAGCGCCCCGTCCACCGCCAGGAGGTCCACCGAGAATATTTTCTCGCCGCCCCGGTTGGTGCTCACCGCCACCCGTTTTCCGTCGGGGTGCCAAGTGGCAGCGGGGTGATCGTACGCATCGACGGTCAAACGGTGACGACGCCCGCTATTCAGATCGACGAGCCACACGTCCGACGTGCCGCGTTCTCGGTTCGCGATGGGCATGACCGACTGCGCGCCGTCGGGCGAGAGCTCCGGCGTTCCGCCGTAGGTGTAGTCGGTGGGCTCGCCGATGTCCGAGAGCCACTTGCCGCTTCGATCCAACCACTGCATCTGCGTGCGCGTCTGATTTTTGCCGGTCATGCACACCAGCACGCCGTTGGTGGACACGGAAAACACGCCGCGGCTGAAGCGCTCGTCCATGCGCGCGTCGTCGATCAGAGGGATCGCGGAGCCGGAAACCGCGAGCGTGTTCGGGTCGAAGCGCTGCGCGACCAGCACGCCTTCGCGGATGTAGAGCAGGTGCCCCGACGCGTAGGCGACATTGGACGCCACCTCGAGCACGCGGGTTCGCTGCGCGGAATCGAATTCTCCCACGAAGATGGTGGGCTCGTTGCCGGCACCCGCGCCGCTGCGCCGGGCGAGATAGAGAAAGTGTCGGCCGTCGGGCAGAAACCACGGGTAGCGGTGGGTGGCCTCGGCGCGCGTCGAATCGAGCACGGTCGCCGCCGCGACGGCACCGCCGTCTTCCCTCACCTTCCAGAGCGGGCCGTAGGCGGTGCTCCCGAAGACGATCCAGCCGTTCGGGCTCCAGGTCGCGCCGCGCGGGTCGCCCCCGTCCGCCAGCGTGATCACCGCGCCGCCGGTGGTATCGACGCGCTTCATCTTCCCGCGCGCGAAGAAGCCGATCGTCTTCCCGTCGGGCGAGAAGAACGGCCCCTGCGCGCCCTCGGTGCCGGCGATGGCGCGGGCGTCGTTCGAGTCGACCGACCGAACCCAGAGCATGTCGGGGCCCTCGCCGGTGCGCGCGCAGAACGCGACCAGTCTCCCGTCGGGCGAGATCGCGAGCGGAAGCGGGCGATCCGTGCTCGACGAATAGACGACACCGCTTGGGGGCAGAATGGCGGCGTGCACGGCCTGCGACGGCGCTTCCTCGTGGCCGCCGCCTCTGCTCTGCGCGAACATTACGCCCGCAGCGACCAGCCCCGCCGCCGCGACGATCCAGGGAACGAAATTTCCGCGCCGCCTCGTCGGCGCGGCGATCGGTGCCGGCGCGCCCGCGACGGAACCGCCCTCCACCGCCCACTGCAGCTGCAGCTTCACGTCGTGCGCGCTCTGGATCCGGTCCGCCGGGTCCTTGGCGAGGCACGCCTGCACCACGCGGTCGAGCGCCGGCGGCGTCATCGGCGCCAGCTTGCGAGAGCGGCGCGGGCTCGCGTGCCCATGATCGAGGTGATCAGCGACGCCTGGCTCTTGCCCTCGAACGCGCGCTTGCCCGTCGCCATCTCGTAGAGCACGCAGCCCAGCGCCCACAGATCGCTGCGCGCGTCGGCCTCCTTGCCTTCGAGCTGCTCCGGCGCCATGTACTGGAACGTCCCGACGATCGTCCCTTCGGCCGTCAGCGGCTGCGCCATCGTCGGCGACTGCGTCAGCGCGCCGATCGACGCCCCGCTGCCGGCGGGCCCCGCCAGGCCCGTCGCGCGCGCGAGCCCGAAGTCCATCAGCTTCGCGCCGCGACTTCGTCAGCATCACGTTGCCGGGCTTGAGATCGCGGTGCACGACGCCGGCGCGGTGCGCGCGGTCGAGCGCGTCGGCGATCTGCGCGCCGAGCTTCAACACCTCCGCCAGCGGGCAGCGCGCCCTTCGCCAGCCGCGCCGCCAGCGTCTCGCCCTCGATCAGCTCCATCACCAGGTAGTCGGTGTCGCCCTCGCGGCCGACGTCGTAGCAGCGTGCAGATGTGCGGGATGGTTGAGCGACGAGACCGTCTTCGCCTCGCGCTCGAAGCGCGCGCGGACCTCGGGGTTCGCGGACAGGTGCTGCGGCAGCACCTTGACCGCGACGTCGCGGCCGAGCCGCGTGTCGCTGCGCGCGATAGACCTCGCCCATGCCGCCCGCGCCGAGCGGCGCGACGATCTCGTAGGGGCCGAGGCGGGTGCCGGGGGCGAGGGTCATGGGCGCAAGACGGTGAGCCTACCCCATGAGAGGCCCACTGTCTACGCCGTGGCGTCGCGTGCGCCCTATTTCGCCGGGTCGCTCCGGTAGAAGCGGACCTCAGCCTTCTCCAGCGTGGCGAGCCCGGCGCCGATCGCACCGTCGATCGTCTCGAGGTAACTCTCCAGCTTCGCGCGCGTATCGACGATTTCCACCACGATCGGAAGGTCCTCGGAGAGTCGCTCGATCTTCACCGTGTGAATGACCTTGCTGTTGGCGCCGAAGCCCATCGTGCCCCGGAGCACCGTCGCTCCGGCGAGCCCGCGCGCGCGTGCCTGCACGACCAGCCATTCGTAGAGCGGACGCCCGGCGTGCTTGTCGTTTTCCCCGATGAAGATGCGAAGCAGGTATCCTTCTTCCGGGAGCGTCATCGCTTACCTCCAGATCCCGAACGCCGCCGCGCGACCGAGCCACACCGCGGTCAGACACAGGAACACGTTCAAGAGCACGTTGGCCAGCGCGCGCGCGAATTCGCCGGTGCGGAGCAGCGCGAACGTCTCGTTACCGAATGCGGAAAACGTCGTGAAACCGCCGAGTATGCCGACGATCAGGAACAGCCGCGCCTGCGGGTGGAGCAGGCCGCGCTCGTCCGCGAGGTAAGAAAGCCCGCCGATCAGCAGGCAGCCGACGACGTTGACCGCCAGCGTCCCGTACGGAAACGAAACGCTGCGCGAGGATTCCTGCACCCAGCCACTGACCAAGTAGCGGAGTACCGACCCCGCGAATCCACCGATACCCACCCAGAGTAGTTTCAATCTCGTCTTCTCCCGGACTCCGGTCCGCGGCTCCGGTCAAGCGCTCGTGACTCTAGCGCATTCGAGGGAGCGCCGTCCACGGCGCGTCATGAATCCGCTTGCCAGTCGTGCCGTTGTTAACCATCTTGCGAACAGACCCACGCCAACCCCCACGCTGACCAACCCCACGAAACATCGACTCGGGCCGGCGAGTGCGGCCACCCCGCCGCCGGCAGGAGGTGCATCGTGTACCGGAGGTACGGGCACGCAATGCCCGCAATCGGAGTGTGTCTGCTCACGGGTATCATCCAGGCAAGCGCGTGCAGCTGGGTTCCGGCCGGGACCCGGAGCGCGCAGGCGGACACGACGGCGCTGGGAACCGCCGCGGATCTGCCCATTACGTCGTTGTGGCCCGGCGAGCCTCGCCGCATCGCGCTTCCGTCGATCGCGACCAAGCCCGGAAGCCGCCTGCTGTACGAGATCCGCGGCGGCCCGGGGATCGAGTTCAGCCTGAAAGACGAATCGGGGCCGTTCGTGCCGATCATCCGCGGCATGATCGTCACTTTGGAACGCCCGGAGATCCCCGCGACGCCCACCCCAACCCCGTCGCCGGAGGTCGGGCCGGTCATTCCGGAACCGACTCCTCCGCCGAACCTGACCGCACCGTCGTTCTGTATTGTACGCAGCGACATGCTCGCCACGCCAGGGGACACGATCTCTGCGTGGTACACGATCTCCACCGTGACCCAACCACCACGCAAGTCCACCTGGCGCATCCGTATCGTGGTCACCGCGGCGCCCTCCCCCCGCACGGTTCGCACCGCGCCCATCTACGTGCTCAAGGTCTACCCGAATCCGTGCAACCCCTCCACGACGATCTCGTTTCGGACGAAGGGGCCCGCGACGGTCAGACTCGTCGTATTCGACGCAACCGGACGCGTCGTGACACAGTTCGACCGGCACGTGAGCGGCTATAAGACCCAATCGATCACGTGGGACGGAACCGATGGCCACGGGCGGGCGGTTCCCAGCGGTGTGTACCTGATACGCGTGCAGGCGAGCGATGACGTTCTCACGCGCAAGGTGATTCTGCTTAAGTAGCCGGAAGACCAAGTGTGCTCGCGCAGAATCGAGCGGTGGCAGTGGGACTTTTGGCGCGCTCGTCCTTCGCCGAGAAGATCGCTTTGAACAGCGTCTCGCTCGGCGATAGGTCGGGAAACCCGCATTGTGCTCCTTGGCCAGCGGCCGCTAGCCGGTGTTCACGCGGGGTGTCCGCCACCCCAGGGCCGTCAGTCTTCCGGCGAGTGCGATCGTGAACACTCCGATAACCGGGCCAATGTCGAAGAGCCCTGCGTCCGCGGGCGGCTGTGGAAAGGTGGCTGCGTTTAGCGCGATCAACGCCACCCCCAGCACCCCCGAAACAACCGCCCAACCCAGCCCCAGGCCGTCGCGTCTGCGGATTGCCACGCCGGAGAAGATGAGCGCTATTCCGATCAGAAAATCCCACGCCACATCCAGACCGTGGTCGATCAGGCGTAGACCGCCACGCATCGCCCGGGCAGTCTGCTCATCCAGCCCGGCGGTGATCTCGCCCACGCCCGCACCGACCGCGAGTTGAACGATGATCATCGCGAGCACCGTCGCAAAACCCGCCACCGCGAACACGAATGACAAACGGTTGGCGGTGCTCTCTCTCCCCGCCGCGACGAAATCGTAGAGCCCGTAGACGTACACGATGCTCAAGATGGGCCACGCGCTCACGACCGCCAGCGCGGCCACGGTGCCCAGTTGAGTCTCCGGCCATGGGAGCATGATGGCCAGGACATAGCACACCACCGAACTCACACCCGAGATTCCGCCGCTGATCCAGAGAGTTCGATTGTGCATTCAGGTCACCTTCCGGTGGAGTCTACTCCACGAACCCGAGCGCGGCGACGAGAACGATCCCGAGGTCCGCGGCGCTCTGCGACGCGATGGCCGGCCACAGACTCCCGGACGCGCGCACCATCCGTGACCACAGCCACGAGGCCAGGTTCAGGACGACGAAACCCACCGCGAGCCACGGAACGGGCAGGATCGAGTAAAGCACCAGCAGGTGATAGCCGGCGAACGCCACGTGGGCAAGCAGGGTGCGCTCGCGCAGCGGCGCCCAGTGCACCTGCTCGAGCACCGGGTGAACGAGCCCGAAGTAGAACGTCATGACGAGCAGCGCCGGGCCCGTGAGCTGGTAGCGATCCAGCCAGACCGTAACATCCGTTCGCGCGACGTGAGGAAGGAGAACGCCGAGGGCCGGGCCGGCGAGCGCGAACGGCAGAATCAGCATCGTAAACCGAGTCGGCCGGGGTTTCGCCGAGGTTTGGTTGCGTTCCGCGCGACCACCACAGAATCTGCGCGTGATAGCCGATGATCGCGAGCCACGCGTTGTGGAACAGGCACCAGCAGACCCCGACCGAGAGGTACGGCGCCAATAGTCGGAGCACCAGGTTTCCCCGGGTGTCTGCAACTACAGGCCCCATGACCATGTTCGCGGGAACCCGGCGCTTCGGGGTCTACAAACAGCCCCGGCGCGCGTCAGCCGCGAGGAACCGGCTGGAGCAGGCCCACCCGGTTTCCTTCCGTGTCGGTGATCGAGAGGTACTGACCCACGCCGGGTATTTCCATCGGTTCACCCAGCAGCTTGCCCCCCGAGGCCGTCACCTTCTGCATCGCCTTCTTGAGGTCGTCCACCGCGATCACGACCGACGGATACTGCATGGGCCGGTCCGGCTGCTTCTCGAAGAAGCCGCCGTTGATCGCGCCGGGCTTCCTGGGGCCCTGCGGACCGGACTCGGTGGTGATGGCCAGCACGTAATTTCCCATCTCCGGCCCGAGCATCTGCATCTGCCAGTCGAACGCGGACTGATAGAACTTCGCCAGGCGCTCGCGGTTCTCGAAAGGCATTTCAAAATGAACAACGCTATTCATGGCTACCTCCTTGACAATGGTGAGACGACGCGTACGAGAAAATACATTGCTCCCGGCGCCTTGTCCGTAACCCCGATAACGCTATTTCGGCACAATGTCCGCCCCGAGATCCCCGAGCAACTCGCGAAGAATCGAGCGGTGGCAGTGAGATTCCTCCTTGCAGTAGCAGCCGATCGCGAAACTGGTGTGATGGGACAAGGCCGCCAGCAGCTCCAGCTCTCGTCGCACCGCGGGGGATTTCAGCTCGGCGAGGAATTTCCGCCGAAACGTCTTCCAGGCGCGCTCGTCCTTCACCGGGAAGGTGGCCTTGAGCAGCGTCTCGCTCGGCGACAGATTGGGAAACCAGACGTCATAGATATCCTGCGCGGCCCACTGGTCTTTAGGGACGCCGCGGGGCGGGCGCCGGACGGTCCCGATTCGCAGCCCCTCGCCCTTCGCGCGCGGGCTCCCGAGTCTCACGATTCTGATGGGCATGGCTCCTCCTGCGAGCAGGTACTCATGAATCGCCGCGCGACTCTCCCCGCGCCAGCAACGCCGGCGCGCTCCCCAGCGCCGCGCCGGCGAGCGAGGCCAGCAGTCCGACCAGCCACGCCAGCGCGACTTCGAACGGCCACAGGTTATGCGATGTGGGATCCTGCGATGTGTCGACCACGACCCGCGCCATCACCGTGGCCGGAACGGCCGCAGCGACGACGAGCCAGGACGCGAGGAAGCTGTGCTTTCCCGCGAACCGCATCAGTGCGGCTGCGAACACCACCATGAACAGGCCCGGCGCCATCAGCGTGTTGGGCATGGACACCTTCGCGTATGGAACCTGCCAGTACGGGATGCCGACGGCCAGAAACGCGGTCAGGAATGCGCCGGCCAGCCAGAACGAGAGCTTTGGCTTCATGGCGATAGTCGTCACTCCTCTCCGAATCGAGACTAATCTAGCAGCTGCGTCTTCTCCTGCTCCTTGAACTGCAGCTCGTAGAGCTTTGCGTAGTGCCCGCCCTGTGCGAGCAGCTGCGCGTGGGTGCCTTCCTCGACCACGCGGCCCCTGTGCAGCACGAGGATGCGGTCCACGTAGCGGATGGTCGAGAGCCGGTGTGCGATCACGATCGAGGTCCGGTTGGCCATGAACTTGCGCAGCGCGTCCTGGACCAGGAACTCGGTCTCGGTGTCGACGCTGGAGGTCGCCTCGTCGAGCACCAGGATCTTCGGGTCGTACACCAGCGCGCGCGCGAACGAGAGCAGCTGGCGCTCGCCGACGGAGAGCGAGCTCCCGCGCTCGCCGACGTTCTCGTCGTACCCGTTCGGCAGCCGCTCGACGAAGCGCTCCGCGTTGATGTAGCGCGCCACGTCGCGGATTTGCGCGTCGGGGATCTCGGTATTCCCGAGGTGGATGTTGTGCGCCACGCTCCCGGAAAACAGAAACACGTCCTGGAGCACAGTGGCGATGTGCCGGCGCAGATCCGTCAGCCGGTAGCCGCGCACGTCGACGCCGTCGATGGTGATGCGTCCCTCGTTCACGTCGTAGAAACGCGAAAGTAGACTAATGATGGTGGTCTTGCCCGCGCCGGTGTAGCCGACGATGGCGAGTTTCTCGCCGGGCTGCACGGTGAAGCTCACGTCGTGGAGGACGGGGACGTCCGGGTTGTAGGCGAAGCTCACGTGGTCGAACCGCACCTCGGACGGCGCGGTCGGAATCGGCGCCGGATCCGCGGGATCGGCGATGCGGGCGTCGCGGTCGAGCACGCCGAAGATGCGCTCCGACGAGGCCATCGCCGACTGCAGGATGTTGTATTTCTCCGAGAGGTCGCTGATCGGGCGATAGAAACGCTGCGCGTACTGGATGAACGCCACCAGCGAGCCGAAGGTCATGGCACCCGTGATCACGTCGAGCCCGCCGAAGGCGACGATCAGCGCGATCGCCACCGCGCTCAGGAGCTCCACCGCCGGATAGAACACCGCGTAGGCCAGGATCGACTGCAGGTGGGCGTCGTAGAGCTCGTTGTTCAGCCGCGAAAAGCGCCGGTTTTGCGCCTTCTCGCGGTTGAAGATCTGCACCACGCTCATGCCGGTCACGTTTTCCTGCAGGAACGTATTGAGGGCCGCCAGACGCACGCGCACCTTGCGGTAGGAGTCGCGCGCCTTGATGCGGAACACCTGTGCGCAGATGAACAATAGCGGCAGCACGGTGAAGGTGATGAGCGCCAGCTGCCAGTTGAGCCACACCAGCACGACCACGATTCCCGCCAGCGTGAAAATGTCCAGGAAGATCGCGACCACGCCGGCGGTGAACATCTCGTTGAGGGTCTCGACGTCGTTGGTGAGCCGCGTCATCAGGCGCCCCACCGGGTTGCGGTCGAAGAACGAGACATCCAGGCGCTGGAGCCGGCGGAAGATCTGCATGCGCAGGTCGAACATCACGCGCTGGCCCACGAAGCCCATCGTGAGCCCGTGGACGTAGCTCGAGGCCAGACCCGCCAGCAGCGCCACCCCCAGCACCGCCACCGCCTTCGCCAGTCCGGCGTGCCGAAGACTGGTCGCGACGTCTCCCGTCGGCGCCAGATAGCGGTCGATCGCCAGCTTGGTGACGAAGGGCGGGGCCAGCTCGATCAGCGACTCGACCGCGAGCAGCGCCACGCTCAACCCGACGTAGCGCTTGTACGGCTTGAGGTACGCCATCAGCCGCCCCATCAGGCGGCGGTCGTACGGCTTCTCCTGCAGTTCGTCGGCCTGGATGTACTCCACGCTCACCTCTCCAGCGCCACCATCAGCATCTGCTTTCGATTCATCTCGGCGTAGAGCCCGCCGAGCGCGATCAGCTCGTCGTGCGTGCCCTGCTCGACGATCTCGCCGTCGTCGAGCACCACCACGCGGTCGGCCTGGCGCGCGGTCGAGATGCGGTGCGAGATCAGGATCACGGTCCGGTTCTCGAATTCGCCCGCGAGCGAGGTAAGGATCTTCTCCTCGGTGGTGGCGTCCACGCTGGAGAGCGCGTCGTCGAGGATCAGGATGCGGGGGCGCTTGGCCAGTGCGCGCGCGATCGCCACGCGCTGCGCCTGCCCGCCCGAGAGATTGATTCCGCGCTCCCCGATCATCGACTCGAACTTGCCCGGGAACTCGATGACTTCGTCGTAGATCTGCGCGGTCTGGCTCACGACGTGGAGCACCGGGTCGGGCAGCTCCGCCACGCCGAAGGAGATGTTCTCGCGGATCGTCTCCGAGAAAAGGAAGATGTCCTGCGGCACCAGGCCGATCAATCCGCGGAGCTCCCGCAGCGGAATCTCGCGCACGTCGCGCCCGCCGACGAGCACGCGCCCGCCGGTCGCGTCGTACAGGCGCAGGACGAGCGAGACGAGCGAGGTCTTGCCGGATCCCGTCGGCCCCACGATCGCGACCGTCTCTCCGTCCTTCACCTCGAAGCTGATGTGCTTGAGCACGTCGCGGTGGACGCCGCCACGGCCGTACGAAAACGACACGTCGTCGAAGCGAATCGACGCGTGGTCGACCCCGCCCGCGCCGGCGCGCTCGTCGGTGACGGTCGCCTTCTCCTCGAGCACCTCGTTGATGCGCTGCATGGACGCGAGGCCCTGCTCGTTCATGTTCATTACCCAGCCGAGCGCGATCACCGGCCACACCAGCATGGTGAGGTAACCGTTGAACGCGACGAACGTCCCCAGCGTGATCTCGCCGTCGATGACGAGGTTGCCGCCGAAGAGGAGGATCGCCAGCACGCCCATGCCGGCGACGGTGGCGAGGAGCGGGTGGAGCAGGCTCTGCACCCGCAGCAGTTTCATGTTGGCCGCGAGATACTCCCCGCTCGCCTTCGCGAACTCGCCGGTCTCGTAGTTCTCGCGCGCGTAGGCCTTCACCACCCGGATGCCGCTCAGGTTCTCCTGCGCCCGCGCGTTGATCGACGCGAATTTCGCCTGCACGATCTCGAACAGCCGGTGGATGATCTTCACGCTGTAGTAGACGCCCACCGTGAGCACGAGCATGGGCGCGAGCGCCGCGATGGTGAGCTTCCACGACAGCACCATCATCAGCGCGATCGCCATGCTGCCGATCACCACCGTGTTCATCGAGTACATGACCGCGGGGCCCACCAGCGTGCGCACGGCGTTCAAGTCGTTGGTGGCGAGCGCCATCAGCTCGCCGGTGCGGTGGTGGTGATAGAACGCGGGGCTCATCGCCTGCAGGTGCGCGAAGAAGTCCGCGCGCATGTCGACTTCGATCTGACGGGAAACGCCGATCATGATGCGGCGCATGAGAAACCGGAACAGGCCGCCCACCGCCGCGATCCCGACCAGCATGCCCGCGTAGCTGAGCAGCTCTCGTTTCGTCACTCCGCGCGAGAGCGCGTCGATCGCGGTCTTGAGAATCCACGGACTCACGAGCACGAGCAGGTCGGCCAGCACCAGACACAAGCCTCCGACGGCGAGTCGAAGGCGGTATCGGCCGAGGTAGCGCAGCACTGTTCGCAGCGCGAGCCGGCGTTTTTCTTTGGAACTGGCGGGAGTATTCATACTATCATCAGATGGTCGTCCGCCTAATATAGACGATCGCCCCGCCATCCCGCAAACCAAGGAGTGTCCGGCCGTGCCGTTTCCCACGCGGGAAAGCGCCCTCGCCATCCTGCAGGAACACACCCAGGGCGAGAGCCTGCTCAAACACGCCTACGCGGTGGAAGCGGCGATGCGTCACTACGCCGCGCGTTCCGGTGCCGACGCCGACGCGTGGGGCGCCGCCGGCCTCCTGCACGACTTCGACTACGAGCGCTTCCCGTCGCTCGACGACCACCCGTTCCGCGGGGCGGAAATCCTCCGGGCGCGCGGGGTCGACGAGGAATTGATCCAGACCATCCTCTCCCACGCGGATCGCACCGGCGTCCCGCGCGACACACCGATGCGCCAGGCGCTTTTCGCCGTCGACGAGCTGTGCGGTTTCATCACCGCGGTGGCGCTGGTGCGGCCGTCGAAGAGCCTTTCCGACCTCGAACCCGCGTCGGTGAAGAAGAAGCTCAAGGACAAGGGATTCGCCCGCAACGTCTCGCGCGAAGACATCGAACGCGGCGCCGAGTTGGTCGGGCTGTCGCTCGACGAACACATCGCGAACGTCATCTCCTCGATGCGGACCGTATCGACGGAGCTCGGGCTGTAGCCGCTCATGCTGCGCGTCACGCTGGTCGTCTTGGTTTCGATTCTGTGCGCGTCGAGCGCGCGCGGGCAGGATTCGAGCGGCCGGATCGACACCCGCGCGGACATCGACCAGGAGATACGGAAACTCGAACAGCTCATCGGAGGGGACGTCGCCGCCGAGAAGCAGGCGGTGACGCTGCGGTGGCTGGCGGATCTGTACGTGTCGATCGGCCAGTTCGACCGGGCGGCAGAGGCATTCGAACAGATTCTGGTGTTCTTTCCGGGCGACGTGGCCACGTCGAACGCGTACGCCGTCATGCTCCTCGATCAGGGTCACGACCCCGACGGCGCCGAGAAAGTGCTCCGCGCCGCGATCGAGTGGTCCGGCGCCAGCGCGACCCCTCCCCCGTTCCTCGGCCGCGCGTACGCGCTCCGGGCGCGCGCACTCCTGGAGCTGGGGCGCCGCGACGAGGCGCTGCAGGTGGCCGACCATGCCGTCGCCATGCTGGACGAGGACGCCGCCGAGGACGCGGTGCGCGTGCGCGCGCGATGCCTCGCCGGCCTCGGGCGCCGCGACGAGGCCCGCGCCGCGTACCTTGCGCTGATCGGTTCGACCGGGGACTCCAATCCGGACGACGACGCGGCGTTGATCGCGCTGCTGTCCGCGTCGGGCAAGGTGAACGCCGGCGAGTTCGACGCGGTCGTCTCCGGCGCCGTCGCCGGCGCGCGGCGCGCGCGCGCCGACGCCGCCCGGGCCGAAGGCGCCGAGATCATCGAGCTCCAGGGCGAGGGCGGGGTGCGTCTCGAGGCGACGCTGCGGCGCGGCAAGAGCCCGGCCGCGATCCTGTTCGTTCCCGACCTGGGAGGCCGGCGCTCCGCGTTCACGCCGTACGCGCAGCTCTTCACCGTCGACGGCCTGACCACCCTGACAGTCGACCCGCGCGGGCACGGCGACAGCCGATCGGACTCGATCCCGTCGTACAGCCAGATGCCGGCGCGCCAGCGCGACCGGCTTGCGTCCGACGTGGAAACCGCGTGGCGCTACCTTCGCGACCAGGCCGGGGTCCCGGCCGACGGCATCGCCATCGTCGCCGAAGGCGGCGCGTGCACCACCGTCGAACACGCGATCCACGAGCTCGGCGTGGTGGCGGTCGTCGTCCACCTCTCGCCGCTGTTCACCGCGGACGATCGTGACCTGGCGGCGGCGCTGTCGTTCCGGCCGCCGAAGCCGATGCTGGCGGTCGCGAGCGACGAAGACGCCTTCGCCATGCGCTCGCTCTGGCTGCTCACCGAGGCGGGCGACGACTCCGCGGCGACCGGCCACGGCGGCGCGCGTCCGGTGGTCACCACGCGTGTGTTCCAGTTCTCCGGGCACGGGGTGCAGCTCCTGCGCGACCCCGCGAACTTCGCCGTCGTGTCGAGCTGGACCCGAAAGGCCGTCAACCTGCCCGACTGATCGCTGCCCGTCGTTCCTCGCGCTGCCCCGTCGCGGCCCAAACGGCCCCATCCCGCCCGGTTGTTCCCGGCCGCCCCACCCCGGTTCCCATGGCTTCCCTTCGTGCCCATGGTATGAATGTTGCGATTTCGCGTCGTGATGACGCGTGTTTCCCTCATGATCGCCAGTCTCGCGGCCGGCCTGTGCGCCGTTGCGTCCCCGGCCGGGGCGCAGCAGCCGCGTGCCCACTTCGTCCCGGAGTGGAACAACGAGGCGTTGTTCGACTCGACGACGACGCGCGAGGAACTCCTGGACATGGGGCGTTCAGCAGTGGGCTTCTCCCATTTTCCGCTCGCGGAAGTCTATTTCCAGGAAGCGCTGCTCCGTGACCCAGACGACATCGACGCGATGTGCGAGCTCGCGCACCTCTACAAACGCACGGGTCGTTTGGAGTATGCCCGGGGCCTCCTGACGCGCGCCTCCACGCTGGTCCCGGCGCGCCTCGACATCGTCGCGAACCTGCGCATCGTGGAGCAGGAGCTGCGCGGCGAACTCGAGCGCGAGATCCGCACCCTGCTGGCCGCCGGGCGCTTCGAGGAGGCGCTGCCGCGCCTCGCCGTGCTCCTGTCCATCACCCCCGACAACGTCGACGTCCTGGCCGACAAGGCCCGCTGCCTGGCGCGCATCGGGCAGATGGATGCCGCGCTGTCCACCATCGACCTCGCGCTGTCGAAAGCGCCGCGCGAGGACCTCTACGCCCTGCGCGCCGAGTTCTCCACCAAGATCGAGCACGACCGCATCGCGTCCATGGAGTCGTCCGCGCGCCGCCTGATCGAATCCGGCAACTGGGTCCGCGGCGAGGCGTCCGACGTGCTGCAGGCCATCCTCGCGCAGGATCCGTCGAACGAGTGGGCGCGCGAACAGTTTCGCGCGCTTTCCGCCCCCGGCGCCGGCGCGGCCGCGCCGAAGAGCGAGGGACCAGCCTGGCCGGAGCAGTTCACCGGCGCCATCCGTGACGTCGCGCCCGGGGTCGCCGCGTTCTTCGACCGTCACCTCACCGCCATCCTGGTGCTGATCGGCGTCGTGATCGTATTCGCGTCTCCGCTCGCGCGGGCGTTCGCGCGCCGCGTGCGGCCGCCCTCGCTCTACGCCGGTGACCTGGGGCGGATCGTGGTCGCCGACGCGCTGCGCCTGGCGAGCTCGTCCGGTCTCACGGGCGTGCTGGTATTCCACACCCCCGAGGGGCGGGCGAAGGTATTCCTCGAAGACGGGGAACCCGTTCACTGCGATGGGTTCGGCTACACCGGGGTGGAGGCGTTCGCCTGGCTGGTCGAGCACATCGAGGAAGGCTCGTTCGAGCTGCGGCCGATGCGCGGGTCGGTCGAACGCACCATCGAGCAGCCGCTGACGCTGCTGCTCGCCGGCGGCCCCACCACCGCCGCCGACGCCGAGGCCGTGCAACGGCGGCGCAAGTCCCGCATGTCGGAACTTCTCGAAACCCACACAGACTGAAAAAGGGATTGCCGCTAGTCGAGCGGCGCGTCCAGATCGCCCGCGAAGGCGAGGTGGTCGAGGTGATCTTCGACCGCGTTGGCGAGCCGGTCGAGGTTGCGCACCGCGATCTCGGCCAGGTGGCGTTCGCGCGCGTCGAGCGTGCGCTCGGCGATGAGCCCTTCGACCGCCATGCGGACCGCGGTGAGAGGGGTCCGCAGCGCGTGCGACGTTTCGGTCAGGTCCGCGCCGTTCGCGGCGCCATCTGCAACGGCCGCGTCGACGGCGGCGTCAACCGCTTCCCAGAGCTCGGCCACGTCGCCGAAGGGTTTCCGCAGCACGCGCCGGGCCCCGAGCATGGACGCTTCCTCGTCCAGCGACTCCGTCGGATCGGCCGTCATGAACACGAAGGGCACGCAGAGGCCGCGGGCCCGCAGCGCGTGACCCATTTCGAACCCGGACATGCCCGGCATGCGCACGTCGGAGACGACGACGTCGGGCGGATCCGCGGCGACGGCGGGAATGGCGTGGTCGGCGCGAGCGAAGCGCGCCACCGTGTAGCCACGGCTGGCGAGCGAACGTCCGAGCCATTCGCGCATGAGATCGTCGTCCTCCACGAGGACTATGCGGATCACGAGTTCCCTCCAGCTCTCCCATCGGGGAGCGATGTCTGGTCCGTTGTCGTTGCGTCGACCAGAGGGTCTGCCGGGGTCCGAAAGGGCAAGCCATGTGCCACGGACAGGGGGACTTTTGGGGCGTCCGCATGCGGAATCCATGGGAATCGGGCTGACGCGACGAGGCGCGACTCGGAACTCTGTGCTTGGGGGTTGGGGCCCGGCGCGGGCAGGCAGCACGGGCAAACTGCGAAGCGGTTCTCGAAGTGTGCGAGGGGTCAAAAACCGACGCTCACGCCCCCGATCGCACCCCAGTCGTTCACGCGGTCGCCGACCGGCCCGGTTTCGACCTGCACGTCGGCAAACAGGCCCAGCGCGCCCGTCCACTGATAGGTCCCGGTGGCGAAGAGGAGATCGCGGCGCGTATCGCCCTCGTACGAAAGAACCAAGGCGCCCGCCCCGACCGCGGTTTTCGACCCGAGCGCGAGCGACGCCCCCGCGCTCACGCGCAGATAGTCCGTGCATGCGGCGACGATCACCTGATTGTCGGGATAGTTGCTGACCCAGGTGAATCCAGCGATCGCCCACACGGTCAGAGTGCCCAGGGAATCGGCGTAGCCAGCCGACGCGTTCACGTCGATCGTCTGCGACGAATACGGAAAGAACCGGCTGTTGCCGGTGCCCGCGCTGAGAAATCCGAGCAGGTAGACCGCACGCCCCCCGCCCCCCCACAGCCGCGCCCGGGCGCGGAGCCGAAGGTCGCCGAGTCCGGTCTCGATGTGGGACGAATCGGTGAGCGCGACGAACGGCTGGTCGACGGACACGTAGAAGGCGCTGCGGACGGGGAAGGCCGCCAGGAGACGATAGACGGAGCCCTCCGCCCCACCGGAGGTGAACTCCAACGTGCCGCGCACGACTATCTGTCTGGGGGATAAAAGAAAGGCCGATTCCGCAGGAGCATCTTCATAGATGCCCGCGGCACCGGCCTCGTGGAAGGCGCAGGCTACGATCGCGAGCGCGGCCGCCACGCAGGCCGCGACTCCGATGCGGTGCATGATCGCCCCGCGCCGACGTCGTTAGTGAACGACGCCTTCGAGGAGCTGCACGCGCCCCTGCCGAATGAACTGCACCCAGATCGTCCGGCGATTACCGGGCAGCCGATCCTTGCCGACGATCTTGCCGAAATCGTTCCAGGAGCGGTGGTGAATCACTTCACCGATCTGAAACTCCTGGTCGTCCGAGTACTCCTTGGCGTGATCGACATCCAGGTCTTCAATCGCCACCAACTGCTCGTCCGGAAGGCGATCGTCGGCTCCGGTCATGTCTTCCTTCGGCATGTAGGGAAGGAAGCCCTGACAGCCGGGACATTTCAGCCACAGCACTTCCTCGGTGCTGCCCTGCTTGATGATGTCCATGTCGAAGTCGGCCTTGCAGACCGAGCAGTGCTGTCGAATGGTACTGGAACTCACGATAGACATATTCACCGTCCGGCTGCGGGGGTCACGAGATCACAACCCGGCAGCACCCTTCCGCATCATCGCTAGTCGCGTACCGCGAGCCGCAAAGCGGACAGGGATATCCGTCCAACCGTCCTTCCTTCTCCGCCTTTCGAAGGAGCTGAACGAACTTGACGTACTCCTTGTCCTTCATGAGCACCCCGCCTTTTTCCCGCTTTTCCATACCCAACTCCTCCGTGTTGAGGTGAAAAAAGGGCAACAGCCTAAACCGTTTTAAATGGCCGGGATACACAGGATGCTGTGTCCTGACGCACCGGAACCACAATATCTTGCGGAACCCTAGAAGATACCGCCAGATGCGTCAAGCAAAAACTGCAGAGGATCAGCTCGTAGCACGTTGTCGTGTGGCAACATCGACGTTCTGAATATAGTCACGATCCGCCGGACGCGCAAGATGGCGACCCCGAGTATTCCCGGGCGATATATCGGACTCCGCGCTCATGCGCTCGCGCGCACAAGCTGGAATGCGCGACTCGCGAAATCGCGCTTCGCCCGATATATCGCCCGTTCTTTTTGGGGAAGGTGTGCACTCCCTCGGACGCCAATCCGCAGTCGCGCATATCAACATTGTGCGCGGGAGGACGGCGGCAGAGGGAGTGCACACCGACCGCTCTTTCTCGATGAGCGGCCCGATCGCGGCAGATGGTTAACGAAGCGCTTGCTCGAGATCGGCCTGGAGATCTTCGACGTCTTCGATGCCGACCGAGATCCGCACCAGCCCGGGAGTCACGCCCAGCTTCGCCTTGTCGGCGTCGGGAACGCTGCCGTGCGTCATGGTGGCAGGATGGCTGATCAGACTCTCCACCCCGCCGAGACTCTCGGCGAGGGTGAAGAGCTTGACCGCGCGCAGCACTTTGTCGGCGCGCTCGCGCGACTCGAGGTCGAAGGAAATGATCGCGCCGAAGCCGCGCGCCTGTCGCCTGGCGAGCTCGTGGTGCGGGTGGTCGGGCAGCCCCGGGTAGTTGACCTTCTCCAGGTTTGGGTGTCCCGCCAGGAACGCGGCGAGGACCCGGGCGTTCGCTTCGTGCTGCTTCATGCGCACGGCGAGCGTCTTGGTCCCGCGCAGCGCCAGCCAGCAATCCATCGGCCCGGGAACCGCGCCCACCGCGTTCTGGAGGAAACGGAGCTTCTGCGCGGTAACGTCGTCGTTCAACACGACGATGCCGCCCACCATGTCGCTGTGTCCGTTCAGGAACTTGGTCGTGCTGTGCGTGACCAGGTCGGCGCCCAGGGCCAGCGGATTCTGCAGGTAGGGACTCATGAAGGTGTTGTCCACGCACACCCGCGCCCCGCGCGCGTGCGCCATCTCCGACACCGCGCGGATGTCGGTGACGCGGAGCACCGGGTTGGTGGGCGACTCGATGAAGACCAGGCGGGTCTTGTCCGAAAGCGCGCGCTCCACGGCCGCGAGGTCGGCGGTGTCGATGAACTTGAAGGAGAGGCCGTACCCCTTCAACACCATCTCGAAGAGGCGGTACGTGCCGCCGTACACGTTATGGGTCACGACAATCTCGTCCCCCGGTCCGAACAGCCGGAGCACGGTGTCGATCGCGGCCATGCCCGAGGAATAGGCGATTCCGTGCTTCCCCTTCTCCAGCGCGGCGACGTTGCGTTCCAGGGCCTCGCGCGTCGGGTTGGCGGTGCGGGCGTATTCGTAGCCTCGGTGCTTGCCGATTCCATCCTGCCGGTAGGTCGAGGTCTGGAAGATCGGCGTGATGACGGCGCCGGTTTTTTCGTCCGGGGACTGCCCCGCGTGCACGCAATCGGTCGAGAATCCCATATGCCTCCGCCTGTCTACGCGCCGCCCAGACCATGCTGGGCGAGCCACGCTTCCGAATGAACCTTGCTCAAGTAACGCTCCCCGGTGTCCGGTATCAGGACCACCACGATCTTGTCGGCGTCGAGGTCGCGCGCCACCCGCAGCGCGGCCACGACGGCCGTGCCGGAGGAGCTGCCCACCAGCATTCCTTCCTCGCGCGCGAGCCGCCTCGTCATGAGGATCGACTCGCGATCGCCCACCAGCATCATCTCGTCGACGTACTGGAACTGACAGGTCCCCGGGATGAAGTCTTCGCCGATTCCATCGACCAGGTACTGGCGAGCCTCGATCAATTCCTTGTGATAGAAATAATGGGTGAGGATACTGCCCTCGGGGTCGGCGCCGATTACTTTCACCGCCGGCTTCATTTCCTTCAGGTAGCGGCCGGTCCCGCTGATCGTCCCGCCGGTCCCCATGCCCGCCACCAGGTAGTCGACCTCGCCGCCGGTGTCGCGCCAGATCTCGGGACCCGTCGACCGGTAGTGCGCCTCCGGGTTCATCGGATTCTGATACTGGTTGCCGAGTACCGCGTTGGGGCGCTCGCGCGCGAGACGTTTCGCCACCGAGTAGTAACTCTCGGGCGAGTCCGGCGCGACGTTGGTCGGGCAGCGGATCACCTCCGCCCCGTACGCCTTGAGCATGTACTCTTTTTCGACCGGGACCTTGTCGGGCATGGTGAACACGCACTTGTACCCCAGGATCGAGGCCGCGAGCGCGAGTCCGAGACCGGTGTTGCCCGACGTGCATTCGACGATGGTGCCGCCCGGCTTGAGGGTCCCCTTGCGGATCTCGTCTTCGATCATGACGATTCCGATGCGATCCTTGACGCTGCCGCCGGGATTGAAGTACTCGAGCTTCGCGAGCACCGTGCACTTCACGTCGGCGGCGACGCGGTTGAGCCTGACCAGGGGCGTGTTGCCGATGGTTCCGAGAACACTCTCCGCGTACTTGACGCGTCGCAGTCGATCGCTCATGGGTAGTCCCGGGCGCGGCAGGCGGGCGCCCTCCTCCTTGAATCAGTTGGTAACCGTGGAAGTCAGGTGAAATCGGTTGCGGGCCCGAATCTGTGCGATCTTATAGCACAGCCCCGCGGCCAAAATCAAATCATCGCATCACGGCGCGGCAATGCGCGCTTTCGCGCCGGTGCCGTAGGACACGATCTCGCTGGTGGTTCGTGAGGTTCTCGGCCCGGAATCCGGCACGCCCCGCACCGGCGGGATGGCCTTCGACTCGCGCAGGCGCTCGATCTCGCAGCGGGCGAGATGAAACACGGGGATCACGAGTGAGACCCACACCTGGACTCGATCGACCCGGCGCTGCCGGATCACGATCCGCCCTGCGGGGACGTCGCGCGATTCGTCGGTCTCGAACTGGCGGAGTTCGCAATCGATGGCTCCCGCGGTCGTGTCGATCCGGCGGCCGGGAGTGGTTTTCCAATCCCCCCTGGAGGCGGGAGACACGACCGTTAGCCGCTTGAGGTCCCGGGGATCACCCGCCTCGACCGGCCCGTTGCCCTTCTTGACGTAGAACCGCCGCACGAAATGATAGACCGAGTCGCCCGGCGCCATCGCGCGCACCCGATCGTCCACCAGCACGCGCGAGAAGTCACGGTCGTCGTCGGAGCCGCGCAATGGACTCGTCTCGATCTCGAGCCAGTACGCGGGACCGTCGGGTGTGGACTCCCGCCCGACGATCGCCAGCATCACCTCGCTCGTGTCCGCCTGGCCCATGGCTTCGTCGACGACCCGGTAGCGGCACCAGGTTCCGACCGCGAAGTCGATCGAGCGAATGTCGATACCCGGCAGCAGCAGCGACTCCGCGTCGGCGGCGCGGGCCGACCCGACCGGAAGCACCGACAAGACAGCCGCCGCGAGCGCGAGGCTAGTGGGCGATCTTGGGCCAGTCTTCGTCAAAATTGAAATCGGGGTCGTCGTTGGGGGTGTGGCAGCGCACGCAGCTTTCCCGCGCCTTCTGGCGGTACGAGCCGTCGCGCGCGTGGTCGGCCCCGGGGCCGTGGCACGCCTCGCACTGAACGTCGACCAGGTCGACCATCGAGCCACGCATCCGCACGCCCTGGAATCCCCCCGCGTCGCCGTAGCCGGTCACGTGGCAGCCCACGCAGTTGGTGTCGCGCTGGACGAACTCTGACGCCAGCGTGGCGTAGGCATGCGCGTGGCGGGTACCGGTGTACACGTTGAACTGCTCGAGGTGGCACGACTGGCAGGCACCCACCCCGAGATAGCGCGCGGCGAAGGGGTCGTCGGCGCTGGCCTTCATCTGTTCCTTGGCGAAGAGCTCCTTCTGAATCATCCGGTTGTCCACGTCGAACTGGTCCAGCTTCTTCGCCATGTCGGGGTCGTCCGGGTACGAGGCCTGCAGCACGTGCAGCCGGTTCCACACCTCGGCGATGTGGTGATCGTCGCCCAGCCGCATGTCCAGCTGGCCGATGTACTGCCCCTGCGCGGTCGCGCGCAGCAGGTGGGTGTCGCCTACCGTTACCAACTCTCCGAGCGACTTCCCCTGCGGGTCGTGTCCCAGCACTACCAGGTCGATCCCGGGGACCTTTTCAGCCAGCTTGCGCGCCTCCTCCTCGTCCATGTGGCCCAGCACGACGAGCACGTCGCACTGCGGCCGCAGCTCGGCCACCGCCGTCTTCGCGATCTCGAGCGGGTCGCCCAGCACGTACGTCAGCGACTCCACCGTCGCTTCCCGCGCGTGCGTCTTGGTCGCCGGCGACAGCAGCCCCAGGAACCCGAAGCGCGCGCCCGCCTTGGTCACGATCCGGTACGGCGGGAACGCGCTGCCCAATCGGTCAGCGGCGGTGGACTCGGGCCCGCCCGTGCGCACGCGCAAGGAATCGTTCTTGGCCTGGAGGTTCGCGCACACGATCGGCAGGCGGTAGAGGCGGGCGTCTTCGACCAGCGAGGCCAGCCCGAAATTCAGATCCATCTCGCCGACGCCGATCGCGTCGTATCCGAGTTCGCCCAGCATCCGCGCCACGAAATGCGACTTCGACTCGTTGTACACGTCGGCGGTCCCGTAGAAATCCCCCGCCGTGCACACCAGTACCGGCGCCGACTCCGCCCGCAACGTCTTCAAGAGACCCGCCCGCCGGGCGAGTCCGCCAGCGGCATTGTTGTGTCAGCCGCAGGGCCGGTAGTACGCACGCGTGTCGCTTTCGTACACCAGGCGCACGGTCGCGTCGAAGGGCGCGGTCTGCGGCGCCTGGGCGGCGCCGGGCGACACGAGCACCGACCACGCGGCCAAACTTGCCACGAGGAAACGCATGTCGAGGAATATAGCACGTGCCGTCGCCACGCCACAAGGCGTTGACCGGCGCGCGGTTGTACTGGAGCGGGTGGCAGGACCCGGAATTCCCTGCAGCACGAGCGGGTGGCGCCGATCCGGAACGACGCGGGTGGCGGCCAACGGGCGCCCACAAGGGCGAGCCACCGAGTGCGGAGGCGCGAATGGCGAGCCCGCCGTGGGCTGTTGGCCGACAGGACCCGCATAGCGGACAAAAAAGCGACAGGCGAAGCGGTGCACGCTTCGCCTGCCGACGACAGAGCCACGCCAGGGTACTACACCTTGACGCGGTCCTTTAGGGCGCGGCCCGCGGAAAACGCGGGGAACTTGGTCGCTGGAATCTCGATGGGTGCACCTGTCTGTGGATTCCGTCCCTCCCGCTTCTTGCGCTTGCGGACCTGGAACGTTCCGAACCCGGTGATCTGTACCTTGCGACCCGACTTGAGCTCGCCCGCGATGATGCCGCTCTTGGCCTGGGTGCTGAAAATCACGTCGATGACGTTCTTGGCGTCCTTCATCGTGAGCCCGGTCTTCTGCGCGATGCGCTCGATCAATTCAGTCTTGTTCATTGTTCACCTCCTTCCCACTCTCATGCGCACTTTATCGACCTCAAAAAAAACGTGTCAATACATATTCAAGCATTCTCGGCGTGGCGACGCGAGATTTCGGGGGACATCCGCCGGGGCGCTCCCGCCCCGACCTAGAATTGACCGATAAGACCGCCCCCGACGCCGCGGCTGCCCGATTCGCCGTAGAGGTCGGAATGGGCCTTGAGCGAGATGCGGAAGTAGTACTGCCACTCGTCGCCAAGCAGTTGGCGGGAAAAGCTCATCTCCCAGCAGTGCAGGTCGCGCCCGATGCTGAAGTACTGGCCCGACTGCTCGCGCGACTCGACGTCGTAGATCGTCGAATAGTCAATATGCCAGTTGTCCGTCAGCTTGACCTGCCAGCCCATGCGCAGGGTGGAGCTGGACTGCCCCGACGACGACTTCGAGTAGCTCAACCCCAGCGACATGCTCCACGGGAGACGCCCCTCCTCGAGCTGGATGTCGCCCGCGGGCCGGTCGGCCGCGACGTCTCCGGTCTGGATGAACTCGACGCCGCCGGAGGCGAAGTCTTTCCGCTTCGCGTGGGAGGTATCGGCCGCCGCGACCTGGTTGAGCTCGCGCGTGTCCACGTGCGACGCCCTCCCGAACGGGTGGGTTCCGCCGATGCGCAGGCTCGAGGTCGCGCTGGTGCTGTTGATGTCCCAGGTGTAGGGGTCGATCACGTGGTTGATCGACACGTTCATGCCCATCAGCACGAAGTTGACCGCGGAGTTGACGGTGCTCCACGCCTGGTCGAGCGGGAGGTCGGGCCGGTAGGAGGCGGAGAGGTTCCAGAACAGGACGCTCGAGAGCTTGCGGACCTTCTCCCCCTCGGTATCGGTGGTGTCCTCCCGCGCCGCCTTCGACGTATCCAGCACCTTCAGGTCGAAGGCGTTGCGCAGGTTGAGACCGACCCCCTGGGCGCGCGGCCGACCGTGCTGCGCCGGGGTCAGCGAATAGGCCACACTCGGCGTGAGCGTGTGGCGGATGCCGCGCAAGCGGCCGATGCGCGGGTAGAAGGTGCCGTAGAAGTTGCTATTTGCGGACACGCCGACGTTCCAGGTGAACTGGGTGATGGTCGAGGTGGAGTCCAGCGCGGCGACGGGCACGGTGTCGGGCACTCCCCCCGAGGTTACGATCCGGTCGTACGCCCGGCGCTGCAGGTCGTATCGCGACGAGACCAGGCTCGTGTTGAGCCCCGGCGCCAGGGTCACGAACTTGATCCGCTGCGGACTGCTGAGCGAGAGCCCCGCGCGGCCGTTGATCGCCTCCGAATCCTCGTAGAGCTTCTCGGTGTTCTGGCGGCTGCCCGACAGAGCGGGTGAATAGCGTGTGTTCTTGAGAATGCTTTCCCAAAGCCCCTTGGGGGCGCTGGAGTCCGAACCGAAGTAGAGGTTACGCGACGGGATCGAGAGGGTCACGTCCGGCAGCGTCATCTGAACCTTGATCGCGTCGGGGTCGACGATGTTCAGGTTCTGGGTGCGGCTGGCGGACGCGCTGAAGCCCGCCGTGTCCCAGCTCTTGCGAAGGCTCACGTTGGAGCGGATCGAGCGGTCGATATAGCGGTTCACGTCGTCGATGGTGTTGACACTCTGCGGGGCGTCGTCGCTCGACACGAAGCGCAAACCCGCGTTGAGCGACGCCTTCTCGCCCAGTGTCTGGCGATGCACGCCGTCGAAGGTCCACTCGGTGGATTGATCGGTGAGGTCGCGGAAATAGGAATACTGGACGGCGCCGTCGAACAAGTAACGGAGCTTATACTGGTTGGTGATGTGCAGCCGCCAGGACTTGTCCTCGTTGAAGTCGGCCACGAACGTGAAGTCGGTGTAATCGTTGGTGGCCCAGTAGTAACCCACGTTACGGATGAAGCGCGAGCGGTCGCTCGTGATCCCGAATTCGAAGTCCGGACGCAGCACCCCCGATCTCCTCCCGTGGCTGATGGAGTTGGCCATGAAAGGCAGCGCGAAAATCGGCGTCTTGCCGATGTGGAGCCAGATGGGGCCGCTGAACACCTTGTCGTCCGGGTAGACCTTCATGGTGCGCGCCGCGAAGTGGTAGTGCGGTTCCTTGAGGTCGCAGGTCGAGTACCAGGAATTCCAGACCTTGAGCTCGTTCTCCCCCACCTTCGCCATGTTCTCGCCGTGGTAGTACCCCTGCTCGTACTGCGTGCTGCCGGAGGTGACCAGCCCGGTCTCCGATTCGAGGTCGTAGTCCATGCGCTTCCCGTAGAGTTTCTGGCCGGCGTCGGTGAGCGTCGGACTCCCGGTGGCGTCGAGGATCTGCAGCGCGGAGTGGTAGGTGATGGCGTCGCCGGTGAGCTCGTTGTCGTGATAGGTGAGCCGGGCCGACTTCTCCAGCACCAGGTCCCTGGTGCGCGCGTGGTACTGGATGCGCTCCGCCGAATACTCCACGCGCTCGGCGCGGCCGGCGAAGGGGACGTACGCGAGCGTGGAATCCCCGACCGCGCGCAGGCTGTCCGCGGTCTGGTTCGCGCCCAGGTTCAGGTACCGGTACGTCCCACCCGCCTTGCCCGACACGTCCACGAATTCGATTTCGTCGCGCCCCAGCCGGAAGAACATGCGGTTCCCGCTGATGAAGTTGCTCTCCACCTTGTTCGGGGTCGACGGGTAGTACTCGCTCGACGCGTGGCCCGCGACGTGCAGCGAGTCGAGGCCGTTGTCGTGCAGATAGAGTGAAATCGTGTCGCCCGCGACCCAGTTGTCGCGCCCGACCACCAGCGAGTCGCGGCGCTCGTCCCGGATGACGGCGGCGCCGAGGATGTCGATCCGGTTGATCTCCTTCTCGTCGTAGTGGGCGATCATGCGCTCGCCCTTCATGGTGGTGCGGTCCTGGCGGGCGAGCGGATGCCCGTAGAGCTCGACCCGCTTCTGGTCGTCGTAGAGCATCGCGGAATCGCACTGGGTGACGGTGTTGCCCTTGATGATCTTGACCCGGTAGTACGCGATCGCGCGCGAGCTGTCCGGGTACACCCGCATCGTGTCGCTCACCACCGTGACCGGCTCGTCGTCGTCGGGGCCGGAGACGAGTGTCGGGTCGCGGTCGATCAACCCCTCGCCGCGGTCGCGCCGGTAGACGCCGTGGCGCCCGCGCACGACCACGCGCTCCTCGCGGTTGGAAAGCTCGACGGAACCGAACGCCTCCGCGCGTCCGATGGTGCGCTCGTACAGCACGCGGTCGGCGCGGAGCGTCGAGGTGGAATCGCGCCCCACCACGTGGCCGATGAGCCACGCCTGGCCGGTGCGCCGCGAATAGCGCACTTCGTCACAGTCCACCGTCCAGCCCTCGTCGACGATGTGCACGCGGCGCTCGAGCACGGCCAGGTCCTCGTCGCGGCGGTATTCGCCTTCCTCCCCCGTCATTACGAATGTGCCCTGCTGCACCCGCACGTGCCCGGTGAGCTGGGTGAGACGCCGCTCGGTGAACGATACCGCCCGGTCGGCGTTGACGGTCACGTCGCCGTGCACGATGCGCACGTTCTGCAGGAGCTCGAGGACGGTTTCGCCGTTGATCTTCTTCAGCGAGGTGAAATCGCCGGTGATGTCGTAGTAGTCCGGCGCGGGCGGCTCGGCCGGTCCGGTCTGGGCGGCGCCGAAGCGCGCCCCCGCGCCGGCCGCCAGCACGAGGTAGACCGCGAGCGCGGCGGCGAATCGCTGGGGCCGGTGTCGCGGTGAGGACATGGGCATGCCGTCAGCGGGGCAGAATCAACCAGCGGGGCGCCTTCGCGGTCGCGCGCCGCGCACGAGCATCGCGGCGCCGACCACCGCCGCGTCGTTGCCCAGCCGCGACGGCTCGATCCTCGCCGCGCGTACGGTGGCGGCAAACGCGCTGCGCTCCACGGCCCGGCGCACGTGCGGCGAGAGCGCGGCGAACGACGCCGCGATTCCGCCCCCGATCACCACCATCGACGGGTTGAGCAAATTCAGCAGCGACGCAATCGCCGTACCCAGGTGCTCGCCCGTCACGCGCACCGTCTCCCGCGCCGCCGGGTCGCCGCGGCGGGCGGCTTCGAACACGGCGCGGGCGTCCAGTCGCCCGCCCCCGGCGAGCCGTTTCTTCCCCCGCCGGCGCAGGGCGTTGCGTGCGGTGCGCGCGATCCCGTACGCGCTGGCGTACGCCTCGAGGCACCCGCGGGCGCCGCAGCGGCAGCGGGGCCCTTTCGGATCGACGACCATGTGGCCGACCTCGCCCGCGAATCCCGATGTCCCCCGCACCACCCGCCCGTCGCTGATGATGCCGCCGCCCACCCCGGTGCCGAGCGTGATCATGACCAGGTCGCGCCCGTTCCGCCCCCGCGCGAACGATTCGCCGAAGGCGGCGCAGGTCGCGTCGTTCTCGACCAGGATTGGTACACCGAAGTGCACCCGCGCGATTCGCTCCAGGGCGGCGCCCTCCCACTCGGGGAGATTCGGCGAGGCGTGGAGGCGCTTCGTCCGCGCATCGAGCAGGCCGGCGCACCCGATGCCGACCCCGCCGACCCGGCCCTTCCCCGCCAGGTGGCGGGCCGCGTCGTGGATGCGGCGGAACGTGCGCGCCGGACCCTCCCCGGCGCGGGTATCGATCACGCCGCGCGCGAGCACGCGCCCGGTGGCGGACACCGCCGCGATCTTGACGTTGGTCCCGCCGATGTCGACGCCCAGATAGAGGCTCACCGTGCGCTCCCGACTGCATCCGCCAGAATCCGTCCCCCGAAGCCCTCGACCACGCGATGGGATCCGGTCGCCAGCACGACCTTGAACCGGCGGCCGTCGCCGTCCAGCCAGCGCTTCACACGCGCGAGCGAATCGTCGCCGGAGGCCGTGCGGTTCCACAGCATGACGTCCGTCGCCGCATTGGGCAAGAGCGGAGCGAAGTATCGGGCCCACAACTCGTGCGGGGGGAACGCCGCGTCGTTGCTTCCGGGCTCGGCGTCGGGCTCGACCAGACACAGGCAGGAAGCCGCCTCCATCAGGTGGCGCGGCGCCTCGAAAAGCTCCTTGCGCTTGAGCAGCCCGAACACGAGCGCGCATTCCTCGCGCGGGCGAAACCGGGCCAGGTGGTCCGCGGTGGCCACGAGGGCGGCGTCGTTGTGCGCGACGTCGAGGACGAAGGTGCGGCCGCCCCGTTCCAGACACTCGAACCGCCCCGCGATGGCGGCGGCCTCCAGCCCCTCCACCGCCCGCTCGAGCGAGGGCAGCAGCCGCTCCGCGGCGCCGACCGCGAGCAGCGCGTTGACCGCCTGGTGGCGCCCCCCGAAACGGACGCGCGCGGTGCCGTAGTCGGCGTGCGGCGTGCGGAGGCGAACCTGAATGCCGCCCAGGAACTCTTCCTCGACTGTTGCATTGCCGAGTTCCACTGGGCCGAACACGTCGAACCCGGCGCGCGCGGCGCGTTCGTCGACGACCGCGCGCAGCTCCGGCGAGAGCGCCCCGACCAGGAGCGGGATCCCGGCGCGCGCCACCCCCAGCTTCTCGCGCAGGATTTCCTCCTCGGTATCGCCGAGGATGCGGCGGTGGTCCAGCGATATACTGGTCACGATGCTGACCTCCGGCTCGACCACGTTGGTGGCGTCGAAACGGCCGCCGAGGCCCACCTCGAGCACCGCGACCTCGACGCCGCGCTGCGCGAACACCAGGAACGCGATCGCGGTCAGGGCTTCGAAGTAGCTGAACGGAATCTCGCCGTAGAGCGGGACGACGCGGGCCGCGGCCGCCTCCATCTCCGCCACGCTCACGAACTCCCCGTCGATCGCGATGCGTTCCACCACGCTGAACACGTGCGGCGAAATGTAGCGGCCGGTGCGCACGCCGTGACGGCTCAATATCGAGGCGAGCATCGCGGTGACCGACCCCTTGCCGTTGGTGCCGGCCACCAGCGCCGACCGGAACCGCCGCTCCGGGTGGCCGAGGCGGTCCATGAGGGCGCGCATGTTGGCAAGCCCCAGCGTCATCGCAGAAGGCGAGAGACCGAGGACGAATGTGAGGTGGGGCGGAAGCGGGGAGGAGGGATCAGGAAACGGCCGGCGACTCCGAGTCATCCTTCACTTCCTGTTCCGTGACGGACGCCGCAGTTCTCGCGCTCATGAAGTCCAGGAGCCCCTCGATCACGCGGCGCAGCTCGTCGCGCGGCACGATCATGTCGATCATACCGTGCTCGAGCAGGAACTCGCTGCGCTGAAAGCCTTCCGGGAGATCCTGCCGGATCGTCTGCTGGATGACGCGCGGTCCCGCGAACCCGATCAGCGCCTTGGGCTCGGCGATGATCACGTCGCCGAGGCTGGCGTAGCTCGCGGTCACACCCCCCGTGGTCGGGTTGGTCATGATCGAAATGTACGGGAGGCCGGCTTCGTCGAGGCGCGCGAGCATCGCACTCGTCTTCGCCATCTGCATGAGCGAGTAGATCGACTCCTGCATGCGGGCGCCGCCGGAGCGCGACACCACGATGAACGGGCGCCGGCGCAGGATGGCGTCGTCCGCGGCGCGCGCGAACTTCTCGCCCACCACCGACCCCATGCTGCCCCCCATGTACGAGAAGTCCATGATGCCGAGCACGACGTCGCGGCCGCCCATGGAGGCGAAGCCGGTGACCATCGCGTCTTCCATGCCGGTCTTCTCGCGGTACTCGCGAATACGATCCTTGTAGCGCTTGAGGTCCTTGAACTCGAGCGGGTCGCCCGAGACGAGGCCGGTGTGCGTTTCACGAAAGGAACCCGGGTCGGCGAGGATCTCGATGTACTGCTGGGTCGAGATCATGAAGTGGTAGCCGCACTTCGAGCACGTCCACAGACGTTTCTCGAGCTCCTTGACGTAGAGGATCTCTCCGCAGATGTCGCACTTCTTCCAGAGACCGTCCGGAACGGGCTTCTTCTGGATGGGCTGGACGCCCTTCTTTTCCCGTTTGAACCACGACAATTCGGAGAGCACCGTCCTTCGTCAGGGAATTGATCCCACTATAGCGGTGCCACCGGAGGGCCACAACAGCATTCCGGGCACGAGGCGCCGGCTCCCACTCAAGTTACAATTCTGCAAGCAGTTGCCTGACAACAGCCCCCACCTGCCCGACGGACTTCCGTCCCACATCGAGCACCTCCGAGTGCGACAGGGCCGCCGGGGCGATGCCGGTGCCGGGGTTGGTCACGAGGGCGGCGACGGCCACGGGGAGCCCGATCCGGTTGGCGGCCATCATCTCGGGCGCGGCCGACATGGTGGCCACGTCCCCGGCGCTCTCCTGGAGGTAACGGACCTCGGCGGCCGTCTCGTAGGCCGGTCCGCTGCCGCACACCAGCGTGCCCCGGTGCCACGCGACCCCCGCCCGCGTGGCGGCTCGTTCCAGCGCGGCGACCAGCCCCGGGTCGAGCGCCAAACGGGTGTCCGGCGGGTCCGGACGCGGGGCCAACCGGCGGTTCTGCCGGTCGATCACGTCACGGGCGATCACGACCTCCCCCGGCAACAGCGATGGACGGAGCGCTCCCGCCGCGGAGGTTACGAGCAGGTGGGTGACGCCCCGGGACGCCAGCCAGTCCACCAGCTTCAGCATGGCTGCCGCCTGCCCCTCATAGCCGTGCCGCCTGCCCAGCACCCACACACACGGCCGGCCGTCGAGCGTTCCCTCGCGAACCTCCCCCGCGTGGCCGGCCACCGTGCAGGCGCCGACCCCGTCGATGTCGGAAAACGGCACGCGCCGATCCACCGCCACCTCGTCGGCGAGCGCCCCCATGCCGCTGCCGGCGACGACGGCCAGCTTCGAGGAGCCGCCCATCGTCATTCCCGCTCCCGGTCGCGGCCGAGGCGGCGGGTCATGACCAGCGCGTCCTCGTCGTTGTCGCGGTAGTAGCGCCGCCGGATCCCGACCGACGCGAACCCCATCGAGGCGTAGAGCCGCTTGGCCGCCTCGTTGCTGACCCGGACCTCGAGTGTGACCAACGCACTGTTGGTTTCTTCCGCAAAATCGAGGATGTGGCGCAGCAGGCGGCGCGCGATGCCGCGCCGCTGGTGCGTCGGAGTGACGCCGAGGTTCAGGATGTGAACCTCACCGCGCAAAAACCACGCGATCACGTACGCGACGACCTGCTGCTCGGAGATCGCCACAAACGAGCGTGACAGCCACTTCTCCTCCACTTCCTGGCGGAACATGGCGAGCGACCACGGCGCGCGAAACAGCTCGCGTTCGATCTCGAGCACGCGTGGCAGGTGCGGCTCATCGAGGGGTTCGATCACGAGGTCGGTCATGAATCGGTAGCCGGGTCGTCGCCGGCGCGGCCCAGGGGGCGCAGGCGCATGCGCTCCGCGCCGCTGGGCCGCAGATAGAGGGGTTCCAGCGTCCGGATCGACGCCTTGTCGAGCGCGGGCATCCGGTGGGCAATGGCGGCGAGGTGCGCCGTCGAGGGGTACGCCTCGGCGCCGCCGGCGAGGCGCGCGCCCGGGAATCGGGCCCGGATCCGGTCGGCGTGGGCGAGCGTTCCAGTGCCGACGAAGAGCGCGGGCGCGGCGGCGAGTGAATCCAGAAACGCGTCCGGCGCCTGCGCGCGCGGGGTCCCGACTTCGCGCGCGGCCCCGGCATCCGCGTCGGTTTCGGCGGCGGACGCGGGTGCGTAGACCGCCGCGTACACTTCGCCCCGGCGGGCGTCGATCATCGCACACACGGTCGGCGTGTCGGCGAGGTGCGGAAGCGCCAGCAGGCGCAGCGAGTCCATCACCACCATCTCCACGCCGATCGCCGCGTGCAGTCCCTTCGCGAACGCGAGCCCGATGCGCAGCCCGGTAAAGCTCCCCGGGCCGATCACGACCGCGATACGATCGACGTCGCGGGCACTGCGGCCGGCGGCCGACAGCAGGTCCTCGACCGTACGCCCCAGTGCCACCAGATGCGACGACGGCTCCTCGAAGCGTCCGACTCCCGATACGGCGCCGTCCACCGCGAGCGCCGCGCTCCCGACCGCGTGCGAGGTGTCGATCGCGAGCGTTACCATTGGCACCCCGCCAGGTCGGCGGCCAGGCTCGGCGTCGCCGACACGACCAGCGTGCGCGCATCCCCATCACCGGGCTGAATGTCGATCACGATGTCGGCCCCGCGCAACAGGCCGGGAGACCGGTCCCCCCACTCCGCCAGCACCACCGAACCGGTGCCGAGGGTGTCGAACACACCGATTTCTTCCAGCTCGCGCTCGTGTTCGAGGCGGTACAAGTCGACGTGCACCACCGGCAGCCGGCCGGCGAACCTCTCCAGCAGGATGAAGGTGGGGCTGACGACCGGGTCGGTCACGCCGAGGCCGCGGCACAGCCCCGAGACCAGCGCGGTCTTGCCGGCACCGAGCGGGCCGGTGAGGCACACGCACACGCCGTGGCGGATTCGGGTTCCCAGCGCGGCGCCGAATTGCACCGTCTCCGCGCGCGAGGCGGTGCGCACCGTGCATGCAACCGATCGCGGCATGGCCGACGCCCCGTCACCGGGGCGTGAGGGTCAGGCAGGGCAGGACCATCTCCTCCAGCGAGACGCCCCCGTGCTGGAAGCTGCCGTCGTAGGCCTTCTCGTAGTCGCGGAAATTGGTCGGATAGACGAAATAGAAATACTCTTTCGCGAAGATGTAGGTCTTGGTGCGCGACTCCGAGGGCAGGCGAAACTCGCCCGGCTGGCGCGTGATGATCGCCTGGCGCTCGTCGGTTTTCAAGTTGTCACCGAACTTGTAGCGCAGGTTGGTCGAGGTGTCACGCCGGCCGTAGACCAGGCTCGACTTGCGGCCGAGAATCGAGCCGTGGTCGGTGGTGAGCACCACCTTGATCTTCGCGCGCGCGAGGTCGATCAGGATGTCGCGCAGCACCGAGTGCGAGAACCAGGAGCGCATGAGCGAGCGAAACGCCGCTTCGTCCGGGAGCAGCTGCTGGAGGATCTCCGACTGGTTCCGGCCGTGGGTGAGGATATCGACGAAATTGAACACCAGCGCCACGAACGGCGTGTTCATAAACCCCGCCACCCGCTTCTTGGTTTCGTTCGCCTCGGCCGCCGTATAAATCTTCACGTAGCGCAGCTTGCTCTCGTCGAGCCTGGCGCGCTTCATCTGCTCGGCCAGGAAAAAGGATTCGTACTTGTTCTTGCTGGTCTCCTCGTTGCTTCGCTCCAGCCACTTGTCGGGATAGCGGCGGGCGATCTCGTCCGGAAACAAGCCGCTGAAAATGGCGTTGCGCGAGTACGGCGTGGCGGTGGGCAGAATCGACGAGTAGAAGTCCCACTGCACGTCGAAGTACTCGCCCAGGAACTCCTCGATCACCATCCACTGGTCGAGCCGCACGCAGTCGACCAGGATGAAGAAGATCTTCTCCCCCGCCTTGAGGTGCGGGGCGATGAACTTCGGAAAGATGTCGACGCTCATGGTCGGGCGGTCGGCCGACGCGACCCAGTCGCGGTAGTTGGCCTCCACGAACTGCCCGAAGTGGTGCGCGCAATTCAGCCGTTGGTCCTCGTGGGTGGCATTCAAGCCCGTGCGGCGGAACTGGTCGAACTCGCGGTCCCACTGGCACAGCTTGCGGTGGACGCGCAGCCACGCGTCCCACGTGCTCTCCTGCACCAGCGCGTTGATCTCGCCGAACTGGCGCACGTAGTCGGGCGAGAGGCGGTCCTCCTGGATCTTGGGAGCGTCGAGGATGCGCTTGCAGGCCGAATAGATCTGCAGCGGGCTCACCGGCTTGAGCAGATAGTCGTCGATCTTCATGCCGATGGCGTTGTCCATCAGCCGCTCTTCCTCGTTCTTGGTGATCATCACCACCGGCAGCCCGGTGTCCGCTTCCTTGATCTCCACCAGCGCGTCGAGCCCGCTGCGCCCGGGCATCGACTCGTCGAGCAGCATGATGTCGAACTTGCCCTCGCGGACAAGGCTCAACGCGTCCGCCCCGTTGGTGGCGGTCTGGACGTCGTAGCCCTTGCCACGCAGGAACATGACGTGCGACTTGAGCAGCTCGATCTCATCGTCGACCCAGAGAATGCGTTTGGTCATTTTTCTTTGTAATAGAGCAGCGTGGCTGTCGGGTCGCGGACACGGGCGCGGCGCGCGGCGGAATGCCGGATGCCTCTGAAGTATACGCGTCCGGACGAGGCCGATCAAGCCGCGGGCAGGCGCACCTGGAAGGTCGTGCCCTTGCCGGGGCGGGACTCGACGAGACGAATCTCGCCGCCGTGGTACTCCTCGACGATCCGGCGCGCGAGCACGAGTCCCAGCCCCCACCCGCGCCGTTTGGTGGTGAACCCGGGGTTGAAGATCTGGTCGCGCAGCGTCGCCGGAATGCCGCGCCCGGTGTCCCGCACGGTGACCTCCACCGCCCGCTGCTCGGCCGCGTGGCGCGTGGTGATCTCGATCTCGCCGCCGGACTCGCCCAGCGCGTCGAGCGCGTTCTTGATCAGGTTCTCGAACACCCACTCCAGCAGCTCCACGTTGCCGTTGACGGGCGGGATCTTCTCGCCCCGGAGCGTGATCGACGAGTTCGCCTTGAGGCTCGGCAGCCGCTTGTGGAAATACGCCACCGTGCGCTCGAGAACCGGCGTCAAATCGACCGCGGCGAGCTCCGGCGTCGAGCCGATCTTGCTGAAGCGTTCCGTCACCTTGTTGAGCCTCGAGAGATCGATCTCCATCTCGTCGATCGATGCCCGCATGTCGTCGTAGCCGCGTGCAGCGGCGCGGTCTTTGAGAATCTGCACCCAGCCCAGCATCGCCGAGAGCGGCGTCCCGAGCTGGTGCGCGGTTTCCTTTGCCATGCCCACCCAGATCGAGCGCTGCTCGGCCACCTTGAGGGTGCGCAGTCCCTGGATCGCGACCGCCATGAACACGAGAAAGATCCCGAGCATGACGAACGGCATGTAGCGCAGCTCGCGCTGGAGCGGCGACGGCCCGTAGTGCACCCACCCGGTGGGGTCGTCGGCGCCGACCGCGCGGATCGGGATGGGCGCGTTGGTGCGGTCGAACTCGCGATAGAGTTCGACCAGCTTCTTGAGCTTGGGCGTGGGCGGGTTGTTGACGTCCATGTTGATCAGCATCTGGAAGTCTTCTTCGGTGCGCTCGTCGACGGGAACGCCGTGCCAGAGAATGGGCTTGCCCTCGAACACGGTGATGATGATCGGCAGGTCGGTCTCCTGCACGACGGCGCGCAGGTTGGCGAGGCTGCCGTCGTCTGCGACCTCGAAGATGACGTTCGAGAAGTAACGCGAGAAGAGGCGGCTGGTCGCCTCCGAGCTCGCCCGCATGCGCGAGATGAGGTGGTTCGAGTAGACCAGCATGGCCAGGGTAAGCACGGCCACGCCGAGGAAGAGGTACCCCTTCAGCCAGAATCGAATGTTGCCGCTGGGCGCGAGCGCCATGGAAATCCGGCTACCCGTCAGCCGAGGTACTCCTTGCCCTGCATGTACGCGGAGAGGCGCCGCGGTATTTTCACCCGGCCGGTCGGGGTCTGGTGCACCTCGAGGATCGACGCCACCACGCGCGGAAGGGCGAGCCCCGACCCGTTCAAGGTGTGCACGAAGCGGTGGCGGTCACCATCGGCTTTCTTCATGCGAATCCCGGCGCGGCGTGCCTGGAAGTCCTCGAAGTTGCTGCACGACGACACCTCGAGCCATTTGTCGACGCCGGGCGCGAACGCCTCCAGGTCGTAGCACTTCGCCGCCGCGAAACTCAAGTCCCCCGCACACAGCGCCACCACCCGGTACGGAAGCTCGAGTGCTTCGAGCACCGCGCACGCGTCGGTCACGAGACTCTCCAGCTCGTCGTACGACCCGTCGGGGTGGACGAACTTCACCATCTCGACCTTGTCGAACTGATGAACGCGCAGGAGCCCGCGCGTGTCGGCCCCGTGGCTCCCCGCCTCGCGCCGGAAGCACGGGCTGAACGCGGTGTACTTGATGGGCAGCCGGTCGCGCTCGAGGGTGGAATCCCGGTGCAGATTGGTGACCGGGACTTCGGCGGTCGGAATCAAAAACAGGTCGTCGGTGTCGCAGCGGTACATGTCTTCTTCCAGCTTGGGAAGCTGACCGGTGCCGGTCATCGACGCCCGGTGCACGAGGTACGGGACCAGCACCTCCTGGTACCCCTGCTCGATGTGCATGTCGAGCATCAGGTTCACCAGCGCGCGGCACAGGCGCGCGCCGTCGCCGCGGAAGACGACGAAGCCCCGGCCGGAGACGATGCGCCCGGCTTCGAGGTCGAGGATCCCCAGCTTCTCGCCGATCTCCCAGTGCGGGAGCACGTCGGCGAAGGGCTTCGCCGCGGTTCCCTTGGTGCGCACGACCACGTTGGCCGTGCTGTCCGCGCCGTCGGGGACGCTGTCGTGCGGGAGATTGGGGACGGTGAGCAGGAGTGAATCGAGCGTCTCTTCGATTTCCTTGTTGCGCACTTCGAGCGCCTTGATGCGCGCGGCGGTTTCCTTCATGGCCGCGTGCAGGGCGGCGGCGTCCTCGCCGGCCTTCTTGCGCCGGCCGATCTCGTCGGAGGCGACGTTGCGCTCGTGCTTGAGTTTTTCGGCGTCCTGCAGGTTGGCGAGGTGTTCGCGGTCGAGCGCGACGAGGCGGTCGAGGTCGATGGTGGAATGCTTGCGCCGAAGGCCGAGTCGGAGCCGGTCGGATTCTTCGCGGATGAGGCGGCGATCGATCACACGGTCACGAGAGGCGGAACTCCGCGATCACCTCGCGCCCGCCGGATTCGAGGATTTCGGTGGCCAGGGTGCGTCCGACGTCCTCTTCGTCGCCGATGGACCCCTTCACCATGCACTGGATCCGCTCGCTGCCGTCGGGGAAGCACACCATGCCCTCCAGTTCGAGCGCCTTGCCCTCGATGCCCGCGAGCACGGCGACCGGCGCGGCCGCGTCGACGTCGAGCTCCTCGAGGAACGCCCACTCGGCGCGCAGCATGCTGTGGGTCGCGGGGTCGTTTATCGACTGCACGGTGTCGCGGAACTGCTCCTCGGCGGAGCGAATCATGACGGCGAGTGCCCCCTGCCCGGCGGCGGGAATGCACACGGAATTGGTGAGCAGCTCGGTGACGGACTCCTGCTTGTTGAGCCGTTCGACGTCAGCGGCCGCGACCACGGCGGCCTCCACCTTCCCGCTCTTCACCTTCTGGAGCACCGCGTCGAAGCTCCCCTGCGAGCGCACGATCTTCAGGTCGGGCCGGTAGTAGCGCAACTGGGCCTCGCGCCGGAGCGTGCTGGTGATCAATGCGGCGCCCTCGCGCAGCTCGTCCAGGATGCAGTCGTCGTTGGAGATGAGCGCGTCGTACGGCGTGATGCGCCGGGTGAGGGCCCCGATCGTGAGCCCGATGGGCATGCGCGTCGGCAGGCAGACGGCGTCGAGGACGAGCACGTCGCACTCGCCGTCGAGCAGGCGGCTCATGAGCACGGCGATGCGTTCGGGGGAACTGAAGATCGACTTGGAATGCTTGAGCTCGTCCGGTTCGTCCTGGGTCACGAGGTCGATCGCGTGCTTCGCGCTGTACACGTCGAGCAGGCGCAACACTTCATCGAGTTGGACACGGGAGAGAAGATCGACGTCGCTGGCAATTCGACACGTCGTTTTCGTCGTCACGCTGATTCCGTCCGTCCAGGAAGGTGCACTGCGGTCGTATTCCGCTCGAGTGCCGGAAACGATATCACAGCGCTCGCGGGAGCGTCAACGGAGTTACCGGCCGACGGAGGTGTGGCGCTCCTGCAGGGCGGTCGGGAAGCCCGACTGGAACGGGATCGCGCTCGGGGACGCAGCGGTCGCGCGCTCGGCCGGGACTTCGACCATCGCGCGCAGGAACGCGACGAATGCGACCGTCAGGAAACCGAGACCCACGATCACGGGTGCGACCCAGTTGGCGGCAGCGGCGACGCCGAGCAGGCAGAAGAGCGCCTGCATGCCGTAGAGCACGACCAGCGTGCGCCGCGGCGACAATCCGGACGCGCGCAGCACGTGGTGCATGTGCAGCGTGTCGGCCGCGAACACGGGCGAGCGCAGCACGAGGCGGCGCGCGATCGCCAGCAGAGTATCGAGGATCGGGAGGCCGAGCACGAGACAGACCGCCGCGAACGTGTTCGCGGAGTGGGAGCGCATCGACACCATGCACGCCATCAGCGCGAGCAGGAGCCCGAGCATCATGCTGCCGGTGTCTCCCATGTAGATGCGGCCGGGCGGGAAGTTGAAGAAGAGGAAGCCCAGGCAGGCGCCGCAAACGGCCAGCGACAGCGTCATCACGTCGGGCGCGCCGATCATGCCGCCGATCACCGCAAACGCCACCGCCGAAATCAGCGTCACCCCGGCCGCCAGTCCGTCGTGGCCGTCGATCAGATTGACCGAGCTCAACATGCCCACGATGAACACCATCGAAAGCACCACCAGCAGGATCGACGACACGTCGAGCAGCCACACGCCGGTGAAGAAGCGGAAGCCCACCGCGACCAGCACAGCGGCCGCGACGGTCTGGACGACGAGCTTCTGGCGCGCGCGCAGGCTGCGCATGTCGTCCACCAGCCCGAGCAACACGATGGTCATGACGACGGGGACGGCCTTGGCCAGAAGCGACCAGTCGCCGGCCCCGCGCCGCAAGAGGACTCCCGCGGCGAGAACGGCGACGGCCACGGCGAGAAACAACGCGACCCCGCCGAGGTGCGGAATGTGCTCCGCGTGCACTTTGCGCCCGTTGGGCTTGTCGCCGAGACGCCAGCGGACCGCGAGCCCGCGCACGAGAGGCGTGGCGGCGACGCTCACGGCGAGCGCGATCGCAAAAACCACCACGTCAGCCATCCACGTCGGTAATGCTGTCACCAGACTGCCTCCTGCGCCGATACTGTAGACCGGCTATCCTTTCATTTTCAACAAGTTGCTCACAAAAGGACGAATTTCGGCCGGCCGGATGACTCGTAGCACCACGACGAGCAACCCGTAAAGAACGACGTGGAGCAGCGCGAGTGCAATGATCCAAACTCCCGGTTCGACATGAAGTTGCCTGATTATTGCCCAGAGGGCTGCCGCCACCACCGCGCCTGCAAGAAGCGTGCGAAAGGCGGACGCCAGCGCCCGCAACCGCAGGCGAACCCCGAAGATAGCGAAGACCTCCCGCAGCCCGAAGGCCAGCAGGAGCCCGTAGGAGACGATGGTGGCGACGATCGCCCCGCGCGAATGCATGGTCGGGATCAGCACCACGTTGAGCACGAAATTGAGCACCGCGGCGCCGGCCGTGAGCCACGCGTAGGTCCGGATGCGGTCGGCTGCGAGCAGCGCGGGCAGGACCAGCGCGCCCAGGCTTCGAATCACGACGATCCACGAGAACCACACCAGCAGTTCGCCCGCGTAGTGATACTGGCTCGAGTACACGAGCGACACCAGCGGCACCGACATCGCCACGAAAATCGATCCGAACAGCACGCCCGCCACCAGCGAGAAGCGCAATGAACGCCGGATCAGCCGCGCGCAATCGGCCAGATCGCCCTGCGAGAAGCGCGCCGCGAGCGCCGGGCGCAGCGTGGTCACGAGCGCGAACGCGGGAAACAGCGCCACCTCCATCACCGCGCGCGCGATCGAGTACTGCCCCACTTCTTCGATGGGATCGAAGTACCCCAGGACCAGCTTGTCCACCTGGGAGTAGATCGTCACCGACGCGCTGCTCACGGCCAGCGGGATGCTCATCGCGAGCAGCCGGCGCCGGATCGACGTGCGCTCCACCCGGTCCGGCGTGGCGTCCGGCAGGTAGCGCCGCAGCAGAATCGAGAAGACGATCATGCCGACGATCCACGCGCCGATGTAGCCGCACAGAATCCCGATCGTCCCCATGCCGGCCGCGACCACGGCCACCGTCGCCACGATGCGCAGCGTGAGCATGGCCGAACGTACGCGCGAAACCACCGCGTGGCGGTTGAGCCCGATCAGAAACTGCTCCTGGAATTCGTAGACGCTGGCGCAGAACACGAGCCCGGCCGAAAGCCGCACCGGCCACAGCAGCACGTCGTTGTGAAACGCGTGCGCGATCTGGGGCGCGAACAGGTAGGTCACCAGCGCGGTCGGGAGGGTAAACGCGAGGCGCAGGTTGGAGGAAACGGCGAGCAGCTCGCGCAGGATACCGGGCCGGCTGACTCCGTACTCGCTCGCCAGTCGCGACGCACCCAGGTCCAGGCCCATCTTGGCGACGATGAGGATCTGGGTCGCCAGCGCCATCGCCCACGACACCGATCCCCACACGGTGGGGCCGGAAAAACGCGCGATGATCCACGAGCCGGCGAACGCGGCGATGACCGGGAGGAAGGAGAGGCCGAGGCTCCAGGCGAAGCTCTCCCCGACCGGAGAATGGCGGAACGACCAGGACCTACGACTGCTCATGTAAAAATCGAGTTACCGCCTGCGCGATCCGATCCGCCGCTTTACCGTCCCACAGGTCCGGAACCCGGGCCCCGTGGACACCGCGCCGAAGCACATCCTTGGCTTCGGCGACGATTCGCACCGGGTCGGTCCCGACCAGACGGTTGGTGCCCATCGTGACCGTGATGGGACGCTCTGTGTTGTCGCGGATCGTCAGACAGGGGATCCCGAGAGCAGTGGTTTCTTCCTGGATACCTCCGGAATCGGTGAGGACTATAGAACTATAGGTCATGAGCTTCATGAAGTCCAGATATCCGATCGCGTCGAGCAGGCGCAACCGGCCCGATGGCTCCTGGAATCCGGCGCGTGCAATCGCCTGGCGGGTACGCGGATGCACGGGAAAGACGAGCGGGCAGTCCTGCGCGATGGCGGTCAGGGCGTCCAGCAGGGGAACCAAGACCGCCGCGTCGTCCACGTTCGAGGGCCGGTGCAGGGTCACCAGCCCGTAGCCCTTTTTCGTCAGGCCGAGCGTCTGCAGCACCCCCGACTTCTCGGCCTCCGGCCGGTAAAAATTCAGACTGTCGATCATGACGTTCCCGACGAAATGGATCTTGGCCTCGTCCACTCCCTCGCGCATCAGATTGTCGCGCGCCTCGGGCGAGGTGGTGAAGAGCAGCTCGGCGAGAATGTCCGTCACCATGCGGTTGATCTCTTCGGGCATGGTGCGGTCGAAGCTGCGCAGCCCGGCTTCGACGTGCGCCACCGGCACGTCGCGCTTCACCGCCACCAGCGTACACGCCAGCGTGGAGTTCACGTCGCCGACGACGATCACCAGGTTCGGGCCGGCCGCGACGAGCGCGGGTTCGAACGCCAGCATCACGCGCGCGGTCTGCTCGGCGTGACTCCCGGAACCCACGCCGAGGTGAGCGGTGGGCCGGGGGAGACGGAGGTCGTCGAAGAAGACCTTCGACATGTTGTCGTCGTAGTGTTGCCCGGTGTGGACGAGCGTCAGCTCGAAGCGCCGCATCGCGTCGAGCGCGCGCCACACCGGCGCCACCTTCATGAAGTTGGGCCTCGCGCCGGCGACCAGGAGGATGCGGGGTTTGGAAGACATCTCAACGGTGCGAGGCAGCGTGGTTCACTCGCACGCGAATCCGCAGCGCGCTTTCAACCATCGCGCGCGAGGACCTGAGCGGGAGAGTGAGCCACGCTGCCTCACGGACTACCCTTCGCCTTCCCTTTCGCCAGCCGCGCGCCGTAGTGCTTCTCGTAGTAGTCGCGAAACGCGCCCGACTTCACCCGCTCCCACCAGCCGCGGTTCTCGACGTACCAGCGCACCGTCTTTTCCATCCCCACCGCGAAATCGGTGGCCGGCGCCCAGCCCAGCGCGCGCACCTTCGCGGCGGCGAGCTTGTACATGCGGTCGTGGCCCTTGCGGTCTTCGATGAAGACGATGCGGGACTTCGTGTCGCCGACGTGCTGGAGGATCAACTCCGCGACCCGCAGGTTGGGCTGGCTGTTGCCCACCGCGATATTGTAGACCTCGCCGTCGTTGCCCTTCTCCGCCACCAGCGCGATCGCGCGGCAGTTGTCGTCCACGAAGATCCAGTCGCGGTGGTGCATCCCGTCCCCGTAGAGCGGAAGGTCCTTCCCCTCCATGGCGTTGGTGGTAAAGAGCGGGATGAACTTCTCCACGTGCTGATAGGGCCCGAAGTTGTTCGAGCTGCGCGTGATCACGATCGGCAGCCGGTAGGTGTTGGCGTAGGCGAGGCACATGAGGTCGCCGCCGCACTTGCTGGCGCTGTACGGGTTGCCCGGCCGCAGCGGCGATTCCTCGCTGAACCCTTCGCCCGCGCTCGACCCGTACACCTCGTCGGTCGAGATCTGTACGTAGCGCCGCACCTGGAGCTCGCGCGCGTGATTCAGGAGCGTGTACGTCCCCTGGATATCGGTCTCGATGAACGACGCCGCCTCTTCGATCGAGCGGTCCACGTGCGTCTCGGCCGCGAAATTGAACACCACTTCGCAGCCGTCCATCGCGGCGCGCACCGCGGCGGGGTCGCAGATGTTCCCGCGAATGAACCGCACGCGCTTCGCGTCGACCAGCTCGGCGATGTTCTCCAGGTTGCCGGCGTAGGTGAGCGCGTCCAGGACCGTGACCGCGCACCCCGGCTGTTCGTTCGCGATCATGCGCACGAAGTTCGAGCCGATGAAGCCGGCTCCGCCGGTGACGAGGATGGACTTGAACGGCATGGTGGACAACCGGGCGTCAGCCGTCTTTGCGGTTCCAGTCGTAGGGGACGTCGTTGTCGTGGGGGTCGACGCGGAATTCGTCCGGTTCCTTGTAGTTGTACAGCTCGGTCGGAATGTTAATGAGGAAGCCCGGCGTCGTGCCGATCCCCTTCATGCCGTGGAGCACGAGCGGCGGAATCACCAGCAGGATCGGGTTGCGCTCGCCCATGAAGAACTCGTTCACCAGCCCCTGCGTGGGCGACTTCTCGCGGCGGTCGTAGAGCACCACCTTGAGCATCCCGTGCACGCACACGAAGTGATCGGTCTGCTTGCGGTGGTAATGCCAGCCCTTGACCACGCCCGGGTAGGCGACGGTCAGGTACGCCTGCCCGAACTTCTGGAAGAATTCGTCGTCGGAGCGGAGCATTTCCATCAGAAACCCGCGCTCGTCGGGGATCACCTTGAGCTGTTTGACGCGGACGCCGTCGATGAGCTTCATGCTTTTCCTCTCCCGAATGACTCGTACTTGAACCCGATCTTTTCCAGCCGGTCCGGCGAGTAAACGTTCCGGCAATCGACGAACACGTTTCCGCGCATGAGCTTCTTCAGCCGCTCGAAGTCGAGCTGGCGGAACTCGTTCCACTCCGTCACCAGCACCATCGCGTCCGCGCCCTCGGCGGTCTCGTAGGCGCTCTTGCCGAATTCGACCGGCGCCTTCATGGTGCGGCGGAACTTCTCCATCGCCACCGGGTCGTAGACCTTCACCCGCGCCCCGGCCTTGAGGAGCTCGTGCACGATGCGCAAGGCCGGCGCCTCGCGGAGGTCGTCGGTGTTGGGCTTGAACGCCAGCCCGAGCAGACCCACCGCCTTGCCGTTCAATCCGCCCAGGCCGCGCGAGAGTTTCTCCAGCGCCCGGTCGACCAGCTCGTGGTTGATCGTGTGCGCCGCGCGGATCAGCGGGGCGTCGTAGCCGTGCTCGCGGGCGGCGTGGATCAGGGACGACACGTCCTTGGGCAGGCAGGAGCCCCCGTAGCCGATGCCGGCGTGGAGGAACTTCTTCCCGATGCGCCCGTCGAGCCCCATGCCGCGCGCCACGTCGTCCACCGTCGCGCCGGTCAGCTCGCAGATCCGCGCCATCTCGTTGATGAACGAAATCTTGGTCGCGAGGAACGCGTTGGACGCGTACTTGATCATCTCGGCCGACTCGAGCGACGTGGAGACGATCGGCGTCTCCAGCAGGTATAGCGGCCGGTACACCTGCTCCATGGTCTCGCGCGCGCGATCGGTCTCGGCGCCGACCACGACGCGGTCGGGCCGCATGAAGTCCCCGACGGCGGATCCTTCGCGGAGGAACTCCGGGTTGGACGCGATGTCGAACTCGGCGTCCGCGGGCTTGCCCTCCCGGATCACTGCGGCCACCCGGCGCGCAGTGCCGACCGGCGCGGTGCTCTTCTGGACCACGACCGTGTAGCCGGACAGGTGCCGCGCGAGGTCGCGGGCCGCGTCGAACACGAACGCGAGGTCGGTGGCGCCGTCCGCGAGTGCCGGTGTCCCCACCGCGATGAACACGACCTGCGCGCCGCCGACCGCGGCGTCGAGCCGAGTGGTGAACGCGAGACGCTCGCTCTCCACGTTGCGCGTGACGACGTCCTTCAGGCCCGGCTCGTAGATCGGGATCTCCCCGCGTCCGAGCCCCTCGATGCGCGCCTGGTCGATGTCGACGCAGGTAACGCTGTGGCCGAAGTCGGCAAAGCACGCGCCGCTCACCAGCCCCACGTAGCCCGTGCCGATCATGCAGATTCTAACCATTCGCTCCCTTGTCCCAGTATTCCAGCAGGGCTCGCAGCGTCTCGTTGATGGGACGGCGCGCCGTCCAGCCGGTGTGCTCGCGCATCTTCGACGGGTCGCCGCGCAGCTCCGGCATGTCGACGGGCCGCAGCCGCGACTCGTCGACCCGGATCTGCACCCGCACGCCCGCGATGGCGCACAACTGGTCGAGGAGGTCGCCCACCCGGTACGACCGGCCCGAGCAGACGTTGTAGGTCTCCCCCGAACGCCCCTTCTGCAGCAGCACGACGTAGCCGTCGCACACGTCGCGCACGTCGAGGAAATCGCGGCGCACGTCTACATTACCGACGTCGATCACGGCCTCGCGCGCGCCGCGCTTGATCTCGGCCACCTGCTTCGCGAAGTTCGACAGCACGAAGCTGTCGCGCTGACCGGGCCCGGTGTGGTTGAAGCTGCGCGTCATCAGGACGTCCACCCCGAAGAGCTTCGCGAACATGCGCCCGTACTGATTCTGCATCGACTTCGCGAGCGCGTACGGGCTCTCCGGGTTCACGGACGTCGATTCGACCAGCGGCAGCCGGTCCGCATCGACGGTGCCGTACTCGTCGGCCGAGCCGATCAAGAGCACGCGCGTATGCGCTCCGGCGCGACGGACGGACTCCAGGATGTTGAGCGCCGGCACCGTGTTGTCGCGCAGCGTCTCGGCCGGCTCCTCGAACGAGCGCTTCACACTCGACTGCGCCGCGAGATGGATGATGCAGTCGGGCGTCGCCTCCATGACGGCGCGGGTGGCGAACCCCGCGTCGGTCAGGTCGCCCGTGAGGCGCGTCTTGCCGCGGAACGCGCCCGTCCCGGCCGAGCGATCGACGCCGTAGACGTCGTAGCCGCCCCCAGCGAGCCGTTCCACGAGCGCACCCCCCACGAAACCATTGCATCCGGTGACCAGCGCTCGGGGCATATGAATCGCCTAAGGCCTTTCCCGCCAGTAGTCCAGCGTATCGCGCAAGGTTTGCTCGAATGGAATCACCGGCCGCCAGCCGGTATCGGCCCGAAACTTGGAGCAGTCGCCGAGCAGCAGCATCACGTCCGACGGCCGCAGCCGCGCGGGGTCGGTCTCGACGCGGATCTTCGCCCGGGTGAGCTTCAGCAACGCGTCGAGCATGTCGCGGATCGACCAGCACTTCTCCTGGCAGATGTTGTACGCCTCCCCGGGTTTGCCCTTCTCCAGCGAGAGCCAGTACGCGCGCACCATGTCGCGCACGTCGGTGAAATCGCGTTTGGCGTCGAGGTTGCCCACGCGCAGGACGGGCGGCTGTTTGCCGCGTTCGATCGCGGCGATCTGCTTGGCGAAATCGCTCATCACGAACACCGGGGCCCGGCGCGGCCCCTCGTGGTTGAAGCCGCGCGTGCGCACGATGTCCATCTGGTAGCTCATGAAGTACTGGTAGCCGAGCAGGTCCTGCCCCACCTTGCTCACCCCGTAGGGAGAAAGGGGTCGCAGCGGGTTGGTTTCCTTGATCGGCACCTCGTGCTCGAGGACCATGCCGTACTCTTCGCTCGAGCACGCGAGCTGGATGCGGCACTTGAGCCCGATCTTGCGCACGGCTTCGAAAATGTTGAGCTGGCCGATCACGTTGGTGATGAGGCTCTCGGCCGGGGCCCTCCACGACGTGGGCACGAAGCTCTGGGCGGCCAGGTGGAAGATGTAGTCGGGGTGGACTTCCTCGACCACGTCGCGCGTCGAGGTGGCGTCGCGCAGGTCGCACTCGTGGAGCGCGATCTTGCCGTCGAGGTGCTCGATGTTCTCAGTCCGGCTTCGCCAGCGGATGATGCCGTGCAGGTCGACCCCGCCCCGTTCGAGGCAGTAGTCGGCCAGGTGACTCCCGGCAAAGCCGGTGACTCCGGTTATGAGGACGCGCAAAGAGGGCAACCTTTCACGTCGGCCAGGGAAAGACTTCGGCCTGTGAGCCTACGGCAAGTCTCCGCAGCCGTCAAAGCCTTTGGCGATCGGGGCAAATCCATGCCCTACAGCTTCGCGGGTCCTCTTGCCGGGCACTAGCGGGTCGCGCCGACGGCGCCCCGGCGCTGAGTCTAGTGCGAAGGCGCGGACGAAACGAGCCGCCTCGGGCTGTCGACACAGGACCTGCATCCGTCAGGCGCCGCTGACTCGCTCGATCACTTCCGCCAGGACGCGCCCGGCGGCGGCGAAACTGAATCGTTCCTCGCAGCGCTGGCGCGCCGCGCGGCCGCGGCGGGCCGCCTCGCCCGGGTCGGCGAAGATCTCCGCCAGCGCCTGTGCGATCGCATCGGGAGAGGACGGCGGCACCAGCCATGCCGCGCCGTCGAGTGCGTCGGCGATGTCGCCGACCCGCGTCGCGACGATCGGCTTCGCCATCGCCATCGCGTCGGTCAGCTTCATCGGGAACTGCGCGCGCGCGACCGCGGTGTCGCGCTGCGGGACGACCACGACGTGCGCGGCGGCCACCACGCGCGGCATGTCCGCGACCCCGAACCTGCCCAGGCGGACGACCCATTTCGGGTAGCGCCGCGCGAGATCGTCGGCGACGTCGTCTCCGACCTCGCGGCCGCCCACCAGCACCAGACGCGCGTCGGACCAGCCGAGGCGATCGAGCGCCGCCACTGCGTCCTCGACCCCTTTGTGCACGCGCGGCGTCCCCGGGAACATCACGACGCGGAAATCGGCCAGCCCGAGGTCACGGCGGCACTGATCGGCGTCGAACCGCGCGGGGTCGAATTGGGTCGTATCCCGCGCGCTGGGCAGATACGTGGCCCGGTAGCGCTCCGCGAGGAAATGCGTGTTCGCCGTGATCGCGTCGGCATGGGCGAGCCAGCGCTCCATCCAGCGCGTGTAATCCGGGTGATCCAGATTGCGCACGCGGCGCAGAGCCTTGCGCGCGCGACCCGGCAGCGACCCGCGCGCGCGCCGCTCAAGTGCGAAGCCGGCCTCGAAGTCGTCGATGTCCACGACGAGGGGGCGGCCCCCGCGGCACAGGAGTGCCACCCCGAAGCTGGTCGCGCGCGGTTTGACCGCGTACAGAATGTCGCCGGTCGCGACCCGCGCCGTCGCCACCGCCCGGCCGGCAAACGGAGACTCGGGCACCCGGTGAATCGTGGTGCCCGGCGCGGGTTCGGGGTAGACGATGGCTCCGCGCGGCAGCGGCCCGACGATCTCGACCTCGGCGCCCGCGTGGGTCAGCGCGCCCGCGATCGTGTACGCGCGCGTCATCCCGCCGCGACACAGACTGGGCACGAGGACGGAAATACGGCGCTTCATTCGCTCGCGCGTGAGACGCTCGCGGGGGGCTCCAACGCCGCCCCGTCGAAGAGTGCCGCGAACGAGCGACCGTCGACGTCGGCCAGCGGAACCCCGAGGCGGTCGGCGATGGTCGGCCCGTAGTCCATCACGGAGAACGAGCGCCGGACGGGCCCCGGCTTTACGCGCGCGCCCCGCGCGAAAAACACCCCGAAAGGAGAGTGGTCGCCCGTCCGGCACTTTGTGTAGGTCCCGACGATCTCGCCGGTTTTTTCCGAGTGCACGCGCGACACCGGCGTGTCGCGATTCCATTCGATGATGAGATCCGGGAGGTGTTCCATGTTCGGGCCGCGGTAGAAATCCGCCGCGCGCATGACGCCGCGCACCAGCGGCTCACCGGTGTCGAGGTTGACGAAGCTTTTCAGGTCCCGCTCGAGGTCGCGGCAGAAGGCATCCAGGTCTTCCGTGCGCACCCGGCCCGACGGTTCCCGCCCGATGAGATTCACCCGCACCGCTCCATACGCGTCGTTGTTCGGGACGGCGAAACAGCGGCGCGCGGCCGGCCCTTCGATCCCGAGGCGCGCCTTCGCCGGCTCCTTGAGCGGCGCGAGCACGCGGCGCACCGGCGCCGGAATGCGGCCCCACATGCGCTTGGCAAGGGGGCGGCGCTTCTTGGGCCCCGGGGATGGGGCGCCCGGGCGCTCGATCCGGCGCAGCATTTCATCCAGGAGAAAGGTGGCGTCGAAGTGCGACCGCATGCCGTGGCTGCCGAACACGATCACGTCGGTCGACGGGCCCGCCGCGTCGAGGATGCGGCCGATTTCGGCGTCGATGGCGCGATACACGTCGCGCATCGGGCTCCCGACTTCGCGCGCCACCGCCGCGTCGTGGCGGGGGTGCGAGACATCGTGCAGGTGCCAGCACTGGTGCCCCACGCAGTGGCTCTCGCTGAAGACCGCGACCACGGCGTCCCAGTCGCCCTGGCCGATCACATCCGTGATCATGCGCCCGCGCGCGCGGGTCCGCGCCACCAGCTGGTCACGCAGCTTCGCGTACTCCCCCGCGCGGCCGTGCGCGTTGCAGTTGCCGACTTCGTCGCGACCGTAGCGCGAGAGCACCTCGTTCGCGAACGGCTCCGGCCAGGTCAGCGGACCCGCGAAGTCGGGGTCGTGCGTGCCCCAATCGACCACCTGGAGCCCGTTGAGGCCGTTCTCGACGTAGGTCTTGGGAACGTCGAGGATGGCGACGCGTTTGCCGGCGCTGCTCAGCGCCTGCCAGAATGCGGGCGCCTGGGTGTCGGTCGGATGGATACGGACTCGCTCGTAGGTGCCGGGCTTGAGCTGCTCGAAGCAATAGCGGGCGTGGCGGGCAGGCGATGTCGCCGTCCAGAACGACGGCCAGACCGCGCCGACGAAGAGCCCCGGCGGGGCCTCCGTGACCCCCCACGCGGAGGTCTCCAGCAGGCGGCGAAACCCGGGGAGCACGCCCTCGTCAGCCCAGCGCAGGACCAGGTCCTTATCGAGGGCGTCGGCGCCGATGACGAGCAGTCGGGTGGCCATCTGCAATAATTGTACATGATCGCGGGATGCCCCGAGCGCGGAATATGGCGTCACACCCGGACCGTTGCTTACGTATCACGCGGCCACGTGCTAGGCTGGCCGTGCGCCAGGAGGAAAATCATGACGGCTACATTGTTTCGCAGGCTTCCCCGAACGTTCGCATTGTGCCTCGGCTTGCTCACGATCGGTAGCGCCGCCGTCGCCCAGGACACCCACTACTGGAATCTCCAGTACGGAACACGCGGTGAGCTCTTGGGCGGTGTGGTGGTGGGAAGCGCCGTCGACATGAGCGCGACGTATTACAACCCGGGATCGCTGTGCCTGGTCAAGGACCCGTCGTTCATCCTCACGGCCAGCGTTTTTCAAATACAGACCATCCGTCTGTCCGACTCCGAAAGCGACGCCGACGCGCTGGCTTCGCGCACGGTGGGCCCGGCGCCGAGCCTGATCGCCGGCCTCCTGCCGGTCAAGTGGTTCGGCGACACGTGGGGGTACTCGTTCTTGACCCGCCAGCAGCTCGATTTTCGCCTGGACTCGCGCGACGGGGTCCTCGTCGGCCTGGACACCCCGGGTGACACCCTCTCCATCGGCGGGGAGATCATCCTCGATCAGAATCTCACCGAGAACTGGGGCGGGGCCACCTGGTCATCGCGTGCGGGAGACCGGTTCGGCGTGGGCGCGAGTCTCTACGGCGCGTATCGTTCGCAGCGAACGCGGACGCAACAGTCGATCGAGGCGATCGGCAACAACGACTACGGAACCATGCTTCTCTACGTCAACGAGGTCGACTACCAGACGTTTCGCCTGCTGGGCAAATTCGGCGTGTCCGCCGAATTCGCGGGAAGCACGTTCGGCGTCACGGTGACGACGCGGGGGCTCGAGGTATTCGGATCCGGAGAGGTCGTCGTCAATCAGTCGGTGGTCGGTGACGTCGACGGGAACGGGACCGACGATTCCGCGGCGAACGTGTCCTTCGGCAAGGACCTTTCCGCGGAGTACCATTCGCCCTTGTCGGTGGGAATCGGGGGATCGCGCCCGCTCGGTTCGTCCACGATCCATGCCACGGTCGAGTGGTTCTCGTCGGTCGACGAGTACACGGTGGTCGAATCGCCCGCGCCCGATACGGGCCCCGGGGTGACGTCCTTCGACATGACCTACGCCCACGCGCTGAAGGACGTCTGGAATTTCGGCTTCGGACTCGAGAAGAAGTTCAGCGAGCGCACGACCGCGTACGCGAGCTTCATTACCGATCACTCCGCCTGGAAGGAACTTTCGCAGCGCCCGATCGTGCTGACGTCCTGGGACCTCTACCAGATCAACGGCGGCGTCGCCTTCGCGATCAAAGGGATCGACTTGACGCTCGGCGGTGGGTTCACCTGGGGGAGCCGGCCGGTCGAGATCACGCCGGTATCGCGCGGCGTGCTGCCGGCGACGGCGACACCGACGGAAATGACATACCGGCGCATCAAGATGCTGATCGGATTCGCGTTGTAGTAGCCGACGTGGGCGGTTCGCCGTCCCCTGCGCGCCGTCCTCCCGCGCATTCTGTTGAAATGCGCGACTGCGGATTGGCGCCACGGGGACTGCGAACCGCCCACCTATCGAATCCGCTTTAAGATCTCGAGCGCCGCGGCGGCGGGATCCTTCGCCGCGATGATTGGCCGCCCGACGACGATATAGTCGGCTCCATCTTTGATCGCTTGCTCGGGTGTCACCACGCGGGTCTGGTCGTCCTGTTTGGCGTCGGGTAAGCGAATCCCCGGCGTCACCACCACGAAGTCCTTCCCCATCGTGCGCTTGATCGCGGGCAGCTCCTGGGCGGAGGCCACCACTCCGGTCATTCCACCGTCGCGCGCCACGCGTGCGAGGGCCAGCACCCGGGTTTCCACCGGTTCCTGCACCCCGAAGACCGCATTCATTTCCTCGTCGTCCAGATGGGTGAGCACTGTTACCGCGACCAGTATCACGTCGCGGTGGCCGGTTTCGTTGGCGGCGTCGCGGGCGGCGCGCAGCATGGTGGGGCCGCCCGAGGCGTGGAGGGTGATCATGTCGGCGCCCAGCGCGAGTGCGTTGCGCACGGCGCCGGCGACGGTGTTCGGAATGTCGTGGTACTTGAGGTCGAGAAAGAGGCGCGCGCCGGAGTCCTTGACCAGCGCGCACACGCGCGGTCCTTCGCGCGTGAAGAGCACGCTGCCGATCTTGAACCACCCGACGTGGGGCGAAAGCGAAGCGACCAGCGCGGACGCGGCGGCGTGAGAATCGACGTCGAGGGCAACGATAAGGCGGTCGCGCGGGGTCGTCATCTCATCGCTACCTCGCGCGACCGCCTTCGTCCGGGCATTACTTCACGCCGTGCATCAGTCTCTGGATCAGCGGTGCGATCAGGAGCAGCACCGCGCCGGCGCTGACCAGGGCCCAGAAGCCGAACGTGTATCCGGACAACGCCGATGCCGTGGTCATGCCGCCTTCGCCGCTGACACCGCTGGCGAAGATACCCGACAGGTTGTTGCCGATCCCCGTGGACAGGAACCAGCCCCCCATGCCGAGGCCGACCAGACGCACCGGCGCGAGCTTGGTCACCATCGACAGTCCGATCGGCGACAGGCACAGCTCGCCCACCGTCTGAATCACGATACACCGTGAACAAGCGTCCAGAACGGGATCATGCCCGTCGCGCTCACCAGCTTCGACAGCGAGAACATCAGCAGCAGGAAGGCGAGCCCGTTGGCAGTGAGGCCGAGGCCGAACTTGCGCGGTATCGAAGGATTTACGCTTGCCCAGCTTGACCCACAGCCAGGCGAATACCGGCGCGAGCGCGAGGATGCCGATCGGGTTGATCGACTGGAACCAGGCGACCGGGAAGATCCAGCCGCCGAAGTCGCGATTGACGATCTTCTCGGCGAGGAAGTTGAACGAGCTGCCGGCCTGCTCGAAGAACATCCAGAACATGATGTTGAAGACGAAGATGATGAGCATCGCGATCGCGCGGTCGCGCGCCACCGCTCCCTCGCGGACGCCCTCGATCATGATCATGGCGCACAGGCCGATGAACAAGGCGCCCAGCACCCACGCCAGTATGCCGGCGTCCATGGTGAGCAGGAAGAAGATCACCGGGATCGCGACCAGCGCGCAGAGTCCCACGTACAGCACGCGCGCGCGGTTTTGGGCGCCGCCTTCCTGCGGCCGGCCGACGGTGCCGAGCTGGCGGCGTCCGATCCAGAACCACACCAGGCTGATCAACATGCCGATGCCGGTGGTGAAGAACACCACCTTGTAGGTCGGCATGTCCTCGCTGCCGAACACACGGCCGGCGAGCCACCCGGTCAGGATCGGCGCGATGAACGCGCCCGCGTTGATCCCCATGTAGAAGATGGTGAAGCCCGAGTCGCGACGCGGATCGCCGACCCCGTAGAGCTTGCCGACCATGGTCGAGATGTTCGGCTTGAAGAGGCCGTTGCCGGCGATGATGGTGGCCAGGCCCAGCTTGAAGATCTGCTCGTTGGGCACCGTGATCATGAACAGGCCCGTCGCCATGATCACCGCGCCGAGCAGAATCGAGCGCTGATAGCCGATGATGCGGTCGGCCACGTAGCCGCCGAAGATCGCCGTCGCATAGACCAGCGCGAGATAGGCGCCGTAGATCCGGCTGGCCGGCGCCTCGCCCGAGGCATCGCCGCCGTGGAACTGCGCGACGATGTAGAGCGTCAGCGCCCAGCGCATGCCGTAGAACGCGAAGCGCTCCCAGAACTCGGTCATGAACAGCATCCACAGCGGACGCGGATGGCCGAGAACCTGCGTGAACTCCGGAACCGGGGCCGATTCAGATCGGGCAGGACCGCCGCTCATGGGTTTCTCCCTGTCATTCGAAACACTCCTTTTGTGGGGAGTTCGGGTCGGAGAGATCGAGGCAGTCTAACCGCCGGAATGACATGGAGTCAAGCCGGAGCGGCGTCGGACCGCGGCGACGCCTGCCGCGCTCGCGCCGTGATCCACTCCGGGTGCGCTTCCAACGCGTCGATGATCCGCTCCGGCAGGCCCGGATCCGCGTAGAGCGCCGTCCCCACCTGGATCGCGGTCGCGCCGGCGAGGAAGAACTTGCGCGCATCATCGATGGTCATGATGCCGCCGATGCCGACGATTGGGATCGAGACCGCCTTCGCGCACTCCCACACTTTCTGCAGCGCGATGGGGAGAATGGCCGGACCGGAGTAACCCGCGCTGCCGCGCGCGAACACGGGCTTGCCGGTCTCCAGATCGAAGTCGATTCCGACCAGCGTGTTGATGGCGGCGACCGCGTCGGCGCCGCCCTGCTCCGCCGCGCGCGCGACGAGGCCGACGTCGGTGATGTTGGGCGTGACTTTCACCCACAGTGATTTCTTTGGAATGCGATCCTTGACGATGCGCGTGATGCGCTCGACGAGCTGGGGGTTGCGCCCCTGGTCCAGCGCCTCGCCGGCGACGTTGGGGCAGGAGAGATTGAGTTCCAGGCCGGCGTAACCCTCGCGCGCGGCGAACGCCTCCGCGAGGCGGATGAACTCGGCTTCGGTTTCGGCGGCGACGCTCACCATCACCCCGACGTCGGGGCGCTGATTCAGCTGCGGGAGTTTCTCCGTTAGATAGAGGTCGAGACCCACGTTCTCGAGGCCGATCGAATTGAGCATGCCGTGCGGCAGCTCGTGGATGCGCGGCGGCAGGTTGCCCTGGCGCGGGAGCATGGTGATGGTCTTCGTCACCACTCCGCCCAGGCGCGAAAGGTTCACCAGCGGCGAGTACTCTTCGGCGTAGCCGCAGATCCCCGACGCGATGAAGACCGGGTTCTTGAACCGAACCGGTCCGATCTGAACGCTGATATCGTGTGCGCGCGCCATTCTCACTCGCCTCACGGCACCGGCAGCTCGTCCCACACCAGCACGCTCCCGTCGAACACGGGGCCGTCGTGGCACACGGTCCGATACGGGCTCGCGCCGTCGAGCCGGGTCGGCACGACGCACGAGCGGCACGCGCCGAGCGCGCAGCCCATGCGGTTCTCGAGCGACGCGTAGTGCGGGAGTCCGCGCTCGTCCGCGAGTCGCTGCGCCGCTTTCATCATTACAGTGGGACCGCACGAGAAGATCGCGTCGGCGGGGCTCCGGTCCAGCTCGCGGGACGCGAGCTGGACGACGTTGCCTTTGAACCCGTAACTGCCGTCGTCGGTCGACAGCAGAACGCCGCCTTGCTCGAGCGGCACGTGCTCGAGAAACAAGTCTTCCTTCGTACGCGCGCCATAGAGCAGCCGGTAGCCATCGCCGATCCGGCCGGGCGCGCGGAATCCATAGTAATAGAGCGGCGCGAGCCCCACTCCCCCGCCGATCGCGAGCACGCGCTTGCCCGGCAGCAGCGGGTAGGGGGTCCCGAGCGGGCCATAGAAGCAGAGGTGGCTGCCGGGTGAGAGACGCCGCAGAGCCTGCGAGCCGGGCCCGACTTCGACGATGACCAGCTCGAGGGAATCCCGCGTGCAGTCGTGGAGCGAGAACGGCCGCCGGAGAAAGAACCGCCCGTCCCCGTCGACGGGCGGGACGGCGACGTGCACGAATTGACCCGCGGCGGGCTCGACGAAATGCGCGGGTCGTGCGATTCGCAGGAGAAAGTACCGGCGGCTCAAGGAAACATTGGCCAGCACGGCGCCGGTGTGCTCGTGCGCGTTCGAAGGCGTGAACGAGTAGGCGCTTCCCGCCGCGTGTTGGTGCGCGCTCATCCCGATGAGTCCTTCGGCGCGGGTTGGAGCAGGTCCTCGGGGTCGTGGAGCGAATCCGGCAGCACCGGCGCCGGCGGAGGCGCCGGTGGGTGGATGCCCGGCGGCGCCCCGACGGGGTGCGTGGCGGGCACCGCGGGCGGCGGGCTCGCCTTCGGCTTCGCGAAGCGCGCCATGTCGGAGAGCGGCGGCGGCGGCGACGCGCCCTTGTAGAACCCGTACGCGAGCAGCGCCTGCTGGCTGTCCGGATAGCGCGTGCGCAGCACTTCGTACCACTCTCTCGCCTTCACCGAGTCGGCGAGGATGACGCCGTAGATGTAGCCCAGCGCGTACACGGCCTTGGGCGCGTACTCGCTCTCCCCGAATTCGTTGACGATCTTCTCGTAGTTGGGGATTGCCTTCTCGGTGTTGTTGAACTGGAAGAGCTGCACTTCCGCCATCGCAAAGGTCCGGAGCGCCACCGCCTCCGGGCTGTCGTCGCCGGAGGTCTGCTGGATCAGGAGCACGCGCCCGATGTCGGAACTGCGCCGGATGGCCTCTTCCGCGAACTCGGAGCCGGAGTACGCATTGGGCACTTCCTGATAGTACCGCTGCGCAGCCACGAGGCTGTCCGTCGCCTCGCTCATCTCGCCCAGGCGGAAGTTCGCCTCCGCGCCGTAGGTGCCGCGCGCGAACCGCTTCGCGATGTCCTTGTACTCGCGCATCGCTTGCTCGGTGTTGCCGGCGCCGGCATTCGCGCGCGCGCTCAATAGCAGCACAACGGGTTCCTGTTCGACAGTGATCTTCAGCGTCTTCAACCGGGCGACGGTCGCGAGCGCGCCCGGGTAATCCCCCACTTCCACCTGAACGCCCGCCATACCCACCCACACGTCGAAGCGAACGTTCGCGGGAATGCGCGCCTCGCTCAAGCTGCGGTAGACCGCCAGGCTCTGGTCGTAGAGCTCCTTGTCGGCCAGGATTTCCGCCATGTCTGTCTGCGCCTTGAATCGATAGTTCGAGCGGCTGTGATCCTTCTCCAGACGGTGCAGCGTCGCCACCGCATTGTCGCTCAAGCCGAGTTGCATCTGGCACATGCACAGGAGATAGAGCGCTTCCGGACGATCGTGGTGCTTGCGATGGCGATCGACGAAATCCGACAGCACGGTGGCCGCCACGTCGTAGTGCTCCGCCGCTTCGAGCGACTTGCCTTTGAGGAAACGGGCGTCCGCGAGGAGATTCGTCTTCGGATAACGGGTTTCGAGCGAATCCAGCGCGGCGGCGGCTTCGTCGTAGCGCTCGAGCCTATAGAGCGACTTCGCGATCAGGAGCATCGCGTCGTCGACGTGGCGGCTGTCGGGATAGCGCGCGATCACGTTCGTGCATTTCTCGATGACGGATTCGTATTGTGCCGCCTGGGCATTGACGGTCGAACCCGTGTTGCCCGCCTGTCCGCCGGAGGCGCGCTGCTCAGCCGCCTCGCGCGACTTGCTCGCTTTTTCCGCTCCGTCGTACTTCTCCTTGGCGTTGTAGAGGGTGTTGAAGTACGCGCAGCCCGTGAGCGCGAGCGCCCCCGCCATCCCCGCGACCGTTGTCCACCGGAATGCCCGCCGCCAGTCCATGCTACGCGCCGATCAGCGTCGCGCTCACGTTCACCCCGTCGACGAGCGTGTGCCGCACGCGCCCGTACACGGTGCGGCCGAGGAACGCGGAGTTCTTGGACTTGGAATGGAGACCCTCGGGGCGGACGGTCCACGCCTCCTCCGGGTCGAAGAGCACGAGATCCGCCGCCGCGCCGCGCACGAGCGTCCCGCCCGGGATGCGCAGGCACTCGGCCGGGCGGTGGGTGATGAGGCCGAGGGCCTGCGGGAGTGTGAAGTGTCCGGGGCGCACCAGGTGCGTCATCACCAGCGGGAACAGGGTCTCGAGCCCGACCGATCCGTTGGGCGCCGCGTTGAATTCGACCTGCTTCTCGTGGGCCGCGTGCGGCGCGTGGTCGGACGCGATGCAATCGATGGTCCCGTCCTTGAGCGCCTCGATCATGGCGTCGCGATCCGCCTCGCCGCGAAGCGGCGGGCTGATCTTGAAGTTGGTGTTGTACGTCTCCAGGTCGCCGTCGGTGAGGCACAGGTAGTGCGGCGCCGTTTCCGCCGTCACCGACAATCCGGCATCCTTCGCGCGCCGGATCAGGTCGACCGATCCGCGCGTCGACATGTGGGCGGCGTGGTAGCGGGCCCCCCGCACCGAACTCAGGATGAGGAGGTCGCGCGAGAGGCAGACTTCCTCGCTGAACGCGGGGATGCCCTTGAGCCCGAGCTTGGTGGAATAGAAGCCTTCGTGCATGACGCCTTCGCCGGTGGCCGTCATGTCCTCGCAGTGCTCGATGAATGGAATCCCCAGCGGAGCGGAGTACTCCATCACGCGCCGCGCCATGTCGGCGGTCGACACCGGCGCGCCGTCGTCGGTCACCGCGACCGCACCCGCCCCGACCAGCTCATAATATTCGGAGAGGATCTCGCCCTTGCGTCCCATCGTCGCCGCCGCGATGGGATACACCTTCGCGAGTCCGACGCTCCGGGCCTGTTTCAAAATGAACTCGACCACGCTGCGGTCGTCGATGGCCGGGTTGGTGTTGGGCATGCACGCCACCGACGTGACCCCGCCCGCGACGGCGGCCGCGGTGCCGGTGGCGATGGTTTCCTTGTATTCGGCGCCAGGCTCGCGCAGGTGGACGTGGATGTCGACGAAGCCGGGTGCGAGGTGGAGTCCCTCCCCGTCGTAGATCGGCAGCGACGCCTCTTTCGCACGCCCGCGCTCGACGCCTTCGATCTTGCCCTCGACTACCACGACGTGGCCCGGGTAGCTCGTACTCTTCTTCGGATCGACGACGGTGACGTTGTCGATGATGTAGGAACGATGCGTGAGTTGGTTGAGTTTTAGCATAGCACCTCGGCGTGGGCAACCTTGTGCACTCCCTCGGTCGACGTCCTCCCGCGCACAACGTTGGTATGCGCGACTGCGGATTGTCTCCCGAGGGAGTGCACAAGGTTGCTCGCGCTTCTCGCCTGTCTACGCAACTCGCTTGCCTTCCTTCTTGGCTTCGGCCACCGTCGTCGTATCCTCCGCTTCGATGGCGGCGCCGCCGGAGAGAAGATACAGAACCGCCATGCGCACCGCGACCCCGTTCGTCACCTGATCCAGGATCACCGAGCGCTCGCCGTCGGCGACGTCCTGCGCGATTTCGATCCCGCGATTCATCGGACCCGGGTGCATGACGATGCACTCTTTCTTCGCGCTCTTCAGCACCTCGTGGTTGATGCCCCAGACACGCGCGTACTCGTCGATGCTGGGGAACAACCCCCTCTTCTGCCGCTCCATCTGGATGCGCAGCACGTTGATCGCGTCCGCGCCCTCGATCGCCTTGCGCAGGTCGGTCTCGACGGTGACGCCGAGCCGCTCGATCTCGTGCGGAATCAGCGTCGGCGGGCCGCACACCACCACCTCCACCCCCATCGTGACCAGCCCGTGGATGTTGGAGCGCGCCACCCGGCTGTGCGCGAGGTCCCCCACGATCACCACCTTGCGGTCGTCGAACGACCCCCACCGCTCCCGCAGCGTGAACATGTCGAGCAGGCCCTGGGTGGGGTGTTCGTGGGCGCCGTCGCCCGCGTTGATCACGGAGCCGTTCAGCAGGCTGGCGAGGAAGTGCGGCGCGCCCGCTGCCGAGTGCCGGATGACGATCATCTCGACGCGCATCGCTTCGATGTTCTCGGCGGTGTCGCGCAGCGACTCGCCCTTGCTCACGCTGCTGCCCGAGGTGGTGAAGTTCACGCTGTCGGCGGAGAGCCGCTTCTCCGCCAATTCGAAGCTGATGCGGGTGCGCGTGCTCGGCTCGAAGAAGAGGTTGGCGATGGTCATGCCGCGCAGCGCCGGCACTTTCTTGACCGGCCGCTCCGATACTTCTTTGAACGATTCCGCCGTGTCGAGGATGCGCGTGATCTCTTCCGCGCTCACGCCTTCCAAACCGAGCAGGTGCTTGCGAGTCGTCATGTCGCTTTCTCCGCGAGAAGGACTTCGTCGTCGCCGTCGATCTCTTCGAGGTGCACTTCGACCATTTCGTTTTCCGCCGTCGGCACGTTCTTGCCGACGTAGTCCGCCTTGATGGGCAGCTCGCGGTGCCCGCGATCGACCAGCACGGCGAGCTGGATGCGCCGGGGCCGGCCGAAATCGATCAGCTCGTCGAGCGCGGCGCGGATGGTGCGGCCGGTGAAGAGCACGTCGTCGACGAGGATCACGATCTGATCGGTGATGTCGCCCTTGATCTCGGTCTTCCCGACCTGCGGGTGGTTCATCACGTTCTGGAAGTCGTCGCGGTAGAGGGTGATGTCGAGCACGCCGACCGGCACCGGCGTGCCTTCGATCTGCGAGATGGTATCGGCGATGCGCTGCGCGAGCGGGACGCCGCGGCGCCGGATGCCGACGATCACCAGCGCGTCGACGCCGCCGTTGCGCTCGACGATTTCGTGCGCGATGCGCTTGACGGCGCGGCGGATCTGGTCGCGGTCGAGGAGGACGGCCTTATAATAGACGGACATTCGTTCTCCACGGTCGCGGGAGGCACAGGCGGGCACAAAAAAGCCCTCCGGGGAATTCAGAGGGCGAGGGTGAAGCGGCGGCGCGAACGCCGTTGTTCCGATGTCTCGACCCCTTGCTGGCCTCCCGGACCAGCCTTAAAAGGATCTGCTCGAAGCATAGTAGCCTCCCCCGGCGGCCAATGCAAGTCGTTTCTTGTCACGCACCGAAGGCCGGGTGGCCGCCCGCCGTGCTCAAATCGTCTTCCACCCAGTCCGGGGCGGTCTGCGCGAGCAGACCTCGGGAAGTCCGCCCGGTCGCTACCGCCAGGACCCGTATTCCGTGCGCCTTCGCGCACGCGACATCCAGCAGCGAGTCTCCGACGATGACCGTCTCCTCAGGCGCGAAGCGGCGGCCGACGGTTGCGTGCGCCCGTTCGAGCGCGACCGGCGGGAGGTCGAGCCGGTCGAGCGCGTCGTCGCCGAAACCGCCGAAGGCGAAGTAGCGATTGAGGTCGAAGCGGGAGAGCTTGATGCGCCCGCCGCTCTCCCAGTTCCCGGTGAGGAGCCCCAGCGCGATGTCGTCGCGCGCGGCGAGCCGGTCGAGCAACTCACCGACCCCGGGCAGGAGCCGCATTCGATCCACGAGCAGCGTCTCCTCGAGCCGCGCCAGGTAGGCGTGACGAACGTCCGAAAGCCGCGCGAGCGCCTCGTCGCGCGACAACCCCGCACCCGTGAGCAAATCGAGCACGATGCGCGGGTCGAGCTTGCCGGAAAAATCGTAGGAGTCGATCGCGCCCGCCGTCCCCACCACTTCGATGAGCGCGGTCGCGAAGGCGCGCCGCGCCTGCCCGCCGCAGTCGACGAGGGTGCCGTCGATGTCGAAGAGGATTAGTTTCACGAGCGGCTGGAAACGTGTCCGCCTGGCAATGCTCTCACAAATCCCGCACGCATCGGAACCCGAGGTGATTGGTGCCGGTGTCCGGCTCGCCCTTGCCGCGCCCGCCCGGCTTGTAGCGCGCGCAATACTGGTCCGTGCACAGGAACGATCCGCCCTTGTGCACGTGCTTCCACACGCCGGGCTCGGACGGATCGACGCTGGTATCGGGTCCGCTGGGGTTGTCGACCACCTCGGCGGCCGCCGCCAGCACGGCGGGCTGATCGGGACGATACCAGTCCGACACCCACTCCCACACGTTGCCGGCCATGTCGTAGAGACCGAACCCGTTGGCCGGAAACGACCGCACGGGCGCGGTCGCCAGGAAGCCGTCTTCGCCGGTGTTATGGCCCGGGAAGTCGCCCTGGAACGTGTTCGCCATGAACTTGCCGTTGGGTTTGAACTCGTCGCCCCACACAAATTCCTTGCCGTCGAGCCCGCCGCGCGCGGCGAACTCCCACTCCGCTTCGGTCGGGAGCCGCTTGCCCGCCCACTGCGCGTAGGCGACCGCGTCCGGGAACGCAATGTGGACGACCGGGTGCTCCATGCGCCCGTCCAGGTTGCTCTCGGGGCCTTCGGGGTGCCGCCAGTTCGCGCCGTGGACATAGCCCCACCATTGATAGTGGTTGTCCAGCGCCACCTCGTGATCCGGCGGAGAGAACACCACCGAGCCCGCGACCAGATTCTCGGGCGGCGCGCCGGGGAAATCCTCCGCGCGCGGCGTGCGCTCGGCCACGGTCACGTAGCCGGTCGCCTTGACGAAGGCGTCGTACTCCGCGTTGGTGACTTCGGTCGCGTCCATCCAGAATGGATGCACGCGGACCCGGTGCACGGGCTGCGCGTCGCGAAACGCGGGGTCGTTCGAGCCCATCGTGAACTCGCCGCCGGGAATCCACACCATGCCCTCGGGCGCGAGCTCGTGCGGGGCGCTCCTCGCGGTCTCGTTCGCCGGCGCCTTGCCCTCGCGCGAGCACGCGAGCATCAGCGCGCACGCGATCATGGTCCAATCTGCGCGGCGCGGGATGTGGAGCATGGAGGGACTTTATCACACCGTCGGCGCCCGGCGCATGCCCATGAGCGCCGGCAGCCGGCGAAACGCGATGACCATCGGGCCTGCGAGCGCGACGAGCCCGGGGAGCAGAATCCAGAGCGCGCCCGCCCCCCCGGGACTCTTCAGCGACCACGCGAGACTCGAGCGCTGCGCCCACAGCGCGTAGCCGGCGACACCGATTCCACCCAGCAGAGCCGCGACGATGCCGACCCGGAGCCCCCTCCGGCGCTGGATCGTCTCGGGATCCAGCAACACCGCCGACCCGAGTGCCAGGAGCGCCGACGCGCCGCCCACGATCATCGCCGCCACAATGCCCATGAATTGGAGCGTGGAACCCGGCACCGGCGTCTTGCTGGTCGCCACGGTCAGCAGCATGCCCACGAGGGCGAAGCACAGAAAGGGGCCGAAGAGGACGCCGGGAAGGATGACCCCGAAGACCAACTCGAGTCTTCGAGTGCGATCCAGACGCCGGAATCCCTGCGATAAGGTCATCGTTCAAAACCGACTCGCATACTATGATGTTGCCGTGTCGAGAGGCAGCGTACCCCATCGGAACCCCGGGCGCCAATTGCCAGGCAAGCGTTTCTTCATCGCGAGCGTCGCGTCGTGCCTGCTCCCGGCCCCGCTGGTGCTCGCCGTCCCGGCCGGACGGGTGGTGGTCGAGGCGTCGCTGGCGCGCAACCTCGCGCTCGCGCCGGGAGACACGGTGACCATACGCGTGGCCGGGGAGCGCCGCGCGGCCGACCGGTTCGTCGTCACCGGAACCTACGCGCCGCCCCCCGACCCGGCCGGCATCAGCCGCGCGAGCAAGCAGGCGTGGATGCCCATCACGGACCTCGAGGACCTCACGGGCCGGACGGATCGCGTGAGCCGCTTCATCTTGAAGACGACGCCAGGCGCGGGCGTCGACTCGCTGGTGTCCGTGCTCAATACCGCTCAGCTCGGCTTTCGCGCCCACCGCGCCGATGCCGTGGCGCGCGAGTCGTCGCAGACCTTCGTCGTCATTTCGAACTTCCACCGCGCGATCAGCTTCCTGTCGATCCTGGCGGGGACCGCGTTCCTCGCCGCGATCGTGCTCCTGCAGGTGCAGGAGCTTCGCAAGTCGCTCGGCGTGCTGCGCGTGATCGGCATCTCGAAGCGTCGCATCTACGCGCTCGTGGTCGGCGAGACCGTGCTGCTCGCCAACCTGGGCGCCGCCATCGGCGTCGGCACGGCGTTCGTCGTCTCGCGGGTGGTCAACGGCTACTACCAGCGCTTCTTCGACACCGACCTGATTTTCTCCAGCATCGCCGGCTGGCATCTGGCGCTGGCGTTCGGCGTGGCGTCGCTGGTGGGCTGCCTGGTGGGCTCGCTCGCCACCGCGTACCTGTTCAGGCTTCAAGTGAACGAGGTGCTCGGGCGATGATCGCGCGCGTCGCCCTTCGCAACGTGCTCCGGCACCGGCTCCGCACCGCGTTCTCGGTGGCGGCGATCGCGATCGCGGTGGCCCTGCTCGCCGACATGCTGATGCTGTCGACCGGGATGGAGAAGACCTTCCGGCGCGTGCTCTCCTCGGTGGGCTACGAAGTGCGCGTGTGTCCGCAGGGAACGCTTCCCTTCGGCACCGACGCCGTGGTGGCGGAGAGCGGGCGCGTGCGCGACGCGCTCGCCGCCGACCCGCGCGTCGAGCGCTGGCTGCGCGTGCTCGGCACCACACTGTACGCGGACTCGACGCCCGTGTTCACGATGGGGATCGAGGGCGAGGCGCAATCGCTCTACCGGGTGGTCGAAGGCGTCGACGTGGACCAGGCGCGCGCACGCGCGCGCATCCCCATGGCACTCAATCGGAACGCGGCGACTGCCCTCGGCGTCACGGTGGGTGATTCACTCGAGTTTTCCGATATTGCGCCTGCCGCGTCGCTGGCCACGCGGCACACCCTGCACACGATCGTCACCGCCCTGATCGAAATCGATTTCGATCTCCCGCACCAGCGCACCGCCATCATTCCTCTGTCGGCAGCGCAGCGGACACGCCCCGCGCCGCCCGACGCGGCCTCGTTCGTGCTGGTGAAGCTGCACGCGGACGAAGGCGGCGGCCCGGCCTCGCCGGAAACGCAGCGCGATGTCGCGGCGTCGCTCGCGCGGGCGTTCCCGGAGACCTCGGTCTATTCGATGGAGGCGCTCATGCGGTCGCTCGTGCGCCAGCTCGCGTACTTCAAGCAGTTCGCGACCATCCTCTCGACCATCAGTCTCTTCACTACGTTTTTGTTGATCGCCGTGGTACTCGTCATCGGGGTGGGCGAGCGCCGCGGCGAGATTGCCGCGCTGCGCAGTATGGGCATTCGCCGGCGCTCGATCCAGTGGATGGTGCTCGCGGAGAGCGGGGTGCTGCTATTGCTCGGTACCGTGGCCGGCGCCGCGCTGGGATGGATGCTCGCGGGCCGCCTCGACCACATCCTGACCCAGTCGCCGAGTCTTCCCGCCGGGTATCGCTTCTTCGTGCCGGCACCACGAGAGATCGTGCTCGCCATGGTGCTCTCCGGCGCCGCCGGTCTCGCGGCCGCGCTGCTGCCTGCGATTCAGGCCGGCCGCATCGACATTCCGCGCACGCTGCACGAGGAGGTGGTCTAGGTGGCTGCGGACGACGTCGTCATTCGCGCCGAGAACATCGGGAAGACGTACCGCGTGGGCGCCGCGGTCGTCGACGCCGTGCGCGACTTCAATCTGGTGGTGACGCGAGGCGAATTCGTCGTCCTGATGGGACCGAGCGGCTGCGGCAAGACCACGCTCCTGAACCTGTTCGGGTGCATCGACGCGCCGACCAGCGGCCGCCTGCAGGTGTTCGGCGTCGAGACCGCCGCCATGAAGGAGGCCGACCGCTCGCGCCTGCGCCTGCGCCGCATCGGGTTCGTGTTCCAGCGCTTCTATCTGCTCCCGATGCTGACCGCGTTCGAGAACGTCGAGCTTCCCATGATCGAGACCAACCTCCCGCGGCGTGAGCGCCGCGAGCGCATCGAGGGCCTGCTGGCCCGGGTCGGGCTCTCGCACCGGTTCCACCACCGGCCGCACCAGCTCTCGGGCGGCGAGATGCAGCGCGTCGCGATCGCGCGCGCACTCGCGAACCGCCCCGACCTCCTGATCGCCGACGAACCCACCGGCGAGCTGGACCGCAAGACCGGCGCGTCGATCCTCTCCCTCATCAAGGAGCTTCAGGCCGGCGGTCTCACCCTCGTGATGGCGACCCACGACCCGCACGCGGCGGAGCTTGGCGACCGCACCATCGAAATGGAGAACCAGTCCGCATGAACACGGCCTCGCTGGTCACGAAGGGACTCCGGTTCCGGCCGCAGCGCACCCTGTTCCTGCTGCTCGGGTTCGCGATCGGCGTGATGGTGATGGTGGTGCTGCTGTCGGTCGGCTCCGCCGTGCTCGACCAGGCGATGGACGAGGACCTGACCGGCGGCGGCGACATCGTGCTGCTCCCGGTGGGTATCGACGTGGCGGTGCTCAAGACCGGCGGGGTCACCTCGATGCACTTCGACATTCCCAACGGGCGTCTCTTGACGCGCGAGATTCTTTCAACGCGGCGGCTGCGCGAGGTCGAGGTGGTATCGCCCGAGCTGACGCGCACCTACGCGACGCTCGCGCACGACGGGCGCGAGCAATTGATCCGCGTCGACGGCGTGGTGCCGTCGCGCTTCGCGGCGCTCTGGCCCGCGATGCCGGCCGCGTTCACCGACGGCGGGGGCGAGCGCGACTACCTCGACCCGGATTTCACTTCCCTCCTCTATCAGATCGACGCCTTCCACCCGCCGGTGGTCGATTCGTCGCAGACCTGGGCCGAGTGGCACTATTTCAACTACCACGACGACGCCGGACGGGCGCTGTACGTGTCGATCAGCGCCCTCGCGTGGGAGGACGACCGGGCGGCGAGCGGCTATTCGCGCGGTGTGGTGCTGCTGGAGTACGTCGATGAAACCGGCCGGCAGACCAAGCTCGTCGACATCCTCCCCGGGCGGGAGATTGCCGCGTCGACGGATTCGCCCGATCTGCTGGTGGGCCTGAACACGGTTCGCTTCGACGGCGGCGCGTACCAGGTGCACGCGGCGCTGGCCGATTCGCTCACACGCCCGGTGACCGTATCGCTGGAATTGACGCCGACGCCGCACCAGTACGTCCCGCCGCTGACCCCGATGGGCGCCGACGTGCCCTTCGGCTACGTCGTGCCGGTGGTGCGTGGGCGCATGACCGGGCGGGTGTCGATGGGCGGAAAGACCGTCGAGCTCGACGGCATCGGCTACCACGACCACAACTGGGGGCACTTCCGCGACGCCGCGTGGGACTGGGGCATCGTGCACGCGGGCCGGTTCAGCGTCCTCTACGGCCGTTTCGCGTCGTCCGCCGGCGCGCTCGCCCGCCAGCCGGTGCTCGTGGCTCTGTTCGACGACCAGGGGCCCCGGCCGTTCGTGCTGACGAGCGACTACGCGGTGACATGGCGGCCTGACGCCGTGCCGCGGTCGATCGACGTGGGGTTCACGGCGGGGATGGACTCGCTCCGGCTTCGGATCGAGGTGGGCCGCCGCTTCGTCACCGAGACCGGGGGCGGCGAGCAGCCGCTGTTTCGGGCCGACGAGCAGGCGCGCTCGTTCTTCTATCAGATGGAGGGACGGGCCCGCCTCAAAGGCCGGATCGACGGCACCCCGATCGACGAGCGCGGCCACGCGTACTCGGAAACATTCCGGACCCGGTAACTTTTCTCGACACCGAAACGACTTCTCGGCTAGCTTCGCCGCAGATGATCCAGCTCGAGCTCGGCCTCCTCTCGCAACCAAATGTCGAAGCACCCCGCGTGGTCGCGAGCGCCGTGCTTCGCAAGCATCGTCTTCGCAACGATGTCCTGCGCCGCGTCGCGTACGTGCGTCGTTATTTCCCCGAGCTGGAGGGAGAAACCGTCACCGTCGGGCTCACACGGGCGGCGAGCGGCATGGCGGTTCCCGGCGGCTCGCGCATCTGGCTCAACCCGTCGCGGCTCACCTACCACACCATCGCGCACGAGCTCGTCCATCTTTTGCAGCTGCGCGATCTCGGGATTCCGTCGGGGGAGAAAGCGTGCGACGTGTTTTCGCTCGCGCGGCACTGGACCTTGAACGACGATCGACCGAGCTATATCCGGATTCCACTCGACCTGCTCGATCGCGACGGCCGCCTGCACGACACGCAGGCCAGGATGGTATTCGAGGTTGCGCACGAAGCGGTCGTCCAGCGCTCGCGCGGGATGCGCCGGTACCTGTCGTTCTTCGAAGAGGAGTTGGCGCGGCGTGCCGTGCGGAAACGCAGGTGGCTCGAGGTGCTGCCGCCGCGCTGACGTGACCTCTATCCTATTTGAGCAGGACCATCTTTCTCGCGCCGACGCCCGACACACCTTCAACACGATAGACGTATACGCCGCTCGCCACCGCACGTCCGGCGGCATCGCGACCGTCCCACTCCACGCGGTGGGTACCCGCTGCGTGTTCGCCTTCGTCGAGACGCACCACCCTCTCACCCGCCGCGTTGTAGACACTGATCGCCGTCACGGCGCGTTCGGCCAATGTGTAGGTGATCGCCGTGGTCGGATTGAACGGGTTCGGCTGGTTTTGTTCCAGGCCACCGGCAAGCGCCGCGACCGTGACAGTGACCTCGGGGGAGCGGAAAACACTCCCGTCAGCCGTGTGAATCACCAGTTCATAGTGGTAGGTCTTCCCGGCCTCGACCGCGGCGTCGACGTGCGAGTGCGCGGCTAGCGCACTCCCGGTCGCCACAACTCTGGTCTGCGTAGCGGTTTCGTCGCGACGATAGAGCGTGAAGTCGCCCAACGGGTCGTCGCTCCAAACATCCCACGCGACTTCCACCGCAGAACCGCGAGGAGTCGCCGTGAAGTTCGTGAAGAGCACGGGCACGGGGCTCTCTTCGCCGAACTTGGCGACGAATATGTCATCCCATCCCTCGCTGGTCAGGCCGCCGCCGCCAAAGTCCACGGTTCCATTGAAGGACCCGGTGATCGCGAAACTACCCAAACCGTCCACAGCAAGCCCATAGCAATTGTCGAAAACGGTATCGCCACCGAAGGCCCGACTCCACTGGTGGCCGCCACTCGCATCGTACCTGGCCAAAAAAATATCGGCACCACCCGAGCTGACCAGTGGTCCCCCGTCGAAGTTTACCGTTCCTTCGAAGCCTCCGGTAACCGCGACATTCCCTGGCGCATCCACGCCGATCCCCGAGCCGCCGTCTGAACCTGTACTTCCGAAGCGCCGGCTCCACTGATGGACACCGTTAGCCGCGTACTTGGCCACGAAAATGTCGCTGCCGCCTGCGCTGGTCAGTGTCGAGCCGCCGAAACTCACGGCACCTCTAAAACTGCCGGTGACGGCGACGTTGCCGGGCATGTCGACGGCGACCCCACCGCCCACGTCCTCGGACGTGCTTCCAAATCGCTTGCTCCATTGGTGGACGCCACCCGCATTGTACTTGGCCACGAAGATGTCGCTGCCGCCTGCGCTCGTCAGTGTCGAGCCGCCGAAACTCACGGCAAGTCTAAACGCGCCGGTGACGACGATGTTGCCCATCGCATCGACCGCGACCCCATCGCTGTAGTCATGGCCCGCGCTTCCGAAGCGCTTGCTCCACTGGTGGGCGCCGTTGGCATCAAAACTGACTACGAAGATGTCTTCGCCACCGGCGCTGATCAGCGGCCCACCGCCGAAGTCCACTGTTCCCTGGAATGTTCCGGCGAGAATCACATTGCCCGGTCCATCTATGGCGACCGAGTAGACAGAGGCATAGCTCGTGGAGCTCGGGAAGTGCTGGCTCCACTGGTGGACACCATTCGCATCGAACTTGGCGACAAAGATGTCGGTGCCGGTGCTGGTAAACGGGCCGCCGCCGAAGTCCACCTTTCCCTGGAACGCCCCCATGACAACGACATCGCCCGTCCCGTCCACGGCGACCGCATAGCCAATGGCAAGGTTGAATGGGCTCCCGAAGCGCTTGCTCCACTTGTAGACGCCGTTTGCATCGTACTTGGCCACAAAGACGTCTACATATCCGACACCGGTCAGTACCTTGCCGCCGAAGCTCGCTGACCCTGAAAACTGACCCGTAATCACAACATTGCCCGCCACATCCGTGGCGACCCCCCACCCGGCGTCCGGGTTGCTGCCGCCAGAGTTGTAGCTCCAGAGATGAATGGGAACCGCCGCTCGCGCCGAAGACGAAGCTGCGAGAATGCACATGAACGGCACCATGATAGACGATCGTAAGCGCATGGGGACACCGCGAGGAAGGAGGTCTAATGCGCGCGGCCAGATTTATCGACGCGAGTAGTGAAGCGGTTCAGTTCGCCTCATGCGCCAATCAGAGCTCAAGAATAGTTGATCGGCAAGCGGAAATCAAGTTGTGAACATTAGGCCCCGAGCCCCTTCTCGATGCTGTCCGCAATCCGCGGCGCCGCGTCCGACACGCTGTCGAGAAGGGTTCGCGCTTCTCCGCCGGCTGACTTCGCGTACTTCTCGTCGGTGATCCCCGAGAGATTGACCAGCACGTTCAGGTAGGCGCCGCCGGCGGCGGTCTTCAGGGCCATCACCGCCACGCCCGCGTCGCTGATCGAGTTCTTGTTCCCCTTCTCCGCGACCCGCTCGATCAGCGGGAGCAACTTCGCGCACGTGCGCATCACCGACAGGGGCACCTCGATCGCGCGCTTCGTCGCTTCCTGGACGGCTGCGTCGCGGCGGGTGTGTTCGTCGTGCGTCGCCTTCGGAAGCCGGTTCGCCGCCATCACGGCGTCGAACGCGCGCGCGTCGTCGTCCACCGCGCGCAGGAATTCGTCCTTGAGGGCCTGCGCCTCGGTGGCGAGCGCGCTCATCTCGTCGTTGTGCGACTCGTAGCCCTTCTTCCCGAAGGTGAGGTTGGCCACCATCGCGGTCAGCGCGGCCGCCGTCGCGCCGGAGAGCGCGGCCACCGAGCCGCCGCCGGGGACCGCGGTGCCGGAAGAAGTCAGGTCGACGAAGTTGCGCAGCGACGAAGACGCCAGCGGGGCGTCGGGAGCAACACGGTACTCGATGATCTTCTGCATGGGATCGAACCCTCCGAGTTCACGAAGTCCAAGCGATTGAATCGCCGTCTCGACGAGCTGGGCCTCGGGCACACCAGCCGACGCGCCCTGGAGCTCGAGATAGTAACAGCCCGCCCGGCGCATCGCCTCCAGCGGGATCAGCCCGACCAGTTCGCTCCCGGTCGCGCGCAGACCGCGCATGTCCGCCTGACGACGGGTCTCTTCGAACGCGACGTGCGGCGGGGTCACGTCGAAGTCGGTGAGATTGATGGAGACCTGCGTGCGCTGGTACTCCTCTATATACCAGCCCACCGCCTTGCACGCCTTGAGCGTGCCCTCTTCGTAGACGAAGTCACCGCTCATGTCCCGCATGAATCGCCCGTGCTCGTCGCGCACCTTGCGCCCGGTCTCGCGGATCGAGAACGCGATGTCGTTCGCTTTTTTCTTGTCGCGGGTATTGAGGTTGACGTTGTAGGCGATCAGGAACTTGCGCGCACCGATCACGGTGGCACCGGAGCGCGGGTTGAACGTCGCCGGGCCGAAGTCGGGCTTCCAGTGCGGGTCGGCGAGTTTCCCGGCGAGGCCTTCGTACTCGCTGGCGCGAATGTCCGGGAGGCTCCGGCGGTCGTCCCGGGTGGCCGCGTACTCGTACAGAAAAACCGGGATGCCGAGCTCGCGTCCCACGCGCTCGCCGAGTGCGCGCGCGAGAGCGACGCATTCCTGCATGGTGGTGGTGCCCAGCGGAACAAAGGGACACACATCGGTCGCCCCCATGCGCGGGTGTTCGCCGCGGTGCTTCGACATGTCGATCAGCTCGGCGGCTTTCGCGATGCCGCGATAGGCAGCGTCGACGGCGCGGTCGACCGGTGCCACAAACGTCACCACGGTGCGGTTGGTGTCGCGCCCCGGGTCGACGTCGAGCACGTGTGCGTCGGCGGCGGACGCGATCGCTGCGACGATCTTGTCGATCACGCCGCGGTCGCGTCCCTCGCTGAAGTTGGGGACACACTCGACGAGTTTCATGGCAGGCGTGCAGTTACAACGACGGCTCGGGGGGTGTCTCCACCCCGTTGAGCGCATCCACGACGCGCATCAAGTCCCCGCTCCGATAGAAGTCGACCGCGACCAGGTTGGGGATCATGTGCCGCTCCTTCTGGCACGCGCGCGCGCGCTTGAGGAGGAAGTCGTACGCGTTTACGATCTCCGCGTTGCTGGGAAGCGGCGTGGGTGTCGTTTCGATCCAGTGATTCATGAGCAGCAACGAACCCGCGGTTCCTCCCCGATTCGGCTTGTTCGAAAACTCGGACGGGTCTAAGAACCGATACGGCGTCTCCTGGTAGACCTCGGTCGAGTGGTGGTACCAGGGCACACCCTCCACGTTGTTTTCCCCGAGGACCAGCACGCGCTGGTCGCTATCGACCATCTCGCGCAACGTCGGCCACGGGGGCGTCACCGCTCCGCGGTAGACGAGGCGGTCGAGCCCGCTTCGCTCGAAACAGGCCGCGACATCCTGCGGGGTCACACCTTCGTCCTGAACGATGATGACGATGACCTCGCCGGGGTTCATTACCAGGAACTCGTAGACTTGCTCCAGCGCGTCGACGAAGCGTTCGGCCCCGAGCTCGCAGAAGCCGTGACCCAGGTAGACGTCGCGTTCGCCGGTTTCCTTGCCCACCATTCGGTCACGCATGCGCATGGCGGCGTCCACCGCTTCCTTGCCCATGGCCTCTTCGTACTTCGCAACCGAGTTGACTTCGTCGTCGAGGATGGTCTTGATGCGGTCGCCCACCGGCACGCCGTAATGGACGTCAACAAGGAAGCCCCGGATGCCGTCATCGAGCTGCGTGCGGATGCCCTTCTGCTGGTTCGGGAACATCCAGTCCGCGATGTCACCCGCGCTCATCGAGTTGTGCGTCGCGGGCAGCGCCACTTCATTGAAGCGGCGGTCGCAGAGTTCCGGATGGCCGTTGCAGACCTCGACCACGGAGGCCGCCGCGGGTGTGGCATCCTGGCGGACATACCACCAGACGCCCGCGCCCATGACCGCCACGCCGATCACGACCGCCACCACGGTGCGTGGAACATGCGAGCGCTTGCCGCCGGATGCCGCCGCGACCGCTGCTTCCACCTGCGGGACCCAGCCCATGATGATCGAAAAGACTTCCTGTACACCGAAGAAGAACAGCACGGTTGCGCCGGCAACGGCCAGTACTTGCATCGCCAGGGTGGGATGAAACGCAGCCACTCCACCGAGCACCGCCATGCCCACCGCGCGCAAGAGCCCGAGACCGCCGCGGTGCGGGCGGCTTCCGACACCACGCCGCACCCAGGCTGCGATCGCGGCGATGTCGACGCGGCTGAAGGTCGAGGTAACACCCGCCACCACCACCAGCCCGATGCCCGCAAAAACCCACATGCGAAGCGCCAGCGGACCCACGAACGCCACCCACAGACCGCGAACCAGTTGAGACATGAAGTCGGTCTTGGCCAGCGAGCCGAACACGGGCCCGCCAAACTGCGCCACCGCACCCACCACGACGCCGGAGATCGCCATCGCAAGGCCGTAGCGCACGAGGTACCTCTCCTTGCGCCGTGCAAGTCCCACCGCCAACACACCGGTGGTGAGGCTCAAGCCGAGCAGGAAAAGGGAACGTGTGCGGGCACGGCTCCCGATCTGCATCACCCGGGCGAGGTACTTTCCTGACGGCCAGTCGCTTTCGTTGCCGATGACCGCGCGCACCTTCGACGGCACCTTTGCGGCGATCTCGGGGTTACTGGCGAGCGCGTTGCGGACCATGACCCCGGCGTCATTCACCGTAAGCGCGATGGTCTTTCCCGTGCTCGAGAGAATGGTTTCGTGTGTCTCCCTGACTGCTTTCTTGATAACTGCCCGAAACGGCGGGGACGCCACCACACGCTCCACGGAGCCGACGATGATGGGCCGATAGGCCAGCAGGTCGTGACGCGCGGCGATGATCTGGTCGGCAAGGAGCCCCGCCACCGGGGCCGCGAGCTCGGGCTGCGCGAGCCCGTCGGCCACGCGGGTCGCGAAGACGTCGGGGTCGAAGAACGTGCGCCTGGCGTACGTGTAGGTTCCGCCGAGCAGAAGAGCGGCGACACTGATGGTGCCGCAGGTCGCGACGGTAAACTGGCGGATTTGGTTCTTCATTGGAAAAACTCCGACCGTCCCGTGGCGAAACATCAGGATGCACTTGTTCCGCAGTGAACCCGCTCATTCTAGACAACCGCGAGCGTAAATGGTATCTATAATGAGACCGCTTTTTCGGATATTTGCGACACGTTGTGTTTCTGCAAGGAGACGATCATGCCGACAGGAATGGCAGATGGCGCGAAGGAACGGGTGACGACGGATGATCTTCTCGCTGACCTGAAGGCCGTCATCCACGACGCCGAGGCGCTTCTGCGCGCGACGGAGGGCCAGGCCGGCGAAAAGATCAGCGAGATCCGCGCCCGCGCCGAGGAAACACTGGGCGGCGCACGAGAGCGCATGCACAACGCCGGCGCCGAGGTCGGTGCGCGCGCCCGGTCGGCCGCGCGTTCTACTGATATCTATGTTCGCGAAAATCCCTGGACCGCCGTCGCGGTCGCGGTCGGGATCGGCTACCTGCTGGGTCAGCTCGGCCGGCGGCGCTGATCACCGAGGGATATGCACATGGACGACCATCCGCACGACGATCCACCCCGCGGGATCTTTGACTCCCTCCGCGCGCTGCTCGATACGATCCTGGCGATCCTGCACAATCGCACCGAGCTTCTCACCACCGAACTCGAAGAAGAACTGACGCGCCTGGTCGGGGTGCTGGTGTGGACCCTCGTCGCCGTTTTCTCGGCGATGATCGGCGCGACCTTTCTCGGCGCCATGATTCTCATGCTCGCGCCTCCGGCGTATCGCTCGCTAACGGCGGCGGGAATGGCGCTCTTGTTCTTGATTGTTGCAGCAGTCGGATATCGCTCCATTCGCAAGATCTTGCGCGCGAAGCCGCGGCCCTTCGATGCCACGCTGCACGAGTTGGAAAAAGACCGGGAGCACCTGCGGAGGGGACGATGAGTGGCGAGACGAACACGCTGGCGGAGCGGCGGCAAGCGCTGGTTCAGCGCTCGGACCAGGAGCGAGCCGAGCTGGCGGCGATATTCGGAGGGCTCGAGCGCAAGCTCGCCATCGTCGACACCGTGGTAGCGACCGCGCGCCGCCTGAACCGTCATCGACTGCTCGTCGGCGCTGCCGGCGCGTTCCTGGTGCTCGCGCCCCTTGCGGCCCGGAGCTGGATTCGCCGCGCGGTGTCGCTGGTGCCTCTCGCCCTCGAGGGATACCGCCTGGTGAAGGCTGGCAAGTCCCGCCACGCGTCCAGCTAGAACACTTCCGACATCCCGAGAAAGAACCCGCGCGACCCCTCGCGACCCCACCCGTGGTCGATGGTGAGATTGGTGTCGGTGTGCTTGTTGAACTTGAGGCGCAGTCCCACCCCCAGGGCACCGTCCGGCCGGCCGAACGACTGTTCCTCGGGCTGGGTCGTGGTCGTTATGTTGTAGAACACCACGCCGCCGAGCAGCCCGCTGGGCGTAAGTGAAAAACGATACTCACTCTCGAAATACAGCTGGCTCGCTCCTCGAATCCGTCCCTGGAGATATCCACGCGCCCCGCGCCCGTAGGTGTCCCATCCGTCCGAAGGCAGATTGAGGTACGGCCCCGGTCCGAACGTCATCCACCCGTAGAGCCAGAAGGCGAGCACGTTCTGGCTCCGCTTGGGAACGTGCGGATAGACCCGCATCTCGACCCAGAGCTCCTGCCAGTTCTGGTCCGCACCCAGATCCTTCAGATAGTTTCTAAAACTCCAGCTCAAGTAGTAGCCCGCGGAAGGATTGACCAGATTGTCGCGCGTGTCCGCGAGGACGTTGATCGACATACCCGAGGCAATCGTGTGTCCCGGGGCCCCGCCACTGTAGTCCGTAAACGGCGTGGAATCGCCCGCGGCGGCGCGCGTGTCGACGATGTCCTGAAACTCGTCGAAGTGGTAGCCGAGGCCGATGAACACGGGCCCGCTCACGCGGCGAAAGAACGTCGCGTACGCGCGCGTGAGATTGAACTCCATCGGGTACTCTTCCTGATCCGGCTCCATGGGCCCCAGTCCCCACGTGGAGCGGGTGGTATCGAGGTAGCGAAAGTCTGCCTTCATGAGGCCGTTACCGTTCCCACCATAGACGTCGCCTCGAACCTGCGCCTGAAACTGCCCCTCCGACGAGTAGTTCGCGGAGACCGCGAGCTGGGAGAAGCGCATGGTCTTCGACCCCAACCGCCCTGCGCCGGAGAGCATCGCCCCGACCGCGACACCGTACACGGGGTTATAGCTCACGGTCGGAAGAAGGCTCCAGTCGAGGCCGAACGGAATGGTTCCCTTGACCTCGGTCTGGACGGGGCGGTGCAGCCATTGCCGCAAGACGTCGATCGCATCCTGCTGCGCAACGGTGTCGCTCGGAGCAACGCTCGAGTCGACCTTCTCCGCGACGGCCGCGCCGCCCTGCGGGGCGCCGGCACAAGCGAACGCAGCGTGCGCAACCAACACGGTGACGAGAACAGCGGAGGTGAGGGGGCGCATGAAGCTCTTCTTATATCACAAAATGAGGGACGCGATTGCTCTGCGGCCGAAGCAATATGGTACTATCTACCGTTAACGAGAACCTCTACGGCCGCCGGGGTCTCGACGCACGCCATCTCGACGACACAGGCGGCTCCCCTTACCGCCCGAGGAGGGTCGCCATGCCCGTGCGCTTCTCCCTGTTCCTCGCCCTCGTACTCCCGGTCGTCTTCCCGACGTTCTCATTCGCTCAAGCCGGCGGCTCGGTGGTCTTTCTCGGCACCGAGGTGTTGCCGCTGGGTGGAGCAACTCTGTCGGTCGGCCCCGCCCTCCTGGGCGGCAACGCGTCGATAACGGGCAATCGTCTCTACGTCGGCAACCTCAGCTTCAACAGCAGTGGCTTCAGCATGCAGATCGGTGGCGGAAGCGGCGGGCTCGTCGGTTTTTCCGACGAAGCGGCGAGTTTTCCGGTCGGGGGCGAGATGAATTTCATCGTGCACGACGCCGCGTCGATTGAGCCGTGCTGGCGAGTGATGCGGAATGCGGGCGGGGTCGTCGTTCATCCCGACTTCACGCCGACCGGTCCCTCGATTTACCGCGCGGAGGTGTGGAACGACGGCGTTCCGGTCGCCGAAATCGACGGCACGTCCGGTGACATCATGGCCACCGGTTTTCCTTCCCGGTTTCTGGTGGATCTCGAGGGTGTGATCGCGCCGCTGCCCGACCCCTTCCTGCTTCCCGCGTCCGCGCCCTTCGCGCTCTCGGACGGTCTTCACCTGCGCTGGGACATGAACGTGACCATGTCGATCGGCAGCGGCGGCCCGATCGTGACGGGCGACGAATTGCGCGTGTACCCCGCGGGGTGGGCCGGACTCGTGTCGGTAAACTCCATCGACGTGCTGGTCACGGTACCGGCTGCGTCTGCGCCCTATACAATGAGCGTTGACGACCTCGCGCAGCAACAGTTCTGGCGCCTGCACCGCGGCTCGGGCGGGGCGACGATCCACAGCCACACCGGCGGGGCGCCGACGCTCTCGACGAGCGCCGCGCCGCTTACCCACCACCGCGGGGTCGACATCGCCCTTCCCCCCGGTGTTCTCGGCGGGCTTCAGTTCGACATGCATCCGTCGCAGACGGGCGAGATCCTGATCTGGGACCTCAAGGACGGCTTCGTCACCGGAGACCTGGACGAGGTTTCGGTAATGGCGGAGCTCCTCGCCGGCGGCCAGGGCGAAGTCGGAAAGGTGTCGTCGAACTTCAACGGATCGCAGTGGAGCGTGACCCCCAACTTCAACGGTTCGGGTTCGCCTGACGCGCGCGTGGAGATTTTCGACGCATCCGGGAATCTCCTGGGAGTCAATCCCTCCATGACGGGTTCGTTCGCCGTCATGACCGACTACTGGCCGACAGAGACCGGCGTGGAAGACATCGATGGCCTCGCCCTCGTGCTCGGCTATGCGACGCCCGTGCCGGTCAACCTGCCGGGCGTGGGCATGGTCACGGGGAAGACCATCAAGATGCACTCGAACGCGCCGAGGAGGCACAGGTTCTTTGCCATCATCGATCGCACCAACTTGAGCGGCGTGGGCGGTTTGTCGAACGTGGGAGCGGAAGTCAACGCGTTCCGGTTCACGCAAGGTTCCATCGGAATGGACGTGGCACTGCGGGGCGGCGCCTACGGCAAGAAATGCTACGACGGCCTCGTCATCAGCGACATCGACGCGAGCGGTAATGATGGCGTCGATTTTCAACCGTGCATCCTGCCAGCCGGGACTCCCCCCGACCAGTTCGGCGTCGAGTGGGCACCGCTGGGGCCTCCGAGCGCGACCATGGGGCAGACGGACTGGGACTTCATCACCAGTCAACCCGGGCCGATCCAACGCATGTCGATCCATATGAACTCAAACGGATCCGTGGTGAGCGTGCTGAAGACACCCGGCCCCAGTCAGTCCCCCGATTTCCGCGTGGTCTTGAAGAAAGCGGGAAAGAAGGTGGCGGAGTTCATGCACTCCAGCTCGACGATACCGATCGCGGTGTTGCCGGACTGGCCGATCGGTGTCGGTTACCAGCTGCTCCAGTACCCCGATCAGCCGTGGTCGATGTGGATCGACCTCGGCTACGAGATGGATGTGACGATTCCCGGCGGTCCCGCGATGACAAACGGAGCGTTGGCGCTGCCGCTCACAAAGGCGGACCTGATCGAAGTCATCGCGCAGAACACGGTGAATCCCGGCCCGATTCAGGATGCCGTGCTTTCGGGGCGATTCGCGGGCATTCCCTTGATCGTGCTGCTCGATCGACGGCCGAAGGCAACACCGGTCGACTCGGCACCGCAGTCGGCGAGAACCGTGCTGCGACCGGCCTACCCGAATCCGTTCAACCCGCGCACGACGCTGGCGTTCGACCTCGCGCGCAGCGGGCGCGTGTCATTGAAGATCTATGCGGTCGACGGGAGCTACGTGGCGACAGTGCACGACGGCACGCTGGGCGCGGGTGTTCACACCTACGAGTGGGCGGGCCTCGATCATCGCGGACGACCGGTTGCTTCGGGTGTGTACCTGGCCGAGTTGCGCGCGCCGGATGGCCTGCTGCGGACGAAGGTGAATCTGCTGAAATAGAAGACGTAAACTGACCGAAAATGCTGAGGACCCTGCCATCCAAAGATGACAGGGTCCTCGGTGCGTCAATACGAGGGTGCGACCCGCTTACCAGCGGTCGCGTCCGCCACCACCACCGCCACCACGGGGCTTATCCTGGGCCTCGTTCACCTTCAGCGCGCGTCCGTCCATCTCGTGACCGTCGAGCGCCTTGAGAGCGGCGGCCAGACCGCTGTCTTCGATCTCCACGAAGCCGAAGCCCCGGGGACGACCGGTTTCCTTGTCCATGATGAGGGCAACCGACTGCACGTTGCCGTGCTTGCTGAACAGCTCCCTGACCTGGGATTCGGTCGCGCTGAAGGGCAGATTGCCCACGTAGATCTTCTTCATTTCTTCTTCTCCAAATTGCCGGATGTCCGGCTTGTGGAAGCTCTCAGGATCTCCGGCTAGTTCCGGGCATCCGTTGCGCTTCCCGAGCGACCCGACAACGTGTCGAACCGCAACCCGTCAATCATCGAGGGGACCAAAAAGTTGAGCGACTCTAGAAAAGGGAGGCTGAACAATGTTCGTCCGGTGGTCGTTTAAGATGGGCTGGAGACAGGATAAGCACAAGCGGTGCCAATGTAAAGCTCGATTCCGCCCTCCGCCACTTTCTTCACCCTTCGGCGTGCCAAGTCGCCACGGCCGGACCGCGGCTTTCCCTCTGACCGAAAAGCCGAGGACCGTACCACCGTGAGATGGCAGGGTCCTCGGTGTTAATGCGAGGGAACGATCAGGCTACCAGCGGTCGCGGCCACCGCCGCCATTGCCACGGGGCTTGTCCTGGGCTTCGTTCACTTTCAGCGCGCGTCCGTCCATCTCGTGGCCGTCGAGCGCCTTGAGAGCGGCAGCAAGGCCGGCGTCGTCGATCTCCACGAAGCCGAAGCCCCGGGGACGACCCGTTTCCTTGTCCATGATGAGTGCGACCGACTGCACGTTGCCGTGCTTGCTGAACAGGTCTTTGACCTGGGATTCGGTCGCGCTGAAGGGCAGATTGCCCACGTAGATTTTCTTCATTAGCTTTTTCTCCAAAATGCCGGATGTCCGGCTAGCAGAAGCTCTCGGGATCTCCGGCTAGTTCCGGGCATCCGTTGCGCTTCCAGAGTGGCCCGACAACGTGTCGAACCGCAACCCGTCAACCGTCGATAGGATTCAAAAAGTTGAGCGACTCTAGAAAAGGGAGGCTGAACAATCGTCGTCCGGAGGCCGTGTAAGGTGGGCTGAACGAAGCATACGCACAAGTGGCGCCAATGTAAAGGATTATTCCCGCGCGGTTCAATCAATCGCTGCCAACCTCGGGGCCGGCGTCGTCAGGTGTGTTGTCACGTGAGAATGCCCGGGCACCTCAAAAAAGGTCGTTGACACCCCTCCCCTCAAGTGCTAGTTTTCCAGCACGTGCTAAAAATTCAGCATACAACCCGGCCTTTTTAGGCCTCGGAGGCAACCCCCCATGAAACGAATGCGTACACTAAGTCGCCGCGAACGGGAGATCATGGATGTCCTGTACAGCGCGGGCAGTGCCAGCGCGGGCGAGGTTCACCGCCGGGTCCCCTCCCCGCCCAGTTATTCAGCCGTCCGCGCCACCCTGCGCGTTCTGGAGCAAAAAGGACTACTCACCCATGAGCACGACGGCAAGCGCTACATCTACCGCCCCACGCTGGCCCGCAACAAGGCGCGGCGCGGCGCGGTGGAGCACCTGCTCAACACCTTCTTCGACGGCTCGGCGGCGGGTGCGGTGATGGCTCTTCTGGAAACTCCGGGCGCCGAACTGACCCCGGAAGACCTGGATCGCATGGCGGCGCTGATAGAACGCGCGCGCAAGGAAGGACGATGATCATGACCCCGATCTTCAGTCTCTCATCGGTACTGGGCTCGATCACGCCGGAGTCGCTCGTGTGGTGGCTCTCGCGCATGACGTTGATCGGCGTGCTCGCCTGCGCCTACCTCGCCCTCGCGCGCCGCGCGCGCCCCGCGACGCGGCATTTGGTCGCGGTGGGAAGTTTGCTCTCCATCGCGGTCCTGCCGGTTGCGTCGGCGTTGCTGCCCTCGGTGCCGCTCCCGGTGCTGCCGTCGATCCGGGCCACGGACACGGGCAGCGCACCGCGCGAATTCTCGCCCGCGATCGACGCCTCTACGACCGAACCGACGCCGTCGACCGCCGCGCTGACCCAGCCGGCGCCGATCGTGTTGACGGCGGGAAGCGTGTCGTCGACGTCGGCGCGCGAATCCATCGGCATCGCGGTGGACTGGAAGCGCGTCGTTCTCTTCACGTGGCTGCTGGTGGCGATGGCCATCCTGTTTCGAATCGGCATGGCGTCATTCGTCGCGCGGCGATTCACGCGGCGGGCGCCGGCCACCACCGATGAAATCCTCCTCGGCGAATGCGACCGTGCACGCCGCATACTCGGAATCGAGCGCGCGATCGACGTGCATGTCTCGCCCGAAGTCGCGATCCCGATGATCGTGGGCGTGCGCCGTCCACGCGTGATCCTCCCCGCTGCCGCGATGGTCTGGTCGCGCCAGCGGCTGGCCGTGGTGCTCCTGCACGAGCTGGCGCACGCGCGCCGGCGGGACGCGCTCTGGCTGCTGGTGGCGCGGGTCGTGACCGGCATCTTCTGGTTCCACCCGCTGGTGTGGGTGCTCTCGACCCACGTGCGTCGCGAAGCCGAACGCGCGTGCGACGACGTCGTCCTGGCCAGCGGTGTCCGCGGGTCCGACTACGCGGGGCACCTGGTCGACATCGCGCGTACCGTCATGACCAGCGACCCGCTCGCGGGTACAGCGCTGGCGTTTGCCACGCGCTCGTCGCTGGAGCGGCGCGTCGTGTCGATTCTGCACGCGCACTCGCCGCGGGCCACCATTTCGCCGCGGATGTTCGCCGCGGTGACGGCCGGCTCGCTGGCTCTTCTGGTGGTAGTCGCCGCCGTGCGCCCGACGCCGGTTGTTTCGGCGCAAATTGACCCCATGGACGCCTATGTGCAGGGCAACGAGTATTCCTCCAATAACGAGGCCGTGACGCAGAAGCGTACGGTATTGGAGCCCGGGTTCACGTTTGCGATTTCGTCCGCGGACGCCGCGAACAGCGAGGATGAAGGCGGCTCCGGCCAGAAGTACTACCTCGCCGACGACCGCGACGAGCGCTCCGGCGGCGATTGGTATGACCGCGCGAGCGATCTGTACCACAACGAGAGCTACAAGAAGGCGGGCGAAGCCTACATGCACGCCGCCCGCCTCGGGTACCGCCGCGGGACCGCCTACTATAATGCCGGCTGTTCGTACGCGCTTGCGGGCGAGACGGATAAGGCGATCGATGCGCTGCGCGAGTCTTTCGACGAGGGCTTCGACAGTCCCAATCTATACGCGGCCGACGATGATTTGAATTCGCTCCGCGCCGACCCGCGCTTCCGGAAGCTCCTCGACGAGGTGATGAACTCCGGCAGCGCGGAGTCCTCGCGCCGCGCCGCGAATCGGGATTTCGACCGGCTCGCGAAGCGGAAGAACGTCGACGATGGCGACTGGAACTCGGTCGGCATGGACCTCCTCCGTTCCGGCGACTACGAGAAGTCTGCGGAGGCCTTCAACAACGAGTTCAAGGTCAGCCAGGACGAGGACGCGCTCTATAATATGGCGTGCGCGCGCGCACTGGCTGGCAAGACCACCGAGGCGCTCAAGCTGCTCGAGCAGTCGATCAAGACCGGCTCGGTGGACGCCGACCATATGCAGGAAGACCCCGACCTCATCACCCTCCACAAGGAGCCTGCCTTCGACGAGCTCGTCGAACTTGCCGAGGATCTCACACTCAACCAGGGCGGCTGGTGGAACGGCGACAATGGAGGGTGGGGCAAGTTCAGCGACGAGAAGAGATGGCGGAAGTCGATCGCTCGCCTCGAGAGCGTCACGCGTGAGCACCCGGAGATCGGGCGCGCGTGGTTCAACCTCGGCTACGCGCAGCTCGCCGCGGATCAGGATGGCGACAAGGGCACCGCGTCATTCAAGAAGGCGCTGGATCTCGGCTACCAGCCGCCCACCACTATGTACAACCTCGCGTGCTCGACCGCACAGGCCGGCGACATCGACGCCGCGTTCGCATGGCTCGAGAAGTCCGAGGCCGCCGGCATGCACATGTGGTCGCAGGCCCGCTGGGACGACGACCTGGATCCCCTCCACGGCGATCCCCGCTACAAGAAGATGGCGAAGCGCTGGAGGGCCGAGGAGCGGGAGCGCCACGACAGGGAAAAGCACGAATACGAATACAACTACGACTACGACGACAATGATGATGATGACAAGGGCGATGACACGACGAACTGACGGGGGGAACTAGTCATACATCAATGTGAATTCCGTAGTTCGGCGGTGAGCATTTCGAAGTAGTCTGCAACCGTGGCTTCGACTTCTTCTCGGGTCCAGTCGTCCACTGGAGCCTTGTCCTCTCTACTGCCCCAATCCCACCTGCTTCACGAACGTCTGGTTGTCCCAGAACAGATAAACACGTTGAAATCGAGATCGTCGAAGTTGGCGAGGTTGGCCTGCTCGCTGGCTTCCTGTGCTTTGAGGGCAGTCCCTGGCGGATTCGAGTGCCGCGAAGGTCGGTTGACACCCGCGAGACATCGCCCATAGACTGCGCGCAAACTCGCTCAATCGAAAGGACCTTTCGAGATGAGAACGATACTTTTCTTCGCCCTCTTTGCAGGAATGGCGATCACGATGACTTCCGGCTGTCGAGGCCCGGCTCCCGAGTCGACGCCGGACGCAAAGCCGACGAAGACTGCGACGCCAAAGAGCAAGGCGCCATCGAGCCGCGTCGAATCGGGCATGGTCAAACTTGCCGACTCGAACATCGAGTACTTCAGCGAGGGAAAAGGCCAGGCGGTGGTCTTGCTGCCGGGTGGCAGTCTCACGGTTGGCTACATGGATGGGTTGTCAAACGCGCTGGCAAAGGCCGGGTACCGGGCCATCCGGATCAACTTCAGAGGGTCGGGCAAGAGTACGGGTTTGGATACGGACGTCACTCTTCACACGCTGACGGCCGACGTGGCTGGCGTGATCGAGGCTCTCGGGCTCGCACCGGCAAACGTCGCGGGGCACGCCTTCGGAAATCGCGTGGCGCGCATGCTGGCCGCCGACCGCCCCGAGCTCGTGCGTAGCGTGATCCTCTTTGCCGCGGGCGGAAAGGTCGCCCCGAAGCAGCCGGCGCAGCGCGCGTTGAAGACGATCTTCGACCCCAAATCGACGGACGCCGAGGCTCTGGAGGCCATGAAGTACATGGTTGGCAAGAATGAAGACGTCGCGGCTGCGTGGCGGATTCTCAAGCCCTGCCGGTCCCCCGGTGTAGCCGGAATCGAGAAGGCCGCGGCCATGAGCACGCCACTCAAGGACTGGTGGGCGCCGCCGGGGGAAGCCAGGTATCTCGTTCTGCAGGGGACCGAAGACCAGGCGGCGCCGCCGGAGAATGGCGAGCTACTGAAGGAAGAACTCGGAGCACGGGTCACACTGGTTCCATTTCCGGGTGCGGGACACCTGATGCTTGTGACACAAGCCGAGAAGGCCGCAAACTCCATCGTTTCGTTTCTCCGATAGCGCGGGCCGGAGGACTACTTGAGCAAGGTCATCTTGTAACTCCTGTGGCCCGCCGGCGACGTGAGCCGCGCGAAGTAGACTCCCGAACCCGCGGCGTTGCCTCGTCCGTCCTGACCGTTCCAGGTCACCGTGAACGCGCCCGCTTCCGTCTCTTGATTGACGAGTGTCGCGACGTGCCCGCCGCGCGCATCGAACACCTCGATGGTGACGCGTCCCTTCGCCGGAACCGTGTAGCGCACTGTCGTCTCCGGGTTGAATGGATTCGGGTACGATGAGATCGACAGCACATACTGCGTCGGCGTCTCGCCGGTTCCCGACAGCGTGTTGATCACCGCCGGCTTGCCCTCGTTCCCCGAGAAGTCGGTCGCCGTCACAAAATAGAAGACGTACGGCGAGGCGTTCACGTCGAGGTCCGTGGCGGTCGTGTAGTCCACCAGCGTGGCGGACCCGAACGCGTTGGTGCTGCCGCCGTAGATCGAGAAGTAGTCGAAGTCGGCTGCGCTGGACTCATCCCACGACAGCACGCCTGTGGTGTACGCAAAGCTCGCCGGCACACCGGGCGCGAGGTTATCGATCGAGTAGCCGGAGTCGGCCGCGGAGTCGTAGAAGACACTCGGCGTCGTCATTGCGGCCCGGATGAAGAACACGGAATAGTGCTGACCGAGCGCGCTCGTCGAGTCCGCGTCCGTTGGCGCGTCCATCACGTAGCCCGCTGCAGCATGCGCCTGCGTAGAACCGGCGTCGACCCACCCCAGATCGAGGAGCTGTTGGCGGGAAAGCGGGCCCGCCGGTGATGCCGTCATCGCCGAAGGGAGCGCGTCGTTCCGGCGATAGGCCTCGTAGCGCTGGGTGGGGCTCGCGGGTTCCACGGCGTCATATCCTGATCGGGAGAACTGGATCCGGACCTTTCCCCCCTGGTCGTTGCCGACATCCACGACCGACGTAATGAGAGGTTCCGCCGCGAAAGAACCGTACTTCGCCACGAAGACTTCGTCGCCTCCGGCGCTCGTGAGGTTGGCTCCCCCGAAAGTCACCGTGCCGTTGAAATACCCCGTCACCACGACATTTTCCGAAGCGTCCACCGCCACTCCATTGCCGATCTCGTTGGCCGTACTCCCGTAGCGCTCGCTCCACACGTGCTTGCCGCTCGGGCCGTACCTCGCCGCGAAGATGTCGGCGTTTCCCGCGCTCGTGAGGTTGCCACCCCCGAAGTCCGCAAGACCAAAGAAGAATCCCGTCATCACGACGTTTCCCGAAGCATCCACCGTGACACCATTTCCGACTTCGCCGCTCGCCCCGCCGAACCGCTGGCTCCACTGGTGGACTCCACCCGCGTCGTACTTGGCAAGGAAGACGTCGCCGCCTCCCGCCGCCACGACGTTGCCGCCTCCGAAGTTCGCGGTGCCTTCGAACGACCCCGTTGCCACCACGTTCCCCGAGGCGTCTGCTGCGACCGCTTCGCCGGCGTCGTAGGTCCCGCCCCCGAAGCGCTTGCTCCACTGATGCACACCGCTCGAGTTGTACTTCGCGAGGAAAATGTCGTAGCCCCCGGCGCTCGAGAGGGTGCCGCCCCCGAAGCTCACCGCGAGGTTGAACTGCCCCGTCACGATCACGTTGCGCGAAGCGTCCACCGCGACGGCGTTGCCGACGTCGGGGGACGTGCTGCCGTAGCGCTGGCTCCACTGATGTGTCCCGCCCGAGGTGTACTTCGCGACGTAGACGTCCTGCCCCCCCACGCTCATGAGGTTGACGCCCCCGAAATTCACGGTCCCAACGAACCCCCCCGTCATGACCACGCCTCCCAGACCGTCCACGACAACGGAATTGCCCGCGTCACCACCCGTGCTCCCGAAGCTCTGGCTCCACTGGTGCACGCCGTTCGGGTCGAATTTCGCCAGGAAGATGTCCTGGCTCCCCGCACTCACGAGGGGGACGCCCCCGAAATTGACGGTATTGGTGAACGCCCCCGTAATCACCACGTTGCCCGATCCATCCACGGCGACCGAGTTAGAAACATCGGTGCCCGCACTTCCGAAGCTTTGACTCCACTGGTATGCACCACTTGCGTTGTACTTCGCGACGAAGATGTCGGCGCCCCCCGCGCTTACGAGGGTGGTGCCCCCGAAGCTCACGCTGCCGGCGAACTCTCCGGTCACCACCACGTTCCCCGAACCGTCCACCGCGACGGCATGGCTGCGGTCACTGCCCGTGCTCCCGAAACGCTTGCTCCAGAAGTGGGCCGGGCCCTGGGCCGGAGACGGAGTGGCGAACCCAATAAGAAAGAAACCGAGGGTAATGCCGAGAATCGTCCGCATGAGGGGGCCTCCACGTTGACCGGCGGAACTCTTTCCCGGCGGGAGAGAGCGACACCGCGGTGGCAATGCGACGGCTGGCAGTGGGATGCGCGAAGCGCACGCGCTGTCTTTGTCGGTTATTATACACTATCCGGGCAAGGGGCTACCGCTCCCGACCTGCCTCGGCTTCCATCTGCTTCAGCAGCTCGCCCAGCCGCTTTAGCTCTTCGCCGTAGCGGGCCCAGTCGCCCGAACGCTGCGCCGCGATAGCGCGCTCGTAGATTTCAGTCGCGCGGCGCGAGAGGTCCGCGATCCCGCCATCTCCTGCGGGTGGCGGCGGCACAACCGCAGCGGTTGTGGTCGGGACAGTTCCGCCGAAGAGCCGCGACAGTCCCGCCTCGAGCGTCTCCTCCATCACGACCTGGTTCTGGTACGCAACGACGACGCGCTTGAGCTCCGGGATGCGTCCCCCTTCGGCGCGCAGATAAAGCGGCTGCACATAGATGAGCGACTCTTCGATGGGGATCACGAGCAGGTGGCCGCGGATCACCTCCGAGCCGCGCTGGTCCCAGAGCGAGATCTGCCGCGAGATCTCGGTGTCCTGGTTGATACGGTTGACGATCTGCGACGGCCCGTACACGAGGCTCTGCTTGGGCAGGCGGTACACGACCAGCTTGCCGTAGTGTTCCCCGTCGTTGCGCGCCACCATCCACGAGGCCAGGTTGTCCTTGCCCTTGGGTGTGAACGGCACCATGAAGATGAACTCCGCGTCCTTCTCGCCGGGCAGCCGCATCACGATGTGACGGAGGAAGGGATCCTGCGTGGACCCCGGCACCGACAACACCGGCTTCTGCCACTGATCCTCGCGGTGGTAGAACGTCACGGGCTCGTCCATGTGGTAGGTGGCGTACATGTCGCTCTGAACACGAAACAGACCCTCGGGGTAGCGAAGGTGGGCGCGCAGGTCCGAGGGCATCTCGTCGAGCGGGTGAAAGACGCCGGGGAACACCTTCGCGAGCGTTTGCACCAGCGGGTCCGCCGGATCGGCGAGGTACGCCGTGACGGTGCCGTCGTAGGCGTCGATGATCACCTTCGCACTGTTGCGCATGTAATTGATGCCGTTGGTGAGCGGTTGCGCATACGGGTAGCGGTTGGTCCGCGTGTAGCCATCCAGGATCCAGCGCAGGCGGCCTTCGTCGTCGATCACGAGGTACGGGTCGCTGTCGAAGGCCAGAAACGGCAGCGCCTTGAGCGCGCGGACGCGGATGTTGCGAAAGTACATCGCGCGGCTGTCGTTGGTGATGTCGCTCGACAGCAGCACTTTCATCGAGCGGAAGTAGGCCGCGAACAACAGCCGCCGGGGCAACGAGCCGACGCGCACGCCTCCCGTCCCTTCGTATGCCGTGTAGACGTTGTCATCGCCGGACGGATAGTCGAACTCGCGCTGTCCGGTATTGGCGAACACCCAGGAATCGGCAGTCTCGCCGAAGTAGATCTGCGGACGCGTCACCTTGAGCGACACGGTGGATGCCGGCGGCAGGTCCTTGATGAAGAGAACCGGCAGGCCTTCCGACGTGATCTGGTTCACCGGCCCGAGGGTCAGCCCCATGCCGTGGGTGAAGGTGAGGCGCTCGTTGATGAACGTCCGCGTGGGGAGCGACGCGGTGTTCAGCTCGCGCGGCGAGAGGAGCACCTGCCGGTAGCGGCCGTCGATAAGGTAGCGGTCGTCGTCCACCGAAAGGAAGTCGTAGTACGTGCGGATCTCCTGCAGCTGCCCGAAGGTCTGCAGCAGCGGATCGCGGTCCCACAGCCGGATGTTGTCGATGGTCGCCGCGTTGGCGCGAATGTCCTTCTCGGCGAGGTGGGCCTCGCCGGTGAGGTCGCGCGTGACGACGCTGTCCAGTCCCCACGCCCGGCGCGTGGCGGCGATGTGGCGGGCGAGTTGCGGAGTCTCCTTCACCAGTTCGTTCGGTGCCACGACGAGGCGGTTGATGATGGTCGGATAAATGGAGACGCCGAGCAGGGACACGCCCAAGTACAGCCCGACCGCGAGCAGCGTGGCGCGGGCGAGGCGCGCACCGCGCGCGCCCCACAACACGACCCCCGCCCCGATCAGCGCGGCGAACGCGACGAGCCGGAGCCCGATGAGGGTGCCGTGCAAGTCGGCGTAGCTCGCTCCGACCAGCGGGCCGGTGGTGGAGTGGAGCAGCCCCGGCAGCCGCACGAACTGCACTCGCAACGCCGTCAGCAAGAACAGCGTGGCAACGAGTATCGCAACGTGCAAGCGGGCCTGTAGCTCGATGGTGACCTGTCGCCCGAAGGCGGTAATGACACGCCGCAGGACGTACAGAAGAATGGTCGCGGCCAGCGTCACGACAGTCAGGATGGTGAGCAGACGGAGCGCACCGGCGATGACCGGCACGCTGAACACATAGTAGGCCGCGTCGCGTCCGAACACCGGATCGATCGCGCCGAACGGGGTCCGATGGGCGAAGCGGAGCACGTCGAGCCACGCACTGGCCGCTCCCAGACCCATCAACACGGCCACGCCGAGCGCCGCCGGCAAAGCCACGCGCTGCACGAGCCGCATCAGGTCGACGGGGCCGGCCGGTGTGATCTGGGCCAGTCGTGGATTCAGGAAGGCGCCGCGCAGCGCAATCCGGATGTTTGCGTAGAGAAACGCGAACGCGACCGCACCCACGCCCAGGCCGAGCAGCGTGCGCGCCACCAGTTGCGTCGCAAATACGCGCTCGTAGCCGAGAGCCTGAAACCAGAGCCATTCGGCGGCGAACCGGAACAGCACGGGCAGTACGATGACCAGGGCGAGGAAGGCGACGATCAGGCCCGTTCGACGCGGACGCCGCGGTCTGGGACGGAGGGCTCGAGGTGGGGTGCTCATGGCGGTAACCTAACACGACCACTGCGATTGTGCTACTCTGTGTTCGGCTGTCGTTCCGTACGACGCTGGGAGTTCTGTCCAAACCAGGAGTGTCTTCATGAACATACTAAAGCTTGCGTTGCTATCCGCGGTTGCTATCTCGACGACGTCGGTCATCCCGAGCCACGCGGCGGAGAAGGCGGTCAATCTTTCGCTGTTCACACCGATCTCGATCGCGAAGGAGACCGACTCGGTGACGGCGTTTCGCTTCAACCTGCTCTACGGCAAGAACACGTCCGTCCAGGTGTTCGATCTGGGGCTTGTCAACCACACCACGTCCGGCCTATCGAAGGGTCTCCAATGGGGCGCGGTCAATATCGCCGAGGGGGACTTCAAAGGCCTCCAGCTCGCGACGGTCAACTACAACGCGGGCAGCTTCGAGGGTGTGCAGTGGGGCGTCGTGAATCACACCATGAACGGCGACGGACTCCAGTTTGGGTTCGTCAACTACGCCAAGAAGATTCACGGGCTCCAGATCGGGGTCATCAACATCATTTCGCAGGATGGCTTCCTGCCCGTGTTCCCGATCGTGAACTGGTCGTTCTAGGCGCCCGGGCGTTCGCCGACGATGACCGCCTCGCTCACGCGCTGCGCCGCGCTCCTGGTGGTCGCGCTCGGGATCGCTGCGCCGGCGCACGCGCCGCCGGTGGATACCAGCGGCTGGGTGCTGGTTGTGCTCGGTATCGCGCAGGACGGCGGCATGCCCCACCCCGGGTGCGCGAAACCGCCCTGCGCCGACGTCCGCGCGGGTAGTCGTCGCGCCGAGAAGGTCAGCTGCCTGGGGTTGATCAATCGGAATACGGGCACGGCGTACATGCTCGACGCCACTCCCGACTTCCCAGCCCAGCTCCACGCATTGACCGGCGGTAAGCCGCCGGATGGAGTCTTCCTCACCCACGCCCACATCGGCCACTACACCGGCCTCATGTACCTCGGCAAGGAGGCGATGGCTGCCAGCGGCGTTCCCGTCTACGGGACGCAGCGGATGGTCGCTTTCTTGAAGGGCAACGGGCCGTGGAACCTGCTGGTCGAGGACGGCCGCGTCGATTTGCGGGTGCTGACGCCGGATCGGCCGGTGGAGCTGCCGGACGGCCTGCGAATCACCCCGATGCTCGTCCCGCACCGCGATGAGTTCACCGACACAGTCGGATTCCTGATCGAGGGGCCGCGCGCGAAGGCGCTGTTCATCCCGGACATCGACAAGTGGGAGAAATGGGATCGAAGTCTCCGCGAGCTGGCGGAACGCGTCGACGTCGTGCTGGTCGATGGGACCTTCGCCTCGATGAACGAGTTGCCGGGACGCGAGATGTCGGAGGTGCCGCACCCGCTCATGTCGGAAACGCGCGCCCTGCTCGAACGCACCCGCGCGGAGCTCCGGTTCATCCACCTCAACCACTCGAACCCGGCAATCGTGGACGGCAAGGACGTGGCGCGCGAGGGGATGGCGTTTCCGCTCTAGCCCGCGGGACTCTTCTCTGCGCCGCAGAGGGCGAGAATCATGTTTACAACCACGGCGGTTCGCGCTACTAAATTGAGCATTCGCGTCTACCCGCCGCACGGAGGTGTCCGCATGGCTTCGTTCTCCAGAACCACTCTTCCCGCTTCGGCTTTGGTGATCATGCTCGCGCTCGTCGCTTGCAGCAACGACGATGGCAGCCCGTCCGGAGGCAACCCGGACACGACGCCTCCCGCGGTAACCAGCGTGACGCCGGTCGATCAATCTCACATCGACGTGGCGTTCAACGAGAATCTCGGACGCGCATCGGCGGAAGACGAAGACAACTACGTCATCATCGAGCAGACGATCGTGCTGACCCCCCGCCCGCAGGACTGGTCCGAAACGCCCGGCGATACGTTGCAGGTGCTGGCCGCATCGCTGAACTCCGATCAACGGACCGTCTCGCTGACGACGCAGGGGATGGGGACGGTTCCCTACGACATGAGCGTCGTGGGCGTCGCCGACGCGAGCGGCAACGCCGTCACCAGCACGACGGCCACGTCGTTCACGGGCACGGTCAATCCGGACGTCACCGCCCCCGAGATCGTGTACCGCTCGCCGGCGCCGAATGCCACCGGCGCGGGCATCGGCCAGCCGGTGGTCGTCCAGTTCTCGGAGCCGGTGAATTACAGCTCGTTCGTCAACACCCTGGTGTGGGAATCAGATGCGAGTCAGGCGGTGCCGTACCAGGTCACGACCGAGGACGCGGTGAGTTTCATGGTCTCGCCGATGGAACCGCTCGAGTACAACACTCTCTACATTGTGACATTGACCGCCGTAGAGGATATCGCCGGCAACGCGATGCCACTGACGACGTGGTCATACCGGACGACGAACGTCGTCGACGCCACGCCGCCGACGCTGGTCTCGTCGGTGCCGGCCAACCTTGCCTACGGCGTGAACGTGAACACCAACCTCTCGCTCACGTTTTCGGAAGCCATCAATCAGATGGAAATCCTGATTCAACTCATCCCCGATCCGGGCCACGGAACCGTGACCTGGTCGAACAACGGCAAGACGCTGACGTTCGATCCGGATTTGGCGTTGCTGGACGACCAGCAGTACACCCTGAGCATCCTCCCGGGCGGCGTGATGGACCTGGCGGGCAACGGGATCGTTCTCCCGGTGACCATCGTTTTCACCACCGGAAACGCGCTCGAGACCGGGAGTTTCGCGGGCACCCTCGCCGGCGACCCCGGGTCCAACTACGCGAGCGATCCGACCGGCGCGCTGGTGGTAGCACCGAACCAGTTCCCGTTCGCGGGGAACGACGACTTCCTCATTCTCGGCACCGGCATCGTCGCGGGCAACAACACCTACAGCATCGGACATCTTCCGGACGACGTGTACTACCCGATCGCCGTCATGAACACGAATGGCGATAACGACATCGACCCATCCAACGGAGACGCGATCGGCGCGTTCGGGGCCAACCCCGGCACCGGTGACTTCGAGCCCGACAGCGTGACCATCGCGGGCGGCGCTCACCTGACCAACATCAACTTCCCGCTGTTCGACCCCAGCGCGATCACGGGCACCGTGGCCTATAGCGGGGGCCACAGTGGCGGCAGCTACCAGATGGGCATCGGCGTGTTCGACACCGACGGCTTTGACCCGACGGCAACGCCCTTGTATGGGACGTTTGCATCCTGGCCGGACTTCCCCGAGTGGCGCTTCAACACCCTCGACGACGGGCTCGCGGATGGAAGCTACTATCTCGGGGCGTTCCTCGACCTCAACGGCAACGGCGACTACGACCCGGCCACCGAGCCCGCCGGGCTCTACGGCGGGCTGCTGACGCCGACGGCTGTCACGATCGCCAACGGGAGCGACTTGCTCGATGTCGTGATCACGATGCAGGATCCGGCGACTTCGTTGCGTTCGTCGGCGAAGGTCGTCTGGCCGGTCCCGGCCAGGCGGGCGCCGTGGCTGGCGAAGGTATCGGAAGCGGTGCGGCAACTGGGCGTCGGCGCGTCGAACCGCACCGCGGAGCGGGCGAAGGCGGGGACGATCGCAGGCGGGCGACGCTAACCGTCGTGAGGACGCGACCCGCGTAGTCCTTCCGCGATTCGCGCACTTCATCCGGCTCGTCGGCTGCCCGGGTTGCGCGAGTTCGGCCGAGGTCCCTTCCGTCTTCGACTCAAGATCCTGTTTTCTACTGCGGGACGCCAGCCAGGCTATTGATATATCTAATTTAGATACAATCAGATAACTATAATACGGACTATTAAGTCCGATGGCTGTTGACTATTGCCACACACGAGCCCACACTGTTTGTGAACGGATTCTCGATATCGGCGGCCTCCCGGCCGCAGGGAGCCATTCACCGATCCCGAATCCCCTTCAGGCGGGTAACCGCGATCGGAGCTGTGGAAACCCGCCACGGTGGTGTGGAATGGTCCCACAGCGAACGAATTCCCAAAGAAGCAAGCCCTTAGACGCGACGACGCGGCGCGTGCTCGCTGAAGTTGTCGAGAAGCCCCACACCGCGCTCTCCGCTCCTGTTTTTGGATTCAACGCGGTCCATCGCGCCAACCTCCTGCTGGTTCCCACAGTTGCAACGCGCGCCGCGCACGGCGGCGGACATGGCATCCCCCTTGTAATAGCTGAAGTGTCGAAACAACTATCAAGGAGGCTCGCCATGACTGTCCTCATCGTTCTGCTAATGGTCTCAGTGTTCATGACCTGCGATTACATCTTTGGCCGCCGGAATGTTCCGCTGGGCGCAGCCGCTCGCGCGGCCCCCGATCCAGTGCCGATGCCGCTCTCGTTCGAGCCGGTGTGGGTCGGCGGATATCAACTTCCTGAAGACCGCCTCTATCACCTCGGCCACATGTGGGTGCGGCCGCTGAGCGCCGACACCGCCGCGGTCGGCATGGACGATTTCGCCCGCCGCCTGGTCGGCTCCGCCAAGAACATGGTGCTGCCGACCGTGGGGTCCAGATTCGCCGCCGGACAGCCGGCATTCCGGGTTGTCTCCGATAGCGGCAGCGCCAACCTGGTCACCCCGCTGACCGGAGAAGTACTCGAAGTGAATCCGCGCCTCGGGGCGCAACCCGCGCTTGCAACGGACGAGCCGTACGGGCGCGGCTGGCTGGCCAAGATTCGCTCGCGCGATCTCGCGAGCGGTCTGCGCAACCTGCTCGGTGGCTCACTCGCGCGGCGCTGGACCGAAGACGCGCGTGAGCGGCTCGACCTGAACCTGGTGGCCCTGTCGGGGTCCGTCCTGCAGGACGGCGGAGAACCGGTCGCCGACTTCGCCCGCCATCTGCCCACGGATGACTGGCAGCGGTTGGTCCATGAGTTTCTGCTGAATTGAGTAGGAGAAATATTATGAAGCCATCACCCAGATCGATGTTGATTGACATCACGCGCTGCATCGGCTGTGGCGCCTGCATGGAAGCCTGCATGCAGGCGCACGGTCATGCCGGCAACATCGACGAGGTCAAGGACCTTTCGCCCACGGCGCTGACCATCCTCATGGAACGCGACGATCTGTACGTGCGCAGGATGTGCATGCACTGCCTGCACCCGAGCTGCGTCAGCGTCTGCCCGGTGGGCGCCCTGCATAAACTGGACGACGGCCCCGTCGTCTACGAGGCGGCGCGGTGCCTCGGCTGCCGTTACTGCATGCAGGCGTGTCCCTTCAACGTGCCGCGCTACGAATGGGACAAGGCGGTGCCGAGCGTCGCCAAGTGCGACTTCTGCGCGGAACGGTGGAAGCACGGGGAGATCCCGGCCTGCGCCGAAGCCTGCCCGGAGGCCGCCACCGTGTACGGCACGCGCGACGAGCTGCTCGCGGAAGCGCACCGACGCATCGAGGCCAAACCGGATGCGTACTACCCGCACATCTACGGCGAGCACGAAGTCGGCGGGACGTCGATGCTCTTTCTCTCCCCGGTGTCCTTCGAGCAGCTCGGCTTCAAGCACTCGTTGCCGCTCGAACCGCTGCCGACGCGAACCTGGGCGGCGCTGAGTCACGTGCCGGACGTGGTCTCGATCGGCGGCGCACTGCTGCTCGGCATCTGGTGGATCACGAAGCGCCGGCAGGACGTTGCAGAGGCGGAGGCCGCCGAGCGTCTCGCCGCCCCCACACCCGTTTCCCCGCAGGAGGTCAGCCATGACACGCGCAAGACTACGTAGCTTCGGCTTCTGGCGGGCCGTTCTCTGGATTCTGGTCGGATTCGGAGCCGCGATTCTGTGGCTCCGCTTCACGCGCGGACTGGGAGCGGTGACCCACCTATCGGACACCTACCCCTGGGGCCTGTGGATAGGCTTCGACGTGCTGTGCGGCGTCGGCCTGGCGGCGGGCGGCTTCACCATCACCGCCATCGTCTATCTGTTTCACCTCTCGCGCTTCCGGCCGATTGTGCGGCCCGCGATCCTCACCGCTTTTCTCGGCTACCTGCTGGTGGTCTGCGGACTGCTGGTGGATCTGGGCCGGCCCTGGAACCTATGGCACCCGCTGGTCATGTGGAATCCTCACTCGGTGATGTTCGAGATCGCGTGGTGCGTGACGCTCTACACCACCGTGCTCGGCCTCGAGTTCTCGGGCATGGTGTTCGAGCGACTCGACTGGAAGCGCGCGCTGCGCATCCAGCGCGCCATCGTGCTGCCGCTCGTCATCGCCGGCGTGATCCTCTCGACCCTGCACCAATCGTCGCTCGGCGCGCTCTACCTGATCGTGCCGGGGAAACTCCACCCGTTGTGGTACACGGAGTGGTTACCGCCCATCTTCTGGGCGTCGTCGGTCTGTGCAGGCCTCGCCATGGTGATCGTCGAGTCCCGTCTATCGGCTCGTGCCCTCGGCCGTCACCTCGAGATGCCGCTGCTTGCCGAGCTCGGCCGTGTGCTGGTGGCAGTCCTCGGCGTGCTCGCGGTGATACGCGTGCGGGATCTATGGGCGCGCGGTGTGCTGCCACTGGCCTTCCAGCCCACCTACGAGGCGGCGCTCTTCCAGCTCGAGGTCCTGATCGGGTTGCTGCTGCCGCTGGCTCTGCTGGCGGTGCCGCGCGTGCGCTCGAGCCCGCGCGGGCTCTACGCGGCCAGCCTGCTGACGGTACTCGGGTTCATTACCAATCGACTGAACGTCAGCATCACCGGGCTCGAGGGCGCGCAGGGCGGTCACTATGTCCCGGCCGTCTCGGAGGTGCTCGTGACGTTGATGCTGGTCGCGCTCGGATTCGGCGCGTTCAACCTGGCTGTGCGGTACCTGCCGGTCTACCCTCCGGCACCGGAGCCACCGAAGTGAATGTGATGGGGTGAAAGACCTTTGATCGGCGGCCATCATCATCGGGGGCTGGCGGCCCGCCTCGGGGTCGCACTCTGCGCGGGGACCGCGATCATTCTGGTCGCGGTGGGTTACGCCAGCCTTCACCTGCAACGATCCCACCTGACCCGGTTGGTGGAAAACCGGGCCACCGAAGTCGCAGAAGTCATTCGCCGTTCCACCCGCGACGCCATGATGCGCGACGACCCGGGCGAGGTGCGCAGGATCATCCAGACGATCGCCGATCACGAATCGTTCGAGCGCATCCGCGTGTTCGACCCACGGGGGAAGATCACGATATCGACGACGGAAGCGGAAGTGGGCGCACTCGTCGACATCGACGCGGAACAGTGCGTGTCGTGTCATCGCACGGGACGGCCGCTGGCCCGCGTCGAGAAGAACAACCGCACGCGTGTGTTCCGCACGGCATCCGGCGGGCGCGTGCTCGGGGTGATTGCCCCGGTGCACAACGAGCCGGGCTGCGCCGAGGCCGACTGTCACGCGCACCCTCCGAACACGAGCGTGCTCGGCGTGCTCGACGTGCAACTCCCGCTCGAGACCGTGGACGCCGACCTCGCCGCTTCCGGACGGCAGCTGCTGCTCGGGTTGGCGGTGGCGGTCCTGGCCGTTCTCGGTCTCGCATGGCTCCTGACCTGGCGCACGGTACTGCGCCCGGTGGCGAGGCTCACGCGGGCGACTGCACGAATCGCAACGGGCGATTTTTCGCAACGTCTCGAGGCCGGTCACGAGGGGGAGATCAGCGCGCTCACCGATGCCTGGAACGCGATGAGCGAGCGGCTGGGGGGCGCGCGCGGTGAGCTGGAGGAATTGAACGCCTCGCTGGAAAGACGCGTCGACGAGAAGACCGCGCAGCTCGAGCAGGCGCACCGTCGCATGCTCCGGGTGGAGAAAATGGCGTCTCTGGGGAAACTCGCAGCCGTCGTCGCGCACGAATTGAACAACCCGCTCTCCGGCATCGCGACCTACGCGCGTCTCCTGCGCCGGCGCAGCGAGGAGTCCACGTCCCCGACGGGCGCCAGTCCCACTGCCGGCACCGACGAAGCGGATCTCCGTCGCATTCTCGCGATGATCGAAGACGAGTCGCGGCGTTGTGGCAGCATCGTGCGCAACCTCCTCCTTTTCAGCCGCGCCTCCGAGGTTCGCTTCGCCGAGGAGAATATCTTCCCATTGCTCGAGCGCTGCACAATGCTGCTTCGGCACCGTGCCGATCTTTCCGACACCTCGCTCGTGCTCGACGCGCCGGCCGATCTGCCCCTGGTCGAGTGCGACGCTTCACAGATCGAGCAAGTCGTGCTCGCGCTGGCCATCAACGGGCTCGAGGCCACGCCGCCTGGCGGCCATGTGGCGATCTCGGCGAAGGGCGAGGGGGACTCGATATCGATTCAAGTCCGCGATTCCGGCCGCGGCATTCCCCCGGAGCACCTGGGCGAGATCTTCGAGCCGTTCTTCACCACCAAGGAAGGTGAGAGTGGCGTCGGCCTCGGTCTCAGCGTGGTCCACGGCATCGTGGAACGCCATCAGGGAACGGTGACGGCGGAGTCATCGCCCGAGTCAGGTACGGTTTTCACCGTGCGCCTGCCGCTGCGCCAGCCGCGCGCTGCCGCACCGGAAGTCGCACAGAAGGAGGTTCAGGTTTCGTGAACAACACACTACTGCAGTCGTCGCCGCCGTCGATCCTCGTGGTCGACGACGAACCGATCGTCGTTCAATCGCTGGGCGACTGGTTCCGGCAGGACGGTCATCGCGTCGACACGGCGCAAAGCAGCGCCGAAGCGCTGCGACTGGTGGCCGAAAAGGACTACGACCTCGCGTTTCTGGACATCAAGATGCCGGGGGTGGACGGCCTCGAGCTCCAGGCCAGGCTCGCCGCGGTCAAACCCGACATGACGGTGATCATCATGACCGCCTATGCCTCGGTGGAAACGGCCATCAAGGCGCTCAAGGCCGGCGCTTACGACTACATCGCGAAGCCCTTCGACCCCGAAGAGCTGTCGGTGCTTGTGCGCCGCGCCAGCGAGCATCGCTCGCTCCGCTCGGAGAATCTGCGCCTGAAGGAGCGGCTCGAGGCCGCGTCGGCGCCATCGCCCATCGTGGGCGTCTCGGCCGCCATGCGCCGCGTGCAGGACCTGATCGCGGCGGTGGCGGGGACCGACGCGACCGCGCTGATCAGGGGCGAATCGGGGACCGGCAAGGAACTGGCTGCGCGCGCCATCCACGCCGGCTCGCCGCGTCGCTACGGTCCGTTCGTGATCGTCAATTGCGGCGCGCTGGCGGAGGGACTGCTCGAGAGCGAGCTGTTCGGGCACGAGAAAGGCGCCTTCACCGGTGCAATCTACCGCCACCGCGGGAAATTCGAGATGGCCGACAGCGGGACTCTTTTCCTGGACGAGATCGGGACCATAAGCGCGAAGGTGCAGGTCGAGCTGCTGCGGGTCATCGAGGAGAAATCCGTGACCCGCGTTGGAGGACGCAGTCCCTTCCCGGTCGACTTCCGGCTGGTCGCCGCCACCAACGAGGACCTGGAAGCGAAGATCCAGCGCGGCGAATTCCGCGACGACCTCTACTGGCGGCTGAACGTCTTCGCCATCGACATGCCACCGCTGCGCGTGCGCCCGGAAGACATCAAGCCGATGGCCGAGTCATTCCTCGCGGGGTTCACGCGGTCCATGAATCGCAAGCCCATGCGGTTCTCCGAAGAGGCGCTGGCCGCGCTCCAGGCCTACGCGTGGCCGGGCAATGTGCGTGAGCTGCAGAACGCGATCGAACGGGCCGTCGTGGCAGGGACGCCACCCGTCATCGAGGCGAAGGACTTCCCCATGCGCGTGACCCGCGCACCGGTGCTGCTCCCCAACGGTCTGTCCCTGGCCGAGGCCGAGAGGACCCACATCGTCTCGGTGCTCCAGGCACAGGATTGGAACATCAGCACGGCGGCGCGCATGCTGGATATCGATCGCGGCACGCTCTACCACAAGATCGAGAAGTACGGGCTCGAGAAGGCGCGCGCCGCCCGGTGACGTCGGTGTCGGAAACGACGAGCAGTCTCGCTCCTGCCATCGAGGCGGCGTGGTTTTACGCCGAAGCCGGGCTTGGGCGCGCCCTGGCGGAGGACATCGTGTCGCGCGCCAGCCGGCGCCTCGCCGTGCCCTGTCACCTCCACCCCCTGCCCTGGGAGAACCGGCCGGTGCTGCTCGAAGGTCGCGAACAGGCCGACGCCGACGGCTTGCTCGCAGCGCTGGAGGCCTCGGTGCGGCCGGGCTCGGTGCACGTCGGACTCACGATGCTCGACCTCGGACTCACTCTTTTCACTTTCGTATTCGGGCGCGCCACCCGCGGCGGTCGCGCCGCGGTCGTCTCCCTCGCGCGTCTCGGGCCGGAGCAGTACGGGCTCGCGGCTGACCCCAGCCTCACCGCGCGGCGCGCCGTGGCCGAGATCCTGCACGAACTGGGGCACGTGGTCGGACTCGGCCACTGTTCCGACGTCGGGTGCATCATGCGGTTCGCAGCCAACGTGGAGAGGATCGACCTGCGCGGCCTGGAATTCTGCCCCTCGTGCGCGACCGCGCTCCCGCGCCACTTGCTCGCCACCGCGCACGTCACACCACCCGCGTAATCCTCCCGCAATTCGGGCACTTCATCTGGCTCGCCGAGAAACTCGGCGATAGCTGGAGCAGGTGCCCGCACCCGCACGCGAAGCTCTCCCACTCCCCGCGCGTGCGGCGCTGATACTCGAGCGGCGCCTCGTCGGCACCCACGGTGGCCGGCGCGCCGCTCGCCGGCTGCGCGAACGGGACCTCGCCGGCCGTCTGGCCGGGCGCGCCGACGATCGCGCCGACGGCGGCGGCAACTTCCGCGAACTCGGAGATCTGCGCCTTCGGGATCTCGTTCTCTCTCCCGCAGCGCGGGCACGCTACCTTGGGCTCGGTGAAATCGGGCGGCACCTTGATCTTCAGGCCGCACGCGCACACCAGGAACGCGTAGCCGTTGACGGCTCGCATCAGGTCCATAACGTCGCGCGTCTGCTGCTTCTGGCCCTGTTCGCGCACGACGTCGGGGTGCGGCTCACGGATCGGAATCGTCTTGTCCTTCTGCAGCCCCGATCGCGGAACGAGGTTGACGGGCTTGCCCTTCATCTTCGTGAACGCGTGCTGGTAGCTCACGAGCCCCGCGCCCTGGCTCATCGCGCGCAGAATTCCGATCCGCTCCTCGATAGGGGGATGCGTGCTGCCCCATCCGGCGAGTGAGTTCTTCCCCTCCTGCAGCGGCGCCACGATGAACATGGGGGCATTCACCTTATTGGCCACCGCCAGTTCCAGGGGAGACGCGGCGATCTTCTCGAGCGCGCTCGCGAGCCCCTCGGGGTAGCGCGTGAGCATTACCCCGCTCGCGTCCGCGAGGTACTCGCGCTTGCGCGAAATGGACAGATAGAGCAACCGCGCGAACAGCGGACCCAGAATGGCCAGCGCGATGGCCGCGATGACGAACACGGCGTTGCCGCCCCCACCACCGCCGCTGGTCTTCTTGGACCGGTAACGCCGCGCCGACCCGCCGCCGGAGTACCACATGCCGCGCAGGAAGATTTCCGAGATCAGCACGATACTCCCGAGCATCACGGATGCAACGGTCAGGAACTGGACGTCGCGGTTCATGATGTGCGAGGTCTCGTGCGCGACCACGCCCTGCAGCTCGTCGCGATTGAGGCGGGTCAGGAGCCCGGCGGTGACGGCGATGGAGCTGTCCTCGGGCCGCAGGCCGGTGGCGAAGGCGTTGGGCGCCTTCTCGTCGATGATGTAGACCTTCGGCATCTTCGGCAGGCCGGAGGCGATCTTCATCTCTTCGACGACGTTGAACAGCTGCGGGTGGACGTCGGGCGTGACCTCGCGCGCGCGGCTCATCTTGAGGATCAGCTCGGGTCCGCCGAAGACGCTCGCGGCGGACATGATGACCCACACGCCCACGGCCACGATGATGCCGATCGAGCCGCCGCCTTCGCCCATGGTGGCCTCGCCGATGAAATACCCGAGCGCCACCAGGAGAACCGCCATGCCGACGAACAGGAGGATCGACTTCCTGCGGTTGGCGGCGATCAGTTCCCACATCATACGGTTCTACCCTACCGCGTGAACTGCACCTTCGGCGCCTCGCGCTGCGCCGGCTCCTCGATCTCGAAATTCTCCTCCGGGCGGAAGTTGAACATGCCCGCGATGACGTTCGAGGGGAACATCTCGATCTTATTGTTATAGAAGAGCACGGCGTCGTTGTAGGCCTGGCGCGCGAACGCGATCTTGTTCTCGGTCGCAGTCAGTTCCTCCTGGAGCGACAGGAAGTTCTGATTCGCCTTGAGGTCGGGGTAGTTCTCGACCGTCAGCATGAACCTGGAGACCGCCGCGGTGAGCTGGGTTTCAGCCGCGCCCTTGTCGTGGACGCTGCCGGCGCCCATCGCTTTGGCGCGCGCTTCGGTGATGGCGGTGAGCGTTTCGCGCTCGTGCGACATGTACCCCTTCGCCGTCTCCACCAGGTTGGGAATCAGGTCGTGCCGGCGTTTGAGTTGCACGTCGATCTGCGACCACGCGTTCTTCACGCGGTTGCGCAGCTGGACGAGTGAGTTGTACATCCCGACGAAGAACCCCGCCACCAGGATGACGACGGCTAGAAAAATCAGTGCAGCCATGTAGGACTCCTTTTTCAGACAGTGCTGGCACGGGCCGTGGGTAACGGCCTTGCGTGCGCTACGTGCGCGCGCCGCGGGCCGGCCCGCGGAAAATCGCGCTCAAGAATTCGTGGATTCGATGCGCTTCCGGAAACTGCGACAGCTCCACGATCGCCTGCAGCTCTCCGCCGTCGAGCCAGGTGCCGTGGCCGTGACCGCAGCGGTCGATCACGACGCTCTTCTCCACCCCGGGACGCCGCACACGCGCCTTCTCCATCTTGTGGCGACAGATCGGGCAGCGGACGTGCTTCTCGCCGCTGCCGGGCTCGGCGGTCAGGAGCTTCTCGCGAATCTCCGCGCGGCCGGCCGAGCCGTCGAGCAGGAGATCCATCTCCTCCGCGTCCAGCCAGACCCCGCCGCAGCGCGTGCAGTGGTCGACCTCGACCTGATTCAACTCGAGGACGATCATGGGATTGCGACAGATGGGACAGTTCATCGTTTGCCCGGACACGGGCTCGGCACCATTACCCACGCCCGCCCCGGCTATTCGACGCCGAGCCTAGCACGGAACCGCGGGCAGGCTAAGCGCTACTCCGACACGGCCCGCGCGCGCTTCTTGAGCAGCACGAGCGCGGTATCGACGACGTTCTGGGCGGTGAACCCGAGCTTCTCCAGCGCCACGTTGCCCGGCGCCGACGCCCCGAAGCGATCCAGGCCGATGACCGCGCCTTTGTCGCCGACCCACTCGCGCCAGCCCATCGTGGCGCCGGCTTCGACCGCGAGCTTGCGCGCGGATTTCGGCAGCACCGCATTCCGGTAGCGCGGCTTCTGCGCGCGGAAGAGCTCCCACGAGGGCATCGAGACCACCCGCGTCGCGATTCCCTGCGCGGCGAGAGCCTTGCGCGCGGTCAGCGCCAGGTGCACTTCGGAGCCGGAGGCGATGAGCACGACGGCGGGCTTCCCGCCGTCCGCCTCGGCGAGGACGTACGCCCCGCGCGCGACGCCGGCGTGGATCATCTCGCGGTCGCCTTCGAGCACGGGCAGCGCCTGCCGGGTCAGGATGAGCGCCCGCGGTCCCTTCAACTCCAGCGCGCACGCCCACGCGGCGGCGGTCTCGTTGGCGTCGGCGGGACGGAACACCGTCAGCCCCGGAATCGCGCGCAGGCTCACCAGGTGCTCCACCGGCTGGTGCGTGGGTCCGTCCTCGCCCAGTCCGACCGAGTCATGCGTGAAGACGAACGTGGACGGTGCCCGCATCAGGGCGGCGAGGCGAATGGCGGGGCGCATGTAGTCCGAAAAGACGAGAAACGTGCCGGCGAACGGCACGACCCCGCCGTGGAGCGCCATGCCGTTGATGGCGGCGCCCATCGCGTGCTCGCGGACCCCGAAGTGGAGGTTGCGCCCCTCGTCGCGCTCAATTCCGAACACCGGCGACGATTCGATGCGCGTGTTGTTCGACCCGGTGAGGTCGGCGGAGCCCCCGACGAGCGTCGGGACGGCCGCGGCGAGCGCGTTGATCACCTTGCCGGACGCCGCGCGGGTGGCGATCGCCTTCTCGGAGGAAAACACCGGGAGCGCTTCCTTCCACCGTTTCGAAAGGCGGTCGGCGCGCGCCGCGTCGAACGCGGTCGCCAGGTCGCGGTGCTCCTTGCCGTACTGGTACACGCGCCCGCTCCACTCGCGCTGCGCCTCGGCGCCTCGCGCCGCGACCGCGCGGCAGTGCGCCTGCACTTCCGCCGGTACGTGGAAAAGCGCATCGACCGGCCACCCGAGTTTCTGCTTGGTCGCCCGCGCCGCGTCCGGGCCGAGCGGCTCGCCGTGCGCCTTCTCCGAATCCTGCTTCGGGCTGCCGAAGCCGATGTGCGTGCGCACGCGGACCAGCGACGGACGCTCGCGCTCGTCGCGCGCGCGCCGGATCGCCTGCTCGATGGCGTCGACGTCGTTGCCGTCTTCGACCGACTGCACGTGCCAGCCGAGCGCTTCGAAGCGCGCGGGCACGTTTTCGGTGAATGCGAGCGACGTCGACCCGTCGATGGTGATGCGGTTATCGTCGTAGAGATACACGAGCTTGCCCAACCCGAGCGTCCCCGCGAGCGACGCCGCCTCGTGGGCGACGCCTTCCATCAGGTCGCCGTCGGAGACGATCGCATAGACGTGATGATCGACGACCGGCGGTTCGCCCGCCACGTTGAAGCGCGCGGCGAGGTGCTTCTCGGCGATCGCCATCCCGACTCCCATCGCGAATCCCTGGCCGAGCGGCCCCGTCGTCGCTTCCACCCCGGGCGTGTGGCCGTACTCGGGGTGTCCGGGAGTCCGGCTCCCCCACTGGCGGAAGCTCACGATCTCGTCGAGGGGAAGGTCGTAGCCGTAGAGGTGCAGGAGCGCGTAGAGCAGCATCGATCCGTGACCCGCCGAGAGGATGAAGCGGTCGCGGTCGAACCAGACGGGATCGGCGCCGTTGAACTTGAGCACCCGGTCCCAGAGCGCGAACACCATCGGCGCCGCGCCCAGAGGGAGACCCGGGTGGCCGGACTTCGCGCGTTCCACCGCGTCGACGGCGAGGAAGCGAATCGTGTCGACACACAGTCGATCGAGCGGTGCCATTCGAAGCATCTCCTGCCAGCGAAGGGGAGGTTGTCGAACCGCGATCGTGCGGCAGCGGACCGGCCGACACTACCGCCCGTCCGGGGGGTGATCAAGGGAGATTTGGGAGGTGGAACCGGAGGGAACTCGCCCCCGCCCGCTGTATTTCGAACGGCGCCCCACCAGAGGAGGTCTTGATGGAGGTGGTCCGGTTTCCCGACTTACGCGCCGTCCGGAAATACGGTCGGACGGGGAGAACTTGCCTGTGAATTATACGCCATGTTTAACGCGGAGTAAACGTGATTCTGGCTTGCCGACGCCACCCGCTCGCGCCTGACCGACGGGGTCGCGGAGCTCTTCGCATACCGGCGCCGCAAACGCCTAGTTAGGCTTTGACTTGAGGCTTCGCGACATGGTAAACTCGCCGTTCACATGGGCCGCATCCATGCCGGTCCGTTCGCATTGCCTGTCTCCGGGCGGAAGGGCTCGTTCGGAGAAAATGGAGGACAATGGAGGATATGCTAATGTTCAAACGTGCCGTGCTGGCGACCTTGCTCGTCGGCGCTTTCGTCGGCGGCGTCGCCACAGTTCCCGCGACCGCCGGCGTTACCGTTTTCACACTTCACGATCATCCGGACGGCGTCATCAACCCGCCGATGTACGGACTCCGTCTCGACGATCTCCTGGGGAGCGGCGAGTGGACGTTCAGCTTCGACTTCGTCAACGGCAGCGGCTCGGCGGCCATGACGCTCGTGTACGACAACGGCGCGGGCACGGTGCACATCTACGGACGTGCCTACGGCGGACAGGATACCGGCGGCGGGTGGTCCGCCTCGAGCCGCGGCTGGGTCGACATCGACTTCTGGTACACGGCGAACGTGACGCAGAGAGACAACTGCCCCGGCGCGGCGGGCAACGACGTCTATGTCACGGATGATAGCGCGCTCAACTCCGGGACGGTCCATCTGGACGGCTGGGGCGGTAACCAGACGTTCACCTTCACCGATTTGACCGACGCCACGGGTTGCTCGTTCATCTTCGACAACGACTGGGACTCGAAGGGCAACACGACCGTCGCGAACGACCCGTCGATCTGGTCGGGCAACGGCTGGCTCCAGCCGGGCACCAGCGGATCGCGCGACTGGATCTTCATCGCGCGGATGAACACGCTTCCGACCAACCCGGTTTCGTGGGGTTCGGTCAAGGCGCTCTACCGCTAGCCCTGCCTTAATCGCTGTCTGATTGAAAGCGCCCGGTGCGACATCGCGCCGGGCGTTTTTTTGCGTGCGCGCACCGCCGGGAAGGCGATGCGGCCATCGGGGTTCGATGCTATGATGCGCCCACACCTCGCCCCGGTGGAGAATGGATTGAACACCGCGCACAAGGGAACCTCCCCCGACCGTCGCCGCTCGGCGGACCGGCTCCGGCACCACTACGACGTCGAACGGGCCCTGGCCGACCGGCTGCGAAGCGCGCCGACGCGTCTCGAGCGCGCGAAGATCTACGAGACCATGTACGACACGCTCTTCGCGGAGGTGCCGGACCACCCGCGCCTGGTTCTGCGCGAGACCCCCGGCGAAGTCGCGCGCCGCAACCACCGCAAGCTCCGGCTCCTCGCCCCGTTTCTCACCCCGGGCTTGCGCGTGCTCGAAGTCGGCGCGGGAGACTGTGCATTCGGCATCGAGCTGGCTCCGCGGGTCCGTTTCGTCTGCGGAGTGGAAATCTCGTCGAAGGGCGCGCGCCTGGACGCCGCGGCGCGCAATTTTGCGCTCGTGCTCTACGACGGCTTCGAGTTTCCGTTCGCCGCCCGCTCGTTCGACCTCGCCTTCAGCGACCAGTTGCTCGAACACCTCCACCCCGACGACGCGGAGCTGCATCTTCGCGCCGTGGCCCGCGCGCTGGTATCCGGCGGGACGTACCTGCTGCGAACCCCGCACCGGTTCACCGGGCCGCACGACATCTCGCGCTATTTCACCCGGGGCAACGCGGAGGGATTCCACCTGAAGGAATGGACGTATCGGGAGCTGAACGCGGCGTTGCACGCGTGCGGTTATCGGACGGTGACCGCGATCTGGAGCGCACGCGGCTTCTCGGCGCGGCTGCCGATCGGGTTGGTCTGCGCGCTGGAAGTGGCCCTCGGCGCGCTGCCCCGTGGCCTTCGCCGGAACCTCTCACGCCTGCCGTTCCCCGGGATCGTCGTGGCCGCGCGCACGCCGCGCTGACGCCGGCGGCTACCTCACGCCGGCTTGACGGCCTGCAGAAAGATCGCCTTGGTGGTGAGGTCTTCGTCGGACATCTGCCGAAACCGGCGCGCCAGCCGGGAGCGCTCGATCCCGCTCGCGATCTGCACGCGCACCTCGCCGGCCACATTCAGCCCCGAGCGCTTGATGAGGCGGACGTGCGTCGAGGCCGGCTCGCGGTTGAGGAGGTACGGCCGGCGGCCGCGGATCACCTTCCAGACCGGGTCGGCGATGGCCCAGTGACCGTTCCACTCCGGGGTCAACCCGTGGGAGACGAATCCGATCTGGTGCGATGCGACCCCGCCCGGCTTGAGCCACTCCGCCAGCGCGGCGTAGGTAGCGCCGAGGTCGTCGACGTGCTCGAGCACCGCCTGCGAGTAGATCATGTCGATCGTGCCGCGGCGCACGACCGACGGGTCGAACCACGGCGCGCGATACGCCATCGTGATGGCACCCGATTCGTCGTTCATGCTTCGCAGCGCGGCGCGGATCGCGTCCACGCGCGTCTCCAGCAGGCAGGCGCTCATGCGCGCGGACGGCAGCAACGCGGACGGGAATTCGTAGGAGGGCAAATAGGGCTTCAGTTCCGGGAATTCACCCGCGTCGGGAATCGCCGCGCGCGCGCGAAACAGCGCCACCAGTTCGTCGAGCACGGCGGCATTTCGCGACGGGTCGGCGTACGCGACCCGGTCGAGACCGACATAGCGCGAGGCCCCGGTGAGCAGCGCGGCCAACCCGATACCCAGCGAATCGCCCGGCCCCAGTTCGGCGACGACGCGCGGGTCGTCGGCCAGCCCGTTCGCGCGCGCCATGACCAGGTGCCGGAGCCACACCGAGTAGCAGTAGCGCGCGGAATCGGTCCCGCGGGTGGACTTGGCGATGCGCTTCTCGATCGGCGGGAAATAGGTCACCAGCCCGCGCACGATCGGCTTCCAGATCACGCGCGCGCCTCCATGCGGTCGGCGAGCGTCGCCAGGTCGGGAACCTCGAGGTCCGCGGTTGCGTCCGAGGGCGCCGTCGCGCCCGCGCCCGGCCTGTCGCCCCGACGATTCACCCACACGGTGGCGAGTCCCAGCGCGCTCGCCGGTGCCACGTCGTGGAAGCGGCTCTGGGCGGCGTGCAACACGCGTTCTTTCGGAATCCCGATCCGCTCCAGCGCCTGTTCGAAGTTCTGCCGCGACGGCTTGTACGCGCGCACCTGCTCGGCGGTGATCACCCAGTCGAAGGGCACCTCCAGCGCGAGCGACGTGGCCGCGAAGAGTTCGTCGTCGATGTTGCTGATGATGCCCAGCTTGCAGTGCCGGCGCAGCCGGTGCAGCGCGTCCACCGTGTCGGAAAACGGCGGCCAGGTCGGAAGCGACGCCACCAGCGCGTCGGTGTCGATGCGGCTGGTCGGGACCGAATACCGCGTCGCGAGTCCGCGCATGACGCCGCGCAGCACCTCGCGGTAGCTCACGTGATCCCCGCTTTGCAGCACGGTCTCGAGGGCGGCGTAGACTCTCCAGCAGCTCGTCGTCCGCGACGCGCAGGTTGTTTTCGGAGCGAAACGACGTCAGCGCGGAAAGAATCCCCGTCTCCCAGTCGATCAGTGTCCCGTAGCAGTCGAAAGTAATGACGTCGAAGCGACGGAGGTCCAGCATGGCTGTCTCTTGAAGTCGGTCTCCGCGGGTGCTGGCGCCGACAGCCCGTCGGCGCCACCCGCTGTGCCACTACCGCACGGAATGCGTGCCGCCGCGCTGCACGTAGGCGTCCCAGGGTTCCCGGCGCGGGAAGTGTCGCACGAGCATGTAGAGCGATACAATGGCGAGGACGTAGAAATCGTTCTGCGAGCCGCCGAGGATGAATAGCACCAGGCCGAGCATGGCGGGAAGTTCCGCCATGGCGGCGGCCAGGATGGTGGCGGTGCGCATGCGCGCCAGGCGCAGCGCCGGGTCGGGAGACGGCTGACGCAACAGGAGGCTCTTGAGGACGGTCGAGGTGAAAATCAACACGGCGACGACCACGAACAGAGCGATACGGATCTGGTCCAGCCCCGTGATGGCAGGGGTGACGGGCCGAGACCGGCGGAACACCTCGACCACCACCAGGCACGTCACCAGCGATACCCCTAAGGCGCCGACCATGATCGCGGTCTGGCGGCGTATGGCCTCGACATGAGGGGCGGGGAGTTCCGGCTTCCCGGCCGAATCGACCATTCCGTCAGCGTTCCTTCCACTCGTAGCCGCACTGCGTGCAGGACCAGCGACGGTCCCGCCACGGCACGAGAAATCCGAGCAGCAGGATGAACACGCCGGCGATCCGGCGGCTGTAATGGCTGTAGTAGACGTCGTAGGACCGGCAGCGCGGGCAGATCATCTCACCATCCGACGGCGTGCCCGCCTGGGCGACCACGACCAGGTGCGGACGCGGCCGCAGCGTCTCGCGCGCGCGCGCCGCTTCCCCGGCGGGCACCATGAGTTTGACCCCGCCGATCGCGTTGGACAGGAGCCAGTCGACGCGCACCAGGTACTCGTCGCTCACGACGCAGGCGATGCCTTCCGCCTCGAGCCTCGTGCGCGCGAGGTGGGCCTCGAAGGGCTGGCTGAACGATGCCACTTTGACCCAGTCGTTCATGATTCCTCTAGTAGTCCTGGTCCTCCAGCAGGTGCTGCCACTCCGCGATCGTTTCCCACACGTACGTGTCGCGGTAGCGCGTGTCGTATTCGGCGTCGAAGCGCTGCTTCTGTTCGCCCTTCAGCACCGTGACATCGCGCCCGCCCTTGAGCACCTCGTCGAAGATCCAGCGATCCGCCGACCGGCAACGCCCGGACCACCGCGCCAGCTCGCGAAACGTCATGTCGAAGAACGCAATCACGGGGATACGCCGCTTGCCGCCGGTGGTGTACTCGTCCATCAACTCGGGGCATTCTTCGCGGCGGACGACGCTCAACTCCATGCCCGGAACCTCGGCGGACACGCGGGCGACGACGGCGACGTTTTGCGCCACGTCCGGGCACCAGTCCTCCGCGATCGCCAGCACCTGGAGCGGCGTGCGCCCGTTGAAGAACGAGAGCGTGTCCTCGTCGAACTCGAAGGCGTCGTAGAACGCGCGCATGCGGTCTGCGTTGTCCGCGGCCGACGCGAGAAACTGCGGCCATGAAAGGCCGCCGTTGTAGTAGCGGGCGACGTCGATCTGCGGCTCGGGCATCGATGACTCCTCGCGGTTGGCGTGACCGGATGACGCTTCCATCATACGGGCGCCAGGCGGGAGTAGCAAGGGGTCTCGGGCAGTTACCGGAGCGCGATCACGCCCGCGAAGCGCCCGGTGACGCCCTTTTCGCCGCGATGCGAATAGAAGAGGTCCCGGCGGCACGCCGTGCACAGGTGCGACACCTCGATCGCATCCTCGCTCAGACCGGCCGCAACCAGCACGAGCTCGTTCGCGCGCCACAGGTCGAGGTGCTTGCGTCCCTCGTTCACGGAAGCGCGGAAGCTCCCCGCCGAGGCGAGATCCGGATCGACGAGCACTTCATCGGCCATCTCCGCGTTCGCATCCGCGAACGCGTCGATCACCTCGGCGCCGACTTCGTAGCAGCAGGGCCCGATCGACGGCCCGATCCCGGCGACGAGATCCGCCGGATCAGTGCCGAATTCGTCGCCCATGCGCACCACCGTGAGCGCCGCGATGTTCGCGACCGTCCCGCGCCAGCCCGCGTGCGCGATGCCGATCGCGTGCTGCTTCGGATCGAAGAGAAATACCGCCGCGCAGTCGGCGGTCAGCACGGCCAGCGGGGTAGCGGTCGCGTGGGTGATCAGGGCATCGGTATCTTCGAATGCGCCGCCGGAGTATCCGTCGGGGACGACGGCGATGCGCTTGCCGTGCACCTGCTTGCCGAGCAGGAACGACGGCGCGTTCGCAAGCGCCGCTACCCGCGCGCGGTTGCGCGCCACGACGGCAGGGTCGTCGCCGGAACGCATGCCGAGGTTGAGCGACGCGTACGGGCCCCGGCTCTCGCCGGCGGTGCGCGTGGTGACAAACGCGATTACATCTTCGCGCGCGTCGAGCGAGTCGAAGGTGTAGAAGCGGACACCTTGTTGGTCGTGCTCGATCACGGCTCCATGCTAGCGCGATCCACGCGACCTGCCAAGCCGGCAATCGGGGCGTGTCTAGCGCGCAATTACCATCTTGCGGGCGACTACGGCAACCGCAACGAACCCGGAGGCGAGGTCTGCACACGTCGCCGCCCCGGAGAGCGGTGACAACCCAGGTCAGGTCCGCGCCGGATGGCAGATCCGCGGGAAGAGCCGATCGATCCACCGCGAGGGACGTCCCGGCGGAAGGGAGCCGCAGCAGTTCGTCGAGCTCGGCGCCGTAGATGCGAACCTCGTAGGCGTCGGCACCGGTCATCGCGTTCCATGACAGAAGTACCGATCCATCGGCAGCCGAGGCCGACAGATTCCAGGCATCGGTGGCCTGTCCGCTCTCACGAAGCAGCGAGGTCTGTTCGTCACGCGGCCAGAGCAGCACCGCCGCGGCCACGATGACCAGGGCGGTTGCAAGCGCCGGAAGCGGCCGCACCCACGCGCGCCACCATCCCTGCGACTTCATTGGAAAGGGAGCGCGTGACTCCGCGGGGAATGCCGCGTCGGCGCCACGCCGGATCGCCGCGTCCAGCCGTGGCCGAGCGTCCGACACACCCGCGCCCGCGTCGGGCGCCGCTTCCAGGAAGGCCTGATAACTCTGCACGAGCGACCGGCACCGCGGGCATTCCTCCGTGTGCCGGCGAACCGGATGGTCAGCCGGATACTCGAGCACATTGCCGATTCGCTCGGCCTCGACGCACTTGATTTCCGTCATACTCTCCTCCCCCCGCCTTCGCGACGCTCCATCGCCGCGCGCAACTTGCGCCGCGCGCGCTGCAACACCCCTCGGGCGCCGGCGGCGCCGTCGATCCCCAGGATGCGCGTTACTTCATCGACCGGCAGGCGCTCCACGCAACGGAGCCAGATCGCTCCCTGTTCGTCCGGCGCCAGCTCGGTACGAATCGTGCGGAGCAGCCAGCCTTCGTCTTCCCCATCCGCGAACGCAGCGTCCGGGAGCGGCGCCGGGTCGGGCAGGTCCTCCGACATCGGCTCGTCGGCCAGAATATCCACCCGCCGGCTGCCATCGATGCACCGGTTGCGCGTGATCGAGAACAGCCACGACGAGAACTTCGACCGCCCTTCGAATGTGCCGATCTTCTCCCAAACCGTAACGAGCACGTCCTGCGACACGTCCAGCGCGCGTTCGGTGTCCCGGGTGTACCGGTAACACCAGAGGTAAACCGCGTCGCGATAGCGGGTCACGAGCTCGACCGCTGCCAGGCGGCGGCGGACCGGATCCGGGTCGTGTCGCACGACCTGGAGCAGGTCCTCGTCCGCGGCACCCGCCCCTATTGGTTTAGACGGCTCGGTCATGATTCGTCACACGGAACTTTTCTGTCGTCAACCTCGCGGGTCCTGTCGCCGTCCCACCCCGCGGCGTCCGCCGCGGGGGCCCCGGTCCGGCGCCACCCGCTAGTGCACGAGCATGTGCTTCGGCAATTATCCCACGGCCTGCCGGGTCCGTCGATGCCGGACGGCGGCCAGCGCGACCGCAAACAGCACCAGGGTCAGCGCGAGCCCCAGGATCGCGCCCCACGGCTTTCTGTCGATCGCGATCGTCGCCGACCCGTCCCCCACCACCGTGAAGCCCGCCCAGAGGAACGGATGGGATGTTTCTGCCGACCGGCTCACCTCGAGCTGGGCTAGACGAAGCGCGGTCGCGACGGGCTCGCCTGCCGCCAGGCGCCGGTAGAACACGTGCATGATGCGCTGCGTCGCCCGGTCGTCGACCGGCCACAGACTCGAGACCACCACCGGCACGCCCGCGCTCATGAACGCGGCGGTGATACCGAGCGTGCCTTCTCCGCTGGTGACGCGCCCCCCGGCGGTCTCGCACGCGGAGAGCACCGCCAGCTTCGCGGGCAGCGCGAGCCGCGCGATCTGCCACGCCCGCAGGAACGGATCGCCGGGGAAGGTGCGGGCCACGAGCAGCGAGTCCGCCGTGGAAAGGATCGCCGTCGTGTCCGCGCGGAGGGTGGAAGCCCCGGAGGCCGGCGGGGTGCCAGGTGCGTTGCGACCGAGCCGGATTCCGGAGTCCCACGGCGAATGGTCGACGACGAGGGCGTGGGCGGCGATGTGCAGGACATCGCAGCGCTCGGAGTTTGCCGTGGAAGCGTCCAAACCGGTGAGCGTCGACGTCCGGACCACGTGACGATAGCCGCGCGCGAGGTCGTCGATCTCGTCGCGGGCGCCTTCCAGTCGCGATCCGGACGCGGCAACCGCCATCACCCTCGCTGCGCCGGTACACGTGGGAGCTTGCGCGGTTCGTTGCCGGACCAGGATGCTCGCCGACGGCACCTGCGCGACGTCGCGGTCCGCCATGAGCACCTCTCCGGAATCGTCCAGCACGAGCACGCCGAACGGAACCATGGAGGTGAAGCCGTCAGGAGAAACGAACACGCGACTGCGACGCGATCACCAGATTCGCCACGCCGCCGAGCACCTCGCGGCCGAGGGCGCGCTGAATTACGGCCAGTCGTTCGGGCGGATACTGCGCGCGCAGCGCCGGGTCCGTGCTCGAGATCAGTCGCCGGAAGAGCTCGACGCGTTGGGCGAGCGGCGAAGCCGGCCCGGGGAGCTCGACGAACTGAAACGTGTCGGGCGAGACGGCGAAGAGGAACGAGGTCTCGTCTCCGACCAGAAAATCGAGCACGACCTCCCCGGGCTGCAGGACGGCCTGAAGGTCGTCCATGGTGGCCGGACGGCTCGACCAGCGACCCGACGCGATGTCCGACCCGAAACGCGGCTCGCTGATGCGCTCGAGCAGCGTGCGGGTCTTGAAACGCTGCATGGTGTCGAAGAACGCTTCCTCCCGTCGCGCGCGGGGGAGCGAATCGGGGAACACGAGCAGGACCCGCGCGGCCTCGATCACCGTTCGGGCAATCTCCTGGCCGTAGACCTCGCGCCACTCCGCAGTGCTGATCCCTCCACGGAACGCTTCCAGACTGTCGAGAGCGGTTTCGAGACTGGCGATCGCTTCGGCGTGGCGACCCAGCTTGCGATAATAGACGCTCTCGCGCAGCCGGGTCGACGCCGCGGTGTGCGACTGCCCGAGACCCTCCGCCGCCCGGCGTGCGCGCGTGGCGAACTCGAGTGCTCTTTCGCGCTGGTTCGCATCCGCGCACATCCGCGCCGCGAAAAGATAGAAATATGGCCGCACGTCGCCGTAGAGCTCTTCCTTGCTTCGCAGCCGTGCTTCCACCAGCGCGCGCGCCTGCGCCATACTGTCGCTCGCCGCCAGCGCCCGGGCCAGCCCGAGAATCGCGCGGTCACGGTGCTGTTGTTCGAGCGACGCCCCCGTCGTGAGCTCCCGGAAGATGGTCGCTGCCTCTCGATATCGTCCCTCGACCAGCCGCAACTCCGCGATGTGGTACCGGACCTCGTTCTGGTCCTCCATGTTGTGCTTGCGGCAGAATTGCTCGGTCTCTTCCAGGAGCGCGTCCGCGCCCGCAAAATCACCGAGATCGCTGGCGCGGGTGGCCAGGTTGCTGGCGAGGATAACGAGTGCTTGAGGAGATTTCAGTTCCTTGGCGATCTCGTAGGCGCGTTTCTGGTACTCAGCCGACCGGCTCAAGTCGTCGCGAGTCTCTTCCAGCACGGCGAGGTTGTTGGTGGCCCACATCTCGTTGACCCGATCGCCCGTCTGGCGGGAAACGACCCACGCACGCTGATAGCAACGGATCGCCTCGTTCTGGTCGCCGAGCGCGCTCTCCACGCGCCCCAGGCCGACGAGCGCGGTCAACTCGAGCTCGGGGCGCCCCGCCGAACGAAACAGCGCGATCGCGCGCAGGTATTCCGCCTTGGCGCCTCGATGGTCCCCGCGCTGGTGCAGCAGGAATGCGATGCTGGTGCGCGCCCACGCCTCGTCGGCGGGGGCGCGCGAGCGCTGCGCGAGGAATAGCCGCCGCTGGTAGCAGCGCATGGCGTCGTCGTAGTCGCCCTGCCCGGCGTACGCGAATCCCCGGAAATGGACCGCCGGCATGAGCCCGACCGTGTCGCGCATCGCCTCCGCGATCCGGACGCCGAGATCGAGGTCGCGGACGGTGCGTGGGTCGCCCGTCATGAGGTAGACGCGGCCTCGCTGCGTGATCGCCCGGCCGAGCAGCGTCGAATCCCCTATCGCCTCGGCATGGCGGATGACGGACGGGAGCCGGATGAGGATCGAATCGAACTTGCCGGCCGCGAACAACGGCTCGACGAGCCCCCAGAGCGAGTCGGCGGGAGTGGTCGGGGCCGGGCGCGATGGTGGAGCCGCGGGCGATTGACCCGCGAGCAGCGCGGCAATGACCGTGAAAGCGATGCGGGAGGCGAAACGCATGGCGTCAGGGCGACGTGATACAGCGATGTCGCGGGCTACTCGATCTTCGTTCCCCCGTAGATGAGTTTCGTGACACTCGGGCTCTTCAGGAACACGTGCGGATAGCCGAGGTCGATCGCGCTCGCGTCGTCCGGGCGCATCGACAACGTGTACTTGGTGGCGAGCACGATCGTGTCGCGCCGGCCGGCGAGAAACTCGCCCAGCATGGTTTCGCTGGTGCCTTCCGTGTACTTGTTGGCGGTATCGACGAAATTGCCGCCGGCCCCGAGGTATGCCTCGAAGATCCGGCGGCATTCGTTTTTCTCCGTTCCCCATCCCCACTCGGTGCCGAACGTCATGGTGCCGAGTGCAAGCGGGGAAACTCGAAGCCCGCTCTTCCCTAACAGGCGATAGCGGTCAAGGGTTGGCACCGAACGGGTCCCTCGGCGGCTCCGGCCGATCGGGTCGGTCCGGTCGCTCGGGCCGATCGGGTCGGTCCGGTCGCCCGCGCTCGCGCTCGGTGCGATCCCGCTCGCCGCGGTCCCGGTCGCCGCGATCCCGGTCACCACGATCACCCATGCCGCGGCCACCGCCCCCGCGGGATCCGCGCCCGCGGCCCCCGCGACGCATGTCGCGCATGTCCCGCATATCGCGCGGCTCACGCATGGCTCGTGGCTGCTCGTCGGCCCGCAGCGCGTTCGCCTTCCCGCGAACGAGGCGCTTGAGCTCGAAGAGCAGGTCGAAGAAGTCGTTCCAGAACTTGCTCAAAAACGCGAGCGCGACGCCGGTGACGAGGACGCCGATCACGTCGTCCACCAGGTCGACCCCGTAGAAGTGCAGGTAGGACGAGAACGCCGGCTGGCCGCGAAGCATCGCGACCACGTTGATGCGCGCGAGCGCCGCGATGACGACGCCGATGAGTATCCCGCGGCCGTAGATCGTCCGCATGTTGGCGTATCGTCCGGTCAGATCGATGTCCCCGTGCCGCCAGATATTGTTCAGCACGGTGACAAACATGCTCGCCACGGCGAGCAGGCGCACGACGGCGCCAAACGATTGATAATCCACGTATTTCCTCCCTTTGGAAGGTTGGCGGACATACTAGCCCCGGGTGGGGGCCGCGTCAATCGGAGCTTCTGGACGGGGTAGGAGCCACCGGCAGCGCCCGCCCGTTCCCGATCGTGACCACCCGGTCGCAGACGCCCAGAAGGTCCTTCGGATCGTGCGAGGCCAGGACCACGGCCGCGCCCGCCGCCGTGCGCGCGGCGATGAGGTCGGCCAGCACACGCCGGCCCGCCGCGTCCAAGCCCGACGCGGGCTCATCCAGGAGGAGTAACCGCGGCGCGAGTGACTCGGCGATCGCGAGCGCCACCCGCCGCATCTCGCCGACGCTCAATTGGAACGGCGAGCGCTCGGCGAACACGGCCGGGTCGAGATCCACCGCACGCAGCGCGTCGTCCGCGCGAGCGGATGCATCCTGACGCGACTGCCCGCGTCGCCGCAGACCGAACGCGATCTCGTCGCGAACCGACTCCGTGAAGAACAGGCGCTCGGGATTCTGCGGGAGGTAGAGCACGCCTTCCCCGCCGGGACCGGCGGCGCGACGCTCTACGCGGCCCCGGGCCGGCTGTAGCGCTCCCCCGGCCAGGAGCAGGAGCGTCGACTTGCCGGCGCCGTTCGCACCGGCAACTCCCAGACATTCACCGGCCCGAACTTCCAGGTCGACGGAGTCGAGCACGGGGACGTCGCGATACGAGAAGGCTCACCGACTCGAAGTGGACCACCGGATCGACGAACGGTGCAGCGGCCTGTGAGGGGGGCACGACCTCCCTCGCGCGCTCAGGTCCTCGCGCGCGCTGTCGACAACGCGCGCGCGGACTCGCGTGCGAGGAAGGTCGCGCCCCCCCGGCGCGTAGTCTACCATGGTCCAGCGTCACGACCCGGCGCGCGAGGGCGAGGTCCTCTTCGTCGGGTGTGGTCCACACCACCGCAACCCCGCGCGCATTCATTTCGCGCACGAAACCGACGACCCGCTCCCGCGCGCCGGCGTCGAGGTAGGCGAGCGGCTCGTCGAGCAGGAGCACGTGGGGGTCCTCGAGCCAGACGGATGCGCAGGCGAGGCGCTGCTTTTCGCCGCCCGACAGCCGGTGCGGATTGCGATCCAGGAGGAGGTCGAGCGCGAAGCGCGCGATCGCCTCGGCGACGCGCGCGCTGCGCGCGTTTGCGCTCACGTCGGCGGGAACGGAGAGCGCGAGCTCGTGACGAACACTGGTGGCGACGAACTGATTGTCGGGCTCCTGGAGCAGGAGCGCGGTGCGAACCTCCGGACTGCTCTCGCGCGTCCCGCGGGCGAGCGCCACCAGGCCGGCGACGGCGGTGAGCAACGTGGTCTTGCCGGACCCGTTGTCGCCCACGATCCCGATCCAGTCACCGCGTTCGACGCGCAGCGACACCCCGTCGAGCGCGGGGCGCGTCCCATCGCCGTAGGTTACCGTGGCGTCATGCAGGGCGATCATCGAGGATTGTTGCGAGCGATATATCGCCCTGCTGTACAGCGTTTTGGATCGCCCGCCCTGCCACTCACCTCGCACCCCGGTCAGCGCCCGGGCCACGCGCGGCGGACCGCCTCGAACACGTCGAGCATGGGGCGGCCGGTCTTCTCCGCGATCTCGCGGCACGATTCGTACTCCGGATTCACCCGCGCGGTGCCGTCGGGGAGCGTGGCGACTTTGACGCGCGCGGGACCGAGCGGCGTGTCGATGGTCTCGACGCGCCGTTCCAGCTCGACGCGGCCCTCGCGCGACACGCGCAGCCCCAGCGTCGTCGTGTGCGTGAGCAGCAGGTGGCTCACCCGCTCGACGTCGAGCGTCTCGGCGATCACGGTGATCTCGACGCCGGGACGGTTCTTCTTCATGAAGACCGGCGTGTAGTAGACCTCGAGCGCCCCGGTCTCGAAGGCGCGCTGCATGACGTTGCCGTAGAGCTCGGGGTTCATGTTGTCGATGGTGCAGCGGATGATCGCGACCTCGCGCGCCGTACCGGCCACGAGCTGGCCGAGCCACACGCGCACCACGTTCGGCATTCCCCCTGCGTCGCGCGTGCCGGCGCCGTAGCCGACCCGCCCCTGGACGACGCGCGCGTCGCCGGCGAGCGGCGTGAACGCGGAGGCGATGATGGCTGCGGCGGTGGGCGTCATCAGTTCCTCGGCGCGGGTGGAATAGGCGACCGGGTGGCCGCTCAGGAGTTCGAGGGTCGCGGGAGCGGGGACGGGCATCTCGCCGTGCGCGCCGTGAATCACCCCGCCGGAGCCGAGCACGAGGTTGGTGTAGCGGAACTCCTCCACCCCGAGCAGTTCGGCGCACGCGAAGAAACCGACCACGTCGACGATTCCGTCCAGCGCGCCGACCTCGTGGAAGTGCACCTGCTCGACCGACGTCCCATGCACCTTCGCCTCGGCCATGGCCAGGCGCGCGAACGCTTCTTTCGCGCGCGACTTCATGCGATCGGTCAGGGACGGGGCGGAGTCGATGATCGCCACCAGGTCGGCAAGACCCCGGTGCGCGTGCTCGTGCGGGAGGTGGACGACGAGCCGCGTGGCGGCGAACGCGCCCCGGCGCACGGTTTCCGCATCGATGCGCACCTTCGCGAGCGCCGGAATCGACAGCACGCGCTCGCGCAGGAGGTCGATCGACGCGCCGGCGTCGATCAGGGCGCCCAGCAGCATGTCGCCCGCGGCTCCCGAGAACGCGTCGACCACCAGGCAGGTCTTCAACCGCGCTCCTTCGCGCGCACGTGCTGCTCCGCCAGCGCGCGCGAGCGTGCGACGATGGTGGCCGCCGCGCACCCGGCGCCAAATCCGTTGTCGATGTTGACCACCGTGACCCCGGCCGCGCAGCTGGTCATCATGGAGAGGAGTGCTGCCAGCCCGCCGAAGCTGGCACCGTACCCCACGCTGGTGGGGAGCGCGATAACCGGCGCCTTCGACATCCCCGCCACCACACTCGCGAGCGCGCCCTCCATCCCGGCCGCGACCACCAGCACGTCCGCCTCGTCGATCATCGACTGGTACGCCATCAGCCGGTGGATACCGGCCACGCCCACGTCGTAAATACGATCGACGTTGCAGTTCAGGAGCTGCGCGGTGATGGCTGCCTCTTCCGCGACGGGAATGTCGGTCGTCCCGGCCGTGATCACCAGCACGTAGCCGTGCCTGGGGCGCGACGAGTTCTCGATGAAGAACACGCGCGCCGATTCGTGCCAGGTGCCGGAAGGAAAGCGCCGCGAGAGCGCGCTGCCCGCTTCCGGCGCGCACCGTGTCACCAGCAGGTTGGTTCCCTGATCGACGATGGACTCCGCGATGGAAAGAATCTGGGGGACGGTCTTGCCGGCTCCGTAGACCACCTCCGGGAACCCGCGCCGCAGCGAACGGTGGTGGTCGACCTTCGCGAAGCCGAAGTCTTCGAACGGGAGCGTGCGCAGCCGCTCCAGCACGTCGGCCTCACTGGTGCGGCCGTGCTTGAAGGCGTCGAGCAATTCTCGGAGTTTTTCTACGTCCATGTGTCGCAATGGCTACAACGCGGGGCCTGTCGCCGTCCCACCCCGCGGCAGAAGCCGCGGGGGCCCCGGTCCGGCGCCACCCGCTCGCGGTTGAAAGGCCCCTGGTACTAGCACTCGCTGGCGAATTCTTCGAGGCTCGCTTCGACGGCGTGCGGGACGTCGGCGAGAGCCCCGATCTGTCCCAGATAGGCGCCCAGCAGGTCTTCCACCTCGGTGACGGATTTCGCCTGCATGAGCGGACCGCGCACCTGGCGCGCGTTCGGAACCCGCTTCAGGTAGGCCGCCATGACCTTGCGGGTCGCGACCACCCCGCCCGGTTCGCCTTCGAGCGCGGCTGCGTCGCGCACGTGGCGAAGCAGTACCGCCACGCGCTCGCGCGGGGTCGGAGGAGTGTAATCGCGGCCGTCCAGACGCGTCTTGACCTCGTCGAAGATCCAGGGGTTGCCGATCGCGGCGCGGCCGATCATCACGGCGTCGCAGCCGGTATGGGCTTCCATGCGCGCCACGTCCTCGGCGCTGCGCACGTCGCCGTTTCCGACCACCGGCACCGACACCGCGCGCCGGGTCTCGGCGATCAAGTCCCAGTTCGCCTGACCCGAAAACCCCTGCGCGCGCGTGCGCGCATGGATCGCGATCATCGATACGCCCGCGTCTTCGATGGTCCGCGCGAGCTCGCGCACCTTCTCGCCGGTGGGCCGGTCCCAGCCGGCGCGGATCTTCGCCGAGACCGGCACCTGGCTGCGCCGCACCACTTCACGACAAATGGCCCCGAGCAGTTCGACGTCCTTGAGCACGGCCGAGCCGCCGTTGCCGTTGACGATTTTCTTCACGGGGCACCCGAAGTTCATGTCGATGTACTCCGGCTCCATGGCGGACAACCGGGCGGCGGTTTCTCCCATGCGCACCGGATCTCCGCCAAAGACCTGGAGGGACAGCGGGCCGTTGGACAGGTCGAGCCCGTTCGCCGCCTTGCAGTCCTTCTCCTTGCCACGGGTCCACGCTTCCGAGCTGATCATCTCGGTCACAACCATGTCCGCGCCGTGCTCGAGGCAAATGCGTCGAAACGGCGCGGTCGTCACCCCGCACAGCGGGGCGAGAATCACGCGGGCACCGTTGGAGAGTCCTTTTAGCCTGGAGAGCACCATACGTAGTCGTCCCATGATACCGGGAAGGCACGCGCGACGCAACGGCTAACTCTTGCAACGACAACGAGAATTGCCTATGGTTGCGCTGCACTCGCGAACCCAATCGCACGCTGGCGTGCGAGCGCACGATTCCATGCATCCCTTCCTGCTCACGATACCCACCGGCGACGCGCACCCCGTCGTCGCCGACTGGTACCGCCCCACGCTCCTCGACGCGAGCGCGGTGGCGCACGTGGTCGTAATGTGCCATGGCTTCAAGGGACACCGGCGCTGGGGCTTCATTCCCGCCGTCGCCGCGCGCCTGTGCGCCACCGGATTCGGCGCGCTGGCGATCGACTTCTCACACAACGGGCGCATCCCGGCCGACGCCGGGACGACGCACACCATCGGCCCGGACGCGGCGGCGGCCACTGGCCGCTACACGTCGCCCAAGCTGTTCCGCGCGAACACCATCGCACGCGAACTGGCCGACCTCGAGGCCGTGATCGGATGGGTGCGCGATCCCATGCGCGGCGGCCGGGCGCTCGGTATCGCCGAGGACGCGGCCATCGGGGTGTGGGGTCACAGCCGCGGCGGGGTCGTGGCGACACTCGCCACCCTGGCCGATCCGACCATCGCCGCGCTGGTTACATGGTCGGCGTCGGCGCACCCCGATCACTACACCGAGCGACAGAAGCAGATCTGGCGGGAAAAGGGCGAGCTCGCGTTCACCGACTATGCCACCGGGACCCGGCTCGCGATGGGCGCCGCCCTGCTGGACGACCTCGAAGGCAACCACGACGCCTACGCGGTGGGCGACCGCGCGGTCGAGCTCACCACTCCGCATCTGATCGTCCACGGCGAGCACGACCCGACGGTGCCGGTCGCGGACTCCTACCGTTTCTACGACACCCCGACGATTCGCGCCGACAAGAAGCTCCTGCGCCTCTTGACGGGCCACACCTACGCGTACGAAGAGGGCATCGAAAGCGAAGCGCTGAAGAACGCGCTGAAGGCGACGGTGGACTGGTTCGACGCGTACTTGCGGGGGACGCCGGCGCTCTGAAGGCGCGCGCCGCGACGCCCGCATTGATCGCCATCCGCTCAGGCGCTATATTGACCGCCATGAAGCCACGACGTCTTGCCATCGTGCTGTTGGCCGTCACCGCGGTCGGGCTGGCGGTCGGCCTCGTCTACCAGCGCCAGCAGTCTCCCCGGGCGAAACAGGATCGGATGGTCGAGCAGTTCGTCGCCATCCTGCCCGACAGCCTTTCCGACAACCACATCATCGAGATCCGCAAGATGTTCTATGTGCTGTACGACCGTGCGGCCCTCGGCAAGGTCAAGCCCGAGACGCTGGCGGCGATCTCGAAGGAGCTCGAGTCGCACGTCCAGCGCGGGCACATCACCGCGACCAACCTGGTCCACTTTATGGCCGAGGTCGGCTACTCCACGTACAAAGACGAACCGCGCTATAACCTCGACGAGGGATCCGTCGACCACCCGGTGCTGAATCCAAAGGCGGGCATGGTGAAGCTGGGCTTCGACTCGACGCAGTACGACTCTGCGTTCTGGGCGGGGTTCGAGGAATACAAGAAAGCGCACCGCGAAGATTTCTCGGACTCGGCGTCGGGGCCAGCCCGCTAGCCCGGCGACGCTACGCCGGGCTACGAAACTCCCCGCTCAGCAGCAGGCGTCTGAGCACCTCGCGTTCGACATCGCGGAAGTTGCGGAATTCGACGTGCGCGATCTTCCGGGCGCGGCAGTGCTCCAGCAGGTTTCCCTTCGCGAACACGAGGTCCGCGCTCTCGCACGGGCAGCGATCGGAGAGACCGTCCCCCACGTAGACGATGTAGTAGCCTTCGTTCCGGTAGCGGAAGAGGTGGTGGGTTTTGCAGCACCCGCATTCGGTGCACGCGAGCAGGTTGTACCACGGGAATTCGACGCGCAGCGTCCCGCCGTCGACGTGGAGCCGGTTCGCGAAGAACTCGATCCCGCCCAGCCCGTTGCGCATCAGGAGCTGCTCGATATAATAATCGAGGCCGTCGCTCAACACGACGACCTCGATGCCGCGCTGCCGCGCGAAGTCGTGAAAATCCTTGAAGTAGGGGTCGAGCCGGTGCGTGTGCACGAAGCGCTTGAGCTCGTCGGGACAGCACCGGGCCAGCTCGGCCTCCTTCTCGAGGCACTCGCGCGAGGAAATCTCGCCGCGCCTCCAGCGCTCCACCACGTCGGTCGCACCACCCTGCGAGAAGGTGCGGAAAAGCCGGTTGCCCACGTCGTCCTGGGCGACCGTGCCATCGAAATCGCATAGGACGGCGATCTTCTTCATCGTCTCTCGGGGCGAAACGGCGCCGGGGCTATTTCTTGGCGGCTGCGGCCTTCTTGACGTTCTTCTCGTCGTCCGAGTACGAGAACATGTCCTTGAGGGTCGGGTGCTTCTCGATGATCTTGAGCGTTTCCTGCATCTCCGGGTCGGAGTCGAGCACCACGCGGTACATCGCCTTGCGGCCGAACTTGTTGTTCACCGCTTCGCGCGCAATCATCGTGCGGATGTAGTCGACGTTGTCGGGAGTAAGCTCTTCCTTCTTGTACTCGAACTTCTTGGTCGCGAGGAACTTATAGAAGTCGGCGAGAATGGCGTCCGTCACCTTGAAGGACTCGGTGATCGGGTGCGACTTGAGCCAGTCGATGGCGAAGGAGAATCCCAGCCCGTCGCGCTCGAGCCGGCGCTGGAGGTCGGTGTATTCGCGCGGGATGTAGTCCAGATCCGGCGTGATCCCGCCGCCGCCGTAGACGGTGCGACCGCTGGACGTGTAGAACACCGGCTTCTCCTTCGCGTCTTTCAGCTCCTTCACCTCGGACGTGCCGGCGTCGAGCTTCTGCTCGGGCGCGTCGGGCGTGAGCCCGGCGTTATCCTCGCCGCCACCGTCGTTCATGGCGATGAGATCCTCCTCGGCCTGGCGCTCGCGCTCGTCCTTGTGGATGCTGCGCCCCGAGGGGGTGTAGTACTTCGCGGTCGTGAGCTTCACCGCCTCGGTGTCGGTGAGGTTGAACACTGTCTGCACGGTGCCCTTGCCGAACGACGTCTGCCCCACGACGAACGCCGCGTCCCAGTCCTGCATCGCACCGGCGAAAATTTCGGACGCACTGGCGCTGTTGCCGTTGATCATGACGACGATCGGATAGCCCTTGTGCGTGGCCCGATTCGAGGAGTAGTACTTCCGATTCGCGCTGGCCAGCCGCCCCTTCGTGTAGACGACCAGCTTGTCCTTGTCGAGGAAGAGTTCCGACACCTCGATCGCGGATTGCAGCAGGCCGCCCGGATTCGAGCGGAAGTCGAGCACGAGCGCGCGCATGCCCTGCTTCTCGAGGTCCGCCAGTCCTTCTTCCACTTCCTGCGCGGTCTTCTTGGCGAAGTTGGATACACGCAGGTACCCCACGCCGTCGCTCATCATTCCGTAGTAGGGAACGCTGGCAACGTTGATCACCTCGCGCGTGAGCACGTACTCGATCGACTCCGCGTCGCCGGCGTGCCGGATCTTGAAGCGCACCTTCGTGCCCGGGTCGCCGCGGAGCTGGCCCACCGCCTTGTCGACGTTCCACCCCTCCGTCGACTGGTCCTCGATCTCGACGATCTGGTCGCCGCCGCGGATGCCCGCGCGCGCCGCCGGCGTGTCGTCGATGGGCGACATCACGGTCGGGAAATTGTCGCGGAACGAAATCAGAATCCCGAGCCCGCCGAACTCCCCTTTGGTGCTGACCATCAGGTCTTCGTATTCCAGACCGTCGAGGTACTGGCTGTGGGGATCGAGCTCGCTGAGCATCCCCTCGATCGCCTTCTTCATGAGAAGGTGGGTGTCGACTTCGTCGACGTAGTTCTGCGAGACCTTTTCGAGGATCTTGGTGAAGATCTCGAGGTCGTGGTAGACGTCCGTCCTCTCTTCCCGGGTTTTGCTCTGGCCGAAGGCGCCGAAAGCGACGAGGCACAACGCGAGGAAGGAGACCGCGATGATGAGATGACGTGGGGAGATGCGCTTCACTGGATTACGCCTCCTGGGCGGATCGACGCCTAACCGGCCTGTTTTTCTTGAGTTGCAACATACATTCCACAATTCCTCGCGCGTGGCGGACGGGCGCCGATCGGCCGGCGCAGGGCGGGAGTCCGTCCCCCTAAGCCGCCGAAATATAATATGGATCGGCGCCGCGCGGCAACCCGACCTTTTCCACTTTCGGCGCGCCTGCTAGACTCGGCGAATGCCCGCCGGCTGCCGCGGGATGCGCACCATGCCCCAACACGACGCACGGTTCATCGTTCTGGAGGGCCTCGACGGCGCGGGCACCACGACCCAGGCCGCCAGGCTCCAGACCCATCTTACGCGGAGCGGACGCCATAGTTTCCTCACCAATGAACCCACTTCGGAGCCGGTGGGAGCATTCATCCGTCGCCTGCTGACGAGCCAGGAGCGCGGCGGCGATGGCACCCCCTACCACCCCGGCGAGCGCACCATGGGACTCCTCTTCGCCGCGGACCGGATGGCGCACTCGCGCGTCATCGAAACACGGCTCGCCGCGGGCGACCACGTCGTGTGCGACCGCTACATCTTCTCCTCGATGGCCTACCAGACGCTCGAACCGTCGATCACGGGCGAGTGGGTGATCGAGGTGAATGAAGGCTGCGCGCGGCCGGACCTGACGCTGTTCCTCGCCGTCCCGGTGGAGGAATGCCTCGCGCGCGTGACCGCCCGCCGCGGCGGCGTATCCGTGTACGAGACGCGCGCCTACCTGGACACGATTGCCGCCAACTACGAGCGATTGATGCCGGTGTACGAGGCGAGCTTCGGCCGGGTGGTTCGAATCGACGGGACGAGGAGCATCGACGACGTGCACCACGCCATCGTGAAAGCCATCGGAATCGACTGAACCATGCGGGAGGCTGTTCCCGCCTCGCGGCGCGGACCCATGGCCGCGCTCACGAGGCGAGAACGCCCTGGTCGAGCAGGCTAACTGACTACCGCTCTATCTGTACAACGCCTTGATCTGGCCCCACGTGGAGCGCTCCGTGCCCACGATGTGCTCCTTGAGCGCCGGCAGGCACAGGCAGTCGTTCTGGTACGTCGAAAACTGGTGATAGCCGAACTGGTCGTACGCCACCACACCACGAGGCTCAACAATCGGGTTGTCGACCTGATAGCACTGCAAGTGGGCCCGATAGTCCATGATCGGGTAGGTCTGCCCATCCGCATGCTTCTCCACGGGATTACAAAACAGCTTCGGCTGCAGAACAGTCACGTTGGTGGAAATACCGAATTGATCGACGAGCACCACGTGCTTGTACAGCGGCAGGCTGCCGAGCACCTCGTAGCACAGGTAGTGGTTCCGGTACGGCAGCGGGCCGATCGGCGGCAGCGGGTTTTTCAACGTCGGAGTCAACAGGTACACTGCGTTGCCGAGCTTCACCGGACCATACCCGAACTGATCGATGGCGATCACCTCCCGGACCGGCTGCGGAACGTCGATCCGCCACCACTTCTGGTGCGCCAGCGGATCAATGATTGGGAACCCTTGACCGGTTTCGGGGATCCGCTTCTCGGCGGGATTTGCGAAACGATCGAGGAAGAGGTGATCGACACTCACAACGCCGAACTGATCGACCAGCGTGAGCGGCTTGGTCAGCGGGTACGTCGGCGAAATGTTGTAGACCTTGTAATGGTTCTCCGACGGGAGGGCGGCCTGCCCGTACGCCGCACCGATCGGCAGCAACAGCAGCACCAGGCCCAGCGCCGAGAAACGCAAGCAATACCGCTTCATAGCAAATACCTCCTTGCAGCTACCTCCTGCAAAAACGTGGCAATGCTCTGGAACTACGCTGCTTCGCGCGGGAACGATGCGGGGACGCAGGAAGGCGATTCGCCGGGCGAATCTACGGGAGGGGGCGGCGTCCCGTTCGAGGCGGATGGACTCTAGCACACGGGCGCCACGGTGTCAACGTGACAGTCAAGGGAGGCGCGGGCGAGTGAGGTTGCTCTCGCCCCCCGGCGCGGCCCCATGGCCGCGCTCGCGAGGCGAGAACACCGTCGTGATCAACCCACCGCTTCTAGCGGTACAACGCCTTGATCTGCCCCCACGTGGTCTTCTCGGTGCTGACGATATGCTCCTTCAGCGCCGGCACGCACAGGCAGTCGTTGTCATAGGTCTCGTTTTGCCAGTAACCGAACTGATCGACGAAGTAGATCGGATGGAAGTTCGGCTGCGGGTTCTGGACCTGGTAGCAACTCAGGTGCGCACGATAGTCGAGAATCGGAGAGATCTTGATGGTCCCATCGGGCAGGACCTCCTGCTTCTCGACCGGATTGCAGAACAGTTTCATCCTCACGACCACCACGTCGCTCGACCCGAATTGATCGGTGAGGATGACCGGCTGGTACATCGGCAGGCTCCCCAGCACTTCGTAGCACAGGTAGTGGTTGCGGAGCGGCGGCGTGCCCCCACCCGGACCCGGGTTCTTCAGCGCCGGGTTCAGGAGGTACACCGCATTGCCCAGCGTCAATGGCCCGTAACCGAACTGGTCGATCCCGATCACCGTCCGCAACGGCTGGGTCACCGGACTGACAAGCCGCCACCAGGTCTGGTGCGCGAGAGGGTCGTCCATGGGATAGACGATGCCGTTATGAACCTTCTCGGTTGGATTCGCGAACTTCTCCAACCGGAGTTCGGTGGCGTTCATGGTGCCGAACTGATCGTTCAAGATCAGCGGCCGGAAGAAGGGAATGGTCGTAGTGTTGTAGACCTTATAGTGATTTTCCTTGGGAAGGGCGGCCTGCCCGTACGCCGCGCCGATCGGCAGCATCAGCAGCACCAGCCCCAGCGCCCACAGGCGCGCGCAAACTCGCTTCATAGCAGAAGCCTCCTTGCAGCAACCTCCTGCAAAACGTGAAATGCTTTGGCGGGGTTACGAAGACTGTCCTCGCCCCGCGGAGCTGGCCCATGCCCGCCCCCGCGAGGCGAGAACGTCATCGTGATTAACCCACCGCTTCTAGTGGTACAACGCCTTGATCTGACCCCACGTCGTCTTTTCCGTGCTGACGATGTGTTCCTTCAGCGCCGGCACGCACAGGCAGTCGTTCTCATAGGTTTGAATCTGCCAGTAGCCGAACTGATCGAGGGCCGTAACCTGGCGGACAACGAACTGCGGGTTCTGGACCTCGTAACACTGCAGGTGAGCCGCAAAGTCGAGAATCGGGTAGAAGACCGCGCCCTCGCGCTTCTCCACCGGATTGCAGAACAGCTTCGACCTCATGACCACGACGTCGCTTGTCCCGAACTGATCGGTCAGGATGACCGTCTTGTATAGCGGCTGGCTCCCGAGCACCTCGTAGCACAGATAGTGGTTCCGAATCGGCGGGGCGGCCGGCGGATACGCATTCTTCAACGCCGGGTTCAGGAGGTACACCGGTCTGCCGAGCGTCACCGGACCGTAGGAGAACTGGTCGATCCCGATCACGGTCCGCGTCGGCTGCGGCACAGGATCCATGAGCCTCCACCACGTCTGATGCGCAAGCGGATCGTCCATGGGGTAAATGCGGCCGTCGTGAATCTTCTCGGTCGGATTTGCGAACTTCTCGAGCTGGAAAAAGCCGGCGTTCACGACACCGAACTGATCGGTCAGAATCAGCGGCCGGGTGAACGGTATCGGGTTGGTCCGGTAGACCTTGTAGTGGTTTTCCTTGGGAAGGCCGGCCTGCCCGTACGCCGCGCCAATCGGCAGCATCAGCAGCACCAGCCCCAGCGCCCACAGGCGCGCACAAACTCGCTTCATAGCAGAAGCCTCCTTGCAGCAACCTCCTGCAAAACGTGAAATGCTATGGAACTACGCTGCTTCGGGCGGGAACGGTGTGTGGACGCAACGCTTGGACGGATCGGCGTCCCGTTCGAGGCGTCCCGACGCTACCATATCGGGCACCGTAAGTCAACCCGGCGACCGGGCGGAGGCGCGGTGGACGTGAAGAATCCGCTGGACCACCGTGAACAGCGACGTCACCGCCAGCAGCAGCATCACCGCCATCAGAAACCGGTGACCCAGGATCAACCCGAGTGCCAGGAGCCCCAGCCGCTCGGGCCGCTCCATAATACCGACCTTGCACTCGATTCCGAGGCCCTCGGCCCGCGCGCGGGCATAGCTGGTGAGCACCGACCCCATCAGCGCGAGCAGGACCACGACCGGCTCGTACAGCGGGTAGTCGTTGGGTCGCCTCACGACGTACATAAGGACGCCGCCGAAGAGCACGAACTCGCTCACCCGGTCGAGGGTGGAGTCGATGAAGGCGCCGAACCGCGAGACCCGGTTGAGACGACGGGCGAGGTCACCGTCGAGCACGTCGCACAGCCCGGCGAGGAGCAGGAAGATGCCGCCGGCGAGGAGCGACCCTTTCGCCACCACCACCGCGCCCCACCCGCTCAACACCAGACCGAACAACGACACCAGGAGCGGCGAGACCCCGAACGACGCGAGCAGGCTCACCACCGGCTCGAGGAGCTTGCGACCGCTGTGCTGAAGGGAGCGTTTGTCCATGGCGACGGAACCTAGCACCGGTCTTTGAAGCGCGTCAAGCGCGCCGGACTACTCATCGTGTTCGCGTCGCCGTTTTCCGACGCCTTTCACGACCAAAACGAGCTCGCCCCGCACCTCGCCCTTCGCAAAGTACTCGCTCACCTCGGCCGCCGTCCCGCGCGCGACTTCCTCGTGCAGCTTGGTCAACTCGCGCGCGACCGCGACCGCGCGGTCGGGGAACTGCCCCGCCAGCGCGCCGAGCACTTTGCGGAGTTGGTGCGGTGACACCAGAAACACTGCAGTGCGCGGTTCGTGTTCGAGCGCAGAGATCGCGCGAGCGAGCTCGCCGGGCTTGCGCGGCGTGAAACCGCCGAAAACGAACGACTCGCACGGAAACCCCGAAAGCACCAGCGCCGGGAGCACGGCACTGGCGCCCGGCGCCATGGTCACCGCGACACCCGCCCCCAGCGCCGCCCGCACCAGGTAGAAGCCCGGGTCGGAAATCCCCGGCGTACCCGCATCCGTGATAAGCGCGACATTGTCTCCGCGCTGCAACCGTTCGATAATCGACGGCGTCACTCTTGACTCGTTGTGCTCGTGATACGCGAGCAGCGTCGTCGTGATGGCGTAGTGGTTGAAGAGACGGCGCGAGTGGCGCGTGTCTTCGGCCAAAACGACGTCGACCGACTTGAGAATCTCTACCGCGCGGTAGGTGATGTCGCCGAGGTTGCCGATCGGCGTGGCGACGAGCGTGAGCGTGCCCGCTCTCTGATTCATCTTGTAACCAGTCGATGCGCGTCAAGGAGGCCCATTGCGCAGGAGCGAGCGAGGATCACCCGCCGGGCCTCCGCCACGCCGCAGATCGGTAGTCTCGCGCCGGCGGGAAGCCGAGCGAAGCGGGCGCTGGGCCGCCGCGACGCGCATCGGCTGGTCAACCAGCCCGACACCGGCAGTTCACGCCCTCCGCAGCGAGGCCAGCGCCTCGCCCGCGCGCGCGACGTCGTCGGCCGACACGTCCAGGTGCGTCACCATGCGCACACGCCCGGCGCCGAAGGCCACCGCGAGCACGCCGCGCTCGCGCAGCTGGGCGAGCAGGGCATCCACCGTGAACGCCTTCTCGTCGAGGCGCGCCACCACGATGTTCGTCTCCACCGGATAGATCAGCGACAGGCCCGGAACCTGTTCGACGAACGAGCCCAGGCGTTTGGCGTGGGCGTGGTCGTCGCGAAGCCGTTCCACGTGGTGGTCGAGCGCGTGGAGCGCCGCGGCGGCCAGCACGCCCGCCTGGCGCATCCCGCCGCCCAGCCGCTTGCGAAGCCGGCGCGCCCGATCGACCACGTCGCGGCGCGAGGCCAAAATCGACCCCACCGGCGCGCCGAGTCCTTTCGAAAAGCACATGCTGACCGTGTCCGCGCACGCCGCGTAATCCTTGAGCGCGACGCGCGTCTCCACGTGCGCGTTGCACAGACGGGCGCCGTCGAGGTGCACGCTCAAGCCATGCTGGTCCGCGAGCGCGCGCACGCGCTGCATCTCGTCGAACGGAAACACGCGGCCGCCCGCGCGGTTGTGCGTGTTCTCGATCGCGATGACCCGCGTCCCCGGCGTATGCATCGACTCGACCTTGATGTGGGGCTCGATCTGCGCGGCGGTGATGACGCCGCGATCGCCGTCGAGGGCGTTCAACTGCAGCCCGTGGAGCGCCGCGGCCGAAGAGACCTCGTAGTTCATGACGTGGCACTGGCGGTCGAGAATCACTTCGTCGCCGGTGGCGGCGGTGGAGGCGAGGCCGAGGAAATTCCCCATCGTCCCCGAGGGCACGAAGAGCGCCGCTTCTTTTCCCAGCAGAACCGATACGCGCCTCTCGAGCGCGATGACCGTAGGATCGTCGCCGAAGACGTCGTCGCCGACCTCCGCCTCCGCCATCGCCCGGCGCATGGCCGGGGTCGGACGCGTGACCGTGTCACTGCGGAGGTCGATGAATCGGGACGGTTCGTTCATGGGCGCGCACGGGATGTCCTCGACGCGATTTCACGAGGCGCGCTTTCAACGATCGCGCGCGAAGTGCATGAGCGGAGAGGACGTCCCGTGCACGCCACCCGCTCTGGATTTGGGAATCAGAGGCTACGCGTTCGCGACGAGGTCCTTCAGTTCCTTCGACACCTTGAAAACCGGGACTTTGCGATCGGGCACGGGCACCGCGTCACCGGTGCGCGGATTGCGCGCCATGCGCGACTTGCGCTTCTTCACCTTGAACGTCCCGAATCCCCGGATCTCGTAGTGTTTGCCTTCGGACAACGCCTTGGAGATGGACTCGAGGAACATGTCCATCGCGGTGGCCACGTCCTTCTTGGTGAGACCGGTCTTGCTGGCGATGTCCTCGACGATTTCGGCTTTGGTCACGAGCGAGCCTCCTTCTATAGTCACCGCCCCGTGTGTGGGCGAAGCCAAGCGAGGAATATGAGGGGCATTCTGCCCCATAACTCGTGACAGGTCAAGGGGTTTTTGGGAAACACCGGATTGCAACGCCCGGTTCTCATTTCGAGATCGGCGCGCGGCGCGACACGCCACCATAGGGCAAGATCGGGACGTTCGTGCCGGAGGACGCCGGCGCCACGCGGATGGCTCGTCAGAACGTGGCGTCCTCATGCGGCGACCGCGAGCGGGCACGTCGGTTGCTGAACGAACCGACTGTGCTGCGGGGCAGTCGCCGCACAGACATCTGCTGTACGAACACTCCGAACTGCTCCGCAGCCACACGCACGCACGACAACCGATCGGGAATCACAGCCAGGGAAGCCCTCCGATGGGAATCGGGGGGCTTTCTGCTTTCCTAGCGCGCGTCCCTAGATCACGCGCACGATGCTGGTCACCAGCACGTGGTAGCCGCCCACCACGAGCGAGAGCACCGGGCCGATGATCCGCCACAAGAGCCCCGACCACATGAGCGCGATCAGGATGAAGAATCCCCACCGTCCGATCGACGCGACCGCCTCGCGCGGGCCGGGCGGCAGGTAGCGCATCAGGATCCAGTGGCCATCGAGCGGAGGGATCGGCAGCAGGTTGAAGATCGCGAGCACGCAGTTGAGCGTGATCATGCTGCTGCAGAGCGTGTTGAAGAAGAAGAGCGTGCGTTCGCCGCTTTCGATCAAGCCGGGCACGTGCTTGAACACGGCGCCGACGACGATCCAGAGGATTGCCGCCGCCAGCGCGAGCAGGAAGTTCGACGCGGGCCCGGCCGCGGCCACGTAGGCGTTGTGGACGACAGGGTTGCGCAGATTCGCCGGGTTCACCGGCACCGGTTTCGCCCAGCCGAGGAGCGGCACGCCCGAGAGGTAGGCCGCGATCGGCAGCAGGACACTCCCGATGGGATCGAGGTGCGGGATCGGATTCATGGTGATGCGCCCGAGGTCGCGTGCGGTGGTGTCGCCGAAACGCTCCGCGGCGAGCCCGTGGGCGTTCTCGTGCACGATCACCGCGAACACGAACACCACCAGCTGGACCGCCCCGGTCAGAAACTCGGGCGTCATCGGACGTGGAGCACTTTGTGGGTCTGGGGAATGACGCGCACCGTGTCGAGGCGACGCATCGCCGCGCGCGCGCCGCTGTCGATCAGGGCGAGCAACGCGCGCCGGTCGGCGAGTGTGGACCCGCGCGCGAACAGGGCCCCGCTCTCGGGCTGGAGGATGAAGGGAATGCTCCGGCTGCACGCCGCCACCAGGTCCGCCGCGCGATCGATCTCCGCGGTCGTGCCGTTGGGGTCCACCACCACTTTGACGAAGATCGTCCGCGCCGGGTTGCGCGCGGGGTCGAACGCGGTCCCGCGCAGGACGCCGAGGAAGTCCCGGTGCCGGTCCCACGCGTCGACGCCCGTCGCCGACGGGAGCTTCACGTCCATCGCGATCACGTCCACGTCGTCGATCATGCGGCGCAGCGCATCCGCGTGCAGGCCCGCCGTCTCGAGGTGGATGCGGAAGCCCTTCGCGCGCAGCTCGCGCGCGAGCGCGGCGGTGAACTCGGGCTGCTCGAGCGGCTCGCCGCCGGTCAGGCTGACCGCGGTGACGGGCGTGTGAGTCCGTGCGATCGAGACGACGTCGGCGACGACGTCGTCCAGCGCCACCGGATTGGGCCGCCAGCGCGTGGGCTCGCCGTTTCCCTCGGCGTACCCCGCATCGTGGATGACGAAACGCGGCGTCTGCGACTTGCTGTACACGGTGTCGCACCACGAACAAGTCGCGCTGCACCCGGCCGTGCGCAGAAAAATCTGACGCTCCCCGAGGAACAGTCCCTCGCCCTGCACGGAGCAGAACATCTCCGAGAGATAGCCGGCGTGCGCGGTCGAAGGGGTGTACCCCGGCGCGTCGTGCGGAATCGGTTTCGTCATGAAACGGTTCTTACCTTGGTTTGCGCGTGCGCGGCCGTCTCGAGCTCGCGCCGGTAACGCGCGAGCAACTCCCCGAGCAACGCGCGCGGCTCCAGCCCCAGCTCCGCCAACCCCACCGCCGGCACGGGGGCTCCGGCCGGGTCGATATTGATACCGAGATGGATCACGCACGACGACCGCGACGGCGCCGCGATCGAAACGGTGAGCTTGCGACCGTCATAATATAGATCATCGCCGTCTCGGCGCGCCAGCTTCCCTCTCTCCGCCAGCGTTTCGCTCAGCAGCGCGACCAGCAGCCGCTGGCGCAGCACAGCGACCTCCAGCGTGCAGACGTGCTCGGCGATGACGTGGGCCATCGCGGCGGCGCGAATGAACTCGCCCGCGCGCGCGTCGTCGAGGTCGACCAGGTTCTCGTTCGGCACGTGGCACCGCCCTACGAACCCGATCGCCGCGTCGCCCTCGGCTCCCCCGCGCGCGCTCACGAACCCGCTGCGCAGCTCCGCGCCGGTGTACGCGAGCTCGCCGTCCAGAATGCGGTACGAGAACTTCACGCGTCGAACTCGATCACGGGCCGGTCCGGCGGCGGGAGCGAATCGATCGCCACCCGCAGACGCGCGCACGAGGCGCAGCGCCCGCACATGCGCTCGCCGCTGCGGTAGCAGCTCCACACGATGGAAAGCGGCGCCTTGAGCTCGAGCCCCAACCGGATGATGGCACGCTTGTCCAGGTCGAGGGTGAAGCTCTCGACGCGCACGCGGTTTCGCGTCGAGAGCGCGAGCGCCAGGTTCGCCCGGTCGACGTAGTCGCGGCTGTTGTCCGGGAATTCCTCCGCCTCTTCGCGGTTGAAGCCGGTGACAACGGTGTCGCAGCCGTAGCTTTCCGCGTAGGCGGCGGCAACATTAATGAACACGCCGTTGCGATTCGGAATCCACACCTGCTCGAGCGCCGAGAGGCCCTCCTCCCCGCGGGCATCCGAGCGCATCCCGCGGGGCGCCAGAGCCTCCAGCCAGCGAATGTCCACGTCGGCGAAGGGCAGGCCGTAGTAGTTCGCCGCGCTCATCGACGAGACCCGTTCGCTCTGGCGGGCGCGCTGGCCATAGTCGAAAAACATCACCAGCCGCACGTCGCGCTCGCGCACCGCCCGGGCGAGCGACACCAGCGAGTCCAGTCCTCCGCTCGCCAGCACGATGGATCGCATGGGTTTCGCGGCTCCCGAGTCAGCGCTCATGGCTCATTCCGCGTAGGCCGCGCACGCCTCGGGTCCCTCCCACACTTCGACCCGGGCGAGCCTCCCGCGTTCCCCGGGGCGAAATCGCTCGCGCAGGATCAGAAAGACTTCCCGCGCCAGGTTCTCGGCGGTCGGTGGCACGCGATCGAAGGGTGCGACGTCGTTCAGGTGGCGGTGGTCGTACCGGTCGTGGATCTCGCGCCGAAGCGCGCCCTTGAGATCGCGGAAGTTCGTCCCCATGCCCATTCCGTCGAGCGAGGTGTATTCCCAGAACGCACGCACGGTCCAGGTGTGCCCGTGCATCCGGTCGCACGGCGGGCAGTCCGCCAGGACGTGCGACGCCGCCAGCCGGCATTCGGTGGATAGGGTGAAGGTTCCGCTCACGATTCGAAGCTACAGTTCGAGATCCGGGGCCTGAAGGCGGGGAATTCCGCAACTGTTTGAAAGGAATGATACTTGAATGCACGGGCCGGGCGCAACGCCGGAGCAGCGAGCGCCTGCGGCTCCCCTCGCGTGCAATTTGCAGACGCCGCCAGGCGCAGCGAAGACGAAACCCGCCGCGCGCGACAGAGTATTCCACTGCCCCACAAGCGTTTACGCGCTCGCCTCGGTCGATGCGCCTCGCGTCCGCGTCTCTGGTATGCGATTCGCTTAGGAGCCTCCGTCCGGGCGTTCGCCCACGTCACAACCATCATGAACGAAAAAGCGGCATCCGCACTCCAGAAAGCGCAGCAAGAGCGCAAGCGCGGCCAGTTCCCCAAGGCGATCAAACGCCTCGAACAGGCCGTCGAGATGTTTCCCGACGAGCTCGACCTCTACGTCGAGGCGGTCGACGTCTGCATCGACGGCGGCGAGCTCCTGCAGGCGACGAATCTCCTCAAGACCGCGCAGGAGAAGTTCACCAAGGAACGCGACCGCATCACCGTGTTCGTGCGCGAGAAACTCCAGACCGTGCACGACCCCTCGCTGGCGCGCTGCGTCGTCGAACACGCGGTCAAGCGCCGCGACCTCGAGGCCGCCTTCGGCCTCCTCGCCGACGTCCCCGACCACGTCGTGCGCGAGCTCCTGAACCGCTCGCAGACGAAGAAACAGTCGCTCAAGGCCGCGAGCCACGGCGGCTACACGCTCCGCGGCGAGCAGCTGACCAACGAGCTGACGAGCGCGCTCCTGGCCGCCCGGCTCGGGCAGTTCAAGGAGGCGATGGCGACTTTCGTCCAGGTACTCACGGAGAAACCCGTCGAGCACAAGATGATCGACCCGTTCCTGGCGGCGCTGGAGATCAACCACCCCAAGTCCGGCCGGGTGCGGTTTGCGCGGGGCTGTTCGTTTCGGGCCAACGCCCTGGAAGGCGACGCGATCGCGCGCTTCATCGAGGCGGCGCGGCTCGATCCGGCGTGCGCGTCCGTGTGCGCCGAACAATTGAAGCTGATGCGCGAGAACGCCAAGCAACCCGCCAAGGTCGAGCGCGGTCTGGCGGAAGTCCTGCTGATCAAGAACGACCTCGAGGACGCGGCGGCGGTCCTCCGTGAATACCTGGTGGCGAATCCGGACAATGGGCGCGAGATCATCATGCTGATGCGCCCGTACATCGACCCCGCCGGCGGCATCAACCCGTGCACGTGGCTCGCGATTGAAACCGCGCTCAAGATCGAGCAGTCCAACGTCGCCCTCGACATCCTGCGGCCACTCCACCAGCGCGGGGGCCACACGCTCGAGTTGTTCGAATGGCTGGAAACGCGCGCGAAGGACGGGTTCCTCCCCACCGACGTGATGCTGTTCCACGGGTCGCTCGCGCTCGAGCAGAAGCAGTTTGAACGCGCCGGGGAGATCCTCGGGGCCTTGTGTTCGACTTCTTCGCAGAGCTCGCACGCGGTGCTCGCGATGATCGACCGCCACCGGGGCGCGCACCCGTCGCTCGAGGCCCTCTTCGCCAAGTACGCGGAACCCGAAGCGGAGCCGACCGAATCCGCCGGCGGAGACACCGGCGATTTCCAGATGTTCGAGAACAAGGAGTTCCACCTCGAAAACGCGGACGGGTTCGAAACCACGTCGTCCATGCCCCGCAAGGGCGTGGACGCGCGTTTCGGGAAGGCCGCGCCGGAGCCGGAAGCGCCGAAGAAATTCGTGCCGAAGAAGGGGCTGATGGACGCCATGGAGCTGTCGCTCGACGATACCGGCGCGCCCGAGCCGTCGGAGCCCGACGTGCCCGCCACGCCTGCTGCGCCCGCGGGCAAGCGCCCGACCCTGTCCGGCGGGAGCGAAATCACGGAAGTGCACGTCAACCGCGTCGCCCAGAAACTGTACGAAGCCGGCGCCTCGGCGTTCTTTCATGTCGACGGCGAAGCCGGCCTCGGCGACCCCCAGGCGGGCAACGACCCGATCACTCGCACCCTGGACCTCGACTCCGAGCCCGAGGCCGCCGCGCCGGCGATCGTGACGCCGCCCACCCCCGACGCGGTCGCGCCCGACACACCGGGCGCCGGATCCCGAATCGCCCAGCTCGAGCGCGCCGCCGAGGATGGTCGCGTCGACGACCTGCACGACTTGCTCGATTTCGTACCCGCGAACGAGGCGGAAGAATTTGCCCGGTCCTACTATCAGGCCGAGTACCAGCTGCTCGCGAACCGGCCGCTGCAGGCGCTGAAGCTGTTCGTGGCCCTCGACACGCCGTCCCTTTCCGACGAACAGAAACGCCGCGTCTGGTTCAAGACCGCGGCGTGCCAGCGCTCGACCCACGATTTTGAGGCCGCCAAGCGGACGCTCGAGCGGCTGGTGAAGGCCTTCCCTGGCGTAGCCGAGTACGAGCGGCTCTCGCAGCGCAACTACGAACAGTATCTGAGCGAGCAGTCCAGCGCCGCGACCATGCTCGAAAAAACGACAACGCTCGATTAGGCGCGCCGCTTCGCGGGACAGCGGCACGGACATTGCTAGAAATCACCGAATACTTTGCGGAGTCGTCGGGGCGATGACTCGCCGTCGCAGGCATGGGGTCAAGGAGAACTCGTTATGAAGATCTGTCCGTTCATGTCGCACATGCTCGGGAGCGAGGGGACGAGCGTCCTCGAAATCAACGAGCCGGCCGGAAACAACGACGTCGTCGTGCTGGGGTACGACGGCGACAGCGCGGTCGGCGTCAAGACCCAGCGCAAGCCGCGCGGAAACGCCAAGGCCAAGGAATCGAGCCCGCAGGCGTCGCACCTCTATTGCCTGCGCGAAACCTGCCGCTTCTACCGGGCCGACAACGGCGACTGCTCCTTCGACGCGATTCTCTCGGGCATCACCGCGCAGGCGGAGCTCGCGAACCAGCAGGCCGAGCGCGCGGCGAACGCCGAGAAGAATGACCCCACCGCGAACATGGTCGCGAAGGAACTCGACAAGTTCTGGAAGTTCCAGACCCAGAGTGCCGCCGAGATGATCTCGAGCTTCTCCGAAGTCGAAAAACGCCAGGAAGAGCACATGACCAAGCTCAAGAGTGACGTGGACAAGAAGCTCCAGTCACTGATTCCGAGCGAGGACGAGGAAGACACCATGTACTCGATCCGCGACGGCGTCGCGGAGATCAAGGATACCATCGACGCCCGCAACGACGGGTTCGAGACCCTCACCATGACCGTCTCGGATCTGGTGGTGAGCTTCGAAGACGGGCTCAAGCTCGTCAAGAGCCAGTGGGAGCAGCTGGCGACGCGGATCGCGGCGCTGGAGAACATGGCGCCGCGCGTGGAACGCGTCGAGTCGACCATCTCCAAATCGACCGAGAGTATCGACCGGCTCGAGCGTCACTGGGCCGAAATGGTGGACCTGATCCGCAACGACAAGCGCACCAAGACCGAGGACCCCGCGACCATGCAGGCGAAGCGCCGCGAAGCGATGAAGTTCAACAACCTCGGCGTGACCAGCTTCCACAACGGCGACCTCAAGCTCGCCCGCGAGCAGTTCCTGGAGGCGGTCAAGCGCGACGAGTCGTTCGCGGAGTGCTACAACAACCTCGGACTCGTCAACACCGAGCTGGGAGAAGAAGTCAAGGCGGCCGAGGCGTTCGAGAAGGCGATCAAGCTCAACCCCGACCTGCACGCCGCGTACAACAACCTGGGCTACGTGTTCTACAAGCAGGGCAGCTACGACCGCGCCGTCGACATGTACAACGAGGCGTTGAGCCGCAGCTCGAACAACAGCTCGGCGTACACGAATCTCGGCAACGCGTACTTCAAGCTCGGCAACCGGGAGGATGCGCGGCGGGCGTGGGAACGGGCGATCGAGCTCGACCCCGCGAACGAGAAGGCGCAGCGGAGCCTGAAAAGCCTCAACGAATCGTAGCGCCGGCGCCGCGCGCGGTCTCGCGCACCGGCTCCAGAAAAAACACGATCCCCGTACCCGCGCCACGCGCTGGTACGGGGATCTGTGTTTAGCGCGAAGACGACGAGCGCCTAGGCAGCGTCGGCCGCTGCCTGCTCCGTCCCGTGCTTCTGACTGCGCAGCACCGCCTTGGCCTGCGGCCCCTTCGGGCTATCCATCAACTCGTATTCGACCAGCTCTCCCTCCGCGAGCGTGCGGTAGCCGTCGTCACGAATCTCGGAATAGTGGACGAAGATGTCGCGTCCGCCTTCTTCCCCGACGATGAAGCCAAAGCCCTTATTCTCGTTGAACCACTTCACCTTACCAGAAGTGCGCAAAGCGTCAGTCCCCCTTTCCTAAAAGCCAGAATCCACCGCGGGCACCGAAGCGCGCGATGGATCCCCTATGACTGCGTCACACAGTGGCTGCAAAACACGTGGCTCATCCTTGCCTGAAACGAGGTTCAGTATACCACGTCGCGGGCGGGAACGTCAAGGCACGATGCGGCGTTCGGTGCATGGGAGCGCCATCATCGCACACGACGGGGCAGCCCACGCCGCCGCCGGCCGCGTGCTCCGGGCACACGGTTGCATTCCGCGCCCGTCGCTCGATCGCTCCCCGCAACGCCCGCGACCCCGCTCGAGATTGTGCCGTCCGGACGCCACGTTCTCGCCGTCGACACGCGCGATCGCGCGCAAACCGTGGCATGGAACTTGCCCTTTTTCGTCGCGTCGACAACGTGTTCCGGGCCCGGTCGCCGCGCAAGTCGGCAAAAAGGTTGCACCGTGAGAATCACCATCCCATACGTCGGCATCGTCGCGGAAACGGGCGACGTCACCAAGTCGTCGATCAACGACCTGATCCGTCGCGCGCTCGACGCCAGCGCGACCAAGCCGACCGTGCTCGAGATCTACGACGCCACCGCGCAGCGTTTTCTCCTGCTGCGCGAGCGGCAGATCTACGCCGCCGCCGAGGCCGTCGCCGGGCAGCTCGGGCCGACCTCGATTCGCGACTTCCTGGTCGGCGCGACCAACATGAACTTTCCGCGCGCGGCGATTCTCGAGCTCAGCACGAAGCTGCTGCATTCGTTCCTGGTGGTGGCCCAGAAGAAACCCGCCTTGCGCGTGATGACGAACCTCGTCGACCTCGACGAGCTGCTCGACAAGATCGAGGCCGAGGGCAAGAGCTGCATCGTCGCCGCGGCGCGCGACTCGTTTCTGGCCGTGCTGCGCTACGAAAAGGGCAAGACCGCGGCGTTCTGCCACGAGCAGTCGTTCGCCGCGCCGCGCGAGGGCACGTTCCGCGAAGAGTTCCTGGTCAAGGTCTACACCTGCGCCGCGGAGAAGCCGCTCACCATCAGCCTGTACGAGGACTTCCTGGTGTCCTTCGCGCCGGACGCGAAGAATCTCCCCGACTCGTTCGTGGGTCGCTTCGAGGACGTGTTTCTTTCCAAACCGCCGCTCGTCATCCTGCGTTTCAAGGATCGTGAAATCGGGCGCTGGGAGATGGACCGTCCGCGCCTGCGCATCGGCCGCACCCCCGACAACGACATTGTGATCGACAATCTGGCGGTGTCGCGACTGCATTCCGTCATCGAAGAGGACCGCGGCAGCTACGTCGTGCGCGACTGCGACAGCCTCAACGGCACCGAAGTCAACCACGAGCGCGTCACCCGCCGCACGCTCGTGGACGGCGACGAGATCACGATCGGCAAGCATACGATCCAGTTCCGCACCCAGAGCGGCCACGCGGTGGCCGAGCCTGAAATCCCGGGGTTCGATCAGACCATGGTGTTCTCGCGCAGCCAAATGGCGGCGGGCGGCATGCACGGCGCCGCGGGCGAAAAAACCGCGGACTCCGCGGTGGCGACCAAGGCTATTGAGCTGGCTCGGTCGCGCAGCCACGACCCCAAGGCGCAGTCGGTACCCCAGGGGGTCGCCGGCGGCGCGACCGCAACCGTCGCGTCGCGACGCCGACCGCGCCTGATCGTGCGCACGGCCCACGGCGACCGCGTGCTGGAGGTCACCGAGGTCGCGGTGACGATCGGCAGCCACGAGACCGCGGACGTGCGGGTCGGAGGGTTGTTCGTGGGCGCCCGCCACGCCGAGATCGTGCGCGAAAACGAGCGCGTGATCCTGCGCCGCGTCGGAGGCCTGCGGCCGATCCGGGTCGCCGGCCGGTCCGTCAAAGAAGTCGAACTCCAGGACAACGACGAGATCCAGCTCGCCAACGAGCTGATCGTTTTTCACGAGTAATTCGGCACCATCCAGCGCGGAGGCATCGATGCGTTACCTCTTGATCTCCGACATCCACGGGAACCTCGAAGCGCTCCAGGCCACGCTGGAGGCCGCGCGCAAGTTCGAGCCGTACCAGTTGATGTGCCTGGGCGACGTGGTCGGATACGGCGCGGATCCGCAGCCGTGTATCGACCTGGTGGGCGACAAGGCGAACCTCATGCTCGCGGGCAACCACGACCTCGCGGTCGCGGGCGTCATCCCGACCGATGAATTCAACGCGATCGCCAAGCGCTCCATCGAATGGACGCGCGAGCAGTTGAACGCGGAAGACAAGGACCTGCTCGGCAACCTGCCGCTGCAGTACGTCGACGGAGACTACTGCTACACCCACGCGTCGCCGCTCGACCCGATACGGTTTGCGTACATCCGCACGCTCGAGGAAGTCGCCGACGTGTTCGCGCACATCGGCCAGCGCTTCTGCTTTGTCGGCCACACCCACCTGCCGGTGCTGGTCACGATGAGCAAGAAGACCGGCCGCATGGAGGTCCAGCGCGACTCGAAAGCGAAACTCGACGACGACACGCGCTACTTCGTCAACGTCGGCTCGATCGGCCAGCCGCGCGACTCCAACCCGGACGCGTGCGCGGTGCTGCTCGACGAGGAGGCCCGCAGCCTCGAGTTCATCCGCATTCCCTACGATATCTCGACCTCGCAGGGGAAGATTCTCTCGAACGGGTTGCCTTCGTACCTGGCGGAGCGGCTCGTGCTCGCGAGGTGACGGCGTGAGCGAGAATCCCAGCTTCAACATCATCCAGACCGTCGCCACCGGCGGGACGGCCGTGCTGTTCAAGGCGGTCCAGGTTTCGCTCGACCGCGTGGTCGCGGTCAAGCGCCTGCACCCGCACCTCACGCAGGACGAGAATTTCACGCGCCGCTTCGTGCTCGAAGCCAAGGCGGCCGCGTCCCTCGACCACGAAAACATCGTGCGGGTGATCGATTTCGGCGTCGAGGCCGGCAGCTATCAGATGGTGATGGAGTTCGTCGAGGGCGAGAGCCTCAAGGAAGTGCTCGAGCGCTGGCGCCCCATCCAGCCCGAACTCGCCCTCGCCCTCGCGCACCAGATCCTGCGCGGTCTCGAGCACGCGCACTCCAAGGGCATCGTCCACCGCGACATCAAGCCGGGCAACGTCATGCTGACCAAGAGCGGGGTCGCGAAGATCACGGACTTCGGACTCGCCAAGCTCACCCACGGCAACACCGTCCAGACGGCGGCGGATTCGATCCTCGGCACCCCGCTCTACATGTCGCCGGAGCAGGCGTTCGGCGAAAGCGTCGACCAGCGCAGCGATCTCTTTTCGCTCGGCACGGTGCTCTACGAGCTCCTCACCGGGCGCCAGCCGTTCGCGAGCGAAAACTACATGGGCGTCATCCAGAACATCATCCACGGGCGCGTGCCGTCGGTGAAGGAAATCAACTCCCAGGTGCCACCCGCGGTGGACGCCATGGTCATGAAGGCCCTCGCCAAGAACCGCGAAGAACGGTTTCAGTCGGCGCGAATGTTTCGCGAAGCGATCGAGGCGGTGCTGGGGTTGGAAGGCCTCAGTGCCGCTACCAAGGGGCTTCCCGCCCTCCTCGAGCGCGACACGCAGACCCGGATACTGCCGCGAACCAAGCCCACGAAGGGGGCTACCTCGGCATCGTGGGCGAAGAGCACCGCCGCCGCCAAGCATGGTTCCCACGGGGGTCTTTGGGTGACGATGATCGTGGTCGCGCTGGTGATGGGCGGGGCCGGCTGGTGGTTCTTCTGGCCGCGGGCGCGCTCGACCGGCGCGTCTAATCTCGACCCCACGCCCGGCGTCCAGCAGGCAACCGTTACCGAAGGCGCGCTCGACTTCATCGCGACGCCGTTGTCGACGCCGGACAGCGCGGCCGCGTCCGCGACCGACACGTCGATCGCCGCGACGTCGGCTCCGGAATCGACCCTCGCCCGCTCGGAGACGACCGCCGCAGAGCCGGCGGGTCCGTCCGCGCCGCCCGCCATGCCCTGGCGCGCGGACCCGTCCTCGAAACCCGCAAACGATCCGCCGGTGGAGACCACTGGGACCGACAAAGCCCAGCCGGTGACACCCACAGAAACGCCCGCGACGCAGAAAAGCGAGCCCGTCGAGCGGCCGAAACGCGACGGTTATCTGACCCTCGAGGTGGAACCGCTGGCGCAGGTGTACGTGAATGGTACCTACCGCGGCGACGCGTCCCCGACGCTCCGGCTCACGCTGCCGGCAGGCAAGCAGACCATCGAGTGCCGGTATCCGAAGCACGAACCGTACTCGGAAACCCTCCGCATCGTGGCGGGCGAAATGTCGCGGCGCACCATCATCTTGAAGAAGCTCAAGGGGATCATCAGCCTGGCCACACAGGAAGGCGCCGAGTTCTACATCGACGGCGAATTCGTCGGCACCACACCGATCCGCCACCCCATCGAGGTGACGGCCGGGACGCACACGCTAATGATCAAGAAGCTGAACTACTTCACGTGGACGTCGGAGGTCTCTATCGAGGCCAACGAAACGCTCCCGCTGCACATTACGCTGAGCCCCCGCTACTGATCGGCGCCGGAATGGCGGCGTCGTTCCTTGCGCGTCGCGAGCACGATTGCCAGTGGCGCCGCAAGCCCATGATCACCGGACGCAATGATAGGTGACTCCCTGTGCGTCCAGGAACTTTTCCGCGTCGGTGCCATGAAGCATGGCCACAGTCGCCAGGAAACCGGCCGCGCTGCAGGTGTCGGCGATCACCGTCGCACTGCGAGGCGCGCCGGCGACGGGCCAACCGGTGCGCGGATCCAGGATGTGTCCCAGACGCACGCCATCGACATAACAGAAGCGACGGGCATCTCCGCTGGTCGCGACAGCGCCGTTCGCGAGTTCGAGCTGGCCAACCGCGACATTCTTTCCCGTGGGGTCCTCGATGCCGATGCTCCACGATCGCTGTGCCTCTCCGCGGGCGACGGTGCGAATATCGCCCCCCAGATTGACCATCACGGCGATGTCTCCGGACGCGGCGAGCAGACCCGCAACCTTATCGGCGGCGTATTCCTTGCCGATGCCCCCAAAATCGACCTCCATATCCCGCATCAACCGGATGCTGCTTCCATCGAACTCGACCCGGTTCCACCCGACCCGGTCCAATAGCGATTGGATCAGCGCCGGGTCGGGTCTCGCTTCCCGGCCGTCGAATACCCATGCGCGCCGCAATACCCCGGATGTAATGTCGAAACGCCCATCGCTGACCTGGTAACACTGCCCCGCGTAGCGCAGCAGACTCGACGTCTCGTCATCCACGCGCACGGTGGCCCCGTTACTGTGGTTGATGGCGTGAACTATGTTGTCCCTGCGATACCGGCTGAATTTCGCCTCAATGCGAGTGGTTTCCTGATACGCGAGCACCGCCAGTCGATGGGCGTCTTTCGCGTCGTCGCAGCGCATGTGTATTTCACACGGGCTCGCCATCGCGGCGTACGTGGCGACCCAGTGAGAATCTGCGCGACGGAGCGAGAACGGTTGCGCCGCTTCAGAAACCATGCTCGAAACCGACTCTGAACATGAAGACGTCGAGTTGGGGGAACAGGTCGTATTGGCTCAGTATGCCAATTGCATCGGGCGGGCTTCGCTCTCCCATCTGGGTGTAGTACTCCGCGGTCAGACCCAGATGATCGAGTTCGTTCACCGGAAACGAGAATTTCAGACCGAAGGTCATCGCATCGAACGCGGCCAGTCGGACGTCCGCTGAAGCTCGCTCAGGGAAGGGTTGATTCTGAACCAGGTACGTGTGATAGAAGTCCGCGGCCGATTGCCGATACCAGCGGACGTGGGGCTCAATGCTCCTGCCGCCTCCCAACGGGAGAGTGGAAAGCAGGTCGACGGTGTGCGAGACGATTCCCCAATCATCCCAGAAATACCGGTAGGACACGTCGACGGTGCTTCTCGCGACGTATTGCCTCAACTCCGAGAACAGCGCTTGCCTGACTCGCGCACCGGGTCGGCTCTCGTAGATGTAGTCGACGGGTTCGCCGGGCGCGGTCCCACTCTCGTCCTGAACCACGCTGAGCAGCTTGTACGGGTCATTCAGGTACCCGGATGACCGGCCGCAGGAATAGTCCATCCGTAGAATAGTTTTCCGGGACAACACCTGACTGACTCCGACGACGGCGTCGAGGACGTCCTTGCCTTCTCCGGGCCCGGATCCACCACCCTCGCCCTCGTCTTCTTCTTCTTCCGAACTGGGAGTCGGTGGTGGCATCGCCGAAAACGGGGCCGGCGCCCCGCCGATCGGTGAAACGGTATCGTGGTCGTAGGACCCCGACACGCTCAGCGTCGTATTCCGGTGATTGAGGTCCCGGCTGAGTCCGCCGCTTACGCCGACCGAGGAGTAATCGTGTTCAATGGAAAAGTGGCCGCCCACCGTCAGCACCGTGAGGCGATCCAGGGACTCGGCGAAGGAGCCGTCCAGACCGAGTCTCTGGTCGGTGAAGGTATCGTCCAGCGGGATCTGTCCGGCCGGGGCCGTGTATCCCGTGCTCCCGGACGCTCCCGTGAAGGTTTGAACATTGCTCGACGGCGTGGCGCCATTTGGCGACGCGCCGGTCAGGGCGTCCAGCGTCAACCGAAGCCCGAAGCTTCGATGCTCGCTCACGGTCTTCCGGTAATCGATGACCGCCTCCGCCGCCTTGACCCGGTCCACCTCGGAATAGATGAGCAGTGAGGAGTCGACCCTCCCGGAGTCCGCCGACACACTCGCTCCGGATCCCAGCAGCGCGGCGGTAAACGCGCTCAACGCGGTTGCGATCCGCTCGGGGCGGTTCAGTTGCATCCGCAGCCACCACCACCGAGTCCACGCCCGCCAGTCGATGCTTCCTTGCTGAAGTAGATGTGATCGTCGAGCGCCCTGTCCACGCGGGCGTAGTCCGGCCCCATCTCCGGTCTTGCCAGGATGTCGCGTTCCCAGACCTCGACCCCGACCGTCGAGCAGGCGCCAAGCAACGCCGCGGCGACGGTGACTGCCAACATGACTGCCAAACGTCCGACGGTTTTCATTTTTTTGGTTTCTCCTCAAGAAGAGTGTCGATCAGGGCCTCGAGAAATGCCGTTTCCGGGGCATGGAATCCTTCATGACGCGTTTTGAGTTTGCCGTCGCGTCCATAGATGAAGGAGGTTGGAAGTACGTCGAGGTGGTAGAGCTTCGCGAGCGATCCTTTGGAATCGAACACGACCGGCAAGGGTGACTGCAGCTCCTGCAGGAACTTCTTTCCGGCGGCGGGATCCCTGTCGAGATTGACCGTAATCACGCGCAACCCGCGCGCCCGGTACTTGTCCACGAGCCCCTTCATCCATGGGAACGATTCCCGACAGGGAACGCACCACGACGCCCAGAAGTCGAGATAGACCACATTGCCGATCAGGGGAATCGAATCGACCGCGACGGAATCCATCACGGCGATGGTTTCAGAGGCATCGCCGGCCTGCGCCGACGGCGAAGCTGCAATCAGGAGCAATAACGCGAACAGAACCGGGGCGGGGTCGCTCCGCATTCGACGGTGCATGGTCTGTTCCTTACTAGCGGCCCGAATACCCAACATGCACCCGACCACCCCCGAGCCGCAAGGAAATAAGCCCTCCTGTGGGCGGGAATGACAACGGTCTGGCCTACGGAGGGACCTCGCTCACATTCTGACGAAGTAAGGAACGGCCATGAGCACCGCGCCGATGATAACAATAAGGATGGGGTTGGAGACAAAGTAGGGAAAGACCATCAAGACCACGCCGCAGAACAGAGGAACCATTCTCTGCTGCTTCTTACCATAAATGAAGAAGCCGACCCCGATGGAACCGAAGAGAAAACCCCAGAATAGGGAGGCTGCGTTCATTGCAAGCTCACTTGTCGATCGCCGCTTGAGAGTCGAGCCCCACCAACACTCCCACCGCCCTTTCCACCACCATCTCTGGCGTTACCGCCTGTAAGTTCCCCTCCGGCGCTCGCACCACCGTCAAGCCGTCGCACAGCGGCGCCCATCGTGCCGGGTCCGTCGGCCCGAAAACCGCCAGCACGCGCGCGCCCGCCGCGGCCGCCACATGCATCACACCGGTGTCGTTGCAAATGACCAGGTCGGCGCGCTTGAGCAACGCGGCGACGTCCACGATCGACCTCCCGCGCAGCACGGTACCTGTAACCGAGCACGCGCGTGCGAAGGCGGCAACGGACAATGCATCCCGCGGCCCTTCCACGACCACCAGGCTTACCGGACGACGCCCGCTCAACGCATCCACCACCGCTGCGAAGTTCTCCGGCGGCCAGATGTTCTGGATCTTTCCCGCCCCCGGGTGCACGGCGAGCCGAAGGGACCCCTCGCGCCAGTGCTCGCGCGCGAACGCCTCCGCCCAGCGCTCGCTCGCCGCCGCGGGGACCATCAGCGGCGCGAGGTCGTCGGTCGTGATCCCCGCCGCGCGCAGTGGAAACAGGTTGTGTTCGGCCTCGTTCATACGATCGAGCTCCGCCGGGTCCGGCAGCGGCAGGGTCATGTTCAAGTACGAGCCGGTCAGCGAGTCGCCGAGCGCGCGCGACGTCGACCCCATGCGGATGCGCGCGCCCGACAGGACGGCGAGCATCACGCTGGTGAACGAAAACGACACGGTGTGGAGCACGATGGCGAGGTCGAATCGCTCCGCGCGCAACTCGCGCAGCAGGCGCACACCAGTCAGGGGGCGCGCCTTGTCGTACGTGAACACGCGATCCACGAACGGGCTGTTGGCCAGCACGCCGGCGTTGAGTGTAGACGACACCACCCCGATCCGCGCGCGCGGATAGGTTTCCCTGACCGCGCGCAGCGCCGGAATGGCGAGCATCATGTCGCCCATCTGGTTGTGCTGCCGGATGACGAGGATGCGATCGAAACGCAGGGCGCGGAATTCTTCAGTTGAGAGCGGGCGGGCGTGGAGCAGGCGCCCGATGGCGCGCATCAGCGCCCGCTTGCCCGAGCGTTCGAGCGTCTTCACGCGGCCCATCGGTTACCAGCGCTTTCTCTTGGCCCGTTCGTTGATCTCCGCGAGGATGGCGAGGAAGCTCTCGTAGCGCGACGGCGCGATGGCGCCGGCGTCGCGCGCCGCCTTCACCGCGCAACCCGGTTCGTGGGTGTGTGTGCACGGGTTGAACCGGCACGGCGCGTCCACCGCCGCCATGTCGGAAAAGCACGCCGCCAGCTCGCCTGCGTCGTTGCCCGGAAAACTGAACGTCTGCATGCCCGGCGTGTCGGCCATGTATCCACCGCGGAACGGAAAGAGCTGCGAGTACGAGGTGGTGTGCCGGCCGCGACCGGTGCGTTCCCCGATTTCCTGCACGTTCAGGTCGAGGCTGGGGTCGAGGCGGTTGACCAGCGACGTCTTCCCCACGCCGGACTCGCCGACGAAGGCGTAGATGCCGTCCGAGATCAGAGGCTCGAGCGTATCGAGACCGCGACCCTGGGTCGCGCTGGTCGCAACCACGTCGTATCCGCACGCTTCGTACATCGCCTGAAAGCGGCCGAGGTCGTCGCCCTTGGCCAGGTCACTCTTATTGAATACGACGCACGCCGGTACGTTGCCCCACTCCGCGGACGCCAGAACCCGGTCGAGGAACGCCAGCCGGGGCGGGGGGTCCGCCAGCGCGGTCACGACAAACAGCCGGTCGATGTTGGCCACCACCGCGCGGGTCTTGCCCTCGCGCTCCACGTACCGGGAAAGCCAGGAAACGCGGGGCTCGACGCTCTCGATAGTAGCAACGCCAGTTGCCACGCCGGCGATGGCCTCGCGGAGGATGGCGACCCGGTCCCCGGCGACCAGCTGGATGTCCGCCTGCTTCACCCGAAAGCGGCCGCGGAGCGAGCACGCCACCACCTCGGAGCCCACGCGTACGCGGACCTCGCCCCCGGTCACACGAATCACGAGGCCGTTAACGGGTGTTTCTTCCATGGCGGGTCGGGGCCGGTTTGGAACCGCGGACGGGAGTTGCCGCAAATTGAGGTTGAGGATACTCCCCGATTCTGATAGTTTCCACCCTGTACGTTGGCCGCCACGCGCGTCGGCGGCTCAATGACGTCCACACTGGTGATGACTCCACAGGAACTCGCTTCGTACTTTCGGGAATCTCTCTGCATCTTCGATCTCAAGGCCGCCACCAAACGTGACGCGCTGGCCGAGATGGTCGAAGCGGTTTGTTCCGAACGGGAGATCAAGGATCGCGGCCTGATCCTGGAGATGCTCCTGAACCGGGAGAGCCTCGGCAGCACGGCCATCGGCAAAGGGGTGGCGTTCCCGCACGGACGCACGCTCGCGGTGCGCGAGCTTTCCATCGTCTTCGGACGCTCGGTCGCCGGAATCGACTTTGATTCGGTCGACAAGAAACCCACGCACGTGTTCTTCCTCATCATCGCGCCCCCGCAGGATCGCGACAATCTCTATCTCCAGGTCCTCGGCCGTGTCGTGGACCTCATCAAGGACGACGCGTCCCGCGAGCAGGTGGCGAGGGCGTCGAATTTTTCGGAATTGAAAACCATCATCGAAGGGAAGGGCTTGTGAGCGAACACCCGGCGAGGAAACAGGACCAGGCCCGGTTGCTGGTCGCGCTGCAGGATCTCGACCACATGATCAAGGAAGCGGAGGACGGCGGCCACTCGGCAAAAATGCAGGAGATGGGCTTTCCCCAGGACGGTCTCTCGGAGTTGAAGAAGGCGCGAGCCGAACTCACCGAACACGTAAAACCCCAGCTTCTGAACCGCTACCAGCGCGTCTCGCAGAACTACGACCGCACCGTCGTCCCCGTCGTCAACGAGCTGTGCACCGGGTGCTTCGCCAAGGTTCCGACCTCTTTCCGCTACGAAAAGAACGCAGTCATGACCTGCGAGAGCTGCGGGCGGATCCTGTATTTCACCTAGAATCTTCGCAAATCCGGCCCGGCTGGCGACCTACCCCCTTGCCTTTCCCCGCCGCTATGGTAAAATAATTTAACCCGGATAATTATTGTCCGGGTGACTGCTGGCCCCTGCTACCGCTTACTGAACGAGGGTGGTGAATGGAATCCTCGATCCGCGCATTCCGGAGAAACCTCGAGCCGTTCGAGGAGGTGCGTCCGGCCTTGCCCTGGCGGATGACCGGTCACGTCGACCCCATCAGCGAGCGGCGCTACCTGGTGAGCTGGGCCCCGATCGAGACGGTCGTGCGGGCCGACGTGGGCGCGTTCATGTTCCGCTGCGAAGCGGCGCACGCGATCGCACCGGACGTCTGTCTTCCGGCGCTCGAAGTCATTGCCAACGAAGGACGCCTCGAGATCCTGACTCCCTACGCGGCACCGCTCGCATCGATACACACCGAAGCCGCCGTCGAGAGCGCGCTGAAGTCACTCGCGGGCGCGCTCGATACCCTGGAAGCGAACGCCTTCTTCGCCACGCGTCTGTCGCCGGAACTGCTCGGCGTCGACGAGTGCGGCCGGATCGTCATTCTTCCGGGCGCCTATTCGTTCCCGCCCGATGTGGCCGACACGGTGCGCACCAGCGACCCCGTCGGCTCGGCACGGTGGGGACGAGCCGTGCACGTGGCAGGCTTCGTGACGACGGCCACAACGCTCGCAGCGAGCGCCTCCGCCGCGCGGGCGGCGCGAATACGCGCGCTCGCGACGGAAGTGTCCGCTGCGCGCATCGCCTCGACCGCCGAGGCCGCTGAATTCCTCTTCGCCTCCGCCACGCCGGGCCCGCACACGCCTCGAGCAACACCTGCGACGCCCTCCATCGATGCGGCGGCCGCCGCGGCCGCGATCGAAGGCGCCCGGGTGGTCGTGGTCTCGGGGCCCGCCGGCAGCGGTCGCACGGCGGCGCTGGCCGCCATCCTCGACCACCTGCGCGCGGGCGGGGTGGACGCGCACTGGTTCGATGAATGGGACCTGCCCGGTCCGGCACGGCGCCGGGGCACGACGCGCGACGCGACGTCGCGGGCGTCGGTGTGGCTCGTCGACGACGCCGACGAGCGGCGCCTCCTCCACGCCCCGCTGCTCGAACACATCGCGAACCTCGACAAGCGGCCCGGGACGGGGCTCGTCGTCGCCATTGCCACGGCCGACGGCGCGCCGGACGCGTTTCTGGACGCGATTCAGAGCCGCTCGCCGCGGGGCGTGCACCGGATCGACCTCGGGCCGGCTCCCGGGCGCTCGCTCGACGACCTCCAGGCTCTCGATCCGCAGGCCCGGCAGCTGCTGGAGCTGGTGGCGGTGGCCGGGGTGCCGCTCCCCTTCGACATGGTCCTCTCGATATATCCCGGCGCCGACCGCGTCGTGCACCGCCACATCCACGCGCTGGCGGGCGCCGGTCTCCTGGCGGTCGAAACACGGCGGCTGCCGCCGTCGGGTAATTCGTTGACCACGTTGCGCGTGCCGGGCGCGACGCTACGACGGCACGTGCGCGAACACATCCCGGAGTCGCGGCGGCGCAATCTCCACCGTTCCGTCGCCCGCATCGCCGAAGAACGCGGCATCTTCCCCCCGATGTTCGTGTACGAACACCTCGTGTGCGCCGGGGAAGGCGACGCCGCGGCCGCGGCCGCGGCCGCGTTCGTCGGGCATTCGACGCGCCCGCAGCGCGCCCCGTTCCTGGACGGGCTGCTCCGGGACGTGGTCGAGGACGAGTTGTACCGTCACCTCCCCTACGGCGAGCAACTGGTGTTGCTGGTGCGGCTCGGCGACGACCTGCTCGCGCGCGGCCGCCAGTCGGAGGCGGAGACGATCCTCACGCGCGCGCGTTCCCTGCGCGCGACCGGCGACGACGCGCGGGCGAACGCAGCGCTCGCCTGCGAAGCCACGCGGCTTCTCGCAGACGCGTGGTCCGCGCGCGGCCGAATCCGCGAAGCGCTCGAGCTGCTCGAGGATACCCGCGAGGACGTGGCTGCGTACTTGAGCCTCGCCGAACAGGCCCGTCTGTTGAACGACATCGGCTGGCTCCAGTACCGGCTGGGCGACTATTCGAGCTGCGTCGATTCGTGCAAGTTCACCGTCAACACGCTCAACCCCAACGAGCACCCGCTGGTGGTGGCGCAGGCGTTGAACCTGCTGGGCGTGATCGCGTTCAACACCAGCCGCTACGACGAGGCGATCTCGAACTACGAGCAGAGCGCGTTCCTGCGCCAGCGCGAGGAAGACCAGAACGCGCTGGCGGGTTCGTACAACAACCTCTCGCTCGCCTACCAGGCGAAGGGCGAATACGACAAGGCCCTCGACCACCTCCACCGCAGCATCGACCTCAAGCGCCGCCAGAACAACGAGGCCGGCATCGCCGGCGGGTTCCTCAACCTGGCGTGCCTCTATCTCGAGGTGCACAACTCCGACGAAGCGGAACGCAAGTGTCAGGAGAGTCTGCGCATCAGCTCGCGGCTCGGGCTGGCCCAGCTGGTCGCGGAGAACCACAACACGCTCGGCGACATCGTCTTGAGCCGCGACCAGCTCGACGAGGCCGAGCAGCACTACCTGCGCGCGCTCGAGCACGCGCACCGGCTCGCGACCGTGAACGAGGAGATGGGCGCGCAGAAGCGGCTGGCCAAGCTCTACATCCGCCGGGGTCGGCACGAAGACGCGCGCGCGGCCATCGGCGAGGCGTCGCGGCTGGCGCAGCAGATCGGATCGCGCTACGAGCAGGCGCAGACGGAGGAAATCTGGGGCGACTTTCGCGCGGCGGAGGACCTGCACGACGAATCGGTCGATCATTTCGAGAAAGCCACCACCCTCTACGCGACCCTCTCGAAGAACCGCATGGCGGCGGCCTGCCTCGCCAAGGCCGGGCTCGCGCACGCTCGCTCGGGCAAGACGCTCGACGCCAAGCGCTACCTGGACCGGGCGCAGGACCTGATCAAGTCGCAGATCGGCCACGAGATTCCGCAGGAGATCGTCGCCCTGCAGCAGACCCTGCGCGAGAATCCGCTCCCGTCGGGCGCGTCGGGGACCGAGTCCCAGAAACTCCTGTACGCCTTCTACGAACTCGCCAGCCTCTCGGAGTACGCCGAGGACAAGGGCTCGTTCGTGCGGCGCATCATTCATGTGTTCAAGGACCTCGCGGGTGCGACCCGCTGCACACTGGCGCTGCGCGCCGACGACGAACGGTTCGCCGGGGTGAGCGCGACGGGTGAGGAGGAGCCGATTACCGACCCGACCATGCAGGCGGTGCTCACCCGCGCGCTGCAGCTGGGCACCGTGCTCCACGGCGGATCGCCGGAGATTACGGATATCATGGGGACCGCGCCTCCCGCCGACCCCGACCTCCGGCTCGTGATCGTCCCGATGAAATCGATGGGCCGCGACCTCGGCTGCGTCGTCCTCCACGTGCCGGCCGCGGCGGTGCCGGAGTCGAAAGAAGAGATCGCATTCATCTCCTGCATCGGGCGCCACGTCGCCGGCGACCTGCGCTTGAGCATCCACCTCGACGAGCGCTCCCACAAGGAGCGCAGCCTCGAGCGCGAGCTCGACGAGCTGGGTGCGCCCGCGGCGGAGCCCCACCGCTTCCAGAGCCTGATCGGGCGCGACGAGTCGATGCGCAAGGTGTTTCGCATGATCGACAAGATCAAGGACATGGACACGGGTATCCTCATCTTCGGCGAGAGCGGGACGGGTAAGACCGAGCTGGCGCGGACCGTTCATTACAACAGTCCGCGGCGGCGGCACGTCTTCCAGTCGATCCACTGCGCCGAGATTCCGCACAGCCTGCTCGAAAGCGAGTTGTTCGGCCACGAGCGCGGCGCATTTACCGGGGCGGTGCAGCGCAAGATGGGGCGCTGCGAGATCGCCGATGGCGGCACCGTGTTCCTCGACGACGTCAACGTGATGCCGTTCGACACCCAGTCGAAGCTCCTGCACTACCTGGAAACCAAGAGTTTCACGCGCCTGGGCGGAACGCAGAAGATCTCGACCGACGTTCGCATCATCGCGGCCAGCAACGAGGACCTCGAGCGGCTGGTGAAGGAGGGTCGCTTCCGCGAAGACCTCTACTACCGCCTCAAGGTGATCCAGATCGAGCTCCCGCCGCTGCGCGACCGCCAGGAGGACCTGATCCTGATCGCCCAGGAGTTCGTCAAGAAGCGCTGCCACGCGCAGGGCAAAGCGCTGAAGCGGCTCTCCAGCGAAACCATCAAGCTGTTCCAGAAGTACAAGTGGCCCGGCAACGTGCGCGAGCTCCAAAACGTGCTCGAACAGATCGTGCTGCTGTGCGACGATGACATCGTCGAACCGGCGTCGCTTCCGGACGATTTTCTGAAGCGCGCGGCGGGAGGCGGGCGCCAGCGCTGGGAGTCGCTCGAACAGCTCGCGCAGCAGATGGTGGAGAGCGGCGCCTATTCCGATTCCAATCCGCTGATGCCGCAGATCGAAACCCTGCTCGCGAGCAAGATGTCGGTACACATCGACAACAAGACCAAGGCCGCGGGCCTGCTCGGCATCACCAAGCCCACCCTGTACTCACGCCTGCGCGGCTACGAACGCTTCAAATAGCGACGGCGATGGTGAAGCAACCCGTTCTCCGCGACGAACTCGTCGCCTATCTCGATCGCTATCTGCGCGTCGCCGCCATCCACGACTCATCCCCGAACGGTCTGCAGGTGCAGGGCGCCGACCGCGTACGCCGCGTCGCGTACGCCGTCGACGCGGCGGTGGATACCATCGCAGCGGCGAAAAGAGCGCGTGCAGGCTTTCTCATCGTTCACCACGGATTGTGGTGGGGACGCCGCGAACGGATCATCGGCACGTTGCACCGGCGCGTGAAGGCGCTGATCGAGACCAACGTCTCCCTGTACTGCGCGCACCTACCCCTGGACTGTCATGGCGAAGTCGGGAACAATGTGGAACTCGCCCGCCTGTTCGGGTTGAAAGTGACGGCGACCTTCGGCGACTACAAGGGCGTCGACATCGGCGTGGTCGCGACCGCGCCGCGGGCGCTCAAGCGCGCCGTGCTTGTCGGTTCTATTGAAAACGCGCTCGGCGTGAAGGTGGACCTGCTGGCGTTCGGGCCGGCGAACATCAAGCGCGTGGCGATCGTGTCGGGCGGCGGCGCGATGTTCGCAGAGGCGGCGGCACGCGCCGGCTGCGACGTGCTGGTGACGGGCGAGTCGGCGCACGCCGCCGTGCATCCGGCGAAGGAAGCCGGGATCAATCTGGTCTTCGCCGGCCACTACGCCACCGAAACCGTCGGGCTCAAGGCGCTCGATCGTCACGTGCAACGCCGTTTCGGGCTGCCGGGTGTGTTCCTTCCGGCGCCGACCGGGTATTGATTCTCCCGCAACGTTCGAATCAGGCGCGGGTCGAATGACGCTTTCCAAACCGGTCGTTTCCGTCACTCTGCTCGCCCTCCTGCTCGCGGCGCTCGTGACCCGCCACGCCAGCACGAACCGGCTGGACTCCCCCTATTTCAAGGGCACGGCGGCAATGGACTACCGTCACGCGATGGAGGTGGCGGACGGCGTCTCCCTGTCCGCGCGCGACGTGAAGGCCGCCCACCCCGACGGCTTCGTCCCCGACCGGGTGCGCGCTTCCGGTGTCGAAATCACGACCGGCCACGCGTTCCGGCTGGCGAGGTTTTTCGGCGAGACCGACGGGCGGCCCTTCACGCGCCGGCTGACTGCCTTGTGCGCCGCGCTGTGTGTGTTCACCGCGTACGCGCTCTCGCGCCGGCTGTGGGACTGCCAGGCGGCCGGATTGACGGCCGCGTTTCTGGTCGCCTTCCTCGCTCCGCTGATCGGCGCCACCAACGGTCGCGTGTTCTCCCACTCCGTCTTCGCGATGTTCGTGGGCAGCCTGCACGCCGTCGTCGCGTTGCGCGCCCTGACCAGCCGGTCGCGCGTCTGGGCGCTCGGCGCCGCGGTCATCGCCGCCGGCCTGTGCGCAGCGTGGGAGCCGGCTTCGATTGTGCTGCTCGCGTGGATCGTACCGGTGGCGTTGTCGCGAATCGAACGCGGCGCCCGGGTGGTATTCGTCGGCGCCCACGCCGTCGCGCTTGCCGCGGCGGGCGCTCTCTTCCCCCACCTCGTGTCCACGCGTGCGCTCGCCGGTTGGACCACGGCACTGGCACTGGCCTCTATCGCGGTGGCGGCGCTGCCCGAACGCCGGCGCGGCACCTGGCGTCCGGCGGCGTTGCTGCTGGTCGGCACGGCGGTGCTGGCCGTGCTCGCGACTCCGCTTCGCACGGGCGCGCCGGAGCAATTCCCTGCGATCACGTACGTCTTCACCCGGTTGCGTTTCCTCTTCGGCCGTCCGGAGTCCGCGACCACGCTCTCGGACTGGATGCGCTCCCTGTGGTCGCTCGACCACGCGCCGCTCGCACCACACCCGGCCCTCCAGCTGTTCGTGCCGCTCGGCCTGCTGGCCGGCGCCACCCTGCTGTGCCGGGCGTGCCGCGCGCGCCGTCCCCAGTTCGTCGCGGCGGGTGTGACCGCGATCGCGGCGGCGGCCGCGGCGGCGATCGACCGCAGCGCGCTTCCCGTCGCGGCTATTGCCATGATTCCCTTCGCGTCGGGCGGCGTGCGCGCGCTGAAATCGGGCCCGTGGATGCGCCCGGTCCTCGTGGCCCTCGGCGGCTTCGTCGCCTTTTCCTCGGTGGCGCTGCGCGGCTCGGTCGCGGACCCGACGTTTCAGCTCGCCCGGGCCGCCGGCGTGGCCTACCGCGATCCGGGTGCTTTCGTGTGGGTGAGCCTGGAGAACACGGACCGCGAGCTGATCCGCTTCGTCGCCACGCGGACGTCCGTGAGCGAATCCGTTCTCGCCCCCGACGGTCTCTCCGCGCTCCTGCTCGCGTTTTCGGGGCGGACCATCGTGCAGCTCCCCGGGGCGACGTCGCGGGCCGCGTGCGAACGCCATGTCGCCCTGACGCGGGCCCTGTGCGGCGACGAGCAAGCGCTCTACGAGACGTGCCGGCGCCTGCGCATCGACTACGTGTTGTACTCGATCGACGTCCTGCTGGACGCGGGCCCGTATTCGCCGCGCTACCTGGCGGGCGTGGCGTCGGTCGACCCCGCGTCAGTCGCGTATCGGATGCACTTCGACCCCGCGTCGATCCGCCACTTCACGCTCGTCTACGAGAACGACCACTACCGGCTGTTCAAAGTCACCGCCGCGCCAGAGCCCGTGTTTCTGACCGACCACCCGCTGTTCTATCAAGTAGATCTTTTCGAGCAGGCAGGACGAAACCTCGGCGAGTTTCGCGAGCGCGTGGTCCATCTCATCATTACCTGCGCGGAGGCGATGAACCGGGGTGCGGCCGGGGATTCACAGGTCGCTCGCACGCGCCTGACGTGGTGCGTGAAACAGGCGCCGAGATTCACCCGCGCCCACATGGCGCTCGCCGACGTGCTGATCAGCCTCGGCCGCTACCAGGAGGCGCGCGCGCAGGTGGCCGACGTGCTTGCCTACGCGCCCGACCATTCGCTCGCACTCTACTATGCAGCGTATCTGGAAGTGCAGCTCGAGCGGCCGGACGCGGCCAGGCCGTACCTGACGCTCCTCTTCGCGCAGGAACGCGATCCGGCCCTGCTGCAGAGGGCGCGAACGCTCCAGAGTTACATCGACAAGAAACTGAGCATCAAGCCGGCGCCCCCGCAGGGGGGATGAAAACACCGCGGCCGCGACGCTCGTGCGCATCGCGGCCGCCTGGATGGTGGGGGCTACTGGATTTGAACCAGTGACTCCTACCGTGTGAAGATAGTACTCTACCGCTGAGTTAAGCCCCCGTGTCGTAGTTGCGCGTGATTATCGCGTTCTCGCGGTTCTTTTTCAATCGGTTTTGAAGCTCCGTGCCCAGCGCCTTATTCTTGAGCATGGCTTCGATTTCTGCTTTCGACGCGTCGTAGTTCGCAGGCGCCGCCTTCTTCGTATCCACGCACTTGATGAGATGATACCCGAAGCGCGTCTCGATGATGTCGCTCATCTGGCCCCGCTTCAGCGCAAACGCGGCGTCCTCGAACTCCGGCACCATCGACCCGCGGGCGAAGTACCCCAGATCTCCACCCCGGGTCGAGGAGCCGTCCTCCGAGTACTTCTGCGCGACCCGCGCGAACTCCTCGCCCTTCAGAATGCGCTGGCGGAGCTTCTCGAGAAACGCGCGGCGCTCCTGCTTGCGATCGTCGGTATCGCTCTTGTTGACGAGCAGGATGATGTGCCGCACGCGCACGCTGTCCCGCCCGGCGAACATGGTGGGGTTCTGGTCGAAATACGCGTGGACGTCCGCCTCGTTGACCGACACCGTCGGTTCGAGGTTCTGCTGCACGTAGGCGCGAATGAGCAGGTCGCGCTGGATCGACGCCCGCACGTCCGCGCGCGTGAACCCGACCTTCGCGAGCTCCTGATCGGTGCGCTCCGGGCCTCCGAACTGCCCCACGAATTGGTCCATGACGCGATCGATGACGGAATCCGGAAGCGTCGTCCCCACGGCCCGCGCTTCCTGGACGAACAGCTTGCGGTCCACCATCTGGTCGAGCAGCAGGAGATTGAACGACCGGCTCTTCATCGAATCCTGGCTCGCCGGCGTGGTCGTGTAGGCCAGCACGATCAGATCCTTTGCATAGATGGAGTCACCGTTGACGATGGCTACGACTTCCGTCGCGACCAGCGAGTCCGGAAACGCCTGCGCGCGTTCCGCCTTCTTCTTCGAGCAGGCGCCGAGCCCGAGCGCCACCGCCGCCGTGAGGGCGACCGCGACGCACACACGTTTCTTCATGCCGGGAGTTCCTTTCGCGTTTGAGGCGGGCATCATAGCAGAGCCCCCGGGCGGGCGCAACCCGGCGCGCCCGCTAGCGATGGCGTTCCACGCCGACGCGGCGACAGTGCGCCGCGACCGGGCAGGTCGAGCAATGGGGCGAGAGCGGCGTGCACACGCGCTGCCCGAATGCCACTATGATCTCGTTGACGGCGATCCATCGCGTGCGCGGAAGCACGCGCATCAGCGCCTGCTCGGTCTCCGCCGGCGTGCGGGTGGCGATCCACCCGAGGCGGTTGGAAATGCGATGCACGTGCGTGTCGACGCAGATCGCGTGCTTGCCGAATCCGAGGGAAACCACGAGCGCCGCCGTCTTGCGGCCCACCCCCTTGAACGCCAGCAGTTCATCGATGCTATCCGGAACCACACCGCCATACTCCTCGTCGAGACGACGGGAGACGTCGCGAACCGTGCGCGCCTTGGTGCGATAGAATCCAACCGGGTAGATCGCGCGCGCAATAGTCCGGGTGGCCAGGCGCGAGAGCGCGCGCGGCGTATCGGCGAGCGCGAACAGACGCGCCGAGGCGGCTTCCGTGACGTCGTCCTTGGTGCGCAGGCTGAGCAGGGTGGAGACGAGGATACGGAACGGGTCGCGGTCGCGCCGCGCGATCTCCGACACCGACGGGAGTTTCCCGGATGCGGTCGCGGCGCGCATGCCGTCGAGCACGCGGGCAATTCGCGCCGGCGACGTGGCGGCGCCGCGGGGCTGCGATGACTGCGCTGGCTTCACCATGCGTTGACGTTTTCGGGCGACCGTGCAAGACTACCGCGGTAGCCTCATCATACACCATGGCCGCTGCCCGAAAACCATCCCGACGCAAGCCTCGAGCTGCCGCGCCCGACTTTGCCCGGGCGCGGGCGCGCCTGGACACCAAACGCGCGAAGCAGCGCAAGAAGATGCTCTGGGCGCACTACTGGCTCCTGTGCCCGAAGTGCGGCGGCGACATGTTCGTCAACCGGACGATGGGGATCCACTACGAAGTGTGCCGGACCTGCCACGGCATCTACCTGAACGGGGACGAGGTGGCGCTCCTGCTCGCCCACCTCGACGCCGACAAGACGCTGCGCGCGATTCTCAAGAAGTCGAAGAAGCCGGACACGACAGAAATATAGCCGCAGGAGACGGTGCACTCCCTCGAAGCCAATCCGCAGTCGCGCATTTCAACATTGTGCGCGGGAGGACGGCGACCGAGGGAGTGCACCGGCTCCGGCGCACGGACGGAGGGAATGCACCGTCTTCACTCCGCCCGGGATCCGATCGTCACCACGTACTCGCCGGGGATCTCGTAGCGCTCGCCGCGCCGGTAGGCCGCGATCGACTCCAGGTACTCCGCATGCGCGCTCGCGCGCGTCGGTTCGTCGAAGCGCGAGTACGCCATCGCGACCGGCCCACCCGCGAAGGCGGCGACACACGCTTCCTCGCCGGTGTCGTATTCCAGGGTGGCATCGATGCGCTCGCTGCGCGCGTTCACGAACCCCGTCGTTTCGAACAACGCTTCTGCATGTCGCCGGTTCCCAGCTGGAAGAACATCGGGCACACGTCGCTCTGGACGCGGCGCTCCACGATCTCGAAGATCGGCGCCCAGCCGCAGCGGTCGCGGCGCCCCCACACCGCGGACACCGCCCGGCCGCCGGGTCTAGTGACGCGGAACATTTCGCGGATCGATCCCTCGAAATCAACGACGTACATCATGCCGAGCGCGCACAGAACAGCGTCGAACGACGCGTCGGGAAGCGCGAGCTGCTCGGCCGCCATGCGCTCGAAGGTGACGTTCGCGACGCCACGATGCGCCGCCGCGGTCCGGCACTGTTCGATCATCGCGTCCGAAATATCCGTGCCCACGACGCTGCCCGCGGGGGCCACCGCGGCCCCGGCGCGAAACGTGACCAGCCCGGTGCCGCAGGCGAGGTCGAGCACGCGCTCCCCCGGCGCGAGTGCGGCCAGTTCCATCAGCAGGTCCTGGGCGGGAGCGAGCTGGCGCTGCCAGCTTCTCTCATAATAGGAAGCGGCTCGGTCCCAGCCGTAGCGCTGAACGCGTTGCTGGAGGCGCTGGTCCATCACTATGCGGCCGGGCGGGAAACGACGAGCTGCCGCACGAGCCGGTGGGCGCGCGCGAAGACGTCGCCCACCATGCTGGCGCGATCGGCGGCCTCGGCGACGCGCTGAATGTCGCTTTCCGGCGCCGTGGACTCGACGCGAACCAGGTAGCGAATCTCGCTGTAACCCGCGGGAATGTCGCCCATGCCGTGCTGCCCGCGCGCGTCGAAGTCGGCCTGGAGCTCCACCTCCACGTTCGAAATCGGCACGTCCAGGTGCGCGGCCCAGGTCACATACCCCATCGCGAAGCACGCCGCCAGCGCCGAGCGCACGACGAAGCCCGGGTCCGGGCCCGCCCCGGTGCCGCCGGATTTCTCGCTCGCATCAATGGTGAGCTTCCAGCGCCCCTCTTCCGTCTCGCACCGGACGCCGTCGACGACCCGCGCCTTGGTGACGGCCGTCTTCTGCCCCAGCGTCGGCCGCAGCTCGATGGCGCGGCCATTTCGCTCGAAGGCGCTCTTGATTCTTTGGATGGATTCGGGTGTGATCATGCCCGAATCATAGCACACGGTAGCGACTCTAGCGGACTTCCTCCCACTCCAGGATCGTGAGCGTGTGGCGGTGGACGATGCCGAGCACGCGAATCCGCTTTCCGACCAGCTTGTCCAGCTCGGGGTCGACGAGCGCGTGGGCGTCCATGCGCCGCAGCACGAAGTCGCCCCACCGGGTCGAGAGCATCACGGCGTTGCGTTCGCTCTTCGAGCCGGTCGCAAAGGGCTTCTTGACGACGTCTCCGGTGTATCGCTTCTCGCGTTCGCTGTCGGTCACGTTGCCTCGGCTGCGGTGGGCATCAATGGCGCACCGCTTCGACGACGCGCTTGATCACGCCGCCCACTTCGCGCACCACGAGCAGGCGTTGGACTTGCGGGCGGCGGTCGCCGTCTGCCGTCCGCCGCGCCGCGAGGCGTCTGGCGGGTGCGGAACGGCGTTCTTTCTCCTTGAGAACGATAACATGGAACACCGCGTGTCGCGCGACCAGTTGGCGCCCTTCCCGGGCCTGGACCCGCTCTGCGGGTGCGTGCAGCTTGAAGCTTTCGATCGCCTGCGCGCTCGCGTCGCACGCGGCGGCCAGCCTGCATAGCCTGCTCCGGAGGCGGCGCGGCGTTCTCGCGTCGGCGCGTGAGGCCACGAACGCAGTCGTTCTTCCGAGCCGGGTGCCAGAACGCGCGAGCCGTTTGCGGCGCATGCGGCGGGCGCCGACGGCGCGAGCGGTCTTTTCCGCCGCGCGACCGGCGCGGGCCGTCGCCCGCACGGGGTGGATCGAAGGGTCGCCGAGGAGAAGGAACTGCGCGATGGTCTTCAGGTCGACCATTTCCATGTAACCGCCGAGCCGGATGTACTTCTGGCGCGCCTCCAGCGCCGCGCGTCCGACCGACGCCCCGGCGAGCACTTCGCGCAGGAAGCTGCCGCAGATCAGGTCCGCGAAGTTGTTTCCTTCCGCCGGCCCGTAGGCGACGGTCGTGCTGCCGAAGAACGCCCACGCGCCCTCGCCGAGGTAGGTCTGGCAGATGCCGAGCGAGCGTCCGGCGATGGGTTCGTACATTTCGGCGCCGTAGCAGCATTCCGCCGCCACCACCGTCGCCGGCTCGATCCTTCCCGGCAGGTGCACGGCCATGTGCGCGCTCGGCTGGTCGTCCGGGTCGACCTCGTCCTCTCCATAGAACTGCGGGTCGGCCGTGTCGCCGTGACAGTTGATCAGGTGCACGCGGCCCTCCAGGTCGCCGGCCGTCCAGTAGGGTCCCTCGCTGGGTGAGAGCCGGACCCACTCGTCGTTTCCAAACAGCTTGCGTGTCGTCGTCTGGGTGGAGCGTCGCCACGAGGCCGTGCTGAGCGAAAAATAGTCGCCGTAGTCCGAGCGCGGCCGGCTCTTCCAGGTCCGCGCCGTGTCGAGCAGACGAACCAGGTGCTCCGTGTTGCCCGCGCCCATCACGTCCGGAAGCCGGCCCACGACGCGCGTGGGTCCCAGGAAATCGTTGATGGTCGTGCTGTATCGCGCGTCGCACGCGTACGGGAGATCGCTGTCGATCCGGCGATCGCTGTCCCGGCTGGCGGCCATCGGGATTCTTGAGCCGTACGTGCGGAATCACGTCGGGCGCTCCGAGGATCATGACGTAGTCGGGTTTCAGCGCGCGGCAGATCGCGTCGACGGCGCGCTTGGCCTGGCGCGCGTCTTTTCGATTGGTGACGCGGCCGCCGAATGGTGCCATGTCGGCAGCGCGATCGATCGCGATGCACCGGGTGGCGACGCCGCGCTTCGCGTCGGCGCGCGAAAGCCTTCCGAGCGCCGCCTCGATCTTCTTCATGCCGGCCGTGCCGTGCTTACGCTGGAGCGCCGCGCGGTTGGTGACGATGACCTTCCTGGATCGTTCCATGCTCTTGCTCCCCGTTCGGTTAGAGGCCCATGCGCTTTCTCAAGGCATGCGACGCACGCTTCGCCACCTGGTTGCGCCTGCGCGGCGCGCGCCGCACCCGCGCCTCCTTCCGTCCCTTCGCCCCGCGGCGCGACACGGGTCGCAACCCGGCTCCCGCGGCCCGCTCCTGGAGCGCTTCGCGAAACGCCGCGTCGGTCGCGATGTGGAACACGACTTCGTCGCCCATCTCGGCCAGGAGCGAGTCCAGCTCGTCGTCCCGCGCGCGGAGTTCTTTCGCGAGGGCGGCACGAACGCGGGACGGCGACATCCCGGGAAAGAAGTCGGAGATGTCGGACACCACCCCCGCGCGTGTCCGGCGGGCCTTTCGTTTCGGGCCACCCGCGGCGGCGGCCGGCGCGGTGTCCGGGAGGGCGGCCTTCAACAATTTTTCCGCGTCGATGATCCCCGCGCCGTAGTCGTCCGTGTCCCAGCCCGCCGGGCGGCGCACCCCGCGCGTGACGAGCAGCTCGCGGTAAACGCTCGCGAGGTTGCCGGCGCCGAAGCGCCATATCAGCCGGTCGCGTCCGTGGTAGGCAAGCCACAACGCGGTGACTCCCGCCGCCGTCGCCACCGCGAACGATGTGCCGGTGCCGCGGCCCAGCGCATACCGCGCCGGCGCATCGAGGGTCTCCGCGCGCCAGACCGACTCGCCGGGCGCGGACACGTCGACCGCGTCCCCGTGCGCGGACCGTTTCCACGGCCCGTCGTCGCAATGCGTCGCCGCCACCGCGATCACCTGTTCGAGCTTCGCGGGATAGACGACGAATGGCCACACGTTTCCCGCCGCCGCCAGCACGATCACGTCGCGCGCGACCGCGTGGCGAACCGCGTCCTCGAGCGCCTGGCTGTGCAACGGGCCGCCCAGGCTCATCGAGATCAGGTGGCAGCCGTTGTCGACGGCGCGGAAGATCGCCTTCGCCACGCCGGCGAAGTTGAACACGACCACACTCTTGATGACGCGATACGGAATGAGGAGCGCTCGCGGCGCGGCGCCGGACACCCACTGGCTCGCCCCGGGACCGGCGCCGGCGTCGCTCATGATCACACTCGCCGTCTTGGTGCCGTGCGAGGGGTGCGGATCGACCAGCGGATCCACCGGGTAGGGTTTGTCGTCGACGAAGTCGTAACCCGTCTGCCAGCGCACGCGCTGCCAGCCGCCCGGGTTGTTCCAGATTTCCGGGTGGAGCGTATACCCGGTGTCGGGATGCCCGACCACGACGCCTTCGCCGAAGCGCTTGCCGTGCGCGGGCTGCAGTTTCCACGCGCGGTCGATGCCGGCCCTGCGGATGCTCCAGTCGGGATCGGCGGAGCCGGACTTGTTCGTTTCGGCGCCGGACGATTTCGCCCTCGCCGATTCCCGCGCGGTGAGCTGCTCCCGCCGGTGCGCGGGGTGCGGTTCGATTCCCTGCAGGGTGAGGGCGGGTTCGGCCGAGCGAACGTCGCGGTCGGTTTTAAGCGCGTGGACGAGATTCCAGGCGGTCGAGAGGGCGACGGTTTTCGCGCGCGCGCGGCGCGTGACCTCGAAGAACGCGCTGTGTTTCGAAAGCGGCTCGACCCGCCACGAGCCGGGGAGCGTGCGGCGCGCGACCCGTTTCGCGAGGGCGAGTCGCCGGGCCGGGCTCGCCCCGCGGGGTCCGACGTCGATCAGGAAGCCCTCACAGACGGGCGTGACCGAAGGCGATGTCGGCAGGCGGCGAGTCCGCGCCACCTACTTCTCCGCGAGCAGCGCCCGTTTCGCCGCGGCGAAATCCTTCAGCTTGTCGCGGGTGACCTTCGGGTAGCGCAGGTCCAGGGCCGCGAGCGAGTCGACCGCCGCGGCCATCACCACGATGCGCGTGAACCACTTGTTGTCCGCGGGCACGACGTACCAGGGCGCCGCCTTCGTCGCCGTCTCGCGAATCATCGTCTCGTACGCGCGCATGTAGTCCTTCCAGAACGTGCGCTCCCTCGTGTCGTCGACCGAGAACTTCCAGTTCTTCTCCGGGTTGGCAAGCCGCTCCAGAAAGCGACGTTTCTGCTCCCTCCGCGACACGTGGAGAAAGATCTTCCGGACCAGGGTTCCGTTGCGGCCCAGATAGCGCTCGAAGCCGCGAATGTCCCGATAGCGTTGCTTCCAGATGTTCGGGCCGACGAGTTCCGCAGGGACTCGCTGCTTCGCGAGCAGCTCCGGGTGCACGCGCACCACCAGGACTTCTTCGTAGTAGGAACGGTTGAAGATTCCGATCCGCCCGCGCTCCGGGAGGTGCCGCTGGCAGCGCCACAGAAAGTCGTGGTCCAGCTCTTCCTCGGAGGGAACCTTGAACGACGCCACCTGGCAGCCCTGCGGATTGACGCCGCTCATCACGTGCTTGATCGCGCTGTCCTTGCCGGCGGCGTCCATCGCCTGAAAGATGAGGAGCAGCGACCAGCGGTTCTGGGCGTAGAGACGATCCTGCAGCTCGGCGAGCACCTCGATGCCCATCTGGAGCGCTTCCCTGGCGCGCGGCTTATCCGCGGAACCGAAATGCTGGGTGTCGCCGGGATCGAAGTCGCGCAGATGAAACCGCGCCCCGTTGGAGACGCGAAACGACGTCGAAAGCCGTCGTGCACGTTGAGTGATTTCCTCGAATTTCATGGTGCGTGCTACCGATGGCCGAATCGGAGCACCGACCCCGCGCTCGTCGCCGCGAAGACGTCTCCGTCGGTCGATCCCCAGATCGACAGGACCTCGTCCTCGATGCCGGTGGTCATCCGGGTGAGCGCGAGGCCGTCGTAGTGCTCGATCACGCCGAAGCCGCCCCCCACGTAGACGTCGCTGCTGGATGTCCCCCACACCGCCGTGAAATCCACCGCGACGCCGGGATCCATCTCCTGCCACGCTGCGCCGTCGAATCGCCCGACCCAGCGCGTGGAGGTCGCGAACAAATCGCCCGTCGGACTGCCCCAGAGTCCGTACAACTGATCGATCTCGGGCAGGTTGACGCCGAGGGGCACGTCGCTCCAGCCGGCGCCGTCGTGGTGGAGCAGGTTGGTCGAGATTTCGGTCGCGTTGCGGGTGTTCCGGATCGCATAGACGTCGTCCGGCGCGAACGCCCACAGACCCAGCACCGTTTCCCCGGTCACACCGCCGGCGGACTGCCGCTCGATCGACCACTGGGTGCCGTCGTGGCGGGCGATGAGCCCGCCGGTGCCGGTCACGATCAGGTTACCCGGCGCCACTTCCCACACGTCGGTGAACGAATCGCTGGTGGGACCCGCCATCGTCTGCCACGCGTTGCCGTCGTAGCGAACCAGCGTTCCGCTGCTTCCAACCGCGTACACGCTCCCGCTCGAGCTACCCCGAATGCAGTTCAAGTTCTCCGGCTTCGTGCCCGGCTGCAAACGCGCCCACACACTGCCATCGTAGTGAAGCAGCTCGGAGAGATCGCCGGCGACGTACACATCATCCGACGTCGAGGCCCACACCGACGCGAGGGCCTGGTTGGTCGAGCGCTCGAGCGTCTTCCATCCCGTGCCCGAGGATTGCAGCAGGACGCCGTCGCCGCCCGCGAACACGGGCATGCCCGGGAGCCCGCCGACCGACGACAGGCGAACGTCGTTGCTGTCGCGGTAGACTTCGCTCCACGTGACCCCGTCGAAATGATAGATGATGCCTTCCGCCTCGTTGCCGGCCTGCGCTCCCACCACATACACGTCGCTGCCCGAGGTTCCCCAGACGTCGAGAAAGTCGTGCGCGCCTCCGGGACCGGCCAGGCTCCAGTCGGCACCGTCGTAATGGAGCACCGTGCCGGCGAGCCCCACCGCGTAGACGTCGGCGAGGCCGGCGCCCCACACGTCGAAGAGGTGGTTCGGCGACTCGGCGGAGACGCTCCAGTCGGCGCCGTCGAAGCGGAGAACGGTGCCGGATTCACCTACCGCAAAGACCTCGTCGCCGCGCCCCCACATGCCGAACAGACCGTCCACGCCCGGCACCGTGACGGGCGAAATGGAAACCCCGTCGTAGTGAAAGATGTACCCGCCGAGCGACGACCAGCCCGTGAACAGGACGTCGTCGTGGGCGCGCGCGTACACGGAGGTGAGCCGCTGGACCGCCCCGGGCAGCTGCGTCCATGCCGTGCCGTCGTAGTGGTAGGCGGCGTATTCGCTCGCCACGTACAGGTCGTTGGGCGCGATACCGTCGATGGCGGTCAGCGTTCCCAGGCCGTCCTTGAACGGGGTCCAGGCGCCGTTCACATAGCGCAGGACGCGCCCACCCGCCCCGTCGGTGGCGAGGACAACGTTCGGCTGCGTGCCCCAGAAGTCCGTGTAATCGTGGTGCGCGAGGGCGACCCGCCAGGACCGCGACGCTTCATCCGGGGGCGGCGTGACGCCATCCTCGGAACATCCGACCAGGCACGACAGGGCGAGAACGAAAAAAACGAGGCCGCGGAGCGCGGGCGCTCGCGATGATCCCTCGAACTCCATACATACATTGTATCACGGCCGGCGCACCGCCGACCGCGTCGCGTTTGCGCGAACCCGGGTGGTGTCGTATACTTACGTCGATCGGAGCTCCCCACCGCGCCGTTGAACCCGTGAACCCTGTCCATACGAGGAACGCCATGCGACGCACGATGTGGGCCGTACTGCTCCTGCTCCCGGTCATTTCCCTGGCGCAAACGCCGCCCTCGGGCACCCAGATCGACCCGTCGATCGGCGACGGCGCGGCGCAGTGCGCCGAGGCCAAGATGGAGCTCGCGGACCTTCCGCACCACGAACCGACCTCCATCGCCAGCACCAACATCGATATCTCCTACTATCACCTCGCGCTCTCGATCGATCTCCTCAATCGAATCGTCGCGGGCACGGTCCGTATCGAAGGCACCGTCGTCGGGTCATCGATGTCGGTGCTGACCCTGGACCTCGCGAACGGGATGGCCGTGAGCGCCGTCAAGCTCCCGAACGCCACGCCGCTGGTGTTCGCGCACCCCGGCGCCGCGCTCAATATTACGCTGCCGGCTCCGGTCGGGATCGGCGGCGCCGTCGCGGTCGACGTGACCTATTCCGGAACGCCGATCCAGGGTGGATTCGGGAACTTCGTGTTCGGCATTCGCCCCGATGACGATCTCCTGGCGTGGAGCCTGTCGGAGCCGTACGGTGCCCGCGAGTGGTGGCCGTGCAAGGACCACCCGTCCGACAAGGCCGATTCGGTCCGCGTGACCGTCACCGTGCCATCCCAGTACCGCGTGGGATCCCAGGGGCTGCTCGAAGGCGAGACGTCCGGGGGCGGCATGACCACCTACGACTGGGTCTCCCGCTACCCGATATCGAACTACCTCGTGTCGGTCGCGGTCGGCGAGTACGTGCGTTACCAGAGTGTCTACACGCGCTCTCCGGGTCTCACCGCGCTCTACGGCGTCCTCTCGATGCCGCTCGACAACCTCGTCTACAACGACGGCTCATCGGCCCTCTTCGCCAATTGGGCGAACGTGGGCGACGACCTCGACGTGTTCGAGAACTGGTTCGGGCCATACCCGTTCGCGGACGAAAAATACGGTCACAGCGAGTGCACGTTCGGCGGCGGCATGGAGCACCAGACCATGGGATCGCTGGGCGGGTCAACGCCGGGGCTGGTGGCGCACGAGCTCGCGCACCAGTGGTTCGGGGACAACATCTCGCCGAAGACCTGGCCGCACCTGTGGCTCAACGAGGGGTTCGCCACCTACGCGGAGATCATCTACTTCGAAGAACGAGCCGCCACGTATCCGGGCACGGCCGCCACGCTCATCGCCTCGCGCTACACCAGTGCGTTGGACGCGGTCGGCACGCTGGTGCTGGAAGACACCACCAGCGTGTCCAACATGTTCAACGGCAACCGCGTCTACGCGAAGGGCGGCGTGGTCCTGCACATGCTTCGTTACGTGGTGGGCGACGCGGACTTCAAGGACATCCTGAAGACCTACGCCGCCGACCCGGCGGTGCACTACGGCGTGGCGACGACCAGCGACTTTCAGCGCGTGGCGGAAACCGTATCTGGGATGGACCTCGACGTGTTCTTCAGCCAGTGGGTGACCACCGGCAACGGCTACCCTCGGTATCGCGCGTACAACTTCTCGCAGCCCTATCTGGGGGTCTACAAGGTGTGGGTCACGCTCGAACAATACCAGCAACCGGGCTCGAATCCGGGGCAATCGAACATCAGCGTGTTCGTGATGCCGGTTGTGATCGCGGTGCAGACGACGGGAGGCGAACAGCGATTCACGGTCCAGAACGACCAGCGCAGACAGACATTCGAGCTGACGGTCGCAGCCCAGCCGACTTCGGTGGCGATCGACCCCGACAACAAGATCCTGCGCGGTAGCATCGCCACGGCGGTGGCCGACCGCGCGCCGACGTTCCTGACCGTCACCTCGCTGCTCCCGAACCCGGCGCGGCATTCGTTCACGTTCCAGTACGTCGTCGACCGGGACGGCGCCCTCGACGTGGACGTCTTCGACATCGCCGGTCGCCGTGTGCTATCACGCCCCGCGAAGAGCGTCGTCGCGGGCTCCGGGGCCGAGACGATCGACGCGTCGTCGCTGGCGGCGGGCGTCTACTTCATCCGTGTGCGCGCCGGCCAGGAGCAGGCGACGCGGAAGTTCGTCGTGGTTCGTTAGCGACCGCTCGATGGACGATATATCGGACTCCGCGCTCATGCACTCGCGCGCAACTGTCTACAGCGCGCCTCGTGAAATTGCGCTCCGCCCGATATATCGTCCACTGAGTTGCTTCTGACCACACCTGCTCCTAGTCGCTTCTCCGCTCGAGGTCCGGCGCCCCGACGGCGCTGACCTGTGCCTCCGACTTGCGCTGCTCGACCGACGCCTTGCTCCCCACGGTGATGACGACGCGACGGTTCTGCGCGCGCCCCTCCGGGCTCTCGTTGTCGGCGACGGGATCGTTCTCGCCGTACCCGACGGCTGCGAGACGAGTGGGTTCGATGGCGTACTTGCCTTCCAGATAGTGGAGCACGGCGTGGGCCCGCGCCGACGATAGCTCCCAGTTCGACGCATACTTCCAGCGAAAGCTCGGCGCGATGGGCCGGCTGTCCGTGTGGCCCTCGACCAGCACGCGGCGGTCGGGGTAGTTCTGGAGCACGCTCCAGACGCGGTCGAGGACCTCCGTTCCTTCGGTGGTCAGGTCGGCCTGGGCCGTGGCGAAGGTCGCCGATCCGTCCAGGGTGATGAACGTCAAGCCGTCCTTTTCTTCCACCCACACGCGCTTCTGTTCCTGCAGGTCCGCCAGCTGGGTATTGAGGTCGTCCGTCACCCGTTTCTGCTCGGCGGCTTCGCTCTCGAGGCGCGATACATCCGCGCGCAGTCCTGCAATTTCGGCGTCCTTCTGGGCGATGAGCTCCTTCTTCGAGCAACCCGTTGCCATCACCATCGTCACGGCCACGAGCACGATTCCTATGGGTTTCATGTGGTTCCTCCCGCGGTTGGGTCCTTGAGGGCAGGTGTAGTGTTCGAGGATTCGCACAGGTAAGAATGCGTCCAGGCGGGCGGGAGTCTGTACGCTCGCTTACACGAGGGGACCGAGGCGGGGGAAAAACCGGTCAATCACGCAGCGGCAGCGTCAGCGCGAATTCGCATCCCCCGTCGTCGCAGTTGCGCACCTCGATCGAGCCGCCGTGCGCCAGCGACACCGCCTTGGCGATTGCCAGGCCGAGCCCGGTTCCCCGAGGACGGCCGTCCGTGGTCGGGACCTGGACGAAACGATCGAAGATCTTGTCGACGTAGGCCTGGGGGATGCCGGGCCCGCGATCCCGCACCGTGATACGCACGTGGTGGCCGGAACGCTCGGCACGAATGTCGACCGTCTCGTGGTGCGGCGAGAAACGGATGGCGTTGCGGACGAGGTTGTCCAGCATCGTCGAGAGCAAGTCGAGGTCGCCGTTCAGCTCGCCCTGCTCCGACCGTTCCAGCAGGGTCGTCTTGACGCGGACGTTGGCAGCTTCCGCCTGCGGCCGAGCGCGGGTGGCACACTGCGACACGATGGTGTTGACGGAGAGGGCGGTGCGGCGCAGCAGGCCCTCGCCCTGATCCGCGCGGGAGAGCGTGAGAATGCCTTCGATGATGCCGCGCAGCCGGCGCAACTCGTCGACCATGCTCTGCCGGTAGGCCTGAAACTCCTGCAGGTTGGCCCCATCCGGCTGGAGAACCTGCGATTGTGTGAGCATGACGCTGACGGGCGTTTTCAAGTCGTGCGCCACGTTGGCCAGGAATTGTTGTCGCACCCGATAACCCTCCTCCAGCCGTCCGAGCGCCTCGTTGAGCGCGGTTTGGAGGCGCTCGATTTCGCTGCCGCTGTAGCTGCTTCTGGAATCGACGGGCAGGCGCAGCTCCCCCTCGGGACCCACGCGCCTCGCCGCTTCGGCGAGCCGCAGGATCGGACTCGTGGCGCGCCCGAGCAGGATCCATGCGGCGATGGTCGACGAGAGCAGGCCGCCCAGCCCGGCCATGAACAGAACGTCGGAGAAGAACAGGCGCTGCCGGCGGCCGACGTCGGTGGTTCTCGCCAAGTCGAGATAGAACACGCCGCCGTCCGCCGACACCAGACGGTGCGTGACCATGCGGGTTTCGATCGCGCGCCCGACCAGCCGCCGCGCCACGTCGCCGTCGATCTTGTTGATGACGCTTTCCGAGGGGGACTCCGGAATGGGTGGAAGCGCCGCCGTGTCCACCCGGATATCCGACGTCAGCACCGTGCCGACGCTGTCGCGAACGGCGAGCAGGCTGAATTCCCGGTCCACGGGCTGGTACGGGCGAAGGTCGAGGTCCGAGAAATCGCCTTCGAATTTCACGAGCAACGTGCCGACTCCCTTGGCCAGGCTGAGCAATCCGTCGTCGAGCAGGCGCCGCTGGGCGTTGCGCCCGAGGAACCACATGGTGGCGCTCACCCCGAGAAAGATCGAGGCGAATATGGCCAGAAACCACAGGGTCAGCTTGAAACGAATCGGGAGTTTCGCCATTTCCGCATCAGACGGTGGGATCACCGTCGGTCTTTCCAAATCGGTAGCCGGCTCCGACCACGGTGTGGATCAAGGTCGCATCGAAACCCCGATCGACCTTCTTCCGCAGCGCCGAAACGTGGACGTCGATGACGTTGCTGCCCGGCTGGTAGTCCAGCGCCCAGACCTTCTCCGCAATCGTCTGTCGCGTCAGCACGCGGTCCGGGTTGCGCATGAAGTACTCGAGCAGCGCTGTCTCTTTCGCCGACAGGCGGATGGGGCGCCCCGCCCGGGTGATGGCCCGCTTGCTCAGATCGAACTCCAGGTCCTCGTACTTGAGCAGCGCGGCTTCGGATGGTTGTCCGCGTCGCGCGAGCGTGCGAATCCGCGCCACCAGTTCCTCGAACTCGAACGGCTTGGTCAGGTAGTCGTCCGCTCCCGCGTCCAGCCCGGCGATCTTGGTCTCGGTGTCGGACAACGCGGTCAGCATGAGGATGGGCGTCGCCACGCCTCGCCGGCGCAGGTTCCGGCAGACGTCGATACCGTCGCGGTCGGGCAGCATCAGGTCGAGGAGGATGACGTCGTAGGCACTTCCTGCAGCAGCTTCCTCGCCTTCGAACCCGCTGTTGTGCACGTCCACGGTGTGATTGTGCTGCGTCAGCCCCTTGCGGATCGCTTCCGCCATCTTGGGATTGTCTTCGAGGACGAGTACGCGCACGGGCCGGACCTCTTCCTGCTGGGTGGCAACTGGGCGAGCGGATTAGACGGAGATGAACGTATCTTAACCTCGAATTAAGTACCGGTTCAACAGCTTTGCGCTATCGTTCTCGAAGGCAGCCGCGGAATCGGCCGGAGAACAGAAAGGCGGCGACTCATGTCAAGCCTATCGCTTCAGACCCGGAACACGACGCGCGACGATGCGCGACGCACTCTCGAGTTCGCCTCGCTGCGAAGACTCGAGCCATTCCAGAATCTGTCCCCCGCGGATCTCTTGCGGGTGGCCGGGGTCGCGCGATTCCAGGTCGTCGAGAGGCGGCAGCGAATTCCCCTGCCGAGGGACACCAGCGGCTGCCTGTGCTTCCTGACCCACGGACTCGCCAAGGCGTCCCGGCTCGACAGCAACGGGACGGAAACCCTTCTCTATCTCATCAAGCCCGGAGAGTACTTCGGCGCCGCCGTGTCGGGCACCCGGGTCGACGTCAACACCGTGGCGCTCCAGCCGTGCGTCACCGCGTGCATGCGGTCTTGTGACCTCGAGCAGATCGTCGGTCCGACGAAGCTAATGTCCGACATCTCCCAGATCCGAAAACTTCGGCTTCTACAGATGGAAGACCGGTTGGACGAGTTGAGCGTCGGCACGGTCCCGGCGCGAACCGCCCGCATTTTGCTGCGGCTGTGCAAGGAGTTTCCAAGCGCGCTCGCCTGCGGGACGACGATCAGCGTGCTGTTTACGCAACAGGACATCGCGAACATGACCGGCGCGACGCGCGAGGTTACCAGCAGCACGCTGAATCAGTTCCGGCGGCGAGGGTGGCTCGGCGTTCACGACCGCCATTTGTGCGTGCACGATCCCGAGGGGTTGTACCGAACGTCGATCTGCGCGACCGGCGCGTAGTCGGCAGGAGCGGAATGAACAAGAAGGAGTCGAGACGATGACGCCGCGCTACGGGCTGTCGTTGCTGCTCGTGGCCACTCTCGCGGGTGGATGCGGCGGACGGGAGCAGACGCAGGCCCGACAACAGAAGAGGCAATTCCAGATCGTGATGGAAACCAAGCTGGCCCAGCTCGAACGGAGAACCGATGCGCTTGCGCGCGAAGCCGCGGATACGGTCGCGGTTGCGCGCGCCGGGGAGATCTCGAATCTGCAGCGTAGTCAGCGCGAGTTCCGGGCGAGGGTGGCTTCGCTGTCAGACGCTTCGGAGCCGCAGTGGAGCGAGGCCAAGACCAGCCTGGAGTCCGAGTATCTCGATTTGGAGAAACGGTACGTGGATCTGACGGACACCGTTCGGCAGCAAAGCGTCCGTGTCAGCCCGGATTCGCTGGGCATGGAGGGGCGATAGCCAGCGACATCCGGGTTCTCCGGTCGGGAGGCGGGCGGGGCAGCCGTTACCGGCGTACAGCGGTCTTCACCGGTATAAGGGGGCGCTGGTACGGCTGGCCGCCCGCCAAAACAAACCGCTAAGGAGGATGACAACATGCGAGCACACGAATTGAGCGAACGTTGGACGTCGCGAGCCAGTGTCGCGAGGAGGCCGACAACCGGGGCCGGCAGTCGGAGCCTGGTGCTCTATCTCCACGAAATCAATCGCACGCCGCTGTTGACGCGCGAGCAGGAGCGGGACCTGTCGATCCGGATTCGCAGCGGTGACAAGGACGCGCTAGATTGGCTCGTTCGCGCCAACCTCCGCTTCGTGGTCTCGATCGCGAAGCAGTACGCGAATCAGGGCCTGTCGCTGGAGGACCTCATCAACGAGGGGAACCTGGGCCTGATCAAGGCGGCGCATCGCTTCGACGGCGAAAAAGGGTTCAAGTTCGTTTCCTACGCCGTGTGGTGGATCCGCCAGGCGATGCTGCAGGCGCTGGCCGAGCACTCGCGGATCGTGCGCCTGCCCCTGAACCGGGCGGGCACGCTGTACCGGATCGGCAAGGTGTCGCGCCAGCTCGACCAGGAACTCGGCCGGGCGCCGAGCGCCGACGAGATCGCGGCGCGGCTCGACCTCCCGGCGAAGGAAGTCGCCGACACGATGGCCATCGCGAACACGCATGTCTCGCTGGACGACCCGCGCTCGGACGAGAGGGACGACACCGCGCTGGTCGACTATCTCACCGACGAAACCCAAGCATCGCCGGATGCCGGCGCCTACGCCGCCGCGTTGAGCGACGACCTCGCGCGGGTGTTGTGCACGCTGACCGAACGACAGCGCCACATCCTGTCGCTCTACTTCGGCTTGAGCGGCGACGCCCCCATGACGCTCGAGGAGATCGGCAAGCGCCTGAAGCTCACGCGCGAGCGCGTCCGTCAGATCAAGGAGCGGGCGATCCAGCGCCTGCGCCATTCGACCCGCGCCCAGTACCTCGAGGGCTACATGCGGGCATGACGCTTGATTTCAATCCCGCCGCGCAACTTCGGCGGACGACATGTCGGGCGAAGTGCGATTTCACGAGGCGCGCTGCAGACGTTTGCGCGCGAGTGCATGAGCGCGGAGTCCGACATGTCGTCCGCCATCGATCCAGACGCTACCGGTTGGAAATCCTCGCCTCGACGTCCATTTCGCTGCCCACCGTGATCACGACGCGCCGGTTCTGGGCCCGTCCTTCCGGCGTCGAGTCGTCGGCCACCGGCTCGCTCGCGGCGTAGCCGACCGCGGCCAGGCGGTTCGGATCCGCGTGGTGCTGGTACTGCAGATAGTGGAGCACCGAATGCGCGCGGGCGGATGACAGCTCCCAGTTGGACGCGAACTTCTCGCGGTACGTCATCGCGATCTGACGGCTGTCCGTGTGCCCTTCGATCAGGATGCGGCGGTCCGGGTAGTCCGCCAGCACATTCCAGACCCGGTCCAGGACTTCTTTGGCTTCGTCGGTCAGGTCGGCCTGCGCCGTGCCGAACGTCGCTGCCCCGTCCAGGGTGATGTGCGTGAGGCCTTCTTTCTCCTCGATCAGGATGCGCTTCTCTTCGCGCAGGTCGGCCAGGTCGGTGTTCAACTGGGCGTTCATCTGCTGCTGCTGGTCGAGACTGGCCTGGAGTTCACTGACCTGCCCCTTTAGCTCCGTCACGTCGCTCTGCAGACTGGCGATCTCCGCGTCCTTCTGGGCGATCAGGGCCTTCTTGGAGCAGCCCACCGTCGCCATCATTGCGATCAGTAGTATTGGGATGATTCGATTCATGACCTCTCCTCCTTACGTGCGGGAACCATGGGGGCACATTCTTGCGGGGGGAGGATTGTAGCACATCCGGTGCACCCACGGATGCCGCCGCTTGCGGCCCGTCGATCCCGCCTGCCGCACCGGGGCGTCGCATCTTTCCGCGGCAGCCGCCATGCGGTACACTGCCGCAAATGAGCGAGAGCGCTCCCCGGAATCATCGAGGAATTCTCGACAGCATGCTGCGGCCGTTCGCGTTCCTCAGGGCCGGCGAAGGAACGAACGCGGTTCTGCTCATGCTTGCGGTGTTCCTGCTGCTCACCGCGTACTACGTGCTCAAGGTCGTGCGCGAGCCGCTCATTCTCTCGGGGGGCGGAGCGGAACTGAAGAGCTATACCTCGGCGGCGCAGGCGGTCCTACTCCTCTTTCTGGTGCCCGCCTACAGTGCGATCGCGAATCGGGTCAATCGCATCCGCCTGATCAGCATCGTCACGTTGTTCTTCATCTCCAACCTCCTGGTTTTCTACTTCCTCGCGGTCGCGAGAACGCCCGGCCTGGGCGTCGCCTTCTTCGTGTGGGTGGGGATTTTCAACCTCATGATCATCGCCCAGTTCTGGTCGTTCGCCAACGACGTCTACACGCCGGAACAGGGCCGCCGGCTCTTCGCCATCCTGGGATTCGGCCAGACCCTGGGCGCCGCCACCGGCGGGTTCATCTCCAAGGCGCTGATCGGGCGCCTCCACGTCTATCAACTCATGCTCGTTGCCGCCGCCATTCTCGGTGGCTATCTGCTGCTCATCCTGATCGTCCAACGCCGCACGCAACGAGTCGCACACGACCCTGCCGCCACCGCACCCATGATCGATCGCCGCGGTGGATTCGCGTTGGTGGCGCGGGACCGCTATCTGTTCTTGATCGCCATGCTGCTGCTGCTGCTCAACTTCGTGAACACCAACGGAGAATACATCCTCGGCCGGGTGGTGTCGGGCGAGGCGGTGCGATTCGCCGCCGCCGGCAGGATGGAAGGCGTGGCCGCCGACGATTTCGTGAAGCAATTCATCGGCAGGTTCTACGCGGACTACTTCACCTGGGTGGCCACGATCACGGCCGTCATCCAGATCTTCCTGGTCGGGCGTTTCCTGCGCCGCTTCGGCGTGCGGGTGGCGCTGTATGTGCTGCCGGTGGTCGCGCTGGGCGCGTACGGGATACTCGCGTTCGTGCCGGTGCTCGCGCTCATCCGGATGGCGAAGATCAGCGAGAATTCACTCGACTATTCGCTCAACAACACCGCGCGTCAGGCACTCTTCCTGCCGACGGCTAGAGAAGCGAAGTACAAGGCCAAGGCCGCGATCGACACGCTGTTCGTGCGCGCCGGCGACCTCTCGTCCGCGGGTCTGGTATTCCTGGGAACCCTGCTCGCGCTGCAACCCCGGGACTTCGCCATCGTCAACATGGCGTTCATTCTGGTATGGCTGCTCATCGTCATCGGCATTGGCCGGCGTCACCGGGCGCTGATGGAGGTGCAACGTGTCGATCCTGTTCCGCAGGAGTAGCGCCGCGCGGCGAAAGCGCGCCGGCGCAGTGGCCGGGCTGCTCGCGAATGGCCTGGCGCTCACCGTTGCCGGCAGCGCTGGATCGGCCGACGCGGGCGGCGCGCCCGACAGCACGGCGGCCATCGCCCCGCGCGTTCGCACCGTGGTCGCGGGCGAGCACTACCACGCGGGGGACTTGCACCGGTTCCTGCTGGGAAGCGATTATCGCCGCCTGTGGACGACGCCGGTCGAAATCCCGGAACTGGACCTGCACCGCTTCGCGGGCGGACTGCAGCCGGTGAGGCGCGTGGGCGGTCAGCAGACACTCGGTCTCGCCATGAAGGGCGCCGACGGCCGCGACTACACCTTCCGCGGCCTCGACAAGGATCCCACCGAGATACTGCCGCCGGAGCTACACGGCACGTTCGTCGACAAACTGTTGCAGGATCAGATCGCGTCCAGCTTCCCCGGCGGGCGCCGTGGCCGTGCCACCGCTGCTGGAAGCCGCCGGCGTGCTGCACGCGGATCCGATGCTGGTGGTGATGCCGGACGACTCGCTGCTGGGCGAGTTTCAATCCGTGTTCGCCGGGGTGCTCGGAACGTTCGAGGAATACCCGCGGCCCGGATTCGCCGGCGCCACCGAGATCGTGGACGGCGCGGAGATGTGGAAACGGATGGACGAGAGTCCGGCCACGCGCCCCGATTCGCGCGCGTTTCTCACCGCCCGGCTGGTCGACATCCTCGTCGGCGACTGGGATCGTCATCGCGGGCAGTGGCGGTGGGCGAAGCTGCCGGCTGACGAACGATGGCGCCCGATTCCCGAGGACCGCGATCAGGCCTTCGTTCGCTTCGAAGGGTTGGTGGTCGTCGCGGGGCGTCAGCGCGCACCCCAGTTCGTGAGCTTCGGCGAGGACTATCCCGGGATCGAAGGACTCACGTGGAACGGCCGCGACGGCGACCGCCGGATCCTGGTCGAGCTGGAGAAACCGGTCTGGGACGAGGTCGCGACGGGTCTGCAGGCGCGCATCACCGACGCCGTGATCGCGCAGGCGGTGGCGCGCATTCCCGCCGAGTACCGCGCCCTGGAGGGTGCCGGGATGGAAGCCGCGCTGCGCCATCGGCGCGACCAGCTCGCGGCCGAGGCGGATCGCTTCTATCGCTTCCTCGCGCGCAAGGTCGACATTCGGGCCACGGACCAGGACGAGGTCGTGACGGTCGGCCATCGCGAGAATGGCGATGTCGAGGTGTCCGTCGCGGCGGCCGGCACTCCGTACGTGCATCGCGTGTTTCATCCGGACGAAACCGACGAGATTCGAATCTACCTCGGCGGCGGCAACGACAGCCTGACCGCCACCGGCCGCCCGGGCAAGATCACCGTGCGCGTGATCGGCGGCGGTGGCGATGACACCTTCGACGATAGCGCCGGGACCGGACTTCTCGTCTCGGACGCGAGTGGCACCAACGACGTGCTGCGCGGATCCGGAACGAAACTGGACACCCGCCCGTACACGCCTCCGAAACGCGAGAAGGCCCCCTGGATCCCGCCGCGCGACTGGGGGCGGAGAAACATCTTCATTCCGTGGATCGGCGGCAACAGCGACCTGGGTGTGCTGTTCCTCGCCAGTTTGCAATCCTTCGGATACGGATTCCGCAAGGACCCGTACGCGAGCAAACAAACCATCCGCGTCGGCTACGCCACCCGGGCCGGATCCTTCGGTGCGGACTACCGGGGCGAATTCCGTCGCGAGAACACGCGCGTCGCGACAGGCCTCTATGTGCGGGCGTCGGGGCTGGACTTTCTGCACTTCTATGGATACGGAAACGAGACCGAGGCCAGCGAGGACGAAGATTTCTACAAGGTGAAGCACACCCAGTACGTCGTTGAGCCGTCGCTGCTCCTGCCGGTCGGCCAGCATTGGACCGCGACCCTGCAGGTCAACGCGCAGTACAAAAAGACCGACCTCGAGCCCGACCGCTACATCACGACCGCGCCCCCGTACGGCGCGGAGGACTTCTTCCAGGCCGGCGCGGGCGCGGGACTATCCATCGACACGCGCGACTCGGATGTGGCTCCCACGCGCGGCGTCCGTTTCGCCGTCGACGGTAACGTGTACCCACCGGTCGGAGCCGTCGAAACCACCTTCGGCGAGGTTCATGGCGAGGGCGCCCTGTACCAGCCGCTTCCGATTCCCACCACACCGACCCTCGCCCTGCGGGCGGGTGGCAAACGGGTGTGGGGAGCCTACCCCTACGATGAGGCCGCCTACGTGGGCGGGGGTGCCACGCTGCGAGGATTCCCGCAACAGCGCTTCGCCGGGGACGGCTCGTTGTATGGAAGCGCGGAGCTTCGTATCCCGATCGCCCGCGTCTACATCTTCGTACCCGGGAGTCTGGGCGTGTTTGCGCTGGGCGACACCGGACGGGTCTACTTCACGGGAGAATCGTCCAATCAGTGGCACAGCGCGGCCGGCGGCGGGTTCTGGTTTGCGCTGCTCGACGCGGCGAACACGGTGAGCGTTTCCATCGCGTCGAGCGAGGAAGGCACCGGGGTCTACATCCACGCGGGTCTCTCGTTCTAGCCGGCCGAAAACCGGGATCCCACCACCCCGTTGTCCTGTTCGCCGCCCCGTGATAACCTTGCGCGTACCGCTGCCCGGGCGCGGGGTTGGAGCCAACGCCGCGCCGGCGCACACCGGGAGGCTCGTGGCCGCACAATTCAACATACGGGCTGAAAGTCAGCCGAGCAGTCCAAGCGATCCGTCGAATTTCGCCGACCTGGATTCCCAGACGCAGCAGAGCGCCTTTCACGGGCTCGCCGCTGCCGCGACGATCTATGCGGCGGTTTTCTTTCTCGGCTACGTCGCCGACTGGATCACCTGGATAGCCGACGCCGGTCACTTCCTTTTTCTCCCCGCGTTCGACACCGTCACCTCCCTGATCGCGATCACCTACTCGCTGGTCGTCGTTTACCGATGCGTCAGGACGAAGTGCGAAGCCTGCGTCTTCGCGGGCATGTCGATGTTTTACCTGGTGGTGTCCGCGCTCGGCATCGCCGTCCAGTCGTGGGGATGGGAGAGCGTCTCGAAGTTCGAGATCGAGTCCGTCAACTGGGTGGGAGTCTGGCTGGTGGCGTATCCGAGCATCGTCACGCTCGCGCCCAGGCAGATGCTCATCGGCTCCCTGCTGGCATTCGCCACCGTGCCGGCCGTCGCCATCCTCTCGCTGGCTGTCCACGGTGTTCCGGCCGATTTCGAGGGCTCCCCGTGGATCGCGATGGTTCGCCTCGCGCTGCCGGTCCTGATCTGCGCCGGCATCGCGTACGCCATTGCGTATCGGGTGTTTCGCCTGGCCCGGGATGTTTCCAAGGCCCGGCGCCTCGGCAGCTATCAGCTCACCGACAAGATCGGATCGGGCGGCATGGGCGAAGTATGGCGGGCGAAACACCGGATGCTCGCCCGCCCGGCGGCGGTAAAACTGATCCGGCCCGAGTCCCTGGGCACCCCCGGGGACGGGACCGCCGCCCGGACGCTGCTGCGGCGTTTCGAGCGCGAGGCGCAGGCGACGGCGATGCTCACGTCGCAACATTCCATCATGCTCTACGATTTCGGCATCGGCGAGGATGGAGTCTTCTACTACGTAATGGAGTTTCTCGAGGGTCGCGACCTCAAGTCGCTGATCCAGGAGTCCGGACCGATACCCGCGGAGCGGGCGGTCCACTTCCTGCGCGCCGCGTGCGATTCTCTCGCCGACGCCCACGACCGCGGCCTGATACACCGGGACATCAAACCCGCCAACATGTTCACCTGCCGCCGCGGCCGCGATTTCGACTTCATCAAGGTGCTCGACTTCGGCCTGGTCAAGAGCGTCAAGGACCCGGGCGACACGATCACCCAGCTGACGGGCGCCGGCGTCACCAGCGGAACCCCGGGCTTCATGGCGCCGGAGATGGTGACCGGGGATGCGCCGGTGGACGGTCGCGCCGACATCTACGCACTCGGCTGCGTCGCCTACTGGCTGCTGACCGGGCAGCTGGTGTTCGCCGGCAACACTCCCATGTCGATTCTCATCCAGCACGTGAAGGAGAAGCCCCCCACGGTTTCTTCGCGTACCGAGATCGAGGTGCCGCCGCGGCTGGAGGAGATCGTGCTCGCCTGTCTGGAGAAGGATCCGGACGACCGGCCGGGCTCCGCGGAGGAGCTCGGCGAAATGCTCTCGGAGCTCGCCGCCACGCTTCCCGCCTGGACGCAGCAGCGTGCCGAGCAATGGTGGCGAATGCACCTCCCCCACCTCCACGCGGCGCCCCTCGGTCACAGGCTGGACACGGGCGCGCCTACGGTCGTGAATGGCTAGCCCCGGCCGGCGGGCCGGCGCTGCGTCGGTCGCCACCGCATCGGCCTGCGCGTTCGCGATGATCGCGACGCAGGTGGCGGCCAAGGCCACGCGCGACGCTCTGTTCCTGACCAATTTCGAAGTATCCGCACTGCCGCTGGTGCTAATCGCGTCGGCGCTGTTGTCGATCGGCGCCGTGCTGCTCACCGCGCGGGCCATGACCTCGCTCGGACCGCACCGCGTGATGCCGCCGTTCTTCGTGGCCAGCGGCGTCCTGCTCGTCGCCGAGTGGTTTCTCGCCACGCGCAGCCCGAAGGCGGCCTCGGTCCTCGTATACCTCCACGTCGCGGTGATCGGCTCGATTCTGATTTCGGGATTCTGGTCGATCCTCAACGAACACTTCGACCCCCGGACGGCCAAACGCAGTATCGGACGGATCGTCGGATGGGCCACGGTGGGCGGGCTCTTCGGAGGCCTGCTCGCGGAACGGGTGGGTGCTTACGCCGGTCTGCTGTGGGTGCTGCCGATCATCGCCGGCCTCAACGTGGTCTGCGGGCTGCTTCTCGTCCGCTTGCCGCCCGCCGGCGCGGACCCGAAGTCGCCGCCGGACGGCCGCGCCAGGCATGAACACGAGCGCGCGGCTGAATCCGGCTTCCGCGTGCTGATGCGCGTCGGCTACCTGCGCAATCTCGCGCTCATCGTTCTGCTGGGAAACGTGGCCGCCACTCTCATCGATTATCTCTTCAAGGCGCGCGCCGCGCAGAGCTTCGCGAACGGCGCGGACCTGGTTCGGTTCTTTGCGGTGTTCTACACGGCCGTGTCCGTCGTCTCGCTCGCCGTGCAGGCCGGCATGACGCGACGTCTCCTGGAGGGGGCCGGGATTGCAAACACGCTGGCCGTCCGCCCGGCGATCGTGGCCGTCGGCGGGCTGGTCACGCTCCCGGTGATGGGGCTTACGGGCCTGGGGATTCTGCGCGCCCTCGAAGCGGTCATTCAGAGTTCGTTGTTTCGGTCCGGGTACGAACTGCTCTTCACCCCGGTCGCCCCCGAAGAAAAACGCAGCACCAAGACCATCGTCGACGTGGGCGCGGATCGCATGGGGGATGTCGTCGGCGGCGCGGTCATCCGCGCGGTCATACTCCTGCCGGTGGCGATCGCCAGCCACGTCCTCATGGGCCTGGCGGTGCTGATTTCGGCGCTGGGCTTCGTGGTGGTGCGAGCGCTGCGCCGGGGATACATCCGTGCGCTCGAGGAGAGCCTGATCAAGCGGGCCAGCGTGCTCGACATCAAGGGAGACGAGCCCGTCGGCGTGCGCACGATGATGATGGAGTCGTTCACCGGCATCGACCTGTCGATGTCGATCGACGGCGCGCGACTGGGCGAGCTCCGCGGCGACTCCCCGGGCTCGTCGTCGGACCCATCCGCGGACGACGGGGCCATCTCCGAGTTGAAAACGGCGCCGACGCAGCCCCTCGCGCCCGTGGCGGACCCGGAGCTTGCTTCCCTGATCGCGCTTCGTTCCGGCGACGCCCGGCGCGTGCACGCGGAGCTGCGCCAGACCCGGGCCCTGACGCCGACGCTCGCCGCCCAGGTGATCTCGCTCCTGGCCTGGGACGAGGTGACCGGCTGGGCGTCGCGCGCGCTGGCCAAATCCGCGCCGGCGGTGACGGGTCAACTCATCGACCGTCTGCTCGATCCCAACGAGGACTTCGCCATCCGCCGGCGTGTCCCCCGCATCCTCGGCACCTGCACGACCTCACGCGCCTACGACGGGCTCGTAGCCGCGCTCGCCGACAGCCGGTTCGAGGTGCGCTACCAGACGGCGCGGGCGCTGGCCCGAATCCACGAACGACTCCCGTCGCTGCCGGTCGACGCGGCGACGGTATACGCGGCGGTGCTGAAAGAGACGCGTGTCGACAAGTCACTCTGGGAGGATCAGCAGCTTATCGACGAGCCGGCGAACGACGAGCCCGCGCTGATCGACGAATCGCTGCACGGGCGTGCCAGCCGCCGGATGGAGCACGTGTTCACCATCCTGTCGCTCGTGATCCCGCGCGCCCCGTTGCTGATTGCGTTCAAGGGACTGCTCACGACCGACGTCGTGCTGCGCGGAACCGGGCTGGAGTATCTGGAGAGCGTTCTTCCACGCGAGATATGGAACAGCTTGAGTCCGTTGCTCGACGACACGCGGGGGAAGACCCCGGGCACGCGCCCGCGTGAAGTCGTCCTGGAGGATCTGATGCGTTCGAGCCAGTCGATCGAGCTGAACCTGGCCGAAGTCCGCAAGCGCGTCGAGGAAGGCTGATCAGTTCGACGCGCTGCGCGGGGCCGGCTGGTGCTTCTCCCACCATTCCCGGCAGCGGTCCTCGGTCCACACGCCCGCCCCTTCGACACCTGCCAGCCGGCTCGACAATTCCTTCGCCGACCGGGGACGATCGGCCGGGCTCTTCGCCAAACACGCCAGCACAATCGCATCCAGGGACGAGGGGATCGGCAATTCGGCGCGTGCCGAAGGCGGGGTCGGCACCGCCTGGATATGCTGCAAAAGCAACGCCGACGGCGTGTCGGCGGTGAACACGAGCTGTCCGGTCAGGAGCCAGTAGGCCACGCAGCCGACCGCATAGATGTCGGCGCGCCCGTCGATACTGTCACCGCCCAGCGCCTGTTCGGGCGCCATGAACGCGGGGGTGCCGTGGATCACGGTCTCACGAGTCAGCGCCGGTCCCAGGCCGGCCGCATCGTGTCGCGACTTCACGATGCCGAAATCCAGCACCTTAACGAAATCGTGGTCCTCGCCGTAGCGGCACACGAATACATTCGACGGCTTGATGTCCCGATGGACCAGGCCGCGGGATTCCGCCTCGGAGAGCGAGTGGCACACCTGGCGGAGCAGGTGCACCGCGCGCTCCGCTGGGACGGGACCAAAGCGGCGCACGAGCACATCGGCGTCGAGTCCGTCGAGCAGCTCCATCGCGTAGTAGAAGGAGCCGTCGTCCGCGACTCCGAAGTCGAACAGGTCGACCGTGTGCGGTGAGCGGAGACTCGCGATGACCTGCGCTTCCCGCTCGAAGCGCCGCCGCGCCTCGTCCGAAACCCCGGTGCTCGCGCTTCCCACCAGCGACGGCCGAATGAGCTTGATCGCCGCCGGGCGGGCCAGCAGGCGATGGGTCGCGCGCCAGACCTCCCCCATGCCGCCCTCTCCCAGGCGCACTTCGAGTTGATAACTCCCCAGCGCGCGCGCCCGGGCCACCTCGCGCCCGAGTGAGTAGATGACGCGCGCACCCATGTACGCGAATATCACCGCAAACGTCGAGCTGACGACGGACGGAACGTACCCGTCACCGGCTTCGACTCTGCCCGTCATGTCGAGCAGGAACAGCGCCAGCGGTCCCGTCGCGCCCGAAATGATCGCGGCCGCGAGCATTCGCCGCGGCGGCCCCGGCATGATCAGGGGAAACATGATGACGATCGCGGGGACCCACGTCAGCAACGGGACCAGCCCGGTATCGTGGTAGTACTGCAGGTAGGTCGACGTGGCCGCGATGGAGCACACCACCACTTCATAGACCAGGCCCACCGCGTGGATGCGGGACGCGGAAATGCGCGGACTCTTCGCCGCCCACCACACGGCGGCTGACATCACCGCGGCAACCAGGGCGGCGACCTGGATGGGGATCGTACGGAAACTCTCGCGCGGCAGCGACCGGGTGACCGCCATCACGCTGACAAAGACCAGTACGTCGAACAGGAAGGCGCAGAAGAAGAAACCCGCCAGGAGCCGGAGACGCCCGCGGGCCTGTTCGAAGAGATCGGCCGGGAATCCCGAGGACAGCCCGCGACCCCGGTCGGGACCTTCGGGCCGCATCAGGGTGACCTGTTCGCGTCCGTGTTCTGTCGTGTGCTCCTGGCGGCGCTCTTTTTTCATGAGTCGCATGAGAAAGTCCTAGTCCCGCAGTCGATAGCCGACCCCCGGCTCCGTCAAGAGCAGCCGCGGGCGCGCCGGATCGTCCTCGATCTTCTTGCGCAGCTCCGCCATGTGGACCCGCACGTAGTGGGTCTGTCCCGCGTACGCGGCGCCCCACACTTCACGGATGATCTGGCGATGCGTGAGCACGCGTCCGGCGTTCTGCGCGAGCAGCACGAGCAGTTTGTATTCGATCGGCGTCAGGTGCACCGGCCGGTCCGCACGCTTCACTTCGCGCCGGCCGAGGTCGATGCGGAGACTGCCGAATTCGAGGACGGTCTTTTCGCCGGCCGCGCCCGCGCTCTGGGCGTGGCGGAGAGCGACGCGGATGCGCGCGAGCAGCTCGTTGACGCTGAAGGGCTTGGTCAGGTAGTCGTCGGCGCCCGCGTCGAGGGCGGCCACCTTGTCATCCTCGCGCCCGCGCGCCGAGATGACGATGATGGGCACGCGGCTCCATTCCCGGATCCCGCGCGCCAGGTCGATGCCGTCGCCGTCGGGAAGCCCCAGATCGAGCAGGATCACCGCCGGATTCTGGCTGGTCGCGGCCGCGACGGCATCCGCCGCGGTCACCGCTTCCGCCACCTGATAGCCGTGCGCCGACATCGACGCCCGGATGAAACGCCGCATCTGCGGCTCGTCTTCGACCACGAGCACGAGTGGACCGGGTTGGTTCATGCCGCGTCACCCCGGTCGGCACCGGGCGGCAAGCCGGCATCATTCGCGTCCACCGACGGCGCCTCTCCGACCCGGGGAAGCGTCACGCGAAACGTGGCCCCCTCGCCGGGCCGGCTCTCGACGCGGATCGCGCCGCCATGCGCTTCCACGATTCCCTTGCAGATGGCCAGCCCGAGCCCCGCTCCCACCGCCACCGGTTTGTCCCCGCGATAGAATTTCTCGAACACGCGTTGCTCGTCTCCGGCGGCGATTCCCGGGCCGCGATCCTTGACCTCGACCACCACCCCGTCCCCCTCGGCGCGGCCCTCGATGTCGATCGCGGACCCCGCGGGCGTGTATTTGGCCGCGTTCTCCAGCAGGTTGACGAGAACCTGTTCGAACAACAACGGGTCCACGGACAGCAGCGGCAGCCCCGCGGCCAGGGACACGCGCACCGGCCGGTCGTCGAGCACGCGCTCCAGCCGGGTCAACGCCGCGCCCACCAGTTCTTCGAGCGGCACCCACTCGTGCCGCACGTGCAGGCTGCCCGATTCGACGCGCGTCATGTCGAGCAGATTGGCGACCAGCCGCTCGAGCCGCTCGGCTTCCTCGTGAATGGCGGCGAGCAGTTCGTCTCGTTGCGCCTCGGGCAGCCGCACGGACTCGTCGCGCAGCGTCGACACCGCGCCGGTGATTGCGGCCAGTGGCGTGCGCAGGTCGTGCGACACGGCGCTCAAGAGCGAGCTGCGCATCTCTTCCGTCTTCGCCCGCAGTGCGGATGCTTCCGCTTCGCGCGCGAGCTGCGCCCGCTCCAGCGCGAACGCCACCTGCGTGCACAGCGCGTCGAGGCGCGTGCGCTGGTCGGCGTCCAGCGAAACCGCGCGCCGCGGCAGGAGTGCCAGCACCCCGACCGGGTCGCCGGTCGTGCGCAAGGGGACGCAAATGGCCCGGGCGCCCGGCAGCGTGTCGGTTCCTTGGCCGGCGACGCGCCCGTGCTCGAATACCCACTTCGCGACTCCGAGGTCCCCGGCGTCGAGATTCGCGTCGGGCGGAAACGATGCGCGTGGCGCGAGCTCCTCTCCCGGACCGCGCATGAGCACGGTGGCGGCCGCGTCGAATGCCTGGGCCGCGTTCCGGGCCGCCACGTCGGCGGCAGCGGCCACCGTCCGCGCGTTCGCGAGCTCGCGACCCAGCTCGAACAGTGCCCGGGTCCGCTCTTCCCGGGCAACCGCGTCGTGCTCCTGCCGGCGAATGCGGATCGTCAGCGTGCTGATGAGCCAGCCGACGCCGAACATCATCCCGAACGTCAGCAGGTAACGCCAATCCGACACCGCAAACGTGAAGCGCGGCGGAACGAAGAAGAAGTCGTAGGCGGCCACGGCGAGTGCGGCGGCGAGCAACGACGGTCCGCGCCCGAAGCGCAACGCCGTGAGCATGACGGCGACGAGATACATCATCTCGAGATCGGGCACGGGATAGACCGCTCGCACCGCGGCGGCGAGTCCGGTGGTCCCTGCGATGAATGCCGCCGACCACACGTAGGCGCTCCACGGTGCGGCGAGGCCCCGGCGCACCGTCTCCTCGCGTACTTCGGCCGGCCCCTCCGGGTCGCCCGAGATGACGTGAACGTCGATGTCGCCGCTGCCCGCGACGATGTGGTCCACGAGCGAACCCCGGAAACGGTCGCGCAGCCGGGTGTGCCTCGGTTTACCGATGATGAGTCGGGTGACGTTGTGTTTGCGCGCGTAGTCCAGGATCGCTTCGCTCACGCTCGGGCCCGTGAGCTGCACGACCGATGCACCCAGCGATTCCGCGAGACGCAGGTGTTCTTCGAGACGCTTTCGGTCGCCCTCGCCGAGAGGCGCGATGCCGAGCGGCTCCACGAACGCGGCCACCCATGGCGCTCGCAGCCCCGCCGCCATGCGCCGGGCCGCGCGCAAGATCCGCCCCGACGTCGGCGAGGCGCCGATGCCGACCAGGATGCGTTCCGACGTCGGCCACGCCCCTTCCACTCCCTCCAGCTCGCGGTACTCCATGACGTCCGCTTCCACCTGCTCGGCGGTATGCCGCAGCGCGAGTTCGCGCAGCGCAAGCAGGTTGCCGCGCTGGAAGAAGTGCGTGGCAGCGCGGGCCGCCTGATCCGGGAGGTAGACCTTGCCTTCACGCAGGCGAGCCAGGAGTTCTTCGGGGGAGATGTCGACCAATTCGATCGCGTCGGCGCGTTCGAGAACGGAATCGGGGACGGTCTCGCGCACCTGGACGCGCGTGATCTGCGCGACCACGTCGTTGAGGCTTTCGACGTGCTGGACGTTGAGAGTCGTGTAGACGTCGATCCCGGCGTCGAGCAGCTCCATGGCATCCTGCCAGCGCTTGGTGTGGCGCGAGCCGGGCACGTTGGTGTGGGCGAGTTCGTCGAGGATCAACACGCGCGGCCGCCGCGCCAGCGCGGCGTCGAGGTCGAACTCTTCCATCTCGCGACCCCGATAGGCGACCTTGCGTCGCGGCAGGATCTCGAGCCCGAGCAGGAGCCCGCCCGTGTCATAGCGGCCGTGCGTCTCGACCGCGCCGACCACGACGTCGACCTTTTGGCGCACGAGATCGCGCGCCACCTGGAGCATGCGGTAGGTCTTGCCGACCCCAGGGGCAAAGCCAAAAAAAATCCGCAGCTTGGCGCGGTGCTCGCGTTCGGCTTCCGCGGTCACCCGCTCGAGCAATGCGTCGGGATCGGGGCGTCGGGTTTCCGGGCTCACGCGGTCAGTCTATCACCAGTACCCGCGTCCGTCACGAACCGCTGCCGTGATCGAGCGCCAGGTTGAGGCGCAGCACATTCACGCGCGGTTCGCCGATCATGCCCAGCGTGCGACCCTCGACGGCCGCGTCAACCAGCGCGCGAACCCGTAGCTCGGACAGACCACGCGCGCGCGCCACGCGCGCCACCTGGTAATACGCCGCCGCGGGCGAGATGTGCGGGTCGAGCCCGCTTCCCGAGGCGGTGACCAGGTCGATCGGCACGAGTGCGTCGTTCCCGGGGTCCGCGGCGCGAAGCGCGTCGATGCGGGCGGCGACGGCGTCGTGCAGGGCGGGGTTGGACGGGCCCTGGTTCGAGCCCGTGGAGGCAGCCGCGTTGTACGGCACCGGTCCCGTCGCCGACCGGCGCCCCCAGAAGTAGCGGGGGTCGTCGAACGGCTGACCGATCAGCGAGGAGCCAACCACGCGGTCCCCCTCGCGCACGAGGCTCCCGGACGCCCGCGCGGGGAAGAGCACGCGGGAGACACCCGTCATGACCGCGGGGTACACGATCCCGAGGAGCACGGTAAACACCAGCAGGAGCATGAGAGCAGGACGCACGAGCGACATGGGTTTCCTTTCGGCGCTACTTGACGCCCATCGCGACCAGGATGACGTCGATGAGCTTGATGAACGGGAACGGCATCAGCACGCCGCCGAGGCCGTAGACGATCAGATTCCGGCGCAGCAGCGCGGAGGCCGGCGCCGGGCGGTACTTGATCCCGCGCAGCGCCAGCGGGATGAGCGCGATGATGATGAGCGCGTTGAAGATCACCGCGGACAGCACCGCCGACGTCGGCGAATGAAGATGCATGATGTTGAGCGCCCCGAGCACTGGATAGGTCCCCGCGAACGCGGCCGGGATGATGGCGAAGTACTTCGCGACGTCGTTCGCGATGCTGAAAGTCGTGAGCGAACCGCGCGTCATGAGCATCTGCTTCCCGATCTCGACGATCTGGAGGAGCTTGGTGGGGTTCGAATCGAGGTCCACCATGTTCCCGGCTTCCTTGGCCGCCTGGGTGCCGGTGTTCATCGCCACCGCGACATCCGCCTGCGCGAGCGCAGGCGCGTCGTTGGTGCCGTCACCCGTCATCGCAACCAGGTGCCCTTTCGCCTGGTAGTCGCGGATCATCGTCAGCTTCTTCTCCGGGTTGGCCTCGGCGAGGAAGTCGTCGACGCCAGCCTCGGCCGCGATGGCGGCCGCGGTCAGCGGGTTGTCGCCGGTGATCATCACGGTGCGGATGCCGACCCGGCGAATCTCGGCGAAGCGCTCCTTGATTCCCCCCTTGACGATGTCCTTGAGCTGCACGACGCCGAGCGCGCGGTTGTTCTCGACCACCACCAGCGGCGTCGCACCCTGGTGCGAGATCTGCTCGACGGTCTGCAGCACCTCGGCCGGGATGCGCGCGCCGCGCTCGTCCAGGTAGCGGGCGATGGCTTCGGCCGCCCCCTTTCGAATCTGCCGGCCGTCCACGTCGACGCCGCTCATGCGCGTGTGCGCGCTGAAGGGAATGAAGGTGGCGCCAAGCGCGTGCACGTCGCGCGCGCGCAGGTTGAACTTCTCCTTGGCGAGCACCACGATGCTGCGCCCTTCCGGGGTCTCGTCCGCGAGCGAGGCAATCTGCGCCGCGTCGGCCAGCTCCGACTCGCTCACGCCGGGCGCAGGGAGAAATGCCGACGCCTGGCGGTTGCCCAGGGTAATGGTCCCGGTCTTGTCGAGGAGAAGCACGTCGACGTCCCCCGCCGCTTCCACCGCGCGCCCGGAGGTGGCGATGACGTTCGCCTGGATCATGCGATCCATCCCGGCGATGCCAATCGCCGAAAGCAACGCGCCGATGGTGGTCGGGATCAGGCACACGAGCAGGGCGACCAGCACCGTCAACGTAACCGGTGAGCCCTGACCCGAGCTCGTCACCGCGTAGATCGAAAACGGCAGGAGCGTAACCGTCGCCAGCAGGAATACGATCGTCAGCTTGGCGAGCAGGATGTCGAGGGCGATCTCGTTGGGCGTCTTCTGGCGCTTCGCGCCCTCGACCATCGCAATCATCCGGTCGAGAAAGGTCTCGCCCGGATTGGCGGTGATACGAATGACGAGCCAGTCGGAAAGCACCCGCGTCCCGCCGGTGACGGCGCTGCGGTCTTCCCCGGTCTCGCGGATGACGGGCGCGCTCTCGCCCGTAATGGCGCTCTCGTCGACCGACGCCACGCCTTCGATCACTTCACCGTCGCCGGGAATCTGGTCGCCCGCCTCGACCAGCACGAAGTCGCCCTGACGGAGATCGGCGGACGCGACCACGTTGCGCGTCGCGTTCATGCGGGGGGCCTCGAGCCGTTTGGCAATGACGGCCTTCCGGGCCTTGCGCAGCGCGTCGGCCTGGGCCTTGCCGCGGCCCTCGGCCATGGCTTCGGCGAAGTTAGCGAAGAGCACGGTGAACCAGAGCCAGAGCGAAATGGCGAGAATGAAGCCGGGGGCGGCTTCGCCCTTTCCGCTCGCCGCGGCGTGCACGAACAGCACGGTGGTGAAGGCGCTCCCCACCATCACGACGAACATGACCGGGTTGCGGACCATGCGGCGCGGGTTCAGTTTTCGAAACGAGTCAACGGCCGCGCGTGCGACGATCGCGCGTTCGAACAGCGGCCGTGAATGGGCATGGGTCGACATAAAGCTCTCCTTACAGGGTATGCGCGAGCTGCAGGTGCTCGACGATGGGACCGAGCGCGAGCGCCGGGAAGAACGTGAGCGCACCGATGATAATGACCACTCCCACCAGCAGGAACACGAAGAGCGGCGTGTGCGTCGGCAGCGTCCCTGCGCTGGGCGGTACGTACTTCTTGCGCGCCAGCGAGCCCGCGATGGCGAGCACCGGCACCAGGATCCAGTAACGGCCCATCAGCATGCTGATGCCCTGCGCGGTGGCGTAGAACATTCCGCTCGCGGTGAGGCCGGCGAAGGCGGAGCCGTTGTTGTTGCTCGACGACGAGAAGGCGTAGAGGATTTCGCTGAAGCCGTGGATGCCCGGGTTGGCGATGGCCCGTTGCGTCTCGGGCACGATACACGCGAGCGCCGTCCCCACCAGCACCGCGAATAGTGGCACCAGCACGGCGAGCGACGCCATCTTCATCTCGTAGGCTTCGATCTTCTTGCCGAGATACTCCGGCGTGCGTCCCACCATGAGCCCCGCAATGAACACCGCGACGATTGCGAACATCAGCATTCCGTACAGGCCGGAGCCGACGCCGCCGAATACGACTTCACCGAGCTGCATGAGCCACATCGGCACCATGCCGCCGAGCGGCATGAAGCTGTCGTGCATCGAGTTGACGGAACCGTTGGACGCGGACGTGGTCGCGGTGGCCCAGAGCGCGCTGTTGGTGATCCCGAAACGGACTTCCTTCCCCTCCATGTTGCCGCCCGATTGCAGGAGGCCCGGCGTCGCATCCGCACCCAGGTGGGTGAGAATCGGATTGGGCGTCTGCTCGGAATGAACGGCGACATAGAGGAGGGGCACAAAGATGATCAACATGGCCGCGAGAACGGCCCAGCCCTGGCGGCGATCGCGCACCATCGAGCCGAACGTGAAACACAGCCCCGCCGGAATGATCAGGATCGCGAGCAGCTCGAGCAGGTTCGAGAACGGCGTGGCGTTCTCGAACGGATGCGCGGAGTTGACGTTGTAGAAACCGCCGCCGTTGGTGCCGAGCTGTTTGATGGCGATCTGCGAAGCCGCGGGTCCGAGTGCCAGCGTTTGGGTGGTGACCGTCGTGGAATCGCTGGTGGCCAGCGGATCGAGCAACGCCACCTCCTTATAAGGAGCGAACGTCTGCACCACGCCCTGCGACACCAGCAGCAGCGCCAGAATGATGGAAAGCGGGAGCAGGATGTAGACCGTGCTGCGCGTGAGGTCGATCCAGAACGAGCCCACCCCATTGGCCGAGCGACGGACGAAACCGCGGATGAGCGCCACCAGCACCGCCATCCCCGTGGCTGCCGACACAAAGTTCTGCACTGTGAGAGCCGCCATCTGCGTCAGATAGCTTAGCGTGGTCTCGCCGCCATAGGCCTGCCAGTTGGTATTGGTGGCGAAACTGACCGCCGTGTTGAAGGCCACCGGCGGAACGACGGCCGGCAGGTGCGCTGGATTGAGCGGCAGCACGCCTTGCAAGCGCTGAATAGCGTACACGAGAGCGGCGCCGAGGAAGTTGAACGCCAGCGCGGCGATCGCGTAGCGCTTCCAGCTCATGTCGACTTCGGCCGGTATGCGCGCCACCCGGTAGACGAGCCGCTCGAGCGGACCGAACAGGCGGTTGCCCAGCTTCGATTGTCCCTCGTACACGCGCGCCATGTAGGCGCCGAGTGGAATACCGAGCCCTACCAGCAGAACCAGGTAGAGCACGCACTGAAGAACGGCGTTCTGCGTCATGACAGCTTCTCCGGGAAGAGCAGGGCGACCAGGAGATAGCCAAGCAGAAGCGCGGCGATCACGCCCCCGATGATGGTCAGGATACTCATGGCATTACACCTTCTCGCACAGGCGCACGAACGCCCAGCACAACAGGAAGAAGACCAAAACAATCCCGACAAAAATGAAGTCCATGGTATTGCCTCTGGGTCGAAGGAATCACTCAATTACTCTGACGCGCCGGCTCCCGACAGGAGATCCACGTCGACGTCAAGCTGCACGCTCCACATCCACTCCGTCCCGCCCGGCTGCAGTTCCTTCTCGAGGAACCAGACCGGGCCGGTCAACACGGCGATGGCGGGTGTGATGTACGCGCTCACGCCGGCGCCGGTGGCGCCGAGCGCGTTGCTACCGGTCTGGATGTCCCAGCAAAAAACCAGCTTGTCGATGAGCCCCACGTCGATGGCCGGAAAATACCAGCCCGCCAGCACGCCGAAGCGCTCGTCCTCGCCGCTGGCCGAGAGGAACAGATCCTCGTTGAGGCCATAGTAGACGCCGATCTCCGGCATCCCTACCTTCGGCAGGGTCTTGCCCAGCATGAAGTAGAGCGCGTTCTGGTCGTTGACGTTCTCTTCGAACCCGACTCCGAAGATCCCGAACGACCACGCCGGCTGATTGTGGAAGTACACGTCCTCGGGCGCGCCGACTTTGGCGTTGAGCACGATCGGAAATTCGATTCCCTCTCCGTTGGCGACTGTCGAGTAGAACAGATCGAAGCCGACTTCGGCCTGGAATTTCTGTCCCGGGATCACGCCCATCGTGAGCCCGGTGTCGATCGGGTACACGGCGCGGGAGCCGAAGTACGTGTCGTAGGTCAGGTGGAGCACTTCGTAGGGCTGCACATACGGCGTCGACGGAGCCCAAAATGTGGTGGACGCGGTTGCATGCGCGTCGCGGGCCTCGAGGGCCACAACGACGAGCAGCGCGAGAATAACGAAGCCGGCAAGGAGCCAGCGCAGATCGGACCGGTGTGTGTGTTTCATGACCGCAGTATGCGCATCCGCGCATCAGCATGGTGTCAAGGACACCCGTGCGGCCATCAAGAAGATATCAAGGCCGGAGCCGGTCGTCTACTGGTCAGTGTCCCTGCCGCTGTCTCGACGGTTGGTGCGAGATGAGTTTGCTCAACTCGCGCAACCACAGGACCGAGCTGGCCACCGCCGCACAGCGCAGCCAATCGCCGGGTGTCAGGCTTGCACTCGAAAAAGCGCTTTGGAGGAAGGGCACGTAGATGACGGCGACGTGGAGCGACAGTGACAGGCCGACAGCGCCCCACAGCCATCGATTCTGGAAAAGTCCGCGGAAGGCGCTCTGCTCGTCCGAGCGGGCGTTGAACACGTTGAAGAGCTGAAACAGCACCAGCGTCGTGAAGGCCATGGTCTGGGCGTAACGCATCGTCCCCGATCCCTCGATCAGACCGCCGGGCAGCGACGCATCCAGAATCAGGAGCGTGCCGGCCGCCATGATGGCGCCAACGAACAGAATGCCCCTCCACATGCGAGGCGTGATGACGCCTTCCCTGCGCGGGCGCGGCGGGCGATTCATCAGGTCCGTGTCCGCCGGATCGACGCCCAGCGCGAGCGCCGGCGCCCCGTCCGTCACCAGGTTGATCCACAAGATCTGCGTCGCCAGCAGCGGCAAGCACCATGCGTCGCCTTCGACGTGCAAACCAATGACCTTCGCGAGCACGACGCCGAAGAACATCGTCATCACTTCGCCGATGTTCGACGACAGCAGGTAGCGCAGGAACTTGCGAATGTTCGCAAAGATGGCGCGTCCTTCTTCGACCGCGGCCACGATGGTGGCGAAGTTGTCGTCGGTCAGCACCACGTCGGCGGCTTCCTTCGAGACACGTCCGTGCCCGTGATTCCCATCGCCACGCCGATGTCGGCGGTCTTGAGCGCGGGCGCGTCGTTGACGCCGTCGCCGGTCATCGCCACCGTCGCGCCCCCGCGTTGCAGCGCCTTGACGATGCGCAGCTTGTGCTCGGGAGTTGACGCGGGCATAAACCGACACCTCCCGGACCGCTTGTGCGAGCGCCTCATCCGACATCTTCTCCAACTCGGCGCCGGTGATGGCGCGCCCGCCCGCGAGCGATGCCCAGTTCGGCCGCGATGACCGCAGCGGTGCGGGGATGATCGCCGGTAATCATCACGGGGCGAATGCCGGCGCCTTTGGCGCGCGCCACCGCCTGCTTCGCTTCGTCGCGCGGCGGATCGATCATGCCGATCAAACCCAGAAAGATGAGCTCCTGTTCGAGGTCGTCATCCACTTCGATTGCGTTCGAGCGCGTCCGCGGGAAGCGGGCGGGCGGCCACACCCAGCGTGCGCAGCGCCTGCGCCGGCGAGCGCTTCATTCGTCTGCAGGATTTCTGCCGCGTCGCGCGTGGTCCAGCGCTGTCGGCTCTTCGCCAACGAGTTCGTGGGAGCAGCGCGCGAGCAGCACGTCCGGCGCGCCTTTGGTGAAGACGACGCAGTCGACTCCTCTCTCGGCGTCCGTATGAATCGTCGTCATCAACTTGCGCTCGGAGGAGAAGGGGACCTCTCCGACACGTTCGAAGCGGGCGTCGAGCGTCTCCTCTTCCAGGCCGGCTTTGCGCGCCGCGACGATCAGTGCGCCCTCCGTCGGATCGCCCTGCACCGTCCAGCGCCCGTCGCGCTCCTGCAGCACGGCATTGTTGGCGCGATCGGCGACGGTCAGCGCCCGCGTGCAGCTCCACGCGGAGTGCTCCCACCAGTGGCGCGCCGCCCTCCACCCGGACGTCTCCTTCGGGCGCGTAGCCGGTGCCTTCGAATTGACGCGCCCACTCGCGGTGACGACCACGCGCACCGTCATTTCGTTCCTGGTCAGCGTGCCGGTCTTGTCGGAAGCGATGATGTTAGCCGAGCCGAGCGTTTCGACCGCCGCGAGGTGGCGCACGATCGCGTGCCGCTTCGCCATGCGCTGTACGCCCAGCGCAAGCACCGCCGTCACGACCGCGGGCAATCCCTCCGGCACCGCCGCGACCGCCAGTGCCACGCCCAGGATCAGAACGTCGAAGACGCGCTGAAAAGCCGCGGACGTTTTCGACGAGAATGATCGTCACGATCATCACCACGGCGATGACGACGACGATGAGGCCGAGGAGCTTCCCGACTCGATCGAGTTCCTTCTGCAGCGGTGTGGTTTCGCGGGGAGCTGCTTCCAGCATGCCGGCGATGCGCCCCATTTCCGTTTCCATTCCGGTCGCCGTGACAACGGCTCTGCCGCGGCCGTAGGTCGCCGACGTGCCGCTGAAGATCATGTTGTAGCGATCGCCCAATCCCGCGTCTTCGGCCACCGGAGCGATGTCTTTCGACACCGGGAGGCTTTCGCCGGTCAGTGCCGCTTCGGCGGTCTGCAGCGCCGTCGAATGGATCAGGCGCGCGTCGGCCGGAATGGTGTCGCCTTCTTCGATGAGGATGAGTCGCCGGGCACGATCTCGGCCGCCGGAATGGCTCTGGCGTTCCCCGTCGCGCATCACGTGGGCCTGGGCGGCCGCCATCTGGCGCAACGCGGCGACCGCGGACTCCGCGCGCGACTCCTGCACGTAACCCATGATCGCGTTGAGCAGCACGACCGCGAAGATCGCGATTGCCTCGTAAGGCAGCGGCGATTCGCGCTCGACGAGCCACAGCACGGCGGAAATCGCGGTGGCGACGAGCAGCAGGATGACGAGCACATCCTCGAACTGCGCGAGGAACTTCCTCCAACCCGGGACGGGCTCCTCCGCCGTCAGCTCATTGTAGCCATGGCGTTCGAGCCGCGCCCGCGCCTCGGCGTCGCTCAATCCGCGGTGCGCGTCCGTCTCCAGCGCGGCGACTACTTCATCAACCGTCTGTTGATAGGGCGGTCTCGGCCCGAGTCTGTCGAGCATGGCTCAAGCCCCGATCGTGGAACTACGTGACGCGACCTCTTGCCGAAGTGCGAGAATGTCGATGGGTCAGTTTCGGTAGAGCGCCTTCACCGCGCCCCACGTCGTCGGCGTTGTCGCCAGGGGTTCCTCCACCAGGCTCGCCTGCAGGATTCCGCGCATCGGTCCGCCTTCGGAGAACGAGGAAAAACGCAGCAGGGCCGCCTCCGCGCCGGGGGCGGTGTCCGGAAGGTCGATGACCAGCGGCGGAGCCGCCGGGTCGAGCGAAGTGCCTCCGCCGACGGCCGGGTGCCACGGCAGCGCGTTGAAGTCCGGGTTCGTCCAGTCGAGCGACGAAGGCGGGAGCACGTTCGGGCTCTCGGTGAGGTCGAGCATGGTGAGCATCATCGGCTGCGATGTGGGGTTCGACACGTTGAGCACGAGACCAAGGCCGAGCGCGGTTTCGTTCGCCAGTGTGAACTCGGGCGACGACGAGGGTATGCATTCCGGCTCGGGCGGAATCTGATCCGGTGGAACCGTGTAGAACGCGACGTCCATCACGGTGACCGACACCTCGTAGCCCAGCGAGGTCGCCGAAAGCAGGAACGTCACCGGGTCGCCGAGGGGGACGGTGTCGAGCTCGGCGGTGACCTGGACGCCGAAGCCGAAGAATTGGACGTCCGGCGTTCCAATGATGTTGGTCGACCCCGCCTGCGCGTCCGCCGTACTCACCATCGGACCGACCTCGGCCATGAATCGCACGGAACGGGCCCCATCGATACAAGAATGCAGCTCGAGGGATTGTTCGGTCGTGATGGGAGTATGCGAACAGCCGAGCGCGTACACGAGGAGTGCGCTGCCGGCCAGCAACGAGGTGCGGGACTGGAGGATCGAGCAGAGTCTCACGATGTCCACCTCCGGTTGCAAAGAGTGTACGTCCGTGATGCGGCGCGCGTCAAGCGGGCCGCGGGCCGCATGCCCTGGCGCGCAATGACCACCTTGCGCGTGATCGAAGTTTCTTCGGCCGGCCGACGCCCTATTTGTGACTATCGGCGCCGGGGTTGCCCGAGGTAGGCGAGGAGCAGGCCCCGTTCGGGAACCGAGTCGCTCCAGAGCGACGCTTTGACAATGAGATCCGGGACATGGTCGCCGTTGAGGTCACCGGAGGCGATATAGAAGCCCATCAACGCGCCGTCGCTGTCGCCCACGACGCGCCAGGCGGGCCGGGTTTCGCAGCCGGTGCGACCCCCGCGGTACACCTCGACGAAGCCGCAGTGTTTCAGCTTGCCGGCAGTGTAGTCGGGCGCGCCGATGGCGACGTCGTCGAAGCCATCGCCGTCGACATCGCCGATTCCCGCCAGGTAGAAACCGAAATGCGCGTACGGACCGGGACCCAGCGCGACCCAGTCCGGCGTGGTCGAAGGCCCGTGCACACCGCCGTGAAAGATCAGGACCCGGCCGCGCTCGGGTCGGTGCTCGTCCGAGTACAGTCGCTCGCCGATCAGGAGATCGTCGAAGCCATCGCCGTTCACGTCTCCTGCGCCCGACGTGCAGCAGCCAAGCAGGAAACTCGGACCGTCACCCTCGTGCGACCACACGGGCGTCGCGTCCGCGCCGTTCTTGTTGCCGAGGTGGAGTCGCGCGAGACCACAGTCGACCCCTTTCGGGCCATCCCAGAGCTGTGCGCCGAGCAGAATGTCGTCGTGGCCGTCGCCGTTGACGTCACCCGCCGGCCCCATCCAGGAACCCAGCTCCATGTGATCCTGTCCGCCGTGCGCGCTCCACGCGGGTGTTACGGAGAGACCGGCTGCCGAGCCGAGGTACAAACGATCGACGCCCTCTTCCGCGAGCGGATCGTACGCGCGACAGCTCTCCGATCACCACGTCGGCATATCCGTCGCCGTTCACGTCTCCGGCCGATGTCATCGAGCGACCCAGGCCGGAATCGTATCTCGATCCCAACACGGTCCAGACCGGCGAAAGCTCCTGTCCCCGAAGCCCGCCCATGTAGAGTGAAACGCGACCGATCAGCGCCTGCGGGGATTCCTCGGCGACGAGCAGGTCTTCGAAGCCGTCGTGATTCACGTCGCCCGCGCGCACCACACCCTTCCCCATCAGGAATTCGGTGTCGCGTGCGGTGATGGCTGCGCCGGCCGTCGTGTCCGCACCACCCACCGCGCCGTAAAACACCGAGATGCGTCCCATTCCCGTGACATCCGCCCCAGTCCAGTGCGATTCGGCCGTCAGCAGATCGTCGCGCCCATCGCCGTCCAAGTCGCTGATCCCGGTGTAATAGTGATACCCGAGGTTGGCGCCGGGGCCCGGGCGGCGCCAGGCAACGCGCAGCAGATCCGGCGTTTCGGGTGTGGTGAGTTTTCCACGCGTGAGCGGTCCCGGCCCCGGCCGGGCGATCAGAATCGCGACGACAACCACGGCGGCCAAACCCGCAACGCCGGCTCCGATCGCCGTGGCGCGCGCGCGAATGCGGCGCGTCGGATCGGCGACGTCGTCGAGCGCGCGCTGGAACGTCTGCGCGTTCGGCCATCGCTTCGCCGGGTCGGATTCGAGGGCGCGGTCCAGGGCGCGAGCCAGGCGCGGCGAGACCTGGGGCGCGAAGGAACGGATTGAGGCGCGTTTGCCCGACGCATGCGCCTGCTTGAGTTCGTCGATGGTCTCGGCTTCAACCGGGTAGCGCCCGCTCAAGACGCGGAAGAGCGTCGCACCCAGCCCGTACACGTCAGACGCGCCCGTCGCGGGCTGGCCGTCGAGCACTTCGGGCGCCATCGTGAGCGGCGTCCCCATGAGGTACGCCGGAATCTCGTCGTCGGCGAGCATCTTGTCGGCGGTCCCGAAATCCACCAGCACGGCTCGCCGCGGAGTGTCCCCATCTTCCAACATGATGTTGGCGGTCTTGATGTCGCCGTGCACGAGGCCGGCCGCGTGCACCGCGACCAGGGCGGATGCGATGTCGCGACCGATGCGCACGGTTTCGGCTTCGGAGAACGGCCCGGTGCTTTCGAGCTCCTGTTCCAGCGTGCGACCGCTGATCAACTCGGTCCATATGCCCGCGCGCCCGTCGAGGACGTCGGCTCCGTAGACCGTGAGCACGTGCGGGTGCCGGACGCGCGCCAGGTTGCGTGCTTCGTCGAGCCATCGCAGCGTGCCGACTTCCGGACTGCGCAGCTTGAGTGCCACCTCGCGGTGCAGGGTTGGATCCCAGGCGGCGTACACTTCGCCAAACGACCCCGCGCCCAGCGATCGCTTGACGTCGAGCGGCCCCCACGGAAACAGCGACGCGGTTCGGGGTTCGGGTACAGAGGTCGAGGGAGCGCCAAAAACGCGCATCAGTCGGTCGAGCAGCCGGAGACCTTCCGACGATGCCGGGGTCGAGGCGGCGCGGCGATCCGCCACTGCTAGCGCGTCGTCAAGAACTGGATCGTCCGGCATGGCCGTCGTCGATAATCCGCGCGAGCTCCACGAATGCCCGCCCGACCATCATGCGCGCGGCGTCCGGGCTGGGCTTTCCCAGGGCGTCCGCGATCTGCGCATAGGTGTAACCGAACTCGAGACGCAGGAGAACGGCCAGTCGCTGCTCTTCGTCCAGCAACTCGAGGCCGCGCTGGTAATGCTCCATCTGGTCGTGTCCGACGATCTGTTCGATCACCGACGCGTCGGGTGAGGCCAGCGTTTCGTGCAGCGACTCCTGGGTGCCGCGCCGTCCGGAGCGTCGAATCTCCTCGCGCACGACGTTCAAAAGAATCTGCCGGAGGTAGCCGAGAAATGCGCCCTCGCCGCGGGCCTCGAACTGGTCCATGCGGTTGAGCGCGCGCAGTAGCGTGATCTGCACCAGGTCGGCCGTCTCGGTGAGGTCGCGGGCGCGAAGCGGGAGCCGCCGGTGCGCCCAGCGGCGCAGCGTCGGCAGGAACCGCTGAAAGAGCTCCTCGCGCGCCCCCACGTCTCCGGAGCGCGCGCGCGCCAGCAGGACGGCGGTCGTGGAGGGATCGGGAGTCCCGGGACCGTTCTGGGGAGGGATCGCGTTATCCATGGCGGCCTATTTCTTCTTCGCTCTCGCGGCTGCCCGGTCCAGGTTCTCCTTCGCCCTGAACTTCACAATCCTGCTGATCAGGGCGAATGGAATGGGCTTGTCGAACGCGAACTTCACCGAGCCCTTGGCTCCTTCGTAGGCAGACAGCTCTTTCGCGAACTTCGCGGTTGCGGTCGATGTGGGATAGAACCCGATGTGCTGCCTGAAGGCACCAAAATGAACCAGATTGCCTTTCAAAACGAAAGTCGGCAGCTGGTACTTGATGGCCTCTTCCGCATCTGGCGCCGCTTTCCGGATCGTCATCCTTATCTTTTCCAGAGTCTCCCGAACATCACTCGGGAACCCCGCAATGTACTGATCGATATTCTTGGGTGCGGCGTGATTGGGTTTCATGGCCTTCCAGGGTTCCTTCGCTCATTCTTTCTCGAGTGTGTACTCGAACTGGTACGAGTGCTTGTTGGCGTCGATGATGATAGTCATCGTGCCCGCGATCCCGGTCAATTGATCGGTCCCCGAATCCGGGACCACCGTCACGTCCAGCGCGTACGCGCCTTTTTGCATGGTCCCCTTGTGCTGAAGCATGAAGCTTCCCGTCTTCCCATTGAGAACGCCGGTCACCAGTTCCAGCGCGACATACGCGCCCGAGCCTTCGACCGCAGTATAAGCGCCCAGCATCTGTCCCTTGCTGGCCGCCTCGATGTCGCCGTGGAACTGTTTGTCGAAAGTCAGGCGGCCGAACGGCCCGCCCGTGCTGTCAGCAGGCTGCGGGGCCAGCTTTACATCGAACGTTCCCCGTGCAGTCATGGTTGCTTTCTCGCTGGATTCCGCAGTCCCCTGACCGACTGCGATCGCGCTCGCGAACATCAAAGCGAAAAGGATCATTACGGGTTTCATATCAGCTCCTACCTCGTCTTCACCTGACCATTCATGGCCGTTCAGCACCTTGACTCACTGCGCGACGTCGCCAGCTACTTCTTCGGTAGTCGATATGGATCGGGGGTGCCGGGCGCGATGAGCGGATACTTCGCCAGCGTGGCTTCGAAATCGGTAGCGATCTTTTCTATCGGCGCTTGGGTCCAGGTGTTCTGCCAAAATACGTCCACTTCTTCCTTCGGGTCGCTACGCAGGTTGAAAAGTTTCCTGATCGTCTCCGGTTCCAGCGTGGCCAGCGGCCGCCACACAAAATGCATCTTCCAGTCGTGCCATTTCACGGCATAGAGATGGCCGTACGCATAGACCGGGAAGCCTTCGCGGTTCGATTTTTCCTGCTTGCCGGTGAAGAAATCCATCTGGTCCACACCATCGATCGCGCGGTCGTTCGGAACTTTCGCACCCGCAGCCCTGGCCAGCGTCGTAAACAAGTCGGTGATGTGCACGATCTCGTTGCTCACCCGCCCGGCCGGGATGCGACCGGGCCAACGGATGATACACGGGGTGCGCAGCGAGCCTTCCATCGCCGTCTTGAAGCTCCCGTTCCAGGGACCGGCGGTACCCCTCCATGGATCGCCGAAGTCGGGACCGTTGTCGCTGGCGAAGATGAAAATGGTGTTGTCTTCGATGCCAGCCTGCTTGATGGCGTCGAGGATGAGGCCGACGTTGAAGTCCATCCCCATCACGGCATCGCCGATCAGGCCGGCCCCGGATTTATCGGTGAAATCGGGATGGGAATACACCGGCCGATGCACGGCGGCTATCGGCACGTAGAGAAAGAACGGCCGTTTTGCCTGTGCGTTGCGCTGGATGTATGCGACCGATTTGTCGGTCAGCTCGCGGTCAATCATCCGCCCGGCCTCCACGTCAAAGATTCCGACCTCCTGAGTCTTCTGACCCTTGATGCCTTCGAGGATGTAAGGCATATCGGCCTCTTTGGGGATGTAGTCCGGCTTCGACGTGATCATGCCCTCATCCCAACTATTCGCGATGCCGTACCACTCGTCGAAACCTTGATCGGTCGGAAAGCGTCCCTCCTGGTCGCCGAGATGCCATTTACCGTAGTGGGCGGTGGCGTAGCCGCGGGCGGACAACAGCTCCGCCAGCGTTACCTCCCACTGCACCATGCCCTTCGGACCGGACGCCGCGAGGGAGTCCGTACCGGAACGGACCCCGAAGCGACCCGTTAGCAGGGCCGAACGCGATGGCGAACACCAGGACTCGACGTTGAAATTGGCAAGCCGCAAGCCCTCGGCGGCCAGGCTGTCGATGCGCGGCGTCCCGACCATGCGGACGCTGCCGTAGCAGGCAAGCTCGCCATAGCCGAGGTTGTCCGCGAGGATTATGACGATGTTGGGTTTTTCCTGAGCAGCACCGGAGAGTTCCGGCTTCGCCACGTACGCGAGAGCGACCGCAAGCGTAACCGCCGCTGCCAGTCCGGCTGCGGATCGCCTCGCTACGACCAGCTGCGTCAAGCCGCAGAGAAATTCCATCTTCCAGGTCGTGATGTTTTTCACGGTTGCTGTGGTCTCTGTTTGTTCAATGCGAGTGGGCTTCACCCTCAATCTATACCAGCGCATCGTAGTCGTCCACCCGCGCATCGTACCACCGCAAAGTAACAACGGGGTTCAGTGCCTAATCGCCGCGATAGATGTCGGTGCTCAAGTAGCGCAGCCCGGAGTCGACGATGATCGTGGCGACGGTGGCGTCGGGTCCGAGTCGCTGGGCAACGCGAATCGCTGCCACCACATTCGCGCCCGAAGAACCGCCCGCGAAGATACCTTCCTCGCGAGCCAATCGTCGGGCCATCTGGTAGGCATCGTGGGTGGTGACGGTTTGGATTTCGTCGACGAGTTCCGGGCGCCAGAGCGGAGGCAGAAATCCAATGCCGATGCCTTCGATCTGGTGGGCACCCGACGGCTTTGCGGAGAGAACGGCGGACTCCGCGGGTTCGACGGCGACGATTCGGACCTGGCGGTGGCTCCTCAACGCCCGGGTCACGCCGTGGATCGAATGGGCCGTGCCCACGGCGTGGACGAATGCGTCCACCCGCCCTTCGGTCTGCCGCCAGATCTCCTCGCCGAGCGGGACATATCCCTCGATGCCATCATGGTTGTTGAGCTGATCGCAGTACCAGTGGCCGGGCCGTCGGCTTAGATCCGCCGCCGTCTTGATCATGTTCTTGATCAGTGCCTCGGTGATCTTCTGGTGGTCGCTCGGCACGTCGGTCACGTGCGCTCCGAACGCCCGCAGCGTGCGTCGCTTGTCGTCGCTGAACGCGTCCGAAAAAACGATCTCCAGCCCGTACCCTTTTGCCGCGCATACCAAAGCCAGCGAGATGCCCGTGGTTCCCGACGTGTACTCGACCACCGTTCCGCCGGGGCGAAGGCGCCCGTCGGCTTCCGCGCGCGCGACCGCCGCGTCGGCCATGCGGTCCTTCATGCTGCCCGTCGGATTCGTCGATTCCAACTTTGCGACCACGCGGGCACAGCCGTCCGGAACCACGTGTCGCAACTGGACCAGCGGCGTATTGCCGATTCCCCCCAGCACGTTTGGCGCAATGGATTCCAACGTCACCTCCCGCGCGACTGGCCTTCGCGGTCCGCGACGATCGCTCGCACCGCCCAGGCCCGAGCCGTCAGGGAGATCGAACCGTTCGATTGGACAGGGATGCTCTCCCTTATCCGGTCCCGTAGTCTCATTCTTGCCGACTCATCGAGAGCCACGGCGTATGACGGCGCGGGGCCCTGGCCGCCGAGGAACGGATGCCAGTAGTCGTCAAAAGTCGTGAAGTGCGTGGGAATGTCGATGGTCGTCACCGTGACGTCACCCAACCCGGCGCGTGTAAACAGGTCAGTGAGCGCCTCCGGCCGACACAGCGGGAAGCGAGCTCCCTCATCAAAGTTCGCCGCATCCGGGTCAAGTTCGATCGCCGCGTCCCAGAAGGCGCGCAGCATCTCCATCTTTCCCGCATAGTCCCAGACGTACGCCGCGATCGTCCCGCCTGGTACGGTCACGCGGGCCATCTCGGCCAGCGCTGCCGGTTGATCCTGGACGAAGTTCAGGACCAGTCCCGACACGGTCGCATCGACACATGCGGCCTCTAGCGGGATCTCCGTGGCACTTCCATGATGAAACAGAGCCCGGCCAGCGAACCGTTCCCGGGCGCTCTCGAGGAATCGTTCCGACGGTTCCACGCCCACGACCGACGCGGGCGCGCACTGGTCCAGAATCACAGCGCACAGTGCTCCGGTGCCGCATCCCACATCCAGCCAGCGACGTTCGGCCGGAAAGTTCAACCAGGAGAGAAACAGTGGCGCGACCCGTCGGCTCCACCGGCCTATGTATTGCTCGTAGACTCTACCGCTTTCCCACGTATCCGATGCCTGCTTCGGTGTCATTAACGGAGTATACCTGACGGATCCGTTCTAGGCATTCAGGCGCCACAGACGGCAGCCCCACCAGGTCGCATAGATGAGGTACAGCAGATACGGCAGCAGGACCAGCGCGGCGACTCGATCCACAGTTGACAAGGTTATCCCGAGGGCAAGCGTCAGGACTGCATACGGTGGAAGCGCCAGGAAGCTCAAGCGCAGATCCTTGCGGCGAAAGAACAGCAGGCCCCATGCGGCGTTGGCCAGCATGAGCGAGCAGACGAGCCCAAGCGCGAGCCTGCCCGGGGCGGCGCCGGCCAGCGGAGTCGCAAGCAAGCGGCTGAGGATGACAAAACAGATGAAGTAATAACCGACGCCGATGCCGATCCACACGGCAAGCGGCGGCGAGAATGGCGGCAAGCGCAGTTCGGCAAACCGCGCCCGGACGCCGCCGCCAGCAGCCAACCCCTCGAGCGCGGCGGCCGCAGCGCACAGCATGAGGGCGAGAAGGCTTGGGTTCATGCGTCCTTCGAGCACTCCACTTCCCTGCCGTGCGGCTTCTTGACGACGGTCATTTCTTCGAGTCCTTCGCTTCCGCCAGCCGAACCTTCTCCTCAAGGACCGAGTACGGAACGAGCGAGTCGGTCTCGGCCAAAAACCAGGTCTGCATGATGGACTCGACGTCCAGCCCCCGCTCGGCGACGACACGGTGAATGGCCAGTTCGCGGCGGCGCGCGGGGCCGAGCGGCGCGTCGCGGAGAATGTAGACCATATCACCGGTCACGATCAGTTTGTGACTGGAAAGATACGGCAACACATACTCGTCCGTGTGGGTGGAGTAATCGAACTCGTACAGCTCCAATCGTTGCTTTCCATCCGTGATGACTTTGGTTCCGTCGATCACTTCGAACTTGGGCGCGCGCGGTTGGTGCTGCTGGGCATCGGGGTGAATCCGATACGGTCGCGTGGTCAGGTCGCGAAGGTACTCGACGTTGTCTTTCGTGGTCAGGATGGTGATCCCGCGCTGCGCGTAGGGCCGGAGTCCGTTGGCGTAGAGCGGGTGGTGATGAGTCATGGCGACATAGCGAACGGGCTGGTCGGGCAGCACATGATCGGCGGTCGCCAGTACTCTCTCGGATATCTCGCTGTAGTCGCCGGCTTCCACGATTGCGGAAAAGTCGGAGAAGGCCACCAGCAACGACCGGGCGGTGCTGGGGGGAAGATCGATGATGAAGACTCCCTGCCCGAGATCGTGCAACGGCAACAGCTCGTCCCGATTCTCCGCCTTCGACTGCTGGAGGGTCCATCCCTCGAGTCCGGATCGATAGGCGGCGGGAATCGCGAACTCATCGGCGCTCACCGCCGCGCCGAACTCGATCCTGTTTATTTCGGAGATGACGTTGCGCTGGGTGGAGCTGTCCTCGAAGTGGACTTCGGAGTGCAGCGGTACCCGGATTCCGTTCCGGTCGACGTAGTCCGCAAACGTCCGCCACTCCAGCCGATCCCCTTTGTGCTTCCAGTGACCGATTCGTTCCACGCGCATCAGGAGATGGGTCCTGGTGTCGAAAAAGAGCGCCCGCGCCTCGCCGTTGTCCAGGGTGTAGGTGAGCACGTCGTAGCCCTTGGGACCGGAGAGCAGTCGGAGGCTGGCGGCTCCGGCGCGTGCCTGGCGCAGATACTCATGCGGCAGAACCTCGAGCGCTTCCCTCCGCGAGCCCTCGAGGTCCGTCTCCGGAATGGAATCCGGCCGACTCGCCCACCGGTTCAGCTTGAGTCCGTTTATCGGGCCTACGATGATGAAGGACGGCACCGGCCCTTCTTCCTCGAGGGACGTCGCTTCTTGCTTCATTGCCCGCAAGTCGGCGGAATAGAGCGTGGTCCCATCCATCCGGTAGTCCATATGGGCCCAGGGGCGGGCGAAATGGCCCTCGTCGCGATACGTACCGGTGAACGTGATTCGAACGTCGAGCGCTCGATCGAGCAGTTCAGCGCCTCCGTGCGCCGCCACTGCACGATTCAGCACCTCCGACGCCCGGACGAAGTTCTTGTAGAGATACGACTCCTGGGGTTCGCCGGAGCCGAATGCGGAAGGAACGCCGGCAGACACCGCCAGGATACAGACGGCGAGGCGTACTAGCGATCGAGCAGCCATAGGGGACTCCCGTCTGGGGCGAAGCTCGGGCCCCGATAGTATCGAACGGCAAGTTCGCTGGAATCTAACGCTGCGAACACCCCCCTGCCAGATAGGTTCCCAGTTACCAGTGTCCAATCTCCCAGAGGCATCACGCTCGCGCGGCGCGGGCAAGCGCGGAGTACGCCCACACCGCGCCGGCGCCGAGCAGAAGGAAGGCGGCGACGTAGCCCCAGAACGCAGCGTCCGCGCCCGTCTCCCAGATCAGCGTCGGAGGGTTAGCGGACACTTGCCACTCCGGCTGTCCGGTAGTCCACAAGCGTGTGAGAGAGAACACGTCGCCGCCAGCGTGCAGTCCGATTGCCGGAAGAATCGAATTCGTGGCGTACGCGAGCCCGCCGTAGACGGCGGCGACAGCGAGATAGTACGGCAGCATCGCCACAATTGACGCCGGATGATGCATGTAGTGGCCGATTCCGAACAGTGCACCGTTCAACAGGATCGCCACGACGGGCCCGTGTCTCCGCTCTATCGGCCCCTGCATGTAGCCGCGAAACCCCGCTTCCTCGACCACGCCGGCGACGATCGATGCCATGACGAGCAGGAGAAACACCGTGACAACCGGCATTTGTGGGGGCGCGTTGATCGCTTGTGATTCGGCCGGGAGTCTCACCAGACGGCTCATGATTCCGAGCAGCGGCAGGAGCGCAGCAAGACCCATGATTCCAGCAACCAGCGACATGCCCCAAAGATCGCTCGAAAGATGGTTGGCGCGAAGGCTCGTGCGACGGGCCTCCGCGGTCGTACGTGGCCAACCCGAGCCGTTGAGATACTTCCAATACAGCCAGAGATACAGCGCCATCGGCAAGGTGGCCCAGGGCAAGCCTGGGAACACACGCTGGTTCCATGTCACGAGCAGCACCCACGGGAGCGTCCCTGCAGCAGTGACCGCGAGCCCCGTGATCACGGCACGCGCGATTGTGGGCAGGCGTCGCCAGAGTGAGAGCATCAACTTGCACCTCGCGCACTACGGCGCGAACGCCATCATTTCTTGCCCTCGATGTCCCGCAGTTTCTTCTGCGCCAGGGCCCTGGTGAGAGCATCGTCCCAGAGCACATCGTCGAGATCGAGGCACGTCTGCAGTTCCCCGCGCGCGCCTTGGTAGTCGCGGAGCTTGATCAGCGTTTCACCGAGCCAGAGATGGTTGAGCGGCATGTCGGGCCGGATGGCGATGGCGCGCTCGAACCATTCCTTCGCTTGCTGGTAGCTCGCTCCAGGGGGCACACCGCCGTAAACGACCTTTGCCGCCAGCCTCGAGAACCATCCCAGACCGGCCACCTCGTAGTTCCACCTTCCGAGGACATGCATGGCGCCAAAATGCCTCGGATCGAGGGACAACGTCGTCTCCGCCTCGCGCTTGACGTCTTTGGAAAGCTCGATGCGACGCTTGCCACCCACCACTCTGGTCATCTGGCCGATGGCAACCGCCAGAATGAAATGCGCTTCCGAGGAGTCGGGGCAAAGCGAGACGCTCCGACGCGAGAGCTCCTCGCTGGAGGCGAACCAGCCAGCTTTTTCGTCTTCCGGGCCGATCAATCCGCGTTGAATATTCGCCCGCGCGAGGCTGCAGAGAACGTCACAATGCGTGGAATCGATTGCGAAGGCGCGCTGATAGCAGAGGCGCGCCGTTTCGTTGTCGAACGCCTCGGAGGCTGCATCCCCGTCGCGTAGAGCGGCGGCAACCACTGCTTCCCGGGCATTCTGAAACGTCAGTGGGAAGGGCATGATGACGAACGCCGTCATGACGGCCCCAGCGCGACTGATCCAGCGATTCTCGCGCATCATCCGCATTTGAATCGCTCCGGATGCAGAAGGCCCATGCGATGATCCCCGCGACCGACGAAATGTGCCGAGTCAGTGGGACTTTCTCGCCGCCCGTTGCGGGACGAGGAGAATACAGGCCGCCATGAGCACGAGTAGCACCGCGGAAGCCATGTAGCGGCTTAACGCAAGTCCGCCTGCGTCCAAAGGCTTGTCGAGGAAATCGCCGATCACCGCTCCCAGCGGTCGAGTGAGCACGAACGCTGCCCAGAACAGCAGGGTGCGAGATATTCGCGTCCAAAAATATGCGCCGGCAACCACGGCCAACAGAGCCCCAAACAACACGGCTGCGCGAGCGTAGCCAAAGCCGGCCGTATCGGCGGTCCAATCGCCAAGAGCCGTGCCGAGTGTCTGGGAGAACATGATCGTCACCCAATAGAACATCTCTGCTCTTGGAGAGCTGACAGTATCGATCGACACGGAGCCGAGGGAACGATACCAGGTGAACAGCGATAATATGAGGAGTGTGAACAGGAGCGCCGTGCCGCCGGCATAACCGATGCCCAACGAACGATCAGCAAAGTCGGCCAGCGTCGTGCCCACGGTTGTCGTGGCAACAATGGTTGTCCAGTACAACAATGGGTGAAACTGCTTCGCGGAAATCTGAAAGGCGACAGTAATGACAAAGAGCGCAGCAAAAATTCCGGTCCCGACCAGATAGCCAAGGCCCATCGACATCGAGACTGCATCACCACCGGTTTCCCCAAGCGTCGTGGCCGCAATCTTGATGATCCAGAAGATGAGTGTGACTTCTGGAACCTTGCTCAGGCTCTTGTCGCTCGAATTCGTCAAGCTCTCTCCGGCTGGCCGCTGGCCGGCTGCCGGCGCTTGGCCCAGATTTGATAAGGGATCGAAACAACCGCGTTGACGAGCAGGTATAGAAGCACCGCCGCCATCGCGAGTTTCTGCTCGGGAAAGTTTGCCTGGGCGATCGCGACCGCGATTCCCGGGTGACGCGAAGCAGTCGATATGGCCAGGGCGGTGCGATTCTCCGGTTCCGGTCCACCAAGGAAATGGCCGACCGCCAGGCCGACGAGCACGAACGCAGCGAGCGCGATGCCGGTGCCGTTGCCCATGAGCCCCCAGATCATGGGCGCCGCCACAACCAGGATGGCGACGACGCACGCCAGCAGCCCAATGACCGCGACTTGTGTGATCGGGCTTGCCAGGCGTTCAGCCAGGGCACGCGCAAACCTGCGCACCGCCACCCCAAGCCCAATCGGAAGCAGGATCGTAGTGAAGATGAGCGTGGCAAGCGAGGCTACGGTCATTTGCAGCGGCACCTTGAGAACTCGCTCGATTATCTCCATCGCGAGTGGCACGAAGATGATAGACAGCAGGCCTATTGCGACGAGCAATCCAATCGCGTACGAGGCGGTTCCTCCCGTCTTCACCAGTTTCTTCGGAAGGAGAGGAGGAATCGGGGAGACAGACAGCGTGACCAGCGCAATCTTCACTGCCGGATGGAGATCAAAAATCAATACAAGAGCGACGGCGAACAGGGGCATCAGCACGCTCATGGCGAGGAGCGCGCGAACCAGTTCACCGGGCCGGCGAAACAAATAGGTCGCGTCCTGTGTGCTGGCTCGGAGTCCAATCGCGAAGACGTTCAGCCATACAGTCGCTTTCAACACGAGTGGAATTAGTGTTTGCAAGCTCATGGTGAACTCCCTTAGAGACCACTTTCTCGTTCAGAGTACCGAGACATCATGACAACGACCAGGGCATTCATCAAGCGCTACCCGGGCCCCGGTTCTCATCGCGCTCTCACAAAGTTCCCCGATAGCTCTGGAATACCGCTGAATCTGGGCCGGAAACGTAGCGTGATCCAATTGCGAACATTCGCGCGCTATCCCTACCAGTGGAGCAGGAAAACGGGCGCCATCGCTGCCAGCGCCGCGCCGACCTGCAGTGCCAGGATGAGCACAGCCTGCCGTGGTGACTTCGGCACCCACTTGATCGCGAAGTACAACACGATGGGCGCCTGCGCAGCCATCAGGATCTGCCAGATGTGAGCAGCTGCACCCTCATCCGCCTGTGGCGCCGCCCCATGCGCGGCCAGGAAAATCAGCACGGTCGCAAGGGCACCGAAGGACATTGCCACGGGAAGGAACGCGCTCGGGTACTTCAACATGCCCGATGGATTCGTCCGCGACTTCTCACGTCTCGGCGCTCCGCTTCGTCCATTGCCACAGGCCATTCGTGACGGGCGTCGGGAGCCGATGGCCCAGCAGCCTTGCCAACATCACAATCTGGCCCCGGTGATGGCCTTCGTGAGCCACGAAGTACGCCAGCACGTGCCCCACGTCGAGCGGGAGATTGCGCCAGGCGTACGCCGCTGTGGGCGGGATCCGCCCGTTCCGTTCGCACCCGAGGTCGAGCAGAGCCGCGATCCCGCGGTCACTGCGCTTCAAGGCCGCGATCAGTTGCGTACGGTTCACCCGGCGTCGATCGACGACCGCTGGCACAGAGATGCCGTGCTGCCGCCCCAATGTCCGGATCCACATGCAGCGCGCGTTGTGAATGTGCCCCGCGATCATGCGGACCGTGCGCCGGGGTGCGCCGGGGACAGCAGCCGTCCACAGGCCCGGAGGCAGGTTCTCGACCAGGAAGACCGTCGTGCGGTTGTTGGTGGCCCAGGCCTGAAGGAGACTTTCACGCAGTTGATTCATTGGCCATCAAACGCCTGCTCACTGCAACGAGCGCCATGAATCCGATGTGCGGGCTAGTCCAACTCGTAGTTCAGCGTTAGCGGGTGCTCGGCCCCGTGCCCGACAGCCGATGTGCCCTCGCCGCGCAAGTCTCGAAGCTCTTCCGTGCCGGAGCCAGGGATGACGGAAAAGGACTCCTTCGCCAAGCCGTTCTCGAATACTCCAGTGCGCTGGAGTATGAAGCTGCCGGCTTTCCCTGCTAGCTGCCCGACAACCCGCTCGAGGCCGACAAAGGCGGCCGAGCCGTCGCTGCGGTACATCATCAAGTATTCGACATGCCCCTCACCCGCGATATCGCCGGTGAACGTCTTGATGACGGCGGCCCGAGTCAGCTTTGGCAGGTCCTGGCCCTCACTATAAGGCTTCTCATCCCAGCTCTTGATGGTGAATCGGGAGTTCGCAACGTTCTTCATGTTTCTACCTCCCCGCCCCGTGGCGCGGTCAGCGGTCGATGACAGACATGTTCCCTTCGTCGTGGCGCTCGCCTGCGGCCGGCGTGAGGTCGTTCAGCCGTTCGATCTGCCTGGCGCTCAGCTCGATGCAGTCGGCGGCCGTGTTCTCTTCGACGCGGTCGACCCTCTTGGTGCCGGGAATTGGGGCGATGTCGTCACCCTGCGCGAGCAGCCAGGCCAGAGCAATCTGTGCCGGTGTTGCACCCGCCTCCGTGGCAACGGCCCGGACTTCGTCGACGATGCGAAGGTTGCGCTGGAAGTTCTCCCCGGTGAAGCGCGGGTTGGTCTTGCGCCAATCGTCGTCGGAGAGCTGATCGGGCGAGCGAATCTCGCCGGTGAGGAAGCCGTGGCCGAGCGGCGAGTACGGAACGAAACCGATGCCCAGCTCGCGCAGCAGCGGCAGCAGTTCGGCCTCGGGATCTCGGCTCCACAGCGAGTACTCGGTCTGGAGCGCGGCGACCGGGTGTACGGCGTGGGCGCGGCGGATCGTGACGGCACCGGCCTCCGAAAGGCCGATGTATCGTACCTTGCCCTCGGCGACCAGCTCGGCCAGCGCGCCGACCGTGTCCTCGATCGGGGTTTTGGGGTCGACCCGGTGCTGGTAGTACAGATCGATGTGGTCGGTGCCGAGCCGCTTCAGGGAGCCCGCGACGGCAGCGCGGATGTTCGCCGGGCTGCTGTCGAGGACGCCGGCGCCGCCACCGGAGTGCGAGACGATGCCGAACTTCGTCGCGAGAACAACCTGGGCGCGGCGGCCGGTGATGGCCCGACCGACGAGTTCCTCGTTGATGTAGGGGCCGTAGATCTCCGCGGTGTCGAGGTGGGTGACGCCCAAATCCAGCGCCCGGTGGATGGCGCGAATCGACTCGGCGTCGCTGCCCTGTCCGATGTTGTAGTAGCCGGACATCGACATGGCGCCAAGCCCTATGCGGGAGACGTCGAGTCCGCCGATCGAGATGTGCTTCATGGCAATGTGCTCCGTTCTCTGACGTTCAAACGCAAGTCAGGTTGCCGAACGAAGGCGTCCGCGCTTGAGCAACCACGCGAGATACCCAGCTGCCGCAACGTCGTACGTGAGGCAGAAATGGGGCCACCAAACTGGAACTCCCGGATTGCTGATGACTCGACCATGGATGAGATCGAAAATGCCATGCGCCGCAAGTGCTCCCACAACCAGCCAAAGTGACGATCTGAAGCCCAGCGCCGCGGCTGAAAGGAATGCAGTGGCGACCAGGGACTCGAGTACAAGCGTCTGAGTGGATGCGCCCATGACCGCAAACAAAGCATAGTACAACGCGATGACGATGGTGACTGTCGGATAGAAGCCCCGTTCCCGGTCCAGGCCGACGCCCGAGGCGAACAACCCGACTGCAAGTGCCAGTAATGCTCCGACGAGTAGTGGCATGCGTCTCCTTGTTGTCTGCAACCTGGCGGATTGCGCTCAAACGCTGCAGCCTAACGACGGACCGGGCCGCCCGCAGACTGCAGATTGTACTGCGCCACCCGCAGCCCAACAAGACCATCGTCCGCCTGGCATGAGCCTCCTGTGGCCCTGCAGCCCCGGATGTCAGAGCGCGAGTAAGTACTGCGCCAGCGGGATGAGGCGGGCGCGTGTTGCCGGTTGCATGCGAGACCCGAAAGCGGTTCCCGCGCGGCCACCCCGGGGAATGTAGGCGCCTTGGAGCGACCGCCGTGGCGCGCTCGAGATATTCGTACCGTGCCCATGCCACGTAGACCCGTTGAAGACGAGCAGTGAGCCCGCGGCGCCGCACGCCGGAACCTGCTCGGCATCGACGAGCGCGGTCTCCGGAATACCCCCGGCCAGAATATCGGCCCGCCTGTGCGACCCCGGCACGAAGCGGGTCGCCCCGTTGTCCGGCCGGAATTCGTCGACCATCAAGATGAAACCCAGAAGCGGCCAGTCGGCGGACAGGCGATCCACATCTACGTGCAACCCTTGGCCGGGCGCGCCCGCGTGGAGTGTCCTCGCCTGCAACGAACTCAGTTTGAAGGGAGCGCCTATGACGTTGCAGCAGGCCTGAAGCAGCGGCGGATACAGGTAGACTTCGTCAAACTCCGGACCGCGGTTGACGAAATCGGTCACCCGCGTGGACGTGGTGCCAACCCTGATGTCGTCCCCCCGCGCGGACTCCACCGCGGCGTCATATGCGTTGGAAAGGCGGTCCAACCGGATCGACGGCACCGCCTCGGGGAGTACGACGAAGCCCCTCTTTTCCAGGTCTGTTGCGGCACCCATCGGGAGAGCGGTCGTGGCGACCAAGGTCTGGAACCAGTCGGTCATTGTTATTTCGTCTGCGGTCTAACGCCCGCTCGAGTTCCGGGCAAGCCAGTCGCAAAGAGCTGCATGGGCTGCGCTGGACGGGTCGAGATAATCCATGTGACCTGTGTCGGACAACTCCACCAACTCGACCCTGTCACCAGCACTTCGGGCTGCTTGTGTGTAGCTGCGGGCGATCTCGACAGGAACGATATCGTCGGCGGTGCCATGGATGACGAGTTGCAATACGTCCAACGGCAGCATCGCGCGAGGGGAGGCTGCCTGGTAGCGCACAGCCTGGTCGGTCGGTGTTCCGCCCAGAAGTTCCGCGACGGCGCCTCCACCGAGATTCAACTCGTAGGCACGAACGAGGTCAGCCACCGGAGCCAGACCGACTGCTGCCCTGATCTCGAATTCGTTCCGCTGTCCCGCCCTTCCGGGCACCTCGTTTGCGCGCCGCCGACCACAATGCCAGTTGTCCTCCAGCGGAATGGCCAACGATGGCGATGCGATCGAGGTCGAGGTCAATTCCGGCAGAGACAAGACTGGCGAGATGCTCGATGCCCGCGATCGCATCGTCGAAGGTGCCCGGCCATCCGCCAGCGGATGCTCCCAGGCGACGGTACTCCAGATTCCAGACTGCAAAACCACGACATGCAAGGTCCTGAGCGATGGATGTCATCTGGTCCCGGCCATGTGGCATTCGCCAGAATCCTCCGTGCAGAAGGCAGACCACTTGTGGCCACGGATTCGCCGGAAGATACAGATCTCCCACCTGGTCCTCGAGGGGTCCGTATCTTTCGGTTCTCAATGATGATCGTGCATCCATGCGTACCCGCAACGCGCCGGCAGCCACAACTCCTCGCCAGGCTGACGCACGCGAATTAGACGACGTCCGCTGAACAGCTCGCGGCAAGCTTCTATTTGCCTTTGGGCAGATCGTTGAAGATCTCGAGGATCACTCCAAGATCGCTCTGGGTGCCGAGGTAAGCGACCTTTATGCCGCTGAACTTGCCGCTCAACTCGCAGCTAAGGACCAAATCGTTCCCTCGCTTCGCCTCCGCCTCGAGCGTCTCGTCGAAGTTCATCGTAGCGACGGCGATATGATGCACGCCTTCTCCCTTCTCAGCAAGGAACCGCGCAAAGATGCTCTTATCGTCGAGCGGCTGGATCAGCTCCCATTGCATGTGGCCAACCATAGCGGTAGCGATGCGCGTCGAGGGCTCAAGCGGCTGGCCATGCTCAAACCACTCTTTGACGTCTTCACGCTTGAACTGATGGACCTGCCACGGACCGATCCCGTAGTTATCAACGTATCTTCGCATCGTCGCATCGAGGTCGCGCACCACGATCCCGATCTGCATCGTTTCGGTAAAGACTGGTTTGTGCATTTTCATACTCTTCATTTTCGTAGGCGTGTAGTGAACCAAGATGCGTTCTGTCGTCGTAGCGAGGCTAGCTGGGCACACCCTTCTTGCTCATCGCACGAGCGTAATACGCCAGGAATGCGGCAAAGATAATGGGGAGTACGGTGAGACCCAACCCACCCGTTTCGCGCATCACCTTCATCCCGCCAAGAAGAAACAAGCCGCCGAGATTGTAAACGATCGCTCCGATCACTGAGGCGAGCAAGACATGATACGCGAGGCGGTTCTTCAGAAGCAACAGAAGGCACCCGAACACGCCACCGAACACGCCGATCGCCCAGAACGCGACGGCCCACAGCGGAAACGATTCGAAGTACTCGCGCTGCTGCGGAGGAAACCGGCTCATGACAGCTTCGACGTTCATCTGAGTGAGCATGAAGGACAGCACACCGATCGAACTCCACAGGCCTCCGACAATCCCGATCAACCACAAATGCCACGGTCTCCCCGGAGTCGTCGTTCTCTGCGCTTCAATCATAATGTCCTCCCCCAACTAGTCTGCTATTGATCCTGTACGCTGCCCGTCCGCAGTCCAACCACATAGGCTCAATCATAACGCCAGACCTTGCCTTCCCTTCGGCTCGCGGCCTGCAAATAGTACAGCGCAACTCGTAGCCTAACAAGATATGCGCTGCGACGCATTCGTTGTCACCGGTCCAGCGGGCTCTTCACTCCAAGCCGGCCCTTGTTCAGAACGTGGGTGTAGATCATCGTCGTTGTCAGAATTGTTGTTGAGTCGTTCTCGACGGATGGTTACCATCAGCGTGACAATATCCCCTTGGAGGACGGCAATGAGACGAACGTGTGCGCGCCTCGTCTGGGTCACCATCGCTGCCGGCGTAGCGTCATCCGGAATCTCGGCCGCGCAAACATGCCCGCCCGCTCCGCTATGGCAGCTTCCGGAGCAGCTTCCGAGCACCATCACGCAGGTCGCCTCCGACACGCCCTTCGGCGCCGGGCTCAGTTTCTTTGCCTACGGCCCCACGGTCTACGCGGTGTGGAACGAGACCGGCGCTGGTCCGCCCGTCCATACCGGCGGAGCTGTCGCCTGGACGTGGTCGGCAGGTACCACCATCGAGAACTTTCCTTCGCCGGTCTTGCTCAGCAACGGCCTCGAGTACCTGTTCGTCGGAGGGAGCGACGGCTTCCTCTACAAAATAGACGTCGCAACCGGCCTGACGGCGAAGAGTGTGGACACCAGACGTGCCGTCTGCACGGCGGATCGTATCACCGCGACGCCAGCGGTGCAGCTCTACGCGGCGTCGAACTCCACGTTCCAAAGCACGATCATGACGCTGCGCGGCCATCCGGATGATCTCGTGTTCGTCATGACGCACAATGGCAACTCGGCTGTGCCCTCAGACGGCTGCTACTTGGGCTCCACCAAGAATCGGATCCGGGCCTACTACGCGTCCGACCTCTCGCTCAAGTGGACATTCAATAATACCGGCAGCTATTCGATGGACTACGGCAGCGAAAGCTGCGCCATCGACTACGCTTCCAATCGTCTGTACTGCGGAACGAATCAAGATCAGGTCGCGCCTGGCCTGCCCACCCTGTGGGCGATTGGCAGCCTGAACGGCGCGCCAGCGTGGGCGGCCAATGCGGGCTCCATTCTGAGCCGGCCGCAGTTCGGTGCGGGTGAGTTGTACGCAGCCTCGATCGACGGTACGCTCCAGAAGTGGGCTCCAGATGGCGACGGCTTTGGGAATGGAGTGCTCCTATGGACCTACGCGAGCAGCGCGCCACTCCTGCGCAGCCCGTGGGTCGAGTTTCGATCCCCCTTGCCCACTCGGGTGTTCTTTGTAGACACGTCCGGAGTACTCCACGGCGTGCAGGACGGCAGCACTGCAGGCGTTCCACTCTGGCCGCCGGTCAACGCCGGGGGTGGGAACTCGTTCGTCACCCCACCCGCGGTGGCGCCTGGACTCAACAAGGCCTACGTCGGACGGGATGATGGGTATGTCCAGCAGATTGACATCGCCGGTGGGACGCCTGAGTCGCCGGCACCCGTCGGGACCGCCGCGGCGTGGGATCCGAGCGTTGACCTGAGCAGCGCCGGTGCGACCAGCGTCGATCGTCTGATGGTCCCGTCCCCGAACGGCGCGGTCGCGCGATTCTGCATTCCATGGAGCGCACCGACCGCCGTCACCGAGCCGACCCCAGTGGTCGATCATGCGCTCGCACAGAACGCGCCGAATCCGTTCGCGGCCAACACACAGCTCTCGTACAGTCTCCCTCAAGCGGCGAGCGTGGAGATCGATGTCTACGATGTCGCCGGGCATCGGGTGCGCACGCTGGTGCGCCGGGATGAGGGGGCCGGAGTGCACAACGCGGTTTGGAACGGCTTCGACGACGCCGGAACTCCAGCGCCATCCGGGCTCTATTTCTGCCGCTTGCGCGCCGTGGGACTGGGGGGCCAGACGCTCGAGCGCTCGAGGAAGCTCCTGCTCGTGCGGTAGATCCGTCGTGACGACAACCTTGTTTCACGCCCCCGATACCCACTGCTTCCGCGATGTGACGCTCCGTCAGACGCTCGCTGCATCACAACGCATCCTGGCGCCAGATCTGCTTGCACGGTGACGACATTCTACTTGACGCGTGACAACCACTGTGGCAACCTCTAGGCCCCTTTCCGGTAGACCCCTTCCCGGGGCGAACTTCGTGGATTTCTTCAAGCTCCCTCCGGGCGCTCTTCGTTGATTTCTTTGGCCCCCACCGGGCGAACTTCGCGTCTTTGAGTCAAGCCGCCCGGGCGAACTTTGTGCATTTCTTCCGCACCAAGGAGGTGCCCCGGTGTATCCACCAACGCAGTTCAGAAGACAGGGTGTGCTCTGTTCACCGTCCACGCGCCTGACCGCCCGCGGCGCGCTTGCCCTGCTGGCGATGATCGCACTCGCCGGGTGTGAGCGGGACAGCACCGCGCCGCTGACGCCGCCGACGCGCGAGACGGATCTGTTGTCCAACTCCACTGACCCCGGCGGTCCCGCGATGGCCACGACTCTGGGAGGGCCGATCGCGGGGCTGACTCCGGAAGAGCTCGCGCGTTTCGAGGCAGGCCGAGAGGACTTCCAGGAGATCGAGACCGTCGAGGACGGGCTGGGTCCGGTATTCAACGAGGCCGGGTGCGTCGATTGCCACGATGCCCCCATCGGCGGTACCAACGGGCGGCTCGAGACCCGGTTCGGCAAGTGGGAGCAGGGGAAGTTCGATCCCCTCGACCGGTTCGGCGGCTCGCTCATGCAGGATCAGGCGATCGGCAAGGTCCGCACCGATCGAGATCCGGCCGGCGATCCTCCGGGTTCTTCACGTTCGTACCCGAGATCGTGCCGCGACGAGCGAACCAGACCGCTCTCCGAAACACCACGTCGCTCTTCGGTCTTGGATTGGTGGACGCCATCCCCGACGAGGCGCTGACGGCGCTGGCCAATCGCCAGCCCCGCGACACGCGGGGCAGGGTCCACATGGTGAAGGAGATTCGCACCGGCGCGATGCGCGTCGGCCGTTTCGGATGGAAAGCGCAGGTCCCCACGTTGTTCCAGTTCTCCGGCGACGCCTACCTGAACGAGATGGGAATCACGAATCCGGAGTTCCCGAACGAGAACCTGCCTCAGGGGGACGCGGATGCGTTGAAGTTCAACCCGGCACCGGCCCTGAACGACGACGGCGAAGGGGTGGATCTGTTCACGGACTTCATGACCTTCCTCGGCCCACCTCCGCGGGGCCCCACGAACAGCCAGACCGCGGCCGGCGAAAGGGTGTTCCAGAACGCCGGTTGCGCCCACTGTCATACGCCTACCCACCAGACGGGACTCAGTCCGGTACAGGCATTGTCGAACAAGACCTTCCACCCGTACTCGGACTTCCTGCTGCACGACATGGGCAAGCTGGGCGATGGCATTGTCCAGGGCGCTGCCCGGGCTCGTGAGATGCGGACCGCGCCCCTCTGGGGTCTGATGGCGCGGCCAACGTTCCTCCACGACGGTCGTGCGACGACGCCCGAAACGGCGATCCTCGCGCATGATGGTCAGGGGAGTAACGCCCGCAAGAACTTCGCGAGGCTCGGTTCTCGCGACCGCAGGGCCCTGATGGCGTTCCTCGAGTCACTGTAGTTCGCCCTCCAGGGCGATCATTGAACGAAATCGCCCCGCCCGACGTATCGGGCGGGGCGATTCGTTAGCGGCGCATGGCGCAACGGCTGCATGGCGGAGTCCGGCGGGATTCCACATTCACGACCACCCGCTCGAATTGAGCCCCCGCATGTGGGGCAACTTTCCGCAGGCGTATTCCCACGTTGGCCTCATTCACGCGGCGTTTGCCGCATCGCCACGGTGGTCCGACATTCTGTGAGGGTCCCGTTCCCGCCCGTCGCTTGCCTCCGACTTCGGGACAGGGTACTGTGAAGCCGTGCTCCGTGGTATATCATGATGTATTTCGAAAAGCTGCCGCCCGAGCTTCAGTACGTCGCGCTCCTGTTCTTGATTTTCGTCGTGCCGCGCGTGCTGCAGCGCTTTCGCCTGCCAGCCGCCGTGACGAGCGTGGGACTCGGCGCCCTCGCCGGGATCGGACTCGGCCTCTTCGAGCAAGACCACACCATTCAGTTGCTATCGACGCTCGGAATCGTTTCGCTGTTCCTGTTCGCGGGCCTCGACGTGAATCGTGCCGAACTTCGCCAGGAAGTGTCGATCTTGACTCAACACCTGGCGGTCCAGGCGGTCGCCATTCTTGGCACCGCCTTCCTCGCGTGTAAGGTGCTCGATCTGGCAGTTCGCCCCGCGACGCTCGTCGCCCTGGCGCTCGTGACCCCCTCGACCGGGTTCATCCTCGATTCGCTCAATTCGCTCGGCGTCACGGACCGGGAGCGCTTCTGGATCAAGTCAAAGGCCATCGCGACCGAGCTGCTTGCGCTGGCCGTGCTCTTCGTCACGCTCCAATCATCGACGGTGAAGGAGCTCGCCATTTCAGCCCTCGTGCTCGCCGCCCTCGTCGCGGGCCTGCCCGTCGTCTTTCGCGCGTTCGCGCGGCTGGTGGTGCCCTACGCGCCCAAGTCCGAGTTCGCGTTTCTGCTGATGACCGCCGTCCTGTGCGCCCTCGCGACCAGAAGGCTCGGCGTCTACTACCTCGTCGGGGCGTTCGTCGTCGGGCTTACCGCGCAGCGATTCCGTGAGCGCCTGCCCGCGATTACCTCCGAGCAAATGGTGCACGCCGTCGAGATGTTCACGTCTTTCTTCGTCCCTTTCTACTTCTTCAGTGCGGGGCTACACCTGCGGCGCGACGATTTCGGGGTGGGGGCGTTGATGCTTGGCGCCGCGTTCCTCGCCACGATGGTTCCCTTCCGAATGGCCCTCGTCGCCCTGCATCGGCGCGTCATGCTCGGAGAATCATTTCGCGTCGGGATGCGGATCGGGATTTCGATACTGCCCACGCTGGTATTCACCCTCATCATCGCCGAGATCCTCCGCGAGAGGTTCGGCGTTTCGCCGGCGATTTTCGGCGGGCTCGTCGTTTACACCCTCGCCAACACCGTCATACCCGGCTTCGCGTTGCGGCTGCCCACCCCGGGGTACGAGGAGCCGCGCGTGCCGGATCAGGCGCGAGCGAGCGATCATGATTGAGGCTGCGGGGAAACGGCTCAGCGTGTTCGAGCGCTACCTGACCCTGTGGGTTGGGTTGTGCATGCTGGCAGGAGTGGCGCTCGGAAAGGTCGCTCCCGGGCTGGTGGCTGCGTTGCGAAGCCTCGAGTTCGGGACGGGAAGCCAGATCAACCTGCCGATCGCCGTGCTGATCTGGCTCATGATCTACCCGATGATGCTCAAGATCGATCTCGCGAGCATCATGGGTGTGCGCCGCCGTCCGGGCGGCATCCTCGTCACGCTCTTCGTCAACTGGCTGGTCAAACCGTTCTCGATGGCCCTGCTCGGCTGGGTCTTCTTCAAGCACCTCTTCGCGCCGTGGATCGGGCCGGAGCTGGCAGACCAGTACGTCGCCGGGACGATTATTCTGGCCGCGGCGCCGTGCACCGCGATGGTATTCGTATGGTCGTATCTCACCGACGGCGATCCGGCGTATACGCTGGTGCAGGTGTCGCTCAACGACCTCATCATGCTGGTGCTGTTCGCCCCGATCGTGGGCCTGCTCGTGGCCGGTGCGAGCAGCCTGCGGGTCCCCTTCGCGGTGCTCCTCTACAGCGTGGTGGCGTTCATCGTGATTCCACTCGTGCTCGGGAGCCTGAGCCGCGTGCTGCTCATCCGGTCCAAGGGGCGCGAGTGGTTCGAACGCGTCTACCTGCCCGCGTTCCACCCGGTGACGACGGTCGCGCTGCTCGCCACGCTGGTGCTCATCTTCGCATTCCAGGCGGACAACATAACAAGTCGCTGGTTCCACGTGCTCCTGATCGCCGTGCCGATCACAATTCAGGTGTATTTCAACGCCGGACTCACATATCTGCTGATGCGCCGGTTCCGGATCGCCCATTCGATCGCGGCACCCGGCGCGCTGATCGGCGCCAGCAACTTCTTTGAGCTCGCGGTCGCCGTGGCCATCACGCTTTTCGGACCCGACTCAGGCGCCGCGCTTGCAACTGTGGTCGGCGTACTGGTCGAAGTGCCGGTGATGCTCTCCGTTTGTTCGGCGTGCAACCGTACCCGGCACTGGTTTCGATTTGAGAACAGGGCTCCCACGTCAAGAGCAATGTCCGTAGAGTCAGAATGAAGGAATCAATAGCGGCGAGCACTGGACTGTTTGATCGACGACCCGTGGTACCCGCATGGGTGAGTGTGTAAAATGAATTTCCCCCAGCAACCGAAACTGAGCGCTCGCCCCCACGTATACAAGTCCAGGCAGGCTCAATCTGGTCCATAAGGAGGAAGCATGCGAACGATCCTGGTATCGTTAGGGATTCTCGCGATTTCGGTCGGGAGCGTACTGGCGCAGGCCGGGGAGGGAAAGACGAAGAAGATGAACGTGGCGATATTCGTCTTCGAGGGTGTCGAGATTCTCGATTTCGGAGGTCCGGCGGAGGTATTTGAATCGACGGAGGTGCGTGTGGGCGATGAAGACATCTCGCCGTTCAATGTCTACACTGTCGCGGCCGCCCCTGGCTCAGTGATCAGTCAGAGGTTCATCACGATCGTGCCGCAGTACACGATCGAGAATTGCCCCAAGCCCGACATCATCGTCTTACCCGGGGGCAGCACGGGATCGTCCGTCAGCAACCCCAAGGTGATCGCCTGGACGCAGTCCGCGGCCAAGGAGTCCGCCATCCTGATGTCGGTATGTACGGGTGCGTTCATCCTTGCCAAGGCGGGTCTGCTGGACGGCCGGGAGGCCACGACCTGGTACGGCAAAGTCGACGACCTGAAGAAAGCGGCACCGAAAACGAAGATCCACACCGGAACGCGCTACGTGGACAACGGACAGATCGTTACGACGGCGGGGGTCTCCGCCGGGATCGACGGCGCTCTTCACCTGGTTTCACGCCTCTACGGAGAGGAAGCGGCACTCGGCACCGCGAAGTACATGGAATACGACAAGTGGGTGCCGAACCAGGGCCTGGTCGTCGGGTCCGCTTCGGCTCATTGATCGGGCTCGATTAGGCGCCATTCCTGCATGCCGTTGTTGGGCGGCCTGTGGTTACAGAGGCGCATGGTCTAGGTCGCTTCTGCCAGGCGCCTCACGCCCTCAATGGTACGCAATGCCCTGCGTGCCATGAGACGCCGCAGAAAGAGGGCGTTCAACACTCGCATCTTCCACCTGGTTTCCTGCTTCCGCGAGTACCGCCCGCCCGGAGCCCGTGCAGAACCGCTCGTCAAGTGTGCGAAGACCGGTCATCCATGTGCGGGGCGTAGCGCGCGCTTGAGAACGGCCACCTGGCCGGTGTGATACAACGCGTGCTGCGTGACACCGATGAACTGAACGTAGGCGGTGTAGGGAGACTCCGGAACGAGGGGTTCGTCCAAACGGTCCGGGGAGAAGTTAAGCACAGCCCGCCTGAGGTCCTGACTCAACTGACGAAGGCGTTGAATGGTGTCGCTCCAATTCTCCTGGGTAGGGGGCGGCACCGCCGGCCAATCCTCGTCTGGCGTTAGTTGCGCGCCATCGCCATTCAGACGCCGCAAGACCAAACGATAATCGCTCGCCAAATGAAGCACCAATTCCCAAATGCTGTGTGCGCCGGCTATCGGATGCGCATCGGCCTGCTCAGGCGAGACGTCCTCGAGCACCTCCAGGACCGCCGGGCCATGCCAGGCCCCACCCTCCAACGAGCGGCGCAGTTGCTCCTCGAGTCGCTGTAGTTCGCTATTCATACCCAACACCTCCACTCCAGTCGGCTTCTAGCCACGAACCGCCGCCTTGATCACGGCGATGTCTATTTTCTTCATCGTCATCATTGCATCGAATGCTCGCTTGGCGGCGGAGAGATCGGGGCTGGTATACGCCTTGATCAACGCAATTGGCGTAATTTGCCAGGAGACACCCCACTTGTCCTTGCACCAACCGCACTCGCTCTCTTGGCCGCCGTTGCCTACGATCGCATTCCAATATCGATCGGTTTCGGCCTGATCCTCCGTGGCAACCTGGAACGAGAACGATTCATTGTGCTTGAACGCGGGCCCACCGTTCAGCCCCAGGCACGGAATACCCATCACGGAGAACTCGACTGTCAATACGTCCCCTTGCTTGCCCGACGGAAAGTCGCCCGGCGCGCGATGCACCGCGCCGACGGACGAATCGGGAAAGGTCTTGGCATAGAATCGCGCCGCCTCCTCGCCATCGCATTCGTACCAGAGGCAAATCGTGTTCTTTGTGATCTTCGTCATGATGGTCCTCCATCGTACTTGGAAATAGAGTCTGAGCCGCTCCTAGATGAAGTCATCGATCCCCCATTGGCCGTCCAACTAGTCTTCTATCGATCTTGTTTACCGCCCGCCCGCAGCCCAACTACGTAGGCTGCGTCATTACATTCGACCGGGTTGTCGATTCGGCGCGCAGTCTGTAGATTGTACTGCGTAACCTGCTGCCTAACAAGATAAGCGCTGCGTGGCATTCAACATCACCGGTCCAACGGGCTCTTCACGCCGAGCCCGCCCTTGTTCAGAACGTGCGTGTAGATCATCGTCGTCGTCACGTCCCGGTGCCCCAGCAGTGCCTGGATCGTCCGGATGTCCGTGCCGGACTCCAGCAAGTGCGTCGCAAAACCAGCCGCGCGCAATTCCGAAAATCGTTCGTCAGCTTCAGCGTTCGTTGGCGCAGATCGAACGCTCGCCACACGCGCGCAGTCGAGTCGATGTAAGGGCAACCGCCTTCGCCGGACTTCTTGTCTCCGTGCGAAGGTTGGCGCTTCAAGACAATACTTAGGTATTGACAGAAGTATTCTATGGCTCTATACTTCCCCGGTCAGATCAGAAACACAGGCATGGGATGGTATCGGAAATGGTTCAATCCTTCAGCCGCTGACGACGTGTTTTACGCCTTGGCCAACCCGACTCGGCGGAAAGTTTTGGAGCGACTGTCTGTCGGACCAGCCACCGTCACCGAACTGGCGGCGCCGTTCGACATGCAACTTCCATCGTTCGTGCAGCACCTCTCGGTGCTCGAACAGAGCCGACTGGTGCGGTCGAAAAAGCGCGGGCGGGTGCGGACGTATGAGATCGCACCCGGACGGTTGCAAGGTCGTTGAAGACTGGCTGACCGCGCGTCGTCAGTTGTGGGAAGCGCGACTGGACCGGTTCGACCAATACGTCAAACAACTCAAGGAGAAGGAATCAAAATCATGAACAAGCAATTCACGATCGATCCGAAACTTGATTCCGCCATTCAACGGTTGATCGACGCTCCCAAGCGGCTCGTCTGGGAAGCGTTGACGAAACCGGAGCATCTCAAGGAGTGGTATATGCCTAAGCCCGGGGGGCGTGTGTCGCGAGCCGAAATGGACGTGCGACCGGGCGGCATCTTCAGCATCGACATGGCCACAGGGAGACGTGCAGGATTCCCAACCTCGGCTGTTTCCTGGACGTTATTCCCATGAAAGTAACTGGTCTGGATCTCGATGTTGTTCCCCGGCTATCGCCCGGCTGTCTTTAACGACATCTCGATCACTGCCATCGTGACTATGGTAACCGCGAGACTGCACTCACTACGTCTTCACGGCGCTGCACCGCAATGACGAGGACCTCGAAACGAACAAGGCATTGGGCTTCTACCTGGGCGCCGAGATCGCCGTCGATCAGTTCGTGGAGCACGTAAACGCGATGAAGTAATTCTGGGCGACTGGTCGTGCTCGTTGATCGCTCGGTAGCCGTCGGGAGCCTCGGCCCCATGAGGCGGCCAGTTTCGATCGGCTCCATTAGATTGTACGGCCTGCCGCTTGCCGGGCAGGGGGACATGCAGTGCCCGCCAACCAAGCTTTGTCCCTGGCTTCGCCCCGTTAGGCAGCAACTCCCGGTGACCCCGCCGCGGCATCAATCGTGGCGCCGCCGGGCGAAAACAACGTGGGTGCACACCGCCATCCCGGCGCGTCTCACCCCGCAATCATGCCATCCCAACGTAGAAAATTAGAAACGGCGCGCCGGCGACCAGCGACATCTCTTGGAAATCCCAAAACAGGGACCAGAAGAACCGTGCCGATACTATCCACCCGCCAACCAGACTGCAACTTACCACCGCCCGCCGCCTCCGCATGTCTACACTGCCGAGGAATGGAGGCTTCCCGTGGGAATGGTCCCGCGCGATGCTCGCGAACGCTGCATGGGGAGCGCCGAAATGGCTGCTAAGAAGAGCCCAAGTCCGAGCCTTCCCGGACCGAGGAACGCCGACCAGGGCCACGTCCACGTGCTGCGTGCGCGTCGCGGTAAAGCTTCACGCAGGCGCCAGTAACCCACGGGACGAGCGCGCCGCCGACTAAGATCGGATGAAGAGGCGCCGCGTCGCGCGGCTCTCGCGATGGCGGTTACAACCCCACCGGGGATAGGTCATGGTCTCCTCCAGTACCGCTGCATGCTGTAGTTGGACGGCGTGTGTTCACTCCTCACTGAAGTAGTCGGAGTCACAGGAAGCGAAGAAGTGGCAGCATTACCGTCTGGTAGTCCGGGACCGCCATCAGGATTCCTGATCCATGCGCCCTCCGGTCCGCCCAACGCCTGAATTAAGCCGCGCCGCGACGCGGCGTCGGCTTGAATGACTTGTTAGGAGCCATCGTTCTACCCGTAGCGCCGCCTTACCTGCGCGACCGAACCGACGACAAGCTTTTCGAGCGTCGACCTATCAAGATCAGCAAGCTGCTTGAAGTACAGGCAAACCTTGCTCATCTTGTGCTTGCCAAGCTTGGACAGCAAGGATTTTTGCTCCTCTCCTTCAGCCAACAGGTAGACCACCAGTTCTCGGCCACGGATGGCAAAGCCCGCCAAAGGGGATTCCCCAGTTCGTCCACTCTCGTAGGTGTACCGGTAGGAGCCATAACCGACGATGCTGGGTCCCCACATTTTTGGTGAGTGCCGGGTGACTTTCTTGAGCAGAACCATCAACTCCCGGCAGTCGGTGCATTGCTGCGCGTTGGCTCTTGAGGCGATGTAGTCCTCGACGCTAGCGTCGGTGGGCTTGGTCTTGTTTTCGGCCATATAGATAGTCCGTGATTGCCGGTTCCCGACGCCTAACTAGTCTTCTATCGATTCTGATCTGCTGCCCGCCCGCAGCCCAACTACAACAGTTCGTTGCCTTTCTGCTGGTTCTTTAGGGAAGCGAGAGGGCGCGGCCTTCACAGCCTTCGTCACGAGTCCTCTGCTTCAAAGCCAGTGCCATGCGCTTTGTGCCTGGATCATTGCTCCAGGAGTTCCGGCCAGTTGTCCACGAGCACGAGCGGAGCGGAGACAGACTCCCATTTCCGCGTCACGGCAATAAAGCGCTGACCGTCAGGCGAGATATCATAGGTGAATCGCGGCCCGATCTTCTGCAGCTCGAACATTGGCTTCACCTCGCCGACACGAAACTGATCGCCGTCCGTCGACACGGTGGCAACCATCAGTTTGCCGTCGAGCGACAAGTAGAAGATCTCCTTCCCAGCAGGACCCCACCTTGCGTCGGTGCCGCCGGTCGCCGAGACTTGCAGCTTCTCACCCGGCCTAGAAAACCGCGAGACGTAGACCTCACTCCTGCCTGATTCGGTCGAGACGTAGAGCACCCAGCGCCCGTCACGCGAAAACCTTCCTCCGATTTCGAAGAAAGATGATTCCCGGAATGGGAAGGGTTTCCGATCACCATCGAGTGGCAACATCCAGATATTCACGGTTTGGGCACTTCGCCTGATGTATGAGATGAGCCGGCCGTCGGGAGACCAGTCCATGGGGTTCTCATCGAACTCGGTCTCGAGCAAGACCTCCTCGTCTCCGGAACCGTCGGAGGCCTTTAGAAACATGTCACGATGCCCTTTTCGCAAGGAGTCGTACGCGATCCGTTTGCCGTCGGGCGACCAGATATTGTGCGTCTCCTGCTCGGGACTGACCGTGAAGCGAGTACGGAGATCCCGCGCCACGTCGAACATCCACAGATCGCGGTTCGTCGTACCCGGCTCCGCGATTGAGACCAACAACCTTCGTCCGTCGGGCGAGAGCGACACATCCGAGTAGTCGGCCGCGGTTCCGAGTGTCCCAACTGGTCTCCCCTGACGGTCGTACCAAACGAGATCGAATCCCGGGGACGGATCTTCCTGGAACACGAGCACGCCCGTGGCTGATACGCTGAAGTGTCTGCTTCTCGAGCCATAGTCGACCCGAAGTTGCTCCGCAACGGGCACGGCCGCGCCGACAAGCGCATTGCGCCGCTCGTCGAACCGTTGGGCCATGAGCGTGCTTCCTTGTGCGAACAGCAGGAAGCCTTGCGCATACTGTACGAAGACGGCGTCCAGGGGTAACTGCGTTCGCTCGCTTGACGTCAGCGAGGCGACGCAGACGGCCACCTCAAACCCGAGTCCGAACGCGACGTACCCGAAATGGTCGCCGTCAGGTAAGAAGATCGGATGCGCGTGCCGAAAGTCTTCGGCTGCAAGCGTGGTAACGGTCGATGGGGCGCCGCCCGATGCTCGGACCTGGGCCAACGGCCCATTGATCTGCGTGAAGAGGATGATGTCGTCACGATTCCAGGCACCACCACTCTGGGCCGACTCGCACAATGTGATGGCCTGACCCCCTGATGGATCGAGTTTCTTGAGTTTCCCGTCCGCGACGAACGCAAGCCATCGACCGTCGGGCGACCAGAATGGCGAGTTTGCGCCCTCGGTGTCGGCGAGTGGCCGGGGCGAGGAACCGTCGAGCGTGCGCATCCACAACTGGCGGTGTCCAGTCGTGTCCATGCCGACGAACGCCAGGCGCCGGCCGTCGGCCGAAAGCGCGAGGGTAGCACCCGATGTGCCGCCCGAGCGCACTCCCAGCCCACTCGGAAGCAGAATCGAACTGCGAACCACGCGCGTATCGCGGGCCGGTCGATCGAAGACCGTGCTTACCGCGAGCCAAAGCGCGATGGCGGCAGACACGCCCGCGATCGACCACGGAATCCATCGATGTGGCGACGTAGAAAGCGCTCCGGGTTCCGCGCCTCCGGTCACGCTATCATCGAGCTCGATTCCAACGTCCGCCATGTCGGCGAGCCGTCGTTTCCGGTCTCTCGCCAGGCAGCGACGAAGAACGCGCCGGATTGACAGTGGCGTATCCGACGGGAGCAGGGTCCAGTCGGGCTCCTTCGTTAATACCGCAGCCAGTGTCTCCGCCACGTCCTCACCGTGGAATACGCGATTCCCGGTGAGCATCTCGAACAACACGCACCCGAACGCCCAGATGTCACTGCGCTGGTCGGCGACGCGACCCTTCGCTTGCTCGGGACTCATGTATGCTGCCGTCCCCAGGATCACTCCCGCTCGTGTCATCGACGGACTGGTGATGGTGGGTGACTGGGACGCGTCGTTACCAGTGACGGGTGTCGCATCCGTGGCTTTGGCCAAACCGAAGTCGAGAACTTTGATCTCGCCATCCGGGCGCAGCTTGATGTTGGACGGCTTGAGGTCGCGGTGAATGATGCCCTGCGCGTGCGCCGCTTCGCATGCGTCGGTGATCTGTCGCGCCATCGGAATGACTTCTTCGAGAGGAATCGGGCCGCGTGCAATCCGATCCGCGAGCGTGGGTGCCTTCGACCAATTCCAGCACCAGCGCGCCGACTCCTTGCGACTCCTCGAAGCCGTAGATCGCGCCGATGTGCGGGTGATTCAAGGAGGCGAGCAGCTGTGCCTCGCGACGGAAGCGCGCCAGGCGCTCCGGATCCGACGCGAACGGCTCGGGCAGGATCTTCAGCGCGACGTCGCGATTCAGCTTCGTATCGCGCCCGCGATAAACCTCTCCCATTCCGCCCGCACCCAGGGCAGCGGTGATCTCGTACGGACCGAGGCGAGTTCCGATTGAAAGGGCCATAGTCTCACGGAGCGCGCGTAAACGAGTTCTCAGTTCGAACAGGCAGTTCGTCAATAGTACGGCATGACCAGCGACGTCACCAGAACGTATCCGCACAAACAGGGATTCGTTGCCATCTTGCTACTTCCCTAGGGGAGGAATGAAGGTTGGATGGGTGGGCCCGCGACACCGTTCCACGGTCCGTCCAACTGTTTGTTAGGCGGCACTCGGCACCTCTCTTCGCCTTGACGCCCGCAACTGAAGCAATCCGAGTAACAGCATTAGCGCAAACGGAATGGAATTGATGATGCCCCGTGACCAAGAGCCGATCAGCCCTTCGGGGCCGACCCAATGGATCAAGGCATCCAATGCGAAGTAGCAGGTCACTGCCCAGTGAAAGCCGGGATTCTGCTCCTTGCCGCGCGCGTACCAGAGAAATACCAAGCCGAGTGCAAGAACTACCGTGCCGAATTCTTGGAGTAGGTGCTCGACGAAGGGGCTCGACGCTTCCCGAGCCAAGTCGCCTTGCAGGATTTGCGGGAGCCAACCGGTGGGCAGCAACATAGACCCGACGCCGATGAGGACATAGAGGATGCCGAAGAGGCCATAAACGAGGCAAACAACTTTGGTGAGCGTCATGCCTGGGACTCCTGGAAGGCTACCTTCGCGGCTTATACTTCATCGCCACCACCCCCGAGCGGAACTCCAGTCGGCTCACGAGCTTCAAGTCGACACGCTTCGATAACCCCGCGAACAACGTCGGCCCATGGCCCGCTACCCTAGGATGCACGACGAACTCGTACTCATCGATCAATCCCAGCTCCGCCAACGCCTGCGGGAGCTTCACGCCCCCCACGAACAGTCCCTTGCCCGACTCCCGCTTGAGCTGCTGAACGGCCTTCCCCACTTCCCCGCGCACGAGCTCCGCGTTCCAATCGACCCGACCCAGGGTGCTCGACACGACGTACTTCTTTGCCGCGTCGATCGTACGGGCGAAGGGTTCCATCCAAGGTTCCATCCAATCAGGCCTCACTCCCGTCCGCGCCAGCGGCCGCCACGCCGCCTCCATCATTTCGTAAGTCACGCGGCCAAAGAGGAGGGCATCGGCCTGCGCGATGTTCTCGGCCGCGTGACGATGCAAGTCTTCGTCCACGACCCCTTCACGATGATCGCAGCATCCGTCCAATGTGACGTTGATGGAATACCGAAGGGGTCGCATTACGTGCTCCTGAAGCGGGCTAACTAGTCTTCTATCGAGCTTGTACGGCTGCCCGCCCACAATCCAACCGCGTAGGCTGCTTCACAAAATTCGACCGGGTCGTCGATTCGGCCCGCAGTCTGCAGATAGTAGTGCGTAACCTGCTGCCTAACAAGATGAACGCTGCGTGGCATGCCCGAGCGGGCTCATCGCAAACAAGGTTGAAGAGGATTCGGGCTTGGACTATAAAGGGGCCGACGCGCTTGATGGCTACGACAAGGGCAAGTCTGTGGAACCTGATTCTCCCATGAAAGCTCCCCGCGTTTGCTCAGCGTTGCTTGTTTTCGCCGCCGTTCTCGCATGCGCCGGCGGTTCGCGGAAAGAAAATGCGGCGCCTGCCACTCCGCCCCGGTGAGCCGTGGGAAAATTCCCTCGGCATGAAGTTCGTGCTGGTGCCCGGGACGAACGTCCTCTTCTGCATCTGGGAGACGCGGGTGCAGGATTTCGAAGCCTTCGTGAAGGCGACAGGCTACAACGCGGGCGATGGTTGGAGCGCCCCCGGGGTTGCCTCGCGCGGCTTCAACCCCGACCCAGACGCTGTATTTTCGCAGACGCCGTTGCATCCGGTTACCCACGTGAACTGGAACGATGCCGAGGCATTCTGCCGGTGGCTGACGGAGAAAGAGCGAGCGGCGGGAAAGCTGTCGGCGAGACAAGAGTTCCGCTTGCCCACGGATGCAGAATGGAGCCGGGCGGTGGGTTTGTCAGCCGAATCAGGAGCAACCCCCGAGGACAAAGACAGGAAGATAGAAGATGTTTATCCCTGGGGATCCGGGTATCCGCCACCAAAAGGAAGCGGAAACTATTCAGGCGAAGGGGATGGTTGGTCTGGGACGATCAACGGCTATACCGACGGCGTCATGTTCACGGCCAGGGTGGGCGGCTACACCGTCAATCGGCTCGGAATCCATGACCTGGGAGGAAATGTCTGGGAGTGGTGCAGCGATTGGTATAACGCCGAGCGAGAAACGCGCGTTATACGGGGTGCGTCGTTCAACCAAGGTGCTCCCGGCCGACTGGTGTCGTCCTACCGCGCCCCCAAACCGCCCGGCATTCGCGAGTTCAACCTCGGATTTCGTTGTGTGGTGACGGTGAGATAGACATCGGCGCCCGCAATCGTCGAGTGGCCCCCGCGATAGCTCACCGCTTGCTGAACGAGCGCCTATCGCGCAATCACGATCTTGTTCGTCAGGGTGGACACCGCATCCAACTCTAGCGACTGAACGCTTTGCCGGCAAGAACTCGCGAACAGACCGTGATCGCGAGAAACCGAATTATTCTCGTCTTCCTTATTGTCAATGTGACTAACGAGTCTTCTATCGATCTTGCACGGCTGTCTGCCCGCAGCCTAACTACATAGGCTGCATCATAATGTCTGACCGGGCCGTCGATTCGGCTCGCAGCCTGCAGATAGTACTGCGTAACCCGCAACCTAACAAGAGAAACGCTGCGTGGCATTCGACGTCACCGATCCAGGGGGCTCTTCACCCAAGCCCGCCCTTGTTCAGGACGTGGGTGTAGATCATCACGCCAACTCGATTCCTGATACGTGCCCGGGGAGACTGCCCGAATGTTATCGAGTGAGCCTGACGAAGCGCTCTGCAGACACCATTTGGACGGCGGCGCGCAGGGGCGAACACTGCACGCGCCGCCGTCCTCCCGGTGGTTCGGAAAACTAGCGGTACAAGGCCTTCACTTTGCCCCAGGTCGATGATTCGACCGCGACGGTCGTCTCCATGACCAGGTTGTCCACGAGGTAGTGATGGTCGCTACCGTTGCACTCCGCCGCGAACATGATCTGGTGCGACGTCGCCGTGGCCGTGAACTCGATGCTGAATTGCGCGAATTGCCCGGTATAGCCCGGCACGTCAGCGGGGTGCGGTCCAATCGAGAGAATGGCGGTGCCATCGACACGAACCTCGAACGAATTGTTCGGAGTTCCCGTGTCGCCAAGAAGATCGTAATCCCCGTAGATGACGTACTTCGAGCCCGGAGCGAGCCCGGCGACGGTCTGAAATATCTTCGGGTCGCTTCCGACCTGCCCGGTGTGATTGAGTACGTAGGCGGGCGCCGGATTTCCCCAGCCAGCATTCCAGCCGTAACTAGTCGATATGGTAGCGGATGTCCATCCGCCACCCGTGCCATTGTCGGGCACCGCCGTGTCAAAGGTTCCGTTCACGAGAAAATTGGTTGCAGCGGCACTCGACGTCGCGATCGCGACCACGAGGATGCACGCCATCTGGAGAGGACGGCGCATCATGGGCAACACTCTTTTCATTCGAAGCATGACAACCTCCAGGGTTCGGGTTGGGTGTGCGTAGGTCGAGCCTTCTGGATCGGTGCGCACATGAGTGGAGATGTCACGCATCGGGATTTCGCTTCACGAAGAGCCGCTCTTTCACACCGACCGCTTCGATTTCCCGCAGCGAACGCACATGCGGCGGCGTCTACCCATTGAATGATCGAAGACGGAAAGCCGGGTCGGCGGGTCCGGTACTGGCGCGTTAACTCTCTGTCGTGTTTGTTCTTGCGAGGATGGATTGGGGTATGGTTTACTGCATTGCTCCTCCGATTAGCCGTTCACGTCCCCTGCTGCGGAGCGATGAATGCGCCCCCTGTTCCAGCAAGCACGGCTCGGCGACCGCGCCGCCCAGGCGGAGATCGACCAGACCATCCGCCGGATCGCCCGCGCGGTCTGCCGTCGCGGAGGTCCGGGCGGCGCCGAGGTGGACTGGGAGGACGTCGCCCAGGAAGCCAGCGCGCGCTTCTTCTCGGTCGGTCTCCACCAGTTCAGCGGGACGGGTTCCGAAGAGGGATACCTCTTCGCCATCGTCCGAAGCACCGTCCTCCAGGCGGTGCGCCGGGCGACGAGGCGCCGCAACCGCGAGCAATCTCTCGCCCGCGAGGACCTCGTGCCGCACAATCCCGGACACGCAATCGACGTCCGTAACCTGCTCGAAAAATTGCCCCCCGAGTGCGCTCGTTTGCTCGAGCAGGTGTACCTGCACGGTGTGCCCTACTCCGAAATTGCCGCCGAGCTCGATATGCTCGAGTCGTCGGTGCGAGTCAAGGTCACCCGCTGCCTTCGCAAGGCGATGGACATCGCCGGGGGGAAACCGGAATGAACCACATCCTCGAGCAGATGGCCGACTATCTCGAGAACCGGCTGACGCCGGAGCAGCGCCGCGAGGTCGAGATGCATCGTGACCGGTGCAGTGAATGCGGGGCTGCTCTCGCGTTCGCGATGAAGTTGCAGGCGGAAGCGCTGGCACAGGGACTGGCCCACATCCGCCCCGACCGCATCATCGCACTGTCGGGGAACCGCGACACGGCCACACCGGCGGAACAGCAGCACCTCGACACGTGCGAGAGTTGTCGCCGCGAACTGGAATGGGCGTCGGCGGGAGAGGAAGACGAGATGCCAGGCGGCGAGGACGTGGACGAAAACAGTAGACGGCGGGCAGTGCTGTCCTTCGCGAGAAGATGGTGGCCCGCGGTCACCGTGGCAGCCGCGGCCGTGATCGCAACGGTGATCTTCCTGCCGAGGGGTTCGCGCGACCCAGTCGACTACACGGCGCTTGCGAGCATCGAACCGCTTCCCGTTCGCATCAGTCGCAGCGCTGTCGAGCCGGGCACGTTCGAGGCAGCGCGACTGCGCGGGCTCGAGCTCTACCGCGACGGCGATTACGCCGGCGCGCGTGCCGCGCTCGAGGAAGCGCTCGGCCTCAAGCCCGGTGACGCAGAGATGCTCCTCTACCTGGGATCATCCGAATCGCTGGCTGGCAACTTCGCGCATGCCGCCACGCACCTGGAAGCCGCCGTGGCCACCGCGGATGCGCCGGCACTGCGTGAGGAGGCTCTCTGGCAGCTCGCGAATGCCAGGCTCGCGCTGAACGATATTCCGGCCGCGAAGCTCGCACTGGTCGACGTCGTCGAGCTGGATCGCGGGCGCGCTGACCACGCACGTGAACTGCTCGGGAACATCGAGAAATGAGTTCCACTCGGATCATCCCGGCGCTGGTGCTGCTCGCCATCGGCGCAATCGCCGCACCGGCCCGTGCGAGCACCGAGGCGGACACACTTCGCACCACGCACCGCGCGCAATACGAGCGCGGTGAATTGGTCCTCGCCATCGACCACGCCGGGAAGGAAGTCGCGCGGCGGCGGTCGGAAGCCGATTCGCTCGAACTCGCCACCGCGCTCCACGATCTTGGCACGTACCTGGCCGACGATTCCCGGAACGAGAGTGCGCTCGCATGCCTGGAGGAGTCGATCGCCCTCCGCCGGGCTCGTCTGGGTCCCGATCACGAGCTGCTGGTGGAACCCATGTTTGCGCTTTCGAGCGTTTACCAGAGGATGGGCGACTTCGAGGCCGCCGAACGAGCCGCGCGCGACGCCGTCGTCATCGTCAGGAAACTCCCCGACTCCGCCGACCCGCGCGTTCTCTACGGTCTGTTCAACCTGGCCAAGCTCCTGCGCTTTCAGGGGGAGAAGCAGGATGCGATCGATCTGCTCAATGAGGGCCTCGTGACGCTCGAGCGCCAGCCCGGCGTCTCCATGGAGCTGATCGGGTATCGCAACATGCTCGCGCTGGTCTACAACGAGCTCCTGCGCCACGAGGAAGCCGCACGCCTGTTTCGCAGCAACGTGCGTGACTGTCGAGTGCTCTATCCGGACGACTCGGTGCAATCGCTGGAGGCAACCGACAATCTGGCGCTCACGTATGGCCTGTTGCGCAGGCTGGAGAGCGCCGACAGCCTGCTCGACCAGGCCACCGCGCGCGCCGAGGCGCTGCGGAGCAAGGGCGGGAACGTGAAGCAGACGCAGCACATCATCGGCCACTACCGCGGGCGCATCGCCAACTGGAACGGCCGCTACGACGAAGGGGAGAGATATCTTCAGGGTGCATTGGAGCGTCTTCTGGCCATGAATTACCCGCGCGGCCACGAGCAGGTCATCCGCTGCTACACGCAACTTGGCGATTCACCGGCTGGCCGCGGAGACTTTCGGGGCGCGGAGGCCTACTTCGACAGCGCGGTCGCGGGTTTCGAAGCGGCGCGCCTCCGGACCGGACCGGGCACGCGACCGGCAACCTTCGTGAATACTCCGTACGAGTCACGGACCATCTGCCGTGTGCAACTGAATCGCCCCGAAGAAGCATGGGAGGACATCGAGAGCGCACGCGGGCGTCTTCTGAGCGACTCGCTCCTTGGCGATACGGTGCCCTTCGCGCTCGCGCGTGTACGCAAGTCGTTGCGCGCCGACGAAGCGATTGTGGGTTGGCTCGACCACGAACTGCCCGAAGGGACACCGCGCGCGTATGCATACGTGATTCGCTCGACCGGGCTCGTGCAATGGGTGCGCTTGCCCGTGACGCCCGCCGAGCGTGTGTTCACACGCGCGCAGCGCTATGCACGCTTCCGCGACGCGATTGTGGACGCCGGCTATTCGGCGTTTGGCGGCGACGACTTCCCGCGCGGCGACGCCCAACAGATCTGGAACGACCGCCTTGCCCCTCTCGCGCGACAACTGGAAGGCGTGCGTGGATTGATCGTGATCCCTTCCGATGCTATGTCGTCGCTCCCGCTCGACGCGCTGGTGGACGAGTCGGGAAAGTTCGCTGGCGAGCGCTTCGCGATTCGGCAGGCACCGTCGGCGTCCATCTACGCATGGCTCTGCGAGCAATCGCGCGGCGTCGAGAAAACGCCGCGATCCGGTCTGCTGGTCGGCGATCCTCCCTTCCGGGCAGAACACCTGGCAGTGTGGACGCCACCGGCGACGGAAACCGCCTCACGCTCGCGCGTCGACTCGTCCACGCTGCGCGGCGCAGTCAAACGCGACCCGGCCGCACTCGCGGCACTTCCCCGCCTGCCGTGGTCCCGTGGCGAGATCGAGACGATTGCAGCGTTGCTCCCGGAGTCGACCACTCTCGTCGGGGCCGACGCCTCGCGCCAGGCGCTGACGAAGCTCGCTGCCGGCGGCGACCTCGGGCACTTTGACATCATTCACTTCGCCACCCATGCGCTGGTCGACGACATCAAGCCGGAACGTTCTGCGCTCGTGCTCGCGCAGGTTCACGCTGCGAAGGCTGCGAAGACACCGGACATCGGAGTCGTGACGGCCGAGGAGATCGGTCACTGGCGGCTCAATGCGGAGCTTGTCACGCTGAGCGCATGCGAGACCGCCCTGGGGCGCAACGTGTTCGGCGAGGGGACTGTTGGCTTCGCGTATCCACTCCTGCGCGCCGGATCGCACTGTCTGCTGGCGAGCCGCTGGCCGGTGAACGATGAGGCGACCGCGCTTCTCATGGGCCGCTTCTACTCCAACTGGCTGGGCGCAAACAGCGCCACCCGCTTGACCAAGGCCGACGCGCTGCGCGACGCCAGAATGTGGCTCCGCCAGTGGCGCGACCGCAGCGGTGAACGGCCATACGAACATCCTTACTACTGGGCATCCTTCGTTCTCGTTGGGAGGTGATAAGACCATGACCGACAGCCCCCGCGGCCAGCGCCACGCGCCCGTGCGCTCACGAGCAACGTCTTCTGTGCCCGCACGACCATCTCGCGCATCACGGCACTCGTCATTCGCGCCGCACCGTCGGTACCCGCCCACGCCTCCACATCCACAGGTCGCACCGCGACGTGAACCGCATCCGGTAACGCCCGCCGATGCTTACGCCGTCGCAACCCGTACCGACAAATGATGTCCTCCAGATTCCGTCACGGTCGGTCCGTTCTATACAATGCTTTCATTCGACCCCATGTTGTCGTCTCTACCGCCAGCGGTGCGACGAGGCTCGAACGGAAGGCTGCGTACTCCACGCTGGACTGCGCCTCGACGCTGCGGCAACCAAACTCGACCGACGAGAACGTGCCCGGAGCCGCATCCGCATCGGGCGCGAAGAACGCGACGAAGTCGGACAACGACTGGTCTGTGAGCAACAACACCGGCCCCAGTGTGAACGTTTGACTGCCTTCCTGCGTGAACGTCGCGTTCGGGTTCTGCGGATCGAGCGTTGTGCCGGGGTTCGCATGGGCCTCCGGAAGCCATAGGCCTCCCCAAGGGTCAGGACGATGGCACCCGATACGACGCAATCCATGTGCTTTCTGGGTTGCTTGAGCCCACATGGTGAGTGCTCCCTTCCGTTGATGGTGAAGCTGAGGTTGCCCCGCGCGTAGTTGAAGGCTTGAGGAAGATGCACGTCAACCGCCCGGAACGACCGCGGCGGCGACAGAAAGCTCGATCACTACCGTGAATCCCTCCCCCGATACCCGATCGCCTCCGCGATGTGACGCTCCGCAATCTTCTCCGTTCCCTCGAGGTCTGCAATCGTCCGTGCGACTCGCACGATGTGACCGCGCGCCCGCGCACTCACAAGGAGCGATTTCTGCGCCCGCACGAACAACGCCTCAGCGGTAGCTTCCATTGCGCAGTGCGCTGCAAACATTCCTTCGGGAATGCGCGCGTTGCAGTCGACGCCGTTCGTGTCGGCGAAGCGCTGCGTTTGAATCTCGCGCGCACGCGCCACCATCTCCCGCATCGCGGCACTCGTCATGCGCGTCACACCATCGACACCCGACCACGCTTCCACGTCCACCGGCCGCACGCTCACGTGAATCGCAATCCGATCCAGCAACGGCCCCGAGATCTTCCCCAAGTAGTTCTCAATCTGAAGCGGCGAGCAACGGCACTGCCGAATCGTCGACCCATGGAATCCGCACAAACAGGGGTTCGTTGCCATTTTGCTGCTTCTTTAGGGGAGATTGTCGGGCGGGGCAGGTTGCCCCCTAGCTTCTTCATTTCCAATCCCTTCACAAACGGTTCAGGCGCGGGATAGAATCGGAAGGTTGCAGGTTCCCTCTTGGAGTGGTACAATTTCGCTGCATTAAGCCGCAGATGGGGCCGCTTCGATGCGATGCTTTTCATTGCCCGCTTTGAGTCTCACCCTCTGTATCGCATCGTTTGTCTCTTTTCCGCTTCATGCCGCTGAGCCCCCCTGGGGCTGGCAGAATCCCCAACCCACCGGAAGTACCCTGCGAGCCGCCACGTTTCTGGACAACCACACTGTAATCGTTGTCGGTGACGGCGGTACGCTGATTCGATCCAGCGATGCTGGACTGACGTGGACGGATATCGACACACGTACCACCATGTATGTTCGCGACGTTTCCTTCGGGACAACCAGCATCGGCCTTGCCGTGGGAAGCGGCAATGTCGTGCTACGGACTTTCGACGGCGGCGCACATTGGGACTTCGCGCCAAGTCCGGCGCCGACCCAGTTGGAGGCTGTGTTCCTTCTGGATGGCGTGACCGGTTTCGTGTCGGACTACTACAACAACCTGATCCGGACCGACGATGGAGGCGCAACGTGGCAGACGCGCGTTCTCCCTCCCGAATTCACGGTCGTTGACTTCTGGGTCTTGGGGATCAATCAGATCATCGCCGCCGGCGGCATCACCGATTGGGATACGGGCTTCATGACAGCCGCTGTCTATCTCTCCGCCGACGGTGGGCTGACGTGGTCAAACCAGTACGTTGGATCGTATCAGACCGACCTGCGTTCCGTTTCCTTCTCCGATGCCGCGAACGGCACGGCAACCGGGGGGCCAGGAATGGTGGTGCGCACGACCGACGGCGGGCTGACATGGTCTTCCCAGCCCGTAACGACCCAACAGATCCTGGGATCCGTAGTCCAAATCGATTCCACCCGCGCCATCGCCGTCGGCTACGGCGGGCGGATCATTCGTACCTCGAACGGCGGCACCAGCTGGATCACCAGCATCAGCAATACCGAACGCGCCCTGCACGGCATCGCGTCGAACGGCTCGGTGTCGCTGGCCGTGGGTGACAACGGGATCATCCTTCGTTCCGTAGATGACGGTGCAAGCTGGGAGCAGATGTCCAGGAGCTTCACATATAGCGGCATCCATGGGGTCCATTTTCTGGACGGTCTGCAGGGAACTGTTGTTGGCGACAACGGCGCTATCTATCGCACCGAGGATGGCGGCGTGTCATGGACGCCGCAGACGAGCGGCATTGCCTCGAGGCTGCGTGGCGTCCACTTTACGGATCCCGATCATGGTCACGCCGTCGGAGACGACGGCTACATTATTCGCACGAACGACGGCGGTAACACCTGGACGCGTCGGACCCGCGACACGACATCTCCCCTCTATTCCGTGTCGTTCGATGACGCACAGACCGGGTACATCGCTGGTTGGAACGAAGTCTACAAGACATCCGATGGAGGCGTAACCTGGACGCCGCAGACAAATACGCCGCTCTCCCTTTACACCGATGTCTGTGCCGTGGACGGAGTTGCCATTGTTGTTGGATGGATTCAAAACCTGATACGAACGACCGACGGAGGGGCGACCTGGGTCCAGTCACTCATTCCATGGCGTCAGTCGTACAACGCGGTTTTCTTCCTCGATGCGAATACGGGCGTGGTCGTCGGCGACAACGGAACCATTGTTCGCACGACGGATGGGTGCAATACGTGGACGCGTGTCCAAACCGGAACCCATCGGAACCTCAACGACGTCTGGTTCGGCGACTTATTGAACGGCACCGCAGTGGGCGAATGGGGCGACGTGAGGTTTACGACCGACGGCGGCCTGACCTGGAAATGGCAACGCAGCGGCATGGCGGGGAGCTATCTTGGCGACATTTTCGGCATCTGCATGACCGGCGCTGATGCCGGAACAATGGTTGGAAGTGGTGGCGCGATTCTGCGCCGCGAACCGGAGTACCCCGTCGCCGTTTTGATCACCTCTTTCGATGCGCGCGCGACGTCAACCGGCGTCCGGCTGACGTGGTCAGTGCAGGCGGATGAGCGTGTGAATGGGTTCAGGGTGCATCGCCTGCAATCTGAAGGCCTGGAGTTCGAACCGAACCTCCTTGATCCGCAAGCGAGAAGTTACATTGACGAGACTGCGAGACCTGGCTTCACGTACACTTACACCCTGGAAGCACTGATCGACTCCGGTTCCTCCTTGTCGGTCCCGGTTGAAGTATCGATGCCACCGCTCGCAGCGGAACTGCTGCAGAACCGTCCAAATCCATTCAATCCCCTCACGAGTATCCGGTACATTGTGCCCGCAGCATCGTTGGTCAAACTTCGTGTTTATTCTACTGACGGATCGCTGGTGCGGACACTCGTGAATCGAATGACTCAAGCCGGCACGCATGAGGCGATCTGGGATGGCCAGAATGATTCGGGAAGGCCCGTTGCATCTGGCATCTATTTCTACCGACTGAGTACAGGCAAGACAACGTTGTCGCGGAAAATGCTGTTGCTTAAGTAGCTGCGCAGGGCTTTCCACAGTGAACGGGTCGTGCGTGCCGGAGGAGGACGCCTCGTCGATCTTTCCCCCGATATACTTACGCCCTTCCACGATACCCAACCGCCTCCGCGATGTGTCGCTCGGCTATTCGCTCGCTTCTCTCCAAGTCCGCAATCGTGCGCGCGACCCGGACGATGTGACCTCTCGCCCGCGCGCTCACGAGGAGCGACTTCTGCGCACGCACAAACAACGTTTCCGCCGACGGCTCCATCGCGCAGAAGGTGGCGAACATTCCTTCCGTGATGCGCGCATTGCAATCGACACCGTTCGTGTCGGCGAAGCGTCGCGCCTGAATCTCTCGCGCCCGCGCCACCATCTCCCGCATCGCGGCGCTCGTGAGACGCGTCGTGTCGCTCGAGCCAGACCACGCCTCGACATCCACCGGTCTCACCGCCACATGAATCGCGATCCGATCCAATAGCGGCCCCGAGATCTTCCCGAGATAGTTCTCTATCTGAAGCGGCGAGCAACGACATTGCCGCAACATCGACCCATGGAACCCACACAAACATGGGTTCGTTGCCATTTTGCTGTTTCTTTAGGGAAAGGTGTCGCCCCGTGGGTACGCGATGTTAACCTGTTGATAGGCCATCACTTTCCTTCATGAAAGCCGCGGTCCCGCCCGCGTCGAAGCGGCAGACTTCTTGCTCGGTTCTTGGTACTCACCCTGATAATCAGGAGTTGCCCTGTGAAGAAACTCGCCGCCATTGCGATTGGTCTATTCTCTGCCTACATCGTCATCGGCATTGTAGGTAAGTTGTTCGGGAGTGTCGACGGCCGGATGTCGGTTCAGATGCCCGTCAATGTTGTCCTCTTGTTTGTCGGTGGCCCCATTGGCGCCTGGTGGGTGCTTCGCGATGCAGTTTCCTGGCGACGATTGGTTTTCAACGGCTGTAGACTTGGGGCGATTGAATGGTTAGTGACGATTGTTTCCTGCTCGATCTATAAGCATAGAGTCCCATCTTCCCTCATGTCCTCGGGGCTCACCCAGCGAGAACTCATGGGGCAGGGTATGACAGCCTCGGTATCCGCCGGCTTGGATGTCATGATCGCGTGGTTCGGCGCGGGCGTGTGTGTCGTGGGGCTTCTGTTGACAAGGAGCCCGCGTCGCGTACCCGCGACCAGCAGCCCACGTGTGAGTAGAGTAGCAAACTCGAGCCCAAACCCCGTCATAACGGGGTGCATCGTGGTTGCCGAGGTGGTCGTTGCGGCGCTCCTTCTTGCTTTTCTTGCGTGGTGCAGAAGCGCCAATTTGGGGCTTGAAGGTATCCTGGCCGCTTTCGTGATGGTCGCCGGGATGGGACTGCTCGTGCTCCTAGCGATCGCGGGCCTTGCGCAAGGCCTACGCCTTCTCAAGAGTCGACCTCACCGAACACTCGGGGTCGCTGCCGTAGCCGTCTCGGCCATTCCCATTCTCTTCGCAGGCTTTCATATGGCAAAGTCGGCCGTCGAATTGCGGCAGTTAGACGCTCGCAACGCTGAGCGTCGCAAGCAGTATCAAGAAGTCGAACCGTTCTTTCAAAGTCCTCAGGCACTCCAGAACTCGTATGCGGCAGGCGACGAGGTCGTTTTTGTATTTGCCGGTGGCCTGGAGGCACGCATGGTAACCTCGGATAGCGAAGGCCTGTCTCGCTTCTGCAACGAACTCCTTGTCGGCAAGAAGCTTGACGTGCTCATTCCTAAGGAAGAGCAATTCTTGAGAAACCCTTCCGTGAACGTGCTCTATGAACGTACTAATCTTGAGAAATACTGGAAAGAAAAGATGCAGGCCGATCAGTACGGGCAGTGGAAAGTCGATCGTGCAGCGATGCTTGCTGCTCGTCGTTCGGCATTGCCGGCCGCCCCAGACTCCGGTGAGGTAGCGCGAATTGCCAAACAACTTCGGCCCTTTGCGGATTCGAACACATCGGGCCTCCTCGACGATCAAGAAGGGAGATCGTTCTGCAAGCTCATCGAGTTCGGTCTTGAAGCGTCTTACCTGACCGGCCGCGGATTCGATCGGAGCAGAATCGCCAGAAGCACCGGCGTTGCGTCGGAGAACCTCGACGAGCAGGCACGCGAGTATCGGCTTATGGCCGATCGCATCGAAGAAGCAGGAATCGTGAACCTGCCGGTCCTCACCCTTCCCGCGGAATAGGGCGAGTGAGCCTTTCCCGCCCGCATGTCGGAGTTCCCAAACATCACAATATGAACTTCGCGTGAACCGTCGCCTGTGACAGGACGCGGGCTCTCTATCGTCCCCGATACCCCACCGCCTCTGCCACATGCCGCTCCGCTATTCGCTCGCTTCCCTCGAGGTCCGCGATCGTTCGCGCAACGCGCACGATGTGTCCGCGCGCCCGTGCGCTCACCAGCAGTGACTTCTGCGCGCGCACGAACAGCGCTTCCGCCTTCGGTTCCATGGCGCAGTCAGATGCAAACATTCCTTCCGGAATCCGCGCATTGCAGTCGATGCCGTCGATTTCGGCGAAGCGTCGCGCCTGAATCTCCCGTGCTCGCACGACCATCTCGCGCATCGTGGCACTCGTCAGCGACGCCTTCGACGGCGACTTCCAAGCGTCGATGTCAACCGGCCGCACGCTCACATGGATCGCGATCCGATCGAGAAGCGGCCCCGAGATTTTCGCAAGATACTTCTCAATCTGCTGCGGCGAACACGTGCACTGCTTGATCGTGCTCCCGTGCATTCCACAGTTGCAGGGGTTCGTTGCCATTTTGCCACTGATTTAGGGGAGAGGGGAGGGCGTGTCGGGGCTGCGTTCATCTTCTTTGCCATCAATCGCTTCCTTTCGGGAGGCTGTCGGACACGGCTTGAGCGCGGCGAAAGTCCCTATGCCGAGGGCTTTGGCCAAACTCACTCTAGCTACGCTCTCGCCGGTCCGTCGGCAGAACGGCTAGTTAGCCGGACCCTCGCCCCCTAGCCGACCCCCGGATAGAACAGGTTCAAATACAGCCGACCAGCAGCTACGCCGCCCACCATGGAAACAGTGTTCAGCAGAGCGTAGTTCCCAAAGCCCCGGAGAAACGCGGCTCGAGTCCTGGGCTGACCCTGCCTTCGAGCATTGATGACTGACGCGACTGAACAGACCACCACGAACTCAAGCACGATCACCGATACAAGGAGTCCAACAACACGCATCGAGTCGAATACCGGCATGGCTAGCGTGGCCAGTGCAAGTGCACTCACGCCGAGAGCTAACAGCCAGTTGGTCACAATGTGCCCGAGCAAGCTCCTCCATCGACGCTTACGGGGTCCGTCGAACCTCCAATGCGCAACCAAAAATTCGGCGAAAAGACCAAAGACCAGACTGGTCAGGACGCAACTCCAAACCAGGAACTGTCGGGCAAAAACCTGCAACGAAAGATCGCGACTCCAGCCGAGAAGCAACCCGACCGCAATAAATACTGTAAACAGAATGGACATGCTCGCGTGTGATACAGCTAGTTTGTTCTATTCCCCGTTGCGAAGCGACATGAAAAGAACTGCTTTTGGGTCACTTCTTTCGGTCCCGGTGGCCGGAACCAGTCCCACATGGTATTCCCGCTCCATGAAATGAATGGTGATTCCAAGGTACGCACTGGTAAGAGAATCGATATCCGCCTGGTAAGGAAGGGCAGTTTCGATGACTGTGAGGTGCTTCCCATCCCAACTCCACTTTCCGACGGTGGGCACCGCTTCCTTCGCCGTCTTGACGAAGGTGCCGTCGGAGAGGAAGACATAGAGATCACCCGGACCGCCCGCGGGGTCGACGACGGTCCAAACCTTGTCGACAAAACCCGTACTCGTCGCCGGCACCGAGCTCTGCTCGCGAGCGCCGCGTTGCGAGCAGGCCATCAGTGCGGCCATAGTGGCGAGGGCGAGTGATCGTCTCATCCAACCGCATCCCTGGGCGTCAACTCGCCATCGAGGTCAATAGCATGCCACGCTTCTCAAAAACGGTAGGCCAGAGCCACGCCGGGCTCGAATGCACTAATCCACAACGCCTGCCCGGACAGCGAGACGTGCTTCGCAACCAGCACGCGTATGCCCACCATTCCTCCGAGGACCTGACTCGACTCCCAGGTGTTCTCGACATTCGGTGCTTGCGGCGTGGCCGTCAGGAAGGAGACCGCGGGACCACCCCAGACCGTCACGGCCTGTTCGCGGAGGCGAACGTCCCGCTCCAGCAGTACGTTCCAATCCGCGCTCTGCGTGAGCTGCCCACCCGGCGACCCGGTCTCGCGGTACAGGGAAAGGATGCGAGTGAAAGCGATCGTGGTGGTCACCCGGGTTGGTTCGCGGGACCACATCCGCGTCTGCACCGACCCGCCCACCACGTAACTGAAGTCGTCTATGTCGACGCTGCCCATCCCACCACCGAGTTCCATGGACACTGTCGCCGCGTCCGTGATCCCGAAGCGAAACACGATCGTCGAGGTGCTGTACGTGACGTCCTTCATCACGTTTTGGAACTCGATGGCCCGGTTGATGTCGTGGTACATCAGCCCGGCTTCGCAGGTGCCCCCTGGCAGAATGCCGCCGGTCACCTGCGCCCGCACGGCGTTTCCGTCGGCGAGGATGGTTGCGAGCACGAGTGTCGACACCAGACCACGGTGCATCATGGAGTCTCCCCGCGCGAACGTAGTGACACTCCCAGGCGAAGCTGCGGTTGGTCCAGGTAGAGTAAATATGCAAAGCCGCTCACATAGTCTAGAGCAGTAGCATAGAGACCCGCGCATGCCCCCCAGTGCTGATCGGGTTCGGTCCGGACCGGATCGTTGCTGCTGAACGGGTATGTCTCCGCCACATCGTTAACGTACGCGGGACCAGCGTAGAGGTCCACGCGCTGCCCGCTCACGGCAAATGACCCGCGCGCCACAAGCGCGGCGTTCCAGCCGTAGGTTCGATGGTCCGTGCGTGCCGTGGTTTCGTCCAGGTCGTAGATCTCGTTGTAGCTCGCGTCCACATCCAGCGACCACCAGCCCCGCGTGTAGAGCAAACCCGTCAGACCTCCGCCGACCACCCACCGCGAGTAGGAATCGACGTCCCAGATTCCGCCCTCGGCGTACACCGTGAGGCGCTGAAAACCACCATAGCGGGCGTACAACGATCCCGCCTGCCACTTGATCTCGTTGCTCCCCGACTCGATGACGCGGTGGAACCACTTGTACGTATACCCGGCCTCGAGCGCCCGGTGTTCGAGCGGCGGCGCGATGATCTGCGCCCAGGTAAGCCTGGGGGCGAGTGACATGGTCGCGAGAAGAAGGACACGCGCCATCGATGCGATGCGTTTGCTCACGGCTTGTCCCGGAAGAGGGACAGGCGATAGCGCCCACCCTGTGTCGTGCTCAGTTGAATGATGGATCCATCGCGGCAGCTTGTGAGACCGAGCGCGTACATCGCCTCATCATCGATCCCCGCAACCCACTGCCCGTTCTCCCACAGCACATGGCCGCCGGGACCGACCGCGATAACGCGATGCCCGGAAGCACCCGTAATGAATTGGAGATACTGCGGAGCGACCGGACCCACATGACTGAACTCAGCGCCGTCGCTGTGAAAAATCCACGACCCGCTGATTCCGTAGATATCATGAGGAGTGCTCGCCCATAAGTCGTCGATCCTCGCGCGCGAGATGCGTGTCCAGGTGTGGCCGTTCCAGCGAAGGACGCCGTCGGGGTAGGCGAAAAGCACGTCATCGGTCGCAAACGCCCACAGCGCGCTGCTTCCGAGCACGTCGACTTGCTGAATGATGGACCACGCCAGCCCGTCGAAGTGGTACACGCGGAATCCGTCGGTGGCGAAGATGTCATCAGGGGAAAGAACGCTCAACTTATCGAGATAGCCGGGCGAGTCGGGCATCGGCGTCCAAGAGATGCCGTCGGAACGGAACACACCATAGTCGGTAGCCGCGTAAAGGTCATCCGATCCATTGCCCGCAATCGTATTGACCGCGCCGTTAATCGTACCGAAGCCCTCCTCGCTCCAAGCGCCGTTCAACAAGCGGTACACCACCCCGTCACCGCCAACCACGATGCGGTCGCGTGTCTCCGCCCACAGGCAACGCGGCTGCACCGGCCGGACCTCGAAGGCTGGTTGCCACGTCACGCCGTCGTAATGCACGACGTCGGTACCGACTGCGTAGATATCGGTCGCGCCGGATCCCCATATGTGGCTCAAACACGAGCTAGCGGTGGAATCGGACAACTGCCAGGTGTTTCCGTCGAAATGCAGAATCTCCTGACACGCGGCTGCATACACATCGTTCGTCCCGGCAGCCCAGACGTCCTGGATTGTCGGCCGCACGTCCGACGGCATGGTGGGAGTCCAACCCACTCCGTCGCCGTGCCAGGCCATGCCCCCGTTCGCATCTCGCCCAACGGCAATGAGGTCGCCGATCGACCATCCCACCATGGCCGCGATCCAACCCGGGGCCGGCTCACGCACCGACCAGGTACCTTCGTTCAGGCGAATGATGGAATCGGGGGTGTTGTACGAAAAGTGCAGTCCGACCACGGCGCTTGGACCGTCACCGACCCACAACGCGCCTAGCTGCGCGCTGCTCTGTGGCGCGAGAAGCGTATCCCACCCGGTGCCGTTGAAATGAAGTAGCGTCTGGCCGCTCGACACCACGACATTGTTTGCCGCGGCTCCCGATACGCCGTTCGCTTGGATCCCGGTGGATGACCAATCCTTCCCGTCGAAGTGCCAGAGGTCTCGATTAGTCGTCGCGTAGACGTCCTCCGGTCCCGAACCCCAGATTTCGCCCACGTACCGCACATCGCCACCCAGCGGGATCCCTCTCCACGTCCTCCCGTCGTAATGACGCAGCGGCTCACGGGCATCGTACGAGTAGTAGCCGATGAAGACATCGTCGGCGCCGCTTCCCCACACCGTCGTAGGGTCCATCCTTTCCGCGAACTCCTCGATCGTCGTCCACGGGGATGTGACGGGTGCGACATCGAACGTTTGCTGGTCGCACGCCACGGCCAGTGAGAGGGGAACAAGAACGGCGAACATGCTAGCGGGCCGGTGCATGGGGGTTTCGGGGGCGAATATGACAGTAATGTACCAGATTCGCTTCGTCAAGTAGCCGCCAAAACAAAGGGGCGTGGGTCGGTCCGATCCAACGCTCGGCTCATCTCTAATCTCTATACGGTGCCTTCACCTCGCCCCACGTCTCTTGCTGAACCCGCACCCTGATGTGAGTTTCACCTCCCACGATACCCCACGGCCTCCGCGACGTGACGCTCGGCGATCCGCTCGCTGCCTTCCAAGTCCGCAATTGTTCGCGCGACGCGGACGATGTGGCCGCGCGCCCGCACGGAAACCAGCAACGACTTCTGCGCCCGCGCGAACAGCGCCTCCGCCTTCGGCTCCATCGCGCAGAGTGACGCGAACAAGCCTTCCGGGATGCGCGCGTTGCAGTCGACGCCGTTTGTTTCGGCGAAGCGCCGTGTCTGAATCTCCCGCGCTCGCGCGACCATCTCGCGCATCGCTGCACTCGTCATTGCCGACGACGACGGCGACTTCCACGCGTCGATGTCGACTGGCCGGACAGCGACGTGAATCGCGATCCGATCCAGCAACGGCCCTGAGATCTTCCCGAGATAGTTTTCGATCTGAAGCGGTGAGCAACGACATTGCCGAACTGTCGACCCATGGAACCCGCACAAACAGGGGTTCGTTGCCCTTTTGCCACTTCTTTAGGGGAGAGGGAGGCGTGGCGGGTGAAGGCGAGCTTCATCTTCTTCATCATCAGTGGCTTACTCCCCCGGACGTCTAGCCACCCCCCGAAACCCTAGCGTCTAGGTCACTTCTTCCGGAGAGAAGGGTGAAGGCCGGGCACTCTCTCCCACCCGGTGCAGCACGACTCGCCTTCGACCACCTGTTCGGGTCGAATCTCGCCGAAGATCTCGTCGGTCACATAGTAGAGGTGATGATCGCGCACCATGAGCCTTCCGATATCCCTGAACGTGTAGCGCGCAGGCGGGGTCGAGCGCCACGTTGCGACCAGATTGCCGGTCTTGATGTCGAGCACATTGATCGCGCGGACGCTCAATGTTGAGTCGCCCAACGCAGGCGCGAGCCCGGTCTCGAACACATAGCGATCGAACGCCACCACGTGGTAGGTCCCGAGGCTCGGCGCCCGCCACACCACGCGACCGCGATCACAGTCGAGGAGTATGAGTTGGCGTGTCTTTGAGCCGGCGAGGAACACAAGTGCCGACCCCGGAGCCCACTGCATCGCCTGGGCATGTGGCGGCAGTTCGCGGTCCATCTGAATCCGTCTGGCACTATCATCCGCCGCCACGTAGAACATCGTTCCGTCCGTCTGCCCTAGCAGAACGCCGCGGCCGTCGGGAGCTGCGTATGCGGATTCCGTTCCCGTCGTGGACAACGTCATGGTGATCCGCGCATTCGCGTTCGTGACCAGCACTCGCCCTCGCTCCGGGCTCGCGGCTGTCGAGAAGAGCGCCGCCACACTGCCGTCGTCCCCCAGCTGCGCCGTCGTAAGCGTCTTGCCGGCAAAAGGTCCGAGTTTTGCACCGTGCTTGCCTGCCGCATATACGTTTGCACCGATGGCCTGACCGGTCGGGCCGCCGCGTACCCATATGAGAAAGACCCGCCCGTCCCGGGAGGCTTCACCGTCGTTATCAGCACCTGGGGCAGACAGCTCCCAGTCATTGTACATGCCGTGGAACGCCAGGCCACTCCATGGACCTGAGACGAAATAGCCACAAAATGGAAACCCCCGGTTGGAAAAAAGCGAATCGGTCTCGGCCAGGACCTTGCCACTGTCCGAAAACCACCGAACCTTATGGCTCTCCCACCTCTTGCCGTGAACCTCCGTGTACTCGACAAACGGCGCCACCCAACGCGTTTCTGTACGGAGGACGATGCCCCCGAGGGGCACGCGAATGTCCATCGGAGCCGGGGGACCGCTTGTTGCTGGCGACGAAGTAACGGTGAGCACAATGACTGAAGCCAGAATTATTAGTCGCCGACGGACGCAGTGGAACTGCGAGAATGGTGGCAGGAGCACGCCAAAGTCACACTGCCCCGGAGAGCACGCGTAAGACTTGCCAACACCGGCGCGAATCACCTGGTGCTCATCGCGAAGTAACATGAGAGGATTCTATCGATGCTGCGGCCTAATCTCAAGCGCCAAGGACAAGGGTTACCTCCCCCGATATCCCACTGCTTCTGCGACGTGTCGCTCCGCTATTCGCTCGCTTCTCTCCAAGTCCGCAATCGTGCGCGCGATGCGGACGATGTGACCGCGCGCCCGTGCGCTCACCAGCAGTGACTTCTGCGCGCGCACGAACAGCGCTTCCGCCTTCGGTTCCATGGCGCAGTCAGATGCAAACATTCCTTCCGGAATCCGCGCATTGCAGTCGATGCCGTCGATTTCGGCGAAGCGTCGCGCCTGAATCTCCCGTGCTCGCACGACCATCTCGCGCATCGTGGCACTCGTCAGCGACGCCTTCGACGGCGACTTCCAAGCGTCGATGTCAACCGGCCGCACGCTCACATGGATCGCGATCCGATCGAGAAGCGGCCCCGAGATTTTCGCAAGATACTTCTCAATCTGCTGCGGCGAACACGTGCACTGCTTGATCGTGCTCCCGTGCATTCCACAGTTGCAGGGGTTCGTTGCCATTTTGCTGCTTCTTTAGAGGAGGGAGAGGAAGGGGCAGCGGGGACGGCCTTTAGCCTTTTCAATTCAATCACTTACTCCTTTGGGAGCTTATACCTCCAGGGCAACGAACCGGCCTCTGATCAGCGGGACCGAACTTCCGGAAGCGCCGGGGAATAGCACAGATCTATCACAACATCATTCTTGCCGATAACCACGATGGCCTAAACGATTCCCGCTTCGCCCACGGGCACAAGATCGGGCTAATGGGAGAAGCGATCCCTCGCCCCGCCAAGAACGGCCTCCCGGGTCCCGGACTGGATGCGCATGAAGTCGGCCTCGCCCTGGAGCCGTGGCAGCTCCCTCTCGATATGGTCGAGGGCCCCGCCCGCTCATATCGAGCGTGTCGATTGCCGACCCGCTGCCTACTTGCCTGAGACGCGCCCGCCGAAACGCGTCTTGTAGTAATACGTCACTCGCAAGGCGGTGCTCGGAGCAAGTGATGAATCACGCAGCGACACGGTGCCCACCGCTGGACCCGTCAGAGTGCCGATGACAATGCCGTGATTGCTGGATGGCTCGGCCAGCCAGCCCCTGACGGTCTCCGTAACGTCCAGTTTCACCAGCCGATTCTGCCCCATCTTCACAGGCCGAACCGATGCAGCAGCACTGTCATATTGCGCAGCCGCGAGACCCAGTCGCGCGTCGCCGAGGGTCTCTGTGAGCGGAAACAGGCCAACCATCGCGGTTGCCACCGTCTCGCCCGCGCTTGAGCGGTCAACGTCGGCGGCGAATTCAACCTGAACGCGGTCCAGATTGTTCGTCGTCACTTCCTTTGGAAGGTCAAGAGTGACGGCATAGAACGAGCCGCGCGCGGAATCTCGAGCTGTGACGTTTCCTATCGGGATTGTGACGATCGTGCTCTCGGCGAGCGCCTGTGCAACAAGAACCCCAATCGCCACGACAACAAGCGATCCAACTTCAGTGAGTTTGCGCATGTGAATCCCTCCCACTACTTCAACAGAACCATCTTCTTGGTGAACACCTGGCTGTCCGCGATCATGCGGACGAAGTAGACGCCGCTGGCGGTCGGGTTCCCTCGCCCGTCCCGACCATCCCACACCACCTGATGACTGCCGGCCGGCCTCGTCTCGCCCACCAGGGCGCGCACCAGCCGGCCCGCCACGTCATACACTTTCAAGTCAACCTTTGCCTGCGTAGCAAGGTCATAGTGGATTGTCGTCGTGGGATTGAAGGGATTGGGCACGATTCCCTTCAAGGCGGTCACCACCGGTGTCGCGGTTCCCGGCTCGGCTGGAATCTGAAACCCCTGTTGCGGCTCTTCGACCATGCAACAGATTGGATGTGTCCGATCCACGGAGCCCGAAAACCAACTGGCTGCCGGCGCACACGGCGAGAGACCAACGTTCCAACAGTTGTTCTGCGCGTATATCGTCGACGCCGTGTAATTATGGACGTACTTTCCATTCTCGTCATCGGGATACGCGATCTGGTTGTTGCCCGTGCTGCTGTAGTGGCCGATGTCCGGATTAGAGCTCGTCGTCACGACAACTCCCTCGGTGAAGTGCACCATTGAATTATTCGTGATTGTCGGGGAAGAACTTTGCCTGCAGTACACAGCCACAGCGTTGTAGTTAAACCCGTTCCCGTCAATGACGGGGCTGCTTCCCCCATCACACAGGATGGCGTTGCTCGTGTTTCCATCGAAGGTAGAGTTCTTGATGACGCAGCTCGTCCCTGTGCCGAACCCGTTAATGCCAATGTCGTTGTTTGAGAAGATGCACGAGGAATCGATGTCCACGCTCTCCCAGGCCGTGGACCTCAGGTAGACGCCCTGATCCGAGTCCTTGAACGTCGAGTTGCGGACCACGACGCCCGCTGGGTACCGGACATCCAGCGCATTTGCGCCTACGCGCTGCACCGTGCTATTGCGAACGACCGTGGAGTTGTTCTCGACTATGATTCCCATATAGTCGATGTCGGAGAGGGTACAGTTCTGCACCAGCGCGCTGCCTCCGTTGCGAGCGAGCACGCCGATGATACAGGACTCGATGGTCGTGTTCGCTACCGTGACGGGCGCGTAGGACTCAATGCCGTACAGCGCATGGCCAATGACACAGTGGTCAAAGGTCCCGCCGGCACTCTGGCTATCGAAATAGAAGCCAACCCAATCCCACGTCGTTGCGGCGTCCCAGGAATCGAAGACAATCGGGTCTGCTGAGGTGCCGTCAACAACCAGCTGACCCTCCACGTTCAACTCGATGCGGTCCTCATCTGCGCCTCCCTGCGCAAGATCAAATGGCCAGACCTTGACACGGGTGCCTGCTCCGACGTCTAGCGTTCCACCCGGAAGAACTGTGACGTCGCCCAGCGCGAAGACATCGCCTTGCCACGTACGCGTTGATGGACCGGGCGTGAAAACGCCATATTCGTACTCATAAACGAAGCCGTTATACGGGTAATCTCTGTCGATACTCGTGCCCGCGGCACCGATGGCGAGCACAACAACCTTCACGGACCGCCCGAAGTCCGTGACGGTCACTGTTTCGGCAAGCACCGTGTCCCCGGACGTCGTGGCGGGCGAGAACGTCATCGGTTCGACGAACAATAGGTCATCCGGGTGCATCTGGAGTGTGTCTTGATCAGCTCCGTACGCCATGATTCGACCAATCGGTCGAATCGCCAGGTTATGCTCTATGTCCGTTCCGCCCACACGGATCCGCAGTTCATGCTCGCCTCCATCCTCAAAGTACGCGCCAGCGCGAAATACGATGTAATCGGTTCCCCACACGTACACATCAATATAGTCCCTCGACGTATCCCATTCAGTGACGGCAGGCGTGTCGTCGCCGTTCTGATAAACACCCAACGCGCTCGCCAGCACGTTCTCGTTGTCGTCAGTCAATTCGTACGACGGTGCAAGCACGCGCACGTTCCAGCAACCCCAGTTGTTGGAGTTTTCGTACGGGGGGCAGTCCACTGGCTCTTCAGGAACCCCTATCCCCTCCGTGTCACAGTTATCCAGGAAGTAACCGAACTTCTCAACGGTATTAACGGGTCCATGTCCAAACTCACCGTGCGCGCTGAAACTCGGCGCATTGCAGAATTTCGCTACGAGGTAATCCCCGTATGCTTTCGTAAAACGGTCCACGGCATCCGCGCCCCCCATCCAATCGAAGTCATCGTCCCAAAGCACATCGGCCAGCTGACTTAGGTAAAGTCGAAAAACGCTAGGATCATCATTGCGAATCCAGCGGTATAGTAGGTCGTCCGTAGGATCCGCCGTGTTTCCCTTGAACACTTCATAGAGGTGGATCATCCACGGCTTGTACACCTGGTATTTCGGCGGCTGTCCGCAAAACTCGCAAGACGGGACATCACAGTGCTCGATGTCCATGAAAGACGCATCATAGGGAATATCAAAAGCAAGCGGACGCCAAACGTCCATAAAGTACTCAGCGAGCGTCGACAACGTCTCGTTAATGCCTGCGTAGCCGTTTTGATCGTTGATCGCGAAGCAGAGGTGCTGAAGCTCGTGTGCGATGCCCATGCCCAGCATATCCTCGAGGGTAATAGGCGCGCAATTTGCACATCCTGAGTCCGGAGGACACTGGGAATCGTTGGCATTGATCACAAGTTTATTGTCGCCCAAATACTGCGAATACCCGTTGCAGGTCTGGCCATATTCACTCGTGCACGGGCAGGGAATATCCGATGCATCGTACAGGTACAAGTCGATGGTAGTGAACGTGTCGCCCTCCTCCACGGCGGTGTACCGCACGCCCGCGTAGTAAGGATTCAAGTCCCTCCCATCACGGACAAAGTAGCCCCACACCCGACCAAAGACATCATCATCAGTCGTGGTGGTGTCATTGTTCATGATCGTGGTGACTATTCCCTCCCATTCGCTTCGCGACCATCGATTCGACACGCTGTCCGTCAAGTAAAGTCTGAAGACCTGCGAGAATGCTTTGGACAGGCTCGTTGAGTCGGGGTCAAACTCGTTCGGGTAGGTTGTAGTATCCGACCCGAATGGATGAACCAACTCAGCGATGCCACCAAGTGACAGTGTGACGGAATCCGGGAGTAGCGCGCAGTAGACCGGGTCGATCTCCTCTGCCTGACCCGGCGCCGAGGTAAGAAGGTAAACGAAAACAAGTGACCAAATAAGACGGACTCGCAACTCCATTTTTCTCTCCTCCCCAAAGGTTGCGGCCGCCCCATTAATGGACCACTGAAAAACACATTCAGATCAGACGATCAGCAATAAGCCCCTCCAATTGTCAGTTGCTGTAGAGCGCCTTAATTGCACCCCACGTGCTCGTCCTTGTCAACACAGCCATGCAATCGAACACATGAGGCGTCCCCGGGTAGCTACGCGCCGAGGGACAAGCACATATGCCGCCCACCACAAGCGGTAGAGTAATCGCTGCGCTCGGCACGCCGTTGCAGTTAATCACGTCTACTGTTTCAGCGCTTGGATGCGGAACGACGAACAGTCGTCCGCTGCAGATCGCGCTCGTGCCGTACGCCATGTATTCGATCCTAACCAGCGGAGCCTGAGCGTCCATGTTGCACTGTTCAAAACAGATCTCGATCCCGGTCTGTGTGTTCCCCACGAATGTGGGGAACAAAGGTGTTTCGGTGAGGTAGGTCCACGTCAGTTCGGGATTCGCCTGGACCTTGAACCGCACGGCCGTGCTTCCCAAATTGAACGACATGCGCGCGTAGACAATGACCTTCCCAGGGTCATCTGACCCCTGACAGAAGTAGTAAACTTTCGTAGCGGACAGTTCAATTGTTGTGGCGAAGGGTTGCTTTCCTACCCACAGCAGACACAGCACAAACCCCATGGCGGCAGGTAGAAGGCGTCGGGTCGTAGCCATCAGCAGTCCCCTCCTATTGACTTGCTCCTCAACCTTGATCCATCCGCAGTGACAGCTTCATCTGCATCGGCAAGATCGGGACCGAAAAAGGCAAGGAAAGTATCCACGACATCTCTTGTTATCGACTCCTTGACCTCCCGTGTGGTCCGCGCTGGGTTTTCCGGAGACGCGGCTAGTTGACCCATCCCCCTTCGTGATCTCCCCGACGACCTGATGTGCCACGGGTAACCAGGGACTTGTGTAGGTTCAGGAGTCGAGATCGCGGGCAGGCGACGCGCGAATCGGAGATAGAGAAACGTCTAGAGAAAGATAGGATCGGTTCACGCGGCGCAAATGACGCCGTGAACCAGCGACAACCCCATCGGCTCTCCGGTCAGCAACCGAATCCCCCCTTGTAGCGACGACTGCGCGCGGCCCTTCTTAATTACCAGTTTGCCAACAACGGACTAAACTGTCTAGTGTTTTCTTGATCCGAATTGCTTTTTTTCCCGCCGCCGTTTGGACGCGTGTCTCGGAAAGCGATGTCGCGGCGCAAGCTCTTGGTCACGCACGTCTTCTCCGATACCCCACTGCTTCCGCGACGTGCCGCTCTCCGATCCGTTCGCTCCCTTCCAAATCCGCGACCGTCCGCGCCACGCGAATGATGTGTCCCCGCGACCGTGCGCTCACCAGAGTACTTTCTGTGCGCGCACAAACAGCGTCTCGGCCGCCGGCTCCATCGAACAAGAAGTCGAGAACATGCCTTCGGGGAGCCTCGCGTTACAGTCCGTGCCATCCACTTCTGCGAATCGACGTCGCCTGGATCTCGCGTGCGTGAATGACAATCTCTCGCATGGCGGCGCTTGTCATCCGGACCGACGATGAGCCCCACGCGTCGAGCTCAACGGGTTGCACAGCCACGTGAATCGCGATTCGATCGAGCAGTGGACCTGATATTTTTGCGAGATACGCTTCGATTTGTCGAGGGAGAACAGCTGCATTGGTTCACCTTGCTCCCATGGCTGCCACAGTTGCAGGGGTTCATCGCCGCCACCAGTTGAAACCGGGCCGGAAATGTGACGGCGCTGCGAGCCCGGGAAATGGTGATCTGCCCCTCCTCCAGCGGCTCGCGTAACGTCTCCAGCACGTGCCGGCGAAACTCGGGCAGCTCGTCGAGAAAGAGGATGCCGTTGTGCGCGAGGGTGACTTCGCCGGGGCGCGGCACGCCGCCGCCGCCGATCAGGCCCGCGTCGCTGGCACTGTGGTGCGGCGATCGAAACGGGGCCAGGGTCATGAGCCCCCCGCCCGGAAGAAGCCCGACGATGGAGTAGATCATCGTGGTTTCCATCGATCGCGCGGACGATAGCGGCGGCAGAATGGTCGCGAATCGCCGCGCGAGCATGGTCTTGCCTGCCCCCGGAGGACCGGTCATGAGCACGTGGTGGCCGCCGGCCGCGGCAATGAGAAGCGCCCGCTTGGCCGCCTCCTGCCCGACCACGTCGGCCATGTCGAGCGCGAACGAGTTCGGGGCGGGCGGAGTGGGTACGGGGTCGTCGGCCCGCTTCACGATCACTCGCCCGTCGACGGTAGCGTCGAAGTTCGCCTCCGTCGGATCGCCGGCGGCGCGGTTGCGGCGGGATCCGGCCGACGCGGGTGCGGGGGCCAGCGCCATGGCCACCGCTACCCGCAGGTTCTCGCAAGCAATCACTTCGACACCTTCGACGACGCGGGCTTCATCGAGGTTCGCGAGCGGCACCACGGCGCGTCGAAAGCCGGCGGCACGCCCGTGGAGGAGGATCGGCAGCACACCCGGCACCCGCCGGAGCGATCCATCCAGCGCGAGCTCGCCGATGAACAGCGTGCGCTCCGTCGTCGCTTCCGCCTGCCCCGACGCCAGCAGGATCCCGACCGCGATGGCCAGATCGTACGCGGATCCCTCTTTCTTGACGTCGGCAGGGGCGAGGTTGACGGTGATGCGTTCTAGTGGAAAGTGGTGGCCCGTGTTCTTGATGGCGGCGGTCACCCGTTCGCGGCTCTCGCGGACGGCCGCGTTGGGCAATCCCACTACCGAGAACGCGGGAATGCCCCGCGAGATGTCCACTTCGACTTCGACGACGAGGCCTTGGATTCCGACGATAGCGCCGGAGAATACGGTGGTATGCATGACCCGACCTCCCAGCCCGAACCCGCCCGCAGGCGCATACACGCTGCGGGTACCGCGACCATCTATAGAGGGAGGAGAATGACGGAGGAGAGGGCGTTGCCTGTGGCGAATTCTATCACGGACGAGGGTCCAAAAAAAAGGGAAGGGAAGCCATCGAGGCTTCCCTTCCCCACGCCACGACCCGTCAGGGCCGCGACGTCAGACTACATCTCGGGCGCAGCGGCGGCAACAGCGCGCTTGACCCGGCGCCGGCGCACTTTGCGCTTGGCGCGAGTCACTTTGCGCTTGACCCGGCGCACCTTGCGCTTGGCCCGGCGAACCTTGCGTCTCACCTTGCGGACAACGCGCCTGACTTTGCGCTTCGTCCTTCTGACTTTTCTCTTGGCTTTCCTCTTGGCTGCCATTGTGGTTCCCTTCCTTTCTTGGGCGTTCGAGACATGCCCGAACACCTCGTCAAACCAACCAACGCTGAAGGTTGATCCCACCGGCAGGGGCGTGTCAACAAAAATGACACCGGGATTCATTGGAACACCAGTCGGTACTTGACCACCTGCGGCACCTCGCGCTGCTCGATCGCGTACAGAAAGCCGCGTGCGTCGCGGTATCGTATTGAAGTCGAGCGCGAAAGCCTTCGCGACTTCAGGAGCCGCCCGTCGGCATCGAACACGTCGATGATGGTCACGGCGCTTGCGATGTTCTGGTCCGACGGCAGGTAGGTCGCAACGTTCATGATCTTGCCGTCGGGCAATGCGAGGATGCCGATCGACGCGCTGTAGGGGTAGAACGTGGCACCGTCGGTCCTCCGCTCGATCCGCGGCGGTTTGAAGGCGTTTTGGCGGTGGATCGTGAGCAGCAGCTCGCCCTCAGGCGTGAACTTGCGGATCTCATACGGCGTCAGCTGCGTGCAGTAGACGAACCCATCGGCGTCCACGTCGATCGTCCCGCCGTTCCAGGCCAGCGCTTCGTCGAGGGGCATGGACTCGCCCGCGCTCCACGAGTCCGCAAACGAGGACAGGAATCGGTGCGTGGCGTCGTAGCGGTGCACGAGCTTGTCATCCACGGTGTCGAAGCTCGCGATGTAGGTTCCCTCCGGCGTGACCTTCAATCCGCGAATGACGGCGCTGTGGAACATGTGCCGAAACTCGTCGAGCAGCTTCCCGTGCGGGCCAAACACGGCGATGCGCCCGTCCCCGCTGGCCACGTAGATGCGGTCGCCGGCGTCGATGGCGAGCGCGGTCGGCCGGTCGAATTCGCCGGGCAGTTCACCCTTTCGCCCGATGGTCTTAATGGTAAGGCTGTCCGGGTGATAGACCTTCACGCACGAGGACTCCGCGTCCAGGACGAGCCACCGCCCGCGCGAGTCCACCGCCACGTCGGCGATCCGCCCGAAGGCGTCATCCCCGGCTTCGGATCCCAGGATGAGCGCTTCGAGCAGGTGCACGTTCTTGCGGGGCTCGTCGTCCCAGAGCCCATGGTCGGAGTTCTCGACCACACGGGCCTCGGCGGCATACAACGGTTGCAGGCCGAGGCAACACAATGCGAGGAAGACGATGGAAAGGAAACGCCTCATGGTTGGGCCCGCGCGGTGGAAAGACGGGAGGAAAGGCGTTGGCAGGCGTCGCGATGCTACCATAGAATCCGCCGCGCGGACACCCGCGCGCCCTCGTTACCACACCCCATGAATCTATTCCGTCGCATGCACGAGTTCAGCGACGAGGAACACCGCATCCTCCTCGTCACCTCGCCCGGGCACTTCTTCACCCACTTCCTCACCCTCGCGTTTCCGGCGATCACGATGCCGCTCACGGCCGCGTTCGGCATGCCGCTCGAAGACGTGGTGAAGTTGAGCTTCTTCATGTACCTCCTCTACGGAGTGCTGGCGCTCCCGGTGGGTCTCCTCGCCGACCGCTACCGCGCCAAGCCGCTGCTGGTGGGCGGCGTCTTTCTGATGGGGGCGGGGCTCATCGTGGCGGGGGCATTTCCGGGTCCGCTCGTCATGGCCGTGGCGCTGGCGGTGGTGGGCGTCGGCGCGAGCGTCTATCACCCCGCGGGGATCGCTCTCATTTCCCACACGGTCCGGCTGCGTGGTCTCGCGCTGGGCGTCAACGGCGTGTTCGGCAGCCTGGGCATCGCGTTGGCGCCGCTGGTCACGGGGTTGCTCGCGTGGGCATTCGGGTGGCAGGTCGCGCTGGTGGTGCTCGGCGGCGCCGGGCTGGTCACGGCGGGCGCGTTGACGCGCGTCCATGTGGACGAAACGATTCGCCCGACCACGACCCGCGCGGAGCCGGACGGCCGCGCGATGGCGCCGTATTTCATGATCCTATGCGTGGCGCTGGTGCTGGGTGGGATCGTGTATCGCGGCAACATGCTGCTGCTGCCCGCCTACATGGAGCTCCACACCACGTTTCTTACCGATTTCATCGCGCGCCTCCCGCTCCCCGAGCGCCACCGCACCGCGACGCTGGCGGCGTCGATCCTCGCGTCGGTGGTGATGTTCGCGGGTCTCTTCGGGCAGCTGGCGGGCGGGCGGCTCGCGGACCGGATGGAGCTGCGCCGGGCCTACCTCGCGTTCCACGCGGCGAGCCTCCCCTTTCTGCTCGCGATGGCGTTCACCAGCGAGGTCGCGCTGGTGGCGTGCGCCGCCGCCTACGGCTTCTTCAGCTTCGGCATGCAGCCCATCGAGAACAGCCTGATCGCGGCCATCACGCCGGTGCGCTGGCGCAGCACGAGCTTCGCGGTGAAGTTCGTGCTCAATTTCGGCGTGGGGGCGAGCGCGGTGCAGCTGGTGGGGCCGATCAAGACCGCGTACTCGCTCGAAATGGTCTACGTGTTCCTGGCCGGCCTGGTGTTCCTGCTCGTGGCCAGCGTGGTGGTCCTGATGATTGCGTCGCGACGCATCCCCGCCATCCGGAATTAGCTGGAGTCGCTCCGCGAGGGCTGTGCTAGGATTTCTGCATGGATCAGAAACAGTGGGAACAGCGTCTGGATCGCGCCGCGGAACGCGTCTCGGGGGCCGTTAGCCAGGGGGTTCACGTCCTGGAAGACGCGTTTGACAAGGGCAAGGGCACGCTGAAGGACGAACTGGGTCCGGCGCCGTCGGTCCCGGGTACGGGCGCCGCGCCGGCCTCGAAAGGCTCCCCGCGGCTCGGGCTCGCGCTGGTCGGTCTGGGGATCGTCTGGCTGCTGCATTCGCTGGGGATCCTCCAGCAGCCGGTGTTCCCGATCCTCCTCATCGTCCTCGGCGTCTACTTCATCGTTCGCGCGAAGTAGCCCGGCGCACTCCGGTCGAACGCGCCTTCCGCTCCCGCCGCCGGCGTGCCTCCCGGCTGGCCCGGACCGGCCGCGCGGGCCGGCTGGGCCCGGTTCGCGTCTTTCGTTTTCGTTTCCGCTTCTTCGACCCCCTCCGGCCGCCGCGCTCCTCCACCTCGTAGTAGGCGTCGTAGTTCATCACCTTGTAGACCAGGCGGGCGGCGGTGAACGACGATGCGATGTCGGCGTCGTTCGGGCACAGCTCCACCGCGTCGAACGCCACCACGTGCTTGTGGCGGAACACGGTGTCGAGGATATCCATCACTTCTTCCCAGTACAGCCCGCCGGGCTCCGGCGTGCCGACGGCTCGAATCACCTCGGGCGAGAAGCCGTCGAAGTCGACGGTGAGGTACACGTCGTCCGGCAGCGCAAGCACGTCCGCGCGGGTCTTCTTCGTCCAGGTGCGGTGCGCGCGCACCCGGTCGGTGGAGTTGAGCACCGCCCATTCCTCCTCGGCCAGGGTGCGGACTCCCACCTGCACGATCGGACCGAAGCGCATCGTGTTGCGGCCGGCGCAGGCATGGTTGTCACCGCGCCCGTGGAATTGCTCGCGCAGGTCGGCGTGGGCGTCGATCCAGACGACCCCCAGGTTCGGCCGCGCGAAGGCTTCGACCAGGGCCGGGGTCACCGAGTGCTCGCCGCCGAGAAACCCCAGCAGCGCGTCCGGGTGCTCGTCGCGCAGCCGCCGCGCGGCGCGCGTGATGGAAGCGAGGTCGGTGACGGGGGGGCGGACGGTGAGGATGCCGTGGCGCGAAGCGTCGACCTTGAGCACTTCGTCGAAGAGCTCGACGTGGCTCGACGCCTCGACGATCGCTTCCGGCGCGCGGCCCACGCCCTTGCCGTAGGTCGTCGTCTCTTCGTACGGCAAGAGCGCCAGAACGTAACGGTTCTTCTCCCGGACGATCTCGCCCGGGTCGGCCTTGTCCTCGAGGAACCCGAGACTCATATCAGATAGAGGTTGGTGCCACTAGTACGCGCAGAAGACGCCGGCCGCGATCACGGTGGTCCACACGCCGTCCTTGCCGATCGCCGTCTGAGTGATGTTGCTGGTGCGGACGATCTGCCGTCCGATCTTCCACTGTTCTTTGCGCTCGTCCCACGCCTTGTCGGTGTCGAGCTCGATTCCCAGCGTGGTGGCCAGCATGCTGGCGGCGAGGTCCTCCGCGTAGTCGCCGGCGGTCTTTTCGTTCTGTCCGTAGGCGTGGTGTTCGGAGAGGTACCCATACTTGTTCGGGTCGCCGGGAATGGCCACGCCGATGGAGCACGCCGTCATCCGGAACGCCTCGTCGGTGGCCACCCGGGCCATGACGCTGAACACGACCTGCCCCGGGTAGAGCATGGCACCACCGCGCTGCCTGGACACGAGTTTGCACTCGGGCGGGAAAATGCTCGATACCGACACCAGGTTGACATGGGCGATGCCCGCGTCGCGGAGCGCCAGCTCGAAGCTGGTGAGTTGCTCCCGGTGCCGTCCCATGCCTTTGGTCAGAAACATCGCCTTGGGTACCAGGTCCATTCGCGTCTCCTCGGTCTGGAACGCCGCGCTCCGGCGGCTGGAAATGGGTGAGGTGATTCTCGAGACCGCGCAACATATAGGAGAATCGCCCGGGGGTGTCAATACCGCTCGCGGCGGCCGGCGCGCGGGCGCCGGGCAAAAAAAGAGAAGGGAGACATGGCGTCTCCCTTCCCGTGATTCGCAGCCTGGCTTGGCCGCGAGCCAAGTTACTTACTTCTTGGCTTTGCGCTTGGCTTTGCGCTTGGCTTTGCCCTTGGCCTTGCCTTTGGCTTTCGCCTTCCTCTTAGCTGCCATTACGGTTTCCTTCCTTTTCGACGAGGGAAGTTTCCTTCCGTCGCCACATTCAGGGTTGACCAACCAACGTTCAACGAGTGTCGCAGCACGGTCGCCACTTCACCGTTGCGGGGATTTTTGCATACCAAACAGGGGTGTCAACAAGAAATTTTCGGTTGTAGCTGAATTTTTTCCGTTTCGCACCCATAGCGGTTCCCGAACGAGCGTCATGTGCGTGCGCCGAGCATCGCGTGATGCGATCACGCGCGACATCGCGCGACGCCGACACCGCGACACGCACGCGCGTCGACGCGCACGCATCGTCGCGACGATTGCGCGCATCAATCGAGTTCGCGTGCGTCGCGCGCGTCGAACATCCGACGTGACGATTCGGTCACGAGCGCTTCGCGCGCGGAGTGAATCGATCGTGTGCTGGTGGTGAATGAGGAGACGGATCGAAACGGCGACGGCACTATCGCGCCAACGCCTGGTCGCGGCCGGGGCCGCGGAGCGTCCGGGCCGCGCTCCTATATATAGACAGAGGGATCGCCGCGGCCCCACCGCCGGCATTCAACCCATTCCCGGGCAACAGGATACGGACCGGCCCCCGGGCCCGGGCCGGTCCCCGCCGCTTGCGGGCCGGCGCTCGTTTCTGTTAGAGTAACCGGCCACGGTTTTTTTGCCGCCGATCGAATGCGCGCGCCCAACCCGCGTGCCCTTCGGTCGACCGTCATCAACCACTCACGCCGAAAGCATCCAAGAACACACTATGAGCGATCGAATGAACCTGTTCGAGATGGCGACCGCCCAGTTCAGCAAGGCCGCCGACATGATCAACCTGGACCCGATGGTGCGGACGGTTCTGTCCGAACCGCAGAACGAGATCATCGTGAACTTCCCCGTCATGATGGACAACGGGGCCTACCGGCTGCTGAAGGGGTACCGCATCCAGCACAACAACACCATGGGGCCGTACAAGGGGGGCATCCGCTACCACGAGTCCGTGAATCTGGCCGAGGTCAAGGCCCTGGCCGCCTGGATGACGTGGAAATCGGCGCTGATGCAGATCCCCTTCGGCGGGGCCAAGGGAGGGGTCACCCTCAACCCGCGCGAGATGTCGGCATCGGAGCTGCGCCGCGTCACGCGCCGCTTCACGTACGCGCTCGGCAACAACATCGGACCCGAGTACGACATCCCCGCGCCCGACGTCGGGACGGGCTCGCGCGAGATGGTCTGGATGATGGACACCTACATGACCATGTTCAACGCGTCGGACCGCAATGCGACGCGCCGCGTGGTCACCGGCAAGAGCGTCTTGAACGGCGGCAGCCTCGGGCGCGACAAGGCCACCGGCCAGGGAGTGGTCTACTGTCTGGACGTGTGGGCCAAGCACCTCGGCTTCGAGATCAAAGGGTCGACCTTCTTCGTGCAGGGCTACGGCAACGTGGGGTCGTTCGCCGCGCGGATCATGCAAAGCCGCGGAGCGAAGCTGCTCTCGGCCTGCGACCACACCGGTGCGATCGGCGACGCGGGCCAGATCGACGCCGACGACCTGGCGGCGCACGTCACGAAGACCGGCGGGGTCAAGGGCTACCCCGGCGCCAAAGAGATCTCGCTGCCGGCGTTCTACGGGACCAAGGCGGACGTCTTCATTCCCGCCGCCCTCGAGTGCACGGTCAACGTCGAGACCGAAGGGTACATCAAGGCCAAGTACGTGATCGAGGGCGCCAACGGCCCGACGACGCTGGACGCCGAGAAGCGCCTGCTCGACCGCGGCGTCGTCGTCATCCCCGACATTCTCGCCAACTCCGGCGGCGTCACCGTGAGCTATTTCGAGTGGGTGCAGAACAAGAACAGCGCGACCTGGGATCTGGAAACGGTCGACGACGAACTGGGCCGCATGATGAGGCGGGCCAGCACGGCGGTCATCGAAGAGATGACCGAGCGCAAGTGCGATGCGCGCACCGCCGCGATGGCGCTGGCGCTCACGCGCGTCGAAGAGGCCTACAAGGAGCGCGGGATCTTCCCCTGATCGACGGGGTGAGCGGTGGGACGCGCTCCCTCGGGCGCCAATCCGCAGTCGCGCATGTCAACATGTGCGCGGGAGGACGGCGGCGGAGGGAGCGCATCCCGCCGCTCGTTTTCCATGCGCGGCCATATCAGCCCTGGGGCGGGACGGCCGTCTCCCCCAGGGCTTCGATTTTTTTGCGGGCACGACTCACCGCTTCCAGGTCCCACGCCGCCTCGCCCCAGTAGGCGAGAAACGCCTCGTAGCTCGCACGCGCAGCCGCGTGTCCCCCGCGAGCCAAATCGGACTCCGCCAGGAAAAACACCGACTGGACGTACAACACCGGGTCGCCGTGACCCGGAAACTCGAGTCCGTACATCCGCTGGCGGGCGATGGTGAAGGACTTGGCCGCCGCCTCCGCGTCGCCGTTTTCGAAGGCGGCAAAACCGGTGAGAAACGCGCGGCGTGCGAACGCTCCGGCGGCCACGGGTGTGACCACCTTGCTGTCCGCTCCCAGCTCGGCAATCGCCTGCACGGATCGCTGACGGCCCACGTCGACCTGGGCGGCCAGCTCGACCGGGTCGATCCCGAGCCGCCGCGCCCACAGCAACCAGTCCTTGTCGGCCTGCAAGTGCTCGAGCACGTCGCCGGCCGATTCGAAGTCGCCGCGCAGAATCTGAATCCGCGCGCGCGCCAGGCGCATCGGGATCTCCCCGAATCCGGTGACCCAGCGTTCCGCAACCGCCTCCGCCCGGTCCGCCTGTCCGAGCTGGCAGAGGTATTCCACCAGCCGGACCGCGAGTGCCAAGCCGCGGCGCGTCGACCCCGCCATCATCGCGTGGCGAATCGACTCGTCCATTTCCTCGGCGCCCGCCTCGAAATCCCCGCCCAGAAAGTCGACGAACCCGATGCCCTCGTGGCCGATGGAGCGGAGCATCGTGTCCTCGAACACCATGAGCTTTTCGAAGGTCACGCGAGCCGTCTCCAGCTCGCCGGCTTCCGCGTACAGAAACGCGCGCGTGATGATTGCGGGCACGCAGCGCGGGTCGAGCGAGAGCGCGTTGCCGCAGAACTCGGCCGCGGATTCACGGCGCCCGGCGGCGAGCTCGACCTGCGCGAGCAGCACGTAGGGGAACGGCTCCTCGGCGTAGAGGCGCGCGAGCTCGCGGGCGCCGTCGCCGGCGGCGGCGTAGTCGCGAGCCGCCGCGTCGCGCCGAATCGCCAGCTCGGCCACCGGCCCGACGGTTGCGTCGGCTTTCATCAGCGGGTCGAGCTGCTTCGATGCATCGCCGAGCCGGCCGGTGAGGAAATACGCGATCGCCAGGTGGTAGCGCGCGTCGGCCGGCGCGTCCTTGCCCCGCACGATCGCCGAGAGTGCGGCGATCGCACCGGCGTAGTCGCACTCCTGGTAGAGCAGGCGCAGCGCGGTAACGACCGCGGTATCGGCGGGGGTGGGCGACGTCGCCGCCGCGCGCTCGAGCGCGTGCCGCTCGGCCTCCTCGTTCGCCACCAGCGGGTTGGCGTAGCATTCGACGAGCTTGAGCCACGCCCCGTGGTGGGTGGAGTCGGCCGCGACCACGTGCTCGAACAGCACGGTCGCGTCGCGCACCCGCCAGAACTGCAGGTAGTCGACGCCGAGCGCGAACAGCTCCTCCGCGCTCGCATCTTCCAGCTTGCCGAGGTCGAGAGTCGTGCTGCCCTCGCCGACCAGCGTGGCCAGGCGCCGCGGCATGGAGTTTTCGTCGGTCGCGGGCTCGATCGAGCGCAGCAGGACCACGCTGGCCACCAGCAGTAGAACCAGAAAGACGCCGTACGCGATCGTCTTCATGCCGTGCGGTAATGCTCGACGACCGCCAGCACGTCCGCCAGCCGGAGCTTCTCCGGACCGGCGCCGTCCTGGTGGCAGCGCCGCGCCACGTCCAGGGCGGTGAGGTTGTAGGGGGTCGCGACCCGGTGCGACTTCCCGAGCGCGATCAGGGGGCCGTGGATGAACTCGGACTCGATGCGCGGGCGTTTGAGGTAGAGATCCTGCCAGAGCGAGTTGTGCACTTTGACTCCGTGCTCGACGCGGCGCGCCTTCGGCCGGCGCAGGTCGGCGATCATTTCCTCGATCGACGGGTCCTTGCCGTCGCACGAGGCGGCTCGGAGCTTCGCCGCCTTGAGGACTCGCCGCGTCTCTTCCAGGATCGCCACGTTGAGCTCGAAGAACTCGTTCGCGTCGTGGTCGCGGGCATCGATCACCGCGTGGAATGCGCTGTTGGAGTTGACCGCCATCTTGAGCCACTTGTCGGAGGCGATGGAGCGCGAGGCGACCGCGTCGAATCCGGCCTCGGCGAAGGTCTTCGCAAGCGAGCGCGCCACGGCGTCGGGACCGCTCGGGTGGAGCCCTACCACCACCCGGCCGAGCGTGCGAAACGACGCATGGCCCGGCTTGACCATCGAGCAGGTCATGCGCACCACGCCGCCGTAGACGCGGCTGAAACGCCGGGCGGCCACCTCCTCGGCGGCGACCCCATTCTGGAGGCAGACAACGGGCGTGTCGGGAGCGATGGCGGCGGTCAGCGATTCGACGGCGCCGGAAACGTCGTGGGCCTTGACCGCCAGCAGGACGCACGCGTCCTCGCCTACGTCCGCGCGAGAGAGAGAAACCGCGGCCCGCGGGTGCGCGAGGTGTTCGCCGGTGGCGGATTTGAGCCGCAGGCCTTCGCCGAGCACGGCGTCGACCAGCGGCTGGCGCGCGACCAGGAGCACGTCGGAGTGCTGCAGCGACAGCATGCCGCCGAGCACGCTCCCCACCGCACCCGCGCCATACACGACAAAATTCAACGCTGCTCCTCCCCCGGTGGTGCGGGCGCGCTCACGCGGTCACCGCGGCGCCACCCCTCGCCTTCCAGGCCCCGAACCCGCCGGAGACGTTGGTCACCCGGTAGCCGAGGCGGTCGAGCAGCCCCGCCGCGTACGCCGACCGGCTGCCGGTGCCGCAGTGGACGACGATTGGCCGATCCTTCGGCACCTCGTGGATGCGCGCGAGCAGCCTGGTGTGCGCGATGTTGTGGGAACCGGGGATGCGGCCGACGTCGGCCAGCTCGGCCGCCCGCCGCACATCGAGCAGAAACGCGCCGCCGTTTACTTCGTGTTCGATCTCCGATGCCTCGACCTGGGCGATGGCCGCGGTCTTGCCCTTGCGCGCGTACTCGGCGAACATGTCCGGCGTCGCGTAGCCCACGATGTGGTCGAGCCCGACGTGGATCAAGTCGACCACCGCCTCGCGCACGCGGGTCTCCGGGACGATGAGGATCACCGGCATCTTCTCCGGCACGTACGATCCGGCGACGGTGTTGAACGCGGTGTTCAGCGGCGCGAACAGCGACCCCGGCAGGTGCGCGTGGCGATACTCGTCCCACGAGCGCGTGTCGAGCACGGCGACCCCGGTCGCGCCCGAGAGGTCGGCGAGCTTGTTCGGCGGAATCCGCTTGGCCTCCGGAATCCCGCCCAGCACGGCGGGTCCGACGCGGTTGTCGCGCTTCATGCGCGCGAAATAGAGCGGCGGCTCGGGCTGGCCTTCCAGGATGTAGGCCACGAAAGCGTCGGGATCGCTCGCGGCCAGGATCGACCGGTTCGCCATCAGTTCGTAGCCGACGGTCGACATCGGCATCGCGCCGAGTGATTTTCCGCACGCGCTGCCCGCCCCGTGCGCGGGCCAGATCTGGACCGACGGGTTGAGCTCACGAAAACGCCTGATGGACGCAAAGAGGTCGCGCGCGCCCGGTTCCATCGAGCCTGCCTGGCCCGCCGCCGTCTCCAGCAAATCGGGGCGCCCCACGTCGCCGACGAATACGAAGTCACCGGAGAGAAATCCGAGCGGGATCGGCGCCCTCGCCGGCGTGTCGGTCACGAGATAACAGACGTGTTCGGGCGTGTGCCCCGGCGTGAACATCACGTCGAAGCGAATATTGCCGATCATGAAGTGGTCGCCGTCGCGCAGCAGGCGGTGGCGATAGTCGCCGCCCTTGAGCCATTCGGACTGCCAGTCCGCGCCGCCCTCGGCGGACACGTGGACGACGGCGCCGGTGCGTTCGGCCAGCTCGCGAGCTCCGGAGAGGAAATCGGCGTGGATGTGGGTCTCGGCGACGGCGACCAGCTCGAGACCCTCGGCGCGCGCGATCTCGAGGTAGACGTCGACGTCGCGCATCGGGTCGATCACGATGGCTTCGCCCGTGGCCTGGCACCCGATCACGTACGCGTACTGGGCCAGCTTGCGGTCAAAAATCTGTCGGAAAAACATGGGGGCTCACCTCGCGCCTCCCCGGCGCGGGACGGTCGAACGCATCGATCATCCCTCAACCGGGGGCCGCTGTCATGCCCTTTCTAGACGACGGACGCGGCGAAGAACCCGATCCAGCCGGCCGAATTCTGGGTGGAGGTGACGCGGCGGAAGACGCTGTTACCAATGCCGGTACGCGGATCGAATCCTTCCCAGTAGATCTCGACGTTACCGAACCCCGCCTCGCGCAGGAGTTCCCGAACCTCCGCGATCGACCACACTCTCCACTCATAGGTGAACGCGCGCCGGATGCCACCGCCATCGTGGAACTTGAAGTGGATGTGGAAGCGGCCGAAGTTGGCCAACGGATCGAATCGCTCCAGTTCCCAGAAGTAGGTGAACCCGCGGTGACGCGTGCGCTCGATCAAGGGCTTCTGCGCTTCCCACCCGCCGAACATGTCGCCGATGAACACACCCCCGGGAGCGAGCGAGCGGCGCGCGGAGCGAAAGTACGCCAGCAGCGTCTCGCGGGTGCGAAAGGTGTAGAACGAGAAGTTGAACGCCACCACCAGGTCCACTCGCGGCCGGGTCGGATGGAGCACGTCGGCGCGGCGCAACTCGACGCGGGCCTGTTCGTCCGCAGAGAGGGCGGAGAGGTTGTGCGCCCGGCCCCAGCGCAGCGTCGGCGCGTCGAGGTCGACGCCGAGCGCGGTGTTGCGGCGACGGTACTGCACCCATTTCGCCGCCAGCAGCGCAGTGCCGCAAAAGTCTTCCTTGAGACTCGCGGGCATGCGGCCGTTCCGCTCCCGGTACACGCGGTCGAAGAAATGAAAGTGGACCTCCGGGCTCTGCACCGATTGCTCGTAGAGCCAGTGCGGGTCGCGCGACTTCGGACCGCGGCGCCCGGCCGCGGCTGCGGGGCGAGCGCGGACTCGCCGTCCGCCGGAACGAGTGGACATGAACCAGGCGTCCTTTCTTCGACGCGGGATGGAAAACGAAGAGACCCGCTCGACGCGGGTCTCGAAAAAGCTGGTAGCCCCTAGGGGAATCGAACCCCTGTTTTATGGCTGAGAACCATACGTCCTAGCCGCTAGACGAAGGGGCCAAACGGCGCCGAGGAGAATACTCGTCGCGGATCGGTGTGTCAAGAAGCCGTTGCGTTGACACGACATGACCTCGCATGCTAGATTGTGAGAGATTCAGGTCCCAAAATCCCGCGAGGTCGTCGATGATTCATTCCAGCGCCTGCGAGTACGCCATCCGCGCCATGACTTATGTCGCGGGCTTCGAGCCGGGACAACGCTTGCTCGCGCGCGACGTGTCGGCGCACGAACGGATCCCGGGTCCGTTTCTCGGCAAGATCTTTCAGACCCTGGTACGCGCCGGTCTGCTCAAGTCGAGCAAGGGCCCCGGCGGCGGATTCGCGCTGGCGAAGCACCCACGGGACATTTCGCTCTTCGACATCTATACCGCGATCGACGGCTCGACGTACCTCGACGCGTGCGCTGTCGGCCTCGCGAAATGCTCGGACGAAGTTCCCTGCCCGCTCCACGACCGCTGGAAGCCGATCCGCGAGCGTATCCGGCAGTACCTCCAGCACACCTCGCTGGCGGACATGGCCGACGCGTCGCGGCGCAAGCGCGAGGCCACGGGGGAAGCGTCCAGGTAGGATGAGCCGCTCCCGGCCGGCATGGGCACTTCTTTCTGTAGCGTTCGCGTTCGTCGCGAGCGCGGGCGCCCAGACGATTCCACGACCCGACGAGAAGAGGACGCGCGGGAACGTAGTGCCCGACGTGGCACTGCTCTCTGAGGACAGCACCACGTTCCGGCTCTCGACGCTCGCGGGCAAACCCATCCTCGTGAGCCCGATCTTCACGACCTGCCCGTCCACGTGTTCGGAGATCACCGGCAGCCTGCGCGACGCGCTCGCCGCGATCGGCGAGCCCGGCGTCGGCTACCAGGTGCTGACCGTGTCGTTCGACCCCGCCGACGGACCGGCTGCGCTACGCGCGTACCGCGAACGCCTGGCGCTCCCCCGGGGATGGCGGCTCGCGGCGGCGGCGACGCCTGAAGACCTCACGCGCCTGCTCGAGACAATCGACTTTCACTACGCGCCGCTTCCCGAGGGTGGCTTCGCCCACGCGAACACGGTCGCGGTGCTCTCCCCCGCGCTGGCGGTATCGGGTTACGTCCACGGCGTGTTCTTCGAGCAGAAGGAGATTCGCGCCGCGCTGGAACGCGCGGCCGCGGATGCGTCGCTGGTCCGGCACTATCGTCCGCTGATTCTGCTCGTCGCAGCGGTGGCGCTGGCAACGATGCTGGCAGTACTCGCCGTCACCAGAAGGAAGACGGCGAGCGCGTAGCGAGTGGAGATTGGTTGGGGGGGGAGGATTCGAACCCCCGCAAACTGATCCAGAGTCAGTTGTCCTGCCACTAGACGACCCCCCAACCGGAATTCGCTCGTGGCCGATTCCCAATTCGTCAAAGGTGCTATAACGTAGCAGCAACGCGGGCTTTGATCAAGGGCCGCGCGCCTCATGCCCAACCGCCTGCTCGAATTCTTCTGGCGATCCGATCCGCGCCCGGATCCGCGCGCGCTCGCAGAGCCGGCCATGCCGGCCGCGCCGGCGCGACGGGCGAGTGCGACCACGCGGGAGGGCCGCGAGGCGGTCGCATTCGTCGACAAGCTCGCGCGGGCGCTGCACCGCTACGGCTACGCCGCGCCCAACGTCGAGGATGCGCTCACGCTGGTGGCCCGGCGGCTCGGACTTCGCGGCGAGTTCTTCGCGACCCCGACCGCGATCTTCGCGTCCCTCGAGTCGGAGGACGTCGACGAGACCATGCTGATCCGTGTGGAGCCGGGGTCGGTCAACCTCGACAAGCTCTCGCGCCTCGACGCGCTCGCGCACGCCGTGGCCAGGGGCGAGGTGTCGCCGGCCGACGCGTCACGCGCGATCGACGAGATTCGCGCGACGCCGCCGCGCTACAAGGGCAAGACGAGGGTCGTCGCCTCGGTGTTCGCGTCGGCCGCGGCGGCGCGCTTCTTCGGCGGCGGGTGGCGCGAGATCGTCGTGTGCGGCGCGATCGGCTTCGTGACCGGGTTGCTCGCGCTGATCGCGCGGCGCGATTCGCGTTTCCGTCTGTTCGAACCGATCGCCGCGTTCGTGGCCGGCGTGTGCGCGTCCGCCGCGGTGGTGCTGCTGCCTCCGACCTCGCTCTACGTGGCGATGTGCGGCGGCCTCATCGTTCTCATCCCGGGGCTGACCCTCACCACCGCGATCGGCGAGCTGGCCACGAGCCACCTCGCCTCCGGCACCGCGCGCCTGATGGCGGCCGCGATCCTGTTCATGTCGATCGGGTTTGGCCTCGTGCTCGGGCTGAAGGCGGGAGGTGCGATGTTCGGCGCGCCTGCGGTGGTCGCCGAGCCGATCGGGCTGCCGGGGTGGACGCTGGCGCTGGCGCTGGTTTTCGCGCCGCTCGCGCTGACCGTGCAGTTCCAAGCCAACCCGCGCGACGTGGGCTGGATTCTCGCGGTGTGCGCGCTCGCCTTCGCGGGCGCGCGCGCGGGCGCGTGGGCGCTCGGCATCGAGACCGGCGCCTTCATCGGCGCGATGCTGGTGGGCGTCGCGAGCGGCCTGCACTCGCGCCTGTTCAATCGACCCGCCGTCGTCACCTCGACTCCCGGCATCCTGATGCTGGTCCCAGGCAGCGTCGGCTTCCGCAGCATTACCGACATGATCGCGCGCGACCCGGTTTCGGGGTTGCAGACGGCGTTCACGATGGTGCTGACCGGCGTCGCGCTGGTGACCGGACTCTTGCTGGCGCGCTTCATTGTCCCGCGCCGTTCCTGGATGAAGTTCATGGCCGCGGCGAGGAGCCGAAAATGAAACCGTTCGATCCGATGGAAGCCATGGCGGCCACGCGTCACGAGTTCGGGGAACACGGCGGCGTGAACATGTCGATCGAGGCGAGCACCACCTTCACGGTGATGCACGCGGCCACCATGCCCGACATCTTCCACGGCCTGCTGGGCCCGGAAGCCCGCGGAGGCGGCTGCTACCTGTACGGTCGCCATTACAACCCCACCGTCTACGCGCTCGCGCGGCAGCTCGCGGCCATGGAAGCCACCGAGACCGCGTACGCCACGGCGAGCGGGATCAGCGCGATCGCCGCCGCCCTCCTGCAGACGTGCCGGCACGGCGACCACATCGTCGCGAGCGACACGCTCTACGGCGGCACCTACGCACTCATGAAGAACTTCCTGCCCGAACGATGCAACGTGCATACGACCTTCGTCGACGTCGAGAACCCTGCCGCCGTCGAGCAGGCGTTCAGCGAACGCACGCGCATCCTCTACGTGGAGACGATGGCAAACCCGACCCTCGTGGTCGCCGACCTGCCGCGGCTGGCGGAAACGGCGCACCGCCGCGGAGCGGCGCTCGTCGTCGACAACACCTTCGCCCCGCTCATCGTCACCCCCGCCCGCCACGGTGCCGACGTCGTCGTGCACAGCCTGACCAAGTTCGTCAGCGGATCTTCCGACATCATCGCGGGCGTCGTGTGCGGGTCGAAGGAACTCGTGTCGAGGATGATGGACGTGAACAGCGGGGCCCTGATGCTGGTCGGCCCGACCATGGACCCGCGCGTGGCCTTCGAATTGAGCACGCGCCTGCCCCACCTGGGAGTACGCATGGCCGAACACGGGCGCCGCGCGCTGGCGATGGCCGAGGTGCTGGCGCGCGCGGGACTCGACGTGCGCTACCCCGGCCTGGCCAGTCATCCGCACCACCAGCGCCTCGCGCGCCTCATGAACGAGGGTTACGGCTGGGGCGGTATCGTCGCCGTCGACCTCGGAACCAGCGAGCGCGCGAACCGGTTCATGGAGCACCTGCAGCACCGGGAGAAGTTCGGATTCATCGCGGTAAGCCTGGGCTTCACGGACACGCTCATGTCCGCGTCCGCGAGCTCGACTTCGAGCGAGATGTCGACCGTGGACCTAGGGCGGGCCGGGATTTCCCCGGGTCTGGTGCGTCTGTCGGTAGGGATCACGGGCTCGCTGGAGCAGCGCCTGGCGCAGCTCGAGTCGGCGATGCGCGTCGTCAGGTAGAGTCCGGGGACTACTCGCGAGTTCGAGGCGAATTCACGCGGCGCGCTTTCAACTATCGCGCGCGAAGTGCATGAGCGGAGAATTCGCGCATAGTCCCCCCTCATCGGGCTACGGCGCCGCCGCCCAGCTGCGCGCTTCCTCGACAAGGGCGTCGTAGTCCACCCCGAAGGCGCGCTTCGACGCGGCGTCGAGGTTCTTCTCCTCTCCGCAGTCGAGCACGAACGCCAGCACCGCCGACTGGCCCCGCGTCAGCGTGAGCTTTTCCACCATGCGATACGCGTTGTAGTACGCACGGCGGGCCGGAATGCGGTCCTTCTCGCTGCGCAGCGCATTCTCCATGTCGTGAAACGACATGTTCGTCCCTTGCTCGCCAAACTCGGTGGTTTGGCCCTCGAGCACGGCCGCTTCTTTCGCGAGCAGCGACGCCAGCCCCTCATCCAGCCAGCGGGGAGCCCGATGGTTGGCAAGGTTGTTGATCGCCCACTCGTAGTACTCGTGCGGGGCCGCGATCGTGAGCAGCCCGCGGGCGAAGAGATCCATCGGCGATTGCAAATTCAGAGTGTCGCCCTTGATCAGTGAGTAGTTCCACCAGTCGCGTCCGGTGGCGGCGCGGAACATATCGAGATCACCCGAGCACACCACCGTGAGCCGGGTCGACGGCGCCCGGCCGAAGAGCTTCTCCGTGTTGCGGCGGGCCAGTTCCATCTGCTTCAGAACGCTGATGCCCTGGAAGGCGTTCACCCGGCCCTTCGGGTACCAGACCTCGATGGCGTCGTTGGCCAGCACCCCGCCGTAGGCGTCCCAGTATTCGTCGCGCGTGACCTTGTACGAGACTTTCATCTGGATCAAGCTGTCGAGCTCGATCGGATTCAGGTTGCGGTCGAGCGAACGTGGTGGCACGTAGGTGACCCGCTTCGCGGGCTCCTTCTTCTCGCCGCACCCCCCCACCGCGAACGCGACGGCCAGTGTCACGGCCATCACCGCTGCCCACATAACCGGTCTGCTTCTCGTCATGATCGCCTTCCTTTGCGCGGTTGATGGGCGCGGTGCATGAGCGAACGCACCTCGCGCCCGGCGTGCTCGATCGGGTCGTCGGCTTCGGCGCGAAGTCGCGCCGAGAGCCGCTTACCGCCGGAGCGCGCCTCCTCGGCCCATGCCCGCGCGAAGCTCCCGGACTCTATGTCGTCCAGAATCGCCCCCAGGGCGCGGCGTGTTTCGTCGGTCACGATGCGCGGTCCACTCTCGAAACTCCCCCACGCGGCGGTCGCGCTGATGCGCTCGCGCATGTGGTGCAGCCCACCCTCGTACATGAGGTCGGAAATGATCTTGAGCTCGTGCATGCACTCGAGGTACGCGACCTCGGGCGCGTAGCCGCGTTGCACGAGCGTCTCGAACGCCGCCTTGACCAACTCCGGGACGCCGCCGCACAGCACGGCCTGCTCGCCGAAGAGATCCGTGACGGCTTCTTCGCGAAACGTGGTCTCGATCGCGCCAGCGTCGAGGCAGCCGATCAGGTGCGCGTACGAGAGCGCCTTCGCCTGCGCCGAACCCGACGCGTCGGACGCGACCGCGATCAGGCACGGCAACCCGGTGCCTTCGAGAAAAGCCCGGCGCAGAAAATGCCCCTGCCCTTTGGGCGCCACCAGCACGACGTCGTGGCCATGCGGCGGTGCGAGCACGCCGAAGGCAATCGTAAAACCGTGCGCGAACACGATCACGGCGCCATCTTTAAGCTCGGGCTCGATTTCGCGCGCGAAAATTTCCCCCTGCACCTCGTCCGGCAGGAGGACCACGACCGCGTCCGCCTCCGCCACCGCCTGCGCAACCTCGCGCGTCTCGAATCCCTCGCGCACGGCCGCGTTCCACCCCGCCCCGGCGCGGCGCGCGCCCACCACCACGCGCGCCTTTCGGTCGCGCAGATTCAGCGCGTGCGCGTGGCCCTGGTTGCCGAAACCGAGCACGGCAATGGTCGCGCCGTCGAGCAGGTTGCGAGTGAGATCGGCGGGCGTGTAAAAATTCATGGCGGTCCCTGTGCGCCACAACCGGGGCGAACCCAAAATGCCGACGCGCACCGGTATGCGCCGATGCGCGTCCTCTGCCCAGACGGCGTGCCGGTCAGTATACACCAGAGCAGACGACGCGCGCTCGGCATTCGTGCCGGTTGACACCGCCGGGTGCGTCGGTCAAATCGAAGAACTCGGGGTCATCGAGCGATATGTCGATGGCCCGGGTACACGATTGCAGAACGAACGCGAGCAACAGAACATTTTTTACTCAGACCGCCGGCAATCTTGCCCTCTTCTTCCTCGCCTGCTAACCTTCTGGAGCCAATCCCCAGGGTCACCCGACTTGGGCAAGAGTTCGAGGGGCGGATAGGATTCGTTAGCTGGATGTTGCAACTCCCGAAAGGGGGCAGCGTTGACGAAATCAGCCAGAGTTCACGCTCTCTGCCAACGACTCGTGGTGCCCGCGTTTTTCATCGGGGCCGCCTTGCTCGCGGCGAGCGTCGTGGGTCTATTCACGAATCTTCGCAACCCCGCCATCTACCATGAGACGCTGCGAAGTCCTGCCGATCTCACGCTGACAGAAGAGCAGCTCTACGAAGTGATCAATTCGTATGACGGCCGCAAGCCGCTCTACGTGGAGAACCTGACCGACGCGGTGGGCAAGGGTATCGCGCATTACTGGGAGGACGCAGGCATCGACAAGTACCATCTGCGAGTCCCGTTTCACGAGAACTACCTGTTGTACTTCGCGAGTTTTGTCTTCCCCGGCCGATTCCGGAAGTACGAATTTGCAAACTACAAGCGGGCGATCGAACGCGGGGTCGGTCTATGTTCTCAGAGTGTGATCATAGAAGGCGCGGTACTCAGGCGCAAAGGACTCCAGTCGAGAGTCATTCTCTTGTCCGGCGAGCACGTGGTTCTGCAAGCCGAGGTCAGCGATGAGCAGAGCGGCACATGGTGGGTGGCGGATCCCGACTACGGCGTGACGATCCCCTTCGATATATCCACTATCGAAAAGAATCCGGAATTGGTGGCGGACTCTTACTCGAAAGCCGGATACGACGAGCCGACGGTCAGCAACCTCATGAGGATCTATGGAAAGGGAGAGACCCTGGTAATCAGTCGAAATGGATCGAGATGGTACCATTACCGGAAGTGGATTGGTGAGAGGGTGGTGTACGTGCTGATTTGGGTGATTCCGGGCGTCCTGATGCTTCCGATGGGAATTCGCATTGCAAGGACGCGAGTGAACCAACGACGGGCACGCTCGAGTTTCTAGTCTGTGTACAGCGTCTTCACCGTCCCCCACGTCACCTCTCGCGTCGGCAACGTCGTGTTGGCGTACGTCCGGAAGACCACGTCGCCGTTGAGATTTGAGTTGTTCGTGCACCCGTAGGCGTGTCCACCCGGGTACGTGCCCGCGCTGTTCCAGGCAGTGTATACGCCGGTCCCGGCGTACACCGCCTCGATGACGTAGAGCTGCCCCGGCACGACGACGACACCACCCGCGAAGTCGTAGCGCGTCCACCCCGCCTGGTTCTCCGCGCTGGTCTCGCCGACGATGGGACCGTCGACTGCGCCCGATCGGATGCGGACCGTCCGTGAGCCCACCTGCGGCGGCGCCAGATACAACATGATCTCGACCGCCGTGAGCGGCGAGAGGGCGGGCGTGAATCCCTGCGAGATGCTGCCGGGACCGACCCCGCAGCTCACGTACTGCAACGTCCCGTTGGGAAGATTCTCCTGGTCCACGACTTCTTGCGCGTGCGCGCAGACGGCTGTCGACAGGGTCAGAGCGACCCAACCGGCGGCCACGATTCGGTTTCGAAGTTTCATGTCCAACCTCCTGGTTCGGCGCCTAGTATACCCCATCGCTCACGCTGGTAACGCAGGATTGGGGTGCCAGTGATCGAATCTGGCCAGACCCCCGGCGGTCGCCACTGCACCTTGTAGGACTTCGTATGCTTATTGACCGCAACCATGAGGCCCTTTACAGTGGTGTCCCGCACGACAGGGCTTGTCGAAGTACACGAGCTGCCTGATGAATTCCTAGGGGTGGCGGAGTAGCTCAGTTGGTTAGAGCAGCGGAATCATAATCCCCTTTCAACGCTGCTAACTTCTCAACATCACATAACCTACGCAGCGCCCTCGACCGCGAACCGTTTTGCGAACTGCGGATGACGAGGGCTTCTGAGCGGTACAGAGGGTGTTGATACTAGTCTCTCGTGCTGGGATTAGCGCCTCTGAATCGCGCTTTTAATCTGGCCCCGTAGCTGCGCGAGTACTCCCTTGAGGCGCTTGTCGTCGATCTCTCTGCTCATTTGGTCGAGAACCTGAAGAGCCTCGTCGGCATGTCCCGACCTGACTAGGCAACGTGTGTATCCCAAGACGCACTGCAAGAATAACTGTGGATTGGAAGTACGATACTCGAGTGCAAGCTTGTAGGCGGCCGCTGCTTCTGCAGGGTGATGGAAGTACTCGTAATTCGTACCCATCGTGAAATAGAAGCCTGCTTCTCGACCGGTAGCGTTCTCGGGCGTGCGCTGAAGTTGCGTCGGAGCAGTCACAGAGTCGCGCGCTCCGAACGGGCGGTCGTGTTCACTGGTTTCATACACTGCCAAATGGATCCCGCCCGGCTGCCGCGGAGAAAACTCACGCACCAAGTTGTAACTCTTCTGGAGCTGCGCGTAGAAGTCTGTCTGCTCACGAAATCGTTTAGGCTCGCTCACATATCGGCCTTGAATCGAACTGCTCGTTATGAAGTAGTCAGCGTCGGGATACAGCGACAGTGTGTAGAAAGGAGCAGACCGCTCCGGATGCGTTTGGTACATGGGAAGTGCGCTAACTGCGAAAATGGGTCGTTCTCGCCAACGTTCAAGGACGCGCTTCCGAATCTGGGGATCAAGCTGCAAAACTGTTGACGGGTCCAAGAGGTCGGGACCGTAGCCCTCCGTAACAATGAAAGCTCCGCTCGGAAGGTTGGACTCAATCCAGTTCTGAGCATCAGTCCGCGTATCGTGCTGGATCTCTGCCCGGTACTGTTTGATTCCTCCAAGATTCCAGGTCAGCAAGCCCAGCACGAGAAGAACGGCCGCGATAGTCGCTGCCTGAGGACGACCGAGAGCGCGCATGATGGATTCCGTCGTGACTAGTACACCGCTGGCGGCCAAGGCAAGCAGAGGTGGAAAAACGGGAAGAAGGTACCTGTCGGCCTTTGTCGACCAGGTCGCGATCACGCAAACATATATGACGCAAAAGATCACCAGGACTAGGGCCGGCTTTGACGATCGTTTGATGCATGTGTAGGTCGTGCCTACCATCCCCATCGCCAGTCCCAACAGGCCGAGCAAACTGTGCGTGAGCGCATGGCCGTAGAATCGCCACGCAGACTGCGTGACGCCAAAGTGACCCAGCTCCATATGTTCTCGCTCGACCGACAGCCCGGCCCACGATTGCCGCAAATCCACAAGCACATAGGCCGACGTGGCGGCGAACGTCGCAAACGCGAGAAACACCGCTCCAACAATGCGCTTCCACCTATCTGAAGGCTTAACGTCTTCTGACTTGAACGTCAGAGTCTGAGCAGCAATGAAAGGTATGGCGAGAAAAAAGCCTGTGTATTTGGCCGATGTGGCGAGCCCGATCGCGATACCGGTCAGAACATAGTCGCGCCATCGACCCTGCTCGATGATGTTCATGACGCCATAGAGAGCCAAAACGACAAAGAATGTCAGCGGAATGTCAACTTCGATCATCTGCGAGCGCGCGATGTGGAACGGACTTGTCGCCAACAGCAGCGCGCCAAGGAGCGCGCCGTGAGTTGTTGTCACGGACCTCGCGAGCTTGTAGAGGAAGAAGACTGTCGCAACGCCGAAACAAACACCAACCAGCCGCGAACCAATGTACTGGGACGTAGGGTTTGTGAGATACAGGACAGCCCAGTCGCTGACCGACTTGATCTCGCCTGCGAGGCGGAGGCAGAGAAAGACGACACCCTGAGCCAGGAAGTGGATATAGAAAGTCAGGCTGGGATAGTTGAAGAACTGCGGGTTGAGTGTCGTTGGTCCGTTGGCCTGCCAGCCCCACATGCCGATCGCGACGCGGAGCGGTGTCGCCTCCTCGTAGGTATGCGGTAGTGACCAGTCGAGGCCATAAATTCGCAACCCCGCCGCAAGGGTCAGAATCGAGAGCAGGAGTATGTTTGGCCGGTTTTTCAAACTTTCTCCGAACCGTTATCTTCGCACGAATCTAGCCCGGTTGACAGTGTCGAGCCCGTCCGCTAGATTCTAGGCCGCTTCGTACCCGCATCACGTCCTGCGGTCACGTTCACTCGACATTCGGTGGCGGAGTAGCTCAGTTGGTTAGAGCAGCGGAATCATAATCCGCGTGTCCGGGGTTCGAATCCCTGCTCCGCCACCATTTCCTTTCCCAGTTCGCACGCGTGGTATAGTGACGTTCATGCCGGATTCCCGCACGATTTCCGCACGCGATCTCTCCAGCGCCACGCACCCGGTCGAGCACGCGCTGCTCGCCGCGCCGTGGTTTGGCGCAGGCGACGTCGTGCTGGCGGCGGTGTCCGGCGGCGTCGACTCCATGGCCATGCTGGATGCGCTGGGTGCACTGTCACGCGCGCGCCCGGGCCTGCGCGTGATTGCGGCGCACTTCGACCACCGCCTGCGCGCGGACAGCGGTCGTGACTTCGACGCGGTGGCGTCCCACGCGGAGCGGCTCGGCATCCGCTCGGTCTGCGGGTCCGGCGACGTAGCCGCCGAGGCGCTCCGGACCGGGGAGTCGATCGAGGCGGTCGCGCGCCGCGCGCGCTACGATTTCCTGCTCCAAACGGCGCGGCGCGAATCCACCGACTGGATTGCGACCGCGCACACGAGGTCGGATCAGGCGGAGACGGTATTGATGCGCATCCTCCGCGGCGCCGGCACCCGCGGGCTGGTGGGGATTGCCGCGTGTCGCGGCGCCATCGTGCGCCCGCTGCTCGGCGTCACGCGCTGGGACACGACCGACTATTGTGCCGTGCGCGGTGTCGCGTGGGTGCACGACCCATCCAACGACGACCGCCGTTTCTCGCGCAACGCCATTCGACACGACACCCTGCCGGCGCTGCGTCGCGTGTTTCCATCTATAGACAACGTCTTGGTGCGCCTGGCGGATTCCGCAGCGCAGGAGTTGGATGCGATTCGACGCGTCACGACGCCGCGAATCGACGCGGCCCTGGAGCGCGAGGCTTCCGGATCGTGGGCGCTGCGCGCGTGGGCGCTGGCGGACTTGGACCCTGAAGCAACCGTAACAATGATCGGCGACGTGCTCGAGCGCGTCGATCGCCGCGACGACGTGGCGCGGGTCCACTACGAGGCCCTGGCGTCGATCAAAGTCGGCGCCTCGATCGACTTGCCGCGCGTGCGCGTGCGGCGCGAGCACGACGCGCTGGTGTTCACGGTTCGAACCGGCGCGGCGCCGGACGGCCCGGCAATCGTGGAGCAGCCAATGGAGATTCCGGGAGAGGTCCACATCGCGGGGTGGTCGATCCGTGGCGATCGCACCACGGGTGCGGATGCGCGCGCCCGCCTGACGACGTCGCGCGGCGACGGCGGGACGCCGTTCTCACACGTCGCCTTCGTGGCAACGGCCGAGGGTGATGAATTCCGCGTACGCGCGCCACACGCCGGTGATCGCGTGCGCCCGCTCGGCATGCGCGGGCATCGAAAGTTGAGCGACGTGTTCATCGACGCGCGGATTCCGTTTCGCAGACGCGCCGCCAGCCCGGTCGTGGAACGAAACGGTGAGATCGTGTGGGTTCCCGGGGTCGTCACGGGCGAATCGGCCCGGGTCGGCCCGGACACCGAGGGCGCCGTCTGCTTGGTCGCCCATTGCGCGGACCGGTTCGACGGTCAGGGGGATGCGGCATGACCCACCCCGATCATCCCGTCCCGGGCCGCGTCCTCCTCTCGGCACCCGATATCGCCGCCATCGTGGCGCGCCTGGGCCGCGAGATTACGAATGACTACGCGGGGCGGCACCCCGTGCTCATCAGTCTCTTGAAAGGGGGCGTGGTGTTCCTGGCGGACCTGATCCGCCAGATCACGATCCCGCACCACATCGAGTTTCTCCGGGTGTCGTCGTACGACGGCGCGATCCGCACCAGCGGGGTCGTCCGGATCGTCGGGGACCTCGAGATCGACCTGGTCGGACGGGACGTCCTGCTTGTCGAGGATGTCATAGACACTGGCACGACTCTGGCTTATATTGTGGACATGTTGAGGTTACGGAATCCCGGGAGCCTCGAGATCTGCGCCCTTCTGCGCAAACGCGTGCCCAACCAGGCCGGGATCCCCATCCGCTACCTCGGTTACGATATCCCCGACGAGTACGTGGTGGGCTATGGTCTGGACTACCGCGAAAATTTTCGCCATCTTCCGTTCGTGGCAGCGCTCGACCCGGAGTCGGCCCGCTAGGTGGTATTGAGATAACCCGTTATGTCCGACTATCGCGATCCCGATAAGCGCAGCGGGCGAACCCCGCTCTCCCCGAAGACCTCGCTCGGCCGGCCGAACCGCCCGCTCAAGGCGATGATCTTCTGGGTCATGCTCGTGATCCTCCTGCTCATCGCGTTCCAGATGTTCGAGATGGGCAAGGCGCCGCAGTACCGGATCTCGTACTCGGAGTTCCTCTCCCAGGTCGACAAGGGCAACGTCAAGCGCATCACCTTCAAGGGGCTGGAAGTCCGCGGGGTGCTGACCGCGCCAACCCTGGTGCCGGTCTCGTCGGCTACCGATCGCGACCGGACCCGCGAAGTCAAAGTCGAGCAGTTCACGCTGGTTCTCCCCGTCGAGGACAAGGACCTGCCCCAGCGGATCATGGACCGCAACCCGGGCGCGGTCATCGAGGGCCAGGTCCCGGGCGGCAGCACGTGGGTGAAGATCCTGGGGTCGGGGTTGCCGCTGCTGCTGATCGTCGGGCTGTGGCTGCTCATCATGCGCCAGATGCAGGCGGGCGGGAACCGCGCCTTCAGCTTCGGCAAGAGCCGCGCGCGCATGTTCGGCGGAGACCGCCCGCGCGTCACCTTCGCGGACGTGGCCGGCTGCGACGAAGCCAAGGAAGAGCTGCAGGAGATCATCGAGTTCTTGAAGGAGCCGAAGAAGTTCCAGAAGCTCGGCGGGCGCATTCCCAAGGGAGCGATTCTGCTCGGCCCGCCGGGTACCGGCAAGACGCTGCTCGCGCGCGCGGTCGCCGGCGAGGCGAATGTGCCCTTCTTCTCGATGAGCGGCTCGGACTTCGTGGAGATGTTCGTCGGCGTCGGTGCGTCGCGCGTGCGCGACCTGTTCGAGACCGGCAAGAAGCACGCGCCCTGCATCCTCTTCATAGATGAGATCGACGCCGTCGGCCGCCATCGCGGCGCGGGTCTCGGAGGCGGGCACGACGAGCGCGAACAGACGCTCAACCAGCTCCTGGTCGAAATGGACGGCTTCGAATCCAACGAGGGCGTGATCCTGGTCGCCGCCACCAACCGCCCCGACGTGCTCGACCCGGCGCTCATGCGCCCGGGTCGTTTCGACCGCCGCATCGTGGTCGACCTCCCCGACGTTCGCGGCCGCGAAGGCGTTCTGAGGGTTCACTCGCGCAAGACGCCGCTCGCGGACGACGTCAACCTGTCGGTACTCGCGCGCGCGACACCCGGCATGAGCGGCGCCGACCTCGCGAACCTGGTCAATGAGGCCGCCCTGCTCGCGGCGCGCCAGAACATGACCAAGGTCACGATGGACTGCATGGAAGAGGCGAAGGACAAGATCTACCTGGGTCCGGAGCGCAAGAGCCGTGTCGTCAAGGAAGAGACCAAGCGCCTCACCGCGTACCACGAAGCCGGGCACGCGGTCGTCGGCTCCGCGCTCCAGTATTCCGACCCGGTGCACAAGGTGACGATCATCCCGCGCGGCCACGCCGGCGGGCTCACGTTCTTCCTGCCCGAAGACGACCGCTCCGAGTACTCGAAGGCGTGGTGCCTGGACACCATCACCCAGGCCCTCGGCGGGCGCGTGGCAGAAGAGCTCGTCCTCAATCGCATGGGCAGCGGCGCGCAGCAGGACATCCAGATGGCGTCGAAGCTGGTGCGCAAGATGGTTATGCACTGGGGCATGAGCCCGCGCCTCGGCCCCATCGCGTTCGGCGACCGCGAGGAACAGGTGTTCCTGGGCCGCGACATCGTGCAGAGCACCGAGTACAGCGACGACACGGCGCGCCTGATCGACGAGGAAGTCAAGCGCATCATCGACGAGGCCTACGACCGCGCGAAGGTCATCCTCGAGGAACGCATCGACATCCTGCACCGCATCGCGAACGCGCTGCTCGAGCGCGAGACCCTGGATTCGCGCGAGATCGCGATCATCCTGGAGGGCGGGGTGCTCCCGCCGGTGGTGGCGCCTGCCGCGACGCCGGCCAAGCGTGAAGAGCCCGCCGCCGATCTGCGCAGCCCGGAGGCCGATCGCAAGAAGATCCCGGGAATCCCCCCCGTCATCGAACCGGGCACTTCTTCCTAGCTCGACCCCGCGCATGTTTCTCCGCTGCGGCGATCGCACCATTCTTTTTCGCCGTTCTCCGCTGGTCATGGGTGTGCTCAACGTGACGCCGGATTCCTTCTCCGACGGCGGGAAGTTCGTGCGCCGCGAGGCGGCGGTGGAACACGCGCTGCGGATGGTGGCCGAGGGGGCGGACATGATCGACATCGGCGGCGAGTCCACCCGGCCCGGCGCGGACGCGGTGTCCGCCCGCGAGGAAATGGACCGCGTGCTGCCGGTGATCGAGGCGCTGTCGCGGCCGCGCCCATCGGTGCCGCTCGCGATCGACACCCGCAAGCCGGAGGTGGCCGAGGCGGCGCTCGCGGCGGGCTGCACGATCGTAAACGACATCACCGCCGCGCAGGCCGGCGCGATGGCCGACGTCCTGCGCGCCCACGCCGACGTCCCCGTGATCCTCATGCACATGCTCGGGGAGCCGAAGACGATGCAGGTCGAGCCGGCCTACGACGACGCCGCGGGCGAAGTCGCGGCGTTCCTGGCCCTGCGCGCCGCCGCGCTCGAGACCGCGGGGATCGCCCGCGAACGCATCGTGCTCGATCCCGGGATCGGCTTCGGCAAGCGCGTACAGGATAATCTGGAGATCCTGAAAGGCATTGACGACCTGGTGGCGCTGGGATATCCCGTGCTGGTGGGCGCGTCGCGCAAGTCGTTCATCGGCACGCTGCTCCGCGGTGCCCCGACGGGCGCGCGCCTCGCGGGCAGCCTGGCCGTCGCCGCCCACTGCCGCGCGCATGGCGTTCGCCTCGTGCGCGTCCACGACGTACGCGAAACCGTCGACCTCTTCCGCGTGCTCGACGCGGTGGAGCACCCGGAAGCACAACCCCCCGGAGCCCGATGATGCCCCCCGTTCCCATGGAGCTCGTGGTCGACGCCGTCGACGTGCTGATCGTGTCGCTGTTGCTCTACCGCCTGTTTTCCCTGATGCGGGGCACGCGCGCCGTGCACATGTTCTTCGGACTCATTGCGCTCTTCATCCTCTCGGTCGTGGCGCAGTGGCTCAATCTGATCGCGGTGAACTGGCTGATTTCGAGCCTGCGCACGGTGTGGGTGATCGCGTTCGTCATCATCTTCCAGCCCGAGCTGCGGCGCGCGCTCGCGCTGCTCGGGCAGAACCGGATGGTGTCGCGCTTCGTGCACGTGCGCGAGAGCGGCGTGATCCCCGAGATCGTGAAGAGTGTGCAGGACCTGTCGGAGAAACGGACGGGGGCGCTGATCGTGCTCGAGAAAGACATGGGGCTGAAGAACTACGCAGAGACCGGGACCCCGGTCGACGCGCGCGTGACGACCGAGCTCATCGGCACCATCTTCACGCCGCCGGGGCCGCTGCACGACGGCGCCGTGATCATCCAGAACGACCGCGTGACCGCGGCCGGCTGCATCCTGCCCCTGTCGCAGGACGAGCGCCTCGCGGGAGCGCTGGGCACCCGCCACCGGGCCGCGCTCGGGCTTTCTGAGGAGACCGACGCGCTGGTGATCGTCGTCTCGGAGGAGACCGGAGCCATCGCGTACGCCGACGGAGGGAAACTCTACCGCAAGGTCGATCTCACCACGTTGCGCGCCGAACTGCTGCGGAGCTTCGGCATCATGCGCGACGAGCGCTGGCAGACTGCCCCCCATCCCCACCTGTAGCACCGCACGCGCCAGCGCTCATTACTCCGGCAGCATCCGCACGATTACCGCGTTGGCCGGGACGAAGACCCGCCGTGCCACCGCCATCACGTCCTCGCTGGTGACCGAGCGGATCCATTCCGGGATCCGCTCGACGGTTTCGAAGCCGAAGCCGAGCGCCTCGAACGCCCCGTACTCCGCCGCCTGGGCGGCGTTGCGCTGCAGTTCCATCACGTGCGAGCCGGCAATCCATTCCTTCGCGCGCGAGAGCTCTTCGGCGCCCACCGACTCCTTCGTCACCCGCTCCAGCTCGTGCAGGATGACGCGGACCGCTTCCTCGACGCCGTCGGCGGTCGGGTTCGCGTAGCCGAAGAAAATCCCGCCCTGGAAAAACGGGTTGAACGCGGAGCCCGTCATGTAACCCAGCGAGCGCTTGTCGCGCAACTCGACGAAGAGACGGCCACCCAGCCCCGTGAGCACTCCGTTCAAGACCTCCAGCGCCTTCGCTTCGTCCGACATCAGGCGCGGTGCGGTGAAGCCGACGAACGTCACCGCCTGCTTGATACCCGCCCGGCGCAGCACCTGTTCGCCTGGGCGCACGGGCACAGCCGGCGGATCCGGCCTCGGCGCCGGCTGGCGGCCGGGGCCCAGGTCGCCCAGCACGCGCCCGGCCAGCGCGCGCGCGCGATCCATGCCCATGTCTCCCACGATCGACAGCACCAGCGCATCGGGCGCGAGCAGGCTCGTGAACCACTCCCGGCAATCGCGGTCGAAGAGCCCGGCGACCTCCCTGGCATCCCCGAGGAACGGGTACGCGTACGGGTGGTCGCCGAAGACCGAGCGGAACAGGTGGTCCAGCGCGAACTGGATCGGGTTGTCGTGACGCCGCGCCAGCTCTTCGATGAGACGCGCCTTTTCCTGTTCGACGCGCGCCCCGTCGAACGTCGGCGCGCGCAGCACGTCGCGGAAGATTTCCGCCGCCTCTTCCGCGTGCTCGGACAGCACGCCCATGGAGACGCGGCCGGTATCGAACGACGAGAAGCTCTCGAGGCCCCCGCCGAGTCCCTCGATGCGCGTCGCGATTTCTTCGGCGCCGAATCGCGCGCTTCCCTTGGTGAGGGAACGGTGGGTCAGCATCGCGAGCCCCGATTTCCCGGCGGGCTCGAATCGGCCTCCGCCGGGAAATACCGCGAGCACGGATACCAGCGGCACGTCGGGACGCGGTTTCAGCAGCACGCGCACGCCATTGTCCAGACGAAAGCGGCTGACGCGATCGTCGGACGCATCGGCGCTCGTCCGGGGTGCGCGGCGCGCCTCGGAGACAGGTGCGTGCGAAGCGGTCTTCGACGCGCCCGCCACGTCGTGGACGGCGCCGTCCGCGCTCAAAGTCGAGGCGACCGTCTGACGGACCCGGGCTTCATCCAGCGCGCCGTGCCCGTTCGCCTTCGGGAGGTAGCCAACCAGCGAAAGATTGTCGGGGTGGAAGTAGCGCCGCGCGACCTCCGCGACCCGATCCGCGACGACGCGCTTGACTGCCTCGCGGTGCCGGTCGGCCAGCCGGTAGTCGCCGAGCAACTCGTAGTAGCCGAGGTTCGAGGCCTGCCCCTCCATGGTTTCGAGCTCGAGGTACATCGAGCGTTCCACCTGCCGCCGCGCCTTCTCCAGCTCGTCGTCCGCCACGCGCTCGTGCTTGAAACGTTCGACCTCGTGGAAAATCGCCTGGCAGGCGTCTTCCCACTTCGACGGGGGCATCGACGCCGCCACCAGAAAGAACCCGGGCCATTTCTCGGCCAGGAGCTCGGCGCCGACGGAGGTGACCAGGCGCTTGTCTTCGCGCACGTGCCGGTAGAGACGCGAACTCTTCCCGGCGCTGAGCAGCTCCGCGAGCATCTGGAGCGCCGGGTAGTCTTCGTCGAGGACGCTCGGGACGTGGAAGCCGGCGCCCAGATAGGCGTGGTCCGTCGTGCCCTCGAACGCCTTGAGCCGCAGCGCCTGCTGCGCCGGCTCGGCCGGGGGCTCGCTGACCACCACGCGGGCGTTCGGCCACCCGCCGTACACGGATTCGATCCGCGCCATCGCGTCGTCGGGTTCCACGTCCCCCACCACCACCAGCACCGCGTTCGAGGGGCGATAGTAGTTGCGATAGAACTCCACCAGCTGGTCGCGCGTGATCTTCTCGACGATGTGCTGGTAGCCCGCGATCGGGCGACGGTACGTGTGCTTCTCGAACCCCAGCTCCATCGTGCGGTAGAACGTGAACGACTCCGGGCGATCGTCGTACATGCGCGCCTCGTCGATCACGACCAGGCGTTCCTTCTTGAATTCGTCGGGGTCGAAGGTGGAATTCATCATCGCGTCCGCCTGCACTTCCAGCGCAGTCGCGAACGAGCGCGACGGGAGCACGACGTAGTACATGGTGTAGGAATAGCTGGTGCCGGCGTTCAGATTCCCGCCGGCCGACTTGACGATGCGCGCGATATCGCCGACTCCGTACTTCCGCGTTCCCTTGAACACCATGTGCTCCTGGAAATGCGCGAGCCCGTTCATTGCCTCGGTCTCGTGGACCGACCCCACACCGAACCAGACGTTGACGGCCACGATCGGAGACGAGTGGTCCTCCTTGAGGATGACGGTCAGTCCGTTGGGGAGTTTCTTTCTCACCGCGCCCGCGTCTTGTGTGCGTTGCGTTGTCATGATGTCCTCGCGATGGTTCGAATCGTTCTCGTAGCGGCGACGCGGGTCCTGTCGCCGATCCACCCCGCGGCATCCGCCGCGGGGGCCCCGTATCGGCGCCACCCGCTTGCGCGTTTCGCGCCGGCGCGAAGATGTTCGAATATAAGGAAGGTTGCCGGACGGCGACAAGCTGGATCGAGTGCCAGGGGCGGGCGCGGGGAGAAAGAGAAAGAAGAGGGAGCAGCGGACCACGATCGACGGCCGCGCCCTCATCCGGGTGGCAGCCTGCGAGTTGGGATTCAGCGAGCACACCCACCTCGACCGGCTGACTGCGCACGCTCGAAGCGGGAATTTCCACCCGGCTCCGGCGCTTTCGTCGATCGCACCCGCGGTCCGAAGGCGGCTCCTCCCTTCCACCCCCGTCCCTGCTCCCTCTTCTATTCTGTCACGCAGTGATTTCGGAACGAGTTCGCGCCGGCGACGTCTTCCCCCGCACCACCACAACCGCCGCCCGTCGCCGCGCATCGTGTGCCCCGGCCCACCGCGAGTCAACGTTCCCCTAGGCAAGGCCGGTGCCAACCCGCCGCGACTGGACCACCACGCGCGGTCGATCGGCGGCGAACCATTGTCGTGCTTGCAGATGGCGGGATTGGACGCGGACGATCAATGGGTCGACGCGGAGGGAATCGCTTCGGCACGATGTTGCGCGGGTTGTCAGGGAGAGCGGATCCGAGGGAGCGTTCCGTGGAGCGTAAGTGACGTGGTCGCACGTAGTCGAGCGGTTCGGCGCTCGCTGCGCGCGCGAGTCACCGCGTTTACACGCGCACGCGCCCGTTGGTGAGCGAGAGAGGAATCGCGAGGTCCTTGCCTTTTTCCCGCACGTAGGCGACGAAGACCTTGACGAGCCTAGCGTCGAACTGCACGCCGGCGCCCTCCTCGAGCCGCCGGACGGCTTCGTCGATCGACAACGCCTTACGGTACGGGCGATCGGTCGTCATGGCGTCGAAACTGTCGGCGACGGTGACGATGCGCGCGCCGAACGGAATGTCCTCGCCTTCGAGCCCGTCGGGATACCCGCGGCCGTTCCAGCTTTCGTGGTGGTGACGCACGATTTCGACCGTCCCTTTCAGGAACTCCATCTTCTCGACGATGGCCGCCCCGACCACGGGGTGCGCGCGCATGAGCTCCCATTCGTCCTCGCTGAGCGGCCCCGGCTTGTTGATGATCGCGTCCAGCACGCCCATCTTGCCGATGTCGTGGAGCAGCGCGGCGAACATGATGCGGCGCAGATCCTCCTCAGGCATGTCGAGACGGTTCGCCAGCGCCATGGCGTACGACGCCACCCGCTCGGTGTGCCCCTTGGTGTAGGGGTCCTTGGCCTCGACGATCGAAATCAGCGAACGCAGCGTCTGCAGATAGGTGAGTTTGAGCTGGGAAAGCAGGCGCGAGTTCTCCATGCCGATGCCGACCGAGTTGGCGATGAAGGTCATGATGTCGAGGTCGTACTCGCTGTAGTCCTCCCCCGAGAGCTTGGGTCCGGTGAAGATGATCCCCTTCAGCTCGTTTTTGACCGCGATCGGCACCGCGTACTCGAACACGGCCAGGCGAAGGTCCGGCAGGCTGCGCGACCAGTTCTGGTCCTGGTTGCGGGCGATCTTCTGCGGCCGGCCCTCTTCGCCGAACATGGACGCCAGCGGGGACGCGCGGTCGATCACGAGGCCTTCGAACCGTTCCGGAGAGAACCCGCGCACGCCGAGGAGGTCGAATCGGACCGCGTTCTCGCGCTCGACCCCGAACACGGCCATGCTGGAAACGCGCAACTCGCCGACCAGCGTCAGCGAGGCCACCTTGACCAGGTCCTCGGACTGGAGCGAACGGTTGAGGTCGTGCGACACCGTCAATAACGTGCGCATCGACAGCAGGTGGCGTTTGAACTCGCGGGTCGAGCGGGCGGCTAGCTCGCGCCCGCGCTCGAGCTCCGCTTTCAGCGCGGCGGCGTGCTTGCCGTGCGCGCGCACGCGCGACGCGCGCCGGAGCGCCCCGTCGACCTTGGCGTGGAGTTCGCGCAGCGAAACCGGCTTGACCAGAAAGTCGTCCGCGCCCTGGTCGAGGGCCTTCACGCGAGCCTCGATGTCGGATTCGGCGGAGAGGAACAGAACCGGCACGACGGGGCCGTCTTCGCCGCGGAGGCGGGAGAGGACCTCGATGCCGGTCATGTCGGGCAGGCCCAGGTCGAGGATGACGAGCGCGGGCGCCTCGCTCGACACGCGCGCGAGCGCCTCGTCGCCGTTGGACGCCGTGCGCACCGTGAACCCGCGCCGGCCCAGCGAGACCCCGACGATCTCGAGGACCTTGGGATCGTCGTCTACCAGCAGAATGTCGGCGCTCATGCTTCTCCCCGGGTGGTGCTACATGCTGAAGAGCGCAAACCGCTTGTCGTTGATTGCACCGCCCGAGCGGATCTCGTCTTCGATCACTTCCACGAAACACCCGATGACGTCGGGGTCGTAGCGCATTCCCCAGTTCTCTTTCAGCGTATTGACCGCTTCCTCGCGCGTCAGCGCGGGCCGCGTGGGGCGCTCCTGCAGCATCGCGGCGTAGCTTTCGACCACCGACACGATGCGCGCCCCCAGCGGTAGCTCCTGGCCCTGGGTGCCGTTCGGATAGCCCTCGCCGTTGAACCGCTCGTGGTGGTGGAGCACGATGCTCACGGCGTGGTCGGAGAATTTCATGTCGCGAAGCATCTTGGCGCCGTCGCTCGGGTGGCGCTTGATGATTTCCCATTCTTCCGGCATGAGTTCGCGCGGGCTGCGGACGATGAGGTCGCTCACCTTGATCATGCCGATGTCCCGCAGCACCGTCCCGTACAAGAGGTCGCGCACGTGCTCCGCCGGGTAGTGCATGCGCTGCGCGACGGCGAACACGTAGTTGGTGATGAGGTTCGTGTTGCCCCGCGCCAGCGTGTTCTCCTCGATGAGCGAGATCAGCGTCTGCACCAATCCCAGCGTTCGCTCGTCCTCCTCCTCGAAGCGAGCCATGCTCTCGTAGGCGATCGCGGCCTGGTTGATCAGGATCTTGAGAAACTCGGTGGTATTGGCGTCGAGGTCGTGTTTGATCGGACGCCCCAGCAGAATCACGCCGCGCACCTCGCCGTGGACGATGAAACGGGCGACGTAGGTGCACCCCAGCGCCAGCAGCGGCGCCTTGACGTCGTCGCCGAAGGGGGACTTCTCGACTCCCAGCACGTCCAAGCCCGTGTCCCACTTGGAGAGGCACAGCTGTTCGTTGGAGAGCGCGAAGCCGCGCAACTCCCCCGGCTCGATGCCCTTCATCGCCACCGGCACGAAATAGCCCTTGGTGTGTTCCAGAAACACCGCGCTTTCCACGCCGACCTGGGCGATGGTCGTCAACAGAAACGCGTCGAGCAGACTCTTGCGGTCGTGAAACCGGTAGAAGTCGGAGTTGATCGAAAAGAGCGTGTTGTACTGGACGATCCGCTTCTGGAGGAGCTTCGAGTCGGGCGCGGGTGTCGCAGTCGGTTCGCGCTCGGGCGCCTTCGACGCCGTCGCGGGCTTCGACGGAGCGGCGCGCTCCGTCCGATACGAGGGCGCCGCCGGCCGCGGGGGTGCCGCCGGCGCGCGCCGGTCCCGGCGGCCCGCCTCGTCCGCTTCCTCTTCGTCCGTTGCGTCCTCGTCTTCCTGGTCGGCCGGTCCGTCGCCGAGTTCGAGGATCTCGTTGAGGGATTCGGTGCTCAGCAGCGAGTCGTCGGTGTCCACCGGGTGATCCCCGGCCGGTGCCGACGCGAGCATCTTGGCGAGAACGGCGGGGATGGCGTCCTCCATCGTGTCCACCACCACGATGCGCGGCGCGTCTTCGTTCTTGAGAAACTTGAGTACGGTGCGGCTGGCGCCCACCAGCCCGATCGCGACGCGACCGCGAGCCGCTTCTTCGCGAAGGATACGCGCGCAACCGCCCCCGAGCGATTCGAGCTCGGAGACCTCGAATAGAACGCGGGACATCCCGCGTCGGTTACACTCGTTGAAGATTCTTTCGAGAACGGTTTTCTCGTGGAAGCCAAGAGTCCCCGTGATCTTGAATACTGTGACGTCCGGGGAGGGCGACGATAGTTTCTCGATCGTGGTTTTCGGCGGCATGAGGACTCCCGGCACACATCGCAAGCAGCACGTCACACCTGACGTCGAAGACGAACGATGTGGTCGTTAGACGACCTCTTGTGCCAACCACTTGTCGAGGACGCTCTTCAGGAACCTCCACTCGCTACCGACCTTCTTCGCCGGAATCTTCCGTTCCTTGGCGAGTCGGCAAACCGTCTTTACGTGCATCTTCAGATACTCGGCGGCCTCGACCGATGTCATCACGACGTCCTGGTCTTCGGCGCCACCGATCACGATGCTCGAGTAGTCGGTGTCTCTCCATTTGCTCATCTTGCGCCATCCTTCTCGTTGACAGTGCTGCCTGCGTTCCCACCCCGGGCCGGGCTAATAGAGCACGAAGCGTACCAAACACATCCCCGTCTATTTTCAACGGGTTAGACGATTCCTGCGCGTCATTTTCGGCGGCCGTGCGGGCAGTTTGCACCGTGGCCAGCCGTCAAACGCAACCGCAGGGCGACGCGCGACGCGACGCGATGTCAGCGCACGGCGCCCAGGAAGCCCGACAACTGCGACGCGACCTGCGCCGCCGAGAGCGGCTTGCTCAGGTATCCCGACGCGCCCAGCTTCTCCACCAGCAGGTCGGCGGTCTTGCCCGACTGCGACGTCGTCACCAGCACGGGAATGTCGCGACCCTCTGCGCGCAGGCGGTCGACGATCTTTTTGGCGGCCATGGTCGGAATCCGAAACTCGCTGATGATCACGCGCGGATGGCGCGTCCCAATCAGGCTGATTGCCTCTTCGACGTCGCCCGCAAACGACGCGCGCACGTGCTGGCGCGTGAGGATGTCCGTGAGCGCGGTTCGCGTCGATTCGCTCTGCTCGATCACGAGCACTTCGACGACGTCGTCGTGCGCGGACGGAATCGGGTCCGCCGGTTTCGATTCGGCCAGGGCGCTCACGTCCGGCGGGGGCGTCATCAGGTACGATTCCATGGCGTCGTCGGTGACGTCCGGGGACGCGTCCGGGCTGATCGCTCCGGTGATCGACAAGTAGCTTCGCAGGATGTCGCCGGCGTCCATCAACGGCACGCGCCGCCCGTCGACGCGGGCCACGTCGTGCGGAATCCCCTTCCAGGTCGGCATCGAGTCCCCGAGGATGACGCCCGCCTTGCAGACGCCTTCTCCCGGCACGTAGAACGCGACGCGCTTTTCCAGCAGGCCCACCACCGCCAGGTGGGACTTCCCGCCCGGCGCGTCGGGAACCAGCGCGTCGAGATTGAGCAACGGGATCCGCCGCGACTCGATGGTGACGTACTCGCCGTACGCGTCCTCGCGCCTCAGCTCGGTCTGGGAGGAGATCACCTCGACAACCTGGACCGCGCGCGCCGCGAAGGACTTGCCGCCCTGTTCCCACACCACCAGCGCTTCCGCCTGGGTCGAGGCCGGCAGCGTGAACTCGAAGCGCCCGTCGGCCCCGCCGTTGGGCTCGACCGCGAGCGTCCCGCGGTGCTCGCGCAGCGTGCGCACCACGTGGCGCAGCCCGGGGTAGAACGCGAGCTGGTCTTCGTGGTCGAGACGCGAGTCGGAGAAGAAGGTCTCGCCGTTGTCTCGCACGCGCCAGTAAAGGGCGCCGTTGCGATCGTACACGTCGACCCCCACCTCGATCGAAGGCTCGTCGCAGCGCTCGAACACGTCCGCCACCATCGCGTGGAGAATCCAGTACGCGGCCGGCAGCAGCCCAGGCTCGATTTCGATCTCACTGGCGCGCAGCCGGATCGCGAGCGACCGCCCCGTGCCCCGCGTAAGCTCCATCGCGAAATCCCCCAGCGCGGTCTCGAGCGGCGCAAGGTCGCATTTCGGCGACACGACGTTCCCTTCGATGGAAGCGACGATGCGATCCAACGCCTGGGCATAGAACTCGATGGTGCCGAGGCCGCGGCGCAGTTCTTCGACGAAGGCCGCATCGGCCGAGCGCGATTGCCATGGCTCGGACGAGACCGCCGCCAGCACGCGCTCGCACGCGGCTCCGAACTCGGCGGCAACCCGGCCGAATCGTTCGACCGGCGCCGGGGTCGCGACCACCGGAATCGTGGGGGCGAGCTCGGACTCCTGGCGCAGCGCCTCCACCTCCGCGATCAGGGCCTCGACTTCCTGCCTGGGCACCGAATTGCGGCCGCCGACCTCGCCGTCCCGTTCGTGACAGGACGCGAGTAATTCTTCCTTCTCGATGAGCTCGAAGATCAGCTGGGCGACGCGCTCGTCCCATGCGATGCGACGTTCTCCGTGGACGGTCAGGAGCGCTTCGAGCCCCCGCAGCAGGCGCTCCCAGTCGTCCAGGTCGAGCACGAGCATGGTGCCCGCCAGCATGCGAATGCTGACCTTGCAGCGTTCCAATACAGTGTCGGGGACGGGATGGCCGGCCGAGCAGGCGAGCAGCTCGCACAGGGTTTCGCACTGCGAGCGAACCTGCTTGGCAAAGAGCGACCGGCTGTCCATGGTGGGTCTGTTATGAGTGAAGCGTTAGGCGTGCACGCGCTCGTCGAAATCCACCGCGCCCAGCGCGTACAGGTCGATGACTCCGGGCTCGCTGTCCATCGTCGCCACGGAGCCGCGCTCGGTCGCCTTGGCGCTCGGGCGCTCCGCTTCCTCGGCGGCCGGCGGCGCCTGGCGGAGCGCTTTCTTGACCTTCGCGGCGAGGGTGGAACGGGGGCCGGTGAGGAAGCCATCGCTGTCTGCTCCCGCCGGTTCCCGCGCGGGCGCCGGTTCGGGGTCGGCCGCCTTCTTCTCTTCTTGGGCGGCGAAGTCCCAGCCCTCGGCGTTGTTCCCGTCCACGACGAAGCGACCGTCCTGTTCGGGCTCGTGCTCCGCTGCCTCGCCTTCGGGCTGGTTCGCTGCCCCGACGAAGAACTTGCCTTCCTTCTCGAATCCCGGAATGTCGACGAAGGGCGCGTCTTCGCGGCCACCCTCCCCAAACACGTTTGCGGGTGACTGGGTGAGGAACTCGTCGTCGGTCGCCGCGGGAGCTTCGTAGCGGGTCTCCGTCTGCGCCGCGTTCGCGGAGTCCGTCGGCGATCCGATGTCGACGGTCCCCCAGTCTCGGGGGCTTTCCGCCGCGACCCCGGATCCGCCGGCCAGCTGTTCGAGACTGCGTACCTGTTCGGCCAGCACCACCAGTCGTTCACTCCACAGGCTGGCTTTGCTCGCCGCGGTCGCAACGGACTTCGACACCGTCGCGCGCTGGCGCTCGGTGGCCGCGGCCGAACCCGACGCCGACTCGAGCGCACGGCGCAACGCGGGCGCGCTCTCCTTCCACTGCTGGGCGACCGTGTTGAAGCGTGTCGCAATCGCGCGCACTTCGTCCGCCACGCGAATGGAATCGTCTTCGCTGCCTCCGCTCGCCTGCAGCGCCGATGCGATGGCGATCCGTTTGGTTTCCTCGCCGAGGGTCGCCAGCGCGTCGGCCAGCGCGTCGACCCGCTTCGCCAGACCGGCAACGTCTCCCGCGGCCGGCGCGGCCGAAGCCGCGGCCGTGATCGACTGCTTCACCGCCGCCACCGCCGCCTCGAGCTCGCGCGCCCCGGCGGAACAGGCGTCGGCGTCGCGGCGCGCTGCGCTCACCGCTCCGCGCATCGACCCGAGCTTCGCCTCGAGTTCCTGTCGCTGTGAATCGCCCTTCTCGTCGCGCACCGGCGTCTGCTGGTTGCTCAGGCGCTGGCGAACGGCGCGTTCGATCTGTTTCAGTTCGGGAATGGAGAGCGACAGCTCGCGCGCCAGCCCCTCCTTGCCGTCGGTGATCGCTCCCAGGAGCGCGGCGGCTTCGGAGGCGAGCGTCTCGATGCGCGCGGAGGCACGGTTCGGCTCGGGGTGTTTGCGTTCCTTCTCCGTGTTCTGGCGGTCGCGCGCGGCAAGCCGATGCTTGAGACCCATCAGGAACTCGCGCAGCTCGGGGTGCTGCTTGAGCTGGTCGAGCTTCTCCTCGTCTTCGAGGTCGTCGATGCTCTTGATCGAACGGAGCAGGTCCTTGTACTGGGCGCCCGAATCCACGTAGGTCTTGTAACGGCGCACCGCCCCCGACACGAGCACGGAGGTCGCAAACGCCAGGATCGAAATCAGCCCGATCAGCGGCAGCATCTCCGACGCGAACGCGGAGAGGTTGAACGCCCACTGCGTCGGCGAGGGGCCACTCACCGTGAGCCAGTGCCACGACACTCCGAACGTCCCCGTGATGAAGTAGCTCACGCCCAGCCCGGTGACCACGAGCATGAGCGCTACCAGAAAGCCAACCTTCCACGGGGAAGTCAGTGCAGGGGGCCTATTGCGATCCACGATGTGACTCCTTGCGTTTGGCGCCGCCGGTGTGAAATCGGCGTGTCGAGAACGGTCCGGCGCGTGTGGAGGCGCGGTCCCGTCACGCAAGGAACATGCCAGCGATCGACCGGTGGAGGGGCCGGTCGTGCCGTGCTAAATCACGATATTCGAAGCGGATGGAAGCTCGGCGCGACGCGCAACCCGGGGGCGCTCACATGCAGTTTGCACGGACGGTCGCTCCGTCGCGTTGCTTTTTCGGGATCAAACGACCTTGCGAAGGAGAGGCTTGTAGAGCGTTACCTTGCGATCCTTGAACAGGTCGTTGTTCGGGGTCACGTGCTTGTCGAGCGCCTCCGCCGGGTCGACTTCGACGACCTTGAGCGACTCGCTGCGTTCGCTCGCCTGCGCGAGGACCTCCCCCTTCGGGGTGACGATCTGGCTCTTGCCGGTGAACGTCAGCGCGATGTTGCCGCGCTTCTCCGCGCCGATGCGATTGGCCGTCACGGAGAAGACGCGATTCTCGATGGAGCGCGTGCGCATGGCGTCCTGGCACCACGGCAGCACCAGATTGGCGGGGTGACAGATCACCTGCGCGCCCTCGAGCGCCAGCACGCGCGCGACCTCGGGGAAGAACCAGTCGAAGCAGATCATCATGCCGATCTTCCCGCCGTCCACCGCGTGCGCGTCGAATTTGCCCGTGCCCGGCTGGAAAAACAGTTTCTCGCGGTCGAACAGATGCGCTTTCTGATACACGTGAATCTTGCCCTTGGACGTGATCAGGACGGACGAATTGAAGTACTTCCGATTCTTCGCCTCCGCCATGCCGAAGACGAGGTTCAGGCGCTGCGCGAGCGCGACCTTCTTCAACTCCACGACGGTGAAACCGTTCGCGGTGGATTCGGCGAGGTCGCGCACCTCTTCCATGTTGCGGAACAGGTAGCCGGTGTTGAACAGCTCGGGGAGGACGACGGTGGCGTCCGTGACGCCCGCGAGCATCGAGCGGGCAGCGCGGACATTTTCCTTCACGCGTCCGAACTGCGGACGCAACTGCAGAAAACCGATTTTCACGCGGAACCCCCTAATCGGGCGCGGCGGGACGGAGTTCTTCGCCCGTCGACCGCCACCGTACCGGACGCGCATTCGATTTCATATCAACCAGTTACAATGAAATCGATGCCGTCGCCGGAGCCATTATACCCCAACTCACCCGCATTTTCGAAACGGAATCGGCGGCACGAGTCGGGGGAGCCGGCCGCCTGACATAATCATCAATTTGACAATATGTTGCACCCCGGGGAGCCGCTCCGGCGGCGCGGCAGCTATCGGCCGGCCATCTCTGCCGGTATCTTAGTAGCAAGAGGCGGAATCAACGGTTGGCGACGGTCGGGCGCCACCGGAGCCCTCGCGCGGAAATCCGTGGCATGGGGCTTGCAGATTTCGCCCCTGCCGGCAATCGCGGCGGACCGGTGGGACTCATCGGTCGCGGCACACCGACAGCGACGGAGACAAAACGGACGCGAGATGGACGGCGGAACCCATATCACCATCGGGCCGGGCGGCGGTCGCGACCTCGAGCCGACGTTCTTCTTCATGATGAACTGTCTGCTCTACAGCCGGCTCGAGTCCGGAAACCCCTCGAACCAGACCTACTACGACGAGGACGTGAACGTCTACCTCGCCAATCTGCTCACGTCCTTCATGAATCCGGACTACCACGAGCGCACCCGCAAGTTCCTGTCGCGCTATGACAGCGACCTCTTCGAGAAGATCCGCAATTCGCCGGACGTGCGCCTGAAGTACACGATCTACAAGACCAACGCGGACTTCCTGCTCATATCAATCGGCATCTTCCGCAACCCGGACGTCTCGCGGCCGGGGTCGAAGGATGCGTTCATGAAGGACAACGAAGAGGTCTACGTGGGGCGGGCGAAAGCCTACTACCAGTTCGCCTACTCGTACAGCCAGGCGATGTTCCGCAAGGCGACCGCCATCAGCGAGGTTCTCGAGAAGCTCTCGCGCGGGTTCGAGCAGTACGTCCAGATCCTGAGCCACATGCGCGGGGAGTACTTCAACATCCTCGAGCGACTATCGTCGGGCGACGTGTATCACCTGGAGCGCTCGATCGATCGCATCGAATCCGATCGCGAGCTGCGCGCCCTCCAGGACGAGTTCCTGGACCTCTATTCGTCGTACATGAAGGGGAAAGACCCGGAGCTGAGGGAAAAACTGCGCGAACTGGTGAAGAAGATTCAGCGTCTCGACGAATCGTTCCGCTTCACGATGGATCAGATATAGACTCCGCGGCCGGCGCGTCGGGGACCGCCGCCACCACCTTGACCCCGCGCGCGTTGCGCTCGACGAACCCGGACACCGCCTCGAACACCTCGGCCTTCGCGGCGCCGCGCATGATCGCGTGCGAACCCTCCGCCAGCAGGCGGAAGTCGCTGCCCGGGTGGCCCCCACGGCGGCGGAGGAACTTGAGTCCGCGCGGCGACAGGTGCCGGTCGTCCGCCGACTGCAGCGCCAGCACGGGCAGTTTGAGCTCACGGGTTTGCTTGCGCGCGTGGTCCATCGCCTTCAGGACCTCGCCCGTCCAGCCCGCGAAGTGATAGAAGACGGTGGGCGTGACCACCCGGGTCAGCTGCAGGCAACGGGCCTTCAGACCCATGCGCGGATAGAGCGCCGGCGCGAGCAGTATCATCCCGGCCAGCGGCGCGTGCTCCGCCAGGATCAGCGCGACCGTCCCGCCCAGGCTCAAGCCGCACACGAACGCGGCCGGCGAGCACGTGCATACGCTCTCCAGCGCGATCTGCGCCTGCGTCACCCACGACTCCCACGACACCGGCTCGTCCTTGCCGCTCGTGCGCGTGAAGCGCGGGCAGTACGCGGAAATCCCCCGGGAGTGGAGATGGTTGCCCAGCTCCCGCATCTCGGCCGGCGTTCCCTGCGATCCGTGCAGCAACAGCACGATCGGCGCGTCGGCGTCGTGCAGAAACAGGAAGGTCCGATCGTCCCGGGGAACGTGGTAGGCCTTGTCGAACTCGAAGTGCTGCAGAAACTGCGCGCGCAGCAGCTCGCGGCGCAGGCGCGGATTGTCGGGCGCCTTCTTGATCGCCTCGTTGATCTCCCAGATGGTCCGGTTGATCTGACCGTGCCACGTCATGCCGGATTCGTTGCTCGCGCGCATCGTCAGCTCAAGCGGTAGTTGGGGGCTTCCTTGGTGATGATGACGTCGTGCGGATGACTCTCGCGCAACCCGGCGGCGGTAATCAGCATGAAGCGCCCGCGTTCCTGGAGTTCCCCTACTGTGCGCGCCCCGCAGTAGCCGAGCCCGGACCGGAGCCCGCCAACCAGCTGGAAGATCGAATCCGCCAGGCGCCCCTTGTAGGGCACGCGTCCTTCGATCCCTTCGGCGACGAGTTTCGATTCCTCGACGTCCGCCTGCGCGTAGCGGTCCTTGCTGCCTTCCTTCATGGCTTCGATCGACCCCATGCCCCGGTAGGATTTGAAGCTGCGACCCTCGTAGAGGACGATTTCCCCTGGGGTTTCGTCGGTGCCGGCGAAAAGGCTCCCGATCATCACCACGTCGGCGCCGGCAGCGATCGCCTTGACGATGTCGCCGCTGTACTTGATGCCCCCGTCGGCGATCAGCGGGATACCGGCCTGGGCGGCGACCGGTGCGCAGTTCATGATGGCGGTGACCTGCGGAACCCCGGCTCCCGCGACCACGCGTGTCGTGCAGATCGCGCCCGGACCCATGCCGACCTTGATCGCGTCGGCGCCAGCCTTCGCCAGGTCGCGGGTGGCCTGCGCGGTGGCGACGTTGCCCACCACCACCGGAGTCGAGCGGTGGCGCTTCTTCACCCGCGCGAGCGTATCGATGACGTTGGTGGTGTGCCCGTGCGCCGTGTCGATGGCGATCACGTCGGCGCCCGCGTCCACCAGCAGATCCACGCGGTGCAGCGCGTCCTTGCCGATGCCGACCGCGGCGCCCACCCGCAGACGCCCCTGCGCGTCCTTGCACGCCAGCGGGAAATCCAGCTTCTTCTGGATGTCCTTGACCGTGATCAGGCCGCGAAGGCGCTGCTTCGAATCGACCACCGGGAGCTTCTCGATGCGGTGCTCGTGCAGCAGCCGCTTGGCCTCTTCCATCTTGATGCCGACCGGTGCGGTGACCAGTCCCTTCGACGTCATTACTTCCCGAATGAGAAGCGTGTCGTCTTCGTTGAAGCGCAGGTCGCGCGCGGTGAGAATCCCGACCAGCACGCCGTTCTTGTCGGTGATCGGCACCCCCGAGACGCCGTACTTTTTCATGAGCGCCTGCGCGTCGCGCACCAGCGCCCCGGGCCCAAGGGTGATCGGGCTGGAGATGACGCCGCTCTCGCTTCGCTTCACCATGTCCACGTGCTCGGCCTGGCGCTCGGGCGTCATGTTCTTGTGCACGAAGCCGATGCCGCCCGCGCGCGCCATCGCGATGGCAAACCCCGCCTCGGTCACCGTATCCATGGCGGCGGAAACGATCGGGATGTTGAGCCGGATCTTCTTGGTCAGTCGCGTGGAGACGTCGGTATCTGCGGGCAGAAATGAGGAGCGGGCGGGCACGAGGAGCACGTCGTCGAACGTGATTCCTGTCCCGATGATCTTATCGGGCATCGCGGGAGATCCTCCGGGTTAATTGAGCAAAGGTAACACGCCGCTCCCGATGACGCAAGGCGCGTAATCGGCGCGGGGGGCGCCCGCGAGGCCCGTGGACGGCGCCAACGCCGCCCGCGTCCGGTTCGGTGTGAAAACAAAAGGCCCGGCCGGCAGGCCGGGCCCTCTGGCGCGCGGGTGACAGTCACCCGGCAATTCGACTAAATGTCGCTGGGCTTGAGCGTCTTGCGCTTGTTCGCCTTGGCGCGCTCGCCCGCTTCCTTGACGATCATACGGACCGCTTTGTCGAGCGCGCCGTAGAAGTCGCCCGACACGTTGTAGCCCTTCGCGGCGGCCTTGGTGCGAGACTTGGAGATGATCAGCTCGGCACCGGCAGCCTTCTTCGCAGCTTTTGCCATTTCTACGTTCCTCCCAGTAGTGTGAACCTTTGCCAGAATGAGGCTCCAGAGAGCCTCGTTACGGTGTGGGTCTAACAGGAAGGCGGGGGGCTGTCAAACACAAAATCGCCTGAGACCCCCGGCGTCGGGCTTCCCGGGCCGATCCGGGCCCGGCCCCGGGCCGCACGCCTACGGCACCTTGGGCAGCGTGATCCCGGTCTGCTTCTGGTACTTGCCCTTCTTGTCGCCGTACGAGATCAGGCAGTCCTCGTCGCTCTGGAAGAAGAGCACCTGGGCGATGCCCTCATTGGCGTAGATCTTCGCCGGCAGCGGCGTCGTGTTCGAGATCTCCAGCGTCACGAACCCCTCCCACTCCGGTTCGAAGGGGGTCACGTTGGTGATGATGCCGCAGCGGGCGTACGTGGACTTGCCCACGCAGATCGTCATCACGTTGCGCGGGATGCGGAAGTACTCGACGCTGCGCCCGAGCGCGAACGAGTTGGGCGGAATGATGCAGATGTCGCCCTTGAAGTCGAAGAACGACCTCGGGTCGAAGTTTTTCGGATCCACCACGGTGGAGTTGATGTTGGTGAAGATCTTGAACTCGTCCGCGATGCGGATGTCGTAGCCGTAGGACGACACCCCGAAGGAGACCGTGTTGTCCTTCACCTGCGAATCGACGTACGGCTCGATCATCCGGTATTCCTTGACCATCCGCGCGATCCACTTGTCGGGCTTGATCGACATTGCCTCTTCTCCGTTTCGTTGGTTGTGGCTACCGGCGCGCGATCGCCGCCCGGAACTCCATGGCCATGGCCGGGTCGGATCGGAACGACCCCAGAAAACTCGTCGTCACCACGTCGGCGTTGCGCTGCTCCACCCCGCGCATCGCCATGCACAGGTGGCGGCCCTCGACCTGCACGGCGACGCCGCGCGGCTTGAGGTGGGTCTGGAGGTCGCGCGCGATGTCGCGCGTCATTCGTTCCTGCACCTGCAGCCGCCGGGCATGGAGGTCGACCAGACGCGAGAGCTTGCTCAAGCCCGCGATCCGTCCCGCGGGGAGGTACGCCACGTGGCAACGGCCGTAGAACGGGACCAGATGGTGCTCGCACACACTGAAAAAGTCGATGTCCCGCACCAGCACCATGCCGTCGTGCGTCTCTTCGAACACACCCTCCGCGAACACGTCGCGCGCACTGCCCGCGTAGCCGCGCGTGAACACGCGCCACGCCTCGGCGACGCGCTCGGGCGTCGCCTCGAGCCCGGCCGGGTCGACCTCGAGCGCGGCGAGAAAGCCGCGGGCGGCTTCGACCAGCTTGTCCCGGGGAGGTTTCGCTCGGCGTGTCGTCATTGTGCTTCGACTTCCCGCACGAGCGGGATTCCCACGCCCAGGGCCATTTCGAACGCGTTCGTCTTCACGTCGTAGTCCGATCCGGAATTGTCGATCGAGCGCACCCCACCCACGTAGCGCCCATCCAGCCACAGGCTGTAGCTCGTCTTGTCGAGCGTCGCGCTGGCTCCGATCACCCACGCGAAGTCGAACCCCTTGAGCGCGTCCTTGATGTCCACGTCGGCGCTGCTGCCTTCGAGAGTGCCGGTGAAGTTCGCCTTCAGGAGGAAATTCGGCGAGACGCCGAGATAACCGCGCAGGTACGCCTTCTGACCGGCGCTCATATAGCCGGCGAAGGTGAGCGGGAGTTCGAGATAGGTGAGCGCGGTGGTGCCTTCGCCGAGGATTCGTGGCGTCGACGTGTTGACGTCCGCGGTGTAATCGGTGAGATCGACTTCCCCCGAGGCGCCTTTCTGCGTGGCGCGAATTCCGAATTCGATGCCGAACTCGTCCTCAACCCGCAGGACAAACCCCACCCCACCGGTCCCTGCGTCGCGCGCGTCCGAGCTTTCGAACGGCTGGCTGCTCCCGCTCAACCGGGCATGACTCCATCCTCCGTAGAGGACGCCATCCCAGCCGAAACTCTCCTGCGCGCGGGCGCGCGAGGAACTCCCGGCCAGACACGCGAACACGACCAGTGCGAACCCGTACTTGCGCATGGCGTCCTTTCCGCGGTCCAGAGCAACCGCACCCTCCGGCTAGTGCCCCACCAGGAACCGCTCCGCGTCGAGCGCCGCCATGCAGCCCATGCCGGCGGCGGTGACCGCCTGCCGGTACACGTGGTCGGCGACGTCGCCGGCCGCGAAGACGCCGGCGACGTTGGTACGGCTCGTTCCGGGCTCGACGATCAGGTACCCGTTCTCGTCCATTTTCACCATGCCCTTGAACAGCGACGTATTCGGAGTGTGGCCGATGGCGACGAACAGGCCGCCGCAGTCGAGCGTGCGCTCCTTGCCCGTCGTCACGTCTTTGAGCCGCACGCCGGCGACCTTGCCGTCCCCGATGACCTCGCTCACGACCGAGTTCCAGATGAACTCGATCTTCGGATTCTTGAGGGCGCGGTCCTGCATCGCCTTCGAGGCGCGCAGCTCGTGGCGGCGGTGGACGACTAAGACTTTCGACCCGAACTTGGTGAGGTACGTCGCTTCCTCGATCGCGGTGTCACCGCCGCCGACGACGACGATCACCTGCCCTTTGAAGAAGAATCCATCGCAGGTCGCGCAGGCGGAGACGCCGTGACCCTTGAGCCGTTCTTCGCTGGGGAGATCGAGCCAGCGCGCGGTCGCGCCGGTCGAAATGACGAGCGCGCGACAACGATACGTCTTCCCGCCGGCGTGAAGCGTCTTGACCGGACCGTCCAGCTCGACGCGATCGATCGACTCGAACTCGAACTCGGTCCCGAAGCGCGCCGCCTGCCGTTTCATGATGTCCATGAGCTCCGGCCCCATCACCGGTTGCTCGAATCCCGGGTAGTTCTCGACGTCGGTAGTGATGGTGAGCTGTCCGCCCGGCTGGGTTCCTTCGATGACGAGCGGTTTCAGGTCGGCCCGCGCGGCGTAGATGGCGGCCGTCAATCCAGCCGGCCCCGAGCCCAGAATGATGATGTCTCTGACACCCTCCATGAACACCCTTTCGGATCAGTAAGCCGTTGACTATACTCTGGTTTGCGCGGAAGTCAAGGGGCCGGCCCCGCGCGCCCGGCGTGTCGCGTCCCCTCTCCGCTCCTTCGACGGGTGATCCATGGTGAGATTACGTCTCCTGCAGTCGCTGGCCGTTTCGCTCGTGCTCGTCGCGGCGTGCGACGACGACGTTTCGGCGCCGCACCCGGGAGGTCAGGATCGTCTCCCGCCCGACCCCGTGCTCGACCTCGTCCTCGCGTACCACGACGCGACGGATGAGGTCGAATTCACCTGGACGGCTCCGCGCGACGGACTCGCGCGCGACCGCGTCGGCCGCTACGAGATTCGCATCGCCTACGCGGAACCGTTCTCGTGGGATCGTTCGACCGCGACACCGTCGAGCCCGGACCCGCTGGCGGCCGGGTCGCCGCAGCTCTACACGCTCACCGGCGCGACCCGGGGACGAGACCTCTACGCCGCCGTTCGCGCCTACGACCCGGCGGGCAACGCCTCGCCGTTCTCGAACGTTGCGCACGTGCGCATCCCCGGGGTGACGCTCGAGGCCACGTGTATCGAGGCGATCTCGCAGACGCCCGTGCCGGGGCTCGCCGTGCTGGTGACGTCGCGCTCGTCGCAGCGGCTCACCACCGACGGCGCCGGGCGCGTGTCACTCTTCGACGTGACCGAGGGGGCGATCGGTGTGCGCATCGAGCGCGGCAGCGCGGCGGCCTCCTATCACTCCGTCGCCGACGCGTTCGTGATCGACGGCGACCGCTCGGTCGCGTACCCGATGATCGAGTACGCCCGTCCCGCCTCCCCGCTCTACCAGAGCGTCCTGGAGATCCTGCTCGACGCGCTGGTCCGCGCGGGGCCGGGGAACACGGTCAAGCGGTGGGCGAACTACCCGATCGCCTGGTACAGCGCGGACTTCGTCAACTCGAATGGTCTCGACTATCGCGCGATCGCCGAACGGGCCGCGTCCCGCTGGAACGAGCGAACCGGGATGGAGATCTTCGTCGCGGCGGCGGCGCCGCCGCCGGTGGGCGTAACCGTTCAGTTTCTTTCCCGCAGCGTGATGGGCATTCAGAACGGGATCACGGAGCATTCCAACGACGCCGAGGGACACCCGCAGCTCGACCGTATCAAGATCGTCGACGACTTCTCCGACGAACAGACGCTCTACTCCATCATGATGCACGAGTTTGGGCACACCGTCCGTCTCTCGCACCTTCCGGATGGATTCATCATGTACGCGGGTCAGCCGCTCCCGGCCGACATCAGCGACGACGAAGCCCGGGTCGCGCGGCTCTTGGTGTCGCTCCCCAACGACCTCGACCTCGACCTCTACGACCCCGCTCCCCCGCAGCCGTAGCCGGCCGCGAGCACGAAAAAAAGCCTTCCCCCCGCTGCGACGGTCGAGACGCTCCGGGGAGAAAGAGTGTCTCATGTGGAACCCGTGCAACGAGGGGAAGGACCTGCCCTTGGCGAACGACCCACACGCCGGTCGTCCGCGGTCGTCCTTGCATATTCAGCGCGATATCTTAGCACCTGGGTCCGCCGGCTTCAAACCGCAAAAAAAAGCGGCGTTCGCCGGACCGGTGGCGCCGCGCGCGGTTGCCTACGGCGCGGGGGGACGCGCGGGGAGCGTGCGCTCGAATACCTTGTAGGCGCGCGTCATCTGATCCGTCCACGACGACGCCCGCCGGTACGCGTGCCGTTCCACCGGATACAGCGCCAGGTCCCAGTTCTCCTTGCCGAGCTCGATGAGTCGCTGGCTCAAGCGCAGCACATCCTCGGCCAGCACGTTGTCGTCGCGAAGCCCGTGCAGCATGACCAGGTTCCCCGCCAGACCCTCGGCAAAATAGATCGGCGACGAGCGGCGATACGCCTCGGGGTCCTCGGCCGGTGTACCCAGAATCCGCACCGTGTACCCGTGGTTGTAATGCGCCCAGTCGGTCACCGACCGCAGTGCGGCGCCGGCGGCGATCTCGTCCGGGTACTTGAACATGCCCATCAAGGTCAGAAACCCTCCGTACGACCCGCCATACATCCCGACCTGTTTCTCGCCCACGCCGTGTTCGCGCACGAGGTAGCGCGCGCCGTCGATCACGTCGTCGAGGTCGCGCCCGCCCATGTGTTTGTAGATCGCCGTGCGGCAATCGCGGCCGTAACCGGCGGACCCGCGGTAGTCCACGTTGAGCACCGCGTACCCGTGCGCGGCCAGAAAGCTGTTGAACATGAACTCGCGATAGTAGTAGCTCCACCCGTCGATGACATTCTGAAGATAGCCGGCGCCGTGGACGAAGATCACACCCGCGCCGTTGGGCGTCCCGCCGAAGCGCTCGGGGCGGAACAGGTGCGCGGGCACCTCGACCCCGTCAGAGGCCTTGAACGCGACGGTTTCGGGCTCGAGCCATGGATAGGCGCGAAACGCCTTCGTCGTCGACTCGGTGAACGGGCCGTCGAGTGAACCCGAGGACGCGTCGAGGAGGTAGAGTTCGGGTGGATGTGTCGCGCTCGAGTAGGTGATCGCGGCCAGCGCCATCGACGGAGCGGGCACGACCTCGTAGTTGCCGGCATTCGGCGTGAGCAGACGGCGGTTCGCCCCGTCCAGGTCCATCGTCCAGAGCCGGTGCGAACCCGGGCGTCCCTCGTTGCTCACGAGCCACCAGCGCTCGTGCGCTGCGTCGAGAATCGCGTCGTATACCTCGAAGGCGCCGCGCGTGAGCTGCTTCTGCCGTCCCGTCACCGACACCGTATACAGGTGCCCCCACCCGCCCGCCTCGGAGATGAAGTAGACCCCGCTGCCGTCCGGAAGCCAGGCGCCGGTATCGTCGAAGTCGGGCCCGTCTACCCACGCGTCGTCGTGGAAACGGTCGAGCAGCCTCGGCACGGCCTTGCCCTCGACGTCGCGCTGTCGCGGCGAGACCAGCGAAAAACGGCGCTCGTGCCAGTGCGCGGGCAACTCGCGCACGAGGAGCACGTCCTCGGTCGGCGACCACGCCTTCACTTCGACGGTGGCGGTGGCGTCGCTCTTCATCCACACGAGCGAATCGGCGGCGACGTCGACGAACACGATCCGGGTCTCTTCCTGGGCGTCGCCGACCAGGGTGCGCACCTCCTCGGTCTCGGCGTAGCCGCTTTCCGTCACCACCACCGGGATGACCGGCTTGCGCGCGTTCGACGATTCGCGGCTCAGCGCCATCGCGACGTAGGCGCCGGACGGCGACACCAGCACCCGTTGCACCGTGAATCCGCTGCCGACGTAGAGCTTGCGTGGGTGGGCGATGTTCTTCTCTTTTTTCTCCTTTTCGCCGCGGTCCTTGAACTCCACGAACAGCGCCTTCTGCTGGTCGATCAGGAATTTCCGCTGCGGGTTGGGCTTGCCTTCGTCGGGGGCGTCGGAGGTCTCGACCTGGGTCAGTTGCCGGATCGTCCCGCCGCCGAAGGGGAGCGCGAACGCGTTGCCGCCGCGCACGAAGTAGACGGTGGCGCCGTCGGCCGAGATCTGCGGCGTGCGTTCCTCCTCTGCGGTCTGGGTCATCCGGCGGGTGCGCCCCCCCGCGAGGTCGACCAGCCAGAGGTCGCCGTTTCGTATTTCCGCGCGCCGCCGCCGCGCTCGATCCCACGCGAATTCGTCCGGCACGGTCGTGTCCGCGACCGCGTCCGAGAGTTTCTCCAGCTTGCGCGTCGCCACGTCGAGCCGATAGGTCCCCGCCTCGCGCTCGAGATCCAGGTAGTGGTCGTACGCGTTTTCGGGATCGCTCGCGCTCAGCGAATCGAGCCGCGCCGGCGGGTTCCACTGGAAGAACAGGTTCGACCCGTCGGCCGAGAAGCACGGGCTGGTCGGCGGCGTGCCGACGAGGCCGGGGCCCTGCATGATCAGCCGGATGGTGAGCTGGTCGAAGCGGCGCGCCTCGCCCTCGGAGAGCGATTTCGAGGGCGCTTCCGCCGTCGGGGCCTGTTCCTGCTGCGCGCAGGACGCCGCCAGTGCGAGCGCGACGACGAGTGCGCGCGCGGCAAAAAATCGATTCATCGTGACCGCCCTTGTTGACGGGATTTGGGGTGTTGTATCATACGCCCGCCTCGATCAAAACACCATTCGAAAGGAACCGCGATGGATGCCGATGCTCTGAAGAAGATGACGGTGGCGGAACTCCGCGAGGAAGCGAAAAAGCTCGGCGACGTCAAGGGTCTCGCCACGATGAAGAAGGACGGCCTCGTGGCCCTGCTCTCCGGGGGCGCGGCCGGCGGTGCGTCGGGCAGGAGCGGCCCGCTCACCCGCGCCGACTTGAAGCAGAGAATCCGTTCGCTCAAGAAGGACCGCGCGGCGGCGGCGGAAAAAGTACAGCGAGCGAAAGTCGACGAGTTCAACACGGCGCTGCGGCGCTACCGGCGCAAGCTGCGCCGCGCCGCACGCCACAAGGCAAAACCCTAGCCTCGCTTCTCCCATCGGCCGCGCGGCAAGCGCAGCCGGGCGGAGAGGCGACCATCGAAAGGCCCGATGCAACCGACCACCGAACCGACGGCCCCGCGCACGCCGCTGCGCGCCACCTTCAACCACGCGCTCGAAGACATACGCATGTCGCCCATCGTCTCCATCAGCGAGGAGGCGAAGCAGCGGGCGGTGGAATTCGAGAAGTCCGGACGCAAGTTCGTTTTCTTCCAGCGCGGCGAAATCGACTTTCCGACCCCGCCGTTCATCGTCGACGCCGCCAAGCGCGGGCTCGACCTGGGCCTCACCAAGTATCCCAAGTCCGGCGGCGAAGAGTTCTTCAAAGAGGCGGTCATCCGACGGCTCCGCGCCGACCAGGAGGTCACCGACCTCGAACCCGCGCACGTGGTCGCGACCTGCGGCGGACAGGAAGGGCTGGAGCTCTCGTTCAAACTCTTCTCGAGCGGAGCCGGGTTTTCCCCGACCTGGAGCTGCGCGCTCGAAAACTTCGTTCCGTTCGCACAGATCGACTTCGCCGAGGTGCCGCTCAATCGCGATTTCTCCGTCGACTACGAGCGCGTCGAAGCAGCGATTCGCGGCCGCGATTTCTTTTATCTCAACAACCCCCAGAACCCGACCGGGAAGGTGTTCACCGAGGACGAGCTGCTGCGCATCGTCGACATCTGCACCCGCAACGGAGTGTTCGTCATCTCCGACGAGGCGTACGAGAAGATCGTCTACGACGGCGGCCGGCACTATTCGCTCGCTCGCGTGCCGCAGGACAACATCATCACGGTGTTCACCCTTTCCAAGACGTTCGCGATGACCGGGTGGCGGCTCGGCTACGCCGTGACCCGTCACGCCCGGATCGCCAGGCTTCTGCGTCTCGGAAACTACACGCAGACGGCCGGCGTCCCGGCGTTTCTCCAGCACGCCGCCGCGGAGGCGCTGTCCAACCTGCCGGAAAGCCGGCGCGCGATCGACGGGATGGTGCAGGAGTTTGAGCGCCGCCGCGACGCGCTCCACGAGGGGCTCAAGGATCTGCGCGGCGTGGTCGTCGACCGCCCGGCGGGGGCGTTCTACATGTTCCCCAACTTCGCCGACGTCATACCGGGCGACCTGTCCGCGGACGAACGGAATCACTACATCTACAATCTGCTGATGGAGAACGGGATCGCGACCGTTTACGGCTCGTGCTTCGGCCGCCACTTCACCGATCACGTCCGCATTTCCTTCTCGGCCACGCCGGTGCCGGTGATCGAGGAAGCGGCCGAGAGGTTCCGACGGATCTTCCGGTAGACACGCGGGTGTCGCCGACAGGCGCCCGGCGGCGTCACACGCTCAAGCGGGTGGCATCGAGACGGGGCCCCGCGCGGCGAAGCCCGCGGGGTGGCGAGATGACAGGACCCGCGCAGTCGCTCGGAACGCGGGCTGTCGGCGACAGGACCCGCGCCGTCAATTGGCATCATGAAATCGATTCCTCGCGGAGTGATCGTCAACATGGCCGTCAGCGTCGACGGCCGCATCACGACGCGCAAACGCGAGCGCTTTCCGCTCGGCAGCGAGCACGACCGTCGTCTGATGGACGAACTGCGCTCGCGTGCGGACGCGGTGATCGTGGGTGCGGGGACCGTCCGTCACGACGGGTATCCGATCCTGCTGCGCTACGAGGACCTGCGCGAGGCGCGTTCGGCGCGCGGCCGCTCACCCCACCCGGTCAACGTCGTATTGAGCCGCCTCCTCGATCTGCCCGTCACGTCACGCTTCTTCGCCAGCGATGCCACGCGCAAGCTTGTCTTTACCACGCGTTCGGCCCCGCCCGCGCGCGTGAAGCGCTTCCAGCGCGTCGCGGAGGTGATCGTGCTGCCGGGGCGATCGCTGTCCCCCGTGCGGGTGCTGGCCGAGCTGCGCGCGCGCGGGCTCAAGCGCTGCCTGCTGGAGGGCGGTGGCGAGGTGCACTTCGCGTTCGCGAAGGCGGGGATGGTGGCGGAGATTTACGTCACGCTGACACCGCAGCTGATCGGCGGCAAGCAGGCTCCGTCGTTCCTGGACGGCGAAGGCTTCCTGTGGAAAGATCACCCGCGCCTCGCGCTGGTGTCGCTCAAGCGCGTCGGCAGCGAAGTGTTCTTGCACTATCGTGTCGTGAGCGCGGCGGGTTCGCCGCCACGGCGCTCTCGCGGCGGGAGGCCCCGCCGGCGGGCCGTCGCGGGACGGCGCTAGAGGTCGTCGAGCACGGCCCGGGCGTGGCCGGCCACCTTGACCTTCCGGTACACCTTCGCGATGCGCCCCTCGGCGTCGACGATGAAGGTCGAGCGCTCGATCCCCTTCACCACCTTCCCGTACATGCTCTTCTCGTTGATCACCCCGTAGGCGTTGCACACCGTCGCGTCGGGATCGCTCAGGAGCGGGAAGGGGAGCTGGTACTTCTCCTTGAACTTCGCCTGCGCCTTGACGGAGTCCTTGCTGACGCCGAGCACGACGCTGCGCTTGCGCTGGAATGCGGCGATTTCGTCCCGGAAATCGCATGCTTCGGCCGTTCAGCCGGGGGTGTCGGCCTTGGGGAAGAAGAACAGAATGACGGGCCGGCCCCGCAGCGCGGACAGCGTGACGCGCGAGCCGTCGTCAGCGAGCAGCGTGAAGTCGGGGGCCAAGTCTCCTGCTTCGATCATGGTCGCCTCGTTTCGTCGAGATGTTCCTGGATGCGTTCGAACAGCGCGTACGGCACCGGCGGTTCGCCCAGGTTGTCGCGCCCCGCGAATCCGTGGAAGTCGGAGCCGCCGGAGAGCAGCAGGCCGGCGTCGCGCGCGATGGTGAGCAGGCGCGTCGTCACGGCGGCGGTGTGGTGCGGGTGGTAGACCTCGATGCCGTCGAACCCGAGCTCGAGCAGATCGGTGAAGGAATCGAGGTCGTCGAGATAGTACCCGGGGTGGGCGACGAACGCGAGTCCGCCGGCCGCCTGGATGCAGTCGACCGCCTGGGCCGGGCTGAGCTTGAATTTTTCGACGTAGGCGGGGCACCCCTCGCCGATGTACTTCACGAACGCCTGCGCGTGGTCCCCCACGTAGCCAGCCTCGAGCAGCGCGGCCGCGATGTGGGGCCGGCCGAGCGCTCCCCCTCCAGCCTTGGCCATTACCTTCGCGATGTCGAGGCGCACGCCCTGCTCGGCGAGCTTTTCGACGATGCGGATCCCGCGCTCCTCGCGCGCGGCGCGAAACTCGCGCAGCAGCCCCTGGAGGTTTTCGCTGTCGAAGTCGACCCCGTAGGCCAGCACGTGCAGGTCGCGGCCCCCGTGTTCGCACGAGAGCTCGACCCCGGTCATCACTTCTATCCCGGCCGCTTCCGCGGCCGACGCGAGCTCCGGATACCCCTCGAGCGAATCGTGATCGCTGAGCGAGATGGCCGAGATCCCCTTCCACTTCGCGAGGTCGACCAGCACGGAGGGCGCGTGGACGCCGTCCGAGTGGTGGGAGTGCATGTGCAGATCGATGCGTTTGTCGTTCATGACCAGTTCACGGCTTTACACGGCCGCGCGGTGCTGCGATGATCGGCGCCGGCGCGAAACCGGGCGCACGCCCGGCAACCCGCGCACCAAAGGAGACGTCCATGCCTCGAGCGGCCGCCAACGGCCAGACCATTCTACTCTATGCGTCCAGCGAATCCGACGCCGATGTGTGGTACGCGACGCGTTTCTTCTGCCCGGATCCGTTCGTGTTCATCCGGAGCGCCGGCGGCCGCCGCATCTTCGTGATGAGCGATCTGGAGATCGATCGGACGCGCGCGCAGGCGAAGGCCCACCGCGTGCTCTCGTTCTCGCGCTATGTCGAGCGGGCGAAGGCGCGGCTCGGTTCCGAACCCGCGCCCGCCGACGTCGTCGCCGAGGTGCTGCGCGACTTGTCCATACGCGCGGTCCTGGTGCCGGCGCGCTTTCCGGCCGGGATGGTGGAGCGCCTGCGCTCACGTGGCGTGCGCGTGCGCATCGCGGACGGGCCGCTGTTCCCGGAACGACTGCACAAGTCGCCCGCCGAAACCGCCGCGGTTCGCGCCGCCATGCGCGCCACCGAGGCGGGATTGGGCGCGGCGATCGACGTGCTGCGCCAATCGCGCGTGGCCGGTGGCTGGGTGGTGAGCGGTGGCAAGCGGCTCACGGCCGAGTCCCTGCGCCGCACTGCCAATCTCGAGATCCTCGCGCGCGGGTGCATGCCGGCCCACACCATCGTCGCGGCGGGACGCCGCGGGTGCGACCCGCACGATGTGGGCGGCGGACACATCCGGGCCGGCGACCCCATCATCATTGATATCTTCCCGCGCTCCGAGGCGACCGGCTACTTCGCGGACATCACCCGCACCGTGGTCAAGGGCGCGCCGAGCGACCGCGTTCGCCGCATGTACGATGCGGTGCTCGCCGGCCAGCGCCTGGCGCTGCGCTCGATCCGCCACGGAGCACGCGCGCGCGACATCCACCGCGGTATTCTCAAGCTGTTCGACGCGCGGGGGTTTCCAACCGGCAAGATCGACGGGCGCATGCAGGGTTTCTTCCACGGGACCGGCCACGGGCTGGGGCTGGAGATTCACGAGGCTCCGCGGATCGCGGACAACGACGTGGTGCTGGAATCGGGGATGGTGGTGACGGTCGAGCCGGGCTTGTACTACCACCCGCACGGCGGGGTTCGTATCGAGGATACGGTCCTGGTCACCAGACGCGGAATCGTCAACCTGACGCGCTTCCCGAAGACGTTCGAAATCGCCTGACCGGCAGGCCCGCGCCTCGAGCCTAGTGCGTCTGGACGCGTGCGGCGCCACCGTCCATGAAGGCGACATAGAGGCGATCCCCGTCTGGCGAATAGACGGCGCGTACGCGGTCCGCCTGGAGCCCGCCGCCGCGATCATACCCCTGCCACTTGTGTTCGCCCACGCGCTTGGCCAGGCCGTTCAGGGTGGCCGCCCACATGATGCCGTTGGCGCGCGTGATCGAATACACCGTATTGGACGGAAGCCCCTGCACCAACGTGTCCGTGGTCCACGTCTTCTGTGTCAGGCTGACCTCGGCGATCCCCTTCGACCCGTACGCCACCCAGTACGACTGGCGGTCGCTGTCGTAGAGGATGTCGTTCACATTGGGCTCCGCAATGCCGGAGTTGGCGGGCGTGTACGTGTATGTCGTCCCGGGGGTCCGGGTCACCGTGATCCCGTGGACGAGGATCTGGGCGGGTGTCAACCTTACCTCGTTGCGGGGGCCGTACCAGCGATTGATGGTCCCGCTGAAGTCGACGACCTCGATGCTCGAAACCAGCTTGTCGAGGAGCGGCGGCGTAACGACGCTGGTGAACGTCTGGGTGGCCGGGTTGTAGATACTCACCCCGTCGTTGGTGGCGAAGTAGATGCGGCCCCCCGACTCCGCGGACACCTCGATGTCGGCGATGCTGTTGTTGCGCAGCCCGTTCGTCCTCTGCTGGATCGCCGTCCACGTGCCGCCGGCAACGTCGTACACGCCGACGCCACCGCCCCAGGTGCCGACATAGACCTTGCCGCTGTACTCGACCATCACGCGGACCTTCGAGTTGGGCAGCCCGGTGATCTCGCTCACGTAGGCATCCGGGTCGCGCGAGGTGGCGTTCTCATCGGGGAACCTGGCGATGCCGGACGCGCCGCCAATCCAGAACTCGCCGTTGCTCACCGCCAGGAAGGCGTACACGTCGTTGTTGGTCAGGCCGGTGTTCGAATACGAGTACGACGCCAGGGTCTCGATCTGGGGGGGTAGCCCGGGAGGCGGAGGCAGGGTGGTTTCGCTACAGGCCGCAACGACTGCGAGCACACCCAACGCCACAACGACGAACGCACGTGTCGAATTCAACTCCTGAACCTCCGGAAATGCTGCGTTGAAAGACGGTGGTGGGGCGGCCTCGCGCAACTGCCAGGCCACACGCATCATAAGGGGGTGCCCCTCGAAAGTCAATGCACCGGGGGGTCAACCGAGGGCGTCCTTCACCGCCCACGCCCGCCGTGGGGACATTCCCGGGACGGCGGCCAGCACCTCGATAGGGGCGCGCCGGATGCGTTCGACGCTTCCGAACTCCTGCAGGAGTCTCTGCTTCAGCACCCGGCCGATGCCCGGAACCGAGTCGAGTTTCGACTGCCCCATGGCCTTCCCGCGCAATTCCCGGTGGTACGCGATCGCGAATCGGTGCGCCTCGTCTCGGACCCGTTCCAGGAGATGGAGCGCCGGGGATGCCCCCTCGAGGAATAGGGGCTCGGCTACGTCGGGGAGGTAGATTCGCTCCTTGCCGCGCACCTTGCGCCCCTCTCCTTCCCGGACCTTCGCCATCCCGACGGCGGCGACGACGTCGGCCCCGAGGCGGTGCAGGACGTCCCGCGCCACGTTCAGCTGCCCGCGCCCGCCGTCGACGATGAGCAGGTCCGGAAGGTCTCCCTCCTTGAGGCCGCGGGCCACCCGCCGCTCCAGTACCTCGCGCATCATCCCGGTGTCGTCGGAACCCTCGACGGTGCGAATCCGATAGCGCCGGTAGGCCGATTTCGCCGGCGCGCCGTCGATGAACACGACCCCCGACCCGACCGCCTTCGTCCCCTGCAGGTTCGAAATGTCGAAACACTCGATCCGCCGCGGGTAATGCTCGAGCGAGAGGAGCTCCTGCAGGTCCTCCAGAAGCTCGCGGTTGCGTTCACCCCCGCGGCCCTCGTCGAACGCGACGCGGGCGTTGCGCCGGGCCAGCTCGACGAGGGTCACGCGTTCGCCGCGTTTCGGCCGGGTGATCGACACCGCGCGTTTCGCCCGCTCCGACAGCAGGGCTTCGAGCGGGGCCGCATCCGGTATCTCGTCAGCGGTGAGCACCTCGTCGGGAATCGTCGCGCCGCTCTGGTAGTACTGGTTCAGGAACGACCCCAGGTGTTCCCCGGTCGGCTGGACCGCGCTCGAGAAGGCAAAGGTCTCCGCCCCGGAAACCTCCCCGCCCCGCACCGCCAGCATCTGGATCACCAGCCGCTCGTGGCGGTGGCAGGTGGCAAACACGTCGCGCTCGGCGCGCCGCGGCGACGAGATGTGCTGCTTTTCCATCACGCGCTGGATCGAGTACACCTGATCGCGCGTGCGCGCCGCGTCTTCGTACCTCCGCTCCGCCGACTGCAGCTCCATCTTATCGCGCAGGGTCTTTAGCAGCTCCTGGTTGCGCCCCTTGAGAAACATGGTCACGCGCTTGACCGTTTCCGCGTACTCCTGCGCGTCGATCTTTCCAACGCACGGCGCCGGACAGCGCTTGATGTAGTGATAGAGGCACGGCCGCGTGCGACTCTCCAGCTCCGCGTCGGTGCACGTGCGCATCGGAAAGATGCGCCCCAGCGTGCGCAGCGTGTGCCGGACCGAGCCGGCCGACGCGAACGGTCCGAAGTATTGCGCGCCGTCGCGCCGGGGGCGGCGCACCACGGTGATGCGCGGGAACGGGTGGTCGGTATTGAGACGCAGGTTGACGTAGGTCTTGTCGTCCTTGAACACGACGTTGTAGCGCGGCCGGTGTTTCTTGATGAGGTTGTTCTCGAGGATCAGCGCTTCCTGCTCGGTTCCGGTGACGATGCAGTCGAGGCTGCGTGATTTCTGGAGGAGGAATTCGATGCTCGCGCGACCGTCGCCGCCCTCGCGGAAGTAGCTCCGGGCGCGGGTTCGAAGCGACTGCGCCTTGCCCACGTAGAGCACGCGGCCGACTTCGTCCTTGAAGAGATAGACCCCGGGCTCGGTGGGAAAACTGTCCGCCGCCGCTTTCAGACGGTCGATCGGGGTGCCGTCGCTCATCGGGTTTCCTCGCGTATCATCAGGTCCTGTAAAAAGATAGCACATAGCGGACTATTCCGGTGCTTGATTCCTGTGCCCAGACCGCCTATCCTTGAGCCGTACCCAAAACCCCCCATGAGCACGTGAACACACAACGCCCAGAGACTTCCGATGCGGCTTTGATGGCGCTCCTGTTCCAGGCGCTCATCCGCAACGCGTTCGACGTCATCAAGGTCGTCGACCGCGACTTCCGCACCATCTTCGTGAGCCCGTCGGTGGAGCGTGTCCTCGGCCACCAGCCGCGCGACCTGATCGGCACCAATCCCCTGGACTTCGTCCACCCCGACGACGTCCAGCAGGCCACCGAATTCCTCCAGCGCATCGCGCGCGACGGCGAGACCAATCGAACCACCGTGCGCGCCCGTCACCGCGACGGCTCGTGGCGCAACGTGGATGTCATCGTCCAGGACCTGCGCGAGGACACCGACGTGGGCGGGTTCGTGATGAACTACCGCGACGTCACCGAGCGCGTGCAGGCGGAACGCCGGGTGCGCGTGTTCCAGGAGCGCTACGAGAAGGCGTTCCGCAGCAGCCCCGACTCGATCACGATCACCTCGGGAGACACCGGCGAGTTTATCGAAGCCAACGAAGGGTTCGAGCGCATGACCGGTTACGTCCGCAGCGAGGTCATCGGCCGAAAGTCGCTGGACATGGGGCTCTGGCGCGACCCCTCGCGCCGCGACGAGCTGAACCGCGAATTGACCGCGGCGGGGAGTGTGCGCGACTTCGCCGTGGAAGTGGTGGTCCGCGACGGATCGGTCCGGTCGTGCCTGGTGTCCGCCGAGCGCATCGAGATCGGGGGGCGCGGCTGTATTCTCGCGGTCACGCGCGACGTCACCCGGCAGCGCGAAGCGGAGGCGCAGCTGCGCGAATTGAGCGAGACGCTGCGCCGCGACCAGGTCGAGTTCGTGCGCAAGAACGTGGCCCTCAACGAGGTGCTCCAGCACATCGAAGTGGAAAAGCAGGGCTATCGCCACGAAATCGCCTCCAACGTAGACAATCTCCTTCGTCCGATGCTGCGCAAGCTCAGCGACCAGGGGCGCCTCGAGCGGCGCGACATCGAATTCCTCCAGCGCAGCCTCGACGAGGTGACCGGCCGGCATATCGACCAGTATCGAAACAACGTCTCCAAGCTCACGCCGCGCGAGCTGGACATCCTCGAGATGATCCGCGTCGGGCGCTCGTCGAAACAGATTGCCGACGCCCTCGGCCTCTCCTCCCAGACCATCCACAAGCACCGTCAGTCGATCCGGCGCAAGCTCCAGATCGATCACCGGGAAATCAACCTCGCGACGTTCCTTCGGTCTAGATAACACATTACTACATATGCGGATACGGACTATACCCTATCCGTACCCTATAAAGCCTCATTGTCGTGTGGGCTTGAATCCCGTTTGATAGGCGCGAGCTGAATGTCTAGTTCCGGTGGCCGGGTGTAGTACTGCCCGAGTGGACGGTGGGGGCGAAAGTCCATGAGGGGCCGGCCACCGGAATAAAATTACTTCGTGAGATATTCCGGCGGGGTGGATACATCCCAAGTGCAACACCGGGATCGGGATCTGCGGTTCGGGAGTCCCGACCCACCCGCCGGAAAAACTTCTCCAGAAACCCGAGACTCTTCTCGAAAGCGCGCACCCGTTTTCCACTCCCTCTTTGACGGGAGCGCGCAGCCTCGAGACCTGTTTCGGGTTTCTTTGTTTCCGCACCCCTTGCGTCCCGCTTCACGGGCAGTGTACCTTTGCATTGTCCTTGTCCCTTCAGACGTTCCGGGCCGGACACCCAGTGAGCAAGCACACCTATCTCCCCACGCGCCAGGTAATGGTAGGCCGCGTCCCCGTCGGGGGCGGGGCGCCCATCTCGATCCAGTCGATGGCCACCACCCCCACGACCGACGTCCAGCGTACGGTCGATGAAATCCACCGCATGGAGGAGGCGGGCGTCGACATCGCGCGCGTGAGCGTTCCCGACATCGAGAGCGTGCGCGCGACCGAGAAGATCGTCCGGCAGATCCGGGTGCCCCTGGTCGCCGACATCCACTTCAACTACCGGATGGCGGTCGAGGTGGCCGGCACCGGGATCGCCAAGCTGCGCATCAACCCGGGCAACATCGGGAGCCCGGAGCGCGTCGCGGCGGTGGTCGCGAAGGCAAAGGAATACAGGCTTCCGATGCGGATCGGCGTAAACGCGGGTTCGCTCGAGAAGGACCTCTTGATGAAGTACGGCTTCCCCACTCCGGAGGCCATGGTGGAGAGCGCCTTCCGCCACATTCGCGTGCTGGAAGAGCACGACTTCACCGACATCATCGTTTCGCTCAAGGCCTCGCACGTCCCGCTGGCGCTCGCCGCCTACCGGCTCTTTTCGCGGCAGTCGCAGTACCCGCGCCACATCGGGATCACCGAGTCGGGCCCCGCACTCAGCGGGTCGGTGATCTCGTCGGTCGGCCTGGGCATCCTGCTCCACGAAGGTATCGGCGACACCATGCGCGTCTCACTCGCCGCCGACGTCGTGGACGAGGTGCGAGTCGCGCAGAAGATTCTGCAGGCGCTGCACATACAATCCAACACGCCCCGCATCATCGCGTGCCCGACCTGCGCGCGCAACCGCATCGACCTCTTCCGCATCGCCGAGGAAGTCGAGCGGCGCACGGCGCACCTGCGCAAACCGCTGAACATCGCCGTCATGGGGTGCGCGGTGAACGGGCCGGGCGAGGCCGCCGGGGCCGACATCGGAATCGCGGCCGGCGACGGCGAGGGTCTGATCTATATCGACGGCAAGATCAGCCGCAAGGTCAAGGAAGAGGACATGGTCGCCGAGCTGATGAAGGAGATCGAGGCTCGCTGGGGCGACGGAAAGTCGGACGACACGACTCACGCGTCGACGGTGGGCCGCTGGGTGGCCGAATCGGAAATGCCGGGTCACCTGGATTCTTAGCCGCTGGGCGCGCGGCATATCGGGCTCCGCGCTCATGCGCTCGCGCGGATCAGCTGGTATGCGCGACTCGCGAAATCGCACTTCGCCCGACATACCGCACGCCCTTCACCACAACAAACCGATGAGCATCCGCGCTGCAACCGTTGAAGAGACCTACCACCTGATGGTGGAGAAACTCTCGCGCGTCGTCCCCGACGCGGAGCTTCGCTACAAGGCGGACCTCGTCTTCGAGATCAACCGTCTCAAGGAAGAACGCGGCGCCATCATCCTCGGCCACAATTACATGGAGCCGGCGCTGTACCACACCGTTCCGGACGTGGTCGGCGATTCGCTCGAGCTTTCGCGCAAAGCCGCGCAGACCGATCGCGATCCGATCGTGTTCTGCGGGGTGCGCTTCATGGCCGAGACCGCCAAGATCCTCAACCCCACGCGCACCGTGCTGCTCCCCTCCGCTCGCGCCGGCTGCTCGCTCGCGGCCAGCATCACCGCGGAAGACGTTCGCGAGCTCAAGCGCCAGTACCCGGGCGTGCCGGTCGTCACCTACGTCAATTGCTACGCGGACGTCAAGGCGGAGACCGACGTGTGCTGCACGTCGAGCAACGCCGCGCGCGTTGTCGAGTCGCTGGGGTCGGACTGCGTCATCTTCCTGCCCGACGAGTACCTGGCGCAGAACGTCGCGCGCGAGACCGGGCGCCAGGTGATCTTTCCTTCCAAGCAGCCGAAGTCTTCCGACGCGCGCGCGGCCGCGCCCGCGAATCTCCACTACCACCTCATTGGATGGCGGGGGCGCTGCGAGGTGCACGAGAAATTCACGGTCGACGACATCGTCGCGGTGCGCAAGCAGTTCCCGGACGTGGTCGTGCTTGCCCACCCCGAGTGCAGCGCCGAGGTCGTGCAGGCGTCGGACTTCTCCGGCAGCACTACCCGGATGATCGAGTTTGTGAAGAAGACGAAGGCGCCGCGCTTCCTGCTCCTCACCGAGTGCAGCATGGGGGACAACATCATCGCCGAGAATCCCGACAAGGAGACCGTGCGGCTGTGCAGCATCCGCTGCCCGCACATGAACGAGATCACGCTCGAAGACACGCTCGCGGCGCTCAAACACAATCGCTACGTGATCGACGTCCCCGAGGAGACCCGGGTTCGCGCCAGGCGCGCGCTCGATCGCATGCTGGAGATCGGATGACCTCGAAACGCGCATGGGTCATCGCGGGAACGGTGCTGACGGTCGCGGCGCTCGCGATCGCGCGCGTCGCCATCCTGCGCGGCGATTCCGCGCCGCGCGGCCAGCGCGCCGGCGGCGGGCAGGCGGCGGGGGCCGCGCCGGTCGAAATCTATGTGGTCGGCGCCGCGCCGCTGGCCGACCGGATCACCGCCATCGGGACCATCCGGTCCAACGAGGAAGTCCAGATTCGGAGCGAGGTCTCGGGCAAGGTCGAAAAGGTCGCGTTCCGCGAGGGCTCGAAGGTCTCCCGCGGAGAGATCCTCATCAAGATCAACGACGCGGAACTCCGCGCGCAGCTCGCGCGCGCGCAGGCGCGCCTGGCCATCGCCGTGGAGGAGGCGGACCGGCAGGAGCACCTCCACGCCGACAGCCTGACCAGCGCGCGCGACTACAGCAATGCCGCCAACGAGGCCGGCATCGCCCGGGCGGAAGCCGACCTGATCCGCGCCCAGCTCCAGAAGACCGAGATTCGCGCGCCCTTCGACGGCGTGATCGGACTGCGCTCGGTGAGCGAGGGCAGCTACGTCTCCCCGTCGACCCCGATCGCGTCGCTCCAGGACCTCACGCCGGTGAAGATCGAATTCGCGGTGCCGGAGCGCTACGCCGGCCGTATCCGGGTCGGCGACCGGATCGCATTTACGGTGGAGGGATCGCCAACGGCCTTTCAGGGCACGATCTACGCGCGCGAAGCGGCCATCGACCCGGTCACGCGGGCGCTGCGCATCCGCGCGACCAGCCCCAACGACGACGGCGCGCTGATCCCAGGTGCCTTCGCCAACGTCGAAGTCGTGTTTGCCGAGCGCGAGGCGATCTCCGTCCCGTCATTCGCGATCGTCCCCGAGTTGAAGGGGCACCTCGTCTTCCTCTATCGCGGGGGCAAGGCGGAATCGCGCAGCGTCGAGATCGGGACCCGCTCGGAGGATCGCGTGGAGGTCGTCCGCGGCATCGACGTGGGCGATACCCTGATCACGTCGTCGCTCCTGCAGCTCAAGTCCGGGGCCGCGGTCACGATCGCCCCGGCGGAGTAAGGAAGGCGGTCGTGAGCCTCTCCGCCGTTTCCATCCAGCGCCCGGTTCTCACGATCGTTCTCTCGATCGTCATCCTCATCTTCGGAGCCATCGGGTTCACGTTCCTGGGCGTGCGCGAGTACCCGAACGTCGACCCCGCCGTCATTACGGTGACCACGAACTACACCGGCACCAACGCCGACGTCATCGACTCCCAGATCACGCAGCCGCTCGAAGAAGACATCAGCAGCGTTGCCGGTATTCGCACGATCAGCTCGGTGAGCCGCGAGGGCCGCAGCCAGATCACGATCGAGTTCGAGCTCGGCATCGACCTGGAGACCGCCGCCAACGACGTGCGCGACAAGGTGGCCGGCGCGATCGGGTCGCTCCCCACCGACGTGGACCCGCCGGTCGTCTCCAAGGCGGACGCGGACGCGACGCCAATCATCGTGCTTAACGTGAGCAGCCCCTCGCGCGACCTGCTCCAGCTCAGCGACCTCGCCAACAAGGTGTTCAAGGAGCGCCTGCAGACGATCCCGGGCGCGAGCGAGGTGCGCATCTTCGGCGAGAAGCGCTACGCGATGCGCCTGTGGATGGACCCGCAGAAACTCGCCGCGCACGACGTGACCCCGCTCGACGTGCGGACGGCGCTGAATGCGGAGAACGTCGAGCTTCCTTCCGGGCGCATCGAGGGCAACGATGTGGAGCTGCCGGTGCGGACGCTGAGCCGCCTCGAGACCCCGGAGCAGTTCAACGACCTCATTCTGCGCGAGAGCGGCGGTCGCATCCTGCGCTTCCGCGACGTGGGCGAAGCGATGCTCGGACCCGAGAACGAACGCCAGGTGTCCAAGGGGCGCACGGGCCCGCGGGTCGCCGTCGCCATCATCCCGCAGCCCGGTTCCAACCACATCGCCATCGCGGACGAGTTCAACCGGCGCGTCGAGCAGATCGACCGCGAGCTGCCCGACGACGTCGTGCTCGGCATCGCGTGGGACACGACGCGCTACATCCGCAAGTCGATCCACGAGGTGCGCGAGACCATCCTGACCGCGTTCGCGCTGGTCGTGCTCATCATCTTCGCGTTCCTCCGCGACTGGCGCACCACCATGATCCCGGTGCTCGCGATCCCGATTTCGCTAATCGGCGTGTTCGTCGTCATGTACTTCGCCGGTTTTTCGATCAACGTGCTCACGCTGCTCGGCCTGGTGCTCGCGATCGGGATCGTGGTCGACGACGCCATCGTGATGCTCGAGAACATCTACGCCAAGATCGAGGACGGGATGAACCCTTTCGAGGCGGCACAGAGAGGCGCGCACGAAGTCTTCTTCGCCATAATTTCGACCACGGTCGCCCTGATCGCCGTCTTCCTCCCCATCGTGTTTCTGCAGGGGCTGACCGGGCGGCTCTTCAAGGAATTCGGAGTCGTGATCGGCGGCGCGGTGGCCATCTCCGCGTTCGTGGCGCTCACGCTGACCCCGATGCTGGGCGCGCACGTGCTCAAGCCGCACGCGCATCACAGCTGGCTGTATCGCCGGACCGAGCCATTCTTCGAGCGGATGATCGCCGGCTACGGCCGCTCGCTGAACGGATTCCTGCTCCGGCGCTGGCTGGCGCCGGTAATCGTGGTGGCGGCGGTGGGCCTGATGTGGCTCTTCCTTTCGACCATGCCGCGCGAGCTGGCTCCGCTCGAGGACCGCAGCCGCTTGCGCATCACGGCGACCGCCCCGGAGGGGACGTCGTTCGAGCGGATGGACCGCAACATGGACGCGATCATCGACCTGGTGAAGCGCGAGGTGCCCGAGGCGGATGTCGTGCTCGCCAACACCTCCGGTTTTGCCGGCGGCGCCAACGCCGGCAACACCACCGTCACCCTGATTCCGCCCGACGAACGCGAGCGCTCGCAGCAGGAGATCGCGGCTGCACTCGCGCGCTCGCTCCGGGGCCTGACCAACGTGCGCACGTTCGTCACCCAGGAGCAGACCATCAGCGTGGGCGGCGGCATCGCCCGCTTCGGCCTGCCCGTGCAGTACGTCGTGCAGGCGCCGACGCTCCAGAAGCTCAAGGACGTGCTGCCGCGTTTCCAGGAGATGGCCGACGCGCGGCCCGAATTCAACGTGACCGACGTGAATCTCAAGTTCAACAAGCCCGAGCTGGTGGTCGAGATCGACCGCGAGCGCGCCCGTTCGCTGGGCGTGTCGGTGAGCGACATCGCACAGACGCTCCAGCTCGGCTTGAGCGGCCAGCGCTACGGCTACTTCAACAAGGACGGCAAGCAGTACCAGGTCATCGGCCAGCTCGCGCGCGTCAACCGCGACGATCCCCAGGACCTCGCCTCGATCTTCGTGCGCGCACGCGACGGCACGCTGGTGCAGCTCGACAACGTGATCCGCGTCTCCGAGCAGTCGAACCCGCCGCAGCTGTTCCGGTTCGACCGCTACGTCTCCGCCACCGTCTCGGCCGGCCTCTCGCCGGGGTACACGCTGGGCGACGGCATCGCCGCGATGGATCAGATCGCGCACCAGGTGCTCGACGAGTCGTATCGAACCTCGCTCGCCGGCGCGGCGCGTGATTTCTCAGAGAGCTCGTCGAGCCTCGTGTTCGTGTTCCTGCTGGCACTCGTGCTCACCTACCTGGTGCTCGCCGCCCAGTTCGAGAGCTTTCGCGACCCCTTCATCGTCATGCTGACCGTCCCGCTCGCGCTGGCGGGCGCGCTCTTGTCGCTGTGGTACTTCAACCAGACCATCAACATCTTCAGCCAGATCGGGATCATCATGCTGATCGGGCTGGTGACGAAGAACGGCATCCTGATCGTCGAGTTCGCGAATCAGCGCAAGCACGCGGGGCTCTCGGTTGCCGAGGCGATCCGCGGGGCATCCGTCGCGCGCTTCCGGCCCATCCTGATGACCAGCTTTTCCACCATGCTCGGCATTCTGCCGGTCGCACTCGGCCTCGGCGCCGGCTCCGCGAGCCGTGTCAGCATGGGTATCGCGGTCGTGGGCGGGATGCTCTTCGCGACCGGGCTCTCGTTGTACGTGGTGCCGGCCGTGTATTCGTACCTGTCGAAGGAACGGAGCGCCACGCGTCATGGCATGGCCGGAGAGGATGCGGCGATTAGGAATGGAACGCGGGGGTAAGAGCCAACGGAGGAGTCGCTCGGACGCGAATCCGCAGCGCGCTTTCAACAGTCGCGCGCGAGGACCTGAGCGGGAGAGCGACTCACGCCCTCCGAAATATCACTTCAACAGCACCATCTTCTTCGATTCGTTGAAACCCCCGGCCGTGATGCGATAGAAGTACACCCCCGACGCCTGCGCCGCGCCGCTCCCGTTCCGGCCGTCCCACTGGGCCTCGTGAGTCCCCGGCCCGCGCGTGTCGTTCACCAGCGTCCGTATCAGTCGCCCGCCCGCGTCGTACACCGCCAGCGTGACGCGCTCGCGTGATTCCAGCTCGAATCGGATCGTCGTGGTCGGGTTGAAGGGGTTGGGAATGTTCTGTTCGAGCCGCGCCGCGGCGACCGGCGCATCGCCCACCCCGGTCGGGGCCTTCACGCGAAACTTCCCGGCGACCATCTGCCAGCGACCGTCCTGTGTCCCGTTGGTGATGGTCCCGCGCGTCATCGCGTACTCGTTGACCACCCAGAAGTCGGCCTCGCCGCGCGGGCAGATCGAGATCCCGCTGTAGTCCCCCCAGCGATTCGAGGTCCCGGTGAAGACGCGATAGTACCAGTCCGTCCCCGCGTGGAGCGTGCACGTCGGTCCCAGCGTGCCGGCGGGTGCGCCCGCCAGGCGGGTCGCGTAGTAGGCGCCGGGATAGACCGTCGGGCCCGACAGCGCGAAGTTGAGCGCCATGTTGCCGTCGCAGTCGACCATGACCGATGGGAAGAACGTGTACGCGCCCACGGAGATGTCTTCTCCACCGGCGTTGCCGGCGTCCGCAATGGTGAGCGCGGGCACGACCACGCTGGTGTCGAGACGCCACCAGCGCGCCGTGGCCTGGTTCAGGTTGGGCGCCGCCGGCGCGCGGTACGTCGCGCAGGTGTATAGGTTGTCATCCCGCCAGACGGCGTTCTGCGCGCGCCGGTCGTTGGTCGCAATGGTGGTTGCCGAGCCCAATTGGGGCGCCGTCGGAAGACCGAGGCCCGTGTTCTCGATGTCGCCCATATTGATCTGCTGCAACGTGAAGAACGGCCCGCCGACTCCGCCGAGCGGATCGGTCAGCTCAACGATCTGCAGGTACTCGTTCACGTTATCGTTCAGGCCGGAATAGCTCACGAGAAACGTGCCCAGGGGCCGTCCGCCGGATCCGTTGGGAAGGACTCCGAACATGTGCGCCGGCTGCGCCGTCGTCCCCACCGCCAGCGGGTCGGTGAAGGGGTCGTAGGGCGTGGCGATGGCACTGTTGTTGGGTCCGTCGTACGCCGGCGTTTTCCGGATGATCCAGACGCGTGTGCCCCCGTAAACGGGCGACGCCGCGAAGGAGAACATGTTGCCGGTGACATACACCGCCTTGTCGTCGCAGGCGAGCCCCGGGTAGTCGATCCAGCGATCCAGGCCGCCGATATTGAGCCTGGAATCGATGGCGTGAAACCACCACCCGTCGTTCGGATTCGACGTCTTCGAAATCGCGAGCAGGATGCGCGACTGGTTGGACGGGTTGCCGAGAACCGTCATCCAGCGCTCGAGCGCCACGGCGACGAAGCGGCCCCGGTACTGGTCGAAGATGACTTTCGGGTCGTAGGTGAAGGTCGACAGCGTCGTCCCCGCAGCCGGCCCCGGCGGTGAACCCGGGAGTGCGGCGAAGAAACTCTTGAGGCTCGATTGGAACTGCGGCGTGCTGTTGATCCCCACCTTCGGCCGCCACTCGATGGTGACGTTGCCGATCACGACCAGGTGGTCGAGCCCGGCCGCCCCATGCGGGTCGGGCGGAATGAACAGCGAGCCCGCGGTGAGCGCGGCGTTGGTGTCGAAGTTGAAGCAATCGACCACGGCGGCGGGAGCCGGGGAAAACACCGGCGGCGGCGGCGCCACCGGGGACGCCGGCGCCGGCGAGACGGTCGGAGCGAGCGGCCCCGTCCGCACTTCGGAACCAACGGATGGCGTGGGAGTTTCGGCGCGCAGCGCGCCGGCGTCGACTGGCCGCGGCATCGAGACCGTCAATACTAGCGCGCTCAACCAGAGTGCTCGGGATCGCATGGGACGGTCACCTCCTGGGGTGGGTGCGTGGCAATCGAGCAATTGTGCCATGATTGTAGCCGACGCGCGCGCGCGCGCCAAGGCTCGACTTTGGCTTACCGACGCCCGAAAACACGAGAGGGCGCCCATCGGGCGCCCTCTGCATGGGAACCATTAGTTCGCGGCGGCGCGCTACTTCAAGAGCACCATCTTCTTCGACTCGCTGTGCTTCCCCGCCGTCAGGCGATAGAAGTACACGCCCGAGCCGACCACTGCCCCCTCGTCGTCGCGTCCGTCCCAGGCAACCTCGTGCGTGCCGAAATCGCGGTTCGCGTCGACGAGGGTGCGAACCATCCTCCCGCTCGCGTCGTAGACCACGATCGTCACCCGCTCGTTCGCCGGCAGCGTGAACGAGATGGTCGTCGATGGGTTGAACGGGTTCGGGCTGTTCTGCCCGAGCGCGGCTTCCAGATCCGGCACCGCGACCTCCGCGATGGGCGAGAGAAATTCGCCGTCTGCGTCGCGCACGCCGATCTGGTAGCGGTAATGAGAGCCGGGGTGCGTCGTCCGGTCCGTGTATTCGAAGGTTTCTCCGGCGCCGAACTCGGTCGCGATCACGCGCAGGTCACCGGACGTCCCCTCACCGCGATACACGCTTACGGACTCGACGCCGAGGTTGGAACGGAACGCGGCGCGCAGCACCACGGCGCCATCTTTCGTGACCGCGTCGAACGAGCTGATCGCAACGCTCACCAGCGGCTTGAGCCGGAACTTGCCGACCACCATCTGCCAGCGCCCGTCCTGGGTTCCGTTGGTGATCGTCCCGCGCGTCATGGCGTACTCGTTGATCGCCCAGAAGTCACCCTCGTCGAGCGGACAGATGACAAGGGCGCTGAAGTCACCCCATCGGTTCGACGTCCCTGTGAACACGCGGTAGTACCAGTCCGTTCCGGCGTGGAGCGTGCAGGTGGCCCCGAGCGTGCCCGCGGGATCGCCGGCCATGCGGGTCGCGTAGTACGCGCCCGGGTACACAGTCGGGCCGGAGAGTGCAAAGTTCATCGCCATGTTTCCGTCGCTGTCGACCATGACCGACGGGAAAAACGTGTACGCGCCGACACTGATGTCCTCCCCGCCCGCGATCCCGGTGTCCGCGATCGTCAGGCCCGGCACCGGGGTCGCGGTATTGACGCGCCACCAGCGCGCCGTCGACTGGTTCGCATTCGGCGCGATCGCCGCCCGGTACGTCGCGCACGTGTAGAGGTTGTTGTTCCTCCAGACGGCGTTCTGCGCGCGCCGGTCGTTGGTCGCGATGGGGACGCCCGAGCCGAGCTGCGGCGCGGTGGGCAGGGCGACGGTGGTGTTCTCGATGTTCCCGAGGTTGATCTGCTGCAGAGCGAAGTACGGACCGCCCGCCGTGCCCAGCGGATCCGTCAGCTCGACGATCTGGAGGTACTCGTTGGTGCCGTCGGTCAGCCCGGAATAGCTCACGAGGAACGTCCCGAGCGGCTGGCCGGTGGAACCGTTGGGGAGTGTTCCGAACATATGGGCGGGCTGCGCAGTCGTGGGCGTGCCACCGCTGGCGAACAGGTCGTAGGGGATCTGGGCCACGCTGTTGTTCGGTCCCGCGTAGGTAGGAGTCTTGTTGATGACCCAAACCCGCGAGCCTCCGTAGGTGGCCGGCGAGCCGAATGAATACATGTTGCCCGTGACGTAGACGGCCTTGTTGTCGCACGCGAGTCCGGGATAGTCGATCCAGCTGTCCACGCCGGCGACGTTGAGCTTGGAATCGATGGCGTGGAACCACCACCCGTCGTTCGGGTCGGACGTCTTCGAGACCGCCAGCAGAATGCGCGACTGGTTGGACGGGTTGCCGAGCAGGGTCATCCAGCGTTCCAGTGCCACGACCACGAACCGGCCTGCGTACTGGTCGTAGATCACCTTGGGATCGAAAGTGAAGGTCGAGAGTGTCGAGCCGGCCGCCGGACCCGGAGGTGACCCGGGCAGCGCGGAAAAGAAGTTCTTCAGGCTGGACTGGAATTCGGCGGTGCTGGTGATGCCCAGCTTCGGCCGCCACTCGATGATGCAGTTGCCAATCACGATCACATGATCGGGGCCGACGGCGCCGTGCGGATCCGGCGGAATGAACAACGACCCGCCGTTCAGCGCGGCATTGGTATCGAAGTTGAAGCAGTCGACCACCACGGTGGGCGCCGGAGCCAGCGGCGACGGCGGCGGCGCGACGAGCGGGAGCGCGGGTGTGGCGGGCGCGTTCGTCGCCGCCACGGCGCCAGTCCATTCCGTTGAACCGATGGACGGTTCCGGGTCGGGCGCGTGAATCCTGCCACCGCCGACCGTCCGGACGGACACCATCGTAACCAGGAAGGCCAGGGCGTACGGCCAGCCACGTCGCATGCGCATGTGGGTTCTCCTTCGAATCAAGGGTTCGAGAGTGTGCGGGTCCGCGGGCATGATCCTACAAGGGGGACCCCGACCCCGCCAACCAGGAGTTTGCAGCGGTGTGCCCCGAAAGCACGAGAGGGCGCCCCATCGGGCGCCCTCTCGCAAGGCAATCTGCCAAAGCCGCCCGCGCTACTTCAGCATCACCATCTTCTTCGACTCGCTGTACTTCCCGGCCGAGAGACGGTAAAAGTACACGCCCGAGCCGACCGTCGACCCCGCGTCGTCGCGGCCATCCCACGTCACGCTGTGCGTCCCGTAGTCCCGCGATTCGTCGAGCAGCGTCCGAACCAGCCGGCCGTTCGCGTCGTAGATCGACACCGTCACCTGTTCCCTCGCGGGCAAGGTGAACGAGATCGTCGTCGACGGGTTGAACGGGTTCGGACTGTTCTGCCCGAGCGTGACACTCACATCCGCCAGCGACACCTTGGCGACCGGAGAGAAGACCTCGCCGTCGCCGTCGACCACGCCGATCTGATAGCGATACGTCGCACCCGGGGCCACCGTGTCATCCGTGAACACGAAGCTGGTGCCGCCGGTGGCTACCGTCTCGATCAGACGGAACTCGCCTTCGGCTCCCGAGCGGTACACATTGACCGCCTGGACGCCCAGGTCGGAGCGGAACAGACTGCGCAGTTCCACCGCCCCGTTCTTCGCCACGGCGTCGAACGCGGTGATCGCCACGCTAACCGGCTGACACACGAAGAACTTGCCGAGCTTCGTGCACCAACGGCCATCCTGGGGCGGGGCGCCGCTGGGCGTCCCGCGCGTGCAGGCATACTCGTTGTAGACCCAGAACGTCGACTGATCCACCGGGCAGATCGAGAGACCGCTGTAGTCACCCCAACGGTTGCGCGTGCCACTGAAGATGCGGTTGTACCAATCGGTTCCCGCCTGCAGCGTGCCCGTCCCACCGATCGTCCCCGGCGGGTCGGCGGCCAACCGCGTCGCGTAGTACGCGCCGCAGTAGATCGTGCCGTTCGACGCGGCGAAACCGATCGCCATGTTGCCGCACGCATCGACCATGACGGAGGCCATGAACGTGTAGGTCGCCCCGGCACCCAGATCATTGGCGCCGACGAAGCCCTGGTCTGCCACCGCGAGCGCCGGCAGCACCGTTGTATTGACCCGCCACCAGTACGCCGTCGTCTGACCCGCGTCGGGGGCGCCGGCCGGCGGCAGCACGGTCGCGCACATGTACAGATTGTTGTTCCGCCACACGGCATTGAGCGCGCGCCGGTCATTGACTTCGATCAGAATGGCGTTGCCCAACTGCGGCGCGTCCGGAAGTGCGGGCACAGTGTTGTCGAAGTTCCCCAGCGGCCCGAGCTGCTGGAAATCGAAGGCCACGGCGCCGAGCGGGTTGTCCACCCGGATGATGTCGATGTACTCGTTGAGACCGTCCGAGAGGCCCGAGTAGCTCACGAGAAACGTGCCGACCCCGGCCGGCTCCGGACCGTACATGTGCGTGGGCTGCGTGGTGGTCGCAAGCCCGGGCTGTCCGACTTCGCCATACGGATCGTGCAGCGTGTAGGCGATGAGCCCACCGGCATACGTCGGCGCCTTGTTGATGATCCACAGACGCACGCCGCCAAAGGCACCCGCAGCGTTGAACATGTTGTTGTTCACGTACACGGCTTCGTCATCGACGGCGAGGCCCGGGTAGTCGGCGTAGCAGTCGACGCCACCGATCGACACCACCGAGTTGATGGCGTGCAGCCACCAGCCGCCGTTCGGGTCCGCACCCTTCGAGACGGCGACCAGAATCCGCGACTGCAGCGGCGGGTTGCCCTGTTCCAGCGCTACCACGATGAACCGGTCCTGGTACTGGTCGTAGATGACCTTCGGGTCGAAACATGTCGTCCCCAGGGTCCCGATGCCTCCGGCGCCGACGGCACCCGCAAAGAAGCCCTTCAGCGAGTTCCGGTACTGCGGCACGTCTAACGGCGCACTCTTCGGCCGCCACTCGATGATGCAGTTGCCAATGTTAATGACATGGGTCAACCCGGCCGCGCAGTGCGGATCGGGCGGAATGAACAGGAGTCCGCTGTTGAGCGGCGGATTGTCATTGAAGTTGAAACACTCGATCGCCGGCCCGCTGAGCCCGGGCGTGAGTACGCCGTTTCCATCGGTGGTCATCGACGGTCCGGGCCCACCTTCCTGGAGAGCCGCGAACGAGGCCGGGTCGACCGACGGTGTCGGCGTGTCCACGACGTTGACCTTCGCGGCGACCGCGCCGCCGAAGACGGTGATTGAGACTACTGCCAGAAAAACCAACCGAAGGTATCGCATCCGCATAGCAGGTAGACCGTCCAGACGTTGACGTGCGCTGCAGCAGATCAGTTGAGTAGGCAATCGATTATAGGCCAACAGTGTGGGCTTTTTCAAGCTCCGTCTTCGCGTTTGAGGCTTCCCGACGCCCCGGTCTCGAGGAATGCCATCGCCATGCGCGGGCCGAAAATACGAGAGGGCGCCCCATCGGGCGCCCCCTCGCAAGGCAATCTGCCAAAGCCGCCCGCGCTACTTCAGCATCACCATCTTCTTCGACTCGCTGTACTTCCCGGCCGAGAGACGGTAAAAGTACACGCCCGAGCCGACCGTCGACCCCGCGTCGTCGCGGCCATCCCACGTCACGCTGTGCGTCCCGTAGTCCCGCGATTCGTCGAGCAGCGTCCGAACCAGCCGGCCGTTCGCGTCGTAGATCGACACCGTCACCTGTTCCCTCGCGGGCAAGGTGAACGAGATCGTCGTCGACGGGTTGAACGGGTTCGGACTGTTCTGCCCGAGCGCCACACTCACGCCCGCCAGCGACACCTTGGCGACCGGAGAGAAGACCTCGCCGTCGCCGTCGACCACGCCGATCTGATAGCGATACGTCGCACCCGGAGCCACCGTGTCATCCGTGAACACGAAGCTGGTGCCGCCGGTGGCCACCGTCTCGATCAGACGGAACTCGCCCTCGGCTCCCGAGCGGTACACGTTGACCGCCTGGACGCCCAGGTCGGAGCGGAACAGACTGCGCAGTTCCACCGCCCCGTTCTTCGCCACGGCGTCGAACGCGGTGATCGCCACGCTGACCGGCTGACATAGGAAGAAAGACCCGACCCGCGTGCACCAGCGACCGTCCTCGGTGACACCGCTGACCGTGGACGGGTTGCCGGGCGTGCAGGCATACTCGTTGTAGACCCAGAACGTCGCCTGGTCTACGGGGCAGATCGAGAGACCGCTGTAGTCGCCCCAGCGGCTGGCCGCTGTCAGGCTATTACTAAAGGTGCGAATGTAGACATCCGTCCCGACCGCCAGTGGCATGGCTGCCGCCGATCGTTCCCGGCGGATCGGAGGCCAGCCGCGAGGCATAGTACGCCCCAGGGTGGATGGCCGGACCCGACGCGGCAAAACCGATCGCCATGTTGTCGCAGACGTCCACCATGACCGCCGGCATGAAGGTGTGGGTCCCGGCGCCGAGGTCCTCGGCGCCGACGTCGCCCTGGTCCGCAACCACGAGGGCAGGCAGCGCCATCGTGCCGAGGCGATACCAGTGCGCGGTGGCCTGCGGCGAGTCGACGCCCACGGTGGGCTTGATGGTATGGACGCAGTAGAGGTTGTTATTGCGCCAGACGGAGTTCATACAGCGCTGCGCGACCGTCGCGATGGTTCGCGCCGAGCCCAATTGCGACGCATTGGGCACCCCGCCGCTGCTGATGTCGCCCACGCTGAGCAGCTGATAGTTCCAGGCCACGACCCCGGTCGGGTTGTCGAGGCGGATGACCGCGACGTATTCGGTTGGCGCGGCGGTCCAGCCGGTCGACACCAGGAAGGTGCCGACACCAGCCGGCTCCGGCCCGTACATATGAGTCGGCATCGTGGTGGTTCCGGCTCCCAAATCCACGCTGGCACCCGAGAGCGCATACGGGTCATACACCGCCCGGACGATACTTCCGTCCGGCCCCGCGTATGTCGGCGCCTTCTGGATGACCCACACGCGGGAACCGAAATAGAAATTGCCCGCGGCACTGAACTGGTTGGTGGTGACGTAGACCGCGTCGTCGTCGACCGCGATGCCGGGGTAGTCCGCCCACGTGTCAGAGAGAACACCCGTGGTGGGGTGAGGGAGGTTGAGCAGCGAGTTGATGGAATGGAGCCACCAGCCGCCGTTCGGGTCCGGGCCCTTCGACACCGCGACCAGGATGCGCGACTGCAGAGGCGGACCGGCGACCTGCTCCAGGTCAGCCACGATGAACCGGTTCGAATACTGGTCGTAGATCACCTTCGGATCGAACGCGTAGGTGCCGAGCCCGCCGGGAACTCCCACGAACAGGCCGAGGTTCGGGTTGAACCGTGTCGGGTTGTAAAGCGGGGCTCGATACTGGGGCGCGTTGACCAGCGCGTTCTTAAGGCGCCACTCGACGTAGCAGTTGCCGATGTCGATCACGTGCTGCAGTCCGGCCGCGGTGTGCGGGTCCGGGGGAATGAACCGGACGCCGTCCCCGGTGGCCGGATTCTTGTTGTAGGTCTGGTTGTCGTCGAAGTTGAAGCACTCGGCCGACGAGATGAGCCCCGGTGTGAGCGGGACCTCCGAGAATCCCGGAAGTACCGGTCCCATCGGGCCCTCGAGCGACGCCATCTGCTGCGCAGTGAGCGTCGGTGTGGGAACGTCATTACTGTAGATCTTCGCGGCAACTTGGGAGCCGCAGAGGGCGAGGATCGAGATTAACGCGAAAAACACTAACCCAGGGTATCGCATCCGCATGGCGGGACCCCTCCAGAAGGTTAGGCAGTGCACTGCAGGGGAACAGATTGAAGCGCCGCCATTATAGCGCTCGAATGCGGGGATTTCAACTGCCACTTTGGTCGCTGCTCGATGCCAGGAACGCCATCGCCATGCGAGGGCCCGACGCCTCGTCTTCGTGTTTGAAGAACACAAAAGCGTTTTTCCACTTCTGGCTGCCGACCCAGTTCCGCCAGTGGGTCAGCTCTTCGGGCGGATATCCGGGCCGCCGGAGGCGGAGGTACCCCCAGTCTGCCGTCCCCACGAGCGGGACCTCCATCTCATCGTCGGTATCGGCCAGGCACATGGCCACATTGTGGTTGCGCAGGAGCGCGTAGGTCTCGTCGTCGAACCAGCTCACGTGACGGAATTCGAACGCGATCGGGGTTTCCCCGGCCACCGTCTCCAGGAAAGCGCCCAACCGCTCGATGTCTTTCTTGAAGTTGGGCGGGAGCTGGAAGAACACGACCCCGAGTTTCTTCCCCATCGCCCCGACGACGTCCATGAGGTAGCCGGTCTCGTCGCCTGTGTTTTTCAGGCGCTTGATGTGGGTGATCTTCTGCGAGGCCTTGATGACGAAACGAAAGCTCTCCGGCACCTGCGCGCCCCAGGACTCCAGCAGCTCGCGCCTCGGCATCCGGTAGAAGGTGTTGTTGATTTCGACCGCGGGCAACTTGGTTGCGTAGAACGCGAGCATCTGGTCGGGAGCGATCTTCTCCGGATAGAAGAAGCCCTTCCACTCCTTATAGCTGTATCCACTCGTGCCGGCGTAGAGGGTCATCATGTCCTTTTCATGCTCCCGATGACACCGATTGAACCCACGCTACTTCAGCATCACCATCTTCTTCGACTCGCTGTACTTCCCGGCCGAGAGACGGTAGAAGTACACGCCCGAGCCGACCGTCGACCCCGCGTCGTCGCGGCCATCCCACGTCACGCTGTGCGTGCCGTAGTCCCGCGATTCGTCGAGCAGCGTCCGAACCAGCCGGCCGTTCGCGTCGTAGATCGATACCGTCACCTGTTCCCGTCGCGGGCAAGGTGAACGAGATCGTCGTCGACGGGTTGAACGGGTTCGGGCTGTTCTGCCCGAGCGCGATGCTCACGCCCGCCAGCGAAACCCTGGCAACCGGTGAGAACACTTCCCCGTCGCTGTCGACCACGCCGATCTGGTAGCGATACGTCGCACCCGGCGCCACCGTGTCGTCCGTGTACTTGAAGCTCGTGCCCCCGGTGGCTACCGACTCGATCAGACGGAACTCGCCTTCGGCTCCCGAGCGGTACACATTGACCGCCTGGACGCCCAGGTCGGAACGGAACAGACCGCGGAGCTCCACCGCACCGTCCTTCGCCACCGCGTCGAACGCGGTGACTGCCACGCTGAGCGACTGACACACAAAGAACTTCCCGAGCTTCGTACACCAGCGGCCATCATTGCCCCCCGTGCCGGAGCCTCGCGCACAGGCATACTCGTTGTAGATCCAGAACGTCGATTGATCCACCGGGCAGATCGAGAGACCGCTGTAGTCTCCCCAGCGGCTGCTCGAGCCGTTGGAGAAACGTCTGAAGTAGTCGGTGCCCGCCTGCAGCGTGCCCGTCGCCCCGATGGTTCCAGGGGGATCGCCGGCCAACCGCGTCGCGTAGTACGCGCCGCAATACATCAAGTCCGCTCGACGCGGAGAAACCGATCGCCATGTTGTCACACTGATCGACCATGACCGTGGGGAAGAACGTGTACGTCGTCGCGCCGAGATCGTTCGCACCGACGGGGCCCTGGTCCGCCACCGCGAGCCCACCCAGCGTGCTAACACGCCACCAGTAGGCCGTGGTCTGACCCGCGTCGGGAGCGCCGGCCGGCGCCAGCACGGTCGCACACATGTATAGATTGTTGTTCCGCCACACGGCGTTGAGCGCGCGGCGGTCGTTGACCTCGATCTTGAGAGTCGTGCCGGGCTGTGACGCGTCCGGAAGTTGGACAGTCGTGTCATCGATATTGCCGAGCGGTCCGAGCTGGGTGAACGTAAACACCGGCACACCCAGCGGGTTGTCCACCCGGATGATGTTTACGTACTCGCTGAAACCATTCGAGAGGCCATCGTAGCTAACGAGAAACGTGCCGAGGCCGGCCGGCTCGGGACCGTACATGTGCGCCGGCTGCGTGGTCGCCGCGTAGCCGGGTTGTCCGGCCAGGCCGTACGGGTCATAGACCGTGGACACGAGGGCCCCGTTCGGCCCCGCATATGCCCCCGTTTTCGGAATGATCCACAGGCGCACACCGCCAAAGGCGAAGGTGACGAAGTCGAACATGTTCGCGCACACGTACACCGCCTCGTCATCGAGGGCGACGCCGGGGTAGTCCGGGAAGTCATCGGTACCGCCAATCGGCACCGCGGAGTTGATGGCGTGCAGCCACCAGCCGCCGTTCGGGTCCGGGCCTTTCGATACCGCAACCAGAATGCGCGTTGCGATAGGGGTAAACTGGGCTGTCATCGTCAGCTCGAAGGCGACCACCACGAAGCGATCCGAATACTGATCGTAAAGAACCTTTGGATCGTAACAGACCGTTCCGAGCACGTCCGGCGCCCCCGCAAAGAACGCCTTCAAGGATGCCCGGAACTGCGGCGTGTCCATCGGCGTGTTCTTCGGCCGCCACTCGATGTAGGAGTTGCCAATGTTGATGATGTGCGACAACCCGGCTGCGCAATGCGGATCGGGAGGATTGAGGAAGGTCCCATTGAACGTCGCCGGCCCGTTGTCGTCGAAGTTGAAACACTCGATCGCCGGTCCACTCAGCCCGGGCGTCAGCGCCTCGTCCGGGGCCCCGCCGGGTGACGGTCCGACGCTGCCCGCGACGGACGAGAACGTGGCCGGGTCGAACGACCGTGTGGGTGGGCCCGCGAGGGTGACTTTCGCGGCGTTTGCAAACGAGCCAGTGAGCGGAAGGATTGAAATGGCTGCCAGAAGAACCATACCAGGGCATCGCGTCGGCATGGGGGACCCTCCGAAGGTTGAGGCATGCACTGCAGTAGACCTCTCATTATGACCCAGCGGAAGCGGCTTTTCAATGCCGGCCATGAGGTTATAATACGTCATGGCGCGTTCGTCACAGGTCGTGCAAGTCGGCAAGCGCAAGGTGGAGCTTTCCAACCTGCGCAAGGTGCTCTGGCCCGAAGACGGCGTCGTCAAGGCCGAGCTCATCCAGTACTACCTCGCGATCGCGCCCACCATCCTGGCCCACATCCGCGGCCGCCCGCTCTCCCTGGTCCGGTTTCCGGACGGCATCCACGGCGAAAAGTTCTTTCAGAAGAACCTCCCCGACTGGACGCCGGACTGGATCGAGAGCACAGAAATCGGCGACGAGAAGAAGACGATCAACTACGTGATCGCCTCCGAAGAGGCGTCGCTGGTGTGGCTCGCGAATCTCGCCTGCATCGAGCTCCACCAGATGCACTGCCGCGCCGCCAACCGTGACCACCCGGACTATTTCGTGTTCGACATCGACCCGCCGGACGGAACCGCGTGGTCTCTGATCGCGGACACGGGCGCGGAACTGCGCGTGGAAATCGAGAAGTTCGGCTACCACGCGTTCGTCAAGACGACCGGGCGAAAGGGACTACACATCGTCGTCCCGATCGAACCCAAGTGGGACTTCGACACCGTCTTCAAGGCGAGTGAAGCGATCGCGAAGCCGTTCGTCGCCGCCCATTCCGGCACGTGCACGCTCAAGATCCACAAAGAGCAGCGCGACAACAAAATCCTGATCGACATCTATCGCAACCGCCCGTCCCAGACCATCGTGTCCGCGTACAGCGTGCGCGGACTCCCCGGCGCCACCGTGTCGATGCCGCTGCGCTGGGAGCAGCTGCACACGATCTCCGGCGTGCGCGACTTCACGCTGCGCAACGTTCCCGACCTCGTCAAGCGCGAGGGCGACCCTTGGCAGGGCATCGACGCCTATGCGACGGAGCTGCACACGCACCGTTCGGCCCCGAAGGCAGCCAGGAAGCTCCCGAAGTCCGCGAAGCACAAGACCCCGGAGCAGCTCGACACGTACGCGAAGAAACGCGAATTCTCGAAGACGCCCGAGCCCGCGCCGCAACCGGTCGAGGAAGGCACGAACCGCTTCGTCGTGCACCGCCACCACGCGTCGCGGCTGCACTACGACCTGCGGCTGGAGAAAGACGGCGTGTTGAAATCCTGGGCCGTGCCGAAGGGACTCCCGCCGCGCCCCGGCATCAAGCGGCTGGCGGTGCAGACCGAGGACCACCCGATCGAGTATCTCGGTTTCGAAGGGACCATCCCGAAGGGGGAATACGGCGGCGGCGACATGTGGGTCTACGCCTCCGGGCGCTACGAAGTCACCAAGAAGAAGAAGGACAGCACCTACGTGCGCCTCACCAGCCGCGGGCTCACCGGCGAGTACCGCATCATCCCGACGCGCGGCAAAGAAAACCTGCTGGAGCGCGTCGACACGCCGCAGACCGACTGGCTGGTCGAGCCGGTCGAGTTCATGCTCGCCGAGCTTTCGCCCACGGTGCCCGCCACCGGCGAGTGGAGCTACGAAGTCAAGTGGGACGGCATCCGCGCGATGATCGCACTCGACGAAGGCATAGTCCGCATCCACTCGCGCAACCACAACGACATCACGGTTGCGTTCCCGGAGCTCTCCGGCGCCGACGCATCGTTTCGCGCGACCTGCGGGCTCTTCGACGGCGAGATCGTGTGCCTCGACCCGGCCGGCCGGCCGATGTTCAAAGACGTCATCAACCGCATGCGGCAGAACAGCGAGGGCGCCGCCGCGCGCGCGCGCGCCAGACATCCCGCCGTCTGCTATGTGTTCGACTGTCTGTATCTCGACGGCCGCCCGCTGGTGAACGAGCCGATCGAGCGCCGGCGCGAATGGATGGCGGACGCGATCAAGCGGGACTCCGCGTACCGGGTGAGCCAGACCGTCGACGACGGCGTCGCGCTGTTCGCCGCCGCCGGCGAGGCCGGTCTCGAGGGCATCATGGCGAAGCGAACAGGGAGCGTCTACACTCCCGGCCGGCGCAGCGACGCATGGCTCAAGGTCAAGACGCGCAACACGGCGGACTGCGTCGTCATCGGCTACACCGCGGGCAAGGGCGATCGCGAGTCGAGCTTCGGCGCCCTGCACATCGCCCAGCGGCGCGACGGCGAATTGACCTACGTGGGCAAGGTGGGCACCGGCTTCGACGACAAGACGCTCCAGTCCGTGCACGCCGAGCTCAAGAAGCTCCGGGTCGGCAAGCGCCCGGTCAAGGAGAAGCCCCTCGACGACAAGGACAGCGTGTGGCTGGAGCCGAAACTGATGTGCGAAGTACAATACGCGTCACTCACGCCGAACGGCACGCTGCGCGAGCCGGTGTTCATGAGGTTGAGACCTGACCTGGAGGATGCCTGATGCGATCTCTCGTCTACGCCTTTGCGCTCCTGACCCTGGCCGCACCGTCGCTCGCCCGCGCCGCCGCGCCCATCGACTCCACCACCGCGCTCGCCCGCGCCCGCGAGCTCCGTCCGTACGTGAGCCGCGGAGAGTCCGGGCCGCTGTGGCGCGTCTTCGACGACGCGATGCGCGGCGCCATGGGCGATTCGACGCGCTTCGACGCGATGCTCACCGGCATCCACGCCCAGGTCGGCGCCATCGTCGAGACGTTGAGCGAGACCATCAGTCACGAACACGGCGTCTGGGTCTACCGGGGGCGCTGCCAGTTCGCGAAGGTGCCGGATCCGCTCCTGCTCCTGATCGCGTTTGCGCCCGACGGCCGCGTCGCCGGTCTGTCCGTCCGGCCCGAGGAACGCAAGGAGTACGCGAGCACCAGGCTCGACTACCAGACGAAGACGAAGCTCGAGCTTCCGTTCAAGGGCGAGTGGTTCGTGGTCTGGGGTGGGCGCACGCTAGAAGAGAACCACCACGCGGCGTCGAAGAGCCAGCGCTTCGCCTACGACCTGCTCATGGTGAGGCCCGATTCGACGACGCACACGGGCGACGGAAAGAAGCTCTCGGACTACTACTGCTACGGCCAGGAGATCCTCGCGCCGGCGGGGGGAACCATCGTGTGGTCGTGCGATAGCCTCCCGGACCAGACGCCGGGACAGATGGACCCGGCACATCCGGTCGGCAACGGCGTCGTGATCGACCACGGCAACGGGGAGTTCTCGCTCATCGCCCACCTGCAGCCGCGCTCGCAGCGCTTCCGTGTGGGCGATCGGGTGGAAACGGGCGCTGTGCTCGGCCTGTGCGGCAACTCGGGCAACACCACCGAGCCGCACTTGCACTACCACCTGCAGGACGGCCCCGACATCACGACGGCCGAAGGGCTCCCGGCGCGATTCGTGCGCCTGTGCGTCGACGGCGTGAAGGTCGACGGCGCCGAGCCGGTGCGCGGGCAGCGGATCGCGAGCTGCGGCGACGACCGGCGCTGAACGTCACGCCCGGGCGGTCGGCTGGCCGCCTCCCGGCCTGGGGATCAGATGGTCGACGGCGGCGTCCACGGTGTCGAAAATCTTGAAAATCGTGAACAGGTGCGTGACCTTGAACACTTCCCGTATTCTCTCGGTCGCGCCCGCGAGCACCATCTCTCCGCCGCGGTTTTTGACACTGGCGTAGGCCGCGATGATCATGCCGATACCCAGGCTGTTCGCCCAGGGCGTGTCCTGGAGATCCAGGACGAACTTCTTGCGTCCCTTGTCGAGCAGGGACTGGAAGAGATCATGGAATCGGTGGCAGTTCTCCACGTCGCCGACCAGCTTCCCATGGACCTCGACGATATTGGCGCCACGCTTTTCTCGTAGTGTCACTTCCATGATAGACGGGCCTCCCACCCGCACTGCAGCCCGAGCCCTTACTATTACATGATAGCGCGTCCAGGAGTTGGAAAGGAGCCGGGCTTTCCCCCGACGCCGCCGGCGAGCTGCCATGCTGACCGACCGGGCCGGGTGGCCCATATCTTGCCCGGCGCGCGTCGCTGGGACCCATATGAAGTGGCGCCGCACCCGCGTCTTAACTTATCTTGACACAGTGGAAAAGCGTGCCCGAAGCTGATTTGGGGACCCGGCGGGGCCCCCGCGACCGGCCATACCAAGGAGTCGAGCCATGCCGCAACTTCGATCCATCTGGAAGGGTCACCTTCGCTTCTCCCTCGTGACGATTCCCATCCGCGTCTACAACGCGGTCGACACGGCGGAGTCCATCTCGTTCAACCAGATTCACCGCGAGTGCAACGGCCGCATCGGCTACGACAAGCGGTGCAAGAAGTGCAATAACCAGGTCGAGAACGAGGAGATCGTCAAGGGCTTCCAATACGAGCCAGACCAGTACGTCATCTTCGAGAAGGACGACCTCGAAAAGCTCAAGCTCAAGAGCACCAAGGTAATCGACATCGAGGGCTTCGTCGACGCGTCCGAGATTGACCCCACCCTTTACGACGCTCCCTATTACGCGGGCCCCGACGGCGACGTGGCGGCCAAGACATACTCGCTGCTCTCGGCGGCTTTGCGCGAGAGCGGGAAGATGGGCGTGGGCAAGGTCGTGCTGCGCGACCGCGAGGACGTGGTGATGATCGCGCCCAAGGGCGACGGGATCGTGCTGTACAAGATGCGTTACCCGAAGGAAGTCCGGAAGATCGAGGACGTCCCGCTGGTCGAAAAGCACAAGCCCAACAAGGACGAACTCAAACTGGCGAAGAGCCTGATTGATTCCATGAGCGCGAAGCTCGGTTCGCTCAAGCTCGAGAACCAGTACAACGACGCCGTGCGCGAGATGGTGCAGGCGAAGATCGCCGGCCAGGAGATCGTCGCCATCGAGGTCGTGGAGCCGGAAGTGGTCGACATCATGACGGCCCTGAAGAAGAGCATCGAGCAGGCGAAGGACAAGAAGAAGCCGATGGAAAAGGTCACCGCCGACAAGGTCGAAAAGAAAGCGCCGCGCAAGGAAACCGCCAAGGGCAAGACAGTCGCGAAGGCCAAGACAAAGGCGCGCAAGACTGCCTAGGCCCGGCGACGCACGACGCATGACGACCAGGAGCGACAAGCCGAGCAACATCATCCGCTTCCCCATCGAGGCGGTGTCGCGCTTCGGCTTCAAGCGCGCCGAGACGGCGCGCAAGAACGGCGACCGCGCCGTCCAGATGGAAGAAGAGGGTCAGATGAACCTCTTCGGCCTGCCGGATGCGCCCGGAGCCGGCGGCGGTCGCCTGGGCGATGTCGTCCCGCTGCCGTTGCAGATGAGCCCGTTCGAAGCCGCGCTCCTGCTGGACGACCACAACGACCCCCGCGCCGAGGACATGTACCGCCGCGCCGTCGACGAGGGCGACTTCGCAGCCGACGCGTGGTGCAACCTGGGGGTGCTCAAGTCGATCAAGCGCGACCTCGACCACGCCTTCGAATGCTTCGCGCAGTCGCTCGCGTGCGACCCCCGGCACGCCGAGTCGCACTACAACATCGGCAACCTGTACTTCGAATTCGGAGACCTGAAACTCGCCCGGTTGCACTACGAGAAGGCGATCGAGTGCGACCCCGCCCTCGCCAGCGCCTACTTCAACCTCGGCCTGGTCACCGCGCTTTCCGAGGATTACCAGGTGGCGTTCGACTCGCTGACCCACTACAAACTCATCGCGCCCGAGGATTCCGCCGTTGCCGATGACCTGCTGCGCTATCTGAAGACGGCCATCAACCTCTCCTGAAATTCCCCCATTCCGGCTTGCCGGCGCACGGTCGCCGAGGCGCGCCGATACGCCATGAACCGCGTTGCTCCACAACGCGGCGATCTTCTCCCTCCGCGAAGGGCACTGGTACACGGGTTGCAAAGACAGGTGTGGCGGCCGGAAAAGACCAGCGCGCAACCCGCGCGCAGCCGGCGGCCGGATTGGACAGCGCTATGAAGCATACGACCCGGAGTGGTTTCACACTGATCGAGCTGATGGTCGTCGTCATGATCATCGGCGTACTGGTCGCCATCGCGGTCCCCAACTTCATCCGCATGCAGGTCAACGCGAAGGAAGCGGGTGTGAAGTCGAACAGTCACGCCGTGCAGGTGGCGGCGGAAGACTTCGCCGTCCGGGCCGACGGCGTATACGCGACCGACTTGAGCGATATCGCGATGGGCGAGACCATAATCGACATGCTTCCCCAGAACCAGCGGCTCATGAACCCGTTCTCGCGGGTGCGAACCGAGCCCATAGACGGGCCGGCGGGCGCGGTGGGCGAAACCGGGTATGAACCGGTGGTCGACGCGCTGGGCGTCAACGTGGGCTACATCATCACGGGCCGCGGCCAGACGGGCACGATCACGCGGCTTTCGAACGGCATGTAGCGCCGCCGTCACGCGGCCGAGAGTTCACCATGGTATTCATCGGGGCCGGTGCGCGCGCACCGGCCCAATCTATTTCGGGGCCGTTTGCGCGCGCGGAGTGCTTCGGCTATGCTCGCCGCATGTACACGCCCCGGTCATACCGCAACGACGACCTCGCCGAGCTCCACGCGCTGATTCGCCGCTACAATTTCGCGACGCTGTTCACGCACCGGGGCGGCGAGTCCTTCGCGAGCCACCTTCCCTTCATGATCGACGAGCAGCGCGGGCATTTCGGCACGCTGATCGCGCACATGGCGAAGGCCAACCCGCACTGGGGCGCGTTCGAGGGCGCCGCGCCGTCGCTGGTCGTATTCATGGGACCGCACGCCTACATTTCGCCGGCGTGGTACGAGGAGCAGGCAACGGTGCCGACCTGGAATTACGCGGTCGTGCACGCCACCGGGACTCCGCGGCTGGTCGTCGACACCGCGCGCCTGCGCGCGATGGTGCTGCGTCTCGTCGACACGCATGAGGCGCCGCTCGGGCGCCCGTGGGACGTGAGCCAGGCCGAGTCGGTGATGGATGCCGACTTGCAGGCCATCGTCGGTTTCGAGATTCCCATCGACCGGCTGGAGGGCAAGTTCAAGCTCAACCAGAACCGGTCGAGAGCCGACCAGGAGGGCGTGGTCCGGGCCCTGGAGACCTCAGCCGACGCGTCGGAACGCGAGATCGCGCGCCTGATGCGCGACCACCTGGGCAACTCTCCACGCCGCTAGTCCGTATACACGAGGTCCGCGGTTGCGGAACCTCCCGGACTTCCGTAGACTTTCCACGCCATGACGCTCGTCGGCAGCAAGATTCTTCACTACCGGATCCTGTCCGAGATCGGCGCCGGCGGCATGGGTGTCGTCTACCTGGCCGAGGATGAGAAGCTCCATCGCCAGGTGGCGCTCAAGTTCGTCGCAAAATCCATCCAGACCGACCGCGACGCACGCGACCGGCTGATTCGGGAGGCGCGCGCAGCTTCCGCGCTCAACCACCCGAATATCGTCTCGATCCATGCGATCGAGGAGACCACCGAGCACATCTTCATCGTGATGGAGTACGTGCAGGGCGATTCGGTCCACACCGTCGTCAAGCGCCGCGAAATGACGTGGCAACGGGCCCTCGAGCTGGCCCCGCAGATCCTCTCCGCGCTGGCGGCGGCCCACGAGCGCGGCGTGGTGCACCGCGACATCAAGTCCGACAACATCATTCTGACCTCGAACGGGACAGGCCAAGGTGCTGGACTTCGGGCTCGCCCGGGGACGCGACGCGGCCGCGCATGTGACCCGCGCGGGCTCGTCCGCGGGGACTCCCGCCTACATGTCGCCCGAGCAGATCCAGGACGAGCGAAGTGGATCAGCGCTCGGACCTGTTTTCGTTCGGCGTCGCATTCTACGAGATGCTCACGGGGCGGATGCCGTTCAAGGGAGAGCACGAAGCGGCGCTCACCTATTCGATCGTGAACGAGACGCCGACCGAGATTCGCGCTTACAACGGCGCGGTGCCGGCGGCGCTGCAGACCGTGGTCACGAAACTCCTCCAGAAGAACCCGCGCGATCGCTACCAGAGCGCCAATGAGGTCCTCGAGGACCTGCGCCGCGTCGAGGCGGGCGGGCGCGTGGCGGGCCCACGCCGGCGCCGTTACGCGCTGGTGGGGGGAGTCGGCGCGCTGGTGGTCGTGGCGGCCGTCGTCACGTGGGCGCTGCGCAGCCGGTCGCCGGAGGGGGCCGCCGTCGCGGGCGCGGACACCCGCAAGATGCTCGCCGTCCTCCCCTTCGAGAATCTGGGACCGAGCGAACAGGAGTACTTCGCCGACGGTATCACCGAAGAAATCACGACCCAGCTCGCCAAGCTCTCAGGCCTCGGCGTGATCTCGCGCACCAGCGCCATGCAGTTCAAGGATTCACAGAAGAGCCTGCGTGAGATCGGCAAGGAGCTCGGCGTCGACTATGTGCTCGAGGGCTCCGTCCGCTGGGACAAGTCCGGCGGCCAGAACAGCGTTCGCATCAGCACGCAGCTCATTCGCATCGCCGACGACACCCACCTGTGGGCCGAGAACTACGACCGGGTATACGGCCAGATCTTCGCTTTGCAGAGCGAAATCGCCCACCAGGTGGCAGACGAGCTGAACGTGACGCTGCTCGAGCCGGAACAGGCGGCGCTCGCCCTGCGGCCGACTGAAAACCTGGACGCCTACGACCTCTACCTGCGCGGTCGCGGACAGTACGAGCGGGGTAAGAACCGGAACGATCTCGACGCCGCACTTCCGCTGATCGAACAGGCGGTGCACCTCGACAGCACGTTCACCCAGGCGCAGGCGTATCTGGCTCGCGTGTACGCGAATCAGTATTTCAACCATATGCACCCGGAGCTGCCGCGCCTCGCGCAGGCCAAACGGGCGGCTCGACGTCGGCGCTGCGCCTGGCGCCAGACCAGCCGCACGGGCACATCGCGATGGGCTACTACCACTACTACGGCAGCCGCGACTATGACAGCGCGCTGAAGGAATTCGCCGTAGCCGAGAAGATGCAGCCCAACAACGCCGAGATGCTGGAAGCCCTCGCGTACGTGCAGCGTCGCCAGGGAAAGTGGGACGAGTCCATCAAGAATCTTGAGCGCGCGATCGCGCTGGACCCCAAGACCACCGATCGTCTGTCGACCCTCGCTCAGACCTACATGTACCTGCGCCGGTGGGACGACATGGAGCGCTGCATCCAGCGCGGCCTCGCCGCGTCGCCGGATACACCGCAATTGCTGCTGCTCCGCGCGGCCAGGCTCATGCTCGGTCCGGGAGACATCGCCGCCGCGCGCTCCGTCGCCGAGCCGATCGTCGAGCAGATTCCGCAATTGATGTCGGTGATCGCCGAGATGGACATCGTCTCGCGCGACTATGCGAAGGTTCACCAGCGGTATCGCCGGCTGGGGATGTACGCGGGGCAGGACACGTCCGAGTATTACGCCGAGCGCGGGACCGCCTACTGGTTTTCCGGTGACCGGGACCTCGCGCAAGCGTATTTCGACTCGGCGCGCGTGTACCTGGAGACGTCCCAGCACGTGAGAGACACCGACAATGCGCAGGCCGTGATGGGTTACGCGCTCACCCTCGCCTGCCTCGGCCGTAACGACGAGGCGATCCGCTGCGCGGATCGGGCTGTCGAGTTGCTGCCGCTCGCGCGGGATGCGATCACCGGCTCCGACCTCCTCGGCAGCCAGATGATTCTGCACATCATCCTGAAGGACTACGACCGGGCCATCCGCGAACTCGAGTACCTCCTGTCGATCCCGTCGACCATGACACCAGCCATCCTGCGTCTCCACCCGGGGTTCGACCCGCTGCGCGACAACCCCCGCTTCAAGCGGCTGGTCGAGCAGAAGGTCAGTTCGTAACCTCCGCCCGATGGCGAACGAGCGTTCGATCGAGACTCCGGCAGCGACGGACGGATTCCGCCACCTCGACCCGCGCCACATGGTGCGCGACCGCATCACCGGCGGAATCACCGCGGCGTTGGTCACCCCGGCAACCGTGACCGCCGCGTTCCTGGTCGCGGCCCTGGTCGAGATGCCGGTGGCGTGGCGGGTTGCCATTCCGTGCGCCGTGGTGGCGCTGAACGTCGGCCTCGCCGTGCTGCTCTGGCGCTGGCCAGAACTCCAGCATCGCTACACGTCCTATCGTGTGGACGAAGCAGGGCTCGAGATCCGAAGCGGCGCGCTGTGGCGACGAGTCGTCAACGTGCCCCGGTCGCGCGTCCAGCACACGGACGTGTCGCAAGGGCCGCTCGAGCGGCACCTCGAGCTTTCCACCCTGCACGTGTTCACCGCCGGAACCGAGCATTCGAAGGTCGTCCTGCACGGGCTCGCGCGGGAGACGGCGATCGAAATACGTGACTATCTTCTGGCAGGCGGCGGCGATGACGCCGTCTAACCGTCGACTCCACCGCTGGTCGTTTCTATTCATGGCCGGCGGCTCGCTCAGGGCGTTCGTGCTGCCAGCCATCTTTCTTCTGTTCGCGTCGTCGCGCGGAACGTGGGACATCCTGGCGCTGTGGCTGTCGATCCCGATCAGTTTCTTCGCCATCTTCCGGTATTTTACTACCTGGTACTCGTTCGCCGACGACGATCTGATCGTTCGCACCGGGCTCTGGTCCCGCAACGAACGCCATATTCCCTACGCTCGCATCCACAACATCGAGGTGGTGCAGGGGCCGCTGCACCGCGTGCTCCACGTGGCGGAGGTTCGCGTCGAGACCGCGGGCGGAAGCGAGCAGGAGGCGAGGCTGCGCGTGCTCTCGCTCGAGGCCGCGCGGGAAATGCAGCAATGGGTGTTCGAGCGAAACAGCCGCGGAGCGATTGCGAGGCCCGCTGCCCCCTCGCCCGGCGTCGACGACGCCGACGATGCCGGATCGAGAGTCCTGGTCAAGCTCGGACTCTCCGATCTGGTGGCATTTGGGCTGGCGCACAACCGCGGCGGGATTGTGATCGGCACCGCCATCGGTGCGTTGTGGGAGATGAACGTATTCAACACCGGCATCACCACACCGACGGCGGCGACCCGCCGGATCGTGAACGCGCTGTGGGCGGAAGGCCGCCTGCTGAGCGACCCGGGGGCCGTTCAATTCGGGATCGCGGCGGGAGTCTTCCTCGGGTCGTTCATCGCTCTGCGCGTGCTGTCGATCGGGTGGGCGATCGTTACGCTCTACCGTTTCACGTTGACGGTCGCCGGCGACGAGTTGCGCACCTCGTGCGGCCTGTTTACCCGCGTGAACGGCACCATTCCATTGAACCGCATCCAACTCTTGACCGTGAAACAGGCCCCGCTCCAGCGATTGCTCGGCCGTGTCGAAGTACGGGTGGAAACGGCCGGCGGCGAGAAGGGCGCCAGCGTGAGCCGCCAGTGGCTCGCCCCCGCGCTGCGACGCGAGCGAGTCGACGGCCTGCTCGCGATCGCAATGCCGGGAGCGCCGACGGCGTCGCTCGCGTGGCACCCGGTCGATCCGCGCGCGCAGCAGCGGCTGTGGCGCAAGTCGCTTCGAATCGGGTTTGGACTCCTGCTGCCCATCGCGTTGGTTCTTCCGGGAATTGCGCTCGCGCTGCTTCCGCTGCTGATCGTCGGCACGTGGTTCGCCGCCCGGAAACGCACGCGCGGACTCGGGTACGCGCTGGCCGCCGACCGCGTGGCCACGCGCGCGGGGTGGCTGTGGCAGCACCTGTGCATGGCCCGCTTCGCCAAAGTGCAGGCGATTCGGAGCAACCAAAGCCCGTTCGATCGACGCTGGCGCATGGCGTCGGTCGCCGCCGATACCGCGGGCGGCGGACGGCAGCGAATCGGGGTCCGCTATCTCGGCGCCGAAGAGGCGCGTGTGGTGTTTCGGACCCTCGCCCGGCAAACGGGCCAGGCGGCGTTTCGGTGGTAGTGGAACGGGACCGTCATTCTCCCGGCGCGATCGCCTTCTCGAAACTTTCGCCTTCGCGGAGTCGGCGCAGACGTTTCTCGTAGATGGTGAGCGATATCTTCTCCAGGAACGGAGCGATTGGCTCCGTGTAGTGCGAAAACGTCGAGTGGTGCACGGCCGCGATCGCGTTGGGCTGCATCCGGTAGACGATCTGCATCGCTTCCTTCGCATCGGCGCTGAGCAGGCGCCCGCCGGTACGCTCGGCGCCGACGTACAGCACCAGCAGATTCGAGTATCCGTGCGTGCGCTGGATCTCGCGCGTCGCGTCGGAGAACATGGTATCGCCGCTCACATACGCGGTGAACGGACGCTCCCCGCGCTCCAGCGCGAGGAAGTACCCGTTGTCCGTGGCCGCGCCCGCTGGCGGCCCCGCGGCAACCGAGTGAACGACGAGCGCCGAACCGTCCCGTTCGATCTGCATCGACTCCCCGTGGGCAAGATCGCGCGCGCCTTCGATCCCAGCGCGCAGCGCCGCTTCCACGCCGCCGCCGGGCAGGAGCACGCGCGTGGCGCCGCACCCCGCAACCGCCACCGCGTCGAAGTGGTCCACGCGCAGCGACGTCACCAGAACCAGGTCCGCGCCGGTGATGTCGACGTCGGGGCGGGACCCCAGGCGCGTCACAGCCACGCCGTCCAGCTCGAACGTGTCCGAGAGCACCGGGTCGCCGACGATTCGAAACGGCCCCAGCTCGAGCAGAAACGACGGGCCACCGATCCAGGTGAATTTCATCGCGGAGGGCTATTCGTAGCGGATGGTCACGCAATCGGCGGCTTGTTTCGCCCGCGCGCGCGCCGCGTCGGTCGACTGTGCGCGAGCGAGTGCCACCCCCATGCGGCGGAACTTGCGTGTGTCCGGCTTGCCGAAAATCCGCACCTGCGTGTCCGTCAGGGCGAGCGCCCGGTCGAGGCCGTCGTAGCCCGCCACGCGCGGCGACTCGCGGTCGGCCAGGATCACCGCCGACGCCGAGGGACCGTAGTAGTTGATGGTCGGAATCGGGAGTCCGAGGATTGCGCGCACGTGCAGGTCGAACTCGGAGAGGTCCTGCGAGATCATCGTCACCATCCCGGTGTCGTGCGGCCGCGGCGACAACTCGGAAAAGATCACTTCCTTGGCGGTGATGAAGAACTCCACCCCGAAGATGCCCGCCCCGCCGAGGCGGTCCGTGACCTTTCTCGCCATGTGCTGGGCCTCGCGCAGCTGCTCCACCGTGAGCGCCGCCGGAATCCACGACTCCATGTAGTCGCCCCGCTCCTGGCGGTGCCCCACCGGATCCACGAAGAGCGTGGATCCGTCCCACTGGCGGACCGTGAGCAGCGTGATCTCGAGGTGGAAGCGGATATACTCTTCGATGATCACCTTCTTCTCGTCGCCCCGCATGTTGCTGCACGCGTAATCCCACGCGCGGCCGAGCTCTTCGGGCATCTTCACCATCGATTGCCCTTTCCCCGACGACGACATCACGGGTTTCACCATGCACGGAATCCCGGTGTGCTGCGCGGCCGCTCGCAGCTCGTCGAGCGAGGCCGCATACGCGTACTTCGCAGTGCGAAGTCCCAGTTCCTTCGCCGCCACCTCGCGGATCGCGATGCGGTTCATGGTCAGGTACACCGCCTCGGCGGTGGGGATCACGATTACCCCGTCGCGCTCGAAGTCTTTGAGCTTATCGGTGCGAATCGCCTCGATCTCGGGGACGATCATGTCGGGTCGGTGCTTCTTCACCACCGCCTCGAGCTCACCCGCGTCGAGCATGTTGATCACGTCGCAGGCGTCCGCGACCTGCATGGCGGGCGCCCCGGGGTAGCGGTCGACCGCCACCACCGTCTTGCCGAGGCGTTTGGCGGCGATGACGACTTCCTTCCCCAGTTCGCCGGCGCCGAGGAGCATGATCGTGTTGATGTTCTTCTTCATGAGATCGTGCGGAATAGATGCGCGCGCGGCGCGGAGGGCGTACCGGGCGGGACGAGAACTCACGCCGACTTGATCGGCCACATGAGCTCCGTCTTCCACTTGTTCGGGTCCGGCTCGAGGCCCGGGTCGGTCAGGTACATCTCCCACTGCGGACCCGCAGAGTCCTTGCGATTCTTCTCGAGCCACACGTGCAGCGCGTCGTGCGCGTCCGGAAGCTTGTCGTACGGACCCAGGTGGACGGTGGACGCCACTTCGCCTCCCGGCAGCACGCCGGCGTTGATGCGACCTTCGCTCGGAAGCGCCTTCGGAACCGGAAGGCCACCCTCGATGTCGACGCGATCGTTTTCGAACCCGTGGTAGCGCGTGAACGGGGGCCCGCTGGGAGCGACCCCGTTCTTGCGAATGTAGCGCCACACTTCGGGCAGGATCTCCGAGAGAATCGCGCCGAGTTCGGCGACATGACACTGGGTGCGGATGCTGACGACGTGCTGCTCGGTGACCTTCTTGACCTCGACGGTATAGGCGGGCATGGCGGGGCCAGTATAGCGACGGACCCGGAAGGCTGCAAGTGGGTTACTTCATTGCCAGCGCGGGTGGCGCCGACGGGCGCCCGGGCGGCGAGCGAGTCTAGTGCGTAGGCGCGGACGAAGCGAGCCGCACCGGGCTGTCGGCGACAGGACCCGCTGTCGTTACCGCGGTGCGACGCTCCGGTACCGAAAACAGTCCACCGTATGATCGTTGACCATGCCGGTCGCCTGCATGTGCGCGTAACAGATCGTCGAGCCCACGAAGCGGAATCCGCGCTGCTTCATGTCCTTGCTCATCGTGTCGGATTCTTGGGTCTTCGCGGGGATGTCGCGCGTCGTCTTCCACGCGTTGCGAATCGGCTTCCCGCCGACGAAGCGCCAGATGTAGTCGTCGAAGCTCCCGAATTCCTCGCATACGTTCAGGAACGCGCGCGCATTGTCGATGGTGGACTCGATCTTGAGACGATTGCGGACGATTCCCGCATCCGCGAGCAGCCGATTAACGTCCCGGGCGCCGTAGCGCGCCACCTTCGCGGGGTCGAACCGGTGGAACGCGCGCCGGTAGTTTTCGCGCTTGTGTAAAATGGTCCGCCAGGAGAGGCCGGCTTGCGCGCCCTCGAGGACCAGGAACTCGAAGAGCCTCCGGTCATCGTGCAGCGGAACGCCCCACTCCTCGTCGTGGTAGGCGATCATGAGCGGGTCGGTCGTGCCGGCCCAGGTGCAGCGTTTCCTAGGTGCCATGATGCTGTCTAGCCTTCGGGGATGGAGCGTGCTCCCTCTGCCGCCGTCCTCCCGCGCCAATCGGTTGAAATGCGCGACTGCGGATTGGCGCCCGAGGGAGCACACTCCATCCCCCGTCCGCCCATTAGAAGCACGACAACACCGCGTCCCAGGCCAGCTCCGACGCGATGTAGCTGACCTCGTTGTACGCGAGCGGCGCCGGGTCGATTGCGTTGGTCGTCGCGCAGTACAGCACGTCGCCGTCGTACATGGTGTGGAACGGATCGATGGCACGGGCCATCGAGCTGTGGACCTGCCGCGCCATCTGATTCAGCTCGCGCAGGCCCATGGCCTGGTTGGTGACGATGAGCGAGAGCGTCGTGTTCCCCGGCGGTGGTTCGGGCATCGGCTCGGCGTCGCGCCGGATCGACACCACCTCGCCGACGCGGACGCGTCTGCCCGTGCCGGGGTCGAGGTGCCCGCGCACCGCGCGCCCGCTCCGGTCCACCAGCGCCCCCACCGCGTTGACCACCGCGAACGCAGCGATGCGCACCGCGCCCGACGCGTAAATCGCGGCTCCCTGCCCCGAGCGCTCCAGCTGGTACGGATCCCGAAGCCACTTGCCCACCGTGGCGCAGACGCCGGCGCCGCGAGCGCCGAGCGGGAATGCGCCCGCCGCGGCTGCGCTCAGGGCGGCCCGGCCGAGGGTCTTGTCGGGATATACCGACTTGTGGGCGCGAAAGCGGTTGAAGTCGAAGATCACCGCGCCGGAGACGATGGCGATGTTGTTCCAGTTGGTGTCGTAGCCCTTGCGCGCAAGCAGCTCGGCGTTGACGCCGCTCGCGGCTTCCAGCCCGTAGACCGACCCGCCCGCGAAGCAGATCGCGTCGACCCACCCTTCGCGGTGGGAAAGCACCGTGCCGGGCGCCCCGCCGCGAACGTCGGCCACGCCGATGGCCCCGCGCGGGAAGTGAAACACCGTGCACCCGGTGGGGCCTTCCGCGAATTCCGCCACCCCGACCTCCAGCCCGGGAAACTCGAACTCGAGTTTCGGCGTAGAGAAAGTCGTCACCGGCTTGAGCGACCCGTTGTCGTTGGTGAGCATGCGCGCGTCGGGCGTCATAGGGGCGTCATTATAGCAAAGTCGCGCGCGTGCCTCCGCCCCTTGACTTGGGGGCGCAATCGGGTACCATGTCCGGATTGCCCGCCCGGGTCCCACCCCGCGAGCGTCTCGTTTGCATCGATTCCCAGCCAGGAGGATAAGATGAGGAAGATACCAACGGCCGTCGTGCTGCTCACGGCCACCGCGCTGCTCGCTTCGTGCGCCAAGAACCCCGAGAAGGAAGCGCAGGCGTATGTCGACACCTATACCCGGGAAGTGCAGAAGCTCTCCCTCGAAGTCAGCGAGGCCGAGTGGGCGTCGAACACGCATATCGTCGAAGGCGACACCACCAACGCCCACCGCTCGAAGGCCGCCAAAGAGGCCTACGCGGTCTTCACCGGCAACGCCGAGAATATCGCGACCGCGCGGAAGTTCCTCGAGAAGCGCGACAAGCTCTCACCGCTGCTCGTGCGCCAGCTCGAGCTCATCCTCTACGAGGCCGGGAGCAATCCGCAGACGGTCGCCGACATCGTCAAGCGGCGCATCCGGGTCGAGACGGAGCAAGTTGAGAAGCTCTACGGATTCGACTTCAAGCTCGACGGGAAGTCGGTCAGCACGAACGACATCGACGAGCTGCTGCGCGGCGACATCGACCTCGACAAGCGCCTCGCCGCGTGGGAGGAGAGCAAGGAGGTCGGCAAGAACCTCAAGGACGGCCTGGTCGAGATGCAGACGCTGCGCAACCAGACCGTGCAGGCGCTCGGCTACAAGGACTATTTCGACTACCAGGTGTCCGACTACGGGATGACCAGCGCGGAACTGCGCGACCAGATGAGGACGATCCTGCGCGATATCTGGCCGCTGTATCGCGAGCTGCACACGTGGACGCGCTACGAGCTGGCCAGGCGCTACGGCCAGAAGGAAGTCCCCGACATGATCCCGGCGCACTGGCTCCCGAACCGCTGGGGCCAGGATTGGTCGCCGCTGGTCACGGTTGCCGGGCTGGACCTCGATTCGAAGCTCAAGGAGAAGCAGCCCGAGTGGCTGGTCAAGCAGGCCGAGAGCTTCTACGTGAGCCTTGGATTCGATTCGCTGCCGCAGACGTTCTGGGACAAGTCGGATCTGTATCCGGTGCCCGAAGGCGCGAACTACAAGAAGAACAACCACGCCTCCGCATGGCACTTCGATCTCGACAAGGACGTTCGCAGCCTCATGAGCGTCATTCCCAACGCCGACTGGTACGAGACCACGCACCACGAGCTCGGGCACATCTACTACTACATGAGCTACTCGACGCCCGAGGTGCCGATCCTGCTGCGCCGCGGCGCCAACCGCGCCTTCCACGAGGGGATCGGGAGCATGATGGGACTGGCGGCGATGCAGCAGCCCTTCATCGAAGGCATCGGTCTCTTCCCGGAGGGCCAGCAGACCGATCAGATCCAGACGCTGCTCAAGGAGTCGCTCAATTACATCATCTTCCTCCCGTGGTCGGCCGGCGTGATGACCGAGTTCGAATACTCCCTCTACGCCGAGAATCTGCCGAAGGACCAGTACAACGCGAAGTGGTGGGAGCTGGTGCAGAAGTACCAGGGCATCGTGCCCCCGTCGCCGCGGGGCGAGGAGTACTGCGACGCGGCTACCAAGACGCACATCAACGACGACGCGGCGCAGTACTACGACTACGCGATTTCGTACGTGCTGCTCATGCAGCTGCACGACCACATCGCGCGCAACATCCTGCACCAGGACCCGCACGCGACCAACTATTACGGAAGCAAGGAAGTGGGGACGTTTCTCAAGCCGATTCTCTCCGCCGGCGGGACCCGCGACTGGCGCGAGCTGACGCGCGAGGCCACCGGGGCGGATCTATCCGCGCAACCGATGCTCCGCTACTTCGAGCCGCTGACGGCGTATCTGCAGCAGCAGAATCAGGGGCGGACGTACACGCTGCCGGAAAATCCGGCGTTCTAGTCACGGCACTTGACCGAAACGCAAAGGGCCCGTCTCCGTCGTGAGGCGGGCCCTCCTTGCTACCCGGGGTCACGGACGCGCTACGGATTCGGCGACGTCATGCGCAGGACGACGCCGGTTTCCGCGCCCGTACCCACGTAGCACTGCCCCTGTGGCCCCGGCATCCCGTCTATGGCCACTCGATAACGGTGCATGGTCTCGTGCATGTACTCGAAGTGGAATTGGCCGTCCGCGCCGGTCCGCGTCGACTGCGCGTGGCGCCACTGGCGCTGCAGCATCATCCCCGGCTCGCATTGTTCCAGGAGAACGCCGACATCCGCCACGCCGTTCCCGGTTCCGTCCGACACGACCGTGCCGGAAACCGACGATGCGATGGTGTCGTTCGCGGGCGATTGAATATCGGACCCGCCGCACGCGGACAGCGAGACGACGCATGCGAGCAGCGCCGCAAACCGAGCACGTCCGATAGACATGAACACGCACCTCCCATCGTCCGGGTCCGGGCCGGCCACGGAGGCCGCCGCCGGGCACCGCCATCGACAGAAGGAGCATAGTTGGCAGTATCGGACAAATCAATCTTTTAATTCTCCTAGTCCGTGTCATCCCCCGGAGAATCCAGTAGAGTGAAAACGCTATGCCACTTGGATTTGACCCGGGCCGTCTGATCGAACCCCTCACCGGCCGGCGGTGGGCGTCTGCCGAAGTCGCCGGCCAGGTCGAGGCCCGCGTCCGCGCCTACGCGGCGCTCGGACTCTCCGACGGAGATCGCGTCTTCGTCCATTTCGGCAACTGCAACGAGTTCTTCGCCGAGCTGCTCGCCCTGTGGAGACTCGGCGCGTGCGCCGTGCCGATCGACCCTCGTTTCACCGCGTTCGAGATCGAAACCCTCGCGGAATGGAGCCGGCCGAAGGTCTCCGCGTGGCTGGGAGACCCGGACACCGGGCTCGCGCGCGCGTTGGCGGCGCTCGACGTGCAGGTGATCGATGCCGCTCAGCCTCCGGGCACGTCCTCACCGGCGACCGCTCCCCGGCGCGCGCCCAACCCGGAGGACGACGCGTTGATTCTCTTCACGTCCGGGACGACGGGACAACCCAAGGGCGTGGTCCACACCCACGGGTCGCTGCGCGCGCAATGGACCAATCTCCGCGCGCACCTCGGCCTGGACGCCTACCGGCGCACGCTGTGCCTGCTCCCGACGCACTTCGGTCACGGGCTCATCTGCAACAGTCTTTTTCCCTGGCTCTCGGGGTGCGACCTTTTCATCATGCCGCCGTTTCGCCCCGACATCACGTCGCAACTCGGCTCGATCATCGACGAGCACGAAATCACGTTTCTATCGTCGGTGCCCGCCCTGTGGCGCCTGGCGCTTCGCGTCGCCAAACCGCCGCACGGCCAATCGCTCCAGCGCGTGTTCGTCGGGTCCGCGCCGCTGTCCGCCGCGCTGTGGAGCGACATTCAGGCGTGGAGCAAGACAACCGTACTGAACGCGTACGGCATCACCGAGACGGCCAGCTGGCTCGCCGGGACCACGGTGGGCGCGTTTACTCCCCAGGACGGGCTGGTCGGCGTCGCGTGGGGCGGCGTGCTTCGGGTGCTCAAGTCGCGCGATTCCGCCGCACCGCTCGACGCGGGATCCAGCTGCGCGCCCGGCGAATCGGGCCACGTATGGGTGTGCACGCCCGCCCTGATGCGCGGCTACCTCGATCGTCCCGACCTCACCATGCAGGTGGTCAGCGCGGGCTGGTTCTCCACCGGCGACATCGGCGTGATCGACGATCGCGGCTGGCTGTTTCTGCGCGGGCGTGAACGCGACGAGATCAACAAGGGTGGGATGAAGGTCTATCCGGCTGACATCGACGCGGTCGTCGAGCGTTTTCCCGCCGTCATGGACGTGTGCGCGTTTGCGTTCCCCGATCCGCTGCTTGGAGAAGACGTCGGCGTGGCCGTGGTCCTCAACCCCTCCGGGGATGCCACGCTCCTCGATCTGCACCGCTGGGTGAACCGGCACCTCGCGCGCCACCAGGTCCCGCAGCGCTGGTACGTCATCGACGAGATCCCGCGCACGTCGCGCGGAAAGGTGAATCGCGCCACCGTCGCGGAGCGTTGCGTGGCGACGGAGCCGGTCGACATCTCGCGGATTCTTCGCGCTGCACCTGGCGGGTCCAAGCCGTCGTCGCGGTGACGCGATGGCGGGCTACGAGGTCGTCCCCTACCACCCTGATCTCGAGCCGGAGGTCGTGGAGCTGCGCAATCTGGCCTCGGGCGGAGGAACGGCGAAGAGCCGGCAATTCCTGGACTGGAAATACCGCCAGAATCCTCTCGCGCGCGACTCCTTCCTCTACGTCGCCCTCCACCAGGGCCGTGTCGTCGGGATGCGCGGCGCGTACGGAACCTGCTGGCAGGCCGGCGGCGTCGATCGCATCGTGCTTCCCGCCGTCGATGACTTCGCCGTCCGTCCGGAGCATCGCAACACCGGAGTCGCCACGCTCATCATGCGCGCGCAGCACGACGACCTCGAGGCGCGCGGCTATCCATTCATGGTAGCCTTGAGCTCGGGACGCATGACCACGCTCGCTTCGCTCGCCACCGGTTGGAGAAGCGCGGTCTCGATGGAACCGATCACGCGCTTCGACCTCCGGCGTCGCATCGCGCACGAGCTCCACGAAAGGCTGCACGGAACCCGGGTCCTGTGGCGGCTGGCTCCGCGCAACGACCCCGTCGTCCAATCGCCCACCGGTCCCTTCGACCGACTCGCCTCGCTGGGCCGGATTCCGGGGCGCGAAACCGGGACCACCATCGTCTTCGAGCGTTTCACGCGCACGGACGCGATGGCCGCGCTCATCCGGCGGCTGGGTCACGACGGCCGCATCCGTCAGGTGCGCGACGCGGAGTTTCTGGCGTGGCGTTACCGGAACCCGTGGCGCGAGTACGGCTTTCTGTGTCTGGAACGCGCCGATCGACTGGACGGATTCCTCGCCCTGGGTCGTTTCCTCGAGTATCGCCCGCCGATGAATCCCTACCACATCGTCGACTGGGAGGGCGTCTCACCCGATGCGCGCGCCGAGCTGCTCCGGGTTGCGCTTCGCCACGGGCGTTTTCCCGAAATCGGCGCGTGGAGCGCCACCGTGTCCACGACGGATCAAAGCATTCTGGCGGAAGCGGGTTTCGTTCCGTCGGAACTCGAATCGCGCGCGCGCGGACTGCCCTGCATACTGGTGCGCGCGACCGGCTCCGCCCTGGCAGACGAATGGAAACTGGGAAATCGCCGCGTGGTCGAGCGTGACAGCTGGGATCTGCGGCTGCTGTACTCGATGCACGGGTGAGCGAAAGCGAGCCCTAGGTTCCGATCCCGAATTGCTGGAAGATGAACGCGTACTCCAGCGCCACGTCGCGCAGGTAGTCGTAGCGTCCGGACGCGCCCTTGTGCCCCTCGCCCATGCGCGTGCGCAGCAGCACGGGGTTGGAGTCGGTCTTGCGCGCCCGCAGTCTCGCCACCCACTTGGCGGGCTCCCAGTACTGCACGCGCGGGTCGTTGAATCCCGACAGCACCAGCATCGCGGGATAGTCGTGCCGTCGCACGTCGTCGTAGGGCGAGTAGGACCGGATGTACTCGTAGTACTTCCGATCCTCGGGGTTTCCCCACTCGTCGTACTCGATGACGGTCAGCGGGAGCGTCGGATCGAGCATCGTGTTCAGCACGTCCACGAATGGCACCACCGCCATGGCCGCGCGCCACAGGTCCGGCCGCATGTTGAGCACCGCGCCGACCAGCATGCCCCCCGCGCTTCCGCCGTAGCAGACGAGCTTCCCGCTCGACGTGTATCCCTTCTCGATCAGGTGCTCCGCGCACGCGATAAAATCCGTGAACGTGTTGCGCTTGTAGAGGCGCTTTCCCTTTTCGTACCACATGCGCCCGAGGGCGCCGCCACCGCGAATGTGCGCGATGGCGAAGACCATGCCGCGGTCCAGCAGGCCCAAACGATTCGAGACAAAGTGCGGCTCCACGCACACTCCGTACGCCCCGTACCCGTAGAGGATCAGCGGCGCGGTTCCGTCGCGCGGGGTGTCGCGCCGGTAAACGAGTGAGATCGGCACCCGGGTCCCGTCCGTCGCGACCGCGAACACGCGCTCGCCCACGTAGCGCGACGGGTCGAAGCCGCCGAGCACCTCGTAGCGCTTGCGCAGCACCCGCGTTCCCTTCTCCATGTCGTAGTCGAAGACGGTGCGCGGCGTGGTGAGCGACGAATAGTTGAAACGCAACACCCGCTCGTGGAATTCGGGGTTGCGCTCGAGCCAGACCGTATACACCGGCTCGTCGAAAGCCACGTACGACGAGGCGCGCGTCACCAGATCGATGATGCGAATCCGCTTCAGCCCGTTTTCCCGCTCGATGACGACCAGGTGTTTCTCGAAGGCCTCGAGGCCGTCGATCTTGACCGCCGGCCGGTGCGGAATGATTTCCCGCCAGCGCTCGCGCCGCGGGTTCTTCGCCGGAGCCTCGAACACGCGAAAGTTGAGCGCCTCCTCGTTGATCATGATGAAGAACCAGTCCCCGCTGTGCGCCACGTGGTACTCGACCTCGGCCTTGCGCGGCTGGACGATCCGCAGCGCGGCGTCTCTCCCGTCGGACAGGCGCAGCGCGTGCACCTCCGACGTCGTGTGGCTCTCCATGGTGACGAACAGATAGTCACGGCTGCGCGTGACCTCGATACCCATGTAGAACGCGACGTCGGTCTCGCGGTGGAGCTCGACGTCGCGCGCCACCGGTTCACCCACCACATGGCGGCGCACCGCGTACGGTCGCATGGCGTCGTCCAGCACGAGGTAGAAGATCGAGCGGCTGTCGTTGTCCCATTCGATGTCGGCGGCCACTCCGTCGATGGGACCGTCCACGACCCGCCCGGCGTCGAGATCGACCACCACCAGCTGGTACCGCTCTCCCCCGGACATGTCCACGGTGTACGCGAGCAGGCGGTGGTCGAGGCTGACCTCGCGGGAGCCGATCGCGTGATAGGCGTGCCCTTCTGCGAGGCGGTTCTCGTCGAGGAGCACCTGTTCGGGTCCATCGAGCGCGCCGCGGCGCCGGCAGAAGACCTCGTACTGGCGACCTTTCTCGGTGCGGGTGTAGTAATGAAAGTCATCGCGCGTGACGGGCACGGAACTGTCGGTCTCGTTGATGCGCGCCACCATCTCGCGGTAGAGCTGCTCCTGGAACTCGCGCGTCGGCTCCAGCATCGCCTCCGCGTACGCGTTCTCCTCGTTGAGGTACGCGATCACCTCCGGGTTCTCACGGTCGCGCAGCCAGGCGTACTCGTCGACACGACGGTCGTCGTGCACGGACACGTCGGTGGGAATGCGTTTGGCGACCGGCGGCTTCATGCGCCACCGCCCTCCCCACCGGCCCAGAGGTGTGCATACGACAGCCCGCTCCCGGTGTTGAACAGGACCACCCGCTCGCCGTCTCGAATCCACCCGCGGGCGCGCAGCGTCGCGAACGCCGCCACCGTGGCGCCGCCCTCCGGGGCGGCGAAGATCCCCTCGGCGCGGGCGATTGCGTTGGCGCCGTCCATCAGCTCTTCGTCGGTGACGGCGATCGCGGTGCCGTTCGACTCCCGGAGCGCGCGGAGCATGAGCGCGTCCCCGACCGCCGCCGGCACGCGCAGCCCGTCGGCCACGGTGGCGGCATTCTCCCACGGGAGGGCCGTCTGGGCGCCGCTCTCGAACGCGCGCACGATCGGCGCGCACCCGCTCGACTGGACGCTGACCATTCGCGGCCGGCGCGTATCGATCCACCCGAGTGCTTCCATCTCTTCGAACGCTTTCCACATTCCGACGAGCCCGGTGCCGCCGCCGGTCGGATAGACGACGACTTCGGGCAACGTCCACTGCATCTGCTCCGCCAGCTCGTAGCCCAGGGTCTTCTTGCCTTCCAGCCGGTAGGGCTCCTTGAGCGTGGACAGATCGAAGCGCCCGTGACGTGTCGACTCTTCGATCGCAACCCGACCGCACTCGGTGATGAGCCCGTCGATCAGGTGGACGTGCGCCCCGAAGGCGCGGCACTGCGCCGTGAACGCGGTCGGCACGTCGGCCGGCATGTAGACATGCGCTTCGACGCCGGCGCGCGCGGCGTACGCGGCGAGCGCGCAGGCGGCGTTCCCCGCGGAGGGAGCGGAAAGCGCGGTGGCCCCGAGCTCGACGGCGCGCGAAACGGCGACCGCCATGCCGCGTGCCTTGAAGGAGCCGGTCGGGTTGGGGCTTTCGTCCTTGATGAAGAGCGTGCCGGTAAAGGTGTCGTCACTGACGCGGGTCCTGTCACCGATCCACCCCGCGAGCTTCGCGCCGCGGGGGCCCCGGATCGGTGCCACCCGCTCGTGACCCGCCAGCTTCGCGGCGAGGCGGTCGGCCCGCACCAGCGGCGTGCCGCCTTCCCCCAGGGTCAGGCGAAAACGCGCGTCGCGTACGGGTTGCAGCTCGTGAAAACGCCAGGCGCCGCGGGGGCGTTCGTGCAGACGCGAATGCTCGATCGCGCGCCGCGCCGCGTCCAGGTCGTAGCGCGCGAGCAGCGGCCGCCGGCAATCCTCGCAGAGGCCGAGGAGCCCGTCGGCGTCGTAGCGGCGGCCGCAGGAACTGCATTCGAGAAAGGCGAGAAAGTTCATATCGTCGATGGCGCCCTTACGGCCGCCGACGTACCGGGCACGCTCTAGCGCCACACCGCCAGGATGATCCCCATCACGACCGCCCATACCAGGCGGTAGCCCGAATCGATCGCAACCAGCTTCATGCTGCCGCGGTTGAACAGGGCGTCGGTGACCTGGACGGTCACGACGAATCCCAGCCACATCCAGAAGCCGGCCTCGATACCCCCGCGCAGCGTGGTGGCGTCGAACTTCGCGATCACGTGGGCGAGCACGAACGCCGCGACGACGCTCATGAGGAACGTGATGCCGTAGATCTTCGGAAAGTTCGTGTCCTTGATGTCGGCCTCGGTGACACCGGAGGCGGACATCCACTGTTTTCCGAACAGCGGACCGTACCAGAGCGCCCCGACGGCAAACCCCGACAACGCGGCCACGACGACCGCGGCGTAATTGATCTCGACCATGCCGCTCCTCCCTCTTTGCCGGCGCGCGGGAGCCGCGCGCTCCCCGCAGGGTAGCCGGGGGAACGGCGTCGAGGCAAGACGGAGTCCAGGCCCGCGAACGGACGGCGCCGCGGAAATTCTGCCCACGATTTTCGCCTTCCAACCCACTGGCGCAACGGCCCGCCTTGTCTTAGGATGAGTCCCCCAACCCCAACCGAGGTGACCTGAATGCGAAGTTCGATTTTTGCCGCCGGGGCCGTGGCCCTGGGCGCCGCATCCGCTGTCATGGCGGCCGAAGCCACGTCCAGCGCCGTGGATGAAAAGGCGTTTCTCACGCGCCCCCGCCAGCTCACCTTCGAGGGCAAACGCGCGGGCGAAGGCTACTTTTCGCCCGACGGTGCCAGTCTCATCTTCCAGGCCGAGCGCGAGCCGGACAATCCGTTCTATCAAATCTATATGCTTTCGTTCGCGACCGGCGACATCCACCGCGTGTCGCCGGGGGTCGGAAAGACGACGTGCTCGTTCTTTCACCCGCGGGACGCGGACCGGGTGATCTTCGCATCCACCCACCTCGACCCCGACGCGATCGCGAAGCAGAAAGAAGAGATCGACCTGCGCGCAAGCGGCAAGCAGAAGCGCTACGCCTGGGACTACGACGCCACCTACGACGTCTTCCAGACCCGGCGCGACGGTTCGGACGCGGTGCGCCTCACCAGCGCCACCGGCTACGACGCCGAGTGCTCGTATTCGCCGGACGGGCAGTGGATCGTGTTCTGCTCGAACCGGGCGGCGTACCCGTTGGCAATGCTTTCGACAGATGACCAGGAGCGCGCGAAAGTCGACCTCTCGTATTTTGCGGACATCTACGTCATGCGGGCGGACGGGTCCGAGCCGAAGCGTCTAACGGACGAGCCCGGCTATGACGGCGGGCCGTTCTTCACCCCGGACGGCAAGCGGATCGTGTGGCGTCACTTCAACACCGAGGGAACCATCGCGGACGTTTTCACCATGAAGCCGGACGGTTCGGACAAGCAGCAGATCACCGACTTCGCGGCGATGTCGTGGGCGCCGTTCTTTCACCCGAGCGGCGAGTACTTGATCTTTACGTCGAACAAGCTCGGGTTTTCGAACTTCGAGTTGTACCTGGTGAACCGCGACGGCTCCCGGGACCCGGTCCGCGTGACTTTCACCGACGGGTTCGACGGACTTCCGGTGTTCTCACCCGACGGGAAGCGCCTGGCGTGGACGTCCAATCGCACCGCCGACAAGGTGTCGCAACTCTTCATCGCCGACTGGAACCATGAGGCCGCGCGGGCCGCGTTGAAAGCCGCGCCGGCGCGCGGGGTGCACGCGGGGGCGCCGATGAAGAAGTCCCCGCGCCAGGAATGGATGGGCTCGAGCGAGATCCGCGCGGACGAGCTGCGGCGTTACGTGGAGTATCTCGCGTCGGATGATCTGGAGGGCCGCCTCACCGGCTCGAAGGGCGAGCAGGAGGCCGCCGCGTACATCGCGAAGCGGTTCGAGCTGCTGGGGCTGCGCGAAATCGGCGAAGAAAGCGGCTACTACCAGTCGTTTCCGTTCACCTCCGGGGTCAAGCTCGTCCCGGGCGCCAACGCGATGACGCTGCGCGTCGGTGACGATGCCCACGCGCTGGTGGTCGAGAAGGACTTCCGCCCGCTCGCGTTCAGCGAGAACGCCACCGTCGAAGGACCGATCGCCTTCGTCGGCTACGGCCTCAAGACACCGGGCGACACGGGCACGCCCTACAACTCCTACGCTGGTTTCGACGTGAAGGACAAGGTCGTGCTCGCGCTCAACTACGTGCCGGAAGCCGTGAGCATGGACCGGCGCATGGAGCTCAACCGCTACAGCGGCGTGCGCTACAAGGCCATGCTCGCGCGCGAAGCCGGAGCGAAAGCACTCCTGCTGGTCACCGGGCCGACGTCTCCCAACGCGGGGGCACTCCAGCCGATTGGCTTCGACCAGTCCCTCGCCGGCTCGGGAATTCCGGTGGTGTCGATCAGCGGGGAAACTGCCGCGATATTGTTCCACGCGCGTGACAAGTCGCTCAAGGACCTGCAATCTGAATTGGACGTCGAGAACCCGCACGCACTGGCGCAGTTCGATTTCACGAACGCGACAACCGCAATCACGGTGGCGATCGAACGCGAGAAAGGCACGGGCAGAAACGTCCTCGCGTACCTGCCCGCCGGCACGGACAGCGCGAACGCGCCCGTAATCGTGGTGGGCGCCCACTACGACCACCTCGGTCGCGGCACCTCCAGCTCGCTCGCCCGCAAGGGAGAGGAAGGCAAGATCCACAACGGCGCCGACGACAACGCGTCCGGCACGGCGGTCGTGCTCGAGATGGCCGCTGCGCTGGCCGACATGCGGGCGCGTCATCCGGACGCGTTCCCCTTCGGCATCCTGTTCGCCGCGTGGTCGGGCGAAGAGTTGGGCATCATCGGCTCGAATCACTTCGCCGTGCACCCGACGCTCCCGTGGGAGCGGGTGACCGCGTACGTGAACTTCGACATGGTGGGGCGCCTCAAGGACAACACGCTGCTGCTGCAGGGCGTGGGGTCGTCGCCCGCGTGGAAGGCGTCGATCGAAAAGTGCAACGTCGCGGCGGGCTTCGACGCGAAGCTGCAGGACGACCCCTACCTCCCCACCGACGCGACTGCGTTCTACACCCACGGGGTCCCGGTCTTGAGCGTTTTCACCGGAAGCCACGAGGACTATCACCGGCCGACCGACGACAGCAAGACGCTGGACTATGAAGGAATGGAGCGCATCGCAAAGTTCTCCTGCGACCTCGTCGTGGACGTCGAGCAACGAGGCCAGCGCCCGGCCTTCGCCAAGGTTGAGCGCCCGAAGGACGAAACCGGCTCGCGCGCGGGGATGCGCATCTACCTCGGCACTATCCCCGACTACGCCGCGGGAGACATTGAAGGCGTCAAGCTCTCGGGCGTGCGGGCGGGCGGCCCGGCCGACAAGGCGGGCCTGAAGGGCGGCGACGTCATCGTCGAATTCGCCGGCAAGGTGATCAAGAACATCTACGACTACACGTATGCGCTGGACGCGATGAAGATCGGCGTGCCGGTTCCCATCGTCGTTCTGCGCGATGGCCAGCGCGTGTCGCTCAACGTCACCCCCGAGGCTCGCCAGTGAGCAAGGAGGAAATCATGTCTCACCGCAGTTGCTTTCGTTTGCTGAAGGTCGCCTGTGCCGGCATCCTGGCCGGAATCGTGCTGTGGTCGTGCTCGACCGTTCCGGTCACGGGACGTAAACAGCTACACATGATCTCCGACGCGGAGATGCTCGCCATGAGCGAGGCGGAGTACGACACTTTTCTCATAGAGAACCCGGTGTCGACCGACCAGGCCGGCACCGCCATGGTCAAGCGCATCGGCACGCGCATCCAGGCGGCCGTAGAGACGTTCTTCCGCGAACAGAAACAGCCGGACCAGCTCGCCGGGTACAAGTGGGAGTTCAACCTGGTCCACAGTGACCAGGTGAATGCATGGTGCATGCCGGGTGGAAAGGTCGTCGTCTACACCGGCATCCTGCCCGTGTGCCAGGACGAGCTCGGCCTCGCGGTGGTGATGGGACACGAGATCGCGCACGCCGTGGCCAAGCACGGCGCCGAACGCATGAGCCAGGCGATGGTCGCAGAGGGACTGGGAACCGCGCTGTCGGTGGCGCTGGCCAAGGAGCCCGCCCAGACCCAGCAATTGTGGATGACGGCGTTCGGCGTCGGCGTGCAATACGGAGCGCTGCTTCCGTTCAGCCGCACGCAGGAGAGCGAGGCGGATCACCTCGGCCTCATCTTCATGGCCATGGCGGGCTACGACCCCAACGCGGCGGTGCCGTTCTGGGAGCGGATGGCGAAGGGCTCCCCCGGCACCATTCCACCCGAGATCATGAGCACGCACCCCTCCGACGCGACGCGCATTGCCGACCTGAAGCGGCTGATGCCCGAGGCAATGAAGTACTACAAGCCGGCTGCGAAGTAGGCGCGCGTGGAGTTCGTCAACGAGCTGGTGTCGTTCGCCCTGCACCTCGACCGCCATCTGCACCAGGTTTTCGTCGAGTACGGCGCGTGGACGTACGGCATTCTGTTTCTCATTATCTTTTGCGAGACCGGGCTGGTGGTGACGCCGTTCCTCCCCGGCGACTCCCTGCTCTTCGCGGTCGGCGCGCTGGCAGCGGCCGGAGGGCTCAATGTCGGCATTCTCTTCGTGCTGCTGGCGGCGGCCGCGATCCTGGGCAACACGCTCAACTACTCGATCGGGCGATACATCGGGCCGAGGGCGTTCACCGACCGCCACCGGTTCTTTCGCGCCGAGTACCTGCACCGCGCGCGCGCCTTCTACGAGCGCCACGGCGGCAAGGCGATTGCGCTTTCGCGCTTCCTGCCGTTTCTTCGGACCTTTGCGCCCTTCGTGGCCGGCATCGGCGCGATGAGCTATCCGCGCTTTCTGATGTTCAACGCGTTCGGGGGCATGGCGTGGGTGGCGACGTTTCTCTTCGCCGGCTATTTCTTCGGCAACATCCCGTTCGTAAAGAACAATTTTTCGTTCGTCATCATGGGAATCATCGTGGTGACCGTGATCCCGCCGATCGTCAGTTACTTCCGACACCGCCGGAAGGCGCTACCGGGCTGACTATTTCAGCAGGATAACACGCCGCGTATCCGAAGGTTGTCCCTTCACGGTCAAGCGGCAGAAGTAGACCCCGCTCGCCTGCACGCGTCCGCTCGAATCGCGGCCGTCCCAGCCGGCCGTGTGCGCGCCCGACCCGACTTTCCCATCGACCAGTGTGCTCACGCGGCGACCGCGCACGTCGAGAATCTCCAGCACCACGCGACCGGGAGTGACGGTCGTATACTCGACGATGGCGGTCGCCGCGAACGGGTTTGGATGGACGGAGACCAGCGTCCCGCCTCGCGGTGCCGGAGGCCGCACGGCGGTAGACGACTCGAAGAACCGGTACACCTCGCCGTCGAAAGACGTGAAGTACAACTCGTTGTCCTTGTCGACACCGAACGACGGTACGGACAACGACAGAGCTGGATTGATCGGGAGCTCGGTGTTGGCCGGAGGATCGATTCCGTTGTACGCCAGCGCCCACATTTGTCCGGTGATGTAGTCCGCGTAGATGTATTTGCCCGCGAGGCTCGGCACCGAAGGACCGCGGTAGACAAATCCACCCGTGATGGATGCGCTGCCGTCGTGCTCGTACGCGAACAGGGGGAGGTCGATGTCGAGGCCGGTGGTGTCGCACGACGACGACGAGGGATAGCATTCGTCGCCCTCCATGCGCGACCACCCGTAGTTGCGACCCTTCTTGATGAGGTCGATCTCCTCCCACGTGTCTTGCCCGACGTCGCCCATCCACAGCCGCCCGGACGACGGGTTGCGAACAGCGTGTTGCGCTCCTGGTTCCAAGATTCGGGCGATCCGTAGTTCCGTTCCTGGCGCGTCGGTGGGTCGAAGCCGAACCGCCACGGGTTGCGAAATCCAAAGGCGTAGATTTCCTTGCGCTCGCTACCGGGGCTGCCCGCGAATGGATTCCCGGGCGGGATGCCATAGTTCTTCCCGCCCGACGGGTTGTCGACGTCGATGCGGAGCAGCTTTCCTTCGAGCCTCGTGAGATTCTGACTGTTGGCGGAGTTGCCATCGTCGCCGAGCGATAGATACAGGTACCCGTCCGAACCGAACGCCAGGCAGCCACCTTTGTGGTGGAGGTTGGTCTGGGGCAGGTCGATCAGGATCAGTTCGCTCCCCGGGTCGGCCGCGTTCGGGTTCCCGCTTTTCGTGAAGCGCGAGAGAATCGTTCGCCGCGGGCTGTCGTTGGTATAGGCGACATAGAAATATCCGTTGCTCTTATAGTTCGGATGAAATGCAAGACCCAGGAGACCGCCTTCGGTCTGGGTGGTGACGAGACCGGTGATATCCAGAAAGAGCGAGCGCTGCACGACGGAGACGTCGTTCTGGAAGACGTAGATGCGCCCGTCGCGCTCGACCACGAACAGGCGGTCGGTGCCGTCGAGCGGGTCCTGGATACCTATAGGCGAGTCGAATGCCGGGAGATTCGGGAAAGCCGCTGCGACGTAGATCGCGTTTCCGAGCGTGTCGTAGCTGCCGATCCACGACGAACTCCGGCTTACGACCTGCAGGCCGAACGCGCCGTCCGCCACGAGGGCTAGGTCGTCCGTCACCCCGGCCAACACGACGTCCCGCGCAGTCCCCGGCGAGTCCCAAACCGTCGTCAGTAATGGCACGAACGGAAATGCCCGAAGCTCACCAGCACCGGTGTTCCAGTCCGCGGTGGTGTTGAGCGTATCCTTGTAAGTTGTGGTCGTGAAAGACTCGGTGAACTGATTGATCGCACTTGCCGTGCCGGCGGAGAAGATGAGTATACAGGCGTGCGCCATGGCGATACGCCGAAACGGTTGCTTCATAGGAATGCCTCCGGGTTAGTATCCACCTTGGTTCATGGACAAGGACGCAGACGTATCTGCGATCGACGGAATGCCCTCCTACCTAATCAGCGACCATCGATTGGCCATGGTCGGCTTCCTTACGTGATCCCCCTGCAGAGACAATCACCGTCGTTGCGCGCACGGAGCAGAACGGCGAGAGCAGCGATGACGCGTCGATGAATCCTCCAGTGCCGAGTCGAGCGGCCGGGCTCCTGATGATCATAGCGTCCACGCCCGGGCGGGATCACGCGGCATTGCGGCCGCAGGAGTGAGATCAGCAAATGCGCTGAAGCGCACTACTGATTGCAGCGGGGTCCAGAAGGATGCTAGCAGATCAGGACTTAATTGTCTCTTTATTCTTACCCCACCAGCCCGTGCTTCTTCCCGACCTTGCGGAACGCCTCCAGCGCGCGGTCGAGGTGGGGTTTGGTGTGGGCCGCCGAAATCTGCACGCGGATGCGCGCCTTGCCCTTCGGCACGACGGGGTAGCTGAAACCGATCACGTAGATGCCTTCGGCCAGCATGTCCTTCGCCACGTCATTGGCAAGCTTTGCTTCGCCGAACATGATGGGCGTGATGGGATGCGACCCCGGCACGATGTCGAAGCCCGCAGCGGTCATGCCGGTGCGGAAGTAGCGCGTGTTCTCTTCGAGGCGATCGCGCAGCTCGGTGCTTTTTTCGAGCAGTGCCAGAACGGCGAGCGATGCCGCGACGATCGGCGGCGCCAGCGAATTGGAAAACAGGTACGGCCGCGAGCGCTGGCGGAGCATCTCGACGATCTCCTTGCGTCCGGTGGTGAATCCGCCCGACGCTCCGCCCATCGCCTTCCCGAGCGTCGACGTCATCACGTCGATTTTCCCAATCACATTATTGAACTCGGGAGTCCCGCGCCCGGTCTTGCCGATGAAGCCGGTCGCGTGCGAGTCGTCCACCATCACCAGCGCGTCGTACTTCTCCGCCAGGTCGCAGATGTCCGCGAGCTTCGCGATGAAGCCGTCCATGCTGAAGACGCCGTCGGTCGCGACCATGCGCAGGCGGAACTTCTGCGCTTCCTTGAGGCATTCTTCCAGGTGCCCCATGTCGCTATTGCGGTAGCGCATGCGCTCGGCCTTGCACAACCGTACGCCGTCGATGATGGAGGCGTGGTTGAGCTCATCGGAGATGATGCAATCCTCGGCGCCGAGAAGCGTCTCGAACAAGCCGCCGTTGGCGTCGAAGCACGAGGAGTACAGGATGGCGTCGTCGGTGTGGAGAAACTCCGCGATCCCGCGCTCGAGCTGCTTGTGGATCTCCTGCGTCCCGCAGATGAAGCGAACCGACGAGAGGCCGTAGCCCCAGGTGTCGAGCGCCCTGTGCGCCGCGGCGATTACTGCCGGGTGCGACGAGAGGCCCAGGTAGTTATTCGCGCAAAAATTGATGACCTCGCGGCCGCCGACCTTGACGGCCGCGGACTGCGCGGACTGAAGCTCGCGCTCGTCCTTGTAGAGGCCGCCTTCGCGGATGTTGGCAAGCTCGGCATCGAGAATCGACTTGAGTTGGGTGTACACGACGATCTCCTATGGGCGTTCAGGTGCTTGCTGCTTCTATTTCTTGACGAGCAGCGACGGCCAATTCTCCACGATCGTGATGGTGAGCGCCGGGACCGGTTCGTTCGGCATGAGCACCAGCAGCTTGCTATCGTCGCGCGTCATATCGGCGTCGAATGCCTTCTCGGGCACGCGGCCGGCGACTCGAGGCGGGCCGAGGCGGAACTGCGGCCCGGGCAGCACGTCGGCGGCGAGGATGCGGTCCGGCGCGGCCGGGTTTCCATAGTAGAGCGCCCGGCCGTTGCTCGACCAGCCGATGTTGAATCCTCCTCCCGTCGTCACCTGGTATTTCGCCCCCGCTTCCGGAAAGGACTGCACGTACACCTCGTTGTGCCCCGACTCGTCCGATTCGTACGACAGCCAGTGCCCGTCGGGCGACACCTTCGCGTTGTCTTCCAAGTACTTCGTCACCAGGTACGGCCGCGGCTTGCGATCGTCATCGAGGGGGAGAATCCAGAGATCCCAACGGGTGGCGGCTTCCTGGCGCGAGATGACCACGGCGCGCCCGTCGGGTGTCCAGTCGCACAGTCTCTTGAAGGCCGGGTCGTCTTCCAGGAACACGTCGTTGGATGACCCGGCTCCCACGGTGGACACCACGATCTTCTGCGCGCCCCCGATTGCGCCGCGGTGTACGCGATACGTGTTCCGTCGGGAGACCATTGGGCGCCGTCGTTCTCCGTCGTATCGTAGGTGAGGCGCGTCACCACGCCGCGTTCCAGGTCGGCAATCCACAGCTCGGTCACTCCCATTCGTAAACCGGACTGCAACACCGCGTGGCGGCTGTCGGGAGAAAGTGCAACGCTAAGGTAGTTGCCCGGAACCATCGGAACCGGCTGCATCCGTTTTCCGCTCAAATCGGACCAGATCAGGTGTGTGGCGAAAGGAGGGCTGATCAGGTACGCCAACGTGCCGTTCGCGGAAACGCTCATCGGCGCTCCGCCGGAGAAGCCGGTGCCGAAAGGATGATCGCCGAGAGAAGCCGGCTCGCCCACGACGCGCCCGCGCTTCGCGTCGAACGTGTGCGCGACCAGGACGTCCTCCCGCTGGTAGAGCAAGTAACCGGGCTCTGCGTACACGGCGCCGCTGCCCGCGTCCACTACCGCGTTGGGTTCTTTTCCCTCGAGCGACGCGAAATAGATCGTGTACATACCGTCGTGCGCAGGGAGACTCGTGTAGAGAAAATGTTTTCCGTCGGGAAGAAACACCGGGTAGCGATGCGCGGTCTCCGTCGAATCGAGGCTGGTCACCGGCACGCCGGCGCCGCCGTTCGCGGAGATGCGGTAAATGGGCCCCTCCGACATTGGAGCGAAGAGAATGACACCGTCGCGATTCCAGGTCGCGCCGCGCGGTCCCTTTACATCGCAGATGGTTTCCGGGGCTCCTCCACTTGCGGCCACCTTCATCATCTTCTGCTGTCCCGAAAAGTAACCGATGAATCTGCTGTCCGGCGACCAGAAGATCATTTGAGCGCCTTCGGTTCCCGGGAGTTCGCGCGCCGTCAGCGACTCGAGCGGACGAACCCAGAGGCGGAACGTCCCGGTGGAATCCGAGGCCCGATAGGCCAGCGTGCGGCCGTCCGGTGAAATCGCCGGATGGACACCGTCAACCTCGATGTGCGTCCCGGGCGCCTCGGGAATCTCGAATCGAACCGGAGGCGGCGCCGGCGTGTGGTCGAACAGAGGCGCCGCGAAGCGCGTGGCGGTTGCGCCGATGAAGACCAGCGCGGTCGCCCCGAGCAATCGGCGCGGGGCGACGCGCGGCAGGCGCACGGGCGCCGTCGCCTGCGGACTCGACGACCGGGTCGCGATGACGTCCTCGATCTCGATGCGCGCGTCGCCGATGTCGCGCAACCGGCGCCGTCACGTCCTTTTCGAGGCAGCGGCGCAGCAGGTCGCGGATTCGTTCGGGCGTGCGCGCGGGCAGCGCGTCCCAGTCGGGCTCGCGCTCGAGGATGCGCGCGATCAGGTCGGAGACCGTTTCGCCCGCGAAGGCCTGGCGCCCGGTGAGGCACTCGTACAGCACGCACCCGAACGCCCAGATGTCGGTCCGCTTGTCCACCGCGCGGCCGCGCGCCTGCTCGGGGCTCATGTACGCCGCCGTCCCCAGGACGACGCCGACGCCGGTGGCCTGGTGGGTCAGCGTCGGCGAGTGCGACAGGCTGACGTCCGACGCGGATGCCGAGCCCATGCCGCCCTTGGCGAGCCCGAAGTCGAGCACCTTGGCATCGCCCGTCGGCGTGATCATCACGTTGCCGGGCTTGAGGTCGCGATGCGCGATGCCGCTCTCGTGCGCGCTTTCGAGGGCGGCGGCGATCTGCCGGCCGACTCTGCAGGGCATCGCCGATGGAGAGCGGGCCGCTGTCGAGCCGGTGCGCGAGCGTCTCGCCCTCGACGAACTCGAGCACGAGGTAGCGATGGCCTTCGACCTCTTCGAGGCCGAAGATGCCTGCGATGTTCGGGTGGCTCAGCGCCGCGAGGAGCTTTGCCTCGCGCTCGAAGCGCGCGAGGCGATCGGGGTCGCGCGCGAATTCGGCGGGGATGGCTTTGATGGCGACGTCGCGCTGGAGGCGCGTGTCGCGCGCCTTGTAGACCTCTCCCATCCCCCCGGCGCCCAGGGGAGCGAGGATTTCATACGGGCCCAGTCGGCTGCCGGGGGTCAGAGACATGGAGCGGATTGTCGCATTGCTTGCGAATCACGACAAGCGTGATAGGGGCGCGTTGGCGCCCGAGATCGACTACTGCCGCGCCGCCGTCCCCCGTTTGAGGAGGAAGTAACTGGCCGAGAGCGCCAGCATCAACGTGGCCAGCCCGAATATCATCATCGGGTTCGCGTCGTGAGTGTCGATTTGAATGATGTGCCGGCCGGTCGCGATGATGGCCACGAACATGATGATCTCGACGCGGATGCGGTGCTCTTGGAAGTAGACCTTCACCGTTTCGAGCAGCTCGAGCCCGAGCAGCACCATCAGCACGCCGCCGAAGGCATTCTGCAGCGCTTCCTGGAAAGCCGCCGTGGTCCGCACCTCCGTCAGCCGATCGCCGATCCGCATCGCGAAGAGCACATACAGATCGACGAGCGCCACGCAGATGACGATCGCCAGCAGGACGATTAGCAGAATGACCACTGCGTGCTCGACGCGCTCGAGCACCCGGGCCCACCTGCCTGCGACGATCTGAGGAACCGACACGGATCTACCACCTGATAATCAGCTTCGGGTGCTTCCCGATCTTCTTCTCGAATGTCGCCGGGTCGAAGTCCTTCGCCTCGACGATCGTATCTTTCCCGCGGTTGAGCATCACGTTCCAGATCTTGTCCTGGATGCCGTTCTCGCGCGATTCGAGCAGGTTCTTGGTGAGCTCCCACGTCTCGAACAACCGCCGGCCGATCACGCTGTGGATATTGACGCCCTTGATGATCATGCGCTGGAAGTCCTGGATGCGAAAATCACCGGACTTCAACCCGAACAGCACCACGTCGCCACCCCGGCGCACGGATTGGATCGCGTTGTTGACCGACGAGTTGTGGCCGGCCATCTCCATCGCCACGTCGACGCCGTCGATGCCGCTGAACTTCACGACCTGTTCGACGACCTCGGGGTACGACTTCCATCCGTTGCGCTCCTCGCCGTGGATCTCGAACGAGATCACGTCGTCGGCGCCGAGCTTGCGCGCGAGTTCGGCGTTGATCGGGTTGGGCTCGATGCCGATCAGGCGCGAGGCCCCGAGTGCCTTGGCGATCATGATGGTGAACTGCCCGATGGCGCCGCAGCCGAAGACCGCCACCGACTTGCCGCGCAGGTCTACCGCGGTGGAGGCGTGCACGGCGTTGCCGAACGGCTCCTGGACCACGGCCACCTCGGGGCGGATCTTGTTGACGTCGGTGCGCCACAGTACGGAAGCAGGAAGCTTGATGTATTCGGCGAAACCGCCATCGCGCGAAATGCCGATGATGCGCTCGTCGGTGCACACGTGGCGCTGGCCGATCAGGCACTGGTGGCAACGTCCGCACACGATGTGCGACTCCGCCGCCACCAGCTCTCCCTTCTTGAGCCCGTAGTGGGCCGCCGCGACCGGGCCCACCTCCGCGACTTCGCCGAACACCTCGTGCCCGATGACACGCGTGGTTTTTCCTTCGGCCTTGAGCGACTCGTGGATCATGGACTTGAACGAGGAGCGGAACCAGATGCCCGCGTCCGAACCGCAGAAGCCCGTAAATCTCACCTTGAGGATGACCGCGCTGGCGTCCAGCGGGTCGGCGGGGTCGAGCCGGGGCTTCGCCACGCGCTCCTTGCGGAAGCCGCGCGTCTTGTCCCAGCGGTCCTGTTCGGCGTCGTAGACCAGTGCCCACATCTGCTCGCCGGGGCGCGCGAGGGTGGGCTTGCCGGTCTTGGCCGCGCCGACGGGCCGCGCCTCTCGTCGTGCGGGGGTCGTGCTGCGCCGGGCGTGGCCGTGCGTTCGCGGTCGAGGAGTATTCGCCATGTCAGGGGCTGTCCTTTTGGTTGATATGCAGGTCTTGGATGCTCGGGCGCGACCGCGGTTAGCCCGACGCGATTTCACGAGGCGCGCTGCCAACATTTGCGCGCGAAGTGCATGAGCGGAGGGCTGCCGCGGGCGCGCCAGCCGAATCGCGTCGAGCGACCACCGGCGCTTCTACGGGATGGGCATACAATGTAGCCCCTCGGGAACCCTCTACGCGTACGCGGACCACGTTTCCAATATCGAGCTCGGTTCCCGCCAAGATCGTGTGCTTGAAGTTGTCCGTGCGCCCCGAGACGAAACCGGGCTGCTTCTCCACGATTTCCTCGACCAGAATGTCGGCCGTGCTCCCGACCACCGCGTGGTTGATCTCTCCCGTGATGCGCTTCTGCAGGCCCACCAGCTCGACGATGCGACGCGTCTTTTCGGCGGCGGGGACGTCGTCGGGGAGCTTGCGCTGCGCGTAGGTTCCCTTGCGCTCGGAGTACTTGAAGATGAAGGCCGCGTCGAAGCGGACGTCCTCCATCAGGCGCCGCGTGTCCTCGAACTCCTCCGCCGTCTCGGTGGGGAAGCCAACGATCACGTCGGTTGTAATGGAGACACCGGGCACCTGCTCCCGCATCTCGGCGGCCAGGGCGCGGAATTCGGACTGGGTGTAGGTCCGGCGCATGAGGTCGAGCACGCGGTCGTTGCCGGCCTGCAAGGGTAGGTGGATGTGCTTGCAGAGCTTCGGGTGCTCGGCGATGGCGCGGATCAGGTCCGGAGGAAAATCCTTCGGGTGCGGAGAGGTGAAGCGCACGCGCTCGACCCCGGGCACGTCGCCCACCATCCGCATCAGGTCCGCAAAGCGGACATCCCCGTGGCGGTACGAGTTCACGTTCTGCCCGAGGAGCGTCACCTGCCGGTAGCCGTCGCGGACCAGCGCTTGGACTTCGGCCACCACGCCGGCGGCGTCCCGGCTGCGCTCGCGCCCGCGCGTGAACGGGACCACGCAGAAGGTGCACATGTTGTCGCACCCGCGCATGACCGCGATCCAGGCGTTGACGCCTCCGCTGCGGATGGGGTCGACCCCGGTATAGGTCTCGGTGGTCGACAGCTTGAGCGCCGCGGCGCCCAGCGCGGCGCTCGGCCCGCTTTCGCCTCGCGCCGCGTCGATCAACTCCGGCAGGTGCCGGTAGGAATCGGGACCCGCGACGAAGTCGACCTCGTCGTGGCCGTCGACCAGGTCCTGTTTCAGGTTCTGCGCCATGCAGCCCAGAATGCCGACCGTCAACCGGCTCGAGCGCAACGCGCGCTCGCGCTTGAGCTGCTGGAGGCGTCCATAGATCTTCTGGTGCGCCTTTTCGCGGATCGCGCACGTATTGATGAGCACCACGTCCGGGCGGCCGAAGCGATCGGTCAGCGCGAACCCGCGGTTGACCAGGATCGACTTCACCAGCTCCGAGTCGTACTCGTTCATCTGGCAGCCGTAGGTTTCGATGTAGACCTGGATGGCCATTGGAACTCTCAATAGAGCGACGGCGGCATGGTTGGCACCACACCGCCGATCAACGCATCAACTCTCGCGGAGACAATATCTTGGGAAGAGACTATAGCAGATCGAAGCGGGCGCCGCCACGACCGGTTTCCGGCCCTCCCCACGCGGTTCGGGGAGGGCCGGGAATCAAGCTGCTACATCTTGCCGATATCGCCGGGCGCCACCGGCTGGGGCACCACGTTCTTGATCGGAGGCAGACTCTTTAGATAGGCGAAGATCGCCTTGAGGTCCTCATCGTTGACCTTGGGCGGCCGCGTTCCACGGCGTCCTTGGATGCCTTCGAGCCAGTGGGTTCACGCATGCCCTCCTATGAGTGAATTCTGACTATGGTTCGGGAAGCGAGAATCTACCCGCGCACACGCGCCGCGTCAAGCCGGTCTAGTCGCGGCGTGGCACTTCGCTCATCAGGGCCAGGGTATTGCGGTCGGGGTCGAAGAACGCCGCCAGCCAGAGGTCGGCCTTCTGGCCACGGTGGATCAGACGCGGCTCGTGGGTGAACTCCACCCCGCGCGCCTTGAGCTCCTGGTAGGCGGACTCAATGTCGTCCACGCGGAAATAGACGATCGAGGAGAACTTCTGCGCGTCGTTCTCCGGCAAACCCAGCATCAGGCGCACCTCGCCGGCCTGGAAAAACGCCAGCCCCGGGGCCTGGAAGAGGAACGGGATCCCGAGCGTCTCGCGGTAGAACGCCGTGGCGCGGGGAATGTCGTGAACCGTGAGTGCCACCTGGCCGATGGACGAAAGACCGAACGTCGTTTTCCCGGAGCTCATGGGCATCTCCTTGTTCGCCGTGCGCCGCCAGCGCGGATGACGCGGTACTATACCACGAACCGGCGGCGACTTGCCCGCGGGTCGCTTTCGTGTACACTCTCGCCTGTCGAAGGCCCCACCCATGCCACCCAGCACTCCATCCATCCCCGTCGAGAAGATCCGGCTCGGCATCAAGCTGTTCCTGGCGTTCAGCCTGGTTGGCTTCTTCATCGTGATCCGGCGTTCATCGCTGGGCGACACGTGGCGGCATCTGCTGGACTTCGACCCGCGCTTCCTCGGGCTCGCGCTCGCGCTCACTTCCACGGACATCGTGCTGTCGGGAGTGCGCATTTTCATCTTCGCCCGCAAGGTTTACCCACCGATCACGTTCGGCGCGTGCGTGCGCAGCTGTCTCGTGCACGTCTTCCTGGCGGGTGTGACGCCATCCCAGACCGGAGGAGCCGCCGCCCAGGTCTATGTGCTGTACGCGGAAGGCATGACGGTGCTGGATTCGACCGTGGTTTGTTTTCTCGGCGGGTTTATCTCGACGGTGATCATCCTGCTCGTGGGAGCGAGCCTGCTCCTGTTCCACCAGAACCTCATGCCGCCCGGGCTGGAGACACTCTCGATGATCGCGTTCGCGATCTATGTGCTGATCCTCGTCACGGTGCTGCTGACCCTGACCCACCCGGGCGCGTTCAAGCGGGCGGTGCGCTGGCTGATGACACGTCTCCCGCTCGTGCGCCGGGCGCTCAACCACCATCAGATGGTGGAGCGCGCGTTCGCGACCGTGGATCGCTACCACGACCTCATGACGACGTTTCTGCTGCGCGGGAAGCTGATCTTCACCGCAGGTGTGCTCATCACCGGTCTCATCTACCTGAACAAGTTCCTGATCGGGTGGGTGGTGCTGCGCGGCCTGGGCGTCGAGGTGGAACTGGGAAAGGTGCTCCTTCTGCAGATCATTCCGCTGCTGGTGTTCTATTTCTCGCCGACCCCGGGTTCGGCCGGACTCGCGGAAGTGTCGACGATGGCGGTCATGAGCCCCGTCGTCCCGCGGAGCTATCAGGCCATCTACGTTCTCCTGTGGCGATTCTTCACGATGATCATCAACATGATGATCGGCGCGGGGGTGGTCGTGAGCTATCTCTCGGACAAACGGGGACGGCGGCGCGGGGCGCGCACCGCTTCCGCGTAGAGCTATTTTCGGTCAGGGCGATCCGCACGGCGGGCAGCCCTTGTCGAACACGATCCTCCACTTTCCATCGCTCTCGCGCCGCCACACGGAATTGAACGTTCCCGTCTGCTTGCCGTCCGGACTGAATACCGGCCCCGAGGTGAACCCCAGCTCTTGAGACGACTCCGGCACGACGGCGACCTCCGGCCGCCACGAGAAGGGGGGCTCTTCGCCTTCGAACAGGCCCGCCCAGGCATCGACGATCGCGGCCTTTCCGCGGATCTCGCCCGCGCGCCCGAAGAACACCGCTTCGTCGGAGATGAACCCCGCAAACGCGGCCGGGTCGCGATCCGCCATCGTCTTCGCGAAGGCGGTCTCGGTGGCGCGCAATTCGGCCTCTCGCTTCACCCGCATCGTCGGGGCGTCCGCCAGCGCCAACGGCAGCGCGACCACCGTGATGACGGCGGCCAGCAGAACCACTCTTCCAGCGACTCTCCATCCTTGCTGCATCGAGAACCTCCGACAAACCTCGCGGGTCCTGTCGCCGATGGTGCTCAAAACTCCGTGCTCCTGACCTTCGTCGCCACCTGCGATTCCGTCATGCGGTCCGCCGCCTCCACCTTGACCTTCGCGCCGCGCAGCTCCGGGCTCTTCTCGACGAGCTGCGCGAACTCGCGCTTCGCGTCCGCCGGACCCATCACCAGCAACTGGTCCGGCTTCCCGATCACCTTGATCACTTCCTTGTAGAAGCTGGCGGCGTGGTGTTTCTCCTTCTCTTCGCGCTGACTGTCCAGGTTGGCGGCCTGGGGTCCATACGCCAGACCGGTGCGCCGGCTCCCGGGAGGGCCGGGGTGGCGTTCGAAGTCCGATTCGATCACCTGCTGGGATTCCCTGCCGGCGTCTATGATGGTGATTAGTGCCTTGTGATGGTCGATCCAGATGCCCACTTTCTTCATGATTAGAAGCTCCTTGTTGCGGCAGACGAAGTCTAGCAGAACCACGACACGGGCACCAACTTCGAGGGTGCATCGCTGCCGAACCGGTGGCGGAGATCCGGTTCGGGGCGTCCTCATCGCGCGGACCGCCCTACTCTGCTATACTTTCCCGGTGCCGCTTCCGGCGCGCTATCGTTCGGACCCAGACCATGCACCGTCGTTTCCCCCTCCTTGCCTCCTTCGCGGCGTGGGTGCTCACGTCCGCGGCCGGTGCCATGGCCGCGGCCCCCGCGCACATCTGGAGCCAGCGTTTCGGCGACGCCGCGTCGCAGAGCGCCCGCGCGCTGGCTATCGACGCGTTCAGCGCCATCGTGATGACCGGCGAATTCTCCGGCGTCGTCGATTTCGGCGACGGGCCGCTCACGAGCGCCGGCGGCACCGACATCTTTCTTACCCGGCTGGGTCCGAACGGGACGGTCCAGGTCAGTCAGCGTTTCGGCGACGCCTCGGGCCAGCGCGCCGCCGACGTTGCGATCGCCGGCAACGGCCGCACGTTCCTCGCGGGTTTCTTCTCCGGATCGGTCGATTTCGGCGGGGGCGCACTCGCCAGCGCGGGCAGCAACGACGTGTTCGTCGCGTGTTTTGACCCAGGCCTTACGCACCTGTGGAGCAAACGTTTCGGCGACGGCGACGGACAGTATGCCAGCAGCGTCGCGATCGACGACGCGGCTAACCTCTATCTGGCAGGATACTTTAGCGGGAGCATCAACCTGGGCGGCGGGGTGCTGACCGCGTTGGGATTCGACGACATCTTTCTCTCCAAGTTCAATGCCGACGGCACGCACCTGTGGAGCAAGCGCTTCGGTAATTCGAGCGCCCAGGAAGCACTCGACGTGGCCGTGGACCCGTTCGGCAATGTGCTCATGGTCGGCCAGTTCCTGGGGACCATCAATTTCGGAGGCGCCAACCTGACAAGCCTCGGGCTCGACGTGTTTGTCGCGAAGTTTGATCCTGTAGGTTCCCATGTGTGGAGCAAGCGCTTCGGGTCGACGTTGGCACAGAGCGCGCAGTCCGTGGCAACCGACGCCCTTGGAAACGTCTACCTCACGGGAACGTTCAAGAACGCGATCGACTTCGGCGGCGGCGTGCTCACCAGCGCCGGCGAAGACGACGCATTTCTGGCCAAGCTCGACGCGGCGGGCAACCATCTGTGGAGCAAACGCTTCGGCGACGCGGCGGCAGGGCAGGCGGCGAAGTCGGTCACGATCGGTCCGTCGCAGCGCGTCAGCATCGGCGGGTTTTTCCGGGGGTCGGTGGACTTCGGATCCGGCGCGCTCATCAGCGCCGGCCTCGAGGACGGGTTCATCGCCCAGTTCACCGCGACCGGCACCAGCGAATGGAGCGCACGCTACGGCGACGCGGCGGCACAGTCGGTGGAAGCCGTCGCCTCGGACCCCCTCGGCGACGGGCTGCTGGCGGGAAAGTTCGCCGGCCAGATCGATTTCGGCGGCGGAACTCTCACGAGCACGGGCGCCGACGACGCGTTCCTGACCCGGCTGAACGCGTGGCCACTGACCGCCGCGTCCCCGGCCGGTCTCGCTGCCGCGTCGATGCGCGCGTTCCCGAATCCCTTCAATCCGTCGACCACGCTGGAAGCGTCGATTCCGCGCGGCGGGCGCGCGACGCTCACGATCCACGACGCCGGCGGGCGGCGCGTCGCGACGGTGTTCGACGGCGTGTTGCCCGCGGGAGCGACCGCGCTGCGCTGGTCCGGCACGACCGATGCGGGTGGCCGCGCCCCTTCGGGCGTCTACTTCGCGCGCCTCGAGTTTCCGGCCGGGGCAATGACCCGAAAGCTCGTCCTGCTCAAGTAGGAAGCGTCGCAAAACGAAACAGCCCGGGCCGCCGAGGCCCGGGCTGTGTTCGAAGAGGAGCGGATCAGTCGCGCTCTACATGTGCGGGCCGTGTCCGTGGTGCTTCTTCTTCTTGACCACGATCTGGAATTCCACGCAGGCCTTGAACGTGAACTGCATCGGGTCCGCTTCCGACGGAGTCGGGACGACGCTCTCGTTGTTGATGATCAGGACCAGGCGCGGATCCTCGCCGTCGAGCAGCGAATCGAGCGCGCGATCCACCAGCTTGACGCCATGGCGGTGGAGGTCGGCGTCCTGCGGGCGGCCCATCAGCTTCTTGAGCGACTGGCGGTTGAAGGTCACGAACGACTCCGGGCCGTCGTCGTAGGGTCCGTCCACAACGTCCTGGCGCGCGATGTCGATTTCCGCGGTGACCTTCCAGTCGTGGGGCTTCACCTCGTAGGTCTTGAACGTGCCTTCCTTCATGGTGATGCGCTTCACTTCGTCCAGTTGGAGGCCGTTCTCGGCCAGCGCCTCCAGCAGCTTCGTCTTGAACTGGTCGCACACGACGAAGCTCTCGAACGTGCCTGTCGTCTGGTACTCGTCGAGGGTCACGCAGACCTTTTCGGTGATGACGACGTCGCTGTTCTTGAACATGCATCCCGGCGTCAAAACGAGCGAGGTGCCCAGCGCGGCGATGCCGAGAAGTCTCGCGCAGTGATGTTTCATTGCGTCACGCTCCTGTTGGAAAAGGGAAACTGAATCGACAGTCCCGCCGCCACGGAGTGCTCCGAGGCAACGTTGTACTCACCATAGGCGGCGACGAAGCCCACCTGATACGACACCCCCAATGTCAGCTGCAAGTCCGCGTTCGAACTGAAGTCGAGCTCGACGGGCTCGACGTCGATGTCATCGAAGCGATACCGGATCGCCATCGAGTACCAGGAGATCGACACTCCCGCGTACGGGACCATCGACCCCAGCGCCACCCCGCTGTGGACGGCGACGGTGGCCAGCTCGCTGTCGAGCACGTCCTGGTCGTCGTCGTTGTGCAGCTCGGCGTGCTGCCACATCGCCGCGAGCGCCACATCCACGGGGGCGAGCTTCGGAAAATACTGCGACACGCTGTGCCGCACCCCGGCGCCCCAGACCCCCAGCCTCCCCACCTCGATGCTCCCGGTGTCGTATAGAATCAGCCGCCCGACGACCTCGGTTCCTTTCCAGGTTCCCACCCGCACCTGCGGGCAGGACAGGTACATGTGGTCGACGTCGAATCCCCCGGGGAACGCGAACACCAGCGCCGAGTCCCCTTCGACGTAGACCGCGTCGGGATCCCCGACGACGGTCGGCGCGCGGACGGTGGTCTCCGGCTGGAAGCCGCCTTCAGTGGTCGCCAGGAAGGTGCGACTCTCTTCGCTGAACAGCGTCACCGTCACGTTGAACTCGAGGCTGATGTTGAACCCGTCGGCAATCCGCGCGGAGTGAAACAGCCCCGAGTTCAGATTCGAACGAAACCCGTCGACGAGGGGGGCCATGTAGCCGGTCGCGTTGCGCCCGGTGTAGGCTTCCAGTCGATCATCCACCTGCGCGCTCGCGGGGGCCGCGAGCGCAATCCACACCAGCACGACCCCAACGCTGCCCGGTCGTTGTCTCGTCAAAATCCCAAGCCCTCCGACCGCGTCGCCATGGACCAGCAGGGTCGCTGCAAAAACGGTGCATCAGTATACCACGCGAATGTTGGCGTTTTCAAGCGCCGGAACAGGCCTTACAATGTGAGCATGCTTACTCTCACGCGCCGGTCGACGATCGCACTGGGCATCGCGCTCGCGACCACGCTCGCGTGCTCGCGCGCCCCGGAGCGCGCCGTGCCGGCATCTGCGCGCGGCCCGTTGATCCTGCTCGCGGTCGACGGCATGGAGTGGTCCGTGGCGACCCCGCTCTTGAACGCCGGGCGACTCCCGAACCTGGCCTCGCTGATGGCGCGGGGCTCCTTCGGATACCTCGAGACGATGACGCCCACCTATTCCCCGGTGGTGTGGACCACGATTGCCACCGGGAAATCGCCCGACGCGCACGGCATCAAGCATTTCGTTTACACCGAAGCTGGCACCACCCGCTACTATTCGAGCGGCCACCGGGCGACCAAGGCGGTCTGGAACATACTTTCCGACTACGGGCTCACCGTGGACGTGCTCGGGTGGTGGATGACCTTCCCCGCCGAGGCGATCCACGGCGTGATGGTGGCCCAGACCAACACCACCGGCGTCCTCGTGGACCCGAAGCGGGCCCTCTGGAAGGGGTCCCTGCTCCGCGGGGTCGAGGGTCAGGTCAGCCCGGCGGCCCGGCAGACCGAGGTGATGGACATCCTCGACGCCGCCGAGGCCGGTTTCGACTCGCTCGCCCGCTCGATCTTCGACGGGGCCGTCCAGGCGCCGAAAACGCCGTTCACGCAGCTCATGTGGGACCAGTCGCGGTGGGCGTTCCGGGCCGACGCCGTGTATACGAGGGTGGCCGAGCGGTTACTCGAGGAGCGGGAGCCCTTCGACCTTCTCACGTTCTACCTTGGCGGACCGGACGTTGCCAGCCACCGCTTCTGGCGCTACGCGCACCCGAAGGATTTCTTCTTCCCGCCTGCGCCGGAGGAAGTGGCCGCGTTCGGGCACGTGATCGACGACTACTACGTGCACCTCGACCGCGTGATCGGCGACGTGCTCCGGCTCGCGCCCGCGAACGCAACCGTAATGATCGTGTCCGACCACGGGTTTCACACCGTGAATCCCAAACAGCAGTTCAAGGTCGAGGACTCACCGGAGAACTGGAACTCGGGCAACCACCTCGATGAGCCCCCGGGCGTGTTCATCGCGGCCGGCCCGATGATCCGCGACGCGGTGCCCGGCGATTCGCTCTCGCTCCCGCTTTCCACCGGCGCATTGCCAACGGTCGGCAGCGTCTACGACGTGCTCCCGACCCTGCTGGCCATCAAGGATGTTCCGATCGGCCGCGACATGCGCGGCAAGGTGCTCACCGATGTCGTCGATGCCGCGTGGCTCGAGCGCTTCCCGGTCCGTTACGTGGACACGCACGACGACAAGGCGTTCGAGGAAACGCGGAAGCTGCGATTGAAGGAAGCAGCGGATCAGGCGGAGCGGTTGGAGCAGCTCAAGTCGCTGGGGTACATTCAGTAGGCGCTTCCTACTTCAAGAGCACCATCTTCTTCGACTCGCTGACGCCCCCCGCCGTCAATCGATAGAAATAGACGCCCGACGGTTGGACATCGCCGCGCGCGTCGATCCCGCCCCAGCGCGCGGTGTACGTTCCCGGGTCGTGGCGACGGTGTGTCACGGTAGCGACGAAGCCGCCGCGCGCGTCGAAGATAGACAGATCGACATCGGTCGTGCGCGTGATGTCGAAGCGAATCGTCGTGGCCGGGTTGAACGGGTTGGGGTGATTCTGGAACAGCGTCGCCGCCGGCGCGGGCGCCGGCTGAACCGGAGTCGGCGGCTGTACGTTCTCGAAGAAATAGATCCAGTCGTCCAGCTCGTCGACGCCGGTGATATCCAGGTCGCCGTCGTTGTCGCGGTCGTGGAGCACCGCGCACGAGCCCGCGTTCGCCGAGTTGAGCGTGCGCGGATCGATGAAGGTTCCGTTCTCGTTCTCATACACGGTCCAGGTGGCGGAACCAATGTCGCTGGTCACGAGGTCGAGGTCGCCGTCGCCGTCGATGTCGCCGGCGTCGATGGCGTGCGGGAAGTCCCCGGTCGGGTAGACGACAACCGGGCTCAAGCCCCCGGCGCCGTTGCCATAAAGAACCCCCATGTTGTCCTCCCACGAGTTGGCGGCCGCCACGTCGACGTTGCCGTCGCCGTTGAAATCTCCGGACGTGAGCTGCCACGGCCTCCCACCCGCCGGCACGGAGGTCTGGACGTTGAGGTGCCCGGCCCCGTCGCTCAAGAGCAGGATGACCAGGTACGGCGAGCTGAACGACCCGCAGAACACGTCGAGCAGGCCGTCGTTGTTGGCGTCACCCACCGCGATCGCGTACTCGGTGTTCCCGCCCGTCTCCTTCGCCACCGCCGTGCCGAACGTCCCGTTTCCGTTGTTGAGCAGAATCGAGAGGTTATCGCCCACGCGGTTGGCCGTCACGATGTCGTCGTAGCCGTCACCGTTCAGGTCGAGAACGCCGACGCCGCGCACGTTATCTCCCGCCGAGTAGCTGGTCTTGCCCGTGAAACTGCCCGCGCCGTTGCCGATCAGCACCGTGACCTGATCGTTGGTGCCGTTGCCGATCACGACGTCGATCTCGCCGTCCAGATTGAGATCGCTGCCTTCGCTTGGACTCGGCGCGCTGCCGTTGGGAAGGCTCTCGACTGTGAAACCCGAGTAGCCGCCGGCGCCGTCGTTGATGAACACGCGCGCATCGCCGGGCACCTCGCACGGAACCAGCAGGTCGGTCCAGCCATCGTTGTCGAGGTCGCCGGCGTACGCGCCGTAGGGTCCCACCGCCGTCTCGCTCTCGAGCCGGCACGTGATCCGCCCGACATAGGTCAAGTCCAGTGTCGACGCTTCGGTCTCGATCCAGAAGCACCACGCGTAGCCCTTTGCCATCGGCGCGCCCGAGGTATTCTGGATCGTCTTGCTCAAGACCACCGTCACCCGCTCGCCTGCGAAGAACGGCTGCGTCGGCGTGAAGGTTACGGTGTTCGGTGTGAAAGCGAACGTGCCCGCGGCGGGGCCCGACCAACGCCCGTACACATGGAACGACGCGGTCGTCACCGTCGTCGAATCGATCAGCTCTGAAAAATTCGCCACAATGGCAGCCGTCGCGGGAACATCGGCGCGTTCGCGCGCGGGCTGGGTGGACGCGACCAACGGCACCGCGCCGGCGGTTCCAAAGCCGACAACCGTTACCACGAACGCGACCGCGCATGCGCGAAGCATTGATCTCCCCTCCCGCCTATACGTCGATGTGGCCTCGGGTGACCAGGACCGTCTGCCCGCCCACGCGAACCGATTGCGGCTTGCCGTCGGTCACGTCCGCCTCGATCTGGATGAAGCTGGGGCGCCCCATTTCGAAGCCCTGCTCGATCATCCACCGCGCGGTCCCGTCGGCGGGACGTTCCCGGCGGACGAGATAGCCCGCGAAGGCCGCCGCGGCCGAGCCGGTGGCGGGGTCCTCGTCGACCCCGGCCCACGGCGAGAACATGCGGGCGTGGGCGGTGACCCCGCGGGTTTCCGCCTCGAACGCGAACAGAAAGACCTGGGGTGCCCAGTGGGACGAAAGATACTGATTCCACCCCTCCCAGTTGAGGCGCGCGCGGCGCACCGCCTCGAGCGACGCGAGCGGCACGAACATGAACGGGACCCCGCACGAAATGGCCTGCGGCTCGTCGCGAGCGTCGTCGAGCACGTTGGTCGGTTCGAGCGAGAGCACCGCGGCGAGCATCTCGGACGGCGGTGGGCTCGCCCCCCACTGCGGGAGTTTCGCCGTCGTGAGCTGCGCGAAGTACGGCTTGTCGCCGCCTCCGTGGATGGAAACCGGCACCGCACCCACGCCCTCGCCGAGCACTACTTTCCCTTCGCCGTGCTCCAGCTTCACACGCCCGGCCGCCGCCAGCACGCACGCGGTGCCGACGGTCGGGTGTCCCGCGAATGGAAGCTCGCGCGCGGGCGTAAAGATGCGCACCCGGAAGTCGTGGTCGCCGGACTCCGGGGGAAGCACGAAGCTGGTTTCGGAAAGATTGAACTCCCGCGCGATCAGCTGCATCTGCTCGGGCTTGAGGCCGCCGGCGTCGGGAACGACGGCGAGCGGATTGCCTCCGAAGACGCGGTCGGTGAAGACATCGGCGGTCCAGAATTCGTAGCGCATGGACAGGGGCCTCCTCGCGGTCGAGCCGATGATAACACAACGTTCGCAACCTCGGAGGTCATGGCGCACGCCGGGTATCCCGCGAGCGGGAGCCCTCCCCTCGTGCGCCGGGACGCCGAGTGCGATCAGTTGATGTAGCCCAGGCTCTTGAGCTTCCGGAGCAGGTCCTCGTCCAGCTCGACTGGCTGCTTGCGCGCCGCCGCGGTCGCGAAGTGAGAGGTCAAGAGTCCCAGCAAGGAAAGCGACGTCGAGTCGTCCGTGGAGAAGAGGTTCGTCGTCTCACCGGGATCGCGCTCGAGGTCGTAGAGGTACATCCCCGGCTTCACCCACGTCACGGGGACCTCTTCGTTCCGGCTCGTGGCCGGCACCAGTGTCGTGTCCGCCTCTTCGACGACGACCAGCTTGTGGGCGCCGCGCACGACGCCGCGCTGGCGCCACTGCGGGGGCCGGTCTCTTTCCATGAAGATCGGACGGCGCGGGTCCGCGGGAGCGAAGAGGTCGCGCCCGGGAAGTCCGGCGGGAGGATCGATCGCGAGCAGCTTGAGGATCGTCGGCAGGAGGTCGATCTGCTCCGCCGGCGCCGGTTCCTCCCGATGCGCGAGCCCGGGCGCCTTGATCACCAGCGGCACGCGCATCACCTCGCCGTGCAGCGTGTAGTGGTATTTTCCTCCGTGCTCGCCGAATTCCTCGCCGTGGTCCGAGGTGAACACGACAACGGTATTCTTGCGATCGACCACCTTGAGCAGGTCGTCGATGTAGTAGTCGGTGTACGCGATCTCCGCGTCGTAGCGATCGATGTCGGCCGCGCCGAACGGGTACTGCGGGTGCTCCAGGTACTCGAAGTGCGGGTCGAAGTAGTGCACCCAGACGAAGTACGGTTCCTTCATTCCGCGCACGCCGCTGCGCGCGATCTCGGTCAGCTTCTGCGAGGTTTCGATTTCGTGCGGGTGCCCGACGTTGAGCACGGAAAAGTCAAAATGCCCGAAGCCGTCGCCCATGCCGTACGTCGGGGTGAGCATGATGTGGCTCACGAAACCGTAGGTGTCGTAGCCGTGCTTGCGCAGAATCGATGTGAGCGACGGCAGCGACGCGTCGATCGACCAATGAAAATCGGTCGCCCCGTGATCCTTCGGGTAGTGGCCGTTGAAGATCGTCGCCATCGACGGCAGCGTCCACCCGGCCACGCTGGTGGCGTGGGTGAAGACGACACCCGCGCTCGCGAGCCGGTCGATCGCGGGGCTGGTGCGGCGCGCGTAGCCCGCGTACCCGAGATGGTCGGGCCGCAGCGTGTCGACGGTGACCAATACCAGGTTGGGCGGTTTCGACTCGCGCGAGCAGGCGCCCATCCACAGGGCGAGCGCCGTCGTCGTGGTGACGAGGATGCGTGTGACGCGCGGATTCACGCGTGGCTCCCAAGCGCGGTGGGATCGAACCCTTCGAAGATGATGTTGTCGCAGTGGGCGAGTGCGCGCTGCCCATCCTCCAGCGAACGCGCCGTCCACCCCAGCACCGGCCGGCCCGCGGCCCGTTCGCGCGCCACCGGCTCGAAGGGCAGCAGCCGGATGTCATAGCCGATGAAATCGGGCTCGCACTGGCCGATGGACTCGAGGTTCTGCAGGCGGAGTTTCGCGGCGGCGTCCATCGGCTCGTCGCGAAAGTCGCCGGAGAGGAGACCGCGCACCACGTCGGGCACGTGCTCCCTCCACCACCGCACCGTACCCGGGTGGAACGACTGGATGGCGAACGCTCCGCGATACCCGAGCAGGGCGGCGGCCACCGCCGGCTCGATGCGGCCGACCTCGCCCTCGTTCTTGATCTCGATCAGGAGCGGCGTGGACCCGGCGACGAGATTCAGCACGTCGCGCAAGAGCGGCACGCGAGCGTCGGCCGATCCATCCATGCCTTCCAGGAAGACACCCGCCAGGTCCGCAGTCGTGCGTGCGGAGACGGGACCACTCGCGCCGGTGGCGCGATCGAGGTCGCGGTCGTGCAACACCACCACCTCGCCGTCCGCGAGCAGGCGCACGTCGAGCTCGGCGGGATAACCCGCGCGCGCCGACGCCCAGAACGCGGGAAGCGAGTTTTCGGCGACACCCTTCGACGCGTCGTGGAGCCCGCGGTGCGCAATGGGACGGTGGAGCAACCAGATGGGAACGCGACTCATCATGGTCAGGATGACACAGTTCGCGGGCGGCGAAAAGGGCCTCGCGCAGAGAAGGAAAAAACCTCGCCCTTTACGCGGCGCGCCCGGAGGGCTATCTTCGAATCAACCCATGGAGGCTGCACCATGTTTCCACTGATCGTCGTCGCAGCGGGGATCGTCGGCACCGCGTTCATGACCGGCGTCATGTGGTTCATCCACCGGGCCGGCTGGGCGAACGCCGACATGATCCGCGCGCTCGGAAGCCTCATCACACGCCACTACGAAAGATCGCTCGCGCCGGGGCTCGCGCTCCACTTCACCGCCGGGTGCTGTTTCGCGATTCCCTACCTGCTCATCGTTCGTTCGGTGGGAACGCACAGTTTCCTCGAAATCGTCGCCGTGTGTATCGCCATCGGCGTGTTCCACGGCGCCGCGATGAGTTTCGTGCTGATGGCGCTGGTGGCCGAGAACCACCCGGTCGAGAAATTCCAGACCGCGGGGGTGGAAGTCGCCGCGGCGCACGTCGCGGGTCACGTGGCCTACGGAATCGGCGTCGGACTCGTGGCCGCGCTGTCGGAACGAGCCCCGGAGACGGTCACGGCTCTGCTCGCCCTCGTCCCCTCCGGTTAGACGCGCGTCAGGGAACGCACTGCATCCGTTCCGGGTAGCGGGCAAGGTCCTGTTGGGCCTCGAGCGACACCCCGCGCAGGAACTCCGTCGCGGCGAACGCCGCCTGCACGAGTTCCGTGTTCGTCTCCAGTGTGCAGGCGGATAGTTTCGCCGCCAGATTTCCGGAGCCGGCCCCGTTCACGCCGACCGCCAGCGGCCGCGCGCCGCAGGCGAAATCGAGCGCCGCCAGGTCCAGCCAGCGCGTCTCGCGGTTGAGGCGGGTTCGGAACAGGACGCGCCTGGCGCCGATATCGTAAACGATGCTCCATTGCGTGTAGTCACCCTGGGCGACATCCGCCAGCAGCTCGAAGGCGTCGTCGATGGCCGCCGTGCCACGGTGCGAGTCCTCGTTCGTTCGCGCGGCCGCGCGCGCGAACCGTTCGAGCGACGACATTCCACCACCGCCGGCCGCGCGGCGCGCGTACGCAACCGACGCTTCGTAGGTGTCGTTGGTGAGCGCCTTGAACGGCATCGCCTTGCCGCGATGCACCACCATTCGCCCCGCCAGCCATTCCACCGCCGCGCACCCGCCCTTCGCGTCCGCCACCAAGAAGTGGATCTTCGCGGTGCCTCCGGGGGTGATCCGCACCGCCTGGTCGCTCGCCACCACGTCATCTACCGTCGCGGAAACGTCGAGCTGGTACTGAATCCACTGCAGCGTCGGCAGTCCGCCACGCGCGTCGGGTTCCGGGTAGGCGGTGTCGTCGAGCCACATCAACTCCACGACCAGCCCGGCTTCGTTCATCCCCCCGCTCGGAAACTCGCGCCCGTACTGGTTGAAGGTCACGCTCCCGTAACGCGAGGTCCACCGCGCCGGGTGGTCGTCGGTGAACGCAGTCTTGGCCACACCGCGCTGGTTCACCACCGCCATGCCGACGCCGACTCCCCAGTCGTAGTTCTTGCCGAACACGAGCGACTTCCCGCCCTCGAGACAGAACGTCGTGCAGGGGTGGGCGTCCACACCGGCCGTCACCACGACGGTCACTAGCACGAGCACCTTCCACCGTGACCTTATTCCCATTTCAGTATCGCGTTCCCATGACACTGGACCCCTGGATCGCAATCGTGAGCCCGGGCTCCTGCAGGTTCACGAACAACGTCCGGCCGTCGGGTGAAAAAGTGGCCCCGGCGAACTCCGATCGGATCCGCGCCCGCGCCAGCGTGCGAAGCGTGCCGTGGCGCGTCACGCTCACGAGTCGGGCGCCGCTTCCACCCGTGTCCTCGCACACCACCAGGTCGTTACCATTCGACGCGGCGGTGAGGTTGTCGGGATTCTGGAGCTGCGTCGAATCGTTCGGCTCGATGAACAATTCCAGCGTCCCCGGCGCGCGGCTTTCCTTGTTCGTGCCTTCGTCGCTGCCGGGGGTGTAGCGCCAGATCTGTCCTATCCTCGCGATGCCACCCGAAGTGCACGCGAAATACACCGAGCCGGCGGACATGACCAGGCCCTCGCCGCGCGCAAACACACATGCGCCCAGGTCGTGGCCGCGCGTACGCAGGTCGTCCTTGGGGGCGTCAATGTCGTCCATGCCGATCCATTTCACGGCGAATTTTTCGCCGATCTTGATCTTCGCGCCACTCTTTTCCCAGTTGCGCGAGTCGCGCACGCCGCTGGCCAGCGCGAGCGCCTGCAAGCGACCGCTCGTGAGATCCCCCTTCACGTCGGGGATGAAGCGGTAGATGAGCCCGTCGTCCAGGTCTTCGGTCATGTACACGATGCCGGTGCGCGAATCGACGGCGGCACCTTCGTGGTAAAACCGTCCCAGGGCCTTGAGCGGGACGGGTTCCGCCAGTGCGGCCTCGGCCGTCGCGGGAACTTCGAATACGTAGCCGTGGTCTTTCTGCAAGTGAACGGCGCCGTCATTGTGAGTGCCGCCTCGCATCGTAATCTCCTCGCACGTCAGCCAGCTCCCCCACGGCGTGGGTCCCCCCGAACAATTGCGAAGCGTGCCGGCGAGGCTCAGGAACTGGCGCACGAGCGTTCGTGTCTTCGGGTCCCACACCAGCGTGGTGGTGCCGCCGGGACACGGTGTCATCCCGAAGCCCAGGTCGTAGAGTTTAGCGGTCGGAATCCGCGCGAGGCGCTCATACTTCGCGCCGAAGGGACCGTCGGCGGCAGAAAACGACTCGTGGTTGCAAACGAGGATCACGGTGCCGTCGGGCCCGGGAAACGCCCCCATGCCGTCACAGAGCCCCGGTACGACGAGGCCGTCGTCCATTTCGTCGCCCTTGCGCGAGACGATGGTGTACGACCACCCCGCTGGCAGGTCGACGACGGCGTGCGGGTCGGCGACCAGCGCGTCAGCGGTCTTGGAGACGGCGACGCCTGCGTCCGTGCGCATGCACGTGCCCAGCGCAGCCACGAGCCAGAGAAAGCGTCGATTCGCTCGCATGGTCACTCTGCATCATCCCCTCATTCCCGCACGAAGACTATGTAGTCGAGATCCGGCGGGGCCGTGCCCGCGCGCCGCAGCGACGCCGCGATCTGCCCGCGATGGTGAACACCGTGCAGCGCTACGTGGATGAGCATGTCGGCCACGGTGCTGGTAAAGGTCCGACCGGCGCTGTTTACGTAGGTGACCCGGCGCGCGAGTTCGTCGCTCCGAAAGGCGTGCCACGATGCCGTTCGCCTGCATCTCGTTTCGCGCCGCGAGCGCCGCGCATTCGTCGAGGGTCATGTTGGGCCACACCTTCTGCACCTTCCAGTCCTCGCTCGCCATCCTCAAATACCACACTCGTTCGACCGCGATGACGTGTGCGTACCACGTGAGCGCCTCGGCGGGCGGCGTTACGGCACGCAACGCGGCCAGCGTCCGCGCGTCCGCCCATTGCATGTGATTCAGCAGGCGTGTGATCGTTTCCTTCATCGGGGCTCCTGTTCCCGGCTCACGGCGTCGTCGTCCCCGTCGTCTCCGACCACTTCAGCACCGGATCGATCCCGTTCGTGGTCAGCGAATGGTAGCCGGGCCGGGCCTCCGCGTACACCCGTCGCGCGAACTCCATCCCGTCGGGCGTCTCGGCGAGTTTCTGATACACCGGCCGCACCAGGTAGCGCCGGCCGATCGTCATCAGAAAGTTCTCGAGGGCCGGGTAGGCGGGCTGGTATCGGGCCGCGATCACGTTCGGAAACCACGAGCGTTGCACCACCGCATTCGCCTGACTCAAGTGGAAAGTGGCGTCCAGATCCCGCAGGCGGCCGGCCGGAAGCGGCTGGGGCAGGTTGTCGAGAAAACGCTGCCACTCGTTCGTCGTCCACCCGCCGGTCGCGAGCTGTTTGGCGGGTGTTCCCTTCACGAATGCGGTGATCTGCGTGTCGACCTGGTCGAAGCGCGTCGAGTGCGGCACCGGGGCGTTCGATGGGAGCCCGGGCTGGTAGATCCATTCGTCCACCTTGAGCGAAACGTACCTCGCTTCGTCGTTCGCGAACAGGTCCTGCTTCATGAAGGCCACGAACCGCTCGGTGGTCATGGTCTGGAATGCGTGCGTGTCGAAATAGCGGCGCAGGAACGCGTCGAACGTTTCGCGCCCGAACGACTCCTCCAGCATGCGCAGGAAGAAGTAGCCCTTCTCGTAGGGCGTGGAGCCCATGACCTCGTCGGGGTCGCGACCGGCCAGCTCGACGTAGAGCGCGGTGTCCTTGTTGCCCGCCCCCCGCTCCGCGAGCTCGCCGTCCAGGTCGCGCTTGCCGAGCATCACCTGCATGTCCGTGTATTCCTTGCCGTAGAGCGCCTCGTCGAGCCGGCGCTCGAAGTAGGTGGTGAAGCCTTCGTTCAGCCAGAAATCGTTCCAGGTGGCGTTGGTGACCAGGTTGCCCGACCACGAATGCGACAGCTCGTGGGTGATCACCGACACCAGCGAGCGGTCGCCTGCGAGCAGGACCGGGGTGGCGAACGTGAGGCGCGGGTTCTCCATGCCGCCGTAGGGGAAGCTCGGCGGGAGCACCAGCACGTCGTACTGTTCCCAGCGATACGGCCCCAGCAGAGACTCCGCCGTGTCGATCATCTTCTCCAGGTCGGCAAACTCGCTCACGGCTGCGTCGACCACGCCCGGCTCTGCGTAGACGCCGCTGCGCGGGCCGATCGGGCCGGTACTCGATGTCACCCACCGCGAGCGCGAGCAGAGTACGAGGGGATCGGCTGCTTCATCTCGAACTGGTAGGCGCCGTCCTCGCTCTTTTCGCGGGTGTTGTGCGCACTCATGACCGCCATCAGTTCCGACGGCACGCGAACGCGGGCGTTGTACGTGAACCGGATCGCCGGCGTGTCCTGACACGGCACCCACGACCGCGCGTGGATGGATTGCGACTGCGTGTACACGTACGGGTACGCCTTCCCCGCGGTCTGCGCCGCGGTGAGCCACTGCGCCCCGCAGCCGCTGGCGTCGGCGATGGTCTCATAACGAACCGCGACCCGGTGCGTCTCCGGTGTGATCGCCACCGAAAGCGGCCGCCCGACGAGCGGCAGCGAGTCGCCCAGCGTCCACCGCGTCTTCTTGCCATCCGCGGTAACATCCATCACCCGCAGCGCCCAGGTATCGAAGTAGACCGCGTTCGCGTCCGTCTTATGGTCGAGGTCGAAGGTCGCGGTGCCCGAGATGACGCGACGGTCGAAATCCACGTCGATGTCGAGGTCGAGGTGCGTCATCACGACCTGGGCGGGATTCGCATACGAGAAATCCACCACGGTCGGTGGCGCGATGGGTTCGTGTCTCGCGCAAGCGAGCAGCGCCAATGAAAGAGTCGCGAGAGCGGCCTGTCTGGTCACGAGAATCCCTTTCGTTCGCTATCCTGCCAGAAACGGAATCAGGTTGAAAAGATAGTGGATCGCGACCGGAAGCCAAAGCGAGTTCGTTTTTTCGTAAATGATGCCGAGCACGATACCCACCGGAACCGCCATCGCGACCCACGCGGTGGCGGCAAAGATCGGAAACTTCGGGAGCAGCAGCAACATTTGCATGTAGTGCCGGGTCGCGAAGAGGAGCGACGCCATCAGGATGGCGTAGCGCGCCGAATGGCGTTCCCGCAGCACGCCCTGCACATAGCCGCGAAAGTACAGCTCCTCGCCTAGACCCGCCCACGCGACGACGAGACTCATGTACGCGATCCGAACGTGGTTCGCGGGGATCAAGAGACGCGCCGCCGCCGCGTCGAACATGGCGGAAAACATCGCCGGCACGGCGATGATGGGATCGTCGAGACGCTCGGGGCCGCCGATGCCGACCACCACGCGCGCGTAGATCACGTTGATCCCCACGCTCACCACGGCCTGGAGCAGGATCGCGATGACGGGGCAAACGGCCCACATCCACCAGCGGATGGCGCGCGCGGGGCCGAAGCGGTACGTGTTCCACCGCAGCGGCAGAATGGTGGCCAGCCCGATATACAGGAAATAGAACGGCGCCCACGGCGCGACGCTGTTCTCGAGGCCGGCGACGACCATGAGAAGAAGCGAGACGGCGAAGACGCCGATGGTGGTCTTGTGGAATCCCTTGCGGTCAAAGTGCATCGTCATTGGCTAGCGAGCTACTTTCCCTTCAGGTGATCCCAGCCGCCGGCTTTGAATCGTTGCGCGCGGCCGCGTCCATCGATCAGCCGGTACACTCGAGCTCGACTCGTAAAGGTACCCACCACGACGGACGGGCAACCGGCACGCTGGATTCTACGACAAACCTCGGCTGCACGTTGCGGAGCCACGCTCAAAATGAGGGCGTAGTCCTCGCCCGCGTGGAGGGCCCACCGGACCGGGTCCAGACCGCGCTTCCGGCAGAACGCACGTGCCGCGCGAGATAGCGGGAATGCGGCGCCAGCCACGTCGCATCCGACTCCGCTCGCCTCGCAGAGGTGGATGACATCGCTCGAGAAGCCGTCGCTGACATCGATCGCACCGCGAACGCTCCGGCTTCTCGACAGTGCGCGCACGACGTCCAGGCGCGGTGTCGGGCTGCCGGTACGCGCGCACGAGGGGTCCGCGCGCCTGCTCTTGCGAAGCAGTGAAGATGCCCGCGGCCGCGGCGCCCAGCATCCCCGCGACGACAATCGCGTCGCCGGCTTTCGCGCGCCGGCGCCACGCGCGGCCACGCGCGCACGAGCCGATGAGTGTGAGCTCCAGCGTCAGCGGTCCGCGGGTCGACGCAACGTTGCCGCCGACCACCACCGCGTCGTAGCCGCGCGAGATGATCGACCACGCCGCGCTCGATGGCTTCGACATAGGAGGAATTCAGAACCGGCGGGATGGCGAGAGACACGAGACCGTATCGTGGCCGCGCGCCCATTGCCGCGATGTCGCTCAAGTTCACCGCGGCCAGCCGCCACCCGAGCTCGCGACCCGCAAACCACCGCCGTTCGAAGTGGCTGCCCTCGACCAGCGAATCGGTGGTGACGACGAGATCCTCGCGGGCGTTCAAGCGCAGCACCGCCGCGTCGTCACCGACCCCAACTACGACGCCGGACGTGCGGCCACCTCCACGCCGGATCCGGCGCGCGAACGCATCGATGAGTTGGAATTCGGATTTCATGACGGTTTGCGACTGGTGCAGGCCAGTACAGTCTATTCGACTCTATGCCGGCCTTCAGCCGAATTCTTGCTCACTTACGTGTCAAAATTGCTGGCCGGAGGGGCCGGCGATATCAACCTTGTTCGGCCGGGTTTGGTTCTTATGGGCAGCTTCTTTGGAAAACTGGCAGGGTTGGAACCTGACCAATCGCCGCAGATTTACGCCCAGCGCGTGCTAGACTCCCCGGCATGAGCGCTCCCACCCACGACCGCCGCACCGCCTGGCTGCAGGAAGAAGTCCGCCGCTTCGACCCGGCCGTCGCCATCGAGTCCGCGTGGCTCCCGCCCAAGTCGTGGTACAACGACGGGCGCTTCTTCGCGCTCGAGCGCGACACCGTCTTCAAGCACAACTGGCTCATCGCCGCGCGGAGCGACCAGCTGCGGAATATCGGGGACTTCGTGGCCGGCTCGGTGGCGGGCGAGCCCTACGTCGTCGTCCGCGGGGAGGACCAAGGGCTGCGCGCCTTTTTCAACGTGTGCCGCCACCACGCCGCGCAGGTGGCAATGGGCGCCGGCTGCACGGAGTCGCTGGTGTGCCCGTACCACGGCTGGACGTACGGACTCGACGGCCGCCTCATCAAAGCGCCCGAGCTGGGCGCGGTGAAAGACTTCGACCGCGCGAAATTCGGCCTGACGCCGATGCGCGTGGCCGAGTGGTGCGGGCTGGTGTTCATTTCGATGTCCGATGCGCCACGCCCGCTCGCGGGCGAGCTCACCGAGCTGGAGCGGCGTCTGCGGGAGATGGAGATCGACAAGCTCCAGTTTGTCGCGCGGCGCAAGTACACGCTCGAGTGCAATTGGAAGGTCTACGTCGACAACTACCTCGACGGTGGATATCACGTGAGCCATCTGCACAAGGGACTCGCGGGCCAGCTCGACCTGGACTCGTACCGGACCGAGATCTTCGAGCGCTACTCGATCCAGTCCGGAGCAGGTGCGGCGGCGGGAGGCGCCGGGAACTCCGGAGCCGACTTCGCGGAGCGGATCGGCGATCGGGTGCTCTACGCCTGGATCTATCCCAACCTGATGATCAACCGCTATGGCCCGATGATGGACACCAACTGGGTGCTGCCGCGCGGCTACGATTATACCGAGGTGATCTTCGACTACTACTTCCTGCCGGCGCTGGCCGGCGACGACGCCTTCGTGGAAAAAAGCCTCGCGGCGAGCGACGTCGTCCAGATGGAAGACGTCGATATCTGCCAATCGGTCCAGAAAGGGCTCGCGTCCGTGTCCTACGATCAGGGGCGCTACTCGGTCAAACGCGAGATGGGCGAGCACCACTTCCACCGATTGCTCGCCGCGGATTTTCGCTCCTTATAGGGCCGCGTCGCTTCGCGCCACGGCCGTTGCTACCCGTTGAAAGCGGGGGCGTCTCTCATTATTATATAGGCGACGCCGGGGCCGGCCGGAATCCACCGCGCGGGAGCACGCTATGATCCGCATTTCCATGAAAACCGACTACGGGCTGATCGCCCTGAAGCACATCGCCTCGCTTCCCGAGGGCGACATCGCCAACGCGAAGGACATCGCGACGCGCTTCAGCCTCCCGCCCAACCTGCTCGCGAAAGTCTTGCAGAGTCTCTCGCAGAGCGGCATCATCGAGGCGCAGAAAGGGAGCGGGGGCGGCTACCGCATGGCGAAGGCGGCCACCGATGTGACGCTGGCCGCTATTTTCGAATCGATCGAGGGTCCGGTGCACATGGTGATGTGCACCAGCAACGACGGCTGCTGCTCCATCGAAGACCGCTGCACTGTGAAGAACGGGCTCACCAGCCTCGAACAGAGGTTCTACCAGTTCTTCGAGACCGTGACGCTCGCGGACGTGTAACCATGGCCACTCGAAAGCGGAAGCCATCGCGCCCCACGCCGAAGAAGAAGGCGGCGGCGAAAGTCCGGTCGAAAAGAGCGCCGGCGAAGCGAAAGCCCGCGAAGAAGAAAGTCGTCCGCTCCGCCCGCCGCAAGCGGTTGCCCGCCTCGGCGTCGATCGCCAGTACGTTCGAGATGCTGCTCGCCCCCCACGCCCGCACGGTGCGCGACCTCGCGACGCGGCTGCGCGCGCTGATTCGGGACTCTCTCCCCGACGCCGAAGAGCACGTCCGCGGTAGCGCCCAGGTGGGCATGGCGTTCTATTCGATCGGCGGGTCGAGTCAGGTGGTGTGCGGCATTCAGCCGTCCGCGGGAGGCTGCCTCCTGTCCGTGCACTACGTCGACGCCGACGACTCCAGCGGGCTGGCGCTCGAGGATGAAGGCGCCCACGTCGTCCACATCAAGTTCCGCTCCATCAATCGCGACGAAGAGGCCGCGCTCTCCGCGCTGGTACGCCTCGCCCGCGAGCGGCTGCTCGCGTAGCATGTTCGTCGATCTCTACCGCGCCGAGCACGTCCCGCTCGGGACGATGGCCGGCGTTCCCTACCCGCAGGCATTCACGCACCCGCGCCTCGAGTACGAAGCCATCACGCACGCGGTGGCACTCGTCGATCTCTCCCACGTTGGCGTGCTGCGGCTCACCGGGTCGGATCGCATGCGCTTCCTGAATGCAATGGTGACCAACGACGTCGCCGCCCTCGCGACCGGCGCCGCGTGCCAGGCCCTGATGACCACCACCAAGGGCCGGGTCGTGGCGGAGCTGCTGGTGCTCGCCCGCGCGCAGGAGCTGCTGGTGCTGGTGACCCAGGGCTCGACGCCCCGCGTCGCCGACGCCCTCGAGTCCCACATCATCGCCGACGACGTCGCGCTCGAAAACCTCACCGGCCGATTGGGCGTCCTGTCGGTGGAGGGGCCGAAGAGCCGCGACCTCGTGTGGCGCATCTTCCCCCGCGAGCCCTTGCCGCTCGAGCGACTCAAGTTCACCGAGAACGAGTACCAGGGCATGCGCGCCACCGTGATCCGACATTCGATCACCGGCGAGAAGGGGCTGCACGTGATCGTGGACCGCGACCACATCGAGCGCATGCGCGACTACCTCGTGCAGGGGGGCGTCGGCATGGACGCGCGACTCGCGGGGCGCGTGGCGTGGAACGCGCGGCGCATCGAAGGCGGTCTGCCGTGGTTCGACGTCGACGTCACCGAGGACAACTTTCCCGCGGAAGCGCGCCTCGAAACCCACGTGAGCTACGAGAAAGGCTGCTATCTCGGGCAGGAAACGATCGCGCGCATGCACTACCGCGGTCACCCCAACTGGCTGCTGGTCGGACTAACGACCGGCGACGACGCGCCGGAGTCGCTCGCGTATCCGACGCGACTCGAGGACCTGCGGGAGCTGCCGGAGCTGGCGCGTTCGTACGACGACGCGCGCGCGGATATCGCAGCGATGGCGTTCGAGCACACGCCGGTCGCGGGGGTCGAGCTGTTCACGCTCGCAAACGGCGACGTGGAGTCGGCCGCGGACGACACCGCGGAGGGGGCGCCGGCGTACCCCGACGCCGCGTCGCGCAAGCCGGTCGGCCGCCTCACCTCGGCCGCGCTGTCACCCGCCTTGAAGCGCGCGCTGTTCCTGGGCTACGTGCGCGCGCCGCTCGCGCAGGCCGGCACGAGGCTCCGCGCCCGCCTCGGCGGCCTGGACGTCACGTTGACCGTCGTCGATCTGCCCCTCACCCGATCCGTACAGGGAGATGTGTCCCATGCGTAACGATGTCTTTTCCGCCCTCCCCGAGCTGGCACTCATTCAGGACGCCTCGCTGCGCGAGAAGGTGGTCAACGTGTGGATCGAGGCGCTCCAGACCGGCGGCTTCACGGTCGATGAGATGAAGGAGATGCCGTTCACGCTGCTGGTGGACAGCGTGGGCAGCACGTTCCTCGGGCACGTGCGCTCCGTGTCGCGGATGTGCCTGGCCATCGCGGACGTGCTCACGACGTCCTACGGCGCGCGGATGCCCATCAACCGGGATGTGCTGCTCGCCGGATCGCTCCTCGCCGACGTCGGGAAGATGATCGAATTCGAGAAGCGCGACGACGGGACGCTCCGCAAGGGCCACCGCGGCGACATGCTCCGTCACCCGTTCAGCGGGGTCGCGATGGCGTTCAAACACGGGCTCCCCTTCGAGGTGATGCACATCATCGCCGTGCACTCGAAGGAAGGGGACTTCGTGCGCCGGAGCCCGGAGGCGATCATCTACCACCACGCCGCCAACGCGGACTTCGACCTGGCGCGGTAGCGCGCCGGAATCACAACCGCTCCGGCGACTCGCGCGTGCGCTCATTGCGCACATTTCCTGTGTTCAAGGTTCCCGCGGGCTCGAAGAGAAGAATGTGGGCTTCCGCCTCCGCGACCGGCTTGTGCTCTACGCCGCGCGGGACGATGAAGAACTCGCCTTCCCGGATTGTGACGACGCGGTCGCGCAGGTGCATGTCCAGGCGTCCGTGGATCACCAGGAACAACTCGTCTTCGGCATCGTGGTGGTGCCAGATGAACTCGCCTCTTATCTTAACGAGTTTCACGTGCTGGCCGTTAAGCTCGCCCACGATCCGTGGACTCCAGAGGTCGGAGATCTGACGAAGTTTCTCGGAGAGGTTGACTTTGTCCATGGCGGATCTGCGCGAACTAGAGCTTGAAATCCACGCCGCCCATGATCATCCACGTCTTCGTCTTGGTGGATGATGCGTTTTCGGGGGAAATATCGGCCAGCCCGAGCGAATAACGCGCTTCGACGACGAATTCCAGCGAACCGGCCGGGATCTCGACCCCGGCGCCAAGGTCGAGCGTGAAGTCCACTTCCTTCATGTCCGGCTCCGGATAGGGCATTCCGTTTTTCAACACGGTCGCCTTGCTCGCCACGAACCCGAGCGCGAACCCCATCACACCAAAAGGATTCACGGGTCCCAGGCTGGCCTCCGCCTTCGCATTGATCGGAAGCATCACATAGGCGTACTCCTGCGTGTTGTCGAGGGAATCGGCGCCCGCCGGCCAGTCCACGACGACGCCCTTCTGCACATAGGAAGGCTCGAAGCGAAGCCACAACCACTCCTTGACCGTGATGCCGGCGCTCACGCCCATCATGAATCCGTCTCGATTCGAGTATTCGACCCCGGGGTACGAGTCCTCGATGGAGAGGGAGGAGAAGGTGGCGCCGCCGCGAACGCCCAGCACGGTTTCGGCTCGAACGACGCACGGGGGCAGGACGAATGCGAAGGCGAGCAACACCCAGACCACGAAAATCGAATAACGTCTCATCGTGAGCTCACTTTCCGGCGCTGACCATCGGCGGTTCTTTCCAGGTCCCGTCCAGCGCCTCGGGTTTCGGCAGGTAGAGTCGCATCGCCACGTAGAACGGCCCCGCCGGCGACGGGAGCCAGTTCGGCTCCTTCGCCTTGCCCGGCGATTCGTGCTGCACGTAGAGCGTGAGCCCGCCGTCCTTGTCGTGTGCGAGATCCGGCAACATCGGCGAATTGACGAGATAACGATTGATGGGGTTTTCCACCAGTGTCATCCGCTTCGCGTCGTACATCGTGACCGACCAGAATGCGTTCACGGGCGGGAGCCCGTCCGGCCCGAAGTGGAGCGTGTACGCGTGGCTGCCGGAGAGCGGCTGCCCGCCGGAGTCTGCCCGGTACAGCGGATAGAGCGCTTCCTCCTTCGAATTCCCGTACAGGCCCATCTTCGCGGCGATCGCGCGCTTCATGTAATCGTTCTTCAGGTACTCGCGCGTCCCGAAGCAGTCCGCCGCCGCCGTCGTGTTGGCTCCGATCGTGGAGTCGATGGCCGCGCGGCCGTCGGCAATCCCCGCCTCGATGGCGGCGAGCAGATCCTTGTTCATGAACGAGGTGTCGAACACCTTGCCGGGCACGATGCCGATCTTCGCCATGCGCGTGCGCAGCTCCACCTCGCTCGGATGCGCCGGGCAGAACGGCAGGAGGAAATTGACGTAGCTGAAGAACTTGGCCGACGCGGCGTTCTCGCGCGAGTACGGCGGGAAGATCATTCCCTCGGGTCCTTTTGGCGCTTCGGTGCCGCTGAACTGACTCAAGGGCTGCACGCCGTATCCAGCCTGGATCGCCTTCACGTTCTCGATGTCGTCGGGTTGGAAGAGCTGGGTGCGAAACACGGCCAGCGCAAACTCGGTCTCACACGGGATCACCTTCGCAACGCCGGCGGGGGCAGTCCCCTTCCAGCCCGGTCCCGCAATGAGATAGCTCCCGCCCTTGTTTCCAGTCGCGCGCGTCCCGATGTAGTCGAAGTTGAAGGTATATAGGTCGATGAACTGGAGCCGAGTAGTAGCGCCCGGGCTCGACGTCCGGGACCGTGATCACGACCGGCTCGGCGCGCAGGTCGATCCACACCATCGAGTATGGCGTGTCCGAATTGGGGGTCTGGACGGTCGAGTCGGCCGGCGTGAACACGCGCGCCGTATTCGAGATGACGTTGAACGGTGCCTTGTACTCCGGGTTGTCCGGAGCCTTGTAGACCGAATACACGTACATGACCTTGTAGTTCTCGACCATCGGGTAGGCCCAGACATACGCCTCTTTCGCGATGCTGCGGGCTTCCTGGGGCGTGACCTTGGGCTGGCGCGCGCACGACGGCGCGAGCAGTGTGGCGACGAGAACGACCAGCGTGCCGGACACGGCGTGTTTCACAGCAGGACCTCCGGAGGAAATGGAAGCGGGGAAAGGTTATCACACGGGGTGGCGTCTCGCCACCCGCGCGCCGGCCGGCGCCGTCATCGATCGTACACCGGCACCAGATACTGTTCGTCGAAATCGAGCCCGGGCATGGAGAGCTTCGCTTCGAATTCCCAGAACACGGGGCGGTCCGATGAAAGTTTCGTCGCGCGGGCGTCCCCAGGCAGCTGGTAACGAAACTCGACCGCCCGCCCCGGCGCAAACGTCTGCCGCGTGTCGAACGACTGCGTCTCCGCGCACAATTCGTCGTGCACCAACCACCGGCTCCGGTCCTTTCCGGTCCCGCGCTCCTCGTAGAACTCCTCGACGCAACGGAACGTGAACGACCCCCGATCCGCTCGCGCCATGCCCGGCGGCGGTACCCAGCGGATGGCGACCGGCTCGTCCATTCGATACGGGAAATGTTCGAACACGAGATGAGACCCGCCGAACTTGATCGCCCGGCCGAGTTCGAGCACGCCCCGCCACCACACGAACACCAGCAGCAGGTCCAGCAGGACCACGACGGTCTTCACGACCCAGGGTCCGTGCGCGCCCCATGCCCACCAGTTGAACATGGAGAGGAAAAGTGTCATGAACGCGGCCATGGCGATCGACTGTGCCGCGCGCCCCCAGCGCGGCGGTGTGAAGCGACGGGTGTTCCAGGCGTAGTCGTTGAGCGCCTCGGAGCCGCGGTAGCGGAGCGCGGCGACCTTCCGGTGGCGCTCCGCGCGCTGCTGGGTTGCGGCCATCCCCCACACCGCCAGCCCGGCGCCCGCGAAGGATGCGCCGGCGACGACGATCACCCAGTAGGGCGAGTGCACACTGCCCGGGTCGACGGGAATGACGTGGAGGCCGATGAGCGCGATCGAAACGCCCGCAGCGACGAAAATGCCGCCGAAGAGAAGCGCCCCGATGACCGAGAAGCCGGTCTGCGAGCCGCGGCGTTCGGTGCGGCCGGTGAGCCGGCGGCGGGCCGGGGCGGTCGAGGAGCCGTCGGGGTCTCTCACCGCAGATACACGGCGCGAAAACGCGCGATCGAACCGGATTCGCCGCGCAGATCGAGCGACTCCCCGAGAACCTGGTAGCCGGTCACACCCTCGAGCGCCTGCATGAAGTCCCGCTCTTCGTCCGAGTACGGACACGCCATCAACGTCGTGGCGAGCTGTTCGAAGTGCAGATTCGGACCCGTCTGCCGGTAGCCACCGGAGAACTGGTTGCAACCCGCGAACCCGGTGACGCGCGCGTCACCGTGGAGCAGCATGTGGACCTCCCGCTGGTCCCCGTGTGGGGCAACCGCCCGGCCATTCAGTTCGACCAGCTTCCAGTACGTGTTCGACAACGACGTCTCGACGCCGACCTTCGCGCACGTCTCGTCGGGCCAGATCTGGAGAAAGCGATCCACGATGACGTGGTCCTGCGGCAGCTTGCCCTCCATCGGCTGCGACGGCTCGAGCCGACCGAAGATCGTCACCACCACCGGTGCGCCGGGCTCGTGCGGCACGCTCGTATAGGCGCGCTCGAGCGCCGCGTTGTCGCCTTGCTGCTTGACGGGAAAGCGGGCGCCGGTTCCGCAGAAAGCGAACAGGCCGGCATCGGCCATATAGGAATACGTGCCGACGAAGGTCGTCGCGCCGGGGACCGACTCTTCCGGCGGCGCGATACGCGGGCGCCAGACGCTTTCGACGACCACGTCGGCGCGAGTGGGGTGGCCGCGCGTGATGACCGAGTACTCCGTCGTCGAAATGAAACGGAGCTCCCCCTCGACCTCGATCTCCACGCGTACGGTGTAGCGGTGGTCGGAAACGATAGCGCCGGGGGCGCATTCGAACGCGAACTCGACGGTCGCTTGCGCGCTATCGGTGACCACGGTCTGCTCGGCGACGATCGCAGCTGCGTTCATGGCGGTCGCGTCCTGGAGCATGACGTGAATCTTCGCGCCAGCCGGAAAGGCGATTCCCTCGCGGTATGCCACCGTCCCGGTGACCTGCACGGGCGAGGCGCCGCAGCCCATCGACAGCAACGCGACCAGTGCCAGAAGACGTAGCGTCACGGCCGCATCTCTCCCGGCACCTCCGCGCGGATGGTGAGCGCCCGCTTCTCCAGCGGGTGCACGAAGGTCAGCGATTCACAATGGAGCGCGTGGCGCGCCGTCACCAGCGCCGCGCGCACGCGCGGCGTGAGCCCCTCGCGAAGTTGCTCGTCCCTCACCTCGCCCGACAGCGCATAGATCTTATCCCCCACGATCGGGTGGCCGATGTGCGCCAGGTGCACGCGAATCTGATTGGTGCGGCCCTGCTCGGGCACCACGCGCAGGGTCGTGAACGCCTCCGAGTGGCCGAGCACCTCGACCCGGCTTCGCGCGGCCTTGCCGTCGGGGTCGACGCGCCGCTTCGGGAGGTAGGTGGCCAGGTCGTTTTCCTTGCCCCATTCGTACTCGACCGGGTACTGGTGGCGAACGTCGATCGTGCCGATGGGTTCGTCGATCGTGAAGGCACGGCGCCGCACCCGTCCGTACACCACGGCGACATATTCCTTCTGTATTTCTCCGCGCTCGAACATGCGCGCCAGCTCGCGATTCGCGACGCGGTGCTTCGCCAGCATGACTACCCCGCTGGTCTCGCGGTCGAGCCGGTGGACGAGGTTGATTTTCGGGCCGAAGTCCGCGCGCAGGCGCGCAATCAGCGTCCCCACGATGTACACGCCGCACGCGTGCACCGGGATGTTGCCGGACTTGGCCACGGCTAGAAAGTGATCGTCCTCGAAGAGGACCTGGTAGCGGTCGTCGACGGGCGGTTCGGCGTGCCAGATGGTGTAGTGAATCGAGTCGTTCTTCTGCACGACCTGGTGGGGCGGAACGAACGCGTCGTTCACCCGCACCCATTGCTCGCGGACGCGCTTGGTCCAGCCTTCGGCGGTGTGGTAGGGAAACCGATGCGCGAGAAACTCGACGACCGTCCACCCGGAGCGGAACGGGTCGACCTGGCAGGTGAGAGTGAGCTGCTTCTTTTCCAGCGGCCCCGCCGCCGCCCGGCTAGTCCAGCGCGATCTCGTGCGTCCAGCCGTGCGGATCCGGCGCGTCGCCGGTCTGGATCGCCAGCAGCGCGTCGCGCAGCTTCTGACTCACCGGGCCGACGTTCGTCGGGGCGCCGTACTGGATGAGCTTCTTACCGTGCTGGATTGCGTACACGGGCGTGATGATGGTCGCTGTGCCGGTCAACCCCGCTTCCACGAAGTTCGGCAGCTCCGCCACATCGACCGCGCGGTGCTCGACCGGTATCTTCATGTCGGCCGCGATCTGGCGCAGACTCGCATTGGTGATGCTCGCGAGGATCGACGGCGACTTCGGTGTCACGTAGTGGCCGTCTTTCGAGATCGCGAAGAAATTCGAGCTGCTGGACTCGTCGATGTGCTTCTTGTCGCAGGCGTCGAGGAACAGCACCTCCGAGTAGCCTTTCTCGCGCGCCATGGTGGTCGCGCGCAACCCCGCCGCGTAGTTTCCGCCCGTCTTGGCGTCCCCGACGCCGTCGGGCGCCGCACGGTCGATGTGCTCCTCGATCCACAGTTTCACGGGTTTCAGGCCGGTGCGAAAATACGGCCCCACCGGCGTCACCAGCACGACGAAGAGGTACTCTCGCGAGGGCTTGATGCCGACCGTTCCGGTGACCCCGATCAGGAGCGGGCGCACGTACAGCGAAGCGCCGCTCCCGTACGGCGGGATGAAGCGACGGTTGAGCTTGACCGTGCGATCGACCGCCTCCAGAAACACCTCTTCGGGCGGCGCCTGCATCACCAGTTTCTTCGCGGTGTGGACCATGCGCCGCGCGTTCTCTTCGGGCCGGAACGCGAGCGCGCGCCCGTCACGCGTCTCGTAGACCTTCATCCCCTCGAAGCACTCCTGGCCGTAGTGGAGACTGGTGGCGGCGATGCTGATGGAAATCTTGTCGTCCTCGACGACGTTGCCCTGGTCCCATTTGCCGTCGCGGTAGTTGTACTCGAGGTGACAGTCCGTTCGCAGGTAGTCGAACGGCAACTCCCCCCACTTCAGATCCGCTTTTTGCATGGTGTCCTTCATCATCGCGGCACGTCCTTAGAGGGTTGGAAACACGCAGCGTCCCGCAGGAATACTCATTAAATGTACCGTTCGAAAAGTACCCAAGTCAACCCGTATCCCCGCTTGCCCTCCGGAGCGCGTCTGGGGTACCCTGCGGCCGTTCGCCATGTTCGCCATCACCCGCAAGCAATCGTTCAACGAGGATACCTTCCTCCTCGAGTTCCGCCTGCCGGCCCTCGCCGGCAAGGCGATGCCGGGGCAGTACGTCGACCTCCACCTGAACGTCGACGGCCCCACCATTACGCTCCCGATCGCCGCCGTGGACCGCGAGGAGGGCACGTTCGTCGTGGTCGAACAGGGGCGCGACCTACCGACCGAACGCCTCATGGTCCTGGACGTCGGCGAGGAGGTGTTCCAGATTCGCGGGCCGCTGGGCTCGCCGTGCCGGATCGACTCCGACGGCAAGGTGGTGCTGGTGGGCGAGGACCTGGGCATCGCGTCGCTCCTGTGGCGCGCGCGGGTGTTCAAGGAGCACGGCGCGTACGTGATCGTCGTGCTGGGCTTTCCGTCGAAGGACCGCGTGTTCTTCCAGGAGGAATTCGCGGCGGTGGCGGACGAGCTCTACGTGACCACGCTCGACGGCTCGTTCGGCGTGTCGGGGCGCGTGACCGGGGTCTTGCAGGCCGTGTGCGAGACACACAAGGACGTCGAGCGCATCGTGATGATCGGCCGCCTGAAGCACATGAAGCGGGGTGCCAAGATCGCGAGCGACTTCGGCATCGACGCGTCGGTCAGTTTCGACGCGATCCGCTTCCCGGCGGGTTCGCCCGGGATCTTCGACGCGGTCGATCGCGCGCAGGACGCCTTCGAATTTGCGCGCGCCCCGGAAATCGACGCCGACCGCGTCGACTTCGACAAACTGCTCGCGAAGGAGAAAGCGCTGGGCGGAGCGGAAGACTCCGGGGCGCCGGACTCCGACCGCGCCTCCCGAGCCGGCTAGGGTTCGCCCATGGCCCCCGCGCGGAAGACCTCCCCCCCTCGCGCGATCTCGAAGGCCGACGTCGCCCGCGCCCTCGACGACGTCGCCGCCATGCTCGAGATCACCGGCGACAATCCCTTCCGCATCCGCGCGTTCTTCAATGCGGCGCGCGCCATCGACGACCTCACCGAGGACCTGAACGAGATGGTGAAGTCGGAGGCGCTGCTCGAGGTGCGCGGCATCGGCAAGTCCATCTTCGCCGACGTCAAGTCGATGCTCGAGACGGGGACCTTCCCGGAATACGAGAAGCTCCGGAAGAAAGTCCCCGCCGGCATGCTGGAGATGCTGCGCATCAGCGGCATGGGGCCGAAAAAGGTGAAAGCGGTCCACGACAAGCTCAAGGTCAAATCCATCGAAGAGCTGGAGCAGGCGGGCCGCAACGGCTGGCTCGCCGAGCTGCCCGGCTTCGGCGAGAAGACACAGACCAACATCCTGAAGAACATCGCGCGCTACCGGAAGTACCGGCAGCGATTCCTGCTCAGCACGGCGTCCGAGGAAGCCGAGACGATTCTCGACGCCGTGCGGCGCGTGCCCGGCGTCACGCAGAGCCTGATCGGCGGGAGCATCCGGCGTCACAAGGAGACCATCGGCGACGTGGATATTCTCGCGACCGTCACTCGAGAGGCAGACGGCTCTGCCCTAATGGACGTGTTCACCACGCTCCCGGGCGTCGCCACCATCGTCGCGAAGGGGCCCACCAAGTCGAGCGTGATTCTCAACTCCGGCATCAACGTGGACCTGCGCGTCGTCAAGGACCACGAATTTCCCGCGGCGGTGCACTACTTTACCGGCAGCAAGGAACACAACACCGAGGTGCGGGCGATCGCGAAGAAACAGGGCTACAAGCTCAACGAGTACGGCCTGTTCAAGGGCGAGGACGCGGTGCCCCTCAAGGACGAGCCGGCGCTCTTCAAGCACCTCGGCATGGACTTCATCCCGCCGGAGCTGCGCGAGAACACGGGCGAGATCGAGGCCGCGCAGGCGCACGCGCTCCCGCGCCTGATCGAGGCCGCCGACATCCGCGGAGTCTTTCACTGCCACACCGATTATAGCGACGGACGCTCGACTCTGCGCGAGATGGCGGACGCCGCCAGGGCGCTCGGCCATCAGTACCTCGGCATCGCCGATCATTCGCCAGACCGCGATGTATGCCAACGGCCTCACGCCGGCCAGGGTGAAGAAGCAGCTGGGCGAGATCCGGGAGCTCAATCGTGAGATCGCGCCGTTCGTCGTGTTCGCCGGCATCGAAAGCGACATCCTGATGGACGGACGGCTGGACTATGACGACGAGTTGCTCGCCTCGTTCGACTACGTGTGCGCATCGGTGCACGGTCAGTTCACCGGCACCGAGGCGCAGATGACCAAACGCATCGTGACCGCCGTGTCGAACCCGTTCACCACCATGCTGGGCCATCCGACCGGACGGCTGCTGCTCTCGCGCGACGGCTACCCGCTGAATCTAACGGCGGTGTTCGAGGCGTGTGCCGCCCACGACGTGTGGATCGAGATCAACGCGCACCCGGTCCGCCTCGACCTCGATTGGCGCCACGTGAAGACCGCGAAGGAGATGGGAGTCAAGTTCGTGGTGAACCCGGATGCGCACCACACCAGCGAGATCGCCTATTTCCGCTACGGCGTCGGCGTGGCGCGCAAGGGCTGGCTCACGAAGGACGACGTGCTGAACACACGCGGTGCCGCCGACGTGCGCCGCCTGCTGAAGGCGAGGCAGCGCCATGCGTAGCCTCACCGCGGCCGCGGGCGCGATTGTTCTGTGCTGGCAGCTCGCCGGTGATTCCACGCACGCCGCCGACCGGCCGATGAGCACCGATCGCCCCGATCGGACGGAGAGTCCCTACTCCGTTCCGAAGGGTTGGTTGCAGGTGGAAAGCGACGTTCTGACCCAGGGGCAATTCAACGTGCTCCGACGAGACCATCACCGGCACGTCCCTGATGGCCTTCAACGCCAAGTACGGCATCGCGCGACAACCTCGACGTCCAGCTCCTGTTCGCGCCGTGGGTGCAGCGTGCGCACCGAACAGACCGGTCTTCCCGACGACGAAAGCAGCGGGACCGGACCGGCGGGACTGCGGCTGAAGTACAACCTCGCGGGCAACGACTTCTCCGGGTCCGCGATGGCGCTGCTTCCGTTTGCGTACGTTCCGACCCGTGGCGACGCCATCTTCGACGCGATTACGTGGGGCCTGGTTGCGCCGGTCTCGATCGACCTGGGCGGTGACCGCGCGATGAGTGCGATGGCCGGCGCCATGCGTTTGAACAACGAGGAGACGTGGGTGATCGGCTCGGTCTCGCTGGGGACACCCATCGCGGGCGACTTCGCCGGATTCGTCGAGATCTACGTCGCGCGGGCGGGCTTCGACGACGGCGCCCTCGACGACACCACCTTCGACGTCGGGGTCACGTTCGCGCCGGATCCTGACTGGCAGTTCGACACGGGCGTCTACTACGGAATCACCAACACCACCGAGGACTGGCGCGTGTTCGTGGGCGCAAGCGCGCGCTTCGACCTGTCGCGAAAATGACCTTTCGGCTATAATCGCGTTCCGCATGAAACGGAAAGCGAATCAGAAGAAGACACCGCGGCGAAAGACCGCGCGCGGGCGACCGAAACCCGTTCGCAAGCGTGCGGCCGCACCGCCGAAGCGAAAAAGTCACAGCGAAAAAGAAGGCGACGCCGAAGCAAAGACCGGCGCTGATCGTCACTCCCGACCTGCGCCGCCGCGCGCTGCGCGTCATCGACGGGCTGAAGGAAGCCTACCCCGACGCACGCTGCGAGCTCGACTTCACCAACGCGCTCGAGCTGCTGATCGCCACCATCCTGGCCGCGCAGTGCACCGACGCGCGCGTCAACATGGTGACGCCCGCGCTCTTTAAGAAGTACCGGACCCCGCAGGACTACGTGGCTACCCCCGACGACGTGCTGCGCGAAGAGATCCGCAGCACCGGCTTTTTCAACAACAAGACCAAGTCGATCAAAGCGGCGTGCCGCACGCTCGTGGAGCACTTCGGCGGGCAGATGCCGTCGACCATGGAAGGGCTGCTGCAGCTCCCCGGCGTCGGGCGCAAGTCCGCCAACGTGATCCTGGTAAACGTGTACGGCATCCCGGGCGTGGTGGTGGACACGCACATGCTGCGCCTGTCGAACCGGATGGGGTTCTCGACCAGCCAGGACGCGGAAGAAGTCGAGCGCGACATGATGGCGGCGTTCCCCGAGAACGAATGGATCGCGCTTTCGCACCGGATCGCGTGGCACGGGCGTCGCTGTTGCACCGCGCGCAAGCCCAACTGCGACGAGTGCCCGGTCGCCGACGACTGCCCGAAGCTGATCGACTAGAGGCTCAACCGAAAGAGACACGCATGACATCGCGAGGCAAGCACCCGACCGAGCGCACCCGCGTACGCCGGATTCCGAAGCGCGGCGCTTATGACCGCGCGACCATCCACGCCATCCTCGACGAGGGACTGGTCTGCCACGTGGGCTTCGTCCATCAAGGCCAGCCGTTCGTGATCCCGACGCTGTACGCGCGCGACGGCAACCGTCTGCTCCTGCACGGCTCCGCGGCGAGCCGGATGCTGAATACCCTCGCCGACGGCGTCGACGCGTGCGTCACCGTGACGCTCGCGGACGGGATCGTGGTCGCGCGCTCGGTATTCCACAGCTCGATGAACTATCGCTCGGTGGTGATTATCGGCAAGCTGCGGGCGATCGAAGAGCCGGGCGCGAAAATGAAAGCGCTGCACGCGCTGGTCGAGCACTTGATTCCGGAACGCTGGAACGATTCGCGCGGGCCGAACGACACCGAGATGAAGGCGACGTCCGTGTTGGAGATACCAATCGACGAGGCGTCCGCGAAGGTGCGCACGGGCGGGCCGATCGACGAGGACGAGGACTACGCGCTTCCCTACTGGGCGGGGGTGCTTCCGTTCGCGACCGGGGTCGGGAAGCCGCTCCGCGACCCGAAGCTCAAGCGCGGAATCAAGGTGCCGAAGTACGTCGCGCGCTACAAGAGGCCTTGAGTCGCGGACGATATGTTGAAACTACCGTCGCACGTAGCGCAGCGTCATGGCACCCATGGAGCCCAGGATTACCAGAGTCAGGGCGAGTACGCCGCAGAGTCAGCATCCAGACATTGTTGCCAGTGAGATTCGTGATCTGCGCGTCGTCAACGCCATCAGCGCCTTCCAGCGATCGAGCGACGAATAGCGCGTGATGTCGTTCGCCAGATGGGTTCGGAACGAGAGCGCGAACATCGTCCCCCACATCACCAAGAGAATCGATATCCCCGGGACACTCATCGCGGCGCGAAACACCCTGAACAGTGGGGAGTGCCGGTGTACGGCCGGAACGCGCACCGCGGCCAGGTTCGGGAGGAAGGAATCCACCGGAGGAACCTCGGCGCGGCGCGACACCAGCGACTGTTCGAGCATTGCAAACATGGCCAGCGATTCGCGGCACGAGGCGCACGACTCGACGTGCGAGGTCACCATCGCGGCATCCGATGTCGCAATATCACGACTGACAAGAGCCGGCAACAGCGCTTCGATTCTTTCGCACAGCGGATTCATCGCTTCATCTCCCGCGCCCCGGCGGGGCGCGCGCGCCTCTCCGGGCGCGACAGGATTCGTTTCATCTCGATCTTCCCCCGGTGCACGTAGGTCTTCACCGTGCCCTCCGGGAGATTCATGATCGCCGCGATCTCTTCGTACGACTTCTCCGCCATGTAACGAAGCTCGATCGCGGTCCGGTACGTCTCGTCCACTTCGCCCAGCGCACGTTCGACCCACTCGCGGGTGTCGTGCTCACGGAGGGCCGAATCCGGCGCGTCGGATCCGCCAGCCGCAATCTCCACGTCGTCGACGTCGACAGTATCGAGGCGCCGCTTCGAAGATACGTCGATCGCCTCCCGCCGCGCAATCTGGTAGAGCCAGGTGGAGAACTTCGCGTCGCCGCGGAAGTTCGCGAGCCCCTGGTACGCCTTCAAGTAGACCATCTGCATGACGTCGTCGACTTCCTCGCGCCCCCGGACCCCCAGCACCGCTCGCACTACCGCATACGCCATGGCGTGATGCGGGGCGATCAGGTCCCGGAACGCCCGCTCGTCTCCACGAAGCGCCCGCGCGACGAGGTCTCGTTCTGTCTGGGACACCGCGCTTTTGACTCCAATCGATAGGACCGCCCCGGCCGGGCGCGCGTTTCATCTATTGTAGCCCACCGCGGAGGAAAAATCGTTGAAACCCTGGGCCGGCGGGCCCGGTCCAAGAGGGTGAGTTTCGGACAGAAGCACACGGACCCGGCGGGCTCGCCCGCCCCAAGACCAACGGAGTGAAGACTATGGACAACCCGATCTTTGGATTCGTCGATACCGAAGCGATCGCGCTGGCGATCCCGATCCTGGCCGTCGTGGGCGGCGTCCTGATCGCCATCACCGCGATCGTCATGGGCAGCCGCCGCCGGGAGCTCGCCCACCGCGAGCGCATCATCGCCATGGAAAAAGGGCTTCCGGTCCCGAACGACGTCGAGGTGGCCGGGCCGGAGCGGCCCAAGTATTCCAACCGGCGCGCCAACGGCCTGGTGCTGACCGGCATCGGTCTGGCGCTCACGATCGCTCTGATGCGTGAGTCGGGCGGAGAAGACGGCTTGTGGGGATTGATTCCGATGTTCATCGGCATCGGCCTCCTGATCGCCGCGTTCATCGACAAGCGCGAGTACGACGCGGAGCGGAGCCGCGAGCGCTCCCCGATGCAGTAGACCCGTTGGCCAGAAGACAGAAGTTCGATCGCGGAAGAGACGCGCCGCAAACCTGGGCACCGCGGGCCGCGTCCACCGCGATCGAACTTTTTTGGGGAGGTGTGGTGTGATGCGTCTGCGTATCCCGTCGGCACTGGTTCTCGTCGTGGCCGGCTGCGCCTCCGGCCACTCCGCGAAGGTCTCCGCCATGCGCCCGGGCTCCTAGAAGTTCAGGTGACGACGCACACGGATGCGCTCACCTGGCGGGGAGCCGGGTATCCGTGGCGATCCAATTCACTTCCCACGTCGTTCCACCATCATCTGAGAACGCTTGCTCGTACCGGTACGTGTCAGCGCTGATGGGAGAGATGACAAAGCGAACCAGGATCGCTCGCCCGGCAAAGGTCTCCTGGTTGTAGAACTCGCCCCGACCATTTTTGAACTCACCAATTGTCGGCACGGCCATCGTGCCAGCGGCCCGATTGGAGAAGTTAAGGCTCCATTGCTTCGAGTCCGGATTGTAGAGACGCAGGCTCATCCCCTCGAAGTGACCCGACGATCCATCCATCACCAGCTCGACCAGGTTCGCAGCTCCGTTCCACACGGGACGGACCACCGACGTGCCCTCATACTCAACCCAGGTGTCTGACCCGGTCAGTGGGTGCAGCCGACGCGATACCTGGGTCTTCCACGTACCGATTGCAAAGTCGAAGTCGTGTTGCCCGTCCCTGGATACAGCAGGCCCGATGGCTGGCGGCTCCGTCTTCTGATCGGCCATGACGGAGGCAGGCTGCACTGCAACCAGCAGTGCAGCCAAAACAAGAAGGGGCCGTCTCTGTCTGATGTTCATTCCGCTCTCCTCGGTTGCCCAAATGGTACTGCGTAAGTCGCAGCCTAACAAGATCGCGTAGGAGCGACGCGTCGGGCAACCCACCCGACGGACTAGTCCCCTTTTCACCCCTTCGATCGATTCAACCTAGTGGCAGGCCTCCGGTAAGCTATCCATCGCTGTCATCATGCTGATGCTTTGGCTGCTGGGATTGATCACGTCGTACACCATGGGCGGATTTTCCTCCTGGTCATAGCGATCGTGGTGGTACCGGTTCGTGTCATTCGGGGTCGACGGAAAGTGTAGAGGAGCAGAATGAACAAGGGAGATCTGTAATGAAAGCGCTCGTTTATCGCGGCCCCGGAAAGCGGGTATTCGAGGACAGGCCTCGGCCCGTCATCAGGGCCGCAACGGATGCCATTGTCAAGGTCACGAACGCGACTATTTCCGGTTCGGATCTGCGCTCCATGAAGGGCGGCGCCGCACCCATTTCCCGTGGGCGGATCCTTGGGCATGAAGGCACCGGCATCATCGAACGAGTTGGCGACGATGTGTCCAACTTCCGGGCTGGCGATTGTGTGTTGATTTCGTGCCTGACGTCGTGCGGGACATGCGCGCACTGCGAACACAGAGAGCATGCGCGCTGCGAGAACGGCGGCATGATTCTGGGCAATACGATTGACGGAACCTACGCGGAATACGTCCGGGTACCGTTCGCGGACCAAAGCTTGTTCTTCGTTCCCGGCGCAGGTGACGGCAACACGGGTGGGCCCTGGATCGACAACTTTCGCGGAGGGTTCATGCGCGGGACCGTGCATGGACCGGACGAACGCAGCGACACCGAGCCAATTGTTTTCGGCGGTTCGGTCGGGATGGGGCCGCTCCTTGCCGTCATGCAGTATCAACGAACCGTCGTCCGTCCCATGCTACACAGCAACGGCAGTCGTCAGCGTGAAACGCGTGAGCGCGCCCCTCGCACCTTCCGCGTTTCCCTGGCCAATCAACTTTTGCATTACTTCACGCCTATGAAAACGAGATAGGCATCACTCAGGGGCATCAGCATGAACATGAAGATGATTGGCATCCTACTCATCGTAATCGGAACCATCGGGATCATTTGGGGTGGAGTCACCTACGTCAAGGATCGAGACACCACCCACCTCGGGCCGGTCGATATCGTCGTGGAACACAAAGATCGGATATCAATGCCGCCCGCCGTCGGCGTAGCCGCTCTCATTGCGGGTGGCTTGCTCGTTGGAGTGTCCGCGCGCAGGAGTCTCAAGCGGGCTACGTGAGAGGTTTAGCTGCGGTAGGTACGACGCCGGTTGCACGTGCACAAGGATGGTCAACCAGCTCGGCGTCGTACCTGCCCGCGAGCGTTCATTCCCGGGGTTCGATCACTTGAGCAACGTCATCCGTCGCGTGATCGTGGTCGGCCCGGCCACCAATCGATAGAAGTACACTCCCGACGACACTTCCCGTCCGTGGTCGTCGCGGCCGTCCCAGACGACCACCACTTGCCCCGTCGACGGACGTTCGCGCGCGAGTTGGCGCACGCGTCGGCCACGCACGTCGAACACATCCAGATTGACCCGCACCTCGCCCGGGGATTGCACGACGTACACGATCCGCGTCGATGGATTGAACGGATTCGGTACATTCTGCTCTAGCACCACGCCCAGGGCCGGCGCGTCGTTGATCCCGGTCGAGACGGCATGCTCATAGGCGCCGACGTCGGGGAGCGGACCCTGCGGGCGATTCGTCCCATCGATGTCGGCCCCGGGCGCGCTCGCGCTTCGATAGGTCAGCAAGGCCTGGTTGAGGGCGGGACTGGCCGGCGCCAGGTGATAGTCCTCCGAGCCCGGCGCCACGAACAGACCCGCGAGGGACGCCAGCTTCAGATTCGACGCGGCGTCGATGAAGTTCCCGCTGCCCTCATCGACGATCGCCTTCGAGACACTGGCGGCAATCACCAGGTTGTTGAAGATCGTGTTTCCCGTCGAGCCGTTCGACATCCGAATGCCGGTGATACGCGGCTCGTGGATGGTGTTGTTGACGACCACGTTGTTATTGCTCGGCTTGCCGCAGCCGGGTTGATCCGCCAGGTGGATACCACCGGCGCCGGCCAACAGCCCGTTCTCATAGATCAGATTGTTCCGTATCGTCGAGTTCTGCACCGAGATCAAGCTGAACCCTTTCCAGTTGTTGTGGTGTACGACATTGTTCTCGAGCAACGCGCCGGAGATGATGCCGTCGCCGCCGACGTCGCAATCGCCGTTGAGCTGGATTCCGTTCTTGTTGTTGTCGAAGCACTCGTTGCCGCGCACGATCGGGTTGTCGGCGGCGCTCGTGCTGTTGCTCACGTAGATGCCGTGTTCATCCAGGGAACCCGACGCGGAGTTTCCCGAGATCTCTATCGACGGCGTGTAACCAGTCAGGATGCCGGTGAGCCCGCTTCGCCTGACCGTGTTGTTGAGGATCTTGATGCCCGTGGCGGTCACGGCACGAATCCCGACGCGGGGCGCGTCCTCGACGATGAATCCTTCCACCGTCACGTAGTTGCCACCCTCGATGTTGATGTTGTCGGGCGTCGAGGCGTTTTGCGAGTTGACCAGCACGCTGCCGCCATTGGCGCGAAACGTGATGGGAGCGGCCGCGGTGCCGTCGGCGGTAATCTGCATGCCGACGTAGGTGCCGTTCGCGACGAGCACGAGGTCACCGGCCCGCGCCGTGTTGGCCGCTTTCTGCAGCGTCCGCCACGGTTGGGCCGACGTCCCTGCGCCGGCGTCGTTGCCGCCGGGGGCGACGTAGAATGTCGTTGCGTACGGTGCGGCGACCGTGAAAGCCATGACAATGGGCACGAGTAGCCAGAGCAGTCTCTTGCCGTGGGGGTTTCTCATCGAACACCTCCGGTTGTCGGGGACCAGCGAACAGGGCGTGACGGAGAACTTGGTGGCGACCGCAAATGACGAGTGCCCGGAACTCGTCGTGAAGATGAAGAGGGGCGTACTTCGAGTATGTCGGTATGGCTGAACGAGTGCGTGTTAGCGCGCTAACACGCTAACACGATCAAGTAACTAACCAGACGATGAGTGGCGTTCTTATGCAGTCTCAGCGAGCGTGCCGAGCGCATCGGGATCGTGGATGCAAATGTGTTTTGTGTGGAACGCGACGATACCTTCGCGTTTGAGGCGACTCAAATGCGTGCTCACCACCTCGCGGCGGGCGCCGATGAGGTTGGCGACATCCTGCTGCGTGAGAGGGACGTCGATGCCCATACCACACGCTCGTTGCTGGGGGAATTCGCGGGCCAGGCGGAGCAACACCCGGGCAAGCCGTGCAAGCACGCTGCGAAACGCCAGGTCCTCGAAGCGGGACACAACTTCGACCGACCGCTCGCCAATGAGCTTGACGAGTCGCGCGCACGCGCCGGATTGATGGATGAGCGTATCGAAATCGTCCCGGGGAACGTATGCAACCAGCGATGCCTGCATGGCCGCCGCGCGAAGGTCGGTCTCTTCGTTGCCGACCGAATTCAAGAGGCCGAACGGCTCGCCTTGTTTGATGAACAGAAGCAGAAGTTCCTTTCCGCTGGCATCGTCGACACTGCTGATCTTGACGCTTCCCTTGAGGAGAAAGTACATGCGTTGCAAATGTTCGTCACGACTGCCGCTGATGACATAGATGGTTTCACCGCGCTTGAACTCGCGCAGCCGTACGAGTCGCGTCAGACGGCTCAGCTCCCCGGCGTCGACGGATTTGAGCAGGTCGATGCGGCGCAGGTGCCAAACGCCGAAGTCCGCGAGCGTCTGGGACGTGGGAGTGGTTCCGCGTTGCTGGTCCACGTCATACCCCCAGCGTTGACAGAATTCCTTCGCGCAGGGTCTCCCACAGGAACCTAAGAAGCCCTGACTCGGGGCGCCGTTCGCGCAGTATTGCAGCGACCCTCGCCGGCGTTCGATCGTCGGCTGGGTTGGCGCCGCTCAACTTGGTTTTGTCGACGATGAACGTCTGGAGACGCGCGGCCAGGCCGCGCTCCAGAGTGATCTTATCCAGCATCTCGAACGCGAGATCCCGATACAGGACCTGCATCGTTCCGCTGGCGAGGTCTTCGTTCACTTTGAAATCGAACCAGGTCGAATCGATGACACCGCTCGTAATTCGGATTCCCTCCAGGTTTATCAGGAGATCATTCAACGGTTCAGCGCTCATTCGGGTGACGGTACCGCGATAGGTCATGCTCAACCGCGGCGATAGGAGGTCGTAGCTGAAGGTCGCGTCCAACCGACCGGCTCCGGCGATCCGCGTACGCAGGTCGATGGTGCACGGAGTCGACGGTGTCATGCGCGTGGAGTCGTTTGTCACGTTGTAGGCGGTCGCCCACAGGTCCGTGAATCGAATCGTTCCCGGCGCACCACCATCACTGGCTCTTTCTGAATAGCTGATCGCGGTGTTTGTCAGCCGGATGATGTCGATGCGAACCGGTCGATCGATCGACCGGAAGGCCATGTGCGGCAATGTAGCTGGTTTCACCGGCGGCACAGGCCCCGCCGTGCGGTCCAAATAGACATCAATTCGAACGTCATCGATGGCCACCGAATCGGCCACAATCTGTTTCCGCAGCAACGGCCAGAGCCGGATGCCATGTACACGAAGCGAAGATGCGGTGACGGAGTAACGAGCTCGCGGAGGCGTTCCCGCTTGTGTTCTCTCCGCGAGCAAGAGCGTATCAGGCAGGAACTCAAAGTTTCTGGCAAAAAAAGAGCCGCGCAGCGGGCTGAAGTTCGAAGAACCGATCCTGACCCGATTTACACCGTTTGCCGAGGCAATCGCAGCAGAGAGCTGCTTTTCGATGTACTCCGCGCCCGTGAAGTGGCGCACTACGCCATAGGCAATCACTATCGCGAACACTGCAACTAGTCCGGCGATCCACCAACGCCTCACGGAGCGACTCCTCTCATTTGCGATTCACGAGGGCGCTCAACTTCTCGATTCTCTCCAGACCAGCGCCCTTACACTCCCAAACCATCTTGACCGGAAATCCTCCACCACACAAGTCAATCGTCTCTAACGCCTGTCGACAGAGCGCCGCAACGAAGGCGGCGAACTGCCGACGTCCCCCCGCAACCATCCGAGGGACTAGCTCCCTTTTCGCCCTTTCGGTCGATTCACTTCCGTTGCCGGCCTCCGGTAGTCTATCGCTCATAACTACGCGGACTGGAAGAATACTGCGGGCGACGCACCTCGATGAGCTTTGCTCAATTGTGGAATGTGCCCGCTTGAACCCTGAAAGTAGGTGGGCAACATGCTGTGGACTATTGCCGTCATCATGCTGGCTCTCTGGCTGCTTGGACTGATCACGGCGCACACGATGGGCGGATTCGTCCATATCCTCCTGGTCATCGCGATCGTGATTGTACTGATCCGTGTCATCCAGGGGCGGCGGGTCGTCTAGCCATCCACTCGTAGAGTCTCGATTTCCGTCGGGCCGCGAACAGCTTGTTCGAGAATCGGAGGAATGATCGAAATGACGTTGTTCGAAGCGCTCATCGGGGTCAACGCAATCGCACTCGTCATGGCCGCATCGTCGGGATCGCCCAACGATCTCAAGACCTACCGTGTCCGCCGCGTGCGCATCACCGCCGAGAAACCAGTGCTCACCAACTCCGACATGAACATCACGCCAGAGCAGCACGTGGTCGAGATGGAGGTTGTTCCGAAGGCGTTGTCGGTGATCGTTGGAAACGGAATCGGACTAAGCGTGCCGGTCGAGTCCGCGCCCAGCGCGCCCACGTTCGCGGAAGACCCGCCGGTGACCACTGCAGCGTCCGTCGAGGCGTCCACCGAACCCGTGCTCGTCGACGCGTGACCTGGCCGAAGCGGGTGGGCGTTCGTCTGAGCCGGCGCGGAACTGTAATCCGTGGCATCGTTCTCATGGCCATCGGGATGTTTCTGGTCACCACCGCGTTCCATGGCAATCTCCACCGCGCAGCCGGGACGGATGATGCCCTGATGGGGCTCCTGCGCCAACCGTTCGGCCGCACGCTCCTCGCCGCCGCGGGGCTCGTGCTCATCGCCTGCGGCGTGTTCTCCGCGATGCGCGCCCGCTGGATGCGGATGCCCGTCACCGGGTCCGTATCGCGTTGACCGCACGCAGCCCGCCCTAAAGAGCGACTTTGATGAATGCGGAAAGCTTGCGCGGCAGCCAGCCCGGCGGCGGCAGCAGTTCGTCAACCTGTTCGGGTGTCGCCGGCCACTCGCACAGACCGGCCAGCAGCACGAAGTCGATCACGCCCACCAGGCCGCTGGGGCCGCCGATCGTCACCATTACTTCGCCGTTCATGACCTGACTGCGGTAATCCATGTTGGCACTGCCGATGGTGAAGAACGAAATCATCGCGTTCTGCTGTTCGGGCGAGAGCGAATCGTAGTATCCATTGACAACGGAACTCACCTTGCGCGCCAACGCCTCGGGAACCTCCCGGACGCTGTGGAGTTGTGTTTCCTTTCCTTTCCCCTGCCCCTGTTGCCGCGCGAGGTACTGGACATAGAGCTTCAGAACCTCACCCCACCCGGGGTCGGCCATGAGGCCGTCCCACACCTGGGGCGACGCGAACAGGTTGGCCTTCAGGTGGAGCTTGGGAGTCTCGAGGGAATCCCCTTTCGCGTGAAAGGACACCTGGTAGCCAATCTCGTCGAGATAGCGGCCCGCGTTGGACGCAACCGAGTCCATGGCCGCGTTGAGGTGGTAGACGCGGTTCATCCACGGCTCGTGGATGTTCATCCCCTGCCGGAACCGTCCCGCGATGTCATCCGCCCCCTGCCGCGGCGCGTACAACCCCACCTTCAGAATACCGCCCTCACGCTCCATGTAATCGTCCATGGCATTGCCGAATACGACCAGGCGTTTCATGAGACCGTTGGCCCGCCCCATCTGCAGATCGCCCGGGCTGGGGGCGGCACGCAGCGATGGCGCGATCACCAGGGAGCGGCAACCGCGAAGGGCGCTGCCCGCGACAAGCGATGCGTAGAGGTAGCTCTGCCAGAGCGAATCGGGCACCTTGATCACCGAGCCGGGAGGCATCAGGCTATACAGCACGCACTTCGCCACGTTCAGCGGTTTCGGGGTGAACCCGGTTTCGTTGTGCAGCTCGATGACGCGGCTGCGCACGCTGTAGTCGGAGCGGGACGCCATTTCGGCGGCTACGGCGTCGTCGTACGACTTTGGCTTCGGGCGCGACCGCAGCGGGTAGGGAATCTCGTTATCCTCGAATCCCTGCGTCTGGAACAGGAAACGAGCCGCATTCTTGGTGGCCAGAGCGCCCGGACCCTGCAGCATCAGAGCGCGGTCCTCCCAGGTCGTTCCCGCATAGTGCTCGCCGATCCCCACACCCGTGAACATCGCCATGCCCCGGTACGGATCATCCTCCGTCACGTCGTAGAAGACGATCTTGCGGTGGTCCCGCATGTTGTTGTCGGGGACCGGCAACTTGCCGATGATCTTTATGCTGTAGAAGGAGTAGTCGGCCGGGTTGGTGATGTTCACCTGGACTCGGATCCGGTTGCGCAGCCACTTTTCCCCGTACTGGTTCTTCTCCACCTGGAGCATGAGCGACTCTTCGACCGCTTTGCGAAGGTCGTCCTGCAGGCGCGCGATTTCGTCTTCCCACTCGGCGAACTTGCCAGGAAGGCGCAGTTTGTGTCGTAGCGGATCCTCCAGCAGTTCGATCCACAGCCGGGAGTTGTGCTTCTCGAGGCAAAGCTGGTCGAGCAGGATGATGTACATGGGCAGTTTGCCGGTCGTGTTGTAGACCCGCACGCGTTCGGTCAGCGCCCGCAGGTAGCTGCGCACCAGTTCGTAGGAAATGGCGTCCGGGTCGCCGTTGTCGTTCTCGCCGCTGATGTCGTGGATCCAGAGCACGTGGTAGTCCTCGGCCAGGCGCACGGAGCGGGCCATTTCGTACTGGAACTCTTCGTTCATGATGTACCAGACCCGGTTGCCGCGCGTGAATTCCTCTCCGGTGGCGCGAGCGATGATTCCGTTCAGTTCTTCCTGGGTGTCGTGTTCTTCCGGGGCCAGGCCGTACTGGAGCGGCAGCCATACGTAGCGGTTGTCGCTCCAGCGCTCGCGCAATTCGGCCTGATTCTCGGCCACTAGGTCGCAGAGCGACTGGAATGCGAACAGGACGCGCCGCGCCCGGGCGTCCTCGAAGTCCTCCCCGGAGAGGATGCCGCGCGCGAAGTTGGCCTGCGCGACCGCGATCATGCCCGAGAGCCGATCCGTCTTCTTCAACTGGCCGATGAGGGCGTTGTACGGAATAATCACGTTATCCAGGAGGTAGAGTTTCGCGCGCGCTGCGATTCGTTTCCCTGCGGGCGTGCTCTCACCCGGCACCATCGGTCTTCCGCTCTCGGCGATCGAGAACAAGCGGTCGAGGGTCTCGTGGTAGACGCGAACCTCCTCGTTGACGGTGTGGCCTTTGGGGAACTCGGCGTCGGTTTTCTCCATGTGCGCGCGCAACTCGGCGATCCGGGGCGCCATGGCGTCCGCCGCATCCGCACCGCCGTATTCGGAGAAGGGCTGGGTTAGGCGCGCCACCCACGCTGCGCGCGCGCGCAGCACCCGCAGACACTCCACGAACGTCGAGTCGACGGCGCCCATGTTTTCGAACTGCAGACGCGCGGGCTCGCGATTGTCCATCTTCACGTAATCGGACTGGGGACGAGTGCGGCCTGCGTTCCGGTCACCCAACGGAATGTTCAACCCGACTGCGAACGTCTGCTCGCGGTGCGGTAACCACCGGAAGGTCAGCGCCGACCCCGCCCCGACGATTCCCTTGCGCCGCATGGGAACATCCAGTTTGAGGATGAGGTCGGACTCCCCGCTCTCGGCGCTGTAGTCGACGCCGGCGCCAATCAGCAGGCTGGGAACGGTCAAGTACGCACGGCCGCCGAGATCCGGCTCGCTGGCGTGACCTCCCACGTACCCTTCGGCCGCGAGCCCCAGCATGCCCACGACCGGGTTGCCGACGTAACGCATTACCCCGAGATTGAGCAGTGCGCCAATCTGGTGGTCCGTCGACGTGTGGTAAGAGAGGAACTCCAAGCCGGCCGTGCTCTTGAACAGCGACGGAAGGCCCATCGCTCGCGTGTAGCCACCCTGGTCGGGTGGACGGTCTGTGGGTGCGGCATTGCGCGCGGCCGCCGCGGGCATCGAGAAGGAAAGGACGAGAAGCGTCGCGAGGACTCGAAGCAACATGATGCGTACGGCTTCAGGCGGCGGGTTGGAAGGTCTCCATGCCGCCATTCTAGCGACCGGTGGCGATGGAATCGAGCGCGAATTGGTGCACACACACGTCCCAGGGATTAGTTCCCTTTTCACTCTTCCGATCGATTCAATCCCGTTACCGCCCTCGGGTATGCTGTCGGACTAAACGAGGGAGCGGAACTGCAACATGAACAAGAAGCGCGGAACGATACCGACACCCAAGACCCTCAAGGATTTCGGTCTTTGGCACCTCCGTAGCGTCGACCTGCTCAAGTCCGTCGACGGTGAGGTGCTGAAACGGTTCACGCGACTCCTGCAACTGCGCGAATTCAAGCGTGGCGAGACAATCTACGTCATCAGCGGCAGCCGCGACGAGCATCTGCAGCGGATGTACTTTCTCCTCAAAGGCCGCGTCAAAATCAGCTGTGTCGATGATGCCAGCGGAAAGGAGCTTCTCCTGCTGCTCATCAAGCACGGTGAGCCGTTCGGTCTCTTGAACTCGGTCGGAAACGAAACGACGGAACTGCGGGCTAGAGCGATGCAAGCATCGCTGGTCGCGTATGTCTCACGGGACGATTTCGACAAACTCATCCAGCAAGCTGGTGCGTGTTCGCGACTCGTCAAGCTCATTGGCGAACGGTCGGTCGAAGTGGTCGCGCGATTCGAAGATCTGGCGTTTCGCAGCGTGCTTGCGCGGCTTGCCCGGGTGTTGATCCGCCTGACCCGCGAATTCCCCCAGCAACGAGCGTGCGGCATGAGCATCGACGTCCCCCTCACGCGGCAAGACGTCGCCAACCTCATCGGCGCCCGCCGCGAGGTCGTGAGCACCCACATGAATCGCTTCAAACGTGAAGGTATCGTCGCGTTCCACAAGGAATACATCTGCATCCACGACCCCAAAGCGCTCGGCAAGCTCGCCGAGTGACGGCACGGAGTGCTCGACTCATCGCCTGACCCAGATCCGCGCGGCGTTAGCACGCTAACACCCGATCGTCCGACGGCTTCCGCAATAGAGCTGTTGACAGGCGCGGCGGGCTGCGTTTAACGTCTGCAATATCAGCCAGTGAAGAGCCGGCCGCCCGGGACAGTACCTTCGGCTAGTCTCCCTGACGGCCAGCGCTTTACCCGCTTCGCGTTGGCTATCATGCTCGGAGACGATTGTGCCTACAAAAATTCGAGTCTTGCTGATTGAAGACAATCGCTTCTTGCGGGAAGGTATCTCCGACATTCTTCGGAATCACGGTGGTTTCGCTGTCGACGCGCGTACCGACGGCGACGGTTCGACCGCACAGCTCGAGGGTATGCACTCGCCCGACGTCGTTCTACTGGATCTCGGCCTGGAGCAAGAACACAGCTTGAAGCTGATGGGAGTGCTTCGAGAGCGCTTTCCGGAGTCAAGAGTCATCGCGATGGATATCCTCCCCGATCAAGCCGACATTGTCGAATTCGTGAAAGCCGGGGGGTCAGGCTTCATTCTCAAGAACGCCCCGGTGGAAGATTATGTCAGGACCATCCAAGCCGTCGCCGGGGGAGCCACCATACTTCCGGCAGGGTTGACCAAATCACTCTTCACGCAAATCGTCGAATCGGTGCTCAAGAGCGGGAACAGCATTCCCGCTCATGCGATACAGTTGACGAAGCGTGAACGGGAGATCGTAGACCTGATTTCCGAGGGCATGAGCAACAAGGAGATTGCCCAGCAGCTCCACATTGCGACCTTCACCGTGAAAAGCCACGTCCACAATGTGCTGGAAAAGCTGGAGCTCAATACCCGTCTGCAGATTGCTGCCTTCGTCCACGACGAAGAGCGCAGGCAATAGCCAAAGCCACTAAGTCGCCTGCCGTATTTTCCCACATCCGAGGGACTAGCTCCTTTTTCGCCCTTTCGGTCGATTCCGTCCGTTCCCCACCTCCGGTACCTTGTCCGGGCATTGGCATGGATCGGCGCGGTTGCGCTTGCCGGCAATACGGCCGTAGTACCCACGCCGCGGAGTTTCGAAGACCGTCGGCGAAGGAGATTCGCCGCCGCGGGATTGCGCCCGCGCACCTCCAACCAGCAGAGGTTGATTCAAGCCGGCATGGAGGTGCGCGACGCCGAGCAAGGAGACGTTGTGGTAAGGACACTTGCTACCCATCCAGAGTCGATGTCGATGTCTCAAGTCGTCGACCATTACGATTCCTTCTTCAAACTCGGGCTTACGGACGAGGAAAAAAGCGATCTGATTCAGTACCTGCTCGGACCCGTGATTCCCCGTGCCAATTGCGCCCACGAGCCGCGGACGGGAGAGGATCCCGTCAATCCTGGGGGTTTGTCATGACGAAGAATACAAGATCCCGACTCTTTGCCGACAACGCAACCTCGCAGAGGCAACTGAACCCGGCAAGCGTCGAGCTGGCCATGAGGCCCATAGGCAAGAAGGCTGGGTCCGTGAGCGGTCGGAATGGTCACAAGCGGATCGATAATGCGCTGGCGGATTCCGAGCGCCGCTACCGACGGCTCTTCGAGACAGCCAAGGATGGCATACTCATCCTGAATGCGAAATCCGGACAGATAACCGACGCCAACCCGTTTCTACAGGCCATGCTCGGCTATCGTCACGCCGAGCTGCTGGGCAAGACACTCTGGGAGATCGGCCCGTTCAAAGATGTCGTGGCCAGCCGGGAGGCCTTTCGGCAATTGCAGGCCAAGGAGTATGTCCGCTACGACAACCTGCCGCTGGAAACCAAGGAGCACGAGCACAGGCACGTGGAGTTCGTCAGCAACGTGTACATGGCCGGCGGGATGAAGGTGATTCAGTGCAATATCCGGGACATCACCGAGCGGAAAGAACTTGAGGATCGCACCCGGCAAGTCAACGAGGACTTGTTGTCGTGCCTGCGCGAGCAGGCCAATCATGATCCGCTGACCGGCCTGTTCAACCGGCGCTACCTGGACGACAGCCTGCCGCGTGAATTGAGCCTGTCGCAGCGCCGCAGCACCTCCTTGTCCGTCGCCGTTCTGGACGTCGATCACTTCAAGCGATTCAACGACATGTTTGGCCACGATGCCGGTGACCTCGCGTTGCGCGAGTGTGCGCACGTGCTGTCCCAGAACCTGCGCACGAGCGACATTGCGTGCCGCCTTGGCGGCGAGGAGTTTGCGCTCGTTCTACCCGATTCGTCTCTGGCAGACACCCGAGAGCGGGTCGAACAGATCTGTGCCATCATCAAGCAACTGGAGATACGGTACGATCGACAGTCGCTCGGCACAATGACGCTGTCGGCCGGCATTGCGGCGTCGCCCGAACACGCTTCCACGGCTCCGGAACTGTTGCGCGCGGCCGACATCGCGCTCTACGCCGCCAAGCAGGCAGGCCGGGAGCAGGTCATTCTGTATGAACTCCGGGCTCCGTTCGAGCCTAAGTCAGCTACACGCCGCGCCGTGGTGCGGGAGTGAGGCCTGAATATCGCGCACCAAGGGCGTTGGCGTGGTAGCTGAAGCGGTCAATCCTTCGAGGGACTAGCTCCTTTTTCGCTCTTTGGATCGATTCAATCCGGCACCAGGCATCCCTTACACTTGAGGCGCATAGGCCAGACCATTCCCGGAAAAAAGCACTCGCGGCACAGGGAGACCCGTCGTGAAACTCAGTACGCAGCATAGACTCAGCACACATTACTACGTTCTGTCGCTGAGTGAACATACGAACAAGTTATACGAGGCATTTCGGGATAGCCTGATCGACATTCAGAACACGTGGTTCCCGTTCGAGTCTTCGGTGAGTCCGGTGCATCCAGCGCTTAACGATATTCAACTGCGAGCGTTCTTGCAGACCGTAGACCACCATTTCGCTCATTACTACGAGCAAGATCCGCTCGGAGTGGTTCTGGTTGGCACAGAGAGAAACCAGTCCGCGTTCGCGTCGGTGACGGCATATCCGGGGGCGATTATCGGCCAGGCCGAGGGTGATCATGCGACTACATCTCTAAACGATTTGGGGAGCATCGTGTGGCCGCTTGTGAAAGGGGCTATGGCCAGCGCCGGCAACAAAGTAGCGCGCGAGTTGGAAGCGGCTGCACGCGCACACAACGTCGCCGTAGGCATTGACGACGTTGTCCAATCGATCGACTCCGGCGTAGGCGCGACGTTGCTGGTCGAAGACGGCTACCGCGTGAAGCCCCAGGAGAACTCGCCCCTGATGGACGACGCTGACAACCTCGTGGATGTGGTCATCGAAAAGGTGCTGACACTGGGTGGCAACGTCATCTTCGTGGAAGATGGCTCATTACGCAGGTTTCAGAAGATTGCGTTGATCCTGCGAATCACGCCGGCGCCGTAAGACGCCATCAAGATCTCTATCCGCTCGCTTTCGCGAGCGACTTCAATGCAGACCCGCCGGTGACCATGGCCATCCCGACGAACAGCAGCTTGACGCCCAGCAGGACGCCGATGGCCCAGGCCCCCGACAAGGGGAACTGCCGCCAGATCATGAGCCCGAGAACAATCGAGGCGATCCCTCCGACAAGCAACCACCCACGACCCGACCCGGCCATGCGGAATGAGCCGATGATCTCGGCCACGCCATCCACGATCAAATAGATCGCGATGACGAGGGTCAGAACGCCCAACGAAAACAAGGGATTGGCCACCATCGCGATGCCGCACAGAAGCGTGAGGAAGCCGATCGCGAGACCCAGCAAGCCCTTGCCGAAGCTTCCCGCGCCAAACGCCCACAGCATTCTCAGGATGCCGGCTCCAATCACCAGCAGACCCACCGCCAATACGGCGGACAGGCTGGTGAGCGCGGGTATCGCCATCGCGATCAGCCCGAGGATGATACAAACGACGCCGAACATCGTCATACGGCGTCCACCCGATTCGACTTTCGTCGCAACGTTACTCATGGTTCTTACTCCTTTTCATGAGAGCTGCCCCGCGCATCATGTCATGCGCCGCCATAGTCGATGTCGGTTGTTCGCGACGCGTGGATACTGAGGCGAGTGCTGTGAGACTCCGCGACTGCGAGCCTGCAACGCGACCATGATGAACGCCGACAGCTTGCGCATCCACTAGCCCGGCGCTATGATATGTCAACAATGGGCTTCTCCGCGTCAAGAGTTATCGTTGCCGTCGTGTTCGTCGCGTCGGTATGGGCGTGCCAGGACGAACCGGCGCTGCCCACGGCGACGCCCGCGCCGCACGCTGCCGCCCAGGTCCGCGTGCTCGCACTGGGGGATTCGTACACGATCGGCGAGAAGGTCGCGCCAGCGAAGAGTTGGCCCCGCCAACTCGCCGATTCGCTCCTCGCCGACAGCGTGCGCGTGGTAGGCCTTACGATCGTTGCTCGTACCGGCTGGACCACTGCGAACCTGCTCGACGCGTCCGCGGATCTCGACGGCTCGTTCCACCTCGTCACCCTCCAGATCGGCGTCAACAATCAGTTCAGGGCGCTTGCGTTCGATGTCTACGAGCGCGAGTTTCGGGCGCTCATCGACCGTGCGATCGCTCTGGCGCACGGAAGTCCAACCCACGTGATCGTGCTTTCGATTCCGGACTATTCGGCGACCCGCTTCGGGCGGCGGTTATTCGACCCGGAGGGAATAATCGCGGGCGAAATCGACATGTACAACGACTTCGCGCGTGCCGTTTCCGAGGCCCGCGGGGTCGTGTTCGTCGACGTAACCGACATCTCGCGGCGGGCGCGCGACGAGCAGAATCTCGTCGCGCCCGACGGTTTGCACCCTTCGGCGCAAATGTATGCACTGTGGGTGGCGCGGCTTCGGCCCATCGTCCGGAGCATTCTGGTTCCGCGCCCGGGCGTGTCCGACTGACGCGGATTCTGTGACCCTCGGCCCTCCCGCCTTGTAAGTTCCGTTACAGCCACCCGTCGCTCCCACCTTGCAGGCTTTGCTGCGACTGTTGCCAGGATCGCAGTGAGGCATCCAATCAAAAGGAGCGACTCATGAAGAAACTGATGACTTTCCTATTCACGGTAACGGCGGCCGCCTGCTTCGCTCTGCCCGCGTCGGTGGACGCGCAAACCGAAGCATCCACGAGCATGCTGACCGGAGAAGGGCCATCGCACCCCAACGGGGGTTTGGGTTTCCATTCCATCACCGCCCCGCTGGGCGTTCGCTGGTGGCTGGGCGAGCAGAAGTTCGGTGTCGACCTGGGAATCGGGTTCCAGTCGAACCCCGCCCCCAGCTACGACGGGGAGAGCCTGACCGGTTGGGCGGTCGAACTGGGAATGCCGATCGTCCTGAAAAGCTGGGACAAGGTGCACGTCCTCGTCCGGCCGGGATTCCTCTACGAGAGCGAGGAAGTTCAGATGTCGTCTCCGCCCGAGCCGTTTGCCACGGACGACGCGACGACATTGACCATAGAAGGTGAGATCGAAGCGGAAGTCTTCATCGTGGATAGTTTCAGCGTGTCGGCCAGCCACGGTATCGGGTTCTACAGCTTCAGCCCGGCCGGCGGCGGTGACAGCGAAACCAGCTTCGGCACCCTGGGCAACAATTTTTCGCACATCGGCTTCCACGTTTACTTCCTCGGCGGTTCATAGACGGCGATAGCAAGGCTGCGTGCGGCGGGCCGTGCCGCTCGATGGACCCCACTACCACACGGGTTCAAACAACGCCGGTACGGCCCGTCGCCTGTCGGCATGAAGGGAGTCACGACCATGAACGTGACACTGATCGGCATCCTGCTCATCATCATCGGTTTCGTCGGAATCATCTGGGGCGGAGTCACCTACATCAAAGATCGCGACACCACCCATATCGGGCCGGTCGACGTCGTCGTGGAGAAGAAGGAGCGGGTATCGATTCCTCCCGTTGTCGGCGTGGCCGCTCTCATCGCGGGTGGTTTCCTGGTTGGCTGGTCGTCACGCAAGAATCCCGGGTTGACCACGTGAGCGCGAGCTGAGGAAAGTCGCGGCGCCCGCCACATGTAATCGCGATGAAGAGAATCTAATGTCTCTTTAAGTGGCGCGCGCCGGAACACCGGAACCATCGTTTGATCGTCACAGAATGGCATGTGTATTCATGAACCCGATCAAGGGAGGCAAGTCATGAGCGCTGCATTGGCATTCTTGGCTGTTGCACTAGTCGCCGCGATCATCGGCTTCTGGGGCCTCGCCCGCCTCACCGCCGAGATGCGGGAAGATGAGGACCCCCGCCCGCCCGCCTCGTGACTCCGGGCGATTCCGAGAGGAAACTGATTAGCCATGACCTTCACGCTTTTCGAAATTGTGGCGACAATTGTCGCCGTGGCTGTGGTCGCAGGCGCAATCGCGGTCGTGCGGCTCACGCGCCGGTTGACGAGCACGGCGCGCGAAATCGAATACGCGGCACGCCGTATCACGGCGTTGGCCCCGGTCGCGCAAGGCGTGCTCGAGCGTTGCGAAGCGGAGTTGGAAGACTTGCGGGCACTGACGCACACGACGTCGCAGCTCGTCGGCGACGTGCAAAAGGTCTCGGGCGAAGCCCGCGCCGCCACCGCAGAGTTTGTCCGGACTCTCGAGGGCGGAGTCGCCGATCGCTATGGAGCGATCGTCGCGAGCGCTCGAGCGGGTCTGGCGGCGCTCCGTCGCATGCGGGGCGGTAACGGACCCGACGCAGTGAAGAGAAACCCCGGCACTCTCGGTCTAGCTGATCGCTAGGCCTGGGCCATAAGAAAGGAGAAGAGCATGAATACCAAGGGATCAGCCACAATTGCGTTCATGGTCGGTGCGGTAGCGGGAGGAGTGGCTGCGCTGCTCTGGGCCCCGCAAACCGGCGCGCGGCTGCGCCAGAGAATCAAGGAAGGCGCCGACGATCTCCACACCAAGGGCGAACGCTTCAAGGAGGCGACTCGCGAAAAGAAGGAGGCGATCACGGGCACGGTCAAGGGTGTCGTCGCCGAAGCGAGACAGACCTACAAGGACGAGCTCGAAAAGCGACGTCTGGTCGACAGCGAGTCGATCGCGCGCAAGACCGGCGCGTAATCGGCGAGACCGAATCCGATTCTAACGCGGACGCCGCCCGGGCACCACGAAGAAGGAGGACGTCATGCTCATCACAACTGCATTACGCCTGACCGTCTTGATTGGGGCTCTCAGTTGCGCGGGGGTCGCGATGGGCCAGAACCAGGTCTACGACCACTTCAACCATGCGGCTCTCAAGGTAATGGCCACGGAAAGCCCCGCTCTCAAGCGGGAGATCCTGGGTAAGAGCCTGAGCGACATGACGAGGGCAATTGAGGCGGCCAGGAGCACATCGCTGACTTCGGCGCAGGACGACATGAACCTGGATCGTGTCCGGGCCTCGCTGCAGGAAAAGAGTGATGAACTCGCCGGCACCAATGGCTTCGACCGCGTTCCCGACGACCAGCTCAATGCCTTCGCGACCTATGTCGTGCAAGACATGGAGCAGGCCGACCAGACGATAACCATCAACCTGGTCGTCGCGCTCCTGATCGTCATCATCATTCTTCTGATCGCGTAGGATCGTGGGCGCCACGCACACACTCTCGGCCGACCCTGGGCATGCAAGGTGCGTGGCGCTCGCGCTCCTGCTGGCGTCGTGCGCCACGATACCGCCGGCTCCTGAAAGCGGGCCCCCCGCGAACCCGCTCCGGTACTCCCTCGTCTTCATCATCCATGGCGATGGTGACTACCGCTACCACGACGCGCTCGGCAACGCGCGCAACGCGGACGAGGAAGCCCTCGCGAAAGCGCAAGCCATTGCGGAACGGAATCCGAACGCGGAAGTGTTCATTTTTCACGAGATCGAGCGGCGCCACGTGCTGTTTCTCATTCCGCGCCACGACGGCCGCCTCTATTACTATCGGAACGCGCGTCTCCTGGCCCGGGAGGCGTACTGGCGTGACGAGGGCGAGTCGCGCTTCGACCCGGAGGTGCGAATTCACGACCGATTTTTCGGGCTTTACCCCCGTCCGCCGGTGCGCATGTTCCTCTACTTTGGCCACGAGCTCCCCGAATTCGACCGCGCGGGATACGACGCGTCGTACTCGAAGCGCCGCGTCACCATCCAGGATTTAGCCGATGGCGTCAGGGACTTTGCCAGCGGTGCCGGAAGGATCGATCTGCTCGTGCTGGCCACTTGTTTCGGCGGCACACCCCACACCATCGGCGCTCTCGCGCCCTACGCGCACTACATCATCGCGTCGCCCGATAACCTGCACCGATCCTATTTCGATCTCGATCCGTTGGCGCGCCTCGATTTCGGAGTAGACGACCACGCGTTGGCCGCATTCGCGGACCGGTTCGCACGCAATGCGTTCGAACAGCTCGCAGGCGAGGTACAGACTGCCGTCAGCGTCGTCGTCTACGACGCGAATGACGTGCGTGGGTTCGTCGATTCGGTTGCTGACGACTACGATCGTGCCTTAACCGTTGCGAGTGGAGTATCACCGGTGTCCATCGAGCATTGCGATTGCGCCGGTGTTTCACAGTACGCCCTGCCCGGAATGAACAAAGGGCTCACGGTGCGGTACCGCGCACCCCGGTTTGGACGCATGAAGAATGAACGGCTCCATTCCGGGTGGGAATGCTTGCGCATTGTGAAGTAGTTCTCGCACTGAAAATGGTAGTAGGCGGTATACGGGAGGTACGACGCCGGTTGCACCTGCATTCATAGTGAGCCACCACGGCGTCGTATCTCCCGTGAGCTCCAGGCTCCCCGGTTCGATCACTTGAGCAACGTCATCCGTCGGGTGATCGTGGTCGTCCCGGCCACCAGGCGATAGAAGTACACTCCCGACGCGACGTCCCGCCCGTCGTCGTCGCGGCCGTCCCAGGCCACGACCACCTGCCCCGTCGACGGACGCTCGTGCACGAGCTGGCGTACGCGCCGTCCGCTCACGTCGAACACATCCAGGTTAACCCGCACGTCGGTCGGAGATTGCACGACGTAGGCGATCCGCGTCGACGGGTTGAACGGATTCGGCACGTTCTGCTCGAGCACCACGTCCAGAGCGGGAGCGTCGTCGATGCCGGTCGCGACGGCTTGCTCATATGCGCCGATGTCGGGCAGCGGACCTTGCGGGCGATGCGTCCCGTCGATGTCGGCCCCGGGCGCGCCCGTGCCCCGGTACGTCATTAAAGCCTGATTGAGGGCGGGGCTGGCCGGTAGCAAATGATAGTCCTCGGAGGCGGGCGAAACGAACAGGCCCACCAGCGACGCCAGCTTCAGGTTCGATGCGGCGTCGATGAAGTTCCCGCTGCTCTCGTCGACGATCGTCTTCGAGACGCTGCCGGCAACCACCAGGTTGTTGAAGATCGTGTTTGCCGTGGAGCCGTTTGACATGCGAATGCCGGTGATCCGCGGTTCGTGGATGGTGTTGTTGACCACGATATTGTTGTTGCTCGGCTTGCCACACCCCGGTTGATCCGCCAGATGGATACCGCCGGCGCCGGCCAGCAACCCGTTCTCGTAGATCAGATTGTTCCGTATCGTCGAGTTCTGTATGGAGATCAGGCTGAACCCTTTCCAGTTGTTGTGGTGTACGACATTGTTCTCGAGCAACGCGCCGGATATGATGCCGTCGCCGCCAACGTCGCAATCGCCGTTGAGCTGAATTCCGTTCTTGTTGTTATCGAAGCACTCGTTGCCGCGTACGATCGGGTTGTCGGCGGCGCGGTGCTGTTGCTCACATAGATGCCGTGTTCATCCAGGGCGCCCGACGCCGAATTGCCCGAGATCTCGATCGATGGCGTGTACCCGGTCAGGATGCCCGTGAGCCCGCTGCGCCTGACAATGTTGTTGAGAATCTTGATTCCCGTCGCTGTCACGGCACGAATGCCAATGCGGGGCGCGTCCTCGACGATGAAACCTTCCACCGTTACGTAGTTTCCGCCTTCGATGTTGATATTGTCGGGTGTCGAGGCGTTTTGCGAGTTGACCAGCACGTTGCCGCCGTTGGCGCGAAACGTGATCGGAGCGGCCGCGGTTCCGTCCGCGGTAACCTGCATTCCGGCGTAGGTGCCGTTCGCGACGAGCACGAGGTCACCGGCCCGCGCCGTGTTGGCTGCTTTCTGCAGCGTCCGCCACGGTTGCGCCGACGTCCCTGCGCTGGCGTCATTGCCGCCGGGAGCGACATAGAACGTCGCCGCGTGTGGCACGTTGGCCGTGAGAGCCAGGAACAGGGGTGTAAGTAGCCAGAGCAGTCTCCGGCCATAGGGGTTGCGCATCGCGCCCTCCCGGGGTTCAGGTACGAGCAAACAGGGGCGTAACTAGAGCCTGGGGGGCGAAAGCGAATTGCGAGTGGCGGGGGGGGGGGAACCCCTCGAAATGCAGGGCGTACGTCAGTATGTACGGTTGCTGGACAAAGATGTGTTAGCGCGCTTACACAGAGGCGGGAAAGTTACATGGAACTCCCGATGGCGGTCGATCGTCAGGTCGGTCGCTCGAATGCAAACGGAGCATCCGTCGTCACACGCTCCGCGTCGATCGTCCCTTCACGCAGGAAGCGCTCGATGGCGCGTTGGACGGCGCTCGGCGTAAGGAGATCGCCGTGACCTGCGCCTTCGATGACGAGGTGGAGGTGGTTCGGATAGAAGCCCGCGAGATCTGCGATGTTCTCCGCCGGCGTACGGCAATCGAGTGTCCCGGTAACGAACAATACCGGCACGTCGGAACGCCGTGGCGCGCGGAAATCGTCGCCCAGGTCGGGCGATCCCACCGCCTCGCAAACCTCGGGAAACGGAAAATCGGTCGTGCGGCCGAGCAGCGTCTGCGGGGCCTCGCGCTCGATGCGCTCCCGGCGCGCGACGGTAGCACCCGACGCGCAGTCCATGCACGGGCGCACGATCGATTCGACCAGGCCGAACCGCAGCTCGCGCAGGTAGCCGGCCGTGACATCGTCGGAGCCGAGCATCGAAAAGTCGCCGCGCTCCATGCGCGCGAACAGAAGCGGGATTCGTTGCAGCACACGCGAGTCTGCGATTCCCTCGGCCACCATCCACTCGAGATCAAAGCGGCCGACCTCCATCTCGATCGGCTCGGCACGCGCACCCGCAACGCGGACGCGAACCGGCTCTTTCTCGACGCGCTCGAATACGCGCTGCAGTGTCGCTACCAGGTCGGGAACGAGCGGGCCGAGCACCGCGTCGTCGCGAACCATGCGCGCAACCTCCTCGAGCTGGCGCTGGATGCGCGAGGGGTGCTTGTAGGTGTGATCGGGACCTTCGGGACCGGCGAGCACGGCGCGTGCGACGAGCGCCGGGTGGCGGCGCATGATCGTCATCGCCAGGTGCGTGCCGTAGCTCCATCCTAGCAGAGCCGCCTGTGCTTGGTTGCTTCCCTTGCTGCGGGTCTCGCCGTACAGCGCCTGAACCAACTCGGCCACGTCGTCGGCGCTCTCATTGGTATTGAAGGCGGAAAGGTCGATGCCCCGCGCGCGGAGCTGGATCGCGGCGCTCCGCGTCTTTTCGATCACGGCGTTCAGTGCCTCGTCGCGCGTGAGCGCGCGATCGAGCGGAAGTTCCAGGCGATCGACGACGAATCCCGGCGGTGCCGAACGCCCGCACCCGCGTTGGTCGAGCAGGAGCACGTCACCGAGACTGCGCAGGGAGTCGAACAGTGAGAACAGCCGACCCTCCCCCTGTCGGATCGCGGAGATGCCCGGGCCACCGGTAAGAAAAACGATCGGGTCGCCCGGTTGGTTGGTCGCGGCCGGCAGGCGCACGCACTCGAGCGTCAGTTCAACGCCGCCCGGACCGCCCGACCGGTGCATCGGCACCGTGAAGCGAATCGTCTCCGCGCCGACCCCTCGATACGTGCGCGGCGTGATCGACAGACGTGGATTTTCGGGTGTTCCCATGGCGCGCGGGCGCGGCTTGTAAATCAAGCGCCCAGGCCGTATTGTATATCTTTCGAACCACCCTCTCCACACCGAGGCACTGCCATGGACCATACCCGTCATCATATCGATACCCGCGCCGTGCACGCCGGCGAGCCGCGCCACGCCGGCGCCGTCGTCATGCCGATCTTCCAGACCGCCATGTTCGAAACGCGCGGCGAGGAAGGCGGCTACCACGACATTCGCTACATACGCGTCAACAACACGCCCAACCACCTCGCCCTGCACGAGAAGCTGGCTGCAATCGAGAACGCGGAGGCCGCCCTCGTGACCGCCAGCGGCATGGCCGCGATCTCGACCGCGCTGCTCACCGTGTTGCGGACCGGCGACCACCTGCTGGTGCAGGACTGCACCTACGGCGGCACCCACGGCCTGATCACGCACGACTTCGAGTCGTTCGGCATCGAGCACGACGTGATCGACGGCACCGACCCCGCGTCGTGGAAGGCGAAGCTCCGCGCCAACACGCGCGCGATCTACGTCGAGGCGATCGCCAACCCGCTCATGAGTGTGAGCGACCTCGCCGCCGCGACCCGTTTCGCGCGCGAGCACGGCCTGGTGTCGATGATCGACAACACCTTCGCCAGCCCAATCAATTTCCGGCCAGCCGAGTGGGGATTCGACCTCTCGCTGCACAGCGCCACCAAGTATCTGAACGGCCACAACGACATCGTCGCCGGTGCCGTGATCGGCCGCGCGGACCTGGTCGAACAAGTGCGCCTGCGACTGAATCACCTGGGCGGAACCCTCGACCCGCACGCGTGCTTCCTCTTTCACCGCGGCTTGAAGACGCTCGCCCTGCGCGTACGGCACCAGAACGTGGGCGCGCTCGCGATCGCGCGCTTTCTCGAGGAGCACCCGGCGGTGGCGAACGTGAACTACCCGGGCCTGGTGGCGAATCCGCATCACGAGCGCGCGGCGGAGTTCTTCGACGGCTTCGGCGGGATGTTGAGCTTCGAGCTCAAAGGCGGAGCCGAGGCGGCCGAACGCCTGTTCGACCGGGTGACGCTGCCGGTGATCGCGGTCAGCCTGGGCGGAACCGATACGCTGCTCACGCGCCCGGCCCGCACGTCGCACCGCGGCTTGAGCGACGAACAGCGCCGGCGCATTGGCATCACCGACGGGCTCGTGCGCATGTCGGTCGGCGTCGAGGCCAGCGAGGACCTGATCGACGACCTGCAGCAGGCGCTCGAGGGCTAGATGGCGCCTGCGCGCCCCGTTGCACTGGTCACAGGCGCGTCGATGGGACTCGGCGCCGAGTTCGCGCGCCTGCTTGCCTCCGAGGGTTACGACCTGGTGCTCACGGCGCGAGACAGCGCCCGGTTATCCTCTATTCAGAGAGAGATCGAGGGTCTGCACGGAGCTCGCGTGCACGTGATCGTCGCCGATCTGGGCGACCCGCGCTCCCCTGTTGCCATCCACGAGCAGATGCGTGCCGCCGGAATCGAAGTCGACGTGTTGATCAACAACGCCGGCTTCGGCCATTACGGCATGTTCAGCCAGAGCGACCTCGACACCGAGATCAACATGATCCAGGTGAACGTGACCGCGCTGGTGCATCTCACCAAATTGTTCCTGCGCGACATGGTGGCGCGACGGCGCGGGCGCATCGTCAATGTCGCGTCGACGGCCGGGTTCCAGCCGGGACCGCTGCAGCCGGTCTACTACGCAACCAAGGCGTTCGTGCTCTCGTTTTCGGAGGCGATCGCCAACGAGCTCAAGGGCACCGGGGTCACGATGACCGCGCTGTGCCCGGGCCCCACGCTGACCGGTTTCCAGGAGCGGGCGAACGTGGGCCGCGTGCGCGGGCTGCGGCTGATGATGCGCGTGAGTCCCGAAGACGTCGTGCGCGCGGGTTACCGCGGCATGCTGAAGGGCGTTCCGGTGGTGGTCCCGGGCGCGCTCAACAAGGCCAACGTGTTCCTGCTTCGACTGGTGCCGCGGCGTGCGGTGACCGCGGTCGTGCGCCGGGTGCAGGCCCAGCGTGACTGACGCGACCGTGGGTTCGAAGCGACGCCCGGCGCGCGGGTGGGTCGCTCCGCAGTGGACCATCGCGGTCGTTCTGCTTCTCGCCCTGCTCCTTCGCCTGTGGGATCTCGACGCGCGCTGGCTGTGGTTCGACGAAGCGGGCGAGTACTGGGTGGCCACGGCGCCGTTCTCGCAGCTCGCGGCCGCCGTTCGCGACGGATCGGGCGACCCGCCACTGTATTCGTTTCTGCTGCACGCATGGATGCAGGCCGGGCGCAGCGAGGCGTGGCTGCGCGGGCTCTCCGTTCTTTTCAGCCTGGCCGGCGTGGCCGGGACGTTCGCGCTCGGACGCCGATTGGGCGGCCTCCGGGTCGGGGTCGCCGCCGGGCTGCTGGTGGCCTTCGGGACCGCCGACATTCGATACGCGCAGGAGGTCGGCCAGTACGCGTTGATGGTCGCGGCGTTGTACTGGAGTCTGTTCGCGCTGGCGCGCGCGGTGGAGCGACCCGACCGGAGCTCATGGGCGGCCTGGGTGGTCGCGGCGCTCGTGGCCTCCCACGCCTACTACGGCGCGGCGCTGGCCGTGATGGTCCCGTTCGCGTGCGTTTTGGTCGAAGGCGCGTGGAAACGGACCGTTCGAACGCGGGGCGCGTGGATCGCGCTTTGCGTGTACGCGCTCGGTATGCTCCCGCTGCTCTACTTTGTCTCCGCTCAACTGGCGCGCGTGACCGCGACCGGACAGCCCGGCGCATCCAGCGCGCCGTCGGGACTTCTCGCACTGGTGGGGTGGATTCAGCAGCCGTTCTCCTTCCCGTTCACCGGGTGGCCGTACTCTCCCGTTCCCGCGTGGGTATCGACGCCGCTGGTACTCGTCATGCTCGCATGGGGGATGCGGTCGCAACGGCGCCTCGCCGTGTGGTTCGCCGCCACATGGCTCGTCACCATCGCCACCGACCGCGCGGGCATCTTCCCCTATGGATTCCGCTGGGGCCTGATCACGAGTCCAATGCTCGTGGCACTCCTCGCCGCCGGACTCGCGGGCGGAGGGCGCGCCGGTCGCCTGGATCGTGCGAGGCCGGTGGTATTCGCGGCGATCCTGATCGCGAGCATCGTTTCCCTGCCGGCGCGGAGCGTGCGCGATCGCTTTTTCGACCGCCACCCGTGGGCGTGGCCTGAAACCGAGGACGTGGGCGCGATAGCCGAGACCTGGCTCGCGCACCGCACGCCGCAGCAGCCGACCTACGTCTACTATGGCGCCGCACCCGCGTTCGCCTACTACGTGTCGCGCGCCGTACCCGCACTCGCGGACCGGCCGCCCACCTGGCACCTCACGTGCTGGCACGATGGCTCGCCCTCGTACTGCCACGCGGACGGTGTCCACTTCGGGCGCTGGCTGCGCGGCCTCAACCAGCAGCAGCAGGTCCCGAGCGTCTTCCGCACGCTCGAGGGCCAGCCTCACGAGTTCTGGCTCGTCTTCGGTCACCTTCAGCCGGGCGACGACACCGAGCTGCTCTCGGCGCTCGTGATGAGCGGCTATCAGATTGTATCGGCGGCGCAGGCGCGCGACACCGGTCTTTTCCTGCTGCGAGGGCCATGATCCAGTTCAACCGAGTGTCCAAGACGTTCGGCGCGCAGCCGCTCTTCGACGATCTCACGTTCACCGTGAACCGTCGCGAGCGCGTGGGCCTGGTCGGCCGCAACGGCCACGGCAAGACCACCGTGTTCCGCATGATTCTTGGCGAAGTGCCCGCGGACGGCGGCGACATTCTGATTCCGAAGCGCTACCGCATCGGGCATCTCGACCAGCAGCTGCACTTCACGGAAGCGACCGTGCTGGACGAGGCCGTGCTGGGTCTGCCGGAAGAGCACCGCGACGAGCGCTGGCGCGCGGAGCAGATTCTCTCCGGCCTGGGGTTCACCAAAGACGACATGGATCGCGCGCCGGAACTTTTCTCCGGCGGCTTTCAGGTGCGCTTGAACCTCGCGAAGGTGCTGGTCTCGGAACCCGACCTGCTGCTCCTGGATGAGCCGACCAACTACCTCGACGTCGTCTCGATCCGCTGGCTCGAGCGCTTCCTGAACGAATGGAAGGCGGAGCTCATGCTCATCACCCACGACCGCTCGTTCATGGACCGGGTGGTGACGCACACGGTGGCGATCCATCGCCGCAGGGCGAAGAAGATCACCGGCAACACGTCCAAGATCTACGAGCAGATCATCCAGGAGGAGGAAGTCTACGAAAAGACGCGCATAAACGACGAGCGCAAGCGTCGCGAGATCGAACGCTTCATCGAGCGCTTTCGCGCCAAGAACACGCTGGCCTCGCGCGTGCAGTCGCGCATGAAGTACCTCGAGAAGCACGAGCAGCTCGACAAGCTCGAGCGCATCCAGACTCTCGACTTCTCGTTCAAGAGCGCGCCGTTTCCGGCCAAGGTGATGATGCGTGTGGACGCGGTTTCGTTCGGTTACGGCGACGGACCGTTGCTATTCTCCGACCTTTCCATCGAGGTGCACGACCACGACCGCATCTGCGTGATCGGTCCCAACGGCAAGGGCAAGTCGACGTTACTGCGCGTGCTCGCCGGGGAATTGCCGCCCCGCCGAGGCAAGATCACCAACCACCCGCGCACCGTTCCCGGTTACTTCGCGCAGACCAACGTCAGCACGCTGCACGCCCGCAATACCGTGGTCGACGAGATTCAGTCCGCCGACCGCTCGTGCCTCCCGCAGACGGCGCGCGACATCGCCGGTATCATGATGTTCGAGGACGATGCGGCGCTAAAACGCATATCGGTTTTGTCCGGCGGTGAAAAATCACGCGTGATGCTCGGAAAACTGATCGTGACCCCCGCGAACTTGCTCCTGCTCGACGAGCCGACCAACCACCTCGATATGGACTCGTGCGACTCGCTGCTCGCCGCCATCGACGCGTTCGAAGGCGCGGCGGTGATCGTGACCCACAACGAGATGTTCCTCCACTCGCTGGCGACGCGCTTCGTCGTGTTCGACCGCGGTCGCGCGCGCGTCTTCGACGGGAGTTATCAGGACTTCCTGGACACGGTGGGCTGGGAAGGCGACGAGGATCTGTCGAAGTCGGGCGCGCGTGGCGGTATCGGCGCGCCTGACGCAGTCGTCGCGGGTCCTGTCGCCGATCCACCCCCGCCGGCGCGTGGCCGGCGGGGGACCCCCGGCTCGGCGCCACCCGCGCCCGGTAAGTCGGCAGGCGCCGTACATGCAGGCGCGGACCGCAAGGCCCAACGACAGGCGCGTGCGAAGCTCGTCCAGGAGCGCTCGCGCGTGGTCGGACCGCTGGAGCGCAAAGTTGCCGAGATCGAAGCCCGGATCGTGTCGCTCGAGCGCGATCGCGAGAACACGTTCACCGCGCTGGCGGACGCGTCCGGGCGCGGCGACGCCGCCACCATCGCCGAACTGTCGAAGAAGTCGCAGGAGCTCGGCCCCCGCATCGACGCGGCCTACGTCGAGCTGGAGAAGGCGTCCACCCGCTACGAGCGCGAGGCGAAGACCTTCGACGACCGCCTCCGCGAGATGCCGCGAGCGTGCGGTTAACAGCGCCCACAGGGCGAGCCACCGAGTGCGCAGCGCGAATGCGAGCCCGCCGTGGGCTGTTGGCCGACAGACCCCCGCAAGCAAGTTCCGCTGGCAACCCAATCCTTGCTCTGGTAAGCTATTTACCTGGCAGTGCACTCCTAGGGACTGAGGTTCACGCCATGAATCGACGCGTGCCGCACGCGACGATCGCCCCCGCGGGCGTGTTTGCTCTCCTACTAGTCGTATTTGCGCCCGCCGTGTGCCTCGCCGGCGCCATCTGCGGGACCGTCCGCGACAGCCAGTCCCTCCAGCCGGTTCCCCACGCGGCCGTTTTTCTCTTCGACAACCTCGATCAATACACCGGCCGCTACGCGGGTACCGATCTCGCCGGCCACTACTGCATTGAGAATGTGCCCAACGGCACCTACACCCTTCAGGTCCGGGTCGACGATTATCTCGCCGCTGTGGTTCGCGGCATCGTGGTGGACGACGCCACCAGCGTCGATGTCACCGCGCGCCCTCCGCTGTTTCTGAACCAGCCCTGGCCGAACCCTGCCACGAGCGACGTCGTGTTTGAGCTCGACGCGCCCGACGGCGCGTCGACGCTGCTCGAGGTCTACGACGTCCGTGGCCGGCTGGTGATGGGGTGGAGCGGCGATGGACCGACCGGCACCCGCACCATTCGTTGGAACCTTCGCGACACCAGCGGAGAGCCGGTCGCGTCCGGCATCTATCTGGTTCGTCTGCGTTCCGGCGGCAACGAGGCCGTCCGGCGCTTTGTTCGACTTCGATAACCGGGCCACGCGCACCGGGAGGACTCTATGCTGACGCCCCGACACTGGACCCGCGCAGTGCACCGTTCCAGCCGCGTTTCCGTGCTCGCGGTGATGCTCGCGCTCCTCGCCTGCGGAAAGGACGGCGACCACTACTCGCCACTTCCGCAGAACTCGACGCCGCAGGCAACCGTGGTCGCCGGCGCGGTTCGCGACGGGAACGACCACGCCGTGGCCGACGCGCTCGTGGTGATCGAGCCCGCGGCTGACGGCGTCGCGGCGAGTGCCGCGCACCTGTCCTCGAGCCCAGGCTCCACCCGCGAGAGCACGCCGGGCCGCCGCGTTACCGTGACGGGCGAAAACGGGCGCTTCGCGTTCGACAATATGAGCACGGGTGAATACTTCCTGCAGGTGATCGCGGACGACCACCTCGGCGCGATGCGCTCGCTGTCGGTGCCGGATCCGAAGGCCATGATCGACACCGTGATCGTCGACGTCGACCTGACCCCGACCGGGACGTTCAGCGGCGTGGCCACGCTGGAAAACGCCACCGAGCATCAGGGCACGGTGGTCTACGCACAGGGGACGTCGTACGTGGCGGTCACCGACCCCACTGGGGCCTACGCCCTCACCGACGTGCCAGTCGGAACCTACACGGTCCGCGCGGAACACGCGCATTATCTGGAAGACACGGAGAACGGGACCATCACCACCGCGGGCGAGATCGTTTCGCTCGCTGCCATGCTGCTGCGGATCGATTCGAACATCCCGCCGGTGGCGACCATCGCGAGCGCGGCGCCGGAGGTTCAAAACGTCCCGGTCCAGTTCGTTGCATCCGGAAGCGACGCGGACGGCAGCGTCGTGCTGTACGAGTGGGACTGGGAGGACGACGGTATCTTCGACTATTCGAACGCGTCGACGGGTAACGCCAGCCACACCTACTCGGCGGAAGGAGATTTTACCGCCAAATTGCGCGTCACCGACGACGACGGCGCGATCGGACTCGCCGCCGTCAAGCTGTCGATCTCCGCCAACGTCGCGCCGACGGCGACCATCGTCAGCGCGTCGCCGCAGCAGGACGGGACACCGGTGTTGTTCGTCGCCAACGGGAGCGACGGCGACGGCACCATCGTGCTGTACGAATGGGACTGGGAGAACAACGGCACCTACGACTACTCCAGCGGCAGCTCGGGCAACGCGAATCACCTCTACCTGCCCGGCAACTATACCGCCAGATTCCGCGTCACCGACGACGACGGAGCCACCGACGACGACACAGTCGCACTCGTCATCGTGCGGGCGCAGGTATTCATGTCGTCCAGCGGAAACGACTCCCAACCCGGCACTGCCGCCTTGCCGGTCGCGACCCTTTCGGTCGCGTACACGCGCGCACAATTTTACGGCATCGACGAGGTGTACGTCCTGCAAGGCAGCTACACCGGTGCTCCGACGTTTGTGTCCGGCATCGACGTGCGCGGTGGCCGGGTGTTGCCGTACTGGGCCGAAGGGGGCTCGTATTCTGCTTTCAGCTTCAGCGGCGCTGCGCGCGGAACGGCGAACAACATCACCACGGCAACCACGATCCGGAAACTGGCGCTGACCCTGTTGGTGCCGTCGGGCAGTGCGAACGCGATCGCCCTGTACTCGCTCGGAGCGAGTTCCAATCTGCGCTTCGAGGATTGCCAGTTCACGGCTCCGAACGCGTCCAGCCCCGGCGCAGCGGGATCGACGGGAACTCCCGGGGCGAACGGCAGCGCGGGAAATGGCGGCACGAATGGAAGCTGCGATGGAAATATCACAGCACCGGGAGGAACGGGTGGATCGTCTCCCTCGGGCTGCCCCGGTGGCTCCGGCGGCAACGGCGGTCCCGCCGGCAGCAACCCCGGCTCCGCCGGATTTATCGGCGCGTGTGGGGGAGGATCGGGCGGTAACGGGGGCTCGGGCGGTGACCCGGGTGGCCCGGGTGGAATTGGGGTCAATGGAGCGTTCGGCACGTTGGGTGCCGGCGGCTTTAGCGCGTCGGGGAGTGGTTCGATCGTGGTCAACGAGTGGGTGCCGGCTGTCTCAGACGCCGGAGGGACCGGTACGAGCGGTCGGGGCGGCGGGGGCGGGGGCGGCGGCGGCGGACAGGGATGCACGTTCTGCGACGACGGCACGGGTAATGGTGGTGGTGGCGGCGGCGGCGGCGGTGCGGGTGGCGGCGGCGGTCAGGGCGGTACCGGCGGACGGGCGTCGTTCGCCGTCTTGCTCGTGAACTCCTCACCCCAATTCGTGTCGTGCTACTTCCAGTCTGGCAACGGCGGACTTGGAGGCAACGGCGGGGCTGGCGGCGGCGCCGGAACGGGTGGTGGCGGTGGCCCAGGCGCGGTCGCTTGCACGGGGGAAGTCGGCGCGGGTGGTAACGGAGGAGCGGGTGGAAACGGCGGCACCGGAGGTGGCGGCGCCGGCGGACCCGGCGGGCCGAGCTACGGTGTCTTCAAGGGAGGCTCCTCGGCACCGACGATCTCGTCCTCAATATTTACGATCGGCAGTGGCGGTAACGGCGGCACCGGAGGATCCCCGAACGGGCTGAACGGGGCGGGCGGCCCCACAGGAAACACGAACTAGCGAACCGCGGGCCGAGGTGACATGAAAGTTTCTCGAGGCAACGGAGATGGGTTTGTGGAACGTGGCGGGGTGCGGCGCGACGCGCTGGCGCCTACTCCCTCCGACTGCGCTTGATTCCGCGCCCGACGGCCGAGGCACCGAATCGCTCGCGCAGCGCGTCCATCACCGAGTCCAGCGTCCGATTGCGCGACGCGCGGGGCGTGTCGAAAAGGTCATGGGCGAATTCGTCCGTGTGCGCCAGGTTCGATAGCGACACCCCGAGCAGCCGGAGCGCGCGTCCGTTCCGATCCAGTTTCCTTTCCAACAACTCCCGCGCGGCATCGCGGATCGCCACCGACTCGTTCGTCGGCTCCGGCAGCGTGACCGCCCGCGTCACCGTGGTGAAGTTCGCGTAGCGCGCCTTGAGGTTCACGGTGTAGCCCGTCATGCCGTCGGCGCGCGCTCGGCGCGCGACGCGCTCCGCCAGCAGGTCCAGCTCCGCGCGCAACTCGTCCGCTCCCGCGAGGTCCCGGGCGAACGTGTTCTCGGCGCCGATGGATTTCGCCTCCATGTCTGCGACCACCGGGCGCTCGTCGATCCCGCGCGCGAGTTGCTTCATGCGCGGCGCGTAGGAACCCACCAGCCCCTCGAGAAACGCATCCGGCGTCGTAACCACGTCGCCGATGGTGCGGATGCCGGCGGCGAGTAGTGATTTCTCCGTCACCTTGCCGACTCCCCACAGCCGCGAGACCGGAAGCGGCGCCAGGCGAGCCGCCGCGTCGTCGTCGCTGAACATCACGAAGCCGTCGGGCTTTTCCAGGTCGCTGGCGAGTTTGGCGAGAAACTTGTTCGGCGCCACCCCCACCGATGCCGTCAACCCGATCTCCCCGCGGATGCGCCGTTTGATCGCGCGCCCGATCTCCACTCCCGTGCCGAAGAGCGCGCGGCTGGCCGTCACGTCGAGGAAGGCCTCGTCGATGGAGATGGGTTCGACCAGCGGGGTGTAGGACTCGAGAATCGCGTGGATCTCGCGCGAGACCTCGACGTAGCGCGACATGCGCGGCGGGAGGAACACGCCGTCCGTGCAGAGCTGGTGGGCGCGAAAGGAACTCATCGCGCTGTGCACGCCGAAGACGCGAGCCTCGTACGACGCCGCGGAGACGACTCCCCGCTCTTCGCGGGAGCCGCCGACGATGACCGGCTTGCCCGCCAGCTCGGGGTGGTCCATCACTTCGACGGCGGCGTAGAACGCGTCCATGTCGACGTGGAGGATGGCGCGAGGCTTGGCCGTCGCTTCGGACATGGCGACTAGCGTATCATGCCGGCATGGAGACGGTGGGGATGAACGGCAAGATCATGCTGGTCACGGGAGCGTCGTCCGGAATCGGCAAAGCGACCGCGGCGCGGCTGGCCGCGCTCGGCGCCCATGTCGTGATGGTGAGCCGCACCGCGCGGCGCGGCGAGGCGGCGCGCGCGGAGATCCTGGCCGCGGTCCCCGCGGCCACCGTCGACCTGCTGGTCGCGGATCTTTCGACCACGGCCGCCATTCGGGCCCTCGCCGCAGAGGTCCAGGCGAAGTACAACCGCCTCGACGTGCTCATTAACAACGCAGCGGTCCTGACCAGCCGGCGCCGGGAGACTCCCGAAGGGATCGAAGTGCAGTTCTTCGTGAACCACCTCGCGTATTTCCTGCTGACGGGGCTGCTTGTTAAAACGATGCTCGTCAGTGCCCCGGCGCGCATCATCAATGTGGCATCGACGGCCCAGTCGAGCGGTGTCATCGACTTCGACGACCTGCAGATGAAGCGCCAGTACCGCGGCTGGCAGGCCTACGCGAACACGAAGCTCATGAACGTCATGTTTACCTACGAGCTGGCGCGGCGGCTCGACGGAACCGGCGTTACCGCCAACTGCCTCCACCCGGGAGTGATTCGCACCAAGCTGCTGCGTAACTTCTCGTCCGCGCTCCAGCTGGCGTGGGACGTGACCGGCAAGCTCTTCAAACAACCCGAGGACGGCGCGGAGACACCGGTCTACCTCGCGTCGTCGCCGGAGGTCGCAGGGGTGACCGGCCAGTACTTTCGCCACTGCCGGACGATGGGAACGTGCGAGACGTCGTATGATCGCGAGACGCAGCGGCGCCTCTGGGAAGAGAGCGAGCAGCTGACCGGGTTTCAATACCCAGGATGATCGGTCCCGAGGAACAGGCGACATTTCGGGCGAAGTGCGATTTCGCGAGTCGTGCGTATCAACTTGTGCGCGCGAGCGCATGAGCGCGGAGTCCGATATGTCGCCTGCCTGGTGGGCGGCAGAGGGAGTGCACACCGCCCATAGGTAGGCCCGCCTTGACCCCGTCGCTCGCGAGCGCGTATGCTAGGGATTCACCGTTCCCCGGCGGCCTTTCTCCCATGACCTATCCTCGCCTTGCGCTTCTGATCGCCCTCGCGGCCGCCGCGTCGCCCGCTTGCCAGGACTCGACGGTGTATCCGCCCGAGCCTCCGACGTACGGATTCACGATGGAGCTGGCCGAGATCGGCACGCTCCACGGCACCTGGGTCGCCTCATCGACCGACGTCTGGGCGGTCGGTGCCAACGGACAGGCAATCCACTACGACGGGACTCAGTGGACGCACTTCGACACCGGCGTCGGCGTGGAGATCAACGCGGTGTGGGGAGCAGGTGGAAGCGACGTGTTTGCGGTGGGCGCGAACGGCGTGATCCTCCACTACGACGGCGCGGCCTGGACCCGGGTGAATTCGCCGGTGACCATCGACCTGAACGCCGTCTCGGGCGCGTCCGGCGCCGACGTTTGGGCAGTCGGCAACAGCGGCAACGTGATTCACTACGACGGGGCGAATTGGACCCCGGTGCCGGTCGGAGTCCCGGACAATCTGCGTGGCGTGTGGGCGTTCGCCCCCAACCGCGTGTTCGTGGTCGGCAACGGTGGGCTCGTGCTGGACTACGACGGTCTCGACTGGTCGAGTCCGCTGACGCCGACCACGCAGAATCTCCGGGGCGTGTTCGGCACCTCCGCGAGCGACGTGTTCGCGATCGGCAACAGCGGCGCCATCATCCATTTCGACGGGACGTCGTGGGAGTCGCAGACGAGCACCGTCACGCGCGACCTACTCTCGGTCTGGGGCTCAGCTCCCACCAACGTCTTCGCCGCCGGGATCGCGGGCACTGTGCTCCACTACGACGGCACGGACTGGACGCGATTCACCACCAACATTTTTACGCTGCAGGATATGCAGAGCGTGTGGGGTGACCCCGCCGGCGATGTGATCGCGGTCGGCCAGAGCGGCACCGTCGTCCGCTACGATGGCTCCGAGTGGAAGCGGGAATTGAGCGACGGCGGCTCGATCGTGTATCGCGGCATCTGGGGTTCGTCGGCCAGCGACGTGTGGATGGTGGGTGATCACTCCCAGATCTTCCACCGCGACGGGAGCGGCTGGAAATTCGTGGTCGGCGGCGTGGGCGGTTCGCTCAACGACGTGTGGGGTTCCTCCCGGACCGACGTGATCGCCGTCGGTGACGACGGACTCATCATGCGCTACGACGGCGTCGCGTGGGCCGCCGGAGACGAGCGGCACCACCGAGGGACTCAACGCGGTCTGGGTACCCGTCACCGAACGAGGCGCTACGCCGTCGGCAACAACGGCACCGTCTTGCACTACAACGGGTCCGACTGGCAGATCGAAGTCACCGGAACGACGAAGGCACTCAACGCCGTGTGGGGGTCGTCTCCTTCCAACATTTTGGCAGTTGGCAACGACGGGCTCGTGCTCCGCTACGACGGCGTGTCGTGGAGCCCGATGGCGATGCTCAACGCGGTGGCGCTGCTCGGTGTGTGGGGTTCGTCCGCATCCAACGTGATCGCGGTCGGCACCGGCGCGACCGGTCAGGGGAACGCGTTCCGCTTCGACGGCGCATCGTGGAAGTCGGAGAACGTCGGCTCGATAGCCGCGCTGGAAGGCGTTTACGGCGTCTCCGCGAGCGACGTGTTCGTGGTGGGCCTCGGCGGCCGCCACAACGGGCAGTTCCGCGACGCGTTCGTTCACTTCGACGGCGAGGCGTGGACGACCTCTTCGACGGGCGGCTTCCCGAGCCTGGTCGACGTATGGGCCCCGTCGGGGTCGACCGCATTCGCGATTGGCACGGGCGCGTTCGTCAACCGCGGCACCGAGAAATAAGCCCGCGCTGCAAGCGTTCCCGTCGCGTGCCATCGTGACGGAACGCTCCTCATCCTTCCCCGGTCCAAACCTTGCTCTGCCCCGCTCCGGAGACCCCACTCTCATTAATAAGGAGCGCGCCCATGAACGCGACCCGAGTTACCCTGATCGTTTTGATTGCCGTCGTCGCATGCTCGCTCGGATGCGCGAAGAAGTCCGTCGTCTACCAGGAGCGCGATCCGAACGCTCCCGTGGTGGCCGATCACCCCGGCCCGCCGCCCCACGCGCCGGCCCATGGCTATCGGATGAAGACCGCGCATGACGGCATCGAGCTCGTGTACGACGCCGACATCGATGTCTATATCGTCACCGGGTTCACGAACTACTATTACTCCGCGGGCCAGTACTTCCGCTTCGAAGCCGGTACGTGGGAGTGGAGTGCCAGCGTCGACGGCGTCTGGAAGGTAGTATCCTCCAGCAGCGACCTCCCGCCCGGCCTGCGCCAGAAGCACGGCAACGGACACGGGAAGAAGAAGGGCCACGACAAGTAGTCCGCGCGGCGTTTTCTCGAAACGCAATGTCCAAACAAGAACTCCCCCGGCCGATGACGACCGGGGGAGTCTTCTTTGGAATCTGCGCTCCTCGTTCAGTCTAGAAGTCAGCTTCGCGGCTCGCGTTGAGGGCGCGATCGATGCGCGCAACCGATTCCATCAGGTGCGCGTTGGTCTCGTCGTCGAGACCCTTGGTCGCAAGCGACGCCTGCGCCGCCGCGCGAATACGCGACAGGTTCAGCCGGGACAGCGCGATCGCGTCGTCGGGCGTGACCGGCCACGGCGTCACCACCTGCTGGATCAGCATTTCGGTGTAGACGCGCTGCAGGTTGCGATCCCACACCGCGGTCTTGCCCTTCGGCGTCATGTTGCCGGTCCAGATCGACTTCGTGAGCGTGCCGTACAGCTCGGAAAGCTTGAACGCGTCTTCCGCCTTGTACTGCTGGTCCACGACGCGCGCCTGCAGGTACGGGTTCATGATATTGAAGAGGACGCCGGTCTGCAGGGCCTCCACCCAGTCCGTGATCGGGAAGTCGAAGCGACGGCCCGGTTCGAACAGGTTGTTCTCCCAACTCCAGATCTTGTCGTCCTGCATCTTGTTGAGCATGTCGGGCGACAGCGCATACGCGTCCGCCTTGAGTGCGTTCGCGATCACGAAGTCCAGCGCGCGACGCTGCTCCGCCGCCGGCACCGGTGTGAACGGCGCTTTGTCGCCGCCCCGGTGGGCGCGCTCGGTGTACATGCCGCCGATGTTCTTGGTGGCCATATTGGCGCAGACGTACTTCTGCACGAACAGCGTCTGCACCGCGCTGCGCAGCGGAACGTAGTCGCTACCCTCCGGCACGACGCGCGCCTCGAGCTGCCCGCTCTTCAAGAGCTGGTCACAGATCGCGGTCCGCTCGCTCGCCCACGCCATCGGGTTGTCCGAGAGATCGTTGGTGTTGCTGCGCGGGTCGAGCGCCCCCATCGGGTAGGTGTCCTCGTCGGTCCCGTAGAGGTGCGCCTTGTCGGTGCACTCCGCCGCGATCGCCGCCACCTTCTCGTACTGCTCCTTCGCCGTCGCGCCCGCGACCGGCGTGTACCCCCACTGGATGCCCCACACGTCGGCGGTCCCGACGGTCGGGGTAAAGTAGTACCCCTGCTTGGACGAATCCTTCGCCACGTTGGGCGTCGGGTAATCCATGACCGAGCCGGTCATGCCGATCTTGTCGATCGCGCTCTTGTCGTTGAGCATGTCATAGGGCGTCGCGCCCGAGCTCTTGAAGTTGTGCCGGAGCCCGAGTGTGTGGCCGACTTCGTGCGCCGCCACGAACGTGAGCGCCTGGCCGATGAACTCTTCCGGCACGGTGCCGCCCGCCTCCACGATACCCGCCGCGAGCATCGACAGCCGCATGATCTGGGCGCCCAGCTCCATGCATCCGTCGACCGCGCACAGGCCATAGGGCCGGCTCTTGAAATAGGGCAGCGCCATGAGCGCGCGTTCCTGCGCCCGCTCGTCGTCGGTCAGCCACAGCTGCTTCAGGTTCGGATCGACGTCCATCAGCGCGGCGCGTGGGCCCGAGACCCGCCGGTAGTTCTTGCCGAAGTTCGCCACGATGTTGTGCTCGAAGAGAATGTCAGCGTCGATGATCTCGCCCGTGCGCGGGTCGACGCGCGAGGGTCCGATCGCTCCATAGTACACCTCGTCCGACGTATTCCAGCGGATGGTGTTGTAGCGCGCGTCCTCCGGGTCGTAGTTGGGGTCCTCTTCCTTGGTCGGCGCCCGCTTGGCGATGATCGCGTTCTTGAAGCCCGCGGCCTCGAACGCCTTCTGCCACAACTCGACGCCCTTGATCATGTAGGGCGCGTACTCGTCGGGCACGGTGTTGTCGATGTAGAAGACGATCGGCTGCTTGGGCTCGGAGAGGGCCGCCGTCGAGTCCTTCTTCTCGAGCCGCCAGCGGTTCGCATAATGCGTGAAGAAGGTCTCTTCCTTCTCCTTCGTGAAATCCTTGTAGGACGTCGTGAAATAGCCGACGCGATCGTCCGCGATGCGCGGCATCATCGGTACCTCCGGAAGCCTGCGGAAGCTCCAGGTGATGCCGATTTGGATCGCGCGCGAATCGGGGACGTTGGGGAGGAAAAGCGCCTCCGGTCGCCCGGCCGCGAATGTGAGCCGGGTGTCGATGTCGGTGTTGGCGGGATAGTTCGCGAGCGTCCCGAGATAGCACTTCTTGCTGTCGAGGCGCACCGGCTGGCCGAACGCAGCACCCATCCACATGCTCCCGCCGGCAATGTCGGAGAGGAAGAAATCCCGCACGTCGATGATGATGCGGTCGTCTTTTTCGGTCTTGATCGCGAAATTCTCCAGAATCGACTCCGAGAACGTCAGCGCGAGGGCGTTCTTGAGCGGCTGGTTGTCGCCCGCGCGAAAGTTGGTGGTCAACCGCCGCATCTGGATGTGATCCTCGTCGCGGTGGAAGTCGAACATGATGTCGTCGACCGGAAGCCCGCCGAAGATGAAGTTGGATCCGATACCCTGCGAAAGGCTCAGGATGGCGAGCATCGGCTTGTCCAGGTCGTCCTTCTTGATCTCGAGGAGCAGTTCTTCCTGCTTGGTATAGAAGGTCAGGAGGCCTTCGTTCTTCTTGTGGTCCTTGGTGATGACCTTGTCCCAGGCCTTGTATTTCGGCTCGGACGGCGGGGGGCCATCCTTCTTGAGTTTCTTGTGGAGTTCCACCGCGTAGGGGCGCTCCTCGATGGACTTGGACCCGGCCTTGGCCGGTTCGCCCGCGAATGCGCTGCCTGCGCACACGAACAGCAGGCAGAAAACCGCGAGCATCTCGAATTTGCGAACCATGCTCCTCTAACCTCCTGGGAAGGATGGGACTGGTGGGTTGATCAGCTAGTACGAAGCTGGCGGGGGTTTCGTTCCATCGCCGGATGGTTTTTCCTTGGCGGCACCCTTCACCGCACCACTCTCGGGTGGGATGATAGGGCGAAACCCACGCGGTTTCAACCCGTAATCGGGTGGGGTGTGGTAAGCTGGGCGTCACGTCTTTCCATCCGGTTCGCTTCGAGGAGGCTTCACATGGCACACGTCTGTCGCATGCTGGCCGGGGGCTTTTTCGCCCTGGCCGTTTCCACCGTCCCCGCCGTCGCGCTCGCCGAGGAACTGACACTCGACCGGCTTCTCTCCATGCCGCCCCTGCTGCAACCCCTGCCGATGCCGATCAAGTGGGTGGGTAGCCGGGGGGTGTCCTGCGTGACGAGAACCCTGGGCGAGGGCGGCATGAAGACCGTCCTGGTCTTCCGTGAAGTCCCGTCGGGGAAGGAACACGTGATCGCGATTCCGGACACCGTCACCGTCCCGGCGGATCTCAAGTCCGGCGAGGGCTCCCGCTTCTCCTTCGGCGGCCTGGAATGGGACCGCGACGGCGAACGCGGCGTCTTCACCTTCGGCGGGGACGTGTTCCTGATCCAGCGGTCGAATGGTCGCATCGAGCGCGTCACCGACACCGACGGCGAGGAGAAGAACCCGTCGTTTTCGCCCGACGGAGGCATGCTCGCCTACACGCGGGGCAACGACCTCTATACCATGGACCTCGCGGGCCACACCGAATTCCGGCACACCGCGACCGGCTCCGATTCGCTGCTGAACGGGACCCTCGACTGGGTCTACATGGAGGAGCTGTTCACCCGCGGCGACGTCCGCGCGCACTGGTGGTCTCCGGACGGGACGCAGATCGTGTTCCTCGAGATCAACGAGAGCCCGGTGCCCGTGTATCCGATCGTCGACCAGATTCCGACGCGGGCCTCCTACACCCTCCAGCACTACCCGCGGCCCGGCGACCCGAACCCCGTCGTGCGCGTCGGCGTCGTCCCGGTTCGCGGCGGAGACGTGGTATGGACCGATGTCGACACGCGCGACGATAGCTATATCGCGCGCGTGTACTGGACCGGCGATTCGCACGCGGTCGCGATCGAGAAGATCAACCGGGCGCAGGACCACCTGACGCTCTTTTTCGCCGACCCCGCCACCGGCAGCGCCGACGTAGGCATGGAAGAGGGGTCGCCTACCTGGGTAAACGTGAACGACGACAAGCACTACTACCAGAAGAAGCGTCAGTTCCTCTGGGGATCCGAACGCGACGGCCACAATCACCTGTACCTCTTCAATCTCGATGGGAGTTTGATCCGGCAGGTCACGCGCGGCGACTGGGAAGTGATCGAGCTCGACGGCGTGGACGAGAAGAAGGGCCGCATCTTCTTCACGGCCAATGAGGGCAGCGTGCTCGAGCAGCACCTCTACCAGATCTCGGAAAACGGCAAGGACATGAAGCGTCTCACGTCGGAAGAGGGCACGCACCGCACGTCGATGTCTCCCGACTTCAAGTACTTCGTCGACGCGTTCAGCTCGCACGTTCGACCGACACGCGTCTCCGTGCACGCGGCCAACGGCAAGAAGCTCTTCGACGTGGGCGACCAGCTGACCCCGGCGCTCAAGGCGATGAAGTACCCGGTGCCCGAGTTCTTTACCATCGAGCACGAGCAGCGCGTGTATCAGTGCCGCCTCTGGAAGCCGCTGGACATGGACCCGTCGAAGAAATATCCGGTGCTGGTATTCGTCTACGGCGGACCCCATTCCCAGGTCGTTCAGAAGGCGTGGTCGCGCCAGGACCTCTGGCACGCGTGCATGGCCTCGCGCGGATATCTGGTCTTCAGCATCGATAACCGCGGGTCCTTCGGGCGCGGCAAGGCCTGGGAGGAGCCGCTGCTGAAGCGCATGGGCGACATCGAGCTCCAGGATCAAGTGGCAGGCGTGGAGTACATGAAGTCGCTCCCCTACGTCGACCCCGAACGCATCGGCGTGTGGGGGTGGAGTTACGGGGGCTACATGACTCTCATGTCGATGTTCAACGCGCCCGACGTGTTCCGCGCCGGGGTCGCGGTGGCGCCCGTCACCGACTGGCGCCTGTACGACTCGATCTACACCGAGCGTTACATGAAACTCCCGGCGGACAACGCCTCCGGTTACGACGAGTCGGCCCCGCTCACGCACGCCGGCAAGCTCAAGGGGAACCTGCTCGTCATGCAGGGCGACGCGGACGACAACGTGCACATGCAGAACACCGTCGCGCTCACGCGCAAGCTGATCGACGCCGGCAAGGACTTCGACCTGATGTTCTATCCGCAGCGGGACCACGGCATCGCCGCCCCCGCGGACCGGATCCACCTCTACCGGAAGATGACCGAGTTCTTCGACCGCAACCTGAAGGGGAATTCGGCCGCCACCGTGCAGGGCCTCACGCCGTGATCACCGACATCTTCCATCGGCGATTCGCGGAGGACCCGGAGGACCCGGGGTTCGGCGCCAAGGTGTCCGCGGCGAGCGGGCGCCGCCTGCTCAATCGCGACGGGACTTTCAACGCGCGCCGCACCGGCCTGCGTCCCTCCCGCAGCTGGAGCCCGTACCACGAGCTGCTGACGATTTCATGGACGCGGTTCTTTCTCGTCATCGGTATTTTCTACGTGGCGACCAACATCGTTTTTGCGTTCGCGTACGCGCTGTGCGGGCCAGGCGCTCTCGCCGGCGCCGAGGGGGACTCGTTCTCGACCCGGCTCGTCGAGTCCTTCTTTCTGAGCGCGCAGACGCTGTCGACCGTCGGCTTCGGCCGGGTGAGCCCGCTCACCTTTGTCGCCAACGCCATCGCCGTGGCGGAATTGTGGGTCGGGTTCATCATGTATGCGATCGCCGCCGGTCTGGTGTTCGCGCGCTTTTCGCGCCCGATGGCCAAGCTCGTCTTCAGCCGCACCGCCGTCATCGCGCCGCGCCAGGACGGCACTGCGCTCATGTTCCGCTTCGCCAACGCACGCAAGAATCAGCTCATCGAACTTCGGGTGCGTGTGCTGTTCAGCCGGCTGGAATCGGGTCCGGGCGGGCGGGTGCGGCGCTACTACACGCTGGGCCTGGAACGCGAGCGCGTGGCGTTCATCCCGCTTCACCTGACGGTGGTGCATCCGATCACCGACCGCAGCCCCCTCCATGCACTGACGCGGGAGGACCTGGCGCGGGACAGCGCCGAGATCATGGTCCTGGTCACCGCCATGGACGAAACGTTCTCGCAGAGCGTGCACGCGCGCACGTCGTACACCCACGAGGAGATCGACGTCGGGGCCCGGTTTGCGAGCATCCTCTCGCTCGCCGACGACGGGATCGTGGAGATGGACATGCGCAGGTTCCACCTGGTCGAGCCGCGGGAATAGGGCGGTTGAAAAGACGAGAGCCCGGCCGTGTAGGATCGGCCGGGCTCTCGCGACACCCATAGCAACCTTGTCGATTCCTTCTCAGCAACGATTCGCGGCTTCGAGGCTCCCGAACGGATCCCGGGCGGGATCCGGGGGGAATACGTCGCCGCGATTCAAAGAGTCCTCCACAAGCAACCCTGGATGTTCCTGTTTGCCCCGGTCTCTCATACGGCGATTTGGGCGGCGAGTTCCCGATCTTGTTTCCAAACCCTGGGTGGCAGCAGCCGCGCCTGGCGGCGTATCGTACCAACGTGTTGCCGTTGAACCGGTTCTACCGTATAATCGCCGGATCCTACAGGCACTTCCAACGATGAAAGGACTGCTCATGCGAGTTACTCCTGTGGCCGCCGCCCTGCTGGCCGCCGCCATCATTCCGGCGACCCTCTCCTGCCAGAAGGACGAGCAGGAGGCGGAGAAGTTCGAGCGCGCGGACCTGGAGTCGTTCAAGCGCGATATGTCGGATTTGTCCTCGTTCGCGCTGTCCAACGGCATCACGGTTTACCTGCAGGAGGAGCACACCAGCAATCAGATCGCGATCGAGACGCTCTACCCGGTGGGTTTCATGGACGAACCCAGGGGCCGGCCCCAGTTATCGCACCTGACCGAGCACCTTACCATCTACTGCGCGAGCGGCCCCTTCGGCACCGAGGAAGCGTGGAACCTCCTGCGCACCGACCGCGGCATGGCCAACGCGGAGACACTCGGCGATTTCATCCATTTCGACTACATCGTGAGGGGGAACCACTTCGAGGACGCCCTGCGCGTCGAGGCTGCGCGGCTCGGGGGCATGACGTGCGAGGACAAGATTCTGAAGCGCGAACAGGACAAGGTGATCAGTGAAATCGACCAGACCATCTCCACCCCCAAGCTCGCGCTCACCAAGTTCGCGATGATGGCGCTGAACCAGGCCATGAACTTCGGTCAGATGCACGTCGACATCCGCGAAGGCACCCGTCGCCTGACGATACCGGAAGCGCAGAAGTTCCAGCTGGAGTACTTCCGGCCGGATGACATGGTGATCGTCATCGTCGGCGACTTCAAAAAAGCGGATGCCGAGGCGCTGGTGCGCAAGCATCTCGAATCGATTCCGCGCCGCCCGGCGCCGCCCGTGCGGGTTCCGCGGCTCGAGCGCGACCTCCACGCCACCTGGGACGTGAGCGCGAGCGCGATCTATTACATCGCGCCCGGCCCCTACGACGACTACCGCGAGCGCCTGGTCCTTTCCCTGTTCGGCTCGTTCTTGAATCAGTACATGAATTCGTCACCGGCGCTCTACAGCGGCAACCAGGTCATCTACTGCACGAACCAGGTTTATCGCGTGGGAGAGATGCCGTTCTTCCTCTACGCCCAGCCAACCGGCCGCGACGTCGCTGAAGTGGGTTCGCTGCTCCTTCAGCACCTGGAGGGCGCGATCAAGCTGCTGGAGGAAGACTCGCGAGTCGAAAGCATCAAGGCGAACGCCACCAGCTTCATGTCCACGACCATGCTCAAACCGGACGCGCCCGACTATCCAATGGCCCACCACCAGGTGATAGGCCAGGAGGCGTTGAACATCGGCATGCGGCACATGCTGCGCGAGGGCCGGACCACCGACGAATTCGTCGCCGAGGTCAATGCCCTCACGCCGGAACAGTTCCGCGCGATCGTGAAGTCGCGTCTGGCGCGCTCGAAGCTGTTCGAAGTTACGTTCCTGCCAGGCCGCTGACATTCTGCGGGGTGGGATGCACTCCCTCTACCGCCGTCCTCCCGCGCACATGTTGAAATGCGCGACTGCGGATTGGCGGTGCGAGGGAGTGCATCCCACCCTCAGGCAGGCGATATGTCGGGCGAAGCGCGATTTCGCGAGTCGCGCGTACAACATGTGCGCGCGAGCGCATGAGCGCGGAGTCCGATATATCGCCTGCACGCTCCCCGTGAACAGCTAGTGAGTCGATTCACCAGCGTCTCGCAAGAATCTTCGTCCCTCCCCTTGACAACTGGCGTTTACTGGATAGTTTATGTGCGGGGCTAGGATTGCAGCGCCGTTCCGCTTCGACGCGCACCGCCGTGCAGGGCATCCAGACGAATGATCGAGGCGCAACGCGACGGGATTCTACGGAATCACGCCAGGGGCAGGGTACGCGCTTCGGCGCGAGTGAGTTCGACGCGCCATCGACACCCGGAGCGTTAGCCTCGCGTCGAAGCGCGGGCTTGGCGAAAGGAGGTCCATCGCACACCGCGAAGGCGACAGAATCGAGCCGACCGAATCGTTCGGTAACGCGGTGCGAACCGACGGGTCGTGGTGGTGAGCGCGGCGTTAGCGCAGTAGGAAGGCTCGAACTCGTGGGTTCCTCTTGGGGGAGGGATTCATTTGCGAGACAGTCTAACGCGCGCCGGTCGTTTTCGACATTCTCTCCAGAGAGGCTGTGCGGGCACCCCAGTCGAAAAGATCGGCGCGCACCGAGCTACGGCAACATCGCCATAGCGGGAGAAAAGGGACCGCTTGCCCTCCGGCAGGTCCCTTTTCTGTTTCCAGCTGCAGGGCGCTCGGCCTCACTCCAGGTAGCCCATCGCGCGCAGCCGCGCGCGGATTTCATCCAGATCTTCGGGGGTCAGCTTGCCGTTGACCTCGATCTCCGCCAATGGATGCAGGATTTTCCCCCACTTCACCCGGAGCCAGATGCGCTCGTGGAAGTAGTAAAGCACCATGCGAATGCTGTGGAAGAGGATGGTGATGATCGACATCTCCTTCCAGTTCCTGGTGACGCTGTACGCGATGCCGCCCAGCAGGAAGACGCCGATGATACGCCAGGTGATGGATTTGACCATCGACCGCTTGTGAGTCTCCATTCCGCTCCTCCGGTTCAAACGCAAAGCGGCGCGCAACCACAACTCGCGTCATGGCGCGCGCCGACTTGGAGGCCTACCCGACGGCCTTTCGGCCATCGGACCCCCACCCTTGCATGACCCGACCGCTCGCGCGGTCGGCACTGAAATATAGTCGCGGATCACCGATCCGGCAACGTGGCATTTCGTATGGTCGACTCGTCGCGCGGAATATACTCCGGCGGCAGCAGACACAACGCGCGCCCGCCGTTCTGCACCAACTGGTTCAGGTACATCAAGTCGTAGTCGCGAAGATATTCCTGCGTGTCCGCATCTGCGTCCGGCTCGTCGAACACCCACGGCAACATGGCGGACGCGAACGCATCCCACGACGCCAGTGCCCCGATGCTCGCAAACGGGGCGTTGATCGACGGCGTGGGCACGTCGAATCGAAACAGCCCACGGGGCGAATAGTCGACCACGTCGACTTCGTCGTCGGGGCCGATCTTGGCCAGTTCGCGCGCGAGCGCGATGGCGTCTTCGAGGCCGCCGATCCGGTCCACTAGTCCGTTCTCCTTGGCCGCCACACCGGTCCACACGCGCCCCTGCGCCACCGCTTCCACCCGCTCGGTCGGGAGCTTGCGATGCTTCGATACGGCGCCGACGAAACCTGCGTAGAGCGACTTCATGCTGGCCAGCACGCGGTCGCGTTCCTCGCTGTTCGCGGCGCGGTGCGGAATCGCCGCGGGAAAGAACGGCACCCGCAGCGAGAAAAACAGATCCGCGTGCTCGCCGCGCTTCACGAAGTCCCCCTCCATTCCGACCTTCTCGCCCAACCCCTTGTCCCACACCCAGCCTGCGATGACGCCGATCGAACCCGTGATGGTGGTCGGCTGCGCCACGATCTGGTGCGAGCACATCGAAAGCCAGTATCCGCCCGAGGCGGCCACGTCGCCCTGCGACACCACCACCGGCTTCTTCGCCATGATCTTCTTCAATTGCCCCGCAACCACATCGGAGGCGAGAGCGCTCCCGCCGGGCGAGTCGACCCGCAGCACCACCGCCTTGACGCCGCGGTCGTCGCGCAGGCGGCGCAGCGTCTTCTCCAGCCGGCGAGCGTTGATGCCTTCGTCCATCGCGCACGGGCCGATCGCGTACACGACCGCCACCTCCGGCCGCGGGCCCCATTGCTTCGACGGATACCAGTTGTCCTCCAGCTCTCCCGATCCGACGAAACGTTGCCGGCGCCCTTCCGTCTTCTTCACGTCGTCCTTGACGTCCTCCCACCGCCCCAGCACATCGACGAGCTTCTCGTCGACCGCCGTCTGCGCTGTGAATATCGTCACGTCGTCGATCCAGCGATCGACGGTTTCGGGCGTCACGTTGCGGCTCTTCGCGACGTCGTCGCGCAGCGTCGTGTACGCCTGATCGACCAGCGCCTGGCGCTGCTCGCGGTCGGCATCGCTCATCTCGTGGCGCACGAGCGCCTCCATCGCGCTCTTGTACTTGAGGAACCGCCACTCCTCCACACCCACGCCCAGCTTCTCGAGCATGTTGGCGATGTACGTTCTTCCCATGACGTAGCCCGGCAGAATCAGGAGCCCTTCGGGGTCCATGAACACGCGATCCGCCACGCTGGCGACGTAGTAGGTCGCGGTGCCCGCTTCATCGATGTAGACGACGACCTTCTTCCCGCTCGCGCGCAGCTCCTCGAGCTTGTGCCGGATCTCCCACGCCGTGCCGCGCGAAAGTTTCGCGCCCGAGAGGTTCAAGGCCACGCCGCTGATGCGGTCGTCGGTGCGCGCGGCCTCGAGGTTGGAAATGATCTCGCGCAGCGTCTGGCGCGTGTCGAGGAAGCGATAGGTGGTGTAGGCGACCTGGCCCCCGACGCGCAGGTCCAAGTAGCCGCTGTGGCGGTTGAGCGGCTTGAGCATGTTCGATCGTTCGGGGAAGCCGAGGCGCACACCCCAGTTGGTGTAGGCGTGGTTGTTGTCCGAATCGAAGCGGACCGCCGCCGAGCCCCGCGCCACGCCCTGCCCGAACCCGCCGCCAAACGTGTACGCGAGGGCCACGCTGAAGCCTTCGTCGGCGACCAGGTTGTCGTCGTAGTAACGTCCGATGAGCTTCAGACCGGCGGGAATCTCCACCATCGCCCCAACGCTGTACGGCGGGTGGTCCTGATAGTCGCCGCCGACGCTCGTAAGCTCGACGTCACCGAATACGGTCAGGCGCTGGTCGCCGAGCGGGCGCACGCCCAGGTCGTAGAGCTCGCGGCGGTCACCGCTCTGCATGCCGAAGTCCCAGACACCGCCCAGCGACAGGTACCGCCCCGGGCGATACCCGAACCCGACCTGCATCAAGTCCTCGCGCCCGAACGCGCTCTCGTCGCCGCCCGACCAGCCGTACCCCAGGCCGAAGGTGAACGCGCGCGACCCGCCACCCAGTCCAATCCGGTAGTCGGTGACGCTCGCCTCGCCGGTCGAGAACGGGGCCTGGGTGTGCGTCACACCGAATCCGAGATGCTTGAGTCCGAGGAAGAGACCCCAGCGGTCCACGCCCTGAAACTCGTCGGAGTCGAAACTCGACCAGTAATACTCCGCCTCGGCGCCCGGCATCAGCGAATACACGGCGGGGTTGGCGTAGCCGCCCACCGCTTCGGGCATGCTCGTCGGTCCGGTCAGATTGAAGTCGAGCTGCTGGTAGTACGACGGGATCGACTCGAAGCTCGCCGCGCGGGCCGTCGGCGGCTGCGCAACAACCGCCGACAGGAGCAACGCGGTCGTCAGGATTCGTTTCGCCATGTTCTTCCTCTCTTCGCAAGGTCAACGACCAGCTGGGCGCCTCATTCTAGAGGGTGCACGCCCCCGGCGCAACGCTGCCTTGAGCGTTGCCGACAAACCGCGTAGAATGCCGGCATGTTCATCTCCTTCTACGGCGCGGCCGGCACCGTGACCGGCTCCAAGTACCTGCTCTCGATCGGCAAGAAGAACATCCTCGTCGACTGCGGCCTGTTTCAGGGCTTGAAGAACCTCCGCCAGCGCAACTGGGAGGACCCGCCGTTCGACCTCGGCAGGATCGACGCGATTGTCCTCACGCACGCGCACATCGACCACACCGGCTACCTCCCGGTACTGGTCAAGCGCGGCTACAAGGGTCCGGTGTACTGCACAGCGGGCACTCGCGCCCTGTGCGAAATCCTCCTTCCCGACTCCGGCCACCTGCAGGAGGAAGAGGCCCGCTACCTGACGCGGCACAAGTACGCGCGCCACGACCCGGCCCTTCCGCTCTATACGCGTGAAGACGCGGAAGCGTGCGTGAAGTTGCTCCAGCCCCGGCCGTTCGGCACCGACGTCGACCTCGGCGACGGCGTGACCTTCCGGTACACCCCCGTCGGGCACATCCTCGGCTCGGCCTGGGTCGCGTTCGTGCACGACGGGTACCGCGTTGTCTTCTCGGGCGACGTGGGCCGGATGAACGACCCGGTCATGAAGCCTCCGGTGGGTATCACGCACGCCGACACGCTGGTGTGCGAATCCACCTACGGCAACCGCCTCCACCCCGAGACCGACCCGGCCCAGGAGCTGGCGGCCGTCATCACGCGCACGGTGAAGCGCGGCGGCACACTGGTGATTCCCGCGTTCGCGGTCGGACGAACGCAGGCGCTCCTGCATTTCATTTCGGAGCTGCGCAAGGCGCATGCGATCCCGGACGTCCCGGTGTATCTCAACAGCCCGCTCGCCATCGACGCCACGGAGATCTACAGCGAGTATTCCACCGAGCACAAGTTGAGCGTAGCGGCCTGCCGCGAGATGTTCCGCGTGGCCGAATTCATCAAGAGCGAAGAGGCCTCGCGCGCGCTCAACGCGACCGGCACGCCGGCGGTCATCATCGCGGGCAGCGGCATGGCGACGGGCGGGCGCGTCGTTCATCACCTGCGCACCCTCCTGCCCGACCCGCGCAATACGGTTCTGCTGGCCGGATTCCAGGCACCCGGCACGCGCGGCGAGGCGCTTCAGAATGGCGCCAAGGAGTTGAAGATCTTCGGAGAGTTCGTGCCGGTGCGGGCCGAGGTCGTGGAGTTGACCTCGATGTCGGCGCACGGCGATTACCTCGAGCTGATCGAGTGGCTGGGCAGCGTGCAGGAAAAGCCCAAACGCGTGTTCCTCACCCACGGAGAACCGGCTGCCGCGGACGCGTTTCGCAAACACATCGAGCGCCGGCTGGCCTGGCAGGCGGAGATCCCCGAACACAAACAGACGGTGCGCTTGAAGTGAGTTCCCGTCCCGCCTCCCCCAACGGGCGCGCGCCAGGAATCAGGAAGCTCGGTCTGTGGTCCTGCGTCGCGCTCGTGGTCGGCAACATGATCGGCTCAGGCATCTTTCTCTTGCCCGCCTCGCTCGCCCCCTTCGGCGCAATCTCTCTGGTGGGTTGGGTGTTCACGGCCGCGGGCGCGATTTGCCTGGCCCTCGTGTTCGCGCGTCTGGCCACGATGATCCCGAAAGCGGGCGGCCCATTCGCGTACACGCGCGCCGGGTTCGGCGACTTCGCCGCGTTCTGGATCGCGTGGGGCTACTGGATCGCGCTCTGGTCGGGCAATACCGCGATCGCGGTCGCGTGCGTGAGCTACGCCGGCGTGTTCTTCCCGTCGCTGGGAGGCAGCGGGATGGCGCCGGCGCTGGCCTGTATCGGCATCGTGTGGTTGCTGGCGGCCGTGAACGTGCGCGGCGTCCGTTCCGCAGGCCGCGTGCAGAACGCGACCACGATCGTCAAGTTGATCCCGCTCCTCGCCCTCGCCACGGTGGGGCTGTTCTGGGTGAAGCCGGAGCATTTCACGCCCTTCAACGCCTCGGGGCAGAGCCCGTTCGCCGCGGTGTCGGCCGTCGCGACGCTGACGCTGTGGTCGTTCCTAGGACTCGAATCCGCCACCGTACCGGCCGACGACGTGCACGAACCCCAGCGCACCATTCCGCGCGCCACCGTGATCGGGACCCTGCTCACCACCGTGGTCTACATTCTCGGGACGGTCGCGGTCATGGGGATCATGTCGCGCGAAAAGCTCGCCACGTCGGGCGCTCCGTTCGCCGACGCGGCCGGCTCGATCTGGGGCGGGTGGGCCTCGTACGCGGTGGGATTCGGCGCGGTGGTGTCGTGTTTCGGCGCGCTCAACGGATGGATGCTGCTCACGGGACAGTTGCCGGCCGCCGCCGCGCGCGAGGGCCTGTTCCCCCGCCGTTTCGGCTCCGTGAACCGCTTCGGCGCGCCCGCGTTCGGGATTATTTCGTCCGCGTGCCTGATGACCGCGCTGATCGTGTTCAATTATTCCGGGTCGAAGGGGCTCATCGGCATCTTCAACTTCATCATCCTGCTCGCCACGCTGGCGAACCTGGTGCCGTACGCGTTCTCCGCCTTGGTGCCGCTGCTGCTTCGTGACAGCGGCCCGCGCGCGCCGGGTTTCCCGCAAGCGGGAGCCCTCCCGTCGCGCGCCGGGGCCAATGGTGAGCCGGCGCGTCTCACGTGGCGCAGCGCGGTCGTGCCGGTGCTCGCATTTCTATATTCGGTGTGGGCCACGTACGGATCGGGCCCCGAGACGGTGTTGTACGGTTTCGTGCTACTCTTGCTCGGCATTCCCGTCTACGTGTGGCTGAAGCGGGAGTCGGCATAGAGGTGTTTGGAGTGATATGAAGACGAATCTCCGGCAGAAACATCTACTCGAGCTGGCGGACTACACGCCCGAGGAAGTCCGCTACCTGCTCGACCTTTCGAAACAGCTCAAGCGCGAGAAGGCCGAGGGCACCTACGCGCCCCGCCTGCGCGGGAGAAACATCGTACTGATCTTCGAGAAGACGTCGACGCGCACTCGCTGCGCGTTCGAAGTGGCCGCGTACGACCTCGGCATGGGCGTCACCTACCTCGACCCCTCCGGATCCCAGATCGGCCACAAGGAATCGATCAAGGATACCGCGCGCGTGCTCGGGCGCATGTACGACGCCATCGAGTATCGCGGGTACGCGCAGTCGGTGGTGGAAGAGCTGGCGGCGCACGCCGGCGTCCCCGTCTACAATGGACTCACCGACGATTCCCACCCGACCCAGATGCTGGCCGCTCTAATGACGATGGAAGAGCACGGCAAGCGCCCGCTGTCCAAGACGTCCTTCTGCTACATCGGCGACGCGCGCAACAACATGGCGAACTCGCTCCTGCTCGCCGGCGCGCTCATGGGCATGGACGTGCGCATCTGCGGGCCGAAATCGCTCCAGCCGGTGGCGAAGGTGGTCGCGCGCGCGAAGGCGCTGGCGAAGCGTTCCGGCGCGCGCACGCTCGTCACCACCGACCCAAAGAAGGCCGTCAAGGGCGTGGACTTCGTCTATACCGACGTGTGGGTCTCGCTCGGGGAGCCGGCGGAAAAGTGGGCCGCGCGCATCAAGCTGCTCAAGCCCTACCAGGTCAACGCGAGCCTGATGAAGGCGACCGGCAACCCCGCCGTCAAATTCATGCACTGCCTGCCCGCGTTCCACAATCGCGAGACCACCAAGGGCGAGGAGTTGTTCAAGAAGTACAAGATGAACGGGCTCGAAGTCACCGAAGATGTGTTCGAGTCGGCGTCCTCGATCGTGTTCGACGAAGCGGAGAACCGCATGCACACGATCAAGGCGCTGTTGGTGGCGACGCTCTCGTGATGTTTGTCGGCCCCGCGGGTCCTGTCATCTCGCCACCCCGCGGGCTTCGCCCCGCGGGGAACCCCGTCTCGATGCCACCCGCGGCGTTGTTGATCGCGGCGTGGTGAGCCCTCCCGTCGCGTGACAACGACTAGTGCAGTCCCCAGCGCCCGCGCACGCGCTTCTCGATGTTGCCGAACACCACCTTGTCCGCGACGAGGCCTATCGTGACGATCACCAGAATCACCGCCACCACCTGCGCCATGTCGTTCAACTCGCGCCCCATGTTCAGCAGGTTTCCCAGCCCGGGTAGCGTGTAGAGCAGCTCGCCCGCCATCAGCGACCGCCACGCGAACGCCCAGCCCATTTTCATCCCGGTCACGATCGACGGCAGCGCCGCGGGGAAGATGACCGCGGTGTACAGGCGCGGGCCCACGGCGCCGAGATTCCGGGCAGCGCGCAGGTACACGGGTGGGGTGTTGCGCACGCCGTCCTCGGTCGATTGCGCGATCGACATGACCGCGCCCATGATCACCACGAACAGGATCGCGTGCTCGTTGAGCCCGAACCACAGGATCGCGAGCGGCAGCCAGCAGATGCTGGGGAGCGCCTGGAGTCCCATTACCAGCAGCCCCACCGTGTCCTTGAGCCAGCGGATCTGGGCCATCAGCATGCCCAGCACAAGACCACCGGCCAGCGCGATCGCGTAGCCCTGCACGAGTCGCCAGACGCTCCCCGCGATCCCGATCGGGTACGACCGGTCTGCGAAGCCGTGCACGAGTGCTCCCAGCACGCGCGAGGCGGACGGAAACAGATAATCCGGCCACAGCTGCGCGCGGGCGAGCATCTCCCACGCGGCGATCACGCCCGCGAAGAACACCACGCGCACCGCCCAGCGGCGGTGCGGTTGCACGGGGCTGCTACCGGGCGGGCGCATCATCCGTCCTCGGGGCGAGGGTCAGGTCGGCCGAAATGCGCCGCGCCAGGCGCACGGTCGCGTCGTCGTCGATCCGGCGCGGGCGCGGGAGGTCGATCACGTGTTCCGAAACGAGACGCCCCGGCCGCGGCGACATCACCAGCACGCGGTCGCCGAGGACCACCGCTTCGCGCACGTTGTGGGTCACGAACACGATGGTCTTCTTCGTGCGCATCCACACGTCCTGGAGCTCGGTGTGCAGGATGTCGCGCGTCATCGCGTCGAGCGCGCCGAACGGCTCGTCGAGCAGCAGCACCTTCGGATCGACCGCGAGCGCGCGCGCGATCGCGACGCGCTGCTTCATTCCCCCGGAGAGCTCGTGGACGAACGCGTGGGCAAACTGCGTGAGGTGGACCATCTCGAGAAGCCGTTTCGTGACCGCCTCGCGTTCTTCGCGCGGCATCCCGCGCATACGCAGGCCGAACTCGACGTTGGCTTGCACGCTGAGCCATGGGAAGAGCGACGCTTCCTGGAAGATGAGGACGCGGGTCGGGTCGGTGCCGCGGACGAGCTCGCCACCCGCGAATACTTCGCCCTCGCTGGGCGAATCGAGACCGGCCAGGAGATTGAGCAGCGTGGTCTTTCCGCACCCCGACGGACCGATCACGCACACGAATTCGCCGGCGCGCACCACCAGGTCGATCCGTTCGAGCGCGGAGACGGTGTTGCCGTCGCGCGCGTCGAAAGTACGTTTGACTCCACGGAGCTCGAGCTGCATGCGGATCCGTTATTGCGGGGCCGGGACTTCGGGCAGTCCCTTCCCGCGCAGCACGTCGTTCAGGAGTGAAAGGTCATAGATGCCGGCGAGGCTGGCGTCTTCATCGAGAAACCCCGCGGCCCGTGCGGCGGTCGCGCACGCGAACAGCGACGGCGCGATCGGGTCCCACGTCGGGCGCATGGACGACCACGCCCGCGTCAGCACCTCCGGCGGGATCGACTTGCCGGTGAGCCGCTCGATCTCGCGGTTGAGCACCGACTGCGCCGCGACCGGTTCGGCGAGGAGCCGCTGCGTCACCGCCACGTGCGCGTCGATCCAGGCTTTGACGACGTCGCGGTGCGCGTCGAGGTACGCCTTGCGCACGACCACGTGCGCCGTGACGAAATCGCCACCGGGCCAGAGGTCGCGCTCGTCGACCAGCACGGTGCAGCCCGCTTCCATCACCAGACGGCTTGCCCACGGTTCCGGAACCCACGCGCCGTCGATCTGCCCCTGCTTCACGAAATCGATGATCTGGGCGTTCGAGGTCGGGATCACCTCGACGTCGCCGCCTTTCTCCCGGGTCTTGAGTCCGTGCGACGCCAGGTACGCGCGCAGCGCCACGTCCTGGGTGTTGCCGAGCTGGGGCGTGGCGATGCGCTTCCCCGCCAGGTCGGCCGGCTCGGCGATGCGCGCGTCGGGGCGAACGACGAAAGCGGCGCCGCCGCTGGTGGCGCCCGCCACGATCCGAAGCGCCTCGCCGTGGGATTGCACGAACCCGTTGATCGCGGGGTTGGGGCCGATGTAGGCAAGGTCGATCTGCTTCGCGAAGATCGCCTCGACCACCGACGGTCCCGCGTTGAACACCGTGGTCTCGATGGTGGCGCGCGCACCGAGAGCGCGCGCGAAGTCGCCCTCGGCCAGGCCGACGAGCGCCTGCGCGTGGGTGAGATTCGCGAAGTAGCCGACGCGAATGACGGAGGACACGGTGCCCGGACCGCGGTTGCAGCCGCATCCCCCGAGGACGAGGAGCGCCGCGGCCACCCGCGCCGATGCCAGCAGGCGATTGGGGGTCATGAAACCTCCGGAAGCAGGCAAACGCGAAGTGTAGTCGAAGCGCCGGGGGCGATCAACCTCGGGCGGATGCCTTGTGTCGTCGGTTCAGCGCCTCTCGTACCGCAGCAACCACACGGCCGCGGCCTCCAGGATGGAGTGCACGCCGAGTTTGGGGAGAATGTGCGCCACGTGGTTTCGCACCGTCGCGTAGCTGATGGACAGTTCATCCGCGATCTGACGGAGAGTCCGGTCCGCGGCGATCAGCGACAGAATCTCCTGCTCCCGCTGCGTCAGCGCGGCGTCGCGCAATACCCGCGCCGCCCCGGGGCGCTCGCTTCGGTGCATGACGCCGGTGAGAAACCGTTGCAGGCGGCGCTCCCGCTCGTCGTCGAGCACGCAGTGCACGAGCAGTGGGCCGCCGGCGCCCTCCACGGCGATGATCACGATGTCCACGTCGCGGGGTTCGGGCGTCGAAGACACGTGCATTCGGATGGGCCCGATTTCGCGGCCCTCGTCCGCGTCCTGGCGGGCGCGACACCGCGGGCAGCAGAATGCACCGCCTTGAGTCCGGCCGCGAACGCACGCGTGGCACGCTTTCCCCGACCACTCGAGAAACGTGTGGCCGAAGAGCGCTTCGGCGCGCGTGTTCATGTAGGAGATGGTCCCGTGCGCGTCGGTGATCCAGACCGGGAGCGCCATCGAGTGCACCCAGGACGGAACCTGGGAGGATCCCTCGGCGCCGGGGGCACTATCGGGTGGGGTGTTCGCCATGGAGCGGCGGCCACGGCGATAATAGCACAAAAAAGCGCGGACGGCGCCGGTCCGCTAGGAAGATTGACCCGGCGCCGTACACGCTGGAATCCCGATCGGTGTCTAGAAATTGACGTCCAGATCGAGATCGGCCGCGTTGATGCGAGCCTTGGTGAGGTGTCCCAAGCATGGCCCGAAAGTCAGGCTCTTGCCATGATGCATTTGCATCATTTTTGCGAGCACTCGCGGGTGGCGCCGGCGGGCGCCCGGGCCGGTGAGCGAGTCTAGTGCGTAGGCGCGGACGAAGCGAGCCGCCCCGGGCTGTCGGCGACAGGACCCGCGAAGTTCATCAAACATAGCTCTGATACACCGGTTCGAACATCTGCGCCCGGATGAGCAGCTCCATGCGCTCGGCCGCCGCCGGCGGCGTGGTCGAGAGCCCGCGTTCGATCGCCACCCGCGCCACCGCGCTGGCGATCTTCACCGACACCTCGCGGATCGACGACAGCGGCGGGAAGAGCAGCCCGGACGCGAGCGCGTCTTTCGACACCGTGTCGGCCAGCGTGCGCGCGGCCGCTGCGAACATCTCGTCGGTGACTCGGCTCGCGTGGCTCACGATCACGCCCAGCGCCAGCCCCGGGAACACGTAGGCGTTGTTGGCCTGGCCCGGTTCGTACCGCTTGCCCTCCAGGGCGACGGTCGGGAACGGGCTCCCGCTCGCAAACAGCACCCGTCCTTTCGTCCACGTGTAGGCTTCCTCCGCCGTGCACTCCGAATTCGCGGTCGGGTTGGAGAGGGCGAAGACGATCGGCCGCGGATTGATCTCGGCCATCTTCTCCAGCACGGGGCGCGTGAAGGTCCCCGGCTGGCCGCTGACTCCGATGAGCGCAGTGGGGTTGACCGCGTGAATCGCGGACAGCAGGTCGGCCGCGCCCGGCGCGTCGTGGGCGTAGTGCCGCTTGTGTTCGGCGAGGTCCGTCCGGCTGGCCACCACGAGTCCCTTCGAGTCGACGAGCCAGCACGCGCGCCGCGCCTCGTCTTTGGGCAGCCCCAGATCGACCAGGGTCGAAACGATGAGGTCCGCGATTCCAACCCCCGCCTCTCCCGCGCCCAGAAACAGGAATCGCTGCCGGCGCAGATCGCCGCCGGTGCTGCGCATGGCCGAAAACAGCCCCGCCAGCGTCACCGCGGCGGTCCCCTGGATGTCGTCGTTGAACGTGCATACCCGCTCGCGGTATGCCGCGAGCAGACGGAACGCGTTCTGGTTCCCGAAGTCCTCGAACTGGATGAGCACGCCCGGCCAGCGCGCGTTGGCCGCGTCCACGAACTCGCCGATCAGCGCGTCGTAGTCGGGGCCGCGCAGGCGCCGCCGGCGCAGCCCGAGGTACAGCGGTCCCTCGAGCAGAGACACGTTGTCGGTGCCGACGTCGATCGTCACCGGCAGCGTGATCGCCGGGTGCACGCCGGCGCACGCCGTGTAGAGCGAAAGTTTTCCGACGGGAATCCCCATCCCGTTCGCCCCCAGGTCTCCCAAACCGAGGATGCGCTCCCCGTCGGTGACGACAATCGCGCGCACGTTCTCGTGCGGCCAGTTGTCCAGCACCCGGCGCACCCGGCCCCGGTCGTCGGCGGTGATGAACAGACCGCGCGCGCGGCGAAATATTTGCCCGTAGACCTGGCACGCCTTGCCGACCGTCGGGGTATAGATGACCGGCATCAGCTCGTCGATATGATCGACCACCACCCGGTAGAAGAGAGTCTCGTTGCGATCGTGGAGCGAGGTGAGGTAGATGTACTTCTCGAGGTCGTTGGGTTTCGCCCGATAGTTCGACATCACGCGCTCCACCTGCTCCACCATCGTCGCCGGGCGCGACGGCAACAGGCCGCGCAGCCCCAGCGCGTCGCGCTCCGCCTCGGTGAAGGCGGTTCCCTTGTTGAGGAGCGGGTCGTGCAAAAGGTCGACGCCGCGGGGAAAGTCGGTGGCGCGGGTACGCGCGCCGGGAGAGCGTCTGTTCATGGTCATTGCTCCTTAGGGGAGGAATCCGGTTGGATCCGACTGCCACGAATGCAGCATCTTCATGTAGTTCGCGCGCTCGAACGCCGCCGGTTCCTTGACGTGCTTCTGGCTCATGCTTCCGCGCATCTGCGCGATCGAAGCGTATTCTCTTTCTTTCATCCAGCGCGCGAGCCCGTCCACCACGACCCGCACGTGGGAAACGCCGTTCTGGAGAACGGCGGAGGTCATCATGGTCGCACTGGCACCCGCCATCACGCCCTTGATCACGTCCTCGTGCGAATGCACGCCGCTGGTGATCGCGAAATCGACGTCGACGCGCCCGTACAGGATCGCCACCCAGCGCAGCGGGAGGCGCATCTCCCAGGACGTGCTCAACACCAGGTGCGGGACGACCTCCAGAGCCTCCAGGTCGAAGTCCGGCTGGTAGAAGCGATTGAACAGTACGAGCCCGTCGGCGCCGGCAGCCTCCAGGCGCTTCGCCATGTTCGCCATCGCCGAGAAGTACGGCGATACCTTCACCGCTAGCGGAATCGTCACCTCGGCGCGGACGGCCGCGACCGTGTCGACGTACAACTGCTCCACTTCCGGGCCTGACATCTCCGGGTCGGTTGGAATCATGTAGATGTTGAGCTCGAGCGCGTCGGCTCCCGCCTGCTGGATTAGACGCGCGTACTCGACCCACCCCCCGCGCGACACGCCGTTCAAGCTTCCGATCACCGGGATGGCGAGCGCGGCCTTCGCCAGGCGAATCTTCTCCAGGTATCCGTCCGGCCCCACCCGGTAGCTGTTCGCCTCCGGAAAGTACGAGCGCGCTTCCGCCTGGCTCTCGGTGCCGTAGCTCAGATAGTGGTCCAGCTGGCGGCTCTCGTGCGTGATCTGTTCTTCGAAGAGCGAGTGCATCACGATAGCGGACGAACCCGCGTCCTCGAGGCGCTTCATGGTATCGACGTTCTCGGAGAGCGGCGACGCCGAATGCACGAGCGGGTTCTTGAGCTTCAGGCCCAGATACGAAGTCGTGAGATCGATCATGACGTTCCTTCCGGCGTGCCGGCAATGGCGCGGTCCTCGGGGCGGCCCGCCGCGCGCGCGAGCGCTTTCCATCTCCGCACGACGTGCGCCTGCGCGCGATCCAAGAGCCGCGCCGCCTCCTCCGGGTTCGATTGGACGAGCATGCGGTAGCGGCTCTCATTATAGATGTAGTCCTTGAGCAGCATCTTCGGCGGCGCCGAGTCGAGCTGCAGCGGGTTCTCGCCCTTGGCCGCGAGACGCGGGTCGAAGCGGTACATGGGCCAGTGGCCGCTCTCCACGGCCAGTTTCTGCTGCGTCATCCCCTTCGCCATGTCGATACCGTGCGCGATGCAGTGGCTGTAGGCGATGACGAGCGCCGGGCCGTCGTAACTTTCCGCTTCCAGAAGGGCACGCAGGGTTTGCTGGTCGCTCGCGCCCATCGCGATCTCGGCGACGTACACGTGCCCGTACGACATCGCGATCGCCCCGATGTCTTTCTTCGCGGTGGCCTTTCCGCCGCTGGCGAACTTCGCCGTCGCGCCCATCGGCGTGGCCTTGGACGACTGTCCGCCGGTGTTCGAGTACACCTCGGTGTCGAGGATCAGGAGCTTCACGTTGTGGCCGCTCGCGAGGACGTGGTCGAGGCCGCCGAAGCCGATGTCGTAGGCCCACCCGTCGCCACCGACGATCCACACGCTGCGCCGCACCAATGTGTCCGCCAGCGCCAGCAGGTCGCGGGCGTCGTCGGTGTCGTGACCGCGCAGGCGCGCCTTCAACTCCGCCACGCGGTGCCGCTGCGCCGCCACCCCCGCCTCGCTGGATTGATCCGCGTTCAGGACCACGTCCGCCAATTCGGTCCCCGACTGCCTCCCGCAGCGCGCGCACGCGCGCGCGCGCCAGCGACGCCTGCGCGTCGAGCGCCACGCGCATGCCGAGCCCGAATTCCGCGTTGTCCTCGAAGAGCGAGTTGCTCCACGCCGGCCCTCTCCCCTCGGCGTTCGTGCTCCACGGCGTCGTCGGCAGGTTGCCGCCATAGATCGACGAGCACCCGGTCGCGTTGGCGACCAGCAGGCGGTCGCCGAACAGCTGCGTGAGCAGGCGCAGGTACGGCGTCTCGCCGCAGCCCGCGCACGCGCTCGAGAACTCGAAGAGCGGCGCGCGCAGCTGCACGTCCTTGACCCGGTTGTAATGGAGGCCGGTCGCGCCGCCTTCCCCGGGCGTGAAGATCTCCGGGAGCCCGAGGAAGTAGTCCCAGTGCGCCCGCGGCGCACCCGCGCTCGCGCGCTCGCGCATGTTGATCGCCTTGCGCGCCACGTTCGACTTGTCGCGCGCGGGGCAGATCTCGACGCACAGGCAGCACCCCGTGCAGTCGTCGGCGGAAACCTGGAGGGTGTAGTGCATGCCGGGAAGCTCTTTCCAGCGCGCCTCTTCGAAATGGAACCCGGCGGGCGCGCCCGCCGTCGCCGCTGCACCCACCACCTTGCCACGGATCACCGAATGCGGGCAGACCATCACGCACTTCCCGCACTGAATGCAGATGTCCGGCTCCCACACCGGAATCTCCTGCGCGATGTTGCGCCGTTCGGTCCGCGTGGTTCCGGTGGGGTAGGTCCCGTCGGGCGGGAATGCGCTCACCGGCAGCGCGTCACCCTCGCCGGCCAGGAGGCGCGCCACGAACGACGGGGCGGTACGCTCGCGCCCGGCCTTCGTCGCGTACGGAAGCGCGTCGGGCACCCGCACCTCGTGCAGGTGCGAAAGCGCCGCGTCCACCATCGCGTGGTTCGCGCGCACCACCGCGTCGCCGCGTTTGGCGTATGTGCTGGCAACATATGACTTGATGTGGGCGATCGCCTCCTCGCGCGGGAACACGCCGGAGAGCGCGAAGAACGCCGTCTGCATGATGGTGTTGATGCGCGCCCCCATGTGGTGCTCGCGCGCGAGACTGTACGCGTCGATACAACGAACGCGGAGCTTCTTCTCCACGATCTGGCGCTGCACGAGCGCGGGGAGCCTGTCCCACAGCGCGGCGGGGTCGTGCGGGCTGTTCAGGAGCAGGGTGGCGCCGTCGCGAGCGAGCGCGAGCGTGTCGTAGCGCTCGAGGAATCCGAACTGGTGGACCGCGACGAAATCCGCCTGCTCGATCAGGTACGGGCTGCGGATCGGCCGCGGGCCGAAGCGCAGGTGCGAGACCGTGCGCGCGCCGGCTTTCTTGGAGTCGTAGACGAAATAGCCCTGGACGAAGCGATCGGTTTCTTCGCCGATGATCTTGATCGTGTTCTTGTTCGCGCCGACCGTCCCGTCGGACCCCAGCCCCCAGAACACGGCGCGAACCACGTCGGGTGTTTCGATCGAGAACGCGGGGTCCCACGCGAGGCTGGTATGAGTCACGTCGTCATCGATCCCGATCGTGAAGTGGTTCTTCGGCTGCGGCTGCGCGGCCGCGTCGAAGACCGCCTTCACCATCGCGGGGGTGAACTCCTTGGACGAAAGCCCGTAGCGTCCGCCGACCACAGCGGGCGCGGTCCGCCACGGCGCGGTACCGTCCTGGATGCTCTCGTGCACGGCTGTGACGACGTCCTGGTAGAGCGGCTCGCCCGCCGCGCCCGGCTCCTTGGTGCGATCGAGAACTGATATGACCCGCACGGTCGGCGGCAGCGCCGCGACCAGCGCGCGCGCGTCGAACGGGCGGAACAGGCGCACCGTTACCGCACCGACTTTCTCGCCCCGCGCCACCAGCGCCGACACCGTCTCGGCGATCGTCTCCGCGCCGGAACCCATCGCGACCACCACGCGCTCCGCGTCCGCGGCGCCCACGTAGTCGAAGAGGCGGTACGCGCGGCCCGTCCGCTGCGCGAGCGCGTCCATCGCGCGCTGCACCAGCCCGGGGACGGCCGCGTAGTACGGGTTGGCCGCTTCGCGGGCCTGGAAGAACGTGTCGGGGTTGTGCGCCGTGCCGCGAATCACGGGATGGTCGGGCGAGAGAGCGCGCTCGCGGTGCGCGCGGACGGCGTCCGTCGGGAGCAGTGCCCGCAAATCTCCCTCGGAGAGCACGTCGATCTTCTGAATCTCGTGCGAGGTCCGAAATCCGTCGAACACGTGAAGGAACGGGATCCGCCCGGCAAGGGTGGCCGCGTGCGCGACCGCGGCCATGTCCATCGCCTCCTGCACATTCGACGAGAACAGCATGGCGAAGCCGGTCTGCCTCGCCGCCATGACGTCGCTGTGGTCGCCGAAGATCGACAGCGCATGCGTGGCCACCGAGCGCGCGGCCACGTGGAACACCGTGCACGTGAGTTCGCCGGCGATCTTGTACATGTTCGGGATCATCAGCAGCAGGCCCTGGCTGGCGGTGAAGGTGGTGGTAAGCGCGCCCGCCTGGAGCGACCCGTGCACGGCGCCCGCGGCGCCCCCCTCGCTCTGCATTTCGATGACGCGCGGGACCGCTCCGAAGAGGTTTGCCACTCCGTTCGCGGCCCACTCGTCGGCCAGCTCGCCCATGGTCGAGGAAGGCGTGATCGGATAGATGGCGATGACTTCGCTGGCGCGGTAGGCGACGTGAGCCGCCGCCTCGTTCCCGTCCCGGCAGACCAATGGGCGGGTCAATCCGGCGGCGCTTTCGGCCGATCTCGCGGGCATCGCGTGGCGCTCCGGGTCCACCGCCTGCGGGGACGGACGCTTCCGGCGGATGTTCGTAACTTGCGGCATTATATAGCCTTTCAGCCCTGGAGACAGCCTAGAACACGACCCGCCTTCCAGTACTCAATCGCAGTGTAGTGCATTGAATCCCTGCAGGCAATCAAAATAAAGGACAACTGGGTCCTGAATGATTATACTATCAGGTGAGCGAAAGGGACGGCCCATGACACTAGAAATCCGGCTTCATGGTCGCGGCGGACAGGGCGGGGTGACGTGCGCCAAGATCTTGGCCGCGATGTATGCGCGCCTCGGAAAGAGCGTGCAGACCTTCGGGGATTACGCCGGTGAACGGTCCGGCGCGCCGATTCGCGCCTACACCCGCGTCGGCGACCACCCGATCACCAACCGCAACAAGGTCTATCGCCCCGACCATCTCCTGGTCCTCGACCCCACGCTGCTCGGCGACGAGGTCGTCGCAGGGCTCTCGCCCGGCGGGTTGCTGCTGATCAATACCACCGACTCTCCGGGCGCATTCGCCGGGCGTTTCGCGAGGTTCCGCGTGGCCACCATCGACGCCACCGCGATCGCCCGCCGCCACGGGATCGGCACTCGCTCCGTTGTCATCGTCAACACGACCATCGCCGGCGCATACGCGCGCGTGGTCGGACTCCCGATCGACGCCCTCGAATGCGCGTATCGCGACCTTCACCTGCACGGGAACCTCACCGCCGCGCGCGAAGCGTACGAACATGTGGCGATCGGCGAAGCATCGGCCGCCGGCGCGCCGCCGGAGCCCGCGCCGCTGCCGTCGCACGGTTCGGACGTGCTTCCGCTCACCGCGCACACGGAGGGTCCGCGCACCGGTCTCAAGACCGGCTCGTGGCGCACCCAGCTGCCCCGCTATCTCGACCACCCGGCGCCGTGCAACGCCTTCTGCCCCGCCGGCAACGACGTCATCACATTCATTCAAACTCTACTGAAGGAAGGGGAAGAAGCCGCGGCGAAGGTGCTGCGCCGGACGCAACCGCTGGCCTCGGTGTGCGGCCGCGTCTGCCCCGCGCCGTGCATGATCGGCTGCAGCCGCACCAACTACGATGGCGCGGTCAACATTCGCGCGCTCGAGCGTTGGATCGGCGACCACAGCCCGGCCGTCCTGCCCGACGACGAGGCGAACCGCTCGCAGCAGCCGCGCCGCATCGCCGTTGTGGGAAGCGGCCCGGCCGGGTTGAGCGCCGCGTATGAGCTGGCGCGCCGCGGTCACTTCGTCACGTTGTTCGAGGGCGAAGACGAGCTGGGCGGTGTCCTGCGCACGGGAATCCCGACCTACCGCCTCCCGCGTGACGTCCTCGACCGCGAGATCGGCGCGATCGTGGCGCTTGGCGTCGACGTCCGCACGGGTGAGTTTCTGGACCGGGCGCGGATCGACGATCTCGCGGCTCGCTACGACGCCGTGATCATCGCCGCTGGTTTTGCGCGCTCGACCCGGCTCGATGTTCCGGGCGTATCGCTCGCGGGGGTCGAGGACGGCACGCGCTTCCTGCACCGCGTCAACCTCGAAGGCGGCCGGGCCGTGGCCGGTCACGTGGTCGTGCTGGGCGGGGGGAACACCGCGATGGACTGCGCGCGCAGCGCGCTTCGCTCCGGGGCCGCGCGCGTGAGCGTCGCCTACCGGCGCACGCGCGCCGACATGCCCGCCATTCTCGAGGAGATCGACGAATCGGAGCGCGAGGGCGTGGAGTTCGTGTTCCAGCGGGCGCCGGTGGCGATCCACGGGAACGGCCGCGCGGCCGAACTGGAGCTGGCCGAAATCGAGATGGGACCGCCGGACGAGAGCGGCCGGCGCCGTCCCGTGATGAGTGGTCGCACGGCGCGGGTCGCGTGCGACCACGTGCTTCTCGCGCTCGGTCAGTCGGCGGACCCGGCGCTCCTGCCCGCCAACGCCCAGGTCATCGACGGCCGTGTGCGCGTGGCTGGAGTCGACACGTGTCTCTTCGTCGCCGGCGACTACTCGACCGGCGAAGGCACCGTCGCGCACGCCATCGGCGACGGCCGGCGCGCCGCCGGCCGCGCGCTCGCCGCGCTGGGCGAGCACGTGGAGATCTTCACCCGGCCGAGCAAGGCGTCGGCCGTGCCGATCGGGAATCTCCGCCTGTCACATTTCGACTCGCGACCGCCTGCGGAGGAACGCCACCAGCCGGTCAGCTCCCGCGTGCGGAGCTTCCTGGAAACCAACCAGGGCCTCGTGGACCGGCGCGAAGCCGAGCGCTGTTTCTCGTGCGGTCACTGCACGAACTGCGACACCTGCCTCGTCTACTGCCCCGAGGGCGTCATCGAGCGCCTCGCGGACGGCAGCTACGAGATCAATCTGGACTACTGCAAGGGGTGCGGCATCTGCGTGGCCGAGTGCCCGCGGGGCGCGATGGAGATGTTTCCGCTATGAGCATGCAACTGTTGAGCGCCAATCACGCCACCGCCGTCGCCGCCACGCTCGCGGCGCGCGCCAACCGCGCCGCGCGCGGCTTCTGCAGCGGCGTGTACCCGATCACGCCGCAAACCGAATGCATCGAGAAGCTCTGCGAGCAGGTCATCGAGAAGGGGTAGGTCGTCCGCGTCGAGAGCGAGCACAGCGCGATGGGAGTCTGCATCGGGGCGTCGCTCTCCGGGGCGCGGACCTTCACCGCGTCGTCGTCCAACGGACTCGCCTACATGGCGGAAAACGTATTCGCGGCCGGGTTCTTCCGGCTGCCGGTCGTGATGATGGCCGTGAACCGGACGCTGGGCCCCCCATGGAACATCTGGGTGGACCACGGCGACACGCTGATGCTGCGCGACAGCGGATGGATCCAGCTCTACTGCGAAGACAACCAGGAAGTGTTCGACTCCATCCTGCTCGCCTACCGCCTCGCCGAGGACCCGGATGTGATGATGCCGGTCATGGTGTGCCAGGACGCGTTCGTCCTCTCGCACACGATGATGATGACCGACATCGCCACCCAGGAACAGGTGGATGCGTTTCTGCCGCTGCTCGATCTGCCGCACCGCGTGACCGACCGCTCCCGCGTGGTCGGCGGCCTCGACTTCCCCCACGAGACCGAGATGCATCGCCAGCAACACATGGAGGCGATGGCGCGCGTGCCGGCGGTGTACGCGAAAGCGCAGGACGAGTTCGAAGCGCGCTTCGGGCGACGGCCGGCGGACGCGGTGGTGCCGTACCGCATGGACGACGCGGAGGTCGTGATCCTGTCGATGGGCACGACTGCCAGCACGGTGCGCGCCGCCGTGGACGCGGCCCGTCTGCGCGGCGTGCGCGCTGGAGCGCTCCGGCTGCGCATGTTCCGGCCTCTTCCGGAATCGGAGCTTCGCGCGCACCTCGCTGGACGCCCGCGCGTCGCCGTCATCGACCGCGACAGCTCCCCCGGCCTCGGCGGCATCGTGTGGGGAGAGGTGCGCGGTTTCGCCGACCCCGAGGCACTCGTGCAGGGCTATCTCGTCGGCCTGGGGGGCGGCGACATCCGCCCCGCGCACGTGACGTCGATCATCGACGATGTGCTCGCACGCGATACCGCGGGGCAACCGCTGTTCGTGGAGGCCGGAGAATGAAAGAGCCCATCCTGGAGGGAATGGTCCACACCGCGGCGGATCGCCGCGAGCCGCTCCTGCGCGCCGGCAACACCAACTGCGGGGGATGCGGCATGTCGATCACGCTCAACATGATGAGCCACGCGATCGCCCATCGCGACGTGCAGCTGGTGATCCCCGCCTGCTGCGGCATCGTAACCGCTGGGCCGTTTCCGCTGAGCGCCTACGGCGCGCCGGTGGTCGCGTCCACGTTCGCGGGGGCCGCCGCGGTCGCGACCGGCCTCGCGCGTGTCGCGAGCGCCAATGGAGAGAAGACGCGCGTCGTATGCTTTGCGGGCGACGGCGGCACCTACGACATCGGCATGGCGACGGTGTCCGCCGCCGCCGAGCGCAACGAAGACATTCTGTATGTCTGCTACGACAACGAGATCTACGGCAACACCGGCGGGCAGCGCTCGTCGGCGACTCCGTTCGGCGCGTTCACCTCGACCACGCCGGCCGGCAAGCACGTCGACAAGAAGGATATCCTCGGCATCATGGCCGCGCACCGCGTGCCCTACGCGGCGTCCGCCTCGATGGCGCACCTCGACGACATGATGCGCAAGCTGTGCCGCGCGCTGGACACGCCCGGATTCCGGTTTCTGCACGTGCTCTCGCCGTGCCCGACCGGGTGGAAGTCCGAGCCGGCGGACGGTGTCCGGCTCGTGCGGCTTGCGGTGGAGTCGGGGCTCTACCCGGTCATCGAAATCATCGACGGGACGGAAGTCGTGATCAACATCGAGCCGACGTTTTCGATCGACGCCTTGCGGGCATTCATCGAGCAGCAAGGCCGATTCGCGAAGTCGAAGGTCTCGCCGGACGACGTTCGCCGGACCATCGACCGGACGTGGGAGAGTCTGCGCGCGCGCGCGGCCGTCCACAGCCGGCCGCCGGGACCCCAGCCGGTGGCGTCCGACTGACCGGCTCCCGCGCCCCTTGCCCTTTCCATCCGCCCCCGCTACTCTCCTCTCCACACAGGAGGAATCGCCCATGCGCACCTATCCCGTCACTCGGTTCATGGCGGCGATGCTCATCGCCGCCGCGTTCGTCGCCGGCTGCTCCAAGACAAGTCTCACCAACCTGTGGAAGGACCCCGAGGCGTCGACGTCCCCGATGGACAACGTGCTCGTCGTCGCGCTCGAACGCGACCCGGATCTGCGCCGGCTCTGGGAGGACGCGCTCGCGGCGGAGTTCCAGGCCCACGGCGTCCACGCCCGTCCGTCCCACCAGCTCTGGCCGTCGCTCCCGGACTCGACGCAGGTGCCAGTCGTGATGCGCCGCGACGGCAACGACGGCGCGGTGATCACGCACCGGCTCGCGCTCACCCAGACCGGGGATTACGGCGGCGGATACGAGAAGAGCACCGCCATGACCGGCAACGACTACTGGCGCAGCTGGTACCACACCTACTACATGAGCGCCAACGAGTACGCGAGCGAGCCGAAGGAGGACGAGGCCCGCTACCAGATCGATCTGGTGGGAATGACCGGCGGCGGAAAGCTGGTGTGGACGGGGTCCACGACACCGATCGACCCGCGCGACGCGGAGAAGGTGCGCGCGGAAGTGGCGGGGCAGCTCGTGCCTGAACTGAAACGCCAGGGGCTGATTCCAGGCGGAAAGTAGCGCGCGGCGGGAAACCGTCTGTGGCTACCGCGCCGTCTCCCAGGTCAGGTACAGGCGCGCCTGCGGGACGCGCTGGTTCGTGTCGACGAAGTCCTCGCGCGAGTACAGGCTCTGGCGGAAGAAGACCGCGCCGTCGAGCCCCACACTCATCGGGCCCTTCAACGGGATATTGAGCTTCACACTCCCGGACTGGATAAAGTGATCCGCGTCGGTGCCGGGGTTTCCCGCCGGGACCCAGATCGACCCGTTCGTCACATGGATCGCCTGCGCCCGGTAGGCAATTTCGATCATCCGGCGGCCGGAGTGCAGGCCGGTTGCTTCGAGGAAGAAGCCGCCCCCCGGTCCGTAGTCGTATTCGCGGAGTCGCTCCTGCTCGGGCGTCTGCACGACGTACGAGTACTCCGTGTTCACCGCGGCCAACAGCGCAACCAGCAGGTCGACGCGCGTCTCGATCCCCCACTTCGCGGAGGGACGGAAGCGCGAGAACAGCGCACCGCCGAAACTCTGCGCGCCGTATTCGTACGCATTGTTGTTCACGTAGTCGAAGTACTGCACGAAGGCGACTGCGTGCTTGCGATCCTCGCCGATGGCTTTCGAAAACAGATCGCCCCGAACCTGCAGACGTCCGAGGGGCACTTTGTCGTCGCCGTTGAGCTGCACGCCAACGTCGAAGTGGTCGAACGGTTTGCGGCGCTCGTTGTCCCACGCGCTCCCGTGGTCGATGTAGAGATCGACGATGGCCTGCGTCTGCGTGCTGTCGCTGATCGACTCGCCCTTGCCGGTGATGCGCGCACCGGCGTCCATGGACGTCAGGTACTTCGGCGGCCGCCAGTCGTACGGGCTCGACGGATTGCCCTCCACCCGCGAGGCCTGTCCAGTCAGGAAGCGGTTGAAGCCGCGGACCGGGTCCACCAGGAACGCACCGACCTCGCGCCACACCCGTCCGCCCCCACTTTGCCGGTTGTCGAGAATCGCCGACGACAGCCGGTACATGGTTTCGCCGTACACCATCCCCCCGATCCCGGTCGCGATCATGTCGTTGTACGACATCGGATGCGTCTCACCCATCGCCTCCCAGATGAACGCGCCGGTCACAGCGCTCACGCACGACGGCCAGTAGCTCAATCCGTTCGCGCGGCCGGCGTTGAAATACGTGCTCCCGTTGAAGGGGTGGACTTTCTGATTGGTCTTGAACTTGTTGTCGTCGTAGGTGAAGCCATCCTCGAGATTCTGCCAGAAACTGCGCGGGCTGATCTGGTTGAAATTGGCCTGGCGCACGTACTCGTTGAACATCGACGCGCCGAAGTTGATCGCGAGAACCTCCGCCGCCGCCCAGCCGGCGCTCCGCGTGGTGCCCCACGCGTCCTTGAATCGGCTTTCGGGCGCAAGCGGTGTCGTGTCCGGCAGCGCGCTGGTGAGTTTGGGTTCTTCGAACGACAGCGGACGCCACGTCGCCCCGATGCGCGCTCCCCATTCCACACCCGTCCCCGTGTCCTCGTGGTCGACCGGCCGATTCCCCAGGTAGTCCTGGAGCTCGTATTTTTCCGTGAAGTAGAAGTTGGCGTAGGCCGACACATCGATCGCGAAGGTTCGAGTCAGGTCGAATTCGACCCCCGGAATGGCGCTGATGCCGATACCGTTCACCGCGTCGGTCGCACTCTCACCGGAGGACAGGTTCTCGACGGGTTCCTTGAGGAACCAGGAATCTTCCGGTTCGTGGGTCGACCGCGGGTGCACGCGCACGATGGCCAGGCGCCCCTGCAGGTAGGGACGCACGGCCTCTTCATTGCGAAATACGCGGGAGGCGAAGCCGAACGTCTCGAAGTGCGCCCATGTGGGCTGGCCCTCGCCATCGTACGGTGCGCGGTAGCTCAGCGAACCGAACATGATTCCGAGGCCATAGCGCCAGGGCCCTCGCTGTTTGTAGATATCGAGGTCCCACGCCGCACCCTTCTTCAGGAAGTCCCCGTAGCCGCCGCCCGCATCCCCGGCGCGGATGATCCAGCTCACGCCCCAGTCACGGTGCGAGCCCGGAGGATCGTCTACCGGCGCTGACCACGCAGTTGCATGCAGCGAAACGACGGTCACGAACAGGAGGGCAATGCGGTTCCGGCGAGTCATCACAGCGAGTTCCTTTCCGTTTCTTGTGGCGAAGACCGGAGACTACAGGAAAACGCCGCGCAACCGCAAGCCCGCGCAGGTCTATTCAGATTCTCCGTTCGACAGCCAGTGAATGTAGCCCACGATGCTCGCCAGGCTCGAGTCCGCGGCGACCCCGCGATACGCGGGCATTCCCACAACCTGCCGGGTCATGAACCAGCGCGCCGCGCGGTTCTCGGTGAGGCGCGGGATCGAGCCGTCGAGAATCCAGGTGCGTAATTCGTCGTCGTCGCGCACCAGCTCGCGAAAATCATTTCCGCGCCACGGCGGGGTGTAGCCCTTGAAGCTGCGCGGATTCTTCGCTCCCACCAGCCCGCCCGGGCCGTGGCAGCCGAAGCATCCCAGCTCGCGCGCGGCGCGATAGCCGGCGTGCACGCTGTCGGGCATCTCGTCGAAAATCGCTACCGCCTTGTAGTACGCGACCAGATCCGCCAGCTCGCGCTCGGTGATCACGCCGCGGAATGCAGGCATGCGCACGGGGAGCTCGATTCGCGCGAGCGGGCGCGGGCGCAGGTTCACTTCTCCCGGTCTTGGAAAGGCGGAGTCGCGCTCCGCGGATCGTGCGGCGAGCGAATCGCGCATCGCGAGACGCCAGGGGCGGCCGTCGAGAATCCACTCGCGGATCTCCGACTCGTTCTTCACGTACATCATCGCGTTGCCGCCGTCCCACGCCGGAATCTCGCCTTCGGCCGCGCGAGGGTTGGTCACCCCGCCGGTGCCGCGCGGGCCGTGGCACCCGTGGCAGCCCAATCGTTCGGCGAGCTCATAACCGCGGAGCTCGGGGGTGAGTCTGGGCGCGCGAACGTAGTTGAAGAACCCCCACGCCGCGAGGGCGCCGAGGGCGAGTGCGGCGAGCGAGATGACGGACAGGTGAGCGCGGCCGGGGGACTTCACGCGCGCATTATAGGGCCTGGCTTCGGCCACGGCGAAGCTGGAGTTGGCGAGGCGGCACGGGGTCGCACTCCGATCGATATCCGCGAGGTGGGCGTCCACGCCGCAAGAGCGCGGACGCCCATGGCGGAACGAGCTACTTCGCTTCCGCGATCGACACCAGTTCGATCGCCTTCAAGCTCTTGTTCTCCTTGACGACGCCGGTGATGGCCGACTTCTTGCCGGCCCAGTCCGCGAGTGTCGCGTTCACGGGCTCGTGCTCCTTGCCGATGATCAGGTACACGGTACCGTCCGCCGTCAGAAAACCGACGGGCATGCCCTTCTTGATGCAACTTTGCGCACACTTCATGTGCTCGGCGCCGCTGGCACTATGTCCCATGTAGCAGTAGAGGTCGAGCACCTCGCCCGTCAGCGTGACTGGCACGGCAGCCTCTTCTTTCTTCGTCTCCTGGGCAAAAGCAACCGCGGCCACTACCAGCACGGCTCCCGCGACCAGAATCAAAATGCGTTTCATTGGACCCCTCCTAGATTTCACAACGTTGACTTGGAAGATACATGACACCAGAAATTTATGCAAGGTCACTCTGGCCGCCGCGGCCCCGTCACGAGCTTTCAACCCCGTTCTCCAGCGCGCGTTTCTTCCACACGAAGAAAATCGCCGGATAGATCAACAACTCCATGACGACCGAGAGTGTAATCCCGCCCACCATCGGCGCGGCGATGCGTTTCATCACGTCGGACCCTGCGCCCGTGCTCCACATGATCGGCAGGAGGCCGATCAACGTCGTCCCCCAGGTCATGAACTTGGGCCGGATGCGCTTGACGGCGCCGTGGTGGATGGCCTCGCGCAGGTCGTCCGGCGTGCGCATGCGCCCGGCCTTGCGCATGTCGTCGTAGGCGAGGTCCAGATACAGCAGCATGATGATGCCGGTCTCGGCGTCGATACCCGCGAGCGCGATCAGGCCCACCCACACCGCGCTCGAGAGGTTGTAGCCCAGCAGGTAGAGAAACCAGAACGCACCGACCAGCGAAAACGGGACCGCGAGCAGGACGATCGCCGTCTTGGTACGCGAGCGCGTGTTTATGTAGATGAGAAAGAGCACGAGAAAGAGCGTGACCGGGATCACGACCCGCAGCCGCGCCTTCATGCGTTCCATATGCTCGTACTGACCGGCGAATTGCAGGTAGTACCCGGGAGGCAGCTTCACGTGCTCATGGATGGTCTGCTTCGCGGCAACGACATAGTCGCCGTAGCTCTTGCCCTTGACGTCGACGAAGACATAGCCCACGCGCGAGCCGCCGTCGTTGTAGATCATGGGCGCGCTGGTGGAAAAGCGGATGTCCGCGAGCTGGGCGATGGGCACCTGGGCGCCGCTCGGCGTCGGCACCAGCACGCGTTCGAGCTCGTCGAGGTCGTCGCGCAGCTCGCGCGCATAGCGCACGTTGACCGGGTAGCGCTCCTTGCCCTCCACCGTGGTGGTTACGTTCTCGCCGCCGATCGCCGACTGTACGATCATGTTCACGTCGTCGACGCTGAGTCCATAGCGCGCGATGGCCTCGCGCCGCACGTCGAAGTCCAGGTAGTGCCCGGTCGTCACCCGCTCGGCGAACGCCGAGCGCGTGCCGGGGAGTTCTTTCAAGACTTGCTCGATCTGCACCCCGATCTTCTCGATCTCCCGGAGGTCCGGCCCGAAGATCTTCACGCCCAGATTGCTGCGAATACCGGTGGTGAGCATTTCGTTTCGGGTCTGGATCGGCATCCACCAGATGTTCGCCATGCCGGGGAACTGAAGCTTGGCATCCATCTCGGCCACGAGCTTCTCCCACGTCATGCCCGGTCGCCACTCGCGCTCCGGCTTGAGCGTCACCACCGTCTCGACCATGCTCAGCGGGGCGGGATCGGTGGGCGTTTCCGCGCGACCGATCTTGCCGAACACGGTTTGAACTTCGGGAAATTCCCGGAGGATGCGGTCCTGGATCTGGAGGATGCGGCTGGCCTCGCCGACCGGCAGCCCCGGCACCGAGGTGGGCATGTAGAGGATCGTCCCCTCGTTGAGCGGCGGCATGAACTCCGAGCCCAGCTGCAGGAAGGCCGGGACGGCGGAGAGCACCACCACCATCGCCCCCACGAGGAAGGCCTTGTGGAATCGCAGCACGAAATCGACCACCGGGTGATACAGGCGGTGCAGGGCGCGGCTCACCGGATGCTTTTCCTCCGGCCGTACGTGCCCGCGCACGAGCCAGAAGATGAGGGCGGGTGCGACCGTGATCGCGAGCAGCGCGGCGAACATCATCGAGAAGGTCTTGGTGTACGCCAGCGGTTTGAACAGACGTCCTTCCTGGGCCTGAAGGCTGAAGATTGGAAAGAACGACACCGTGACAACGAGGAGCGAGAAGAAGATGGGGCGGCCGACGCTCTTGAGCGCGTCGAGCACGACCTGCTCGCGTTCGGCCTTGCTCACCGACTCGCCGACTTCTTCGAGCCGCTTGTGGGCGTTCTCGACCAGCACGATCGACGCGTCCACCATCGCGCCGATCGCGATCGCGATCCCGCCCAGCGACATGATGTTCGAGGTGATCCCGAGATAGTGCATCGGAATGAACGAGAGCAGCACCGCGATGGGCAGGGTCACGATCGGAACCAGGGCGCTCTGGAAATGCATGAGAAACAGGATGATGACGAGGCTCACCACCAGCATTTCTTCGAACAGGCTCTTGCGCAGGACGTCGATGGCGCGATGGATCAGGTCCGAGCGGTCGTAGGCGACGACGACCTTCACTCCGGGGGGGAGCGAGGGTTCGATCTCGGCGAGCTTCTCTTTCACGTGATCGATGACGTCCAGCGCGTTTTCGCCGTAGCGCATGATCACGATCCCGCCGACCACCTCGCCCTTGCCGTCGAGTTCCGCGAGCCCGCGGCGGATGTCGGGACCAATCTCCACCGAGCCGATGTTCTTCACCAGCACGGGGGTGCCGTGCCGGTCAATGCCCACCGCGATGTTCTCGATGTCGGCGACCGAGTGGATGTAGCCGCGCCCGCGCACGAAGTACTCCGTCGATGAGAACTCGACGATGCGGCCACCGACGTCCGCGTTGCTCTTGCGCACCGCGTCCACCACGGCGGTGAGCGGGATTCGGTACGCCACCAGCGCCTGCGGGTCGACGTTCACCTGGTACTGCTTGACGAACCCGCCGACCGACGCGACCTCGGCCACCCCTGGCACCGCCTCGAGGTAGTACTTCAGCGTCCAGTCCTGGAACGAACGGAGGTCGGCGAGCGAGTGCGCGCCGGTTTCGTCGACGAGCGCGTATTCGAACACCCAGCCGACGCTGGTCGCGTCGGGACCGAGGACGGGGTTGACATCGGGCGGAAGCTTGCCGCGCACCGTGTTCATGTATTCGAGCACGCGGCTGCGCGCCCAGTAGATGTCGGTGCCGTCCTCGAAGATCACGTACACGAACGACATCCCGAACATCGAGACGCCCCGCACCGCGCGCACTCGGGGCGCGGCGACCAGCTTCGCGATGATGGGGTAGGTGACCTGGTCCTCGACCAGGTCGGGGCTGCGGCCCATCCACTCGGTCCACACGATCACCTGGGCGTCGGAGAGGTCGGGGACGGCGTCGAGCGGGGTGTGGTCGAGCGACCACAGCCCCCACGCCATCGCGAACGCAAGCACCGAGAAGACGATGAAGCGGTTGCGCGCGCAGTATTCGATGATCCGCTCGATCATGGGAGCGTCAATGCCGGTGCGCGGGAGCCGGTGCGGGTGCGTTCTCTTCGAGGCGCTGCAACACCCCCTGCACCCGGCTTTCGGCGTCGATCAGGAAGTTGGCGGAGGTCACCACGCGTTCGCCCGCGGCGAGCCCGTGCAGGATCTCGCTGAACTCATCCGCACGAACCCCCGTGTGAACGAAGCGCACCTCCAGGCGGCCGCCGCCGCGGTCGACGAATGCGATTTCGCGCTCGCCGGTCGACAGCACCGCCGCCCTGGGAACGACGAGCCGCTCGCCCAGCTCGGCGCGCAAGGTGACGGTCGCGTACATGTCCGGTTTCAACGCGCCGTCGGGGTTCGCCAGCGCGACGCGAACCCGCGCCGTGCGCGTCTCCGGGTTCAGCACGGGGTCGATGTAGGTGACTTCGCCGGACCGCGCCCGGTCCCCTTCGGACGGGACCGCGACCATCGCTTCCTGTCCGATCCGCACCAGCGGCAGGTCGTATTCGTACACTTCCGCCTGCACCCACACCGTCGAGAGATCCGCGATTCGGTAGAGCGTCATGCCGGGCTCGACGCGCATGCCTTCGACCGCGTTCTTTTCCACCACGTAACCGGACACGGGTGCAACCAGCGTGACGCTCGTCTGCGCCTCGCCCCGTGCTTCGAGCTCGTGAACCTGCTGGTCGGTGAACTGCCACAGGCGCAGGCGTTCGCGCGCCGTCCTGACCAGGTCGGGATCCGCCGTCTGCCCGGGGTAGCGCAGCGCGACCTTCCGGGCCAGCAGGTACTCGCTCTGCGCGGAGACGAGGTCGGGGCTGTAGATGGCGAACAGCGGGTCGCCCTGGCGGACGAACTGGCCGGTGAAATCGGCGAACAGGTGCTCGATCCACCCGCTGACCCGGAGATTCACCACCGCGAGCCTGGTTTCGTCGTAGTCGACCGTTCCATACACACGGATCGACTTTGTGACCGGCCGGCGCTCCACGCTCGCGAAGGTGACGCCGGCGAGCTGCTGCTTGGCGGTGTTGACGGTGAACGTGAGATCGACGCCGGCGGTGTCCACGTGGGCCGCCGGCTCCACCGGGATCAGATCCATGCCGCACAGCGGACAGCGTCCGGGCTCGGACTGGCGCACCGACGGATGCATCGTGCAGGTGTACACGATCGCGTGCGTGACCGTGGTGTCCGGGGACGACGCGGGCGCCTGCTCGGAGGACCGCGAACACGCGCCCACACCCGCGGCGATGATGAAGACGAAACCCAGGACGAGACCCCGGCGTTTCATTCGCCCGTCACCCCCGTGCGACCCAGTGCGCGCTCGAGCGCTGCGGTCTGCGCGCCGAGCTCCGCGGCGACCCCATAGTATTCCTTGCGCATCCCAAGCCACATGCGCTCGCTATCCAGGTAGTCGAGGAGATCCGCGCGCCCGGCCCGGTACCCGGCCTCGGTCGAGCGGAAGGCCTGCTCCGCGCGCGGCAGGATCTCGCGGTCGAAGCGCTCGAGCCGTTCCCACGCGGACATGACCCCGTGCCTCGATTCCTCCACGTCGCGCGCGACGCGCAGGTGCACAGCCTCGAGCCCGTGCTGTGCGCTCGCGGCGCGCGCGTCGGCCTCGCGCGACTGGGCGCGCCGCTTGCCGATCCAGAGCGGAAGGCTGATGCCGGCCAGAACCTCCCAACTGTCCCCCATCTGGTTGCCCAGCGCGTCCTCTTCTCCACCGAATTCCCACTGCACTCCAAGCACCAGGTCGGGAAAGTACTCTCGGCCGGCGAGGCGGCGCGAACTCTCTGCCGCGTCGATCTCCGCCTGCGCGGAGGCTACCTCGGGCCGGTGCGCGATCGCGCTGTCGACCACCGCGGTATCTTCGATCTCGGGCTCGCCGGGAATCTGCCACCGCGGAGATGGCAATGGAGACGCCGCGTCGCGGCCGATCCATTCATTGAGGCGCGCGGATGCCATCGCGAGGTCGTGTTCGTTCATCGTGATCTGGTCGTCGATCTGCGCGACCGTCATGTCCAGCTTGAGGACCTCGTACTGCTCCGCCGTTCCGGACGAGTAGCGCGAGAACGAAACGTCGCGCATCTGCTCGATCAGCGCCCGCTCCTGCTCGAGGACGCGCGCGACCTCATGCGTTCGCGCCAGCTCGAAGAACCCGACCTTTACCTGGTACTCGAGTTCGAGCAACGCCGCGTCGCCCACGCGCGATGCGACCGCCGCCTCACTCGACGCGACCTCGCCGCGCATCCCCCGCTTGCCGAAGAATGGAATCTCCTGCATCAGCGTCAGCTCGCTGCGCCCCTTCATCGAGGGCACGTGACCGGATTCATCCGCGTCGAGGTAATAGCCGTAGAGAACCGCGGGGTCGGGATAGCCGCGCGCCACCCCGATGCGTTCGCGCGCCGCCACCGCACCCGCCTGCACCGACTTGAGCGCGGGGCTGGAGGACCGCGCCATCGCGAGGTAGTCGGCGAGGGTGCGTGGAGCAGTCGTGTCTGCGGGGGCCTCCGCTCCCCGGGCCAGGCCGGAGCCGACCGGGCAGAGGCTTAGAAGTGCGGCAAAAATTGCTCGTCGATACATACCGGATTCCCCTTTGAGCAACCGCAAACGCGGTGCCACGGTCGTCGAATCGGCTGATACCGACGTAAGAGTATATTTATGAATAAATTACATAGTCAGAACCCGAAGAGAACCGGAGCAGGTTGGCCAGCAAAACGAACAATATAGTCCAATGTTGTATAATTATTCTACAATCGATAACTTGTGAACGCACTCACGTGCCGCGCATTGTACGCATCCCTGCGCTTCGGCTATATTGATGACGGCGTGAGGGTCGCCGCACCGGCCACTGACGTTCCTACCACTGGAGCATCCGTATGAACCGACAGTTTCGATTTGCCATCGGCATCGCCATCATCCTGTCCGCGATCGCGTACTTTGCGGTCGCCGGTTACAACGAAGGCAAGGCCTACTACCGGACCATCGATGAAGTGGCAGCCATGGACCCGGCGGATGGCCGGCGCCTGCGGGTGGCGGGGATCGTGCAAGAAGGTTCGATCGATCGCGATGGCCAGAAGCTCGTCTTCACGCTCACCCAGGATCCCGCGCACACCATGACGGTTCACTACACCGGCAGCCAGCCGGTTCCGGACACGTTCAAGGACCGGGCCGAGGCCATCGTGGAGGGCCGCCGCCGCGCGGACGGCTCCTTCGAAGCGGACCACATTCAGGCCAAGTGCGCGTCCAAGTACGAGGCGCAGTATGGCGCCAACGCGCAGCATCCGAGCCAGCTCAAACTCGGAGGCGCCGGGGCGGCGCCGTCGAACGCGTCTGCGGACTCGACGCAAGCCGGATACTAGCGCCGGACGTCTCCGCGCCACACCCTCACCCAGGAGTTGACCGTGGCCGATTTCGGAAACATCTCCATCGCGCTTGCGCTGACCTTCTGCATGTACGCGCTGTTCGCTCTCTTCTTCGGGGCGAAGACGGGGCGGCGCGAGCTGGTGAAGAGCGGCGAACACGCGGTCTACGCAGTCTTCGGCTTCGTCACCCTGGCGGTGGTCGCGCTGGAAGTGCTGCTCATGCGCAGCGACTTCTCGATCGAGTACGTCGCCGGATACTCGAACCGCGACCTTCCCTTCTTCTACAAGTTCGCCTCGCTGTGGGGAGGCCAGAAGGGTTCGCTCCTGTTCTGGTCGTGGATCCTCACCATGTACGGCGCGCTGGTGGCGCTTCGCAACCGTCGCTACGCGGGCAAGCTCGTGCCCTACACGCTCGGCGTGCTCTCGCTCACGGCAGCGTTTTTCCTGATCGTGAACAAGTTCGGCGCGAACCCGTTCGAACGGCTCGTGGTCGACCACGGCGACGGTGCCCGGCACGCGTTCGCGCCCCAGGATGGCAACGGGCTCAATCCTCTCCTCCAGCATCCCGCGATGGTCATCCACCCGCCGATGCTGTACCTGGGTTACGTCGGCTTCGTGGTGCCGTTTGCGTTCTGCATGGCGGCCCTGCTCACGCGCGAGCTCGGCGCCGGGTGGATCAAGCTCGCGCGCCGCTGGACGCTGTTCGCCTGGCTGTTCCTCGGCACCGGCGTTCTGCTGGGCGGGCGCTGGGCGTACGTCGAGCTGGGGTGGGGCGGGTACTGGGCGTGGGATCCAGTCGAAAACGCCTCCCTCATGCCCTGGCTCACCGGCACCGCGTTCCTGCACTCGGTGATCGTGCAGGAGCGAAAGAACATGCTCAAGGTATGGAACGTCGTGTTGATCCTGGCCACCTACATGCTGGCGATCTTCGGCACGTTCCTCACCCGCAGCGGGATCGTCTCGAGCGTGCACGCATTCGCGCAGTCGTCGATCGGCACCTTCTTCGCCACCTTCCTGGTGTTGATGGGCGCGTTCGCGATTTACCTGGTGGTGACGCGCCTCGAATTCCTGAAGAGCGACAACCAGCTCGACTCCTACGCTTCGCGCGAGGCGAGCTTCCTGTTCAACAATCTGGTGCTGCTGGCGGCGTGCTTCGCCGTGTTCTGGGGGACGCTCTTCCCGGTATTTTCGGAGCTGATCCAGGGCGAGCAGGTCACCGTCGGCGCGCCGTTTTTCAACAAGATCAACGTGCCGATCGCGCTCTTCCTCCTGTTCCTGACCGGCGTGGGCCCGCTACTGGCGTGGCGCAAGACCTCGTTCGAGAGCATGAAGAGAATCTTCCTGTGGCCGACGATCGGCGGACTCGTGACCGCGGTGGTGTGCGTCGCCCTCGGCGTTCGCTCGATCTACCCGGTAATGTCGTTCGCCCTGGCCGTGTTCGTGACCGTGACACTCGTCTCCGAGTTTGGGCGCGCCGCGCGCGCCCGCCGGCGCAACACCGGCGAGAACCTGGTGTCCGCGCTGGTCGGAATCACCTCGACCAACAAGCGTCGCTACGGCGGCTACATCGTGCATTTCGGTTTCGTGCTGCTCATGCTCGGGTTCACCGGCCGTGCGTTCACCACCGAGGGCTGGGGCGAGGCGAACGTGGGCGAGACGTTCACCATCGGCCACTATGATTTCGAGTGCCTCGCCATCGAGGACGTCTCCGACCCGAATTTTTCCGGCATGAGCGCCACGCTCGCCGTGTCGAAGGGCGGCAAGAAGATCGCCGAGCTGTCGCCGGAGAAGCGCTTCTACCCCGCCAGCCAGCAGACGACGTCCGAGGTGCGCATGCACCACGCGCTGGTCGAGGACGTGTACGTGGTGTTCTCGGACACCAAGGAGGACACCGGCCGCGCCGTGATGCAGGTGTGGATCAATCCGCTGGTGCAGTGGGTCTGGTTGGGCGGGTTCGTGATGGCCCTGGGCACGCTGGTCACGCTGCTCCCGAATCGAAAGGACCGCGCTGTCACCCGCCAGAAGCGCGCGATCGAGCAGCTGCTCCGGGACACCGACAAGGCGACGGTGGAGCGATGAATTTCAGTTCGTCGGCAACTCCGCGGGTCCTGTCGCCGATTACCCCCACCGTGCTCGCAGGCTGCGCGCGGCGGGGGGCCCCCATCGGCGCCACCCGCTTGTGCCGCACGCTATACGTCGTCGCTCTTGCCACCCTCGTATTCGCCCCCGGAGCGTTCGCGCAGTCGGCGAAGACGCAGCTCAAGGACCCGGCGCTCGCGACGCGCTTCAACGAAATCTCCGATCGGCTCGTGTGCCAGTGCGGTTGCAACATGATTCTGCAGGTGTGCAACCACGTGAACTGTCCGTCCGCGGTGCCGATGCGGCACTCGATCGAGACCCAGTTGCTTGCAGGTGCACCGAACGATTCGATCGTGGCGGGGTTCGTCGGTGAATACGGTCTCAAGGTCCTGTCCTCGCCGCCGACGTCGGGGTTCAACCTCGCTGCCTGGGTGATGCCCGGCTTTGCCTTGCTGGTCGGCCTGTTCGCCGCGGTCTATCTGTCGATGCGGTGGGCGGCCAGGCGCCGCGCCGCCGTCGCCGCGCCGGCGGCCGCTATCGATCCCGAGATGAAACGACGCATTGAAGACGAAATGAAGTCGGTGTAACCATGGAACTGTTCGTGATCGGACTGGTGTGTGCCGCGGCGCTCGCGTTCGTCGCGTACCCGCTCGTGACGCCGAAGCGCTACCTCTACTATCTCGACGACATGCTCGGGCTGGGCGAGCAGAAGAAGCTCGCCTACCTCTATTCGCGCCGCGTCACCGTCTACGACAACCTGCGCGATCTGGACGGCGAGTTCCAGATGGGCAAGCTTTCCCAGCCCGACTACGATCGCCTGCGCGGCGGCCTCATGGCCGAAGCAGCGGAGGTCGTGAAGGAGATCGACGAGGCGCACGTGCGCCGCGAGGTCGAAGACATGATCGAGGGCGACGCGCGCGCGCGCCGCAAGGTGCCGAGATGATTCACCTTCGCGGGTCCTGTCACCAGCCCACCCCGTCGTGCTCGCGGGGCTCCACGCGCCGGGGGCCCCGGCTGGTGCCACCCGCTCTTGCTCAAATCGCGCGCGGGGTATGCGCGGGGTTCGCGGCCAGCGCAGTGCTGCTTCTCGCTTCCGGCGCGAGCGCCTTCACCATCCACGGAACCCTCGAGAACGGCACCACCGGCGACAAGCGCATTTCCGCGAAGGTCGAGGTCGTCAACCCCTCCGGCGGGATGCTCCAGGAGCGTGAGATCCAAGCGCGCGACGGGCGCTTCGAGATCCCCGACCTCGATGCGAACGCCCCGATCTATCTGATTCGCGTCGAATACGACGGCGTGGCCTACAACTCTCCCGTGCAGGTGACCGGCGCCGACCAGGACATCGCGGTGATCGTGTACGAACGAACGACGTCGTGGGCCGGCGTTCGGATTTCGATGCCGCACCTGGCCGCGACCCGCAACGGCGAGCTGCTGCAGATCGAGCAACTCTACGAGATCACCAACGAGTCCTCGCCGCCGCGAACCATCACGGGTGACGGGGCATTCTTCCAGTTTTTCCTGCCCGCCGACATGGACAGTCTGACGGCGTGTTTCGTGACCACCTTCAGCGTTCCGGTCGACCGAACTCCGATCCCCACCGACACACCCGGCCGTTACGCCATCGAGTACCCGATCCGCCCGGGCGTCACCCGCGTCGGCATCGCCTTCACGCTGCCGTACGCGTCCGGCCGGTACACGCTCGCCGAGAAGTTCTTCCACGACGTCGAACAGGCGACCGTCTTTGCGGTCGACCCCGACATCAAGATTTCCAGCACGTCGCACACACTCGAGGCGATGGAGCCCGTGCACGGCATGTCGGCCTACTCGGTGCACGGGCTTTCGAAGGGCAGCGAGCTCGTGCTTGCGTTCGAAGGCGGCGATCCCGGTTTCGCCGGAACCGGCGGCGGCGAGGGCGGAGACCAGAACGTCCTCACGGTGGACAGCGACTCCGAGGGTCTGTCGCTGTTCGTCATTGCGGCGCTCTTGTTCACGTTCGCGGGCATGGTGGCCGTCGTGCTGCGCGACCGCGGGGATCCGCTCTCGGATCCGAAAGTGCTCCGCCGCCATTACGACTCGATGGTGGCGCGGCTCGCCCGCCTCGACGACCTGCACGCGGCGGAAGCGATCCCCGGTGAGGCGTACCGTGCGGCGCGCGAGGAGTTGGTGACGAGAACCGCTGCGCTCGCCATCCGGCTCCGCGCCCAGGACACCACCGCCTACCAACCCGCGCCGCTTCCCGGATCGACAGCCCCGGCGGCGGCTCCCCAGACGAAGACGAGATGACCGCCGGCGCGCCCGCCCTCGAGTGCGAGCGACTGACCAAGCGCTACGGCCGCGTGACCGCGCTCCGCGCGGTGGATCTCACGGTGGCGCCGGGTGAATGCGTGGCGCTCTTCGGCCGCAACGGCGCCGGCAAGACCACCCTCATTCATGTGGCCGGTTCGCTGATCCGATCCTACGACGGCGACGTGCGCGTATTCGGCGAGAACCTGCGCCGTGCCTCCGCCGCTATGCGGCGCGCGGTCGGAATCGTCCTGCACGATACCTGCCTCTACCTGGACCTGAGCGTCGCCGACAACCTTCGCTTTTTCGCCCGCCTCTACCGCGTGGCGGACGCGGAGGCGCGCGTGCGCGAGCTGCTCGCGCGCGTCGAGCTGGACGGCCGCGCGCAGAACACCGCCCGCGACTTGAGCCGCGGCATGAAGCAGCGGCTCGCTATCGCCCGCGCACTCGTCCACAGTCCGCGGCTGCTCCTGCTCGACGAACCGTTCACCGGGCTCGACGAACTCTCGAGCCAGGCCCTCGCGTCGCTGCTGCAGGAGTTTGCGCGCGAAGGCGGAGCCGTCCTGATGAGCACGCACGACGTCGAGCGTGCCTTCCAGGCCGCGACGCGCGCCGTCATCCTCGAACGCGGGTCGGTCAGCTATGACAGAGCTGCGCGCGACGTCGACGTGGCTGCGTTCCGTCATGCGTACTGGAACGTGCTCTTCACGGGTTCGACACGCGCGGTCGCGCCGGCCGCGCCCCGGGACTAGGAACCGCCATGCTCCGTACCGCCGCCGTCGTCCTGTGGAAAGATCTCAGCATCGAGCTCCGCACGAGGGATGCGCTGAGCGCGGCGCTCGTTTTCAGCGTCCTGGTGCTGGTGATTTTCAACTTCGCGCTCGACGTGAACACCCCCGAAATGCGCCGCCTCGGCGCGGGCTTTTTCTGGGTGGCGTTCTCGTTCGCGGGCACGCTGGCGCTCAACCACTCGTTCGCGCTCGAGAAGGAATCCGGCGCCGGCCGCGCGCTCGCCCTCGCCCCGGTCGACCCCGCCGGCATCTACCTGGGAAAGTTTCTCGCGAACTGGACGTTCCTGCTGGCCACCCAGATCGTGGTGCTGCCGCTGTTCATGATCTTCTTCGACGTCGACCTGGCCGCGTCCCGGCTGCCGGCGCTGGCGGCGTCGTTCACCCTGGGGTCGGCGGGATTCGCGGCGGCGGGCACGCTGTTCTCCGCGGTCGCCTCGAACACACGCATGCGCGAGTTGATGCTGCCACTGCTGTTTCTGCCGGTCGCGGTGCCCGCGCTCATCGCCGCGGTCGAGACCACGTCGTACGCGCTCGGTGGCGCACAGAGCGCTTCGTTTTGGTATCGGCTTCTGATAGTCTACGACGTCGTGTTCGTCACCGCTTCGTTGCTCGTCTTCGAGTACGCGATCGAGGAGTGATCGATGGGCTCGCGAAACCGCGCCACCGCCGTGCTCGAGGCTGCCCTGGTCATGTGGATGGCCGTGGCCGTCGCCATGATCTTTTTCTACGCGCCCACCGAGAGCAAGATGGGCATCGTCCAGAAGATCTTTTACTTCCACGTGCCGCTGGCGTGGAACGCCTTCCTCGGATTTCTGATCGTGTTCATCGCGAGCTTCCGCTACCTCGCCACCCGCGACCCGAAGTGGGACGCGCGCGCGCTGGCGGCGGCGGAAGTAGGCGTGCTGTTCACCACCCTCGTCCTTATTACCGGGCCCATCTGGGCGAAACCGGTCTGGGGAATCTGGTGGACGTGGGATGCGCGTCTCACCCTCACACTCGTGCTGTGGCTGATCTACATGGGCTACCTCATGCTGCGCCGCTACGTCGAGTCGCCGGACCGGCGCGCGACGCTCGCCGCGATCGTCGGCGTCGCGGGATTCATCGACGTGCCGCTGGTCTATTTCGCCATCCGCTGGTGGCGCACCCAGCACCCGCAGCCGGTCATCATGGGCGGAGAGGGGTCGGGGCTCGACCCGAAGATGGCGACGACCCTGTGGGTGTGCTCGGCGGCATTTCTGCTGCTGTTCACGGTGCTGTTGCGGCGGCGCGTGGCCCTCGAGTACATGCGCGCCGAAGTGAATGCGCTGCGCGAGAGCGCGGAAGGAGCGTGAACATGGCCTGGGTGGCAGCCGCCTATTCGGTGGTATCGATCGCGGTGTTGCTGTATCTGGTCCGCCTGGTGCGCGCGCGACGGGCGCTCGCGGAGGAGCTCAAGGCGTACAAGGGCCGCGGCTGACGCCGTCGCCCTTGCCGCCCGCGTCGCGATCCGTTAACGTAGTAGCAGGCAATACGCCGGCCCCCCACCTCCGGCGCGAGTGACGCTCGTGAAGCCTGTCAAACCAAGACCCAAGCCCACCCCGGCGGAGGCCGCCGAAAGGCAGACGCGCGCCCACGAGGATCTCGCCCTGATCGAGATGATCCTCGGCGGTTCCACCGCGCACTGGCACGCCTTCGTCGACCGCTACGCCGGTCTCATTTACAGCGTAATTCGCCGTCAGCTCTTCGCGGAAGACGAAGACGACGTGCGCACCGTGTTCGCCGACGTGCTCGAAGCGCTCTACCGCGGCAAGCTCGGCGAGTTTCGCGGCAGCTCGGAACTCTCGACCTGGCTCATCGTCGTTTCCCGCGGCAAGGCGCTCGACCATCTTCGCCATCTCCAGGGGCGAAAGAAGATGCCGCAGGGCTTCGAGTCACTCTCGCCTTTCGAGCAGCGCGTATTCCGGTTTCACCACATCGAGGGTCTGGGGTTCGACGCGGTGATGCACTCGCTGCGCTCGGCGGGAATGACGGCGTCCGCCGAGATGGTGGCCCACGCAGTCCTGAAAATCGAATCGACGTTCGACCGGCGCTACCTTCGCCGCCTCGAGTCCGATGCCAAGGCTCCCGCGCTGGGGGTCGTGTCCGGACGCATGCTCGAGTTCCTCGCCCACATGGACATCCGCCAGGAGCAGAGCGACGGCGAGCAGGAGGCCGACGCGCCGGGTCGCGACGACCTCGCGAGCCAGGCGCAGCGCGTCCGCGAACTCCTGGGCGAGCTGGGGGACGAAGAGCGGGAGATCGTCCGGTTGCGTTTCGAGGAGGGGTGGACGGCGCAGCGGATCGCGAAGGAACGCGGCCTGCGCGGCCAGCGACGCGTGTACACCATCCTGGACGGGGCTATCCGAAAGCTGCGCCGCAAATTAGAGGATCGCTAGCGCCGCGGGAATTCGGGCGCCGCATCCGTCTCTAGTTGACTGTCGACGCGGGTCACACAACCGGAAACACCATGACCGAACTCCACCTCACCAACGATCAGATCGCGGCCCTCGCCGACGATTCCATGGAAGCGGCGCAGCGCGCCTTCCTGATCGAGCACCTGCGCCAGTGCGAGGCGTGCCACGACGCGTACCAGGACACGGTTCGCTATCGGTGCATTCTGCTCGCCGATGCATCCGTGTTCCGGGCGCCCGACGACGCGGTCGCAACGGCCAAGCGGATTCCCCGGGACCGTCGCGCCGACACCGCGGTGCGTCGGTCGCCGCGGCTCGTGCCCCGGCTGGGCTTCGCGCTGGCGGCCGCCGCCGTGCTGGTCGCCGCGGCGGCCGTGTGGCATTCGGGAATCCGGCCGGGGGCGCGGAGTAACGACCGTTGGTTCGAGCCGCTCCAGGACGCCGCCGCGAGCGCGTCGGCCGAGGGATCGATCGTGCTTCCAGGCGTCGAATCGGCCTCCGCCATGACGTCCCCGCTCCATCGCACCGGTTTCGTAGAGAAAAACGCGGCGATCAGTTCCGCGCTCACCGAACTGGCGCGGGTCTACCGCGAAGACGCCGACCCGGACGTCGCGCACTGGCTGATCAGCGGCTTTCTCGCCACCGGGGACGTCGAATCGGCGGGGATCTATGTCCACGACGCCCGTTTGCAGTTCCCGGACGACACGCGTTTCCTCGTCCTCGACGCCATCGTCGCGTATCGATCGAGCGACATGGATCGGGCCGAACGCTTGTTGCATGCGGCTCTGGACAGCGATCCTCACAACGGAGCCGCCCTCCTGAACCTCGCCCTCGTGCAATACGAGATGGGCCAGTGGGAGTCGGCCCGGCACACGCTGCAGTTGGTTCGCTCCCAGTTCCCGGGTTCGCCACTAGAGGCCCGGGCAGCCACTCTAATCTCCGATCTTTTAAACGGTTAGCTCCCCAGCCGCGCCCGCCGGAAACTTCGCAAGAAAGTCCGGGGAATCCCCGGGACGGCGCCGACCCTTTAGCAACAGGACTGGGGGATGATGAGGTTCGAGGGGCGTCTAAAGGGGCGAGACGCGATCGAACCCGCGAACCCGGTCCCAAAAACATGGTTCAGTGGGGGCCCGGTGCTACCGGCGTGGCAATCGGGCCCGAGCGAAGTCGAGACCCCACCACCTCTCGCCACTCACGCGCGCGCTGCTCATCGTGTATACTCCGGGCGACGCTCCGGCAGGTACCGATGAGCAACGTCGTCTCACACACGTACTTAGTTCCCCTGGTAATCGCCTTCGTGGCCATCGTGATCCCGACCAATGCCCCCCGGTCAGCCGACTCGCGCGAGATCGTGCTGGTCGTCCACGGCGGGGCGGGCACCATGCAGCGCGAGCGCATGACCCCCGAGCGTTCCCGCGCGTACCACCAGGCCCTCACTGAATCGCTTCAGGCGGGCTACCGCGTGTTGCTGGAGGGAGGCTCCAGCCTCGATGCGGTCGAAATCGCCGTCCGCGTGATGGAAGACTCGCCCCTTTTCAATGCGGGGCGCGGCTCTGTGTTCACCAGCCAGGGTCACAACGAGATGGACGCGTCGATCATGGATGGCCGCACGCTCAAGGCAGGCGCGGTCGCGGCGGTTACCGGGATCAAGAATCCTGTCCGCGCCGCGCGGCGCGTGATGGAGCAGACGAGCCACGTGATGCTCGTCGGTGCCGGCGCCGAGCAGTTCGCTCGCGAGCAGGGTCTCGAGTTCGCCGACAGCGCCTATTTTTTCACCCAGGAGCGTTGGGACGAGCTCAAGCGCACGCAGGAAGAGGAGCGCACCCGGAAGAAGGAGTACGGCTCGCTCGAATTCCCGCACACCCACCTCGGGACGGTGGGGGCCGTGGCACTCGACCGTGACGGCAATCTCGCCGCGGCGACGTCGACCGGCGGTTTGACCAACAAGCGCTGGGGGCGGGTGGGCGACTCGCCGATCATCGGTGCGGGCACGTACGCCGACAACGCCACCTGCGCCGTGTCCGGCACCGGCCGCGGAGAAGTGTTCATCCGCGGTGCGCTTGCGCACGAAGTATCGGTGTTGATGAAGTACAAGCACCTGTCGGTCGAAGAAGCCACCCGACACGTCATCCAGGACGAGGCGATTCAACTGGGGGGCGAGGAAACCGGGGGGATGATCGCGCTCGACCGCGACGGTCACATCGCCATGGAATGCAACACCTCGGGAATGTACCGCGGGTATGTCCGCCGCGATGGCGTCGCGCGCACGTTCATATATCGAGACGAAACGGAGCCGGCACAACCGCAGTCCCAGGGGCGGAGCAAATAGGGGGTTCACCATGCCGATGGAACTCATCGCCACCGAACGCGACGACAACGTTTCGCACGTGCGACTCCGGGGCTCGCTCGACATGGCCGGCATCCGTGAGATCGACACGCGCTTCTACGGGGAGACCTCGGCGCGCGATCGCTCGGCCATCGTCGACCTCTCTGGAGCTGGACTCCATCACATCGCTTGGCATCGGCATGCTGTTCGGCTGCGCCAAGTCCCTGCAACGCAAGGGGCACAAGATGGTGCTGCTGCAGCCGCGCGGGCTGGTGGACGACGTGCTGCGCAGGGTCGGCGTGCACGAGGTGATCCCGTTCGCTTCCTCGCTGGACGAGGCGCTGAAAATCGCACGCAAAGGACCCCCCCGGACCTGACCGATGGGAATCCTGCGCCTGTCGCTCCAGAACCAGCTGCCCGAGCTGAAGCGTCTTGGATTCGCACTCAACGAGTTCCTGGACGAGGAGGGTGTCCCCCCGGACGCCGTCCGGCGCGTCCGGCTGGTGATCGAGGAGCTTTTCGTGAACGTGATCAACCACGCGTACGACGATGCGGGCGCGCACTCGATCACGCTCGACGTGCGCACCGAGCCCGGCCGCGCGACGGTCGTGATCGACGACGACGGCAGGCCGTTCGACCCCAGAACGGCTCCCCCGCCCGTGCTCGAAGGACCGCTCGAGGACCGGCAGGAACGCGGCTACGGAATCTATATCGTCAGGCATCTCACCAGCGATTTCGGTTACACGCGCGAGAACGACCGGAATCGCGTACGCGCCGTCGTCGAATACCAGCATCCGAAGGAGTCGAGATGAGAATACTTCGCGCCGCCGCCGCACTCACCCTGGCCCTCGCGCTCACCTGGGCGTGCGACGACGACCTGAGCCTCACTTCCGACACCATCGCACCGGGCCGCGTCACCGACCTCGCGGTCGCCGCGGTCACCGACACCAGCATCACGCTGACCTGGACCGCGCCCGGCGACAACGGTGACGTGGGCCGTGCCGGCACGTACGTGCTCAAGCACTTCGGCACCACCATCACGGAGTCCAACTTCGCCGCCGCGACCACGGTTCCGGGGGTGCCCGCTCCCCAGGACGCCGGGCTCACGGAATCGTTCACGGTCACCGGGCTCGATTCGACGCTCCTCTACTACTTCGCGATTCGCGCCGACGACGAGGACGGCAACCAGTCGCCGGTGTCCAACAACGCCATCAAGGCGCCGAGCGGCACGCCGCTGCACTGGGTCAAGAACATCCCGCCGGCCCGCGACAATACGATGTACGAGGACGACGACTACAGCAACGGCAAGGGGGAATACATCTTTTCGGGGAAGAACGCGGGCCTCGCGGGGACTCCCCAATCCCGGCGCGCGCTGTTGTATTTCGCCGTCGCCGACAGCCTCCCGGCCGGCGCCACCATCGACAGCGTACAGCTCACGCTGCACGTCTCAAAGACGATCGCCCCTGCCAAGACGCACACGCTCCACGCCCTGCTGGCCGACTGGGGTGAAGGCAATTCGGACGCCACATTAGGGGAGGGCACCGGCGATTTCGCCCAGCCGGGCGACGTCACCTGGAGGCACCGCTTTTTCGACACGATCACGTGGGCAACGCCCGGCGGCGACTTCGTCGCCGGCGCGGCTGCTTCGCAGTCGGTGGTGAGCATCGGTTTCTACACGTGGAAGTCGGCGGGGATGGCCGCCAACGTGCAATCCTGGCTGGATTCTCCGGCAACCAACTTCGGCTGGATCCTGATCGGCAACGAAGCGACCATGACCACCGCCAAACGATTCGACTCGCGCGAGAATCCCACGGCCGCCAACCGGCCCAGGCTCACGATCTATTACACGACCGGCCCGTGAGGCGCACATGGCCATCGTCACAGGAGGTATCGCGGTGCGGCGCATAACGATGGGTGCGGGCGCAATGCTCGCGAGCGCGCTTCTGAGCTCGCTTGCCTGCGGCGGCAGCGTCGGCGTCGGGGCGGGGGGCGCAGGCATGGGAGTGAACGTCAACACGGGCTCGCATCGACGCGACGTCGAGGAGTGGCATCGGGGCCGAATGGTCCGGCTGACGGCCGAAGACGGCTGGCTGACGCTCGTCGGACTCTTCCCGATGCCGCCGGGCCGCTACCAGTTCGGGTCGGCGGAGGACAACGACTTTGTCTTTCCGGCGAAGGCACCCGCGCGCGCCGGAACGATCACGGTCGATTCCACCGGAGTGACACTCACGGTAGCCGATGGAGTCCAGATGACGCACGACGGCGTGCCGGTCTCGCAAATCGCCCTCGCGACCGACCATGGCGGCGCTGCCCCCACCGAGATCCAGATGGGAACCATCCGCTTCTACGCGATCGACCGCCCCGGAACCCTCTACCTGCGCGTCAAGGACTCCGAGAGCGAAGTACGCAAGAATTTCACGGGCATCGAACGGTTCCCGGTGCGGCGCGCCTGGCGCGTCGAAGCGCGCCTCGACCCCTACGACCCTCCGCGCCGGGTCACCATCCCGAACATCGCCGGCTTCGAGGAAGTGGTCGACTGCCCCGGCGCGCTGGTCTTTTCCATCGACGACAAGGAATACCGGCTCGAACCGATGTCGGAGTCGGCGGACGAGTGGTTTATCGTCTTCGGCGACGCCACCAGCGGTCACGACACCTACGGCGGCGGCCGCTTCGTCTACGTTCGCGCGCCGGGACCGGACGGCAAGACCGTGATCGATTTCAACCGCGCCTACAACCCGCCGTGCGTGTTCACGCCCTTCGCCACCTGCCCGCTCCCGCACCGCGATAACGTGCTGCCGATGCGGGTGGAGGCAGGCGAGAAAACGTGGGGAGGCGCCCACCACTAGCTCGCGCCCCTTGCGCGCGCGCGCGCGGGCCGCTACCATTGATCCGCGCTCCGTACCGAACCGTGTCTCCATCACCTCGACTTATTGCGTTCCTGCTCGTCGGCGCGTGCCTGACGGCGGGCGGCTGCTACGTGCAGGCGCTCAACCCGCTCTATACCGACACCATCGCCCATTTCGACCCCGAGCTGGTCGGCTCGTGGATGCCGGAGGAAGACGAGGGTTTCCTGTTCACCTTGATCGACTCGACCCGCGGGAGCTACACGTTGCTGTGCGAGGAAAGCGGGTCGAGCGCGCGCTTCGAGGCCGTGCTGGTGGAACTCGACGACGTGACGTTCCTCGACATCTATCCCGAGGAACCCGACAACGAAAACAGCTTCTACATGGACCACCTGCTGCGCGTGCACAACATCCTCCGGATCGAGCGGGACGCCGACACGCTCTGGGTGTCGGACTTCGACGCGGAATGGCTGGAGACGGTGGTCGGTGCGAAGAAGACATCCATCGCTCACGTGCCCCGCGACGGCGCCGTGCTCCTGACCGCGCCCACTGCAGACCTGCAAACGTTCGTGCGCAAATACGCGAAAACGCCGGAGGCGTTTTCCGAGCCTGTCCGTCTCCGCCGCACCATGTAGCGCGCCTGGCACCGCGCCCTCACGCCGCGCGGCGCCCTCCGTCCCCGGAAACCATGCACCCCAACGCGCCCCCGTCGGCTCGCCCGGGGCGTTCGTGCCCCCCGCGGGTGCCGGCCGGAAGCTCCGGTGGGGCATACGGGACGACCGCGGACGGCCCGCGGGTGCGGCGACGCACCCAAGCCACCCCCATGCGGTATTATCGTCCACCATCACCCCCCGCGCCTCCCCTTCGCTCCGGGGCACAGGCATTGCAGTTGGTCCTGTTGCCACGTGCACAATCACGGTGGTGTTTCCTCCAATGGCTCGATCGATTCTTCATATCGTGCTCGGCGTGTTGCTGTGGGTGGTGTTCGGCTACTACTGGCACGTCGTGATGCAGCGTCCGGTATCCGCCGAGATGAAACACTCGCTGGCCGTCGTGAGCATCATCGTCGCGAGCATTACCGTCTTCGATCTTATCTGGGTATTCCACAACATCCGCATCGCGCGCCGCACCCGGCGCCGCGACCGTCGCGGAGGCAACATTCCCCCGGCCAGCGACTTCCTGGGTCGCGCGTTCGTCCTGCAGGACGACGACATGATTCGCCGCGCCCGCTACGTCGAGGTGCACGTCGTCGAGATGGCCGACTCCGAGAACCAGGAAGCGGGCTACAAACTCTTTCGCGTCAACGACGTGATCCCCGATTGAGCCCGGGCTGCGCATGATCGACGTCATCGGCATACTGGAAGCGATCGAGGCCAACGTGGTCTACCTGGCCGTGCTTTCGTTCTTCGCTTGGTACCCACTCGTGTCGAGCGGCGTGCTGGTGATGGTGTCGATGCTCTACTACCTGCGCCGCGAGCGGCGAGCCGAGGACATCCAGCCAAAACTCGACCCCGCCTTCACTCCGATGGTGTCGGTCGTGATCGCCGCGTACAACGAGAGCGAACACATCCAGTCAACGATCGATGGCATCCTGGCGATCGACTACCCGAACTTCGAAGTCGTGATCATCGACGACGGCAGCGTGGACGACACCGCCGCGCTGGTACTGCCGTACGTCCGCGACCATAAAGTGCGGCTGGTGCGCAAGCTCGCGAACGAGGGCAAGGCGATGGCGCTCAACGACGGCCTGCGCTGCACCAACGGCGAGATCCTGCTGGTGATGGACGCGGACGCGATTCCCGACCCGCAGATCCTCAAGGTCGTGGTTCCCCATTTCAAGTCGCCGCGCGTCGGCGCGGTCACCGGCAACCCGCGCGTCATCAACCGAAACACCCTGCTCTGCAAACTGCAGGCGATCGAGTTCACCGCCATCATCAGTTTGCAACGCCGCGCCCAACGCGTGTGGGGACGCATCCTCACCATGAGCGGCGTCGTGGGCGCCTTCCACCGCAACGCCATGCTCGACGTCGGCCTCTACAGCCCGGACATGGCGACGGAAGACATCGACCTGTCGTGGAAGCTGCAGCTCAAGTTCTGGGACATCCGTTACGAGCCGCGCGCGGTGGTGTGGATGCGCGTGCCTTCGACGCTCGGGGGGCTCTGGCGCCAGCGGCAGCGCTGGGCGACCGGTCTCGCCCAGGTGCTGCGCCGTCACGGCGCGGCGGCGATGACGTGGAAGCGCCGGCGCCTGTGGCCGCTCATCGTCGAGTCGTGGCTTTCCATCACCTGGGCATATTGCTTCGTGGTGCTGACCTCGCTGTGGCTCTTCAGTTACACGATCGGATACCCGCCGGTGGGTGCGTCGCCGATCCCGAACTGGTGGGGTATGTTGATGTGCACGATGTGCCTCACGCAGCTGCTGGTGGGCGTACTGCTCGACCGCCGCTACGATCGGCACATCTCTCTCTATTACTTCACGGCGGTGTTCTATCCGTTGCTCTACTGGATCCTCATGGCGATCGTGACGTCGATCTCGACGCCCGCGGCAATCCTTCGTGCCCCCAGGGCGGCGCCCGTCCGCTGGAAGCCCGTGCGAGGTGACGCGTGATGCGAAGCGCGATCGCACTGCTGGTGCTGGTGATCGGCGCTCTACCGGCTCAGGCCGCCCGGCACGCCGCCGCCTACGCGGCCCGGCACGCCCCCGCGCCGCAGACGACCGGCGCCGACTCGAGCGCCGCCGTCGCGGCTACCGTCCCGGCGAATCCCGCCAACCTCCCGCGCGCAAACTCGTGCGTCGACAGCGCCCGCGTCGCGGCAGGCGAGGATCGGCACCGCGACGCGATCCGGTGGTATCACCGCGCCATCGTGCTCTACCCGCCGCTCGAGGCGGATCTGGGCAAGGAGTTGGGGCACCAGTACACGTGGGCCGCTGTGCCCGACACCGCGATCCAGTGGTACCAGTCGTATCTTTCCCACCACCCCGACGACATGGAAGCGAAGATCGGCATCGCCCGCGCGCTCGCGTGGAGCGGACAGTTCGACGAGGGCATCGCCGCGTACGAAGCGCTCCTGCCCCGCGACGACGAGTACGAGACCGAGGTGCGTCTCGGCATCGCCCAGACCTTCAGCTGGAAAGACGACGTCGGCGGGGCGCGGTCGCGCTACGACGCGATCCTCGTCGACCATCCCGGCAACCTCGATGCGCGCCTCGGCGCGGCGCGGATGGCCAACTGGTCGGCGCGTCACCGCGAAGCGGCGGCGATGTACGACAGCATCCTCGTCGACCATCCCGGCAACCCCGAGGCGCGCGAAGGCCTCGCGCGAGCGTGTTACTGGATGGGCGATCCGCAGCGCGCGCGCGCCGTGATCGCCGAGGGCGAACCTACGCGCGGGCTCGCCGCCCTCGCCGCCGACATGGACCGCGCGCGCGCGCCGGGAGGCTCCTACACGCTCGAGCACAACACCGACACCGATGAAATCGATCGCTGGGCCCACACCTTCCGCGCCGGCCTCTCCACCAGCGACGTCACGCGCTTCTCCGGCGAGTACGGCCACGGGAGTTTCGAACAGCCTGGGCGGCCGGACATCTCGCGCAACTGGATGGCGGCCGTGCTCGAGCATCGCCTGTCGAAAACCGTGCTGCTGCACGCCGCCGCCGGCTACCAGTGGAACTCCTTCGACCGCTCTGCGCTGGGGCCGGAGAGCTACTGGCTGGACGATTTCAATCTGGTGACGATCGACGCGTTCCTCACCCTCACCCCGCGCGACTGGTGGAGATTCGACATCTCGCTGTTCCACGGCTCGCTCGCCGTCCCCGACGCCATCTTCCGCGGGATCTCGGTTACCGAGGTGGCGGGGGGCTGGGACTGGCGGTTCGCGTACACGCTCATGCTGGTGTCGGCGGTCGAAACCGGGTGGTACAGCGACGACAACACGCGCCTGGGGCTGGGGGAACGGCTGGTGTGGCAACCGATCTGGCGGCTGCCGATCGGCGTCGTGAACCGCCTCACCTCGAGCACCGGAGCGGGGTACTTCGGCTATTCGGAGACGACCGACAACGGCTACTACGATCCCCGGCAGTACCTGAGCGTGTACGAAGAAGTGGCCATCGATTTCGTCTTTTCGCCGCGCATCCGCGCGCGGCTCGCCGGGCGCCTCGGCCTCGACCGTGAAAACGGCGAGGACTGGTTCGACACGGGCCGCTTCGAAGCGTCGGGGTCGTTCGCGATCTGGCGCGGTCTGGCGCTGACGGCGGGTTATTACAACTCGACCTCGCGCCTCGATTCGCGCGAAGGGTACGCGGCCGACGGGTTTTACTTGACACTCGATTATCTGCACGTACGGTAGGTGTCGTATGCGACGACGCGAGATGGTAATTGCGCTGACGGTGGCCGCGATCGCGGGCCTGCTGATGGTGCTCGGCATCGGCACGATGGTGACCTTGGGCACCGGGGCCGGCGAGCGCGTGAGAGAACGCGCCGCGTCCGACACCTCGCTCGCGCTGCCCGCCGATTCCACCGCGCGCGTCCCCGTGCTCTGCTACCACTATCTGCGCAGCCCCGGCGGGCCCCTTCACTTCGCCCGCGTCTTCGGGTATGTCGTGCTCAGCCTGCCGCTCCTGGGCGACTCGCAATTGTGGAACGTGGGCGTGGGAGGGTTCGAACGGCAGATGGAGTACCTGCAGGCGCGCGGCTATCAGGCCGTGACCCTCGACGACGTCACCGAGTGGCAGCTCGGCCGGCGCAAGCTGCCACCCCGGCCGGTGGTGATCACGTTCGACGACGGCGACGTCAGCGCGTATGACGAGGCATTCCCGATCCTCCAGCGCCTCGGCCTGCGGGCAACGCTGTTCCTCGTGACTTCCCGCGTCGGCACGCGCTGGGGTGACGTGACCTGCCTGGATTGGGATCGCCTGCGCGCCATGCAGCGCAGCGGCGTGTTCGACATCGAATCGCACACCGACGATCTGCACTACAAGGTCAACCACCAGCGCGACGTCCTGCCGGTGTTCATCGCCGCCAGCGAACGCGCGTACCGCATCGACGGGCGCGAGAGCTGGAGCACTGCGGTGCTCGACGACCTAGCGCGGTCGCGGCTGGCGATCCAGCTCAACATCGGCCGCGCGCCGTCGTACCTCGCGTGGCCGTACGGCTTCGCCAATCCGGCGCTCGACCGGGTCGCGGCGCAGGCCGGCTTCCGCCGGACGTGCGCGCTGCGCGCGGGCACGAACGTACCGTTCGCTGCCGGACCGGGGGGTGACGCCGGACGCTTCGAGATCCCTCGCTATGCGGTCACGGCGCGGACCTCGCTGCGCGATTTTCGCGCGATGCTGGAGGGGACGTACCGACCGGGCAGCTGATCCGGCTCCTCCGCCCGCGCCGGTGGGGATCGGGGCGCCACCGTCGCTGATTGCAACCGGCCGTGCCCATTTGCAACCTTCCGCCCCGCAACCGGCCTCCCAACTCCCCGCCAGAAGCCAAGGGCCTGATGGCACGCTACTTGCCGTCGCTCCATCGAATAATCTCCGCATCAGGTTTCAACATGTTGAGATCGGCTGAAGAGGCAACCCATGGCAGCTACGCGAAATAGAGCGATGGTACGACCCCAGACGCGCGGCAAGTCCGGCGCGTTGACCAAGGTCCATCGCAGCGAGTACATCAGCTGGGCTCTCATCGTCGCCGTCACCCTGCTCACCCTGCTGAGCTCGGCGTCGGTGCTCCCGCCGATTCTCAGCGACCGGCTCGCCTCGTTCTGGATCTTCTCGAAGCCGCAGATGATGGTCATCGTGGGCCTGTCGCTGACGCTGCTGCTCCTCGCCGGGCTCGCCCACCAGCAGCGCTACCTGAAGGCGCTCCGCAGGCAGTTCGAATCACACCAGCGCATGGAGCGCGACCGGGCCCAGCGTCACACGTCGCGCCTGTACGCGCTCTTGAACGTCGGACGCATGATGGTTTCGCAGAGCGACCTGCAGACGGTTTTCGAATCGATCGTGAAGATGTGCATCGAAGTCTTCAACTGCGACCAGGCGTCGCTGATGCTCCACGACGTGGAGAGCGGCGCGCTGGAAGTCCGCGCGGTCGCCGGCAAACTGGTGCCGGATGGGATGCTGGGCACGCGACAGCCCGTGGGCAGCGGTGTGGCGGGCTGGGTGGCGCAGAAGCGCGAGCCGCTGTTCCTGCGCCCGGGGGGCGAGAACGCGCCGGCGGGACTCGAACTGAAGAAGAAGGACCTCTCCTCGGCGATGGTCGTGCCCATCATTCTCCGCGACGAGCTGGTGGGCGTGATCAACGTGAGCACGCGTTCGTCCGATGTTCATCTGGACGACGACGACCTGCGCGCGCTGCAGGCGTTCGCGGAAAACGTCGGAGCCGCGATTCGCCACACCGAACAGGCGGAATGGATGCGCGCCACCATTCGCAAGCTGCAGGGGCAGAAAGACAAGACCGGCATCTCGGGTTCCTACCAGGCGCGTCCGACGTCTTGAGTCGCACGGCCCGCCCGTGCTCTACAGCAGACTCTGCACCGACCCGCCGTCGACCTGAAGCGTCGTCCCCGTCACATAGCTCGCCCGCTCGGAGCACAGGAACGTCACCACCGCGGCGAGTTCCTCCGGCGTCCCGAGACGTCCAGCCGGAATACTCCGCTCCCATTGCGCAAACACGTCTTCCATGGGGCGGCCGCGGGTTTTCGAAATGTGCTCGGCGAGCTCGTGGAGTCGCTCGGTGCGCGTGTAGCTCGGGGCGACGTTGTTGACCAGGATGCCCTCCGCCGCCAGCTCGAGCGAAATCGATTTCGCGAAGCCGAGGATGCCGGGGCGCATGATGTTGGACACCAGCAGGTCCACGCGCGGCTGTTTGACCGTGATCGAGAGAATGTTGACGATGCGCCCCCAGCCACCGCGGCGCAGGTGCGGCACGGCCGCCATGATGAGTGCGATGGCGCTCATGAGCGTGGTATCGACGCCGCGACGCACGTCCTCGAGAGTGGTCTGCGCGAGCGCCCCGGGCGTCGGTCCTCCCGAATTGGTGACGAGAATATCCAGGCGACCGAACGCGGCCGCCGCGTCGTCCACGAAACGGCGACACTCGTCGGTGCGGGACAGATCGGCTACGGCGCTGTGGACCCGCGCGCCGGGAACGGCGGTCCGAATACGGTCCGCGGCGGCATCGATGCGCGCGCGGTCGCGCGAACAGATCGCCACCGCGGCGCCTTCGCGCGCGAGCTCGAGCGCGCAGGCAAAGCCGAGTCCCTGACTGGAAGCCGCGACCGCGGCGGCGCGTCCGTTGATCCCGAGGTCCATCGATGTCTCCTTGTTCCCGGTTGCGTGCGCTGCGGGGTGCCTTGTGGACAAGGCGACGCCCATTCGCCTATAATTGATCACGTCTGCGGCGCGCGATCTGCCGCCGGTGGACGCACGCTTCGCTTACTTGCGTCGACAACCATTCTAGTTTTTCAGGAGTGCTGATTCCATGGGTCTGAAGGAGTTCAAGGGCCACATGTCCATCTTCGGCGAACTGTGGGCCTACATGAAGGTTCGCAAGAAATGGTGGCTCGGCCCGATCATGATCTTCCTGGTGCTGCTCGGCGTCTTGATAGTATTCACGCAGGGATCGGCGCTGGCTCCCTTCATCTACGCGCTGTTTTAGCCTCGGCTTGGCAGCGATCAACGTCGACGGGCGATGGCAATTGCCATCGCCCGTCTCCCTCTCAATACTCAATGCCGCGCTGCGCGTAGATGTCGCGATGGAAGGGGTGTTTGATTTCGCGCATTTCGGTGACGAGGTCGGCGGCGTCGATCAGATCCGGGTGCGCGTCGCGTCCCGTCAGGATGACGTGCATTTCCGGCGGCTTGCGCTTGAGCGCGTCGATCACGACCTGGATGTCCAGGTAGCCGTAGGCGATGGCGTTGTTGATTTCGTCGAAAATGAGAAGGTCGTGCTGATTGTTCTCGATCGCCTCCCGGCACGCCTCCCATGTTTTCCACGCGGCCCGGGTGTCGCGCTCCCGGTCCTTCGTCTCCCACGTGAACCCTTCGCCCATGGGAACGATCTCGAAGTTCCCGAGCTTCTCCGCGGCGTGCAGTTCGCCGTAGTCCCACGATCCCTTGATGAACTGGATCATCTTCACCCGGAATCCGACGCCGCAGGCGCGAAACGCGGTTCCGATGGCCGCCGTGGTCTTGCCCTTGCCGTTGCCGGTGTGGACGATGACCAGGCCGACGCGCCGCCCTTCCGGGTTCTTCTTGGGCTTGCTCTGTCTGCTCATGCGACCTAAAATAGCACTGGTGCCCCGCGTTCTCAAGGGCGCGCAGCCATTGCCATGAATACGGTCTATCTGGACAACAACGCCACCACCTCGGTCGCCCCGGAAGTTTTCGAGGCGATGCGGCCGTTCTACCTCGAACACTTCGGAAACCCGTCCAGCCCCCATCACCTGGGCGATCGCCCCGCGTCGGCCATCCGCGACGCGCGCGCCCGGGTGGCGGCGTTTCTCGGCTGCACCGAAGCGGAAGTGGTGTTCACGAGCTGCGGCACCGAGTCCGACAACCTGGCGATTCGCGGCATCGCCGAGGCGGCGAAGGACCGCCGCCACGTGGTCACCACGGCGGTCGAGCACTCCGCGGTCTTGAATCCCATCAAACGGCTTGCCGCGACCGGCTACGAGGTCACGTTCCTCGGGGTCGACCGGTCCGGGCGCCTCAACCTCGATGAGCTGCGGTCGGTCCTCCGCGACGACACCGCACTGGTGTCGGTGATGTTTGCCAACAACGAAACCGGCGTCATCTTCCCGATCGATCGGATCGCGGAGATCGTTCACTCGCGCGGGATTCCCCTCCACGTGGACGCCGTGCAGGCCGTGGGCAAGGTGCCGATCGATCTGCGCGTGCTGGGCGCGGATGTGATCGCAATTTCGGCGCACAAGTTTCACGGCCCCAAGGGCGTGGGTGCGCTGGTGCTGCGCAAGGGGACGAAGTGGGCGCCGGTGTTCCTGGGCGGAAACCAGGAACGGAGCCGCCGCCCCGGCACCGAAAACGTCGCCGGCATCGTCGCCATGGGCGTGGCGTGCGAGCACGCCCACGCGCGGGTGGCGCGCTACCAGACCGAAGTGCGCCGGCTGCGCGACCTGTTCGAGCGCGAGATTCTCTCGCGCGTGACGGATTCGTTCGTGAACGGAATCGACTGTGAGCGCCTTCCGAACACGTCGAGCATGGGCTTCCATGGTATCGATGGGCACGCCATGCTGGTGCTGCTCGACGAAGCCGGCATCTGCGTTTCCGCCGGGTCGGCGTGCAAGTCGGGTGCGGGGCTTCCCTCGCACGTGCTGGCCGCGATGGGCCTGCCGCCCGAGGAGGCGGCTTCGTGCCTGCGCTTCTCGCTTAGCGACCTCACGACCGAGGCGGAAATCGCTTACGCCATCGAGACGATCCCTCCCATCGTCGAACGGATGCGCCGGGGGGCGCGGCAGGCGACAAAGTCGTAGCCCCCGCGCGGGCCTCCGCGGCCCGGGTTTCCGCCTTCGACGCCCGTTCACATTTCATTTGGGCTTCATCGGCCGTTCACACGACCCGGCTAGACTTCCGCACGATATGAATCCGGATTTCACGGATTCTCGACGCATGTGATCCGGACGGCGAGGGTCGATGAAGACCGAACCATCAGTCCCTCCCCTCGCCTCCGGATCCGTAAGAATGCCTGCGCCGGCGGATAGATCGAGAGAGTCATTGCAGAGCGAGCGGAGCCGGCGGTACAGCAGCCTGAAGCTGCTCTCGAAATCGATCAGCGGCTCGAACATCTGTGCAAAATTACGCAAAGCGAGCCCCCCATTGATCGTTCGGTATCGCCAGGCAACATTTCGTGCCGTCGTTCCATCGGGCCTGGGTTCGACTCTTCGGTCTACTCCCTCGGCGTAGGTAAGAGACACGACCCGCCGCGGGCGCATTCCGGCGGCCCGCGAACACACCGCGATCGCATTTCCCCGCCGCACCACGACGGGTCTTCCCAACCGGGAGGGCCCTTTTTTTGTGCCGGGCCTTGACAGCCCCGCCGGTTCGGCTATTCTAGTTAGCCTGTCCTAACTTGGTCGCCCTCGGGGCGATCACCACCCGCATTTTCGAGGAGGTCGCTTGTGTTCGTGATGATGAATCGCATGACGGTGCCTGCCGAGTTCAGAGACAAGTTCGAGATGACGTTTCGTACGCGCGCCAAAGCCGTCGATCGCCGCCCGGGGTTCATACGTGCCGAGATTCTCCGCCCGGAGCAAGGCAACGAATACATCGTCATGACGCACTGGGAGTCGCAGGCCGCGTTCGACGCGTGGACCGGCAGCGAGGAGTACCGCGAGGGACACCGGCGCGTCGGCGAATTCAAGGACGCGAGCGGCAACCTGGTGCTCACTTCCAAGGTCGAGAAGTACGAAGTGTTCGCCGAGTAGTGGCGGACTCGGTGCGGAGGATTCGTTTGGACTTCGCCGGGGTCAGGAGCAACCTGAAGGCGCCGCTCCCGGACGCCCGGGGCTGGTCCCGCCGGCGACGCCTCTCGTTTCGCGTGCGGCGCCTGCTTCGAGCCTACGGTTGGAAGCTGGCCATCGCCTTCTTCCTCTACTACCTGGTGCGCGACCTCGTGTTGTACGTCGTGCTACCGCTGCTGATGGCCGACGTCATTGTCGGTTGACGGCGGCGGCGGTTCCGGGAGAAGGAACAGGATCACCTGCCGCGTCAATTCTCCCAGGGGGAGCCGGCCGTCGAGAACCAGATCCGCATGACGATGGGTGGGCTGCACGTGCAGGTCGTACATCGGCCGTACGTTGCGCTCATACAGGCGCGTCACCGCCGCGGCACTCCGCCCGCGTTCGCGCGTGTCCCGGTCCACGCGACGCCGCAGGCACTCGTCATGGTCGAGCGACACGAAGACCGCGGTGCGAACGAGCTCGCGTACGTCGGGCCAGAAGAGCGCATACAGGCCTTCGACCACGATGAACGGAGCCGGTGCGACCTCCCGGTCGGTCGCGAGGCGCGCGTGGGTGGCGTAGTCGTATACGGGCTGGCGAATGTGCCGCCCCGCCGCCAGTTCGCGCAGGTCCGTCACGATGCGCGGATGATCCAGCGCCTCCGGAACATCCACGTTGATCGCGTCCTCGGAAACGCCGCGCTGGTCGCGGTAGTACGAGTCCAACCCGAAGACGAGCCCGCCGCCGGGGAGCCGCGCGGTGATTTCGCGTGCAAGCGACGACTTGCCGGATCCGGACGGGCCGGCGATCGCGATCACATGAGGTGTCGCCGCGCGGGTCATGGCGCCATCCTATCACGTGTGCTAGCATGGCGGCATGTCGAGCACGCGCGCGAAAAGTCCGCTGGCGTTTCCGCTGATCGGCGACCTGGTAAACCGCGTTCCTGGCGGACGGAAGTACGCGCGGATCGCGGCGGCGGCGTTGATCGTCTTGCTCGTCGGCTTGATCGCAGTGGGCATTGCCCGCGGCCGGCGTTACGCGGCGTGGGCGCCCATCGATGTGGTCGAATCACGCGACCCGCTCCAGGATCTTCCGGTCCGGGTAGCCGGCTCCAACGGAGCGGTGGCGCCCGCGAGGACGTTCGACGCCATCCTCGACCTGTCGTCGATCGCCAGTATCGTGGTCGGGGTCGATCTCGATTATATCCCGCGAGGGGCCGCGCGCTATGACGTCACCATTCAGGCCGAAGACGGCGCCGTGTGTTTTCACGATACCATCCCGCTTTCCTATTTCAAGGAAGGTCGATTCATGCTGCGGTTGTTCAGCCGTCGATTTCAGCCGGGCGATTATCTGCTGGAAATCATGGCGTATGATGCCGGCGGCGATGGCCGCGTGGTAGGTGCGTCCTGGTTCCAATTGACGAAGTAGCCGATCGATGTCTCTCAAAACGCTTTCCATCGGACACAGCCCCGACGCCGACGACGCGTTCATGTTCTACGGCCTCGCGTCCGGGCGCGTGCGGGTGGACGGCTACGTCGTCCAGCACGTGCTCGAGGACATCGAAACCCTGAACCAGCGCGCGAAAAGGGGAGAACTGGACGTCACCGCCATTTCCGCGGCGGTTTATCCGCACGTTTCCCACTCGTATCGCATCATGTCCTGCGGCGCGTCGGTGGGCCGGAGTTACGGACCGATCGTGCTGGCGCGCACGCCGTTCGCTCCGGGTGACCTCGTGGGAAAACGGATTGCGGTGCCCGGCGCGGATACGACGGCCTACGTACTGCTTCGACTCTATGTCCCGGTCCCGTTCACTCCCGTGATGATGGATTTCGAGCGCGTGATGGACGCGGTCGGCAGCGGCGAAGTGGACGCGGGTGTCGTGATCCACGAGGGCCAGCTCACGTGGACGTCGACCGAGTTACGCCGCGTGATCGACCTCGGTACCGCCTGGACGGACGACACCGGGCTCCCGATTCCACTCGGGCTGGACGTCGTGCGTCGCGGCCTGGGTGATACCACCATGGTAGGGGTGGCCCGGGCGCTCAAGGAAAGCATCGTGTACGCCCGGGCGCACGAGGACGAAGCAATCGACTACGCGATGGGGTTCGGGCGTGGGGTCGCGCGTGAGACCTGCCGCACGTTCGTGCGCATGTACGTGAACCAGGATACCGTCGACATGGGTGACGAGGGCCGTCGCGCGCTCGAGACTCTCTATGCCCGGGCAGTCGCCCGCGGGATTCTCACCGAAGCCCCCGGGCTCGATATTCTGCAGGTCTAGCTCCGCGGGCCAGCTTATCAACCTACTATATTTGAATTGGTTATATTGTTGCGACGCCGTGCGCCTTGACAATTTGATATCATATGGATATACTTCTGATGTCCTCGCATGAGGACAAGGAGGGTTCGATGCACACGCATGAGAGAGAATTGAAACCCATCAGCGGGTGGTTCATGTTGCCGCTTCTGATTCTTGCCGGGGCGGCCCTCGGGCTTTGGTTTCAGGAAGTCCTCGCCACGGGGCCCAGTGCGGGAGCGATCATTCTGTGGACACTCGTCGTCATCGTCTGGGGGGCGCTGCTCGGCGGGTTCTTCACGCTGCAGCCCAACATGGCCGCGGTACTGACGCTCTTCGGCAAGTATGCCGGGACCGCCAAGACCAATGGCTTCAACTGGGCGAATCCGTTCTTCGTAAAATCCCGCGTGTCGCTGCGCGCGCGCAACCTGAACACGGAAAAGATCAAGGTGAACGATTCCCGCGGCAATCCCATCGAGATCGCGGTCGTCATCGTGTGGCGCGTGGTCGATACCGCACAGGCGGTCTTCGACGTGGATGAGTTCGTGCACTACGTCACCATTCAGAGCGAATCGGCCGTTCGCCACCTGGCGAGCGCCTACCCGTACGACACGACCGAAGACGGCCAGACGTCCCTGCGCGGCAGCATGGACGAGGTCTCCCAGGCGTTGACGAAGGAACTCCAGGAACGCGTGGGCAAGGCCGGCGTTCACATCGACGAAGCGCGCTTGAGCCATCTCGCTTATGCGCCGGAAATCGCGTCGGCGATGCTGCAGCGCCAGCAGGCGGAAGCCATCGTGGCGGCGCGCACCAGAATTGTCGACGGAGCCGTCGGCATGGTGGAGATGGCGCTCGAGCGCCTGGAACGACACGCGACCGTCAAGCTCGACGACGAGAAGAAAGCCATCATGGTCAGCAATCTGCTGGTGGTTCTCTGCGGCGACAAGGCCGCACAACCCGTCGTCAACACCGGAACGCTCTATCAGTAGGGTCGTGAGCGAGAATGCCCGGGAGAAAATCGTATCTGGTGAGGCTTCCGGAGGAGTTGCTCGACGAGCTCAACCGCTGGGCCAAGGACGACCTGCGGAGCCTCAACGGCCAGATCGAGTACCTGCTGCGCGAGGCGCTGCGCAAGCGCCGAGGACCTCTCAAGCAGAGGGTCGAACCGCCGGAAGACGTGAAGCCGGCGTGACAGCGGCTACTTGCGAGCCGCGTCCATCGCGAGTCGGATCCGGCGTGAGGCGGCTTCGACGTGGTCCAGCGTGAAGTTCGGCGGGAAGACCTCGCCGCCGACTCCGACCGCCACCGCTCCGGCGGCAACGTAGTCCGCGATCGTCTCCGCCGTGATCCCGTTGGTCGGCACCAGGGGAATGTCGGGAAGCGGCCCGCGTACCGCGCGGATGTAAGCGGCTCCGCCGAGGGCCGCCGCCGGAAAAACCTTCACGAGGCGGGCACCGTGACGGTGCGCGGTGAGAATCTCCGTGGGTGTCGACGTGCCGGGAACGGCCAGTAGCCCCAGCCGGTGCGCCTCGTCGACGACGCCGGGATCAAACACGGGCGAAAGCGCGAAGCGCCCTCCGGCTTCCGCTACGCGGCGTGCGTCTTCGGGCGTGAGCACCGTCCCGCCACCCGCGATGACGCCGTCCTCCTTCGCCATCGTCTCGATGGCGCGAAACGCTCCCGGTGTGGTGAGTGTGATTTCGAGCAGCGAGAGTCCACCGCGGACGGCCGCGCGACACGCCTCGACCAACGGCACACCGGATCCGAGTCGCACACAAAGAAACACACCGTCCGCGAGCACCTCGCGGGCGGTGCGTTCGATAGCCTCGTGGGCGGTCACTCTCGTCATCCGATCCTGCGCATGCGACTGGCTAGCCCGCCTGCGCCTTCTTCTCCGCCGTCTTCTTCAACTTGTCGTTGGCATAGATCGCGACTTCGACACGACGATTCTGCGCCTTGCCCTGCCTGGTGTCGTTGCTCGCGACGGGCTGCGCCTCGCCGTACCCCATGATGGTGAAACGCGGCTCCTGGACCTGTTGCGCCGCCAAGAAATTGGAGACCGACTGCGCGCGCAGCCGGGACAACTCCAGGTTCCATTCTTCCGAACCGTCCGAGTCGGTGTGCCCCTCGAGCAGGATATTGGTGTCCGGATACTTGTTGAGAATCGTCGCCAGCTTCGTGAGGTTGTCCCGGCTGGCCTGCTTGAGCTCGGCCTTGTTCACGTCGAAAAACAGTCCCGAGTCGAAAGTGATCTTGATGCCTTCGCCGACGCGCTCGACCGTGGCACCCTCCAGGTCGCGCTCCATTTCGGCCGCCTGCTTGTCCATATAGTTGCCGATGTAGGCCCCCGCGGCACCGCCGATCGCGGCGCCGATAATGGCACCCACCGCGGTGTTGCCGGACTGGTGCCCGATTATCGCGCCCATCGTGCCGCCGGCTGCCGCACCCCCCACGGCACCCTTCTGCGCGTTGTTCATGGACGAACAGCTCCAGAACGGGGCCGCGATTACAATAACCAGTGCCGATACCGTCAATGTTTTCATGATTCCTCCACGGGGTTGAGATCCGCGGGATAACCGTAGCATCGCCCGCGCATCAGTCGCAACATAATGCGCCCCTAGAACCAGAAATGTAATTGGGCAAACAGATCCGCGCCGTCACCGCTCGCGGTGGCAACGTCCAATGCGCGCACGCGCGCGTCCAGGGTGACGCCGGGATACGGAATCAGCTGGACGCCGAATTGATAGCGCCCCGAGTGGTCGTCCACCACGTCGCGGTCGGGATCGTCCCAGTCGTAGGCAAACAGCAGATTGACGCCGTTCCACACCACCCAGTCGACTTCGCCGTACCACACGAGGTGATTCGCCTGCGCGCCACTCGCGCGCTGGTAGGTGCCCGTGTCGACCTCGCCCTGCAACGTGAGGGGAATCTTCCGCCGATAGAACCACGGATTGAAGGCGGCGTAGACGCCATAGGTATCGGTGTCGCCGCCCTCGTCCAGCGGCCGGCGCCGCGCCAGCGCGCTCGCCCCGACGCTCCATCCCAACTCGCGATAGCCGACATTCAGCGCGGCGCCCCAGCCGTCGTCGAGGTCGAAGATATCCCACGCGTCCGGGACCGAGTACTTCGAGTTCATGCGAAACCACGACGCCTGCACGAACGGATAGTTCGGCGCCGCGCCGACTTCCACGCCAGTGACGCGCGACTCCGGCAGCGACCCGTCCAGCTCGAATTCGCGCCGGATGCGGTTGGTGTGGTCGTCGAGCCGCAGCCCGTACGACGGCACGAAGCGCCCCACCTTCGCGTAGACCTGGTAGGGCCACTCGTGGGTCATGACGAACAGCTCGCGAAAGTACGGCGTGTGCGAGTCGTCGAACGTCGCCGAATACCCGCTCGATTGACCGCGGACGCCGACGTTCACCAGCCCCGCGGCGTGGTGCACCGGGTGCAGCATCGCGTTGACGTCGAACTGCATGGGAAACGCGAGCGTCGACTTGGAAAAGAGCGTGGCGAAGCGAAGGTCGCTCCCGATGCGGAGCACGGGGTCGGCGCGCAACTCGCCGTAGCGGCCCTGGAACGGTTCGTGGATCGATTCTCCGCGCGGCTTGCCCCACGCGGCGAGGTCGTGGATCGAATCCTGGTACGCGCGCGACGCCTCCAGCGTCGCGGGCCCATAGGGGAGGTTCGAATTGTAGCTGGTGGCGCGGTCGCGCCGGCCGAGCAGCGGGAGGTTGCGGTCCCAGTCGGCGGTCGGGCGCGGACTGATTGCGATCATCGGGAGCGTGGCCCGGCCGAAGAAGTGACCCGTCACCGTTCGCATGCCCCCGCCCGCCGGATCCACGTGGCACGTCTGGCACGCCATGCTGCACTTGCGATTCGAAAGTTTCGGGTTCTCCCACTTGTTGGGTGACACGTGGCAGTTGTCGCACGCGCGGCCTTCCCGGGCGGCGTACATGGGAGTCGCGTGCCCGTTGCCGGCACCCGCGAGCACCGACCACGCCGCCGCCAGGAGGGTGACCGCGGCGCGTTTCAGTTGCACGGCGCCACCGCTCCCTGTTCGACCCAGCGGCGAATCAGGAGCTTCTCCACGCTGGTCAGGCGCGGCAGCGCACCGGTGGGCATGGTGTTGTTGTCGATCGTTTCCAGGATGCCGTCGCGCTGTGCGACGATGTCGACGCAGTTCTCGAGGTTCAGATCCTCGCCGTCCTCTTGCGGCGAGTAGGCCGATTGCGTCACCGGCGCTTCGCCGCCGCCGCTGTGGCAGGGCACGCACGCGCGTTGCAGGATCGCATAGACCTGGTCGTAGGTCGGGACGGCGGGGGCGGCGGCGGGGTCCACCTGGTCGAGTGGAAGGTCGCCGGAGCCCCCGCAACCGGGGGCGGCGACCAGAATCGCCGTCAGCAGAATAGCCGCGAGCGGAAAACGAGGTGCTTCAGCGATGGCCATGGAATCGTGGCACGGCCCGATTCAAACGATGTCTTACCAGTCCAGAACGATCGCGAAAATCAGGGGCGCGACGATGGTGGCGTCGGATTCAATGACGAAGCGAGGCGTGTCGACTTCGAGCTTGCCCCACGTGATCTTCTCGTTGGGGACCGCCCCCGAATAGGAGCCGTAGCTCGTGGTCGAATCGCTGATCTGACAGAAATAGCCCCACACCCGGGTCTCGCGGCGGAGGTCCTGGTGAATCATGGGCACCACGCAGATGGGGAAATCGCCCGCGATCCCGCCGCCGAGCTGGAAAAAGCCGATCGACGCCGTGGACGCGGTCGACGTGTACCAGTTCGCCAGGTCGACCATGTACTCGATACCCGAGCGCATCGCGGACGGTTTCACGTCGCCGCGGATGCACGATGCCGCGAACATGTTGCCCAGCGTGGAATCCTCCCAGCCCGGGACCACCATCGGCAGGTTCTTCTCCGCCGCGGCCACGATCCACGAATCCTTCGGGTCGATCTGATAGTGCTTCTTGAGGGCGCCGGAACGGACGACCTTGAAGAGGAACTCGTGCGGGAAGTAGCGCTCACCCTTGCTGTCGGCGCGCTTCCATTCTTCCATCACCGCGGCCTCGAGTCTGCGCATGGCCTCTTCTTCCGGAATACAGGTGTCGGTGACCCGATTCAGGTGCCGTTGCAGCAGCGCCTTCTCGTCGTTGGGAGTGAGATCCCGATAATGAGGGATGCGCTCGTAGAAGTCGTGTGCAATGAGATTGTAGAGGTCTTCTTCCAGATTCGCGCCGGTGCACGAAATGGCGTGAATTTTGCCGCGCCGGATCATCTCCGCGAGCGAGATCCCGAGTTCCGCCGTGCTCATCGCCCCCGCGATCGTCACCAGCATCTTGCCGCCGCCGTCGAGGTGGCGCCGGTACGCGTCGGCCGCGTCGATCAGGGCGGCTGCGTTGAAATGGCGAAAGTGGTGACGGAGAAACGAAGTAACGGGGGTGTTCAACGCGCTCGTGGTCCGGCCGGTCATGACATCCGTCTCCGCCTTCATGGCTCGATACTATCATGCGCTCCCGGTGCTGCCAATTCGGAATTTCCCTACGTCTTCGGCGTACGCGCAAGACCAATCGTGAAAAGCACGCCGACGATGGCGAGCGTGACGAACGGCGGAGGAATGCGATAGTATGCAAACACCGCGACCAGCGCGGCGACCCCGAGGACGTTGATAAACGCCAGTCGCCGCATCGCCCGTGGGTTGGTCGCGACCGCGCCGAACAGCGCGAGGTCGATCGTGCCCGCGAACAGCAGCAGCACGGTCATGGTGAGGCTCAGCGACTGGGTGATGTCGTGCGCGCTGGGGTGCATGCCCATGATCTCGTAGTGGTAGTCGCGCATGGATCTCTCGAGTGCGGCTGCGGCGGGGTCGGGGGGGCCGCCGCTGAAATGCCCCACGGCGTGGAGCGCTGCCACGATCAGGAGCCCGATGGCGCCCGCGCGGATCCATCGGCCGCCGCGCATCTAGACCTCTTCCCCTCCCAGCCACTTCGCCGCGTCCGTGTGGCTGCGAAACACCCTGACCGAGAACGGCATCGCGTGCGCGCTCATCTCGAACATCGTCGACAAACCGAAGTCGGGGCTCCCGGCGACCAGAATCGCCACGCGGTAGTCCTTGCCGCGCTCGCGCTGCCGCTCCGATATCATGCCCAGCAGATCCGGAATCTCCTGCATGCGCACGCCGATCGACGCGCGGCGCAGATCCCACAGCGCGTTGATGCCGGGTTCGAACCTGGGGTCGGCGAACATGCCCTGAAAGGCGCTGCGCACGTCTTCGAAGCCGACGCGGCCGTCGCACTCGAAGGTCACCACGCGGTGGTCGGGCTCGATATGGATGGCGACTGGCATTCTGCTACCTGCCGGGGAACCGATGGTACCGCGCCAGAGGGCGCAGGTCAATTGACCTTGCCCAGCTTGGCGGCGAACTTGCCCGGCCCGGTGAAGAACAACCCCAGATAGACGACCATCAGTTCCAGCGCATGCGAGGCTCCCTCCCAACCGGCGCCCGGTTCGCCGACCGGAAGGTTGATGTGCCGCATGACCGCCACGAACATGTTGAAGGCGAGCAGCAGCGTCGCGGTGCGAAACAGCGGCCCGAGCACCAGCAGGATCGACCCGACCGATTCCGCGAACGCGGCCATGAACCCCCACGCCACCGGCAGGAAATGAATGCCCAGGTTGCCCATCGCCCCGCCGATGCCCTCCCACCGTTCGGGTCCCCCCGTCATCTTGCCGTAGCCGTGGAAAATGAACACGCTGGCGCCGATCCCGAGGCGGATGAGCAGGAGTCCGAAATCCTTTGCGACTGCGTCGCTCGAAAACATCTTACCGAACATGGCGCTCCTCCTGTCGACACGTGCTGGTCCGATCGTCTCCCCACGGAACGGCAGGCACCGTCCGTGCCGGCCATCATAGGATCAAACCCGTCCGGGCGTACAGCTTTCCTGCTGGACCTGGACCCGATCAGCGAAACCACTCTGCGTACAGCTCGGGCCGCCGGTCGCGCAGAAAGAGCGTGCGCGCGTGGGAACGGGCGATCTCGTCCAGGTCGAGGCGGCACGTCAGGATTTCATCCGTACCCTGCGCGGCGCGCGCTACCACGTGTCCCGCCGGGTCGCACACGAACGACTCGCCGGCGAACGTGAGCCGCGGTTCCTCCCCGACGCGGTTCGCCAGCGCGACGAAATACCCGTTCTGAAACGCAGCCACGCGCATCTCCGCTTCGTAGAGTCCTTCCGGCCACTCGCTCACCACGCCGGCCTGGGGCACGAACACGATCTCCGCGCCACCGAGCGCCAGCGCGCGCATGTACTCCGGGTAGTGGCGGTCGTAGCAGATCGCCACTCCCACCCGCCCGTGCCGGGTTGCATAGACGGGCGCGCCGCGGTCGCCGGGCGCGTAGTACCCCTGCTCGTGGAAACACGGGTAGTCGGTGATGTGGACCATGCGCGTGACGCCGAGCAGCGTTCCGTCCGCGTCGATGACGGGCGAGGAGTCGAAGGTTCGACTGCCGGCGCGCTCGAAGAGGTTCAGCACCACCACCACGCCGAGCCGCCGGGCGGCGCTCGCAAACATGTCGGTGGTCGGGCCGGGGATGGGTTCCGCCAGGGCGCGGACGTCGCCGCGCGCGGGTTCCTGCGGGTAGAACGGTTCGAACGCCAGCTCGGCATAGCCGACGATGCGCGCGCCCCGTTCGGCGGCGCGCTCGAGCGCGATCAGGCCGCGGCAGAGGTTGTCGGTTCGATCCGGTGTGGCTCGTTGCTGGACCAGGGCGATGGAAACGGCGCGGTCGCTCATGCGACGGAGACGGCCTCCGGAAACTCACGCACGATTTCGTAGAGCGTGGATCGCTGCGCCGGCCGAAACCCCGCGTCGCGAATCAACGCCACGATCTCGTCCACGGTCGTCCGGTTGAAGAAACCGGCTTCCTGCATCACGTTTTCGTCGAAGATGGTGCCGCCGAAATCATCGCCGCCGAAGTGGAGCGCCACCACCCCGGTCTTCTTCCCCTCCGAGAACCACGACGCCTGCACGTGCGCAAAGTTGTCGAGGTAGATGCGCGACACCGCGATGATCCGCAGGTAGCGGTTCGGCCCCGCCTCGGTCTTCACCTTGCGCGCGAGCGGATTCTGGTCGCGCTTGTAGCTCCAGGGAACGAACGCGGTGAACCCGCGCGTTTCATCCTGTAGCGCGCGCACCTGCTCCAGGTGGTCGACGACGTCGTCGTCGGTCTCGACGTGCCCATACATCATCGTGGCCGTGGAACGGATGCCGGCGCGGTGTGCGGCGCGGTGCACGTCGACCCAGTCCTGCGTGGTCGCCTTGGGCCACACCTTCGAGATGTGCTGCTTCACCCGGTCGGAGAGAATCTCGGCGCCGCCCCCGGGAATCGAGCGCAGCCCGGCGTCGTGGAGACGGGCCATGACCGCCGTCGAGCGGCAGGCCCGACACCTCGGTCATCTTCATGACCTCGGGCGCGGAATAGAAATGCGGGTGGATGTCCGGAAACCTCCGCCGGGTTTCGCGCACCAGGTCGAGGTAATAGTCGAACGGGATGTCGCGGTTGAGCCCACCCTGGAGCAGCACCGTCGTGCAGCCCATCTCGCGCGCGCGCGCGAACTGGGCCATCATCTGTTCGATCGAATAGGTGTACTCGCCCTCCTGCCCCGGCGTGCGATAGAACGCGCAAAACGTGCAGAAGGCGTCGCAAACGTTCGTATAATTGAGATTGGTGTCGACGACGAAGGTCACCCTTGGTGCGGGGTTGTGCTGGTAGCGCCGCGACATCGCGAGCGGGGCCAGCTCAAGGAGGGGCGCTTCCTGCAGGAGAAACAGGCCTTCCGCGCGCGAGATGCGCTCGCCCCGTTCGACCTTCGCCCGGATAACGTCCAGCATGGCGGAGAGTCTAGCACACGCGGCAGCGACGGGCACGCCCCACGCGGCCGTCACCGCGCCGTCCAGCGGCTTTCGTCCAGCCGGCCGATCAGGCGCAGGAGGCCGTCGAGAATCGTGAGCGGATGCGGCGGGCAGCCGGCGATGAAGAGGTCGACCGGCACGACACTCGCCGCGCCGTTGGAGACTTCCGGGTGGTCGACGAAAGGACCGCCGGCGATCGCGCACGCGCCGACCGCGATGACGATCTTCGGAGCCGGCACGGCGGCGTAGGTCTTCTCCAGCGCCAGCTGCATGTTTCTCGAAACCGGGCCGGTCACCAGCAGCCCGTCCGCGTGGCGCGGAGAGGCCACGAACTGGATGCCGAATCGTCCCAGATCCCAGCCGATCGTGTTGAGCACGTTGGTGTCTGCTTCGCACCCGTTGCATCCGCCGGCGCAGACCTGGCGCAGCCGCAGCGAACGGCCGAAGAGCCCGCGCAGCTTTTCGTCCAGCGCGATTGCGAGGCGCACTTCAGCGCCGGATTCGCCGAGCAGCAGGTCGTCGCGCCGGGTCGCGGCGATGCGGTGGTCGCCGGTGTGGGTGATGGCCTGGGTCGGACATGCTTCGACGCACGCGGAGCAGAACAGACAGCGACCGAGGTCGAGCACGACCTGCCCGCCCGGCGAGCGCGTGATGGCGCGGGTGGGACACACCGGCACGCACGCGGTGCACCCCTCCACACACCGGGAGGGATCCACGCGCAGCGCGCCCCCGTGCCGGTCCGGCAGCGCCGGCGGGGGACCATCGGGATACTGCATGGTGCGGCAGCCGTGCCGCATTCGACGCGCGATGGTATCCAGGATGAACATGGCTAGAGGTCGAACCCGCAATATGAAAGGTTGAAACTCTTGTTGCACAACGGGAAGTCCGAGATCGCCTGGGCGCGCATCGCCAGGGCGAGCGCCGTCCAGTTATGGAAGGACGGATCCACGATCTTGTAGCGGCGCAGGCGCCCCGCCCCGTCGGTGATCGCCGTATGACAGACTTCGCCGCGCCATCCTTCGACCAGCGCGATCGCGAGCGCGTCGGTCGCGAGGTCGGGCATGCGGACTCGAAGGTCCCCCGCCGGGGCGGACGAGAGCTGCTCCGCCAGAAAGCGGCCGGAGCGTTGCACCTCCAGCCAGCGCACGCGCGCGCGGGCGAACACGTCGCCGCCGGGCCAGACCGCCACGGGAATCGGCGCGGCGCGATGCCAGCCGACCGGATGATCGAAGCGGACATCGCGCACGAGGCCCGATGCACGCGCGGCCGGTCCTACCAGCCCCATCGTTTCCGCCTGTTCGACGCTCACCACTCCGGTGCCTTCGAAGCGTGCGCGCACCGAGTTCGCTTCCCAGAGCCACGACGCCGCTTCGTCCGCCTCGGCGACCGCCACGCGCAGCGGCTCCCGCATGAGCGAGACCCGCTCGGGTTCCAGGTCGAAGCGAGATCCGCCGGGGCGCACGAGCCCGCGTCCGAAACGACTCCCGCACATCAGCGCGGTGAGGTTCAGGAAGTCCCCGCGGATGCGGCCGCACGCGGCCGCGGTCGGAAGAAACGCCACGTCGTTGGCCAGCGCGCCGAGGTCCCCGGTGTGATTGGCCAACCGCTCCAGCTCGAGCGCCACCGCGCGCAGCCACTGCGCCCGCGGCGGCGCTTCCACGCCCGCGAGCGCCTCGAGCACGGTCGCGTAGGCGGTCGCGTGGGCGATGGTGGTGTCCCCCGCGATCGTTTCCATCTGACTCATCGTCGCGCGGTGCGGGCCGCCGGCCAGTGCCTCCTCGATCCCGCGGTGCTGGAAGCCCAGCGCGATCTCGAGGTGGAGCACCTCCTCGCCATGACATTGAAATCGGAAGTGGCCGGGCTCGATGATACCGGCGTGCACCGGTCCGACGGCGACCTCGTGCACCTCGTGCCCTTCCACCCGGAAGAACTCGCCGACCCCCGGGCCCTTGCCGTGGTCCAGCCGAACCGGTTTGAGCCACGGATGGCCGTCGGGAACGAGCGCGTGCTGTTCCCACACTTCGCGCTCGAAGAGGTGTGCCTGCGGGTAGCGCGGCGTGAGCGACGGATACCCGCGCGTGATCGGCTCGCTCCGCCCCACCGCCAGCGTGCTGTCTTCGTCGAACGCCACCACCGCCACCAGCCGCGTCGCCGCTCCCTCCGGAACCCCGAACAGCGCGCACAGCCGCGCGCCGCGATCCAGCTCGCGGCCGGCCGCGGCGAGAAAATCGTCGAGTCGCCACTCGGGAACGTCTTTCCAGGAGAGGCTTCCGCCGTTTTCCAGGCCCGCGAATGCGCGTAGTGGATTCATCGTCCCGGGTGCAGGAACGCGGCCGCCGCGTTCCACGACTGGCGCAGCACGGACGGCGCGGCGAGCCCGAGCCAGAGTGAAAAGCCCAGAAACAGGAGGGGCGGGATGATGACGCCGGGCGTTTCGCCGCGCGCGCCCTCGGCCCGCGCCGCCGTTCGCGGACGTCCGTCGACCACGGCGAGCATCAGCCGCGTGAGACCGAGAAACGCGATCAGCAGGCAGGCGAGGAACACCACCACCGTCATCCCGTGGCCGCCCTCCAGCGCGCTGCGCACGATACGTATTTCGCTGAAGAAGGGGCCGAACGGCGGCGTGGCCGTGATCGCGAACATCCCCACCACCCACACCCGCGCGGAAATCGGCGCCCGCCACACCATCCCGGCCACCGTGTCCGTCGTGCGCGCCCCGGCCGCCCGGCGGATATTTCCCGCGCTCAAGAAGAGCGCCCCCTTGGTCAGCCCGTTGTTCCACACATGAAACAGCGCCGCCGATAGTCCGGCGGTCCCGAGCGAGGCGCCCACCGCCAGAATACCCATGTGCTCGATGCTCGAGTAGGCGAGCATGCGCTTGAAATCCCGCGTGCTCAACAAGAACAACGCGGCCAGCACCATCGAGAAGAGGCCGAGCGCGAGGAGCGTGCGCTCCGCCATCACGCCCGCGCCGGCGGCGTCGACGACCTGCTTGACCCGCAGCACAGCGACGAACGCCATGGTCGTCATGCCTCCCGCCAGCAACGCGCCGACGATGCCCGGCGCCTCGCCGTACGCGTCCGGCTTCCACGTGTGCATCGGCGCGAGTCCCATCTTGGTGCCGTATCCTACGAGCAGCAACACCCACGCGGCCACCAGCCACGGGCGCGACAGAGACGGCCCCTGGTTCGCCAGCGCGGCGAACGTGAGGTCGCCGCTGCCGCCGCCGTGCAGCGACGCATAGCCGAGACAAAACGATCCGAGCAGCGACAGCGCGATGCCCGTGCCTCCGACAATCAGGTATTTCCACGTGGCCTCGATCGCGCGGGCGGTGCGGTTGAAGTGCAGGAGCGGGACCGTCAGCAGGGTGGCGGCTTCCGCCCCGATCCAGAGCAGGCTGAGTTGCTGGGCCTGGACCGCGAGGCTCAACAGCGCGAGCAGGGCGAGCAGGGTGGCGACGAAGACCCGATTGGATCGTTCGATACGGATCCGCAGGTACGCCACCCCGTATGCCGAGCACACGAGAAACAGAATCGAGATCATCGGCAACACGGCGCGCGCGAGGGCGTCGAAACCGAACCACGCGCTGACCGGCTCCGACGAAGGGCCCAGCAGCAGTCGCCACACCAACGCCGTGTGGACGAGACCGCCCGCCGGCAGCAGCCACGGCCGGGTTCGTTCCGACGTCCAGGCGGCCGCCACGGCGGCCAGCAACAGAGGAACCGCAACCAGGGCGATCTCGATCATTCGTGCAACGCCGTGAGCTTGCGGGTGTCGAGCGTGTCGAACTCGCGCTGGATGCGGTCCACGATGATACCGACCACGAATACGGCCACGGTGAGGTCGAGCAGAATCCCCGCTTCGACCAGGAGCGGGGTGGAACCGATGAGCAGGAGGCCGAACATGTAGATCCCGTTTTCCAGCATCAGGTACCCGCACACCTGCGCGATCGCTTTCGCGCGACCCATCAGCAGGAGGAGGCCGGACACCACGGTGGCAAACGCGCCCGGCACGAGCAGCAGGTGGGCGTGCTCGGGTCGCAGCGGCAGCGCGCGGCTGAGCGCCACCGTCCCGACCGTCGCCGCCGCTCCGAGCAGGAGCGACGGCACGAATGGAATCAGCGGCTGCACTTCGCGGTCGATGTGCGCCGAGCGCAACGCCCTGCGCAGGAGCGCCGGCATCACGAATCCCTTCACGACCACGGTCGCCACCGCGACCAGTACCACCCACCAGCTGGCTCCGTGGCCGAGGAGCAAGGGGAGGATGCCCAGCACCATCCCCTGCACCGCCGCCGCCTGGATGAGCGAGGTCAGGCGGCTGCTCGCCAGCCCGACGAGGTTCAACCCCATCGCGAGCCCGACGAGCAGGTTCATGGCATCGGTCACAGCGGATTCCTTTCCCACGCGATCATGAGTGCAAAGAGACACAGAAGGAATGCGGTCGTGAGAAGCAAGGGCACGCGGCGAAACGCCACGCGTGCCTGGAGCGACTCCACCAGTCCCACGCCGGCCGCCGTGACGAGCACGGAGGCAATCAGCGCCGCCGCCACCAGCACGGGTGACACGTTGCCCAGCGGCACAACGGCTTCGGTGAGCAGCACGCAGAACACGAGGAGTTTCAGCGCGGCTCCGTGCAGGATCACCGCCAGCGGCGGACCGCTGTGGTCGAGCACCATCGCTTCGTGGACCATGGTCAGCTCGAGGTGCGTGTTGGGGTCGTCGAAGGGCACGCGACAGTTCTCGGCGAGGAGCACCATGAACAACCCGGCCGCGAGCAGCGCCGTCCCCGGACCCGCCGCCGGCGCGAGCATCCGCGTCAACGACACGCTGCCGGTCTGGACGCCGAGCACGAGCAGGGCCGTGATGACGGCCGCCTCGGCCAGGACCGCGTAGCTGACCTCTCGAACCGCGCCCATCCCCTCGAAAGCCGAGCCGGTATCCAGCGCCGCGCCGGCCATGCAGAAACGGGCCAGCGCGAGCAGGTACACGAACAACACCGCGTCGCCTTCGAACGAGAGCGGGGCACCCGCCCGTCCGATGGGAAGGAGCAGCGCCGCGCCCAGGATCGACACGAACGCGACCGCCGGGCCGGCGACATGGAAGGGCGAAACCGTGGTGCTCAACACCACCTGTTTGCGCCACAGCCGCGCGAGGTCGTAATAGAGCTGCAGCAGCGGAGGGCCCTTGCGGCCGGCGACCCACGCCTTCACCCGGTTGATCACGCCGGGAATGAGCGGTGCGAACACCAGCCACCCCACCACACCGATCAACAGGTGGATCACCGAGTTCATCGATCCCTCCCGATGACCGCGAGCAGTGCCACACCCACCACGCCGATCAGCACATATAGAATGTACGCCTGGATCCGGCCGTGCTGGAGCTTGCGCGCCCCCACGGCCGCGCGCATGACGATCGAACCCGCGGGCTCGACAACCCGCTCGAGAATGGTCTCCGGCGTGTGTTGGTCGAAACGTGAGCGCGCCGGGAATGCTCCTGTCGGCGGCTCCGCGTCGCGCTGCGGCCGAAGGATCCACGCGAACCATCCCGTGATCGTCGCCGCGAACGAACCGGCGGTGTACTGCATGCGCGCGCTCGGCGCGGCGTAGCCGCAGTCCCACGTCAGGGCGCGAACGACGCCGGTGCGCCTGACCCGGAGCCAGAGGCCGCCGGCGCCGAGCACCGCCAGCACCGCCAGGGCGACGTGGAACCGTCCGAGTGCCACCAGCGACACCGGCGCGGGAGAATCCACCCACGCCGGTTGCCACGCGGAAGCGGCGCGCGCCACCAGCGGCCAGAAGAACGCGGGCGCCAGGCCGATGGCCACGCATGCGGCGCTCAATCCGAGCATCGGCGCGCGCATGAGCCACCCGCTCTCGTGCGAGCGCGCGGCGGCTTCGCTGCGTGGCACGCCGAGAAACACCACCCCGCACACTTTCGCGAAGCATGCCAGCGCCAGCGCGCCGGTCACACCCAGGAGAATCGCGGCCGGGACCGCCGCCCACGCCAGCGGCCCGTGAGCCGAGGTTGCGCCGAACAGACCCAGGTACACGAGCCACTCGCTCACGAATCCGTTCAAAGGAGGCAATCCGACGATGGCGATCGCGCCCAGCGCGAACATCCCCGCCGTCCAGGGCATGGTGCGCCAGAGCCCACCCAGCCGGCTCATCTCGCGCGTCCCGGTGGTGTGGAGCACCGACCCCGCCCCCAGAAACAGCAGGGCCTTGAACAGGCCGTGGTTCCACACGTGCAGGAGGCCGCCGGCCAGCGCCAGCCGCCCCCAGGTCTCGTCGCCGTGCGCGGAAGAAACGATCGCGAATCCGAGCCCGATCAGAATGATGCCGATGTTTTCAACGCTGTGGTAGGCGAGGAGACGCTTTAGATCGTGCTGGCCGAGCGCGAACGCCACCCCCAGCACGGCGCTCGTTGCCCCCAGCGCGGCGATCACCCAGCCCGCGGCGGCGGGCGTCGGCAACCAGCCGCTGAAGCGAATCAGTCCGAAGATCCCCATCTTGATGGCAACCCCGGACAGGATGGCGGACACATGGCTCGGCGCGTTGGCGTGCGCGGACGGCAGCCAGATGTGGAGCGGGAACACGCCCGCCTTGAGGCCGAAACCGCAGAGGGCGAGCCAGAACCACGGCGCGAGCTCCGGATGGTCGTGCATCGGGCCCAGCTCCCAGCTGCCGGTGCGCGCGGCCAGCCCCGCGAAGAAGGCGAACAGGCACAGCGTGCCCGCGTGCGACGCGGCTAGAAACAACCATCCCGCCGATCGAACCTCGCGACGCTGACGCTCGCGCGTGATCATGAAGTATGCGCTGACGGAAAACAGTTCCCACGCAACGAGGAAATGGAGTCCGTTGGTGACGAGCAGGACCAGGCTCATGCTGACGAGCAGCACGCTCGACCAGGCCCGCCCCGACGGCGCGGAAGCGGGGTGCTGATCGTCCTTCCAGTACCCTTGCGAATACAGGGTGCACGCGCCCCCGACCAGCGCCAGCAGCGCGAGAAAGAACGCGCCCACTCCATCCAGCCGCAGGTGCAGCGGCTCTCCGCCCAACGCGAACGCGAAGCGCGCGTCGCACGGCTCGCCGGAGACGAGGACCCACACCGAAGCGGCCAGCGCGGCGGCAGCGGCACCCATCGAGGCGGCGAGCCACAGCCGCGGCGCCTGTCGGGCGCCCAACACCGCCACCACCGCACACCCCGCCGCGCCGAGAAGAAGCCACCCCGGCGTCACGCCTCAGGCCTCGCCTTTGCCGAACGGGTCGTCGACGTCCGGCGGTTCCCACAGTTCGATCTTGTTGCCGTCCGGGTCGATGATCCAGCCGAACTTCCCGTACGGCAGATCCTGCACGTCGTCGAGCACGTGGATTCCTTCGCGCCGGAGCTGCGCGATGAGCGCGTCCAGGTCGGCCACGCGGAAGTTGAACATGAAGGGCTTTTCGCTCGGATCGAAGTATGGCGAGTCCTTCGCGAACGGAGAGAACACCGTGTAGCCGATGCGCTCGCTCTTGCGCTTCTCGCGCCACTGGAACGCCCACCCACCGAACGCGCCCGCTTTGATGCCGAGGTGCTTTCGATACCACCCCATCAGTTTCTTCGGGTCGTCGCTTCGGAAGAACACGCCCCCGAGCCCGGTGACGCGCACCAACGGCGTGACGCTCGCCCGCCGCCCGGCGCGTTCCTTCTTGCCCGGGCTCGCCGCGCGCGCGGGTTGTTTCGCGCGGGCCTTTGTCCTCGACACGCCCTTGCCGGATGCCCGCGGCCGGCTCATGCGGGCGCCTTCTCGGCTTCGCGGGCCGCCGCGTCGAGCTGCCGAAACTTCCCGATCGCCTGGTGCTCGGCGCCCGTCATGCGGAATCGAAACCCCTGCAGGTATTCCCGCATCTCCTCCACCGACATGTGGAGATCCGCCGCGCGCGGCGACACTACCCGTTCGAAATGCGCCCACCCGTCCGCGATCGACCGGTCGAGCAACGCAATCAGCCGCGCCTTGTCCTCGCCGGGAAGCGTCTTCTTCACCATCCAGCGCGCAAAGACGAACGGAAACCCCGTCCACTTGTTCCACACCTCGCCGAGGTCGGCGACGTGCGGGTAGTCCTTAACGCCGCGACGATGAATCAGGGCCTCGTCGCCGATCAGGAGCAGCCCGTCGTTCTTCGGCCAGTCGACGCGCGTGAACCGCGCCGGGCGAACCCTCCACGCGTGCGTGAGCAGGACCTTCAGCAGCCGCACCGAGGTGGACGTCTCGTTGGTGACTCCGATTTCGGCGCCGTCGAGCCTCTCGAACGGCACCCGCGAAAAGAACAGAATGCTGTGCGCGCGGGTTACCGTCGAGATGCAGAAATCGCCGAGCGGTTCGAAGCGATCCTCGATCTCCCAGGCGGTGACGAGCGGCACCGGGCCGGCGTCCACCTCCCCGTCCGCGACCGCGCTCGAGAGCGCGCGCGGCACCAGCGGCTCCAGGCGCAGGTCCGGCTCGTTCTCGAGATGGTGGAAGAAAAGAATGCAATTGAGATACGGAATCCTGCCGATGCGAATCGTATTGTGATGTGTCACCGCGACCCGACCCTTCGATTATTTGCAGCGTTTCGTGCGTTCATCCCGCTGCCTCACTTCAGAATCGTCCCGAGCTTTTCTTTCACTTTCTCCCCGAGCTTTTCCACGGCACGGTTGCGGAGCTCCTTCTCGACGACGTTCATCGCCGCGCCCAGCAGGGCGTGCGTGACTTCCTTGCCGATGGCATCCGGGGAGCTGCCCTGCGCCCCGCCGACGTCCTTCATCCGGACCGGGGGGATTTCCTCCTCGAAGGCGCCGGCCCCGACGGCCGTCGCGTCCGCGTCGAGCCGGCCGTTTTCGAACGTGAACGTCGCAATCCGGAATTTCTTCTCATAGCCGGCGTCCTGCTTTCGGCTCCTCCCGGACCCGGCGTGAAAAGCGTCCACGTGGTCCTTCACCACGCCGAGGTTGGTCTGCCCATTCGCCGCCACCTCCACGTGCACCTCCGGCGCGAGGACGGTTACCTTGTCGACCACGATCGGGTCCTTGTTGAGCGACGCCACGTCGAGGTCGACCGTGATCTCGCCCAGCCGAAACACGGCGGCTGAGGAGAAGCCCTTCGGGTTGTGCACCTCGAGGTTGCGAATCGTCCCGCGACCCGACTTGAGCGAAATATCGACCGACCCAACGCTGACCTTCGTGCCCGCAATCTCGGAACCGTACTTCTCGATCCCAGCCTTCACGATGGGGTCTATCGAATTGTAGAGGAATACGCCGACGCCGACGATGACGACGAGGAGCAGGACCGCGGCGATGATGAGCAGCTTCTTCATGATTGATTCCCGGGCGGAGAGCACACCCACCGACGCGATTTCACGAGGCGCGCTTCCAACTGTCGCGCGCGAAGTGCATGAGCGGAGGCGGGTGTGCTCTCCGCCCTCATGGCTTCACGAATCTCGCCAGCGGTGCGCCGGCGCGGGGGGACTCGCGGCTGCGCTGCACGGGCCGGTAGGTGTCCGCCTCGACCGCCGCCACGTCCGCGTCGTCGTAGACCTTGATCTGCTGGTAGAGCGCGTCGCGCTCGACCGGAGTCTTTCCCGCGTCGCGGATCAGCCGCACCAGTTTCTTTCGCGTCAACCCCGCCGGGCTGCGCGCGTCGGCCGCGTGCGCGATGCGTTCCCGGGAGATGGTGCCGTCGACGTCGTCGGCGCCGAAGTTGAGCGCGATCCCCGCCGTGTCCTCCTGGAGCATGATCCAGTACGCCTTCACGTGCGGGAAGTTGTCGAGCATGAGCCGCGACACCGCGATGGTCTTGAGATCCTCCAGCGCCGACGCGTGGCGCTGGACCAGCCGCTCCTGGCTGACCTGGTACTCGAGCGGGATGAAGGCGAGGAATCCGCCGCTCGCGTCCTGCTGCTCGCGCAGCAAGCGCAGGTGCTCCACGCGTTCCGCGTGCGTCTCGATGTGACCGTAGAGCATGGTCGCGTTCGACGGAATCCCACGGGCATGGGCGAGGGCGTGAATCTCCAGCCAGCGATCCGCCTGGGCCTTGCCGGTGTAGCGGAGCTCTCTGGCGACACGTTTCGAGAAGATTTCGGCGCCGCCCCCGGGCATGGAGTTCAACCCCGCCGCCACCAGACGGTCCAGGATCTCGCCGGCGGAGAGCTTCCAGCGTTTTGCGAAGTAGTCGATCTCCGCCGCCGTGAACGCCTTGATCTGGATGTGGGGGTGCGCGTCGCGGATCATCCGGATGTAGTTCTCGTGATACTCGAACGGCCAGTCGGGGTGGTGGCCGCCGACGATGTGCACCTCCGTCATCTCGGGCGTGATGTGCGAAAGGATCTCCTCCGGCGTCATTTCCCACGCGCCGACGTCGTTGCGGCTGTGCACGTAGTCGCAGAACTTGCAGTTGAGCACGCAGACGTTGGTCGGGTTGATGTGAACATTAATGACGAAATAAACCCGGTCGCCGCTCTTCGCGCGCGCGACGTGGTCGGCCATCCGTCCGAGCGCGGAGAGGTCGCGCGTCTCGAACATCTGCAGTCCGTCGTCGACGGAGACGCGCTCGCCGGAGAGGATCTCTTCCCAGATGGGAACCAGGGTCCGGTCGGTGAAGGTGATGCCGTGAACGTGGGTGAGTTGCATGGTCCGCGGGGTCGGTTCCTCGCGGGGCCAGTATACGTGCGGACGCCTTCCCCAGCAAGGCGGTGTCGTTTCCCGGCGTGGTGGCCCGATGGCCCGGGCGTGCGCTTGCACGGGCCCGGGCGAGGGTGATATATTGCCGATTTCCGCGGGGTGTCTCGGTGAACGTTCGCGGTTTCGTCCACCTGCTCGTCGTCTACATCGTCTGGGGAAGCACCTACCTCGCCATCCGCGTCGCCGTCCGGGACGGCTCCGGGTTCCCTGCCTTCGCCATGGCCGGAACGCGAGTTCTTGTCGCCGGTTTGATCCTGCTCGCCTGGGGCGCGCTCACGCGCAAGTCGCTCAAACCGACCCGGCGCGACATTCTGATCTTCATCTCCTCCGGCATTCTTCTGTGGCTCGGCGGCAACGGTCTGGTGTCGTGGGCGGAGAAGCGGGCCGAGTCGGGGTACACGGCGCTGCTGGTCGGGGTGGCACCGATCTGGACGACGATGGTCGATTCGGCAATCGACCGTCGCCCGCCCACGTGGCGGCTGGTCGGCGCCCTGCTGATTGGAATCTCGGGGGTGGCCGTGCTGAACGCGCCCGTGATGCTCCACGGCTCGCACGCGGACATCATCGCGGCGGCAGCTCTCCTGCTGGCAGTGATGAGCTGGGGCGTCGGCTCCATCATTCAGAAGCGCCACCCGGTGTCGACGGCGGCGGAGGTGAGCTCCGGGTATCAGCTCCTCTTCGGGTCGGTGGCACTCCTGGGCGCCGCCGCGCTGAGCGGCGAACCTCGTCCGACCCCGACGCCGCACGCGCTTCTGGCGTGGGCGTACCTCGTGATCTTCGGGTCGGTGGTCGCGTTCACGTCGTTCGTCAAGGCGCTGCGCCTGCTGCCGACCCACGTCGTCATGACCTACGCCTACGTGAATCCCGTCATCGCCGTGATCCTGGGCTGGTTCATCCTGCACGAGCCCATCACCCGCTGGACGATCTCCGGTTCCGCGCTCGTGATCCTCGGAGTGGCCGGGGTGTTTCACGAGCAGCGTCTGATCGCCGCGCGGCGCGCGCGCGCGGCGGCCGCGCCCGCGGAATAGGTTCCCTCCGGTGAGCCGCCGCGGCGTGGGTTCGCATCGCACGGGCGGCGACCACCGTCGTTCGATCCTGGTCGTGACACCGTGGAAGCAGCGCTGGGAAATGGGAGGCGGCGCCGGCCTGGCCGACGACTACTACTTCATTCGCGCGCTCACCGCCGCCGGCTTCGACGTGCACTATCTCTCGCCGCGCAGCGGCGCGCCGCCCGACGTCGAGCTCCCCGGCTACTACGTCCACAGCTATCCGAATTTCTACGACGCCACCGCGGCGTGGCCAACCCCGCTTCGCCGGCTGCTCTGGCCGCTGTGGTTCGCAGTCCTCGCCGGCACGCGCACCCTGGCAGTTTCGCGGCGGATTCACCCCTGCCTCGTGCTCGCGCAGACTCACATCCCTGCGTGGGTCGTGTGGGTGACGGCATCCCTTCGCCGGGTGCCGTCGGTGGTCAAGCTGTTCGGTGTGATGGACCTCGTACGCAGCGACTGGCCGCGCGCGACGTATCTCGCCAAGAATCTCGAGGCGATCCTTGCCTTCAAGCTCCCCGTCGACGCGTGGATCGTCCTCGACGACGGGACGCGGGGCGACGCCGCCGCGCGGCGGCATGGCGTCCCCGGAGACCGTATTCATTTTCTCCCCAACGGGGTGAACCTCGCCTGGCAGGACCAGGCCGCCGATGCCGGGTGGTTCCGGGACGCGGCGCGCGTGCCCGAGGGGCACGACGTCGTGCTCTATCTCGCCCGCCTCGCCGACTGGAAGCGGCCGGATGCGTTCGTGCGCGCGGCCGCGCGGGCGCTGCCGCGCCTGCGGCGTCCCGCCGTGTGCGTGGTGGCGGGCAACGGACCGGAGCAGGACCGGTGCGACGCGCTGGCGCGGGACCTGGGCATCGCGGATCGCGTCCGTTTCGTGGGGCCGATCGCGCACGCGCGCGTCGTGGACGCCTTCGGCGCGACGACGCTGTTCGTGGCGACGAGCCGGCGCAGCAACAAGTCGATCGCCACGTGCGAAGCGCTGCTGTGCGGCGTGCCCGTGGCGGCCTTCGACGTGGGCGGAACCGGCGACGTCGTTCGCGACGGTGTCACCGGGCGCCTGGTCCCCGACGGCGACGTCGACGCGCTCGCGGACGCCATGGTGGAACTCTTGAACGACGATGCCACGCGCGCCGCGATGGGAAGTCGCGCCCGCGAGTTCGCGCGAAGCTACCTGATCGATTGGGAGGACCGGACCACGATGGAGGTGGACATCATCCGTCGCCTGACGGACGAGCGTGCAATACAGTCTAGAACTGGAGCGGGTGGCGCCGACGGGCGCCCGGGCGGCGAGTGAGTCTAGTGCGCAGGCGCGGACGAAACGAGCCGCCTCGGTCTGTCGGCGCCAGGACCCGCGGAGCTTGCGATCTACAATTTCGGCTCGATGTTGTCCCGCGCGTGGACGCCGCGGCGCATCGACGCCATCCGGGTTTCGATCCCTTCGAGAATCGTCAGCACGACCAGTACCATGATGGACAGCGCGAGCGCCGCGCCGTACTTGCCGAAGCCGATCGAGGCGCCGATCGCGGCCAGCGACCAGATCACGGACGCGGTCGTGAGACCGGTGACGTGACCGCCGCGGGTCAAGATCACGCCCGCCCCGAGGAAGCCGATCCCGGTCACCATCTGGCCCAGGACGCGCATCGTGTCCGCATGCTCGCCCGAGATCACGACGGCGAGTCGGATGAACACGTGGGCGCCGAGGCAGATCAGAACGGCGGTACGCACGTCCAGCGGCTTGCCGCGCAGCTGGCGCTCGAGCCCCACGATGGTTCCGCACGCGAGCGAAACCAGAACCGGAACCCAGAACGACAGCTGCAGCGGAGAGAATTTTTCCGTCACTGTTTCAACCTCCCGGTTCAGTGGCCGGCCTTGTCGCCCCAGAGCTCCTTCAGGCGCCGGTCGCGGCCGCAGCCGCTGCGGTAGCGATGATACTCGTCCGGGTCCTTGGTGTAGAAGTCCTGATGATATTCTTCGGCGGGATAGAAGGTGCCCGCCGGCGTGATCTTCACCGCCACCTCGCCCAGTTTCGACTCTATCTTCTTCTTCGACTTTTCTGCGAGCCGTTTCTGATCGGTGTCGTGGTAGAAGATCTCGGGGCGGTACTGGTTCCCCCAGTCGCAGAATTGGCGGTCGCCCGTGGTCGGGTCGATATTGTGCCAGTAGACCTCCAGCAGCCGTTCGTAGGTCACCTTCGACGGGTCGTACTCGATCTGGACCGATTCGCAGTGCCCGGTCTTTCCCTCGGAGACTTCGTGGTAGGTCGGATCCTTCTTCTGCCCGCCGGTGTAGCCCGAGGTGGTCGAGATCACCCCTTTGATGTCGTCGAACGGCGCTTCCATGCACCAGAAACAACCACCCGCGAACGTGGCGATCGCAGTCTTCTTCTCGGCCTTGCCGTACCCGGCGATGGCAACCCCGCCAATTCCCACCAGCGCCGCCGCCAGAACCATTGCCCTTCCTGTTCGCATCGTCCGCTCCTTCCAGATATGGGTGCGCATGATCGTGACGTGGCATTGGACGGCCGCCCGTTCATGGCGATTACAAATCAGAACCGGTCGCGCAGTCGCTCGTGCAGGTAGCGCCCCAACCGTTCGGCGCCCTGCGGCGTGTTGTGGACCTCGTCGTAGAAATCGCCTGCCTGCCAGACCATCTCGTTCGCCGCGTCGATGCACACGCCACCCGCTTCTACGCACACCTCCATCGTGACACGGCCAAATGCCTGCATGATGTAATACAGATCCACCCCGTTGATCTCCGCGCCGTCGTAGGGCTCACGCCTCGTCCGACCCTCCGGAGTTCCATCCGCGCGGAGGCGGTATACGCAGAACGCCTGGGTCACGAATACCGGCGTTGCCCCCAGCGCTCGTGTCCGCTCCGCGAGCGCCACCAGACGGGCGCGGAAATCCTGCAGCCGCCGGGCGGCGAGCACCTCGTGGTCCCGGACCAGCGGGGTCGTCGTCCACTCCCAGGTGGAAAAATCCTCGTAGTGGTGGGCCAGCCCGTAGACGCGCCGGGCTTCGTACGTGGACTCGAGCGTCCTCACGACATGGTAGATCGCGCTGCTCTCGCGCACGCGCGTCTTCCACGTGACCCGCTTGTCGCGCACGAGGTCATCGTAGTCGCTGCCCACGTCCTTGAAGGCGTCGTTGGGGCCGATGTAGAACAGGACGTATTTCGGCTTCAGGCCCGGCACGTTCGGGAACCACCAGTCGAAATCCTTGATGTGCCCGTACGTCGATTGCCCGTCGACTCCGGCGTTCACCACGCTCACCTGTTTTCCCTCTTCCGCAAACTCCCGCGCGATCACGTCCTGCCAGGTGGCGCCGTCGGTGATGAAGCGCTGGTCGGTGGCGCTGCCGCCGATGGTCAGGATGCCGATCCCGCCGGGAGAGTCGTAGTGGCCACGAAAGCCGAAGCCGTCGCGGGTATAGGTCACGGAGTTGGGAGCCGGGTAGAGCGCGCTGGCGTCGTAGTGCATGGTGCGGTCGCGCACGAGGTTGAGCCGGTTGATCCGGTTGGGGCGAACCCAGCTGCCAAAAACAAGTTCGAGGATGACGAGGGCGACCGCCAGCAGGGTGGCGTTGACCAGGGCGAGGCGAAAGATCTTCACTCGGACGGTCACGCCCGGCATTGTAGCCGAACCGGATTGCGCTCCCGCAAAGAAAAAGCGCGGGACCGTTTGGCCCCGCGCTCTTCTGATTTTCGGATACGTCCGATCGTCGCAGACTAATAGCTGCGACGGCCGCCGCCGCCGAATCCACCGCGGTTGAACCCGCGATCGACCCCGCGACCACCCTCGGTCTTGGGACGCGCCTCGTTGACGGTGATCGTGCGCTGATCAACCTCGCGGTTGTTCAGTTTCTCCACTGCCGCCTGGGCACCCTCGCTGGTTTCCATCTCGACGAAGCCGAAGCCACGCGGCCGGCCGGTCTCACGATCGGTGACGATCGAAACCGACGCAACCGGGGCGACCTCGCTGAACAGCTGCCGCAGGTCGTCTTCGGTGGTGGCGAAATTCAGATTACCGACATAGAGTTTACGATTCATTGTGCTAGATCCTTTCGAACATGACTCGCGTGAAAGACCATTCTTCCACCCGTTTGCTAGCGCTCAAACACAAGACTGGGGTCGCTGACCTGAAAAGGATGGGCGATACGCGGCTCAGAATGAACGCAGACCGATTAACTGACAGAGAGAAGCATATAGGGTTCCCAAAACCGTGTCAATACCTATATTCCCCGCGACCCGCTACCGCCAGTACTCCTCCCAGCGACGGTCCACGTTGCGCACGGTATCGGGGTCCGCAACGACCGGGTCAGGATAGCCCGGCTTCCAGGTTGCATCGATACCCGTAACTCCTTCGTAGCAGGGCTGTACCCCGTTCATCGACACGCGCGTGAACATGAGGTCGCGCGCGGGGTCGAAACGCGTGAAGATGCCCCAGATCGTGTCCACGTCGTCCTCAAGGTTCACATCCGGACTCACCACCGCAATCACCTTGACCGACGCCATCGCGGGCGCGGCGACCAGCGCCTCCAGGACGCGGCGGCCGAGGCCTCGTTCGATGCGCCCGACCTGGACCACGAGCAGCGTGTCTTCCCAGAGCCTCCATTGTCTTACCTCCGGGGCGATCTCCGCGGGGTCGCGCACCGCCACACCGCCGGGTCCTGGCGCGTCCGGCGAATTGCCGAGCGGCCGTCCGCCGGAGTACTGGGCGCGGCTCCCGGTCGCGTCGAGGATCATTCGACTCCCCAGGTGCATCTTGAAGCTCGTGAAATCCAGCGTATCCAGGGGGGCGCGTGAGATGAGGTGGAAGTTTTCGCGCGGATCGTAATGGCGTCGAATCGCACCCAGCACCTCGCGAAAACTCCGTGCGTTCACCGTGCGATCGACGAGCACGACCACCTTGCTCAACCCGAGCTGGCCCTCGCCCAAAAGCCCCAGCGCGGTGCGAATCGGCTCGCGCGTATACCGCGCCTCCACCGACGCGACCAGCAGATTGTGAAATCCCGCCTCGTAGTACGCCCACACGTCTCCCACTTCGGGGCGCATCAACCGGATGAGAGGCCCGAGAATCATCTGGGAGGCGTCTCCCATGTAGCGATCTTCCTGCGGCGGCTTTCCCACCACCGCCGCCGGATAGATGGGCCGCCGCCGGTGCGTGATCGCGCTGACCCGGAAGACCGGAAAGTCGGCGACGTCGCAATAGTGGCCGAAGTGATCCCCGAACGGCCCCTCGGCGCGCCGCTCGAACGGCGGCACCTCTCCCTCCAATACAAATTCGGCGTCCGCCGGAACGTCGAGGTCGATCGTCTTCGCGCGAACGAGCCGGGTGCGCCGCGCGCTCAGGATGCCCGCGAACGCAATCTCCTCCAGCGCCTCGGGCAGAGGGAAAATGCCGGCGAGCATCAGCGCCGGGTCCGCCCCCAGGGCCACCGCGACGGGAAGCGCACGCCCGGTCTTTTCCGCCTCGTGGTAGTGGAAGCCGCCCCCCTTGTGAATCTGCCAGTGCATCCCGGTCGACGCGGAATCGAACACCTGCATCCGATAGATCCCGACGTTGCTCTTCCCTTTCGACGGATGCCGCGAGACGACCAGCGGAAAGGTGATGAACGGCCCCGCGTCCTGCGGCCAGCACGTGATGACCGGGAGCGTTCCGAGGTCGGTGGCGGCCGCGATTTCCTGGCTGGCCGCGCGGCGGGTCCGCGCGGGTCGAAACGCCAGCAGGCGTGGAAGCAGGTCGCGCGCGCCCCACAGCCGCGACGGCGACGGCGGATTCAGTTCTTCCGCGAAGCGAACGAGGCGTTCGCCGAGTGCTTCCGGGTGCATCCCGATCGCGCGCTCGATGCGCGCGAAGCTCCCGAAGAAGTTGATCGCCAGCGGGAACCGCGAGCCCCTCGGGTGCTCGAACAGGAGCGCCGGCCCCTGCTCGCGCACCATGCGCCGCGCGATCTCGGCCACTTCGAGTCGACTGTCGACTTCCACGCGCACGCGCTTGAGATCGCCCCGGGCTTCGAGGTCGGACAGGAACGCGCGGAGATTCAAAAAAGGCATGCTGGACACTCTATCGCCCGCGCCGGGCAGGCGCACCCTCGATTTGCCAGCCGGACCCCCGGCGCCGCACAATGCCGTACCAGCCAGTGACCGGGGGCGCCGGCTCCGCTTCCCTCTCGCCCCATTAACTAACTCGTTGTTTCTAAAAACGGTTCGTCGTTCCGGCCGTGCCCGATCCCCTGAGCTGGCCCCGCCCTTGCACTAGCCCGGCAGTCCCAAACCGATGGAGGCCGCGCGGGAAAGATTCAAGCCGCATGGGAAACATACGGCCGCGGGCGGGATCAATCAGGAGGTTAGACGGAAATGAAGAAACTTGTCGTACTGGTAGCGATGTTGGCTGCCGCGTCCCTCGCGGCGTCCAGCGCGGTCGCCGGCCCGCTTCGCGCGGTCGGCTTCGAGGCTGGCTACGTGAGCCCGGATCTGAACGGCGTTCAGGATGTCAGCGGCACGTGGGTGGCCGGGGCATACGTGGACTTCGGTCTGCCGGCCACGAATCTGTATGTCAATCCGTTCGTCAATTACTGGAACTGGTCCGACGGGACCGGCAACCAGGAGGTTTCGTTCAGCGACTGGACGATCGGCGCGAATCTGAAGTACACGATTCCGACGTCGTCGGTCCGTGTTCAGCCGTTCGTCGCTGCGGGCGCTGCCGCCCACATGATGAACGCGGCCGTTTCGGGCGTGCCCGATGTCGGCGACACGAAGTTCGGATTCCAGACGGGCGCCGGCATCAAGGTCGGCGTCAGCCAGCGCGCGAGCATCGTGGGCTCGGGCTGGTACAACGTCGTCGAGGATGCGAACCACTGGTCGGCCCGCGGCGGCCTGGCGTTCAGCCTCTAGTCGAGTTTGCAACGCCCCTGATCGACGCAAGTCGAAAAGGAATCGCCCCGTGATGGCAACGTCGCGGGGCGATTCTGTTTGAACGCCCGATTGCCGCGGGGCAGCGAGATGACAGTGGCACGAGCGGGTGGCGCCGACGGGCGCCCGCGCGGCGAGCGAGTCTAGTGCGCAGGCGCGGACGAAGCGAGCCGCACCGGGCTGTCGGCGACAGGACCCGCGACGTCGGCTCATTCATCGCCGCGGTTCGACGGCTCAGTTCCCCACCGATGAAACAGCGCGTTCTCGATACCGAGGCGGTCGAGGATGCGTCCCGCGATCATGTCGACCAGATCCGCGATCGTCCGGGGCCGGTGATAGAACGCGGGCATCGCGGGCAGAATGTCTGCGCCCGCCTGGCGCAGCGCGAGCATGTTGCGCAGGTGGACTTCCGAGAGCGGCGTCTCGCGCGGCACGACCACGAGTCGGCGGCGTTCCTTGAGCATCACGTCGGCGGCGCGTTCGATCAAATTGGAGGAGATGCCGTTCGCGACCCGCCCGAGCGTCCCGGTCGAACACGGGACGATGGCCATCCCCGCGCATGGAAACGAGCCGCTCGAAATCGGCGCGGCGAGATTCATCGGGTCGAAGAGGCGGAGGGTCCCCGGGGTGGGTTGCGGGCCTCGCGAAATCGCGTCGAGCGACCCCTGGCCCGCTTCCAGGCTCTGGATAGCGCCGAGCAACACCGCCTGCTTCTCGCGCAGGGTGGTACCCATTCGGATCCCGCACTCGATCTGCAGGACCGTCTCCCCCGCCGGCGACACTACCGCGTGCACGTCGTGACCGGCGGCGACCAGGGCCTGCAGGAGCCGGATCGCGTACGGTGCGCCGCTGCCCCCCGTGATTCCAACCGCGTAGCACGCCATCTCAGACCACCGTGTCGAGGGCAATGAGGATGAAGAGCCCGACGCTCACGACGCCGTTGGTCGTGAAAAACGCGGCGTTGACCTTTGAGAGGTCGCCGGGTTTCACGAGATGGTGCTCATGCGAAAGCAGCAGTGAAGTCAACAGAGTCCCCAACCAGTACCACGCTCCAGCGCCGAGCAACAAGCCGGCGGCAATCAGAGAGAGAATGAATCCGGCGTGCAACCATTCGGATACCAGCAACGCGCGCCTGAGGCCGAAATCCGCCGGCATCGAATGCAGCCCCTGGCGGCGATCGACCTCGACGTCCTGGCAGGCGTAGATGATGTCGAAACCCGCCACCCACAACGCCGCCCCCACGCCCAGCACCACGGCCGCCAACGGCACCTGGCCGGTGACGGCAATCCATACCGACGTCGGCACGAGGAGGTACACCGCGCCGAGAAAGAGGTGCGAGTACGGGGTGAAGCGCTTCGCATACGGATACACCAACACCACCGCTACCACGATCGGCCATAGCCGCCTGCACGCCGGATGGAGCTGGTAGACGGCGAAAACGAACAGCGCCAGGGCGACGGCAGAAAAGACGCCCGCCCAGGAGCGGGACAGCCGCCCGCCCGGGATCGCGCGGCGGGCGGTTCGCGGGTTGCGCGCGTCGATTTGCGCGTCGACGATCCGGTTGGCGGCCATGCCCACCGTCCGGCCCGCGACCATTGCCACCGTGATCCAGAGCAGCGTGCGCCCGCTCGGCCACCCATCGGCCGCCAGGAACAGGGCGGCATAGGCGAAGGGAAGTGCGAACACCGTATGTTCGACACGGATCGTTTCCATGAACTCGCGTAATCTATTCATTGCAAATACGATTTTGATCAAAATGTTGACAATTATGAAGCTAGTTTAATTGACAATACCAGCGCTATAATGTTGACAATAATTTGTCGTTATATTGACAATTGATTGGAGTCAAACGATAACGATGCGCAATTTCCGTTGACAATACTTTGCCGCGCGGACTACAACCGGCGAACGGCATGAAACGCTCACGCACACGTCTGATTCACGAGTTCATTCTTGACCACGTCTCGGAAGACGGCATCGGCGTGGCCGGCCGAATCGCGAAAGCATACGGGATTTCGCGCCAGGCCGCAAACCGGCATCTGGATGGGCTGATCGGGCACGGCCTGCTGATGGAGACCGGCAGCACCCGCGCGAAGCGCTACGAGCTGCGGCCCACCGGCGCTCTCACCCGGGAGTTTCGCATCACCCCGGTGTTGAATGCCGACCGGGTGTGGGACGACCACGTGGCGCCGATGCTCGCCGGTGAGCGGGACGCGGTCCGAAATCTCTGTCGCGCCGCGTTCAACGAGCTGGTCCGCAGCGCCTCGTCGCACGCGGGCAGCTCGTGGTTGACGATGTCGGTGTCGACCACGGCCCGTCATATCGACCTCGCGGTTTCGGACGACGGGCAGGGATTCTTCGTCACCCTCGCGGGTCAGTTTGGTGTTCAGGCGCCGCGCGACGCGGCCGAGGAGCTCGCCCGCCGGGCGCGCGCGCGCGCGACCGATCACCCGGCGGCGCGGCTCGTGCTGCTCGCCAGGAACTTCGAGTGGTTCGCCGTTCGCTCATCGGCCGTCGAACTCTTTCACGGCGCGCAGAGCAATCAGTGGGTGGTCCGGGAGGCCCCGGCGACGGAGGGAACGACGGTCATGCTCCGCTGTCGTCACGAATCTCGCGACAACGTTCGAACGCCTGCTCCACTTCGTCCACACTCAACCCCTCGGCGACCCCGCGCGCGACCTCGAGAAAGAACAGTTCGGTCGTAAGCGCGTCGTGGATCGTCGCCGCGAAGATCGCGCTTTGCGTCCAGAGCGCTTCGCGGACCCGCGTGACGTCCGGGGAGAGTTCCGCCAGCAGAGCCTCCCGCGCGTCCGCCACCATCCGTAGTCGCGGCTGCGCCCCACGCCTGCGCCCCGCCTGTGTCGGGACGGCATCGCGCGCGTCGACGAGCCGATCCTGCTCGATCACCAGAACGCGGATGCCGCGGCCGCGCGCCTGCGCGATCCCGTCCGCCAGGGATTCAATGAGATCGCCGGGCGCATCCGCCAGAACGATGCGGCGCGCGGATGCCAGGAGGCGGCGCCCTCGATCCACGACCTGCTCGACCGATCCCAGCGAGTAGAGCCGCTCGTCGTCCTTGTCGGCATGGAGCGACGCCAGCTCCCTCGCGGCCGAGGCCTTTCGCTCGACGAACTCACGCTCGAGTTGGCCCAGCAGCTCCTGCGGCGCAATCGCGCGAAAGAGGGGAGCGGCGGATCGGTCCCGGATTACGGCGCCCTTGCGCTCCAGACTCTCGAGTGCCCGGTACACGTTGGCGGTTGGTTTTCCAACTCCACGGGCGACCCGATATCCCGTGGCCGACGGATTAGCCACGAGATAGGTGTATGCAAGTGCCTCCATGGGCGTGAGTCCAAGTTGCTGAAGGCTGGTTTTCTGATTCATAGCTGTCACGGCTACTACTAAAGCGCCCTAGCGTCAAGCAGCGAATATGTTAGTAGCTGTGACTACTACTATTACTCAAGGCACCGCGACCGGCGGGGCACGCTGCTAATCTAGTTTTTTAGTGGGACTTTGCGACGTTTTCCCGGCGACCCATGCGAGCCACCAGGGGAGAAATGGCGGTGAGGAACGGGCGGGCGATCCCACGTACCATCCTGAAGGGGACCGACCGGGTGATTCGTCTTACCCGCTGATGCCGGGCGAGCGCCCGCCTACGCCGGCTCGATTCCTTCTTCAGGCGCGCGAGCAGAAGGGGCGGCACCGAGAGCGCGATGGTTCGTCCGGGAGCCACCGTATCGATTGCCTCGAACGCCGGGCGGATTCGCTCTGCGAACATCCGTTTCACCGGCATATGGATCTCGGAGTAGTTGTCCGGGTGGAGGATCACGATGGGGTTGGTATTGATCTCCCAGACCTGCGGCGCGCCGCCGAGGAGGCTGTAGTCGATGCGCCCGTAGTCGACGCCCGCAAGCGCGAACGTCTCCTCCAGCCACTGCCGGTGCGGGTTGGTCTCGAGGTACCTGCGTTCCTCCTCCATGACCTCCGGGCTCACGATGTCGGTGTCCTTGACCACCCAGCCCCGCGAGCAATCGACGTGGCAGGGGACGACCCGGCCAGCGATGATGAACGCCGAGTGTTTCTTAAACACGCCGTTCGCATCGGACGTGTCGCAGTACTCCTCGACCAGCAGGTTCTTCAATCTGTGCCCGCGCACCATCGCGCCCGACAGCGCGTCGTCTAGCTTGCGCCGGTTCGCGAGCAGTTTGGTGATGCTCCCGGCGTGGTCGGCTTCCTCGCGCACGAAGACGGGGAAGCGCAGCTCGGCGGCGCGGTCGGTGGCGCGCGCCACCCGAAATCGATTCCGCCCCTTCGCGTAGAGCATCGTGAGCAGGTCGTAGCGGCGGAGCGTGCGCGTGGGGTGATTCAGCAGGCGCGCGCCGGCGCCGTGGAGCTGATTCCAGACCAGCGTCGCCGTCTCGGTTTCCGCGGGCAGCATGCGCTCCAGGTCCGAGAAGATGTAGGTTCCCACTGGAAGCTCGGGGGAATGAAACGCCTCGTCGTAGGTGAGAATCCGGATGCGCCCCCGTACGTCCCCGGCCCAGTGGTCGAGGAACGTCCGCATCGTGTGCGTATACTCCGGAGTTACCAGGTAGTAGATCATGCCGTGGGCGGTGACCCGACCGTATCACCGCCCGGGGTCACCGTCCAGCGGCTGGACGCAGATTCCGTGCCCGAGAACTTATTTCTTGGCGTTCTTCGCGTCTTCGGCCTGTGGGTCCTTGGGCGCGAACTTGAGCGCGGCCGAGTTGATGCAGTAGCGGAGACCCGTCGGCTTCGGACCGTCGTCGAAGACGTGGCCGAGGTGCGAATCGCACCGGCTGCACATGACTTCCGTGCGGTCCATGCCCAGGCTCTCGTCGCCTTCTCGCGCCACGTTGCGTTCATCGACCGGTCGGAAAAAGCTCGGCCAGCCGGTGCCGGATTCGAACTTAGTATCGGACGAAAACAACGGTTGTCCGCACGCCACGCACACATAGACGCCCGCATCGTGGTTATTCCAGTAACGGCCCGTGAACGCCGGTTCGGTGCCTTTCTCGCGCGCCACCCGAAACTCCTCCGGGGTGAGAACCTCCCGCCACTCGGCTTCCGTCTTGTTGATCTTGTTCATGGATTCTCCTCCGTTCTGCGAAAACTGAAGCGCTTGCAGGCTCGCATCGTTCAGCGCCGCGCCGGCCGCCTGAATCGGTTCACTGCTCTCGCCATCTGTGACCCATACGGCCACCGCGTAGGCGGCGGGTGCGGGGTTTTTCGCGTAGCTCCATCGTCCTTTGCCCCCAAACGCATCCCCGTTGGGGACGAGCCGCACGCGCTGATAGTCGAGCACGACAAAGTCATGGGTGAGGGTCTTGCCCTTGTTCTCCCCCGCGAGAACCTTCCGCGCGAGGCCCATCCCCAGCAGCGTCACGTGCGCGGTGAGCTCGCCGTGTGGCTTCTGCGCCGGTTCGAACCGCACCCTGGCACTCTCCTGCGTCAGATCCAAAGTCAGTATCGCGCCGCTACCGCTCGGTGTCGGCAACGGTCGCCGGTCGCGCCAGCCGTTCCATTCCACGCCGTTCACGACGAAACCCGGCGTGTACACGCGGTCCGCCTTCCAGGCTTCCGCATAGTCGCGCTGGCGCTCGCTGAACGCGGGCCGTGCGAAGATGTCAACCCACCCCAGGTAATCCCAGTAGTCGACGTGAAACGCGACCGGCACGACGTCCTTCCACAGGCGCTCGCTCGTCGCGAGGTCGCTCAACCAGGTCTCCGCCGGTGGGCAGCTCGAACAGCCTTCCGATGTGAACAACTCCACCAACGATGCGCGCGCGTTCGTGCTTGTGACCGTCTGCGCAGGGACGTACGGTCGCCCGGCATTACTCGCGGTCGCGATGGTCGCCATGACTGCTGCCACGATCCATTTCATGATTGCGCCTCCCATGCCTCACTCATCGAACCTGGATTCACATCGAACGGTTCCCGGCCGCTTCGGAATATTCTCGCCGAGTGCGCACCGAGGAGCGTCGCCGCGCCGGCGGCGACATCGATCGCGCTTCCTTCCGGCAATCCCACCACGGTCATCGTCGGGTTGGCCGCGATGAACTCCGCAATGCGTTGCGCGCGGGTCTCGCCGCCGTGGTTGGGGAGCACGGCGTCGGTGTAGTGCGGGTTGATCTGAAAGGGAACCAGGCGCATCGCGTCGAGACGGGCCGGTTCCACGATCGGCATGTCGTTGGTGGTCCGGATCGTCGGACACGCGACGTTCGACCCCGCGCTCCATCCTACGTACGGTGCCCCCGCGCGCACCCGCGCCCGAATTGCCCAGAGCGTGCCGGTTTCGTACAGGTGTTTGAGCAGATGAAACGTATTTCCACCCCCGACGATCACGGCCGCCGCGCCCTCGACTTCCCGCACCGGGTGCTTGGACGTGTGCACCGATGTCACGCTCACTCCGAACGCTGCGAACCGGTTCGTCACCGTGCCCGCGTACTCGTCCCAGGCGAGGGTCACCCCGGCGTAGGGGACGAAGACGGCCCGGGTGATGCCCTGGAGAGCCGCCCGGATCCAGCCTTCCGCGTGGTCCAGGTAGCCCCCGCCCACGTTGCGCGAGTTACTCAACAGCAGCAGTCGGGAAGCAGGTTCAATCATTACAGGCCGACCTCGGGGATTCGGGGTGCTGGACAGGCGGACACTCCATCATGGCGCATGGAGTCACGGCTGACAAGTCCGCCCCGATGGGTGTAAGGTAGGGCCATGCCGAACACCAAAGGCCTTCCGCTGGGTGACGCCGTCCACTTCGGGTGGGCGACCCTGCAGAAGCATTTCGGGTTTCTCGTCGGCGTCACCCTGGCCGCGTGGGGCATTCCCCTGGTCATCGAGGCCGCCAGCCGGTTGGTGCTGAAGAGCGACGCGCAGCACGTTGCGCTGTGGATCATCGGCGCGGCCGTAGCGGCCACGCTGATGCTCGGCGTCTTCAAGATCTATTTGCGCCTGCGCGACGGAGAGCGGCCCGTGTTCGAGTCCTTGATGGACGGCGCGCAACGCTTCTACGTGTGGATCGGCGCCTCGATCGTTCTCACCGTCGCGGTGACGCTGGGGTTGTGCCTGCTGGTCGTGCCCGGGATCGTGATGATGCTCCGGCTCATGTTCGTCGGCTTCGCGATCGTCGACGACCGCGTCGGACCGATCGAAGCCCTCCAGCGCAGCTGGGACATGACGCGCGGGTACACGCTCGATCTCTTCCTCTTCTTTATTCTGCTCTGCGGCCTCAATTTCCTGGGCGCGCTCTGCCTCGGCGTCGGGCTGCTGGTGACCGCGCCGATCAGCGGACTCGCGCTCGCGTACATCTACCGAATCCTGAAGCCCCGCACCGTCCCGGCTGCCGTCGGATAAGACACTCGTCCGTCGCTCCATGAGAGCCGTCGTCTTCGATCGCGTATCGCATCGGATCGTGACGGCGGCAGCTGTCGTGGGCCTGCTCGCAGTCCCGTCGACGGCGGCGCGCGTCGCGGCGGCGTTCCTGGCGATCGGCGTCCTGCCCGGCCTCGCGGTCGCACCCCGGAGTTCGCGCGACGCGGCGCTCGGGGTCGGCACGGCGTTGTCTCCCGTCATGTTCGCGGCGTTCACGTTGCTCGCGCTGTTCGCGGGTCTGCACGTGAACGTGGCGGCGTGGATCGGCGTGGCGGCCGGGCTCGCGCTGTTCGTCGCGTGGGGCCGGTCATCGGCGCCGGGGGAGACAGTCTCCACCGGTCATCGGACCGGCGCGCTGGTGGGGCTGGCGATCGCGGCCGCCGCGGTGATGGCGTTCGCACTCCCTCTGACCGACACCTGGTGGCGCTGGCGCGAGGACAGCTGGTTCCACGCCGCGGTGGCGGACAAGCTCACCCGCGACGGCCTGCCCCTGACGGATCCGTACTTCGCGGGCTTGCGTCTTCAGTACCCGTACTGCTATCACGCGATCCTCTCCGCGTGCGCGTCCCTGACCGGCATCGACTTCTTCCGCGCCATGATCCTGGTGAATGCGATCGCACTCACCTCGTGCGCGCTGGCGTTTCACGCCCTGTCGGGGCTGTTTTCCCGCCGCGCGGGCCCGCGTGTGCTCGGGCTGTGCGTGTGGCTGTTCGCGATGAACGGCTGGTTCTATCTCTTCTATCCGCTGCGGCTCGCGCGCGCGCTCGCCGGCCGGTCGCACGGCCTCGAGTTGCTCCGCCAATTCTTCCCGTGGACGCCGGCCGGTCACGCCACCGCCTTCAACCTCGTCTCGGTCGAGGGCAATCAGTTCATGTTCCTCGACAAGTTCATGGTCGGAACCGCCTTCTCGCTCACGCTCGGGCTGGCGGCGTCGTTGCTGTACCTCTTGCTGAGCGCCCGGCGGGGCGCGTGGAGCAGCCGACACGACGTGGCGTTTGTGCTTTGCATCGCGGGAACGCTGGCGATGCACGTCGTTACCGGGGTGACACTCGCGCTCGCCACTGCGCTGGTGCTGGCACTCCTGCTGTGGATCCGCGCGCAACCGTCGCGCGGCGGGCCCGCGTACGTGCGCCTGCTTGGCTGGATCGTGCTCGGTGTGGCGGTAACGATTCCGTACCTCCGATCGGTGGCCGCTCAGAGCGGCGGCGGCGGACCGGGGGTGGGCCTCGCGTTCCAGCCGGCCTACGCGCTCGGGCTCCTGGCCGACATCCTCCCCGCACTCGTGCTCGCGCTCGTCTTCTTCCGTCGGTCCAGCGAACATCGCGACACGCCGGAGATCATCGGAGCGCGCGCCTTTGCCGAGCTGAGCGTGAGCGCGACGGGCATGCTCGCGCTGTGGACGCTGTGGGTGTTGATCGGAGCGCTCACCGTCGATCTCACAACCAACAACGAGACCAAGTTCGCCTTTCTCCTCCAACTCCCGCTGGCCGCGCTGGCGGTAGGGGCGTTCGAGCGGCTGTGGAACCACGCGGGCGCTCGTCGCGCCGCGCTGGCCGTGGTCGCGAGCGCATCGCTGCCGCTCCACCTACTCTACTACCACCACGCGGTGCGGGACGCGTCCACGGCCGTCGTTTCCGAGGGAGAGCGGGCGGCGTACGCGTGGATTCGGACGACCGCGCCTCGCGACGCGGTCTTTCTGGAGGCGGACGATATCGTGCGCGTCCCCGTGCTGGCCTCGCGCGACCTCTACTGGGGGAACGACACCTACGCGCGCAACTGGGGCTACCCGGCAGACGAGATGAGCGCGCGGAAGCGGCTCCGCGACACCGTGTTCTCCCCGGCCGGCCCGTCGGCGGACGACCTCGCGCGGCTACGCTCGCTCCAGCGCCGCGTGTTCGTCGTCTTTCGGATACACGGGCGGATGCACGGGGACGATCGCACCACCGTGCCCGTGCGGTTCGACGACCACGCAGACGTGTTTCAAAGGAAGTTCGCGACCGATGAGATCGCGGTGTGGGAACTGACCGTGGAGTGACCCCTAGAACCCCGCGAGCCGCACACACTCTCTCGTGACCCGCTCGATCGCGCTCGCCATCGGCCCGGGCACCCGCATCCCCGACGCCATCGTGTGCCCGCCGCCCCCGAAGTGCTTGGCGATCGCGTGCGCGTCCACGTTGCCGTTGGAGCGCAGCGACACCTTGACGTCGCCTTCCACCGTTTCCTTGAAGAAGACGACCAGCTCTACGCCCTTGATCGCGCGCACGAGGTCGACGAAACCGTCCATGTCGTCGTAGTTCGCGCCGGCGTTGTTCACCATCTCGAGCGTCGCCGACATGACAGCGAGCTTTCCGCCCGCGGCCGAGTCGAGCGTGCTCAACACCGGGCCGAGCAGCCGGCCCGCGCCCCAGCTCTTGCTCCCGAACACCCGGCGGTGCATCTCGAAGGCGTTGACGCCCGCGTCGCACAGATCCGCGGACGCGCGGAGCACGCGCGCATCCGTATTCGAAAAGCGAAACGTCCCGGTGTCGGTGATGATGGCGGCATACATCGCCTCCGCGATCGGCCGCGTCAGGCGTCCGTCCATCGCGCGCACGAGTTCGAGGATCAAGAGCCCCACCGCGGCCGCGCTGGTGTCGCTGACGGTGTAGTCCGCGAACCCGGGCGCCGTGTCCTGGTGGTGATCGATGCACGCGCGCGGGAGAGACCGATTCTGCAGTGCCTCGCCAATGTGGCCGAGGTGCTCCCAGTTGTTCACGTCGACGATGATGGCGGCGTCGACGCCCTCGATCAGCTCGCGGGAGCCCCGGTCGCTGTAGACGCGAATCTCGTTCTCGGGGTCGAGAAAGCGCAGCGCGTCCGGCATGTCGGTCGAGTTGACGATGAGGGCTCGCTTGCCGATCTGGCGCAGGAACAGCGCCAGCGCGATTTCCGACCCGATCGCGTCACCGTCGGGATTGATGTGCGAGGTGATGAGGAATGCGTCGTGCCGCTCGATGAACTGCCGGATGGGCTTCCACATGAGCTACTTGCGCCCCGCACTCTCCAGCGCATCCAGGAATTCCACGGCGCGGCGCATGTGCGGAATCGTGATCGAACCGCCCACCACCAGCCCCACGCCGAACACTTCGAAGAACTCTTCGCGCGTGACCCCGGCCTCGTGGCATTGCTGGATGTGGTAGCGGATGCAGTCGTCGCAGCGCAGCACCATCGACGCCGCCAGCCCCAGCATCTCCTTGGTCTTCACCGGGAGGGCGCCTTCCTGGTACGTGTTCGTGTCCAGGTTGAAGAAGCGTTTGACGACGAGGTTATCGGTCGCGAGGATGCGGTCGTTCATCCGGCGACGGTACTCGTTGAATTCTCGGACCATGTCCGACATGGAAGACCTCCGGTAGCGTGCCGCTCAGCATATCGCATTCTCACCATCCTCGCCACGAGGGAGTGGCGCTCGAAGGCCGATGCGCGGGCGCGCCAGACGTTGTTCAGGAGTAATTCGAAGCGTGGAGGGGCGGCCGCGGTGTAACTGCGGCCGTGCGAAACGGACTCCGGATCTAGGCCCTGGCCACCACGGCCAGGCGGTTCTCGCGGATCAGGTCATACTTTCGCGCGAGGTCGTTGAGCGTGCGCAGGCCTTCCAGCTCGCGCTCGCCCAGGTCGTAGGACCACGCGCGGGTGAAGTAGTCGTAGAGGACCATGGCATCCACGCCCTTGATGCGCGAGACCTCTTCCGATATGGCGGTGAGGCGGGTCACGCCGAGGTCGCGCGACTCGCGCAAGACCTGCGCGATTTCGTCGCCGCGCTCGGCGTCGTCGTACACCCACACCGCGTGGACGAGCGGGGTCTTGGTGAGGGCTTTCCACATCTCGGTCACGTTGTAGCGGACCAGCCCCTCGCTCTTCTCGGCGGTCAGTTCGAGCAGAGCCGAGTCGCCGGTCAGGAGCGCGGCGTCGTAACGGTCGCGCCAGTCGTCTTCGGCGATGCGCTTCTCGACCATGAGGTCGGGATACACGCGGTGCTGCTCGCCCAGGATGATGCGAAGCGCCGCGACCGGCGTGCGGCAGAATTCGCCCACCGCGATCCGCTCGAGTTCGTCGAGCGGCTTCTGCGCGACCAGTACGACGCCGGCCGGCGCGGCCCGGCCGACGAGGGCGGGGCCGGCGAGGAGCATGCGGCCCACGCCGCGCAGGTACTCGATGCTGGGCACGAGTGCGGCGTCATAGCGGCCGCGCGCGAACGATTCCACGATGGCACCCGGCGGCTCGAACGACACGTGCGCGTCCGACTCGCCGCGCAGGAGTCCGTACAGGAGCGGGCGAATCGACGTGTATTCGGCCGCGCCGAAGCGGAGCGGTCCCACGTGCGTCCTCTCGTTCATGCCGGTCATCGGTCGATTTCTCCTCGTCGCGCGGCGCACCACGAGCCGCGGCGGCGGGCAAAGTGAGTCGCTTATAGCACCGGGTCGAAAAATGCAGCAAGCAATATTCCAAACCGCTGGACGCGCCCCGAAGTCGACCAGTATCATCCCGCCACCAGGCGGCGCCAGGGCACCTCGTAGGGTTCCGCCGACCATCCATGACCACCGAAGCGACCCCAGCGAAACGCCCATCCCGCCCCAAAGAGCTGGCGTTTCTCCTCCTTCTCAACGCGATCGGGCTGGTTTTCTTCGCGCTGGTGCGCGACAACACCTTCTGGCACGGGGACGACTGGCAGTACCTGATCCAGGCGCTGCGGATCGAGGGCAACTGGAGGGAAGTGTTCTCCACCCGCCTCCACGAGACCTTCCAGCCGCTCCCGAATCTGGTCTTCTTCCTGGAGTTCCAGGCCTTCCAGCTCGATGCAAAGGCGTACTACCTCTTCAACATTTTCGTGCATTCCGCAAACGCCTTCCTGGTCTACTACCTGGTCCGGACCCTTCTGAAGGACCGGGCGATCGCCGTCCTCTCGGGGCTCCTGTTCGAGTGCGCGGTGGGGAACTACGGGAAATCGGTGATGACGGTCTCGGGGATCAGCGACCTGCTGATCACCGCGCTGACGCTGCTCACCATGGTCTTCTACGTGAAGAACGAGCTCCAGGAAAACGGTGCGATCTGGCGGAGAAATTTCAACCTCTGCCTCACGTTTTTCACGCTGTGCCTGCTGTCGAAGACGACGTCGTTCAGCCTGCTGGGGTTGATGCTGGCGTTCAACCTGTTCTTTCGCGAGCAGACGGGCCGCAAGATATTCGACCGCAACCTCGTTGTCTTCGCCGGACTGGCCTTCGTGGTGCTCGCCATCAAGCTCTCGATCCAGCGCGCCATCCCGGGGGCGTCCGACCTGGAAATAGTTTCGTGGTCCGTCCCCCGCAACCTGGCGTCGTACCTGGTGCGCATGGTGTTTCCCATTCACTCGTCCACGCTGGTGACCGGCGCGGGCCCGGTGGTGAAGTTCATCTACGAGTTCGCCACCGCGATCCGGCTGGTCATTCTGTTCTGCATCGTCTCGTATTCGGTGTTCGGCTTCGTGTTCGGCAACCGTGTCATCCGGTTCTTCATCGCCTGGACGTACATCGTGGTGGCGCCCTTTTGTTTCTTCCGCTTTCCGGAGGACTGGCTGGATATCCGTTTCCTCTACCTGGTGTCGGTGGGATTCCACATGATCCTGGCCTCGGGGACGGTGCTGGCGGCGCAGCTGCTGTATCAGCGGCCGTGGCGGCGGCGTCTCCCGTATCTGGTCCCGCTGGCATTCGCGGGGTTGTCGTACTTCGTGCTGACCCAACTCGACGTGAACTACGAGCAGAAAGCCCGCGCGCCGAGGCTCGACAGCGTGAAGGGACAGTTCTACGCGCTGTACGCGAAGCGGACCGAGGCGCGCGAACGCCTCCCGGAGATGCCGTAGCGCCGGCGCGAACAGACGGCAGGAGCAATGCTGAAACGACACGCCGTGATCCTCATGCTCTGCGCGCTCGTGACGGGTGCCTGGGCGGCTCCCGCCGACATCGTCGGCGACTGGGCCGGGGCGCTCGAGATCGGCGCCGTGCAGCTCCATCTTATTCTCCACGTCACCCGCGGCGAGAGCGGGGCGCTGCGCGCCACCATGGACAGCGTCGACCAGGGCGCGAACGGCATCCCCATCGACGTCATTGCGCTGCAGGGTCGCGCGCTCCATTTCGAGATGAACGCGCTGGGCGCGAGCTACGACGGCACGCTCTCCGACGACGGGAACGAGCTGGCCGGCGATTTCACGCAGCGCGGGACGAAGTTGCCGCTCCGGCTGACGCGCACCGACGACGCGGCCGCGCTCACCCCGAAGCGCCCCCAGGAACCGAAGCCCCCCTATCCCTACGCGAGCGAAGACGTGACCTATTCGAATCCGGCCGCGGGCGTGACCCTCGCGGGAACCCTGACCATTCCCGAGGGCAAGGGCCCGCACCCCGCGGTGTTGTTGATCAGCGGCTCGGGTCCGCAGGACCGCGACGAGTCCTTGATGGGGCATCGGCCGTTTCTGGTCCTTGCCGACCACCTGACTCGCAACGGCATCGCTGTGCTCCGCGTCGACGACCGCGGGGTGGGCAAATCGAAAGGGGTGTTCGCCGCCGCGACCACCGAGGACTTCGCCTCCGACGTACTGGCGGGCGTGGCGTATCTCAAGACTCGCCGCGAGATCGACCCGAAGCGAATCGGGCTCATCGGTCACAGCGAAGGCGGTTACGTCGCGCCCATGGTGGCCACGCGCTCCACCGACGTCGCGTTCATCGTGCTGCTCGCGGGGCCCGGTGTTCCCATCGCGGTGCTGCTTCGCGAGCAAGCCAGGCTGCTTCTCGAAGCGGGCGGCGCGGACCCCGCGTTCATCGATATGAACGAGCGCACGCAGGAGAGAATGTTCGAAATCGTTCGCAGGGAGTCGGACCCGGCGGCCGCCGAGCCGGAGCTGAAGGCCGAGGTCGACGCGCTGCTGGCGCAGTTGCCGGCTGCGCAACGCGACGCGGCCAAAGCATCGGCCGAGGGCAGTGTGACGATGGTGAATTCGCCGTGGTTTCGATACCTGCTCACCTATGACCCGGCGAGAACGCTTCGTCGCGTGAAGGTGCCGGTACTCGCGCTCAACGGAGAGCTCGACCTGCAGGTTCCGCCGGCGCAAAACCTCCCCGCCATCGAGAAGGCGCTCCACCAGGGAGGCAACGAGGACGTGGAAACGGCGGTGCTCCCCAAACTGAACCACCTGTTCCAGACCGCGACCACGGGTTCGGTGTCCGAATACCGGACCATCGAGGAGACGATGTCCCCGCTGGCGCTGGAACGGATTACGACCTGGATTCTGGTGCGGACGAAGCTCTCGAAGAAGTAGCGCGGGAAGTCTAGCGGGCGATATATCGGACTCCGCGCTCACCGCTCGCGCGCACAAGTGGGTACGCGCGACTCGCGAGATCGCGCTTCGCCCGATATATCGCCCGTGGAAGTTGGTGCACGAGCGGGTGGCGCACCGGGCTGTCGGCGCCAGGACCCGCGCGGCAAACTACATCAAGTAGCGGACTTGCAAGCCCGGGATCGCTTCCAGTCGCCCCATCTGTTTCGACTCGATCGACCCGCTGACCACGCAGAGATCCTGGTCGTACGCGTTGTATGCGTCGTGGATCAGCCCCCGCACCAGCGAGATCGTCTTGCCGTCCCCGGCCGGGACCACCACCTCGACGCGCACGTTGCGGCCGAAGAAGAACTCGTCGATCCGCTCCCGAAGCTCGCCCATGCCGACGCCATCCGCCGCCGAGACTTGCACGGCGTCCGGGAAGCGGACGCGCATGCCCTCGAGCAGCTCCGGTGACACCCGGTCGATCTTGTTGAAGACGTAGAGCGTCTTCGCGTCCGGGTTGTCGATCGAACGCACCGTCGTGTCCGTGATGTCCATCTGTTCTTCCCACGCCGGGTGCGAGACGTCCACCACGTGAAGGTACAGCTCCGCCTGCGCTGTGTCCTCGAGCGTCGCCTTGAAGCTCGTTTTCAGATGGTCGGGGAGCTTGCGGATGAATCCCACCGTGTCGATCAGGAGCACGTCGTGATCGTTGCCGTTGCCGTTGTGGCCGTTCATGCGCCGCGTGGTCGTGTCGAGGGTGGCGAAGAGCTGATCGCGCACGAGCACGTCGGCGCCCGTCAACCGCTGCATGACGGTCGACTTGCCGGCGTTGGTGTAGCCGATCAGCGCCGCCACGCGCCGCCCGTTGCGCGCGCGGCGAAGCGTCTCGCGGCGCTGGTCGATCTTCTTCAACTGGCGCTTCAGGGTTGAAATGCGCTGGTGGATCTTCCGGCGGTCGACTTCGAGCTGGGTTTCACCGGGACCGCGCGTGCCGATACCGCCGGCCTGGCGTTCGAGGTGCTGCCAGAAGTGTTTCAGTCGCGGCAGCGCGTACTCGAGCTGCGCGAGCTCGACCTGGATCTTCGACTGCTGCGTCTTCGCGTGGCGCGCGAAGATGTCGAGAATCAGTTCGGTGCGATCGATGACGCGGACGTTGAGCTGCTTTTCGAGGTTCTTGGCCTGCGCGGGAGCCAGGTCGTCGTCGAATACGACCAGATTCACCGCCCAGTTGTCGCAGAATTCCTTGAGCTCGCGAACCTTGCCTTCGCCGATGAAGGTCGTGGGGTTGATGCGGGTGCGGCCCTGCAGCGTGCGGCCGATGACGTCGGCGCCCGCCGTGGCGGCGAGCTGCTCCAGCTCGTCCAGGTGTTCGTGCGCGGCGGTCATGGAACCCCCGGGGAGGTTCACACCGACCAGATAGGCTCTCTCGACCCGCGCGCGGGTGATGACTTCAAAGGCGCGCTTTACCAGGGGAGAAGGCCTCCGTTATGTGGGTGACGCGTGGTTCCGATGGCTGCTCCTTGTCGGGTTGGCCGACGGGGGAATTATATCAAGATCGGGGCCAGTCCGGTAGGCCCGGGGGTGGGAAAAAACCGCCGCCCTACTTCAGCTGCACGAGACGCTGCGTCACCGACCGCTTGCCGATAGTGAGCTTCACGTAGTAGACCCCGCTCGCGACGTTCTCGCCCGTGTCGTTGTGCGCGGTCCACCCGGTGCGGTAGCGCCCGGGGGCGTGCTCGGTGTCGACGAGTGTCGCCACCAGCCGTCCCGCCACGTTGTAGACCTTGACGCTGGTCGACACCGACACCGCGGAGAGCGCGTGCTCCACGCCGTCTTCGTCGACGGCGCGCTCGGGTACCTGGTAGTCGATCGCGATGGCGTCGCGGAATGGATTCGGGGAGCCGACGACCAGGGTTTCGAGGAGCTTCCCGGGCGTGTTCCAGAACGGGTCGATCCCGGAGCCGTCCCCCGCCGCCGTCGCGGGCGCGGTCGCAGGCGCCGCGCGGTCGCCGGCCGTGACCGACACCGGCGGTGGGATCAGCCGCGTCGATCCGTCGCCCACCACGGTCCGCGCCGTCGCGTGAATCGCGCGCGCCACTTTGAGATCGTCGTCGGGAAGGGCGATCAAGGCGACATACACGGCGGTCTCGCCGTCGGGCGCGAGGTCACCCAGCGACGGGGAGATGACGACGATCGTCGATCCATCCACGCGCAGCTCCCACGACGCCTCCGCGCGTGTTCGCGGCGCGAACAGCACCAGCGCCATCGCGCGGTTTCGGCCGCGGAGCACCACCGGCTGCATCACCAGGTCACCGGCGCGTTCGCCGCTCCAGCGCGAGCTTTCGATATGGGGCGCCCGCTCCTCCGTCATCCGTTCTTCCGTCTCGATCGCAACGCCGACGCGCAGGCCCGCGAGCGCGTCCTTGCCTGCATTTCGCACCGTGATCGCGGACACCACCGTGCCGTCGATGTGAGAGAGCGACCAGGCGTAGCATTCCTGGTGAATGACGAGCGACCGGCGGTTTCGAGGCGCGAACGTCGCCGCCGTCATTTCGTCGCCGATGGCGGCGAAATCCTCGTCGATGGCGCCGTCGTGGTCGTTGTCGATTCCGTCAAGCGGGTCCTCGTCGATGCGCGCGTCGTCGTCGTCGTCGGGGAACCGGGACGGGGCCCGCTCGCCTCCGGGCGCGCCTTCGTGCGTCATCGCGATTGGTCCAGGCGTGAGCGATCGCGTGTCCCCGGATGCGGCGTTGGCCAGCTCGAGGAGCTTCTCGTCCGGCCCGGCGGCGAACACCAGCACGCCGCCGTCCTTGACCATGACCCGCTCGCCGCGCAAGCCGAAGGACTTCCAGCGGCCGTCGGCGGTCATCGCGAACGCGACCCGTCCGGGCGCGACGCGCAGGGGGGAGGAGTCGGCGGCCTGCGCCTCGCCCCCGGATGTCCCGAAGGCGGTCGACACCCACGAGGCCGTCAATCCAATCGTCGCCAGTATGGTCGCTGCTCTCAACCTGCTCCCCCTACTTCGCCAGGATCTTTTCCGCGGCCTTCTCGCCGCTCATGAACGACTCGTCGGTCCAGATGTAGGCCCAATCGCCGTACCGACCGCAGTAGGCGATTCCAATGTCATCGAGGTAGCCGTGCACCGTTTTCAGCGACGCTGCGCGCTCGAGATCGAAGATCACGTTGGCGTATTCGATGTGCATGGCACCCTGGAACAGGATCTTGTCCTCCGCGCGCAACAGCCCGATCCGCTTGAGGTCGCGGATGGTCGGCTCGATGCAGTCTCGCGGCTCGCGATCGAGCGGCCGGTACTTACTGGAATAATAACACTCCGCCTGCAGGCTGCCACAGCCCGGCGGAACATTATTCGGCGATTGCCGGTGCGGCGTGCTCAAGCGGGTGAAGAAGATGTCGTCGTCGTACATGTAGGTCCAGTGCGCTTCGACGAGGTCGGGCCGGTCCACGACCAGGTTCACGGTCACCAGCTCGGTGCAGGCCAGCCGCGCCGCCGCCGCCAGCACGTCTTTCGGCGCGCCGGCGATGCGCGGGATCAGGGCGGGCAGCGGCACCGACGACACGATTCCCCGGTAGGAAACCGTCGCGCCGTTGGCGAAGCGAATCTCCTTCTGTCTGGGATCGATGCGCTCGAGGGCATGGCTCAGGCGCAGGTCCGCGCTCTCCATGAACGGCTTCAGGTAGGACACGAACCCGCCGCGCGTCGGGTAGCGGAAGTGGTCGACGTAATGGACGTCCGGCGTCGAAGGCGTGAGCGCGCCGCGCAGCACCTCCTCCAGCCTGGCCTGGTAGAGCCGCGGCCCGATCCAGTCCAGACTCATGTTCTTCGCTTCGGTGGTGTGGTACTTGATCGTGTACTGCATCGGAAACGTTTCCGCAAACGTGTTTCCGAAGCTCGCCCGGAGCCATTGCTCGTAATTCACGATCTCCCCGTGCGGCGTGCGCTGCGCCTCCACGAAGTCCTCGATCACGCGAACCACGAGATCGGGCGGCAATCCGTAGAGATTCACCTGGGCCGGGTGCTTCACCCAGTGTCCTTTCCAGTAATTGTTCACGCTCGTGTGGAGCGTTTCGTACTGGTTGTCGATGTTCTCGGCGAACAGCTTTTGGAGACGCTTGTCCTTGGTGAACGACACGTGCGGTCCTTCGTCGAAGGTGTACTTTCCCTCGTACGTGTGCGACGCCGTGTGGCCGCCGTAATAGTCGCGCTTGTCGAACACCAGCGCGCGCACGCCCGCCTCGCGCAAGCGATGGGCCGCGCCGTAACCGGCCATGCCCGTGCCCAGAACGCAGATCTCACTCATAGCAACGCATCAGTTCTGTGCCCGCCACCAGTCGATGGTCTGTCGCAGCCCCGCCTCGAGTTCGAGGCGCTGCTTCCACCCGACCTCGGAAACCAGCCGTGTGTTGTCGCCCACCACCAGTGCCAGATCGTCGGCGCGAGTCGGGATGGCGCCGAGCTGGATCAACTCCGGCCGCCCCAACAGTCTCCCGATGGTCATGGCGACCTCGCCCACCGACGTCTCCCGCCCCGACGAAATGTTGACACAGCCGGTAACCCCGCTGTCCAGGAGGGCGACCAGCCCGTCGGCCACGTCTTGCACGTGCATGTAGTCGCGAACCTGCCGACCGTGGGAACATCGCGCCGGTTCACCCTTGAGCAGCGAGAGGATCACGGAAGCGGCCAGCCGCTGCGGATGCTCGCGAGGCCCGTACAGGAAAAAGACACGTCCCCACGTCGCGCTGACCCCGGCCTGGGCGCAGAGCGCAAGCACGAGCAGGTTGAGCGCGAGCTTGCACGACCCGTAGACCGTCTGCGGTACCGTGGGTGTCGTGTACTCCGAGCACCGGCCCCGGGTGCAGTCGTACTCGTAACCGGTGCCGGATACCGCGAGTCGCTTCCCGCCCTGCTCCGCGAACGCGCTCACCAGCTCCATGCTCGCGCGCACCCAATCGAAATTCTCCCGGGACGAAATCACCTTTCCTGGCACCACGGACCACGCCAGGTGGAGCAAGTGCGACGGTTTGACGGCGCCGACGATCGCGGCGGCGGCACCGGACTCGAGCAGGTCCGCCTGGAGCCACCTGACGCCGGGCGGATCTTCTCCGCGCGGCCGGCTGGACACGGCGTGGATCTCAAAGCCGCGCGCCCGCAGGGGCTCGAAGCAGTGGTACCCGATGAACCCCGACGCGCCAGTGATCAAAACTCTCTTCAATGCCACACTCCGGTGGGGTAGATCGGCGGCAGGACCCGCGACGACGACTCACATCGAAAGGTAGAAGCTCAGGCTTTCCAACGCCACGGCCAGGTTGACGTTACGAAGCCAGATCCCCTCGGGGACCGAGACCTGCGTCGGTGCAAAGTTGAGGATGCCCCGGATGCCGGTGCGCACCGCCATGTCGATCACGTCCTGCGCCGCGTCGGGCGGTATCGCCACCACCGCGATACTCACCGGGTCGCGACGGAGCACGTCCTCGGCGTCGCGCTGGTGGAAGATGCCGACGTCGAGCCACTTCGTCCCGACCTTGCCCGGGTCGACGTCGAACACGTGCTTGAAGTAGAAGCCGTCCTCGCGGAAGCCCTGGTGGAAGAAAAGCGCGTGGCCGAGCGACCCGGCGCCGAAGAGCGCCATCGTCCATTTCGCGTTGAGCCCGAGGATCTGCATGATCGCACTCTTGAGCTCGCTGACGCTGTAGCCGAGCCCGCGGGTGCCGAAGTTGCCGAAATACGAGAGGTCTTTTCGCACCTGCGCGCTCGTGATCCCGCCGAGATCGGCGAGGCGCTGCGACGAGACCGTCGTGATGCCCCGTTTCTCGAGGTCGAGCAGGATCCGGTAGTAGTTCGAAAGGCGTCGAACCGTAAACTCGGAGATCTTCTCCATTTTGAGCCGCACCTAGGCTTCATCCTCGTCTTCCACGGCCAGGTGTGCGACGTCGACCACGCGGTCGTCGTCTTCGAGGTTGATCAGCCGCACGCCCTGCGTGTTGCGGCCGATCACCGAGATCCCGGAAATCGGGCACCGAATCACGATGCCGTTCTTGGTGATGATCATCATCTGGTCGTTGTCCTTCACTTCCTGAATGGTGACGACCTTGCCGTTGCGATCGGTGGTCTTGATGTTGATGACCCCGATGCCCCCGCGGTGCTTCACCGGATAGTCTTCGAGCGGCGACCGCTTGCCGAAGCCGTTCTCGGTCACCGTCAGGAGCGACGCCCCGGCCGCCACCACCACCATGCCCACTACCTGGTCGTCGCCCACCAGGGTGGTGCCCTTGACACCGGTTGCGGCGCGGCCCATGCCGCGCACGTCCTTCTCGTGGAAACGAATCGAGCGCCCGTTGCGCTTCGCGAGCACGATGTCCTGGTCGCCGTTGGTGATCGCGGCCGCGATCAGGTGATCCTCATCCCGCAGATTTACCGCGATGATGCCGCCGCGGCGGGGACGCCCGTACTCGCTCAGGTTGGTTTTCTTGATAACGCCGTTTCGCGTCGCGAGCACGAGAAAGCGATCCTCGCGGAATTCGCTTACCGGCACGCGGCCCGAAATACGTTCGCCCTCCTGGAGTCCCAGCAGGTTCACGATCGCCTTGCCGCGCGCCGCGCGCCCGGCCTCCGGAATCTCGTGCACCTTCACCCAGTGGCAGCGCCCCAAATCCGTAAAGAACAGGATGTAGCTGTGCGTCGAGGCGACGAAGATGTGCTCGACAAAATCTTCGTCGCGCATCTTGATGCCGGTGACGCCGCGCCCACCCCGCTTCTGCTGGCGGTACGCGTCGAGCGCGATGCGCTTGATGTACCCCGCGTGGCTGATCGTGATCACCATGTCCTCTTCGGCGATCAGGTCTTCCACGTTGAAGTCCACCGGGCCCGAGTCGACGATCTCGGTCTTGCGGGCGTCGCCGTACTTCTCCTTGATCTCCTCGATTTCTTTCTTGATCACCGCGAGCACCTTGGCCCGGTCGGCGAGGACGCTCTTGAGCTCCGCGATCAGTTTCAGGAGCTCCTGGTACTCGTCCTCGACCTTCTGGCGCTCGAGACCGGTGAGGCGCTGGAGGCGCATGTCGAGGATGGCGTTGGCCTGGACCTCGCTGAGCCCGAAGCGCGTCATCAAGCCGGAGCGCGCGGTCTCGACGTCCTTCGACGCCCGGATCAGCGCCACGACCTCGTCGATATGATCCAGCGCGATGCGCAGCCCTTCCAGGATGTGGGCGCGCTCCTCGGCCTTCTTCAGTTCGAACTTGGTCCGCCGTACCACCACCGCCTCGCGGTGGTTGAGCCAGTGCTGGATCATGTCGCGCAGTGAAAGCACTTCCGGCCGGTTGTTGACCAGCGAGAGCATGATGATCCCGAAGGTCACCTGCATCTGCGTGTGCTTGAAGAGCTGGTTCTCCACCACGCGGGCGTCGGCGTCTCGTTTGAGGATGATGACGGCGCGCATGCCTTCGCGGCTGGATTCGTCGCGGATGTCGGCGATGTCGGTGATGACGTCGTCCTTGACCAGTTCCGCGATCCGCTCGATGAGCTGGGCCTTGTTCACCTGGTACGGGAGCTCGTCGATGATGATGGCTTCGCGGTCGCCCTTCATGTCTTCGACGTGGGTCCGCGCGCGCACCACGATGCGGCCGCGGCCGGTTCGGTAGGCCTCGCGAATGCCCAGCCGACCGAGCACGATGCCGGCGGTGGGAAAATCGGGCCCCTTGACGATCGTCAGCAGGTGTTCGTCGGTTGTATCCGGATCCTCCAGCACGGCGATGCTGGCCTCGCAGATCTCCCCGATGTTGTGGGGCGGGATGTTGGTGGCCATGCCGACGGCGATGCCGGCGGCGCCGTTGACGAGCAGGTTGGGCACTTTCGCCGGGAGCACGAGCGGCATCGTGCGCGACTCGTCGTAGTTGGGCCCGAAGTCGACCGTGTCCTTGTCGAGATCGGCGAGCATTTCCTCCGCGAACGGCGTCATCCGGACTTCGGTGTACCGCTCCGCCGCCGCGGGGTCGCCGTCGATCGAGCCGAAATTCCCCTGGCCGTCGACCAGCGGGTAGCGAAGCGCGAACTCCTGCGCCATGCGCACGATGGTGTCGTAGACGGCGGTCGTGCCGTGCGGGTGGTAATTACCGGTCACGTCGCCGGTGACCTTCGCGGACTTGCGGTAGGAGCGCGTGTGGATGAGCGAGAGGTCGTTCATGGCCGTGAGGACACGGCGATGCACCGGCTTCAAGCCATCGCGCACATCGGGCAGCGCGCGGGAGATAATGACGCTCATCGAGTAGTCGAGATACGAATTCCGCATCTCGTCTTCGATGGGTACCGGAACGATCCTCTCATTCAGGGCCATAACGTGCTCCTGCCGGTCAAGGGTTTGCGGCGCATGGACGCCTTGTACCTGACTTCTGGAACCCCGCTCTCACGACCTCGGCCACGCGGGGTGGCGCCCGGTTGTGAAAGAAGTTTCATGTGTTCGCTATAATAGAGCGTTTGGGGAGGAATGGGAACCATTTTTTCGCCCGGAACCATGCTGCAAGGCATTAAGTCATAACAACTTACAGCCTGTTTCCCGGGTCATTCCGGGAGCGCCGATCGTCACTCCAGCGCGCGGCGCATCACGACCGCGCTCGACGGACACTGGGTGGTGAATTGCAGCGACTTCCGCATCGCCTCCGGCGCATCTTCCCGCGCGCAGCGCGCAAAGCCCAGACGCGCGAAGTACTCCGCGGCGGTAGTGGTGAGCAGAAATATCTCGCGCGCACCGCGAGCGCGAGCGAGCCGTCGCGCCTTTTCCTCCAGATCTGCGCCGAGTCCTCGCCCCTGCCAGCCGACGTCCACCGCCACCGATCGCAAGAGCGCCGCGGCGCCGTAGATCTCGAGTGCCGCGCACCCGATGATTTGTCCGCGTGAGCGCGAAACGAGCAGTGTGTCGATGAACGGCTCGAGGCCCTCGGTCGGCAGGCCGTGGCTTCGCAGCAACGCGTGAACCTCGGGCAGATCCTCCGGCGACGCGGGGCCGATTCGATGCGACAGGGGGAGACTCATGACTTGATTATATCCGAGGATGGCGCAGTGACAGCAACCCTGGCTTTCGATTACAATTACCTCGCCGCCCTCGCCCATGGAACCCACTCGTCTCTCGCACTACGACATCACCGGCAAGCTCGGCGCCGGAGGAATGGGCGAAGTCTATCGCGCGCGCGACACCCGGCTCGGCCGCGATGTGGCGCTCAAACTGCTCCCCGACGCCTTCGCGCGCGACCCCGAGCGCCTCTCGCGTTTCGAGCGCGAAGCGCGGCTGCTCGCGTCGCTCAACCACCCGCGCATCGGCGCCATCTATGGTCTCGACGAGTCGGACGGCAGGCGCTTCCTCGTGCTCGAGCTGGCCGACGGGGAAGACCTCTCGCGACGCATCGCGCGCGGAAGCGTCCCGCTCGAGGATGCGCTCGCCATCGCGCTCCAGGTCGCCGAAGCGCTGGAGGCCGCGCACGAGGCCGGCGTCATCCACCGCGACCTCAAGCCCAGCAATATCGTCGTGTCGTCGACCGGCGCGGTGAAGGTGCTCGACTTCGGGCTGGCCAAGGCGCTCGACCCGGTCACCAACGCGTCGAACCTCACCCAGTCGCCGACCCTGCTCGGCAGCAGCCCCACGCTTCAGGGCGTGATTCTGGGGACCGCCGCGTACATGAGCCCCGAGCAGGCGCGCGGTCGAACCGTCGACAAGCGCGCGGATATCTTCGCCTTCGGTTCCGTCCTCTACGAGATGCTCACCGGCCGGCAGGCGTTCGCCGGCGAGACGGTCAGTGACACACTCGCCGGCGTGCTGCGCGCCGACGTCGATTTTTCCGTGCTTCCGTCCGATTGTCCACACGCCATCCGTCGCCTGCTCAAGCGCTGCCTCGAGAAGGATCCCAAGCGCCGTCTCCGTGACATCGGTGAAGCCGTGCTCGTGATCGACGACGTGCGAACCGGGCGCATGCTCGACGAGCCGGCCGCGGTGGGAGCGCCGTCGCTTCCGAAGCAACGCTTCGCCGGTCCGCGCGCGATGGCCGTAGTCGCCGTGCTGCTCGCCGTCGTCGCGGCTGGAGCCAGCGCGCTCACACGCATGCTGACCCCGGCCGCGCCCGAGCCGGCGGTTCGCAAGCTCCTGCTCGACGTCACCGCGAATGATTCGCTGGGCGCGGCGGAAACCCCGCGGCTCTCGCCTGATGGCCGGCGCCTCGCCTTCCATTGCGACGGGAGGCTCTGGATTCGCGACTTCGACAAACTCGATTCCCACCCGGTCGCGGAGGCAACGTCCGAGGTCGCGCCGTTCTGGTCCCCCGACGGGGAACTCGTCGGCTACGCCACATCGCGGCGTCTCTGGAAGGTCCGCGCCGATGGGGGCGACCCGGCACCCATCTGCGATTCCCCCGCCGCATTCGGCGGGGGCGCCGGCGCTTCCTGGGGAACCGACGGCCGTATCGTCTTTTCGTACGGAAATGGCGGAATCTACGAAGTCGCCGCCAGCGGCGGCGACGCGAAGGAGATCATCCCCGTCGACACCAAAATCGAGCAGGATTTCCATCAGCCGATCGCGCTCCCCGGAGGCAGGGGAGTCGTCTTCATACAGCACCGCCAGCGCCACGGTCCCGACACGATCCAGCTCTTCGCCGATGGAAAGCGCAGGAACCTGATCACCCTCACCTCACAGAACGTCTGGTCGGTGGATTACTCGAGCAGTGGCCATCTCCTGTTCGTGCGCATTCCGGACAACGCGGGTTTGTGGGCGGTTCCGTTCTCGCTGGAGCGTCTGGAGCTTACCGGGGAACCATTCCTGCTGGCGCCCAAGTCCAGCGACGGCAGCACCTCGGGGAAAGAACTGCTCGCCTATCGGCCCACGCTCACCGGAGACCGCGTGCGCCTGGCCTGGTTCGACGGCGCGGGGGTGTTCCAGGGTTTCGCGACCGAAGCACTCCAGAATGTAAATTCCATCGCGCTCTCGCCGGACGGCTCCCGGGTCGCGGTGTCGATGCGGGACGCGGCCACGCGCGACATCTGGGTCATCGACCTCGTGCGAGAGACGCGCAGCCGGCTCACGTTCTCGGGCAACTACAACGCTCAACCGGCATGGTCTCCCGACGGGAAGACCATCGTCTACCGGAACGTCGACGACCAGAACGTGTACGTCGTCCCCGCAGACGGAACCGGAGCGCCGAAGTTCCTGGTCAGAAGCGCCAACCTCCCGGTCTTCACCCCCGACGGGCGCTGGGTCGTGTTTTCATCCCGCCCGAGCGGCAGCCCCAATGTCCGGGATGCCGACTTGTTCATGATCGACGCCACCGGCGCCGACACGACGCGGGTCCTGGTGTTCGCCGGGTCCGGGAACCAACGCTACCCCGCCGTGTCACCGGACGGGAAATACATCGTCTACCTGTCCGACGAGACCGGCACGTACGGCGTATACATGACCACGTTTCCGCAGGCGACGGGCAAGTGGCAGGTTTCGGTCAGCGGGGAGGCCAACTGGCCCCGATGGTCCCCCGCGGGTGATCGCATATACTTCATCGCCAACGACCGACTGGAAATGGTGTCGGTGGAAACCGGCGCCTCGCCCCGCCTGGGAACTCCCCAGCCGGTGCTCAACACCCTCCAGGCGCGCCTGGAACTCTGGGGGTTCAGCAAGTTGGAGGTGGCGGGCGACGGACGTATTCTCTGCGCCCAGTCGCTGACTTCGTCCGAAACCGCCGACGGCGTCGTCCTGGTCGAGCACTGGCTCCGGGAATTCTCCCGCCCCTGAAACCCGCCCCGGTGAGGTGAGAGCGCGATGCGATCGCGCGCGCTATCGATACTTCCTTTGCTGGTTCTCTCCCTGGCGGCGTGCAACGAAGAGATCCCGACGTCCACCGGGGGCAGTGTCGCCGGGGCGTGGCAGAAGCTCGAGGGCGGACTCGGTGAGAACCGCCTCGACGCGGTCTGGGCCAACGCGCCCGACACCGTGATCGCGCTCGGAGCCGAATACCCCGTCTATCGCTTCGATGGAGAGACATGGTCGCGGGTTCCGATGCCGCCCGGCAACTACACGTTCAATTCCATGTGGGCGTCGTCGCCGCGCAACGTCTACGCGGTGGGCACCGATGGCCTCGCCCTGCACTTCGATGGTTCATCCTGGACGCAGCTCGCCGTTGGCACCATCGATGAGCTCACCGACGTCTGGGGCACGCGCACGGGTGAGGTGTTCGTCACCGTGGTGGAGATGGACCGTGGCAGGGTGATGCGCTACGCCGGCGGCGCGTGGACGGCGCTGCGCGACACGCTCGCGGCCGCGCCATACGCCGTCTGGGCGGCCGGGGCGCAAGACGTGTTCGTGGCGGGCGCCGGTGGTTTCGTGGCGCGCCAGACGACCGGGCGCTTCTGGATCGCGCTCAGGCAGTTCGGCTGGTCGGAAACCTGGCTGGATGCATGGGGAACCTCGTCATCCTCGGTGTTCTTCGTGGGCAGCGAGGGCAGCATCGGACGGTGGGAGTCGTCGGCCTTCACCATGATGCAAAGCCCCACCACCAACACGCTCCGCGGCGTCTACGGTTTCTCCGACAGCGACGTGTGGGCCGTCGGCGACGGGGGTGCCATCGTTCATTTCGACGGCGCGACCTGGTCGCTGGTGGAGAGCGGAACGGCCTCCGATCTGCGGGACATCTGGGGGTACGCCGGCGGTGCCATCGCGGTGGGGGTCAACGGGACCGTGGCCATTTACGACGGATCCCGGTGGCAGGCGCCCTTCGACGGCCGCGCGCACGCGTACCAGGACCTGTTTGGATTCTCCGAGGGGGACGTTTTCGCGGTCGGGCGCGTCGGCGAGAACACCGGCTTCGTGCGCCACATCGACGGGCGCGAATGGGTCCTCCCGGGCGAGGAGCTGCTGTCCGTGTGGGGCTTCGATCCCGAAGACGTGTATGCCGTCGGACGCCTGGGAGGAATATTCCACTTCGACGGATCGGCGTGGACTCCCATGGCGAGCGGCACCACCGCCGTCCTCAACGGGGTCTGTGGCGCGCGCACGAACGCAGGGAGCCGTGTCTATGCGGTCGGCGGGCGCGGCACCATCCGCGCATGGGACGGCGTGGCCTGGACGCCGATGGTTCCGCCAACCCAGTACCTGCTGGACCTGCGCGACGTGTGGGCGCTGGATCCCACCGACGCGTTTGCGGTCGGCGCCAGCGGCACCGTGCTGCACTTCCAGGGACCGCTCGGATCGCTCAGGTGGGACGCAGAGGAGAGCGGCCTCCAAGGCGCGGGCTTCCAGGCGATCGCCGGCCGGAGCGTCGGCGTGATGGCGGTGTCGGGAAATGGCCGCGTCTTCCAGTACATCGACGGTTCGTGGAGCGAGGTCCCCTTTCCCAACGGCGATGCCCCGCTCGTGGACGTGTCGCTGGACGAACGTCACGGCGCCATTGTCGGTGACCCGCACACCTTGTTCCTGCTCGAGGGCGGGACGTCCCGCGACCCGATCGACATCCCGTTTCTGGGAACGATCACGAGCACGTGGAGGATGGACCGGGTGACGTTCGTCGCGGGCCGGCAGGGAGCGCTCTTCGAGTATCGAGAATAGGCCGCGGCGAAGGAACTCACGTCAACGTCTTCGCCATGCGTTCGAGCGCGTCGCGAAAGTCGTCGGGTGCGACCCCGAGGGCGATGCGAACATGCCCGGCCGCGTCGAAAAAACGCCCCGGCACGACCGCGACCTCGTGTTCGCCGTGCAGCCGGTCCACCCAGTCGTCGACGTCCACTCCCTCGACGCGAACCAGCCCCACGGTGCCGGCTCTCGGCCGCGCCCACGACAGCCTCGGCTGGGCGCGCACGAACGCGTCCATCGTCTCGAGGTTGCGCGCGAGGTCGGCGTTGATGCGCGCGAGGATCCCATCAGCCTGATCCAGCGCGCGCGCTGCCAGCCGCTCGCTCGGATGGGCGATGGTCACGGAATAGAGATCGTTGAGTCGGCGAATCCGCTCCGCGAGGGCCGGCTCCGCGATCACCCACCCGATGCGCAGCGTGTCGAGACCGAATGCCTTGGTGAGGCTGCGCGTGGCCAGCACACCGGGTGCAATCCCGGCCAGGGTCTTGATTCCCGCCGCGTGCAGGAACTCGAGGTAGACTTCGTCGACCAGCACGTGCGCCCCCACCTGCTCCGCGGCCCGCGCGATCTCCGCGACGTTCGCGCCGTCGTCGAACGCGCCGGTGGGATTGTGCAGATTGGAAAGCACGACCAGTTTCGTGCGCGGCGTGAGCGCGCGCTTCACGTCGGCTGGATCCAGCCGCCAGGCGGCCGCGGCGCGGCGCGCCACGAACGTCGGACGCGCGCCCAGATAGCGGGCGAGCGTCACCAACGGCTCGTAGACCGGCGTCTCGAGCAGGACGTCGTCGCCCGCGTCGAGCAGCGCGGCATACGCGAGGTGATTCGCCATCGAGCACCCGTGCGTGGTCACCACCTCTCGCGCGGACACACCGTAGCGCGCGGCGATGCGATCCACCAGCGGCGGCCATCCGTCCTCGTGGGGGTCGGTGGAAAGGAGATCGTCGAGCGACGGCGTGAGGTCGGCGAGCGGGAAGCGGGGGGCGCCGCTGCGAGCGAGGTTGTAGCGGGCTCCGCTGCGGTGCTTCGACCAGGTCAGGTAATCGGATCGTTTCGGCCGCACGAACGGTTTACACGTCGAGGTTCTTCACGGAGAGCGCGTTCTCCTGGATGAACTCGCGGCGCGGCTCGACTTCGTCGCCCATCAGGATGGAGAAGATCCGATCCGCCTCGACGACGTCCTGCACGTCGACCTTGAGAATCGTCCGCGCCTCCGGATCCATCGTGGTCTCCCACAGCTGTTCGGCGTTCATTTCGCCCAGACCCTTGTAGCGCTGGAGGTAGACCCCGTCGGACCCGCCCCAGTCTTTCATGATGCGCTCGCGGTCCTCGTCGTTGTATGCGTAGACCTCTTTCTTGCCCTTCTTGAGCTTGAAGAGAGGGGGCTGCGCGATGTAGACGTAGCCCGCTTCGATCAGCGGCTTCATGTGGCGGTAGAACAGCGTGAGCAGCAGCGTGCGGATGTGCGCGCCGTCGACGTCGGCATCGGTCATAATGATGATCTTGTGGTAGCGCGCCTTGCTGATGTCGAACTCGCCTGCTCCGGTTCCGACCGCCGTGATGATGTTGCGAATCTCCTCGTTGGAGAAGACCTTGTCCGGCCGCGCCTTCTCCACGTTCAGCACCTTGCCGCGCAGCGGCAGGATCGCCTGATACTCGCGGTTGCGCGCCATCTTGGCCGACCCGCCGGCGGAATCGCCTTCGACGAGGTAGAGCTCGCTCAGCGCCGGGTCGCGCGATGCGCAATCGGCGAGCTTGCCCGGGAGCGAGGCGGATTCCAGCGCGGTCTTGCGGCGCGCCAGGTCGCGCGCCTTGCGGGCGGCTTCGCGCGCGCCGTACGCGGCCAGGCACTTCTCGACCATTGACCTCGCGAACGACGGGTTTTCTTCGAGGTACTCCTTCAAGCCGTCGCCCACGACCGCTTCGACGATTCCCTTCACTTCGCTGTTGCCGAGCTTGGTCTTGGTCTGGCCCTCGAACTGGGGTTCGGGAATCTTGACGCTCACCACCGCCGTCAACCCCTCGCGCACGTCGTCGCCGCCCAGGGTCACGCGCTCCTTCTTGAACAGGTTCGCGCTGGCCGCGTAGTTGTTGATGGTGCGGGTCAGCGCCGCCTTGAATCCGACCAGGTGCGTGCCGCCTTCCATGGTGTTGATGTTGTTCGCGAACGAGAAAACGTTCTCCGCATAGGAGTCCGTGTACTGGAGCGCCACTTCGACCTGGATGCCGTCTTTCTCCGCCTGGATGAAAATCGGCTGGGGCGTGATCACCGTCTTGGCGGTGTCGATGTACTTCACGAACGAAACGATCCCGCCTTCATACTGAAAGACCTGACGGCGCGGCTTCTGCAGGCGCTGGTCGTCGAACGTGATCTTCAGGCCCTTGGTCAGGAACGCGAGCTCGCGCAGACGCTGGGCGAGGGTCTCGTACTGAAAGTCGATCTTCTCGAAGATCTGCGAGTCGGGGAGGAACGACACCGTGGTGCCGCGGCGATCGGTGGCGCCGAGTTCCTTGAGGTCGTAGGCCGGCATCCCGCGTTCATACTTCTGCAGGTAGCGCCGACCGTCGCGGTGGATTTCCACCTCGAGCCACTCGGACAGGCCGTTCACCACCGAAACCCCGACGCCGTGGAGACCGCCCGACACCTTGTACGAGTCGCGGTCGAACTTGCCGCCGGCGTGCAGGGTGGTCATGACGACCTCGACCGCGGGACGGTGCTGGGTCGGGTGCATGTCGACGGGGATTCCGCGGCCGTCGTCTTCGACGCTCACGACGTGGTTCTCGTGGATGGTGACAGTGATCTCTTTGCAATGCCCGGCGAGCGCCTCGTCGACCGAGTTGTCCACCACTTCATAGACCAGGTGGTGGATGCCGTGAATGTCGGTGCTCCCGATGTACATCGCGGGGCGCTTGCGCACCGCTTCGAGCCCCTTGAGCACCTGAATCTGTTTGGCTGTGTATTCCTGCGTCATCTCGACCTTTCCAGTCATGGGCCGCTCCGGCCCGCCGGATACCGGAGGAGGCGCGTCTGGTACGCGACCCGGTCCGCGCGATTCTTCTCCGCTTCTCATGCGTCGGCTCTCATTCTACGCGGGGCGCCGGTCCCGGCTCGGCCGCGTCATTCCATTTCGCGGGCGCTGAACTTGATTCGCACCAGGTCGACGTCCGGGCACGCGGCGCGGAGCTTCCGCACCAGGTCCTTTTCGATGAAGTGCAGCTCCTGCATCCACGCGCCGTGATCAACGCGGACAAAGAGCGTTCCGTTCTCGTAGCGCGTCGCGCGGGCGCGCTCGGCCAGCTCGGGGCCGACGACGCCGGCCCATTTCTCGACCATGTGACGTTCGCTGAATCGCTTCTCGAGCCCGAGGTCTCGAAGCACGGACGGGAGGACATCCCCGATTCGGGCGAAGGAACGCCGCGTCATACCGTCTAAACCTAGCGGTTTCGGGGTGGAATGGAAACTCTTTTCTTCCCCGGACCCGGCGAATAAGCCATTGATGGGGTGAGACTTAGAAAGCTTAGCGGCCGGTTAACATGGCTCCGGTCCCGGCGCTTCCCGGCCCGCTCTCGCGCGCGACTCATTTCACTTCGCCGCCGCTCGAACGCAGGTGCCGTTGTGCATGTGGAAGACGCGCGCGCGCGGCGTTCGCCCCGCCTCGATTTCGACCGGGCTGGTGACGAACACCTGGCGCGGGCCCTCCAGCAGCCCCTGCAGCCGGCGCGTAATCACGTGGTCGAATTCCGAAAACACGTCGTCCAAAAGGAGCACGCACGGCTCGTGCAGTTCGGTCTCGACGTGCGCCAGTTCCGCCAGCTTCAGCAGCACGGCAAACAGGCGCCGCTGCCCCTGCGACCCGAAACGGCGCAGGTCGTGTCCGAACATCCGAAACTCTACGTCGTCCCGGTGCGGGCCGACCAGCGTCACGCCGCGGCGCGATTCCTCGAAGGCGACCGCGCCGAGCCGCTCGTGGAAGACGCGCGCGAGCGCGGTTTCCAATTCCCCGGCACCCGCCTCCGCGGCGGCGTCGAGCAGCGGCGACTCGTAGCGCATCGAGAAATCGAACGGGCTTTCCAGCTCCCGGGCATGGGCGGTCATGGCGAGTTCGATCAACGCGACCAGGTCCCGGCGCTTCGCGATCAACTCGACGCCGCTGGCGACCAGGCGTTCGTTCCACGCGGCCATCTCGTCCCGGGCGGCGCGAGCCTTGAGCGCGGCGTTGCGCTGCTCGAGCGTTCTGCGGTAGTCGTGGGCCGCGCGCAGGTAGGCGGGATCCGTCATCGTGCCCACCATGTCGAAGAAACGACGCCGGTGCTCCGGCTCGCCGGCGACGATGCGCAGGTCGCCGGGTCCGAACAGAACCGCCGGAAAGCGGCCCGCGAGATCCGAGCGCCTCGCGAGCGTCTGGCCGTTGATCTTGATCGTCCGCACACCCTGCGCCCCGCGGCGCTCGATGGACATGGCGAACGTCTCGCCGTGCCCGTCCGCGAACCCGCACGTCACCTCCGCCCGGCAGAAGGGCTCCTCGAAGCGGATGAGCTCCACGTCCGTCTGGGCCCGAAAGGACCTCCCGAATCGAAAGTAGTAGATCGCCTCGAGCAGGTTGGTCTTGCCCTGGCCATTCTCGCCGATGAGCAAGTTGAGCCCGGGGCCGAACTCGATCGCCTCGGGGCCGAGGTTGCGGAAATTCAGCGAGACGAAGCGGTCGACGCGCACGGAAGGGAAGCCGGCGCGGCGCGCGAAACACGATCCGCGCGCCGCCCGGGAAGGTGGTTCATTCGCCCAGTCGGAGCGGCATGAGCAGACACTCGTGCTTCATTCCATCGCCGTTCGTTTCGGGAACCACGACGCCCGCGTTGTCGCTTCGATCCAGGAGAAACATGACGTCTCCCCCGGGGATGGTGCGAAGAATGTCGAGCAGGTAGCGCGCGTTGTAGCCGATTTCCATCTTCGGAGAATTGTAGGCGCAGGTCACTTCTTCCATCGCCTCGCCGACGTCCGGGGTCTTCACCGAAAGCGTCAGGCGGTCGTCTTCGATCACCAGCTTGACCTGGTGCGTGATCGCGCTCGAAAGAATCGCCACCCGGCGGCACGCGTCGGTCAACTCGTCGCGGCTCACGGTGAGCTTTCGCGTGTTCTTTTTCGGCATAACCTGGTTGTAATCCGGGAAGGGCCCCTCGAGCAGCCGCGAGTAGATGACGCTGTCGCCCATGTCGATGGTGATGTGGTTTTCGGCCAGCGAGACGTGCGCGGTGTCGAGACCGGCGGAAAGAGAGCGGTAGATGTTGAGCGCCTTCGGCGACACGATCACGTCCTTGTCGTCGCCGGAGGCCCCGGTGCCCGGCTGCTCCACGCGCGCGAGGCGATGCCCGTCGGTGGCCACCATGCTCAAAACGCCCTTCTTGATCTCCCACAACACGCCGCACAGCGACGGCCGCGTGAGGTCGGTCGAGACCGCGTAGCTGGTCTTGTTGATCATGTCGTCGAGGATCGACGCGGCCAGTGAGAACGACACGATCGGCTTCTGCGATGGAAGTTTTGGAAACTCATCCGCGCTCTTTCCCTGCATCTTGAAGCGACTGCGGCGGCATTTGATCGAGATGCGCTCGCCTTCGGTTTCGATGACGACGCTGTCTTCGGGAAGCGAACGTGCGATCTCGAAGAACTTCTTCCCTGGCACGGCAACGCTTCCATGCCCCGAGGTTTCGCACGCGAGCGTGTTGGTGAGTGAAACATCCAGGTCGTTCGCGGTCAGTGTGACCTTGCCGTCGCCCTTCGTCTCCATGAGAAACGTCGAGAGGATGGGCAACGATGTCTTGGTGGGCACAACGGCGGCAATACCCTGTAAACTCTTCAACAAATCCTTCTGATCAACGGTGATCTTCACGCCCGTTCCTCCTTCTTCGTCCCATCGACAATTGCGCCGTGCGTTACCAGAACCAGTGGGTGGGCTACGAGGTCACGACTATAGCGCACGCGCCCAGGCGTCGCAAGAAACGAGTGCCGATGTGGAAAAGTTTCGGCCTCGGCCATCGTGTGTTCACCGGGTTGTCGCCCCCTGGATCGCCGGTCGCTCTCGCCAACCAGGGTTTCCTACTGCTTTACTTTAGATATTAAAAAAAGCAGTAGCAGTAGGGTGTGTTGAAATGTGGAACACACGCGCTTACTCGACTGAACGCAGGCGCTTAGTGTGGGAGGCGCCTCGGGACCGGGTGGGGACGCGGCGTGGACAGTCGGGCGGTTAGTACACAGGGGATAACTTCCCCCATGTCATGCACACCTAGTTTCCACAATTCGGGGATAACGCCGAAGCCCGACCGGGCGTGGAGAAAGCACCTGGATTATCCTCACGAAAAAAGGGCCAGGGTCCATGGTGCGGTTGCCGCTGCAACATCCACCATGGCTCCCTGGCCCTGGACGCGAGGCGCCGGGCGATCGTCTGGCTACGACGCCAGCTCCTTTCGAAGCTGGTTGATGGTCGAACGAAGCGAGACGTCGCGTTCGACCATGTCGGTGATCTTCTGGCACGCGTGAATGACGGTGGTATGGTCGCGGCCGCCGAAGCGCTGGCCGATCTGGGCCAGCGACGCCGACGTCATTTCCCGCGCAAGGAAGATCGCGACCTGCCTCGGAAACGCGAGGCGGGCCGTGCGCACCTTCGACCGCATCGATTCCACCGGCACGCGGTAGTGCTGCGAAACCACCTTCTGGATCAACGAGATGCTGGTCTTTTTGGGCGTCGACTTCACGAAATCCTTGAGCACGTCGTGCGCCATCTCGCTCGTGATGTCCTTCTTGTAGACGCTTGCGTGCACCAGCAGCTTGACCAGGCTTCCCTCGAGCTCGCGGATATTGCTCTTCACGCTGTCGGCGATAAGCGCGAGCACGTCATCCGGAATCTGGATGTTCTCACGCTCCACTTTCTTGCGCAGAATCGCGAGACGGGTCTCGTAGTCCGGCGGCTGGATGTCGGTGATGAGCCCCCACTCGAAGCGGGACACCAGCCGGTCTTCCAGGGTCGGGATCTCCTTGGGTGGACGATCGCTCGTCACCACGATCTGCCGGTTCGCGCCATGGAGGGCATTGAAGGTGTGGAAAAACTCTTCCTGCGTGCTCTCCTTGCCGGCGAGAAATTGAACGTCGTCGATGAGCAGGAGGTCGACGTTGCGATACTTTGTGCGGAACTCGTGACCGTTCCCCTGGCGGATGGCCATGATCATTTCGTTCATGAAGGCTTCCGCCGAGCAGTAGTGGACGCGGGCGTCGGGGTGGCTCTTCAGCACGCCGTGGCCGATCGCCTGCATGAGGTGGGTCTTGCCGAGTCCCACGCCGCCGTAGATAAACAGCGGGTTGTAGACCTGGGCGGGCCGTTCGGAAACGGCGAGACATGCCGCGTACGTCATGCGACTGTTGTTGCCGACGACGAACTCGTCGAAGGTGTACTTCGGATTGAGCCGCTCACTCTCGGGAGCGGGCTTGCGTGCGCGCGCGGGTGCCGTGACCAACGACTCGCTGCGGCGGGTGGGGATCTCCGGCGGAGCGTCGTTCGCGTTCTGGAGCAGGAACTGCGCGCTGGCTCCGAGTAACGGCCGGAGCGCGAAAACAATCTTGTCAGAGTGGTGCTCGCTCACCCAGTCCACGAAAAACTTACTGGGACAGTCGATCACCACTTTCGAACCCTCCACGGCGGAGAGTCGCATCGGCTTGAACCATGTTTCGAACGTCTGTTTGTTGACCAGTGTGGCCACCGACGCAAGGAACTCCGACCACATCTGGTCTTGGTCGTGCTGGCGGGAGGAAACCGACATGGACCGTACCCTTTCTCCCATGGGATACACTCCGGTCAGGGAATGACCGTGAGGGCAGCCGCTTCTTCATCAACCGCAAAATCACCATGACAAGCGCCACCACCGCGCGGGCGTTGTGGCGAAAACTCATTGTGTGGCACTCGGTTTGACGACCGGGAGCCGCGAGAGAACGCCGGTTATCCACAAATGTGGATAATCAGCTACTACATTGTGGACAAACGAGTTGCGAGGCGATCAGAGGACGTCGCTGCGAAGTTGTCCACAGTACCCACTCGAAAAGAGACACCAAATTTTCTGGAATGCCCTAAACCCCGGTAAGAAGAATCGAACGGGGCCGAAGGTATCAAAGCAGCGACAATGGCAGCAACCCCGAATTTGAGTTGCTCACAGGAACAGGTGAAGTCGAGTTGTGCAAATCAGTTGAGGGTCACGCGGGTTGTGGATAAGACAGGAATTTCCCGGCAGGGAATGGGGATGCGCCCGCACAATTCTTCGTCCACGTGTTCGCTGGCGCACAGACCTTGACGAATTCCCGCCATTCGGGTATCGTCGCTTCTTTACAGTGAGTTACTTCGTGGAACAGCTTGCCGACGTCGGCGTTGCTCCAGTAACGAACTCTGGCGGTTTCGTATCATCACGATTACACAGGATCATCGAACATGAAGCGCACTTTCCAGCCTCGCAACATCAAGCGCAAACGGGAACACGGCTTCCGCAAGCGCATGAGCACCCTCGGCGGTAGACTCGTGCTCAAGCGACGTCGGGCAAAGGGCCGCAAGCGGCTTTCGGCGTAGGTCGAGGATTCGACCGGAAGGCGCCGCCATGGCCTCGCGTGAGTCGGCGCGCTCGCCGCGACGTCGCTTGCGAACTCTAGCCCGCCCGGCGCAGTTCCGCTATTGCTACGACGGCGGACGCAAGCTCGTCACCCGGCATTCCGTCGTGTTCGTTCGGTCCCCCGCCGACCCTGACGGCGTGCGGGTGGGCGTAGTCGCCAGTCGCAAGGTGGGCGGCGCCGTGCAGCGAAACCGCGCCAAGCGGCTGCTGCGCGAGGCGGCGAGGCAGTTCGTCCATCGATTGATGGACCGCCATGTATGGATCGTCCTGGTCGCGAAGGCGTCGATCGTGGATCGCAATTCGCGCGACGTTCGGGACGACATCGAGCGGGCACTCGTGTCTCACGGCCTCCTCGGTGCGGAAGACATCGAATGATCGTCACAGGAAGTGGTCGTCACATGCCGCGTAAGCTGTCCGCGGCGCTCGTTGCGCCGCTCTCTTTGTTGCTCGCCGGCTACCGCCGGTGGGTCTCTCCAGTTCTCCCTCCCGCGTGCCGATTTCATCCCTCGTGCTCCGCGTATGCGGCCGAGGCCATAGCGGCGCACGGCCCGTTCCGCGGGCTGGTGCTGGCGGCTCGGCGGCTCGCACGCTGCCACCCGTGGTGTGAGGGGGGCCTCGACCCGGTTCCGCCGTCCGACCGCGCCGTGCGGGCGCCCGCGCGCCCGGCTGCGAAGGAGTCGGCATGAAGGGAATGTCGATGGAACGGCGCGCGCTGATCGCGTTCGTCGCATCCATGGTGCTGTTCCTGGGTTACGACGCGCTCTACCTGGGTCCCAAGATGAAGGCGCAGCGCGCGCGTCGTGAGGCCGCCGAGCTTGCGCAGGCGCGGCAGGATACGGCGCACGCGCGAGTCGACACGATCGGCGCCCCGCGCACACCGCCCGCGCTCACGACACCCGCCCGCCACGATACGCTCGGGGCGGCAGCGGCCTCGCGCTTCACAGGCGCCGATTCGGCGACGGCGGCAACCATCGTCGTTGCGTCTCCGCTCTACGAAATCACGCTCAGCACCCGGGGAGCGGAGATCGAGTCGGCGACGCTGCTGCGCTACCTCACCGACGACCGGCCGGTCAGTCTTCTGCCCGCCGGCGACAGCTGGTCGGGCGACCGCCTGCTGGCCGCCGGGCTGCGGAGCGAGCACGACGCGCTGTCGCTGCGCAACCTGGTCTTCGAGGCGAGCACGGCGGTGGGCGCGCTGCCCGACGGGGCGCGGGTGGTCGTTTCCGGCGAGCAGCCCACCGAGGTGGTGTTTCGCGCGACGGGACCGAACGGAACCATCGAGCGCACGTATCGTTTCTTCGGCGACCGCTACGATTTCGAAACCACCCTGCGCGCGCCGGAAGCGGTGCTCCCGGGTGCGACCGGCGTCACGTGGAGCCTGGGTCCCGGGCTGGCGTCCACCGAAAAGAATCTGAAGACCGACCAGGCGGCGTTTCGCGCCTCCGTGCTGCTCGGGGAGGAGCTCCACCAGAAGCGCCCCGCGGCGTTCGGACGCGAACACGTCGAGACCGTCAGCGGCACGCTCAACTGGGGAAGCGTGCAGACCAAATACTTTCTCGCCGCCCTGTTTCCCCACACGCCGACGCGCGCCGAGGTCGAAATCAGCGGCATCAAGAGCGGCCACCACATTTCCGAGGACATCACCCTGCCTCTGACGACCGCCGGCGGCGACGTGACCCAGTCGGTGCGTGTGTACCTGGGGCCGCTGGATTACGACCTGCTCAAGGGCCTCGGCATCGGGCTCGAAAAGAACGTCACCTTCGGGTGGCAGTGGATTCGGCCCGTCTGCACCGCCGTGCTGTGGGCGATGACGACCACCTACAAGGCGATTCCGAACTACGGCCTGGTGATCATCCTCATTTCGGTGCTCGCGAAGGTCCTCTTCTACCGGCTCACCCACAAGAGCTTCAAATCGATGAAGGAGATGCAGGATCTGCAGCCTCGCCTGCAGGCGTTGAAAGAGAAGTACGGGAGCGACAAGCGCCGCCTCAGCGAGGAGACGATGAAGCTGTACAAGGAAGCGGGCGTGAACCCGCTGGGCGGGTGTCTCCCGATGCTCCTGCAGATGCCCGTGTTCATCGCGCTCTACAACGTGCTCAGCTTCAACATCGCGCTGCGCGGGGCCCCCTTCGTCGGCTGGATCAACGACCTCTCGCAGCAGGACGTGTTGTTCAAGCTGCCGATTACGCTTCCGCTGATTGGCGGCGATTTCAGCCTGCTCCCGCTACTGATGGGAGGGGCGATGTTCGCCCAGTCGAAACTGGGAGGATCGCCGACCGGGTCGACGTCGCCGATGCCGCCCGGCTACACGACGCTGCTCCCGATCGTGTTCACGGTGCTCTTCTACAAGATGCCATCCGGCCTGGTGATCTACTGGATCATCAACACCGCATTGTCGGTGGTTCAGCAGTACTACATCGTCAGGGACACTCGAGGGGGGAAGTTGACGGTCGTCGAAGAGACGCCCAAGAAGCGCGGTCGCGCGCGCAACGCGAAGAAGGCGTAGCGGAGCGACGGAGGGGTACGAAGGGACGGACGGCATGACGGCATCGGTCGAAACCACCGGGAAGACCATCGAGCAGGCCCTCGACAAGGCCCTCCGCGAGCTCGGCGCCAGCAAGGACGACGTCGACATCAAGCTGCTCTCGGAATCGCCGAGCGGTCTGCGGGGCATCTTCGGCGGCAAGATGGTGCGGATCCGCGTCACCCGCCGCGAGAGCGCGGCGGCCGGGGACGCCGGCGAGACCCCGGAAGTGGTGCGGGCGATCATCGGCGAAGTGCTCGGCTTCATGGGGATCGAGCACACGATCGAGATCGAGGAGTCCGACGACACCACGTTCGTCAACATCAGCTCCACCGGACTCGACGGACTGCTGATCGGACGCCGCGGCGAGACGCTCACGTCGATCCAGCACGTGGTCAATCGCGTTTTCACCAGCCGGACCGGGCGGCACAGCAAGATCACGGTGGACGTCGGCGGCTACGTGCGGCGCAAGCACCGGCTCCTGGTCGAAAAAGCACAGAAGATCGCGGAACGGGTTCGCAGGACGCAGAAGGAATACGACTTCGAACCCCTCAAGGCCTCGGAGCGGCGGATCATCCATCTCGCGGTCTCGGAGTTCGACGACGTCACGACCTACACGATCGGCGACGGGTTGCTGCGCAAGGTGGTTATTTCGCCGCGCACGTCCGCCACCGACGATCTGCCCCGGGATTGAATCTGCCGGGGGACGTCATGGCGACGTTCTGCTGACCCCGCGGGTCCTGTCGCCGATTGCCCCCGCCGTGCTTGCGGGATCCAGCGGAGCGAGCGCGACATCGCTCTTCCGCTCAGGTCCTCGCGCGCGATGGTTGAAAGCGCGCTGCGGATTCGCGTCCGAGCAATGTCACGCTCGCCCCGCCTGATAGGCAAACAACCATGCGCCTACTTGCATCCATTGCTCTCGTCGTTGCGCTGGTGTCGCCGGTCGAGGCGTTGGCGTCGACCGTGCGCGGCGTGACGCGCGACGCGGAAGCTGGCGAGCCGCTGGGCTTCGTCACTGTTCAGTTGCTCGGCCGGTCACTCGCGGGCGATGAGGTCGCCCGCGGCCAGCTGAGTCTTTCCAACGGGCAGTATTTCTTTGCGGCGGTCCCGCTCGGCCGTTACCTCGTGCGTTTCGCGCGCGTCGGCTATACGATGCGCGAGGACAGCGTGCTCGTGGCCGAAGACCGCGAGTACACGCTCGACGCCGCGCTGACGGTCTCGCCGATTCCGGTCGAAGGAGTCGGGGTCGATGCGGACCGCCTCACGCAGGCCCGCGACGAGCAGACGGGCTTCGTTTCCATCCCCGCCGACCGGCTCGCGTCGCTGCCCGGGGTCGCGGAGGCGGACCCGATCCGGACGTTGCAGCTGATCCCCGGGGTCCAGGCCGCATCCGATTTTTCCAGCGCCCTGTATGTCCGCGGCGGCGGGCCGGACCAGACCCTGGTACTCCTCGATCAGGCGACCGTCTACAACCCCACCCACGCGTTCGGTTTTTTCTCGACCTTCAACGCGGATGCGATCGGGGACGTGAGCCTGTACAAGGGGGCCTACCCGGCGGATCGGGGCGGCCGGCTGGGAGCCGTGCTCGACGTGCGCACGCGCGATGCCGCCGCGCGCCACCTCGGCGGAAAAGCCGGCATCAGCACGATCGCGTCCCGGCTCGCGCTGGACGGACCCGCGGGGCGAGGGTCGTGGTCCGCGAGCGCCCGGCGGACGCACCTGGAGCCAATGCTCGAATTGATTCGAGACGAGGACACCGAGGTCCCGGACTACTATTTCTACGACGCGAATGGGAAGTTCGCCGTACCCGCCGGCGGGGGACGTGTTGAGCTGTCGGTCTATACCGGACACGACCAGCTCGACTTCACGCTCGACGAGGACACGTATCTCAACCTCAAATGGGGCAACACGGTGGTGAGCGCCGCGTTCGTGCGCGCGCTCAGCGCGCGGCTGATCGCAACCGCGCGCCTCTCGTACAGCGATTATGCGAGCTACACCACCGCGACCGCATTCACGACGCCGGCTTCGTTCGAGAACGGCATTCGAGACTACACGGCGGCGGGGGAACTCACCTGGGCCGTGAATCTCCGGCACACGGTGACGATGGGCCTCGAAGGCTCGAGCTACCAGGCGGCCTTCTCGCGGAATTTCAACTCCGAGACCGTGTTCGACTACCGGCGCGAGCCGTTCGAACTCGCCCTGTTTGCGGAGGATCGCTGGACCCCGTGGGCGGAGGCGGCCGTGAACGCGGGCCTGCGCGTGCGCTACATCGACGACGGCGGGCGCTGGCTGTTCGAGCCGCGGCTGGCGCTCGCGGACAATCTCGGCGAGACGGTCCGCCTCAAACTGGGTGGGGGTATCTATCACCAGTATCTGCAGCTGGTGGCGACCGAAGCGATTTCGGCGGCCGACTTCTACGTGCCGATCGACGCGTCGACCGATATTGGGCGGTCCGTGCAGGCGACCGGTGGCGTCGACTGGCGATGGACGCCGTCGTGGCTGGTGTCGGTCGAAGGCTACTACACGGATCTCGACAACCTGGTCCTGCTCGACAATTCGACACCGGTCGACGCCGAGGTGGCCACGACGGACGACTTGTTCTACCTGGGAGGCAGCGGCTACGCCACCGGAGTCGAGTTCTTCCTGCGCCGTGACGCGGGACCGCTCACCGGCTGGCTGGGGTACACGCTTGGCTGGACGCGGCGAACGTTCCCCGAGGTCAACCAGGGCGCGGAGTTTCCACCCAAGTACGACCGGCGCCACGACCTGAGCGCGGTGGCGGCGTACGCGCGCGGGCCCTGGAGGTTCTCGGGCGCGTTCGTCTACGCCACCGGACAGGCGTTCACACCCGTGGACGGCCGCTATTCGCTCCGCGACCCGACCACGGGCGTGATCCCCGAGGACATCGAGCTCCTCTACGCCGACAAGAACAGCGCCCGTCTGCTTCCGTACAACCGCCTCGATGTGGGCGTCGCCCGCGACTTCTCCCTCTTCGGCGCCCGGGCGGAGTGGCTGGTGGAAGTGTTCAACGTGTACAGCCGCCGCAACGAGTGGTTCGTGCAGTACCAGCGCGACACCTCCACCGTGGACGTGGACGTGGCGAGGATGCTTCCGATCATCCCCAGCCTGGGAGTGAACGTATGGTTCTGATGCGCCGTGCAAGGCTCGCGCAGTGGATCGGTGTCGCCGCGCTGATGTCGATGGCCGCGTGCTCGACCGATCGCGATCCGGACGAGTTGTTCGCGCCGGGGGGCGTCGGCGTGCCGGTCGTCGACGCGATGCTCGTGGTCGGCGAGACCTTTCCCGACCTCTACCTCACCCGCACGCTGGCGCCGGACGAGCCCTTCTCGCTGGCCAGGGCGGGCATTGCCTCGGCAACCGTGACGATCTCCTGGAATGGTGGCTCCCTCGACTATCAGGGTGGAAGCAGCGGCCACTACGTGGCTCCGATCACGGGAGCCGTAATACTTCCCTCCACCCGGTACGATCTCACCGTGGATCTGCCCGACGGGGGGACGCTCCGCGCGACGACGACGACCCCGGCGCCGATTCAGGTGCGCGAGTGGGTGCTGCTCGACGATACCGGTGCGACGGTCCTGCAGCGCATGTCGACGTTCGCCGACACGGGTGACTCCGTGTACTACCAGCCCGAGAATCAGCTGGTCTATACGGAGGGGCTGGTCGAGATCCGGCTGGACGTGACGCCCGCGCAGGGGTATCAGGTTGGGCTCGCCAGCCTCGACCTCGCCTCGCCGCTTCTCATCGACGCCGATTTCCTCGACGAAGAAGACCTCGACAACTTCACACGCACCAACAGCTCACCGCCATTCGCGGTGGCGACGACGACCGCCATCCGGATACCGTGGCTCGCGATCTACTTCGCGGGCAGCTACAAGATGCGCGTCTTCGCCATGGACCGGAACTGGTTCGACCTCGCGCGCACGGATCCGGTGCTGGGTGGAGCGGGGATCGGTTTCGGCGGCGAGGCCGGGGACTCGTTCAACCGCCCGATCTTCCATGTGGAGGGCGGCATCGGGCTATTCGGCTCGACGTCGGTCGACTCGGTGGGTTTCTACGTGAATCCTCCGACCCCCTAGGGCGGCCACGGGGGCTGGCTGCACTCCCTCTACCGCCGTCCTCCCGCGCACAATGGTTGAAATGCGCGACTGCGGATTGGCGTCCGAGGGAGTGCATCCCACCCTCAGGCAGTGCGCTCCGCATGCTAGAATTCCAGGTTCCATGGCACTTCACACGGATACGATCGCGGCGTTGGCTACGCCGCCGGGCGAATCGGGCATTGCGGTCGTGCGGATGTCCGGCTCGCGGGCGCTGGACGTGCTCGCCACCGTTCTCCGTACACCCGCCGGCGGCGCGTTCGAGCCGTCCTGGGAGCATCGCCGTCTCTATCACGGCGGGTTCTTCGACGCGCACGGGGCCCGGGTCGACGACGTGATGGCCGCGGTGATGCGGGGGCCCGAGTCGTACACCGGTGAAGACGTGGTCGAGATCAGCTGCCATGGGGGAAGTGCGGTGGTCGCGCGGGTCCTGGAGGTGCTGTTTGCGTGCGAGGCGCGGCCGGCCGAACCCGGCGAGTTCACCAAACGGGCATTCTTGAGCGGCAAGATCGACCTGATCCAGGCGGAAGCCGTGGCGGACTTGATCCACGCGCGCTCGGAGCTGCAACGCTCGGTCGCTGAGCGCCAGCTGGCCGGCGGGCTCTCCCGGCGCGTCGGCGCGCTCGCGGACGACATGTTGGGTCTGCTCGGCGTGGTGGAAGCCAACATCGATTTCATCGAGGAGGGCATCGACGCCCTGAATGTGCCGGAGGCGCTGGAAATCATCTCGCGGCAGCGCGACGAGATCGATGACCTCCTCGGCAGCGCCGCGCTGGCCCGGCCACTTCGCGACGGATACCGGGTGGTCATCGCCGGGCCGGTCAACGCCGGCAAGAGCAGTCTTTTCAACCGGCTGGTGGGAGAGGCCCGCGCCATCGTGACCGAGATCCCGGGGACCACGCGGGACGTGCTCCGCGAGACGCTGGTGATCGACGGCGTGCCATTCGTGCTGCACGACACCGCGGGCCTTCGGGCGGGCGAGGTGGATCGCGTGGAAGCCATCGGCATGGATCGAGCGGTGGACGCCACGCAGGCGGCCGACGCGGTGCTCTTCGTGGTCGACGCGTCCGCCGGCGAACTGGACGGGGAGTCACTGCTGTCGCTCCGTGATCTCGACGCGGCCCGGAGTCTCGTGGTAATGAATAAGGCCGACCTGCTGCACGGGTCCGCATCGCAGCGCGGAGTGCGGATGACGGCGCCGGGGATCGAGACAATTCACGTGTCGGCGCTCACCGGCCGCGGCCTGGATGATCTTCGCGCCGCCATGGTCCGGCTGACCGGGGCCGAAGCGCTGACTCGAATGGCGCGCGCGCGAGCGATTCTCAATGCCCGCCTGGTCGCGTTGTTGGAGGACGCGCGGTCGCAGCTCGAGGAACTCGGTGGGATGATCCGGGATCGCGAGCCGCTGGAGCTGATCGCGGTTCGCGCCCGATCCGTGCTCGCCGACTATGAGGAAGCCGTGGGACGGCAGTATCACGACGGACTCCTGGACGCGATCTTCTCGCGGTTCTGTATTGGGAAGTGAAACTGTCAACCAGCGAGAACCATGATTGTCAATTTTTGATGCCTAAGACATTTGAAATAATCGTGATTGGCGGCGGACACGCCGGCTGCGAGGCGGCCCTTGCCTCGGCCCGGATGGGACTGCAGACGTTGCTGCTGACGCTCCGGCGCGATCGGATCGGACACATGCCGTGCAACCCGGCCGTCGGCGGGCTGGCCAAGGGCCACCTCGTCAAAGAACTCGACGCGCTTGGCGGCGAAATCGGCCGGGCGACGGACCGCGCGGGCATCCAGTTTCGGATGCTGAACCGGGCCAAGGGCCCGGCCGTGTGGTCCCCGCGCGCCCAGGTTGACAAACGGCTCTACAGCCGGCTCATGCAGGAAACCACCGCCGCGCAGTCCAACCTGGATGTCCTTGAGACCGAGGTCGAAGAAATCCTCGTGTCGGACAATGGGTTCGCTGGAGTCAAGCTCGCGGGCTCGGAGATTGTAAACGCGCGGGCGTGTGTGCTGACGACCGGGACCTTTCTGCGCGGGCTCATGCACACCGGGGAGCGTCGCACCGATGGTGGGCGTGAGGGAGAGCCCGCTGCCTCGTCCCTTTCCCGGAGTCTCCAGTCGCTGGGGCTTCGAATGGGTCGTTTGAAGACCGGAACGCCGCCGCGCGTGTTTCGCGACAGCGTGGATCTGTCCCGCTTCGAGCCCCAGCCGGGCGACGATCCACCGGTGCCGTTCTCCTATCGAACCCGCCGCATTGAGCAGCCGCAGGTTCTTTGCCACCTCACATACACCACCGAACGAACGCACGACGTCATTCGGCAGAATCTTTCTCGTTCCCCCCTCTACGGGGGTGTCATCGAGGGCATTGGGCCGCGGTACTGCCCGTCGATCGAGGACAAGGTGGTTCGTTTCGCCGACAAGACCCGGCACCAGGTGTTCGTCGAGCCGGAAGGGATCGACCATCCAGAGCTCTACCTCAACGGCATCTCCACGAGTCTGCCGGTCGACGTGCAGCTCGCCATTCTGGAATCCATCCCGGGCTTCGAGCGTGCGCGCATGGCGCGCCCCGGCTACGCGGTCGAATACGATTTCTTCCCGCCCGAACAGCTTCATCGCACGATGGAGTCGAAGTTCATCCCGCGTCTCTACTTCGCGGGACAGGTCAATGGAACCTCCGGCTACGAGGAAGCCGCCGCGCAGGGCTTCATGGCCGGAGTCAACGCGGTGCTGGCTCTGCGCGACGAAGCCCCGCTCGTGCTGGCCCGCGATCTCGCCTACATCGGCGTGATGATGGACGATCTCACCACGAAAGAGATCGACGAACCCTATCGAATGTTCACCAGCCGGGCGGAGTTCCGGTTGCTGCTCCGGCAGGACAACGCCGACGAGCGTCTGATGGATGTCGGACATCGGCTCGGGCTCGTCCCGAGCGCGGCACTCGACGCCGCGCTCGCGCGACGGACCGCCGTGGACGATATCGTCTCGCGGCTCGGGACGACGAGCTTCCCGGCGGGAATCGGCAACGAGGTCTTCGATCTACACGGGCTCGAACCGGTCAGGCATCCCACGTCGCTGCGCGATGTGTTGCGCCGGCCGCTGGTGCGCTGCCGCCATCTGCGCGAGATGGGTGCGATCGGCGAGGATTCACGCTTCGATGACGCCGTGGAGTGTTCGGTGAAATACGAAGGCTATGTGGCGAGGCAGGCCCGCGACGTTCAGTCGCTCCGCGATCTGGAGTCCAGATCGATTCCGCACGACTTCGCGTTCGACGGCGTGGTCGGATTAAGCACCGAAGCCCGGGAGAAACTCACCCGCAAGCGCCCAGAGACGATCGGTCAAGCCTCGCGAATCGCCGGAGTCCGGGCGGCCGATCTGTCCATCCTGGCGGTTCATGTCGAGCGGTACCGGCACCCGCGGTCCTAGATGGAACCACTCCCCGGTGAATCAGCGCAACTAATTGTAAATAAATATGTTACATCGTATGAGCCAGCCGTCGTCGACGGGCTCACCCGGTATCTGACCGAGGTTCTGACCTGGACGCGCGAGATTGCACTCGTCTCGCGTCGGGACCCGGTCGCCACCTGCGAGCGCCTCCTCCTCGAGAGTCTGGAGATCGAGAGTCTCGTCGCCATAGCGGCAGGCGATGCGATCGTGGATATCGGGTCGGGGGCCGGCTTCCCCGGAGCCGTGTGGGCCATCCTGCAGCCGAGTGTGCCGGTGCTCCTGATCGAACGCCGCGAGCGCAAGGTAGCCTTCCTCGAGCGCCTCGTCCGATCTATTCCCCTGGCGAATGTCGAGGTATTCGGCGGCGAAGCGTATGCCGCCGCCCGTTCGGAAAAACATCGGAGACGGTACTCCGTGGCGGTTACCATGGCGGTCGGTGCGCCGCTGGAGATGGCGGGTGAGATCGAGGGGCTCCTCCTGCCGGGGGCTCGATTCATGTCGACAATTCCTCGTGACAGCACTCCCGAAGGCGCGCGAGGATCCTTCACATTGATGTCTTCGACTTCAGGCGAATACGGGAGATACGCGTTGTACCGTTTCGGGGTATCATGACTCGCGTTAGAGGGGATTCTTGGAGGTCCGCATGATTCAGATGCGCTGGCGAGCGATTCTCATTACCGCCCTGGTGGCGCTGGTGCTGTCGGCCTGTTCCAAGAAGGGCAAGGACAAGCACCACTACATGGAGCTGGCAGAAGTGATCAGCCCCGAGGACTCATTTCCGCGGTTGCGTTACTTCGAGACGAATCTGGTGACCATCAACGATCGCTGTGCGGTCAGGAAAACACGCCTGAACCCGAAGATGCCGGCGGTCTACGTGAACGGGCAGCCGGTTGGGTTCTGCTGAAGCCCCTGCGCAGCGACCTTCGTGCAAGGTCCGGAACCGTATTTGCTGGACATGGGGGCCCACCTCAAGTGTGCCGTGGATCCCGCCCGCGACGCGACTATCGACGCGTCCCACCGCGCGTTCTTGAATCATGAGGTCTATTTCGTATCAGATGACGAGGCGTTGAGAACCTTCGTTTCGGCGCCGTATCGCTACTGCGGCAAGGTGACCGACCCGGTAAGCCTGGTTCGGTTCCAGCCCGCGGATGCCTCCCCAGTCCGGTCATTTGGTGGCCGTTTGTTCTACTTCGCCTCGAGCGAAACGGCTGCGAAGTTCGATGGCGACCCTCGGCTGTACGGCACCCCGAAGCCGACCATGCACGAAAAAGGGTGAGCGTGACGGACTTCGAGATTTCACGTGAAACCACAGGCGAGGGAGCAGTGGACCACATCATGGCCCACCGGGCAGATTTCACGTGAAATCAGTGCCACAAACGAGCTGAAGCGCGCTTGTGCGCAATTCACGCTTGATTCCCAGACGGACCGCCGCGTATTCTTCGGAAAGAGACGCCTGCCCCACACGCTATAACTTGTTGTTTAAAAAGGATTTAAATGCGTTTTTGCGGCTTGCCGCCTCTCCTTCTGGTCCTGGTCGCTCTTGGCTGCACGAGCGGGGGCGACACCGTGACGCCCGTCAACCGGCCACCGACCATCGACCTCCTGTTCACGAAGATCGGAGTGGTAAGAGGGGTACCGGTCAATTTATCGGTGGCGGTAGATGACCTGGACGACGATCCCCTGACCGTCACGTGGTCGATCACCCGCGATCCCAACAAGACCGCCCTGACCCCGCAGAATCCGGAGAAGACCATCGTGCGATGGGCGACTCCTGTCGCCATTGGCACCGATACGCTCACCGTCAGGGTTTCCGACGGCCAGGTGAGCAGCAGCGTAACTGCTTTAATAAAAGTAGGTTACGCGGCAAGTGGCCAGACCGCACTCGCGTCCTACGTGAAAGCGAGGTCGCCCTATATTGTGTCGCCTCCGGCCGGAAATCCCATCTTCTCGGTCTCCGAAGGTACGACGACAACAATCGAAGCGGGCACCGAGTTGCTCATCGACGTCCCAGGGACCGTCATCGACGTGGCGGGGTCAACGCTGATCGCAAATGGAACGAGTACCGAGCCGGTGGTCATCCAGGCCAACGATCGCACGTTCAAGTGCGGTGACGAGCGGGGATGGTGGGAGGGAATCCGTGGTGCAACGTCAATTGGCGGAGTCAATGGGCTCATCGAGCTCGACTACACGGAGATTCGATACGGCCAGAAGGCAGTTCGGCTTCGTGATAACGCGAGCGCTGTCGTGACGAATTGTATGATTCGATGCAGCGGCGACGCCGGCATACTGGTCGAGGGATCTGGATCACTCACCGCGATCGACACCGAAATCAGCAACGGTCGCGCCGATGGAATCGCCATCGCCGCCTTCGCATCGATTCCCGATTCGGTGATCGTGCGGGGCTGCGACCTCCGCATCAACGGCAGCAGCGGAATTCGGATGGCGATCATGGATCCGAGTGGATCGGCGTCGATCGTCATCGAGTACAACAAGATCGAATTCAACTTCTCGCGCGGGATTACCCTCTCGCACGCCGAGTTCCCGCAGATTCACTTCAATCAATTCAGCGGCAACGGAGTCGGAACGGGGGTCATGAACATCTATCTCGAGAATGGCTTCCCGGAGAATGTCTCGGTGCCTCAATTGGATGCGAGCTGCAACTACTGGGGTGCGCCGGTGGCACAGCAGTCGACCATCGACGGGACCATTCACGATTCACTGGATTCCGGCGCAGTCGCAACCCGCATCGTCGTGAGCCCCTGGCTCAACGCCAGCCCGTTCACGACGCCTCCCACCTGCACTCCTCCGACGCCGTAAGCGGCGCAACACCCATGGGACGCATCATCGCGATTGCCAATCAGAAGGGTGGAGTGGGGAAGACCACGACGGCGGTCAATCTCTGCGCCAGCCTGGCCGCGGCGGAACGCAAGACGCTGCTCGTGGATATGGATCCGCAGGCGAACGCGGGCTCGGGCATCGGTCTCGATCGGAAAGCGTTGCTCACCACCATCTACGACGTGCTGTTCGACGACAACCTGGTCCGGCAGGCCATCATTCCGACCATGATGCCGTTTCTGGACGCCCTGCCGTCGAGCCCGGCGCTCGCGGGCGCCGAGATCGAGCTGGTCGCCGAACCCCAGCGCGAGTTCCGGCTGAAGCGGGCCCTGGCGCGCGTTCGCGACGACTACGATTACCTCGTCGTCGATTGTCCGCCCAGCCTCGGCCTGCTCACGCTGAATACATTGACGGCGGCCGACTCGCTCCTGATTCCGCTGCAGTGCGAGTATTATGCGCTGGAAGGCTTGAGCCAGCTGCTTGCCACCGTGAAGATGGTGCAGGCGTCGCTCAATCCCGGACTTGCGATCGAGGGTGTGTTGCTGACCATGTTCGACAAGCGCCTCAACCTCGCGAGCCAGGTCGCGCAGGAGGCGGTCAATTTTTTCGGTGAGAAAGTCTACAAGACGGTGATTCCACGCAACGTCAAGTTGAGCGAGTCGCCGAGTTTCGGGAAACCCATTCTGCTCTATGACGTCCAATGCCTGGGTGCGAGGAGTTACCTCGACCTGGCGCGCGAGGTGATCGGAGATGTCCACTAGGAAAGTGTTGGGTCGCGGGCTCGAAGCATTGATTCCAGGTCCGGCCGTGGCGGAACCCCAGCCGGGTGAAAAAGTGACCGAGGTTTCCATCGACGTGATCGAGGCGAATCCGTTCCAGCCGCGCCGCAATTTCGACGATACGCGGCTCAAGGAGCTCGCCGACAGCATCCGCAACGACGGCGTTCTGCAACCGGTGGTCGTGCGCCGCAAGGGCGCGCACTTCGAACTGATCATGGGCGAGCGGCGTCTGCAGGCGGCGCGCCTGGCGGGAATGCCGTCGATTCCGGTGGTGGTGCGCGACGTGAAGGACGCCGACGCGCTGCGGCTCGCGATCGTGGAAAACATCCAGCGGGAGAACCTCAACGCGATCGAGGAGGCCCAGGCCTATCGGCGGCTGATTTCGGAGTTCGGTATTTCGCAGGGCGATGTGGCCACGATGGTGGGCAAGGATCGCAGTTCCGTGGCCAATACGTTGCGCCTGTTGAACCTGCCGGAGGAAGTCCAGAAAATGGTGGAGGCGGAGGCGATAACGGGCGGGCACGCGAGAGCCCTCCTGACGCTCCCTACCCAGAAGGAACAGACCGCCCTCGCGCACCGGATCGTCCAGCACAACTTGAGCGTTCGCCAGGTGGAGGCCGAAGTCGGGCTGGTTCGCCGGCGCAAGGAGTCCATGGGCCGGCCGCCGAAGGAGAAACCGGCCCACCTGACGGATCTGGAGCGCGCGTTCTCACAGCATCTGGGAACCCGTGTTTCGATCGACGAAAAGCGAGGTGGCAAGGGCCGGATCGCGATCGAATTCTACACCTACGACGACTTCGAACGACTCGCCTCCCTGATGCGAGTGCCGCTTCCGCGCTGACGGGACCGGAGATGTCCAAGCAGTTCTCCGTCATCGTCGTTCCCCATGATAACCGGACGACGTGGAACTTCCGCGTTTCGTACCGGTGGGCGATCGCGTTCGTCATCCTGGCCACGGTCGGGATGATCGCCGGCTTCGCATTCGTCGTCACCTACGGCCGGGTCGCCACGGCCGCGCACCGATCGATGACCCTGACCCATGAGAACGACGCCTTGCGGACCCGCCTGGCGGAAGTCGACTCCCTCAAGGTCGAGATGCTGCGCCTGCATGCGCTGGGGCTTCAGCTCAAGTCGATGCTCGGGATCGCACTCTCGCCCGACGACAGCACGCTGGTGGCAAGCCTCTCACCGACCGACCAAAGTCCTTCCATCTCTTTTGAGGAAGAAGCCGGTGCGGTCGGTGCGGGTGAGCAACGGCTCATGCTCGACTCGATGCCCTCGATGTGGCCTCTAAAGGGCTTTGTTACAAAGGAATTTCATGTAACCGGCGGCGAAAAGGACCCGGACTATCACCCGGGCATGGACATTGCTGCCCCGCGAGAGACGCCGGTGTTCGCGGTGGCGGACGGTGTCGTCGAAATGAGCGGTTTCGACGAGACCTACGGATGGATGGTCGAGATCGACCACGGGTACGGACTTCGCTCCGTGTATGGACATAACTCCCGGAATCTGGTAAACGTCGGGGACCGGGTAACCCGTGGTAAGACTATCGCCTTCGTCGGGAGCACCGGCAAGAGTACGGCCCCACATCTTCACTTCGAGGTTCGAGAGAACGGCGTGCCCGTCGATCCACGGAAGTACCTGCTGAACTAGACAGCGGTCCAGCTGGAGGGGGTCCGGAACATCATGTTGAAATCTGGCTTCAAGACGACTCAGTCGAACGAGGAGGCGAAAGCAATGTTTGGTAAGGACGGAGAAGTCACCACGACCCAGGGGACGCTGAACTCGATGCTCGGCCAGGGATGCAAGATCAAGGGCGACATCGAGCTGCAGGGTACGATTCGTATCGACGGCCAGTTCGAGGGGTCGATCTCATGCCCGGACACGCTGATCATCGGCAAGTCGGGCGTAGTAAAGGCCGAAATCAAGGTGAAGAACGCAGTCATCGGCGGCAAGCTGATTGGGAATATCGCGGCGGCGAACAAGATCGAGCTCCAGAGCGGTTCGCACGTCGAGGGCGATATCCAGACCGCCCGCCTCGTCATCGACGAGGGCGTGTTCTTCGAGGGCAACTGCAAGATGGGCTCGCAGGCGGGCGCGGGTGCGACCGCGAGCACGAGCACGGGCGCGCACAAGGAACCCGACGCTGCGTGGGTTCGCAAGGAAGAGAAGCGTCCCGAGCCCATCACCGTACGATAGCCTCCGCGTTCCCGCTGGAATGTCGGACTGCACGCCTCCGGGCCTCGAGCCCGGGGGCGTGCTTGCTTTTGGACGTCACCCGGCCGTCCGGATGTTTTCCACAAACCGGCACTTCGTTGTGCATAACTTATTGATTCTGGACGCCACGGCGTTCACTTTGCCAACAATGGAGTTACAGCCTCTCGCGCAGGTGCGTGGGGGTGTTTTTCCACAAGCGGAGCTCGGGCAAATGTCTAACTGGTTTGATGACATGCAAGTGCTTCGACGGCGTCGTGAAGATCGGTTAAAGCCTTCCACTATCTGATTGCAGAGGAATCAATTGAAAACGTGGCGCGGGTTGACGCAGTAGAGTGGCTCTCCTACTCTCGGTTAAAGCTCGTTCAAGGTGCCGCGCCCCGGGAGGTCTGTTATGCGTGTGTCGATCGAGTACTGCATTCCCTGAGACTACACTCCCAAGGCCCTCAGTTTGAGGGCCGCGCTCGAAAAGGCATTTCCCGCCATCGAGATCGAACTGATCAAGTCGAAGGGTGGCGCGTTTGAGATTCGTCGCGAGGGCACGCTGGTGTTTTCGAAGAAGGAGACGGGACGATTTCCGTCTAACGACGAGATCGTTGCCGCGCTGAAGCGCTAGCCCTGCTCCCCGGTGCCATCGAGCGCGGCGCGGAGCGTGGCGGTGAGGGTCATCACGTCGAACGGCTTGGCCGCCACCGCGGCGATGTCGCGTGCGACCGCATCGGCGGTGAGCTTTCCCCGATAGCCGGTGGTGAGAATCACCGGTGTCCGCTCGCTCACCGCATGAATCTCGCGGGCGAGCTCAACGCCGGTCATGCGCGGCATGGTCTGGTCCGTGATAACGGCCGCGAAATCGGCCGGGGCACGCCGAAACGCCGCCAGCGCCGCTTCGCTCGAGGTCAGCGCCGTTACCCGGTATCCCTGTGATTCGAGGATCCTGGTCAGCACCCGCGTGACGTCCGGTTCGTCGTCGACGACGAGAATGTGCTCGCCTCGCGCCGCCGTGTCCGGCACGCGCGCACTCTCCGTGTCCGCTGCCGCGGGTGGCGCGCTCGGCAGATACACTCGAAACGTAGTTCCCTGACCGCGCTGACTGGTCACATCGATCGCACCCCCGTGGCTCATCACGATGCCGTGCACCACGGAGAGCCCGAGGCCCGTGCCCTCGCCGGGCTTCTTGGTGGTAAAGAACGGCTCGAAGATGCGCGCCTGGGTGGTGGGTTCCATGCCTTCCCCCTGATCCCGGACGGTAAGCACGACGTAGTCGCCGGGCTTGAGTCCCTGGATACGGGCGGCGGTGTGGGCGTCCACCGTCTCGCGCGCCATTTCGATCCGCAGAACGCCGTTGGTTTCCCGCATCGCGTGCGCGGCGTTGGTGCACAGATTGATGAATACCTGGTGCATCTGGGCGGGGTCGGCGAACACGGTGTCGTCCCGGGTCTCCACGTGCTGCTCGACCTCGATCGTCGAGGGCAACGACGACCGGATCAACTTGAGCGCTTCGAGGACGATCAGATGAAGCTGCAACGGACGCCTCATTTCGTCCCCGCGCCGGGAAAAAATAAGAATCTGCTCGACGAGTTCCTTGGCGCGGTGCGCGGCGCGGATCACCTGCTCGAGGTCCTCTCGCACCGGGTGATTCGCGTCCAGCAGGCTCAATGCGAGGTCGGTGTAGCCGAGGATGGGTGAGAGGATGTTATTGAAATCATGCGCGATACCACCGGCCAGGGTGCCGATGGTCTCCATCTTCTGGGCCTGGAAGAGCTGGGCCTCGAGTGCTTTCGCCGCCTCTTCCGCCCGCACACGCTGTGTGACCTCCCAGGCGACGCCCGAGACTCCGATGACGACCCCGGCGGCGTTGCGCCTCGGGGTGTAGATCGACTCGAACACGAGGTCGCCCACGCGAACCACGTCATTGACCGCTTCCCCGGCCAGGCACCTGCGCAGGTTCTCCTGAATCTGGGGAACGTCCTTGTACAGGTCGAGCGCCGAGATTCCGACCACCTGGCCGGGCTTGAGCCCGAGCGACTCCAGTCCCCGGCCCTCCGACAGGGTGAACACGCCGTCGCGATCGACCGCAAACACGACGATCGGGGCGTGCTCCACCACGGCGCGCAGCCGCTGCGCCGTATCGCGGACGGACTCCTGCGCGCGGCGATACTCGTAGAGCTCCGCGCGCAGCTGTTCGATCTCGAGGCTGAGTTCCTGGATCCGGCGGCGGTCCCCCGGGGATTGCGACGGGCGTTCACTCACGGGTTCGACTATAGGGCATCGCTGCCGGCCCCGTCCACGCGGCCGGACGGCTCGCGGCCGGCGGCGATGGTGTCGCGCCAGCGCACGAACACCTGATGGATCTCTTCGGGGCTGTGCATGGTGGTGGATGGAAGCGGCCAATTGCGCGGCGCCATCAGAAACGCCTCGGTCTGGGCGCCGCCGAGACCGCCGTGGGCACCCACCATTTCCTCGAAGCTCTCGACGAAGCCGTCGGCGGGATGGTAGCGGCCATTGACCACCACGTCGCCGCTGTGGGGGAAGCCGTCGAGCCGCTCGAGCTGGGCGGCCGCGTGCGGGCCGTACTCCGCGAGCGGGTCGGTCCCTTCGATGATGTGCTCCCGCAGGTAATGGACGCCATCGCGCCCCATGGCCACCGGGCCGTGTGCGGCCGAGCGGACCATCACGAAGCCGATACCATCGTGGGCGACGAGGCCTTCGATCAACCCGGGAAACTGGGTGGCGATATCCTCGAGCGTGACGCGATCGCTCACGTGCGTGAGATAGATCAGCCCGAGGTTCCCGGACGCGCACACGATCACGTCGCCCTGCGCGGGCTGGCGGCTCGTTCCCAGCTCCACAACTCCCTCGCGGGTCCGCCGCCGCAGGAGGCCGCGTGCCGCCCGTCCAGCCAGGCGCTCGTGACGAATCGCTTCGGAGAGCAACGCGTTCAGGTGCCCCCAGCTCTCGACGTGCTCGGGCGCCGCGTGGACGGTGCGCGACTCGCTCACCAGGCGACGCACCACCTGGTCGAGTGAGTGGCCATGCCGCTGGCGGAACGGCACGCTCGGCGTCTGGCCGTGGTCGGAGAGCACAACGAACCGGTACGGTCGCGGGGCGTCCTGTCCCGTGCGTTCGAGCATCGCGACGCGCCGGTCGAGGTGCCGGAGCACGCGAAGCGCGTCGCGGCGCTCGGGGCCGGCGTGATGCGCGACGACGTCGTAGCCCACGAACGTCAGGTACGCGATGGGAACCCCCGCGAACATTTCGCTCATCAACGCGTGCGTCCCGAAGTCGCGTTGGAAGATCGTCGACATCGCGCGCAGAAACGGGAATCCGCCTCCGCGCGACACCCTCGGGCGCACGCCACGGAGCGACTGCCGAATCGCCTCCCACCGCTCGACCGCCAGTTCCCACGCCATGAACACCAGTGCGCGCGTGAAGTTGTACGGATTGACGAAAAACGTGAAATAGGTCGAGCTGGCTTCACGAACCTCGTGCACCGAGGTCGCGAGCGTGCTGATGGTCGCTACGCTCCGGCGGGCGTCCCCCGTGAACATGTTGAACACACTGATCCCGTTCTCGCGCAGGAGTCCGGCGCCCCGGGAGACGCGTTGCTCGATGCGCCGGGCGTCGGCGGGGTCGTTTGAGACCACCATTTCGCCGGTCGACTTCTCGTACCAGCGGAACCCCGGGATGTCGAAATTGTTGCCAAACAGAATTCCCGCCTGGACCGACGAGGTCTGCGACGGCACCCCGCAGTCCCAGCTCACGATCCGATGGGTTCCGCGCTCGACCCAGCGCGCGAGCGTGGGAAGGTATCCGGCACGGATCGCGCGCTCGAGCACGCCCGCCGAAAGACCGTCGAACTCCACGAACACGAGCCCCGGAGTCGGGTTCTCCGCCAGCGGATGACTCCGGCGCGCCATGCGCTTGACGATGTTCCGGTAGACCGAGTCTTCTTCGTCGAATGCCAACAGCGACGTGGCAGCGGTGTTGACCGCGGACAGGCCGAGGGCGGCGGCGAAGCCTCCCCAGAAACTGCTCACGTGCAGGCCGGGAACGGCGAGCGCCGCCAGCCACAGGATGAGCGCATTCAGCCCGAGGGTGAGGAATCCGAACGACAGAACCGTGAACGGAAGCGTGAGGAAGAGCAGAATCGGGCGGACGAGCGCGTTGGCGAACCCGATGACCGCCACGCCGAGCACGGCGGCGCCCCACCCTTCGAGGCTCAAGCCGGGCAGCACGCGGGCGAGGAGCCACAGGGCTGCCACCTCGATGGTCCACAACGCCGCTACTCTTCGCGCTAGCGAGTAGGGGGAGGCTCGATGACCCATCGGGTCAATTATGAGGGGACATCAATGGCGGAGGCGAAACAAATTGCCGGGGTGGACGACGTGCACCTCGACCTCGGGCGCGAGATCGCTCGCGTGGTCCGCGAAGTCGTACGGCGGCAGCGTCAGGAAGCGCGGCCGGAGCCAGCCGAAACCCAGCGGTGCGAAGGTCCCCCAGTGGATCGGGATGGCGGTGCGCGGTCGCAGCATGGTCAGCGATTCGGCGGCCCGGCGAGGTGTGAGGTGCCCGGAACCGAGCGTCGGGCCCCAGCCCCAGACCGGCAGCAGTGCGACGTCCAGCGCGCCGTGGATGTCGGACATCTCGGGAAACAGATCGGTGTCGCCGGCGAAGTAGACCGCCCGCTCGCCGTGGAGAACGAACCCGACGGTCTCGGACTCGGGCCCGAACGGGTAACGCGCGCCGTCGTGGGAGGCATCCGTGGCCTGGATATCCACCTCTCCCACCCGTGTCCAGTCACCCGGCCGGACTTCCTCGACGTCCTGGAAGCCGTCGCGCAAGAGCATGTTTCCGGTCCCCTCGGGCACGATCATCCGCTTGTCGCGCCCGAGCCGGCGCAGCGAAGGCAGGTCCAGGTGATCGAGGTGCGCGTGAGAGATGAGCACCGCGTCGATGCCGCCGACGCGGGCCGGGTCGACTGCGGCGGACTGGCGCCGAATGTACCCCACGCGATCACGCAACAACGGATCCGTGAGGATCCGGACGTCGTTCATCTCGATCAGGCACGTGGCGTGGCCGACGTAAGTGATATGGAGCGGTGAGTGCATTCGCCGGGTGTCTTGCAAAGATTCCGCCAGTTGGCGGAGGAGGAGGAATCGGTAACTGTGCGGTGTTCCGAACCTCTTGCAGAAACTAACGGAAATATCACCAGTCAGGTTTCAGTTTGCAAGCCAGGAATTGCCCGGATAGAGTGCCGGCCGCCCTTGCCACCCGACCGAGAAAAGCCCTTTAAAACACGGGTAATTTCCGGGTATGCTTTGGGGCGGGGCGAGGACTAGAGCTTCCCTGGATTCCAGGTGGGGCAATCGGCGGGTCAAGCTCGGGTGCCGGCCGTTCGGGCATTTAGTCGGGAGCCAACCATGCAACGCCGAATTCTGGTCGTGGACGACGAGCCGCAGATACGGAGCATGCTGCGTACGTGGCTCACGCGCACAGGTTACGACGTGAGCGAAGCCAGCGACGGCAAGCAGGCCATCGAAATGCTGCGCAAGGAGTCCTTCGACGTCGTGATTGCGGACATTCTCATGCCGGAGAAGGATGGCCTCGAGGTCATCATGTATCTCCAGCGGGAGAGTCCCATGACCCGCTGTGTGGCGATGAGCGCGCCGAGCAACCGCGTGTTTCTCCAGAGCGCCCAGCTCCTCGGCGCCACCCGCGTCGTCGAAAAACCCTTCACCGTGGCGGAAATCGAAAACGCGCTGCGCGACGTCCTTGAGTCGCCGAAGTAGTCGGCGCGCCCGACTCCGGAGATAGCCATCTTCGGAGCCACGTTAGTCCCGCCCGCCTTCTTGAAATTCGCGCTCGGCATCGCAAGCACACGACGCGCTAGCGGCGGCGAAGCAGCAATCGTGCGTAGGTGAGCGGCGAGAGCAGGTCCTGCTTGTGGGCCAGGGCGCCGTGCTCCGAGGTCATGGTGCGCACCCACTGCAGTACGTCGGCGTGGGCGCCCGCGCGGCCGACCACAAAGTCGATCACGCGTCCGCGTCGCGCGACCGAGCGCAGCCGATAGTGAAGCGCGATCTCCCGCGCGTCGACCGCGGACCACAGGCGCGACGGGTACTGCGCGAAGGCGCGCTCCGGTTCGTCTTCGCGAATCGCCTGCGCGATCGCATCGGCTGCGACGCGCGCGGAGGCGAGCGCGTTGCCGATGCCTTCGCCGGAGAATGGATCCACGAGCCCGGCCGCGTCGCCGACCAGCAGAAACCCGTTGCCGGCGATCGTGCGGCGCAGGTCGGGCGTCGGAAGATTCCAACCATGAACGTTGCCGACGCGCTCCGCGCGCGCAAAACGGCCGCGAAACCGGGGCGACTGGAGCACGGCTTCGTGGACGTCGCGCAGGCGCACGCGCCGGCGTTTCAAGTCCCGATGCACGAGCCCGAGACCGACGTTCGCGACACCGTCGCCGGTGGGAAAAACCCACAGGAAGCCCGGCAGCGTCTCGCGGACGAAATGCACCTCGACGGTGCGGGGGGCGACGTCGAGGCCGCGGTAGTAACCGCGGGTCGCCACGAACCAGCGCGACGAGTCGTGGCGATAGAAGCCGAGGCGCCGCGCCACCACGGAGTCGAAGCCGTCCGCCCCGACGACGACGCGGGCGTGAATGTCTCTCTCGCGGCCGCCGACTCGACAGGCCACACCGGTCACGCGGCCGTTGGTACGCAGGATATCGGTGACGGTGGCGTCTTCGAGCGCGGTGGTTTCTCCGCGCGCCGCATCGAAAAGCACGTGGTCGAACAGCTCCCGGCGGCACACGGCGTGGGGCGCCGGGTCGCCGCCCGACGACAGGTCGACGGCGATCTCGTGCCCATCCGGCGAGGAGAGCACCGCGCGGCCGATGGACTCGTGGGCGGTGAGCTTCAGGCGGTCCAACAGCCCCAGCTCCCGCAGATGCGCGAGACTCTTGCGCGCGATGGCGTCGCCGCAGATCTTGTCGCGCGGGAACACCCGCTTGTCGACGAGGGCCACGTCGAGCCCGGCGCGCGCCGCGTAGAGCGCGGTGGCGCTTCCCGCCGGACCCGCGCCGACCACCACCACGTCGTGCACGCGCGACATCACTGGCTCCGGATGGCGGCGAGTTTCGCCCCGGCCGCAATCAGCAGGACGCCGCCCGCGCGGTGCAACGCATCGCCGAAGCGGCGACCGCGCGCCCAGCGACGGGCGCCGTGGCAGGCGCCCACGTAGATACACAACACCAGGAACTCGATCACCACCGAGCTGACGCCCAGGATGGCAATCTGCCGCGCGGCCGATTGGTCGGGGTCGATGAATTGCGGGAGGAGCGCGGTGAAAAAGATGAGCGCCTTTGGGTTGGCGGTCTGGGTGACGAACGCGTTCACGAACGGACTCGCGCGGCGCGCCGGTGCCGCGGGTGCTTCCTGTGGCGACGGTGCGCGCCGGAGCAGCATCCGCAACCCCAGGTAGACGAGGTAGCCCGCTCCCACCCACTTGATGGCGACGAAGAGTGTCCGCGACGCGAGCAGCAGCGCGCCGAGGCCGGTCGCCGACAGCGCGAAATACATCGCGTTGGCGGCAAGAATGCCGAGGCTGGCCACCACGCCGCCTCCGGCGCCGCGCGCGAGCGCCGTCGATATGACGCACAACACGGCGGGCCCGGGCGTGAAACACAAGACCGTCTCGGTGGCGCAGAAAAGGAGCCAGGTTTCGACGTTCATGGGGCGCTCCAGCGCGGCCCCACTCTAGCACAACCGGCGATGACTCCCGGCAAGCGAAAGCCGCCCGGGAACTCTCCCAGGCGGCTTCGCGTGCCGAGCCGGTCCGCTCGTATTGTTGATGTGTGGCTACGCCGCCGGCTCGGGACCGTACTGATTGGAGCCCTTCGCGCCCTGCGTGAACAGCAGAATGACTCCGACATAGAGATTGTAGAATGGGACCAGTGTCAGCCAGTAGTGCCAGCCCGGCTTCCCCAGGTCGTGGAATCGGCGCACCATCAGCGCGCTCTGCATGACGTAGCTCACCAGCGTGGCCGCGATCGCGATCACGTTCGGGGTATCGCTCTGGGAATTGCCGAGGGCGAAGCTCAGCGCGGCGATCGAGGCGGCGACCGCCAGCAGGGTGACCATCAGTGATGAAATCAGGTATTCCTTGCGGCCGATACGGCCATTCATCTTGAATCCAATGCTCATGGAGACGGGGGCTCCTTTCCGACCAACGCGCCATCCGCTCGCGGGCGGCGCCGGGTCGACCATGGTTCTCGCGCGGCGCGCACCCCGCAAGTTCGCGCACCTGACAAAAAGCGCACCAAACTCCCTACGATGCTTCTTGGCATTCGCCGGGGTGCACGACCGCCGCGCTATTCGGTTGAGAACTTCGGACCCCTGACGGCAAGAAACGGACCGGCCCAAATCGACGGTGTCGGGGAAGGTAGTCTGGCGGAGGCGTGCGGTGCGGAATGCCGCGTTGCGGGTGCTCGATTCCCCGCTGCGGGGTTGGGAATCGATCGGCGCCGATTGCAAGATCGGCGCGGCACGTCTTGCCGGCCGTGACCGCGCGCGAATCGCGCCGCTCGCCCTACACGTAGCGGCGTTTCGCCCCGCGGCGACCCGTCCGGATGCGGCCCACGTCGCTTTTCGACGGAACGTAGCGGCCCAGGCCGTGGTCGAAGTCCTTGTAGCGCCGGCGCTCGAGCTTGGTGCCGATGTGCTGCTCGATGCGGTCGAGGTACTCCTCCTCGTCGAAGGCGACGAACGTGACCGCGTCGCCGAGGGCCTCCGCGCGGCCGGTGCGCCCGATGCGGTGGATGTAGTCCTCTGCGTTGCGCGGCACGTCAAAGTTCACTACATGGGATATACCATCGATATCCAGCCCGCGGGCGGCGATGTCGGTCGCGATCAGCACGCGGTGTTCGCCGTTCTTGAAGCCGTCGAGCGCTTCCTTGCGCTCCTTTTGCGAACGGTTCGAATGCAGCTCCGCCGCCTCGATACCGGCGTGCGCGAGCCGACGCTTCACGAATTCCGCGTTGTCCTTGGTGCCACAAAACACCAGCACCATGTCCCACTGCTCGTTTTCCAGGATCGTGCGCAGCAGGTCGAGCTTGCGATCGCGCGGCACCGGGAACACGTACTGGGTCACGGTGTCGGTCGGCTTCTGCTGTTCGCCCACCTCGATCAGCACGGCGTCTTTCTGCACGCGCTCGGCCAGGCGGCGAACTTCCGACGACACCGTCGCGGAGAACAGCAGGGTCTGGCGCTCTTCCGGAATCTTCGCGATGATCTTGCGCACGTCCTGGATGAAGCCCATGTCGAACATGCGGTCCACTTCGTCGAGCACGAAGAAGTCGACATGGCGGAGGTCGATGGTGTGGCGGCCGATGTGGTCCAGCAGACGCCCCGGCGTGGCGATGACGACGTCGACCCCGGAGCGGAGCTTCTTCAGTTGTCGTTCGATGGGCACGCCGCCGTAGACGGCGAGCGCGCGGATGTCGAGGTACTTGCCGTAGGCCTTGAACGATTCCTCGTTCTGCACACACAGCTCTCGGGTAGGCGTCAGCACCAGCGCGCGCACCACCCGATGCGGCTTCTCCTGCCCCTTGCGTTGCGGGTGGTGGGGGGCGTTTCGCGGCCGCCGCTCCCGGCGTGGCTCGGGGTGGCTCGCCTCGTCGGCCGCCTCGTCAGCGGCCTGCACGCGGATCTGCTCCATTTCAGAGGAGGAGAGCGTATTGGCCTGCATCCGGATCAGGATCGGAATCGCGAACGCGGCGGTCTTGCCGGTGCCGGTCTTGGCACGGCCCAGTATATCGCGGCCTTCGAGCGCGGGTGGTATGGCCCGCGCCTGTATTTCCGTGGGAGTCTCGTAGCCGGCGTCGTCGAGCGCGCGCTGGATCGGATCCGAAAGGTTCAGTGTTCGAAAGGACATGTTGCCACAGACAGCATACAACGGGAGTATCCGCGGAACAAGCGTTGAACACGGAAGCCGGGGTGGCCCATCCTTTGCACCGAGCGTTCCGCATGACCGTGCGACCCCTATTCACGACGATGCAACGGCGCCCGATCTGGCCTGCCGGCCTGTTTTTCTGTCTCGCGCTCGCCATGAGCGTGGCGTGCGGGGATGACCCGGCGTCGCCTCCGCCCGGCGACGCCCCCGGGCGGTCGTTTCGCATGGGGTTCTCGGGCATTCCTCCGCGCGCCGATATCGTGCAGGCCATTGCTGCCATCGACATGTGGTCGCAGCGCGCCGACGCCGCCATGATGAGCTTCGAGCTGCCCTGGGATTCGCTGCTCGCCGGTGTTTCGGCCGAGGCGCTGGTCCTTCGCGACCAGCTCCCGCTCGCCAACTACTACCGCTCGAAGGGACACGTGCTCTGGATCTATCTCGACCCGGCAAACGGGCTCAACCGCGGCGGAGAGTCCGACGCGCTGGTGGCCCACGGGCGCAGCATCACGGAGTCGGCAATCCAGCAGATGTTTCGTCGCTACGCCGTCGTGATCGACAGCATCGTGCGCCCCGAACACCTGGGGCTCACGCTCGAAACCAACCTCATTCGCGGCGTCGCCCCGGCGCCTCTGTACTCCGCGATTCGTCAGGTGGCCAACGACGCGGCGACCGACGTGCGCGCGATCGACGACGCCGTGGCGTTGAGCGTCAGCGTCCAGGTCGACTGGGCATGGGGGCGTCTGGGTGGGGGCGGCGTGTACGAAGGGATCGCGACGGACTTCGTCGATTTTCCCTTCATCGACGAGCTGGGACTGTCGTCGTACCCGTACCTGGCCGGTTTCGACGCGCCCGAAGACGTTCCACCGGACTACTATTCGCGCCTGACCGAAGGGCACTCGCTTCCCGTAATGGTGACCGAAGGCGGTTGGTCGTCCGAGACGCTCGGGGCGATTACATCATCGGAAGACGAGCAGGCGCGCTACATTTCGCGGCAACGCGCGCTGCTCGACGAGACGAATGCCATCGCGGTGTTTCAACTCACCTTCACGGATCTCGACGTGCCGCCGTCGTCTAATGTGTGGCTCTTCGCCCGCCTGGGGCTGGTCGACGTGGACTTGAACCCGAAGGCAGCGCTGGCGGCGTGGGACGCGATCTTCGCGCAGCCGCTCCGGTGAACGTGGCGGCTGAGGCTCACGCGCGAGACCTCAACACAAACACCCGACGTACGCCTCGGTTTCGTAGAGAAAATCGACGCGGCCGTCGATCGCGTGCGCGTCGAAGAGCCGCTCGAGTCCTTCCATGAATGCCGTGTGCGCCGGGTGGTCCGGCGCAGGCACGTACGACGACGAGGCGGAGAGCCCCTTCACCGCCGCGAGATCGTGGCGCACGGTGAACGGGTGCCGCCATTCCATGGGGTCGTCCAGGAACCCGCGCAGGCGCTCCCCCAGCACGCGGCGATGATCGACGTCCCGGTAGTCGATCGCGTTTGTCTTCAGGAAGTCGTCGTACGCGCGCATGAATGGCGACGCGTCGATGCGGCGCGAGTTGAAGACGATGAGCACGTGCCCACCCGTGCGGAGGATTCGCTTCCACTCGCGCCGGGTCGGGGCCAGTTCGAACCAGTGGAAGGCCTGCGCGGCGCTGACCAGGTCGACGCAGCCATCGGGAAGGCCGGTGACCTCGGCGGTGCCGCGCACGCTCACGAAGCGAGGATTCCCCGCCAGCGCCTCCTCGGCGACGGCGCGCATGGCGTCATTGGGCTCGACGCCGTAGACCCGATTTCCGTTCGCGAGCAGCACCGACGCGAAGAAGCCGGTCCCGCTGCCGACATCGGCGACGTCCCAGGAAGACGCCAGGCCGATTCTCTCGCGGAGCCAGTCGAGCAGCGCGGGCGGATACCCCGGGCGATAACGAACGTAGGCGTCGGCGCGGCTCGAGAAACGATGGGTCGGACGCTGTTCGTGGGTTGCCACTAACCCTGACGCCGGCCGCCGGTGAACATCTCGAAACGCCCGCGCGGTCCCACGAACGCATTCCCGCCCCAGCCGACGACCGTCACGATGATCGCGGTCAGCATCGCCGAACCGAAGCCGTCTACTCCGAAGCCGTGCATCATCTTCGATACCAGCAGCACCATCAGCGCGTTCACGACCAGCAGGAACAATCCCAGCGTGAAGATCGTGATCGGGAGCGTTAGAATGATGATGATGGGCCGAACCACCGCGTTCACGACGCCGAGCATGAGCCCCGCGCCGATGAGCGAGAGCACGCCGGTCGAATGCACGCCCGGCAGGATCGCGGACGCGACCCACAGCCCCAGGGCCGTGATGAGGCAGCGAACCAGAAAGCCGATCATGATGAGGATCTTTCTCTAGCGGGCAGCATATGGATTCCTCCCTCTAGTTTCTCATAGTGGCCTGTTGTCCGTACCGCCTCATTATATAGGGTGATCGCGATGCGGGGAAGCTCCCGCGCGAGGAGGCGTCAAACTCGGCACGAAAGTGAGGGCCGCTACTCCACCTCCGGCACCTCGCGGCCGTAGAAGTCATAGATCACCTGGACCGCTTCCTCCGCGGTTTCGACGATCGTGAACAGTTTCGTGTCCTCGCGCGAGATCACCCCGTGGTCGACCATGACGTCCATGTTCATGAACGTCTGCCAGAACTCGCGCCCGACCAGCACGATCGGCATCGGCCGGACCTTCCCGGTTTGCACCAGCGTCAGCGCCTCGAACAGCTCGTCGAGCGTGCCGTAGCCGCCGGGAAAAGCCACCAGTGCCACCGCGCGCAGGAGAAAATGCATCTTGCGGATCGCGAAGTAGTGGAACTGGAAGCACAACTCGGGGCTGATGTATGGATTCGGTTCCTGCTCCTGGGGCAGGGTGATGTTCAGCGCGGCGCTCAGCGCGGCCACGTCGTGCGCCCCGCGATTGGCCGCCTCCATGATGCCGGGTCCTCCACCGGTGACGACGACGAAGTCGTGCCGGTCGGCGCGCTTCACGAGCGTCGACATCATCCGCGAGAATGTCCTGGCCTCGTCGTAATATCGTGAGACGGACACCTGCTTTTTCGCGAACGCGACCGTGGCGGCCAGCTGCGGGTCCCTGGGCCGCGCCGTCAGCGCGGCTTGCGCCTCGTCGAGGCGCGCGCGCGCCTGCTCGGGCGGAAGAATGCGGGCGCTTCCGAAGACGACGATCGTCGAGCGAATGTTGAGTCGGCGCAGGAGCATCTCGGGCTTCAGGAGCTCGAGCTGGAGCCGCGTCGGGCGCAGAAACTCCTCTTTCAGGAAATCGAGATCCTCGTACGCAATGCGGTACGCCGGACTCTTCCGGAGGGCCGCGACCAGCACCTCCCGCTCTTCGTGATTTGGCTCGGGCCGATGGGCCGAGTGATCGTCGTCATGCTCCCGCGACATCGTGTCCTCCTCCAGCAGACCCGCGCGTGGCGAGTCGGCGAATCGCGGAATTGTATCACGACACACTTGTGCGCGAACCAGCGATTGACACCCGCGAATCGTTTGCGTACAACCGCGGTGTGACGGCGCAAACTTCCACCCCGGCGGCGGGAAACGTGGCCACGCTCTCGGAGCTGGCGACGCGCTTCGACCACACGTCGCTGGTCGGGCAGTTCGTGCTCGGACGATCGCAGGAAACGGCGCCGGCGGGGTGGGTCGTGCGCGAGGCGCACGGGTGGGTCCTGGCCTCGCATCCCGCGCTTCCCGTCCATGCCATGCGCGTGGCGGATGGCTCCGGCATCGGATGGGTGCTGGGTTTTCCGATCGATGCGGCGGGACGATGGGTCGACTCGGACGTGGTGCTCGCGCCGGGCGCGGATCCATCGCCGGAAGAGTTCGAAGCGCAACTCTACGCGTTCGGGGGGAAGTTTCTTGCGCTTCTCCTCACGCCGCGAGCCGAGCGCGTGTACCTGGATTGCGCGGGGTCGTTGTCGGCGGTGTTTGCGCCTTCGCACGAGCTGGTGGCGTCGACGCCGTCCCTCATCCCCGGCTCGCGCGGGTGCGAGGATGCGATCGATCTCATTCGCGCGACCGGTCTTCCCGCGGCCAGAGGCGGGCTCTCGTTCGCGCTCGCCTTCGGACTCACTTCGCGACGGGGGGTGGAACGGCTGCTGCCGAACCACGTTCTCGACCTGCGCGACTGGTCGGTGAAGCGACACTGGCCGCCGGCACCGCTCGACGATCGCGCGGACCCGGCCGCTGTTGTCCAGGAGGTTGCACGCGTCATCGAGCGGCACATTACCGCGGTCATCGCGCGCCGGCCCGCCTACCTTCCGCTCACGGCCGGAAACGATTCACGCACGCTGCTCGCGTGCGCGCGTGACCGCGTCGATGGCGTTCATTTATATACGCTCGCGCTGCCCGACCGGGGCGCGAGGGTCGATGTCGAGATGGCTACCCGGATCGCGCGCCGGCACGGACTTCGGCACGAAGTGGTCGTATGCGGGTCACCGGACGCGGCGGAGGTCGACGCCTGGCTGTGGCGCAGCGGCCTGTGCGTGGGAGGTGCACGCGGATGGCAGGCGATACGCGCGGTGCGCGGTCTCGATCCGGCGCGCGTGGAGCTGACCGGCGCGGGTGGCGAGGCCGCGCGCGCATCCTACTGGCGGGACCTCGGTGGGGACAGGCTCCCGCTCACGGAGCACACGGTCGCGCGCGCACTCGCGCTTCCTCCCCTTCCGGACATCCTCGCGCGTGCACGAAAATGGCTGGACACGCTTCCCGCAACCCGTTTCATGCACGTCGTGGACCTGGTGTACGTGGAGCAGCGGTTGGGATCGTGGGCCGGGGTGGTTGCCTGCGCCGACGCGGTTCCGGCGCGGGTGTATCCCTTCGTACACCGGGCGTCCTTCACCGCCATGCTGCGGCTCCCGGACGAGTACAAGCGGTCAGGACAGTTCCCGCGGGATGTGATCGCGAGTCGTTGGCCGGAACTGCTGCGCGACCCGTTCAACCGGGTGCCGGTCTGGAAACACTACGCCTATCGGGCGAAGCGACAGGTCTGGCTCGCGCGCCGCGCCCTGCAACGGCGCGGCGACGTCCCGGCTCAACCTTGATCGGCGACTAATCGCCGCCGGTGTCTTCCTCGGGAACCTTGATCGTCCCACCCCGTATCGATCCACGGTTCGCGGTGGAAGACGATGATCCCTTGGCCCGCAGCGCCCGCGCGGCGCGCGTGTAGTCGCCAGGCTTCACCCACAGAATCATTCCATACCGGCCACGTCCGGCGCAGACGGCGTCGGCGGCCGTGATGCTGATGCGGGCGTCCGCCAGCTTCTGCACGTGGCGATGAACGGCGCCGACCATGTCGCTGCCGGTGATGAGGAACGCTTTCTTGACCGGGCTCAACTTCCAGCCGTTCTTAGCACCCAGCTTCCGCAGCGCCGGCATCTGATCGGTGACGAAGTCGAGCTGGGCGTTCCCCTTCCCGCCGGGAAAGCCGGAAAACGCGGTAAGGTTCACTTTGCCGGCGCGCAGCGCCGCGAGCATGCGCGCGCCTTCGCCGGCGCGGCGCGCCACCTTCGCGTGGCAATAATCTACTTTGCGAACTTGATCCGCCATGAGGGGCCTCCTTGGAATCGTACGCTTCGATTCGAGTATAGACCGGTTCGTCGGTTCGTCAATGCGTCAACGCACGTCGGGTGGCGCACGCGACGCGCTTGGCAGGACGTGAACGATCCCGTATACTCCAGCCTCATGGCCGGCCTCCACGGTGACGGGGACACCGCGGTCGCGCCCCCCAGGCACGGTCGATGATAGGACGCGTCGTTTCACATTACCGCATCCTCCAGAAAATCGGAGGCGGCGGCATGGGAACCGTGTACAAAGCGGAAGACACGAAGCTCCGCCGCGCGGTCGCCCTGAAATTTCTTGCGCCCGAGCTCACCCGCGACGAGGACGCCAAACGGCGCTTCATCCACGAAGCGCAGGCGGCCTCGGCCCTGGACCACCCGAACATCTGCAGCATCTTCGACGTCGACGAGACGCCGGAAGGCCAGCTCTTCATCGCGATGGCCTGCTACGAGGGCGAGTCGCTCAAGGATCGCGTCGCCCGCCGCCGCCTCGACGTCCGCGAGGCGTTCGAGATCGCGTTCTCGGTCGCCCAGGGGTTGGGACGCGCCCACGCCGCGAACATCATCCACCGCGACATCAAGCCCGCCAACGTGATGATCACGACCGACGGGTTCGTGAAGATCGTCGACTTCGGCCTCGCCAAGCTGATCGGCCGCTCGCGCGTGACCGGGAGCGGCACCACGCTCGGGACCGTGGCCTACATGTCGCCGGAACAGGCGCGGAGCGAGGAAGTCGACGCGCGCGCGGACGTGTGGGCGCTGGGTGTCGTGCTCTACGAGATGCTGACCGGTCAGCTTCCATTCCGCGGGGACATCGGCCAGGCCATGGTCTATTCCATCCTGAACGAAACCCCGCGGCCGATTCGGGAGCTGCGGCCGGAAGTCCCCGACGCGTGCGCGGCGATCGTCATGAAGTGCCTGGAGAAGGATCCGGCGCGGCGCTACCAGTCGGCGGTGGAATTCTGCGACGCGGTCCGGTCCCTGGCCGGTCCGCTCGGGTGGAGCGAATCCTTCACGGCGAGCACGGCGCGCGCCATCGCCGAGTACGAGCCCCGGCGGCGCTCGCGCGCGGTCGTGTGGATGCTGGTGGGAGCGGCGTCGGTGATCGTCGTGTTCGCGGCCGTGAAACTGTGGCGTAGCGGCGCGTCCTCGTCGGATGTCTTCTCTACGCAGTCCCGCATTGCCGTTCTGCCCATCGACCGTATCGGAGACGCGCCTTCGCGAAGCCTCGTCGCGGGAATGTCGTGGTGGCTGGCCGATGCCGTGGATCGCGCCGGCCGTACCGCGAAATCGACCTGGGTGATGCCGTACGAACACGTGGTGAGCGATCGTCCGGCGGTGCCGACGCGACTGAAAGACGCCTTCGGCGTCAACCGAATCGTGGTGAGCGAGGTAACGCCGTACGGCGCGGGATTCCGGCTCTCGTTGACCCTGACCGACGCGGCCACGATGAAAGCGCTTCGGTTCGGCTCGGTGGACTTCAGCCTGGATAGTCTCGACCAGTTCCCGGCCCGCCTCGCACCGGCGGTAGTCGCTTTGATGGGCGGAGACACGGCGCGCGCGGACCTCGAAACGATCGCGGGGCACGCGAGTCGTTCACCAGGCGCATGCGCCGGTTTGTTCGAGGCGATGGGGCACCTGCAGCAATGGAGGGCCGGTGACAACGTCGAGCGGGCGATCGCGCTCATGGATTCGGTGATGGCGCTGGATCCCGGCTATGCGGACGCTCGCGTGGCGATGGGGCTCGCGCACTATCGCATGTTTCGCCGGACGAAGAGTGTGGAGTCCGCGCGGCGCGCCGAAGCGTGGCTGACGGGAACGATCGCGCTCGACTCCACCCTGGTCGCGTCGTACCTGTGGCTGTCGTCCTTGCTCGAGCGCACCGAGCGCGCGGATTCCTCCGTGGTGGTGCTGCGCACGGCGGTGCGGCTGGATCGGGGCCGGATCGCCTCGTACGAGGAACTCGGGGAAGCGTTGATGTCGCTGCAGCGATACGGTGAGGCCGAGGACGTTTACCACGAGCTGGAGAGGCAGGCACCCGACTACTACTACGTCCACTGGAAGCTCGGCGTGCTCCACCGTCAGATGGGCCGCGCGGACCGCGAGATTCGCGAGCACGAGATTGCACTGTCTCTGGCCCCGGAAGATTTTCGCTCCCTGAACGACGCCGGGCTCCACTACGCGAATCAGGGTGATTGGCCCCGCGCTCGCGGGTACTGGGAGCGCGCGTTTCTGGTGAAACCCGACTGCGCGACGTGCTCCAACGTCGGCGGCGTTCTCTATTTCGAGGGCCGCTTCAAGGAAGCGACGCGGTATTTCGAGTACGCATTCGAGTACTGCGACACCACCACCCTGGTGGTGTGGGCGAATCTGGCCAATTCCCTCTATCGCGTGGACGGCGAGATGGAGAGATCCAAGCGCATGTTTCGCCGCGCCATCGAGCTCGGACTGAAGCACCTGGAGCAGACGCCGGACGACCTGTTGACCGTCGCCCGCCTCGCGGACTTCTACTCGATGATCGGCGATAGCGCGAACGCGTTCCACATGGTCGATCGCGCGGTGGAATCGGATGAAAGCGAGGCGATGTTCCGGGTGGCCCAGGTATACGAGAACTTCGGCGAGCGTACGCGCGCGCTCCATTACGCGGGAGAAGCGCTGCGCCGGCAGTATCCGCTGCACGAAATCATGAACGAACCGATGCTGAAAGATCTCACGCGGGATCCGAGGTTCACCGAAATGGTTAAGGGAGAAGGCCTGTCCGACAGCCGGCCGAAGTAGCCGGCATTACTCGAAAGGAGGCGCGTCGATGCGCAATAAGGTGGTTATCGCAGTGGCTCTGGTCGCGATCTCGGTCGTAGCCAGCTCGTGCCACGAGATGGTGATGGAGAAGTATTCCATTCGCGCGGATGGAATGGTACTGAACTCCAAGGGAGAACCAGTCAAGGACATCACGCTCAAACACGGCGTGGTGGTCCGCTGGTGCAACGATTCCGACTTGATCGTTGTCATCAAGACCAACCGGTCGATCCTGGGCGGGAAGGAAACGATCCGCCTCCGTCCGGGCGACTGCATCGACAGGCGCGTCTTGTCGGCGGCGCAATCGGCCGACTATACGACGCAGGTGGTTACGGAGGAAGGCGATGAGGAAGGCCAGGGCGGCGGCACCATCAAAGTACCAGAGGACGGCGGCGACGACGACTAGTCGTATTCGGCCGGCAGGTCGGGGAACGCCGGTTCCCCGACCTGTCACCTATCGGGCATCTCCACCTTCACCCCGTTCACGTAGATTTCCGATCTGATCACCAGGTCGCGGGCTTCGGGTGAGTCGAAGAACAGCGCCCCGCGATACGACCGTGCCCGATTCGCCCGGAACGACACTTCCAGGCGGCCGTCGCGCGGATCCGAACTGACGGCCACGCGCTTGCCCCAATCGTCATACACCGCGAGGCCGGGGCCAAACGACGGACCGAAGCGTTCGGCAAAGATTTGGAGTTTGACATCGTTCTGCAGCGAGTCAGGACAGAGCGAACAGGGAGGAATGGGAAAGCGTATCCCTCTTGGATCGAGGTTGGTGATGATCCCCGCGTCCAACCGCGAGAACGGGAGGATGCAACGAAACGTAAACTCACTCTCCAGCGCGTCGGAGCAAATCTTGCAGAAGTGATCCCGGTCCTCGTCCTGATACATCACGACGTCCATCACGCAATACCTCTGTGGGCGATAGACACCGTACGCATAGGTGCCTCCTCCCTCCCACGCTCCCACCTCCTCGCTGTTGTCCGGGGTCAGCGGGACGGTCGGCAGCGCGGTTTCAGCGGCGATCTCGCCGCTCCACGGAATCAGGGCGCGTTCGTATGTGGTCGACAGATTCGGTGCAACGATGGGTGGCGAGCCCGAGTAGGTTCGGTTCAGGTCCGAGTTGGTCGGGTCGTACAACAACACAGCAGGGTCGCAGATCCGGCACGGATACTCGTCCCCAAGCCCGGCGAGCTGGTGGCCCAGCTCGTGCGCGATAACGACCCCCCACGGAAAAAGGCTCGACATGAAAGTGACCGCTTCCGTCGGGTACGACATGGCACCGTCGTGGCCTATGTCATCGTTCACGATCACACAGATATAGCAGCCGGCCGGGATCTCGGCGGCATCCGCCGCCCGCCGGCACAGGTCGAAGTCCCCCGTGATTTTTGCTACGGGCTCGTCCGATTTTCCGAACGAGCAGCCGAGCGGCGTGTCCCGATCGGTCAGGTTGTCCGCGCTGTCGTAGTAGTCGATGCCGCTGTCGTTTGAGACCAGGTTGACTTTCCAGATCGTGAATGCGCACTTCCGGTCGCTGTAAGGGGGAAACTCGAATAGTTCGTCGACGCAGTTATCGGCTGCGGCGTCGAACTCATCCTGTTCATCGGACGTGAAGCCGTCGCCCATGATCACGACGTCGATTGCGGCTGCCGAGCCGTCGCTTTGCAGGATCTCAAAACACTCCCCGTAGTGTTTCACAATGGTGAAGCCGTCGACGTTGCATGTGGAGACAAGGCCCACGCTCGGCGTCAGCGCGAGGACACAGCTCAGGGCGAGCTCCCACATCAGGGTGCCCCCTCGCCGGTCTCGAGCGGGAATCGACGCAGCAGAATCCTCTGCCGTCGCCCCTCGGGGCTGAAAATGTCGAGGCCCGCGGGAGCGCGATAGACCCGAAGCTCCGTCGCCCCCGGCACGGCGGGCAGCTGCACGGGAAATACGCTTCGATGCTCCACACCGACGCGTCCCACCGACACCGTGTCTCCCTCCCTCGCGGGAGTGAAGGTTTCCGCGGGCACCTCCGACGGGTCCAGCACGGACGTCGCGTAGAGGAGGTGCCCGGAGTCGTCCACCAGGTCGAACGACAGGCGGGCGTCCATCGAGCGCACGTTGCGGGTGGGCTCACTGGAAGTTGAGGTTACGCGAAGGAGTTCTATCTCTTCGCCCCGCCGGGCGAAGACGAAACTGCGCCGGAAAGGCGCCACGATCTCGATCTGATCCGCAGCGACACGGCGTCTACCCGCGTAGACGCGAACCGAAAGTTCGCCGGGCGACAACTTCGGCACGTAGACGGTCACGCGCCCCGGTTCCGAGTGCGCAATGGCGGCCTCGCGCTCGCCGATGGTGACGCGCGTTGCGGTGGTATTGTGGTCCCGTCTCGGGGCCTTGAACGGAATGCGGACGGTCTGACCGGGAGCAGCCGGGCCAAGGTCGACGCGTTGTCTAGCGCCGTCGGCCGAAGGGGCGACGACGACGGATAGCAACGCGGCCACACAGAGCGGGGGCATTCCTGTGCGCATGTCTTTTTCCCTACCCGGGCAGGTCGAGGAACGTCGAAACTCGCTCGGAAGGAGTCTAGGCCGATCGGATGGGCACGTCAAGCCGGCCCGACGCGCACGCCGGCCGCCGGTGTATAAACGCGTGCGCTCCAGCGGCTCGATTTGATAGATTCACGGCGAACCCGAAAGGATCTCTTTCATGACCCAGACACCTCGCACCGCCACCATGGACGACGTCCGCCAGTTCAACCAGGCCTGCGACACACTGCGCGCCGAGATCGGCAAGGTGATCGTGGGACAGGACCGCGTGGTGGAAGAGCTGCTGATCGCGCTGTTCGCGGGCGGTCACTGTCTCCTGGTCGGCGTCCCCGGGCTGGCGAAGACGCTCTTGATTTCCACCGTGGCGGAGGCGCTGGCGCTCAAGTTCTCGCGCATCCAGTTCACCCCCGACCTGATGCCGTCGGATATCACCGGGACCGAAATCCTCGAGGAGGATGCCGCCACGCGCAAGCGCTCCTTCCGCTTCATCAAGGGGCCCATCTTCGGGAACGTGATCCTGGCCGACGAGATCAACCGCACGCCGCCCAAGACCCAGGCGGCGCTGTTGCAGGCCATGCAGGAGAAGAAGGTCACCGCGGGGGGCGAGACCTATGCGCTCGACCTGCCGTTCTTCGTCCTTGCCACCCAGAATCCCATCGAGCAGGAAGGAACATATCCGCTCCCGGAAGCCCAGCTCGACCGCTTCATGTTCAACATCCAGGTCGACTATCCGAGCGAGGAGGAGGAGATCCGGATCGTCGAGACCACGACCTCCCCGATGACGCACAAGCCGACGATCGTACTCCACGCGAACGACATCCTGCGCACCCAGGAGCTGGTGCGCACGGTGCCGGTCGATTCGCACGTGCTCAAATACGCGATCCGTCTGGTGCGCGCCACCCGCGACGATGCGATTCCACAGGTACAGCAGTACGTGTCGTGGGGGGCGGGCCCGCGCGCGGGACAGAATCTCATCCTGGGCGCGAAAGTCCGCGCCGTCATGGGCGGACGGCCGATCCCGAGTATCGAAGATATCAGGGAGATCGCGCACCCGGTGATGCGTCACCGCATCGTCACCAACTTCAACGCCGACGCGGACGGCGTGACTACCGACGACATCATCGACATGCTGCTGGAGGGCGTGAAGGAGTAGTCGGCACCATCGTCGATTTGGCGCAGCGCGCATCGTTCTCCGCTCATGCACTTCGCGCGCGATGGTTGAAAGCGCGCCTCGTGAAATCGCGTCGAACGACGCGCGCAGCGCCCGATTCCGCAACGCAGATGCATTCCCATTCTATTCGTACCCCGCGCGCGATCGCTTCGATGTTCGCGGCCGTGGGCTTGCTGGGGCTCCCGCTGCTCCTGTTCGGGTCGCCCACCAGCGGCCAGCGTGTCGGCCCCGACCCGCACTCGGTCGAATGGGTGTGCAAGTACGCGCCGGCGCGCGTGCAATTGCTGTTCGACAGCTTGAGTCTGGACCGCCCCGGCCTGGAGACCGTCAAGCTCGCGGTCGAGCGCAACGACTACCCGACCGCCTGCTCCGCCCTGATCGACTACTACCGCAACGCGCGCACCGCCGCGTGGATCCGGCGCGACCCAGTCGCTGACACCGGGGCGATCGACCGGGACGCGGAGCCCATCCTCGGCGACACGCTGTCGTTCTACAACGCCACCGCGAAACTCCCGCGGCGGGCGAACGGTGGCGTCGACTGGCTCTACAACGGCCCGCAGAACGACCCCGAGTGGGGCTGGTCGCTCAACGATCTCTACTACTTCGGCACGCTGATCCACGGCTACTTCAAGACCGGCCGCCGCGCGTACGTCGAGCGGGTCGACGCCGACGTGCGCGACTGGATCCTGTCGAATCCCATGCCGCACGCTCTCACGCGCACCGGCCCGTGGCGTGGCATCGAAGTCGCCACGCGGGCGCAGAGCTGGATGAACGCCTTCTACCGCTTGCAGAGCTGCAACGCGTTCTCGCCGGCCGCGCGCATTCTCATGCTGTCGAGCCTGGTCGAGCATGCGAGCTACCTGCAGCTTTTCCATCGGCGCGAAGCGGGAAACTGGGCGGTGACGGAGCTGGACGGCCTGGGCAGTATCGGCGCCGCGTGGCCGGAGTTCACGGGCGCGCCGGGCTGGCGCAAGTACGCGCTCGAGAAGATGGGGCGGCAGATGCGGGACCAGGTGTACCCCGACGGTTCGATGTCGGAATTGACCGTGCACTACCACCGCATCGCCACCGAGCACTTCGACCGTTTCGTGCAGACGTTCCAGGAATTCGGAATTCCGGTGCCGGACTCGCTGATCGCCGGCGTGCGCGGGATGTGGGGCTACCTCGCGTACACGACCCGCCCCGACGGCACGTCGCCGGAGAACAACGACTCGGACCGGCGCGACATGCGCGAGAAACTCGTCGGCGCGGCCCGCGCGCACGGACACCCCGAGTGGGCCTACATCGCCACCAACGGCGCCCAGGGGACGGCTCCCGCGGTGGGCCCGTCGGTCGTGTTCCCGTGGGCGGGACAGGCGATCATGCGCAGCGGCTGGGACGCGCAGGCGCACTGGTCGTTCTTCGACCTGGGGCCGTACGGCACCGCGCACCAGCATCGCGATAAACTGCACCTGTCGGTCGACGCGTTTGGCCGGTCGCTCCTGGTCGACGCGGGGCGGCTCAACTACAAGCGCAACGAGTGGCGGGACTACTTCACCGGTTCGTCGTCGCACAACGTGCTCCTGATCGACGGGCGCGGCCAGAACGGCGATCGCGCGCGCGCGACCGCTCCCCTGTCGAAGAACGACTACGCGACCGGTGCGGCCTACGATTTCGCGCGCGGCGTGTTCGACGCCGGCTTCGACCACGTCCGCGGGCAGGCGGTCCACACCCGCGTGGTGGTCTACGTGCACGACGAGTTCTGGGTGGTGGCGGACCGCATCGAGACCGATCGGCCGCGCACGATCGAAGCGCTCTGGCACTTCGCGCCCGATTGTCACGTTCGCATCGACCAGTCGACGATCGTGACCGACGACGAGGGCAAGGCGAACCTCCGCATCGCACCGGTAGGCGGCGTGCGCTGGACGCCGGCGATCGAGCGGGGCGTGGAGACCCCGGAGATCCAGGGATGGTACAGCGGGTACTACAACGAGAAGGTTCCGGCGGCGGCGGCGATCTATTCCGCCGAGATTCCGGGGACGGCGACGTTCGCGTGGGTGCTGCTGCCGGCGCGCGGCCCGGTGCCGGCGGTGGACGCGCGCGTCATTTCGAGCCGCGCGGAGCGCATCGAACTCCGCATCCAGACCCGGCCGGAGTACTGGTTCATCGTCACGATTCCGATGAACGCCTGGAAGCCGACGGTCCGCCGCGAAGGCTGACGGCCGGACTCCCCTACGACGAATCCAGCGACTCGCGCAGCCGTACCGCCAGCCGCGCCGCCTGGGCGCGCAACTCCGGGACGGCGGTCGACTCCCACAGACCCGCCTTGCGAGGATTCCCCAGCGTGAAGAGAACCGGCGAGGTGGCGCCACGCGTGTCGATCAGCGCGCCTTCTTCGTCGGTCAGGATGCCCAGCCGCAGCGGGTCGGCTGTCGCGAGCCCTCGCCCGCGCAGCGCTTGAAACAGCGGCTCGTCGACGCGCGAATAGTCCGATTCGGGCCCGGTGCAGTTGATCACGGCGCCGGCGCGATGGGGCGTCGTGATGGGCTGGCCACGACGGCGGATGCCGAACTCGACGGACTCGGCGCCCGCCCGGCACGATTCGACCCGGCCCGCCACCACCGACAGCTCGCCGCGAAAGATCATCGCGTTGATTTCGGCCCCGACCCGCGTCGACATGCGATGCCGATGGGTGTCCCAGTACGGCCGCAGGTGCCGCAGGAAACGCTCGCGCTCGCGTGCCGGCATGCGCTGCCAGAGGGACGGCGTGAGCGGGCGCAGCCCGTTGATCACGTCGCGCCAGTCGAGGCCGCCGCGTGCGGCGTGTCGCACCGAGTCGTGGATCATCGCCACGAGCGCCGACGCCGAGCCGTCCCAGGTAGAGAGTCCGGAGGGCGGCGGGACCACCGGCGGCGGGAGCGGCCAGTCGCGGTGCGGTTGCGGCAGGAGTCCGCGACGAGACACCGCCAGAAAACCGGCCCGGTGTCCGGACTCGCGCAGGGCGAGCACGACGTCCACCATGGTGAGACCCGTTCCCACCAGCAGGATCGGTTGCAGCGATCGTACGCGTCCCAGCGCGCCGTTGGCCCACGGGTCGTGCACGTAGCGTGGGTCGTCGCGGAGTGCGTTGGCGACGCTCGAACGGGACGGCGCCGGGGTCCCGGTCGCCAGCACGGCGCGATCGGCGTCGATCGGAGGGCCGGAGGCAAGGTGCACGCGGAGACGCGGATCGACGGGCTCGAGGTCGCGAACGTCGGCGTGGCGAACCTCGACGCGGACACCCGGCGGGGCGGCGGTTTGGAGACCGTCGAGGATCGAGGCGAGGTACTCGCCGTAACGGAGCCGGGGAGCGAACGCGTCGCCGGAAAGCGACGGCTCGGAGAGACGCAGCCAGCGCAGAAAGTGACCTTCGTCGTCGGCGAACGCGCCCATGCGTCCCGCCGGGACGTTCAAGAGGTGGAGTCGGCTCGGTGTGGAGTAGGCCACCCCGCGGGCGGGCGCATCGTTCCGTTCCAGCAGAACGATGCGGACCCCGCTCGTCCAGGGCAGTCGCGCAAGATGGGCCGCCACACTCACGCCGGAGAACCCGACTCCGGCGACAACGATGGTGGGCGGCTGACGGCGCATTGGGCTTCGCTCCAAATGGACTCGAATAGGAGTGTAATAGCACTCCTATTGGAGTGCAAGCACATTTTTCGTCGTTTCAGCCTGGCCGGTAACCCGCTTAGGCGGGAGGTCCAAAGCGTGTATACTCCCCGCCATGGCCGAACCAAGGCGACTCAAGGCCGGTATCGTCAATGTGACCTTCGGTGAGGGGGTCACGGTGGTTGAGCCTTGCAATCTATACGGTTGCACCATCGGGGACGGGTCGTTCATCGGCCCCTTCGTGGAGATCCAGAAGCAGGTGACCGTGGGCAAGCGGGTTCGCGTCCAGTCCCACGCGTTCATCTGCGAGCTGGTGACCATCGGCGACGACTGCTTCATTTCCCACGGGGCCATGTTCATCAACGATTTGTTCCAGATGGGCGGGCCCGCCTGGGGACGCAACGATTTGTGGAAGCAGACCGTACTCGGGAGTAAGGTGTCGATCGGCACCAACGCCACCATTCTGCCGGTGTCGATCTGCGACAACGTGGTGATTGGCGCCGGCGCCGTGGTGACGAAAAACATCACGACGCCGGGAGTTTACGCGGGCAATCCCGCCCGGCTGATTCGAAAACTGTGAAGACAGAATCGCCCACTCCCGGAACCGTCAACCCGGGCGCACCGTCTGCGTCGCGCCCCCGGACTCCTGTGAAGGTCCTGATCTGCAACGATTCGCTGTCCGCAGGCGGTGCCGATGCGAAGGCGGTGGCGCTGGCCAACGCGCTCGCGGGCGAAGGGATCGCCGTGCTGTTCGCGTCCGACAACGGGCCGCTTCGCGACCAGCTCGACGCGCGCGTCAAGTACCGCCCGATCGAGAACGCGCACCACGCGCTCACCCACGCCGCCCACGACCTCTCGCACCTGCTGCGCGAAGAGCGGCCGGACGTGGTCCATTCGTATGACGACACCTGCGCGCTGGCGGCCGCCATCGCGGTGAAGGCGAGCAAGGTCGGGTGCGCGCGCGTGCTGACGCACGACACCGCCATGTTCCGGCACATGCCGCGGTTCATTTCCGGCCCGATCATGCGACGCTGCGCGGATCGCTTCATCGCGATCAGCCGGGATCGGCTCACCGATCTGAAGAAGCTCGGGGTGCCCGGCGAGAAGATTCTGCGAATTCCCCGCTTCCTCGACCCCGATGCCGCCTCGCCCCCGCCGCACGAGACCCGCGACGACCCGCGCGCGGACACGCGCGATACCATCCAGGCCTATCGCGACCTCCTGGGCGTGCGAATGCCATAGGTGTGCTGGCGCCGATTCCGGCCGTCCGTGTATAATTCAGCGTCGCGCACACGCGACGCGACGAACGCCGGAATCCATGGCATACCTCAACAAGCGACAAGTCTCCCGCTACCTCGACCCCGCGACCGTCGGCAAGCTTCAGAACCTCGAGCTCAAGGCGCGGCTGATCGTCGAGGGTTATATCGCGGGGTTGCACCGGAGCCCCTATCACGGCTTCTCGGTCGAATTCGCCGAATACCGGCCCTACATGCCCGGGGACAGCATCAAGACCATCGACTGGAAGGTGTACGCCAAGACCGACCGCACCTACGTCAAGGTCTTCGAGGAAGAGACCAACCTGATCGCCAATCTCCTGGTGGACAAGAGCGGCTCGATGGGGTTTCCCGTCGGCGGTACCACCAAGCTCGAGTACGCCGGCATGCTGGCGGCCAGCCTCACCTACCTGCTGGTGCGCCAGCAGGACGCGGTCGGCCTGTGTGTGTTCGACGACACCGTGCGCCGGCTGATCCCGCACCGGTCGGTCCGCAAGCAGCTCTTCCAGATCCTGCAGACACTGGAAGGCATCGCACCGGGAGCCAAAACCTCCATCAGCCCCGCGCTCCACGAAATGGCGGAGCGCATGAGCCGGCGCGGTCTGGTGGTGCTGATCTCCGACCTGATGGACGACCCCGAGAAAGTCCTGATGGGGCTCAAGCACTTCCGCCACCGCCAGCACGAGGTCATCGTCTTCCACGTCCTCGACCCGCGCGAACTCGACGTCGACTACAAGGAGGAGGTCGAGTTCGAGGACCTGGAGACCGGCGAGAAGCTCCGGGTGGAGCCGGCGTTTTTGCGCGAACAGTTCCGGCGCGACGTTCGCGCCTGGATCGACAAGCTCGAGCGCGGGTGCCGGAACCATCAGATCGACTACCACCTGCTTCGCACCGACACGCCGTTCGACGTGGCACTCACGGCGTTTCTCGGCAAGCGCGCGCGGATGGGGTAGACGATGGGGTTCCTCAACGCCGCGTTTCTTGTGGGCTTCCTCGCCGCCGCGGTGCCGGTGATCATCCACCTGCTCAACCGCCGGCGCGTGCGCCGCGTCCAGTTCAGCTCGCTCGAATTCCTCGAAGAAGTGAACAGGCAGCGCATGCGCCGCATCAATCTGCGGCGCATACTGATCCTGGTTCTGCGCACGCTCGCGGTCCTGATGCTCGTGATCGCGTTCGCGCGGCCCACCCTGCGCACGGCGTTCCTGTTCTCGGGGTCGATGCCGAAGAACGTGATCGTATGCCTGGACGCGAGCTACAGCATGGGGCTCAACCTCGAGACCGGGACGGCGTTCGACGCGGCCAAGCGGATTGCGAAGACCGTGGTCGAAGAAGCGGGGGCGAGCGACGAAGTGAACGTGATCCGTTTCGCGCGCCAGGCGGAGGTGCTGCTGGATCGCGGGACGCGTAACCACGGCGTCGTCAACAGCACCATCGACCGCGTGGAGCTCTCCGACGAAACCACCTCGCCGCGCGCGGCGATCGACCGGGCGCTGGAAGCAATCGAACAGAGCGACGTCAAGGGCGGCGAGATCTACGTCGTATCGGACTTCCGTTTCAGCGAGGATTCGACGCTCGTGGACGAAGCGAAGGTCCCCGAGAACGTCCGCATCTATTTCATCCCGGTCTACCAGGACGAGGCCGACAACGTGAGCCTCGACCGCGTGGGCGTGCCGCGCAAGCTCCTGCGCCCCGGAGAGGTGGTCAAGGTATCCGTCACCGCGACCAATCATTCGCGGCGCACCCCGGCGAGTGTGCCGCTCGAGGTGGTCGTGGACGGAGACCGCAAGGCGGAGCAGGTGCTGGAGCTCGCGCCGAGCGCGTCGCAGACCGTGGTTTTCCCGCTCTCGCTGGCCGCGCCGGGGCGCTATCACGGTCGCGTGTCGAAGAACCGCGACCGGCTCGGCATCGACGACGACCGCTATTTTCTTCTCGACGTTTCGAACAGCATCCCGGTCACACTCGTGAGCGGCCGGCGCGCGGCGACCGCCGCTAACGCAGGCGTGCCCGCGACGTTCTACGTCGAGAAGGCGCTCAATCCGCGCGGGGCCGTCGACGGCGAGTTCACCGTGAAAGTGATCGACGAGCGCGACGTTACCGCGTCCGCGCTCCCGCCCGGCGGGGTGGTGGTGTGGGTCGACCCCCAGCATATCGAACCCCGGCGCCTGGTTCTGATCGAGCGCCACGTGAGGCGCGGGGGTGGGTTGCTGGTGTTTTTCGGGAACGCCCCGCGCGACGTGATCGAAGACACCGGCTTTCGCGCGCTCACCGGGCTGCGCGGCGGCGCCGAGAAGAGCGGAGAGACGCGCACTGCGTTCACCTCCTTCGAAAAACAACACCCGGTGTTCAACCTATTCACACGTGACGAGCTCGAGCTCCTCTCACGTGCCCGGGTGCGCGCGTACACCGCCGCGCGCGGGGTGGCGCCCGATTCCGTGCTGGCGTACATCGGCGGCGGCGACCCCGCGGTGTGGGAGTGCGTGCGCGGTCGTGGTCGCGTGCTGGTGTTTGCGGCCGCACCGGATCTCGTCACCGGCGACATTCCCCTTTCGCCCATGTTCCTGCCGCTCGTGCACACCTCGGTCACCTACCTCGCGAGTCCGGGCGAGGGCCCGGGTGCCGAGGAGCACCTGGCGGGCACGCCGATCGATTTCGATCTGTCGCAGAAGGTTCTCGATGAGACCCAGCTCACCGTGCGCGATCCTGCCGGCGCGACGCTGAAGCCCGCCATCGGCGTGCACGCGTCGGGAGAGCTGGAGGTGAGCCTGGAACACCCGGCGCGGGTCGGCTTCTACCGGCTCTATCGCGACACCACCCGCGTGGCGGAGATGGCGGTCAACGTCGACGCCCGCGAATCGGACCTGACCGTGTCGAGCGTGCCGGAGAAACGGCCGGACGCAGTGAGCGTGGTCCGCGCGGGCGAGTCGTTCCGATCGGATCTGCGCGAGGCCCGCGAGGGCCGGGAGGTCTACGCGGCGTTCCTCGTGCTGGCGATCGCGGCGCTGGTGGCGGAGTCGATCCTGGGAAGAAAGGCGTGAGCGCGCCGGCTGTGCTATATTCCACCCGATTTGATTGATCGATAGAGTCAGCCGTCTTCCTCTCGTTCATTCCCTCCGAGCCTCCATCGGCGAGGCGCTGCGCGCCGCGCGCGAGATCGCGGACGCAGAGGCGGGCCGGGTCGTCGACCGCCCGCGCGGGCTCTACGCGGACAAGCTGGAGGCCCGCCGGCGCGTCCACGTCGCGGGGCTCAAGGGTTCCTCCCAGGTATTCCTCGCCGAAGCCGTCCGCCACTCGCTGGATCGAAGCGTTCTCCTTGTCTACCCCGACGACGAGTCGGCGCAGGACGCCGTCTCCGACTGCCGGACCGTCTCCAGCGGACGCGTGGTGCACTTCCCCGAACGTGCCATCGCGCCGCATCGCTTCGAGCTGCGCGAAAACATCGCGGCCGGCGGCGACCGCAACGAGAGTTTGCTCACGATCCTCAACGGCGGCGCCGACATCGTGGTCACGAGCGTCCTCGGTTTCCTCGAGAAGACCATCACCAAGGCGTCGCTGGCGGCGCACCAGCGCGCGCTGGCGGTCGGCGACGCGGTCAACCTCGAGGACCTGCGCGAGCACCTGGATGGAATGGGCTACGACGCGGTGTCGGTGGTAGAGGAAGCGGGCCAGTTCGGGGTGCGCGGCGCCATCGTGGACGTGTTCGATCCGGCGTGGGACTACCCGGTGCGCATCGAGCTCGAAGACGACGAAATCGTTTCCATGCGCTCCTTTGACCTGGACACGCAAAGGTCTATTGAAGCATTGCAAACTTGCACCATCTTGCCAGCATCGAGCGTTCCGTTGGACGCCGATGCGGTGGCGCACCTGCGCGAGTACCTGTCAGCGCGGGAGTTCCCGAAAGATCTGATAAACCGCATCGCCGAAGAGGCCGAGCACTCGCGCTCGTCGTACGTATGGCGGCGGTATGCGCCGGCGCTGGGCATGACCGGGTCGCTGCTGGACTTCTTCCCGGAGCCGCCGTTGGTCTGGTTCGCGGACGGAGACGGGACCAACCGCTCTCTGGCCGCGCTGGCGCGGGACTTCGAACGCGCTGCCTCGCGCCCCGAGGACGAATTCCCTGCGCTGGCGCTCGACGATTACCTCCATCCGCTCGAACACACGCGCGCGCGCGGTGCGGCGGTCGTCATTCATCGCGCGCTTTCCGACGTGACCGAGACCGCGCCGCCCGAAACCGGCGACGGGACGGACCCGGGGCTCGCGCCGGCGCGCGACGACGAAACCACGGTCAAGTTCCTCACCGCCGCGCACCCGAGCGTGGTCGGGAAGCTCGACCCGCTCTTCGCGCAGATTCGATCGCTTCGCGCCCGGAGCGTGGACGTGATGATCTACTCCGAGACGCCCACCCAGCGCGAACGCATGGCAGACATCCTGGGTGAGGAAGAAGCGCTGGTGCACCTGCCGGTGGGGTGGATCGCGAGCGGCTTCGTGTGGGAGCAGGCTGGTCTTGCGATTCTCACCGACCACCAGATTTTCAATCGCATGCTGGCGCGGCCGCGCAAGAAGCGGGCGAAGCGCCGCACGGCCGCGCTGCGAACCGAGACGCTCCAGGGCGGCGACTACGTGGTCCACGTCGACTACGGCATCGGACGCTTCGTCGGGCTCGAAAGGATCGCGGCGGACGAGAGCAACGCGGAGTGCCTGGCCATTCGATTCGAGGGCGGGGACCGGATCTTCGTCCCGGTCGACCAGATGCACCTGGTAGAGAAGTACATCGGCCGCGAGGGGGTGGTGCCGAAGCTCGACAAGCTCGGTGGCACCCGCTGGCAGCACACCAAGGAGCGTGCGAAGAAGGCGATCGAAGACATTGCCCGTGACCTCCTGCACGTCTATGCGCAGCGCGAGCTGGCGAAGGCGCACGCCTTCGGCCCCGACACGCCGTGGCAGCGCGAGCTGGAAGCGTCGTTCCCGTACGAAGAGACGCCGCACCAGATCACCGTCACGCGCGACATCAAGGAGGACCTGGAGAGCGATCGTCCCATGGACCGGCTGGTGTGCGGCGACGTCGGCTTCGGCAAGACCGAGGTGGCGATCCGCGCCGCGTTCAAGGTGGCGACCGCCGGCCGGCAGGTCGCCGTGCTGGTGCCGACCACGCTGCTCGCGTTTCAGCACCAGCGCACGTTTCAGGAACGCATGAAGGCGTTTCCCGTGAAGACCGCGATGTTGAGCCGTTTCGTCTCGCCGGCGGAGCAGAAGAAGACGCTGGAGGGGCTGCGCGACGGCACCATCGACCTCGTCATCGGCACCCACCGGCTGCTCTCGAAGGACGTCGTCTTCAAGGACCTCGGCCTCCTGATCGTGGATGAGGAGCATCGCTTCGGGGTGAAGCACAAGGAGCGCCTGAAGCAGATGGCGAAGTCGGTGCACGTGCTGTCGCTCACCGCCACACCGATCCCGCGCACGCTCTACTTTTCGCTCTCGGGGCTGCGACAGATTTCGCTGATCGAGACGCCGCCGCGCAACCGCCACCCGGTCAAGACCGAAGTCACCGCCTTCGACGAGGACACCATCGCGCGCGCAATTTCCGAAGAGGTCGGCCGCGACGGCCAGGTGTTCTTCGTCCACAACCGCGTGCAGTCGATCTTCTCGATGAAGGCGTTTCTCGAACGCCTCCTGCCGGGGGTCCGTTTTGGCGTCGCCCACGGCCAGATGGTCGAAGACCAACTCGAGACGGCGGTCCTCGACTTCATGCAGCGCAAGAGCGACGTGCTCATCTCCACCATGATCATCGAGTCCGGCCTCGACTTTCCCAATGCCAATACCCTGGTCGTGAACCGGGCGGACCGGCTCGGCCTCGCGCAGCTCTACCAGCTGCGCGGACGCGTCGGGCGGCGCGAGCGGCAGGCCTACGCGTACTTCCTGGTGCCGCGGCAGATTTCACTCACCCCGTCGGCGGTGCGGCGGCTGCAGGCGATGGAAGAGTTCGAAGAGCTGGGCAGCGGCTACCGCCTGGCGATGCGCGACCTCGAGATTCGAGGAGCTGGAAACGTGCTCGGCGTCGAGCAACACGGACACGTGGCCGCGATCGGGTTCGAGCTGTACACGAAGATGCTCAAGGAAACCGTCGACCAGTTGCGCGGCGAAGAGCGCGAGGAGACCCCGCCGTGCCGGGTGGAGGCGCCGTACAGCGTCTACGTGCCCGACCGCTACGTCCCCGACGCCGACGAGCGCATGATGATCTACAAGCGCATAGCCCGCATGAGCGACCCGGAGGAAATCGCGGCGCTGGGAGACGAGTTGCGGGACCGCTTCGGCGAGATCCCCCCGAGCGCCCAGAGCCTGCTCGACCTGGCCCACGTGAAGCTCGAGGCCCAGGCGCTCGGCATCGTGTCGGTGCAGCTCCGGGAAGCCGCGCGGGAGGCTCGGCTCGCGAGCCTGGACCCGGCGGCAGGATTCCGCGGGGAAGCGGGGCTCGAGTTCGCCCCCGGGCGGGCCCTGTCCCCGCGTGCCTGTGCGAAGCTCTCGGAAACTTTCGGACGCCGAATCTTGTTCAAATCGGGGAAATCCTTTGCAATCAGGCTCACCGGCCAGCCCCCCGCGGCCATTATCGATGAGGTGAAGAATCTGTTGCAAATTGCTCGATTCACCAGTAATATCAACGCTTTACCAAATCGATAGGTTCCCTCCAAGTGCTGACGGTGGATTCGGAAAGGAGTCTCGACCGATGAGGGTTGGACGATTGTTGCTGGCTTTGGGACTGAGCGCGCCGATCGCGCTGACCGGGTGCTCCAAACGAGAGAATGCCAAGCTGGCGGAGTTCAAGGGTCACGCGATCACGGTCCAGGAGTTCGAGCAGGCCTACGCCAAGGTGGACGTGGCGTACCTACCGAAAGCCACCGGCGAGGAGGGCCTGCGCGAGTTTCTGACCACGATGCTCAACAAGGAAGTCTTGGTCGCCAAGGCCGACGAGCTCGGGTACGACAAGGACCCCTCCGTGGCGCAGGGTCTGGAAACGTTCCGGAGAATGTCGCTCCCGATCGCGTATCTCAAGCGGGAGGTGGCCGACAATCTCACGGTGACCGACGAGGAAGTGCGCCGCCACTATGACAACAAGGGCGCTTCGATCAATCTGAAACAGATCCTCACGGATACTGAAGAGGAAGCGAACGCCTGCTACGACGCCTTGCAGGGTGGTCTCGACTTCGAGTCGGCATGCCGTCAGTACTCGAAAACCCCGGACGCGGCCAACGGCGGAGTCGTGGTTACCGCCACGTATGGCACACTCGTGCCCGACCTGCAGCAGCAGATGTTCGCCACGCCCGTCGGCGAGTACACCGAGCCGATTCTCACTGCCTACGGTTGGGTGATCGTCAAGGTGCTCTCGCGCACGGAAGGCAAGCACCCGCAGCCGTTCGAGGCCGTCAAGGACCAGGTGACGCTGGAGTATAAGCAGAGCAAGGAGGCCGTCGAGCTCAACAAGTTCACGGACAAGCTGCGCGACCAGTACGGCGTGGTCTGGAACTACGACAATCTCATGATCGCTTTCAACGCGCTGCCGCCGGACCGGCCCTTCGAGGAGGCTCCTGCGAGAGATCAGGAAGTCTACCCGCTGCTCTACTTCGATTCGACCGATCTCGACAAGCCGCTCGTGAGCTACCTGGGTAAGACGATCGCGATCAAAGATTTCTCCGACATGTACGACCAGGCCTCATTCTACGAGCGTCCACGGCGCGATTTCCGGCTCGGTGGGATTCGTAGCTTCCTGACCGCACCCATGATGAACGAGATATCCGCCGACGTCGTGCACAAGTCGGACATCGAGAAGGATCCCGAGGTTGCCAGGGCGCTGAAGGACAAGGAGGAAGAGTTCATGATCAATGCCCTCTACGAGGACTTGATCAACCGGACGACGGTGGTCACAGAGGAGCAGCAACAGGCCTACTATAGCGACAACCGCGAGATGTTTCGCACGCCGGAGAAGCGCCAGTTCGGTGTCATCCTGACCGGCGACGTGGATACCGCGCAGAAGGCCCGCCAGGAGCTCCGCGCGGGGAAGCTGATCGCGAAGGTGGCGAGCACGTACTCCATCGATGAAGAATCCGCCGCCAATGGCGGGCTCAGCAATTTCCTGGCCAGCGGAGAAAACCCCGAGATCGACGCAGTCGGCTTCGGTCTCGGGCGGGTCGGAGATATCTCGGAGCCGTTCCAGACCTCGCGCGGCTGGATGGTTCTGCGCCTGATGGAGGTCCAGGAGGCCAAGGTTTTCAGCTTCGCAGAAGCCAAGTCGAACATTGAAGCGCACCTCAAGAACGAGGCGAACGACGAGAAACTCAAAGAATTGCTCGAAAAGTGGAAAGAAGAATTCGGCGTTGTCATCCACGACGACAATTTCAAGAAAGTGCACGTCACCGAACGTTCGGTGGCCGAACCGCCGAAACCTGTGGACGTCGGCGGCTAGTTCCGGCGCGACGGCGACGGTTCCGCGGATGTCCGGGCGACCGAGACTCACGATAGGGGGTGTCGCACCCCCTATCGTGTTATTGGCCCTCGCTGCGATGATGACGGCGGCGAACCTGGGCTGCGAGCGGCGCCAGGTGGGCCGGTCCGGCGAGGACCCGGGTCCGGTGGTGGCCCGTGTGAACGGACAACCGTTGTACCGTCGCGACCTCGACGCGTATCTTCCCGAAGAGTCCTACGCGGGAATCACCTCCGAGGAGAGCAAGACGTACTTCGACCGGTGGGTGACGACCCAGCTCCTGTACGAAGCCGCCCTGCGCTCCGGGCTCGACGTGTCGCGCGACATCGAGTGGAGGCTGGAGCAGTACCGCAAAGACCTGGTGGCGGACCGGCTGGTGCAGGAGGTGCTGCGGCAGCGGGCCATCGTCACCCGCGACGAAGTGATGAAGTACTACGCAGCGCACAAGGACGAGTTCAATCTCGAGGTCCGGGTGAGTCATATCCTCACGAACAACATCGAGGATGCCGAGGAAGCGCAGGAAATGCTCAAGACGCGCCCGTTTTCGTGGGTAGCGCGGAAGCTCTCAGTGGACAAGCACACGGGCTCCGGCGGCGACCTCGGCTATCTTTCCAAGGGAAACATGCTGCCGGAGTTCGAGGCCGTGGTCTTCAAGATGCGGGTGGGAGAGGTGAGCGACATCATCGAGTCCGAGTTCGGATATCACATCGTGAAGCTCACCGATGTGCGCACCGCGCTCAACGAGCTGCCGTTCGAGACGGTGGCGCCGGAGATTTCGCGCCAGCTCCTGCTCGCCAAACGCGCGGCGGTGTACGACAGCCTGATCGCGTCGCTCACCGAGCAGGCCCGGGTCGAGATCGTCGATCCGGAAATGCGCTACGCGGTGGAAATGGCCGAGTCGCTCAAAGCGGAAGAGAAGGCCGCCGCGAGCCGGGCGCCGCGCGAATTCGAGCGCGCGGTGCCGGAGCCGGCGGAGCGTGTGAAACCCCCCGCCGAGCCCGTCCGTCCGGACACCGCTGCGGCGGACACGACCGGGGAGGCGCCATGACCCGGCGGGGGATGACTCGCGTCGCGCTGGCGGTGGCGGTTTCCGCCCTGGCGGCGTCCGGGGTCCCGCGCGCGGAGCGGGAAACGATCGACCGCATCGTGGCCGTGATCGAAGACGAAGCGGTATTCGAGAGCGACGTCGACCAGGCCGTCCGCCAGTATTTGTTCCAGCAGGGTAAGACCAGCGTCACGCCGGCAGAGCGGGATACGCTCTTCCGCGAAGCGCTCGACAACCTCATCAACGACCGGCTGGTGATCGCGCAGGCGGGCCGGCTCGGCATCGACGTTCCCTTCTCCGACGTCGAGGCGCAGGTCAACAAGGCGATCGACGAAAACAAGCGGATGATCGGGGGCGAGGAAGCCTTCGAGCGCCAACTCGAAGCGGAAGGGCTGACCGCTGACGAGCTCAAGCGCATGTACCGCGTGCAAATCCGCAACCGGATGCTGGTCGAGCGCGTGCTCCAGAAGGACATGAACCGCCAGCGCGGCGCCGTACCCGACGAGGAGCTCAAAAAGTTCTACGACGAACACAAAGACCGCGTCCCGCAGCGGCCCGAAGTCGTTCATCTCAAGACGATATTCATCGGGTTCGAGACCGCGTCCGACGCGACCAGCGCCGCGCGCGAGAAGATCGTGGCGCTGCGCGCGCGCATCATCGCGGGGGAGGATTTCGGCGAGGTGGCCAAGGCGGAGTCGGAAGACGCCAGCGCCGCGCTGGGAGGGGACCTGGGCTTCCTGCGCCCGCAGGACCTGCGCGAACCCGCGCTTGCCGCCGCCGCGGGGTCGCTCGACCTGGGGCAGGTGAGCGAGCCGGTTTTCACGGTCTACGGGTTCCACCTGGTGCAGATCACGGACCGCCGGCCCGAGAGCGGTGAGGTTCGCATGCGCCACATCCTGGTGCGGGCAGTGCCGTCGGACGCGGATGTGCAGAAGGTGTTCGCGGGCGCAAACTCGATCTACCAGGACATCCAGAAGGGCGAGTCGTTCGACTCGCTCGCGGCGCGCTACAACACGGACCCGGCGGCGACCAAGAACGGCGACCTGGGCTGGCTGCGCGTCGCGGAGCTGCCGGAGTTCTTTCGCGACGTGCTCGCGGGGCTCAAGCCCGGCGACGTGAGCCAGGTCATGCGCGAGACAGCGGGGTTTCGCATCGTGAAACTGATCGAGCGGGACGCCGCGCGCCCGTACGAGTTCTCGGAGATCAAGGACGACATCAAGCGCCTCTACGACCAGCAGACGTTCGCGAAGACGTACGAAGACTACATCGCGGACTTGCGCAAGCGGTTCCCGGTGGAGATGAGGATGTAACGGGCGATATATCGGACTCCGCGCTCATGCGCTCGCGCGCACAAGTTGACACGCGCGACTCGCGAAATCGCGCTTCGCCCGATATATCGCCCTTTGTTCGTTGGGGTGGTGTGCACTCCCTCGGACGCTAATCCGCAGTCGCGCATATCAACATTGTGCGCGGGAGGACGGCGGCGGAGGGAGTGCACACCACCGGCACCCGGAAGAACCAATGCGCCTCGACCTCGTCCTCAAGTTCCTCTGCCTCGCGAAGAGCCGTTCGGCCGCGAAGGCGCTCTGCGACCACGGTGAGGTGCGGATCAACGGTGCAGAGGCGCGCGCGGCGTCGATCGTGCGCGCCGGCGACGTCATCGCCATCCGCGCGTCGGAGCGCTCGATCACCGTCGAACTCCTCGAAATTCCCGGGAAACAGATGAGCAAGGCCGACGCGCCGCGTCACTATCGCGTCGTCACTTAGCTTTTCGCGCCAGCGTGTAGGTCCCGAACAGGTCCTTCTCCAGATCCATGCTCTCCGCCCAGCCCAGCGCCTTTCCCATCGCGCGCGCCGCGTCGGAGTCGTCTTGGTCGAAGGCGATCACCTCGAAGCCGACGCGCTCGTAGACATCGATCGCGAAAGGCGAGCGGCCGTCCGACCAGGGCTTGTACGCTTCGCCTTCCTTCGACGGCGCCGGACAGAGGTTGTAGATCAGGAAATAGCCGCCGGGCTTGAGCAGCTCGAACACGGCGCGCACATAGGTTTCGTCCTCGACGTTGAGATGGACGAGCATGCGCGGATCCACTTCCTTTTCGGGATGGATGTAACCGCGCTTGAGCGTGTTCTTGGACACGAAGACGTCGTAACCGCGGCCCACGTCCGCGACGATGGCCGCGTCGGAGGGAAAGAATCCGAACACCGTTCGGGCGGCGCCGGCCTTGCCCTTTCCCGCCGCCGCGCAGTGCGCGATCTTGCCCGTGTCTCCCTCCTGTGAATACGCCGCCTTGAGGAGCGCGTCGACGTCGATTCCCACCGCATCGGCCCCCAGACTGGCCAGCACGCGCAGCTGCCCGATCGACCCGAAGCCGAAGTCCGCCAGCTTCAAACCGTCAGCCTTCTTCACCCCGGCGCGACCGAGAATCTCCAGCGGCCGCACGAACGCGACCGGCGAGCCGTAGCGCGTGAAGTAGTAGAACTCCTCGTCGATGTCGCGCTTCGCGTAACCGGCCAGCTGCGAGTCCGTCATGGCACTCGCGGCGGCGTCGGTGAGCGCGTCGCGCGTCTCCTTGTTGTAGTACACGACGCGAGCCGCCGGGATCGACGGCAGGCACTCGACGCCGGCGAGGAATGACTTCGCCAGCGGCGACTCCACCAGGCCGCTCATCGCGGCGGCGTCCTTCTTCAGCCGCTCGACCGCGGTAGGGGCGGCGGGCTCAGCCGTGGTCTGGGCAGCGAGGGCGAGGGCGAGCGACAGCACGAGGTTCGTCATAGAGATCTCCTGGAAATGTCTCCTGGTTCGGGAACGGACGGTGAAATTGCCATTGAAGAAATCCAGCCGCGGCGCGACGATACGCGGGAAAGGGCCATCATAGGAGGTTGAATGTCATGAAGCGAATCGTAATCCTGGTGAGCGCGGTCCTGGCGATTGCCGCCACGGCAGCGGCCCAGGCGCCGACCGACTCGACCGCGGCCGCTCCGGCGGTCAGCGTGCCGACCGACAATGTAAGGCGGGCCGTCTTCTGCAGCGGGTTCGCCGGGCGCGAGCCGATCGACGAGTTCAGGACCCTTACCACCCCGGCCGAGAAGGTCTATTTCTTCACCGAGATCGCCGGAATGGAAGGCAGAACGGTGACACACCGTTGGATCCACGACGGCCAGACCGTCGCCGAGGTGCCGATTTCGGTCGGCGCCGCGCGCTGGCGGTGCCACTCGACCAAGACGCTGGCCGGGAACGCGACCGGGAGCTGGAGTGTCGACGTCCTGGACGACACGGGCGCCAAAATCGGCGGGGCCAGCTTCACGTATCAGGCCGCCCCGTAGGCTCGCCGCAACCACGGGCTCGTCGCTCTTGCGCACCTCGCTGCCTTTCATCGCGGTGACCTCCGGCGAGCCCGGGGGGATCGGCCCCGAAATCGTCGCGAGGTTGTTCGGGCGCCACCGGCCGGAACGTTCGATCGCGCTGGTGGTCGGCGCGCCCGATCTGTTTCTACGGTGGCGGCGCCGTTTTCGGTTCACTCCGCCCGTGGTCAATTCAATTGACGAGGCGCGCGAGGCGGTTCGACACTCGCGCAGGCGTGGGAGCGCCCGCCCGGCTCTGCTTCTGATGGATACGGGCGTTGATGCGGAGTACCCGATCGGGCAGGACAGCGCGGGCGGCGGGCTCCACGCGGGCACCTCGATCCGGTGGGCGTGCGAGCTGGCCAGAATTCGTGCAGTGGCCGCGATCGTGACCCCGCCCGCGTCCAAGAAGTCATTGAATCTGGCGCACTTCGACTTCCCCGGGCACACCGAGATGTTGGCCCATTACTTGAATGCGCCCGACTGCCAGATGATGATGGCGCGACGCGACTTGCGGGTGATTCCCTTCACGCGCCACGTGCCCCTCGCGCGCGTGGCCGGGTACCTGACCGCGGACCGGCTGACAATCTGTATTCGGGTCACCCACGACGCGCTTCGCTCGACGTTTCGGATCGCACGCCCGCGCATCGCGGTCGCGGGGCTCAACCCGCACGCGGGCGAGGACGGCGTCATCGGCACCGAAGACCGCGATGTGATCCGCCCCGTGATCGAGCGGCTGCGTTCGGAAGGAATCGACGTGAGCGGTCCGTACCCGGCCGATGCCATGTTCCAGTCCGCGCCCGCGGCGGCGAACGCGCCGGAGCGTTTGCCCGGCAGGACCCGCGTGGAAAGAGGCGCGCGGCTGGCGAGAACCACCCGTCGCGCGCCAAAGCGCGCGCCGTACAGTGACGCGTACATCACGATGTATCACGACCAGGGGCTGATCCCGTTCAAGATGCTGGCGCAGCGACGCGGCGTAAACGTGACCATCGGACTTCCGACCCCGCGCACGTCGGTCGATCACGGCACCGCCTACGATATCGCCGGCCGGGGCATCGCAGAACCGGACTCGCTCCTCGAGGCGTACAAACTGGCGGAGGCCCTTGTCGTATCCGGCGCGCCGAAACGTGCGCGCAGAACCCGGTAGGCCATGACCGAAGCATCACGCGAAGATCGAACCGTCATCGGCGTCTATCACCTGACCAAGACGTTTTCGTCCGGGCACGCGCTGGAGGACGTCAACTTCCAGATCGCCAACGGCGAGTTCGTGTTTTTGGTGGGCCCGAGCGGCGCGGGCAAGAGCACGCTCCTGCGCATGATCTACATGGCGGAGTTCCCGACCAGCGGCCAGGTGCTGGTCGGACAGTTCGTGTCGACGCGCATGAAGCGCAAGGACATCCCGTTCCTGCGCCGCCGCGTCGGCATCGTGTTCCAGGACTACAAGCTGCTCGAGGACCGCAGCGTCTTCGACAACATCGCCATCGGCATGCGCATCACCGGGGCGACGCTGTACCAGATCAAGCGCCGCGTGACCTCGCTCCTGAACGAGGTCGGTCTGTTTCACAAGCGGTTCGCGCTGCCGCACACGCTCTCCGGCGGCGAGCAGCAGCGGGTGGCGATCGCGCGCGCGCTGGTCAATCACCCGGCGATCCTCCTGGCCGACGAACCGACCGGCAACCTCGACCCCGATTCGGCCGAAGACATCCTGCGTCTGATCTTCAAGATCAACGCCGGCGGCACCGCGGTGCTGATGGCCACCCACGACCATTCGTTCGTGCAGAACTTCGGGCAGCGCATCATTCATCTGCGCGAGGGCAAGGTGTTCGAGGACCGCACCACCCACCTGGTCGGAAACTTGAGCGACCGCCTCGAAGCGGTGCGGCTCGACCGCGAACGCCAGCGGCGGGTCGAGCGCGAGATCAAACGCCAGCGCGCGAGCACACTCGCGCCCACCAAGTCGGAGTAAGCGATGTGGCGGCGTATCTACTATATCGTCGACGAAGCCGTGCGCACGCTGCGGCGCCACAAGGGGCTGACGTCGATTTCGATCATCATCATGAGCCTGTCGCTCCTGATGCTGGCCGTGTTTCTCCTCGCCACCGACAACATCCTGAAGGTCGTCGGGGAGGCGCAGGAGGAGATGAAGATCTACGTGTACCTCGAGGATCGCACCGGCCAGGGCGCGATCGAAGGCCTCTACCAGACCATCCTCGAGCAGGACGAAGTGCAGAGCGTGAACTTCGTCTCCAAGGATCAGGCGCTCGAGGATTTTCGCGACCAGCTCGGCGATGGCGCCGACATGCTCAACGCGCTGCGCGCCAATCCGCTGCCCAATTCGTTCCACGTCGAGCCGAAGCCGGAATTCAAGAACCGCGACGCAATGGTCGCCCTGTCCGCGCGCATCCAGGCCATGAGCGGGGTCGAGGAGGTTCGTTACGGCAAGGAGTTCATCGACAAGTTCCAGTCGATCGTGCGCGGCATCTACTACATCGACGGCGTGGTCGGATTCATCGTCATTCTCTCCGCGGTGTTCATCATCGCCAATGCGGTGCGCCTGACCGTCATCAGCCGCCGCAAGACCATCGAGATCCTGAAGCTGGTCGGCGCCACCGACCCGTACATCGTGGCGCCGTTCGTGATCGAAGGGGCCTTCCAGGGCGGCGTCGCCGCCGTCCTCTCGCTCGTGCTCCTGCGCGTCGTCACGGAGGCCACCAGCAACGCCATCCCCGACATCACCTTTTTCTCGACCGAGAAATCGCTCCTGTACCTGCTGATCTGCGTGCTGATCGGCTCGCTGGGCAGCTTCGTCGCGCTGCGGAAGATCCTCCAGACCCAGCCATGACGACCGTTCGCCGCGCCGTCTCGTTCGCGCTGACACTCGCGTGCATCGCGGGGACGGCGGCCCTCGCGCAGGACGACATCACCGAGCAGCAGAGGGAGCTCGAGCGCATTCGTAACGAGATCCAGAGCCACCGCGACGAGTCGAAGAAGCTTTCGTCGCAGGAACAGCAAACGCTCAAGAACCTCCAGCGCCTCGACCGCGAGATCGAACTGCAGAAGCAGTACCTGCGCAAGCTCGGCGAACAGGAGAACGCGGTCGACCGGCGCGTCGGCGAGCTCCTGGTCCAGATCGGCGGGCGCGAGGCGACACTGTCGCAACAGGAGGAGGCCCTGGCGCGGCGCGTCCGCACCATGTACAAGCAGGACCCGCGCTATCGCTGGGAGGTCGTTCTGGGCGCGAAGAGCGTCGAAGACGCCGTCACGCGCTACCAGTTCATGCGCGTCATCGCGGAGCAGGACGCGAAGCTGATCGGCGAAGTGACCGAGAGCAAGCGGCAGCTGGAGACCGAGTCGTCACGGCTCAACGAAGCCCTCCAGACCATTGCCGAGGTTCGCGCCGATCGCGAATCCGAAAACGAGCGGCTCGAGGATGCGAAGCAGCGGCGCAAGACCACGCTGACCCAGATTCGAAGCGAAAAGAGCAAGCACGTCCAGGCCATCGAAGAGTTGGAGGAAGCCCAGGCGCGCGTGCAGGCGATTCTCGACGACATTGCGCGCGGCGGCGCCAACGACAAGGACCTTCCCCCCAGCGGTGAATTCGCCGGGATGAAGGGGCGGCTCTTGTGGCCCGTAGCCGGCAAGGTGATCCGCGGCTTCGGCAAGCACACGCACCCGAAGTACGGCACCGTCACCATGAACAACGGTCTCGATATCCAGGCGACGGCCGGCGCGCCCATCGTCGCTGTCGCGGCGGGCGTGGTCGAGTTCGTCGACTGGATCGACGCGTTCGGCAAGTGCGTCATCCTGAATCACGGCGGCGGGTACTACACCCTCTACGCGCACGTCGCCTCCACGATGGTGACGCAGGGACAGAAAATCGGGCGCGGCCAGGCCATCGCCGAGGTCGGCGACACGGGATCGCTGGAAGGCTACGTCTGCCACTTCGAAGTCCGCCAAGGCACGACGGGCGCTCGATCCGACCGGGTGGCTGGGGAAGAAGCGGAGTCTGTAGAGCGGCAATCGACCGCCGCGTGCGTTATACTCTCTGCATGCCCGCCCGCACTCCCGACGCACCCCGACCCCTCCCGGCCCTCGACCTCGAGCAGCCGCAGGCGCGCGCCTACCTGGGTTCGCTCCGGCGCGGGAGCATCCCGCCGTTGTTGTTCACCGGTCCCGAGGGAAGCGGAACCGAGTTCGCCGCGATCGAGTTCGCGCGCGCACTTCAGTGCGAGCGGGAGAAAACCTGCAGCCTCGATGGGGCGAAATGCCCCTCGTGCCTGCACGCGTCGATGCTGGAACACCCCGGCATCCATTTGATCTATCCCACGCCCACGCAGGGCTCCGGCGAGGACGAAGAGGGCGACATCGCCGACATCTCAAAGATCCTCGAAGAAAAGCGCGCGGACATCTTCTCGTCGCCCACGTTCAGCAAGAAGACATCGATTCGCATCGCGCGCGCGCGCGCCGTGATCCAGCGCGCCAACACCAAGCCATTCGACGCGCGCTACCATGTGTTCATTTTCGTCGACGCGCACGCGATGCGCGAAGAAGCGCAGAACGCGCTGCTGAAGCTGGTGGAAGAGCCGCCCGCGCACGTGGCGATCGTCTTCGTCACGTCGAATCCAGATAGCCTGCTCTACACGATCCGCTCGCGCTGCCAGCGCGTGCGCTTCTTTCCGCTCAAGCGCGCGGTGCTGGAGCGCATCCTCACCGGCTACTACGAGGCGGACGCGCCCACCGCGAAGCGAAGCGCGGCGATGGCGCAAGGATCCATCACGCGCGCCCGCGCGCTGCTGGATTCGACCGACCTGGCCGACCGCGACGCGGCGCTCGCCATTGTCGCGGGGTTGCGCAAGGAGTCGGAGGCGTGGGCGCTGGGGCAGGCGCTGGTCGGCGCGCGCGGGGCGAATCGTGAGGCCGTCGCGCGCGTGTTGAACGAGATGTCGGTGATCCTGCGCGACGCGATGGTGGGAGAATCGTTGCGGGTGAACGCGGACGTCGGCAGCGACATCGAGCGCATTGCCGCCGCCTACGGGCGCCCGAAGCTCCCGGCGGCGATCGAGCTGGTGAGCGAGATCCGTGGCCAGGTCTTTCACGCCAACGCCAACATCGACGGCGCGCTCGCGGATCTGTTTCTGAAACTCAAGCGGCTCTAGCCGCTCGACCTCGCCTTCCGCTCGCTGTTCTTCCTCGACCAGATCGACGAAACGATGGTGGTGGCGAGCACCGCCACGACGACGCCCAACGCCCAGTAGACCGGGATCGTGTACCACTCCGCGATGATCATCTTGACGCCGACGAAGGCGAGGATCACCGCCAGCCCGTGGCTCAAGTGGTGGAAGGTCACGATGAGCTTGCCGAGAGCCGAGTACCACGAGCGCAGCCCCAGGATCGCCATCGCGTTCGAGGTATAGACGATGAACGGGTCGGTGGTGATGCCGAGGACGGCCGGGATCGAATCGAGCGCAAACATGAGGTCGGTCCAGTCGATCACCAGCAGCACGACCATGGCGGGCGTGATCAGCCAGCGATTGCCGCGCCGCACGAAGAAGGCGCCCGAATCGTACGAGTGACCCGACATGAACGGCTTGAGCCACCGGAAGAGTGGGTTCTTCTCCGGATGGACCTCGTGCTCTTTGGAAACCGCGAGTTTCACCGCGGTGTAGACGAGAAACGCGCCCAGCAGGTAGGTGAGCCAGTGCCAGCGCTCGAGCAGCGCCACGCCCGCCAGGATGAACCCGAGCCGCATGATCAGCGCGGCGATGATTCCCCAGAACAGAATCCGGTGCTCGAACTTCTTCGGCGTCTTGAAGTACTGGAAAATGACGTAGAAGACGAACAGGTTGTCGACGGACAGCGACTGCTCGACCAGATACCCGGTCAGAAACAGAACTGCCTTGTGCTGTCCGTCGACGTAGTAGATCCCGGCGCAGAAGAGCAGCGCCAGCGACACCCACACCGCGCTCCATGTGAGGGCCTTCTTCGCGGTGACGCGCTCGGGATGCTTGTGGACGACACCGAGATCGATCCACAGCGCGAGTCCGATGAAGACGTGGAAGAATACCCACTGCCAGATAAGCGACATAGGAATAAGACCTTAGCACTTCCGGTGCAATTCTGATAGAGTCGCGGTCGATGCCCGGGACACGAAAGAAAACCAAGACGTCGAAGGCGACCAAAGACGAAAAGCGCAAGGAAAGCCTGACCCCGACGTTCGCGCGCGGTGCACGCGGTCTCGTCGCCCACATCCGCAGGTTCGTTATACGCGGGACGATCGCGCTGATTCCGATCGCGATTCCTGTCTTTGCGATCTACCTGCTCTATGATTTCATCGACCGCCGCCTGATCGTCCTCGTCGACCGGACGTTCCATATCCGATTCCCGGGGCTGGGGATCGTCCTCCTGCTGGTGACGCTCTATCTGGTCGGGCTGATCGCGAGCAACGTCTTCGGCCGGCAGCTTCTCGCAGGCTTCGCGCGCCTGACCGAGCGGATTCCGATCATCGGCACCGCGTACCGGCTCGGCAAGCAGCTCTCGGGGACGCTTTCGCTGCCCGAGAAACAGATTTTCCGGCGCCCGGTGCTGGTGCCATACACGGCGAGGGGGATGTGGCAGGTCGGGTTCGCCACCGGAAGCGTGACGGAGAAGGGAAGCGGGGAAGTGCTGGTCAAGGTGTACGTGCCGACTCCGCCCAACCCGGCGTCCGGTTTTGTCTACTTTGTCAAGGAATCCGACGTGCGCGATCCGGGCTGGACGGTCGAGGAAGCCATGCAGTGCATCCTCTCCGGCGGGCTCATCGGGCCGGACACGATTCTTTAGCGTTCACACGGAGGCTGAGATGAAAGCCGTCAAACAGGTGCTCTTGGTCGTGTTTCTGGTGCTGGTGATCATCATCATGATCCAGAACGCGCAGCCGACGACGTTCAAGTTCTTGAACTGGTCGTACCAGGTGTCGCAGCTCCTGCTGGTCGTCATCGTGCTCGCGATCGGGTTCCTGACCGGTGTCCTGGTCGCAAAATTCCCGCGCCGCAAGAATACGGATGACGAGCCGATCCCGCCGGTCCGGCGCTAGTCGCGCGCGCTAGGCGTCGCCGGCGGGCTCCATCCGGTCCGCCGATTGTGATTTCCTCATGTCCTCGATGGGTCCGTGCAGCGAGACGGGCTCGGTCGCCTTGCGCAGCCGCAGATTCAGCATCTCCACCAGGACCGAGAAGGCCATCGCGAAGTAGATATATCCCTTCGGGATGTGAAACTCGAGCCCCTCGCCCACCAGCGACACGCCGATCAGGAGCAGGAAGCTCAACGCGAGCATGCGGATGGTCGGGTGGCGGTCGACGAACTGGCTGATCGATCTTGCGAACCCCATCATGAAGACGACCGCGATGATCACGGCGGCCACCATCACCCCGAGGTGGTTCGACATGCCGATGGCGGTGATGACCGAGTCCAGCGAGAAGACGATGTCGAGCAGCACGATCTGAATAATGACCATGCCGAACACGGCGCGCGCCTTCGCGACGCTGCGCTCCTCGTGATGGCCTTCCAGCTTTTCATGGATCTCGAGCGTGCTCTTGGCGATCAGGAACAACCCGCCCGCGATCATGATCAGGTCCCGGCCCGAGATTTCGGTGCCGAAAATGCCGAACAGCGGCGCGGTCAGCTTCATCATCCAGGTGAGCGAGAGCAGCAGCAGCACCCGGGTCACCATCGCGATGGCCAGGCCCGTGAGCCGCGCTCGGTTCTGCTGGTGGGCCGGGAGCTTGGCCGAAAGAATGGCGATGAAGATGATGTTGTCGATGCCGAGGACGATCTCGAGCGCGGTCAGCGTCGTCAGCGACAGCCAGATTTGTGGATCGGTGAGCCAGTGCATGGGTTCTCCGTATGTGCTTGGCGCCGCATCAGGGGCGCTCCGCGCTCAGGCGCTTCGCGCGCAATGGTTGAAAGCGCGCCTCGCGATTCGCGCTCCGACCCCTGATGCGTCGCCACAGACTGTTCTGCGCTTCAAATGCTTGCGAGTAACCGTTCAGGGTGCTACATTCTACGGGCTTTTCCGCGCCCGATTCCACCATGAAGAAAACTTACTACGTCACGACCGCCATTGACTACGTCAACGCGCGGCCGCACCTGGGCACCGCGTACGAGAAGATCGGCGCCGACTGCCTGGCGCGCTACAAACGGCTCGCCGGCTTCGACACCTACTTCCTGATGGGGACGGACGAGCATTCGACCAACGTCGAACGAGAAGCCCGCGCCCTGGGCAAGGATCCGCAGGCCTATACCGACGAGATGGCGGTGGTATTCGAACGGACCTGGAAGTCGCTCCACATTTCGTACGACCAGTTCATCCGCACCACCGACCCGGTGCACAAGCGCGCGGTGGCGCACCTCTTCAAACGGATCCACGAGCGCGGCTTCATCTTCGAGGGGAAGTACGCCGGCCTCTACTGCGACGGGTGCGAGGAGTTCAAGGTCGACAAGGACCTGGTAGACGGCAAGTGCCCGCGCCACCACACGGTGCCGCGTTACATCGAGGAGACCAACTACTTCTTTGCGCTCTCGAAGTTCGCCGACCGCCTGAAGGCCCACATTCTCGCCAATCCGGACTTCGTGCGCCCCGAGATCAGGAAAAACGAAATCTTGAACGTGATCGAATCGGGCCTGGACGACGTGAGCGTCTCGCGCGCGGGCCGGACCTGGGGCGTGCCGCTCCCGATCGCGGCCGACCAGGTGGTGTACGTCTGGTTCGATGCCCTTATCAATTATATATCGGCGCTGGGATACGGCGAGGACGACGGCAATCGCGGCGCCGGGACGGCAAGTTCGACAGGTACTGGCCGTGCGACGTCCACGTGATCGGCAAGGACATCACGCGCTTCCACTGCCTCATCTGGCCGGCGATGTTGATGGCCGCCGAGGTCCCGCTGCCGAGGAGCATCTTCGGCCACGGCTTCGTGTACAATCGCGGCGAGAAGATGAGCAAGACCATCGGCAACATCGTCGATCCGGAGGACCTGGCCCGATTCTTCGGGGCGGACGCGCTGCGCTACCTGCTGCTGCGCGAGATCGCCTTCGATCGCGACGGAGATTTCACCGTAGAACTGTTCGTAACGCGCTACAATGCCGAGCTGGCGAACGAGCTGGGCAACCTGTTCTCGCGCACGCTGTCGATGACGAATCGCTACTTCGGCGGCGAAGTGCCGGCGTGGACCGAGGCGGCGCAGCGCGACGCCGCGCGGCTGCTCGAGGGCGTGGTCGCCGACTATCACCGGCACATGGACCGGCTCGAGTTCGACCGCGCGCTGGCGGCGATGTGGCGCGCGGTGACAGGGGCGAATCGCTTCGTCGAAGAAAAGAAGCCGTGGGTGCTCGCCAAGGCGAAGGACACCGCGGCGCTCGGCGCGACGCTGCGCGCTTTGCTGGAAGTGCTGCGCGCGTGTTCGCTCATGTGCCAGCCGTTCATGCCGGAAAAGGCAGCGGAAATGCGGGCCCAGTTGGCGCTCGCCCGGGACTTCGGCAAGCTGTCGCTCGATGAAGCGGGCCGAGCCGGCGACCCCGCGTGGACGCGGATCGGCGAGCCGGTCGTTCTGTTCCCCCGGCTCGAAATGCCGGCGTCCTAGAAACAACCTATGATCGATTCACACTGTCATCTCAATCTTCCGCACTTCGACGACGATCGCGAGAGCGTCATGGCCAACGCGATCTCGGACGGCGTGGCGGCGTTCATGAACATCGGCTACGACCGGGAGTCGCTGCGTAACACGCTCGAGCTGCTCGAGCGCTTTCCGTTCATGTTCGGTGCGGCCGGCGTGCACCCGCATGATGCGGCCGCCCTCGACGATGCGCTCGAGGGCGAGGTCCGCGGCGCGCTCCAGCACCCGCGCGTGGTCGCGGTGGGCGAGATCGGGCTCGACTTCTATCGCGACGTGGCGCCACGCGAGGTACAAACCGAGGTATTCCGGCGCATGATTCGCCTGGCGCGCGCGGAGAACAAGCCCATCGTCATCCACTGCCGCGATTCCTTCAACGAAGTCATCGACGTGCTGACGACGGAGGGCGGAAGCTACCGAGGCATCTTCCACGCCTTCTCGGCCGGGGAGGCCGAGGCGCGGCGGATTTTCGAGCTGGGGTTCCACGTGGGCATCGGCGGGGTCATCACCTACCAGAACGCGCGACTGTTCGAGACGGTGGCCAGCCTCCCCCTCGAGAAGATCGTGCTGGAGACCGATTCGCCGTATCTGACTCCGCATCCGTGGCGCGGCAAGCGCAACGAACCGTCGTTTGTCGCCCACGTGCTGCGCGCGGTCGCGAACGCGAAGGCGCTGTCGCCGGCGGAGGTGGACCAGGCCACCACGGAAAACTACCTGGCGGCGATGGGCCTGACCGCGGAGTCTCTGCCCCGGCCGGTTTACAGGATCGACGACACCGTCTATATTCACTCCGCTTCGGCGCTGCCCGCCGACTTGGATGCGTTCCCCGCCGACACGGTGGAGGAAGCGGTCATCGCCGGACTGGTCGACCCGCTCTCCAACATGGAGCGGGCAGTTGCCATGGCTGCCCGCGCGAAGGAACTGGGGTGGCGTGTGCGGTTGCACACGCCCGGGCTTGCGAATCACGCGGCGGGGCGCGACGTTACCAAAGAACTGGCGGGAGTGGTGGACGAGATGGTGGTGCCGTGGTTCGGTGTGACCGCGGAGCAGCACGACAGCCTGGCGTTTCCGAAGATGGGCAAGGAAGGCTGGGAATCGATGCGCGACTTCGTGCGCTGCTCCACGGCGTCCGGCATCCGGACGGTGTGCGAGTTCATCGCGCAGCCGGGCTTCGACGCCGAACCGGCCCGAGTCCTCGCGCGCGAGCTGGGCGCGACCTACGATATTCGCATGTATCGATCGTGAGAGGGAAAGACGATGAAGTGTGACCATAGCGACGGGACCATGGCCGGTATCTGCGCGGTCTGTGGCGACCCGGTGTGCAGCGAGTGCTTCCAGCCGATTTTCAACGCCGTGATCTGCTCGAACCACGAAGCGCTCGAGGACGAGAGCGAGTGGGAGATGATCGTCCTGTATTCGAGCAATGACGGCGTCGACGCCACGCGCTTCTTTCTCGACGACCAGGGGATCTCGTCGATCGCGGTGGAAAACGAGGAAGGCATGGTAGAGCTGTACGTGCCCATCGAGGACAAGGACGAAACCTGGGCGGTGCTCGAAGGCGGCGAGGCCGGCGACGACATGCTCCACTGCGACGAGTGCAAAGTTTTTTTCGCCCGCGTGATCAGCGAGTGTCCGGTCTGCGGGAAGGGAAGCGAATAGCGATGAAGATTCTGCTCACGGGTGGGACGGGCTTCGTCGGCACGGCGGTCCGGCGCGAGCTCAAGGCGAAGGGCCACGAGGTTCGCGCGCTGGTGCGAACGCAGAGCGTCGGCAAGATCGACGCGCGCGAAGGCATCGAAGTGCTCCCCGGCGATGTGCTCGACACGCACGCGTGCCTGCGCGCCGTCGACGGGTGCGACGCGGTCGTGCACCTGATCGGCATCCGCCGCGAGAGCCCGGAGGACGGCATCAGTTACGAGGCGATGCACACCGAGGCGACTTACTCCATCATGGACGCGGCGAAGCGGGGCGGTGTGGAGCGCGCGATCTACTTGAGCGGGCTGGGCGCGCGCGCCGACGCGCCGTCGGGCTACCACCGCACCAAGTTCGAGTCGGAAGAGATCGTGCGCAAATCGGGGATGCGCTGGACGATCTTCCGGCCCTCGGTCATTTTCGGGCCGGGCGACGAGTTTCACCCGCTGGTGGCCGACCTGGTTCATCGCCCGATCGTCCCCGTCATCGACGGGGGCAAAGCGCTCCTGCAGCCGATATCGCTCCGCAACATCGCGGAGCCAATCGCACACGCGGTGACGATGCCGGAAACACAGGGGAAGATCTACGAGGCGGGCGGCCCGGAGCGGGTGGCGTTCGTCGATCTCATGTACACGATCGCGCGCCACTACGGCGTGTGGCCGAACACGGTGTCGGTCCCCTCACGGCTCGCCAAGCCGGTGGTGAAGTTCGCGCAGCGGTTCAAGTCGTTCCCGCTGACGCTCGACGAGCTCTACATGCTGCTCGAAGACAACATCTGCGACGCGACCGTGTTCACGACGACATTCGGCGTGAAGCTGGATCCGTACGCAGAGCAGATTCCGTCGCTATGCCCGAAGCTCGACCGTCAGGCGGCGTAACAATTACCGTCTCGCCTGGTCCGCGTCCGCCTTCGCCTTCTTGAACTTCGCGACCTGGTCCTTGTAATAGACGTCGTCCGGCTTCTTCGCGAGGGCCTCTTCGCCCACCTTGATCGCGTTGTCGAAGTCGCCCTTCGCGAAATAGACCTCCGCCAGCGTGTCGAGGATGCCCGGGTCGCGGCCCGAGAGGTCGGCGGCCTTCTGCGCCGCGGGCAGGGCCTTGTCCAGGCCGATCTTCCGCTGCGCGCAGAACCACGCGAAACCGTTCAAGGCGTTCGCATCGTCCTGCTTCTTCTCGGTCGACTTCCAGTAGGTGGCGACGGCCGCGTCCTTGTTGCCGAGCTTGTACTCGGTGCCGGCCAGTCGATGCATGCCGTCTTCGTACCAGTCCGAGGTCGCGTATTCGTTCGTGAGCCGTTCGAAGTAGGGCTTCGCTTCTGCGAACTGGTCGTTGTTATAGTGGGCGGCGCCAAGCGCGTAGAGCATCTCCGCGTTTCGACCCTTCGCGTCCTTGGGGTCGAGCGACATCGCCCGGGTGAGAACGTCGGTGGCTTCATCGGAGCGCCCCGAGTCCGCGTACTTCATGCCGATCTGATAGAGCAGATCCGCATCGTTGGGCGACTTGCTCAATTGCGCGGCGAGGGCGGCCGTCGTGCCGACGCCGTTGCGGAATCCGTCGATGGTGGCGACGAATTCTTCGGGAGGCAGATACCCCAGGTGGCGGTCGACTTCCACGCCGTTCGGATCGAGCACGATCAGCGACGGGTAGGCGTGCACCTTGTATTGCTTCGCGGTCGCGAGCCACGGATCCTTCTCCGCGTCCCACTTGACCGCGATCATGGAGTTCAGCAGCTCGCTCGCCTTCGCGTCGGGGTATGTCGACTCGTCGAGCCGTTTGCACGGCCCGCACCAGGTGGCGTAGAAGTCGATGAAGACGTACTTCTTCTCCGCTCTCGCGCGGGTGAGAACCTGCGCGTAGGTTTCATCGCTCCAGCGGACGTCGGCGCTTACTGCGCCCGCGAGCAGGCAGATCGCGCCGGCTCCGATCACGACAGACTTGAGATTCACAATGGCCTCCTTGTTCCGGGGACGACGGCCCGAGGAGTATACCACCACACGCTGCCTCTGCGAGGCCGCGAACCTAGTGGCCACCCTGGAGCTGGAACACGACCGGAATCACGATCAGGACCTCGACCGGGCGGGTACCCTGGAGTGCCGGTTTGAACACCGCCGTACGCGCCGAGGCGACCGCGGCGGCGTGGAGCACGTCGCTGCCGCTCACGGCGCGGGCCTCCTTCACACGGCCGTTTCGCCCGATGAGCACCTGCACCTCGACGGTCCCGTCGATGCCGGCATCGCGCACGATCTGGGGATAGACCGGCGGCTCGACGCTAATGAGAACGGGGAGTTCGTCGAACACCTGGTACGCAGTTCCCGGCGCCTCCGGTTCTGGAACAATGATGATGTCGCCCGGGTTCACCACCTCGTCGGGCCCCGGTCCCCAACTACGAAGGTCATCCTGTGTGGGGATGGTGGCGTTCGTGTCCGGATCCTCGACCGGCTCCGGATAGAAGTTCTTCGGCGGAACGGTTGTCCGGTAGTTAACGGGCGGCCCGCCTGGAGTGGGCGGCGGCACCGGCACCTTGCTGACGTCGATCACCCGCGGGTGGAAAAGCGTGACCTCGGTGACCGGGATCTCCCGCCCGAAATACCAGATCGAGAAGATCGAGATCGCAAGCAACAGCGTGATGAGGTTGCCCGTCGCCAGCCATCGTTCGAACTCCCGGCGCAGCGGGTGAAACTCACCTGTCAGTGGCAGGCGGTGAGTGGAAGCAATCGAAAACGCAGCGTGGGGTCGATCGTTGACCATGGCGCACTCCTTCCGGGGCGGCAGCTCAACTACTCGACGGGGCTAGCTGCAATCTAGGAACCAGCATCCGGGGAGTCAAGGGGCCCTTGACGCCCGGCCCGAGAAGAGGCTATACTAGGCCACAAAGCTGCACCCATACCTCTAAACAGGGCGCGGCCAGGAGGTTCCCTCTCTTTCCACTGGTATCGGATCGTTCGTCATCCCCCTGACGACCGCGCGAAGTTTGCGCGTACCTTCGACAACGAGTAGCCAATTGAATCAGGGCCGGTTTCGCCCCCGCAAGCGCTTCGGCCAGAACTTTCTCCACGACCGCGGCATTGCCGCGAGGATCGTCGCCGCCGCCGCGTTGGGGCCCGACGATGTCGTGGTGGAGCTGGGCCCCGGGCACGGGGTCCTGACGAAGCTCATCGCGGAGCGCGGACCCCGGCTCCTCGCGCTCGAGCTGGACCGCGACCTGGTCGCGGAGCTGGGCGCGGAATTCGACCTGAAACTGGGCGCCGGGAGCGCCGCGCGTGAACGGATCGAGATCGTGAGCGTCGATTTCACGACCGTGACGCTGCGCGACCTCCTGCGCCAAAGGGGATATGAACGGTGCGTGTTGATCGGAAACATTCCGTACTACCTCACCCGCAACGTGCTCTTCGACTTTCTGGTCGACGCGCGCAGCGAGGTGTCGCGCGCGGTGATCATGATGCAGCGCGAAGTGGGCGAGCGGGTGGTTTCCCCGCCCGGGAGCCGGGTCTACGGGATTCCGAGCGTCGTGCTCCAGAGTCTCTACGACATCCGCGTTGTCACGAAGGTTGCAGCGGGGTCGTTCTTTCCGAGGCCCCAGGTGGCGTCGATCGTCCTGGCCTTCTTTCCGCTGGCGCGGCCGCTCATTTCGGGCGACGAGGTCGAACCCTTTCTCGCTCTGGTCAAGAATCTGTTCCAGCAGCGGCGAAAAACCATCCACAACACCCTGCGCGCATTCTACCCGCTGCCGGAAGAGACGCTGACCAAGATTGCCGACGAGGCGGGGGTCGACCTGCAGGCGCGCCCCGAGGCGCTGGCGAAGGAACAGTTCATCGCGCTCGCGCAACGGGTGAGCGCGGCGCGCGTGTGACCCCCTCGACCGGACGGAATGGACTCCATGCGTTTGACACGGCGGGTGTTGTTGACGGTGACGGCGACGCTCGGTCTCGGCGCGTTCGCCGCTTCGGTCCGCGCGCAGGTGAGTGGCAATGTGCCGGCGGACTCTGCGCTCACAGCCATCACCAGTGCCGCGACGGATTCACTGATCAAGTTCACACCGCGCTACGTGTTTTCACCGACGTTTTCGAACCGGATCACCGGTGACGTGTCGAGCGTGGGCATGGCCAACGAATTGAGAACCTTCATACGGCTGCCATGGAAAAGCTCGTTCACCTTCGTGTTGAGCGGGGACAAGAAGAACTACCGGTTGCAGAATCGGCTCGAAGATAACAAGCGCATGTCGGCCAGCCTGTCACAGACGTTTCGACCCGACCTGATCGGGACCGTGACCTACGCGGACAACCGGGTGTTCAACCGCTCGATCGCCGTCGGCGGCGGGGTCCAGGATTTCATCGTGAATGACCTCTCGCTGTCGAGCAATGTCGGATACGTGCAGAGATTCGGGGACGTGCGGATGGATGCCACCGTGAAAGGGAGCGTGGTCAACGGCGAGCGCACCTTCAAGACCGACCAGACGCTCGCGGGAGGCGTATTCGGCGGCGTTGCCTTTGAGGCCCTGGACCACCGCTTGTTGTTGGTGGGACGAACGGGAACCGGCGCATCCGACCAGCGCTCGACCACGGCCGATTCGACGTTCCACGGGCTGGGCGCCTCGGAGGACTCGCTTTCGGCGAGCGCCCGCGTGGCATTTTCGGACAGCATCCGCTTTGCCGCGGACTACGTGGACTATCACGCCGACCGTGTTTTCACCGACCAGGCTCGCGGGTCGCTCGGGGGCCAGCTCGAAGGGGCGGAGAACGTGTTCGAAGAGACCGAGTTCCACGATGTGCGCAACACGACGCTTACCCTGACGTCCCGGCTTCCGTTGAAATTCGGCCTCAACTTGAGCGCGAACCACGCCGAGGACGTGTTCGACTACGCGATCCAGAAAGAACGATTCAGCAACACCACCTCCGACGGGTTCACCGGCACGATCGACTATCAGCTGCCATGGAAATCCAGGGCGACCGTGTCGTTCGAAGGAAACTCGACGCTCCGCGACCTCGGACCGCAGTCGGTGAGCAGCCTGACCGACAAGCGCAAGCTCGTCCGGCTGGGGATCTCCCACCAGTTCACTCCGACGCTCACTGTGGACCTCAACGGGTCGACCCAGCTTTTGCAGTCGTTCTATCTCGACTACGAGGCGAACCCACGCGATCGCGATCAGGTGGACTCCAGCGTGAATCTGCGCCTGTCGTCGACACCGTTCAAGCCGATTGTGGCGACGATCAACGTCGCGTACTCGGGGTCCGAGTTCATCAACATCGATGCCAGCGAATCGGGTAACAACCGCACGCGCAGCCTCTACGAGTTACGACCGGGTTTCACGTACACGATGAATCAGTGGCTCACCATCACCCAGAGCTACGGCCTCGCGATCGAGTTCACCGATTACACCTACAAGTCGACGGACAATTACCTCGACCGAAACCTCACCTTTACGAACACATTCCTGTTCAGGCCGATGAGAGACATCGACTTCAAGTTCGAATACGCGCTCTACCTGCACGACACGGGTTCGTACCTGCCGGATCCGGCGACCGGGGAGGATCTGCTCGACGTGCAGTCGGAAGACCGCCGGGACCGTACCAACATCCGGGTGGATTACCGGGTCAACCCGCGCGTGAAGGTGTTCGGCGAGAATCTCTACAGCCGTTTCGAGAATCGTTTTCTTGCGTCGGACACGAAGACGGTCACGACCGACGGCCAGATCCGGGTGGGGACGATGGGAGACTACGACTGGGGGAGCGGCCGCAAGCTCTCGTTCACGGTGGCGCGGGTGAAGCGGTTCAGCCCGTTTGGCGCGGAAGCAGAGAAGAACTACTGGGACGCCCGTTCGGAGTTTTCGTACCCATTCTAGCGATGAAGGCGGCCCGGAGAATTCTGACGTGGATGCTAACGTACGCAATGCTGTTGCAAACGCCGGCGTGCCAGTTCGATACGCGCGACGCCCAGGAGCCAATTACGGGTTCCGACTGCCCGGTGGTTTCGCTGGATACGCCGGTGCAAGCCTTCGTGGCGATCGAGAAATCGCTGGAGGAATGCAAGCAGGATGCAAACTACGAACGAGCCATCAGTGCGAATTTCGTGTTTTCGCCGACGCTGACCGATTCGCTCGATCAGAATTTCATCGGAACCGGGGTGTACGACAACTGGACCAAGCCGGTCGAAATGGATGTGGTGCGGTTGCTTCTGTCCGACGCGCAGAAGATCAACGTCAGCTTCACCCCGAGCGTGCTCATCAACAAGAACACGTTCGTGCGTTACCGCGTGGACTACACGCTGGACGTGATCCCGGCCGCCAGCCCGACCGACACGACCCACTACGCGGGCGTGGCCGAGTTCGATGTGCGCAACGAGGGCGGCAACTGGCGGGTGACCTTCTGGAATGAAGTGGAGACCGTGGCCGGATTTTCGACGTGGGGATTCCTTAAGGGAATCTTGAGGTTACGACTCAACCCCTAGAGGAAGCAGGAGACATGTACACACTCATGGAGGATATGGGGTAACCCATTCAAGTTCTTGACCTTAGACTGCAATGCGTGGTATCATACAATGGCTTTTCAGCGCGGCTCTTCGCGGAAAGGACAGTTGGCGATGTGTAGGAGAAACCTGTCGGTATTGTGGTCGATCGTGCTGGTCATGAGCACATCGTCGTGTTTTTTGAACCCCGATGAGAAGCCCAAGGACGATATTCCCCCCGAGCCTATAGAAGTAAAGACAATCATGCCTCTTACCACCCGGGAGGCCGTTCTCAATAATCTCGAAGTGGCGTACTCGACGCAGAAGTATTCCCCGTACGACGACCTCCTGGATCCGAACTTCACGTTCTTCTTTTCGCCGGGAGACGTGGGCGGAAACATTCCCGACCAGTGGGGGCGCGCTCGACGAGTTGCGCGTGGCCTCCAAGCTCTTCGACAAGAGCCTCAACGAGCCGCCGTATCCCACCTGCCGCTCGATCCGCATGGATCTGAAGTTCGAGAGCGGGGTGCAGTGGGTCGACGTGATCCCCGAGGACTATCCCACCGAGACGTGGTACACGACGACCGTGTACTACGAATTCACGTTCGAGATGAATCCGGACATGACCTTATCGCCGTGCCCGGTTCGCAGGCGCAGTTCACGGTGCGCAATACCGGAACCGCCGCCGATCCGCTGTACAAACTGGTCGAGTGGCGAGATCTCGCCGGGAGTAACTAGCAGCCCTTCTTCGAGAGGCACCGGCGAGGCCGGTGCCTCTTTCGCTTTTCGGGAGATAGGAATGAACGTTCGATGGTGCCTGGCCGCACTGATGGCCGGCGCCTTGTTGTTTCTGGCCTGCGGAGATGAGGAAGTGGTCGGCGGGTGCGACCCATGCCCTCCCCCGAAGACGTTCCAACCCCTCACCGAGCGCGAACACGTCCTGAATAACCTCGAGTTGTCGTACAACGAGCGTGCTATTGCCCAATTCGACTCGCTGCTCGACCCCGACTTCATATTCTACTTCGCTCCGGGAGATGTTCGCGGTGCTGTCCCGACGCACTGGGGAAGCGTCGAAGAGACATCCGTCACGACGATGCTGTTTGATCCGTATCTCAATACCCCCGGCGTTCCCGTGTGGCGCTCGATCCGCATGGACCTGAAGTTCGAGAGCGGTGTGTCCTGGACGGACACCATCCCGCCTGCCTATCCGACCGAGACGTGGCACACGACGACCGTGTACTACGAGTTCACCATGGAGATAGCACCGGACGGTACGTACATCGCCGTGCCCGGCACGCGAGCGCAGATCACAGTACGCAATGTGGGGACCGACGACGCGCCGCAGTGGCGGCTGGTGGCGTGGAGAGATTTGTCGGGAGGCTCCGCGGCCCTGCAGAGCCCCGCTTCCACGGAATCGGCCAGCTGGGGCCAGATCAAGGCGATGTATGTCGGAGCCGTATTCCCGCGCGAGGAAGTCCTGGCCGATCTCGAGGCTTCGTACAACCGGAGGAACGCCACGAGATTCGGCGAGCTGCTCGACGACAACTTCACGTTCTTTTTCGCTCCCGGTGATGTCGGCGGGAACATCCCCGAGCAGTGGGGCCGTGACAACGAGTTGCGCGTGACATTGAAGTTGTTCGACCAAAACCTCAATGAGCCGCCTTATCCCACGTGCCGCTATATCCGCATGGACCTGAAACTCGAAAGCGGGGTCCAGTGGGTCGCGGTGATCCCCGAGGACTTCCCAGGAGAGACCTGGCATACGGCGACCGTGCTCTACGACTTCACGTTCGAGATGGTTCCGGATCAGACGTATTCCGAAGTTCCCGGGGCACTCGCGCAGTTCACGGTGCGCAACGACGGAACCGACAGTGCGCCACAATGGAGCCTGGTGGAGTGGAGGGATCTGGGAAGCTCGGCGACGGCGCAAGCCGCTATTGGCACAGAGAGCACAACCTGGGGCGGCGTCAAGGCGCTCTACAAGTAGGGGGATGCAACGTGAGAACTGTCCTGGTTTCGTTGCTCGTCGCCATTGCGCTCCTTCCGGCCTGCGGAGATGAAGAAGTGGTCGGCGGGTGCGACCCGTGTCCGCCGCCTGGAAAGAAGATCCAACCACTCACCACGCGCGAACATGTCCTGAATAATCTCGAGCTGTCGTACACGCTCCAGCAGTATTCCCCGTATGACGAGCTCCTGGATCCTAACTTCACCTTCTTCTTTTCGCCGGGAGACGTCGGCGGGAGCATCCCCGCTCAATGGGGCCGCGCCGACGAGTTGCGCATGGCGTCCATGCTGTTCGACAAGAGCCTCAATCAGCCGCCCTATCCCACCTGTCGCTCGATTCGCATGGACCTGAAGTTCGAGAGCGGTGTGGTGTGGGTCGAGGTGGAGCCCCTCAACTTCCCCGGCGAGAAATGGTACACGACCACGGTCTACTATGAGTTCACCTTCGAGATGGTGCCGGACATGACGTACATCGCTGTGCCAGGCTCGCAGACGCAGTTCACGGTGCGCAATGTCGGAACCGACGACGCGCCACAATGGCGTCTGGTGGAGTGGCGGGATCTGGGATACACGTCGGCCAAAGCAGCCAACGACGTGCCGGGTCCGACCTGGGGTGGCATCAAGTCACTGTACCTGTAGGCGCCTTCCTCGCCTTGACACCCGCGCACTGCGCCCGCTAGCCTCGCGCGGCGAACGAAAAGCCCCTCATGCCGCCCAAGAACAAACCCAGGTCCAGGTCCCGGACCACCGACGAGAAACCCTCCCGCGTGCCGCGGTCGGTCAAGCTGCTGATCGTATCGATGATCCTCCTCGGGGTGGGAGGTGCGGCCGGGGTCAAGTTTCTCCAGAGCACACGCGGCGGGGTCTTCCTGGTCGACCACGGGTTCGAGGAGCCGTACGCGCGCGTCCAGCGCGAAGTTGGGATCGCGCTCAAGCGCGCGCTCGAGGCGCACGGACTTCGAAAGCGCATCCGCGCCGAAGGCGCCGCCGTCCCCTCATCGTCACGACCGCCCGGCACGCCCATCGAGTGGAGCATTGCCTGCGACGACTCCACGGACTTTCTCCGCGTCAACGTCTCGTTGACCGAAGCGATTGAGGCGCTCGGCGCCGAAGTTCGCGAGAGCGAGCAGTTCGACCATGGGCGTACGTTGGTGTTCCAGGTCGGCACTCATACAACGGACACGCACCGGCTCACGTTGCGCCGCCTCTCGGCGTCGGAGTTGCAGGCGGCCATTCCGCCCACCGAGCGTCTGCCCAAAGTCGCCATCGTGATCGACGACTTCGGCTACTCCGACGGCGGCATCCCGCGCGAGGTGCTGGACCTCGACATGCCGCTCACGGTCGCCATCCTTCCCGGACTCCGTCACTCGCACGACGTCCTCGCCCTGGCGAAGAAATCCCACCGCTGCGTGCTGCTCCACCTTCCGATGGAGGGCTCGGACCCGCGCAACAACGACGTCGAGCCCATCACCAACACGATGAGCGACGACGAGATCGCCTCGTTCGTCCGGGCCTACCTGGAGAGCCTTCCCGGCGTCGACGGGGTCAACAACCACATGGGATCCGTCGCCACCGCCGACGCGCGCGTGATGGGGGCGGTGATGGGCGCGCTCGAAGGGAGAGGCCTTTTCTTCCTCGATTCTTTGACTTCGCCGAAATCCGTCGCCTATAATACGGCGGTCGCGGCGGGGCTTCGCGCGGCGTCGAACACCATGTTTCTCGACGACCACACCGACCGCCAGGACGACGTCGCCTCGCGGCTGCACACCCTGGTCGAGACCGCGCGCACCCGCGGCCACGCGATCGGCATCGGCCACCCGCACCCGTGGACGTTCGAAGCGCTCCGCGACAACCTGGACTATCTCGAGACCGCGGGCGTCGAGCTGGTCACGGTGTGCGACATCGTGCACGTGGCGTCGCACGACAGCACGCGCACGCGCACGCACACGCGCTAGAGGACCTCTGCTACAACGGAGACACCATGGACAAGGCGACCATCCGACTCGGAGTGAACATCGACCACGTCGCGACGCTGCGCGAGGCGCGCAAGACCTACGAGCCCGACCCGGTCGCGGCGGCGATCGCGGCCGAGACGGCGGGCGCGGACCAGATCACGGTGCACCTGCGCGAAGACCGCCGCCACATCCAGAACCGCGACGTGCGCATGATCCGCGAAGTCGTGAAGTCCTCGCTCAATCTGGAGATGGCCGCCGCCGCGGAGATGCTGGAGATCGCGCTGGCGATCCGGCCCGACGCGGTCTGCATCGTGCCCGAGCGGCGCGAGGAGGTCACCACCGAGGGCGGGCTGAATCTCGCCGACGCGCCGCCGAGCCTGGGCGAGATGGTGGCCACGCTCAAGGAAGCGGATATCGAAGTGACCGCCTTTCTCACCCCCGATCTGGCGCAGATCCAGGAAGCGGCGCGGTTTCGCTTCGACGCGGTCGAGATCCACACCGGCGCCTACGCAAACGCCACCCGCCACCGCGTCGACGGTGAGCTCAAGCGCGTCAACGAAGCGGCCGCGGCGATTCGCCACCTGGGGATGCGCGTGCACGCCGGCCACGGGCTCAACTACCACAACGTGACCCGCATGCTCGAGGTGCCCCACCTCGAGGAAGTGAACATCGGGCACGCCATCGTCGCGCGGGCCCTGTTCGTGGGACTCGACCGCGCCATCCGCGACATGCTGCACCTGCTGGGGCGGATCTGACGCTACGATCCGGGCGGTAACCCCTCTGGAAGTTGGCGGTTGACGGGTGCCCGCCGTCGTGTATAATCGCACCTTATTTCCGGCCAAACCGCCCTCTTTGAAGAGGCTCCCCGGCGAGAACATCATTCGCCAGATTATCCGGAACGACCACTGGGAGGGCGAGCGTCTGCCCGATTCTATGGATCAGAGGTTTTGAATGAAGACCCGTTGGAAGCTGGTCATCATTTTCGGCGTCATCGTGTACAGCATCTGGACGCTGTGGCCCAGCTATCGCTATTACTCGATGTCAGCAGATGAACGAGCGCTGCTCTCGAAGGAGCAGCGCGATCACTTCATCGATCACGCGCTGAAACTCGGCCTCGACCTGCAGGGCGGCGTTCACATCGCGCTGGAGGTGGACGATTCCAAGCTGGACGAAAACGCCCGCAAAGATGTCATGGACCGGGCGATCAAGATCTACCGCAACCGCATCGATCAGTTCGGCGTCGCCGAACCCACGATTCAGCGGGAGGGCGACCGGCGCATCATCGTCGAGCTACCGGGTCTGGAAGACGTCGACCGCGCCCACAAGATTCTCGGTCAGACCGCGCAGCTCGAGTTCCGCCTGGTGCGCGAGGAGGATGAAGTCTCGCGGGCGGTAAACGCTCTCGATCGGAACCTCAAAGGCGTCAAGGTGACGGGCACGGTGGTGGACACCGCGGGGGTCGGCGCCGACACGACATCCGCAAAAGCTCCCGCCCCGAAGACCACGACCGACGCAGGTCGACTCGCTGCTCCCGACGCTCACCGGTGAAACCGACGAGGGCAATGTGCCGCTCCCGGAAGCCTCCGAAGACCGCCCCTTCAGCTCGTACCTGGTTTCGTACTTCGACGGCGGCGTCGTGGTCGACGAACGCCGGGTCGACGCCGTCACCGCGCTCCTGGGCACCGAGCAGGCGCGGCGCTCGATACCGACGAACTCGACATTCCTCTGGGGGCACGAGGCGCGGGCGATTCAGGAGCGGCGGCGAGGGCCGCGTTCTGTACTGGTCGAGGCGAAACCGACCCTCGACGGGAGTTCGCTCGTCGATGCGACCACGCGGCCAGACTCGGACGACCCGAGCCGCCTGAACGTGGGATTTCGCCTCAACCGTCAGGGGGCGATCGTGTTTGCGCGGTTCACCGGCGAGAACATAGGCCGGCGCATCGCCATCGTGCTCGACGAACGAGTGCGTTCGGCTCCGGTCGTGCAGGGCAAGATCCCCGGCGGGGAAGGCCGAATCACCGGGCTCGATTCCGACGATGAAGCCAACGACCTGGCGATCGTACTGCGCGCGGGCGCGCTGCCCGCGCCGGTAAGGATCGTCGAGGAGCGGACGGTCGGCCCGTCGCTTGGCCACGATTCCGTGCAAGCCGGCACCAACGCGGCTCTGATCGGTTTCATTCTGACCCTTGGGTTCATGGTGATGTATTACCGCTGGTCCGGTGTGCTCGCCTGCGCGGCCATGGTCCTGAACCTCGTGATCGAAATTGCGATTCTCGCCCAGCTCCATGCGACCCTGACGCTGCCCGGCGTCGCGGGTTTGATCCTGACCATCGGCATGTCGGTCGACGCGAACGTGCTCATCTTCGAGCGCATCCGCGAGGAACTGGCGCGCGGCAAGACGGTGCGGGCGTCGATCGAGGCTGGTTACAACCGGGCGTTCAACACCATTCTGGACTCGAATGTCACCACGCTGATCACCGCGGTGGTGTTGTGGCAGTTCGGAACCGGGCCGGTGAAGGGTTTCGCGACCACGTTGAGCATCGGCATCGTGGTGAGCATGTTCACGGCTCTGGTTTGCACCCGCGTCGTGTACGACCTGATCACGTCGCGCCGTCACGTTGAGAAATTGAGCGTGTAGGCGAGGAGAAGGACATGAAGTTTTTCAAGACACCCAATATCAACTTTGTCTCCTTCCGGCGGACCACGCTGATCGCCAGCGCGCTGGTGATTCTCGCGGGTGCCGTTTCGATCGCGCTCCATCGCGGCCTCAAGCTCTCGATCGACTTCGCCGGCGGAGCGCTGGTGGAGGTCAAGACCGAGCCGGCGATTCCGCTGCAGGACGTCCGGACCATCATAGGCAACGCTGGTTTCGAGGGAGCGGAAATCACCCGGTTCGGGGCCGAGAACGAATACCTCATCAAGGTGAAGAGCATCGCCAACGCGGATAGCACCGCCAAGCAGATCGTGGCGGCCATTCGCACCGGCGCGGCCGGTCATACCGTGGAGCTGCGGCGCCGCGAGACGGTCGGCCCGCGCATCGGCGCGGAGCTGCGCAAGAACGCCTTGTGGGCGATCATCTACTCGTTCGTCGGGATTCTCATTTATGTCGGATGGCGGTTCGATTTTCGTTTCGCGGTGGCATCGATCATCGCGACCGCGCACGACGTCATGTTGACCCTCGCATTTTTCTCCTTCATCAACATGGAGATGTCGCTCGGCGTGCTGGCGGCAGTGCTAACGATCGTCGGCTACTCGCTCAACGACACCGTGGTGGTTTTCGACCGCATTCGTGAGAACCTCCACTTTCGTCGGCGGGAGAACTTCGATATCCTCGTGAACACCTCGATCAACGAGACGCTCTCGCGCACGGTCATCACCGGGACGACGACGCTGCTCGTGCTTTTGAGCCTCCTGTTCCTCGGCGGCGAGGTGATCAAGGACTTCGCGCTCACGCTGTTCGTGGGCATCGTCATCGGCACCTACTCGTCGATCTTCATCGCGGCGCCGGTGGTGGTCGAGTGGCACCACTGGCGTCCGCTCAAGCAGAAGTAGAGACATGACGGGGGCGCAGGCTCCCTCCCTCGCTCAGGTCCTCGCGCGCGACTGTTGAAAGCGCGCTGCGGATTCGCTCCGGAGGGACCTGCGCCCCCGCCCGCTTGCTGCGTTCGTCCTCCTCGAGAGACACCGCTGTCCTGATCCGGCCACATGTTGCTTCGGGCCGACTCACGTAACCATTTGCCGTTTAGCAAGTAAGCCACGGGGCACGTGGCTTGCTCTATTCCGATGATTTCCTTCTATTATGGCCACCGGCCCTCGCATAGTTGTTTCGATGCTCGTGCTGGCGGGCTCACTCGTGGTCTTCGGGGGGGGGCTCGCCGGCGCCGCGGCCCGCCCGGCGAAGGCCGGGCACGGCGAGGTGGTGGCGCAGACGCCGGAGCCCACCGGCGTCGTCGCCCAGAAGGAACCGCCGCCGTCGGGGGGACCGATGGACGTCTTCGCGGACATCGAGCGCGGCTGGAACACACGTAATGTCGACCTCATTCTCCGCCACTTCGGGTCGCAGAAGGTCGCGATCTCGATCAGCGGCACCGGACCGTCGGGGGGAACCTTTTCCCGCAACCAGAGCTACTACCTCCTCAAGGATCTCTTCCGCTACACCGCCACCAAGAAGTTCGAGTTCGTGCAGTACCGCAAGCCGGGCGACGAGGGCCGCGACACCTTCGCGATCGCGGAACGCCAGTATCGAAAGACCGACGACGGCCGGCTGTTCACCGAAAAGGTGTACGTGTCCCTCCATCTCGAGCACGACGACGACCAGGAGCGCTGGGTAGTCGACGAGATCAAGTCGATCCGTTGAGCGTGCCTCGCTCGACTCCACCGCAGCCGTAAGCTATGCTCCGGTGCGGGATCGCCCACGGTTGACCGACGATGCGAGCTTCTCCTTTCAAGTTGCTGATTGCGACCACGGCCCTGGCCCTGGCGCTGGGCGGGTTGTTCGTCCACGACCTCGCGACCGCGGCGTGGGCACAGCGGCTGCCGGCCTGGTCGGTGGCGGCATTGCTCGCGCTCGCGGCGCTGGCCGCGTTCGCCACCCGCCCGCGCTCCGCGCGCAACGCCGGACTGTGGGCGGCGATCGTGCTGGCGTCGGGCTCCTTTGCACTCCTCCACCTCGTGCCGGCCGAGACGTCGGCGGATTCGAAGCAATGGCGGCGCGACGCGTCGCGGCGCCTCGCGGAGACCGTGGACGCGGTGGGCAACGAGGTGGGGCGGCTCGAAGACGTGTCGTCGGGGCTCGCGGCGCGGGTGCGGACGTACGTCGCCTCGACGCCGGCGGCGGTGTCGTCGCCCGCGGGCCGCACCGCCGCGTTTGCGCTGCTCGATTCGCTCGCTCGCGCCACGTCGAAGAGCAAGGCGTTGACCTCGGGGACAGTGATTGGGCTCCAACTCTTCGATGCGCACGGCGAGCGCGTCGCGTGGGCGGGCTGGCCGCAGCCGGTGTCGTTGCTCGACCAGGTGTTTCTGGGGAGCGGCGCCGAGCTGGTCTACACCCGCGCGGCCTCGCTCTACCACATCCTTTCGCACGCGGCGCCGTGCAGCACGTCGACGGGCGAACGCGTGGCCACGCTGCTGGTCGACATTCCCCTCGAGGTGGACTATCGCGTCAACAATCGCTTCCTGAAGAGCGCCAGCCTGGCCGATGAGATCCCGCGCGACGTCGCCGCCCGCGTCTCCTTCGACTATTTTCCCCCGACCGGGAACCTCCCGGACCGGCTCCCGCGTTTTCGGGCCCAGCAGGCGGAAGTGAAAGCGAGCCGCGACCGGATGATCGCGCTGGCGGGCGCGCGCAAGCGAGCCCCGGCGTCGGGGGATTCGACCGGCGCGGCGCCCGGGTGGGAAGACTCGGTGTTGAGCTACTTTCCGTTTTCGTCCAACGCGGAGGCGGTCGGCGACGTCGAGGGCGACGAGGAGTCGGGCCTCACGGGCGCGGTGTTGATCCGAAGCCGCGCGGGCAATCCTCTGCTCCACGTGACCGCCGTGAGCGAACCGTTCACGCACGTGCTGGAACAACGGGCGGCGCGCCGCTCGGGGTGGGGGAAGGGACTGGCGATCATGGCGTTGGTCGCGCTGTTCGCGCAGGGCGCGGCGTGGGTCGGGGGCGGCCGCGAGCCGAGGCAGGTCGCGACGCGCGCGGCGCTGTTCGCGGCGTTCATGATCGCACTCCGCTACGGGCTGCTCGCCTTCGCCCCCGGCTCGCGGTGGATACACTCCACGCTGTTCGACCCGTCGGTGTTTGCGACCCCGGCCCTCGGCGGGCTGATGCGCAACGCGTTCGACCTCATCCTGACGGCGCTGTTCTTCGTGGCAATGGTCTACGGGTTGGTGCGCATTGCGCGCAGCGCCGACGGGGCCGATGCGCCCGCGCCGGATCGCCGCCCCGGCGGCCGCTGGATCGTGGCGGGAAGCATGGCGGTCGCGTGCGTCAACGTGGTCGTGTTCGAGCTGGCGCGCCGGTTCAGCTCCACGGTGGTCGTGAACGCGAATCCGCGCCTGCTCGGCGAGACCATGGCGGTGACCGACGTCGGCGTCGTCGCCCTCCACATCGGCATCTTTCTCGTGATCACCGGCATGCTGCTCGCGGGCATGTTTCTCCTGTGGGGGCTGTTCCGCGCGGCCGGCGAGCGCCGGCCGGCCGTGGTTTCCGTGATTGGCTGGGTGCTGGTCGTCGGCGTGTGCGCGCTCGAGCGCCGCTGGGAGCCGGCGTTGCTTTCGGCGCTGGTCATGCTGTTCGTCGTCTTCGCCCCGCGCATCGCCCACCGCGAGGACCTGGTGAGCGTGGGTATCGCCGCGTTCTGCCTCGTGATCGTGTCGTCCGCGACCGCGTACATCTATCTCGGGCACGACTACGACGAGCTTCGCAAGGGCTTCGTGCTGGAGAAGTCGAACGAGGTCACCAATCCCGCCGACAACTGGAAGGTCGTCATTCTGGAGGACGTGCTCGGCGACTACGCGGAGCGCCCCGAGATCCAGCAGGCGATCCGCACCCCGTCGTCGCAGGACATCGAACGGCTCGCGTTCGACCTGTGGGCGGAGAGTCCCTTGAGCCTCCTCGGCTACAGCTGCGCGATTCACGTGGTGAATGCCGACGACGGCCTGGTGAGCGAGTTCTCCGTCGACATGCCCTACCGCGCGCGCATCGACGAGGGCGGCGAACGCACCGACACGCCCGATGGCAACCAGTGGGCGGTCCTCGACCTCACGCGCAGCACGCCGCAAGGCGTGGTTCGCTTCTACCGCGGCATCCTCAACATCGACGAGGGCAGCGCCTACGAAGACGAGCGGGCGCCGTCGCGCCTCCTGGGCAAGGTGATCATCGACGTTCCCTTCTTCTTCGAAAGCCTCGAGCTGGCCGCGCGCACCGGGCCGCGCACGCCGGAAGTGCTGCGCAACGTGCAGGAAGGCGGAGTGGCGCCGCGCGTGGAAGAACCGGAGGCGCTCCTGCTCGCGCGCGTCGACCCCGACCACCGGATCACCGAGTCGTCGTCCGAGCGGTTCTCGGTGGGAACGCAAGTGGACGGCGCGACCATCGATCGCGCGATGGCGCAGGCGTGGCCGAACGTGCGCTCCGGCGGGAGCACGTACCGCGTGCTGGCGGTCAGGATCCCGGAAACCGGCGAAACGCTGCTCGCGGGTTTCCTGGTGCCGTCCCCGTGGCGTCACGTGCTGCGCTGGTCGACGCTGCTCTCGCTCTATTTGTTCTTCGCCATCGCGCTGATCGCGCTGGTGGTCGCTCTGGGCGCGGCGCCGCGTCTGGGCGGCGTGCTGCCGACGCTCACGCCCCGGCGGCTCGGGTTCCAGCAGAAGCTGCTGGCCTCGTTTCTGGTGGTGGCGCTGGTGCCGGCGGTGATCCTTGGCGTGTTTTCCGCGAACTTCATCAAGGACCGCTTTGTCGAAGAGAGCCGCAGCGAGGCCTCGTACAAGGCGTCGAGCGCGCGCAAGGCGTTCGTCAATCTGCTCCACGGCGAATTGCAGTTCTTCCTGGGTCGGACGGACCTCTCCGAGGTGTTCAATCCCAAAGCCCCCGCGGTGCACGACCTCGGCGGTGATCGCGTCGCGATGCTCTTCGACGACTCCGCGATGCCCGACGACGTGCCCGGCCTTCCGGTGGCCGGGGCCGTCACCGGCGCGTCGACCGAAGACCTGGTCGTCGCCGACGTGAACGGGCGGCGTTACATCGGCGTGTTCAGCGCGCCGCTCAAGGTGGCGGGCGACGCGTGGATCGGGAGCTACTACCTCTACTACGCGCGCCCGATCGACGGGGACCTCCTGGTCGAAATCGCCGAGCAGGTGGGGGCGGACGTGAACGTCTACGCGGACGGGCAGCTGGTCGCGTCGAGCCGCGAAGGGCTGCTCGCGGGCGGGTTCATCAGCTCGAGCATGAACGCCTCGGCGTTCGTCGAGGTGTCGATGCTGGGGTCGGACCGCATGCTCACCACCGAGCGCGCCGGTTCATACGATTTTCAGGTGGCGTACCTCCCGATCGACCGCTGGGTGCGCGCCGACTCCGCGACCGCGCCCGGCGACGCGGCGGCCGCCGCCTCGTGGGGTCCTGCCGCCACGCGCGCGGCCATGGGCGTCCCGCTCCTGTTTCGCCCGGAGTCGTATTCGCTCGAAGTGCAGCGCGCTACGTCGGTCGTGCTCGGGGTGTTCGCGCTGCTCCTGGCGGCGACGATCGCGCTCGGGCTGGTGGTGGCGCGCGGCGTGTTCGAACCGCTCCGCGGCCTCGTGGCCGGGACGCGCCGGGTCAGCCGCGGCGACTTCGACGTGCGCCTGCCCGAGCGCCGTTCGGATGAGATCGGCATCGTCGTGAGCGCCTTCAACGAGATGACCGAGAAGATCGCCGGATCGCAGCGCGCGCTCGAAGAGCGCCGGCGCTACCTCGAAGCGATTCTGGAGAATATCGGTGCCGGCGTGGTCAGCACCGACGCGGAGGGCCGTGTGCGCACCGTGAACGCCGCCGCCGAGCGGATCGTCGGCGCGACGTCCACCGCCCTGGTGGGACGCACCGCCGTCGAGTTGACCGGGGGGGCGCACGCGCCGGCGATCTTCGCGCTGCTGGTTTCGGACGGCGGGCCCGGCGGCGGCACGCCGCCGGCCTTCAGCTCCGGCGAGCTCGGGATCCAGGGAGTCGAGAAGCGCGCGACGGTCAAGTACATGCGCACCCGCCTCGAGGCGGAAGGGCGCCATTTCGGCACCGTGCTGGTGTTCGAGGACGTGACCGAGCTGATCGAGTCGAAGAAACTCTCCGCGTGGGTCGAGATGGCGCGGCAGATCGCGCACGAGATCAAGAACCCGCTCACGCCGATTCGCCTCTCGACGCAGTTCATGCGGCGCGCGTACGAGCAGAAGCCGGCCGAGTTCGACCGCGTGTTCCGCGAAGGCACGGAGGCCATCCTGCAGCAGGTCGATGTCCTCAAACGCATCGCCGGCGAGTTCTCGAGCTATGGCCGCATGCAGCGCCTCCACATACGCGCGCACCCGGTGGACCCGCTGGTGCGCCACATCCTGGCTCCGTACGAACACAACTCCGCGGTCCAGCTTCGCTACGAGAACGGCGCGTCGGACGCGGTCGTCATGGCCGACGCCGAGGCGGTACGAAAGATCTGCGCGAACCTGATCGAGAATGCGATGGAGGCGATGGGCGAGAACGGCGCCGAGCTGCGCGTGCGCTGCGCGGAAGGCGAGGAAGACGGCGTGCGCGTGGTCCACATCGTGTTCCACGACTCGGGCCCGGGGTTGAGCGAAGACGCGGCCCAGCGCCTGTTCGAACCCTACTTCTCGACCAAGACCACGGGCACCGGACTGGGGCTGGCCATCAGCCGCACGCTCTCGCGCGAAATGGGAGGGGACGTGACGGTCAGGAACGCCGCCGACGGCCGCGGCACGGAGGCGACGCTGATGCTACGGCGCGGGTAGACATTCGGAGCGAGTGCATGGAGTTCTTTCGGAGCGGGCGTGCGGCTTGGTTCAGAGCGGATGCATGGTTCCTTCGGAGCGAATCCGCAGCGCGCTTTCAACAGTCGCGCGCGAGGACCCTGAGCGAAGAAGGAAGCCATGCATCCGCTCACAGGCTCCTAGCAGGGCTTCTTCTCTTTCGCCTTCTCCCCTGACTTCGGCTTGTCGTCCGCGTCCTTGTCCTTGGATTTGTCTTCTTTCGCCTGCGTCTTGTAGGCTTTCGGCTTGCTCGTGTCTTTCTTCTTTTCGGTCGTGGTGCCCGACGATCCCTTGGGTTTCTCGGGCCCCGGCGAGGGCTGGACGCCCGGGGTCTTTATCGACGCGCCCGATGGGGCCTTGTACTGCGCGCGGTGCTGCTCCACGATCTGCTGCTGATCCGGCGGCAAGGCGACGCGCGCGAACTCGTGCTCGCCGACCACCGTGCGTTCGAGCGACACGTCGACCGTGGCGAGGGTCTTGCCGCGCACGCGCTCGATGTCGCGGTTGTCCGGCGCGGTGCGGCGCAGCGTGCGATCCGAGTAACCGGCCTTGAACTTCGCGGGCTCTTTGTAATGAGCCACCTCGGGCTCGACGAAGTTCTTCCAGCGCACCGTGACCCACGGGTTGTAGCGGTCAGCCTCCCAGGGATCCTTGAAGCGGACTCCCTGCGGGGGCACCGGCGACCAGCAGACATAGTCGTCGTAGACGATCCAGTCGACCTGGCAAGGCGACCACTGATAGTCCGGGATCCAGACCCACCCCAGGGTGAAGTCGTTGGTCCAGTACCCGTAGTGACAGGTCGCCCACCCGAAGGGCTCGTAAGAGACCCACATCCACCCGTATGACGTCCACACCCAGTGGCCGTACACGAACGGGGCCCAGTCGGACATGACGATCGGGCGCCATACCCACCCGAACGGGTCGAGGTAGAACCAGCTTCCGTAGAACTTGAGCTCCGAAAACATGCCGACATCGAGCGACTCGGGAGGCACCTGGGTGTAGAACTCCTCCGATGGCGCCTCCGTGACCTCTTGCGCCGGTTCGGGCTGGGGGTCGCCGAGCAGCTCGCGGTCGTATCCGCCGCAGGCCAGTGCGAGGGCGGACAACGAGATGGCAAAAACGATGGGTGTGGTCTTCATCGGGTTTCGGCTCCGCGGGCGACGGAAGAACGAGGCCTCCGAAGGAATACTAGACAGCGCGCGCGGGGCACGCAACGTGCAAGTCCTTGCCGGGGCGTGTGTGGGGTCGCAAGAACCGCACCCCGGAGCCCCGCGGAGCGAGCGGCGCCTTTGCGTTCGCACGCGCCGTTAACTATAATGGAAGTCAGCGAGTTATCCCATGCGGTCGCATCGAAGGGCATGTCTGGTGACCATCCTCCTGCTGGGAGCGGCAATTGCCGCCCCGGGGGTGATTTCGGCGCAGCCGACCAAGGGTGATCCGGCGGAGGAACTCAACGTCCGCATCGCGCGCCTGAAGTACGGCGGCGGCGGCGACTGGTACAACGGCCCCTCGGAAGTGCCCAACTGGCTGCGCGAGTTCGAGAACCGCACCGGCGTCCCTACGTACAAGGAAGAGAAGGTGCTGACACTGCTGGACGAGCACCTGCGCGCGTTTCCGTTTCTCTACATGACCGGGCACGGCACGGTGAAGCTCACTCCCGACGAGCGCGACGCGCTGCGGGCGTATCTGGAAGACGGCGGGTTTCTGTTCGCCAACGACGACTACGGGATGGACTCGTCGTTTCGCGCGATGATGCGGGACGTGTTTCCGGACCATCCGATCGAGGAGATACCGAACGACCACCCGATCTTTCACAGTTTCTACGACCTGCCCGGGTTGCCCAAGATCCACGAACACGACCGGCGGCCGCCGCAGGCGTTCGGCGTGACGATCGAGGGGCGTCTGGTCGCGTTCTACGTGTACGAGACCGACATTGGGGACGGACTCGACGACCCCGACGTGCATCGCGATCCCCCCGAGAAACGGGAACAGGCGATGAAGATGGCCGTGAACGTGCTCATGTACGCGATCACGCAGAACGTTCTGATGTAGAGCGACAGGAGAGGCTGCATGACGACCGGCAACGACGCCCTTCGCAAGTACCTGCGCTCGATTCTCGTGCGCACCGCCGCCTTGCACGTGGGCGCGGGGATGGTGTCGTTCCTGGCCGCGTTCTCGTGGGTGCTGCTCGCCGTGATCGTGTGGACCGCGGCCGTGGAGGCCCCGGGGCTCACCACCGCGGTGGTGGTGGCGCGCGTCACGCTGGTCCTGGCCCTCGCGCTGTTCGGGTATTTCGTGGTGTGGCCGCTGGTGCGGATGCCGCGGCTGAACCAGCTCGCGTCGGAAATCGAGCGCCGCCAGGACCTGAAGGAGCTGGTGCGCGCGGGCTTCGAGTTCAGCCGTGACCCGGCCGCGGCGCAGCGTTACTCGCCGGAGCTGGTGCGCGAAGTCATCCGCCAGGCGATCGAGAAGCTCTCCGGCCTCAAGGTCCGCGCGCTGTTCCTGAGTCGCCGCGACCTCATGCTGGTCCCGGTCGCGCTGGGTGGGCTGGCCGGGCTGGCCGCGTTCGCGCTCTTCGACCCGTCGGTGGTCGCGCGCGCGGGCCGGCGCGTGGTGTCGCCCGAAGCGGTGGCACTCGCGCCCCATCGCCCGAATCTCCTCGCGCGCCCGGGCAACGTGACCGTGCTCGCGGGCAGCAACGTGACCGTCAGCGGGCTCGACCTCGGGCGCAGCGACATGCCGGTCGAGGTCTCGTTCAATCTCTCGGGCGATTTCTGGAAGACGGAGCCGACGACGCTCGTCCCCGGTGCCGAAGCGGGTGCGGACGCGTTCGACCACTACGACTACACCTTCCGCGACCTGCGCAATTCGATCGCGTACTACTTCCAGGCCGGCGACTACAAGAGCCCAACCTGCACCATCACGGTGGTGCACGAACCGATCCTCACCGACGTGCGCGTCACGCTCACCCCGCCCGCGTACACCGGCGAGGCGCCGACGACGCTGGCCGAAAACGCCGGCAACGTGCAGGTGCTGGAAGGCACCCGCGTCAAGGTGGAGGCACGGAGCAACAACCCGCTGCGCGCCGCGTGGGTCCAGTTCGACGAGAAGGAGAAGCAGCCGGTCGCGCACACCAACCGCGACCTCTCGTTCGACTTCACGGCGCTGTCCGACGGACACTACAAGGTGCTGCTCGAGGATTCGCTGGGCTTCGCGACCCGCGATCCGCTCGCCTACACGGTCGAAGTGTTTCAGGATCGCCCCCCGACGGTGGACGTGCTCGAACCGGGCGAGGACACCGCCATGCCGCGGAACCAGCAGATCGACCTCGGCTTCATCGCCGCGGACGACTACGGCGCCGCGCGCGCGAGTCTCTATTTCCGCAAGTCGGGCGAAGAGGGGGACTTTCGAAAACTCGCGATTCCGCTGGGTGAGCAGAAGAACCGCAAGGAAATCGCGGTCGCGTACCGGTGGGACCTGGCGGCGGTGTCACTCTTCCCGGGCAATTCGGTCGAGTACTTCGTCGAGGTGGCGGACAACAACATCGTGACCGGCCCGGGCATCGGGCGCAGCCGGCTGTTCCGGATCACGGTGCCGACCATCGCCGAGCTGTACGACAGCGCCCACGAGGAAGAAGCGAATCGCGCAGAGAGCCTCAAGACCGCCATCGAGGACAGCCGCGAGCTGAGCGAGCAGCTCGAGAAGATTTCGCGCGAATACCTGAAGACCGAGAAGATGGACTGGACGCAGAAGAAGGAGCTCGACCGCGCGGTGGAGAAGCAGCAGGCGGTGGAAGAAAAGCTGGGCGACGTCAAGGAGTCGCTCGACAAGACCCTGCAGGAGCTCTCCGACAACGAAATGACCAGCCAGCAGATCGGCGAGAAGCTCGAAGAGATTCGCGACCTGATGGAGCAGATCGACTCCGCCGAACTGAAGAAGTACATGGACGAGCTGCGCAAGGCGATGGACTCGATGAGTCCGGAGGAGATCAAGCAGGCGCTGCAAAATCTCGAGATGAACACCGAGGAGATGCTGCAGCGCCTCGAGCGGACCGCGTCGCTTCTGAAGCAGATTCAGAAGGAACAGCGCATGGAGGACCTGGTTCGCAAGAGCCAGAACCTGATGGAGAAGCAGAGCGAGCTCAACCAGGAGACCGGCGAGTCGTCGTCAAAGGACAAGGAGAAGATGGACGAGCTGGCGAAGCGGCAGGACGAGCTGGCGCGCCAGGCGGAGGAAATGGAGAAGTCCGCCGACGAGCTGGCGAAGGACATGCAGGAGGACGCGCAGGTGCAGGAGCAGCTGCAGCAGATGGCCCAGGAGATGCAGAAGCAGGGGCCGAAGCCGCACATGGAAAAGGCGTCGCAGGACCTCTCGCAGCAGCAGAAGCAGTCCGCGATGCAGGAGCAGCAGCAGGCGCTCGACCAGATGGTGGGCCTGTTCAAGCGCGCGCAGCAGGCGCAGCAGGCGATGGGCCAGAACCAGGGAAAGAAGATGGCGGTGAACTTCCAGCGGTTCGCGAAGCAGACGCTCGAGCTGTCGTTCCGCCAGGAGTCGCTGGCCGGCGACCTCAAGGATGGCGCCAGCGAGGGCGAGCCGCAGTCGCCGCAGATGCAGTCCTTCGCCCAGGATCAGCTGAGCTACCTGCAGGCGACGGAGAAAGTGGCGAACGAGATCGCGAAACTCTCGAACCTCACCATGCAGGTGCCGCCCGCGCTCATGGAGGCGCTGGGCAACGCCATCGACCGGATGCAGAACTCGGTGCTCTTTCTCGAGCAGGACAAGCCATACATGTCGACCGCGCACGCGCACAACGCGGTCGAGTCGCTCAACCTGGCCACCATCGAGATGCTCCGCAGCGCGAAAAACTGCACCTCCGGCTCCGGGAGCGGCGAGCAGTCGCAGGCGATGCAGATGCTGCAGCAGATGATTCCCCAGCAACAGGACATCGTGCGCGAGACCCAGTCCATGATGCAGCTGCGCATGGCGGAGGAAGCGTTGCGCCAGCAGCGCCAGGCCCAGCTCGAACGGCTCTCGGGCCAGCAGCGTTCGCTGCAGGAAGTCGCGAAGCAGATCCAGGAGTCGCTCAAGAACAACAAGGAGGCGCTGGGGAAACTCGACCGCACCATCGAAGAGATGGAGGCGGTCGCCAACTCGCTCAACCAGGGCGCGGTGAACGAGGACCTGGTCAACAAGGAGCAGCGCATCTTGAGCCGGTTGCTCGACGCCGAGCGTTCCGTCCACACCCGCGACTACGAGAAGCAGCGCGAGAGCGTCACCGCGGAAGACGTGTTTTCCAAGAGTCTCGGCAAGCGGCCCGACGCCGCCGGCGCGCAGACGCTGCGCGACGAGATCCAGCGCGCGATGCAGCTCAAGGCCCCGGGCGAGTTCGAGGATCTGATTCGACTCTATTTCCGCGCGCTCGCCGAGGAGCCCGCCGGCGACGCCCCCCGGAGCGAATGACGTGCGGGCATCCTTGCTGTTGCCACTCCTCGCCGCGCTGACGATCGCGGGCGCCGCCGCGGCCCAGCGCGACACGCGTCAGCCCTTTTCCGCCGACCCGTTCGTGGTCAGTGCCGACATCGTCGAAGCCACGCGCCTCATTAACATCGACCCCGAAGCGGCGCTCGTGATGCTGCGCAAGCTCAACGCGCGCTACCCCGGGCGCGACGACATCCTCGCGCGTCTCGGGTACGCGATGCAGGTGGTGGGGAACGTCGACTCGGCCGCGGTCTACTACCGCGCGGCGCTCGACGCCAACCCGGTGAACCTCGACGCCGGCAAGTCGCTCGGCTCGATCTACTTTGCCAAGGGCCGCGAGAAGGAGGCCATGCAGGTCTTCGACCGGCTGCTCGAGGCGAACAACTACTCGATCGCCGCCTACAAGATGGTGGCGAGCGCAATCCGGGACCTGGGCCGCCCCGACCAGGCCATCGCGGTGCTGGAGAGCGGGCGGCAGCGGTCCAAGAAGAACGGCGCGCTGACTTTGGAGATCGCGACCTACTACCGGCAGCTCGGCGACAACCGCCGCGCGTTCGACGAGTACTTCGACTATGTCGCCGAGGAGCCGCGCGGCTACCGGTTCGTGCGCGACCGGATGATCGAGACGATCCGCGACTCGGGCCGCGACGAGGAATCGCTCATCGCGTACCTCAAGGGCCGCGTCGACCGTGGCGGGACGGCGGGCGTGGTCGCCGCCGACGTGCTGGCGGCGCGCTACCTCGAGCGCGGGATGCTCGAGAACTCGCTCGAGATGGCGCTGCGCGCGGACAACGACAAGGTTTCCGACGGCAGCGCGCTGCTTTCGCTCGCGGAGGCCGCGTCGACGCTCGCGGAGACGAAGCCGCGCGTGCAGCGCGGACGCTACCTGGACCTGGCGCTCCGCTCGCTCGAGGGCTACATCCAGTCGCACCCGAAGGCTCCCGCGATGGACCGCGCCCGCTTCGCGCTGGCCGGCGTGTACGTCGCGTACGGCTCCGGCGCGAATCCGGCCGTGCCGCCGATCGAGCGCGCCGGGTATCTGGAGCGCGCCGCGGACGAGTACGCTGCCATTTCCAGGAGCTTCCCTGGCTCGGAACTGGCGGAACAGGCGTATCTCGAGCGCGGCGACGTGCTCCTCTACCGGCTCAAACGGCCGGACGACGCGCTCGCCGTGTACCAGTCGGGGTCGATCAACGCGCGCAAGGACGCCGGGCTGTACGCGGCGCGAATCGCCGAGGTGTACATCGGCACCGGGCGCGGCGACGAGGCGCAGCGCTACCTGACGACCATGCTGCGCTCCGCCCAGCCGGACCGGGCGCAGGCCGCCCAGTACTACGCGGGCGTCTATCTGGCGACCCAGCACAAGTACGCCGCCGCGCGCGATACCCTGACCGCGCTCGCCGAGCGCGCGCCTTCGTCCGCCTACACCAACGACGCCATCGAGATTGCGTGGGTGATCGAAGAGGGATTGAAGCTCGGCTCGGAGTCGCTCGACGACCTGGTCGCGGCGCGCAAGGCGGAGATGGTGGGCGACACGGCCACCGCGGTGACCCGGCTCGAGGCGGTCGCGGCGCGGGACGCGCACGACCCGCTGCGTCCGCGCGCGCTCAACCGGCTGGGCCTGGTGCTCTTTGAGCAGGGAAACTATGACGCGTCGCTCGCTACGCTGCGCAAGTTCCTCGATGACTATCCGGAACACGACCAGGCGCCGGCGGTGCGCCGCGCGATGGGCCGCGTGTACGAAGTTGGGCTGGGTCAGTACGACCAGGCCCTCAAGGAGTACGAGCAGGTGCTGATGGCGTATCCGCAGTATGCCATGCTCGACGACGTGCGCCGCGACGTGACCCGCATGCGCGCGGCGACGGAGGGAACCACGTATGCGCCGTAGCCTCCTCGTCCTCCTGTTTGCGCCGCGGGGGCGGCCCCTGCGTCGGCGCAGCAGATCCTGGTGCCGATGGACCTGGCCCAGACCAATCACCTCAAGGCCTACGGGCTCGCGTTTGAAGCTCTCCAAAAGGGGCACACCGTCGACTGGTTGCTCAACTACCGCGGCGGGAGCTTCCTCCTGCCCGCGGCCAACGACCTCATCCTCGACGCACGGGTGAAGAACGTTTCGTTCGAGGAGGTCTCCGGCTCGCAGGTCGCGCAGATCCAGGCCGAAATCGCGCAGAACAACATGGAGACCGTGCGTCTCGAGAAGGCGCCGCGCGTGGCCATCTACTGCCCGCCTCTGAAGCAGCCGTGGGACGACGCCGTGATGCTGGCCCTCGAGTACGCCGAGGTACCGTACGCCCGCGTGTTCGATGAGGACGTGCTGCGCGGCGACCTGGTCAAGTACGACTGGCTCCACCTCCACCACGAGGATTTCACCGGCCAGTACGGCAAGTTCTACGCGGCCTACCGCCAGACCGACTGGTACCAGGCCGAGCAGCGTGACGCCGAGACGCGTGCCCGCGCGCTCGGGTTCAAGAAAGTCTCCGACGAGAAGAAGGCGGTGGCGGAGAAGATTCGCGAGTACGTGAACAACGGCGGATTCCTCTTCGCGATGTGTTCGGCGTGCGATTCCTACGACATCGCGCTCGCCGCCGCCGGCGTCGATATCGTGGCGCAGGAGTTCGACTACGACGGGCTCACGCCCGGCTATCAGGATAAGCTCGACTACGAGCGCTGTTTCGCGTTCACCGGCTTCCGGATCATCCCGAGCCCGCTGGTCTACGAGTTTTCGGACATCGACACCAGCGACTACGTCTCCGCGCGCGGGAGCGAGGCGGATTTCTTCACGTTGTTCGAGTTCTCCGCCAAGTACGACCCCGTGCCGACCATGCTCACGCAGAACCACGTGGGGTACGTGAAGGGCTTCCTGGGACAGACCACGGGGTTTCGGAAATCACTGGTCAAGAAAAGCGTCGTGATCCTGGGCGAGGACGCGGTGCACGACGAGGTGAAATACCTCCACGGCAATATCGGCCGCGGCACCTTCACGTTCCTGGGCGGCCACGACCCCGAAGACTATCAGCACGCGGTCGGCGACCCGCCGACGGACCTTTCGCTCCACGTCAACTCGCCGGGCTATCGGCTCATCCTCAATAATATTCTCTTCCCCGCGGCCAAGAAGAAAACGCTCAAGACGTAGCGATTCGCCCGCGAATCGCGTACGCTACGCGCGATGGACAAGTCCGTCGTGCTCTGGATCGTGGCGGTCGTGCTGGTGGTCGCCGGACTGGCGGGCACGGTTCTCCCCGTGCTCCCCGGCGCGCCGCTGGTGCTGGCCGGCCTGGTGGCCGCCGCGTGGGCGGAAAACTTTGCGTACGTCGGCGTGCCGATACTCGTGGTGCTAGCCGTGCTCACCGCGCTGACGTACGTGATCGACCTGATCACGAGCGCGCTGGGCGCGAAACGGGTCGGCGCCAGCAAGTACGCGATCTGGGGCGCGGTGCTCGGCGCCCTGGTGGGAGCGTTCTTCGGTGTGGCGGGCGTACTGCTGGGGCCGTTTGTCGGGGCGGTGGCCGGCGAGCTGGGAGCGGGGCGTTCGGTGAAGCAGGCCGGGCGCGTGGGCGTGGCGTCGTGGATCGGCTTCGTGGTGGGAACGCTCGGCAAGCTCGCGCTCCTGTTCACCATGATCGGCATCTTCGTGCTGGCGCGCTTTCTGTGATCGTATGCGGCGCCCGTTCGTACACCTCCTCCTCGTTCTCGTCCCGCTCGCGGCCGTGCTGGGCATTGCCGAGGGGCTGCTTCGTCACCGCGCCGCCGTCGCGCGCGATGCGATCCGCGCCACCTTCGACGAGCGCGAGCTGTGCACGGCGCCTTCCAGCGACCGGCGCCTCATCTATACCTACCAGGCGGGCGAGTGCGGCGCGAACTCGCGCGGCTTCCGGGACCGGGAACACACGCCGGAGAAGCCCGACAGCACCTATCGCATCGTGCTGATCGGCGATTCCGTCGCCGAAGGGCGCGACGTCGACCCCGACTCCGCGTTCGGCCGCGTGCTGGAGCGTTCGCTCAACGCGCAGCCCGGCGGCTATCGCTACGAAGTCATCCTGCTCGCCCGGATCGGCTATTCCACCTCACAGGAGCTGGTGCTGCTCGAAGCCGAGGCGTTTCGCTACCACCCCGACCTCATTCTATGGAGCTATTGTCTCAACGACCCGGCGCAGCCCGTGTACCACAACGCCAACGGGGCGCTCGGGCAGTACTACTACCGGCCGCGCTCGTACGTGCTCGACGTGTTCCGGTTCGGCTGGTTTCGCGCGAAACAGTCCCTCGCCGGGCGACACTGCCCGAAGGAGTTTCACGCGTTTCTCCACTGTGCGTTCTGGAAGGACGTGGAGGCGAATCTCCACCGCATCGCGGTGGATGCGGGGGAGCACCACGTGCCGGTGATGCTGGTCGTGATCCCGATCTTCGAGGACAAGCCCTCGTTCGACGACTACGCGCTCACGGATGTGCATGCTCGCCTCGCGGCCGCGGCCCGTCACGAGGGAATCGAAACCATCGACGTGCTGGACGCGTTTCGGCCGCTACGCGCCGGCCGAGTTGAAGATTCACAACGATGCCTATTTCGATCCGTGGCACTTGAACGCGAAAGGCCATCGCGTTGCTGCGAACTTCATCCTTGATCGGCTGACGGTGACCGGGCCGGGGCCGTAGTCGCGGCCATGGAATCCCTTGACACCTCCGCGGCACGGCGCGGATAATCGTTGCCATCGTTCCGGAGGAGACGCAAACGTCACCGGGATGTGGTGTTGGAATAGGGAGGTGACGATTCCCGGCGCGAGGGTTCGCGCGGGGAGTGCACATGGAGAAGAATCTTACCGGGTGTCTGAAGTGCAACAAGGGAACGCTGCTTCCCCTGTCGGACTATGGCCGCGATGGCGCGCCCATCACGTACAAGGCGTGGGTGTGCAACAATCCGGACTGCGGGTTCAATATCCGCATCGATAACGGGGAGATCAGCCTGGGACGCGACATCAGCACGTCCATCAAGTAGACTTCCGGCGTCATTCCGCCGGGATCTGGTAGGGAGGCTCCGTTTCGGAGCCTCCCTCTCTTATTTTGGCCACCAGGAAGACGAACAGCACGAGCGCCACCACGACCACCCACACGTCCTTCAGATAGACGGGGAGATCTCCGTTGCCCACGTCGGGAAAGATGGTGAGCTCGGCCAGCGCGACGCCGTTGAAGATCGCGTGCGCCACAATCGTGTAGATCAGATTCCCCGTGGCGTTGAAGAGAAAGCCCAGAAACAGGCCGAAGGCCGTGATGCTGATCAAGAGATGCGCGTTCAGGTGCACGGCGCCGAAGATCGCACCCGCGAACGTGACTCCGATCAACGGACCCATGTTGCGGGTGAACACCTGCTGGATCAGCCCGCGAAACACCGCTTCCTCCGCCACCGGAACCAGCACGCACAGCCCCATGAACGTGATCGCGAAGTCGAGCACGTTCGTGGGTTTGAGCTCGCGAATCGTGTCCGCGTAGTCCTCGGGGACCGGGGTGATGCGCTGGTTGATCACGTAGATCTGGTCGATCAAGACCACCGCGGCGAGAGTCAGAACCACCACCAGCACCATGCGGTGCACCCGCGGCCGGGCGATTCGCACCTGCTGGCGCACCCCCGCCGGGAACTTGCGCATCAGGAGGTAGATCGGGAGCAGGATGCCGAGCACCGAGGAGACGCCGATGCCCAGGCGGTACTGGCCGACCAGGAAGAAGAGCTGCTGGATGTACATGCTCGAGAGCACGCAGCTCGCGCAGAAGAACAAGAGGAAGTAGTTGTTCACCGCCGTGAACACGTCGGGAGCGGTGCCGGTGTTGCGCTGCTCTCGTTCATCCATTATGATGACCCTCTCTTCACAACCTGTTTCCATGCCGGCCGCGCGCGTAAACGACGGCCGGTCGCGAGTATAGCATGATCAAAGCCGTCATCTTCGACCTCGACAACACCCTCACCGACTTCATGCGCATGAAGGAGAACGCGGTGGATGCGGCCGTCGATGCGATGATCGACGCCGGCCTCCGCTACCGTCCGGACGAGATCAAGCTCAAGATATACGAAGTCTACGAGCGCGAGGGCATCGAGTTCCAGAAGGTGTTCGACCACGCGCTGGTGGAGATGCTCGGCCAGATGGACTTCAAGATCCACGCGGCGGGGATCGTCGGCTACCGGCGCGCGAAAGAAGCATCGCTGGTCCTCTACCCGCACGTGAAAGTGACGCTCATCGAGCTGATGAAGCGCGGCATTCGTCTCGGCGTGGTCTCCGACGCGCCGCGGCAGGAAGCGTGGCTCCGGCTCTGCTACCTCCAGCTCCACCACATGTTCGACTTCGTCACCACCTTCGACGACACCCAGGAGCGGAAACCCAGTCCGAAGCCGTTCATGCGCGCGCTGGACTACTTCAAGCTGGACCCGTCGCAGGCCATCATGGTGGGCGACTGGCCGGAGCGCGACATCACCGGCGCGGGGAAGCTGGGAATGATCACCGTGTTCGCGCGTTACGGCGACACCAAGGGGCTCCAGGAGAGCGGCGCGAACTACGAGATCGACGACGTCTTCGACCTGGTGGATATCGTGGACCGGTTGAATGCGGGGAAATGAGAGTCCTCACCGCCTCCCAGATGCAGGATGTCGACGCCGAGACCATTGCGCGCGTCTGCCCCGGCCTCGAGCTGATGGAGCGCGCCGGGCGCGGCGTGGCGAAGGCGGTGCTCGCGCGCTACGGCGGTCCGGACGGCGGCAGGAACAAGGCGGCGATCTTCGTCGGACCCGGCAACAACGGCGGCGACGGCCTCGTGGTCGCACGCCTGCTCGTCGAGGCCGGTTGGCGTTGCTCGATTCACCTTCTCAAGCCCGCCGCCGAGCTCACTCCCGACGCCACGAAGAATTACCAGCGTCTCCACGCCGTCAAGACGCGCGCCGGTTTGCTCACCGAGTTCGATTCGACGCGGCCCGACTGGCCCGTGCGCGCACAAGAGGATCTAACGGACGCCACCCTCCTGGTCGATTCCATCTTCGGCACCGGGTCCACCGGCGCGCCGCGCGAACGCGCGGCGGAGATGATTGCCCTGATGAATGCACGGCGGCTCCCGATCGTCGCCATCGACATCCCCTCCGGCGTGGACGCGACCACCGGCGAGGCGCCGGGGGAAGCGGTTCGCGCGGCGCAGACCATCACCATCGGCGTGCCCAAGACCGGGCTTCTGTTTCATCCCGGCAGGGCGCACACCGGCGAACTCTCGGTGATCGATATCGGGTTTCCGGAGGAGATCATCGTCGCGCACGTGGCCGATGTGCACTACAACGACGAGGCGGAAGCGGCGCGGCGGTTGCCGGCGCGCGCGCCCGACCTCCACAAGTACGACGCGGGAGTCCTGCTGGTGATTGCTGGCAGCGAGCGCTATCGCGGCGCGGCGCTGCTCACGGCGGAAGCGGCGCTTCGGGCCGGGTGCGGCATGGTCTACCTCGCCGTCCCGGAGGGAATCCATCGCGAGATGAGCGTGGCGCTGCGGGAGGCGATCACGGTGCCGCTGCCTCGCACCGCCGACGGTACCATCGCGCCGGCGGCGACGCGCGCGCTGGCATCGTACGTCGAACGGGCGGATGCCATCGCAGTCGGGCCCGGCATTGGCCGACACGACGAGACGGATGCGTTCGTGCGCGAATTGGTGCGCGCGTGCGGGAAGCCGATCGTCGTGGACGCAGACGGCATTGCCGCGTTCGCCGGCCGCGCGACAGAGTTGAAACAGGCCGGCGGTTCCGTCGTCATCACACCGCATAGCGGAGAGCTCGCTCGACTGACCGGGGAAACCGTTCCGACCACCGGGCCGGCGCGCGTCACCTTCACTGCCGAGGTGGCTCAACGACTCGGCGTCACGCTGGTGCACAAGGGTGCGCCCACGCTGATCGCGGCGTCCGATGGTCGGGTCTGGATCAACGCCTCCGGATCCTCGGCGTTGGCGACGGGCGGCACCGGCGACGTCCTGACCGGGCTGGTCGGGAGCTTGCTTGCGCAGGCGTCGGCCCGGGGGAGCGGGCGCGGCCCCGGGGAACGGGCGCAACCCGTGGACGCCGCTTGTGTTGGCTGTTTTCTCCAGGGCCGGGCCGGGGAAATCGCCGCCCGGACTCGATCGGTTCGCGGGGTCATCGCTGGCGACCTGCTGGAGTCTCTCGGCCCCGCTCTGGTCGCGCTGGAAAGCGCCGCCGGCGCCTGACCCTCCTCCATCCACGGCTAATCTTCCCGCCGGCGCGGATCGCCGTTGACACCTTCGCCAACGGGCCTTACAACACTTGCTTTGGTCATCCGGCTACGGCATCCCGGCGCCCGATTCGTTCCCGCATTCCCGGTTCCAAGGAGGGTGGTGTGATGGAGAAGCGAACTCCCCAGGACGTGCTCAAGTTTGCCAAAGACAAAGGCGCACGCGTCCTCGATCTCAAGTTCATCGATTTCCCCGGCACCTGGCAGCACTTCAGCCTGCCCATCGGTGCACTCGAAGCCAGCTCGTTCGAAGACGGCTTCGGCTTCGACGGCTCCAGCATTCGCGGATGGAAGAGCATCAACGAGAGCGACATGCTGGTCGTCCCGGATCCGAACACCGCGTTCATCGATCCGTTCATGAAGGAACCGACCCTCTCGCTCGTGTGCAACATCTTCGATCCCATCACCAAGGAGCGCTACGCGCGCGATCCGCGCGCGATCGCGATGCGGGCGGAGGCGTACGTCAAGAGCACCGGGCTCGCGACCGACATCTATTTCGGTCCCGAAGCCGAGTTCTTCATCTTCGACGACGTGCGCTTCGAGGCGCAGCCGCACCAGGCGTTCTACTATATCGACTCGTCGGAGGGCTCGTGGAACTCCGGCCGCGACGAAAAGCCGAACCTCGGCTACAAGCCGCGCTTCAAGGAAGGCTACTTCCCCGTTCCGCCCGCGGACTCGCTGCAGGATATTCGCACCGAGATGATGCTCCAGATCATGAGCCTCGGCATCGAGGTGGAGGCGCAGCACCACGAGGTCGCGACCGCCGGCCAGTCCGAGATCGACCTCAAGTTCGACACCCTGGTCGCCATGGCGGACCGGCTGCTGGTCTACAAGTACGTGATCCGTAACGTCGCGCGCCGCCACGGCAAGACGGTCACGTTCATGCCCAAGCCCATCTACGGCGACAACGGTTCCGGCATGCACTGCCACCAGAGTCTGTGGAAAGGGAGCACGCCGTTGTTCGCCGGGAACAAATACGCGGGGCTGAGCGACATGGCGCTTCATTATATCGGCGGGCTGCTGAAGCACGCGCCGGCGCTGTGCGCGTTCACCAACCCGACCACCAACAGCTACAAACGCCTCGTCCCAGGCTACGAAGCGCCGGTCAACCTGGCGTATTCGCAGCGCAACCGGAGTGCCTCGGTCCGCATCCCGATGTACTCGCAGTCGCCGAAGGCGAAGCGCGTCGAGTTCCGCTGCCCGGATCCGACCTGCAACCCGTACATCGGTTTCGCCGCGATGGTGATGGCGGGCCTCGACGGCATCCAGAACCGGATCGACCCGGGCCAGCCGCTGGACAAGAACATCTACGACCTGCCGCCCGAGGAGCTGGCCAAGGTCCCGCAGGCGCCGGGGTCGCTGGACGAGGCGCTGCGCGCGCTCGAAGCGGACCACGACTTTCTGCTCAAGGGCGACGTCTTCACCGAGGACGTGATCCGGACCTGGATCGAGTACAAGCGGGAGAAGGAAGTGGGGCCGATGTCGCTGCGCCCGCACCCGTACGAGTTCTTCCTGTACTACGACGCGTAGAGAAGAGCGACGTGGTGCACGATGAGAACGGGTCGGCGCCTCGTGCCGGCCCGTTCTGCGTTGTGGATCTCGCAGACAACTCGACGACATTGCGTCGCGATGGGATCGGTGAGTAAGCTCTTTGTCAGGAGACGATACGGACAAGATAGTATTTCAGTGGAGAACACCTGATGGTGCCCCGGGAGTCGACGACGACCCTTCCAACCCCTTAGCACGCGCTGTTCGGGGCATGCTTAGAGACGGGAAGCCGGAGAAGCACTTGCTAATGTGCTTTTTCGAGAGTCCTTCCCCGGATGGCATGCGATGGTTGGGAGTGCTCACAGAGTCTCATCGGGGCAGTGTGAGCTTCTTTCCCGGCTTTCACGATCAGCAGACGTGGATGCGGGTCCATGGCGGGAAGAGCACAAGGCAACTCAACCTTGAAATTGATCACTTCACTTTGGAAGCCGGACGAGCTCGCTGGCACGCAACAAGTGGCCTGAGAGATGCACGCATTCGTTCGATGCACACATATGACTTTGGGGAGCGCCGCCGCTTTTGGTTTGGACTCAGCATTGCTGACCCAAAAGTTCTTCGTGCGGTGATGAGAGAGACCAGAGTGGAAGCCGATGTTCCTGTCTCAGATGCGTCACGGCGTGGTCGATCGGTATTGGAAGCGCGGGAGGGTGTCGAATTCAATGTCGTTTGCCGTCCCGATGCAACGACATCCAGAGAATGTTTCATTCATTTCGAATTTGTCGTTGGCCCGTCAGGATTCGAGCACTACACGGGACCACGCCGGGGAGCTGGTGTGAACTCATTGCCGGAGCAGTTTCCTATTCGACTACACCGTTGGCGCTTGAGCGCGAATACCGACATTGAGGTCACCACGATGCGCGAAGCGGGGAGCCTCGATGGAGGTATTTGGCTCACCGCGTACAACGCCCAGGGAGTGCGGTTGCCCACCGCGGCAAGGCCTGATCACCTGTAACTTTGCGAACGACCGGATCCCTGGCTTAGAATGCCGGCGTGAACACGCCTTCCCCCGGACGTCACTTTCCCTTCTGGCTGCTCGCGGTCGCCCTCTTTCTCGCGCCGACGCTGCCACGGCTGGTCGATGAAGGGCATGTTCCTCGACGGCCTCCTTTATAGTGTCATCTCGCGAAACCTGGCCGAAGGCATCGGCACCTTCTGGAAGCCAATCCTCACGCCGACGCTCACGCCGGACTTCTTTTCCGATCACCCGCCGCTCGTGTTCGGCATTCAGTCCCTGTTCTTCAAGATTTTCGGGGATCAACTCTTCGTCGAGAACCTCTACTCGCTGTTCACTGCCATCGTGACGGGCGCGATGATCGTTTTGTTGTGGCGCCGGCTCACCGAGGCTGCGCCCCCTCTCCGGCCCTTCGCGTGGCTGCCGGTGCTGTTCTGGGCCGCGATCCCGCTGGTCACGTGGTCGTACTCGAACAACATGCTCGAGAACACGCTCTCCATCTTCACGACCGGGGCGTGCGCGGCCCTGGTCGGCGGCGTTGCCAGCCGGCGTCGATTGCGGTACTGGCGGCTCGCGGCGGTTCTGATTGCCGCCGGGCTGTTCAGCAAGGGACTGGTCGCGCTGTTTCCGATTTCGCTCCTCCTGCTCGCGTGGTGGATCCGGCGTGACCTGTCGTTGCGAACGGCGGTGGGCTCGACGGTGCTCTTGACGGTGACGGTGACGGCGATGGTGGCGGTGGTGCTGATCGACCGCAACGCGTTCCACAATATTGCCCACTACATCTCCGCCCAGCTCGCACCGAGTCTCGCGGGCACGCGCGGCTCGGTGCCGAACCGGTTCGGCGTCGTTGTAAAGCTGGCGAGCGAACTGGCGCCAATCGCGGGCGTGTGTGGGCTGCTGCTCATTCTCAACCGGCTCAAGGGGCGGGTCCCGGTCGTGGGCGCGGTCACGTTCAAGACGGGGCTGTTGTGTCTGGCAGTGGGCGCCGCGGGATCGCTGCCGATTGCGTTGAGTCCGCGCCAGTCGGGATTCTACCTGGTGCCGTCGTTTCCCCTGTTTGCCAGTGGCTTTGCGCTGATCGTTGCGCCCATCGTGTCGCGGTTCGTGGAAGGAATCGACGAGCACGGGCGGCGCTTCCGCGCCTTTGCAATCATATCGGCGCTCCTGCTGGCGGTGGTCGTCGTCTACTCGGCCACGCGGTGGGGAACGGTGGGCCGAAATGCGACCACGATTCAAGACGTCAAACTGATCGCGACCGTCGTGCCGGCGCACGAAACCGTCACCGTGTGCGAGTCGATGCAACGCGACTGGTCGTTGCACGGCTACTTCTATCGCTACTATCACATCGCCCTGGACGCCGGGACCGAGGCGCACGAGTTCGCGGTGGTGAAGGCGGGTCCGTGTCCGCGCGTGGACACGGCGGCGATGGAAATCGTCCCGTTGGCGACGGCGACGTTGACTCTGTACCGCGGCACGCCGCCATGACATCGCTTCCCGGAACCGCCCATCTCCATTAGACTGACCGTGTGACCACCCGCGCCCCGAAAGCCCGCTCCAGCTCCCGCCGACGCGCCGGGTCGGCCAACGCGCTTCCGTCTCCCGTTTCGCCGGCCGCGGCGCGCTCCCGCGAGCAGTTCATCGCCGAGATGCGTTCGTACTTCGGGCTGCTCACCCGGCCCCTGCTCGAGATGCGGACGCCGAAGACCGGCGGGCGCGAGTTCGTCGCGGGCTACACACGCATGGTCGACACCCTGGTCGGACTCCTGTTCCAACACGCCGCGGAAGAAAGCGAGGTCCGCGCGGACGCGACCGACGTCGCGGTGATCGCGCTGGGCGGGTACGGCCGCGCCGAGCTGGCCCCCTTCTCCGATGTGGACATCCTGATGGCGTGCGGAAAGAAGACGCCGCTGGTGGAAGCGCTCGCGGGCTCGTTCTTCCGCCTGATGTGGGACTGCGGGTTCGAGCTCGGGCACGCGGTGGAATCCGTGGTCGAAGCCGACACCGCGCTCACCCGCGACATGGACACCAAGACGGCTCTGATCGAGAGCCGCTGGGTATGCGGTTCGCGCCGGGTGGCGCGCGCGCTGGAGAAGAAAGTCGCCAAGATCCGCCGCAGCGACCGCGACGAATTCCTCCGCCGCAAGATCGAAGACGCGCTCGCACGCCACGAGAAATCCGGTAACAGCTTTCAGCTGATCGAGCCCAGCGTGAAGATGAGCCCGGGCGGGCTGCGCGACTACCAAACTCTCGTGTGGCTGGGGTCCGTGGGCAGAACGGCCAAGGGGCTCGCGGCGCTGCGCCAGAAGGGGCTGCTCCTGCGCGGTGAGCGCGCCGAGCTGGACGCGGCGTACGACTTCCTGCTGCGCGCCCGCGTCGAGCTCCACCTGAACATGAAGTCCAAGCAGGACACGCTGACCGTGGCGGCGCAGCAGGACGTCGCCAAAGCGCTCGGGTTCGCCCCGCGCGGCGAGCACCTGGCGGTCGAGTTCTTCATGCGCGAATACTACCGCCACACGCGCGCCATCTACCGAATCACCGCCGATTGCCTCGCCGCGCTCGACCATGGCCGCAACGTGGGCGTGATCATGGGCAAGGGGGGCTTGAAGCGCGATGGCGCCACCTTGAATATGACGCTGCGCGTCCCCTCGCTGCGCGCGCACCCGCTGTCGGTGTTCGAGCAGCAGAAGGCGAGCGGGCAGAAGCTCGACCGGGCGCTGCGCCGCCGGCTCGAGCACGTGCTCGAGACCGAACTGAACGGCGCCGACGTGACGAAGCGCATGCGGCGCGCGTTTCCATCGCTGCTGGAAGACGATCGCAACGTGGCCCTGGTCGTGCGCTCTCTCCACGAGACGCGATTCCTCATGCGCATCATTCCGGAGTACGACCAGCTCACCTGTCTCAAGCGCTACGACCTCTACCACCACTATACCGTCGACGAGCACAGCTTCAAGGTACTCGAGAACCTGATAGCGCTCGGCCGCGCAGACGCCGCGCCGGATGATTCGCTGGAGCGCCTCTACATCGAGCTCCCCGAGAAGCGCATTCTCTACCTGGCGGCGCTCCTGCACGACATCGGGAAGATCGAGGGCCGCGACCACGCGGTCAAAGGCGCGATCCTTTCGCGCACGATCCTCGAGCGCATGGGGCTCCCGCCCGACGTGATCGAGCTGGTGTGCTTTCTGATCGAGCATCACCTCCTGATGTCGCACTTCAGCCAGCGCCGCGACCCGGCCGACATGGGCACCATCACCGCGTTTTGCGATCGCGTGCGCACGCGCACGCGGCTCAAGTACCTGTGCCTGCTCACCTACGCCGACTACCGGGCGACCTCGCCGCTGGTGTGGAACGAGTGGAAGCGCACGCTCCTCTGGGAGTTGTATCTGCGCGCGTACGATTTTCTCGCGCAACGCGAGAAGCAACCCGAGGACGTCTACCGCCAGCACAAGGAGCACCTGCTGGAGACGTTCGCGCGAAGGCGAGGAGCGGCACCGCGCGCTCGAGCACCTCGACCTGCTCCCGGGCGGCTACCTCCTCACCATGAGCCCCGAGATGGTGCGCGACCACGTGGCGATGATCGGGCGCCTCGACGGCGAGCCGTTCCTGGTGAGTCACCGCTTCGCGGGCGCGGCGCACGAGATCACGTTTTGCACCCACGACAAGCCATACCGGCTCTCGGAGCTGTGCGGGGTGCTGGCCGTCAACGACTTCACCATCTTGAGCGCATTCGCGTTCACTCGCCGCGACGGCAAGGTGGTCGACGTGTTTCTGGTGGCGCCGATCGATCGCGAGGAGCCGCTCACAGCGGAAGAGACGCTGGTTCGCGTGGAGCGCATTCGCTCCGACCTGTCGAAGGTGTTCGCCGGCAAGCTGGACCTCGAAGAGGCCTCGCTCAAGCTGGCGCAGCGCTGGCGGCGCCGCGCGAAGGCGCGAATCCCCGTGCCCACGCAGGTGAAGTTCGAGAACGACCTCTCGGAGGACTACACCATCATCGATGTGTTCGCGCAGGACCGGCCGGGACTCCTGTACACGATTACCCGCACACTCTCCGCGCACGGGCTCACGATCGCGCGGGCGCGCATCTCCACCGAAGCGACGCGGGCGATCGATTCGTTCTACGTGAGGGCCACCGGCGACGCGAAGCTCTCGGCGCCGGATCAACTGAAGGAACTGCGGGAGTCGCTGGAGCAGGCGATCGGAAGCTGACCCGCGCGGCGTGCCTCATGCAGCCGCTTATCCGGCGGCTTTGAAGCGTTCGGAGAATGCTTTGCGCACGCCCGCCTTCGCGGCGCGCAGGCGATGGGCCACCGGTTCCGGGCCCGCGCCGATCAACTCGAAAGTCCGATTCATGTAGTGCGCCAGGTACGCAGCCTTCTCTTCATTCCCGGGGTGCGTCATCTCCTGCAGCTCCATGACGTGCTCGACCAGGGTGAACTGGTCGACCGCATCGCGCAGCGCGACCCCGTGGTCGGCAAACACGAATCCCGTCCCCACCAGCGCGTCGATGCGCTCGCGCGTGCTCATCGTGAAATAGTCCAGCCGGTCCGCGCAGGTCGCGGCCATGCCGAGCGCGGTCAGGTACTCGATGTCGTAACGGCCGCCGGCGGAGCGCTTGGTGTCCCACTCCGAAAAATGCCGCGGAGCAATGTGTTCAACCGACCGGCGCACCTCCGCCAGCCGCGCGATCTCGTCCGGTGAGAACGGCCGCGCGACGAAGGCGCGGAGCTTGCGCATGAACGCGCGCTTGATTTCTTCGCCGCCCCACCAGGGCGCGCACTTGGCAAACGCCACCCGCTCCCAGAGCGACGCGCGCGCGCGAAAGTAGTCCTCGTAGAACGCGAGATCCTGGACCAGCGGGGCACTCGCGCCTTCCGCGCGCAGGCGAAAATCGAGCTTGAGAATGCGCCCATCGGTGAACCACTGATTGATGACCTGCACGCGCTGCATCAGGTCGGGAAGGTCGACGCCGTCGGCGACCACGACGAGGTCGAGGTCGCTGGTGATGCGCGGCTCGCCGACTCCGTACGAACCGAGGGCGAAGACCGCCACGCGCTCCTTCTCGGGGACCATCTCGTCGAACGCGGCGGCCATGTGTAAACGCGCGCCGTGCGCGCGGGCGACCTCGCCGGTCAACCCGTGCGGGCCGCGATGGAACCGCCGGTGCAGGGCTTCTCCGAAGGCGTAGAGGCGCAGCCGCTCGACCCACTGGCATTGGCGGGCCTGGCGGTCGGTCGCGGCCGCAGTGCCTCCGCGAACCACGGCCTCCCGTGCGGAGAATCGCTCCCATTCGGGAACATCGGTCAGCATCGCGTCGACCGCGGCGTCCAACTCGCCGCCTCCCTCTACCAGCGAGTCCAGGGCGCCGATCTGGGCGCACAGCTCGCGGGTCAAGAGCGACGACATCCCCGCGAGACCGACCAGCAGTCGCCGCGCGGCCGCCGAGTCGGCGAGCATCCGATAGAACGCCGCCTCGCTCTTCTCGGCGGCGGAGATCTGGGCGATGTTGACGAGCGCCAGGTCGGGGTCCCCCATGGCCGCGACCTCGGCGAGCAAATGCGGCAGCAGCGCTTCGAAGGCGGCGCGCGCACGCCGGTCGAGCAGGCGCGGAAACGACCCGTACGCCATCGCGTGGAGCGTGCGGGTGGCGCGCCCCACGTCGGAGAACCCGTACGGCGAGAGGATGCTCACCGCGCGCTCGCTGTCCTCGGGGAGCATGAGCAGGACCGAGTGCGGGTGAATGGCTTCGCCCGCGAAGAAACTATCGGCGAACGTCCGCACATTATTCAGATGCTTCGAGAGCGTCTCGACGAACGAATCCGCGGTGAACGTCCCGAGCGGCCCGTTGGACACGCGGCGCGCGAGCAGCACGATCTCGGCGTCCGAGTCGGGGAGCGTGTGGGTCTGCAGCTGGTGCATCATCTGCAACCGGTGCTCGACCAGGCGAAAGAATCGATACGCGGCCGCGAGGTTGTCGACGTCCCACTCCTTCATGAGCCCGAGTTGGCGGAGCCTCGACAGCGCGACCAGCGTGGTCGGCGTGCGCAGTTCGGCGTGGGTGTGCGCGTGCATGAGCTGCATCGCCTGGGCGACGAATTCGACGTCGCGGATCCCGCCGCTCATGAGCTTGATGTTGTGGCCCCGTTGGTTGGCGGGCACGTTGTCCTTGATCTGGTCGCGCATGGCGCCGACCGCTTCGAGCGGCGAGTAGGGAAGCGTGGTGCTGTAGACGAGCTTGGCCAGCGATTCCAGCACGCGCGCGCCCAGCGCGAGGTCGCCCGCGATCGTGCGCGCCTTCAGGAGCGCCTGAAACTCCCACGGGCGACCGCGGTTCTCGTAGTAGATGCGAAGCGAATCCTCGGAGTTGACCAGCGGGCCCGCCTTGCCGTCGGGGCGCAGTCGCAGGTCGACGCGATAGAGATACCCCTCGTCGGTCAACGCGGACACGGCGTCGGTGAAGCGGCGCGCGACCCGAATGTAATGATGCATCGTCTCGTCGTCCGTGTGCTCGGAAACGAAGATCAAGTCGATGTCGCTGCTGTAATTGAGTTCGAGGCCGCCGAGCTTGCCCAGGGCGATTATGGCCAGCGCGCGCGGGAAGGTGTCGTCGCCCGCGATCTCGTCCACCACGATCTCGAGCACGGTGCGTGCGCACGCGTCGGCCAGCTCGCTCAAGCGCCGCGTGACTTCTTCGACCGGCGCGCCGCTCACCGTGTCGAGCACGCCGATCTTGAGCAGCGCCTGGCGGTGCGTGCGTCGCACCGCGTTGAGCTTGCCTTCCACCGTGCGAAAGCGGTCCACCTCGGCCGCGAGCCAGGCCTCGTAGCTTTCGACGGTGTCGGGCGTGTCCCAGGTTTGTTGCTCCATGAGCCAGTACACGAAACCGGGCTGGCGCACCAGGATGTCGGCCAGGTGCTGGCTGGTGCTGAACACGGTCGTGACCAGATGGAGCACCGGCGGGGCGGCCAGCATCGTGCGCAGGAAGATCGACGGGTTGGTGGTGTTCTCGAGATAGCGCTCGAGGTTTCGAATGGCGGCGTCGGGCGCCGCGCTCCGCCGGCACGCCTCGACGATTTCGACCACCGCCTCGTCGCCGAGATCGGCGGCGAGCATGCGAACGCACGCGCCGCGGAAACTCGTGACGGTGGACGCTGAAGCGCCGAAGCCGCACGCGGCGAGGCGCGTCTCGAACGGCGACCGCGCGGCCTTGCGCTCAGGCGGCGGCGCGTCCACGAGCGAGCGCATCAGGTCCTCGTGGACGTCCTCGACGATCTCGCGGAGCTTCTGGTGGAGGGTGTCGCTCATAGTTCGGGGCAGGTTCAAACAACATTAGCACTTGCGTAACCGTATGCACCACCGTAAACTAGGCGCAGAAGCGTCATGAAAAAAATAGAAGCGTTCATCAAGCCATTCAAACTCGACGACGTGAAATCAGCGCTGATGGAGATCGGCGTCAAGGGCCTCACCGTCTCCGAGGTGAAAGGCTTCGGCCGCCAGAAGGGCCACACCGAGCTGTACCGCGGGAGCGAATACCGCGTCGACTTCCTCCCCAAGAGCAAGCTCGAGCTGTTTGTTGCCGACTCCGAAGTCGAAGGCGTCGTCGAGACCATCATCCGGGTCGCGCGCACCGGGTCGATCGGCGACGGCAAGATCTTCGTGCTCCCCGTGGAGGACGCAGTTCGCATCCGCACCGGCGAGAGCGGCGAGAGCGTCCTCTAGCCGCTGCGCAGGCGGCCCATCCCATGATCGTGCTCGGCATCGAAACGTCATGCGACGACACGTCGCTCGCGCTCTATGCGCGCGGCCGCGGCGTGCTCGCCAATCTCACCGCGAGCCAGCTGATCCACGAAGAGTACGGCGGCGTCGTGCCGGAGATCGCGTCGCGCCAGCACATGCGCACGCTGCTCTCGGTCTACGACGCGCTGCTGGCCCGCGCGGGGTTGGAGGGCGGCGACCTCGCCGGCATTGGTGTCAGCAACGGGCCCGGGCTGGTGGGATCGCTCCTGGTCGGCGTCGGCTTCGCGAAGTCGCTGGCACTCGGTCTCGAGAAGCCGGTGGTGGGCGTGCACCACATAGAAGCCCACGTCCTCTCGAACGAGCTGCAGGGCGACGCGCTCCAGACTCCGTGCGTGGTGCTGGTGGTTTCGGGTGGACACACGTCTCTCTATTACGTCGAGCGCGTCGGCCGCTACCAGCTGGCGGGCGGGACGCGCGACGACGCGGCGGGAGAAGCATTCGACAAGATCGCGAAACTCCTTGGCCTGGGCTTTCCGGGCGGTCCCGCGGTGCAACGCGTGGCCGAAACCGGCGACCCGCGCGCCATCGATTTCCCGCGCGCGATGCTCGGCCGCGACGGGTTCGATTTCTCGTTCTCTGGCTTGAAGACCGCGGTGCGGCAGTACGTGGACGCGCGCCCGGCGCTGACCTCTCGCGACGTCGCCGACGTGGCGGCCTCGGCGCAGGCGGCGATCGTCGACGTGCTGGTCGACCGGACGGTCGCGTGCGCGAGGGAGCGTGGTGTTCGCCACGCGTACCTCGCCGGCGGCGTGGCGGCGAACCGCCCGCTGCGCGCGGCCATGCAGGCCGCGTGCGAGGCGGCGGGGATTTCCTATCACGCGCCGTTGCTCGAGTACTGCACGGACAACGGGGCGATGGTCGCGCGCACGGCGGAGATCCTGATCTCGTCGGGGCGTGACCACGGCCTCTCTCTCGACGTTTTCACCCGCGGGGCGATTGTCTCGTGGGTGGACTGACGTTTCCGATCGCTCCCTCTAGCTCTCCATGATTCCTGCTCATTCCGCGTCGTAGCGCGGCGCGCCGACCGCGATTCCCCGGCGCGGATCGTGCAAGCGAGCGGTTCGTCGTCGCACCCTCACGCTCCGCGAGGGGCGGGAACCCTTGGCATGTTCCTTGCCCGTCCGAAGTGGGATAAGTGTTTTCAGCAGTTCACGTTCGACAGCACGGGCCGACATGCACGCACCCGAGAACTCGAGCTATCGCATCCTCATTGCCGACGACGAGCCGCACATCCGGCAGATCCTGCGCTTCACACTCGAGCGTGCGGGCTACCAGGTGTATCTGGCGTCCGACGGGGAGGATGCGCTGAAACAGGCGGCCGAGCTGAAGCCCAATCTGGTGCTGCTCGATGTGATGATGCCGAAGGTCGATGGCTACGAGGTGTGTCGCAAAATGCGACAGGATTTCTCGTTGAACCAGATTCCCGTGATCATGCTCTCCGCCCGCGGCGAGCAGCGCGATCGCGTCGCGGGGCTCGAGGGCGGCGCGAACGACTACCTGGTCAAGCCCTACTCGAACGAGGAACTCCTGCTGCGCGTCAAGAATGTGCTCGAGTGGAACATCCGTCAGAAGGAAGCCAATCCGCTCACCGGTCTGCCCGGGAACACCGCGATCGAGCGCGAGATGATCGCGCGCATCGCGCAGAAGAAGCAGTTCGCGTTTCTGTATATCGACATCGACAACTTCAAGGGCTTCAACGACTACTACGGCTACCAGAAGGGTGACGAGATCATCGGCTTTCTGGCCGACATCCTGCGGCGCACGATCGAAAAGCTCGGCGGCAAGGACGACTTCATCGGCCACATCGGCGGCGACGACTTCGTGCTGGTGGCCACGCCGTCGCGCGCGGAAATCATGGCGCAGTACGTGGTCGACGAGTTCGACCGCGGCTCGCTGATGAAGCTCGACCCCAAGGACGTCAAGCGCGGCTACCTCGAGATCCGCGATCGCCAGGGCGAGCTGAAGAAGATCCCGGTAATGGCGGTCACGATCGCGCTGGTGAAGAGCACCGACAACCAGATCGAACACTTCGCAGAGGTGAACGACATCGCGACGAGCCTCAAGGAATACGGCAAGCGGATCGAAGGCAGCGTGGTGGTGAAGGAGCGCCGGCAGGACGGCGTGCACCCGTCGCGGACGCGCGAGGCCGGCTGACGCCGGGGCGGCGCGGGGACGAAAAACATGAACATCCGAACGGCGGAAGACAAAACGGCGGTCCTCGAAGCGCTCCTGAACGACGCGCGCATCGAGGCGAACCAGCTGCGCGCGCGGCTCGAGCGTTACCGGCGCATCATGGCGTCGACACGCCTGGTGATGGGCCACGAGATTCGGCGGCCGACCACCGCGATCGCGGGCTACCTGGAGATCGCGCGGGACGACGTGGCCAAAGCGGGGCTCACCGACGCGACGGCGTACATCGAAAAGGCGCGGGGCGAGTGCGAGCTCCTCGACGAGCTCAATACGTTCTTTCTGGACCTGCTCAAGGTGGACGGCGCGGCGGGAACGCCGGCGGCCGAGAAGGTCGACGTCGTGGAAGTGATCGACGAGGCGATCGAACACCTCCCGCGCACACTCGGCGGCCGGGCGCGCGTGCGCATCGTCTCCGGCAACGCGCTGCCGCCCGCGCCGGTGAATCGAAACGCGCTCAAGATGATCGTGCTGAACCTGGTCGAAAACGCGCTCAACTACTCCAGCGCCTCGACCGCGGTGCGAATCGAGGCGGAGGTGGGGCGCGACCAGCGCGGGCCGGGCGACCGTGAGCTGCTCAAGCTGCGCGTGATCGACCAGGGCGAGGGCATCGCGCCGGAAGACGTGAAGCGGATCTTCATGCCGTTTGTCAGATTGGAAGAAGGAAAAACCCGCGGCTCGGGACTGGGGCTGACCCTGGTTCGGAGCCTGGTCGATATGTGCGACGGCGAAGTGTCCGTGCGCAGCGAGGCGGGCAAGGGGACGACGGTGTTCGTTACGTTGCCACTCTCACCGGGAGGGGAGCCGGAGGGAGTGCGGCCATGACCCGCGATTTTGCCTGGGACCCGAGCCCCCGGGCGTTGGAGTCGAGTCCGTTGAGCATTCTGTATTTGAGATTCGTCGAGTTGTTCGCCTTCTTCGGGATCGTGTTTGCGGCACGATACCTCGGCGATTTCACGTACCGCACGGATTTGCTGGTGGGCCTGTTCCTCGTCGCCGCATTCCTCCAGTACAGCGGGGAGTGGTTGTGGGAAACGGTCGGCGAGCGGTTCGGCTGGAGCAAGCTGCGCAAGAGCTCCGCGTTGCTGTGGTATTCGAGCTACGTCGACCTCGCGGCGGTGATCGCGCTCATCCACTGCACCGGCACGATCGAGAGCCCGTTCCTGTTCATGCTCACGATCCCTCTGTTCCTCGTGTGCAATACCTTCCCGTGGAAGGTGACGGTCGCCTGCTTCGTCTCGGCGTCGCTGGCGTCGATCGGTCTGCTCGGCTTCCTGGAAATGGACGGGAGCATCCAGCACTTCACCGTGTACCGGAGCGCCCCGGGCGTCTATCAAAACGGGCACTACCTGGCGGGCTCGCTACTGGTGATGGGCGCGTTTGTCAGCCTCGTCATCTTCCTCTCCCACGCGTTCCAGGACCGGATGAATGTCTCCCTGGAACGGCTGCGCAAGAAGCGCGAGGAGTCCGAGAACCGGATCAACGAACTGGCCCGCCTCTACGACATCAGCACGGGCATCAACGCCGCGATGTCGCTCGAGACCCTGCTCAAGATCGTGGCCAAGGAAGCCACGCTGCTGGTCGAGCGCCCGTGGGCGAGCATCGTCCTGTTCAACCAGAAGCAGGAGGTCGTGCATTCGGTGTTCGTCGGGCTCAACCAGAATCGCGACATCAAGCTCGACAAGCGCATGCGCCGCGGCGGCCTCAACGAATGGATCTGGACCCACAATACGCCGATCGTCGTGGAAGACACGCAACGCGATCGCCGCGCCAACTGCAGCGACGTGCTGCAGCGCTTCGGCATTCGCTCCCTGGTCGCCTTTCCGCTCTCGACCGGCAAGCAAGTGGTCGGCGTGATCTACGTCGGCGACTTCGCTCCTAAAGCCGCTACCGACGCACACATGCGCCTCCTAACGACGCTGAGTCAGCAGCTCTCGGTGGCGATCGAGAAGAGCCGCCTCTACGACTCGCTGGAACGCAAGATCCGCGACATGGACCGGCAGGTCGACATGCTCCAGAAGACGAGCATTCTCAAATCCGACTTCGTCAACCACGTGTCGCACGAGTTGCGCACGCCGCTGACTTCGATCAAGGCGTACGTGGAAACGCTCGTCGACAACATCAACGACCCCGGCTTCGAGCACAAGCACGAGTTCCTGGACATCGTGAACAAAGAGACGAACCGGCTGATTCGCATCGTCAACGACATCCTCGACGTGTCGAAGATCGAGTTCGGGCAGCGCCCGCTGACGCGCGCCCCGATGGACCTCCACGCGGTGGTCGACGATGTCGTGTCCATGCTGGACCCCGCGCTGCGCGAAAACGGGGTGGCCTTGTCGGTCCAGATCGCTTCCGACCTGCCGCGCATCGAAGGCGACCCGGATCTGATCAAACAGGTGTTCATCAACCTGATCTCGAACGCGATCAAGTACTCGCCGCGCGGGACCACGGTGACGGTGCGCGCGCGCGAGGAAGCGGTGAACATCGTGGTGGCGATCGCGGATCAGGGGATGGGCATTCCGGAGGACGAGCTGGGCAGCGTGTTCGACAAGTACTTCCGCGCGCGCCAGCAGAAGCAATCCACGATGGAAGGGCTCGGCCTCGGGCTCGCGATCGTGAAGAACATCGTGGAGCAGCACGGCGGCACCGTCCGCGCGGAGAGCAAGGAAGGCGCGGGCAGCACCTTCTATTTCACGCTGCCGCGCGAGCACTGCTTCAACGACCTCATCGGCTACATCGGGGAGGTCGTCGACGCGAGAGAGCAGCTGCACGAAATGCTCGAACTGATCGTGCGCATGATCGCCGAGCTGCTGAACGCGCGCCGGGTGTCGCTCATGCTGCTCGACAAGTCACGGTCCGAGCTGTTCATCAAGATGTCGTTCGGCCTGGACGAGTGGGTGGTCGAGAACACCCGCGTGAAAGTGGGGTACGGAATCGCGGGCAAGGTGGCCGAGCGCGGTGAGCCCCTGCTGATCGCCAACATCGAGGAGAACGACATCTACAGCGCGCCCAACAACCCGCAGTACGAGACCGTTTCCCTGTTGAGCGTGCCGCTGCGGGTGAACGACGTGATCGTCGGGGTCATCAATGTGAACAACAAGACCAACGGGAACCCGTTCGACCACGACGACCTCAACCTGCTGATCTCGTTCAGCGAGCGCATCTCGCGCGCGCTGGAGCGCGTGCGGGTGGTGGAAGACTCGCACACCTTCCTGCAGGACACGATCGAAGCATTCAAGCGCATGCTCGAAACGCAGACCAAGACCAAGGTCATCGAGCAGGCGGTGGACAGCGCGGTCAAGATCGCGCGCAAGCTCCACCTGTCCGAAAAGGACGTGAGCGTGGTCCAGTACGTGGCCAGTGTGCACGACATCGGCATGACCGAGATCAGCGACGACATCCTCAACAAGGCGCTGAATCTGACCTCCGAGGAGCGGCGCGCGATCCAGCGCCATCCCGAGCGCGGCGCCGAGTTGATCCGGCCGCTCGAATTCGTCGAAGCGGTGAGCAATATCATTCTGTATCACCACGAGCGTTGGGACGGGCAGGGGTACCCGATGGGCTTGAAGGGCGATGAGATCCCGATGGGTGCGCGCATTCTCGCGGTGATCGACGCGTTCCAGTCGATGACGGTCGGGAGACCCTATAAGGAGCGCCGCACGGTCGAGCAGGCGCTGCAGGAACTGGTCGATAACGCCGGCGCGCAGTTCGATCGCGACGTGGTCGAGGCCTTCATCGCTGTGCTGAAGGAAGACGGCAAGCTTTCGACCCGGGACGAGCGCGACTACCGGCGCCGGTTGAACGCGACGCCGGTGGGCGCGCCGTAGGCGCAGCGACGGGCACGGCGGTACGACATGACGCAGGCGTTCTTTGCGCAGATCCAGGGTGGCGGCTCGCCGACCACCTATATCGCGCTCTTCAGCGTGCTCGTCACCGTCGTGCTGCTGACGCTGTGGCGGGAGTCCATCACCACCAGCTCGGCCGGGTTCTTCGAGCGCACGCTCGCGACGCTCGCATTCATCACCAGCCGCATCGCGGTGGTGGTGTTCACCGGCTCCATGGTCAACGAGCACACGGGTGCGCCGTTTCTCTTCGTGCTGATGAATCTGGTCTGCCTCTACCTCGCGGCCGAATGCCTTCCCCGCGGTATCGACGCTGAGCGCGCTCGGAATCGCGCGCCGCGCGAGACGGACCACCCGGGGGAAGAAGAAGGGACGCCGGCGCCGCGCACGCACTACGACGAATGGCGCTCCGCGCGCTACCAGGCGGTCGTATTCGGCCTGATCGGCGGGCTGGCATACGCGGTGGTTCCGCAGGCCAGCGGCGTGAAGTTCACCTGGCTCGGATTCCTCGCCGCGATCACGCTGGGCGCGACGGTGAGGGTGAGCGGCGCGCTCTTTCTGGTCGCGCGGTCAGCGGGCAAGGAAGTGCGCTCGGCGCTGTTCGTGCTGACCAGCGCGCTCACCGCGTCGTGGCTGTTCGTGGTGGCGGCCGGCGCGGCGGGCGGCCCTTCGGCGGCCACCCTGATCAAGGCCGCGCAGATAACCGACATTCTCGCGCTGGTGGCGGGCCTCCTGTCGCTGCAGACGAATTACATCGTCCTGGGTTCGCGACTGCGTCACGAGGTGCAGGACACCGGCCGCGAGGCCGAACAGGCGCGCGCGGAGCTGACGCTTCTGAACCGGGTGGCTTCGGATATGTACGAGGACTCCAGCTCGATGATTCGCCGGCAGCACGACCATTCGCGCGCGCTGCGACGGCAGGTGGAAGATCTGGAGCGCATGCTAGAAATCGGCATCCGTATCCAGCAGCACAAGAACGTGAAGGAACTCCTGCAGATGGTGGCGGAACTGGTGCGGGAAAGTCTCGGATTCGATTCGGTGATCATTCGCGTGCTGAACGAGCGCACCCAGAGTTTCGAGCCCAAGGCGTACGTCGGCTTGAATCTCGAGGCGCAGGACGCGGTCATGAATCACCGCATCTCGCTGGCCGAGTACGAAATGATGATCGAGCCGCGCTTCCGCGTGAGCCGGAGCTACTTCCTGCCCGCCGCACCCCCGGCGTCGGGAGCGGCGGGAGACGAGCGGGCGCCCGAACTGGTGCAGGACCACTGGGTCGATGTCGAGCGCCTGATCGTGCCGCTCGTCGACGACGACGCCGGTGAGGCGACCATTGGATACATTTCGGTCGAGGAGCCGGAAGACCCCGAACGCTCGGTGGTGGAAGTCATCGACACGCTCGAAACCATCTCCACCCTGGCGACCATCGCCATTCGCAATCTGAACCGGTACCGCGAGGTGGGGGAAAAGAACGAGAAGCTGAAGCAATACGCAGAAAAGCTCTCGGGGCTCAACAAGATGAAGTCGAACTTCGTGGCGACCATCTCGCACGAATTCCGCACGCCGCTCACGTCCATCAAGGCCTACTGCGAGACCCTGCTTCGGAACGCGGAGTCGATTGACCGGCCGATCATGAAGGAGTTTCTCATCGTCATCGAAGAGGAAAGCAACCGGCTCATGTCACTGATCGAGGACATTCTCGACTTCTCGCAGATGGAGTCCGGGGCGGTGCGCTTCGAGCGCACGTCGTGCAGCCTCAACGAGATCGTGTCGATCGCGGCCAACGAGCTGGAAAAGAACTTCGAGAGCAAACACATCACGCTCCACGCGCAGCTCCCGCCGACCGAAGTCAAGGTGCGTGCGGAGCGCGACCTGATGAAGCAGCTCGTCATCAATTTGCTGCACAACGCCTCCAAGTTCACGCCCGAGGGCGGCAAGGTCTGGGTGCGCCTCGAAGACGAGGTCGTGAGCGCGCGGATCATCGTGGAGGACAACGGCATCGGGATTCCGGAAGACCAGATCGAGAAGATATTCGATCATTTCCACCAGGCGGACGGCGGCACGACGCGGCGGCACGGCGGCACCGGCATCGGGCTGGCAATCTGCAAGAACATCGTGGAATGGCACGACGGCCGCATCTGGGTGGAAAACGTGTCCGGCAAGGGCGCGCGCTTCGTGGTGGTGGTCCCGAAGAAGCAGGCGGTCGTGCGCAGCGAGCTCTTGAGCGACTACGTGCCCACGCGTCGCTTCGAGGTGGAGCGGTACATGGAACTCGTGGTCGAACTGATCGCGGAGCTGCTCAACGTCAAGCGCGCGTCGCTCATGATGGTCGACGGCGACGGCCACGAGCTGCGCATCGACACCGCCATCGGCCTCGACGAAGACGTCGTGCAGCACGCGCGAGTCAAGCTGGGCGAGTCCGTCGCCGGGCTGGTGGCGCAGGAAAACAACGCCTGCCTCGTGCGCGACGTCGGGCACGACCGTCGACTGCGCGACGTGGCCGGCGTGCGCCGCTACGAATCGAAGTCGTTCCTCTCGGTGCCGGTGCGCAAGGACGGTCGGGTGGTCGGCGTGATCAACGTGACCGACCCGGTCGGCCGCGACACCCTGGACGACGCGGACCACGCGCTGCTGGAACTCTTCGCGGATCGCGTGGTGCTGGCCCTCGACGCGTTGTCACGTTTCAAGGAGCGCTCGCGCGAGTTCGAAGACGTCCGCTCGACCTTCAAGTCGATTCTGGACGCCAAGCGGTACGTCAACGCTCGCAACGCCGACGCGCTTTCGCTCGCGCTGCGCGACGTAGCCGAGACGCTCGGGATGAGCGCCGAGGAGAACGCGACCCTGCGCTACGTGTTCAACGTGTACGACCTCGGGCTGGCAAAGGTGGGCCAGAACATCATCAACCAGCCGCGCGAGTTGACACACGAGGATCGCTTCAGCGTCGAGCAGCACACGATCGTCGGCACGGACATGCTCCGGCCGATCGAGTTCATTCCGCGCGTGCGCGACGCCGTGCTCTACCACCACGAGAATTACGACGGCAGCGGATACCCGGGCAAGTTGTCGGGCGACGAGATCCCGATGGACGCGCGCATCATCCGGGTGGCGGATACGTTCCGGGCGCTGATTTCGCACCGGCCGTACCAGAAGCAATACAGCGTGAACGAGGCTGTCGAGGTGCTTCGACACCGCGCGGGCACGCTCTTCGACCCGAAGGTGGTCGAAGCGTTCGTGGCAGCGGTGCAACGGCACGCGGAGAAATTCCAGAGCGAGTACCCGCAGGTCGAAGGACCGGCGGAACTCGATCCATTGGTTCGCTAAGGGCGAGAGACGTTTGCAAGGAGGACTGGCATGGCGCTCGGGAAGATTTTGGTAGTCGACGACGAGGTGTACATTCTGCACATCCTGGATTTCAGCCTGGGCGCGGAAGGCTTCGAGGTGATCACGGCCAACAACGGCGAGCTCGCCATCGAAAAGGCGAAGCAAGAACGGCCGAACCTGGTCGTGCTGGACGTCATGATGCCGGTCCTCGACGGCTACGAGACGTGCCGCCGCCTGAAACGCGACCCCGACACGAAGAACATCCCGGTGGTGTTGCTCACGGCCAAGGGACGGGACCTCGACAAGCGCCTGGGGTACGAGGTCGGCGCGGTGGATTACATCGTGAAGCCGTTCAGCCCGAGCCGCCTGATCGATCGCATCCAGGAGATCCTCGGCGTTCGCAAGTAGTTCGCTTCCCCATGTTCGCGCGCGTGCGCGGCAGGCGACATATCGGACTCCGCGCTCATGCGCTCGCGCGTACACGCTGGTATGCGCGACTCGCGAAATCGCGCTCGCCCGATATATCGCCTGCCCGAGGTGGGATGCACTCCCTCGCACCGCCAATCCGCAGTCGCGCATTTCAACAACCTGCGCGGGAGGACGGCGGCAGAGGGAGTGCATCCCACCTTGCCTCCCCACACGGTGTATACTCCACCGCATGACGCTTGATCTCCTGGTGACGTCGACGCCGCGTTATGCGCGCGTCGTCCTCCCGATTCCCGTCGACCAGCCGTTCACCTACGAGATCCCCGACGCCCTCGCGGGGCGCGTGTTCGTCGGTTGCCGCGTCGACGTTCCCTTCGGCAAGCGCGCGATGAGCGGCGTGGTCGTCGCCCTGACCGAAGCGGCCGATGTCCCCCGCATTCGTCCCATTCGAGAACTGCAGGAGACCTACCTCCCGGCGACGCTGCTCGAGCTGGCGCGCTGGATCGCTTCGTACTACGGGTGCTCCATCGGCGAGGCGGTGCAGGCGGTGCTCCCGCCGAGCCTCCGCCGCACGAAGGTGACGGCGAAGCCGACCGGGATCGTGAGCGTGTCGAACCTGGAGCTACGCTCGGGCGGAGAGGGAAGCGAGGCGTATGCCGCCGCGCAGCGCACACTGGCGCGCGCCCGGCGCCAGCTCGCCCTCCTCACCGAGCTGCTCAGCGCCGGCGGAGAAGCGCCGGTTCCGGTGGTGCTCGGCGAGTGGGGCTACGCGCGCGAGATTCTCGACGGGATGGTTGCGCGCGGGATGCTGCGCATCGACGCGGTTGCGTCGTCGTCGCCGCTCGATAGCCTGGAGACCCGCGTCGAGCAGTTGACCGGCGCGCAGACGCGAACGCTGGCTACCGTGGTCGACGCGCTGCGCGCGCGCGAATTTCGCCCCACCCTGATCCACGGCGTCACCGGGAGCGGCAAGACGGAAGTGTATCTGCGCGCGGCGCGCCACGCGCTCGACGAGGGCGGCGGGTGCATCGTGCTGGTGCCCGAAATCGGGCTGTTGCCGCAGGCCACCGCCCGCTACCGGCGGGTGTTCGGGGACCTCGTCGCCATCATCCACAGCCGGCTCACCGGTCCGGAACGTTTCGAGATCTGGGAGCGCATCGTGCGCGGAGAGAACCGGGTGGTGGTGGGGCCGCGCTCGGCGGTGTTCAGCCCGGTGCGCGACCTCCGTCTCATCATCGTGGACGAAGAGCAGGACGAGTCGTACAAGCAGGACGACAAGCCGAGGTATCACGCACGCAGCGTCGCGCTGGTCCGCGGACGCAACGAAAAGCTGACCGTGCTGCTCGGTTCGGCAACCCCGTCCGCGGAATCGCTGCGCCACGCGCTCGAGAAAAAATACCAGCTCGCGCGCATGCCGGAGCGCGTGGGCGGAGGAGCGCTGCCGGAGATCGAACTGGTCGACATGCGCGAGCCGGACGCGCGCGGCACGGTCCTCTCCCCGCGCCTGGTCGAACGGCTCGAGCGGACCATTCGCAGCGGCAAGCAGAGCATCGTCTTTCTCAACAAGCGGGGGCACGCGCGCTACGTGCAGTGCAGCGCGTGCGGATGGCTGGCGATGTGCAAGAATTGCGACGTCTCGCTCACCTTCCACCGCGTGGGCGACCGTCTGAAGTGCCACCTGTGCGGCTACGAGCGCGCCTCGCCCGCGCAGTGCGACACCTGCGCAAGCCGCCAGCTCCGCTACGCAGGTACCGGCACCCAGCGCGTCGAGCTGGAATTGAAGGCGTTGCTGCCCGGCGTCGCCGTGCTGCGCATGGACGCCGACACCACCGCGGGCAAGGACGGCCACCGCCGCATTCTGGAGGACTTCAGCACCGGGCAGTATCCGATTCTGCTCGGGACGCAGATGGTCACGAAGGGCCACCATTTTCCGGGCGTCGAGCTGGTGGGGGTGGTGAGCGCGGAGGAAGGGCTCAATTTTCCCGACTTTCGTTCCGCCGAACGCACCTTCCAGCAGCTGACCCAGGTGGCGGGCCGTTCCGGGCGAGGCGGGCCGCTGGGCGGCGTCATCATCCAGTCGTATTGCCCCGATCACCCGGTTTTTCGCTACCTGCAGTCGCACGACTATGACGCGTTCATGACCGAAGAGCTGGAGGTGCGACGCACGCTGAACTATCCACCCTTCGCGCGCATCGTGATGGCGTCGTGCAGCGCCGTCAGCGCGGAGCTGCTCAACGCCTTCATGGAAGAATGGGCGGCGGCGAGCCGGCAGCTGCTGGCCGAGCGGCGCGTCGTCGTCCTCGGGCCGACCGCGCCGTTGATCCCGCGCGTCAAGAACCGGTACCGGGAGCAGATGCTCCTGAAGGGACCGATCGCGCAGGCGGACAAGGACGCGGTCCTGGGCGCGTATCGGCGCCTGATCGAAAAGCGCAAGGGCACCCGGACGATCGAGCTTCGCTGGGACGTGGACCCTGAATCCTTCCTCTAAAGGGGGGGCGGGACGCAGTTCCTGCGGAGCGAATCCGCAGGCGCGCTTCCAACTGTCGCGCGCGAGGACCTGAGCGAAGCAGGAAGCTGCGTCCCGCCCCGGATCTGCGCCACACGCCTAACATCTGTTGCCATTCGCGGTTGAGGCACTCGGGGCAGGGAAAATACGCCTTGACAGTGGCTGCCGCGTCTCGTTTAATGAGGGCGTACGACAGGTCCATCCCCGGTGCATGGATCCACTACGACCCACCTCGGCGGCGCCCAAATAGATCGGGCGGCCCGGGATAATCATCAAGAGATTACTAGCGCCTCTTCAACCCGCGGGAATGGGTTGCTCTGAAAACAACCGTTGAGTGATGGTTCTGGCCGGGTCCGACGCGGCCCTGGTTTGCCTGCGCCGTGGAGGGCAGGTCGATGAAGCGTATGCGGTCTTTCCTGGTGTTCGGCGCGCTCGCCGTGGCAGCCTTGGCCGGCTGCAAGTCGGTCGACACCACCAGCATGGTGCTGCGCAACCAGGAGGGCAACTACGACATGGCGTTGGCTCTGGGGCGCAAGGCGCTGGCTGCCAACCCGAACGACGCCGAGGCGCATTTTCAGATGGGATACGCGTATTCGCAGCTCGACAGCGTGGCCCTCGCCTACGAGCACTTCATGAAGGCGAAGGAACTGGATCCCAAGAAGGCGACCAACGTAGCAGACAACATCCAGCACAACTACGCGAAGCACTACAAGCTCGGGCAGAGTTCGTTCACCCGCGAGGACTTCGCGGCGGCGGCCACCGAGTTCGGTCTGGCGACCCAAGCCGATCCCACGCAAGCGACGGCGCACTACAACCTGGCGGTCGCGTATGCGAGACTGGCGGAGACGGACTCGACGTATCACGAGAAGGCGCTCGTCGAGGCCGACAAAGTGCTGGAGCTTTCGAACCCGAGCGAGGGCAATTATACCAAGGCGCTGCAGCTCGCCGGCCGCCAGCTCGTCGAGCTGGGCCGCGAGAGCGAAGCTGTCAACCGCTTCAGCCGTCTGGTCGAGGAGGACCCGACCAGTTTCGCGGTGATCGAGGAAATCGGGACGGAGTTGTTGAACGCGGAGAATTGGAAGGGCGCGGCGGTTTTTCTCAAGCTGGCGGCGGATGCGCGCAAGAAGGCGGGCGTCGAGGACTTCAACACGTACTACAACCTTGGTGTCGCGCAGTACCGGCTGCGGGCGCAAAACCCGGCGATGATCGACGAAGCCATCGCCAGTTACGAGAAAGCGCTCGCGATCACGCCCGACGACGCATCCACCGTGTTCAATATTCAAGTCGCGTACATGGCGAAGGAAGACTGGGGTAACGCGGCGAGCTGGGGAGAGAAGTACGTCAGTGTCAGCTCCGCCGACGCCAAGGGGTGGCAGTACCTGGCGCGCTGCTACAGCGAGCTGGGCGACAAGGAAAAAGCGCGAGAGGCCCTGGCGCGCTACGAACAGTTGCGCTGACCGGCAAATAGGAACCAGTGAACAGAACGCGCGGCCAGGGTTGTGGAACGCGACTTGCTGCGTCCGCCTCCGGGCGGCGCGGCCAGGGGCGCGCCGGCAGCACCGCGAGCGCGCAGACCCTTGCTATCGAATCGATTGCACGAACTCCCGACAACTATCAATCCGCGCCGGAAGTGGCGACAAGGCATTCAATCCAGGACGGGGTTGTAACCACCGTTAGCAGCCGTTAACCCTCACCCTATCGGGCGGTTCATAAGCCCGACCCACCTATCGTGTCACTAGGAGCAAAGCGAATGGATATCTCGGACCTGAAGGGGAAGACCATCACCGAGTTGCTGGACGTTGCCAATTCCCTCGAGATCGAGGGGACCAGCAGCATGCGCAAGCAGGAGTTGATCTTCAAGATTCTCGAGGCCCAGACCCAGCAGAACGGACTCATCTTTGCCGAAGGCGTTCTGCAGGTCCTTCCAGAGGGGTACGGTTTCCTCCGTTCCCCGGACTACAACTACCTCCCGGGCCCCGACGACATTTACGTCTCGCCGTCGCAGATCAAGAAGTTCGACCTGCGCACCGGTGACACGGTGTCGGGACAGATTCGGTCGCCCAAGGATTCGGAGCGCTACTTCGCGCTCCTGCGCGTCGAAGCGGTCAACCACGAGCACCCCGACGTCGCCAAGACCAAGCCGTTTTTCGACAACCTGACGCCGCTGTATCCGCAGGAGGCGTTCAACCTCGAACACGATCCCGAGGACCTGTCGACGCGACTGATCAATCTGGTCTGCCCGATCGGCAAGGGGCAGCGGAGTCTGATCGTCGCGCAGCCGCGCACTGGCAAGACGATCCTCCTCCAGAAGATCGCCAACGCGATCACCGCCAATCACCCCGAGGTGTATCTGATCGTGCTCCTGATCGATGAGCGCCCGGAAGAGGTCACCGACATGGAACGGTCGGTGAAGGGTGAAGTCATCAGCTCCACCTTCGACGAGCCCGCGGAGCGCCACGTGCAGGTGTCCGACATGGTGATCGAGAAGGCGAAGCGCCTGGTCGAGCACGGCAAGGACGTCGTGATCCTCCTGGATTCGATCACCCGCCTGGCCCGCGCCCACAACGCGGTCGTGCCCCACTCGGGCAAGATTCTCTCCGGCGGCGTCGACTCGAACGCGCTCCAGCGCCCGAAGCGGTTCTTCGGCGCGGCGCGCAACATCGAGGGTAACGGCAGCCTCACCATCATCGCCACCGCGCTGATCGAGACCGGCAGCCGCATGGACGAAGTGATCTTCGAAGAGTTCAAGGGCACCGGCAACATGGAGCTCGTGCTGGATCGGCGCCTCTCCGACAAGCGCATCTTCCCCGCGGTCGATATCTTCAAGTCGGGCACGCGCAAGGAGGAGCTCCTGATCGACAAGAAGGACCTGGACAAGATCTGGATCCTGCGGAAGTTCCTCAACGACAAGCCCCTGATGGAAGCGATGGAGTTCCTGCTCGACAAGCTCGGCAAGGCGAAGACCAACGCACAGTTCCTGAAATCGATGAACGCGTAAGGGGCTACGGCAACGCGCCGTAGTGCAGGGAAGGGGCCCCGCCCACCCCAGGTGGGGCCTCTTTGCCAGACAGGCACCGGAGGGTTATATTATGGGCACTATGAAAACATTTTTGATTTTGGGTGTGGCGATGATCTGGGCCGCGGTGGCGGTCGCGGGGACGGAGACGACCAGCGGAACCATCTACAATCAGAACGGCCAGTACCCGGAAGCGGTTGTGATTCTCAAGAAGGCGCTGGCGAAGGACCCGAAGGACTCCAAGGCGCACTTCCAGATCGCGTTTGCCTACAGCAAGCTCGACAGCGTGGCCCTCGCCTACCAGCACTTCATGACGGCGAAGGAGCTCGACCCGAAGAAAGCGAACGACGTCGCCGACAACGTTGCGAGCAACTACGCGCGCCACTATAAGGTGGCGCAGAATGCGTTCGCCCGCGACGACTTCGCCAGCGCGGCCACGGAATTCGGTCTGGCGACCCAGGCGGACCCGACCCAGGCCACCGCCCACTACAATCTGGCGGTCACCTATTCGCGCCTCGCCGATTCGGATTCGACCTACCACGAGAAGTCGCTCGCCGAGGCCGACAAGGTGCTCGCGCTTTCCACCCCGGCCGATCCGAACTACACCAAGGCGCTACAGCTCGCCGGGCGCCAGCTCGTCGAGCTCGGCCGCGAGGACGAAGCGGTGGCCCGGTTCACCCGCCTGATCCAGGAGGACCCGTCAAAATTCCAGGTGATCGAGGAGATCGGGACCGACCTGGTCAATGAGCAGAACTGGAAAGGCGCCGAAGTGTTCCTGAAGATGGCGGCGGATGCGCGCGCGAAAGTCGGGTCCGAGGATTTCAATCTGTACTACAACCTCGGCGTTGCCGATTTCAACCTGCGCAAGGAAGACCCGGCGAAGATCGACGAGGCCATCGGCTACTACGAGAAGGCGCTGGGTGTGCAGCCGGACGAGCCTTCGACGGTCTTCAACCTCATGGTGGCGAACATGGCCAAAGAAGACTGGGGGAACGCGTCGGTGTGGGGGGAGAAGTACGCGAGCATCAGCCCGAGCGACCCCAAGGGCTGGCAGTACCTGGCGCGCTGCTACAGCGAGCTGGGCGACAAGGACAAGGCGACCGAGGCGCTGGCGCGCTACCAGCAGCTGCGCTAGCCGCGCGGGCCTTGTGCCCGTGCCCGGCAGCGGCTATAATGCTTGTTTCCGAAAACACGATTGGCAGGAGACCAGAAGGATCATGAAGAAAGAAATCCATCCCCAGTACCACCCGGTGGTCTTTGTCGACCCCAGCGTCGGCGCCGAGTTCGTCACCCGCTCGACCATGAAGAGCAACGAGACCCGCGACATCGACGGGGTCAAGCACTTCGTGGTCCGCATGGAGATTTCGTCGGCGTCGCACCCGTTCTACACCGGTAAGCGCAAGTTCGTCGACACGGCGGGCCGCGTCGAGCGTTTCCGCGCGAAGTACAAATACAAAGACACCGGCACGACCGAAGAGTAGCCACTTTCGATGGCGGACAAACGCTTCTACGTCGGTGGCCAGGCGGTCATCGAGGGCGTGATGATGCGGTCGCCCACCTACTACGCGACCGCCGTGCGGACGCCGCAGGGGACCATCGTCATCCAGAAGAACCGCTACCGGTCGCTGACGCATCGTTTCAAGTTTCTCAATATTCCCATCGTCCGCGGGGCGATCGGCCTGGTCGAGATGATGTGGATCGGGATCCAGTCGCTCTCGTACTCCGCGTCGCAGGCGGCGGACGAGAACAGCGATCCCAAGCCGAAAGCCAGCACCGCATCCAACCTGGCCATTTTCGGGTCGGTCGTGTTCGCGCTGGGCGCCGGCTTCGCCCTGTTCTTCTACCTGCCGCTGTGGCTCACCGAACTCACGGGAGTCCAGGGCAGCCTCGCGTTCAATCTGATCGACGGCGCGTTCCGGCTCGTCATCTTCCTCGGGTACCTGCTCCTCATCTCGCGCTGGAAGGAAATGCGGCGCATATTCCAGTACCACGGCGCCGAGCACAAGACCATCTACACGTTCGAGAACGGCCAGGACCTGACGGTGGCGAACGCGCGCCCCTATACGACGCTCCACCCGCGCTGCGGCACGAGCTTTCTGCTGGTGGTCATGCTGGTGAGCATTTTCGTGTTCGCGCTCCTCGGCAAACCCGAGACGTGGGGCGACCGGCTGTTGCGCTTCGCCTTCATCCCGGTGATCGGGGGCATCTCGTTCGAGTTCATCCGTCTCTCCGCGAAAGAGAAATTCGCCCGCTTCCTCAAGCCCGCCGTGTGGCCGGGGCTCACGCTCCAAAAGGTCACGACAGCCGAACCCTCCGATGATATGCTGGAAGTCGCCATCGCGGCCCTGGTCGCGTGTCTCGACTACCAGAGCGCGACGCTGGAAGTTTCTTCCAACTAGCCCGCCACCTGCGGTGCGGTGTCCGCGCGGCGCGGCCCGATGACGAAACCCATGAATCCTCGGTACGACGAAATACTCGCGCGCTTCGACGAGCTGACCTCCCTGATCGCGGACGAAAAGGTCATTCGCGACAACGCCCGCTGGCGCAAGCTCGCGAAGGAGCGCTCCGACATGGTGGAGCTGGTCGAAGTCACCAAGCGCCTGAAGAAACTCGAAGAGACGCTTACCGACAACAAGCAGATCATCGCGCAGGGAACCGACGCGGACCTGGTCGAGATCGCCCGCGCCGAGATGGACTCGCTGGAGGCCGAGCGCACCCAGCTGGAGGAGACGTTCCAGCTGCTGATCGTGCCGAAGGATCCCAACGACGACAAGAACACCATCATGGAGATTCGCGCCGGAACCGGCGGCGAGGAATCCGCGCTCTTCGCGGGCGACCTCCTGCGCATGTACACGCGCTTCATTGAGCGCAAAGGCTGGAAAGCCGAGGTCTTGAGCAGCAGCGAGACCGGCATGGGCGGCTTCAAGGAAGTCATCCTGCTCGTCACCGGCGTCAACGCGTTCGGCTCGCTCAAGTACGAGAGCGGCGTCCACCGCGTGCAGCGCGTCCCCGCCACCGAGGCGAGCGGGCGCATCCACACCTCCGCTGCGTCGGTGGCAATGCTCCCCGAGGCGCAGGAAGTCGAGATCAAGATCGACCCCAACGAGCTCCGCATCGACGTGTATCGGTCGAGCGGCCCCGGGGGGCAGAGCGTCAATACCACCGACAGCGCTGTGCGCATCACCCACATTCCCACCGGCCTGGTGGTCACCTGCCAGGAAGAACGATCGCAGCTCAAGAACAAGGCGAAGGCGATGAAGGTGCTGCAAGCGCGCCTGCTGGATCAGGCGCGCCGCGCACAGGAAGAGAAGTATGCCGCGGAGCGCCGGAGCCAGGTAGGGTCGGGCGACCGCAGTGCCAAGATTCGAACCTACAACTTTCCGCAGCAACGCGTGACCGACCATCGCATCAACTTCACGACCCACACCCTGAACGACGTGATGGACGGGGCACTCGACCCGCTTATCGAGGCGTTGCGCAAGGCCGACATCATGGAGCGCGCCGGACAGCGGATCGTGCCCGGGGAGTAAGCCATGCACGACGCGGAGACCATACGGGACCTCCTGCAGCGCGCCGAACTGCGCCTGGTGGCGAGCGGGGTCCCCAACGCGCGCCGGAATGCGGAATGGATGCTTTGCCACGCGCTCGGGCTGCGCATGCTCGACCTCTATGTCCAGTCGACCGACGCGCCGGATCCGGATCGGGCGTCGGTATACCGGGAAATGGTCGAGCGGCGCGCGGCGCGCGAGCCACTCCAGTACATTCTGGGGGCGACGGAGTTCATGTCGCTTTCCTTCGAAGTTCACCCGGGGGTCTTTGTCCCGCGGCCGGACACGGAGGTGCTGGTCGAACGGGCGGAAGAACTGCTGCGCTCGCGTCCGCTCCACGAGGCGCTCGACGTGTTGGACCTGTGCAGCGGGAGCGGGATCATCGGCGTCTCGCTGGCGGCGCGCATTCCAAACCTGGCCGTCGTGGCGGTGGATGTTTCCAGCGCCGCCGCGGTGATTACGGCTCGCAACGCGGCGCTCAACGGGGTCTCCGACCGTGTGGAAGTGGTGCACGAGGACGCCTTCGCTTACCTCCGGGACACGGGCCGCCGATTTGCCGCGGTCGTGTGCAATCCGCCGTATATCGAGTCGGGCGAGCTGGCGGCGCTGCCCCGCGAGGTGCGCGACCACGAACCGACGCTGGCCCTCGACGGCGGGCGCGACGGGCTGGACTTCTACCGGCGCGCCGTACCGGAACTGGCCGGACGGCTCACGCCGGGCGGCTTCGTGATGTTCGAGATCGGCGACACGCAGGGCGCGGGGGTATCGAAATTGCTCCGCGATGCGGCGTTCACCTCGGTCGAGGTCGCAAAGGACTACGCGGGCCGCGATCGCGTGGTTATCGGCTTCGCGTGTACGGGTCGATAGCGAAGCCAGGCAGGCGACATATCGGACTCCGTGAGGGCGGTTGTGCACTCCCTCTGCCGCCGTCTGCCTCCTAGCAAGGATTGAGCATGGACAAGTTCATCATCGACGGACCGACCCCGCTGCACGGGGAAGTGAGCGTCCACGGCGCCAAGAACGCGGTGCTGCCGCTCATGGCGGCGGCGCTGCTCGCGCGCGGGACCAGCGTCATCAAGAACGTGCCCGAGCTGCGCGACGTCGCCACCATGGCGAAAATGCTCGAGGTGCTGGGGGCGAAGACGTCCCAGCAGGGCGGCGTCCTCACCATCGATACCTCGGCCGCGAACGGCGTCGAGGCGCCGTACGATCTCGTGCGTACCATGCGCGCGTCGATCTACGTGCTGGCGCCGACGCTCGCCGTGCACGGGCGTGCGCGCGTCAGCATGCCGGGAGGGTGCGCGTGGGGGCCGCGGCCCATCGACCTTCACCTGATGGCGATGGAGAAGCTCGGCGCCACCATTCAGCTCGACCACGGCTATATCGAAGCCACCTGCAAGCGCTTGCGCGGCGCCGAAGTCGTGTTCCCGACCTCGAGCGTGGGCGCCACCGCGCAGACGGTGATGGCGGCCGCGCTCGCCGAAGGCACCAGCGTCATCGAAAACGCCGCGCTCGAGCCGGAGATCACCGATCTGGTCCACGCGCTGCATGAATGCGGGGTCGAGATCGAAGGCGCGGGGACGGCGCGACTGGTGATCCACGGCGCGACGTCGGTGCGGCCGCTGCGCCACGACGTCATCGCGGACCGCATCGAGGCGGAGACGTTCGCCGCCGCGGCCGCCATCACCGGCGGCGACGTGACGGTTACGCACTGCGACCCCGGCCACCTGGGCGCCGTGCTGGCCACGCTCGAATCGGCCGGGTGCCGCGTCGAGGTCGGCGACCGCCGCGTGCGCGTGATCGGGCCGCAGCGCCTCACCGCGACCGACGTGGTGACGCGGGAATACCCCGGGTTTCCGACCGACATGCAGGCGCAGATCATCGCGGTTCTCTGCCGCGCGAACGGTGTCAGCACCGTGAAGGAAACCATCTATCCCGACCGCTTCACCCACGTGCCGGAGCTGCGCCGCTTCGGAGCCGACATTCGCCTGGACGGCAACCTCGCCGTCATTCGTGGCGTGTCGTCGCTCGAAGGCGCGCCGGTGATGGCGACCGACATCCGCGCCAGTTCGGGGCTGATCCTGGCCGCCATGGCCGCGACGGGACGCTCCGAGATCCTGCGTGTGTATCACATCGACCGCGGGTACCAGCGCATCGAAGAGAAGCTCCGGGCCATCGGGGCGCGCATCGAACGCGCCGCCCAGTGATGTGAACCCGACCCGCGCAACCTCCCCCGCGCCGCGCCACCTCATCCTCGGGACCGCCGGCCACGTCGACCACGGCAAGACCGAGCTGGTCCGCGCGCTCACCGGCCACGACACGGATCGCCTCAAAGAAGAGAAAGAGCGCGGTATTTCGATCGAGCTCGGCTTCGCCCCGCTGCCGCTCGCGGACGACGTGTTCGTCGGCGTGATCGACGTCCCCGGACACGAGCGCTTCGTCCGGCAGATGGTCGCCGGAGCGGGGGGAATCGACCTGGCGATGCTGCTGGTGGCCGCGGACGAGGGCGTCATGCCCCAGACGGTCGAACACCTCGAAGTGTTGCGCTCGCTCGGTGTGCGTCGTGGCCTGGTGGCGATTTCAAAGCAGGATCTCGTCGCCGACGAAGCGCTGCCCGCGCTCTATGAAAGCATTGCCGTGCTGGTGCAGGGGACGTTTCTCGAGGGTGCGCCGGTGGTGGCGGTGTCCGCTCGAACCGGCGCCGGGCTGGACGCGTTGCGTGCCGAGCTGTTATCGCTGGCCCGCGGTGTCGAGACACGCGCGGCGACGGGAGCGTTTCGGCTCGCCGTCGATCGGGTCTTTCACCAGAAGGGGATTGGGGTGGTGGTGACGGGCAGCTGCTATTCGGGCCGTGTGGTGGTGGGCGACGAGCTGGACCTGCTGCCCCTGGGGCGGCGCGTGCGGGTGCGCGAGATTCAGAGTTTCGGCGCCAGGCGCACGGAAGGGACCGCCGGCGAGCGAATCGCCCTGGCCCTGCACGGAGCAAAACTCGAAGAGATCGAACGCGGGGACATGCTGACGACACCCGGGCGGTTTGCCGCGGCGACCACCGTCGACGTGCGGCTGGCGCTGGCCGCGCACGGGGACGTCGAGCTCGAGAACCGGGAGCGGGTTCGCATCCACCACGGAGCGCGCGAAGTGCTCGGGCGGGTCATCCTCCTCGAGGGCGACGCGCTCCACACCGGTGAATCGGGGCTCGCGCAGTTGCGCCTGGAGTCGCCGATCGTCGCTGATGCCGGCGACCGCGTCGTAATTCGCACCTACTCACCGGCCCGGGTGATCGGCGGCGGCGTCGTCGTCAATCCGAGCGCCGAACCGCACCGGCGCTCCGACGCCGCCGCGGTCGATCGGCTGCGCGTCCGTGAACAGGGCGATCCGCACGCCGTGCTTGCGAAAACGGTCGAGCGCGCCGGAGCCGAAGGGGTGGAGGAAGCGCGTGTCGACGCGGCCGCCGCGGCGTCGCTGGTCGCGGACGGGTCCGCGGTGGCGGTGTCGGGACGGTTGTTCGACCGGCGGGCGCTGGAGGCGCTCGCGGCGCGGGCCGCGGAACTGGCGCTCGCGCACACGGCGCGCAACCCGCTGCACTGGGGTATCGACAAGGAGGAGCTGCGGCAACGTCTGGGTTTCGTCCACGGCACGGCCGTCTTCAACCGTGTGATCGACGTGCTGGCGACGATGCAGCCGCTCTTCGTCCGCGAGAACCGCGTGCGGGCAGGAACGCCCGCGCTCGCGCTATCCGCGCCACTGGAAGCCGCGGTCGGCGCCGTGCGGGAACGGATCCGCGCCGCGGGTGTGACGTTTCTCTCGCGGGATGAAGTCTCGCGCACGTGGGCGGGAGGGGAACGTTTCGCGGACGTCGTTCAGCTGATGAGGGACCGCGGCGAGATCGTGGAGCTGGGCGACGGGCTCGTCGACCCGGAGGCGCTCGCCCGCTGCGAGGTCGTTATCCGAACGCTGATCGAGACGCGCGCGGAGGTTTCGGTGGGGGATCTCAAGGCGGCCCTGGGGCTGACCCGAAAACACGCCATCCCGCTGCTCGAGTATTTCGACGAAACGGGGGTCACGCGGCGCCAGGGGAACGTCCGGGTGGCCGGACCACGCCTCGGGGAGAGTCGAAAAATTTAAGAAAACCTTGAAAGTTCGGGCTTTGCGAATGGCCGTTTTCTTGATATAGTCTCCCCTGATGAAACGACCCGTCCGGATAGTTGTGCTTTGCCTGGGCCTCCTGCTGGCGTTCGTGCCGGTGGCGTCATTCGCGATTGCGGCGAATTCGTCCCGGGACCGCGCCGTTCCCGATGGGGAAATCCTGGGCTACGGTGAAGACGGCGGGATGTTCATTCTCATCGCCGGCCCATACGGCAGTGCTATCGTCGTTTACTGGATTCCGGAGGATACCAATCCGTTCGAAGGAGAGAGCGGGTTCGTAGACCGGTAAGTTAAAATTATTTCCGCCTCGTCAATTTGCTTTACTCGTAGCTTTTTCCGCCCGCCCGATACACCCGTCTACAGGTTCCTAATAGCATTTAGCTAGCTAAGTTACCGTGTTTTTGCGTGCGCCTGGCTTTCGGCAGGTTGGCATGTCGGTTGCGTATTGCAATGTCCGACGGCAGTGCCGCATCTAAGGAAGGGTGCTCCAGCAGGGGTACCGGGATACAGGAAGAGGCGGTGTTGCGGTCAACTAGAGGGCGGTACCTGGAGGCTGCGTACTCCTTTCCTTGTGGACTCTGGTCTTCGAGGTCGAGTGCCTTCCCCTGAGTGGCTCGCCAAGCCAGTGAATCATAGCCCTTGCCCTTAGCGTGATTCCGAGCGGTATCGCTCTCTAGGAACGCGAAAGAGGGGAGCACTTCGGTGCTCCTCTCTTTTTTTTGGAGGCGCCTAGGAGGAGTCGGTCACGGGGCCCGGCAGGACCGGGGGAACCATCACCATGGCTTCGCGCTCGCAGGCTACCTGTCCCGGTTTGGCGCCGCGGAACTTCCTCACGTATTTCTTCTGGGTGTAGATGACCGGGACCAGGCTGCTGTGCCGCGCCTTGGAGAAATGCGCGGCGAGCATTGCCGTCCGCTGGATGATCCGGGCCGACGGCCCATCGCCGCCGCCCCGCGACTTGAGCACCACGTGCGAGCCCGCGACGCCTTGCGCGTGGAACCAGTAATCGCCGGGGCCCGCGACCTTGAAGGTGAGCTCGTCGTTCTCGTGATTGCTGCGGCCGACGAGGGCGAACCAGCGCGAGTCGAGGTCGAACTGGCGATAGGTTTTCCCGGCCGCCTGCCGGCGGGGAGCCGCACCGCTGGTCACGCGCGGGCCTTCCAGCTCGATGCCAAACCTGGCCCGCAAGGCCTCGAACGTGCGCAGCGACGCTTCGAACGTTCCTCCCGCTTCCAGCACGGCCAGTGCCGCGTCGAGTTCCGTGATCTCACGACGGACGAGCTCGAGCCGGCGCTGTGCGTGCACGGCGCCTTTTTCCAGCTTTGCCGCCTTGCGAAATCGCTTCTCGACCTGCACGTGAACCGACTCGGTGGGATCCAGCTCGATGAAGACCTCGCGCGTCGGATCGTAGACGTCGGGAAGAGTCACGCCCGCCGAGCCGGTCGGCACCTGCGACTGAAAGGCGGCGAGCGTTTCCGCCTCCCGGCGCACATCGGCGTGGTCGCCGGAACGCTCGAGGTCGTGCTCCAGGTTGACGACCAGCTTGTGCATGCCGTCGAGCTTGCGCCGCGCCGGCCGTGCGATGCGGCGCAGAATCGCGGTGTGTGCCGCGTCGAGAATCAGCCCGCCGACGTGACGGCACGCGGTTCGCGCATCGGCGAAGGGGCCGAACATCCCTTCGCCGGGGGCAGCGTCCGAAGCCGCCACCGGCGCGGCGAGCGCGAGACGCCCACGGCTCGCGAGCATCACCGGCGCGGGCGGCCACACGGACCATTCGGGCCGTGCGCGCGCGGTCCCCTCGGTCTCGACGCGCATCGCCCCGACGGTTTCGCCGATGGCATCATCGTCGAAGAGCGCGGCGCCGCCTGCGGATCCGAACAACCGCACCTGCAGGCTCACGGGTTCACGATCGGCGCGTGTCACCGCATCGATGCGCAGGATGCGATCCTGGTCGTGCAGCACGATGTCGCGGATCTTGGCCCCGTTTAGCTTCGCGAATCGGGCCGGCGCACGCGCGGCGCCAAAAGGCGATGCGTCCGCGAGAAAGCAGAAGGGTCCGGGCGACTCCAGGATCGCGACCAGGTGGACGCCGACCCCGCCGACCGGGATCGCCAGCACGGGCGCAACCCACGACGGAGTTCCCAGCGACCGGCCCACGAGGTCGTCGCGAATCTCGTGGATCAAACGCTCCAGCAGCGTGATGTTCATGTTCGGATCGTTCGTTGCGGGCTGTAGGACGGCCGCATCGCACCGTTGCAGATTGACACGGCGCGAGCGCGGTCTATAGTATAGAGCCTCGTCGCGGGTTTCAACCGGCGCGAAAGTAGCACGATGCTCGTCAGCATGACTGGATTCGGCCAGGCGATGGCCACCAACGGGGCGTCGACCGTCACGGTCGAGGTCCGTTCGGTCAACCATCGTTTCCTCGACCTCTCGTTCAAGCTTCCCCGGGTGCTCCAGAACCGCGAGTCGGAGATCAAGGAGATCGTGCGCGGGAAACTCGCGCGCGGTCGCGTGACACTTACCATCGCGGTCGAATCCACGATGGCCGGCCACGCGGTCACCCTCAACGAGGTGGCCCTCGAGCAGTACCTGACCCAGCTGCAGCAGTTCGCGAAGAAGCGCGGGCTCGACCCGCACGTCAGCCTGGACGCGCTCGTCCAGCTGCCCGAGGCCGTGATCGCAAAGGAGACCGAGCCGGGCGAAGACGAACTGTGGAAGCTGGTGTCGAAGAGCCTGTCGAGCGCGCTGGACCAGTGCGCTCGCATGCGCGTCGACGAGGGCGCCACGCTCGGAAAAGATCTCGTGGAGCGCATGCGCACCATCGATCGCACCGTCGGCGCGATCGAGAAGCTCGCGCCCGAGATGGCGAAGAAGCAGGCGGAGGCGTTGCGCAAGCGCGTGACGCAGCTCGCGGGCGACGTGGCGCTGAGCGAAGAGCGGCTGGTCACCGAGATCGTGCTGCTGGCGGATCGCTCGGACTTCACCGAGGAGCTGACGCGGCTTCGAAGCCACCAGGATCAGTTCAACCGGGCGCTCAAGGACGGCGGCGAAGTGTCGAAGAAACTGACGTACCTCCTGCAGGAAATGCACCGCGAAGCGTCGACCATCGGCGCCAAGGCTTCCGACTCGGAGGTCATCCAGCACGTCATCGTTCTCAAGGAAGAGACCGAGAAGCTCCGCGAGCAGGTCCAGAACCTGGAGTAGCGGCGTGCCGCGTTCGTCCCAGAGTTCATTGTTCGTCGTCTCGGGCCCATCGGGTGTGGGGAAGACCACCCTGGTGAAGGGTCTGCTGACGGCCGACCCCCTGCTCGCGCGGTCCATTTCCACCACCACCCGCCCACCCCGCAGCGGGGAATCCAACGGGCGCGACTACTTCTTCGTCGACAGCGCCGAGTTCGAGCGCATGAAGGCGCGAGAATTGATCGAGTGGGCGGAAGTCCATGGGGAGCTTTACGGTACGCCCCGGGCCTTCGTCGAGAATCAGCTCGCCGCGGGCCGCGACGTGGTGCTCAATATTGACATCCAGGGGGGAGATCGGGTAAAAAGGATCTTTCCCGCCGCCGTCATGATCTTCATATTGCCGCCAGCGCTCGCCAGCCTGGGAGAACGCCTGCGCGGCCGTGGGGATGTGTCGGCCGACGAACTCGAGGTCCGGCTGACGAATGCCCGCGTGGAGATCGGCGCCAGCTCCCGGTACGACTACCTGGTGGTCAACGACGATCTGGTGCGTGCCGGCAGGGAACTCGAGGCCATCGTGACCGCCGAACGCTGCCGCCGGGATCGCAAGACCGCGGAATTCATGTCGAAGCTGACCCGCTGAAGGCGGCGTCCTGTAGTTTTCAGTGAGGAGAAACCATGTCGATCCGGATCGAGAAGCTCGTCATCATCGAAAAAGTCACTGCCAGGATTCTCAACCGCTACGAAGCTGTGCGCGTCATGGCCCGCGAGGCGCGCCGTTTGAACTCGCTCGTGGTCCGGGGCGCGGAGCCCGAGCCGGACTTCAAGCCCACCTCCACCGCGGTCAAGCGGCTGATCAACGGCAAGATCACCTACTCGTTCGTCGAGGAGACGACCGGCAGCGGCGACTTCTTCCAGGAGTCGTAGGCAAACGGGAGGCGTGTGATGTCTTTGCGGCGAGTTCCGCAGCGCGCTACCAGTAAACTGCGCGTGAGGACTGTCTGAGCAAGCAAAGACATCACACGCCTCTCTCACACCACGCCCCACAGTTGTGAGCCTCACCGGAAAGAAGATTCTCCTCGGAGTTACCGGCGGGATCGCCGCCTACAAGGCCGTCTATCTGCTTCGCCTCTTGAAGCGCGCGGGCGCCGACGTCAAGGTCGTCATGACCGCGGCTGCCACCGAGTTCGTCACGCCGCTCACCTTCGAGTCCCTCTCCGAGCATCCCGTCCACCTGCGCATGTTCGAAGGCGAGGGCAAGTCCGCCGGCGCCGTGTCCCCGATCGAACACATCGACCTCGCCAGGTGGCCCGACCTGGTCGTGATCGCGCCGTGCACCGCCAACACGCTGGCCAACCTCGCCCACGGCAAGGCGGACGACCTCCTCGCCACCATCGTGAGTGCCTATCGCGGGCCGGTGATGCTGGCGCCCGCGATGAATGACGCCATGTGGGAAAACGCGGGGACGCAGGACAACATGCGCCTTCTCTCCGACCGGGGTTTCCTCGTGGCGCCGCCGGAGAAGGGCGACCTCGCGTGCGGCTACGAAGCGACCGGCAGAATGGCGGAGCCGGAGACCATTTTCGCGGCAGTGCAGACGCTCCTGGACTCACCGTGGCGCGGCGTGCGGGTGCTGGTGAGCGTGGGGGGCACCGAAGAGGACATCGACCCCGCCCGCGTGGTCTCGAATCGATCCAGCGGCAAGATGGGCTTCGCGCTGGCGGAAGCGGCGCGCGACCTCGGCGCCGACGTCACCGTAGTGGCCGCGCGCACGTCGGTGGCGGCCCCGCACGGGGTCCGCATCACCCGCGTGCGCACCAGCGAGGAGATGTCGCGCGCGCTGAAGGAATCGTTCGCGAAAACCGACGTACTGGTGATGGTGGCCGCGGTCAGCGACTTTCGTCCGGCGGCCCCGCTCGCGCAGAAGAAGAAGTCGAGCGACACCTGGACGCTCGAGCTGGTGAAGACCGAGGACATCCTGGCCGCGCTCGGCGCCGAAAAAGGCAAGCGCGTGATCGTTGGCTTCGCGCTCGAGACCGGCGACGAGGAGCAGAACGCGCGCGCCAAGCTGGCCAGGAAGCAGTGCGACCTGATGATCCTGAACCGGCCCGACGCGGCCTTCGGCAGCGACACCAACGTCGTGACCGTCTACGACGCGAGCGGTGTCGTCTACACGAGCCCGGCCGCCGAGAGCAAGCGTGAGCTGGCGCGGCGAATCCTGGAACTCGTCGCCAAAGGGCGTACCCTCCGCCGCGCCTGATTCCCGCGCGACCGACTCGCATGTTTCCGAGCCGGCTTGCCGGCCGGCACCGGAACCGCTAGTCTGCCTGCATGACCGACCGCACCGAGACCCGCCGGGAAGCCCTGTCCGCGCTCAAGCGTCTTCAGGCGAAGGGGATTCGTTCCGTGTACCTGGAGGGGGCGGCGCTGCCTCAATCGGACCTGTCGATCACCGTGCCTTCGCCCCGCGTGCCCGCCACCCCGCCGGGAGCGTCCGCCGACCTCGCCGCGCTCGCGAAGACCGTGTCGGTGTGTACCCGCTGCGCGCTTCACCAGAGTCGGACCCAGACCGTCTTTGGCGTCGGTAATCCCCACGCGAAACTCCTGTTCATCGGCGAGGCTCCCGGTGCCGACGAAGATGCGAAGGGTGAGCCGTTCGTCGGGCGGGCCGGACAGTTGCTGAACAAGATCATCGCGGCGATGGGGATGAAGCGGGAAGACGTCTACATCGCCAACGTGCTCAAGTGCCGCCCGCCCCAGAATCGCGACCCGCTGCCGGCGGAAGTGGAGTGCTGCGAGGAGTACCTGCGCGCGCAGATCGCGCTGATCCAGCCCAAGTACATCTGCGCGCTCGGCCGCATCGCCGCGCACTGGCTCTTGAAGACCGACGCGCCGCTGGGCGCGATGCGCAGCGGCCAGTATCGCTACGAAGGAATTCCTGTGATCGTCACCTATCACCCGGCCGCGCTGCTGCGAAACCCCGCCTTCAAAGCACCGTGCTGGGAGGACATGAAGAAGTTGATGGCGCTGTTGAAAGACGCGTAAATAAGGCGGCATGATGCCGGTCGTCGTTCAACTCCTGCTTGTCTTAGTCCTCACGCTCCCGCCAAAGCACTACAGTGGAGGGCCGTACAAGGATTGGTGGCCACTCTCCAATGAGAAGAAGCGGATCGTTGAGCAGACGGCTGAGAGTCTTAAGGCAACCGGGGAATGCGCGCCGGGCACGCACCTCGCCTGGCCGCCGGTTGCAGTCGAAATCAAACTGCGACCAGCTTACGGAGATGACGTTCATGTCGGCGGCAAGACGGACTATCGTGAGTTGGGTTGCTGGCGGCAGTATCACATTACCCTGAGTGACACAGACTCGGTCGCGTACACGCTTGTGTTTGCAACCAATCGGGATTCGACGTGTGTCCGGATGGACTCGACCAAAACGGATTTTAGGCTCGATCGCGTCGAGCCGGGCACGAGCAAGCTGGCGCGAAAGGCCCGCGACATCACTAAGACACTGGATTGTATTCCGAAGGAGCCGCTAGTATTGATCCGGTTCTATGGACGACCGTATTACACGTACTTGGACTGCCACGGGTCGCTCATTACCTTGAGCCCATAAAGAAATGGAGCAGTCGATGACTGCTGAAGTCCCCGTGAGATGTGTCAAAATGCGACCGCAAGGAGGAACCTCATGGACATGCCGAAACCCACCGATCAACACCTCAAACTCAAGAAGCTCGTCGGCCAGTGGCAGGGTGACGAGATAATGCATCCGTCGGAATGGGACCCGAAGGGCGGAAAAGCGACCGGACGCATGAACACCCGCCAGGCGCTGGATGGCTTCGCGGTGATCTACGACTACGAGCAGGAGCGCGCTGGCGCGATCACGTACGCGGGACACGCGGTGTACACCTATGACGCGAAGGAAGCGTGCTACGTGCTGCACTGGTTCGACAGCATGGGCTCCCCACCCGAAGTGTTCAAGGGCACCTTCGACGGAGACGTTCTGACGCTCGGTCACGGCGGCCCCGGGATGCACGCGCGCATGACGCACGATTTCTCGAAGGAGAAACGCATAATCTCGCGCATGGAGATGTCGCAAGACGGCAAGGAGTGGAAGACGCTCTTCGACGGGACGTACGTGCGGAAATAGGGGCCGCCCCTCGACGTCGACCGGGGGACGGTTACACCGAGCCAAACAGCGTCGCGGTAACGCCCCGGCGGACGCCTGTCCACACGCTGTCCACACCGTATCCACCGGAATTGTTCCCCTCGCCCTTCCTTTCACCGGCGCGCGTGAGCTAGACTCCGGGCCGGAGGCAACTCGTGACCGACGCCGTTCGCGCCATATCCAGTCAACCGCCCGCACCCGGGCGCGTGCCGCCGCAGTCCGTCGAAGCGGAGATGGCCGTGCTCGGAGCGGTGCTGCTCGATAACAACTCCTTCTCGATCGCGACCGAGAGCATCTCGTCGGGCGCGTTCTATCGAAAGCCGCACGCGGACATCTTCGCCGCGATGGAAGGGCTCGCGGGGCGCGGCGAGGCGATCGACGTCGTGACACTCTCCGAAGAGATGAAGCAGCGCGGGACGTATCAGTCCACGGGCGGCGCCGCCTATCTGACCCAGATCATGGACAGCGTGCACACGGCCGCGAACGTGGAGCACTACGCCAACATCGTGCTCGAGAAGTTCGTGATGCGCCGCCTCATCACGATCTGCAGTGACGTGAGCACGCAGTGCTTCCAGGGCGAGCGCGAGGCCGCCGTGATTCTCGACGAGGCGGAGAAGCATATCTTCGAGATCGCGCAGCAGGGGATGTTCAAGGGCTTCGAGCCGATCGGCAAGATTCTCCGCGAGCACTTCAAGAACATCGAGGAACTCTACCAGAGCGGGAGCCACATCTCGGGCATGCCCTCGCCGTTCGAGGATCTCGACTCGCTGACCTCGGGCTTCCAGAAATCGGACCTCATCATCGTCGCGGGTCGCCCCGGCATGGGGAAGACCTCGTTCGCGCTGAATCTCTGCCAGCACCTGGCGATCCGGCAGAAGACGCCGGTGGGTATCTTCAGCCTGGAAATGTCGGCGGAGCAGCTGGTGACGCGACTGTTGTGCAGCGAGGCGCGCATCGATTCCAATAAGCTGCGCCGCGGCTATCTGAAGGCGAACGAGTACGCGGAGCTTGCGATCGTGGCGGGCTACCTGGCCGAGGCGCCGATCTACATCGACGACTCGCCGGGCCTCTCGACGCTGGAGCTGCGCGCCAAGGCGCGCCGGTTGAAAGCCGAGGCGAACATCGGCATGCTAATGGTCGATTACCTCCAGCTGGTCAGTGTCAATGAGCGCACCGAGAACCGCCAGCAGCAGATCTCGCTCATCTCGCGCGGCATGAAGGCGCTCGCCAAGGAATTGAACATCCCGGTGATCGCGCTCTCGCAGCTTTCGCGCGCGGTGGAATCGCGCGGCGGCGACAAGCGGCCGCTGCTGTCGGACCTGCGTGAATCGGGCTCGATCGAGCAGGATAGCGATCTCGTGTTGTTCCTCTATCGCCCCGAGGTTTATGAAGGACCCGAAAGCGAGAACCGCGGCAAGGCGGAGCTGATCATCGGCAAGCAGCGCAACGGCCCGACCGGTACGGTGAACCTCACCTTCATCGATTCCTGCACGCGCTTCGAGGCGGCGGCATTCGGAGAATAGTAGAGAACGACACGCGCATGTCGACCCTGCGAAACGCGTTTCGGGCTGTCGGAATCTCGGTCCTTAGTTTTCTCCGCGACGTGGGCGGATCGTCGATCATGCTCGCCGGGATCTTCGCCCGGCTCAAGGAACTCCCGCGAACCGCCCGCCAAACTCTGATCCAGATGGAGCTCGTCGGCATCGGTTCCATCCCGCTCGTCATCGTCACCTCGATCTTCGTGGGCGCGGTTGCCGCCGTCCAGGCCGCGTATCAGTTCCAGGACTACGTGCCGATGGTCTTCCTGGGCACCGTGGTCGGGAAGTCGGTAATCCTCGAGCTCGGTCCCGTGCTCACGGCGCTGGTAGTGGGCGGACGCGTCAGCGCGTCCATCGCGGCGGAGCTCGGCACCATGAAGGTGACGGAGCAGATCGACGCGATGGAGCTCCTCGCCATCGACCCGATGCGTTACCTGGTGATGCCGCGGGTGGTGGCGTGCGTGGTGATGCTGCCGGTGCTCACGATCTTCTCCGACCTCCTCGCGATCCTCGGCGGCATGTTGGTCGCGCAGGCGTCGATCGGCGTGAGCACGGCCACGTTCGTCGAGGGACTACGGATGTTCTTCTACGTAGACGACGTCATCAGCGGCATCCTGAAGGCGGCCACATTCGGTGGCATCATCGGCCTGATGGGGTGCTACAACGGCTTTCGAACCTACGGCGGCGCGCAAGGGGTCGGGAAGGCGACCATGCACGCCGTCGTCAGCAGCTGCATTTGCATTCTGATCACCAACTACTTCCTCGCCTCGGTCCTCTTCCGCGTCATCTTCTACAAGGGCGATTGACGCCCGCGCCGCGCCGGGGCATAATGACCACCTCGCAGTGAACGCCCACCGGAGCCACCCGGCTTCGCCAGAGAGGTGGATTATGGACCGCACCCACCGCAGTGTGATCACCCTCACCATCGTTCTTGTGCTGAGTGCCGCCGCATTTGCAGCGGCACAAGCATCGCAGTGGCTCTTGAACGGAGCGCCCGTGTGTATGGCGCAAAACAACCAGCAGTACCCCGAGGTCGTCAGTGACGGCCAGGGCGGCGTGATCGCCGTGTGGATGGACACGCGCAGCGGCCAGGATTACGACATCTGGGCCCAGCGCATCAACGCCTGGGGTCAGCCGGTGTGGCAGGCGAACGGCGTCCCCGTCTGTATGTTGTCCGGAGACCAAATGTACCCGCGGGTGATCAGCGACGGTGCCGGCGGCGCCGTCGTGGTGTGGGAGGACCTCCGGAGTTCCAGCGATTTCGATATTTACGCGCAACGGTTGGGCGCAAACGGAAGCGCCATCTGGGCTCTGAATGGAGTGGCGGTATGCACCGCCACGCTCAACCAGCAGGCCCCCCAAGCTACGAGTGACGGTGCGGGTGGGGTGATCATCACGTGGCACGACGTAAGGACGCTCAGCAATTGGGACATCTACGCGCAACGCGTCGACCCGGCGGGTAACGTGCTGTGGCTCGGCGACGGGAAGCCCGTGTGCACAAATGTGTCCAACCAGTTCCGGCCCAAACTGATCGACGACGCATCGGGTGGGGCGTTCGTGGTGTGGGAGGACTTCCGCAACGGTGCCCAGTACGACATCTATGCCCAGCGGATCGATTCGAACGGCAATTTCTACTGGAACCTCGACGGAATCCAGCTGTGCGGTGCGGGTCAGAATCAGGTTGCCGTCGAGATCGTAAGCGACGGCGCCGGTGGCGCGATCGCGACCTGGGAGGACAATCGCACGGGCCTCACCGACACCTTCGCCCAGCGGCTGGCCAACTCTGGCACTCCACAGTGGGCGGTCAACGGCGTGAGCCTCACGTCGGGCAACGGAGGCGAGTACGCTCCACAGATTGTAAGTGACGGCTCGAACGGAGCCATCATCACGTGGCATGACACGCGTAGTGGCAATGGCGACATCTATGCGCAGCGGGTCAACTACTCGGGTGGTCTGCTCTGGGCAGCGGCCGGAGTCGCGCTCTGCACGGCGCCCGCCGAACAGGATGATCCACACATTGTGGGCGACGAACTGGGCGGCGCCATCGTCTCGTGGTCGGACCAGCGGTTTAGCGCGACCCGCGACGTGTACGCCCGCCGGATCGACGCGTCGGGCGCCCCCCAGGGGACAGCGAACGGCGTGCCGCTGGGCCTGCTCCCCAGCGCCCAAATGGACCCACGCATTGCGAGCGACGGAGTCGGCGGCGCGATCGTGGCGTGGTGGGACAACCGCATGGGCACGCAACACGTCTACGCCCAGCGCCTCGACCGCTTCAACAACTGGGGCTACGCGTCTCCGGACATCGTGAGCGCATCCGACGTTCCCGGCGATCAAGGCGGCGAAGTGAACCTCTCGTGGGATGCGAGTCGCTTTGACCCGTGGCCGTACCAGACGATCGATCGTTACACGGTGTGGCGCGCCATCAACCCGTCGCTGGCCGCGGTGTTTCTTTCCTCCGGCACGACGCTGGTGCACCCCGGCGATCCCATCGACCCGGACATGACGGCGGCGATCCGTGTCGAGAGCGCGGCGAGCGAGACCTACTACTGGCAGCTCATGTCGACGGTCGATGCGTACTATCTGAACGGATACGCGCAGACGGTGCCCACGCAGTTCGACTCGACCGCGACCACGCCCGACCCCCACTATTTCCAGGTCATCGCGCACGGTTTCACACCGCAAGAATACTGGGTCTCTGCGCCGGCGAGCGGCCGTTCTCTCGACAACCTCGCGCCGGCGGCGTCGCTGACACTAATGGCGCAGCGGGTCGGCTCGGACATCCTGCTCACCTGGAATTCGTCGGGCTCGGGCGAGCCCGACTTCCAGCAGTACGCCGTGTACCGCGCGTCAATGTCCGGCGTGCAGCCGGTGCCCGGCTCGTTCGTCACCGGGACGCCGGACACGGTGCTCGTCGACATCAGCCCGCCGCCGGGATTCCTCTACTACATCGTGACGGCTGTCGACGTGCATGCGAACCAGAGCCCGCCCTCGAACGAGGCCAGCGTGACGATTCCGACCGGCGTGGGTGACGGCACGCCGAAACTGGCCGGTCTCGCGCTGGACTCGAACTACCCCAACCCGTTCAGCGCCGCTACCACGCTGCGCGTCGGGCTGCCGCGCCAGAGCGACATCGTCCTCGACGTCTACGACGTGGCCGGTCGGCGCGTCGCCGGCGGAAGGATCAAGGGAGCGGGCGCGGGCTGGCAGTCGATTCCATTCGACGGGCGCGACGCGATCGGCCGTGCGCTCCCCAGCGGCGTCTACTTCTATCGCGTCACCGCCGCGGGAGAGACGCAGACGCGCAAGATGGTGATTCGTCGCTGACGACACGAGCACGGTCACGACGTTTGAGTGAGGCCCGGGCGGAAACCAGCCGCCCGGGCCTCTGCTGTCTGCGGCGGACAATGCGTGCTAGAATGCGGCCGGCATGATCACCATCGAATGCCAGGATGTCTGGAAAAGCTTCTCGCGCAAGGTCGTGTTGCGCGGAGTGAACCTCACCATTCGCCCGGGCGAGACCATCGTCATCATGGGGCAGAGCGGCTCGGGAAAGAGCGTGCTCCTCAAGCATATCGTCGGCCTGCTGGCGCCGGACCGCGGCCGCGTGCTGGTCGACGGCGTGGACGTGGCCCGATTGAGCCGCGGAAAACTGTTCGAGCTGCGGATGCGCTTTGGTATGGTGTTCCAGGGCGCCGCGTTGTTCGACTCGCTGTCGGTCGAAGAGAACGTCGGGCTCGCCATGCGCGAGCACACCCAGTACGAAGACGAAGAGATCCGGCGGATCTGCAGAGAGAAACTCCACATGGTCGGCCTCGACGCGGTCGGTGACAAGTTCCCCGCGGAGCTCTCGGGCGGCATGAAGAAGCGCGTGGGCTTCGCCCGCGCGATCGCGATGAATCCACACTGCGTGCTCTACGACGAACCGACCACCGGCCTCGACCCCATCATGTCCGACGTGATCAACAACCTCATCATCAAACTGGCCCGCGAACTCAAGATCACCAGCGTGGTCGTGACCCACGATCTGGCGAGCGCCTACAAGGTCGCGGACCGGATGGCCATGCTGCACGACGGCGTCATCGTTTTCGAAGGCACGCCCGACGAGGTGAAGCGCACCACCCACGCCCTGGTCCGCCAGTTCGTCGAAGGGCGCGCGGAGGGGCCGATCGCCGTCGGGAGCTCCGAATGAGCAGCCGCGGCATCGAGATTCGTGTGGGCGCCGTGGTCGTGCTGGCGGCGCTGATCGCCGTGATCGGCACGATGTGGTTCCAGAAATTCCAGGTGGCCGAGAAGCGCTATCACTTCTTCGTTCGCTTCAACGAAGTCGGCGGTCTCGTCGTCGGCGACCCCGTCTACATCAACGGCGTCGAGCGCGGGCGGGTGGAGGCCATTAGCCTCGAACCCGACCAGGTGGTCGTCGACATGGGGGTTCGCGTGGGGGTGCCGATCCCGAACGACTCGCGCGTGGCGCTGAACAGCCTGGGCATCATGGGGGAACGGGTGGTCGCGGTCCGCCAGGGAGTGTCACCGCAGGCCATCGCCCCCGGCGACACGATCGTGGGCGAATTCATGATGGGGTTGTCGGAGGTCATGGGCTCCGCCGGCGGCGTGCTGGACGATGTCAAGGCGACGACGAGCCAGCTGCGCGACATCGCCGAAACGCTCGGAGCGGAAGGAAAATTGCGCGAGGGGGTCGACGATTTCGCGGCGACGAGCCGGAACCTGCGCGAGATGACCGAGGGCAACCGCGGCCGCCTCGACCGCGCGATCGTGCGTTTCGAACGCTCCTCAACGATGCTGGACAGCCTGCTCACCACTCACTACGCGGGTCTCGACTCCTCGTTCGCTGCGCTGGGCCGCACCGGCGGCCGCGTCGAGATCGCGGTCGACAACATCGCCGTGGTGTCGGGCGATTTGCGGGAAATCACCGCCAAGCTCCGCGCGGGCGAAGGGTCCGCCGGCCGGCTCCTCAACGACGAGACCTTCGTGCTGCGCATGGAGAAGACGCTCGCGGACCTCGACTCGTTGATCCAGGACCTCCAGAAGAATCCCGGCCGCTACGTGAAGTTCAGCCTGTTCTAGCGTGCTATGATGGCTCCCGCGATGGTTGTCACCGCTCTCATCATGGCCGGCGGCACCGGCGAGCGATTCAAGGGCGGCGTGCCCAAGCAGCTTGCACCCATCAACGGGCGCGCGATGATCGCGTGGTCGGCGCGCGTGCTTGCGGAGTCGCCGCGCGTCGACGCGCTGATCGTGGTGACGGCGGCGGGGACGGAAAAGGAAATGCGCGCGTCGCTCCCCACGGAGGCAGCCGGAAAGGTGCGCGCCGTGGTCGCGGGCGGCGAGACGCGGCAGGAATCCGCGTTCAACGGCCTGAAGGCTCTGCCGCGCGAGACCACGCACGTGCTGATCCACGACGCCGCGCGGCCCTGTCTATCGGCGTCGCTTCGCGACCGCGTGCTCGACGCGCTCGCCACCCACGACGCGGTGGTGCCCGCCGTGCCGTCCACGGACACGTTGATTCGGGAAGAAGACGGCCGCGTGGACGCCGTGCTCGATCGCGTGTACGTTTCCGGGGTGCAGACGCCGCAGGCGTTTCGAGCGGATATGATCCTGCGCGCGCACCGTGAGGCCGCGGCGCGCGGTTTCAAGTCGAGCGACGACGGTTCGCTGGTGCTGGCGCTCAAGGAACCGGTGTTCACGGTGGCGGGTGAGCGCACGAACATCAAGGTGACGTTCGCGGAAGACTTGCGACTGGCGGAGGTGATCCTCCGGAACGGAGTGGCAGCATGATTCGAACCGGAATCGGATACGACGTGCATGCGGTGGCGGCCAATCGCCCGCTGATGCTCGGCTGCGTCCTCATCGACGACGCGCCGGCGGGGCTCGCCGGGCATTCGGACGCCGACGTCGTGAGCCACGCGATATGCGATGCGATCCTGGGGGCGGCGGCGTTGGGCGACATCGGCGAACATTTTCCCGACTCCGACGAGCAGTGGAAAAACGCGCCCGGCAGCGAATTTCTTTCGCAAGTTGTCGCGATGGTCCGCCAGAACGGGTACGCGGTTGTGAACGTCGACTGTACGGTGCTGTGCGACGTTGTTCATCTCGGCGGACGAAAGCGTGACATGAGAGCCGCGATCGCCGAACACCTGGGCATCGAGACGGGACAGGTGAACGTCAAGGCCACAACCTTCGAAGGCAAGGGGGCGATCGGCCGCGGCGAAGCGATCGCGTGCGAAGCGATCGCAACTCTCGAATCGTCGTCGGTCCGCATGGGCGAGTGGCGCGAGAGCGCGCTGTAGTCGTTGCGATGACCACACTCAAGAATGTGAGAGTTCGCTTCGCGCCCAGTCCGACCGGATATCTCCACGTCGGCGGCGCACGCACGGCCATTTTCAACTATCTGTTCGCGCGCCATAACGGGGGAACCTTCGTCCTGCGCATCGAGGACACCGACGCGGAGCGCAGCACGCTCGCGAGCGAGCGGTCTCTGCTGGAGGACCTGCGCTGGCTCGGCCTCCACTGGGACGAGGGACCGGACGCCGGCGGGCCGCACGGACCCTATCGCCAGTCGGAGCGACTCGCGCTCTACCGGGAGGTGACCGACCGTCTCGTCGGCTCGAAGCTCGCGTACCCGTGTTTCTGCACGGAGAACGAACTCGAGCTCAAGCGCGAGGAGGCGATCGCGGCGAGCCGGCCGTCCCACTACGACGGCACCTGCAGCCGCCTGTCCGCCGCGGACGTGGCGGCGCGCCGGGCGAAAGGCATCCCGGAGGCGGTTCGTTTCCGCGTCGGCGACGGCGTGGTGCGTTTCGAAGACGCCGTGCGCGGCGCCATGGAGCTCCCGCACGAGATGGTGGGCGACTGGGTCATCCTGCGCTCGAACGGGCTCCCCACCTACAACTTCGCCGCGGCGGTGGACGACGCGCGCATGCAGATCTCGCACGTCATCCGCGGCGAGGAACACTTGTCGAACACGCTGCGCCAGATCATGATCTACGACGCCCTGGGCGCCACCCACCCGGTGTTCGCGCACGTGCCGCTCATTCTCGCCGAGGACCGTTCGAAGCTCTCGAAGCGGCACGGGGCGAGCTCGGTGGAGGACCTGCGCTCGTCGGGCTATCTCCCCGACGCGGCGTTCAACTATCTGCTCCTGCTCGGCTGGTCGCACCCCCAGAGCCTGGAAGTGATGCCGCGCGAGGAGATGATCAAGAGTTTCGGCATCGAGCGCATCGGCAAGGCGGCCGCGGTCTACGACAAGAAAAAGCTCCTGTGGATGAACGGCCAGTACATCCGCAAGCTCGAACTCGACGCGTTGTGCGCGCTGGTGGAACCGTACATGCCCGAGGGTCTGCGCGTGCACTACAGCGACCCGACGCGGCGCGAGATCGTGGCGATTCTGCAGGACAGCATCGATACGTTGAGCGACTTCCCGCACCGCGCGCGCATCTTCGATGCCACCATCGAGTCCGACGACGAGGCGCGCGCACTCCTGTCGAGCGACGCGGCCAGGCGTGTGCTCAACGGCATGACGCGCCGGCTCAAGGAATTCAGCGGGCCGCTCACGCCGGAGGTGTTCAAGGAGATGATTCTTGCGACCGGTCAGGAAACCGGTCTCAAGGGCAAAGACCTTTACTTCCCAATTCGCGGCGCGATGACGGGTTCGGTCCACGGGCCGGATCTGACGCGGGTCGCGGCGGTCAAAGGAAAGGACGCGGTGACGCGTCTGTTGGAGGTGGCGAGTCGATGAAACGATGGATGTTGGCCGGCCTGGTTGCTTCGTTGGGGGCGGGTAACGCGCTGGCGTACGACACCTGGGTCGTCGCCAACGCTCACGTTCTGCGCTCCGGTCAGCCGTTGGAGCTTCACGCCACCACCGGCTCGAACTTCCCCACGTTCGGGACCGCGCCGGACCCCGCCGCGGTGGCGCGTGCGGCGTGGCGCCTCGGCAGCCAGCGCGGCGAGATCGCATCCTTCGAGAAAGCGGAATCGACGATCGTCGCGCGCGGTCGTCCGCTGACCGAGGGGGTCGCGGTCGCGTGGCTCGACTTTCGCCCGAAGGAGGTCGAGCTCGACGCGAAGGAAGTGGAGCACTACTTCGACGAGATCGGGGCGTCGGAGTCGCTGCGGCAGGCGTGGGAGGGCGCGGGCCCGGATGCGAAGTTCCACGAGACCTACACCAAGCACGCGAAGACGTTTGTCCGCGTCGGCGACGGACCCGCCGATCGTGCGTGTCTCGAGGCGGTGGGACCGAGTGTCGAGTTCCTGCCCGACCGCGACCCGACGTCGCTGGCGGCGGGCGACACGCTGAACGTCAAGGTCATGAAGAAGGGAAACGAACTGGAAGGTCTTGCGCTCGGTGTAGTGTGCGGGGCGGATGGCTCGACGACGCAACTGCGAACCAACAAGGCCGGCTATGTTCAGATCGTCATTCGCCGCACCGGGTGGTGGCTCATTCGCGGCACGGAACTGCGCCGCAACTCGGATGGGACCTGGGACAGCGACATGAGCACGATGACATTCTACGCAGGAGGCAAGCGATGAGACGCGCATGGGTGATGGCCGCCGGGGTGGTTCTGTTCGCGGCGGGCGCCGCGATGGCGCAGGCGCCCGCGCCTTCCGCCGAAGCGGTCGCCGCAATGGCAAGATTGAAGTTTCTGGTGGGCTCGTGGAAGGGCGACGCGGTCATGACCATGGGGCCCGGTGCGACGGAGGAAGTGGCGCAGACCGAAGTGGTGGAGTCGCGTCTCGACGGACTCCTGCTCGTGGTCGAAGGGATCGGCACGAGCAAGCGCCCATCCCAGGCGGTCGTGCACCACGCGGTGGCGATGATCTCCTACGACGCCGCTGCCAAGCAGTATCGCGTGGTTGCGTACCGGCAGGACGGGCAGTCGATCGTGGCGACGGCGAAATTTCTCGACGACGGGGCCTTCCAGTGGGGGTTCGACATGCCGGGCCGGAGCATCCGTTACACCATTGCGGACGCCAAGGGTGACTGGCACGAGATCGGCGAATTCTCGGCCGACGGGAAGACCTGGACGCAGTTTCTCGAGCTGCAACTCAAGCGTACGTCGTAGCGACCGGGGCGACCGGTGACCCGCCCGGCCTCCGATGTCGTCCTGCTCTTCGCCGCGCGCGGGGCGCGGCTCTTCGCCTACGGGTTCCTCTCCGTCATCCTCGCGCTCTATCTGGAGGCGGCCGGACTGAGCGCCGGGATGATCGGCCTCGTGCTCACGCTCGCCCTCGCGGGTGACGCGGCCGTCTCCCTCCTGATCACCACCTCGGCGGATCGGCTCGGTCGCCGGCGCATGCTGATGGCGGGCGCGGCGCTGATGGCCGTGGGCGGCATCGCGTTCGCGTCCACGGAGAACGTGCTGTGGATCGCGGTGATCGCGACCATCGGGGTCTTCAGCCCGAGCGGCCACGAGGTAGGGCCGTTCCTGTCGATCGAGCAGGCGTCGTTGTCGCAGCTGGTGCGGCCGGACCGGCGCACGCACGTCTTCGCGCGTTATGTGCTGGTGGGCGCGTTTGCCACCGCGGGCGGGGCGCTGGCGGGGGGCGTCGCGGCGGACGCGTTGCAGCGGCATGGCATGGACGCGCTGGGGTCGTACCGCGTGCTGCTGTGGGCGTACGCGGCGTTCGGAGTCGTGTTGCTGGGGATGTTCGTGCGGCTCTCGCGCGACATCGAGACGCGCTCGCCGGCCCGCGCCGGGGCGCGCTTCGGGTTGCACCGCTCCCGTGGCGCGGTGCTGCGGCTCTCCACGCTGTTCGCCCTCGACTCCTTCGGCGGCGGTTTCGTCATCCAGAGTCTGATGGCGCTGTGGTTCCACCAGCGCTTCGGGTTCGACCTGGCCTCGCTCGGCGCGTTGTTCTTCGCGGCGAATCTGGTGGCGGGAGTCTCCGCGCTGTTCGCCGCGCGTATCGCCGCGCGCATCGGGCTGGTGAACACCATGGTCGTGACCCATCTGCCGTCGAACGTCCTCCTGTGCGTGGTCCCGCTCATGCCGTCGGCCGGGCTCGCCGTCGGGGTGCTGCTCGCTCGATTCTGCATTTCGCAGATGGACGTGCCGACGCGCCAGTCGTACACGATGGCGATCGTCGACCCGGATGAGCGGTCGGCGGCGGCCGGAATCACCGGGATTGCCCGGTCGGTCGGCGCTTCGATTTCTCCCGCGATGAGCGGCGTCCTGATGGGGAATCCGGCGCTGGCGGGTGTGCCCTTCTTCATCGCGGGCGGGCTGAAGATCATCTACGACCTGCTGGTCTACCGCGGATTCAGGTCCGTGAAACCCCCCGAGGAGTAATCGCCCGTGTCGGAAGCGTCCGGGTTCATGCTGTTCGTGCTGGCGTCGCTCGCGCTCCTGGTCGTCCCGGGGCCGGCGGTCGTCTACATCGTCGCCCGCAGCATCGATCAGGGCCGGTGGGCGGGGATCGTCTCCGCACTCGGGCTCGCGGTGGGGAGCGTCGTGCTCGTGATCGCGGCGACATTCGGGGTGTCGGCGATTCTCGCCACGTCGCCGCGGGCGTTCGACGTGCTGCGCTACGGAGGCGGCGCCTATCTCGCGCTGCTGGGCATCCGCACCCTGGCAGCGAAGGACCGTCGTTTCGACGACGCGGCCCCGGAAGCCGTTCGCCTGCGCCGCGTGTTCGCGGAGGGGATCGTGGTCAACCTGCTCAACCCCAAGACCGCGCTTTTCTTCTTCGCGTTTCTGCCGCAGTTCGTGAACCCGGCGGGCAGGGTCCGCCTCCAGATCGCGCTGTTCGGGCTGACGTTCAGCCTGATGGGGGTCGTGACCGACAGCGTGTACGCGACCGTGGCCGGCGCGGTCGCCGGGCGCCTGCGCAACGATCGGGGCTTCCCGAGGTTGCGCCGTATTGTCACCGGGTCGGTATACGTGGGCCTGGGCATCCTGGCGGTGCTCGTGCACCCAACAAAACAGTAGACGCCCCGGGCCGGCTTGCGCATGATAGGCGCCGTCAATTGGCACCCGCCCGCCGGAGCCCTGGATGCGCGCTCAACCCGAGAAATGCGAACCGGCGTCGAGGATCGGGTGTGACGAAGGATCGTCCGTCGTTTGCGCGAAGATGGGGGCTCGATGAGGGCGCGCGGCGACGTTGATTGGAGAGTAACCGCGCGGTCGTGAACGGCCGTGTGCGAAGGAGACGAAATGTCGATGAATTCGATGACGCTGCGGTGGCGGACGGTGGCAGTGTGCTCGCTGACGGTGCTGGCGATGCTCACTCTACTCGGCGGTTGCGGCAAGAAGGCAGAGCAGGCCGAGACGACCACGGAGGAAGTCCCCGCGGCGGAGTCCGTGTCTCCGATGGCCGGCACGTATTCGGCCGATTTGATGGCGGCCGACGCGGCGACGCACAAGGTCACGTTGACTTTGAATGCCGACAACACCGCCATGATGAGCATGGACATGGGCGCGGACCAGCCCGCGATGGTGGAGAACGGGACCTGGGCCACGGGCGCGGGAGCGAACCTGGTCGACGTGTCGTTCCAGAAGGCGGTGGGGGACACGACCATGACCGTGACGTTGAACTTCGCGGCCATGGGCGACACGCTTTCGATGACCAACGCCGCCGCGGCCGGCTTCGGGGCGAACGTGACCATGGTGAAGGAGCACGCCGGCGAAGCGGGGCATACCCACTAGTCGAAACGGCGAGTTGACGCCTACCGGGCCCGCCGACACCGAGCGAAATTCGCGTGACGGCGGGCCCGCTGTTTCAGGAGCGACATGGCAGGCTATACCGTGCTGGTTCTCGCCGGCGGTGATTCCGCGGAGCGGGACGTGTCGTTGTCGAGCGCGCGCGGCATCGCGGCGGCGCTGCGCGACGCGGGCCATCGCGTGCTGATCGCGGATCCCGCGCGGCCGGAGGTGGCCCCGACCGAATACGACGAGGCGATCTTCGGCAGCGGCGCGATCCCGGCGGAGCCGCCGGCGCTCGGCGGCGACGTCCACACCGCCCGCGCCGCGTTCGTGAAAATCCTGGCGCAGCGCGAAGCGTTCAAGATCGACGTGGTCTTCAACGGCCTCCACGGCGGCGCGGGCGAAGACGGCACCGTGCAGGCGGTGCTCGAGTATCTGGGGGTTCCGTACACGGGAAGCGGCCCGGCGGCGAGTGCATTCGCCATGGACAAGCAGCGCGCGAAGATCCTCTGCGCGGCCGCCGGCGTGCCCGTCCCTCCCGGGCTCCACCTCGAGCGCTCCGCGCTCGCCGCCGGCACGCTCGAGCAGCAGGTCCGGGAGCACGTCGGACTCCCGGCGGTGGTGAAACCGAACGCGCAGGGATCCAGCGTCGGGCTCACGGTCGTCCGATCGTTCGGCGAGATCGATGAGGCGGCCCGGCGCGCGTTTGAGGCGGACCGATCGGTCCTGATCGAGCGCTTTATCGAAGGCCGGGAGTTGACGCACGCGGTCCTCGAAGGCGGGCCCGAGCTCCCCGTGCTGGAGATTCGACCGAAATCGGGACTGTACGACTACTTCCACAAGTACCAGTCGGGCAACACCGAGTATCTCGTTCCCGCGCCCGTGGACGCGAAAGTCGACGCGCCAGGTCGTGGAATCGTCGCAGCGCGCGTTCGCAGCACTCGGGCTCTCGATCTATGCGCGCATGGACTACCGGCTCGACCCGGCGGGCGCCCACTTCATGCTCGAGGCGAATACGCTGCCGGGCATGACGTCGTTGAGTCTGGTGCCGAAATCCGCGGCCGCGGTGGGGATCTCCTACACCGAGCTGTGCGACCGCATCGTGCGCCGCTCCCTCGCTCGCTTCAGCTGACCTCCACGGTTCCGCCGCGGGTCCTGTCATCTCGCCACCCCGCGGGCTTCGCCACGCGGGGACCCCGTCTCGATGCCACCCGATGCCACCCGCGGCATATTTCTGCCAGTCCCGTCCGGCGCCCGTTGGCCGCCACCCGCGGCTCGCAAGACGGGACCCTTACTTCGAGCGAGCGCGCCTGCTATAGTGTCCCGCCATGGCGCTGCGTGTTTACGATACGCTCCGGCAGGAGAAGTCCGACTTTGTGCCCGTCCATCCCGGCAAAGTCGGGATGTACGTCTGCGGTATGACCGTCCAGGACAAGCCGCACATGGGGCACATGCTGGCGTTCGTTTCCGGCGACATGATTCGGCGCTACCTCGAGTACCGGGGATACGACGTCAACTACGTTCAGAACTTCACCGACATCGATGACAAGATCATCGACCGGGCGAACCAGGAGGGCGTCGACTACCGGACGGTCGTCGAGCGAAACATCGAGGCCTACCACCGCATCGCGAAAGCGGTAAACATCAAGCCCGCGACGCTCTACCCCTATGCCACCCACCACATTGCCGAGATCCTGGCGATGGTGCAGGCGTTGATTGCGAAGGGGCACGCCTACGTCGCCGGCGGGGACGTCTATTTCCGGGTGCGCACCAAGAAGGACTACGGAAAGCTCTCCAAGCGCGACATCGACGACCTGATCTCGGGCGCGCGCGTGGAGATCGGCGAGGCCAAGGAGGACCCGCTCGACTTCGCCCTCTGGAAGGCGTCGAAGCCCGGCGAACCGGCGTGGGACAGCCCCTGGGGACCGGGACGGCCGGGCTGGCACATCGAGTGCTCCGCCATGGCCACCAAGTATCTCGGCGATACTCTCGACTTCCACGGAGGCGGGGAGGATCTCATCTTTCCCCACCACGAAAACGAGCTCGCGCAGAGCGAGTGCGCGACCGGCCACGAGTTCGTCCGCCACTGGATGCACAACGGGCTCTTGAACTTGCGCGGGCAGAAGATGTCGAAGTCCACCGGGCATTTCTTCGCAATGGAGGACGTGCTGCGCGAGTTCGACGGCCAGGTGGTCCGGTTCTACCTCCTCTCCACGCACTTCCGCTCGCAGATGGAGTACTCGCGGGAGCGTCTCGAGAACGCGCGGAAGGCCTTCGAACGCCTGGCGAACGCCTGCCGGTCGATCGACGACCTGCGCTCCCGGCTGGGCGAGGGGCCGTCGGTGACCAGCCCGGCGGGCCGACAGCTGAAAGAAGCCGCCGAATCGGCCAGCGCCAACTTCCTCGCGGCCATGGACGACGACTTCAACAGCGCCGGCGCGATTGGCTATCTGTTTGAATTAATAAAGACTTACAACGTTCTACTGGACGAGCACGCCGAAGCCGTTTCCCGGTCCCGGGACGGGCTGGATGCGGCCTGGTCGGCGCTCGAGCTGTTCGACCGGGTGCTCGGGCTCTTTCGAGATGGGCTGCCGCGGGCGGGCGAGGAGGTGCCAGCCGACGTGCTTGCGATGGTGGAAGAAAGGATAAGCGCCAAGAAAACAAAGGACTTCCAGCGCGCCGACGACCTTCGGAAGCAAATCCTGGCCGCCGGCTACTTGATCGAGGATACCGCCGGGGGCGCGCGGGTTCGAAAGAAGTGAAACGGCGGGTCGCCCGGCCCGCCCGAAGTTCTCCACAAAAACGCTTGACGGATTGACACCGGCGAGCGGTGTGGTATTTTATGCCTTGACACTGCCGGCGCTGGTTTCGTATCGTCACCGGTCTCTACCTGTAAATTTTGTTTGGGGTTACTGGGTTCGAGCTGGCGTAGCTCAACGGTAGAGCACCTCATTTGTAATGAGGTGGTTGGGGGTTCAATTCCCTTCGCCAGCTCCAGGATTGCGTGCGTCGCGACCGCGCGAAATCGTCGAGTCTCCACACAGCTTTAAGTGCGTACTTAACGCCAGTGACGAGGAGCAGCGAGACGCATCGTCGTGGGTTCCACGAGGACCTCTCGCGCCGGCTGGTGAATCATCATCTACGCGGGGCGCGTGTCCCCCACCGCAGAACCTTGGCAAACGAGTTCGGGGGAGGTTCCCGAGTGGCTAAAGGGAACAGACTGTAAATCTGTCGGCGTACGCCTTCGGAGGTTCGAATCCTCCCCTCCCCACCACATGGTGTGTTGGACGAGTTGGGCGGGAATAGCTCAGTTGGCTAGAGCATCAGCCTTCCAAGCTGAGGGTCGCGGGTTCGAATCCCGTTTCCCGCTCCAGAATCGAGCGGAGTCGCTCGCAAAACCAGACGGTCGCGCCCTCGTAGCTCAGGCGGTAGAGCATTTGCATGGTAAGCAAAAGGTCACCGGTTCAAATCCGGTTGAGGGCTCCAGCTCATAACAGACCACCGCGAATCGGAATCTAGAGGAAAGGAACGGATCGATGGCCAGGGAGAAGTTTCAACGCACGAAGCCGCACGTGAACGTGGGGACGATCGGGCACGTGGACCACGGGAAGACGACGTTGACGGCGGCGATCACGAAGGTGTTGGCGCGGACGGGGAAGGCGAAGTACGTGGCCTACGATCAGATCGACAAGGCGCCGGAAGAGCGGGCGCGGGGGATCACGATCGCGACGGCGCACGTGGAGTACGAGACGGAGAAGCGCCACTACGCGCACGTGGACTGCCCGGGACACGCGGACTACGTGAAGAACATGATCACGGGTGCGGCGCAGATGGACGGGGCGATCCTGGTGGTGAGCGCGGCGGACGGCCCGATGCCGCAGACGCGGGAGCACGTGCTGTTGGCGCGGCAGGTGAACGTGCCGCATATGGTCGTGTTCATGAACAAGGTGGACATGGTGGACGACCCGGAGCTTTTGGACCTGGTGGAGTTGGAGGTCCGGGAGCTGCTGTCGAGCTACGAGTTCCCGGGGGACGAGATTCCGATCATTCGTGGCAGCGCCTTGAAGGCGATGGAGGGGGAGGACGCGGCGAGCGGGCAGTGCATCCTGGACCTGATGAAGGCGGTGGATGAGTTCATTCCGACGCCGAAGCGGGAGAAGGACAAGCCGTTTTTGATGCCGGTGGAGGACGTGTTTTCGATCACGGGCCGTGGGACGGTGGCGACGGGGCGCATCGAGCGCGGCGTGGTGAAGGTGGGAGACAAGGTGGAGCGCGTGGGGATCAAGGACACGGCGGACACGGTGGTGACGGGGGTGGAGATGTTCCGCAAGCTCCTGGACGTGGCGGAGGCGGGGGACAACGTGGGGCTGTTGTTGCGGGGGCTGGAGAAGGAAGACATCGAGCGGGGGATGGTGCTGGCGGCGCCGAAGAGCATTACGCCGCACACGAAGTTCAAGGGGAAGGTGTACATCCTGACGAAGGAAGAGGGCGGCCGGCACACGCCGTTCTTCAACGGGTATCGGCCGCAGTTTTTCTTCCGCACGACGGACGTGACGGGGAATGCGCACCTGCCGGCAGGGACCGAGATGGTGATGCCGGGGGACAACGTGGAGCTGGAGATCGAGCTGATCACGCCGATCGCGATGGACCTGGAGCTGCGCTTCGCGATTCGCGAGGGCGGCCGGACCGTCGGCGCCGGCGTCGTGACCGAAATTATCAAGTGAGCGCGGTGATCGATCATGCGTGACATCGTGACGCTGGCGTGCGCGAAGTGCAAACGCCGCAATTATTCGACGACGAAGAACAAGAAGAAGCACCAGGACCGCATTACGCATAAGAAGTTTTGCAAATGGTGCAACGGGCACACGGAGCATAAGGAAACACGCTAGGGATCGGGCAGGTCCGTAGCTCAATTGGTAGAGCACCGCTCTCCAAAAGCGGGGGTTGCGGGTTCGATTCCTGCCGGGCCTGCCATCTCAAACCAACATTATGATCGAACGAATCAAGGCATACCTGACCGACACGCGTAGCGAGCTCAAGAAAGTGACCTGGCCGTCGCGCCAGGAGTTGAGGGAATCCACGCAGGTCGTGATCGTGTCGACGCTGATCGTGACCGTGTTCGTCGGCGTCGTGGATCAGATCCTGAGCCGGATCATCAAGCTGGTATTCGGTTAGGACGCCTGGTGCGAAACGGAAAGCAACTCGACATGGCGGGCGAAGACCGGGACATGCACGAAGAGACGACGGCTGACACCGTCGCCGCGGGCGAAGCGCCGTCGGTGGCGGGGAACGCGGGAGCCGGCGCGGAGACCTCGGCGGTCCCCAAGCGCTGGTACGTGGTTCACACCTATTCGGGCCACGAGAACAAGGTTCGCGAGAACATCCAGAAGATGATCAACGCGTCCTCGATCAAGGATCACTTCGGCCAGATCGTCGTTCCGACCGAAGAAGTGGCCGAGATGAAGAAGGGGAAGAAGACGATCACGACCCGGAAGTTCTTCCCGAGCTACATCCTGATCGAGATGAACATGTCGGACGAAGCGTTTCACCTGGTCAGCGACCTTCCCGGCGTGACCGGCTTCGTCGGCACGTCGTCGGGCCCGCAGCCGCTTACGAAGCCGGAAGTCGAGCGCATCCTCGGGCGGATGGACAAGGAAAAGCAGACCATCATCCCGGAGATTCCTTTCACGCTGGGCGAGCACATCCGCATCAAGGACGGCCCCTTCAGCGATTTCACCGGCGTGGTGGATGAGATCAACGCCGAACGCGGGAAGATGCGGGTGCTGGTGAGTATCTTCGGCCGCGAAACGCCGGTCGAACTGGATTTTCTGCAGGTCGAAAACATTTAAGCGTACTGGAGACTGGTGATGGCTGCTCCGCAGAAACCGGCCGCGACCAAAGGCGGCAAGAGCAAGAAGGTCGTAACGACCGTCAAGTTGCAGATCCCGGGTGGGAACGCCACGCCCGCGCCGCCGGTGGGTCCGGCGCTCGGGCAGCACGGCGTCAACATCATGGAGTTCTGCAAGCAGTTCAACGCGCGCACGCAGCCGCAGGCCGGGGTCATCATCCCCGTGCTGCTGACCGTGTACTCGGATCGTTCGTTCGACTTCATCACCAAGACGCCGCCGGCGTCGGTGCTGCTCAAAATGGCGGCCGGCCTCGCGAAGGGGTCCGGTGAGCCCAACCGCAACAAGGTGGGCAAGGTCACGATGAGCCAGGTGCGAAAGATCGCGGAAACGAAGATGCCCGACCTGAACGCCGTCGATGTCGAAGCGGCCGCGAGGATGGTCGCGGGCACGGCGCGCAGCATGGGCATCGTGGTGGAGGACTAGAGGAATGAAGCAGGGCAAACGCTATACCGCGGCCGCGGCGAAGATCGACCACGCGTCGCATTACGACCTCGAGACCGCGGTGCGCCTGGTCAAGGAGACCGCGACCGCGAAGTTCGACGAGACCATCGAATTGTCCGCGCAGCTCGGCGTCGACCCGCGCCAGGCCGACCAGCAGGTCCGCGGGACCATCGTGCTGCCGTACGGCACCGGCCGCACGGTGCGCGTGCTCGTGCTCGCGCGGGGCGAAAAGGAAAAAGAGGCGACGGACGCCGGCGCCGACTTCGTGGGCGCCCAGGAGTACCTGCCCAAGCTCCAGCAGGGCTGGACCGACGTGGACGTGATCATCGCGACCCCCGACCTCATGGGCGAGGTCGGCAAACTGGGCCGCACGCTCGGGCCCCGAGGCCTGATGCCGAACCCGAAGAGCGGGACGGTGACGTTCGACGTCGCCAAGGCGGTGCGCGACGTCAAGGCGGGCAAGGTCGAGTATCGCGTCGACAAGAGCGCGAATCTCCACATCCCCATCGGGAAGAAGTCGTTCGAGTACGAGAAACTGCTCGAGAACCTGAAGACGCTGGTGCACGAGATCGTGCGCGCGAAACCGGCCTCGAGCAAGGGGCGCTACATCAAGAGCATGTCGATTTCGTCGACGATGGGCCCGTCGGTGAAGATCGACAGCGCAGTCGTCAGCGCGCTGCAATAGCGGCGGCAAATGGAGGTACGCTAATGGCCCGTCCGGAAAAAATCACGCAGGTCGAGTCCATCGCGGCGGCGGTCAACGGCGCCCGGTCCGTGGTGCTTGCGGACCTGACCGGGCTCAACGTCGCCAAGGTGACGGAGCTGCGTCGCCGGTGCCGCCAGCAGGGCGTGGAGCTCAAAGTGGTCAAGAACACGCTCGCCAAACTCGGTGTACAAAAGACCGCGGCGGTAGGACTGGCCCCCTATTTCGACGGCCCGACCGCGATCGCGGTGAGCCGCGAGACCGAGAACACGGCCGCGAAGGTGCTCGCCAAGTTCGCGGAGGAGCACGAGCTCCCCAAGTTCAAGGCCGGCTTCGTCGACGGCACCGTGCTGGATGCGAAGGCCGTGATCGCGATCTCGAAGCTCCCCACCCGGAACGAGCTCCTGGCACAGCTCCTGGGCGGGATCGAAGGGCCGGCGCGCAACCTCGTGTCGGTCATGCAGGGGCCGCTGCGCAGCCTCGCGAGCGTGTTGAAACAGGCTTCTGAAAAGCAGTCGTAGGTGAGGCGCTGCCTCGTTTTTGTAGCTGTCAACCATCGGTGAAGAAGAAGGAGTAAGGACCATGTCTGAAGCAGTCAAGCTTTCCAGTTCGAATGCGCAGTCGGCGATGGAGGCCATCGAGCGGCTGACGCTCATCGAGATGGCGGAGCTCGTCAAGGCGCTCGAGGATCGTTTCGGCGTGACCGCCGCGGCGCCGATGGCGTTTGCGGGCGTTCCGGGCGCGGGCGCGGCCGTGGCCGAGGAGAAGACCGAGTTCGACGTCATCCTCTCGGGCGCCGGCGCCGAGAAGATCAAGGTCATCAAGGTCGTGCGTGAGATCACGGCCCTCGGTCTGAAGGAAGCCAAGGACCTCGTCGAAGGGGCCCCGAAGCCCGTCAAAGAGGGCGTCAACAAGGCCGAAGCGGAAGAGATCAAGAAGAAACTCACCGACGTCGGCGCTAGCGTCGACATCAAGTAGCGCGCGAAGTACGCCGACCGACGCCCGGGGTCGCGCAGGCGACCGGCGTCTACCGGCGTGTGTTTGCGCGCAAGCGCCCCAGGCGCAGTGGCCTTCGTGCCCTGCGCCCGCACGCGTCGTAGGCGGTTTCAAGAACGCGCGGACGCTCACTGCAACGACCCCGTCACGCTGAGGATACGATGATCAAGAAGCTCGACAAGCCGATCACCGAATACGCGAGGGACGAATACGGGCGGATCAACTTCGCGAAGATCCCGGAGGTAATGGACATTCCCAACCTCCTGGCGATCCAGCTGGAGAGCTACGCCGAGTTCCTGCAGAGGGACGTCCTGATCGACAAGCGCAAGGATCAGGGGCTCGAATCCGTGTTCAACTCGGTCTTTCCCATCGAGTCTCCCAAGGGAAAGTACAAGCTGGAGTACCACGGCTACATCATCAGCGAGCCGAAGTATTCCGAAGAAGAGTGCAAGGAGCGTGACCTGACCTACGCGGCCCCGCTCAAGGCCCGTCTGCGCCTGGTTATCAACGAGGAAGACGAAGAGAGCGGTGAGCGGCGCCTCAAGGACATCATCCAGAGCGAAGTGTTCCTGGGCGAGATTCCGATTCTCACCAAGAAGGGAACCTTCATCATCAACGGCGCCGAGCGCGTGATCGTCAGCCAGCTGCACCGCTCGCCGGGCGTGTTCTTCGGCGACGAGATCCACCCCAATGGCAAGCGCCTGTTCAACGCGCGCATCATTCCGTACCGCGGGTCGTGGGTCGAGTTCACCGTCGACATCAACGACGTCATGTTCGTGAACATCGACCGCCGGCGGAAGATCCCGGTTTCGGTGCTGCTCAAGGCGATGGGGTTCGACACCAACCAGTCGATCCTGCGGCTGTTCCACCAGGAGGAAGTCGTCAAGCTGGGGCAGCGCACGGGCAAGAAGGACGAGGAGATCGTCGGGCGCGTGTCGATCCAGGACTTGACCGACAAGAGCTCGGGCGAAGTGATCGTCGAGGCCGGGCACATGATCGAAGAGAAGCACGTGGAGAAGCTTCGCGACGCCAAGATCGCGGCGGTCCACTGCATCAAGTATTCGGAGAACGAGGGTCCCGAGGACGACGTGATCCTCAAGACGCTCAAGAAGGACAGCTGCCCAAACCAGGAAGCGGCGCTCAAGAAGATCTACAACCTCATCCGTCCCGGCGATCCACCGAACCTCGAGACGGCGCGCTCGCTCCTGCAGCGGATGTTCTTCACACCCAAGCGCTACGACCTGGCGCCGGTCGGCCGCTACAAGATCAACCGGCGGCTCAAGCTCAACGTGGCGCAGGACGTGGCGACGCTGGACCAGGCGGATTTCGTCGCGGTGATCGCGTGCCTGCTCGACATGAAGGCGGCGGACGCGGAGCCGGACGACATCGACCACCTCGGCAACCGCCGCATCCGTTCGGTGGGCGAGCTGCTCGCGAACCAGTTCTCGATCGGCCTGGCGCGCATGGCCCGGATCGTCAAGGAGCGCATGACGCTCCAGCAGGACAGCGACCAGATCACCCCGTACGACCTGATCAACGCGCGCACAGTGTCGGCGGTGGTGCAGTCGTTCTTCGGGTCGAGCCAGCTCTCGCAGTTCATGGACCAGACCAACCCGCTGGCCGAGCTGACCCACAAGCGGCGCCTCTCCGCCCTCGGACCGGGCGGGCTCACGCGCGAGCGCGCGGGCTTCGAAGTCCGCGACGTGCACTTCACGCACTACGGCCGCATGTGCCCGATCGAGACGCCCGAAGGTCCGAACATCGGGCTGATCAGCTCGCTCGCGACCTATCGCGCGCATCAACCAGTTCGGTTTCCTCGAGACGCCGTACCGGAGGGTCGAGAACGGCCGCGTCACCGAGGAGATCGCCTTCCTCTCCGCGGACGAAGAGGCGGATTGCATCATCGCGCAGGCGAACGCGCAGGTGAACGAGAAGGGTGAGTTCCAGGCCGAGTCGGTGCTGGCGCGGTGCCGAAGCGATTTTCCGGTGGTGCCGCCGAAGCAGCTCCAGTACATGGACGTCTCGCCGAAGCAGCTCGTCAGCGCGGCCGCGTCGCTGATTCCGTTCCTCGAGCACGACGATGCCAACCGCGCGCTCATGGGCTGCAACATGCAGCGCCAGGCGGTGCCGCTCCTGAAGGCGGAGTCGCCGCTGGTCGGCACCGGGATGGAAGGCAAGATCGCCAAGGACTCGGGCGTGCTGGTGGTGGCGCGGCGCGCCGGCACGGTGATCAGTGTCTCGGGCGAGCACATCGTGGTGGATCCGGGTGGTCGCAAGGAGACGCTCGACGATTACTCGGACTACGAAGGCATGGACGAGTATCCGCTGCTCAAGTTCAAGCGGTCGAACCAGGACACGTGCGTCAACCAGAAGCCGCTGATCGAAGTGGGCGCGCGGATCAAGGCGGGCCAGGTGCTCGCCGACGGTCCCGCCACCGAGGACGGCGAGCTGGCGCTGGGGATGAACGTGCTGGTCGCGTTCATGCCGTGGCTCGGATACAACTACGAAGACGCGATCGTGGTGAGCGAGGCCTTCCTCAAGGAAGACAAGTTCACGAGCCTCCACATCGAAGAGTTCGAGTGCCAGGTGCGCGACACCAAGGCCGGCATGGAGGAGATCACGCGCGAAATTCCGAACGTCGGCGAGGAAGCGCTCAAGAACCTCGACGAAGAGGGCGTCGTCCGCATCGGCGCCCGCGTCAAGGCCGGCGACATCCTGGTCGGCAAGGTGACGCCCAAGGGCGAAACCGAGCTCTCTCCGGAAGAGCGCCTGCTGCGCGCGATCTTCGGCGAGAAGGCCGGCGACGTCCGCGACGCGTCGCTCAAGGCGCCCCCGGGGATGGACGGCATCGTGGTCGGGATCGAGGTGTTCTCGCGCAAGGAGCGCGACGACAAGTCGCGCAACCAGGACAAGGTTCGCCTCGGCAAGCTCAAGAAACTGCGCGACCAGGACGTGGAGCGCATCAAGCTGATCCGCCGCCAGAAACTCGAGCGGTTGATGATCGGCGAGACCAGCGAGAAACTGGTCCACGCGGAGACCGGCGAGGTCATCGCGAAGGCGGGGCGCAAGATCACGGACAAGTTCTTCGAGGAGCTCGACCTCGACAACCTGCAGTGGGGCCTGGCGATCGTGAAGGATCCCAAAGTCGACCGGCAGGTCCAGATCGTCCTCGATACCGCCGCCAAGGCGATCGAGCGCATCGACGTCCAGTATGAGAAGGAAGTCGAGCGTGTCACCCGCGGCGACGAGCTTCCGCCGGGCGTCTCGCGGCTGGTCAAGGTGTACGTGTTCCGCAAGCGCAAGCTCCAGGTCGGAGACAAAATGGCGGGGCGCCACGGGAACAAGGGCGTGGTCGCGCGGCTGGTGCCGGTGGAAGACATGCCGCACCTGCCCGACGGCCGCGCCGTCGAGGTGGTGCTCAACCCGCTGGGCGTGCCGAGCCGTATGAACGTCGGCCAGATTCTGGAGACGCACCTGGGCTGGGCGGCGCACGCCGGTGGCTACCGGGTGACCTGCCCGGTGTTCGACGGCGCCTCGGTCGGAGAGATCAAGCGTGCGCTCGACGAGCAGGGCCTGCCCACCACCGGCAAGTCGGTGCTCTACGACGGGCGCACGGGCGAGCCGTTCGAGCAGCAGGTGACGGTGGGCTACATCTATATCATGAAGCTCTCGCACCTGGTCGACGACAAGATCCACGCCCGCTCCATCGGCCCGTATTCGCTGGTGTCGCAGCAGCCGCTCGGCGGCAAGGCGCAGTTCGGCGGGCAGCGTTTCGGAGAAATGGAAGTGTGGGCGCTCGAAGCGTACGGGGCGGCCTTCTGCCTGCAGGAGCTGCTGACCGTGAAGTCGGATGACATCCAGGGCCGCGCCAAGATCTACGAGGCCATCGTCAAGGGCGAGAACCCGCCCGAGCCGGGTATCCCGGAGTCGTTCAATGTGCTCATCAAGGAACTCCAGAGTCTGGGTCTGGACATAGAGCTGGAGAGAAACTAGTCCAAGCTGGCGGTGCCAAGCTGCGCCGCCGGAGAAGGAGTCTCAGGTGTTCATCAACCTGGAGAAGGACCGCAAGCGGCCCACCGACTTCAAGTCGATCCGCATCATGCTCGCCTCGCCGGAGCGCATCCGCGAGTGGAGCTTCGGCGAGGTCACGAAGCCGGAGACGATCAACTATCGCTCATTCAAGCCGGAAAAAGACGGCCTGTTCTGTGAGCGCATCTTCGGGCCGGTGAAGGACTGGGAGTGCTCGTGCGGGAAGTACAAGCGCATCCGCTACCGCGGCGTCATCTGCGACCGCTGCGGGGTCGAAGTCACGCGCGCCAACGTGCGCCGCGAGCGCCTGGGTCACATCGAGCTGGCGGTGCCGGTGTCGCACATCTGGTTCTTCAAGGGACTGCCGAGCCGTATCGGGCACCTGCTCGACATGACGATCCGCGACCTGGAGCGCGTGCTCTATTATGAGTCGTTCATCATCATCGATCCGGGCACCGCGCCGGTCAAAGAGAAGCAGCTCGTTTCCGAGGATCGCTACCTCGAGCTCAGCGAGCAGGGCTTCCAGTTCGTCGCCAAGATGGGTGCCGAGGCCATCAAGGAGCTCCTGAAGCGTATCGAGCTGGACGACCTGTCCAAGCTGCTGCGCACCAAGGTTGCCACCGAGACCTCGACCCAGCGCAAGAAGGACCAGCTCAAGCGGCTCAAGGTCGTGGAGGCGTTCCGCAACTCCGAGAACCGCCCCGACTGGATGATCATGGACGTGATCCCGGTGCTTCCGCCCGAGCTCCGTCCGCTGGTTCCGCTCGAAGGCGGTCGTTTCGCCACCTCCGACCTGAACGATCTCTACCGCCGCGTGATCAACCGCAACAACCGGTTGAAGAAGCTCATCGACATCAAGGCGCCGGAGGTGATCCTGCGCAACGAGAAGCGCATGCTGCAGGAGGCCGTCGACGCGCTCTTCGACAATGGGCGCCGTTCGCGCGCCGTGCGCGGCCAGGGCAATCGCCCGCTCAAGAGCCTTTCCGACATGCTCAAGGGCAAGCAGGGCCGGTTCCGCCAGAACCTGCTGGGCAAGCGCGTCGATTATTCCGGCCGTTCCGTGATCGTCGTCGGGCCCGAGCTCAAGATCTACGAATGCGGGCTGCCGAAGAGCATGGCGCTGGAACTCTTCAAGCCCTTCATCATTCGCAAACTCGAAGAGAAGAACTACGTGCAGACGGTGAAGAGCGCGAAGAAGCTGGTCGAGCAGGAGAGCCCCGAAGTCTGGGACATTCTGGAGGAAATCATCCAGGAGCACCCGGTGCTCTTGAACCGCGCGCCCACGCTGCACCGCCTCGGCATCCAGGCGTTCCAGCCCGTGCTGGTCGAGGGCAAGGCCATCCGCCTGCACCCGCTGGTGTGCGCCGCGTTCAACGCGGACTTCGACGGGGACCAGATGGCGGTGCACGTGCCGCTGTCGTACGAGGCCCAGCTCGAGGCGCGCACGCTCATGCTCTCCGCGCACAATATTCTGTCGCCCGCGAACGGCAAGCCGCTCGCGGTCGCGTCGCAGGACATGGTGATCGGGGCGTACTTCCTCACCATGGCGAAGAGCGGCGCCCGCGGCGAAGGCAAGGCGTTCTTCTCCATGGACGACGTGGTGATCGCGCTCGAGGCCGACCAGATCGACCTGCACGCGCGCATTCGCCTGCGCTGGGAGGGCCGCCTGGTCGAGACCACCGTCGGCCGCGTCCTCTTCAATCGCATCATCCCCGAGGAGCTGCGCTACAAGAACGACGTGATGGACAAGAAGGGCCTCGCCAACCTCGTTTCGGAGGCCTTCGACCGCATCGGCCTCGAAAAGACGATCCGTTTCCTCGACGACCTCAAGGACGCGGGGTTCGGCTTCGCCACCAAGAGCGGCCTCACCGTGGGCATGGACGACTTGATCGTTCCGGAGGGAAAACAGGCGATCATCACCCGCGCGACGCGCGACGTCGGCCACATCATGAAGCAGTACGAAGAGGGCGACATCACCGACGGCGAGCGTTACAACAAGGTGATCGACACCTGGACGCGCGCGACCAACGAGGTCGGCGAGCTCATGATGGAGTCGCTGCGCCGGGACCGCGACGGGTTCAACCCCATCTTCATGATGTCGGACTCCGGTTCGCGCGGCAGCAAGGACCAGGTCCGCCAGCTGGCCGGCATGCGCGGCCTGATGGCGAAGCCGCAGAAGAAGATCACCGGCCAGATCGGTGAAATCATTGAGATGCCGATCGTGGCGAATTTCCTCGAGGGCCTCTCGGTGCTCCAGTACTTCATCTCGACCCACGGCGCGCGCAAGGGTCTCGCGGACACCGCGCTCAAGACCGCGGACGCGGGCTATCTCACGCGCCGTCTGGTGGACGTCGCGCAGGACGTGATCGTGACCGACCACGACTGCGGAACCATCATGGGCATCGACATCGCCGCCCTCAAGGAGGGCGAGGAAATCATCGAGTCCCTGTCCGACCGCATTCGCGGTCGCGTGACGGTGGACGATGCCCTCGACCCGATCACCGGCGACGTCATCGTGGAGTCGAACGAGATGCTCACGTGGGACCTGGCCGCGTTGATCGAGGACCGCGGCGTGGAGCACGTGAAGATTCGCAGCGTGCTCACCTGCGAGGCGAAGCGCGGGGTGTGCGCGCTGTGCTACGGGACCAACCTGGCCAGCGGCCGCCTGGTCGAGAAGGGCGAAGCGGTGGGCGTCATCGCGGCGCAGTCGATCGGCGAGCCCGGCACCCAGCTGACGCTGCGTACCTTCCACATCGGCGGTATCGCGGGGCGCATCGCGGAGCAGACCCAGAAGACGGTCAAGTACCCCGGCAAGGCCACCTTCAAAGGGCTGCGCTCGGTGCGGGGACGCAGCGGCAAGAACATCGTCATCTCGCGCAAGAGCGAGTTCCTGCTGCTCGACGAGGGCGACCGCGTGCGTTCGCGCTTCGGCGTGCCTTACGGCGCCGAGCTGAACTGCGCGGAGGGCGACATGGTCGAACCCGGGGCCGTGATCTATCGCTGGGACCCGTATTCGGACGTCATCCTCGCCGACAAGGCGGGCGTGGTCCGGTTCGGCGACCTCGTGCTCGACGTGACCATCAAGGAGAAGATCGACGAGAAGACCGGCAAGATGCAGATGGTCGTGATCGAGGACCGCGACAAGAAGCACCACCCGCACATCCACATGCTCGACGCCAAGGGCGGCGTGATCGGTCATTTCATCATTCCGACCGGCGCGCAGATCCTGGTGAAGGACGGCCAGGAGATTCTCGCGGGCGATACGCTGTGCAAGATCGCGCGCGAGACGACCAAGACCAGCGACATCACCGGCGGTCTGCCGCGCGTCGCGGAGCTGTTCGAGGTCCGCAAGCCGAAGGAGTCCGCGGTCGTGTCCGAAATCGACGGCGCGGTGGAGTTCGGCCCGATCACGCGCGGCATGCGCAAGATCATCATCAAGAACGAGAACCTGGACGAGCGCACCTACATCATCCCGCAGGGCAAGCACCTGCGCGTGTACGAGGGCGACCGGGTCGAGGCCGGCGACAACCTGACGGAAGGCCCGGTGAACCCGTTCGACATCCTGTCGATCCGGGGCGTGAACGCCGCCCAGGAGTACCTGGTAAACGGCATTCAGGAGGTCTACCGGCTCCAGGGCGTCGGCATCAACGACAAGCACATCGAAGTGATCGTGCGTCAGATGCTGCAGAAGGTTCAGGTGGAGGAGCCGGGCGACACCATGTTCCTCGAGGGCGACCTGCTCGACAAGGCGGTGTTCCGCGAGGAGAACGAGCGGATCATGGCCGCCGGCGGCAAGCGGGCGACCTTCAAGCCCATGCTGCTCGGCATCACCAAGGCGTCGCTGTCGACGGAGAGTTTCTTCTCGGCGGCGAGCTTCCAGGAGACGACCCGGGTGCTGACCGACGCGGCCGTGCGCGGCAAGCGCGACCGCCTGCTGGGTCTGAAGGAGAACGTGATCATCGGCCACCTGATCCCGGCCGGAACCGGGATCAAGGACTACGACCATATCCAGCTGGCGCCGGCGGACGACGACGACCAGTTCGTCGGGGTGGTCGAGGAGGCCGGCCTGGACGAGGGCCTGGATATCGAGGAGGAGCCCCTGTCGGCCAGCGGCCGCGAGGGGATGGAGAAGTAAGTCTCGCTCCAAAAGGGGCTTGACAGTGGTTACGGAAGCCGATAAAGTCCGGGGTTCGCGGCTCCATCACTTCCTGAAACTCGGAAGTTCTGGTAACCACAACATAATTCGTTAGTTACGGCTCCCGGCGCCTGTCCCGCGCGGAAGTTATCCACAACCGCCTGGATGCGACGGGGGCATTTGCGCCGAGCACGGAGGATGAGTGCCGACAATTAATCAATTAATTCGCCATGGCCGGGTGGCCCAGCTGGACCGGTCCAAGACCCCGGCGATGGCGTCGTGCCCGCAGAAGCGCGGGGTGTGCACCCGGGTGTACACGCAGACGCCCAAGAAGCCGAACTCGGCGCTGCGCAAGGTCGCGCGCGTGCGGCTGACCAACGGGATCGAAGTGACCGCGTACATCCCGGGCGAAGGGCACAACTTGCAGGAGCACTCGATAGTGCTCATCCGCGGGGGGCGCGTAAAGGACCTTCCGGGCGTGCGTTACCACATCGTCCGCGGGGTGTTGGACACCTCGGGCGTCGACGCCCGTCGTAACGGCCGGTCCAAGTACGGCGCCAAGCGGCCGAAGTCGTAGAGGATAGTAGCGATGTCGAGAAGAAACCGTTCGAGAAAGAAGACATACCTCGGTGACCTGAAGTTCAACGACCCGATGGTCGCCCGGTTCATCAACTACGTCATGCGTCGCGGCAAGAAGTCGATCGCAGAAGGCATCGTCTACGACGCATTCGGGATCATCGAAGAGAAGACCGGCCAGCGCGGGGTCGAGGTATTCAAGAAGGCGCTGGAAAACGTGAAGCCGTCGCTGGAAGTGACGTCGCGGCGCGTGGGTGGCGCCAACTATCAGGTGCCCATCGAGGTCCGTTCGTCGCGCCGCGTCGCTCTGGCGATGCGTTGGATTTCGTCGTACGCGCGTTTGCGCTCGGAGAGCACGATGTCGGAACGCGTAGCAAACGAATTGATGCAGGCCGCTCGTTCGGAGGGCCCGTCCGTCAAGAAGAAGGAAGACACCCACAAGATGGCGGATGCCAACAAGGCGTTCGCCCACTTCCGCTGGTAGTTCCCACGGACGGTTTGGAAGCGGCGGTTGCCGCGCGAACCCCTAACCCCGCGATTCGGTAGTCTACGAATTGACGGGCATCAAATAATCGATACTCGGAGGCTTCTTCATCAGAGCATCTGGGTGCACTTTCCCGCCGGTGTCCACCTGACGGCCGAGCCCTTTCGGCTCGTCGTCGGCTCGCGCCGCGGGAGTCGGTAAAGGGATATGGCCAGGAAGATTCCACTCGATCGAGTACGCAATATCGGCATCATGGCCCACATCGATGCCGGTAAGACGACGCTTACGGAGCGCATTCTTTTCTATACCGGAAAGACGCACCGCCTGGGCGAAGTCCACGACGGCACCACCATCATGGACTGGATGGTGCAGGAGCGCGAGCGCGGCATCACCATCACCTCCGCCGCCACCACGTGCGCGTGGAAGAACAACAAGGGCCAGGAAGTTCGCATCAACATCATCGACACGCCTGGCCACGTGGACTTCACCGCCGAGGTGGAGCGGAGCCTGCGCGTGCTCGACGGGGCGATCGGCGTGTTCTGCGCGGTCGGCGGCGTAGAGCCGCAGTCGGAAACGGTGTGGCGCCAGGCCGACAAGTACGGCGTGCCGCGCATCGCGTTCGTCAACAAGATGGACCGCATGGGCGCCGACTTCCTCAACGTGGTGCAGATGATGAAGGACCGGCTGGGGGCCAACGCGGTTCCCATCCAGCTCCCGATCGGCGCCGGCGACCTCTTCAACGGCATCGTCGACCTGATCCGCATGAAGGCGTTCTTCTACCACGAAGACACCAAGGGCATGACGTACGACGAGCACGATATCCCCGCCGATCTGCTCGAGCTGGCCAGGGAGTACCGCGCCAGCCTGGTCGAGAATCTCTCGGATTTCGACGAGGAATTGATGACGCAGTTCCTCGACACGGGCGAAGGCGCGCAGGAAACGCTGCGCCGCGCGATGAAGAAGGCGATGCTGGAAAGCAAGTTCGTGCCCGTGATGTGTGGCGCCGCGTTCAAGAACAAGGGCATCCAGCGCCTGCTCGACGCCGTCGTGCACCTGCTGCCCTCGCCCGCGGACATCCCCCCCATCACCGGACACAGCCTCTACAGCACCGAACTCGAGACGCGCAAGGCCGACGAGAACGAACCCTTTTCCGCCCTGGTCTTCAAGATCATGACCGACCCGCACGTCGGCAAGCTCACCTACATCCGCGTGTACAGCGGCAAGGTGGAGTCCGGGACCACGGTGCTGAATGCGACCACCAGCCGCAAGGAGCGCATCGGCCGGTTGATGCAGCTGCACGCCGACAAGCGCGAGGAGATCGAGGACGTCTACGCCGGGGATATCTGCGCGGTGATCGGCCTCAAGGACGCGCGCACCGGCGACACGCTGTGCGACATGAAACACCCGGTCGTGCTCGAGAAGATGCACTTCCCCGAGCCGGTGATTTCGGTGGCGATCGAGCCCAAGACCGCCGGCGACCAGGAGAAACTCTCGGAGGCGCTGGTCAAGCTCTCCGACGAGGACCCGACCTTCCGCGTCCGCAGCGACGAAGAGACCGGGCAGACCATCATCTCCGGCATGGGCGAACTGCACCTCGAGATCCTGGTGGACCGCATGCTGCGCGAGTTCAGAGTCGGCGCCAACGTCGGCAAGCCGGAAGTGGCCTACAAGGAAGCCTTCGGCCAGCCCGCCGACGCGGTGGGCAAGTTCATCAAGCAGTCCGGCGGCCGCGGCCAGTACGGCCACGTGGTGATCCACTGCGAGCCGGCGGAAGAGGGCGTCGACTTCGTGTTCGAGAACAAGGTCATCGGCGGAACCGTGCCGCGCGAGTATGTCCCGGCGGTGGAGAAGGGTATCAAGGGCGCGCTCGCGAGCGGAGTGCTGGCCGGGTACCCGGTAGTGGGGGTCAAGGTGCAACTGCTCGACGGCTCCTACCACGAAGTCGATTCGAGCGAGATCGCGTTTCTAATGGCCGCGTCGATGGCGTTCAAGGAAGCCATGCGCAAGTCGAACCCGAAGCTCATCGAGCCGATCATGGACGTCGAGGTGGTCTGTCCGAAGGAGTACATGGGTGACGCCATCGCCGACTTGAGCTCGCGGCGGGGCAAGATCGGCGGCATGACGCAGCGCGCCGACGCGCAGATCATCACCGCCCGGGTTCCACTCGCGGAGATGTTCGGCTACGCCACCTCGCTGCGCTCGCTGACGCAGGGGCGCGCCGTCTACACCATGCAGTTCGCGTGCTACGAGCCGGCTCCCAAGAGCGTCGCGGAAGAAATCATCAACAAATACCAGGGGAAAGTCGCCAGCTAGCGCGTCGATCGCGACGGCATGAATCGGTAAGTCAAGGAGGAGGGATCGATGGCCAGGGAGAAGTTTCAGCGCACGAAGCCGCACGTGAACGTGGGGACGATCGGGCACGTGGACCACGGGAAGACGACGTTGACGGCGGCGATCACGAAGGTGTTGGCGCGGACGGGGAAAGCGAAGTACGTGGCCTACGATCAGATCGACAAGGCGCCGGAAGAGCGGGCGCGGGGGATCACGATCGCGACGGCGCACGTGGAGTACGAGACGGAGAAGCGCCACTACGCGCACGTGGACTGCCCGGGACACGCGGATTATGTGAAGAACATGATCACGGGTGCGGCGCAGATGGACGGGGCGATCCTGGTGGTGAGCGCGGCGGACGGCCCGATGCCGCAGACGCGGGAGCACGTGCTGTTGGCGCGGCAGGTGAACGTGCCGCATATGGTCGTGTTCATGAACAAGGTGGACATGGTGGACGACCCGGAGCTTTTGGACCTGGTGGAGTTGGAGGTCCGGGAGCTGCTGTCGAGCTACGAGTTCCCGGGGGACGACACGCCGATCATTCGTGGCAGCGCCTTGAAGGCGATGGAGGGGGAGGACGCGGCGAGCGGGCAGTGCATCCTGGACCTGATGAAGGCGGTGGATGAGTTCATTCCGACGCCGAAGCGGGAGAAGGACAAGCCGTTTTTGATGCCGGTGGAGGACGTGTTTTCGATCACGGGCCGTGGGACGGTGGCGACGGGGCGCATCGAGCGGGGCGTGGTGAAGGTGGGAGACAAGGTGGAGCGCGTGGGGATCAAGGACACGGCGGACACGGTGGTGACGGGGGTGGAGATGTTCCGCAAGCTCCTGGACGTGGCGGAGGCGGGGGACAACGTGGGGCTGTTGTTGCGGGGGCTGGAGAAGGAAGACATCGAGCGGGGGATGGTGCTGGCGGCGCCGAAGAGCATTACGCCGCACACGAAGTTCAAGGGGAAGGTGTACATCCTGACGAAGGAAGAGGGGGGCCGGCACACGCCGTTTTTCAACGGGTATCGGCCGCAGTTCTATTTTCGCACGACGGACGTGACGGGGAATGCGCACCTGCCGGCGGGGACCGAGATGGTGATGCCGGGGGACAACGTGGAGTTGGAGATCGAGCTGATCACGCCGATCGCGATGGACCTGGAGCTGCGCTTCGCGATTCGCGAGGGCGGCCGGACCGTCGGCGCCGGCGTCGTGACCGAGGTCATCAAGTAGCTTTCGAGAGGAGCCACCGTTGGAAGGCCAGAGAATCCGCATCAAACTGAAGGCGTACGAGCACGCAACGCTCGATCGCACGACGGACGATATCGTCCGCACGGCGCGACGTACTGGCGCGCGCGTCATCGGGCCGATTCCGCTTCCGACGCGGCGCTCGGTGTACACGGTGCTTCGTTCGCCGCACGTGAACAAGAAGTCTCGGGAGCAGTTCGAGATTCGCATTCACAAGCGCATGATCGACTTGACGCACACGACGCAGCAGACGATCGATGACCTCACCAAGCTGGTTTTGCCGGCGGGCGTGGACATCGAGATCAAAACGTAGGGACAGCGCCGTGCCCATTGTGTTCTCCGCTCATGCACTTCGCGCGCAAACGTTGGAAGCGCGCCTCGTGAAATCGCGTCGAACACCAATGTGCCCGGCTCGAGTGAGAAGGTGCTGAACTACCATGATGCTGATCGGTAAGAAAATTGGGATGACGCAGTTGTTCGAGGAGTCCGGCCGGGTCGTGCCGGTCTCGGTGGTCGAGGCCGGGCCGTGCCCGATCATCCAGGTGAAGACGCTCGACAAGGAAGGCTACGCGGCGATCCAGATCGGCTTCGACGAAGCCAAGGAGTCCCGCATGACCAAGCCGGAGCTGGGGCACACGAAGAAGGCGAACGTCACGCCGCGGAGGATCCTGCGCGAAGTGCGCGTCGCCGACCCGTCCGCTTTCAAGGTCGGGGACACGCTCGACGTGAAGGTATTCGAGGGGGCCAAGGTCGTGCACGTGACGGGCACGTCGAAGGGTAAGGGATTCCAGGGCACGATTCGACGCCACCACTTCCAGCGCGGGCGCAAGACCCACGGCAACAAGAACTATCGCGAGCCCGGTTCGGTCGGCGCGTCGGCGTATCCGTCGCGCACTTTCCCGGGCAAGCGCATGCCCGGGCGCATGGGCGGAGCGCGCAGCACCACGCGCAACCTGACGCTGGTGCAGATCGACGCGGAGAACAACCTGCTGTTCATCAAGGGCAGCATCCCCGGCGCCAACAATGGAATCGTCATCGTGCGCACGGACGCGAGGTAATCGGATGGCAACCGCGGCTTGTTTTGAGAAGGACGGCAAACGGGCGGGAACGGTGGAGTTGCCGAAGAGCCTGTTCGAGGCCGAGGTCAACCAGTTCGCCGTGCACGAGGCGGTGGTCGCCTACCTGGCGAACCAGCGGCAGGGCACGGTCAACACCAAGGAGCGCTCCGACGTGCGCGGCGGCGGCAAGAAGCCGTGGCGCCAGAAGGGCACCGGGCGCGCCCGCGCGGGCACGATTCGCTCGCCGCTGTGGCGCGGCGGCGGGACGGTGTTCGGGCCGCACCCGCGCGACCACCGTCTGAAGGTGAACAAGAAGGTCAAGCGCGTGGCGCTCAAGTCGTCGCTCACGGCGCGGGCCAAAGACGGCGACATCCTGGTCATCAAGGCGTTCGAGTTCGCGGCCCCGAAGACCAAGGCCTTCACCTCAGTCTTGAAGAACATGGATGCCCACAAGCTCAAGAAGGCGCTGGTCATCCTGGACAAGGCGGACGGTCCGACCATCAAGTCGGCGCGCAACGTCACCGGCGTGCGCATCGCGATCGCCGACTCCGTGACCACCTACGACGTGGTCTGGGCCGACAAGATCGTCCTGACCGACGCCGCGCTCCGGCGCATGGAAGAGGTGTACGCGTCGTGAAGAACCGTGACATTCGTTTCGTGATCGAACGCCCGATGCTCACCGAAAAGGGCGCGATCATGAAAGAGCTCAAGAACCGCTACATCTTTCGCGTCGATCGCAGGGCGAACAAGCGCGAGATCAAGATGGCGGTGGAGAAACTCTTCAACGTCAAGGTGAAGGACGTTCGCACCGCCAACTACGCGGGCAAGATCGCGGTGGCGATGAACAAGTCCGGCCGGTACGCCGGCGCTCGCTCGGACTGGAAGAAGGCGTACGTGACGCTCGCCGAGGGTCAGACCATCGAGGCGTTCGACATCGCCTAGGGAAGGATCGCGATGGGTATCAAGAAGTTCAATCCGATCACGCCGACGCTCCGGTACCGGACGGTTTCGGACTTTGCGGAGATCACGACCACCACTCCGGAGAAGTCGTTGCTGGCGCCGTTGAGCAAGTCGGGCGGGCGGAACAATACCGGACGTCAGACGATGCGCCGCCGCGGCGGCGGTCACAAGCGCCGCTACCGCGTGATCGACTTCAAGCGCCGCAAGGTGGGCATCCCCGCGAAGGTCGTGTCGATCGAGTACGATCCGAATCGCACGTCGCGCATCGCGCTGCTCTTCTACGCCGACGGAGAGAAGAACTACATCGTCGCGCCCAACGAGCTCAAAGTCGGCGACAGCGTGCTCGCGGGGCCCGAGGCCGACATCAAGCCCGGCAACGCGCTGCCGCTGGAGAAGATCCCCGTCGGCACCATGGTCCACAACGTGGAGCTGGTCGTGGGTAAGGGCGGGCAGCTGGTGCGTTCCGCGGGCTCGTTCGCCCAGCTCATGGCGAAGGACGGGAACTACGCGACCCTGCGCCTTCCGTCGGGTGAAATGCGCATGGTGCGCAAGGAGTGCTATGCGAGCGTGGGCCAGGTCGGGAATCTCGACCACGAAAACGTCGTGTCGGGCAAGGCGGGCCGGACGCGGTGGCTCGGACGTCGCCCGCAGGTGCGCGGCGTCGCGATGAATCCGGTCGACCATCCGCTGGGTGGCGGCGAGGGCAAGTCCAGCGGCGGCCGCCCGGCGTGCAGTCCGTGGGGGTTGCCGGATGGTCGCAAGACGCGCAAGCGGAAGAAGCCGAGCTCGCGGTTGATCGTGCGCCGGCGCCAGAAGAAACACGAGGGATAAGGGGTCGATATGCCGAGGAGCTTGAAAAAAGGACCGTTCATCGACGAACGGCTGTTGGGCCGGATCACTTCGATGAACCAGACGGGCGAGAAGCGCGTGCTCAAGACGTGGGCGCGGCGCTCGACGATTTCGCCCGAGATGGTCGGCCATACCCTGGCCGTGCACAACGGGAAGCAGTTCATACCCGTGTACATCACCGAGAACATGGTCGGTCACAAGATGGGCGAGTTCTCGCTGACGCGGACGTTCCGCGGACACACGTTCAAGACCAAGGAAGAAAAGGCCGCGAAGAAGCCCGCCGCGTAGTCGCGGCAGCGCTCGCGCTCCTAAGGACGGAATCATGGACGCCTACGCAGTTTCGAAGCACGTCGGCTATCCGCCGCGCAAGGTCCGCCAGCTCGCGGACCTGGTGCGGGGCCGCAAGGTGGACAGCGCGCTCACGCTGCTGCGCTTCACCAAGCGCGCCGCGTCGGAGGCGGTCAGCAAGACCATCCAGTCGGCCATGCACAACCTCGTCAACAAGCACGGGGGCCACGTCGCCGCGGAGGACATGGTCGTGAAGTCGATCCTGATCGACGAGGGCAAGACGATGTATCGCATTCGTCCGCGCGCGCAGGGCCGGGCGTATCGAATTCGCAAGCGCAGCAGCCATATCAAGGTGACGGTGTCGCTGACGGAGGAACCCAAGAATGCATGATCGACGTGTGGCAACGCGGAGGTCCCGCTGATGGGACAGAAGACCAATCCGGTCGGCTTCCGCCTCGGTATCAACCGAACCTGGGACTCCCGCTGGTTCGCCTCGAAGGAGTATTCGAGGTGGCTCGACGAGGACATCAAGGTGCGCGATTACATCAAGCGCCGCCTGTTCAAGGCCGGTGTGGCGCGCGTCGAGATCGAGAGGTCGGGTGGCAAGGCGACGGTGAATATCTTTACCGCGCGTCCGGGGATGGTCATCGGGCGCAAGGGCTCGGAAGTGGACCTGCTGCGCGATGAGCTCAAGCAGATGTGCCGCCGCGACGTCCAGATCAACATCAAGGACGTCAAGAAACCCGAACTCAACGCCCAGCTCGTCGCCGAGCACATTGCGATGCAGCTCCAGCAGCGGGTGGCGTTCCGCCGCGCCATGAAGAAGACGATCCAGTCCGCGATGCGCATGGGCGCACAGGGAATCAAGGTGCAGTGCTCGGGCCGCCTCAACGGCGCCGAGATCGCCCGCCGCGAGGGTTACCACGAGGGCCGGGTGCCGCTGCACACGCTGCGCGCCGACATCGACTTTGCGCGGTCGACCGCGCACACCACCTTCGGCACCGTGGGTGTGAAGGTCTGGATCTACAAGGGGGAGATATTCCCCGAGGAGTTCAAGAAGTCGCTGAGCAAGGCCGCAGAGGGGGTCCGGTAAGCCATGTTGATGCCGAAGCGCGTGAAGCACCGCAAGCAGCAGCGCGGTCGCATGAGCGGACAGGCGACGCGGGGCGCAACCATCGCTTTCGGCGCCTATGGATTGAAGGCGATGGAGCCGCAGTGGATCACGAACCGGCAGATCGAGGCGGCGCGCGTGGCGATTACCCGTCACATCAAGCGCCAGGGGAAACTGTGGATCCGCGTGTTCCCCGACAAGCCCGTGACGGTCAAGCCGGCGGAAACCCGGATGGGAAAAGGCAAGGGGAACCCGGAGTACTGGGTTGCGGTCGTGAAGCCGGGGCGCGTGCTCTTCGAGCTCGAAGGCGTCGCCGCCGACGTCGCGAAGCGCGCCCTCGAGCTGGCGGCCTCCAAGCTCCCCTGCAAGACGAAGTTCGTCCAGCGCGACGTGGAGGAATAGGCGATGAAGGCGGAAGACATGAGGAACCTGACGGCCGTCGAGCTCCAGGCGCACCACGATGCGCTGCTCGACGAGCTCGCGAACCTGCGCGTCAAGCTGGTGCTGCGCCAGCTGGAGAATCCGTTGCGAGTTCGTGCGCTGCGCCGCGAGATCGCACGCACCAACACCATCCTCACCCAGAAGCAGACCGGCAAGGAGCCGTCGTCGCGGCAACGCGCCGGCAGGTAAGGTGGAATGATGACCGAAGCAAACACGACTGCAAAGCCGGTGCGGCGCAAGACGTTCGTCGGCCTGGTGAAGAGCAATCGCATGGACAAGACCATCGTGGTCACGGTGGAGCGCCTGGTGAAGCACCCGGTGTACGGCAAGTACATCAAGCGCACCACCAAGCTCTACGCGCACGACCCCGAGAACACGTGCCAGATCGGCGACAAGGTGCTCGTCATGTCGACGCGGCCCTTGAGCAAGACCAAGCGCTGGCGGCTGATCGAAGTTATCGAGCGCGCGAAGTAGTCGCCCGCCTGGAGAGAAGCAGGTAATAGCTATGATCAAGATGAGGACCATGCTTCAGGTCGCCGACAACTCGGGTGCCAAGAAGTTGCAGTGCATCCAGGTGGTCGGCTCGACCCGGAAGAACAGCGCGACGATCGGCGACGTCATCTCGGTGTCCGTCAAGGTCGCCATCCCGGGTGGGCTCGTCAAGAAGGGCCAGGTGGCGAAGGCGGTCATCGTGCGCACGAAGAAGGAGACGCGCCGCGTGGACGGGACGTTCATCCGCTTCGACGAGAACGCGGCGGTCATTATCAACGACAACCAGGAGCCCATCGGGACGCGCATTTTTGGCCCGGTTGCGCGCGAGCTCCGGGACAAGAAATTCATGAAGATCATTTCGCTCGCGCCGGAAGTGCTGTGAGCGGGGGTTAGGTGTCATGCGTAGCATCGTAAAGAACGATACGGTCAAAGTCATCTCCGGCAACCACAAGGGCAAGACCGGCAAGGTGATCATGGTGATTCCGGACAAGAACCGCGTGATCGTCGAGAAGATCCAGCTCGTCAAGCGCCACACCAAGCCGCGTTCCGCGCAGCAGCCGGGTGGCATCGTCGAGAAGGAGGCCTCGATCCATATCTCGAATGTGATGCTGGTGTGCCCGAAATGCGGCAAGCCCGCGCGCACGCGAACCGGCGAGCTGCAGGGCAAGAAGGTCCGCGTGTGCGGGGCGTGCAACGAAATGTTGTCGAACGAGTAGCGGGAGATTGAGCGATGGCGAGACTTCGGGAAGTGTATGAGAAGGAAGTGATCCCGGCCCTGACCAAAGAGTTCGGGTTCAAGAACGTCATGCAGGTGCCACGGATGGAGAAGATCGTGGTCAACATGGGGGTCGGCGAGGCCGTGGCCAACGCCAAGCTGGTGGACGCGGCGATGAGCGACCTCGGGTTGATCACCGGGCAGAAACCCAGGCTCAACCGGGCGCGTGTCTCGGTGGCCGCGTTCAAGCTGCGCGAAAACATGCCGATCGGGTGCAAGGTGACGCTGCGCCGTGAGCACATGTACGAGTTCTACGACCGGCTGGTGAACCTCTCGCTCCCGCGCATCCGCGACTTTCGCGGTGTGCCGACGCGGGGATTCGACGGGCGCGGGAACTACACGCTGGGCGTCAAGGAGCACATCATCTTCCCGGAGATCGATTACGACAAGATCGTGCAGGTCTTCGGCATGGACATTACGATTGTGACGTCGGCGCGCACGGATGAGGAAGCGTTGGCGCTGTTGACGCACATGAAAATGCCGTTCCGCAAGAACTAGCGCGGACGCGGCGAACGAGGAAGGAACGCGTGGCCAAGAAATCGTGGATTGTGAAGTCCAAGCGGCGCCCGAAATTCAAGGTGCGCGCGTACCACCGCTGTAACAAGTGCGGCCGGTCACGCGCGTATCTGCGCCGGTTTGGACTGTGCCGAATCTGCTTCCGCGATCTCGCCCTGATGGGCGAAGTTCCGGGAGTCGTCAAAGCGAGTTGGTAGAAGTGGCGGAGTGCGCAGTGCGTTCTCCGCTCATGGTCCTCGCGCGTGAAGCTGTTGAAAACGCGCTGCGGAAATCGCGTCGAACGCACTGACGCGCTCCGCCGTTAACAGGAGAAAAGCAATGTCGATGACCGATCCGATTGCCGATTACCTCGCGAGGCTGAGAAACGCCGCGCGGGCGAAGCACAAGCACGTGGACATTCCCGCCTCGCGGGTGAAGGCACAGATCAGCAAGATCCTGCTCGATGCCGGATACCTGAAGGGCGTCAAGTACATCGAGGACGAGCGCCAGGGACTCCTGCGGCTGTACCCGAAGTACACCAGGGAGAACACGGCGGTCATGAGCGGATCGCGCCGCGTGAGCAAGGCGAGCCGGCGCATCTACGCGCCGCGCACGCAGCTCCCGCGCGTGCTGGGCGGCTTCGGCATCGCCATCGTCTCGACGTCGCAGGGGATCATCACCGACGGCGAATGCCGCAAGCGCGGCATCGGCGGCGAAGTAATGTGTGAGGTCTGGTAGCCGCGGCCATCGCGCTCCCGGAGAGAGAACGGACGGTTTGATATGTCGCGAATTGGAAGAAAGCCGGTAGAGATCCCGGCGGGTGTGTCGGTCACGATCGCCGCGTCGACGGTGACGGTCAAGGGGCCGAAGGGGTCTCTCTCGCTCGACGTTCCGTCGACCTGCAAGGTCGCGCAGGAAGGCAGCACGCTCGCCGTCACCCGCACCGGCGACGAGAAGTCGGTCCGGGCGGCGCACGGCACCACGCGCGCGCACCTCAACAACATGGTGCACGGGGTCACGAGCGGTTTCGCCAAGGATCTGGAGATCGTCGGGGTGGGCTACAAGGCGGAAGCCAAGGGCAAGACGCTGGTGCTCACCATCGGGTACTCGCACCTGGTGAACTTCTCCGTGCCGGAGGGCATCACGGTCGAGACGCCGGAGCCGACCAAGATCCGGATTTCCGGCATCGATCGACAGCGGGTCGGCCAGGTGGCGGCCGAGATTCGCGCGGTTCGGCGCCCGGAGCCGTACAAGGGCAAAGGTATCAAGTATTCCGACGAGCACATCGTGCGCAAGGCCGGCAAGTCCGCGGTGGGCTCCACCTAGCCCGGCCGGGACGCGTCGAGAGGTCAGACGATCATGAGAAAGAAATTCGGAAATCCGAGCGAGTACAAGCGCTGGCGCCGGCACCAACGGGTTCGCAACCGGGTGGTGGGAACCCCCGAGCGGCCGCGCGTCTGCGTGTTTCGCTCCAACCACCACATCTATGCGCAGCTGATCGACGACACTGCGGGACAGACGCTTCTGTCGGTGTCGAGCCTGAAGCTCGAGGCGGAGCCGGGCGCGAAGCCCGCCAGCCGCCGCGAAGGCCGAGGGCGCAAAGCCCGAAGGCAAGAAGGGCAAGAAGGGCGAGAAGGCGGAGAAGGAAGCCGCCAGCGGTCGCAAGACGACGCTGGCGCGCGAAGTGGGACGCCTGCTGGCCGAAGCCGCGAAAGCGAAGGGCGTGGGCAAGGTGTGTTTCGATCGCGGCGGGTATCTCTATCACGGGCGCGTCGCTGCGCTGGCCGAGTCGGCCCGCAAGCACGGGCTCGAATTCTAGCACCCGAATCGACGGAGGACGTCGAAAGTGGCTGAAACCGTAGGCACGACCCCGCAGCAGAACGATCGCAATCGTCGCCCCGCCCGTGGCGGCGGCGGCCCCGGCCGTGGGCGCGATGATCGCCAGCGGCGCGGACCCAGACCCGAGCGCGAGCGCGGCGGTCCGGAGTACATCGAGAGCACCGTGTATGTCAACCGCGTGGCGAAGGTCGTCAAGGGCGGACGCCGCTTCAGCTTCAACGCGCTGGTGTGCGTCGGCGACGGCATGGGCCGCGTCGGGGTGGGCCTGGGCAAGTCGAACGAAATCAGCGACGCGATTCGCAAGGCCGGCGAGAACGCCAAGCGCTCGATGATCCGGGTTCCGATGATGGGCGGGACGATCCCGTTTCTGGTGGTCGGCAAGTTCGGCGCCGGCCGGGTGATGCTCAAGCCCGCCACCCCGGGCACCGGCGTGATTGCCGGCGGCGTGGTGCGCGCGATCATGGAATCGGCGGGCGTGCGCGACGTGCTGGCCAAGTCGCTGGGGTCGACCAACCCGCACAATCTGGTGAAGGCGACGATGACCGCGTTGCAGCAGCTCGAAAGCGCCCGCGACGTCGCCAAGCGCCGCGGCATTTCGATCAACCAGCTCTTCAGTATCGAGGCCAAGGAAGTCGAGGCCAAGAATGGCTAAGGTCAAACAGATCCGTATCACGCAGGTGCGCAGCACCATCGGCGCCGTCCCCAAGCACCGTCTCACCATGGAGGCGCTGGGATTTCGCCGCTGCTACCAGACGCTGGTCAAGACCGACACGCCGCAGATCCGCGGCATGGTCCAGCAGGTGCGGCACCTCGTGCGCGTCGAGGAGGTGCGTTAGCATGCGGCTCGGAGATCTCAAGCCGGCATCCGGCGCGAAGAAGAAGCGCAAGCGCGTGGGTCGCGGCCCCGGTTCGGGCCACGGCATGACGTCCTGCCGCGGGTCGAAGGGCTCGCAGTCGCGCACCGGCAACACGACGCATCCCTGGTACGAAGGCGGGCAGATGCCGATCCAGCGCCGCCTGCCCAAGCGCGGGTTCACCAACCTGTTCCGCGTGGAGTACCAGGTGATCAATCTGAGCGACCTCGATCGTTTCGAGGCGAACGCGACCGTCGACCTCGACACGTTGATGGAAAAGGGACTCATTCGTCACCTGAACAACCGGGTGAAGCTGCTCGCCGACGGCGAGATCAAGAAACCGCTCAAGATTGCGGTGCACGCGTGCAGCCAGAAAGCGAAGGAAGCGGTGGAAAAGGCCGGCGGACAGGTGAACCTGGTCGGCTGACCGGCGGCGTAGGACATGTTCAGCAAGCTTCAAGAGATTTTCAGCATCCCCGAGCTCAAGCGTCGTGTCGTGTTCACGCTCGGGCTGCTGACGGTTTACCGGATCGGGAGCCACATCACGGCGCCGGGCGTCGACGCCTCCGTCCTGACGGAGTTCTTCGCGCGCCAGCGCGGAACCATCCTGGGCCTCTACGACCTGTTCGCGGGCGGCAACCTCGAGAAGGCGACCATCTTCGCGCTCGGCATCATGCCGTACATCAGCGCGTCGATCATCCTGCAGCTGTTCCAGGCAGTCATTCCGTTCTTCGAAAAACTGGCGAAGGAAGGCGAGGAAGGCCGCAAGAAGATCACGCAGTACACGCGCTACGGCACCGTCGTGCTCTCGGTGATCCAGGGCTTCGGCATCGCAATGTTCCTCGAGGGCATGCGCGGACCCAGCGGCGAGTCGGCGGTGATGTTCCCGGGGTGGGGCTTCCGCCTGCTGACGATCCTCACCCTCACGGCGGGCACGATCTTCATCATGTGGCTCGGCGAGCAGATCACGGAGCGCGGCATCGGCAACGGCATGTCGCTCATCATCACCATCGGGATCGTCGCGCGTTATCCGATCGAAATGCTCAACACGATTCGCGCCCTGCAGCTCGGCCAGATGACGCCGTTCAAGCTGGGGCTCATCCTGCTCATGATGGTGCTGGTGATCGCGGGGGTCATTTACGTGACCCAGGGGCAGCGGCGAATTCCGGTGCAGTACGCCAAGCGCGTGGTCGGGCGGCGCGTGTACGGGGGGCAGGCGAGCCATATTCCCCTGTCCGTCAACATCGCCGGCGTGATCCCGATCATTTTCGCGCAGTCGTTGATCATGTTTCCGACCACGATCGCGGCGCTGTTCCCGAACGTGACCTTCCTGCAGTCGATCACGCTGTGGTTGTCACCCGGGCACGTGGTCTACATCACGCTGTACGCGCTGATCATCATCTTTTTCACGTATTTCTATACGGCGATCGTGCTCAACCCGGTGGACCTGGCCGACAACATGAAGAAGTCGGGCGGCTTCATCCCGGGCATCCGCCCCGGCAAGCGCACGGCCGAGTACATCGACCGGATTCTGACGCGCATCACGCTGCCCGGGGCGATCTTCCTGGCGTTCATCGCGATCCTGCCCGATTTCCTGATTCGGCGGGCCAACGTGCCGTTCTACTTCGGCGGCACCGGCCTCCTGATCGTCGTGGGCGTGATGCTGGATACGCTGCGCCAGATCGAGTCGCACCTGTTGATGCGCCACTACGAGGGATTCGTCAAGCACGGACGCCTGCGCGGGCGACGGGGCTAGATGAATCTGGTGCTGTTCGGTCCGCCGGGGTCCGGGAAGGGCACGCAGGCCGAACGTCTCCGGGACCGGTTTCGACTCCGGCACATTTCGACCGGAGACCTCCTGCGCGACGCGGTGGCGCGGGAGACGGAGCTGGGCAAGCAGGTGCAGAGCGTGCTGGCCGCCGGCGGGCTGGTGTCGGACGACATCGTGCTGGCGCTGATGCGCGACGCGATCGCGGCGGTTGCATCCGAGCCCGCGCTGCGGGGCTGGTTGCTCGACGGATTCCCGCGGACCGTGGGCCAGGCCGAGGGGCTGGATCGGCTCCTCGAGCAGTTGCGCCAGCGGATCGACGCTATCTTCGTGCTCGAGGTGGGGCGCGAGGTCTTGATCGAGCGGCTGTCGGGTCGGCGGACGTGCACGCAGTGCAAGACCGTCTACCACGTGACGGCCAATCCGCCGACGGTGGAGGGACGGTGCGACAAGTGCGGAGGAACGCTGGTACAGCGCGAGGACGATCGCCCGGAGACGATCGAGCGGCGTCTGGGCGTGTACGCGGCGCAAACCCGGCCGATCCTGGAGTACTACCGCGGGCGGGTGATGGTGCACGAGCTCGACGGGGAGCAGCCGGTCGACGAGGTAACGCGAACGATCGAGCGAGTGCTGGGATGATCGTTCTGAAGTCGCCGCCCGAGATCGCGGTCATGCGCGCCAACGGCCAGATCGTGGTCGAGTGCTTCGAGCTCGCGCGCGACTTCATCCGGCCGGGCCGCTCGCGCCGCGAGCTGGACGCCGCGATCGAAGATCTGATTCTGGCGCGGGGTGGGGTGCCGGCGTTCAAAGGGTTCCACGGGTACCCGGCGGCGACGTGCATCTCGGTGAACGAAGAAGTCGTCCACGGCATCCCGGACGAACGCACGCTGCGCGAGGGCGACATCGTCGGGCTCGACATCGGCGTTTTCAAGGATGGGTTCTACGTCGACTCCGCGCGAACCATACCGGTCGGCGGGATCAGCCGCGAGGCGCAGACCCTGCTGGACGTGACGTGGGACGCGCTCGCGCGCGGGATCGAGCAGGCTCGACCCGGCAACCGCCTGACGGACATCTCGCACGCGGTGGAAACGCACGCGAAGCAGGCCGGGTTCTCGGTAGTGCGATCGCTGGTCGGGCACGGCATCGGGCGGCGGATGCACGAGGACCCGCAGGTTCCCAACTTCGGCCCGCCCGGACAGGGGATCGTCCTCGAAGCGGGGCTGGTCCTGGCCATCGAACCGATGGTGAACGTTGGAGCGGCCGAGGTGTTCACGCTGGAAGACGGGTGGACGATCGTCACGGCGGATCGAACCCTGTCCGCCCATTTCGAGGATACGGTCGCGGTGACCGTCGACGGCCCGAAGATTCTCACGCGGTGAAGAACCGGCGAAAGGGAATGTGCCAAAAGAGGACACGATTACAGTCGAAGGGACCGTGGTGGAGGCCCTGCCCAACACGATGTTCCGGGTCGAGCTCGCGAACAAGCACGTAGTGCTCGCCCACGTGTCGGGCAAGATGAGAATGCACTTTATCAAGATCCTGCCGGGGGATCGGGTGACGCTCGAAATCTCGGCGTACGATCCGACCAAGGGCCGGATCGTTTATCGGTACAAGTAATCGCGAGGGAAGCGACATGAAAGTCAGAACATCAATCAAGAAGATCTGCCCGGATTGCAAGCTGATCCGGCGCAAGGGCGTGCTTCGCGTCATCTGCAAGCACAAGCGACACAAGCAGCGGCAGGGCTAGGAGCGACGGCCGCGTGCCGCCCCGTCGGGGCGGGCACCCGGTGGTCCGGCGAGGAAAGGAGACCGGTCGACAGTGCGAATCGCAGGCGTAGACATTCCGAACGAGAAGCGAGTGGTCGTTGCTCTGACGTACATCTTCGGCATCGGGCCGAAGTCGGCGAACATGATTTGCTCGAAGGCGGGCCTGGATCCCAACACCCGGGTGAAGAATCTCCTGGAGGACCAGGGCATCAAGCTCCGCAATATCATCGAGAACGAATTCAAGGTGGAGGGTGAGCTCCGAACGGAGCTGAGCTTCAACATCAAGCGATTGATCGACATCAACTGCTACCGTGGGCGCCGGCATCGCGTGAATCTGCCGGTGCACGGCCAGCGGACGCGCACCAACGCGCGCACGCGCAAGGGCCCGAAGGTGCGGCCGGGTGTCGGCAAGCGGAAGGCTGCGCCGTCCAAAGCATAGCCGCCGGGAAGTGAAATCGATGCACCGCGCCGCGCACTGCACGCGCCGCGGTCAAGGAGGAACGCGTTGACGGACAAGAAGCCGAAACGGCCGGGAAGCAAGAAGAAGAACCGGAAGGTGGACGTCGCGGGTGTTGCCCACATCCAGTCGACGTTCAACAACACGATTGTCACCATCACCGACATGAGCGGTGCGGTGGTGTCGTGGGCCAGCCCCGGCATGGTGGGGTTCAAGGGCTCCCGGAAGAGCACGCCGTTCGCGGCCCAGCTCGCCGCCGAGCGCTGCGCGCGTGAAGCCCTCGAGTTGGGCATGAGAAAAGTGGAAGCCTGGATTACGGGCCCGGGCGCGGGCCGCGAGGCGGCGATTCGTTCGCTGCGCGCGGCGGGCCTCGATGTTACCGCGGTGAAAGATTGCACGCCGATTCCGCACAATGGATGCCGTCCCCGCAAGCGGCGGCGTGTATAACGGAGGAATGAATGGCCAGGTATCGTGACGCCAAGTGCAAGTTGTGCCGCCGCGAGGGGGAGAAGCTCTTCCTCAAGGGGGACCGTTGCTATTCCAACAAGTGCGCCATCGAAAAGCGCAACTTCCCGCCGGGCCAGCACGGCAAGACGCGGAAGGGCAAGTCTTCGAAGTACAACATGCAGTTGCGCGAAAAGCAGAAACTCCGCAAGACGTACGGGTTGCTGGAACGGCAGTTCCGCAACTACTTCGAGAAGGCGGCGCAGCAGAAGGGTATCACCGGCACCACCCTGCTCCAGATGCTCGAGCGGCGCCTGGACAACGTCGTCTATCGGTTCGGCTTCACCGCCTCGCGCGCGCAGGCGCGGCAGCTGATTCGTCACAGCCACTTCGAGGTGAACGGAAAGAGGGTCAACATCCCGAGCTACCTGGTTTCACCGGGTGACCGGGTGGCGCCGCGCGGAAAGAGCCGCGACCTGTTCATCATTCGCGAGGCGATCAAGAACGTGGACGCGCGGCAGTCGGTTCCCTATCTGGATCTGGACACGAACAAGCTCGAGGGGACCTTCGTGGAGATTCCAAGCCGCGATGTGATTCCGGTGCCGGTCGAGGAGCAGCTCATCGTCGAGCTGTATTCGAAGTAGGCCGCACTCGCGCGTCCCCGCAAGAGGAGGAAACGAAACATGAAATGGCGCAATCTGCTCATGCCCAAGGAAGTTGTTCGCGACCCCGCGACCAGCACGCACACGACCGCACGCTTCGTGGTCGAACCGCTCGAGCGGGGCTTCGGCCTCACCCTCGGCAACGCGCTGCGACGCACGCTGCTCTCCTCGATTCAGGGCGCCGCGGTCACCGCGGTGCGCATCAAGGGAGTGCTGCACGAGTTGTCGAACATCCCCGGCGTGATGGAGGATGTTACCGAGATCGTGCTCAATCTGAAGCAGCTGGTCGTGGTGATGCACGGCGACGAGCCCAGGTTCCTGAAGCTCCGCGTGGGCAAGGTGGGGCCGATCACGGCCGCCGACATCAGCCCCGACGCCGACATGGACATCATCAATCCGGAGCTCGTGATCTGCACCGCGTCGGAGCCGGTCGAGGTCGAGATGGACATTCTGGTCGGGCACGGCCGGGGCTACATGCCCGCCGAAAGCCACGACCTCGGCGATTACGACATCGGTCTGATTCCGATGGATTCAAACTTTGCTCCGGTGCGCAAGGTCGCCTACACGGTCGAGAACACTCGCGTGGGACAACGCACGGACTACGATCGCCTGATTCTCGAAATCACGACCAACGGCAGCACGCGCCCGGAAGACGCGCTCGGCTACGCCGCGAAGATCGTGAAGGATCACATGCTGCTGTTCATCCAGTTCGACGAGTCTCCGATGGAGGCGGCCGAGCCGGTGGTGGACGAGGAGCACGAGCGGCTGCGCGACATTCTGGGCCGGAGCGTGGAAGAGCTGGAGTTGTCGGTGCGCTCCGGGAATTGCCTGCGCCGCGCGAACATCAAGACGCTCGGCGATCTGGTTCGGCGCTCGGAGGCCGAGATGCTCAAGTACCGCAACTTCGGCAAGCAGAGCCTGAAGGAGATCACCGAGATCCTCAACGGCATGGGCCTCCACCTGGGCATGGACGTCGAGGCCATTCTCGGCGGCAAGGCGCCGCGGCCGATGATCGACGAGCCGGAGCTCACGGTCGAGAATTCGTAGGGGCTTGTTTCGGGGAGGAACGAACGGCCCTTCGACGCGATTTCACGAGGCGCGCTTTCAACTATCGCGCGCGAAGTGCATGAGCGGAAAAGGACGTGAGTTCCTCACCGGGCGCGAATAAGGAATCAAAATGAGACATCGGGTAGACCATCGCAAACTTGGACGGACGGCGTCGCACCGCCGCGCGCTGATGCGCAGCATGGTGACATCGTTGTTCCAGTCTGAACGCATCACCACCACCGGCCCGAAGGCCAAGGAGGCGCGCCGCTTCGCGGAACGCCTCATCACGCGGGCCAAGAAGGGCTACCGCGCGCAGCAGGAGTTCACGAGCCTCCAATCCTCGGGCAAGGACGGCGAGGCCAAACACCAGCAAGCCGTGGCGCTCGCGCACTGGCGCCAGGCCGGGCGCTTCGTGCGCAGTCCGGAAATCCTGCGCAAGCTCTTCGACCAGATTGCGCCCCTGTATCTGGAGCGAAACGGCGGATACACGCGCATCATCCGGCTCGATCATCATCGCGTGGGCGACAACGCGCGCCTGGTGCTGCTCGAGCTGGTCGACACCGAAGTGACGAAGAAGCCGCTCATCCGCGGATCGGTGCCGCAGGAAGCGGGGCCCGAGACGCAGGTCAAGGCGCCTCGCGGTCGTTCCAAGCCGGCGGAAGGCGACAGCGCGGACAAGGACAAGAAGGCCAAGAAAGACAAGAAAGAAAAGAAGGCGAAGCCAGCCAAGGACACGAAGCGCGAGACCGACGACAAGAAAGACAGGTCGAAGAAGAAGTCCGACAGCGCGGGCAAGAAGGGCGCGACCCGGACGTCGAAATCCCGGAAGTCCGGGTAACCAGTCGGATGTCGCGCGGGGTACGGGCCGCGTCGCCCGCCGCGGTCTTCATCGCAACGATCTGTTTGGCCTGGGAGCCCCTTCCACCGGGAGGGGCTCCCGCGTTTTCGCAGGCAGCCGATACCGCCTGGTTCGCGCCCCCCTACCTCGCGCGCCTGCGCGAATCCACCGCCATTCTTCCCGCCGAGGAAATCCGCGCGCTGTGGGTCGTGCGCGACGCGCTGACGAGCCCCGGCTCCATCGACCGGCTCATAGACTTCGCCGTGCAGACGCGGTTCCACCTGCTGTTCGTGCAGGTGCGCGGTCGCGGCGACGCCTACTACCGGACGCGGCTCGACCCCATCGCGCCCGGCATCGCCGGGTCGATCGCGGACTTCGACCCGCTCGCGTACCTGATCACGCTGGCGCACCGGCAGGGAATCGCGGTGCACGCCTGGCTGAACGTCTTCTACGTGTGGTCGGATCCCGCGGCGCCGCCCGCGTCGCACCTGGCGGCCCGGCACCCGGAATGGATCCTCACCAACGCGCGCGGCGTGCGCATGGACCGGGTCCCGCGCTCGCGCTGGAAGGCGGAGGGGATCGACGGCCAGTTCCTTTCGCCCGGCGTGCGGGAGCTGCGCGTCCACATGGCGAACGTGGTGAGGGATCTCGTCGCCTCCTACGACATCGACGGCATCCATCTCGACTACATCCGCTACCCGAACCGGGAGTACTCCTTCGACCCCGAGAGCCGCGCGCGCTTCACCGTGCGCTACGGCATCGATCCCGCCGAACTGGTCGCGGGAGATCGCGCCGCACTCCAGCGCATGGTCGGCGCGCAGGCGCTCGCGCTGATGGACAGCGTGTACAGCGAATTCCGGGTGGCGCAGGTGGACAGCATGGTGAGCGCGATCCACGCGGCCGCGGGTGGAAAAGCGGTGTCGGCGGCGGTCATCGCGGACCCGGTGGTGGCGAGGATCGACAAGGGGCAGGAGTGGGCGCGATGGGTCCACCAGGGCTGGGTGGATTTCGTCGCCCCGATGGCGTACAGCATGCCTCCCGCCGAAATCGAGCACCGCGCGGAGGTGTACCTGCGAACCGTCGGGGTGGATCGCCTGCTGGTCGGCCTGGGCGTGTACGATGGGCGCGACGAGGACCTCGCCGAGACGGTTTCGCTTTTGCGTGAGATCGGTGTGGCCGGCTACGCGATTTTTTCCTACAACTCGCTGGTCGAGAACATCGACGGGGCGTCGCTCATCGAGAACGCGGTACTGCCGCCGGACACGCTCGGCGCCGACGACGAGGACGAGGAAGAAGACGACGAGTCGCCCTGATGCGGGTGGCGAGGCGACAGGACCCGCACAGGTCGCGCTCGCTACTTGCCGCCCTGTTCGTAGGCGCGCAACGTCGACTCGACGAACTGCTTCGCGGCGGCCGGCAGTTCCAGGCCACGGCAGCTGCGAAATGCCTCCATCGCCTCGTCGATCCGCCCCGCCTGCAGCAGGCTCTCGCCATAGAAGAAGTGGTAGATGCCTTCTTCGGGGTTGTGCTCGACGCCGGCCTTCGACACCTCCAGCAACCGCGTCCAGTCGCCGCGCTTCTCGAGAAACATGACCAGTCGAAATCGGGCCTTGGTGTACGAGGGCCTGCGCGCCAGCACGTCGTCGAGTATCTTGATCGCCTCGTCCGTCTGCCCGTCTTCCTCCAGATAAACCGCCAGGCGCGTGTACTGTCGGGGGTTGTGCGACTGGTCGGACGCGGTGCGCATGACCTCGATGGCCTTGTCCAGTTGACGGCGATCGTGATACAGCAGGGCGAGGTTTTCCCACGCATAGGATGCGTGGGTGCGGTCGTAGGTGAGAATGCGCACGAAGCGGTCGATGGTGCGGTTGGACGAGGCGTTGATGCTTACCCACGCCGTGGTGGTCACCGCGACCACCGCGAAGGCCGGCACCGCTAAGCGGGCCAGCGTGTCGGCGGTCACCCCAGTCGCGGACGCATAGCGATTCAGGGTCAGGATCGCCACCGGAACGATCGCGAGGGTCGTCATGGTGAACAGGTCCCAGTCCCGCGCCATTCCAATCTCCGGGTGGAACAAGACGAGATAGAAAACGCAGGGAATCAGAATCGTGACGACAAGCTGCCATTCGGCCGGGTGGGAAAACCACGACGTCGGCTCTCCCCGCGCCGCCTTGGTATCGCCCATGAAATTGCGCCCGGACGCGCGTTCCGCGCGGTGCGTGACCCAGAGCATCGCGGCCACCAGTGGCACGATCGGGAAAAGCATGAACACCTCGTTCATGATGTCCGCCAGGTGATGCGGCGCGAAGAGCGCATATTGGTCGTTACGAAATCCGAACGGGACGTAGAAGCGTTTTAGCAGCGGGAACGCCGAGCACACCGCCACGCCGATCATCGCCACGCTCCCGAATAGCGGCGTCCACAGGCGCAGCAGCGCTCCGCGCCGTGTGCCCGCCCGTTTCCATGTCACCAGATAGACGAACGACGGGATGAACAGAATGCTCTGCACGTGGGCGTAGGCCGCCAGCACCAGCGGCACGACGGGGAGCCACAGGGGACCTCGATTGTGGAGCGCCCGAAACGCCGTCACGACGTAAAGGAACAGGAGCAGAAACGGCGCGGTATAGTTCTCGACGTAACCGAAGAACAGCTCGATCGAACACGAAAACAGCCCCAGCCACAGCAGCCAGGTTCGGTGTTCCGGGCTGATGGACGCGGCCGTCGCCACCACCAGCAACAGGAACACGAACACGCCCCCCAGCAGACAATTGAACACCTGCAGCCCGACCAGGGGAGTCTTCTTGAAGGGGCCGGTAGCGACCTTCGAGGCGCCGTAATAGAGGAGCGTGGTTCCCGGTGCGATGAAATCCTCGTTCACGATCGCCCGGGGGCTGCGCATGATGACGGTATCGTGCCCCTCCTCGGCGGCTTCGAAGCTGCGGACGATGAGCTGGCCGTCGCCCAGGAGCAGCGTCGACGAACGCAGCGCGCCGAATCCAGGCACCGCCGCGACGGCGATCGCGGCGAGGATGACAAGCTGCGCCCTGCGGTTCGACCCCGTCAGCCGGGCCGCGGCCCCCAGCAGCCCGCGGTACGCCGGCCGCGCCAGAGCGGGGACGAATGCCAGCGCGATCACGACGATCGCCGCCCACCGCGCGGGCGGAGAGACGAAGGCCAGGTGGTTGATCCCCCACAGGCGGGCGCCGGGGAGGAAGGAAGCGGCGACCACCAGCGCGGCCGACAGAGCGGCGGCGCCGGTGAGCAGGCCGACGCGCGGGTGGGAGCCGGCCCCTGCCGGCAACGCCGACCCTCGAGCGCCGTCGACGGACGTCGACGCTGCGGAAATCTTGCGGGGCTTCTTGCGCTTCATGGGTGAGCGCCCGGGTCCCCACGACCCGGGCGCCCGCTATTGCCGACCGGAGCGCTACTGCGCCGCGGTGGCGAACTGACGCGCGTCGTAATCCGGCGCCACATCCGACGGGATGTTGACCAGCTTGTCGACGATGCGCTCGACCTCGGGGGGCACCGTGCCCCACACGTCGACGAAGGCCTGCGCGGCGTCGTAGTCGCCCCGGGCCTGGAGCAGGCACAGCTCGCGCGTGAGCGACTTCGCCGCCTCGCCCATCTTGTCGACGTTCACCGTGTATCGATCCGTCGCCGGATCCAGCGTGAACGCTCCTTTGTCCTTGAACCAGTTGTACTGGATCAGGTTCCCCTTGCCGTGGGCCTCGTGCAGACCGAAGCGCATCGACCGGAAGAGGCCGGGCAGAAACACGACGTACTGCTTCGTGAGCTGCTGCGGGGTCATGTAGCTGTTCTTCACCAGGTACTCGTTGTTGTAGAGCCCCATCACGTCGGCCTTGCACTCCTCGAGCGGCGAATACAGCGTCTTCAAGGCCTGGTTGACCGTGGTCTTCGACCCGTCGGGAAGGGTGATGGTTCCGGGTCCGAGGCCGTGCGCCAGTTCGTGCATCAGGGTGTGGTTGAAGAAACTCTCGAAGTCCACGTGGGCCATCTGGTCGGGATTGAGCACCAGGTTGGCAATCGGCACCAGGATCTGTTCGTACTTGGCGCGGGAGATGTTCTTGAGCAGGACCTTCTTGCTCCCTTTGGCCTCGCGCACGCGTTCGTCGTTGGGCAAGTTGAAGGCCACCGCGTGTACGCCCGCCTTGATGTCGCCGGCGGCATGGACGACGTCGACCACGCTGATGGGCGAATCGGTTCCGCGGCTGGCGTTCTTGTACTCGGCGGGGATGGGCAGCCCGCGCTCCATCGCCGGCAGAAAGCTCTTGAGCTCATCGAGCTTCTTGCTGTCGGCGGGATTGCGAATCGCGATGACGGCCTCGAACGACGCCTTGTAGTTGAACAGGCCGTCTTCGTAGACCTCGTAGGGACCGATGGTCACGTCGATCAGGTTGTCTTTGACGTCCATCCAGTCCATGTCGCTCTGGAAGTAATCGTTCGATTGAAACGCGGCCGCGCGGCTGCGCAGAAACGTCGCCAGCGTGGTGTAGTCGACGCCCTTCGCCATCGCCGCCTTCGCGGGGTCCGACGTCAGGATATCCGCCGCCTCGTTCAAGAGCGCCGCGGCGTTTTTCAGGAAGGGGCCGTAGGCGTCGCGGTACTCGACCGCCTTGAGGCTCCCGTCGGGTGTGCGCTCGATGCGCGTAAAGTACCCCGTGAGCGCATCCTTCTGGTCGGGGTTGGCCGCCACGAGTTTTTCGAACTCGTCCTTGGTCATGTCCTGGGGGTAGAAGCCCGCGCCCGTGGGCTTCGCCATGGTGCCGATAAACGGCCGGTTCCCCTCGAGACGGATCCAGGGGCCCGCGTTGATGCGGAAATAATGCAGCAGGTCGCTGTAGAGATTCTGATTCGGGCCGTCGATCTGGGCGGCCTTCGCCAGCTCGTCGCGCAGCGCGACGTTGCCTTCCCACACCTGGCGCAGGAAGATTTCGTCCATTTCGTGCGCGGCGGCGACGATCTTGGCGAGCGCCTGTTTCTCGGCGGTGGAAAGAATCGTCTCGTCGTAGGCGATCTCCACCGGCGCGTAGCGGGCCATCTCCGAGCGCAGACTGTCCGGGGCGATGTGCGGAAAATGCAGCTCGGCCACGGTGGATTCCTCTTGTTCGGCTTTCTTACCGCACGACGCGACGAGCGCGACCAGCGCGATGGCGACGACCGTGGTGACACGGTTCCTAGAATGACTTCTCATCGAGACTCCTTGATTGACAGGCTCCCATTTCAATGACTGAAACCGGCGGAGCACAAAACGCCGACCTCCCCGGGGGCGGATGGGATTATGGCCGATCGGGCAACCTACGTAAAGGTCTTGGGTTAGGAAAAAGTCTAGTTTGGGGCAATAATTTAAGAGAAAAGAATCGCTTTCTTTGCTATACTGCCTCCGAGGCAAGGGGCTGGGGAAGACGAGGCGGGAGGGGCGGTTCGGCGATACGGAAGTAGAGCACCCAACTAAAGCGGTCCGGAGTGGGTAATTGCGGCCACTCGCTCCGGCGCCTGGAGTGGGCCGGCATCGAAAGATAGCCGGCCCACTTTTTTCCCCCCGGCCTCCGTCAGGCACTCCATCGCTGACGATACCGCGGGGGTACGCTAGTATCGCCGCGTGTCTCCCCAGGGCGTGACCAGGCTCCTCCGCGAGTCATGATGGACATGGATCGCGAGCGCGGGAATCGCGTGCGGGCGCTCCTCCAGAGCGCGTTCGATCGCCTGCGCGCGCTGCTGGCTACGGCACTCCGCTACATCGGAACGTTCGTGCGGCGCCACCCGGTCGCCGTGAGCGTCGCCGTGGCGCTGATCGCGCTGGCGGCGATGACCCTCTCCCACACCGCTCGCCTGACCCGTGAGCGCGACCATGCTCGCCTCGAGGCCCGCAATGCCGCCGAGGTGAATGCGTTTCTCGAGAGTCTCTTCAAAGCCGCCAACCTGAACCGGTCGCGCGGCGACAGCACCACCGTGCGCGAGGTACTGGATCAGGGTCGTGTGCGCGCGGAGCGGGAGCTCGCAGGCCAGCCCGACGTGCTGGCCGAGTTGATGCGGACCATTGGCAATGCCTATCAGGGACTGGGTCTGCTCGAAGCGGCGCGCGCCGCCTTTCAGAAAAGCCTCGACCTCCAGCTCCAGCTCCACGGCGAGGAATACCCGGACGCCGTCGCGGTCATGGCGGACCTAGCGTCTATCCATGTCGGCACAAGCGACGTCCAAGATGCAGAGGCACTCGCCCGGCGCGGGACGGAGCTCGCCCGCTCGCTCGGGGAGGCGGGAGCCGCCTCGCTCGCGGAATTCCTGGACGTGCTGGGCTGGGCCAGCAGTCGGCGGGGGCGATACGAAGAGAGTGAGTCGCACTATCGGGAATCGATCGCGACCTGGAAACAGATCGAAGGAACCGAGAGCGGGCATGCGTCGGTCGTCATGAACCACCTCGCCGTCCTGCTCCACGAACAGAGCCGCTATGCCGATGCCGATACGCTCTTCCGCGAGGCGCTGGCGACGCAGGAGAAGACGTTCGGCAGGCGGCACCCGGAAACGGCGAGCACCCGCTACAACTATGCGCAGCTCCTCGCCGACGAAGAGCACCTGCAAGACTCGAAGGCGATGTGGGAGGAGGTGCTGGCGGTGGATCGCGCGCTCTATCCCGACGGCCATCCCAACCTGGCGTCCACCTTGAGCGCGTACGCGCGGGTGCTCACGCGCCTGGGCGAGTACGAAGACGCGGAGCAGATGCAACGCGAGGCGCTCGAGATTCGCCGTCGCTTCTATGGCGACCGCCACGCCGACGTCGCGTACAGCCTGGGGGCACTCGGGCGTGTGCTCCACGAAGAAGGCCAGTACCGCGACGCGGAGAAGCTCTACCGCGACGCCCTCGCCTTGCACATCGAGTTGAGCGGTCCCGACCATCCGATCGTGGGCGCGGTGATGAACGATATCGGCCAGGTGCTCTACGACCGCGGGGACTACGCCGCCGCGGACACGATCCTGCGGGAGTCGCTGGAGATTCAGCAGCGCGTGACCGGTGGGGAAGAGCAGAACGCGATGTCGGTGTCGATGATCCGGCTCGCCGCCGACCTCGCGGCCCTTGGGCGCTGGTTGGAGGCGGAAGCACTCGCCCGGGAGGGGGTCGCGCTCACGCGGCGGGCCCACCACGATCGGGGTACGTGGGTCGCGAGCGCGCTCGTCGAACTGGGCTCCATCCGGCTCCAGATGGGCGCGGTGGCGGAAGCGGAAACGCTCTTCGCCAACGGGCTGGAGCGGATGCGCCATTTCGAACCCGGCGGGCCGGCGCTTCCCCGGGATTCCAGGGCGATACTCGGTCTCGGCGGCTGTCGCATGGCGCATGGCGATCCCGCCGGGGCGGAGGCGCAGTTCCGGGCCGCGCTCGATATCGCGCGGGAATACTGGTCTCCGGACCATCCGAACACCGCGCGCGCCGAGACCGCGCTCGCCACGGCGCTGATCGCGCTCGGGCGTGTCGGCGAGGCCGAGTCGTTCCTGGTGGATGCGGTTGCGATCTACGCCGACGCCGTGCTCCCCGCACAGATCGACCGCATGGCCGCCGAGGCGGGGCTACGAGATTGCCGCCAGCGGCTCCGCGCGGCCGCCGGCGAGAAAAAGAAACGCCGCAAGTAGCCCGTGCGGGCCCGGGTTCGACGCAGGGTTTCGAATCCCGTAACACGTTGGCAAGTTTTCGGTTGCACGATTTCCCGGCATGGGATATGCACGCTCATTAGTAGTCCTCCAGCCACCCGGAGATTGAAACATGCGCCTGAAGGTTGCCTGTGCCGCGAGCATTTCGTTGTTCCTCGTTGTTGCCGGCGCTCCCGCGTTCGCGGCCGGGTGGGCCGTGGGCGCCAATGGCGTGGTTCTCAAGTCGAGCGACGCCGGTGCAAACTGGACTGCCACCTCGCCCGCAGGCGTCACCCTCACCGCCGCGAGCTTCGTGAACGACAACGAGGGCTGGGTCGTCGGCTTCGGCGGACTCGTGATGCACACCACCAACGGCGGCGCGAACTGGTCGCTCACGTCTCCCACCGCGGTCAACCTGAACGACGTGATGTTCGTCGACGCCAATCATGGGTGGGCCGTCGGGAATTCCGGCACCGTGCTCCGCACCACCAACGGTGGCGCGAACTGGACCGCCTCGACGCCGACACCCGCGACGCTCAACGCGGTCTATTTCGTCAATGCGAACACCGGCTGGGCGGTCGGCAACGGCGTGGCGCTGCGAACCACCAACGGCGGGATCAACTGGACCGTGAGCGCGCCCACGTCCGCCATCCTCGAGGATGTGTTCTTCATGAGCACCTCCACCGGCTGGGCGGTTGGAAGCGTGGGTACGGTTCTCAAGACCACCAACGGAGGAGCCTCGTGGACCACGACGAAGCCCACGACGCGACCGCTCAATGCGGTAACGTTCGTGAGTGCGTCGGTGGGATGGGCGGTCGGCGGATCCGGGGTCGTTCTCAAGTCGACCAACGGCGGGAGCAACTGGAGCGAGCAGCGCCCGGTGTCCACCGAGCTCACATCGGTCGCGTTCATCGACGGGACCACCGGCTGGGCCGCCGGTGTCGCCGGTGTCGTTCTCAAGACGGCGGACGCGGGCGACACGTGGATCGCCACCAGCCCGACGTCGCTCACGCTCAACGACGTCACCTTCAAGAGCATTCCGACCGGAATCTCGGTGGCGGTGCAGACCACCCCCCCGGGCCGTTCGTTCACGGTGGACGATGTCGAGTACACGAGCACGCAGATATTCGAATGGAATCCCAACGAATCTCACACTATCGCCACCTCGTCGCCCCAGGCCGGCGCGAGCGGCACGCAGTACGTGTGGGCGAATTGGAGCAGTGGCGGCGCGATCTCCCAGACCGTGGCGCCCAACTCCAGCCGCACCTACACCGCGAACTTCACCACGCAGCACTATCTCACGATGACCGCAGGAGCGAACGGCACCGTGGCTCCAGCGAGCGGCTGGCACAACGCCGGCACGCCGGTGGAGATCACCGCCACGCCCGATGTGGGCTACGGCTTCAACGGATGGACCGGATCCGGGAGCGGCTCCTACAGCGGCAATGCGAACCCGGCGACAATCACCATGGACGGACCCATCACCGAGACGGCTGCGTTCGGGAACAGCGTCACGGTCACCGTGCGCTCCACGCCGAGCGGGCGATCGTTCCTGGTGGACGGGAGTCCATATACCAGCTCGCAGACGTTCGCGTGGGTGCCGGGTGCGTCGCACACCATCGAGGCGACCTCGCCGCAGACGGTGAGCGCCGACGCGCGCTACCTGTTCATGACCTGGAGCGACGGCGGGGCCGCGACGCACACCGTGTCGCCGAACGGGAACATCACCTATACCGCGACCTTCAAGGTTCAGTACGTGCTCACCGTGACCGCCGGCGCCGGTGGGACGGCCGGCCCGAGTGGCGGATGGACCGACGGCGGTTCGCTCGTGAGCGTCACTGCGTCACCCGATTCCGGGTACTCCTTCGATTCGTGGTCCGGGACGGGAAACGGTTCCTACACCGGCGCCAGCAACCCCGCGACCGTCACCATGAACGGACCGGTTACACAACAGGCGAACTTCCGTGTGGGAACGTCACCGCCGACGCCGGGCACGCTCACGCTGCTTTCCAGCGCGCCGAATCCATTCGCCGGACAGACCGAGATTCGATTCGGACTGCCGAGCGCGTCGGATGTGACGATCGACATCTTCGACGTGGCGGGGCGACGGGTCATGTCAGATGTGATGCACGGCGTGCCGGCCGGATGGGGATCGTACCAGCTCGATGCCACGACTGGCGCCGGTGGCCGGCTCAACGGCGGAGTCTATTTCGTGAGGCTCACGGCTGCGGGAACCACGCAAGCCGGAAAGCTCGTCGTGCTGCGCTAAACGGCTTCCCGCCCGCTCCCGCGTCCATTGACAACCGGCATCCGGGACTATATTCTGAGCCCCAAGGTTCCTCGGTAGCTCAATGGTAGAGCATGCGGCTGTATTCGAATGCAGCTCCAACGGGAGACCGTTGGTGAAAAATCGGGTGAATTCAGGGAAGCCCTTACAGGGTAATCCTGAGCGAAGCCCGCCGAATGAGATGACCAAGTAGGCGGGAACGTGCAGAGACTAGGGGATGAGGATTCTCAACCGATAAGCCCCATCAGCGCCCGACACCCTCGCCTGAGCCATTCGGGACGGGTGATGAGATAGTCCGAGCCCTTTGGCAACAAAGGGAACCCTTGTAACCGCAGGGTTGTAGGTTCGAGTCCTACCCGGGGAGCCATTCTATTTTTCCGGCCAAATCACGTTTCCTCACATGCGTTTCGAGAGTTCGAGCACGCTCTACCCCAGATAGGACGCTCGAACCTAGCGCCTTGCCGCGGCGCGCGCGAAGGCGCATCATGAAAACATGCGATTGATCGCCGCTGCTATAGCTCTGGGCTTCTTCGTTACCACGGATTCACCTCCCGTCACTCAGCATGACGGGCTCACCGCGACGCTGAAGGCGGACCCGGCCACGGTCCCGATGGGCGACGCCGTTCAATTCAATGTTACGTTAGCGTTCGATACGACCATCGCCGCTAGTCATACGCGAATTCTCAATCGGTTTTCCAGCCGTTGCGAGTTCCTGTTTGTGAACAAGAAGACGGCAGAGTCGTTCGCGCGCTCACCATATAGCGTGGGCATGCTGGCGATGGAACAGCCCGGAAATCTCGTGCACCTGAAACATGGCGACCGAATACCATTGGAGTACTTGACCGTGCACCTCCTTTCCGAGCGAGGTGAGCAGATGTCCGCCGGCGAATACTCGGTGACAGCAATCTATGGGAACGATGGTGGCCGGAACATAGAAGCGTATTTGGATTCGACACGCGAGTATCGCAGCCGCGTCTATGAAGGACCGTTGACATTATGGACTGGGAAGATCGAATCTCAACCTTGCGCGCTGACGATCCTTCCTGCATCCGTAGCAATCGAGGAGGTTGAGGTTCCGAAGACGCTGGTCATTGACAATACCCAGGTCCCGGGGCAGATCGGCTGGACGTACAAGGCGACTTCCAAGATTCGGGTGAAGAAGAGGCCTGGATTCGCACTCGGGAACCGTTGGCATTTGGAAACGCGCGTCGATGGCACAACGATTTCGGAGTATCCGCGTAGCCTGGGCGGAACAGCTGGGAATCCGGGAACGTCCTTCTTGCCGCCGGATGTCTCCGCACGAATCCGAGCGGCTAAGGACGCAGAACTGATTCTCCACTTGGAGGTCTTCGAAACGTCGGTCCAGCCACGGCACATGTGGATGCCAGAGCAAGGCGATTTCAAGATTCTGTGGCGTGGTCAGACCCGTTACAAGTTCCCCGGGAACGGTAAGTAGTGCGGCCACAACACCCTGACAAGCTCAACAAACTCCTTCGCGGTTCGAGTAGCGTTACGTCTGGGGAGCCAATTTTCCTCACGTCGTCCTATCTGGGTTGTCCACCCGCATCTTCTTTCCGACATACTCGAGCGACGTGACTTAACGGCCTCCCCCGTTCTTTTTGATCAACTCATTGCAGAGATCGCGAATTGCGATGGCTTCGCGAGACAGCCATTCGTCTTTCCCCGGCAGACCACCGCAGGTGTAGAGCGAGTCCACGATTGCTCCGGATATCAGCAACACCGTCGACGCGATGTCTTTGCCTTTCTCAATGCCACCATTCCTCTCGTATTGTCGGAAAAGGTCGCGAGCCATGTGCCAGACCGCAAAAAACCCTCCCTCGGCCTGATAATTGACCCTGCATCGGCCACCCGGTGCGTATTCCATCAGTTGAGGGATCCGCTTGTCCCAGGCCGCAAGAAACGAGTGGTAGATCTCGCATTGCAGGTCGTTCCTATCCAGGCCGGAAGCACAAAAACGGCCCACATTGCTGGCAAGCTGTGGGTCGTCAGGGAAGCGTTTCACGATGCCAAGAAGGACAGCCGGTATCTGCTGTACCGGTAGGTATGGAGTGTACTCGAGGGCGACCCATCCCGAAGGTTCGTAGTCAGTGTATTCCCAGACGACGCCATTCCCTGTGGCGACCCCACTGTCCGGCTGGTATCTCAAGACACGATCGCCGGACATTCCGACGAACTCGAATGAGACTCTGGCACGATCAAGGATGCCCTTCCATTGTTGTCCCGTTTCGAGTGTGTACTCCACGTCTCCTCTGGCCGTGGCCTGTCGATACGCTTCGAGCACGTCGGCAGGCAGTGAAGAAAACCCTTCACGCGCAGAAAACCAGCCTTCCGATTGTGAGGGCTTCGTCTTGTATTCGACTCGAATCTCGCACGCTACGCCCTCGCGAAAAGCCATATCCCAGACTTTCCAGTAGGCTGTCGATCTCTTCGCGCCCGCTGAAACCTCCTTCTGCGCGCCACGGATCTCGACGGGTCGGCCGTCGACGAAGGCTCGAAAGCGGATGAGATCGTTCGAGTAAGGGAACGGGAATCCTACCACCATGTCGACGGTCTTCCCTTCATTGAACATCGAGAAAGAGCCGACGGTCACGATGCTGTCCGCGTAGATGCGCACAACAACGTCCTCGGCGACCATCCGCACGTCGGTGGTTCCTTCTTCATAACGGATGACTGGCCAGCCGCCCGTCAGGGGGTTGGGTGCGATGTCGGCGTCGGCACGGTGGGACGCGACCGACGTAAGCAGAACAAATGCGAGAGGGAGCCTGAGGTATCTGCTCATCTCCGAGCTTCCTAACCGGCCGTGAAGAAACTGAGACGCACCAAGTATACCACCCGCCGGGTAGCGGCCAGGGCGTTGACAAGGGGCGGTATCGATAGCGCTCGACGGACAGGCGGGACTAGACTCCGACGCATCGCAAGGCGTGTCTCACTCCCACCACTCTGGGGAGCCACTCTTTTTCTATCTCCCTCTGCCTTCGGTGCCCATGCGTTCCAGTCGCTTCATGCTCCACTGGAGCGGCGTTCGTCCGCGGGGTTGATCGGTACGCTGAAGCCGTATCCACCGCCCTCTGGCGCCCGGCCCTCCGTCGCGATCGACGATCGCCGCCTCCAGTGGAACAAGAAGCCGTGTCGCGCGACCGCGACTATTGACGATAAAGCGCCTTTACCGCGCCCCAGGTGACGGATTCAACCGCGATGACATCGCCAATGTTTTCACCGGTCGTCGTGGTCTTCAGCAGCGGTTTCGACGGATCGAAAGTGCCGACACGGTCCACGTCGAAAAAGACATCAAAGAAGCTCTCGCCGCTGGACTGGTGATGAACGCCCAGACTCTGGAGGCGGAGCGCGGGCTGCAGTTCTCCATGAAGATGCATTTCATACGTTCCATAAAGACTCACGCACCGGTACGTGATGTCAAAAAAAGAATCAACGTACGTGATGTCAAAGAAACGCGCGGGGTCCGTCGCCGGTAGACTGGGATTGACAGGGAAGAGCGACGTCAACGGGGAGCCGAATCCGGCCGGCCTCACCTCATAGTAGATGTCAAAGAAGGAATCTAGAGGCCATGGTTGACCGGCGTGGAAACTCTCCCACCGACTGATATCGAAGAACGTTGTCGGACCTCGCTCCCCTAGCGGCAAGTTGTCATAGAGCTGTGTGATGCAGTACATCTGTGAGCCGCCCGCGCCTCCGGACGCCACCTGGAGCACTTTGGTGAGCTGACGAAGGTCCTCATAGAGAATACCCCCCACAGATGACCAAAATACTGTTCATGGGAGGGGTGATAGCCACCGAAACCCGGACCTCCACCATAGGGGTTTTCATCAGGAATTCGGAAGTACGCCGGATCAGCGGCTAGCGCGGGTGCAGAGACCAGGCAAAGCGAGAGCATGAGAACTGCTTTCGAAAAACTGTGCACTAGAGTCCTCCTTAAGCCAAGGGAACACTCCTAGAGCTGGGTTTGACGCACACGACCGTCCATCGTATCGAGTCGCCATCCGAAACGCAAGTGGTGACCCGCTGCCACCTACAGTAAGAACCATTCTCGCCGCTGCACCTGACCCTTCGAGGCGATAGAAGTACGTACTTTGTGGATTCCCGTTCATTTCCGCAGCGGAAATGCGGCCCGCAGCTCTTGGTATTGCCCGTCGTGCAATTCATGAATCTCGATTCCGTGGTAAATCGCATTGCGCGACCTTCGGACACCTCGCCTAACGGCCGCGCGAAGCCACGATCATGAGAACGGCGCGGGTACGCTGAGATCAACGTATCCCGCACGCGCACGCACGCGCCGCACACGGCGGCTTCCGGCACATATCTCGCTCGCATTCGCAGCGACACAAGTCCCGTTACAACCGTCGATAGACGAAGCAGACCGATCGTGTCACGCGCATTCGCGCGCTTCCCGATTGATCGCTCGCGAGGTGATACCGTGCGACACGCCCTCAAGACGCTCGGGTATTTCGTGTGCCTTATGGCCTGCGCCGCGATCGGTGCGGTTACTCCGCGCATCGCCGTCGCGCAGTCCTACACGAAACTCCAGATCCTGTTGCCGGGTGAAGCGCCCGCGCCGGGAACGGGCACCGGAAAGACCGGAGCTCCGCGTACGCAGACCGTCGGCGTCCCGTTCAACATGGTTGTTCGCGCATGCGACAACTCGTGGAACCTGGTGACCGCGGTGACGAACTCCGTGACGCTCGCTTCCACCGACGGGAGCGCGTCGCTGCCGCCGTCGTTTTCGCTCTCGGGCGGAACCTCCACGGTTCAGGCGACGCTCAATGCCGCGGGATCCTTCACGTTTACCGCGGATGACAATTCCGACCCGACCATTGCGAACGCGATCTCGGCACCCGTCACGTCGATGCTGCTCCAGGGCTTCACCTTCTCGAGCATCAGGCACCGCGAGCAGTATGCCGGCCAGCCGATCGACGTCACCATCCGCGCGGTGGACCCGCGGGGCATGCTGGTCAATTACAACGGACAGGTGAGTTTGCAGGAACTCACGAGTTACGGTGTCGGCCGGGCGTATCCGGAAGTCATCACGATGTCGGGTGGCGTGTGGTCGGGCGACGTTACGGTCTATCGCGCCGACGTGACCAACCGAAGTCGCGGCAACGTGAACATTTATGCCTACCTCGACACCGACGGGTCGATCAACGGTACCAGCGATCCCTTCTACGTCAACCCCGGATCGTTCCGGAAACTTCTCCTCATCGTGCCGGGCCAGGATCCATTGCCGGGCAGTCTTCTCGGTTATGTTGGAAATCCCGCCGCACAGAGCTCGGGCCAGCCGTTCTCGGTCGACGTGTACGCGACGGATAACTACTTCAATCCGGTGCCCAGCGAGGACGATGCCCGCATCACCTCGAGTGACCCGGGTGCGTCGACGATCATCGTCGATCTCGATAACGGATACGAGCGCTTCAACTACACGCTCGTCACGGTGGGAACGCAGACGCTGACGGCGACCGACCGGGATCGCAGTTCGATCACGCCCTTTACGACGCAGGGCATTCCGGTGATGGCGAATGCCGCGCAGCGTTTCATCGTCGATCCAATCAGCTCGCCGCAGACGGCGGGAGTACCGGTCAGCGTGCGCATTCGCGCCACCGATCAGAGCGGAAACACCGTGTCGGGATTCAACGGCAACGCGCTGATCATCGCCAACACCGGCCCGGGCAGCATCACGCCTGAGTCCATCGTGTTCACCAACGGCGTGTGGCAGGGCTCGATGATGTTCAAGGGGGCGGGCGGTGCGGTGTCGTTCACCGTGGCGGATTTCTCCGCGCCTCCGCACACCGGCATGAGCAACAACTTCGTCGTCAATCCGGGTCCGGTTGCGAAACTGCTGATTCTCTATCCCGGCATGACGGCGGCGGGCGGAACCGCGAGCGGATTCACGGGCACGCCGACCGACCAGCAGGCGGGTGCACAGTTCAACATGACCGTGCGCGCGTGCGACCAGTACTTCAACCGCGTCACCGGCAATACGCATACCATCGCGCTGTCGTCGACAGACGCGTTCGCGCAGATGCCGGCGCAGATCACACTCGTCAACGGCGAGCTCGTCGTGCCGACCCGCATGTACCGATCGGGCATGCAACGCGTCACCGCGACCGATGTGACGGACGGCAACGTGAACGGCCACACGTCGACGCAGATTCGCATCATCGGCGGTCCGTACTCGCGCATCGTGGTGCTCTGCCCGGGCGAGTCGATCGCGCCGGGAACGCCGGAAGGACGTACGGGCACCGCGACCGACCAGTCGATCAATTACTCCTTCGTGGTCACCGTGCAGGCGACCGACCAGTGGTACAACCCGGTGGGCGGTGCCACCGACCTCATTCATCTGACGTCGAATGACCCGCTCGCGCAGCTCCCGCCCAACCAGGCGATGGTCGACGGCGTCGCGCAGATGAGCGTGCGCCTTTCGACCGGCGGTTTTCAGCAGATCACCGCGTCCAACGTGACGCGGCCGAGCATGCCGACCAGCACGACGCAGGTGCGCACGATCTCGAGCGGTTTCCACCTGGAAGCCGTTGTAGCGCCGCTCAGCGTGCAGGCCGGAGAACAGTTCACGCTCACCGTGAAAATAACCAACGACGCGGGCAGTGTCATCCAGGAGATCAACTCGGCCGTCACCGTCGACGTGCAACACGCGACCACGCGCGCACCCGGCCGCGGCACGTTGTACTCCACACAGTTTCAGCTCCTGCAGGGGCAGCGCACGATGCCGGAGACGTACACCTTCGCCGAGCCAATTGTGCTGGTTGTCCGCGACGACGCCGGCAACGCGCCGGCTACGTCCGAAGTGATCACGGTGGCACCGGGCGCGCCCACGGAGATCAAGCTCTCCAGTGACCCGAGGTGGGTGGGCGGCAACAAGCGCGCCCTAATCACCGCGCGCGTGATCGATGGATACGAGAACGGCGTGCCAGACCGGCCCGTCAAGTTCTCACTGACGCAGGGCTCCGGCTCGCTGACGGCGATCGATTCCGTCACGACGGAGGACGGTGTCGCGCGCTGCTACTTCCGCAGTCCGCGCACGCCGGAACGCAGCCGCGTCCGCGCCGTGTCGGGATCGCTCAACGGCGACCTCGACATCGAGACGGCCTTCGTCGATCCGAACGCCGCCGGTGGCTTCGTCACCAACTACCCGAACCCGTTCCATCCGGGCGAGGCGCCGACCACGATCGCCTACCAGCTCGACGACAACGCCACCGTGACGATGAGGATCTTCACGCTCACGGGCGGGCTCGTGTACGAGAAGACCTACACGCCCGGCTCGCCCGGCGGCAGCGCGGGTCTCAACCAGGTCACGTGGGACGGCAGGAACGGAAAGGGCGATTTCGTCTCGAGCGGCGGTTACGTGCTTCGCATCGAAGCGGCGGGCCAGGGCGAAACGCTTCACACCATGACGCGCAAGATCGCGGCCGTGCGTTAAGCGAGGAGCAGTCACATGCATTGCATCAAACGGATTCGTTCAATGCTTAGATTCATCGTCGCGGGCGGCGCTGCGTGTGCCTCGCTCACGCTCGTGAGCAGCAATGCGCGCGCCGAGGAAGCCGCCGCCGGGGTGCCCGGCGACTGGCTCTCCCGCTACGCTTCGGCGCGCTCGATCGGCCTGGGCGGCGCTTTCGTCGCCACCGCCGATGATGCGCTCGGCGTGGTGTGGAACCCGGCCGGTCTCACCCAGTCGCTTCAAAACGAAGCGCACTTCGAAACCGCGCGTTACTTCGAAGACACGTCGATCAACGGTTTGAGCTTCGTGATGCCGTCCGGACGACTGCCGTCGCTCGGATTCACGATGCTGTCGCTGAGCTCGGGTGACTTCGAGCGCACCAGCGATATCAACGAATCGCTGGGCACGTTCAAGCAGAGCGATATGGCCTTCCTCATCAGCGCCGCGAAGAGCGTGACGCCGCGCCTTTCGCTCGGCACCAACCTCAAGATCGTGCGCCAGCAGGTCGAAGATTTCACCTCGACCGGTGTGGGAGCCGACGTCGGCGGTCTCTACAGTGTGACGCCGCGGCTCCGCGTCGGCGTTTCGCTCCTGAATCTGGGCGGACCGTCGCTCCAGCCGCGCGACGTCAAGGAGACCTACCCGCTCGAAGTGCGCGGCGGGGTCGCCTTCGCGTTCCTCAACGGGCGCGGACTTCTTTCGCTCGAAGCGGACCATCGTGAAGGGCCAGGCACGACGTTTCACGCCGGCACCGAAGTGTGGTTCCAGGACACATTCGGCCTGCGCGCCGGATACGCCTTCGACGAACCGGCGGGAGGCTTCAGCTATCGGCTCAACCAGACGATGCAGTTCGACTACGGCATGAACGACCACGAGCTCGGACTCGTGCACTATCTTGCCGTGTCGTACAAGTTCGGCGGCTTCTTCGCGAACTCGTACGCGACGCCAGAAGTCTTCTCGCCGATCGGCGAGAACTCCGTCACCAAGTTCAACATCAAGGCGCGCACCAAGGCGGAGACCAAGCAGTGGCAGCTCGACATCGTCGACAAGCACAACCAGATCGTGCGCACGTTCGGCGGCGCCGGGGTTCCGCCCGCACACGTGATGTGGGACGGCAAGGACGAAAACGGCATGACCTTGCCGGACGGCTTCTACATCTACCGCCTCGTGGTCACCGACGAAGAGGGCCGTACGCTCCGCGCCGAGGAGCACAAGGTCGAAATCACCACGTCGGGTCCGCAGGGCGGCGTGCCGGTTATCGTGGAGTAGCATCCCTATGCACAGAACCAGCTTCATTACAGCGGCGATGGTGGCTCTCGCGACGGGTGTTGCGAGCGCGGCGAGCACGGACACGAAATCACAGCTTGCGGGCCTCGGGATGGCGTTCGAGAAGGCGAACCGGCTTGCCGCCATCGAGCGCAGCGAAACCCTCAACGACCTGGATGCGCGCGTGAACGCGCTCATCGGCAACCTCGGCGGCGAGGAAAAGGCAGCAGCGTATTTTCTCTGCGGTGAGATCCGCTTTGCCAACGGCCGCTACGACGACGCCGCGCAGGCGTTCAAGTCCGCCGCGAAGGAATCGAAGGACACCCCGCTCGCGGCCGACGCGAGCCTCGGCGCGATTCAGTCGCAGCAGGCCAGCGGCCGTGCCGCGCAGGCGGACAAGGAATGGGCGCAGTGGTTCAACACCCACGGCCGTTCCACCGCTGTATCAGACGCATTGCTCGCGCGCGCGTGGGGGGCGATCCGGGCCGACAGCCTGGGTCTCGCCAACGGCACGCTCAAGGAAGCGCGCACGCGTTTCCCGTGGATCGTGCGCGACCCGCGTTTTGCGCTGGCTCTCTCCACGGCCGCGTTTCTCGAGGGGCGGTACGCCGACGTGAGCGTCCTTCCCAGCGGCTCGCCCCTCGACGCGGCGTGTATCTATCTGCGTGCGCTCACCGACGAAGCGACGAAGAGACCGCTGCAGGCGGCCGCGCGCTACCAGGAAGTGGTCGACCGCTATCATGACGCGCGCCTCTCCGACGTCGCCATGCTCGCGAAGGCCAACGTGTTCATGAAGAGCGGCTCGTACAAGAGCGCGATGGAAGAGTTCGCGCTCGTGTCCACCAAGGCGGTTGATCCGTCGATCCAGGCGGAAGCCAGGGTGCGCGGCGCGGCAGCCACGTATCTTGCCGGCGACACCCAGGGCGGCACCGATGCGCTGCGCGCGGTGACATCCGAGTACGACGGCACGAACGTCGCCGCGCGCTCGCAGGCCGTGCTGGGCGAAGTGCTATTCCAGGACAAGCAGTACGAAGCGGCCATTGTCGAATTCAACAAAGTGCTCACGCGCTACTTCCAGCATTCGCTGGCCTCACTCGCGCAGTACCGCGTCGGCCGCTCGCTCGACGCGCTCGGTCGCCACAGCGAAGCGACGAGTGCATATCAAACCGTTGTTTCCGGTTATCCCACCTCGCGCGAGGCGCCGGCCGCGGCATACCTCGCGGGCACCGGCATGCTGGCGCAGGACAAGCCCATGGCCGCGGTGCCCTACTTCCGTCTGGTGCTCGACCGCTACGCGCAGGACAAGGGCGAAGGCACCATCGAATTCGCGACACCCGAGCGACAGGAGCTCGTGGAAGCGTCCTTGTGCCTGCTCGAGCTGTCGTACCACCGCGCGGGTAATCTCGGACTGTTGTCCGGTGTTCCCCACCTGATGCTCAAGCGCATGCCGCCGAGCAAGTCGCCGTGGCGCGCGGATGCGCTCCTGATCGATGCCGATGCACTCGCGGCGCAGGGTCGTCAAACCGAGGCCCAGGAGGTGCTGCAGCAGCTCATCGCCGAGTTCGGCGGCCAGGCCGTCGGTGTGCCCGCGCACCGGCTGCTCGCATGGTCGTACGCGCAGGAAGGCAAACTCGACCTCGCCATGCAGACGCAGGACAAGATGCTCGCGCGCTACGGCGCGACCGGTCATGTCGAGGACATGAGCACGGCGTACCTCAACAAGGGTCACATTCTGTTCAACGAAAAGAACTACAAGAGCGCGGCGCGCACGTACGAAGCGTTCCTCCGGGATTTCCCGAACCATCCGGACCGCGCGCTCGCTCTTTACCAGGCCGGCATGTGCTACCAGCGTCTTGGCCAGACCGGCGATGCGGTGGATCGCTGGGACGAAGCAGCGCGCATCGATCCCGCGTCAGCCATCGCCGAGAGGGCGTGGACGCGCGCAGGCGATGTCTACTTCCTGACCGGCCACTACGACAAGGCGCGTCGCTGCTACGAAGGACTGCTCACGAACTTCGGCGAGAGCAGCGGCGCTGCCGTGGGGCTTCTGCGCATGGCGCAGTGCGATTACAACGCGGCGCGCTACCCGCAGGCCGTGGAATCGTACTCGGAAGTGATCGCGCGCTTCCCCGACCACGCGGTGGTCGCCGACGCGAAGAAAGGCCTCGAGCAGGCGCTCTACCAGCTCGGCCAGGGCGCCGACGGCGAAGCCACACTCGCGCAGCTCGTCGAGAAGTATCCGGGCAGCTCGTTTGCCGCGCAGGCACAGTTCGAGATTGCGCTGCGCCGCTACCAGGCGAAGGACTACGAGGCCGCCGCGGAGGCGTTTCGCCGCGTGGTGAGCCAGTTCCCTTCGTACGCAGCGGCCGATCGCGCGCACTACCTGATGGCCGATTCGTACACGCGCGCCGGGAAGACTCCGGAAGCGCGCGCAGCCTGCGAACAGTTTGTATCGTTCTTCCCGCAGAGCGAGTACCGCGGCTCCGTGCAATTGCAGCTCGGCGCCGCGCGCTTCGCGGAAGGTGACTACATGCGCGCCGCGCTGGACTTCACCGCCGTGCTCGCGGACTCGACCGCGCCGGAAGTGAAGACGGCGGCGCAGTACAACCTGGCGCTCTGCCACCGCATGCTCGGCGAGCCCGAGCAGGCAAGCGAGATGCTGGCGGCGTACCGCACGGAGCACCCGCGCGACGAGCGCAGCGGCGAAGTGGCGCAGCAGCTCGGCATCATCCACGAAGACGCGGGCCGCTTCAAGGAAGCCGCCGGCGAATACAGCCGCGCGCTCGAGCACAAGATGCCGGGCGCGACGCTGGTCGAGATCCGTTATCGACTGGGGCTTTGCCGCGAGAAGTTGGGTGACGAACGGGGGGCGATCGCCGCCTACGCCCTCGCGGCAAACTACAGCCAGAAAGCCGACACGTACCGGCTTTCCGCTATCGCGCACAGCGCCGCCCTTTACGAGAAGATCAAGGACTACCCGAAGGCGCTGGCCGCTTATCGCGACCTCGTCAAGAACGCCACCGATCCGGAGATCGTGGTCGCCGCGAAAGAGCGCGCGAGCGAGCTCCAGTCCGGTGCGCCGCAGCGTGCGACGCAGTAACCCACAAGGAGAGCCCGCATGTACTCGAATTTCGACTGGATCAAACTGACTTCCCAAAGTCCGGTGCTGATTGCGCTGATCGCGTTCAGTGTGGTGACGTGCGGCGTCGTCATCGAGCGCGCGTACTACTACTGGACGCGCCGTGGAGACACAGCGCACATCGCCCGCGAGGTGTTGCAGCGCATGCGCCGCGGCGACATCAAGGAGGCCATGTGGACGTGCGAGCACTCCCGGCACCCCGCCGCCGCGACGATGCGGGTCGTGCTCGCGGCGCCGGGCGAGAGCAACGAAGAGCTCGACGAGCGGCTGGTGGTCACACTCTCCGAACAGAAGCTCGTCCTGGAGCGCAACCTGAACATCCTCGGCACGATGGCTGTCACCGCGCCGCTGGTGGGGTTGCTTGGCACCGTGTGGGGCATCATGCGCGCATTTCACGACATGGCGCTGGTGGGGTCAGCGGCGCCCACCGTGGTCGCGGGCGGCATCGCGGAGGCGCTCATTACGACGGCGGTGGGCCTGGTGGTCGCCGTGCCGTCGCTCATCGCGTACAACCACTTCGTCCGCCGCATGAACGTCATGCTGACGATCGCGGAGAATCAAGCGCGTGCATTGCGTACCGCGCTCAACGATGGTGGCGACCCCGACGACCGTGCGGGTCGTCGCATGCGTGAGGAGCCGGCGCCGCGGAAGCTCCGAACGCACGAAACCGTCAACATTGGCTGACAAGGCCATGAATATCACGCATTGGAACCGCGACGCGGAGCCGAACTGCGAGGTCAACATGACGCCGCTGATCGACGTGTCGCTCGTGCTGGTGGTAATGCTGATTCTCGCCACCCCGCTCGCCTTCGAGTCGCGCATCGACGTGAGCGGCGCGGCCAAGACCGGCCGCAAGGCGAAAGTGGAGAAGAAGAGCGAACGCATCGAGATCATCATCGAGTCGGAGGATAACGTGCGCGTGAACCAAGACCTGGTGCCGCGCGCGGCGCTGAAGAGCGCGCTCATGCCGCTTCTCGAGGCCGGCGTCGACCGCGGTGTGTTCGTCGGCTGCGAGCCGGGTGTCAGCCACGGGGCCTTTGTCAACGTGCTCGACCAGGCCCGGCAGAGCGGCGCCACCGACATCGCCGTCTTCGACCTCTAGACCGGAGAGTCAAATGAAACGACTTCAGTCCCAGACGGAAGGACCGATCGCGAAAGTCAACGTAACGCCGATCATCGACGTGGCCCTCGTGCTGGTCATCATCCTCATGATCACCGCGCCAATGATCGCAGTATCGGATGTGGACGTGAAGCTACCGGAAGCGCAAACCAGGAATCTCGAAGGCCACGATCGTATCAGTGTGACGCTCGGCCCCAACGGCGAGCTGGCGGTGGACGATAGGAATCTTACCATGCCGGCACTGAAGGAGGCGATCGCGGCGCGGCTCGTCGACCACCAGGCGGCCATCGTCGTGATCCGCGCGGACCAGAGTGTGGCCTACGCGTCGGTGCGAAAGATCGTGGACGCGGCGCGCGCCGCGGGCGCATCCCGAATCGCGGTGGGTACGCAGCAGCGCGGACAGGCGTCGTCGCATGTGGATTCTAACGCCGAGCGGAAAGCGATCCATGACGCACACAAGGACAGCTCCTCGAACGAGGAAGTGAAGTCTTGAAGCACGCTTCGATCCGTGAATCGGTGCACGACAAGGCGCGCACGCGCGAGAGCATGGGCATCAGCATCGTGTTACACCTGATCGTGTTCCTATGGCTCGGTCTCACGCGAGCAAGCGGAACCGAGCTGGCCGGGCTCACGGAGATCACGTTCGTCGATATGACCGATCCGGCGGGAGAGCCGAATGCGGCGCCACCGATGGCGAGCGAGACGACGAGCAGCGCGCCCGTGCAAAAAGTCTCGCTCAAGGCGACACGCGAGGCGAAAGCACCCGAATCCTTCGAGCGCGCGCGCGAAGACGCGAGCAACGCGCCGGGGTCACAGTCGTCGCACGCGGTCACGGATTTACTCGACAAACGACTCGACGCGATCGACCGCAACGGAAATTCCACCACGCGCGTCGCGTCGTTGATTCCCGCGCCGAATGTCGGCATTCCCGCGCCTGCCGGCCTTCCGGGCCCGGGTGACCGGCCGAACACCGTAGCCGCGACGCTCCGGCGCGACGCGGCACCGGTCGCAACGGGCACCGCACCGGTGGCGTTGCGCCGCCTGGAAAGCCGCCCCGAGGCCAGGCCCGTCATGGCGGCCGCGCTGATCGAAGCGCCCGTCGAAGAAGCGCCGAAACCGGCGACGACGACAACCCCGAGCCAGGGCGCGCGCAATCTCGCGGGGGCCAATCTGGTCGGTCCGGTGGCCGACCGCCAGGTGCTGCGCTATCGCGTTCCCGACTATCCCGATTGGGCGAAGCGAGACGCGATCGAGGGCTCGGTGACGTTGTATTTCTTCGTGCTGCCCAACGGGCGGGTCAAAGAGAACGTGCTCGTCGAGCGCACCAGCGGCGTTTCCGATTTCGATGATCGCGCCGTCCTGGCGCTGCTCGAGTGGAAGTTCGTCGCGCTGCCGTCGAGCCCCGCGTCCAACGAGCAATGGGGACGTATCACGTTCAACTACCGACTGAGCGGCGCACAGTAGCGCGCGCTCTTGCAAAGGAAAGGGTCCCATGTCGAAACGCAATCGCATCGTGATGTCCGGTGTAGCGTGCGTGTGGCTCCTCGCGCATGGAGCGAACGCGGCCGGACCCAAATCTGCGAACGATACCCGGAAGAAGGCGACAGCCGCGACGCCGGACAGCACGATGCGCATCGAAGCCGGCGCGCAGGGCAAGAACTTCAACAGCATCACCGTGGAAGGCGAAGACCGCGTGCGTGTGCAGTTCGACCGGCCGGAGCTGAAGCTGGGAGTTGACCCGGCGACCGCTCCCGGGCTCGACTGGGAAAGCGTGGGGACGGCACTCGGCGCGGAATCGTTCGATTTTGTCGACCCGTTGCTCGAACGATCCGCGAACGAGCGCTCGCCATACGCGCCGCGGCCGTGGCTCGATTCCTTCCGGGACGGACCCGTCGCGCGTTTCCGCCCCGAAGTGAGCGGTGTCGAGAAATGGGCGCTCGAAGTGGCCGATTCGCGCGGCAAGACCGTCGCTCGCTACCAGGGCGCGGGCAAACCGCCCAAAGAGATCGCGTGGAATGGCGAGACCATCGACGGAAAACCCGCGCGCTCCGACCTCACGTATTCGTACGTATTGAATGCGACCGACAAGGCGGGCAACAAGCGCAGCTTCGTCGGCGATGCCTTTACGCTGCCGCCGCACGTCACGCAGAGCAAGGATGGCGTCAGCATGTCATTTTCGGTATCTGTGGAGAGTGTGCAGGGGCGCGTGCCAGAAGCGGTGGTGCTGGAGGCGGCGACACGGTTGAACCACTCCTCCGCTCCCACGGTACCGGTGACAGTGGAAGTCACCGCGCCGACATTCAACCTCGCGAAGTCGATCGCCGACGAAGTGGTGGCGACGCTCATCCCGCACCTCTACGGCGAGCCGTCACGCATCGTGGTGGTGACCGAAGTCGACACGGGCTCGGCCGAACGCGCCTCCGTGACGATTCGAACCGGCAAATAGCGCCTCAGCACTTGAGTCGGGACGACGAGGCGCTCCACCCGACCGACGGTCGAACGCTTCAGCGGAGCTGCTCGGCCAGCGCGACGATGATGCCCTCAGGGCCGCGGAGATAACAGAGCCGATACTTGTCCTCGTACTGCGCCACCAGGGAGCCATTCTTTCCCAGATAAAGAACTCACGCTTCAGTTGAGCTGCTCGGCAAGCGCGACGATGGGATAGAAATGCCTCTTGCTTATACATAGCACAACAATGTATAATAGCGGCACGTATCGGGAGCTCAAACCATGGACATCGACAAGGATCTCGTCGCCGCCTCCGCAACACCGCTGGTGCTTGCCATCCTAACAGAAGGCCAGAGCTACGGTTACGCTATCATCAAGCGGGTGGGCGAGGTGTCGGGGGGGGAGCTGCGGTGGACAGACGGCATGGTTTACCCGCTCCTGCACCGGCTAGAGCGCCGGGGCTTCGTTGAAGCGGTATGGGGCCAGGCGGAGTCGGGCAGGCGGCGTAAGTACTACCGCCTGACCACGTCCGGCGTCGACCACCTGGCCGGACAGCGGCGTCAGTGGCAGATGGTCGACAACGCGCTGCGCGGCATCTGGCGCATGGCCCTCGAACCGATCGGGCGACCGGCCTGATCCTCAAACACGGAGATGAATGGATGAGTACAGAGAGCGTGTTGGAAAAGCGTATCGAAGAGTGGCGGCAGTACTTTCGGAAACGGCAGGCGATCCGCCCCGTCGACATCGAGGAGCTCGAGGACCATCTCCGCAGCCAGGTCGAAGCACTGCGCCAGGCCGGCCTGAACGAGGACGAAGCGTTCCTGGTCGCGATCAAGCGTCTGGGGGACCAGGATTCAGTATCGCGCGAGTTCGCCCACGAGTACTCCGAGCGTCTCTGGAAACAGCTCGTGGTTTCGCCGGGCGATGGCGCCTCATCGTCTCCAACCGCGCATCGGGACACCGTCGCGGCTGTTGGTCTGGCGGCGGCCGCTGCCGTCGCGCTCAAGATCCCGGAGCTCTTTGGCAAGCACATGTCCGACGACGCCGACATGTCTTTCTACGTCCATAACGTCACACTCTTCGTCCTGCCCTTCCTCGCCGCGTTCTTTGCCTTGAAGCGCGGCATGCAACGAAGCGCATGGTACCGGCTGGCCGTTCCGTTCATCGCCGCTGGCTTCATCATGAACCTTTTGCCATTCGTGGCGGAGGGGCACACCGAGATTCTGTCCGCGATCCACCTTCCGATTGCGTTGTGGTTGACGATCGGGTTTGCGTATGTCGGCGGTCTCTGGCGCAGCCATGAGCAGCGGATGAACTTCGTGCGGTTCTCCGGCGAGTGGTTCATCTACTACGTGCTGATTGCACTCGGCGGCGGCGCTCTGGTGGGAATCACCTTGTTCATCTTCAACGCCATCGGCCTGAATGCCGAGTCTGCGGTCCAACACTGGATCATCCCGTGCGGCGCGGCAGGGGGGGTTCTTATCGCGGCGTGGCTGGTCGAGTTCAAGCAGAGTGTCATCGAGAGCATGGCGCCGGTGCTGACGCTGCTGTTCACACCGCTTTTTGCGGTGTTGCTGCTGGTCTTCGTCGCGGCGATGGTCTGGACGGGCAATCTGATCAACATGCAACGGGAAGTGCTGATCGGATTCGACCTGCTCCTTGTGCTCGTGCTGGGTCTACTGCTCTACGCCATCTCCGCCCGCGACCCGCACGCGCCTCCCGGAGGATTCGACCGACTCCGGCTGCTGCTCGTGCTCTGCGCCCTGGTCGTCGATGCCATCGCCCTGTGGGCCATGGTGGAACGCACGTCGGAGTTCGGCTGGACTCCAAACAAGACGGCTGCGCTCGGCCTGAACGTGCTGCTGCTCGCGAATCTCGGGTGGTCGGCCGTGCTCTACGCACTGTTTCTGACCAAACGCGCCCCGTTCAACCGCCTCGTGCGCTGGCAAACGGCCTATCTTCCCGCGTTTGGAATCTGGGCGTGGATCGTGGTGGCGATCTTCCCGTTGATTTTCAACTACCGGTAGCGACCTCACCGACGGTAACAGGCGCCGCAAATACGACCACTGCCGTCGCGGCTAGCGCTGCACCAGCCTTCGGCGGTCATTCATTACCTCGCGCCCCAGGAGCCGCTCCGCCTGGAGTTGATTGTGCTGCGCGCACAGAAGCCGAAGATTCGTCATATCGTTGGTCCCGCCGCGTGCGACCGGTTTGATGTGGTCGACGTGCAGACGGATCGTTTCGCCGCAGCGCTTCCCGTCGGAACCGACAAACGTGCAGCGCCCGCGGTCGCGCGCGAACACGGCGTCGCGTGTCCGCAATGGAACTGGGGTGCGATCGGCGGCGTGATGCCCGGGCGCCATCGCGCGCTCGCGCCGCAGGTGGCGTTCTACCGGCTCGTGCCGGCGGATGAACTCTTCGATCAGCGCCACGAACACGGTTTCGAAGGTGAGCCTGGGAAGTTTGTTCGACAGGAGCGCGGTCGCGGTCCGGTACTTCGCCATGAAGGATTGATCGGCGAGGAACTGGATGTACACCTTGAGCTGTGTCGCGACGATGGTGGATGATTGTTTACCGCCAGTCTGGGAGTTTGTAGATGAGTTCACGAGAGCGCCGGGCCCAGGCGGGACGACGGCCTGCGATGAGGCGTGAGGAGATGATGAGAACATCGGCGCGGATAGACTATCGATGGGTCCGCCGACGCGGTCGACACGGGCGCCAACGGCAACGGAGACACGGTCGGCACGGCGACATGCACGAGCCGGGCGCGATCGCGCAGGGTGAGGGGCGGGCGAACCGTCGCGGCGATGGCCTCGACCTCACGCTGGGTCTTGCCGCGGATCCGATCGAGCCACTGATCCAGAGTCGTTTCGGTGAGGAGGTTCGCGACGAGGCCGAGGGTCATCAGGTTGATCTCGCCGCTCTGCAGCAGCGGACCCACGGTGGGGAAGCGCCGGAGACACCGGGCCGCCTGCACACGGCGGGCCGCCGCGGAGTCCGAGTAGCGCAGGTGTCCGGTGCAGTACGCAAACAGCGACGGGTACCCGAGCCGCAGGTGCAGACTCCGGCGTTCGATTTCGTTGAGGTGGTGCAGGATGTCGACGGATGTTTCGCGCTCCGCGCGGCGAAGCTGTTCGAGCCGCGCGATCAACTCGCGATCCGGGATGGAACACAACATGGCCAATCCTCCCTTGCCAGGTGAATGGTTCTCCGGCAGCCGGGAGGAAGGCCGCGCCCTAAGGATAGCGCAACGGAATCATCGATTGTAGGACAAAATCGAGAATCGTATTGTGCCGCGCCTGAATTGATTCCAACATCCGATTCAGCTAAGATGCAAGGCTTCTAGCCCGACCCGGCTAGTTCCACCCGCATCGTCGTGCTTTTCATTTATGGAGGCCGAACCCCGACGGGGCATGTCGCCATGACGCGGATCGCGATCACCCGTCCCGTTAGCACGAGTATCGTCCACTGCGAGCTCACCCACCTCTCGCGCGAGCCCATTGACTACGCGCGCGCCGTCAAGCAACACGAAACGTATGAAACTGCCCTGGCTGCGCTGGGCTGTGAGATCGCGTCCGCGGGGGCCGCGCACGACATGCCGGACGCGGTCTTCGTGGAAGACATGGCGGTGGTGCTCGATGAGATGGCGGTGTTGGCGCGGCCCGGAGCGGTGTCGCGCCGTGGGGAGTTGGACGGAGTCGAGAGGATTCTGGCGCGTCACCGCCCCGTGGAGCGCATCGACACGCCAGGCACGTTGGACGGCGGCGACGTGCTGCGCGTGGGCCGGCGGCTCTTCGTTGCACGATCGAGCCGGACGAACGACGCGGGGATCTCCCAGCTGCGTATGCGGGTGTCGAAGCACGGCTACGACGTGGTGGCGGTAGACGTGCGTGGCTGTCTGCACCTCAAGTCGGCGGTCACGGTTGTGGGGGAGAACACGCTTCTCGGAAACAGCTCGCGAGTGGACCGCGGGGCATTCGGGGATCTCGGCTGGATCGACGTGGACCCTTCGGAACCGGACGCGGCGAACGCGTTGTGGGTGGGTGGCGGAGTGATCTTCCCGTCCGCGTACTCACGCACGGCGGCTCGCCTGCGCGCGCATGCCGACAAGACGGGGATGTCACTCCACCAGGTGGACGTTTCAGAGCTGGCGAAGGCCGAGGGTGGAGTCACGTGCTGCAGCCTGATTCTCGCGGTCGGTTCTGTGCTATGATTCCCCGCTGGATTCGGAGACAGGAGGCCGAAGCGCATGGAGAGAATCCTCGTTGTCGATGACAGCAAAGAAACCCGCGACCTGGCCGGCGAGTGCCTGCGGGACCATGGCATGACTCCGGTATTCGCGAGGAATGGACTGGAGGCCGTTCGTGCAATCGAGGAGCACGCGCCAGACGCCATTCTGACCGACCTGCACGTGCCGGGAATGGGCGGTCTCGAACTCGTCAGATTCGTGAGAGGAAAGTACGCGGGCCTGCCGGTCGTGCTCATGACGTCCGAGGGCACCGAAGAGACTGCGGTAAACGCGCTGCGCGCGGGAGCACTCAGCTATGTGCCGAAGACAAGACTGCGCGACAATCTCTGTGCGGCGATGAGCATGGTGATGGCGGCGGTGGAGGAGAGGCGTTACCGCGACCGCACGCGCGCATTGCTCGATCACAGCGAGGCCAGCTTTGTTCTCGGCTACGAAATGGACGGCCCCAACGCGCTGATCAGCCACCTGCAGGGCAATCTCCGACAGGTCAACTTCTGCGACGACACCGAGCTGTTTCAGGTTGGCACCGCGCTCGCGGAATCCTTCAACAACGCCATCGATCACGGCAACCTCGAACTCGACTCTGCGCTTCGCGAAGACGGAATGGATCTCTACATGAGAGTCCGCCAGGAGCGTGCAACTCAAGCCCCGTACCGCGACCGGCGCGTGCGCGTGACAGAGCGGCTCACTCCGGACGTGGTGAGCTACCGGGTGCGGGACGAGGGGAAAGGGTTCAACATCTCCTGCGTGCCGGATCCGCTTCACCCGGACTGCCTGCTCAAGGCGAGCGGTCGCGGCCTGCTGCTGCTACGAACGTTCATGGACGATGTGACGTTCAACGATGCTGGCAACGAGGTGACGATGACCCGGCATCGCCGCTCCGCCGGATCACAGGACGCCAGAGCGATAGCTTGACTCTCCCTCCGACTGGAAATCATCCTTCCCGGTGCGGTATACTTGCGGGGTAGTTCCATCCAAATCCGTACGCCACGCCCCCCCGGCCGGGAGTCTGGCGATTGTTCAGCTCATGCAGTATGGATAAGGAGGACCGACGTGCGTCGTGTTGCTACCGTAGTACTCACCCTCGGCGTCGCCCTGCTCGTGTTCGCAGGTCCCGCCGCCGCGATCGATTCGTTCTTCGACGTCTTCACCGAGATTTCCCCGGTGGGGTTCGCCCCGCTGCCGCCCCTTGACCAGGGGATCGGACACATGACCGGCGGGTCGTTCCACCTCGACCTGACGGAGCACCAGGTGCTCCGAGCGATGTCCGCCGGCGGACCGGGCGGAAACCCGCTGCCGGCCCGGGTCGTGCCCCTGCACGGGCTGCCGCCGGGGACGCCGGTGATCGACTCGTTCTTCGACATCTTCTATGAGATCCCGCTCGCGGGGGGGCAGCAATGGCCCGTCGACTCGTTCTTCGACATCTTCTACGAGATCGATATCCCGGGAGGGGGACCGGCGCACCTGGTGCCGCTTCATCCGGCTGTTCCCAACAGCTTCTTCGACGTGTTCGTGGGTGACTCGTTCTTCGACGTATTCTATCGGGTCGAGGTGGGTCCCGGTGGAGGGTGTCACGAGCTGCGCATGCACTTCGACTGCGCGCCCGGGTTGATGCCCGGAAATGTGCATGTCAACCCGTCGCCGGCTTTCGACAGTTTCTTCGACGTGTTCTTCGAGCTGCACTCGAACCCCGGCCCGCAACAGGATCCCAGTGTGCCACTGATCCACGCATCGACCACCGGGGATTATCTGACCGGCCCGCTCGCGGTGCAGTCCGCAACCTGGGGCGAGGTCAAGAGCCTGTATCGGTAATAGGCAGCTTTCAGGATGATTGCATGCTCTGGGAGGGTCGGCGTGATTCGCGCCGACCCTCTCGTTGTGTCGAGCCGGGAACTCTACCGAGGTAGCGAATGAGGGGTTTTCGACCAGTCCTTATGCTTGGGGTTCTGCTGGTTCCTGGTATCTGCGAAGCGTCGCTGGAGATCGGAACCGGGAATGCCGGTGTCAGCGTTGGCAACTCGAAAGAGTGGACCGGGCTGCGCTTCAACCTGGTCGACCGCGGTGTGACCCGGGTGGACGGAGTGAATTTCATCGTCGCGGGCCCGGATTCGGAAGAGTCGAACGGAAGCGCCCGCTATCGGGGGATCACGCTTGGGTTGTTCAGTGGGATCGGGCACTCGTTCGAAGGTGTCGCCATTGCCTTGATGGTCTCGGCGGAACGTGTCGACGGTATTTCGATCAGCCTCGCTGGGCAAGGGCGGCAGCGCATGGCGGGAATCAATCTCGGAGGAATGGTCGGAGATTTTGATGACACTCGTACCAATGCCCGGATTTGGGGGCTGACGGTCGGTGCGATGTTTGTTATCACCCCGGCTCGCGTGACCGGAGTCACCATGGCGGGTCTGATTGCGGGTGGCAAAGGGTCGCTCATCGGCGCGTCGATGGCGCCAATGGTGATGGCCAACGAGATCGACGGGTTGGCACTTGGTCTGTGGGAGGTGACGGCGAACACCGACCGTGGACTCAGTATGGGGTTGGTGGACGTGAGAACGCGCGACCTTCGAGGCGTGGGTGTATCCTCGCTATTCCTGACTTCAGACGATCTCCGCGGCGTCGGAGCGTCGGCGTTGGTCTGGACGTCGTCGACCGCGGGACTCACAATTGCAATCTTCAACTACGCGAAAGCACTGCACGGCGTTCAACTCGGCGTGCTCAACTTCGCCGGCAACAATTCGAGCTGGACTCGCTGGCTGCCGGTCGCGAATGCTCACTTTTGACGGCGACCGTCCCCCTGCCGTATCATGCGGCCCATGATCGGCCGGACCGTCTCCCATTACAAGATCCTGCAGGAAATAGGTTCCGGTGGCATGGGCGTCGTCTACAAGGCGGAAGACGACAGACTCAAGCGTACGGTTGCCCTCAAGTTTCTCCCCGTTGAACTGACGCGCGACGAAACGGCTAAGAAGCGCCTGCTCCGCGAAGCTCAGGCGATCTCCGCGCTCCAGCATCACAACATCTGCACGATCCACGAGATCGACCAGAGCGACGACGGGCACATGTTCATTTGCATGGACTACTACGAAGGCGAGACGCTCAAAGACCGCCTCACACGCGGACCGCTCGGCGCCGAGGACGCGATCGACATCGTCACACAGGTGGCGCACGGGCTCGAGGAGGCGCACCGACGCGGAATCGTGCACCGCGATATCAAGCCGGCCAACGTCGTGATCACCGACCAGGGTGTGGCGAAGATCCTGGACTTCGGCCTGGCGAAACTCGGGGGCGAAACGAAATTGACGAAGACCGGGGGCACCGTGGGCACGGTGGCCTACATGTCTCCCGAGCAGGTGAGAGGCGAGGAGCTTGATCAACGCTCCGATATCTTCTCGCTGGGAGTTCTGTTCCACGAAATGCTGACCGGGACGTCTCCATTTATGGCTGAGCACGAACCGGCCGTGATGCACAAGATCCTGAACGTCGCGCCGCCGATGCTGCGAGCCTCGGGCGTCAAGCGAGCCGCGGAGTTGGAGCCGGTGGTCGGGCGCATGCTGGCGAAAGAGCCGGCGGAGCGATACTCCTCGACGAGCGAAGTCATAGAAGACTTGAAGAGGCTGGCCCACGGCGTGGGCGGGCCAGGAAAAAAGTCCAACGGCAGGGTTGTGGCACGGAGGACCGTGATCGTGGCGCTCGTGCTGGGTGGGCTGGGAGTAGGAGCTCTTGTCGTGTGGCGACGGCCGTGGCACCATCCCGAGCTCCAGCAACGACAGCTCACCTCGAATCCGTGGAGCAATCCGGTCGGCGCCGGAGTCATTTCTCCTGACGGGCGAACGCTCGCGGTCGTCGATCACACTGGCCTTTCTTTGCGTGCGGTCGATTCGGGCGAAAGCAGTCCGGTGAAGCTCCCCGATGGATTCTCGGCCGGACTCGTCGTTCCGACCCTCGATTGGTTCCCCGACGGAAGCCAGCTGCTGATCAGCGGCAACATGTCGGATGGAAGCCCGTGCGTGTGGGCGATTCCGGTGCTTGGCGGACGGGCGCGCAAGATTTGCAGCGACGGCTACGGGGCGACCGTTTCGCGCGACGGATCACGCATCGCGTACATGCACTCCGCCGGCAGCGGCGCAGAGATCTGGTGTGCGGACGTAAGCGGCGAGAATGCACGGCGCGTTCTGCCGAGTGACTCGACGAGCACGATCAACACGTGGGCGGTGTGGTCGCCGAAGGGATCGCGTTTGGCGTACGCGCGTTTGTCGGTCGGACCCGCAGGCTTTCGAATCACACTGGAGTCCTGCGATCTCGATGGAAATCGCCGTGAAATTCTATCGAGCAACTCCGAACAGAGCATGCACGGATTCACGATCGCTCTGTGGGCGCCGGACGGGCGGCTCTTCTTCGGGCTCACCGATCCGCCTCCCAGTCAACGCGACATGAACCTTTGGTCGATCCGTGTCGATCCGTCGTCGGGCGCTCCATCCGGCAAGCCGCGAAGAATCACGCAGTGGATCGGGCTGTCTGCGGTCCTTCCGTTAGGTATCTCGACGGACGGAAAGCGGCTCAGCGTACGCATCCTCATGTATCAGAGCGACTGCTACGTGGGTCGCATTGCGCCCCGGGACTCCGCGCTGCAAGATGTCCGACGCTTGACATTGGATGAACGCATGGACGTCGAGCCGACGTGGATGCCGGACGGAAAATCGATCCTGTTCACGTCGGATCGTAACGGCAGCCCCGACATCTTTCGGCAGGCGCTCGACGCGTCCGCTGCGGAGCCACTGGTGACCGGTCCCGGCGACCAGTCTGCGCCGTGTGTAAGCCCCGATGGCCACTGGATTCTCTACCTGGAGTACAGAGGAGCCGAGGGTGGCACCGAAGAAGTGACTCGCGTCATGCGGTTGCCCGTCGCGGGAGGTCCGCCCGAGAAGGTGTTCGACACCCAGGCGACCGCACAGTTCCGGTGTGCAACACCACCCGCGACGCTCTGCGTAGTGAGCGCGTCCGATGGCGCCGAAACCGTTTTTGCCGAATTCGATCCGCTTCAAGGTCTGGGCAGCGAGGTGGCGCGCGTATCGGCGGGCAAGGTGCCTGTCTGGGATCTGTCGTTCGACGCGACGAGGCTGGCGATCAAACCAGACGATTTGCCCGTGATTCGCACGCTCTCGCTGCGGGACGGCTCTATCCACGACACCAGGTTGGATCGCGAGCTCCGGGGCATGAACGTGGCCTGGACTGCGGACGGAACCGGTTGGTTCGCAATCGGCTTGAGTGACGAGGATGAAGAGTGGAATTTGTACCGCGTGGCCGCGAATGGCAAGACGACGCGACTCTTGCCCACGCAAATGTGGATGTACAGCTCCGCGGCCTCACCCGATGGCCGTCATGTTGCCTTCACGAGCAACACGGGTGAAGGGAATATATGGCTGCTCGAGGATTTCTAGCCTGGCCACCTCGATCGACAACGGGCCGCCCCTCTGGCGAGGAGCGGCCCGGTCCGCAGAAAGATGCGCCCCTACACTTCCCGCGTGACTACCTCGTACCCACCGCCGGCGTCATGAGGAGCTCCGCCGTCTCAGCAAGGCTCACGAACTCCGCGCGGTAGCCGTGCTCGTCGTGGCCTCGAGCGGCTCGCGCCGTCGTGATGACCTCGGCCATGGTGGCGTCGCCCTTGTTCGGCGAGTCGCGAAGGATCATCCCGAACTCCGCCACCGCTGCCGAGAAACGGAAGTTGCTCGAGGCGTTGGCGAAGCGGGTGTTGCGATCCTTCACGACCTGTGAAAGCAGACGGCTCTCGCTCTCGGTCGGCGCCTTGTAGCGAAACGACACCGTGAGCAGCTCGGCATTTCGGCGGGCGCTGTCACGCACGGTGACATCGGAATACTTGAGCGGTCTGCCCGTCCGATCGCCGTCTTCGTCGGTGAGGGCGACTTCGTAAAGCGCCGTCACCGAGTGCCCGGCGCCGATCTCGCCGGCGTCCTTGGTGTCGTCGTCGAAGTCCCGGTCCTGCAGGAGCCGGTTCTCGTACCCGACCAGCCGGTACGACGATACGCGCGCGGGATTGAACTCCACCTGCAGTTTCACGTCCTTGGCGACCGTGAGTAGCGTCGCGCCCATCTCGTTGACCATGACTTTTCTCGCCTCATTGAGGTTGTCGATGTAGGCGTAGTGGCCGTTGCCCGCGTCGGCGATCTTTTCCATCTTGGAGTCCTTGAGGTTGCCCTCGCCGAATCCGAGCACGGTGAGGAACACGCCACTCCGGCGCTTTTCCTCGATCAGGCGCACCATGTCGCCGTCGCTTGCCACGCCGACGTTGAAATCGCCGTCGGTAGCGAGGATGACGCGGTTGTTGCCGCCCTCGAGGAAGTTCTCCTGCGCGACCTGGTAGGCGAGCTGGATGCCGGCGCCGCCCGCGGTCGACCCGCCGGCTTCGAGCCGGTCGATGGCGCAGAGGATCTGTTCCCGGTCGCTTCCGCAAGTCGCAGGCAGAACGAGGCCCGCGGCGCCCGCGTACACGACGATCGCCACGCGATCCTCTTCACGGAGCTGGTCCACGAGCATCCGGAACGACGACTTGAGCAGCGGCAGCTTGTTGGGCGGCATCATTGAACCGGACACGTCGATCAGAAAGACCAGGTTGCTCGGCGGAAGACTTTCGACCGCAATGCGCATGCCCTGGAGGCCGATGTGGACCAGCATGTTCTCCCGGTTCCACGGGCACTCGGCCACCTCGGTCGTGATCGAAAACGGATGCCGGCCACGCGGGTCCGGGTAGTCGTAGTCGAAGTAGTTGATCAGCTCTTCGATGCGAACCGCGTCGATCGGCGGCAGCTGCCCGCTGGTGATGAAGCGGCGCACGTTGCCATACGACGCCGCGTCGACGTCGACCGAGAAGGTCGAGAGCGGCTTGTCGAGCGTCGAAAGCCAGTCGTTTTCATTGATGTTGTCGTAGGACTCGAAGCCCGGTGACCGCCATGCCATCACGGGATTCTCGCACGCCATGCGCTGGCCGACCACGCCGAGGGAAGCCGTGGCCGGCGATCCCTTTCCTTCGGAAGACTTGAGTGCATCCGGCCGGGCTTCATTCTCCACCGGTGCCTCCACGGGTGTGGGTTGCTCGCGAAGCCGCGTGATTCTGAAATCGGCGGTGGTCGTCTGCCCGGCGACAACGGATACCCGCTGCAATACGGACGGCGCGCCGGTCTTCTCGACGCGGACGATGTACACCCCGGCGGGCACTCCGGCGATGGTGTAGGTTCCGTCGGCTCCGGTGTGGGCGCTCAAGCGCGTGTCTTGTACGACCACGGTCGCACCCGCTACGGGCGCTTGAGTTTGTGAATCGAGGACGCGTCCCGTGATGCGTCCGGTCCCGTCCGCGCTCGATAGGACCGCGGACAGCATGATGGCCAGCATCGCGCCGGCCCAGGTGATAGTCTTCATGGGATACCCCTTTCGATAAGGACCGCGAGGTCACCGCGACGCAGCGACTCTCGATGACACCCGTGAGTCGCCGCGGCGGGACGTTTGGTTTTACCGAAAAGGCGTCTTTGGCAAGAATCAGGGGTCGTCGGCCAGGCGGATGCGGATGATGCCGTCCGACGTATAGATGATGAGCATTCGACCTTGTTCGTCCTGGGTGACACGGACGCTGTCCGGCGCCTCGACCACCACGGGGGAGCCATTCAAGAAGAAGGTCAGTGGCCGTTTCGAAACTGCGAGGGATGCGGCCGCCGGCGCGCGCGGCGCCCGGTCGGAGGGCTCGTTCACCTTGCCCTCGGCCGACAGTGCCTCCTGCGCTGGAGCGGCAGCAGTCTTCCGTTCCTTCGAGGCGCGCGTCTCCCCCGCCTCGAGCTTATCCGTGCGGTCTGCCACTACCCCCGGGGTCGTCAGGGCTGCATCAGGTTTCGATCCCAAGGTTTTCTTCTCCGCACTCCCGGCCGCCGGCGACTCTGCCTCACGGGCCTCGCCGACGACCGCAGGGGTCGGCTCCGGCATTTCCGCCGGCGTCTCCGCCAGGTAGCGGTCGTCCCGCGGCAGGGTCGGAGGTGGTGGAAGCACGGCGACGCCGTCGCCGCGATGCAGACCGATCGAGTACGCGCCGATCATGAGGGCCACGCCGGCGGCGAGAACTCCGGTCACGCGGCCGTTCGTCAGCTCGATCATCCGCCGCCGTTTCGCGAGGAAGCCGTGATCGCGCATCGCGCCGACCACCCGCGCTTCCAGCCCGGCGGGCATGCGTTCCCGCGGGAGGCTCTCCAGTGCCGCTTTTTCTTCCGGCGTCAGTTCGTCAGTCATGTCTCTACTCCCTTTCGCGACATCATTCCGCGAAGGCGCGCGCGCGCGCTCGACAGCAGTGTCTTCGACGTTCCTTCCGGGATGTCGAGGCGCTCCGAGATTTCTCTGTGTTTCATTCCTTCCACGTCGTGCAGGACGAGCACGAGGCGCTGATCGTCGGGCAACCGGCTGATCATCCGTTCCAGATCGATCCTCGTTTCGTGCGAGCCGGGAGCCACCGCGACGTCCGGCACGGCGTCGACTCCGGTTTCGCGCGAACGGCCGTACTTGCGGATGCGGTCACGGACGCGGTTGAGTCCGATGCCGGTCAACCAGGTCGAAAACGCCGAGTTCCATTCGAAGCGGCCGAGACTTTCGAAGGCGTGAATCCATACCTCTTGCACGACGTCTTCCGCCTCGTGATCGCCCCGCGCCAGCAGACGCGCCACCAGCATGAACAGCCGCGGCGTATGGCGGCGATAAAGCTCCCGGAAGGCCAGCTCGTCCTTGTGCTGGAGAACGGCGTCGACCAGCTCGCGGTCCGACCGGGGGCTGCCATGGGGCGCGCTCATCTCAGGCATTGAGTCGCTCGGATTCTAGAAAAGGATTGGGCGAAATCGAGGTATTCTCGCACGCCTCGAAGCGATCTGGCGAGGGTCCTTGGCGCGATCGGCGTTACTTGTGCGATTGCGGGGTCTTGCGCACCGTCGAGTATACCCACCCGATTTCGCTGCCCATGGTCTTGACCTTGAGCCACGGGCCGTCCTCCTCGAGCACTTTCAAGGAGTCGCCCGGCGCGAGATTGCTCAGCAGACGCCTGGCATGCGGGTCGGGCCTGGGGGTGTCGGCCGGCTCGGGGTCGCCTTCGAAGAGGTACTTGAGGCGCTGAAAGAACCCGCGCCGGGGGGCCGGTTCCTGCGTGAGAAGGCTGTGCTCCACGTCGAGCTCGCCCGAGAGTTCTCGCAGACGGCGCATCGTCTCTCGCGCCAGCGCCGTTTCGGCGGCGGTGTCGGACTCACAGAACGGGCAGCGGTTGACGGTAACTTCGATACGCATGCCGCAGCTGGGGCACGGCACCTGGCTGCCTTCGATCCGGTGGCTCTTCTTGATACGCAACAGCTCTTCGAGCTCTTTGCCCCGTGCGGAGGCCTGCGCGACCGTCCCAGCATTCTCGGCCGGCTGGGCCGGGGCTGTTTCGGATGTTTTTGCCGGTGCCTGGGTCTTGTCCTTAATGAGTGTTTCCACGATTCACCTCAACTTGCCTCGTTGCTGGCGGCGAGTGGGCAGTAAACTCCCACTGCGAGGAGCGCGTCGCAGCTATGTGCAAAATCTGCACCAATTCGCGCTCGCCGGGCTGGTAACGGGGCGAGGCCTGTAACCTTGTTGCAGGTCAGGCGTAGAGAACCGTGATGATCCTGGTCACGGCCCTCTCTCTCGCAGTCTCCACGTCGGCGATGGCCGGGGTCCCATCGGAGTGGGTGGGACGCTGGCGTGACGACCTGTCCGCCATGGCCAGGGTGATGCCCGAAACCCACGCCAACTTGTTCCACACCCTCCCGCGCGACTCGTTCGAGGTGCGCATCGATCGCTTGAAGCAAGCGGTGCCGGACATGGAGCACTACGAGATCGTGGTCGCGATCGCCGAGCTGGTCGCCGGCGTGTGCGACGGACATACCCGCCTCACCCTGCCCGTCGACCCGGAAGCCGGGTTTTTCGGAGGCCACTCGCCGACACCGGCGCCAAAAATCGACGGGTTGACCTTCCACCACCTGCCCATCCGCTTGTACCGGTATGAGGACGGGCTGTTCGTGCGGCGTGTGGACAAGGCGCACGCCCGCGCGGCCGGCGGTCGCGTGCTGCGTATCGGGCGGATGTCGGCGGAGGAGGCAGTGGCAATTGTCACCCCGGTGGTCCAGCGCGACAACGACACCCAGGTCCGTCATCTGTTGCCCGACTTCCTGGTGATACCTGAAGTGCTTGCGGCGCGCGGCGTGACGGAGAGTCCCGCCTCTTCGTCGTTCGTGATCGAAACCACCAACGGGCAGAAGATGACACTCGATCTGGACGCGGTGCCGACGGGCGGCCACGTCGACTGGGTGGACGCGTGCGACGGATCGAAATCTCCGCTGCCGCTCTACCTGCGCGATCCGGATTCGAACTACTGGTTCGAGTACTTGCAAGACGACCGCCTCGTCTACATGCAGTACAACGAGGTATACGACCGGGAAGACGAGAGCGTGGAAGCATTCGCCGACCGGCTGTTCGCCTTCATTGCGGCCAATCCGGTCGAGGCGCTGGTGATCGATATCCGCAACAATCCGGGTGGCAACAACGGGCGCAACATGCCGCTGCTCAAGGGGCTGATTCGCTCTCCACAGCTCCAGGAACCGGGGCGGCTGTTCATGATCACGGGGCGCGGTACATTCTCGGCCGCCATGATGTTCGCGTTGGATCTCGAGAAGTACACCAACGCCATCTTCGTCGGCGAGCCGACCGGCGCGCGCCCGAACGGCTACGGTGACTCGCGCAAGGTGACGCTGCCGAATTCGGGTCTCACCATCCGTGTTTCCACCCTCCAGTGGCAATACTCCGATCCGCGCGACGACCGCGACGCGATCGCACCGCAGGTTCCGGCCATGCTCACCTCCGCCGACTACCGCGCGAATCGAGATCCCGCGCTCGACGCGGTGCGGGCCATGGTGTCGGGGCCGCCCAAGGCGCCCTCGCTGGCCAAGCCGCTGGAGGGAACGATCTACTTCGGATCGGGCGCGTACCGGTTCGCGCTGACGGTGGACGAAGCGGGAAAGAGCGTCACCATGAGCAGTCCGGAATTCGGCTTGGAGCCGACGAAGGGCGACCTCGTCGCTTCGGATCAGGAGCACGTGTCGTTTCGAGTGCCGCTCGAAACCGACGCGATGCGGGTTGAGGGCCGCTGGATGGGCGGCTGGTTGATCGGACGTGCCGCCATACCGGCCATGGGTTCGGTTCTGTTGATGATCCCGCCACCGTAAGCCCGCGTCCGTTTCCCCGGCGTAGTACCCCCCGGGCAACCGGGGGGCGGTTACCATGGTCTGGCAACGGTGTGCTAGAATATTCTGGTACCGTCTGCTTCGCCCGGAGGAATCGCCCTGTCAACTCCCGTGGGCCGTGTGCTCATTGTCACCATGGCCGCTGCCGCGCTGTGTGTCGGCGGTTGCGGCGATGAGAGTCCCACCAAGGTCGGCGAATTAGAGCCACCCACCAATATTACCGGCGTCTGGAACGGCACCTGGCTCGAGTCGGGTCCTATGGGCTACATTTCGATGTCGCTCGTACAACACGCGGATTCAATAAGCGGGGAGGCCTCTATCGGCGGCGGTGCCTGCATGGCGTCGGGGGATGTGACGGGCTTGTTGGTCGGAGGTCGCCTGTCTCTTGCCGTCACTTCGGGTGACGACAGCGTGTTCTTCAACGCGACTTACGGGAAGTACAGAATGCCACAGTGGGAGGGAACGATCGCGGGCGGCTCTGGCAACTGCACCGGTTCCTCGGCACTCTTCAGTCTTCAGAAAACGGGTTCGTTCATCGCCACGGTCGCGTCGCCGGTGGATATCATCCCCTCCACATACCAGAGTATATTTCCTTTCCACGCGAATATGGTCGTAGGTGGGGGAAGCGTGTACTGGTACGAAGGTGAAGGAAAGGCGCTGAAGAAAGTGCCCACAGCGGGCGGCATCGCGCAGACACTCGCGGCCGGCTTCACGAGCGACTTCGCTCCGATCGCGATCGACGATGAGAATGTTTACGTCGCCGACAGCTGGACTATCAAGAAAGTGCCGATAAACGGGGGCGCTGCCGACTCGCTCGCGCAGGGGAGTTTCTATGTCGAAGACATCGCGACGGATAGCACTTATGTGTACTGGATCGAAAAGGCGGGGTACTCCGAGGTCAAGAGGGTGCCGATCGGCGGCGGGCCAGTCGAGTACCTGGGCTCCGGCGACAAGGCCGGACCGATGTGTGTCGTGGGCGGGTACGTATACTTCCGGTCGCACAACGGTGATATTCTGCGCGTCCCCGCCGCCGGTGGAACCGTAGAGACGGTTGCAGACGACCTCCCGTTCCTGGCCGACATCATAAGCGACGGCGAATTCGTGTTCTTCGCGGAGAACGACACCGGTTGGATTCGTAAGATTCCCGTAGGCGGTGGCCCGATCACACCCGTGTTTTCCGGCAGCAACCGCTGGTCGCCCTATGTGCTCGCCCTCAACGCGTCAACGCTCTTCTGGATCAATCAGGCCGAGGTTGGAATGGTTCCGAAATCAGGCGGAAACCCACGACGAATTGTGGGCAACATAGGGATCATCCCCTTTTTTCCCGAAGCGATTGCGATCGACGGGGGTGTGATCTACTGGACCGAGACCGTCAATCGGGCCATTCGGAGCGTAACGCCGTGAGGTGGGGGTCGGCGCAAGCCGAGTGATTGCTGACCTCGATCACAGCGAGCGCAGGAACGCGAGCAGCGCGCCACGGTCGCGTTCGGGGAGACCCACGAAGCGATCGCGTGACGTCCGCGCCTCGCCTCCGTGAAAGCGAATCGCGTCGTCGATCGACTTCGCCCTGCCGTCGTGCAGAAAACGCGGCTCCCCTTCCTCGATGGCTTCGGAGAATCTCAACCCCATGAGAGGCTCGGTCCGAAACTCCGCCGGCGTGGCGAGTCCGAAGCAGATGTCGGCGAGGTCGCTGCCCATGTCGTGGAGCAGAAGATCGGTGTACGCATGCACCTTGAGGTATCGAAGCGCCTTGACCGGGTGGTTCCCGGTGACGAGCGTCGGGACGTGGCACCCGTCGCAGCCGATTTCGTGGAAGACCCGCTCCCCGCGCCGGCCCACCTTCGAGAGGTTTCGAGGCGCGGGTGGCGCGAGGAAACGAACGAAGTCGTCGACCAGGTCGGTCGTCTCCCGGCTGACTTCCGGCTCGGGGACGGCGTCCACGCCGTCCGGGATCGGCTTCCCGCCGATGGTTTCTTCCGCCGGCACCGCGGGGCTGGTGATCCCCTGCTCGATGACGAAGGCGCCCTGGTTGAATTCGCTCAACGTGGGGACGAACGCCTTGCGCCCGAAGCGTCCCACGCGTCCGTCGAAGAATCGATTGGGGCGGCCGGAGATGCCGTCGCCGTTGCGGTCGTCAGGGTCGACCAGGGCCAGAATCGCGGAGTCGGGAACGGCGTCGAGCAGCCCGAATCCGAAAAGGTCCGGGGTCGTGCGCAAGCCGGTACCGGTCGCGCCCGGAGGCATCGGCTCGCGATCGATGCCAATCGCGGCGGTGAGCGCCGGGGTGGCGTGCTGCTGAACCACGGGACCGCCCTCGTGAACGAGCGGGTCGCAGAATGAAAGCTCGCGATCGAACGCACCGACGTGAATCTCCACTTCGTCCCCGGGGCCGCCCGCAACCGGGCTCTCGTGGCACTCGGCGCACGCCTCCGCATTGAACAACGGGCCGAGACCCGTCTCGGGCGTGAAGACGCGCTCGAATTCCACGCGCCCCCGCTCGAAGCGGGCGCGCTCCTCCCTGGAAAGGCCCGCGATCGGATCGCCCGGGTCGGGCGCGCGCGCGCAGCCGCTCGCCGCCAGCGACCACCAGACCAACGACACCCACGCCTGCGCCGCGCGGCGTTTCATTCTTCGCCCTCCAGGCGCTCGACATCGATGGCTTCGATCGCCACGACAATGCCCTGGAGCGAGGCGCCGGCTTCGGTCGGCGCGGCGAGGTACTCGATGCGGGCGTGCGTGCCGGGAATGAAGCTGGAAAGGTGTTTGGCCGCCCACGGAACCGTGATCGTGCAATCCTCGGCGACCTGAAGGCGCAGGACGCGCACCGCGTGGCCGACTCCAGTCATCACCTCGAGCATTCGGGTCTTGGTGTCGACGGCGCGAACCGTCGCGATCATGCGCATCGGTGCCGGGGGCGGAGCCGTGGTCTGCGCGTGCGCCGCCGGGGTGAGGCTCGCGAAAGAGACGAGAAGGGTCAAGGCGAGTACTCGCCTCGTGGCATGAAAGTGGGCCGCGCGCATCATGGCGCCCTCCTGGTTCGTGGGTGTGGGTCTATCTCAAGATTTGTGCTCGCCGGGGAAGGACGCAAGCCATTGCGGGGGACTTGGTGGAGCGACAGGGAGCCAGACGCACAACTTCTAGAGATCCACCGCCGGCGCGACGTGGCGCTCCTTCAGCACCACTCCCTCCGACCGCGCCACGTAGGTCGCGATGGTGAGGTCCCCCGTCACGTTCAGGGTGGTACGGCACATGTCGAGGATGCGATCCACGCCGAGGACGATCGCGATCAGCGCCGGGTTCACGCCCACAGTTGCCAGCACCAGGATGACGAACGGAATCGAGCCGGAGGGAACGCCCGCGGTTCCGATCCCGCCCAGGATGGCGAGATAGAGCACCATCAGCTGCTGTCCGATCGACAGGTGCACGCCGGCGAGTTGCGCGAGAAACAGGACCGTGACGCCTTCGAACAGCGCCGTCCCGTTCTGATTGGCGGTGGCCCCGATCGTCAGCACGAACGAGTTGATGTCGCGCGGGACGCCGAGATTTTCCTCGGAGACGCGGAGCGCGGTCGGGAGCGTCGCGTTCGAGGACGAGGTCGAGAACGCGGTGATCATCACCGTCTTGATGCGCCGGAAGAAGTCGATCGGGTTCATGCGCGACAGCACCGCGACCGACAGCGAATACACGCCGAACATGTGGATCGCGAGGCCTAGCAGCACGGCGCCGACGTACCAGCCCAGGCTCGTGAGCAGTCCGAAGCCGAAGCGCGACGTCATCGTGAAGAGCAGGCAGAATACCGCATACGGCGCCACCCGCATGACCATCTCGATGCAGCGGGCGACCGCTTCGTAGACGCCCTCGAGGACATGCACGACCGGTCGCGCCTTCGCCTCGGCCACCATCGTCAACCCGACCCCGAAGAACAGCGCGAAGAACATCAGCCCCAGCATGTCGGGTGGCTCCTTCGCGATCGCGGAGAAGAAGTTGGTGGGGACGATGGTCTTGACGACCTTGAGTAGACGAGCGTCGTCGTTGGCGGCGGTCGCGGTGGCGGTGGCGACCTGTTTGTCCGCGTCAGAGGCGTACCGCTCCTGCAATTGCCGGCTGATCTCGGGGCGGATTCGCTCGCCCGGGCGGATCGTGTTCGCGATGGTGAGCCCGATGAGCACCGAGATCGTGGACATCACCAGCGTGTAGCCCAGTGACTTGGCCCCGACGCGCCCGAGCCGGCGGACGTCGCCGATTCCCGCCACGCCGACGACGAGGGACGAGAAGACGAGCGGCACCACCAGCAACAGCAGCAGGCGGAGGAAAAGCTGGCCGACCGGCTCGGTCAGGTTGGTCGCGGCCCAGGCCAGCGAGGGGGAGCTTTGGCCCACGACCGCATTGAGGAGCCCGCCGATGCCGGCGCCCAGCGTGAGACCGATGAGGATTCGGGTGTGGAGGGGAATCGTTCGACGTTTGCGCGCCATCACACGGCGATCGGGCTGCTCTCGGTGCTGGGGGTCGGGCCGGGTTCCACCGACGGAAACAGGCTCGCCCGGGTAATCCGGTTCATCATTTCCATGGACAGGTTCAGATAGTCCTCGGCGCCAAAACTGCGCGGCCGGTAGCTGAAGATATCTTTGCCGAATTGCGGCGATTCGGCCAGCACGATGTTATCGCGGATCATCGTGTTCAGGAACAGGGAGCCGAAGCGCTCGCGCAGCGTCTCCACCACCGTCCGGCTCAACACCTTCCGGGCGTCGAAGCGGGTGGCGATCAGTCCCCCGATTTCGAGGTCGGGGTTCAGCTGATCCATGACCGACTCGATTCTCGTCATCAGGTCTTCCAGGCTGTGCAGCGCCAGGTATTCCGTCTGCACCGGAATGAACACCCGGCGGGCGGCCACGAGCGCGTTGATCGAGACCAGCCCGAGGCTGGGAGAACAATCGAAGCAGGACGTGGTCATAGCTATCCGCGATCTTGGCGACGGCATTTCGCAGCAGGAACGCCCGGTTCTTGACGTTCGCAAGGCTCTCTTCGGCGTTGGCGAAGTCCAGCGTGGCGGGGATCACCGCCATGGACAACTGGGTCTCGCGGCCGTCGATGTGGAAACGCGCCTTGAGCGTCCTCGTGATGATGGCGTCGCGCGGGTGGACGTCTCCGCGCAGAACATCGTAGATGGTCCTGCCGATCTCGTTTCGGCCGACGCCGAGAAAACTGGTCAGGTGCCCCTGCGGGTCGAGATCCACGACCAGGACGCGTTTCCCGAGTATGGCCAGCCCGGCGCCGACGTTCGCGACCGACGTGGTCTTGCCGACACCGCCCTTGTGGTTGAGAAACGCCGCCACCGCACACCGCTGCATGTTGCCTCCGAGCCCTGAGATTGAGTGAGACCGACGCCGGATCGAGCGGAAACCGGTATCTTCGCCCGGAGACACCGCCGCTGACAAGCAAATGTTGCTGGGCGACGCCTCCTGTTCTAGACTCTACCCTTTACCCGAGGAGTACCCGTGTCCCATCAGTTCGTCTGTACCCTTTATCACCTGAAAAAGGTCGTCCCACCCGACAAGCTGGTCCTGGACGACATCACGCTCGCATTCTTCCCTGGCGCCAAGATCGGTGTTCTGGGCCACAACGGCGCGGGGAAAAGCACGTTGCTCCGGATCATGGCCGGCGTCGACACCGAGATCCAGGGCGAGTGCCAGACCGCGCCCGGATTGAAGATTGGCTACCTGCCGCAGGAACCGCAGCTCGACCTCTCGAAGGACGTGCTCGGCAACATCGAAGAGGCCGTGGCGGAGACACGCGCGCTGCTCCACCGCTTCGAAGCCGTCGCCGCAAAGTTCGCAGAACCGATGAGCGACGACGAGATGAACGCGCTGATCGAAGAACAGGGCAAGCTGCAGGACCGAATCGACGCCGCGAACGCCTGGGAGCTGGACCGTCAGCTCGAGATCGCGATGGACGCCCTGCGCTGCCCGCCGCCCGACGCCGACGTGAGCACGATCTCCGGCGGCGAGCGCCGCCGCGTGGCGCTGTGCCGGCTCTTGTTGCAAAAACCGGACATGCTGCTGCTCGACGAGCCCACCAACCATCTCGACGCGGAATCGGTGGCATGGCTCGAGCGCTACCTCAAGGAATTTCCCGGCACGGTGGTCGCGATCACCCACGATCGCTACTTCCTGGACAACGTGGCGGGCTGGATCCTCGAGCTCGACCGCGGCAAGGGCATTCCCTGGGAGGGGAACTACTCGTCGTGGCTCGAACAGAAGGAGCGCCGCCTGGCGACGGAGGAGAAACAGGAGTCCGCGCGCCGGCGCACGCTCCAGCACGAGCTGGAATGGATGCGCATGACCCCGAAGGCGCGCCAGACCAAGAGCAAGGCGCGTATCCGGCAGTTCGAGGAGCTGCTCGGCGAGAAGGCGCGCGAACGCCGCGACAACCTGGAGATCATGATTCCCACCGGAACGCGCCTGGGCGACGTCGTGGTCGAGGCGAAGGGATTGCGCAAGGGCTTCGGCGAGAATCTCCTCATCGACGGACTCGATTTCTCGCTGCCGCGCGGCGGCATCGTGGGCATCGTCGGGCCCAACGGGGCCGGCAAGACCACGCTGTTTCGCATGATCACGGGGATGGAAAAGCCGGACGCGGGCGAGCTGAAGGTGGGAGAGACCGTCCAGCTGGCTCACGTCGACCAGTTCCGCGACGCACTCGACCCGAAGAAGACGGTGTGGGAAGAGATCTCCGGCGGCCAGGAGATCATGGAAGTGGGCAAGCGCAAGATGAACTCGCGCGCGTACGTCGCGAGCTTCATGTTCAAGGGACAGGAGCAGAACAAGCGCGTGGGCGACCTTTCCGGCGGCGAACGCAACCGGCTCCACCTTGCAAAACTCCTGAAAAGCGGCGGCAACGTCCTCCTGCTCGACGAACCGACCAACGATCTCGACGTGAATACGCTGCGCGCTTTGGAGGACGCCCTGGTCGAGTTCGCCGGGTGCGTGGCCGTGATCAGCCACGATCGCTGGTTTCTCGATCGCATCGCCACCCACATGCTGGCGTTCGAGGGTGACGGCCAGGTGCGCTGGTTCGAAGGAAACTACCAGGACTACGAGAGCGATCGCCGCGCGCGCCTGGGTCAGGATGCCGCGCAGCCGCACCGCATGCGGTACAAGAAGATCCACGCATAGGGGTACGAAACATGTGCGGGATCTGCGGGCTCTTCGGAGACTTCGACCCCCGGCAGGCCGCCGAATGGGCGAAGCGCATGGCGGACTCCATGCGCCACCGCGGCCCGGACGACGAGGGTTTCCTCGCCGATCCGCCGGCGTATTTCGGTCATCGCCGGCTCTCCATCGTCGATCTCTCCGGCGGCCACCAGCCGCTCGCCAACGAGGACCAGAGCATCTCGACCATTTACAACGGCGAGATCTACAACCACGAATCCATTCGCGCCGCGCTGGAACCCAGAGGCCACGTCTACCGGACCCACAGCGACGGCGAGAGCATCGTCCATCTCTACGAAGAGGAGGGCCCGGCCTTTCCCTCGAAGATGAACGGGATGTTCGCCATCGCGCTGTGGGATAGACGGCGACAGACGCTGGTGCTGGTGCGCGACCGGCTGGGGATCAAGCCGCTGTACTACGCGCGGCTCAAGCCCCGCGGACTCGCGTTCGCGTCGGAAATCAAGGCGCTGTTGCATTGCCCGGGCGTGGATATCGCCATCGACCCGGTCGCGCTCGACAGCTATCTCGCCCTCCAGTACATCCCCGGCCCGCGGACGATCTATCGCGGCGTCGAGAAGCTGCCCGCGGGACACGTGCTGGTGGCGCACGGAGACGAGATCGCGCTGAAGCCGTTCTGGACGCTGGAGCCGCGTCAGGCCCCGGCGTCCTTCGAACAGGCGGGCGAAGAGTTCGTCGCGCTGTTCGAGGATTCGGTGCGGATCCGGCTCATGAGCGACGTGCCGCTCGGCGCGTTCCTTTCGGGCGGGTTGGACTCGGGGCTGGTCGTGGCGGCGATGGCGAAGGCGATGGACCGCCCGGTGAAAACCTTCTCGATCGGGTTCGAAACGGAAGGCTGGCACTCGGAGCTTCCCTACGCGGCGAAAGTCGCCGCGCAATTCGGGACGGATCATCACACGCGCGTCGTCACGGCTCCGGATATGCGGACTTTGTTGCCGTCCACCACTGCTCAAATGGATGAGCCGCTGGCCGACGTGGCCGCGGTTCCCACCTATCTTCTGTCCGCCTTCGCCCGCGAGCACGTGACGGTCGCGCTCACCGGCGAGGGTGCCGATGAACTGTTCGCGGGATACGACCACTACCAGCTCGAGTGGGTCATGGACCGGATCGGCTGGATTCCGCGGCCGCTGCGGCGCGCGGCGGGAGCGATCGCAGGCCCGTTGACCGGACGGCGCATGCACAAGGCGCTGGAAGCGATGGGAATGAATCAGGCCGATCGTTTCGTCTTCACCCGTTCTGTCATTCCCCACCGCCTGCGGCAGAGATTGCTGCGCGCCGACGTGGCGGCGAGCGTGCCGGCACACCACCTCGAGCAGCGCATGCACGCGCACTTTCCCCGCCGTGAGAACGGGCTCAACGCCGTTTTGCGCGCCGACACGCTCGAGTGGCTCCCCGATGACCTGCTGATGAAAGTGGACAAGATGTCCATGCGCGCATCGCTGGAAGCGCGGGTGCCGTTTCTCGACTACCGCGTTGTCGAGCTGGTGTCGGGGTTTGCCCCCGCGTGGAAATATCACCACGGGCAGAGCAAAGTCCTGCTGAAGACCGTGGCGGAGCGGGTGCTACCAAGGGACATCGTGCACCGCCCCAAGCACGGGTTCATGCCGCCGATCGGAACCTGGCTGCGCGGGAACCTGCGGCCCTACCTCCAGGAACACCTCCTCGACCCCGCCGCGCTGTCGAGCCAATGGCTCGAACCGCGGTCTGTCCGCCGGCTGGTGGATGGCTGTATGAGCGGGGACGATGCGCTCGTGCTGCCGGTCTGGGTGCTGCTCTGCCTGGAGGTGTGGCTGCGCAACGGCGCCGGCTCGAAGGCGGCCCGATCATGAGCGCAACCCCGGAATCCCCACGCGGGCGCATCGCCTACGTGGCGTCTCTGTTCCCGAAGCTGACGGAGACGTTCATCCTGCGCGAAGTCCTGGAGATGGAGCGCGCCGGAATGTCGGTGTCCCTGTACTCCATTCGCCCGCGCCCCTCGGGGCCGCTCCACGCCGACGCTCGCCCCTTCCTCGAGAAGACGAACTACGCCCCGTGGTTCGGTCTGGATCATTTGACCGCGTTCGTGTCGCTGTCGGCACGCCGGCCGTGGAAAGTTGCGAAGGGCCTGGCCTATCTGTCCCGGGACATGCTGGCCCATGCGCGGTATCCCGGCACGGTCGCGAGGACGCTCTTGTGCCTGGGGAAGATGTTCCTGTTCACGCGGCGGATGGAGCGCGAGGGCGTGGCTCACGTCCACGCGCACTTCGCGAACATCCCGACGACGCTCGCGGTGTTTGCGGCGAAGGTGCTCGGGACCACCTACAGCTTCACCGGGCACGCGTGGGACATCTTCGTGCCGGTCAATCAGGCGGGTCTGGCGGCGAAGATTTCGGGCGCGGAGTTCGTCGCCACCTGCACGAGCTTCAACACGAAGGTTCTCACGCCGTTCTGTCGCACCGACTGGGACCGGTCGAAGATCGTGTTGAACTACCACGGGCTGGATCTGCAACGCTACGTGCCGGCCGAAACGCGGGACGGGGAGCGCATTGTGGCGGGGGGAAGCCTCGTGGAACAGAAAGGGCTCCCGGTTCTGGTCGATGCGGCGGCGCTATTGCGGGATCGCGGGGTCGGGTTTCGCGTTGAGATCGTGGGAGACGGGCCGCAGCGCTCGCTCTTGGAGCGCGCCATCGCTCGCCATGGCCTGGGAGACGTCGTGCAGCTGGTCGGATCGATGCCGCACGAGCAGCTCGTGGAGCGCATGCGAACTGCGGCGATGGTGGTGCTGCCGTGCATCGAGACCCACGATCGGTTCATGGACGGAATCCCCAACCTCCTCGTCGAAGGCTCCGCGCTGGAGGTGCCGGTGGTCGCGACGCGGTTGTCCGGGATTCCGGAACTGGTGGTCGATGGGGAGACCGGATTGCTCGTGCCGTCGCGAAACGCCGGCGCTCTGGCGGATGCCATCGAGATGCTCGTGCGTGATCCGGCGAAGGGCCGGGAGATGGGCCGCAGGGGACGCCAACGCGTGCAAGCCATGTTCGATCTGGAGCGCAACGCGAGGGAACTGGTCCGGCGATTCCGGGAGATTCTGGATCGACGGGCCGCGCATGAAAGCTGATCGAAAGGAGACGTCATGGGATTGAGCGATGACCAGCGCGACGAAGCGCTGAAGGCGTTGCGAGGCGCGCAGGAGACGCTGGAGTACCTGATGAAGGGTGTGAGGGGCGTCGAAGAAGCGGGCACGCTCCGCGAGCGCATCGACGAAGTGGAACTCTATCTGAAGCGCGTCAAGATGGCGCTCAAGTTCATCTAGACGGAGCGTACAGGGATCGCTCGCATCGGTCGCGACGACTGCGGTCCTTGACCCTGTCGCGTCGGGCGGTGTACGCTCGGCGCACCCATTTGCTCGGCGCGGCCACGACGTCGTTACACTAACAGGAGAGAATCATGCTATCGCGTCTCCTCCCCCGCCAGACGAACTTCTTCGACTTCTTCGAGCGCCACGCTGCGATTTCGGTGGAAGGCGCCCGCGAACTCGGCAAACTGGTGGAACAGGGAGCCAAGGTAGAGGACGTTGCCAGGCGCATCAAAGAACTCGAGCACGACGCGGACGAGATCACCCATACCTGCATGGAAACGCTGCACAAGACTTTCATCACGCCCATCGACCGCAACGACATCCACCGGATCGCGTCCAAGCTGGACGACATCATCGACCTCATCGACGGCGCGGCGCGCCAGCTAACCCTCTTCGAGATTCGTGAGCTGCCGGAGAGCGCGCGGGAGGCCACGGTGGTGCTGGTGCAGGCCACCGAAGCCGTGGAACGGGCGGTCAAGGGGCTGCGCAACATGAGAAACGCGACCACGATCCTGGGAGAGTGCGTCCGCATCAATGAACTGGAAAACCAGGCCGACCGGATCAAGGCGGCCTCGGTGGCGCGCCTGTTCCGGGACGAGCGCGACCCCATCGTCGTCCTGAAGTGGCACGAGATCTACCAGGCGCTGGAAAACGTGACGGACGCCTGCGAGGACGTCGCGAATGTTATCGAGGGCATCGTCCTGGAGCATGCCTGATCGATGAGCGGCGATCTCGCGCTCGTCATCTTCGTCGTCGCGGTTGCCCTGGCCTTTGACGTCATCAACGGCTTCCACGACTCGGCGAACTCCATTGCCACCATCGTGTCGACACGGGTGCTTTCGCCGCGTACGGCCGTGCTGTGGGCCGCGTTTTTCAATTTCGTGGCGATGTTCGTCTTCGCCCCCGCCGTCGCCGATACGGTGTCGAAGATCGTCAAAGTGGTTCCCGGCGACCCCGTCTACATCTATGTGGTTCTGGCTGGTCTGATCGGTGCGATTGCGTGGGACTTGATGACGTGGTGGTGGGGACTCCCGACCAGCTCATCGCATGCGCTCATCGGCGGTTTTGCGGGAGCCGGCGTCGCGCACGCGGGGTGGGACATTCTGCGTTGGGACAAGATCCTGAGGACGGTGAAGTTCATTCCGCTCGCACCGGTCATGGGACTGGTAATCGCCTTCGTGCTTATGGTGACGGTGTACTGGATCTTCCGCAAATGGCGCCCGACCGCCGTGGACCGGTTGTTTCGACGGTGTCAGCTGGTGTCGGCCGCGTTCTACTCGCTCGGCCACGGCGGCAACGACGCACAAAAGACCATGGGGATCATCGTCGCGCTGCTCGTTGCTTCGGGGCGCCTCGCTCCGGATGTGCAGCTCTCGCTGGTGGATTCCAGGACGCTGTGGATCATTCTAAGTTGCCACGCCGCCATGGGTGCCGGCACGGCGCTGGGCGGCTGGCGCATCGTGCGAACGATGGGGATGAAGATTACCAAGCTCAAACCCGTGGGCGGTTTCTGCGCCGAAACGGCCGGGGCTTTCACCCTTTTCCTGGCGACCCACAGCGGCATTCCGGTCTCGACCACCCACACGATCACGGGGTCGATCATCGGCGTGGGCGCGACCACGAAGCTCTCGGGGATCCGGTGGGGTGTGGCGGGCCGGATCGTCTGGGCGTGGGTTCTCACCATTCCGGCGGCGGCAATAGTGGGTGCGCTTTCCTTCGCCGCGATCCGCGCGCTTCATTCAGGATTCTGAAACCACGCGACCGCCGAGCCAAAAAATACGGGGCGGGCTGTTGCCCCGCCCCGTTCTTGCAAACAGACGACCCGGCGGTTACCGGGTTACTGCCTTGTGGAACGTCGTCGTCGCGACTTCCATAGTCTCGACCTTCGGCGTTCCCTCCACGACACTCGCCAACAGCTTGACGACTTCCTTGTAGCTGGAACGATCATACGCCTCGGCATCCTCGACGCGATCCCAGAGGCTGATTGCCTCAATGCGCTTCTTGTCGGGCGTTACCATCGTAATGGCTTCCTGGAAGCCCTTCTGCTTGCGCAGAATCGGAACCACGTCCGTCTCCTGGCGACGATTGAAGTCGTTGAAGCAATTGGGCTTCAACTCAAATGACACCTTGCGTCCGTACATGATGTGCCTCCTTATGAAACGAGATAACCCTGCATTCTTATAGGTACTCGTTCCCGCCCGGGCCCGCCATGATGCACGTGCATCATTTTTCGGCTCTAAGCGACAAATCATCGTTATCGCAATGCAACATAATAAGTTGAGAGGATCACTCGGTCGGCATAATTAAAAGAGCATTTTGTCTGTTTATTGATTAGATTATCAGTAGCGAGGCCCCGGCCATGATCCCGGGGCCCCATCAGAAAACGAAAGGAGTGATTGCAATGCAACTCACACGCAGGTCGGAAACATGGGATCCGTTCCAGGAGATCGACGAGCTCAAGACTCGGGTGAACCGGCTGTTCGGACTCACGAAGTGGGATGGTGACCTCGCCGATTGGGTGCCGTCGTGCAACGTCAGCGAGGACGAGAAGGAGTATCGGGTCCGGATGGAACTCCCGGACATCAAGAAAGAGGACGTCAAGGTGAACATGGAGAACGGTGTCCTCGTCGTCCAGGGTGAACGCAAAGAAGAGAAGGAAGAGCGGGGAGTCAGGTTCCACCGGCGCGAACTGAGCTACGGGAAGTTCCTCCGTCGCTTCACCATGCCGGAGGAAGTCGACGAGTCGAAGATCCAGGCGAGCTTCCGCGATGGAATGCTCAACCTGGTGATCACGAAGTCGAAGGTCAAACCAACTCAGGTCAAGGAGATTCCAATCAACTAGGACTTCCGGAGGGACCGTCATGAAGATCCCGTTGCAGGTTACCTATCGTGGTGTCGAGCAGGCCGAACTCGTGACGAAATACGTCCGCGAGCGAGCCGAAGCGCTGGAAAGATTCGTCCCCCAGCTCACCAGTTGCCGGGTCATCATCGAGAATCCGCATCGCTATCATCGCGAAGGGCGCCTGTTTCACGTGCGAATCGACATGACGATACCCGGCGCGGAGGTCGTCGTCGGACGGGATCCGGCGATGAAGCATGCCCACGAGGACGTGTTCATTGCCATCCGCGACGCATTCGACGCCGCCCGGCGGCGGTTGGAGGACCAACACCGCCGCCGGCGCGGCTCGGTCAAACACCACGAGCTTCCGTCCGCTGGCCGGGTGGCGAACCTGTATCCAGAAGCCGATTACGGCTTTCTGGAAGCGGCGGACGGACGCCGGATCTACTTTCACAGAAACGCCGTCCTGGAGGACGGGTTCGATCGGCTCGAGATCGGCGCACGGGTGACCTTTTCCGAGGAGGAGGGGGAAAAGGGACCCCAGGCTCGAACCGTCGAGATACAACACCGTCGCTCCCATGCCGGCGTGGAGGAGTGACCGCGCAGCCCCAATAGAGGTGAGTCATGTCGACGTTGCTGGTGAGCGATCTGATGACAGAGAGGGTGTATAGCATCCATCCCGGCGAAGACCTGGCGCGCCTGGCGGACTTGATGGACGACATTCATGTTCGCCACGTGCCCGTGGTCGACGAGGAGAAGATGGTGGTCGGCCTGGTGTCGCACCGCGACTTGGTGCGACAGGTACTTCACGCGGCAGCGGATCTTCCGCTCGCGGAAATGAGACAGCTGCTGAAGAGGCGGGATGTGCGGTCGATCATGATCGCGGATCCGGAAACCGCCGAGCCCGACATGGACGTCGCCGATGCCGGCCAGGTCATGCTCGATAACAAGCTCGGATGCTTGCCGGTTGTCGAGGGAGGCCGACTGGTCGGGATTCTGACCGAGGCCGATTTCGTGAAGCACGTGGTTGGGTTGGCGTGGCCGCAGGACTCGCGCCGCCGGGAGAACCAGGCCGCGCAAGGCAGGAATTGAAATGCGTATCGATAAACTCATGACGCGCTCGGTGGCGTTGTGTCGCCCCAACGACACGCTGGACACCGCCGTGAAGTTGATGCTCGAGAAGAACTGCGGCGTCCTCCCGGTGATCGGGAGAGACGGGCACCTCGCCGGGATCGTCACCGATCGCGACATCTGCGTGGCTGCGCACAACGAAGGGCTTCCCCTGCGGGGGATCCATGTGGATCAGGCGATGACGACGAAGGTGGTCGCGGCCCGGCCGCAGGACTCCATCGAATCGGTGGAGCGGCTCATGGCGGTGAAGCGGATTCGGCGACTGCCCGTCGTCGATAACGATGGGCACGTGGTCGGGATGGTCTCGCTCGACGATATCGCCCGGGACGCTCACTCGCGTGAGCAGGACGTGCAGGTCGTCGCCACCCTGGCGGCGATATGTCGGCCGAAGCGTGATCTGGGCCGGGCGGTCGGCCGGTAGCGCTACGTCGAGTAGTCCGCGTTGATTCGCACGTATTCCGACGTGAGGTCGGTGGTGAGAAAGCGGGCGGTCGGCCCGGGGTTCGGCGATTGCGCGCCGGTCCCGGATGCTTCTATAATGAGTGCGTCGCAGCCGCTGCTTCCATGCACCGTTTCATTTACCACGCCGTCATCACGGCCCTGATGGCAGCGGGCTCCTTCTGGCCCGCGACCCCCCACGCTCAACTCGCCGGCGGGCCGACCGTGCCCCAGGCCGCGGGGGACGGCGCGGCCGGTTGCGCGGCCGCCAAATCCACCCTGGCGACGCGCGCGCACCGAAGCCCCGCGTCTGTCGCGAGCCCCAACCTGGACGTCACCTTCTATCACCTGCGCATCGCGCCCGACTTCACCACGGATACGATCGCGGGTGTGGTGCGCGTCGCCGGCACCGTGGTGGGTTCCCCGATGTCCGCGATGACGCTCGACCTCGCCCCCTCGATGGTGGTGACCGCCGTCGCGCGTTCGGACGGAACCCCGCTCGCTTTCTCGCACCCGGGCGCCGCGCTGAACATCGACCTCGGTGGGTCCGTGGCCGTGGGGGGCCTCGTCACTGTCGACGTTACCTATGGCGGCCGGCCGCTGGTCGACGGGCTTGGCAACTTTTTCTTCGGGACGCGCAACGGCCAGCGGCTCGCGTGGAGTCTCTCGGAGCCCTACGGGGCGCGCGAATGGTGGCCGTGCAAGGACCATCCTTCCGACAAGGCGGATTCCATCCGCGTCTCGGTCACGGTTCCGTCGCTGTACCGGGTCGGGTCGCAGGGAGTCCTGGAGCGCGAATCCTCCGCGCTGGGAATGACGACGTACGAGTGGGTGTCGCATTACCCGATTTCGAGCTATCTCGTCTCCGTTGCCATCGGCGATTACGTGACCTATCAGGGGACCTACGACCGGCCGGCCGCCCTCGAAGCCCGCTTCGGCCCGCTCTCATTGCCCCTCGTTCACCTCGTCTACAACGACACCAACTCGGCCCTGCCGGCCGGATGGGCGTCCGTGGCCGACGTGCTCGCCGTGTTCGAGGACTGGTTCGGGCCGTATCCGTTCCCCAATGAGAAATACGGGCATGCCGAGTTCACCTTCGGCGGTGGCATGGAGCACCAGACGATGGCTTCGCTCGGTGGCTCGGCCCTGGGGCTGGTCTCGCACGAACTTTCGCACCAGTGGTTCGGCGACAGCATCTCGCCGAAGCAGTGGCCGCACCTGTGGTTGAACGAAGGACTGGCGACGTACGCGGAGATCATCTACTGGCAGGAGCGGGCGTCCGCGTACCCCGGCAACGCGGAGGCGGTGCTCGCATCACGCTACTGGACGGCGCTTGACGCGAGCGGGACGCTGGTGCTCCAGGATACTACCAGCGTGAACAACATGTTCGACGGAAGGCGCGTTTATGCGAAGGGTGCGGTCGTTCTGCACATGCTTCGTCAGGTCGTCGGGGAGCAAGCGTTCCGGGACATCCTCTCAGCCTGGGCTTCGGAGCCATCCGTGCGCTACGGTGTGGCGGAGACCGACGATCTCCATCGGGTTGCGGAGACGGAATCCGGCCTCGATCTCGATGCCTTCTTCAAGCAATGGGTGACCGATGGCACCGGCCACCCGTCATACCGGCTCGGCGCCCGCTGGCTGCCGGAGGGCTCCGGCTACCGGGTGTGGGTCACGGTCTGGCAGACGCAGGAAATGCCCCAGTCCAACGTATCCGTCTTCGAGATGCCGCTGGATATTTCGGTTCGGACCGTGGATGGGGAGGAGCGCGTACGTGTCCGCAACAGCCAGCGGACTCAGGTCTTCGAGATCATGGTGTCATCCCGCCCGAAGACCATTACCATCGATCCGGACCAGTGGATTCTCCACGAGGAAGTCGACTCGGTGGCCGCTTCGCAGGTGCCGGCACAACCCGTCATCTTGACGCTCGCGCCCAACCCGACCAAGAACGCCCTGTCGCTGGAATACGCGGTTGGCGACGGCGGCGCGGTGGTCGTGCACGTGTACGACGTCAGAGGGCGTCCGGTACTTTCGTATTTGTCCTCGTCAACCGGAGCCGGAGTCCGGTTCGAGACCATGGACACCTCGCGGCTCGCTTCGGGCGCGTATTTCCTCCGTCTGGAGAGTGGGCAGGGCGCGGTCACGCAGAAGTTCGTCGTGCTGCGGTAGGCCAGCGGGTCTACAATAGCGCAAGCCGAGCTGGAGACAGACATGACCTTGGACATCGGCGGGGACATCGAGCGGCGTCTTCTCGGACTAAGCCGGCTCGTGGGCAATACGCCCCTGCTCGCGCTCGAATTTCGCTTTCGCGGTGAGCGGCGCGTTCTGTATGCGAAGGCGGAAAACCTCAACATGACCGGGAGCATCAAGGACCGGATGGCGCTCCACATCATCCGGCGCGCGTACGAGACCGGCCGCCTCGCTCCAGGCGACGCCATCATAGAAGCCACCAGCGGGAACACGGGCATCGCGTTCGCGGGAATCGGACGCGCGATGGGCCATCCGGTCCACATCTTCATGCCCGACTGGATGAGTGTCGAGCGTATCAACCTGATCCGGGCCTACGGAGCGGAGATTCACCTGGTCAGCCGGGAGGAGGGCGGCTTCCGCGGAAGTATCGAGCGGGCGGAGGCGCTGGGTGAATCAATGGCGAACGGGTTCCTGCCGAGTCAGTTCTCCAACCAGCACAACGTGGAAGCACACGGGCTCGGCACGGGGCCGGAGATCTCGTTTCAGCTCGAGGCCCACGGGCTGCGGCCGGACGCGATCGTGGCCGGTGTCGGTACCGGGGGAACCATCATGGGCGCCGGCCGCTACCTGAAGCGCCGCCATCCCGGCGTGAAGGCTCACCCGCTGGAGCCGGCGAACTCTCCCACGCTTTCCACCGGACACCGCGTCGGCACGCACCGCATCCAGGGTGTCTCCGACGAATTCATCCCGCCCATCGTCGACCTCTCGGAGCTGGACGACGTGGTGAGCGTCGACGACGGCGACGCGATCCTGATGGCTCGCAAGCTCGCGAGCGAGGCCGGGCTGGGGGTGGGTATCTCGTCCGGAGCCAATTTTCTGGGAGCGCTGAAGATACAGAACGAGATGGGAGCGGATGCGGTGGTGGTGACCGTGCTGCCCGACGACAACAAGAAGTACTTGAGCACCGACCTGTTGCGCGACGAGCCGGTGCACGATGGATTCCTGTCGCCGGACGTGGAGATGTCCGGCTTCCGGGCCTTCAACCGCGTATGCAACATCTGCTTCGACGCCCGGGAGCAGACGCAGACCGATCCGCTGGGAACGTGATCCGGGGCGACGCCTGCAGGTGCCTACCCTTGAGCTTTCTCCAGCGCCCGCTCACGCGAGGCTCTTCAGCAGGTCCTCGTTGGTCGGGAATTGTTCCAGCAGTTTGAGCAGGGTTTCGATGGCCTGCGGCGGGGGCATGTCCAGAATCCGGCGGCGCAGCTTGTTGATCGCGTTCATCTCCGCGGCGGAATAGAGGAGCTCGTCGCGGCGGGTCCCGGTTCCGCGGAGGTTGATCGCGGGAAACACCCGTGAGTCCGCCAGCGACCGGTCCAGGACGATCTCACTGTTGCCCGTCCCCTTGAACTCTTCGAAGATCATGTCGTCCATGCGCGAGCCGGTCTCGATCAGCGCGCTGGCGATCACGGTGATGGAGCCGCCGTTTTCCACGTTGCGCGCCATTCCGAAGAACTTGCGCGGGATCTCCAGCGCCCGCGAATCCAGCCCGCCGCTCATGGTTCGCCCCGATCCCGAGCCGTGCTGGTTGAACGCGCGCCCCATGCGGGTGATGCTGTCCACCATCACGACCACTTCGTGGCCGCACTCCAGTTCGCAACGGACCTGGGCCATGCACATGTTGGCGAGGTGGACGTGTTTTTCGACGGCCTGGTCGCTGCTGCTGGCCAGCACCTCGGCGGGCACCTGGCGGCGAAAATGCGTCACTTCTTCCGGGCGCTCGTCGATCAGAAGAACCACGATGCGCGCCTCCGGCGCGTCGGCGTGGATGGCGATGGTGAGTTCTTCCAGCAGGCGCGTCTTGCCGGTCTTGGGCGGGGCGACGATGAGCCCGCGCGTGCCCCGGCCGACGGGGGCGACCAGGTCCACGATACGCATGGAGGGATTGCCGCCGACGCCGAGATGGAAACGCCGGTCGGGGTTGATCGCCTGCAGCTGGACGAACGGCGTTCGCCCGCGGTAGGCCTCGGGCGATAATCCGCACACGCTCTGGACGTCAGTGAGCTTCGGGCTCGGCTTCGCCGCCTGGACGGGGCCGCACACCACCGCCCCGGTAACCAGCCCGAACTGACTGATTAGCTGCGGCGACACGAACGCATCGCCGGGATCCGGGTGGAACGAGCGTTCGGCGCTGCGCAGGAAACCACCGCGCCGCTCGACCACCTCCAGGACTCCGGAGGCGGTGCCGGGCGTGGGGTCCGGCGGTCGCGGGCCGGGCTTCGTACCTTGTGTGGATCGGTCAGGCATCACCAGTAAAGCTGTCCATGTGTAAGGGCCGCGCATGCTCCCGGCCGACACGGCGGTCGTGTCTCAACGTAAGCCTCCAGGGATGCGGAGCGGGGCTGGGAGGGTCGCCGGCACGGAACCGGGGCGCACCCAGAGGCGACGCCCCGAAGCCGGAAGCCCGACTATAGCCTAACCACGTGGCCGCGGCCACGGGAAATCGTGTCGCGCCCGCCGGCGCCCCGCGACCACGCAACCCGTGGGTGAGTCGCCGCGGAGTTCCTGCTAAGATGCCCGGCGAAAGGAGCCATGAACTCACGGGTTGAACAACGAGCGCTGGAGTCGACGGGGGAGCGTCTCACCTACGCCCCGTCCGAAAAGTGCGGCGTGATCGTCGTGGATTCCTTTCCCGACCTCGGGACGCTCGCCGCGCTGCGTTTCATCGAATGGGTGCAGCAGAACCCGGAAGGCGTCGTCGCACTGCCGACCGGCAAGACCCCGGAGTACTTTATCAAGGAGGTGAAGCGCTTTCTGAAGGGCTGGGAGCAGCCGGCCATCCAGCGCGAACTGGCGGAGCGAAGCGTGGACCCGGGCGCGGCGTGCATCTTGAAGGGGCTCCGTTTCGTGCAGATCGACGAGTTCTACCCCATGAATCCGCTGCACCACAACAGCTTCCATTACTACGTCAGCCGCTACTACATTGAAGGCTTCGGGCTGGATCCCGCCCGCGCGCTTCTGATCGACGGCAGCCGCATCGGACTGCCCCCGGGCCGGAGCCTGGGGGATGTCTGGCCCGACGACGAAGTGGACTTGAGCCTGCGCTACCGCCTGGCCAACTCGAATCGCGAGGAGATTCAGAAAGAAGTCATCCAGCAGATCGACGAGTGGTGCACCGAATACGAAGAGCGCATCCGCAACCTCGGCGGCATCGGATTCTTCCTGGGCGGCATTGGACCGGACGGCCACATCGGCTTCAACGTGCGGGGATCGGATCTGTATTCCACCACGCGGTTGAGCGCGGTGAACTACGAGACCCAGGCTGCCGCCGCGGCGGATCTCGGCGGGATCGAGGTGGCGCGAAAACGTCTCGTGATCACGGTGGGTCTGGCGACGATCACCTACAATCCCGAGTGCACGGCCATCGTCATCGCCGCCGGCGAGGCCAAGGCCGGGATCGTGCGCGACGCGATTCAGAACCAGCGGCACATCCGCTACCCCGCCTCGGCGCTGCAGGCGCTGCCCAACGCGCGCTTCTACCTCACGCGCGGAGCGGCCCGGAGCCTGGAAGCCCGCCAGCTGGCCGCGCTGGTCGCATCGGACGGAGTCGAGGAACCCCAGATCGAGCGGGCGGTGATCGACCTCTCGCTGGCGAGGCAGACGCGTATCGCGTTCCTCACCGAGGACGATTTTCGCGAGCACCCGGTCACCGCGGCGCTGCTGAAGAAGGGGATCGGCGACGTGCGCGGCGTGTGCGACCGCGTCGCCCGGCGTCTCCAGAAGAAGATGGAAGCAGGCACCCGGACGTTCAAGAAGGCCGTCTTTCTCCACACCGAACCGCACCACGACGACCTCATCCTGGGGTGCCTGCCGCTGATCGTGCGCCACATCCGGGAGCACAGCACGCGTCATTACTTCTCGGCGCTCACCAGCGGCTTCACCGCCGTGACCAACGCGTACATGCTCCGGCAGGTAAGAAAGCTCAAGGAGTTCATCGACTCCGAGGCCTTCGCGGCGCTCGCGGCGGACGGCTACTTCGACCCGGCCGACGGCGCGTTCCGCAACGGCGACGTGTGGCAATACCTGGACGGGGTGGCGGCCGGCCTGCGGGCGAAACGCGACGATGGCGAAATGCGAAGGCTCTACCGCAACCTGGTAGAGGTCTACGACGAGACCGATTCCGCGAGCATCAAGGACCGCGTCGACGAGTTGATCTATTACTTCGAGACCGAATACCCGGGCCAGAAGGACCTCGATCATATTCAGAGGCTCAAGGGGATGTGCCGGGAGTGGGAGGCCGAGTGCCTCTGGGGATACTTCGGCTGGAGAGGCGAGTCGGTCCGGCACCTGCGCCTGGGATTCTACACCGGCGATATCTTCACCGACGAACCGACGCGCGATCGGGACGTGCCGCCGATTCTCGAGCTCCTGCGCGAAGTGAAGCCCGACGTGATCACGCTGGCTTTGGACCCGGAGGCGAGCGGGCCCGACACCCACTACAAGGCACTCCAGGCGCTCAGCGAATCGCTCAAGTTGTACGAGGAGGAAACCGGAGCGAGTGAGATCACAATCCTCGGCTATCGGAATGTCTGGTACCGCTTCCACCCCGCCGAGGCGGACCTGTTCGTCCCGGTTTCGCTCAACATGTTCGCGCTCCAGCACAGCGCCTTCATGAACACGTTCGTCTCGCAGAAAGACGCATCGTTCCCGAGCTACGAACACGATGGGCCGTTTTCCGAGCTGGCCCAGCGCATCCAGGTGGAGCAATACGAAATGATCAAGACCTGCCTGGGGAGCGAGCACTTCTATGAGCACCCCAGCGCGCTGATTCGGGCGACTCGCGGCATGGTCTTCCTGAAGAAGATGACTCCAGAAGAGCTCTACCGGCACTCGCGTGAGCTGAAACGGACGACCGAAAACGTGTTCTGATCCGCGAGAACTACAGCAAGGGCGCGGGGATTTCGACGTTCATTTCGCGGGCCAGCCGGTCGAGGTCGGCATTCAAGCTGTGGTAGTCGCTGAGATCGCGCAGACCCGCAAACTTCGCCCGCAGGATCTCCTCCGATTCCTCCGACACCGCCGGCGCCAGCACCGCGAGCCGCTGATGGAACGAAAGCTTCATTTGCTGGGCTGCAAAATCCACCAGCAGAGTGGTGGCCGCCGCGGGTGTGGCCAGGATGAAGAGCAGGAGCACGAATCTCGGATCCGACCACCCGGACGCGGATGCAGTGGTCTTTCGTCCCCTGCGTCGGAAGATGCGGGTGAACCCGGCGTCGGCGGCGAAGCGCGCGATGACGGCTCCCACCACGGCCGAGAACGCGACCGCGAGCAGAGCGAAGTCCAGATACTGTCCGCCGAGCGCGGCCTGTCGAGCGGCCCGGTCCCAGACCATCTGATAGAAGCGGCCGCCGAACTCGGGGATCACGTCGAGGGCCAGCCTCATCGTCGGTTCCACCAGGTAGAGCACGATGACCGAGACGATCACGCCGTTTCGCAGCGCCTTCCAGTTTGAATAGACGGATTCCATGTGGCGACCCCGCGGTTGCATCAATCGTGCCTTTTCTCTCTTGCGCGTATTCCCAGTTGTTCCCCAGGAGGGCGGATGGTATCCGCGCGGCCGTCACGAGGCACACGCGCGCCCGAATCACACTTGTCGAGCCCGGCACGGCCATACAACTTTCCGGTATGGGGGCGATCAGTCCACTGTGTCGGCAGACGATCTCATTGTCAGTGTCTCCGCGCTCGCCGCGGCGGTCGTCGCATTCCTGGGTGTGAATGCGTGGCGTCGCCAATTGAGGGGAACCACCGAGTATCAGAGCGCGCTCAAGGTCCTTCAGACGCTCTACGCGGTGCGCGAGGCGGTGATCGAGGCGCGAGGCCGATTCATCTTTCCGGTGGAAGGCGTCACGCAAACGCCGGCCACGGGTCTCGAAGAATTCAAAGTTCATGTCGAAGCTCAATCGTACCAGAGGCGTCTGGTTAGAGTCGGCAATGCCCGGGGAGATCTCCTGCTCGCCCAGCAAGGTGCGCTCGCGGTGTGGGGCGATCCCGCCAAGGAAGCGCTGGAAGACCTGCTCGATGCGATCAACGACCTGTTCCTCACCTACGAGTTGTACTTCGAGGAGGAAACCGCGTTTGCGCGCCACCGGGATCAGGAAGGCAAGAAAGAGGAGCGCGACGCCGAGAACCTGGTCATGCACCGCGTTCTCTATTCCAGATTGAGCAAGGAGGGCAAGGACCCGTTTGGAGACCGGCTCGCACGAGCCGTCACCCGGGCCGAGGAATTCTACCGCGCCCGGCTCAAGTAACCGCGACGGGTTCTTGCAACGCCACCAACCGGGGATGCGGGCGGATTGACAGATACGGCACAGGCGAGTAGAGTCCGGTCTCCACGCAGACCATGAGAGGTCGACTATGACGCTCAACCGCTTTTTCGTGCCGCTCGGTGTTCTCCTGACTGCCGCTTCGCTGGTGTGGGCGTCTCCCGCGTCGGCCGACGAATGGGATTGTGATCTTGGTTTCTATGCCTGGCTGGCGGGGCTCGACGGTACGATCGGTGTCGCGAACGTAAGCGACGTCCCAGTCGACGCGACCTTCAGCGATCTCGCCAGTTTCCTCGATTTCGCGGGGGCGACCTACTTTGAAGCGCGCAAACCGAAATTCACGCTCCAGACCGACATTTCGTACGTCAAGCTGGGAGAAATCAGACAAGCCCAGGTAGGGGCGAGCCTCGTCGACGTCGACCTCAGCTTCGTGCAGTGGATCTGGGAGGTCGGGGGCGCGTATCGGTTGACGCCCAAGCTGGACGCCTGGCTGGCCGGGCGCTTGTATTCGATGAAGGCGGAGGAGGATTTCCAGGGATCACCGTTGAACGAGGGGAGCAAGACCTGGGCGGACATCTATGTCGGAGCACGTTTCCGCACGCACCTCGCCAAGCGCCTGATCGCGTCGATCCGCGCCGACGTCGGCGCGGGCGGGTCCGACTTCGCCGGTTTCGGCAATGTAGCCCTCGCGTACGAATTGTCCAATACCGTCGCGTTGGGCGTCGGGTATCGGATCTTGAGCCTCGACCGCGAGACCGGCTCCGGGGGCGACTACTTCAAGTACGACATGACCCAGGATGGCCTGGGCATCGCGATCAACTTCGCGCTGTAGGAGACGCCACTCGGCGCACACTATGGAAGCCCAGAAGAACACGCGTCGTATCGCCATCATCGGCGCGGGAAACATCGGCGTGGCCATCGCGAGCGGCCTGGCGGACTCGGGAAGGTTCCGGCCCGAACATATCACGCTCACCCGCCGGCGAATCGAACTCCTCGGCGAGCTGAAGGCGCGGGGATTCGTCCTCGAGCCGGACAATCGCCGCGCGGTGAAGAGCGCCGACGTTATCCTTGTGGCTGTCGAGCCGCAGCACATGGATCACGTGCTCGAGGAGATCGCGCCCGAGCTCGCGCCGGGGTGCCACACCGTTATTTCGGTGGTGACCGGGGTCGGCACGCGCCAGATCGCGCGCAAGGTCGGCGACGGCGTCGCCATCGTGCGCGCGATGCCCAACACGGCGATCGCGGTGCGCGAGTCGATGACCTGCCTCGCGGCGGACGCGCGTCATGCGTCCGCGCTGGACGTGGCGAAGTCGATCTTCGAAACCGTCGGAAAGACCCAGGTCATCGAGGAGACCGGGATGATCGCCGCCACCGCACTGGGGGCGTGCGGCGTCGCCTTCTTCCTGCGCGCGATCCGGGCGGCATCGCAGGGCGGGATCGAAATCGGCTTTCACTCGAAAGAGGCGCTGGCCATCGCCGCCCAGACGGCGAGGGGCGCGGCGACGCTGCTGCTGGCGGCGCAGAATCACCCCGAATACGAAATCGACCGCGTGACGACCCCGCGGGGATGCACGATCGCCGGCTTGAACCAGATGGAACACGAGGGATTCAGCTCGGCGATGATCAAGGGCATCACGACCTCGGCCGAGAAGGCGTCCAAGTTGTATCCGTCGGACTGAACGCGGCGTCAGCGCCCGCCATCGAGGTCAGAACGTCAGCTGAAAACTGATCCCCATGTTGACGCCGCCGGACGTCGGCTGCAGCGACAGCCGATCATCCTGGTGGCGGTGCACGGCGGGCACGAGCAGACCGATGGACGCGCCGATCACGTATCCGGTGATCACGTCGGTGGTGAAATGGTGCCCGGAGTCCACCCGCAGGAACCCGCTCAACGCGGGGTACAACACGGCTCCCGTCCATAGCAACGCTTCGGCGGTATCGTCGGTCAGGTAGTCCGAGAACACCCGGGCGGCAAAGAAGCAGTTCGTGGCGGTCGAGGTGGTGTGACCGGAGTAGAACGACAGGCGCGCGGTGCGGTCCGTCTTCTTGTCCAACGGGGCGTCGGGATCGTAGGCGTACGGGCGGGTGCGCGCCACCGCGGCCTTGACGATCCCGTTGATTCCCAGATTCAGCAGCGTCGCCTCCACCCACATCGTCCCGAGCGTCTTGAAGTCATCGCGGGTGTCGTCGCGGGCGAGAAACGTCAGCGGCACGAGGTACGACGCAAAAGTCACGGCGTCGCCCGCGTGATCGTCGCGGTATGGCTGCATCGATCCGCGGTCGAAGCTGTTGATGTCGTTCACGTCGAGGCTGTTGATCTGGTCCAGGGTCAGCGGGTCGACGTGGGTGGTCATGAACAACCCGCCGAGACCCATGACGACGCCGGTGCCGAAAAGCGCCCACTCGCGCGTGGAATCGAGTGAATAGGGAGACTGCGCCCGAACGGAGTGGGGGGAGACGAGCAGACACAGGGCCGAAGTCAGCAGCGCAAGCTTGTGAGGCATCGTCCTCGGTCCGGAACCATGTCCCGGCTCCTTGGACGCAGCAGTGTACGCTATTCCCTACTTCACCAGGATCATCTTTTTCAGCCCAAGGCGCGGCACGCCCTCCAACCGGTAGAAGTATACGCCGCTTCCGACTGGAAGGCCGGAACCGTCGCGGCCTTCCCACTTGACGCGGTAGGTGCCGGCGTCGCGCACGCCCTGGTCGAGGCGAACGACCAGACTTCCGGTTACGTCGTAGATCTCCAGGGCCAACCGCGTTCGTTCCGTGACCGTGTACTCGATCGTCGTGGCCGGATTGAACGGGTTCGGGAAGTTCTGACCGAGCACCGCCAGGATGCGCCCGACAGTCACGGTTGCCACCGGGGAGCGGAACTCGTCGCCGTCCCGCGTCTCGACTACGAGCTCATAATGATACGTGTGCCCCGGCTCGACGCGCGCGTCGAGGTACGAGCGCGTCATCGGCTCGACGACGCCCTGCACCAGCGCGATTGCCTGCGGGTGCGCGTCGTCGCGTCGGTAGAGGGTGAAACGGGTGAGCGCTTCGTCGCTCGAGACGTCCCAGGTGATCTCGACGTCCCCGTCCCGGTTGCTCGCTTCGAAACGCGTGAAGAGCACCGGCACGAGGTTCTCGTCGATGAACTTCGTGAGGAACGCGTCGTAACCACCCGCGCTCGTGAGCGGCGCACCGCCAAAATTGATGACCCCGGCAAAACGGCCGGTGAAGACCACGTCGCCCCAGCCGTCCACCGCAACGGAATAGCCGGTCTCGGTCTGGGGGTCGCCAAACCGCTGACTCCACAGATGGTTCCCACCGGCATCCAACTTCACGAGAAAGGCGTCCTGGCCACCCGCGCTGGTGAGCGGCCCGCCGCCGAAATCCGTGGTGCCCGAGAATTGCCCGGTGATGGCCACGCCGCCGGACCCATAGCCCACGACGGAGAACCCGCTCTGGTTGCCGGCCGCCCCGAAACGTTTGCTCCAGAGATGGTTGCCGTTGGTGTCGAACTTGACGACGAAGATATCGGCAGCGCCTGCGCTGGTGAGCACGCCTCCTCCGAAGTCGGTCGTGCCGCGGAGCTCGCCGACGATGACGGCGTTGCCCGGCCCGTCCGTCGACACCGCGTAGCAGATCTGCGATTGGGTTGCCCCGAAGCTCTTGCTCCAGACATGGTTGCCATTGGCGTCGATCTTCACCAGGAAGATATCGGTGTTGCCGGCGCTGGTGAGGGGCCCGCCTCCGAAATCGGTCGTCCCGTTCAATTCGCCGGTGATGAATATGTTGCCGGAGCCGTCCACGTCGACCGAATTGCACAGCTGGTCGGACGCGGCGCCGTAGCGCTTGCTCCAGAGATGGTTGCCGCTGGCGTCGAATTTCGCGACGAAGACGTCCACACCACCCGCGCTCGTGAGCGGGCCGCCGCCGAAGTCGGCCGTGCCGCTGAGCTCACCCGTGACGATCACGTTGCCCGCGCCGTCCATCGCTACCGACGTGCCGGTCTGGACGGTGGCGTCCCCGAAGCGTTTGCTCCACGAATGAGTGCCTCCGGCGTCGAACCTTGCGACGAAGACGTCGGTGTTGCCCGCGCTCGTGAGGAGGCCGCCCCCGAAATCCGCCGTGCCGTTGAGGTCGCCGGTGATGGCGATGCCGCCCGACGCGTTCGCCGCCACGGAATAGCCGATCTGGTTGAGGGCGCCTCCGAAGCGCTTGCTCCAGAGGTGGGCGCCGTTGATGTCGAACTTCGCGAGGAAGACGTCCGCGTTCCCCCCGCTGGTGAGCGGGCCCCCGCCGAAGTCGGCGGTGCCGTTCAATTCGCCGGTCACGATGACGTTGTAGGAGCCGTCGGTGGCTACGCCGTTACCGATCTGGTTGAGAGCCGTTCCGAAGCGCTTGCTCCACTGGTGAATCGGAGCCGCATGCAGTGACGCCGAAGCGGAGAAGACCCCGACTGCCAAGCATAAGAAGAAAACCCGTTTGCCCACGGAGCACCTCCAAAAAACACCAGCGCCTACGGTCACTAATCGACCAGTTTGTGGTCAGTTCTGTTGAGCAGGTGGTAGAGGGCAATTCGTGTGCCGGGGAGCGGCAGCTCGCTTGCGTGGCCAGCGGGTTTCAGGTAGCCTCCAGGTTCCTGTCACGCAGCGTGAGCAACCTCGAACGCCGTCGTCCCATGATCGGCACCACGATTTCGCACTATCGGATTCTCGAGCGCCTCGGTCAGGGCGGGATGGGAGAGGTCTTTCTCGCCGAGGATCTGCGCCTTCACCGCCCGGTGGGGCTCAAGTTGCTGCGCCAGCGACAGGGCTGCGAGGAAGAGGAACGGGCGCGGCTGCTGCGCGAAGCCCGCGCCGCGTCGGTGCTGAATCACCCCAACATCGCGGTCATCTACGACGTCGAGGAAACCGACACGCCGGCGGGCCGCGTGTTTCTGCTGGTGATGGAATACGTGCCCGGCAAGACGCTCACCGACCTGGCCGCGGGCGCGTCGCTCTCGCTCGACGACATCCTCGACCTGGCGGGTCAGGCTGCCGGCGCCCTCGCCGAAGCGCACGCGCGCGGGGTGGTGCACCGCGACATCAAGCCGTCGAACCTGATGGTTACGCAGGGGCGGCTGAAGATCCTCGACTTCGGGCTCGCGCAGATGCGGCCGCGGCTGTCCGCGGACGCACCCACGTGGAGCCGCGACGCGACCGAAGTCGGGTTCGCCGGCACGCCGCACTACATGTCGCCCGAGCAGGCGCTGGGCCATCCCCTCGACGCGCGCTCGGACCTGTTCTCGCTCGGCATCGTGCTCTACGAGCTGCTCGGCGGAAAGCGGCCGTTCGAGGGCGAGAACTTCATCCAGATCGCCGACGCGATCCTGCACCGGGATCCGCCGCCGCTGCCGATTCGATTCACCGACCCGCGCATGCCGGAGGCCGAGCGGCTGGTTTCCCGCATGCTGGCCAAGGAGGCGGGCGCGCGGCCGCGCGATCTCCGCGAGGTCGCTTCCGAGCTCGCCCGCCTGCGCGCCCTTGCGCTGACGGTCGCAGCACCGGCGGGGGCCTTCACCGTGGCGGTAGCGGGTTTCGCGAATATCACCCAGCAGGGCGAGGACGAATGGCTGGGAACCGGGCTCGCGGAGGCGGTAACGGCCGCGCTGCAGGAAACCGAGGGAGTCGAAGTCTGGGGACGCGAGCGCCTGCGCGAGAGCCTTCGTCACCTGGGCGCGGAATCGAGTGAGCTCCAGCCGGAGGACCTGGTCCAGCTCGGGCGCATGACCGGCGCCCGCTGGGTGCTGGCGGGCGGGTTCCAGCGGCTGGGCGAACAGGTGCGCGTCACGGCGCGCATCGTCGAGGTCGAAAGCGGGAGGGTGCTGCGCGCCGTCAAGCGCGACGGTCACGTGAACCGCATCTTCGAGCTCCAGGATCGGATCGTCGCCGAGCTGGCGGCGGGGCTGCGCAAGAGCGCGGCAGCGGCGCACGAGGGAGAGGAAACCCAGATCGTCGCGGCGTACGAAGCCCTCGCGAAGGGTCTGCTCAACGTGCGCGCCGACAGCTACGAGTCGCTCGACCGCGCGGTTCTGTATTTCGAGCGCGCCCTCGCGCTCGACCCCGGTTACATCCGCGCCCAGATCGAGCTCGGAGCGGCGCTCGCGCAGAAGGCGGAGTACCTCGCCGCACCCGAGGTGCTCGAGCGCGCGACCGCTGTCTTCCGGCGCGTCATCGAGTCGCGTCCGCGCCTGCCCCGAGCGTGGCGGGAGCTCGGCGTGACGCTGGTGTCGCAGGATCGCGTCGAGGAAGGACTCGAGTGTCTCCGCCGGGCTCTGTCGCTGGCTCCGGATGATTCGAGGGTGATGGGTGGGCTTGGGCGCGCGTACTTCGTCGGCAAGGGGGACTTCGCGCAAGCCGCGAAGTACTTCGAGCAGGCGACCGAACGCAACCCGAAGGCGGGTTGGTACCTGCTGCAGCTCGCGCATTGCTACGCGCTGCTGCGCGACTTCGCGCGCGGCGAGCCGGCGGCGCGGCGCGCGATCGAGCTGCAGGAGGCGTTCGTCTCCGGCCAGCAGGGCGTACAACTCGTCGGCGCGTACATGCGCATGGGACATCTGCTCGCCCTGCAGGGGCGGGCCCGCGAAGCGGCGGACGCACACTCGAGCGAACTCGCGTTCACCGAGCGACTCGATCACGCGCTGCGCTCGCGTATCCGCATCGAGTTGCACATGCGTCTGGGGGCGTCGTTTCAGGTCCTCGGCGAGCGTGGGCGCGCCGAGTCGGCGTTTGCGGCCGGTCTCGACGCGTTTGCCGCCCGTCTGGCGCTGGGAGCGGACGAGCCGTTCACGCGCTACTACGCGGCGGCCATCCATGCGCTCCGGGGCGACAAGGACGAGGCGCTGGCCAACCTGGAAAAAGCGATCGTCTCTCGACGTGCGTTCGTGCTCGCGCGCGCGCGCATCGAGCCGGAGTGGGACAGCCTGCGTGGCGACCCGCGCTTCGAGCGCTTGATCGGGCCAGCAGGGTCCGGGTAGTACGCGGACGGATACGGCAGCGCGCCTAGTTCGAAACCGCCAGGCCGATCGGGAAGCGGGAGAGACTCACACCCACGATCACATCGTCGCCGCGAATTCCGGTGTCGCTTGCCAATTGCTAGTATTTTTGCGCGTGTAGAACCCGGTCGACAACCCGCCGACGGTGAACAACCCCGGATAAACTGTCATGCGGAAGGTCTGCAACCACGCCTGCGAGACCTGGACCGAGGCCAGCAGCGAGCCGTTACGGTGGATGAAGGCGCCGGCGTCGAGCTTGATGCGCGCGTAGACGGAGCCCGAGACGTTGCCCTGATCCTGCTCGCGAAGCTCGTTCGCCACCCCGCCCAGACCGACCGACCAGTCGAACAACTCTCCGCCGCGCACGGTGACGCCCAGCAGGTGCGTCATCCCCCAGTACGAGAAGATCCCCACCCGGTGCCGGTCGCTGAAGAAGAAGTGCAGCCCGTAGTTCTCTCCCGCATTCTCGAACGTGTTGACCACCGGGTTGTACACGGGCTGCCCGGACCAGATCGCCATGTTGAGTGTGTGAGAGAAGAACCTCGCGACGTGATCGCTGGTGAACAGAAGCGCGCCGGCGGGGTCGAAGAGGAGCATGTCGGCCACCGGGTCCACGGTCGGTCGCGACTTTCCATAGTGCTCGACCGTTTCCACCGCGATCGCGTGGAACATCGTCGTTCCCCAGGCCCAGACCGCGGGCGCCGCGAAATCGTGCGCGTCATACCACTCGGTGAAGGCGCGGTTTCGGGCCCCGCCGCCGATCAAGTGCAAACTGTAGTTGGGCACCCACTGCAGCTCGCTCCATCCGAGTTTGCCGGGCACGAGCTCGTCGGTCAGGAATTCGGTTTGACCGTACGCATCCACCGTGCGGACCGGGTGCGTGATGCTCTCCCACGTCACATCCAGTCCCTGGCGCCAGTCGATCTGGTCGAGCGGGACCCAGTTGCTCGAGACCTGGAGAATCCCGAACGCTCCGTTGATGACTTCGCTGATCGGGTGGAAGGTGGCGTCCGACCCGTAGGAGAGTCCTCGATAGAAAAACCGCTCCTGCGGCCACGTTTCGTCGCTGGCCGTGGCTCGCGGCGGCGCGACCAATACCGCGCACAGGTACACGGCAGCGGATGCCACAGCCCGATTCATGCCTCAATCATAGCCAAAAGCTGCTAAACTCGCCGCGCAGTTTCCCCACCTCTCGTTTGACTGCACACTTGGGCGGGGAGTCCGACACAGTGCGCCGCAACGTTCTTATTCTTGCTGTACTTGCCGCCGCGGGCATGGCGGGGTTGCCGGCCATGCCGGCGGCCGGAGCATTGGTTCCGCTCACCCTCCAGTTCCGCGACGGCGCCACCGGGCTTCCGGTGGTGGTGCGCGCCGGAGTATTCACGGGCGCGACCTCCTGGCCGCCGCAGGACGCCGCCGCGCGCATCTACCAGGAGCGCGAGACCTCGAGCTACTTCTACGCCGACGGTCCGGTCACGGTCGACGTCCCCGCCGGATCGGTGTCCGTGCGCGCGGGGCGTGGATTCGAGTACGAGTCGGTGGATACCGTGATCGTGGTCGGCGCTCCGGCGTCGGTGACGGTCACGTTGCACCGACGTGTCGACATGAACGCCCTCGGCTGGTACTCGGGTGACACGCACGTCCATATCTCGCACCCGCCGGTCGCGTACGCGCTCGGCGCAACCGACCTGCTGCGGGTCGCGAAGGGCGAGGATCTCAACGTCATCAATTCGATGGAGGAGCAGCCCTATTTCACGGGAGCCGTTCACCCCGTGAGCCAGGCCGATCGCATCATTTATTTCAGCAAGGAGCAGCGCAACTCGCACTACTCGCACCTCGCCATTCTCGGGCTCAAGCAGTGGATCACCGACCCGGACAGCTGCCCCGGCCCGGGGGTCGCGTGCGGGCGGATGCCCGACGCATCCATCTATGCGGCCGTTCACTCCCAACCCGGGGAAGTCGCGGTAATCGCCGCCCATCCGTTCACGACCTTCAACCTGTACGATGTCACGCAATGGCCGGGGGGCGGGATGTGGCGGGGCATGGCGTTAGACCTTCCCGCCGGGGCGGTCGACGCGATCGATCTGTTGAGCTTCTGGAGCGCGCCGCCCCCGCAGGGGACGGCGCCGTATTTTCAGGCGCTCAACGCGGGCTTTCGTATTCCCTCGTCGGCGGGCACCGATTGCTCGCTTGGAAGCGGCGTCTCGGGTCCGGCCGGGGGGTACCGCGTGTACGTGCAGCCGCAATCCGCGTTGTCCATGGACTCCTGGATTGCTGGCTTCAAGGCGGGACACTCATTCGTTACCAACTATCCGCTGTTCACGCACTTCGATCTCGATGGCGCCGGCCCCGGAGACATCGTCACGCACGACGGATCCGTGCTGCAGGGAAACGTCGAGGTCACGTGCAGCCTGCCCATCTCTCGGGTGGAGATCATCGGAGACACGGGAACGCTGGCGGTGCTGATGCCTCCCGGCGGGCCCGCGAAGACGTTCACATCCTCGTTCCAGTTCGATCCCGACGGAATCACCTGGGTGGTGGCGCGGGTGACCGGCACGGCTTCCGGCTGGCACGTCGTGAGCGCGGGAGGATTGTTTGCGCAGACCTCGCCGCTCTATCTCGAAGAGACCGGGGCCGCCGCCGGCCACACCGGCTCCGCGCCGCAGAGCGGATCGGCGACGCGAACCGCCGCCGCCAACTACTTCCTGGCGAACCTGGCCAGCGTGCAGAACGCGTTCGGCATGCTTGGCTATTTTCCGGGTAACTACGAGGCGGAGTTCGAGGAGGCGCTGGCCTCCGCGTTCGTCTACTTCTACGAGCTTCGCGATGGCGCCCCGGCGGGTGTGGGAGATCGTGTGCCCGACGCAGCCGGGGCCCTGCGCAACGCGTGGCCGAATCCCTTCGGCCGCGAGGTCCACATCGAGTATGCCACGTTCACGGAGGGGGGCGAGCACACGGTGGCGGTGTACGACGCGGCCGGCCACCGCGTCAGAAGCCTCTTCCGCGGGCATCGCGCGCGCGGCGAGCACACGCTGGCCTGGGACGGCCGCGACGATGGAGGCCGCGACGTGACCTCCGGCGTCTACTTCGTGCGGCTCGAGTTTCGCGGCGCCGGTGCCGTCAGCCGGAAGCTCGTGCTCGTGCGCTAGCGCCCGCCCGTTCCTGACCGGCCCGCGCCGGCGCTATTGCGCCGGCACGGAGATCTTCTCGGCGATGAAGAGCCAGTCCCTCGACCCGCCCACGTGCGGCTCGAGCCATCCCGATGCCGACCAGATCGACAGGTCGTCCGCGATCTGGGCGTTGCCCTTCGAGTCGTAGTCGTTGTCGAAGAGGAACGAGCACCCGCCGCCTTCGCCCGAGCGGTCGGTGCACTCGAAGACGAGATTCCCGCCCCAGCCGTCGAGCGCGATGGTTCCGTGGTTGGCCGCGGCTTCACCGGTGATGTACAGATCATCGCCCGAGAGCGCTCCGCAATCGTCCTTCACCGCGAGGTTGCTCGTGTAGGTGAAGTCGATGTCGATCCAACCGCGCGACGAAGTGGACCAGGCGTCGTTCTCGACGCGTCCGCCGTAGGCTCGTCCGGTGATGTGTATCGATCCGGCCGACTCGTCGTAGCTCAGGATGACGCGCGCGCTCCCGGTCTCGTCGGCGTAGTCGAAGCTGAAGGTGTAGTTGCCATCTCCGAGCAGGTCGTCGATCCGAAGCCCGTAGAGCGGCGGCGCGACGGCTCCGTTGGGGTGGTCGTGGCACAACCACTCCGCGAGGTCAGCGGAACGGGTCTCCGGTCCGAAGCGAAGCACGGTCCCGTTCGCGCCGACGGCGTAGACCTCGGTCGCGGAACGCCCCCACACGCCGAACAGGTCTTCGGTGGTGCCGCTGGTGACCACACTCCACGCGCTGCCGTCGGAGTGGAGAATCGTCCCGTTCTTGCCCACGACCCAGATGTCTCACCGCCGCGCTGCCCCAGACGTCATAGAAGTTGCCCGCGACGAGGCTGCGCGCGACGCCGTTGGTCACAGGCGCCCACGCCGCGCCGTCGTAATGAATGATGGTGCCCTCGTCGCCGATCGCCCACACGTTGTCGCTCGCGGTGCCCCAGACCGCCGAGAGGTTCTGCGGCGTGGGGGTGTCCATGAAACCCCACTCGCTGCCGTCGTAGTGAACGATGGTCCCGCCGACGCCAACCGCGAAAATATCGTCAGGTGAGCTACCCCATACGCTGAAGAGGCTCACGTCGGTGCCGCTCGTCATCCGCGACCAACCGGTGCCGTCGAAATGTAGAATCGTCCCGGAGTCGCCCACGGCCACCGCTTCGAAGCCATCGAAGCCCGCCGCGTCGTACAGGCCGAGTCCTGTCCCGCTCGTCCTGGCGCTCCACTGCGAACCGTCGTAGACGAGCGCCGTTCCGCCGGTCCCGACCGCAATGGCGCGTCCGTCGGACGCCCCCCACACGTCGCAGAGATCGCGCGCCGTTCCCGTGGCCTTACCCTCCCACGTCTCGGCGGCGAGATGAATCGCCGTGCCGCGCGTGCCGACCGCGATCACTTCGTGCTCGGTCGAGCCCGAGACACCCCAGAGCAGCTCGGTCGTGCCGCTGTTCATCGCGGTCCACGTGCCGACGAGATTGCCGCCGTTGACGGCGGTGCGGCTGTGGATGTCCGGCGGCGCGACGGGATCACCGCCGGTGCCGCACGACGCGGAAACCATGGCAAGAACGCACAGGGAGAAAAGGGAACACCATCGCTGCGAACGCCTGAGGAGCATGATGCATCAACTCGTTACGTTGGGGTACTGCCGACGAGGCACGTCTCCACGGTGGAGATGTGAATTTAGCGTGTGCATCATTCTAGCACCAACGTCCGTATCGTTTCCACGCATGGATTGGCGCGCCTTTGATTTTGTTCCGATGGTTCCCTGTGATACCCGATGCTTCCCTCGTGCGCGGTTTTCAGCGGACCAGCACGACGCGGACCGAATCGTTGCCGCGCGAACTCTCGACGCGAAGCAGGTAGATGCCGCTCGCGACGCGGGCGCCGCTGTCATTGCGGCCGTCCCAACGCACCGTGCCCGAATCGGAGGCGCCCAACCGTCGAATCCTGCGGCCGGCGACGTCGTAGACCGTGGTGGTGACGTCGGTGCTGCCCGCGGCGTCGAAGTGAACCACGGTCTCGCCCGCAAATGGGTTCGGCTGGCTCCCGAGAATGCGCAGGGCTCGACGGTCCGGCGGCGGTGTGCCGACGCCGGGTCCTGGCTGGTCCACCACCAGGCGCTGATTCACGGCGATATTCTCCAGGACGGTGACCGTCCCGTCCGGCCAGGCGATGGTGACGCGATCCGCCCGGCTCGCGACGCCCAGACCGACGTGAATGTCCGCCGGATTCTGGGACAGGTAGTTGCTTCCCGCGCCCACCTCGCGCAGCTGCGCGCTCCCGCCAGCCTCCACGCGCACCCGCGCGCCGATCGCCTGCGTATTCGGTTGGGTGCCGCGCAGCAGGAGCGACAGGTACGACTGCGCGTTGCCGCCGTCGTTGCGCAGCAGCACCGGCGCCTGAAAGTGGTTGGCGACGAAGATATCCAGATCGCCGTCGCGGTCGAAGTCGAAGCACACGACCCCGCGACCCTGGCCCGTGAGGTCCGCGCCCAGTTCCGCCGAGCGCTCGTCGAACCTACCGTCGCCGTCGGAGACGAACAGTCGCGCGGGATCGTTGAGGAAGAAATCGTCTTCGAACGGGTAGCCGTTCACGTGATACAGGTCGAGATGACCGTCGTTGTTGAAGTCGGCGAACACGCTGCCCCAGCCCCAGAATCCGCGCCGCACACCAGTTTCGTCGGTGACGTCCTCGAAGGATCCGTCGCCGCGATTTCGATACATCCGGTTACCGGTGATGCCCCATGCGTCGCCGGAACGGAGCGAGTCTTCCCAGATCGAGGACACGAACCAGTCGAAATCCCCGTCATTGTCGTAGTCGCCGATCGCGGCACCCATCCCGTTTTCGTCCGAAATCACGCTCGTGGTGGCGTCCCGAAAGGTGCCATCCCGACTATTCATGAACACGCGCGAGGTGCCGAAGTCGCCGGCCACGAGAAGGTCCGGCCAGCCGTCGGCATCGATGTCGGCGAAGTTGCCGGTGAAGGTGAAGTCCCGTGTTCCATTACCGAGGTTGTGGAGACCGGCGGCGGCGTCCACGCAGACGAACGACCCGGCACCGTCGTTCATCCACAGATGGGAGTTCTGCATGGGAACATCCCAGTGGGCGAGGAAGAGGTCCAGGTCGCCGTCGCGGTCGTAGTCTCCAGCCGTCGCCGAAAACGTGTCGAGATTCATGACCAGCCCGGAGGCGGCCGTTGCGTCGACGAAGGTCCCGTCGCCGGCGTTTCGGAACAACAGGTTGGGAGTGTCCTCCATGCCACCGACGAACAGGTCGAGCCACCCGTCTCCGTCGAAGTCGGCGAATAGCGCGCCGCTCTCGATCGCGCCGTCGACGGCCACACCGGCCGCGGCGCCGACTTCTTCGAAGCGTCCGTCGTGCGTGTTCCGGAAGAGCAGGTTGGGGCCGATGTCGCCGCGGATGGCGTAGAGGTCCACCCAGCCGTCGTTGTCATAGTCGCCGGTGGCGACTCCGGCGAGAAGCATGCGGCGGACCGACACGCGTGGGGTGGTGAAGCCGTGCTCGTACGCAAGGCCGGCGTCGATGGTGACGTCAGCGAACCGCCAGGGCTGGGCGAAGGGGTGTCGGGGGAGCCATAGCAGGGAAGCGACGACCAGCAGCGTGATCCGGCACAAACTCATTTGAGCACAGCGTCGACAAAGGCATGACTGTCCACGGCTTCCGGCCCGTCCTGCCGGTACGAACTCGTGTTCAGTTTACCATCTATCGTTGTCCACCTGCCACCGGGTCGCCGGCCGGCGGGCGATACAAAAGTCCTATTGCATCCCCAATGCCGGGGTTGCTACCCTTTCGACTCCGCCAGGCAAGGGCACCGGGAGATGAGGGGAGCAGTTCTTCTCCGGGTCTCTCAAGAACATAATTCGGGTGTCCGCGTCGCCGGACGTTACGCGCGGCGCGGATCAGGCATAGGGCCGAAAGCGTTCACCTTTCACGAAAAGGGAGTCCCCATGAAACGCTGTTTGGTAGTGTTTGCCGTCCTCGCCCTGCTCGCGACGTCCGTCGCGAATCTCACCGCGGCTCCCGCGGCGCAGTCTCACGCCACCTATCTGAACGAGAATGGAGTGGCCGTCAGCGTCGATCGCTGCGGCACGCCCACTCCGAGTCTCGCCCAACAGGAGCAATTGTACCAGCAGACCCTGCGCTGGCTCGATCAGCGCTCCGACTTCGCGCCGAGCATGGTTGCGATGACGACCATCCCGGTTGCCATGCACGTCGTGCGGAGCAACACCGGCCAGTGGGACGTCACCGACCAGCAGATCGTCGATCAGATTGCGGTGCTGAACGCGGCGTATGCCAACACGAACTTCCAGTTCTCGCTGGCGAGCGTCGATCGCACCAACAACACCGCCTGGTCGCAGCACCAGATGGGATCGGCCAACGAAACGGCGATGAAGAATGCGCTGGCGATCAGCCCCGCGACGACGCTCAACGTCTATGCGTGCAACATCGGCGGCGGGCTGCTCGGCTACGCGACCTTCCCGTCGGACTACCCCGAAACCAGCAAGATGGCGGGGGTCGTGTGTCTCTACTCGTCGTTCCCCGGTGGGACCGCGGTGCCGTACAACCTCGGCGATACCGCGACCCACGAAGTCGGCCACTACGTGGGCCTGTATCACACCTTCCAGGGCGGGTGTAACGGCAACGGCGACTTTGTCGCCGATACGCCCGCGGAGGCGAGCGCGGCCTTCGGGTGTCCGACCGGCCGCAACACGTGCTCGAGTCCGGGAAACGATCCGATCGAGAACTTCATGGACTACACCGACGACGCCTGCATGTACCTGTTCACGGCGGGCCAGTCGACGCGTATGGACCAGCAGATGGCGCAGTACCGGCCCACCATGGTGGGCGGTGGCGGCTGCTCGCCGCTGGTGACGGCGAATTTCTCGGGGTCGCCGACGTCGGGCACCGCTCCGCTGGCCGTGAACTTCACCGACCTGTCGACCGGAAGCCCGGCCAGCTGGAGCTGGGCCTTCGGTGACGGTGGCACGTCGACCGCGCAGAACCCGAGCCACACGTACACGGCCGCGGGGACCTACAACGTGCAGCTCACCGCAACCAACGCGTGCGGCAGCGATGCCGAGGTCAAGAACGCCTACGTCACGGTGGGTGGCGGAGGCGGGTATACCACCATCACCTTCGACAACTTCGAAAGCGGCATGGGCAGCTACACCGACGGCGGCAACGACATGTCCCGCTACACCGGCGGGACGTTTGCCTACCAGGGTGTGGCGGCCGCGGACGTCCAGGACAACAGCGGGACGCCATCGTCGTTCTACACGACGACGGCGCGCAACGTGTCCGGGTACCAGACGCAGCAGATCGAGTTCTACTTCCGTGCGCAAAGCATGGAGTCGGGAGAGAACTTCTACGTCGAGTACTACAACGGTTCCGCCTATCAGATCGTTGGGAATTACGTGGCGGGCACGAGCTTCAACAACGGTGCCTTCTACATCGCGACCATCACGTTGAGCAAGCCCACCTACACCTTCCCGACCAACGCGAGGATCCGGTTCCGCTGCGACGCGAGCGACAACAACGACGACGTGTACATCGATGCCATCACCTGGCGCGGCTCGAGCAGCGCGCGGGTGGCGGGCGAAGAGCTGCGCATCGTCGCCGGCAGGCCGGATGAAGTCGCTGCGCGGGATGCGGACGCGGTTGCGTCGCTGGACCAGAACTTCCCCAACCCGTTCAACCCGCGCACGACGATCTCGTTTAGACTGACGAACGAGACCGACGTCACGCTCGACGTATTCGACGCGTCGGGCAAGCTGGTGGCGACGCTGGTCGACGGGCCGAAGGGCGCCGGCCGGCACTCGGTCGAGTTCGACGCCTCGGCGTTGACCTCCGGCGTGTACTTCTATCGCCTGATCGCAGGCGGTATGGTCGAACGGAAGAAGATGGTGCTCTTGAAATAGGTCCGGAGTTTCCGGTCAGTAGTAGAAGAGCCGGCTGTCGAGCGATGCTCGGCAGCCGGTTTTTTTTCATGCGCGGTGTGGCGACGGCGTTGCGCCGCGGCGGGCTTTCTCTTCCACCCGGATTCGCACTCCGAGCACGACGGCGTTGAGCACCGACACGCCGAGCGCGGTGCGCCACGCGCCGAACAGAAGCGGAGCCGCCAGCAGCTCGACGCTCACTGCCAGGTAATTGGGGTGTCGCCAAAAGCGATACGGGCCACGCCGCACCGGCGGCGCCCCGGGAAGCACGAGCACGCGCACGCTCCAGAACCGGCCCAGCGCGCGGATCGCGGTGGCACGGAGCGCCTGCGCGCCGAGCAGTAACGCCAGCCACAGCAGCCACAGCGCGCCCGGCCGGGCGCCGAGGCAGACCACTTCGGCGATGAGACCCAACGGGAAGAGCACGTGGAGGACTACCAGGAACGGAAAGTGTCCGGCGCCGTACTCGCTCGCGCCCTCCGCCCGGAGCGCCCGGGTGTTGCGCCTGGAAATGGCAAGCTCGACGACACGCTCGACGAGCAGCACGGCCATGAACAGCGCGAGCCCGAATGCGACGGGCGCAGTGGGCATCGTGCCCAGGCTCATTCGACACCACCGGTCGCGAGCAGGTACTCGGCGGAAAATCCGGGGCCGAGCGCGGCCACGACCGCACGCTCGCCGGCGCCGATCTCGCCCGACGCGAGAAACTGTTCGAGCACGAACAGACAGGACGGCGACGACATGTTGCCGTAGTCGCGCAGGACCGCGCGCGAGTGGCCGAAGGCGCTCGCCGGGAGCTCCAGCGCCTCCGCATAGGCGTTGAGCACCTTGACTCCGCCCGGGTGCGCGACCATGTGGTCGATCTGGTCGAGGCGCAGGCCGCACCGATCGAGGAAGGCAGCCAGACTCGGGCGCACCCTGTCGCGCACGATGGCGGGGATGTCGCGGGAGAACACCACGTGCAGGCCATTGCCGTCGACTTCCCAGCCCATCACGTCGAGCGAGTCCTTCCACAGAATGCTCTGCGAGGCGAGCAGCTCGAGTGGCCGGTGCGCGCCGGTTCCGGTGACGGGCGCGTCGGCGCCGACCACCACCGCGGCCGCCGCGCCGTCGCCGAAGAGCGACGCGGCGACCAGATTCCGCTTCGACACGTCGTTGCGCTGAAACGTCAGGCTGCACAGCTCGAGCGCGATCAACAGCACGCGCGCCGACGGATCCGCCAGCGCGAAGTCGCGCGCGCGAGAGAGACCCACGGCCCCGCCGGCGCACCCCAGGCCCCACACCGGCGTGCGTCGAAGCGTGGTGCGAAAGCCGAGCCGGTTGGCGAGGATGGCGTCGACGCTCGGCGTGGCGATCCCGGTCGAGGACACGAACACGACGTGATCGACGTCCCGGGGCGCGAGCCCGGCGCCGGCCAGCGCGCGCCGCGCGGCCTCGTCCGCGAGATTCACCGCGTGTTCGATGTAGAGCGCGTTCTTCTCGGCGAAATCGTGGTCGACCGCGAACCAGTCCAGCGGCATGCACGCGTGGCGCTTGCCGATGGCGGCGTGGTCGAATACTTGAATTAACCGTGGGTCGGCGCCGAGCGTTTCCGAAAACAGGTTGGCGGCCAGGCGCTTCACGTCTTCCTGGCGCACCACGTGGGGTGGTACGGCGGTGCCGAGTCCGATCAGGCGAGGGTGAACCGTCATGCGTGCGGCGGGCGTCGGGTAAATCGATGCCGGAGGGGCATCGCCAGTGTACCACGGCGGCGTTGCGGAGTCTGCGGCGTTCGTGCCGAATACCCGCTGACAGCCCGCCGCCGGGTGCGTCATGATGACACGCGTCATGGCCATCACGGACACGCATGCGACCGACACCGACGGCGGACTCCGCCGCGTGCTCGGCCCGGTCAGCGCCACCTGCATCGTCGTCGGGGCGATCGTCGGCGTCGGCATCTTCTTCACGCCGACGCAGGTCGCGCGTATCGCGGGCCGCGGCGACCTGGCGATGTGGATATGGGCGGCCGGCGGGCTGGTGGCGCTGCTCGGGGCGCTTACCTTCGCGGAGCTGGGCGGGATGTACCGCCAAGCCGGAGGCCAGTACGAGATCCTGCGCGACGCCTACCGCCCGTGGGTCGCGTTCTGCTTCGTGTTCTGCAACTCAACCGCCATCGTCGCCGGCGGCACCGCCATCATTGCGCTGGTCTGCGCCGAGAATCTGCTCGCCGCGTTCTCGGCGGGCACTCTCGACGCCACGCGCGTCAGTGTGCTGGCGGCCGCTCTCTACGCGGGCGTGGCCGGTGCGAATGTGATCGGCATCCGCTGGGGCGCCGCCATCCAGAACGCCACTGTCTTCTGCAAGCTCGCCGTGCTGCTGCTGGTCGTGGGCCTCGCGCTGTGGCTGTCGCCGACCGAACCGGCACCCGCAGCTCCCGCCGCGGGCGCCGCCCGCGGATCGTGGATCCAGCTCCTGTTCGCAGGGCTCGTGCCCACGTTGTTTGCGTACGGCGGCTGGCAGTACGCGCTCTGGATGAGCGGAGAAGTGAAGGAACCGCGGCGTAACGTGCCGCTCGCGATCGTGCTCGGCGTCGTCGTTGTCATTGTGATCTACGTCACCGTGAACTGGGCCTACCTGCACTTGCTCGGCTACACGCGCGTGGCGGAAAGCCGGGCGCTGGCGTCCGACGCGGTCTCGGTGGTGTGGCCGCGAGTCGGCAGCCGCTTCGTCGCCGGCGCGGTGGCGCTCTCCGCGTTCGGAGTGCTCAACGCCCAGATCATGTCCGCGCCGCGGCTGCTCTACGGCATGGCCCGCGACGGGCGCTTCTTCGCGGTCTTCGGAACCGCGCACGCGCGCTTTGCCACGCCCGCGCACGCGATCGCGTTGATCACGACCATCGCGCTGGGGTTGCTGTTCGCGGCGGGAAAGGGTGGCATCGACCGCTTGTTGACCGGGGTGGTCCTGGTCGACGCGGTGTTCTTCGCGCTGACGGGTGCCGCGGTGATCGTCCTGCGGCGGCGCCGGCGTGACGCCGATCGCCCGGTCCGGGTGCCCGGTTATCCGGTGGTCCCGGTGGTGTTCGTGCTGCTCGAGGTCGCAATCATCTTCGGGGCGTTTCAAATCGACGCCAACCGGTCGGCGGCGTGGATCGGCCTGTGCTGGATCGCGGCGGCGGTGGTGTGCTACCTGCTCTTCTTCCGGCGCGGCGCTACCGCCCGTCCCGGGCCTGCGCATTGATCGGTGCTCGGCCGGGAAACCGCGCGTTCGAGGTATCGAACGTCAGGCCGTCACCGAACGTGACGCACTTCAATCGCAACTGGCGCCGGTACGCCTTGCTGTAGCCGGAGTACTTGTTGGAAATGCTCTGCGACATGAGCCAGATGCCGTCCCAGCCGGCGTCGAGCTGCTGGACCTCGATCGCGTTGACCCCCGGGTCGGGCGTGTATCCACGGTAGGCCCAGCCGGCGCTGCCGAGCGAGTCGGCGGCGAGGCTGGACGAGGTGGCGTACTGCACCATCGTCCGCGGCGCGACGACGGAAACGCTGTCCTCGGGGTCCTGCCAGTCGGTGAAAAGCAGGTAGTGCGTCGCATCGTTCGTCATGACGAAGGGGTTCTCCGCCTGTCCACCCGTGGTCTGTCCTGCGACTCCGGAAGCAAGCCGGCGCGTGGCGTCGATGTACCCGGCGCCGGCCCAGTGCGTGAGGTCGGTGGCGCAGGCGACGACGACCACGCCGTACCGGTTGGTGCTCCGGGCGGTGGCGAACATGACCCACCTTCCACGGTCGGAATCCCACAGCACGAATGCATCCCGACACTGCTGATTGTCAGCGCCGGCCGGGCCGTCCCACGCGGTCCAGCTCTCCCTGCACTCGTAAACGCATCCCGCGCCGCTCGTGCCGGGGCAGCGATTCACCCGGGCGCGCGACCACGTCATGAGGTCGGTCGACGTCGCCACGCCGATACGTTGCTTGCCTGCCGCACCAACGCCCTCGAGACCGGTGTAGAACATGACATAGACATCGCCGTTTCTGACGATGTGAGGGGCCCACACGCCGTCCGTATCCCAACCGCCCGGCTCAGCGCGCAACGCGACGCCCAGGTAGTGGAGGCTTCGAAAGTCGGTGGTCAGGTAGTGCTCGATGCTGCTGGGACCGCCGCGGCCCTCGTTCTGGAAGAAGAGGTGATAGAGGCCGGCGTCGTCGCGGACCCACGCGTGGTCGGCGATGTCGTCGTCCTCGTCGTTGATGGTCGGAAAATCTTCGTCGAGAATGATGCCGTCCCCGTCGTCGTCGTCCGCTTTGGATTTCAGCAGGATCGGCACCGCATCCGCGTCGCACGTGTCATTCGCGCCGGCGGGTGTCTCGTCGCACGCGGCGACGGCGAGCAGGCACGGCATCAGGAGTGTAAACGGGAAGAAACGGCGCGGGTGGCACCAGCCGGGGCCCCCGGCGCGCGGAGCGAAGCGAGCACGACGGGGTGGGCTGGTGACAGGACCCGCGTACGCTCGACTCGATGTTCTGACAGCCACGTTAGCAATGGCCCGTATCGCTATTCCTCCAGTGGTGACTTTGCCTTGAGGTCCGCCGCAAACTGCTTTCGCACCTTGTCCACCTTGGGCAGCGCCACCGCGCGCACGTAACCCTGGCGCGGGTTTGCGCACACGTAGCCCTGATGATAGGTCTCGGCGGGGTAGAACGCCTGCAACGGCTCGAGCGTGGTCACGATCGGGCGGTCGAACACGCCGGCCCGGTTGAGTTCATCGATGGTGTCCTGCGCGATGCGTCGCTCGTCTTCGTTCGCGTAGAAGATGGCGGAGCGGTACTGCGAACCGACGTCGTTTCCCTGGCGATTGAGGGTGGTGGGGTCGTGGGTCGCGAAGTGGACCTCGAGCAGCTTGCGATAATCGATCCGCGCCGGGTCGTAGACGATCTGCACGGCCTCCGCGTGTCCGGTCGTTCCGGAGCAGACCGCTTCGTAGTTGGCGTCGGCTTTCGTACCGCCGCTGTACCCGGATACGCGTCGATCACGCCGTCGAGTTCTTCGAACACGGCCTCGACGCACCAGAAGCAGCCGCCGGCGAAAACCGCGGTGGCATGTGTAGCGGCGGGGGGTGTCATGCGGAGAATAGTACCACACGGCGCGGCGGTCGTTGCATGACCGGGACGCCCCTGCTAGAGTGGGCGCATGAAGGGATTCCCCGACACCGAGTCCGCGTTCTCAATCGTCCGCGGGGACCCTTTCTTTCGCCTGCAACGCGCGCTCAAGCTCGTTTCCGACGAGCATCTCTTTGTCACCCGGCGCGCGATTCTCTTCGCGCTGCTGACATGGGTACCGCTCGCGGCCGTGGCATTCTTCTTTGCCGGCGATTCCGCGCGCCACGGTCCCGAATCGTTCCTGTGGCACATTGGCGTGCACGCGCGCTGCCTGATTGCGATTCCGCTGTTGATCATGGCGGAGGCCCGGGCCGACTGGATGTCGGGGCGCATCGTGTCGCAGTTTACTTCGTCGGGTCTGGTCCCGGAGAGCGAGCGTGCCCGCTTCGAGGAAGTGTTGCAGCGGACGGCGCGCCTTCGCGAAGCATGGTGGGTGTGGTTGGGGTTCGTGGTGCTCGTGGCGATGGCCGCGTTCGCCGGCATCACGCAGCCCACGATCACGCACGAGATGGTGTGGGCGACCCGCGCCGATGGATCGCCCGGTCCGGCGGCGTGGTGGTTTTTCCTGGTCGTGCGACCGCTGGGGGCCACGCTGATGCTGGCCTGGCTGTGGCGCCTCGCCGTCATCGTGATCCTGCTGCGACGGGTGACGACGCTGAAGCTCGACTTGATTCCGTCTCACCCCGACCGGGCGGGGGGGCTGGGCTTCGTCGAACAAACCATGGTCATCTTCAACCCCGTCGTGCTGGCCATCTCGGCCACGGTTTGCTCACACGAGGCGCATTTCGTGCTCAAGCACGGCGTTTTGGTGCAATCGCTCAAGGTGCAGGCGATCGGATTCGTGATCATCCTCCTGGCCATTTTTCTCTCCCCGCTCTTTGCGGTCGCGCCCGCGCTGCGTGTGTTTCGCCGGCGGGTGTACTTCGAATATGCGTCGCTGGTGGGAAGGGTGGACGCCGCGTTCAACCGTCGCTGGGTCCGGGATCGAGGTGCCGACGCAGAAAACACGCTCGACCGGTCCGATTTCAGCGCGCTGGCGGACGCACAGACGGTTTTCATAACCACCGCGAGTGTCCGGCCCGTGCCCATCTCGAAGGCGACGCTCCTGATGGTGTTGATACCGGCGCTGGTTCCGATGCTGCTCTTGATGGTGCTTCAGGTTCCCGTAAAGGAGATCCTGGCGCGGGTCGCGGAAGCGATGATGTAGCCCGCCGGGGCTTCTAGTTCCCGCCGATGCGTTTTCGCATCAGTTGCTCGAAGAACTCGACGTAGCGCGGGCCCAGCACGGCGGGCGAGAACCGCGCTTCCACCATGCGCCGCGCGTTTTCCTGCATCGCGCGCAGCCGGTCTCCATCGCCGAGCAGCGAACGAATGCTCGCCTCCATCTGGCCGACGTCCGCGCACACGATGCCAAGGTGCTCGCGCTCGATCAACCCGTCGACGTCGTTGAACGAGATCACCGGCACCCCGTGATTCCACGCCTCCAGGTAGACGTTGGGGAACCCCTCCACCACGGACGTATTCACGACCAGCGAGGCTCGTGCGATGTGCCTGATGACCTCCGGGTGGGGCAGCCACCCCGTGAGAGTCAGGTTGGAAACGCCGGCCGCGGTGCGCTCGATCCCGGCGGCGTAGTCTCTCTCGCTCGGAAGTCCCCCGCCGACGATCACGAATTCACGCTCGGGAATCCGGCGTGCCAACTCGATGAAGAGGTCGGGGCGCTTCACGGCCCGAACGCCGCCGGCCCACACGATGGCGCCGTTGCGGCCGGTGACCGCGTGGGTGGCGGGCAGCGCGCCGTTTGGAATCATCTGCACCGGCGCGGCTACGACACCACGGCTCATGCCGAGCTGGGACTCGTTTTGCACGATCACGCCGTCCGCGTGCCGCAGCCCGTATTGAAAGAGCACGCGATCCCGCAGCCCCTCGATCAACACGCGCCGAAAAGAAAAGTCGGTGTCGCTGCCGGCACCGTAGACGAACACCTTGCCGCGCCGGCGGCAGAAATGGGCAGTGAGCCCCGTGACCATGCCCGCGTTGCGCTGGTAGTAGACGTCGGCGTCGACGCGCTCGAGCGCGTCGAAAATCCCTGACATGCGCGGATGAAAGAAGCGGAGCCCCGGCAGCCCTTCGCGCGTTCCAAACGCACTCACGGTGGGGTAGGGAATCGTGATGTCGGGAAGCAGATCGGCGACGACCAGGGCGACGTCCTGCCCGGCGCTCGCGAGCGCGTTCGCCACGAACGCGGCCTGCACCTCGGCGCCACCGTAGCGCGAACGCGGGGAGGTGTCGAAGTAGGCCGCGAGGTTCAGCGAGATAATGCAGATCTTCATGGTGGGACAAGCTAAGTGCTTGAAGAATCAACATTGTAACACAGCTCGCGCCTGTGTTCTAATAGCTCTCATCGAACAAGATCCCGCGCGCCGGTGCGTGTGCGCCCCGCGGGTGTTGGTTTGGAGACCCGTTTGCGGCAGGCCATCTTCTCGACATCGGGGGCGCTCGGCATCCACCGCCTGTTTGCGTTCCTCAACCGGAATCGACCCATCGTTCTCACGTTCCACGGGGTCACCGCCACGCCCCCGCGCAACATCTGCAACTACGAGGGAATGCACCTGGAGCTCCCGGTCTTCGCGCGGCTGATGGAACACGTGGCCTCGCGCTACCGGGCGGTCCCGCTGGCACGCGTCGTGGAGTGGCTCGAGGGCGGAAGCGCGCCGCTGGAGCGCGCGGTGGTGGTCACCTTCGACGACGGGTTTCGCAACGTGCTCACGACTGCGGCGCCGGTGCTCCAGAGGCTCAATCTTCCCGCCACGCTGTTTGTCGCCACGGACTTCGTCTTCGACCGAAAAATGCTCTGGCCCGACCGGCTCTTGAGCGCGTTGGCGCTTACCCCCCGCGCCGGAATCGACGTCGAGTGGGACAACGCGTCCCACGTCCTCGACCTCCGCGACGATGCGCACAAGATCGCCGCGAACCGGCGGTTGCGCGCGGTGTGCAAGGCCCTCCCGCAGTCGGAACGTCTGGCGCTGGTGGAGCGCGTGATCGACCGGCTCGGCGTCGAGGAGTCGCGCCTGCCCGGCGCCTGGGACGGCCAGCGTCCGCTCGATCCGTCCGAGTTGAAGAAACTCCCGGAAGCAGGCATCGAGGTCGGCTCGCATACGTGCAGCCATCCCATCGTTTCGCGGCTGGAGCCGCGGGAGGCGAAGCGCGAGCTGGAGGAGTCGAAGCGGCGTATCGAGGCGGCCACCGGACGCCCGTGCCTGGATTTCGCGTACCCCAACGGCGGCCCGGGAGACTTCAACCCCGAGACGCACCGGGCGGTGAAGGAAGCTGGATATCGGTCCGCGGTCACCACCATCAAGCGGCGGGTCGCGCGCGCCGACGGGTGTTTCGAGATTCCGCGCTGCACGCTGACGCACAACCAGGTCACGATAGAAGAGTTCGCTTCCGAAGTGAGTGGCTTTCCCAGCGCTCTGCGCGCGGTGCGGCAGCGCATGCGGTCCGGGCACGCGTCATGAGCAAGTCACTCGTCGTCGTCCCCTACGATCGGACCCGGCACGAAACGGCCCTCATCCGGCTGACCGAGAAGGTGCTGGGGGTCGCGGCCGCCGCGCGACGCCAGCCGGTGCTCGCTTCCTTCCACGAACGCATGCCCGGGCGCGACCGTGCTCCGCTTCGCCACCTGGTTCTCGACGGCGACCGCGTGGCCGGCACACTGGGCTACATGCCCGCGGATTTCCTGGTGAAAGGCGAGCGCGTGCCGGTGCGCTATACCCACGATCTCTTCGTCGATCCCGCCTACGCGCTCGCGGGGCACCGCACGCTCGGCAAAGGGCTCGGCACCGTCCTGGTCGAGAACGCGATAAGTCTGGGAGGCTTCTTCCCCGGCGGCATGTGGATGACCGAGTCGTGTCATAAGATCCACCTGGCGTCCGGTTTCAACGACGTCAGCCGCCTCACCACGTACACCACCGTGCTCGACCCCGCGGCGTTTTCCCAGCGCCGGGGATTCTCGTCGCTCAAGGGCCGTGTGTCGCGGGTCGGTTTCGGGGTGACGCGCGCGCTGGCGCTGACCCACGCGCGCCGCCGCGTGGAACGCGACGGCGCCTCGCTGCAAACGGTCGATCGCTTCGACGCCGCTCTAGACCCGGACCGGATGACGCTGGCGCGAAGCTATTCCATGACCCGCGTCCGCGATGCGGAGTATCTCAACTGGAAGTACGTGGACCATCCCACGCTCGATTACCGCGCGCTCGCGGCGTCGCGCGACGGCCGTCCCACCGGGTACGTGGTGTGGAGGCCCGCGCCCGCGGGTGCGGGCGAGGCGCGGGCGGTGATCGTGGACTTCCTGGTGGAGAAGGGAGACGCGCCGACCCTCCAGCTGCTGGCGGCGCGCGTCATGCTCGATGCCGCCGCGCAGGGCATAGACTCCGTGGCCGTGCTGACGACCCAGGCGTGGGCAGCGGGGGCGTTGCGCGCGCTGGGTTTCTTTGCAAGCCGGACGCGCAATGCCTGGGTGATCGCCGGCTGGCGCGACGTGATACCCGCCGACTGGCTTCGCACCCACGAGCCGTGGCACATGTGCCTCGGAGATTCCGACGGAGATATCTGGACGGGGACGATGTAGACGTTATATTTTGCTATACTGGTAGCGCTTCCGACCCCAAACATCTGTGCGTATGAAGCATCTCACCCCTCTCGTGTTATCCGCGATCATCGTCTTCGCGGCGCCCGTTTCCGACGGCGCGCCCGCGCCCCGGAAAGTCTCACCGGCGCTGCAGGCCGCCGTCAGCCGCGTCGGCGACTCGGGCCGGGTGGCCAGCTGGGTCTTCTTTAATGACAAGGGGTCTTCGCCCGCACTGGCCGACGTCGAAGCGAACCTCACGCCCCACGCCCGCGCCCGGCGAGCCCGCAATCGCGGGCTCTCGCGCCTCGTGGACGCGTACGACATCCCGGTCAACCCGCGCTACGTGGACGCCGTCCGCCGCCAGGGGCTTCGGATCCGGAGCACGTCGCGCTGGCTCAACGCGGTCTCGATCGACACCGATGCTCGCACGGTGGAGACCATCGCCGAGCTCCCGTTCGTGCGGGGGATGGATGTGGTGCGGGTGGGCACGGAGCCGCTTCCGGAGCCGATCGAGGCGCCGGTACCGCTGGGTCCGGAGCAGCCGCGATCCACGGCGTCGCTCGACTATGGCCTTTCGTTCACGCAGAACAACCTGATGAACGTTCCCACGCTGCACGACCAGGGCTACAGCGGAGCCGGCGTGTGGATCGCCATGCTCGACGCCGGCGTCAACAACCTCGCGCACGTGGTGTTCCAGAATATCGATATCCTGATCACCCATGACTTCGTCAACGGCGACAGCCTCGTATCCGACGGCGGCATGGGGGTCGGCAGTCACGGCACGTGGACCTTGAGCGCGATCGGCGGCTACGCGCCGGGCAGCCTCATCGGTCCCGCCTACGGCGCCACCTACATCCTCGCCAAGACGGAGAACACGGTTTCGGAGCTTCACAGCGAGGAAGACTGGTGGGTGGCCGCTGCCGAGTGGGCGGACAGCATCGGGGCGGACATCATTTCGAGCTCGCTGGGATATACCAGCTTCGATGTCGGAGTCGACTATGCCTGGAGCGACATGAACGGGAACACCGCCATCGTCACCGTCGGCGCCGACATCGCCGCGAGCCGCGGGATCCTGGTGGTGAATTCCGCCGGCAACGGCGGAAACGTGGCGCTCCCGGCCAACACGCTGGGCGCCCCTGCCGACGGCGACAGCGTGCTCGCCGTCGGCGCGGTGGACGCGTCCGGAGTTCGATCCAGCTTCAGCTCGGTCGGCCCCTCCGCGGACGGCCGTATCAAGCCGGACGTGACGGCGATGGGGTCCGCCGTGCGCCTGGCCAGCTCGTCCAACCCCGCCACATATACCAACCTGAACGGCACATCGTTCTCATGTCCACTGACCGCGGGCGCGGCCGCGCTCATCATGGAGGCGAAACCGCATGCGACGAACCAGCAGATCATGGACGCGCTGCGGACGACGGCGAGCCAGGCCGGCGCCCCGGATCGGCTCTATGGGTATGGGATCATCAACGCGACCGCGGCGGCGTCGTCGATCGCTCCGACCGGCGTCGGCGACACCCCGCACGCGGACGGGATCGTGCTCCATCCCGCCTACCCGAATCCCTTCAACCCGACTACGACCATCGAATATGAGATACCCGCGCGCGCGCATGTGCGTCTCACCGTCTTCGACGTGAGCGGGGCGGTGGTCGCGAGGCTGGTGGACGAGACGCAATCGCGCGGACGGAAGTCGGTCACGTGGAACGCGCGCAACAGCCTCGGGGCACCGCTGGCCTCGGGCGTGTACCTCTATCGCCTCGAAGCCGGCGGCGCAGAGCAGGCCCGGAAGATGGTGCTGCTCAAGTAGACTCCGCCCACCGTCACTTTCCCTTGCTGCAGTAGCACGACGCCCGGATCGACACATCGGAGCGGGCCCACGCGCTCTTGAAGCGCGCGTCGACGGCCTTCGCTTCGTCGGCGTGGCCGTCGAGGCGCAGGCACTCGGCGAGACCGTAGAGCGCCCACCCGTTTTCGGGGTGCAGCTCGAGGTCGGCGCGGTAGACGGCTTCCGCTTCCTCGTATCGCTTCTGTTCGGTGAGCAGCGCCCCCAGCGAATGCCTCACCGGCATCATCCATCCCCAGGGTTCGTCGTAGCGAAGCGCCACATCGCGCGACACCGCCAGGCGCAACAGCTCGAAGGCGTGGTCGAAATGGCCGCGCCGGTATTCGAGCTCACCCTCCGCCATCGGGAGCCCCACCTCGAGCACGGTGCGCGCCGGGTTGTTTCCAATCAAACGGGTCTCCGGCACCGCGGCGAAGGCCTTCTGGAACGCGCCGAACTCCGCCGCCGCCTCGTCGAGGCGTCCGAGCGCGGCGAGCGCCACGGTTCGCCCGTAGTGCCAGAAGGCGACGGTGACGTAGAGATCCGCGGGCGGTTTGGGTTCCGCGAGCATCTCGTTCCACATGCCGAAGCGGACCATGACGTGGGTCGGTATGGCGAGAAATCCATCGACGAAGTCGGGCATCGCGCGCGCCAACTCGAGCGGAATCTGTTCGAGCATGTCGCGCGCCGCTTTCATCGCCACCTCCTTCTGCCCGTCGAACATCGCCGCATACGCGAGGAAATGATAGTTGTGCGCGCGGTAGATGGTATAGAAGCCGCCCTGGTAGGCCCAGGTCTTGTCGACCTCGGCGCCCTTCTGGTTGGCGAGGACCGCCTCGCGGTAGTGCCCGAGACGGATATCGATGTGCGCGGGCATGTGCACGAGGTGACCCGCCCCGGGCACGCGGTCGCGCAGGACGTCGGCGGCCGGCAGCGCCTTGCCCGGGGTCGGCGACGCCTCCATGGTGTGGATGTAGAGATGACACGCCATCGGGTGGTCGGGGACCATCGCCAGCAGGCGCTCGAGCGTGCTCTCGATCTCCGGAGTCTCCGGTCGCGGCTTACCATCCGGCGACCACAGGTCCCACGGACGAAGGTTCATCATTGCGTCCGCGAACAGCGCGCCGACGTCGACGTCGTCGGGGTGCGCCTTCCAGACCTTGCGCATCTGGTCCGCGTAGGCGACGTCGAGCGAGTGCCGGTCCGCGGGGTTGGGCCACGCATATCGCGCCGCGACAGCGCGAATCAGTTCCTGTTCGACCGGCGATGCGCCGCCGGCCAGCGCGAGCGCGCGCTCGGTGGCGCGCCACGCCCGCTCGGCCGCCGCCTCGTCCATCAGCGGGTTGTTGATGTGGGGGCCGGCCGAAATCGCCTGTCCCCACCACGCCATCGCGCAGGTGGTATCGAGCTGGGCCGCGCGCGCGAACGACGCGATCGCGGCGTCATGATTGAAGCCGTAATAGAGAACCAGCCCCTGGTCGAAGTAGCGCTGCGCCTCGGCGGACGACGTGGTGACCGCTCGATGGTAGACCGCCAGATCGGCGCGGAGCGGGATGGTGGTTGCGGCGTCGTCGGCGCGAGCTGGGGCATGCGACAGCCACAAGAAAACAGCAACGAGCACCGTGATCATGGAACGCACAAGCCTGACCTCCGGGAAGAGCGAGATGATAGCGTGCCGCCGCCGGGGATTCAACTCCGCGGCGGAAGCGCGGGCACGTCCGAGGCGCGAGCTAGGACGCGGGGTCTGCCGCCGGCTGGAGAGAAACGCCGGCCGCGGAAGCACCGAGCGCGGCGACCTGTTCCCGGGTCTCGAACCCGAACACGTCGAACACATGGCCGTGAGAGTGGCGGGACACGTCGGTGTGGACGGGGCGGCTGTAGCCCGAGACCAGCACGGACGCGATCGCGATCAGGAGCAGGAGGCCCGGCAGTCGTTGCATGAGTCCACCAGGATGCGGTTAGCCGGTTCGCCCGGGGCCGGCCCCGGGCGCGAGATGCCTGATTGAGCTATATAATGGTAGCACTCCGCCGGACGAGTCTCGACCCAAAAATTCCGCGCCGGGACGCCTTGTTCCCGGTTCCTCTCCATGACTCCCGGTTGTTTCCCGCGCCCTCCCCGGCGTCGCGAATGGCATGTGAGGTGCTCACCGGGATGAAGCGCCAGCTCGAGGAGGGTTCGCGATGAAGATTGCATGGCTCATGGCGGGAATTCTGTTTCTCGTGGTCCGGTTCATTCTGCCGCGCGTCGTCCGGGTGTGGACCCCGCCGGCCCGCATTCGCCTTGTTGCCGTTCGCGCGAGCGCCGCGCACGCGCGCGACCTCGCGCCCCGCGTACCCGCGCTGGAGGCGTGCGGCTTCCGCTCGATCGGCACCTATCGCGTCGAACCGATGCGCGGTGTCGTGCTCACCGCATTCGCGCACCCCGGGCAGTCGCTGTGCGCCGTCGTCTACAGCCACCCGCTGGTCAAGTCCTTCGTCGATATGATTTCCAAGACCGACGACGACCGCAGCCTCACGGTCACGACCGCCCCGGCGGGCCAGGAGCTCGACCAGCCGGCGGGTCACGAGAAGATCTTCGACCCGGGTCTCACCATCGCCCAGATGGTCGACCTCGTCATGCGGCGCCGGCCGCATGGGACGCTCGAGCAATGGAATGCGGGCAACTTCGCCGCGAAGTTCGAAGCCGCGTACGCGAAGGAGATGAACTGGCGCCAAAGCCGGGGCGGGGTCACGCGCGATGAAGTGCGGCGCGTGGCGGCGGCCACCGGGAGCAGGGCGACGGAGGAGCAGATCGGCGAGGCCACGCGCAAGATGCAGGAGCAGTACACCTCGGCGTCGCGGGGTGAAACGCGGTAGCGTCCTCCCTCCGGCCATCTTCCACGTTGACAGGGGCACCACCCGAATCGTTCATTTCGGACGATGCCACGCCCCCGATTCCTCGTTGCGACATGAGTCCACATCGGCTGGCCGGCGCCGCCGGCGCCATCCTGCTCGCCGTCTGGGCGGGTTGCGGCCCGACGATTCGTTCGGTCCACGAAGGGTCCGGCGACCCCTGCGAGGTCGTGAAGGGCTCGTCGGCACCCGAAGACACGATCACGGTCGTCGTGACCGATTCGATCACCATCAACGTTCCGCTGGCTCGGAATGTAGCGGAACGGCTGTTGTTCGATCTCATGTATCAGACCCTTCTGACGATCGACTGTTCGAACGAGCTGCGGCCCGGCCTTGCGGAATCGTGGGCTGGCAATGGCCGGCAGTGGACATTTCGACTTCGACCCGACGTGCGCTTCTGGGACGGAGAGTCCGTGACGGCAGCGGACGTGGCGCAAGGCTGGCGCTTTTCCGGGCTACAGTTCGAATCGCTGGTTGCCCTCGACGATCGGACGCTGGAAGTGCGGTTCGCACGGCCGTTGCGGGACGCACGCATCTTCGCGTCTCCAAACTTTGCGGTGGGGAAGATGGTCAACCCCTTCATCTTGTCCGTCGGCACAGGACCGTACCGAACTGACGACAACGATATTACGCGTGGAGACCTTCTTTTCCGACCGGCTTTCGGGGCGAACGACCCCACGATTCACCTGGTGATGGTCGACAAGAGGGACGTTCGCGACATGCTGGCGAAGGACGTGGATCTCGTGATCACAGGCGACCCGGAGCTGATCGAGTACGCGGCCGGAGAGCTGCGCTTTACGACCACCCCGCTCATGTGGAATAGAACCTATGCGCTGTTGGCCCCGTCTCGCGTTCAAGCGCTTCGCGAGGGGCGTAGCATGGCAGCGCTGCCAACCTCCTTCACGGAGGCGCTGGCGAGGGATGCGGTGCGGGCGGAGGCGCGGGCCGCAGAGATGCCGGCGTGGTGGGCCCCCCCCGGGGACTGTTTCGAGGAGTGGGACATGAACCCCCGCGCGTTTCACGCACGGGGTCCGCGTCGGATCGTATTCGATCTGCACGATGCCACCGCGCGCGATCTGGCCGAGCGTCTGGTGGCGGTGGCGGCGATGGACCCGTTGCGATCCGCCGAGGCCGGGGCCGTCGCTGCTGCGGTGCCGGGCCTGGTGGGAGGATCGCCGCCACTGGTGGCCGTGGGCCTCGAGTTGGATGACATGATCACCCGCCTGGGATCCGGATCTGATGTCGCTTTCATCGTGGCGCTCCCGCACGTCGAGCCCGACGCGTGTACCGCGGCGCGCAATCTGACGCGGGCTGTACCCTGGCTCGCTCCGCAGGAGCTTGCGCTGGCTGACGTGTTGATTCCCCTGGTCGACACGCGTCCGCACGCCATCGTTGCGCGCGGCCGCGTAGGTCTGGTTCTGAACGGCTTCGGTGGCGTAACCATCAAGACGGGAGCAAGCCAGGTGGAGACCTCGCCATGAGCTTCCGCACGCGCGTGACGGCCGCTCTGCTCGTCGGCGCGTTGGTCCCGATGACGGCGCTGGCCCTCCTGGTTCGTCACGAGATGACGGCGCGACTCACCGCGCAATACGAACGGCGTGTGGACGCCATCGTCGCCGGGATCGCGACCCGCCTGGCGCGGGAAAGCGACGCCGTCGGTGCCGCACTCGGCCAGGTTCGGGCTGCACTGTCGTCCGACAATCGCTTCCGGCGTGCCGCGGTGGACGGTGTCGAGGCCGAACGGCGTTATCTGCTGGACTACGCGGGCAATGCCATGCGCCTCGCCGGACTCGACCTGCTGCAGATCCAGGACGAAGCCGGGCGCATCGTGAGCTCGGGACATTTCCGCAACGACTACGATCGGGTCGACCCGGTGCTCCCACGGCGACTTGCGTCGAGCCCCGGTGGGATCGCGCTCGTGCGGGCGCGCACGCCCACGGCGCCGCTGCTCGCACTGGCGGGTATCGACTCGGTCTCCATCGGCAGCCGCCGGTTCCGGCTCGTCGGTGGAATCGAGGCGAAAGACCGCCTGATGGAAGAACTCTCGCGCGACGAGGCACTGCGCATGTCGCTGGTCCTGCCGGGAGATTCCCTGGCGGACGGCGACGGGAGTTCGCCGCCACTTGCGGAAGCGGTCGTGCGCGAGCTGCGGGTTGCGTTCGTCGACCCCGACCAGCCCGGACCCGAAACCGCGGTGGTGCGGGTGTCGCACGATCTCGTTGAGCTGCAGGCGTTGCGCCGCAGCATCGACCGCTGGTTCGTCGTCGCGGTGGCGGCGACGGCGGCACTCGCCGCACTCGTCGCCGGCAGGGTATCGTCGCGCGTCAGTCGTCCGGTGGTAGAGCTGGCGGAGAAAGCAGCGCGCATCGACCTCGATCGGCTCGACGTCGACTTTTCCACCGGACGTCACGACGAGATCGGGGTGTTGTCCAGCGGACTCGCGGCGATGACCTCGCGCTTGCGCGAGAGCACGGCGCGTCTCAAGGATGCGGAACGCCGGGCAGCCATCGGCGACCTCGCGCGCCAGGTGAATCACGACCTCCGCAACGGCCTCACGCCGATTCGCAACGCGCTCCGCCATCTGACACAGCAGGCACAGGACGACCCGGCGCGCCTCCCGGACGTCTTTCGCGAGCGCCAGGGCACGTTCCAGTCCAGCATTTCATATCTCGACGAACTGGCCGGCCACTATGCCCGGCTGGCCCCGCGCGGCGAGAGGGTGCGTTGCGACCTGAACGAGGTGGTGCGACGCGTGGCGGCGGGAGTGCAGGGAACCGCGGGTGTGGACCTCCGGACGGAGCTGTGCAAGGATGCCGTCGTGACCGCGGACCCGATTTCACTCCGCCGCATCGTGGAGAATTTGCAGGACAACGCGATCGACAGCCTGGTCGGACGCGGTGGGCAGGTGACGGTTTCGACCGAGCGGGTCGGTGCCGACGCCGGTGAGACGCGCGTTCGTTTATCCGTGTCGGATACGGGCGTCGGAATGAGCGACGTTACGCGCGCACACCTCTTCGACGATTTCTTTACGACCAAGCCCGCTGGGAGCGGGCTCGGGTTGTCGATCGTACGCCGGCTGGTCATGGACCTCGACGGGACCATTCAGGTCGCGAGCGAGGAGGGCCGCGGCAGCCGCTTCACCGTCGAATTCCCCGCGGCCGGCGAGGAGGCAGCCTGATGGCGTACGTGCTCGTGGTCGACGACGTCCGTACGCTGGCAGAGCAGTACGCGTACGACCTCTCCCGGCTCGGCGGCTGGGACGTGCGCGCGGCGACCTCGGGCAAGGAGGCGCTCGAGCGCGTGGCATTCGAGTCGGTCGACTGCATGATCCTCGACCTGGAAATGCCCGGCGTCGACGGTTTCGACGTGCTGCGCAGCCTCAAGCAAGAGGACTACCGGGTTCCGGTCATCGTCTACACCGGCACCGGCAACTACGACCGTTGCGTCCAGGCGGTCAAGCTGGGCGCGTTCAGTTTCATCGACAAGTCGGAACCGATGGAGCGCGTCGTCCGCGAAGTCGAGAACGCGCTCACGCGCGCCCAACTGGAACGGGAAGTCGAGATGCTGCGGCGCGACCTCGGCCAGGACAGTGCGCTGATCGGCTCCAGCGCGGCGATGCGCGAGCTCGGGAGCGCCATCGCGCGCGTGGCGGCGATCTCGAGCCCGGTCCTGATCGTCGGGGAGAGCGGAAGCGGCAAGGAGATCGTGGCCCGCGAACTCCATCGCCTCGGCACGCGGGAGAACGCGCCCTTCGTGGCGGTCAACAGCGCGGCGCTTCCCGACAACCTCATCGAAAGCGAGTTGTTCGGCCACGAGCGGGGTGCGTTCACGGGAGCCAGCCAGACCCACCGGGGCGCTTTCGAGCGCGCGTCGGGCGGCACGTTGTTCCTGGACGAAATCGGCGAGCTCCCTCCCGCCGCGCAGGCGAAGCTGCTCCGTGTCCTCGAGCAGGGAGAGGTGACACGGCTGGGGGGCGAGCGCAGCCTCAAGGTGAACGCACGAGTCGTCGCCGCGACGCATCGCGAGCTGGATGCCGAAGTGGAGGCCAGCCGGTTTCGCCAGGACCTGTTCTATCGCATCAACGTCCACGTCATCCGGGTGCCGCCGCTTCGCGAGCGCGCTTCCGACGTCGCGGAGCTCGCCGGCCATTTCATGAAGGCCACGTGCGCACGATTCGGAGTGCGACGCAAGCGTCTCGATCGCGCCGCGCTCGAGGCTCTCGTCGGCCACGACTGGCGCCGCAACAACGTGCGCGAGTTGCGCAACGTCATCGAGCGCATGGTGATCGCAACCGACGGTGATACGGTCGGGATCGAGCAGGTCCCGGTCGAGATCCGGGGCGCATCCACGCCGAAGCGACGCGCGCGCGCGCGCACGTTTCGCGAGCTCAAGAGCGAGGCGGAGCGTCAGATCGTGGTCGCGGCCCTGGAGAACCAGGAGTGGAACACCACGCGCGCGGCGGAACAGCTCGGGCTTTCCGACCACGCGAGCTTGCGAAAGATCATGCGTCGACTCGGCCTCAAACGACGCTAGATCGGCGTGTCCATTCGGACACAGGAGGCATCCTTCCAGTGTGTCCGCACGGACACATGCGGCTCCCTCCGACAGGATTTTCCCGATTCGATCCGAGCCAGTAACAAATTGTATTTATTAATGTTGTACTTGAAATCTCCGCCGTGGGTCACCATTGGTCAAGCGCTTGCGCATGGCAGTGCCTGGAGCCGTAACGGCCCAGGAGGTTTGCCATGTTGAACGAATTGAGACGCAGCTCCCACCCATCGGTGATCGCCCTGCTCGCAGGGATGCTGGTCGCCGCGGGGTGCGGAACGGACGAGGACGAAATCATCGCAAAGAAGGCACCGGATCCAACGACCACGCCCGTGGTGGAAACGACCGCGACCGCGCCGCCGGAGACGGTGGTCCCGACACCGGAGCCGCCGAAGGAAGTGACGTACGAAGCAGCCGAGGCGGACTTCCTTGCGGGACGCTACGGCGAGGCGGTGGTCGCGTTCACTCATTACACGGAGCGCATACCCGATAACCCGTGGGGGCACTACATGCTGGGGCTCTCCGCGTGGAAGGACGGGAGTTTCGATATCGCGGAGACGGCGTTCGAGCGGTCCCTGGCCCTCGACCCCGCGCACGCGAAGAGCCGGCTCAATCTCACGCGTGTGCTGCTCGACGCCAGCCGGCCAAGCGAAGCGCTGGCGACCATCGACAGCGCGCTGGTTCTCGACCCCTCATCCGGGGAGGCGTACCGGCTCAAGGGCCGCGCATGCCACGCGCTCGGACGCGCGGACGAGGCGGCGACTGCGTATCAGCGCGCGATCCGGCTTGACCCACAGGACGCCTGGGCGATGAACAATCTGGCCTACCTGGCCATCGTGGAGGGACGATTCGAAGCGTCATTGCCCGCGCTGGCGCGCGCCGTCGAGTTGCGCCCCGACGTCGCGGTGTTCTGGAATAACCTCGGCATGGCGCTCGAACGCACCGGCCACGCGCGCGCGGCGGAGAGCGCCTACGCATCCGCCGTGAATGCGAACCCGACGAACGAGAAAGCCATTGCCAACGGGGTGCGGATTGCCGCGGTGCGCGAGGATCCATCGGTCCCGCCGGCGGATCTTTCGGCCCTGGCCCGGAGTTTCGAAACGGAGATTGAAGGCTGGAGCGTCGCGTCCGACTAGGCCACGCGGCGTCATACCGAGGGCAGCGGATGCTCCGCCCGGCAACGGGCGGAGCGTCCGCATGGGCGCGCGAGCTGAATCAGGGTGTCTCGTCTTCCGACTCTTCGGCGCGTGCCTTCGCCGAGTCCGACTGCTCCAGCGCCTTGCCCACCACGCCCGCGCCGGGGAGCTTCGACGCGGCGATGGTGCTGTCGCGCTGGCGCTCGGTCATCGCCGGCTTGTTTTCCTGCTTCGATGAACACGCTGCCAGCAGAAGCGCGGACACGGCTGCATACAAGAACGCTCTTCTCATTTCGGCCTCCTCACATCGTCCGATACGCGGGTGCCAGAACGTCTGCGGCGAAATCCTCGAAGCGGGTCGGGGTCGTGTTGCGCAGGTTACGCCCCTCGACGCTCTTGATCTTCCCCTCGTTGAACCCGCGTGACATCTCGACGTAGAGCGACGCCATGCTCTTCGACAGACCCACCGACACCATGCCGTCGAAGGCCGCCTCGTACGGAAACTGCACGTAGGCGAGGTCGGGGCGGCCGATCGCTTTGCCCAGGATGCTCGTTGTCTCCTTGAGAGTGAAATCGCGCGGTCCCAGCAGTTCCTGCACGGTGGCGCCCGCGAAGTCCCGGGAGCGCAGCGCCCGCGCGGCCTCGCGGCTGATGTCGGCGCTCGCCGTCATCGCGATGGGCAGATCGCCCCGCAGGGCCGAACCGTTGATGCCCTGGTGCTTGACGAGCCCCAGGGACAGAAGGTGATTCTCGAAGAAGTATCCGGCGCGAAGAAACAGCGCGTTCAGGCCCCGGATGGTCTTGAGGCGCTGTTCATGCTCGTGCAGGCCGGCGATGGGGCCGGTTCCCGACGGCTGGTCGGCGCCGACGCTGCTCAAGAAGACGAGGTGTTTGACCCCGCTGTCCCGCACGGCTTTCGCCATGGTTTCGCCGACCTTGGTCTGGTAGGCGCGGTAGTCCGGATGCGTGGGGTCCGGCGGCATCAGCGTGTAGACGCTGTCAGTCCCGCGAAATGCCCCGGTCAGAAACGCGGCATCGGCGGCGTCTCCAACCGCGGCGTCTGCGCCCCGATCGATCAACGGCTGCAACCGGTCGCGCGCGCGACCGATCACGCGCACCTTCTGGCCGTCCTTGAGCAGGATTTCGGCGACGGTTCGGCCGGTGTGGCCGCTCGCCCCCATGATCGCAATCATCACAACGCCTCCCGGAGTTACGACCGTGTAGAGTCCGAGCGTACTCGAACTCCCTCCCAATTACAAATCATCGCCGGCAACCCGGTGCCCCGCGAACACGTAGACAGGGAGCGTCCCGGCTCACATCGCCCGTCTCGGGCACCACACAAGAAGAGGATCTGTCATGAAACACGTTCTCTGGGTTCAGGCGATCATGGGGGGCGTGCTGTCTCTCGCCGCCACGGTGGCACCGGCGGCCGATTCGCCGAGCGTGGCATCGCGAAAGCTGGACGCCGCCGAAGCGGCATTCGAGGCCAAGGAATGGGATAAGGCGTCCGTGCTCTTTGCCGAGCTGGCCGCCGAGAATCCGTTCCAGGGCCGGTTCTGGTACCGGCTGGGCACGGCCGAGTACAACCGCAAGCGATACCGCGAGGCGATCGCACCGTACCAACGGTCCGCGGCCGTGGGGTACAACGTCGGCACGAGCCATTACAACCGCGGCTGCTGCCTCGCGCTCCTCGGGGAAGCGGACGCAGCAATTGACGCCATCGAGCTGGCGATCAAAGCCGGGCTGCGAGACCGGGAGAATCTGCTGCGGACGGACTCGGACCTGAACAGCATCCGGGACACACCGGCGTTTCGCAGTCGTATACTGCCTGCGGTGGCGCCGTCTATCGCGCGCGCGGACGGGTGGCGGATCGATCTCGAGTACCTCACGCGCCGCGTGGCCGAGACGCACTACGACCCCTTCCGGTACATCTCACGCGCGGAGTGGGACGGCGAGATCGCGCGGATCACGAATTCGCTCTCCACAATGAGAGACCACGAAGTCGTGGTCGCACTGATGCAGCTGGTGGTGCGCATCAACGATGGGCACACCGTGGTTGGTGCGCCCACGGAAGGACGACTCGCCTTTCACGCCCTCCCGCTCCAGTTCTACGAGTTCAAAGACGGACTGTTCGTGCGCGCCGCCAGCCGTGAGTACGCGTCGCTGGTGGGCAAGCGCGTGGTGCGAGTCGGCAATCTTCCCACGAAGGAAGCACTCGAGCGGGTCGCAACCACTGTCCAGCGTGACAACACGCAGCAGATCCGGTGGCTGGCGCCGCGCTATCTCTCGCGCGTCGAGGTGCTCGACGCGCTCCGCATTTGCGACGGACTCACCGCGGTCGGCGTGACTGTGGTCGGGGCGAATGGGAAGGAATCGACCACGAAGGTGACTCCGGCTCCGCTGCGGGCGCAACACGAGCGCGGGATACCGCCGGGGTACGTCGACATGTCGGCCAACGCCGCCACACCGTTGCCGTTGTGGCGCCATGAGCCCGATCGTCTCTACACACTCGAGTATCTGGAAGCGCCGCGGATCGTCTATGCGTGCCTCCGCGAGGTTCTCGACGACAGCACCGAGACGCTGGCGGACTTCACCGACAGGCTGTTCGATTTCGTCGACAGCCACCGAGTGGAAGCGCTGGTCATCGACGTGCGCGAGAACCACGGCGGCAACAACTTTCTGGCCCGTCCGCTTGCCCAGCGCATCGAGACCTCCGAGCGCGTGAACCAGCGAGGCAGGCTGTTCGTCGTCATCGGGCGCGAGACGTTCAGTGCGTGTCAGAACTTCTGCAACTGGCTGGACCGGCGCACGGAAGTGATCTTCGTCGGGGAGCCGACGGGATCGCGGCCGAATTTCGTGGGAGAAGGAAACAACATCGTCCTGCCGTACAGCGGCCTGGTCGCGAACGCGTCGTCCCGGCTCTGGCAGGACAGCGTGTCCGAAGACGCGCGAGTCTGGATCGCCCCGGATCTGATCGCGCAGATGACCTCGGACGACTATCGGAACAACCGCGACCCGGCGCTCGATGCCATCCTCGAGTACCTGACGGTGCATGAGGGTGCCAGCGGGCGTTAGAGGCGGCGCCGGCGGAAGATCGTGATGCTCGCGGTGAGCAGCACCGTCGAAATGATAACGAGCGCCACCACTTCGTGCAGCAGGTCGTGGAGGTTGGCGCCGCGGATGATGATCCCGCGCGAGATCGCCACGAAATGCGTCGCCGGCAACGCCTGTGAGATCAACCGCAGCGGCAGCGGCAGCGAGGACAGGGGGAAGATGTACCCCGAGAGCATGATCGACGGCAGCAGGATACCCTGCGCCGCCTGGGTGGCTTCGATCTGGGTGGCGGCGCGCGCCGAGATCATGAGCCCGAGCGACAGGAGCGACGTGAGATAGATCAGTGAGAGAGCGGACAGCAATAGTACGCTCCCGTGAATGGGGACGTGAAAGAGCGTGTTCATGAAGAGGAGCACCAGCACCAGTTGCACGAACGCCAGCACCAGGTAGGGGACCAGCTTTCCCAGGATCATCTCGATCGACGACACCGGCGTCACCATGAGCTGCTCGAGCGTGCCGCGCTCGCGCTCGCGCACGATCGCGTACGCGGTGAGCAGCGTGCCCGAGAAAGTCAGCAGGATCGCAATCAACCCCGGGATCAGAAGATTGGCGCTGCGCGTGTCGGGGTTGAACAGGATCTGCGGCCGCGGCGCGACCGGGAGCGCCGCGATGCCGGTCCGCCGCGACATTTCCTCCAGCGAGCGCGTGAGCGCGAGGCCGTCGATCGCCCCCAGCGCCTGCGACGCGATCGAATTGTCGGAGCCGTCGATCAGCGCCAGAAACGTCGCCTCGCTCCCTTCGAGCCGGTGGCGGGCGAAATCCGGCGGGATCTCGATGCCGACCTTCACACTCCCCTCGACGATGGCCGCGCGCAGCGCCTCGCGCGACCCCACGTGGCGGGTGATCCGGAAGGTGCGGGTCGCGGTCATCTCGTCGAGCAGCTGACGGCTGTCGGGGCAGCGGCACTGGTCGAAGACGGCGGTGGGGACGTCGCGCACGTTCGTGTCGATGGAGCCGAACAGGACCAGCTGAAACACCGGAATCATGAGCGCCAGGCGCAGCGTGCCCTTGTCGCGGCGCATGTGGATCGCTTCCTTGCGCAGCACGGCGAGAAACCCTCTCATGCGCCCCGGCCCTTCTGCGTGGCGGCGACGTCCTCGGCCTGGAGCGCGGTCAGGCGGACGAACACGTCCTCGAGCGACGGGGGGATGCCGCGGATGGTGAGTCCCGCGCCGCCCTGCTCGGAAAGATCACGCCGGATGGATTCATCGGAGACCGTTTCCGGGACCAGCAGGTGCAGGCTGTTGCCGAAGATCGTCACGTCTTCGACGTACGGGAGCGCGCGCGCGTGGCGCAGCACGCGCGTGGCGGTTCCTTCGCACGCGGCTTCGACGCGGCGCGTGCCCGGCGGCGTGATCTCGGGCAGGCGCAGCAGATCCTCCGGCTCGCCTTCGACCAGGAGGCGCGACGCGTACAGGTAGCCGACGCGGCTGCAGCGCTCGGCTTCGTCCATGTAGTGCGTCGAGACGAGCAGCGTCACCCCGGCGGCGGACAGGTCGAAGAGCAGGTTCCAGAGCTCGCGGCGCGCGACCGGGTCGATACCCGCCGTCGGCTCGTCGAGGAAGACGACGCGCGGCTCGTGCATGAGCGCGGCCGCGAGCGAAAGCCGCTGCTTCCACCCGCCCGAGAGGGCGGCGGCGAGGCGGTCGCGATACGGGTCGATGCCGACCAGCCCGATCACCCACTCGCGCCGTTCCTCGACGCGCGCGCCCGAGAGTCCGTACACCGACGCGAAGAAGTTGAGGTTCTCGATGACGGTGAGATCCTCGTAGAGGGAGAAGCGCTGGGGCACGTAGCCGATGCGCCGGCGCACGCGGTTCGCATCGGCGCGCACGTCGACGCCGTCGACGAGCGCGGTCCCGCTGGTGGGCCGCAGGAGCCCGCACAGGATCCGGATCAGCGTCGACTTGCCGGAACCATTCGGTCCCAGCAGGCCGAAGATCATGCCGCGCGGGATGGCGAGGCTGACGTCGCGCAGCGCGTGCACGGGGCCGTAATCGTGCGAGATTCCACGAACCTCGATGCCGTATTCACCCGTGTCGCTGGGCGCGATCATTCGAAGCGTACCGTCGCCGTCATGCCGGGCTTGAGTTCCGGCGTCGGTGCCACCGCCAGCTTGACCGCGAACACGTGGTCCTCGCGCTGCTCGGCGGTCTGCACGTTGCGCGGCGTGTACTCGGCGCGGTCGCGTATCGAGATGACGCGCGCGTCGAACAGGCGCTCGGGATAGGTGTCGATCGAAAGCTTCGCGTGCTGGCCGACACGGAAGGAGCCGAGACGCGTCTCGGGCACGTACACGTGCACCCACAGGTCGCCCCGGCACAGGAGCGTCGCTACCGGCTGATTCGCGGGGACGATGTCGCCTGGGCGGAGGTCGAGGGTCTGGACGACGCCGTCGGCGGGTGCGCGAACCACCAGCTCGTCGTGCTGGTGCTGGAGGTAGGAGAGGTGCTCCTCCGCGGCCGCCAGCACGGCGACCGCCTCGCGCTCGTCTTCGCTGCGGCTGCCCGCCTTGAGTTCCTCGTAGGTCTGGCGCGCCGATTCGGCCACCGCGGCGGCGGCCTCGTAGGCTTCGTCGGAGGTGAGGTGCTGGTCGCGCAGCGAGTCCTGGCGGACGCGCTCCCGCTCCGCGCGGTCCCACTCGATGCGGGCGCGTTCGATGGATTCGCGCCGCGGCCCGGTGACGGTGCGGTCGCGCGCGGCTCTGGCCTGAGCGACCCGGGCTTCCTGCTCGCGCACCTGGGGATCAAGGAGGTTCGACTCGAAGCGCACGATCGCGTCGCCCGCGCGCACGGAATCGCCTTCGTCGACGCGAACCTCGGCGATGCGACCGCCCACCAGCGAACCCAGCTGCACGTCGCGTGCCTCGATGGTGCCGGTGTAATAGGTGACGTCGTCGCGCGCGCCGCGCACCACCAGCCACACGAAGACCCCCGCGATGACGAGAATGGGAAGAATGAGACGGCGCATGGGTGTGGACTCTCGAACGTGGGTTGAGACGTCGCGTGCATTATAATGACGGGCGCGCCCTGCGTCCACGTGCACCGCGTGGGCGAGTGTGCTAGAATCCCGGCGGGCACGGGGCTTGGCGGCGGCACGCGCGGATCACGCGGGTTCGACGGTGATTCATGCCCACGACAACCAGGTCCCACTCTGGACGCGCCAACGTGGCCGTGCTCGTGACCACGACCGTGGTCCTTTTGGTCGGCGCGGAAGCCGTGCTGCGCGCCGTCTACCACCCGCAGTACGTCGACAGTGTCATTCGCTACGACCCGTTGCTCGGCTGGAGCCTCAAACCCAACGCCCGCCTGGTGAGCAACGACCCCGACCGCGGATTTCACAGCCACATCCAGACCAATTCCCTCGGGCTCCGCGAGCGCGAGGTCGCGCCGAAGAAGCGCCCCGGCGTCCGCCGCGTGCTCGTGATCGGCGATTCGGTGGTGTTCGGAAGCGGTCTCGAGGTTGAGGATCGCTTTTCGGACGTGCTGGGGCGGGCGCTCGCGGACAAGGTCGAGGTGATCAACGCCGGGATCCCGGGGTGGGGGAACGACCAGGAGATGCTGTTTTACGAACGCACGCTCCGTTCTCTCGCGCCCGACGTAGTCGTCCTGACTCTTACCACCAACAACGACATCGTCAACAACGCGCTCGACGACGCGCTCTTCGAGGGCGGGACCAAGCCGCGCTTCGTGGTGGATGGGGATTCGCTGCGAATGATACCGCCGGCGGCTGCACCGCCACTCGGCCTCAGGGCGCGTGGCAAGCGGTGGTTGCGCAAGAGCCGGCTCCTCCTCTTTGTGAAGCACCGGCTTGCCCAGCGCACGGTCGCGCAGCGGGTCCGCGAGGACGTGGTCTATGCCCCGCACGGCTACGAATCCTTTCGGCACCTGTCCCACTGGTCGGTCTACGACACCCGCGGGAGCGACGCGGTCGCCTCGGCGTGGACGGTGACGGAGCGGATCCTGCTCCGCTTCGCATCCGACTGCCGCGCCGACTCGGCGAGGTTCCTGGTGTTCGCGATGCCGCTCAAGCTCGAAATGGACGCGGCCTGGCGCGCCGAGATGATCCGCCGCACCGGTGTCGACGCCGCGAGCCTCGACTTCGAGCTACCGTACCGTCGGCTGGCTTCCTTCTGCGCGGACCACGGCATCGAGTTCTACTATCCGCGCGAAGTGTTTGTCGGCCACCGCGGGCGCGGGCCCGCTCTACTTCGAGCGCGACAGTCATCCGAACGCGCGCGGCAACGCAATCACCGCCGCCTGGCTGGCGCGGACGCTGACCGCGGAGAATCCGCCGTGAATGTCGCCGTGGCATGTGGAATGCAGCGTCGGGTTCCGGGAAAGTCGGTCCGAAACGTGGAGGGAATCATGAGACACTCTTGCCACCGTTTGTGTCGATGCGTTTCGCCGCTCGTTGCGCCTCGCGCTCGTGCCCGCGCTGGTTGCGGGCGCGACCCTGTGCGCGGCGCAGGCCCGCGCGCAGTGTTCCGAGTGGGACCATTCCAGAACTACACCGGCGCGGCGGGCAGTGGTTTGTGCCCCTGCTTCGTCGCCGGCGAGGAGGCCGGGGCGGTGTTCACCGTGCCCGGCGTCCGACTATCCCATCGAGATCCTCAAGGTCGGTATCGGGTGGGGATCGCAGTTTGGCGGGAGCGGGCAGGCGCTCGAGGAGGCCATTCACATCTACGCGGGCGGGCTTCCGAATCCGGGCAGCCCGATCTTCTCGCTGATGGGTCCGCAACTCACCGACGGCGTCATCAACGAGTACAACCTCGGCCTCGCTGCCGGGCGAGATTCGCATCGAGTCCGGCCCGTTCACCGTGACGCTCGAGTTCCTCAATCCAATTCGGGTAGATCTGTTGCGCCGGCACCGTCGTGTACGACGGCAACGGGTGCCAGGCGCGGAAAGAACGTCGTATTCGCCATCCCCGGCGGGTGGTCGAGCGCGTGCGCGCTGGGCGTTCTCCGGCGACTGGTTGTTCTATGTGAAGTATCGCTCGTTGAAGGTGACCGCGCAGAGGAGTCCGGCCCAGGTGGTGTTCTCGAACATCCCCGTCAACCAGACCACCTGCGACACGGTCTTTGTCGCCAACACCGGCTGCGACACGCTCCTGATCGACGGCATTTCCGGCTGCGGCGCCGCCCCCTTCAGCATCGACACCACCATGACGGCGCATTCGGTGGCGCCCGGCGGGCAGACCATGATCAAGGTGTGCGCGACGCCGACCTCCGAGAGTCCCGCGAACTGCACCCTGACGGTCTCAAGCAATGCTTCCAACCAACCGACCACGTTCCCCGTTTCGATCGACGGAGTCACCGCGGTCGGCGGGCCGCCCGGCGCCGGGTTTGCGGTGCTCGGCGTGGTGCCGAATCCCTTCAACCCGGCCGCCACGATTCGATTCCGGATTCCCGGTGAAATGGCGGTCACGGCCGAGGTGTGGTCGGTGCTCGGTGAGCGCGTGGCGACGCTGGCTCGCGGCCGAGTGTATGCCGCCGGCGACAATGAGGTGCGCTGGGACGGCCGCAACACGGCGGGCTTGCCGGTGGCCTCGGGTGTCTACCTGGTCCGGATCACGACGCCGCTCGGTGCGCGCGTCGCGCGCGCGGTCCTGCTGGAATGATTTTGGCCAGCTCGAGCGGGTGGCATCGAGGCGGGGCCCCCGCGAGGCAAAGCCCGCGGGGTGGCGAGATGCCAGGACCCGCGGAGAATCCACCATCCCCATGATCCGGTCAGCGCACGCGCACGAGCGTCTGCACTATCTCGCCGAACGAGCCGTGCGCTCTTAGAAAGTACACACCCGACGCCACCCGCTCCCCGCGGCCGTCGCTCCCGTCCCAGACGGCGCCGGCCCCCTCCGTCAGTGCGAACCGCCGCACCGGCGCTCCGCGAACGTCGTAGATCACGACCTCCGCGGCGGCGCCGGCGGGTCCGATGACGACGTCCCCGGACGAGGGATTCGGGCGCGCGAAGACGACGGCGTCTCGAGCGGTCGTGACCGGAGGCGCGGAGAACGACAATCGCGCCACCACCGGATCGTGGTCGCTCGCATTGTCGGAATACTCGGCGTTCACGTGGACGACGTCGAAGGCCGCACCGTTCGACCCGGCCCGGTTGACGAGAATGTGGTCGTACGCGCGGGCGTTGCCTTCATACACGTACGAATACCGCGCGGTCTCCGGCAGCGATCGCGCGAGATTGACGAGGACGCGGTCCTCCTCGAGGATCGCGAGCGTTTGCGAAAACCAGTCGTCGTTGAAGTCGCCGAGTACGATTAGGGGCGCGCCCGGGTCGAGGCGACGGAGCTCGTCCACGAACGCCCGCACGACACGCGCCTGCGCGGCGCGCTCCGCGGCGCCGGCGCTCACGGGTGGCTGGACCGCGCCGAAATCCGACGAGGACCCGGTCTTCGAGCGGAAATGAACCGCGACCACAAACAGGCGACGGTCGCCGAAGACGAATTCGCCGGCGAGCGGCTTGCGCGAATCCTTCCACGCCGGGTGGCCCGGGTCGACCCGTCCGGGACTGCGGGTCAGATGCACGCCGTCGGGGTCGTCCACGAAGTGAGTCTCGAAGGGCGCGCCGTCCGCCGCCTCGTCGGGGCGATCGACGAACGCCACGCGGTCGGGCCGGAACAGAAACCCCACCCGGATGTTTCCGCCCGGTTCGCCTCCATCCTGTCCGTCGGCGGGAGCGACCTCGCGCGCCTCGTAGCGCGGCCCGCCGGCGGCGGTCACCGCGTCGATCAACCATCGGTAGGAGGCGTCGGCGGCGACGGTGCCGTCGTCGAGCGGTCCGCTGTTGTCCTGGATCTCTTCGAGCGCGAGAATGTCCGGCGCGCCGAGACTCGACACAACGGCCTGCGCCAGACGGCGAGTCCGGCTGGCGTCACCCGGAGCGAAATTCCTCACGTTGAACGCGGCGACGAGCAGATGGGTATCGTCGCCGGCGAGCGCCCCGACCTCCGGCGCGGGCGGCTCACCCGTTGCTGCGATGCGATCGGGGATGAGTTCGAAGCTGCCCGACTCGTCGTCCACGATCCCGTTCACGTCTCCGAGATCGGCTCCCATCGGAATGGTCGCGCCGGCCGCGGGTCCCGCGTCGCGGACACGAATCCGTTCGGGGTTGGCGTCCAGCGGGCGCGCCGTGAGGCCGCCGCGCGCGTTGAGTCCCGACGCCAGCCCGGCCGGCACGACCCACGCGTTTCCGAACGGGTCCGGCGGTCCGGTCACCCGCGCGCGCTCGATCGTCACGCGCATCCCCTCGAGGCTTTCGTAGAAGTCGATGCCGTCGATGGCCGGTTGGTATTCCTGCATGGCGTCGTCGTCGATGATCGCCGTCGGCGGGACGCGTTTTCCCGCCCCGACGACGACCTGCGCGGGAAGCGTCCGCTCGCGCGCGAGTATGAGGGCCGGCGCGGCGTCGATTTCGGTCCGGGTCAGGTGGTATGGCTCGCTTCCCATCGAACGCTCCACCACGAGCCCGGTCACGTCGACGAGATCGCCGGCGCGCACCAGCGGATCGCCGGTTGCCACGAAGACGGCGTCGGAGGTGGACGGGTCGCCGTCGCCGCGCGGGTCCTGCAGGTAGAACCCGCCGGGGGTGATGGACGTCACGATGCCTTCGACCAGGACGCGCTCGCCCGCGAGCGGAGAGCGATGGGCGCGCCCCTGAATATCCATGGGTGTCACGCGCGGCGTAAATACGGGAACGGGCACGAACAGGAGAAGCAGCAGTGAGTGGAGCATGGTTCCTCCCGGGGCGCGTCGAATCCTGGCGAAGAAGCCACGCCGCGCCGGACCTAGTTTTCGGGAGGAAATGAGAATTCAGCTGAGGAGAGCGCAGACTATCACACGTCAAGTGTGCAAGCAACCCCGGGCGCTCGCATTGAAGCACGCGCGGGTGGCGCCGAGACGGGGCCCCCGCCGCGCGCAGCCGGCGGGGTGACGAGGCAAAGGACCCGCGCGGTGCCGTCAGCGTGGGGCCCCGAAAGGCCCGGCGAGTGCGTTACGTCGTCAACACCGTAGCCAGTGCATCCAGCCGCGCGTGCCACCACGCCTTGAGCTTCGTGGCGGCGTCCTGTGACGCGAGCTTCGCGTGCGTGATGGTCGCCTGGCTCCTGTCGCCTTTCGGAATGAGCGAGACTTGCACGCTCGTCTGGTCGGGCCAGGTGATGCGAATCGACTTGTTCGGGGTCGCCTTGCGGACCGTGAATTCCACGCCCCCCAGCCAGCGGGCACGGACCTTCGGGCTCGTGAACGCGCGGTAGAGCACGGCCACGGGAACGGGGAACGTGCGGCTCTTGCTGAATTCGTAGGCGCCATCGCGACGCTGACCGACCTCGCGCAGGCCGCGGATGCGTTCGTAGCCGACCGTCACCGCCTGCGCCCACCACCCGTCGATCGCGTAGGTCGTGCGCACATGCGACGCGATCTCACGATGCGGCATCCGGGCGGCGTCGATGGCGTCGAGCACGCGAACCCATTGCGCCCAGCTCTTGCCGGTTTTCGCACGGATCGAGTCGTCGCTCGTGCGGGCGAGTTTCGCGAAATCCGGGGACGGAGCAGGGCGGGTCTTCGAGCGGGTGAGTTGGGCACGGGCGGCGGTGTAGGATTCGCCCGTCTTCTTCATGCGGGTGCGCACGAGGCGCTTCAGGTCTTTCTGCTTCGGCATGTCGATCTCCTCCGATAGCCGCGCGAACCCCGCCCCCCAGCGACGCGACTCGCCCGGCAATCGAGTGATCGATATGCCTGATCCGGGGGTATGCCCCCCTTTGCCCCACGAAAGGCCCTCGCTGGGGGAGGGCCGAAGGGGTTGGGCGCGGATCGCCGCCGCCGTCATTATCGCCGAGGCCGAATCCGCGAGTCAAGCGGCGGGCGAAATTTTTCTTGTGCCCCATTGGGGAGTTTTGTAGCGTCCCCCCACATGGTTTCGCGACGTGAGTCGCGACGGCGCCGACGACCTGGGCGGTCGAAGGAGCCGGGCGAGTTGGGTCTCGCCGTTCATTGGGCACGCCCCGAAGGAGGTGATCCAGTGAGTACAGACAGATGCGGCTTGGTGGAGGTGGCGTCCCCTTAAGGGATGGCTCCACGAAATCGTGGCTCTGTCGGTCACCCCGTTCGAGGGGAAACCCAACGCCACCAATACTGATCCCTCTCGAGGCCCCGCGTCAGCGGGGCCTCGGGTTTTTCCGGGGAGGAGGCTCCGCGTCACCCGGCCATCGAGTGCAGCTGACGCAGGTCCCACTGGCTCATGTCGAGCAGGGAGCGTCCATTCAGCGTCCAATCGGCGAGCGACGGATCCAGACCCCGCACCAGGATCCGGTGTCCTGGCCGCTGCAGCGTCCCCGGGTGCGCCGCACGAAAGCCGCGCGTTTCCAGCTCCGCGCGCAGCGGCCGTGGCAGCGTGGCTCCCCAGGTCTCGAGGTAGGCGAACGCGCCCCGGTGGAGCGCCTCGTCCAGAAGCGCGAGCTGGATCTTCGTGCTCGTTGCCTCCCATTCCACGATGCTCACGCGCGTGCGGTCACCCCGGTCGGACGCGGTGCGGTGCAGCACCAGGTATCCGCCGAGCGCCTGCTCGTCGAAATAGAAGAACCGGTAGTCGGCCAGCGGATTGCGAAACTTCCAGTCGAGATAGCGGGCATCACGGACGTGGCGAATTCGCCCGTCGCTCCCGATCCGCTTGACCAGCGCGGCCATTTCCTCCGACCGCGGCTCCCGCGTCATCGTGATGCGCCGCTGGCGGCGGCGCGAACGATCGAGGTGGTGATACGCGTCGAGCTCCGAACGGAGCACCAGCCGCGGCGCGAGCCGCCGCGCCACCGGGACGCGCTCTGCGCGCGCCCGCAGCCGCCGCGCGATCGTGACCGGGCGCGAGAGGCGGCCGAGCGGGTCGGTCGACCCCACCGCGCGCCATCCGGTGGCGAGGGATACCACCAGCGTGACCGGCGCGGCGCTCAGACTGAACAGGTACTGGAACCCCCGCGCGGCGAGGGCCTCGAACAGCGCATCCATGAGCGGGCGCATCAGGCCATGGTTGCGGTGCGAGGGATCGACCACCATGTCGTCGACGCAGGGGATGATGAACGGCTCCGGTAAGCGGTTGGCTTCCCAGGCGGAACCGAATGCGCCGCGCATCGCCACCGCCCCTTCGTCGCTCATGGCGAGCATCACCACCGGATCCGGCAGGAACGGGTTTTCCAGGTACTTCCACCGAAAGTAGGCGGCGTTGCGCGCCGCGTCGCCGCTCCACAGGTGGGTCTGGAGCCGCGCGATCGCGCTCGCGTGCCCGGGACGGTAGGGGACGAATTCGATGCCCATCGTCTTTCAGCGCGGCCGGTGCCGCTCGCGATGCTCCTCCACGAAGCGCAGCACATCGTTGATCGTGTCCCACTCCGCGGCAAGGTCGTAGGCCGTGAAGTCGAACGACGTGCCCAGGTGCCGCTCGACCCACAGCGCCAGGTGGAAGAGACCCGCCGAATCGAGGATGCCCGATCGGATCAACGACGTCTGGTCGTCCACGTGGTCCGGAAGCAGGGGGACGTTCTGACGCAGCGTGTGCAAGAGATCCTGGCGCAACGATGCATTCGACACGGGGCACCAGCCTAGCGCGTTGCCGGGCACTTTTCGAGGACGAAGTTGAATGACGGGCGCGGGCTCGGTGGAATGCGGTATGCTCCGCGCGTGGCCGCCGCTTCGAGACGCTCCTTCGACCGCGAGTTCTTCGACCGGTATTACCACACCCCCGCGACGGCGGTGACCTCGGCGCAGGAGGTCTACCGCCGCGCGCGTTTCGTCACCAGCTATCTCGCGCACCTGCAGGTGGAGGTGCGCTCGGTGCTGGACGTGGGCTGCGGAACCGGGCTGTGGAAGCGGGCGCTGCGGAGGCTCGATCGCTCGATTGCGTACACCGGGGTCGACCCGAGCGAGTACCTGTGCCGCCGCTACGGCTGGGTACGGGGGTCGGTCGTCGATCTCCCGCCCCGGGGGAAGTTCGACCTCGTCGTGTGCCAGGACGTGATGCAGTACCTGTCCGCCCGTGAGGTCGACCGCGGGATCGCGGCCATCGCGAGCGCATGCCGCGGCGCCCTCTACGTCGATGTTCCCACCCGCGACGACATCGACGCGAAGCTGCTCGACCTGCGCAGGACCGACCGGCGCATCCACGTGCGCAGCGCCGCGTGGTACCGGCGGCGGCTGCAAAAGCACTTCGCCAACGCGGGCGGCGGCGTGTTCGTGTCGCCGCGCGCGAGGGCCGTGCTGCTGTCGCTGGAGAAACTCGGGCGCTAGCCGCTTTCGCCCACGCGGACGTCGCGGATGATGTAGCCGCCCGAGCGCTCGTCCGGCTCGAGGGTCACCAGGCCGTCTTCCTCCATGCTGCGCAGGAGTTCGCTGAAGCTGCGGAAGCCGTAGTAGGACTCGTTGAAGCTGGGCTGGCGGCGCTTGATGGCCTGCTTGACCATCGAACCCCAGATGTCTTCTTCCTCGCCGCGCTCGTTCCAGAGCATGTCGATGGTGTCGAGGACCAGGTCGAACGCCTTCTGCTTGTGTTCCTCGGCTTCCACCTGGTCCTTCGGGACCGACGCCTTGGGCTTTGCGGCCGGTTTGCGCCGGCTCTTGCGTCGCTTTTCGTGCTCGCGCACCAGATCGTCGTAGAAGATGAACTCGTCGCAGGCGCCGGTGAAGAGGTCCGACGTGGAGTTCTTCACTCCCACGCCGATCACTTCTTTGTTGTTCTCGCGCAGCTTGGTGACCAGCGGTGAGAAATCGGAGTCTCCGCTCATGACGACGAACGCCGTCACGTGCGGCTTGGTGTAGCAGAGGTCGAGCGCATCCACGACCATGCGAATGTCCGCCGAGTTCTTGCCCGACTGACGAACGTGGGGGATTTCAATCAGCTCGAAGGCGGCCTCGTGCATGGTCTTCTTGAAGTCCTTGTAGCGATCCCAGTCGCAATAGGCCTTCTTGACGACGATGCTGCCCTTGAGCAGCAGGCGTTCGAGCACGCGGCTGATGTCGAAGTCGTCGTAGCGCGACTCGCGAACGCCGATGGCGATGTTTTCGAAGTCGCAGAAGACGGCGATGCTGGCGCTCCTGGACCTTTCCAGCTTTTCGGGCATGGGGGTACTCGCTCCTTGATATTGGTATCGCGGGAAACAAGGCAGGGTAACATACCCGCCCGGTCCGGAGCCACCCTCGAGGGCGCCTGCGGGCTCGCGCGGGTCCTGTCGCTTCGTCACCCCGTCGGCTTCGCCCGACGGGGGGCCCGTCTCGGCGCCACCCGCTGTTGCCCGGGTGGCCTTGACGCCCACCCGCCGCCGGTGTACCGTCCCCGCCAATCCAACGCCGAGCCGCTGTCCCGCGTTCATTCGCGGGCTTTTTTGTGCTCGCGAGGGTGAGTCTCATGGATACCCGGCCCCCCGACCCCGAAACGAAACCCGACGGTTCTCCCGAACCGCCGATCGGTTTCAGGACCAGGCTGCGCTCGGTCCTGGTGGGTCCGCCGCGCGACTTGCGGGACCGGTCGATCTACCGGCACATCTCGCTGGTGGCGTTTCTCGCCTGGGTGGGCCTGGGGGCGGACGGGCTCTCGTCGTCTGCGTACGGTCCGGAAGAGGCGTTCCGAACCCTCGGCGAGCACACCTATCTCGCGATTGGTCTCGCCCTCCTGACCGCGATCACTGTCCTCATCATCTCGGCCGGCTACAGCCGCATCATCGAGCGCTTCCCGCACGGGGGCGGCGGCTACATGGTGGCGACCAAGCTGCTCGGCAAGCGGGCCGGCGTCGTCGGCGGGAGCGCGCTGCTGGTCGACTATGTGCTGACGATCACGATCTCCATCGCCGCCGCCGGCGACGCCCTCTTCAGCCTCCTGCCCATCGAATGGCAGGCGTTGAAACTCCCCGCCGAAATCGTGCTGCTGGCGGCGCTGCTCGTCCTGAACCTGCGCGGCGTGAGGGAATCGGTGCTGACCCTGACACCCATCTTCCTCGTGTTCGTGCTCACCCATCTGGTGCTGATCGTCGGGGCGACGTTCATGCACGTAGGCGAGCTCCCCGAGACGGCCGTCGAGGTCCAGCGCGGTTTTTCGACCGGGCTCGGCACGCTCGGCGCCGGCGGGATGCTGCTGTTGTTCGTGCACGCGTACTCGCTGGGAGGCGGCACCTACACCGGGATCGAAGCCGTCTCCAACGGGCTCGCCATCATGCGCGAGCCGCGCGTGCAGACCGGCAAGCGCACGATGACGTACATGGCGATCTCGCTCGCTTTCACGGCGGGCGGCCTCATTCTCTGCTACCTGCTGTGGGACATCCGCCACGTGGAAGGCAGGACGATGAATGCGGTGCTGGCCCGGGCGTTCGCCGGGGACGGGTTTTTCAGCGACGCGTTCGTGATCGTGACCCTCGTCTCCGAGGGCGCCCTGCTGGTGGTCGCCGCCCAGGCCGGTTTCGTCGACGGGCCGCGCGTGCTGGCCAACATGGCCATCGACTCCTGGATGCCGCGGCGCCTGGCCGCGCTCTCGGACCGGCTCACGGCGGAGAACGGGGTCGTGCTGATGGGAGCGGCGTCGATCGTAGCGCTCCTCTACACGCGAGGCGACGTTCGACACATCGTCGTCATGTACAGCATCAACGTGTTTCTCACCTTCTCGCTCTCGATGCTCGCCATGTGGCTCGACGCCCACCGCCGGCGCCGGAGGTCTCCGCGCGCGAGAAAATCGGTCGGCCTCTTCGCCGCCGGGTTCATGCTGTGCGCGACCATTCTGATCGTGACCACGATCGAGAAGTTCGCGGAGGGCGGTTGGGTGACGCTGATGGTGACGGGAGCAGTGATCGTCTTGAGCTTCGGCATCCGCCGCCACTACGAGTGGAGTCAGCGGCAGGTCCGCAGGCTGTACTCTCCGCTCATCGAGCTCCCGCGCGCGCCGGAGGCGATCACGTCGGGGGCCGAGCCGCCGGCGTTGTCCCCCGTGGCGGCGATCCTGGTGGGCGAATACGGCGGGGTGGGACTCCACACCTGCCTCACCGCGATATCCAAATTCCCGAAGTACTTCGGAGGCCTGGTGTTCGTCTCGGTCGGCGTCATCGATTCGAAGGAGTTCAAGGGGGAAGGCACGATGGACGCGCTCCGGGAGCACGTGGAGACCGACCTGAAGCGCTACGTCGAGTTCGCCCGGGGGCAGGGTGTCCCCGCGACCTATCGGTATTCGATCGCCACCGAGGCGGTGGAGGGATCAGCGGACCTGTGCCTCGAACTCGTGCGCGAATTCCCGTACACCACCTTCTTCGCCGGTAACGTCGTGTTTGGCAAGGAGCGCTGGTACCACCAGATCCTGCACAACAAGACCGGCATCGCCATTCAACAGCGGCTCCAGTCGCAGGGGCACATCATGGTGCTGGTTCCAGTCCGTCTGTAATGGGGTCGAATGACGCCGCGACCCGCCGTGTATAATGCGGCGCAAGGCAATCCGTGGTCAGAGAAGCACCAGCGGGTGGCGCCGACACGGGTTGCGTGGTCAGAGAAGCACGAGCGGGTGGCGCCGAGACGGGGTCCCCGCGGCGGACGCCGCGGGGTGTATCGGCGACAGGACCCGCGAAGCTCTAAAGGAGGAGGTAATCAGTGGGAAAGATAGTTGGAATTGTGATCATCGTTCTGTTGGTGTTTCTCTGCATCACCGGCGTGTCCGGCTATAACCGGATCGTCAAACTCGGCGAAAGCGTGAACCAATCCTGGAGTCAGGTCGAGAACGTCTATCAGCGCCGCTCCGATCTGATCCCGAATCTCGTCGAGACCGTCAAGGGCGCGGCGAACTTCGAGCAGGAAACGCTCACGAAAGTCATCGAGGCCCGTTCCCACGCCGCCGAGATCAAGATCACGCCCGAGATGCTGAACGACCCGGCCGCGCTCCAGAAGTTCCAGGCCGCGCAGGACGAGCTCTCCGGCGCGCTCTCGCGCCTGCTGGTCACGGTCGAGCAGTACCCGGAGCTGAAGGCGAACGCCAACTACCTGGCCCTCCAGGACGAGCTGGCCGGCACCGAGAACCGAATCGCCGTGGAGCGCCGCCGCTTCACCGAAACGGTGCAGGAATACAACGTCGCCGTGAAGCGATTCCCGATGAATATGCTTGCGGGGATGTTCGGCTTCGGACCGAAGGCCTATTTCGAGGCGCGTGAAGGCGCCGAGGAAGCGCCGAAGGTCAAGTTCTAGCGTGCGCGTCCCTGGTCTGCATCCGCCCGCCCGGCTCGGCGCGTGGGCGCTGGCTTTCGCCGGGCTCGTGCTCGGCGCGGCGGCGGCCCTCGCCGCTCCCTCGGTCCACACCCGTCTTCCGGACGCGCCGGCCCGATTCGTCTTCGACGGCGCCGGCGTGCTCTCGAGCAACGAACAACGAGCGCTCGAAGATACGCTCATGGCCCTCGACCGCCGCGGCATCGAAATCGGCGTCGCCGTCTTCAAGACCATCGACGGCGATGCGATCGAGGACGTCGCGCTCGCGCTGGCGGAGAAATGGCGGCCGGGGAACGCGGAGCGCGACAACGGCGCGCTCATTGTGGTGGCCATCGAAGAGCGCGCCATGCGGATCGAAATCGGGTACGGCCTGGAGCCGGTCATACCCGACGCGGTCGCCGGGCGGATCATTCGCTACGACATGACGCCGGCGTTTCGCGCCGGCCGCTTCGGAGACGGGATCGCCGCCGCCGTGGCGAGCCTGGCGCGGGCGGCGCGCGGCGAGGCGGTGCCGGAACCGAAGACGACCGAGCTGCCGCCGTGGGTGGCGCTCGTGATCATGCTGGGGGTGCTCGGCTTCATCATCTTCATGGCCCAGGCCGGCCGGCGCGGGTGGATCTCCCGCGGCGGGTTCGACTCCGGCTGGGGTGGGCGCGGCGCCTACGGGGGAACGCATCGTCGCGGGGGCGGGCCGTGGTGGTCCGGTGGGGGTGGGTTCGGTGGTGGCGGTGGCGGCTTCGGCGGTGGATCGTTCGGCGGCGGGTCGTTTGGAGGTGGCGGTGCATCCGGCAAGTGGTGATGCCAGACGGACCACGCGGTCGCTTCGCACGCTGGCCACGTTTCTCGTGGCCGCCGGGGCGGTGCTCGCGGTCGTCGTGGCGGTGTTCTCGCTCCGCGATTGGCTCGCACCTCCGAAGCACACGTGGTCGGTGTGGACCGGCGGGGCGCTGGTCGCGCTGAGCATCGCAGCGGCGCTGCTGTGGATCGCGGGCGCGATTCTTTCGCGCCGTGTCCACCGCGAGCGGCGCGATTCGGTGGCGTCGTTCCTGACCCCGCTCGAGCGCGAGCAGGTGGCGGCGGCGATCCGCAAGTTCGAGTCGAGTACCTCCGGCGAGATTCGCGTGCATCTCGCCGCGCGCACCGGCGACGCCCCCACCGCGGCGGCCGCGCGCGTGTTCCACCGCGTCGGCATGGCCCGCACCCGCGATCGCAACGGAGTCCTGTTCTTCGTCTCCATCCGCGACCGGCGGCTGGCGGTCATCGGGGATAGTGGTATTCACGCGGAAGTTCCGGCCGACTTCTGGTCGAGCGTGATCGCGCGGGTCGAGGCCCGTTTCGCCCAGGGTCGATTCGCCGACGGGCTGATCGACGGCATCGAGCTGGCGGGCGACGCCCTGGCCCGGCATTTCCCGCCGCGCCCGGACGACGTCAACGAGCTTCCCGACTCCATCACGCACTCGCGCACCGAAGAACCGGAGTAATCGGCGGGGGAACTGGCAGTTGAACCGCCGGGTATGAATTTGTCATTATGACGACGGCCGGCGCCCGGTACCGGCCGCGGGCATGGAATCGAACCACCGCGCAATGGCGCGAAGGAGGATGTCATGAAACGGTCATGGGTCGCAGCAGCAGCGTCGGCGCTGTTCCTTGTCGCCGCCCCCATGTGGGTTTCGGCGGGGCAGCCGGCGGACTGGTCGTTCAACGCGACCATTATTGAGGCGTGCAGCTGTCCGATGTTCTGTCAGTGCTATTTCAACGCCGAGCCGGCAGGCGCCGGCGCGCACGGCCATGCCGCGCACGCAGAAGACGGCGGCGGGGCCGACCATTTCTGCAAGTTCAACAACGCGTTCCGCGTGAACAAGGGGACGTACGGGAAGGTCAAACTCGACGGCGCGCTGTTCTGGGTGGCCGGGGATCTCGGCGCCGAATTCAGCGACGGTGAGATGGACTGGGCGGTGCTGACCTTCGACCCCAGCGTGACTCCCGAGCAGCGGGAGGGAATCGCTGCGATTCTCGCCCACGTCTACCCCGTGAAATGGAAATCGTTCACGATGGCGCCGGACGCCAGGATGGAATGGAACGGCGGCAAGGAGCGCGCCGTCGCCACCCTCGATGGCGGCAAGGCGGCGGAAGTCGTGCTCGCCACCGGGACCTACGGGATGGGCACCGATCCGGTGGTCATCAAGAACCTCAAGTACTGGGGGGTGCCGCGCAACGACGGCTTCGTGCTGATGAAGAACGAAGTCGAGGCGTACCGTGCCGGTGACAAGCCCTTCGAGTTCAAGGGCACCAACGGCTTCATGATCACGCTCGATATCGCGTCTAAAGACGTGCAGATGTAAACGAAGAGAACGCGGCAGCGCGCGTCTACTCGGACGGCCGGCGGGCACGGGCCCGCCGGCCGTTTCTGCTTCCCGGCCGGCATGGCCGCGTTTCGGTATCGTTGTTGCACCTGCCAGGCGCGGGCGCTCCCGCCAAGGGAGCCGCGGGAAGTCCCGCGCAATCAGCGGCCCGCCGACGGAATTAGCATCCCCAGCTGCCACGCGGGAGGCCTTCGATGAAGCGACGCAATCTCTCTCTTTTCGCCGTGAGCGCAATGCTCCTGATCGCCGGCGATCAGCAGCCGCGCCCTGCCGGCGCCACCGATTCAAACGCGGGTACGCCAGTCGCCCGTGACGCGGGTACGTTTGCTGCGGCCGGCCAGATCCTCAACGTCGACCCGGTGACGGGCAAGATCGTCGACACCCCGTCCCAGTCGATACGCGCGCTCCAGGACGCGATGGGCAGCGCCTTGAGCACGTCCGACGATGGGCTCGTCGCTCAGAACAGTCCGGTCGCGGGTGGAGGCGTCGTGGTGAATCTGCAGGGACGATTCCAGAATGCGGTCACGGCGGTGATCGGCGCGAACGGCGTCTTGCAGGCTCCGTGCATCGCCGGCGCATCGAACGAAGGGCCGGTGAAGTAACATGAGGACCCACACCGGTCGGATGCTCATGGTCGGGTTGTGCATAGTCGCAACCGTGCTTCCCGCCGCGGCGCACGCCACTGCGATTCTGGTCGTGCAGAACAACGACGCGCCGGGCGAAGGGTTCAACGACCCCACCGTGGTCGCCCCGGTGGGCGGAAACCCGGCGACGACGCGCGGCGCGGCGCGGCTCAACGCCTTCCAGTACGCCGCGGATCTATGGGGCGCGTGCATCAACAGCACCGTGCCGATCTTCATCTCGGCGCAGATGAATCCGTTGACGTGCACGCCGACAGGCGCTGTGCTCGGATCCGCGGGTGCGGGCTCGGTGGTGCGGGATTTCGCGACTGCCCCGGTCGCCGGTACCTGGTACCCCCAGGCGCTCGCGAATGCGCTGGAGGCCGTCGACGTGGATCCGATGAACCCGGATATCGTGGCGCAGTTCAACAGCAGCATCAACGGCAGCCCGACGTGCCTGGGTTCCTACTCGTGGTACTACGGATACGACGGCAACATCGGTCCCAATCAGATCGACTTCGTGACCGTGGTATTGCACGAAATCGGGCACGGGCTCGGCTTCCAGACCTTCGTCGATCTGGCCAGCGGCACGAAGCTACTGGGATTCAACGACACCTACATGTTGAACCTCTATCGTACGGGTGTCTCGCCGCCGACCTACCCGGCGATGTCCAACGCGCAGCGCATCAACGCCAGCATCTCGGACCCCAACTTGCGCTGGACCGGCGCCAGCGTGACGGCGGAGCACCCGAGCATTCCCGTCACGGCCGGGCTCAGCGGTGGATTCGTGCGCGTACACGCGCCCAACCCGGCGCAGCCGGGCTCGTCGGTATCTCACTGGTCGTCGGCCGTCACGCCGGACGAGTCGATGGAACCCGTGTACGCGGGGCCGAATCACAACATGAGTCTCGCGCTCAATCTAATGGAGGATATCGGCTGGACATTGGATTCCAAGTGCCCGCCGGAGCTGACCACCATCGACGACACGGATACGCTGTCGGTGAACCAGACGCCGACGACCTGGCAGGTGAAAATCGAGCTTCGAAACGTGGGCGTGTTCGACGCGAGCAACGTGACGGCGGTCATGGCGCCGATCGACGGATGGCTCTCGATTCCGGATCCAACCTGCCTCTACGGCGGCTTGAGCGCCGGCGCGGCATCGTTCGGAGTGGACAGCTACACCTTGAATCTCACCGGCTGGCCGGGCGGGCCGTTCCAGGTGAACCTCGCCATCGCGTGGGAAGACATTTGCGGAAACCCGTACGACAAGATCGTGACCGTCGACCTGCAGCCGAGCGCGCCGACGGCGGTCGGCGCGGGCCGGTTTGCCTACGCGCTCGACGCCAACGTGCCCAACCCGTTCAATCCGTCCACGACCATCCGCTACCAGGTCGGTGGAAGCGACGCGGTGTCGCTGCGGGTGTACGACGTCGCGGGACACCTGGTTCGCACGCTCGTCGATGCGCGGCGCGCTCCGGGCGGGTACGAAGTTCGCTGGGACGGGCGGGATGAGCAAGGTCGCGGGGTGGCATCGGGCGTGTATTTCTACCGGCTGCACGCGGGCGACTTCGACCGCACCCGGCGGATGGTGCTGCTGAAGTAGCTTCGGTCGCCTACTTGACGGCGTCCACGAACCAGTAGCCGCCGTGGCGCTGGAGGAGGGCGGCGCGCCGGGCGTCGCTCAGCACCCAGTCCGACACCGGGAAGTGGCTCAAGGGAATCTCGGACAATTCCGCGCGCGAGCCGGCGATGTGGAGGTCGACGCGCGAGAACATCGCGAGCAGGCGCCGGAGCTCGGCCTCGGTGTAATGGCGCGAAATGGGAGCGCCCGGGCTGTCATCTCCGTACTTGTCGGTCACGGACCGGATGAACTCGTTCACGTTGAAGCGATGCCGGAGCAACCCGCCGCGCAAGACGCCCTTTCGAAAGACATTCTGGTAGTAGTACTTCACGCTGCCGTGACGGTACAGGGCGAGAAACGCGTGGCCGCCGGGCTTGAGCACGCGATGCACCTCGGCATAGCAGCGGGCGTCGTCGCTGGCGTGATGGAGAACGCCGAAGGCCGCCACCAGGTCGAAGGTGCCGTCCGGGTACGGAATCGTCTCGGCGCTGGCGATCTGGAGCTGGACGCCCTGGCCCTGGAAGCGGTGCCGGCACAGCGCCTCGTGCGTGCTGCTCAAGTCGATGCCGTGCACCTCCGCCCCCGCGCGCACGAACTCCTTCAAGAGCCATCCCGTGCCGAAGCCGATCTCGAGCACCTTTCGCCCTTTGAGCGCCGCGTAGTCGATGTAGCGGGCGAAGAGCGGTTCGCCGGCGCCGTGGGCGTACCAGTACTCCGTGCGCATCACCTCTTCCATTCGGTCGAAGACCTGCTCGGGGTTGGCGGTCTTCGGACCGTAGACCATGGGAAACGCGGTCCAGAAATCCTGGACCTGCTTCTCGGTGACAGTGGGCTTGTCGTTCGGCATGTGCTCCAGTCTATCATCCGGCCAGAGGAGTGTGAAGTACGCGTCCGCATGGCGCAAAACGGCCTCGCGATCCCGCTTCAGATCGACGTCCTGCCCACCAGCGCTTTCAGGTCATCCACCGTCACCAGGCGCGTCCACGCGCACAGCCCTGCGTACAAACCGGAATACAGGAGTCCGGCCACGCCCATCTGATAGACGTTCGTCACCGGCCACCTCTGATACAGCAGCCACAGGATCACGCCGGGCGCGACTGCCACCAGGAAGCGCTTCATGAGAGGCCGCGCCGGCACCAGCTCGAGCAACGACGTGCCCAGGAGCTTCGCCGAGTACCACAGGCTCGCCACGCTCAGCGTGGTCAGCGTGAGCAGGGCCGCCAGCGGAACCCCGAGGCGCCCCATGGTCTGGTAGAGCAGAATGCCGAGGATCACGTCCACGACGAACCCGACAAAGAACGCAACCACCGAGAATACGGTTCGGTTGAACACCTGGATAATCGCACCCGCCTCGATCGACCCGCGCAGGAAGAGAAGCAGGTAGATCATGAACACCGGGGTAGCGTCGGCGTATTGCTCGGTGAACAGAATCGTGATGAACGGGCGGGCGGTGACCTCCAGGAACACAAAGATGGGAAAGAACAGGACCACCGCCTTCATGAGCGACCGCTGCCACAGCCCGATCAGCTCCGCATACTGTCCCGCCTTCTGGTATTTCGCCATCATCGGGAAGGTGACATTACTGATCGAACTCTGGATGATATTGGCCAGCGGGACCTGAAAGGCGCCCACGCTGTAGATGGCGAAGGCCTCGCGGCCCATGAAGCGGTTGATGAGGAACTTGTCGGTCTGGGTGATCAGGATCACGCCGATGCCGGCGAGGCCCACGGGAACCGCAAACGACGCTTGCTCCCGCAATGAAGCGCGCGAGACCACGCGCAGCGAGAGTCCGTAGTTCGCATTCGTGTAGATGATGCCGAAGGCAAACCGCGCCAGGCCGAATATCGTGACCGCCCAGATGATCGCGCTCACGTCATGCGTGAGGTAGGAAACGGCCATGACGACGATGGCCTGCAATCCCCACGCGGCCACGTGGTACGCGGATTGGGCGACGGGCCGGCGCTGCGCGACGAACAACACCTCGAGGTAGTCGGTCACCACCATGAACAACGTGAAGATGCAGAGTCTCCAGAAGAAGGCGCGCGCCGTGGCGCCCAGGCCCTCGCCGAACCAGATCGCCATCACCGCGTAGACGCCCATGGCCACGACCGATCCGAGTGCGAGATACAGCACGGTCTGCGTGATGTAAGCGGACTTCTCCTCGCGGGTTTCCACGCGCGGCAGGTAGTAGAGGAGGCTGCGCGAGAAGCCGAGGATGGCCATCGGCGTGAGGGTTTCGAACAGGAGCCAGAATTGCCGGTAGTAGCCGTACTCTTCCATGCTCAACGTTCGCACGTTGACCAGGGGCACAATGAACATGACCGCGTACGTGACGACGCGGCCGAGCGTGAGGATTCCGACTTCGTGGCTTAGGGAACGGGACAACGATGAGCCTCAAGAAAAGCGAATCGGCCGGAGGAATCTCCGACCGTGTGCGTCAAGTATAGCAAAAAACGGCCCGGGCATCTTCGCCCGGGCCGTTTCCGTCTTCTGGTTGCTAGCGAGCGGGCCTACCAGCGTCCGCCGCCGCCGCCGCGACGCTCGCCGCCGCCGCCGCCGCGACGCTCACCGCCGCGTCCGCCGCCGCCGCCGCCGAATCCGCCGCGCGGACCGCCACCGCCGCCGCCGCCGGTGCGCTCACGCTCCTGGGCTTCGTTCACCTTGATGGTGCGCCCGTCCAGTTCCTGGCCGTCCATGGCCTGCATGGCGTCCATGGCGTCCTTGGGGTTGGCGAACGACACGAAACCGAACCCGCGGGAGCGGTCGGTTTCACGATCCTTGATTACCTTTGCTTCCAAGACCTCGCCGAATTTCTCAAACGCGCGCCGGAGCCCCTCGTCGGTGGTGTTCCAGCTCAGACTACCTACGAACAGTTTCTTAGACACGATACAATCTCCTTTAACGGTTCCCGCGATGCGATAGGCTCCCAATCTAACCGACTACCACTTCCGACGAGAATCTCACCGCACCATCGGACAGACTGCACGCGAGCATAACTCATTCCTACGGCGCCCGTCCACAGCGATTCGGCTTGCGGGCGCCGGGGATATTTTGCCGGGTGCCCGGCTGTCAACGGGTCCGGGGGAGATACTCGGTCGGGTAGCGCCCGGTGAAGCAGGCGTGGCAGAACTGTTCAGGGGACGAGAACTCGGCGGCCACCGCGTCGAGGCCCGCGAGCGAGAGGTAGGCCAGCGAGTCGGCGTCGATCGACGTCGCGATCTCGTCGATGGTGACGTTCGCGGCGGCGAGCTCTTTCTGCTCCGGCGTGTCGATGCCGTAGTAGCAGCACCCGATGATCGGCGGAGACGCAACGCGAACGTGCACTTCCACCGCGCGCGGGTCGATCCCGGCTTCGCCGGCGGCGTCGCGGATCATGGCGATGAGGATGCGCAGCGTGGTGGAGCGCACCAGCGAGTCGTCCACGATGACGAAGCGCCGGTACTGGCGCAGCAGCGAGTGCATGACCGTGAACTTGAGCCGGACGAGGTCCTCGCGATTCGCCTGCCCGGCGATCTGGAACGTGCGCGGGATGTAGGGATTGCGCACGAGCAGTTCGCGCAGCGGCAGACCCGAGCGCCCCGCGTACCCGTTGGCGGCGTAGCGCCCGGAATCCGGGACGGGCACAACGGCGGCGTCGCGCATGGGATGCTCGTCGGCGAGCTGGCTCCCGAGCAGGTACCGGAAATGTCCCACCTCTTTGGTGTCCGCGAAGACACGGCTGTCGGGGCGCGCGAAATAGATCGGTTCGAAGATGCACTGCTGCCGCGGCGTATGGGTGGGAACCACCTGGGTGTGGGTCCGGTTGCCCTCGATGTCGAAACGAATCACCTCGCCCGGGTAGACCTCGCGCTCGATGTGGGCGTCGGTCTCGTGGAACGCGCACGACTCCGACGAGAAGACGACGGCGTCGCGCCAGCGGCCGAAATAGAGCGGCCGGAACCCGTGCGGGTCGCGGTAGAGGTAGAGCTCGGTGAGGGTCATCAGGCACCCGGAATAGGCGCCCGGCGTGGTCTCCATCAGCCGGCGGATGCCCGCCACCAGATTGCCGCCGTTCTCGCGCGCGCCGTGGAGGATCTTCTTGAGAATCACCTCGCCGTCGTTGCCCGAGAGCATCACGGTGCCGGAGTTCTCCAGGTCCCGTATCTCGCGCTGCAGGAGCGGGAGGTCGCCGTTGGTGGCGTTGGAGTAGAAGCCGTCGAGCAGGGTCATCCAGTGCGGTTGCGCCGAGATCGCGTCGGTGCCGCCGGCGGTGGCGTAGCGCGTCTGCGCGATCGCGATCAGCGGCCGGGTCTCGGAGAAGTGCTCGCGGCGCTCCTTGGTGAACACCTGCGAGACCAGGCCGCGGTCCTTGAAGTGCGAGAACTTCTTCCCATTGCTGTAGGTCGCGCCGAAGTTCTCCTGGCCCCGGTGCTGGAGGTTGAATCCCTGCAGGCCGAAGAACTTCTCCAGGCCCGGATCCCATTCCCGGGCGCAGTATCCCAGAATTCCGCACATTGATTTTTTCGGCGATGGGCCGGACGGCGCGAGGGCCGCGGGTCCGGCAGGGGCGCAATACTACGACGGCGCGTACGCGTCCGCCACACCCAATTGGACTTCGTTGACGATGCGGCTGATGCGCGTCACCAGCTGGACCTGCGATCCGATCGGGATGCGCACGTTGCCGGGCAGCGCGACCGCCGAGGTCGTGAGCGTGTCGCGGAAAAACATCGCGGCCTGGAGGGCGTCGGTGAGCGGCAGGCCCAGCTCGCGCGACGCGTGGCCGTACTGGACACCGATGGAGCGCGCCTGTCGCACCGGGCGCTCGTCGTCGTTCTCGCCGGTCACGTACTCGAGGATGAGGGCCATGAGCTGATGGCCCATCTGCCGGTTGCGATCCCGCGCGGGACCGTCGTGCCGCTTGAGCCAGCGCTCCTGCTCCTGATTGGCGAGCTGCTTTCGGGCCAGTGTAAGCGCCTGGTCGGCCCAGATCCGTTCGACCGGGCCGACCCGCCGCACGGCATGCCGGCGCACCGACATGTGCTTGACGTCCGACGCGGCGAACCGCCGGTGGCCGCCGGGGGTCAAGAACACGGGGATCTGACCCGAATCGGACCAGCGGCGGAGCGTGGTCGGATGCACCCGGAGGGCCTCCGCCGCTTCCGTTAGGGTCAGCCAGCGGGTCTCTTCGGCAGTGGTACCTTGACGAAACATGGGGCTCTCTGCTTTATTTGGCAAACCTGACTAAACCTATGCGATCGTGACCCAGAGTTCAATGTCTTTTCTGGCGGTTCGCGCAGACAATTGAACACTTCCACCTTAACACGGGGAAACTCCATGAGACGCATGTTCTTGTTCCTGGCGATGATGGGCGTGGCGACGATGATCAGCTCGTGTGGCGACGACAACCCCGCGCAACCTGCCGGCCCCGCCAGCGTCGAGGGCAAGGTGACGTTCGTCAACACGGGTTCCTGGCCCGCGACGGGCGATGTCCAGGTGTCGATATACTCCGTCCTGCCGGCCGACCTCGTGCCCGATGGTCCGCCGGATGGTTACACCAACCCCATCGCGCCCGGCGTGAGCGAGTACACCTTCAGCCTGACCGGCCTCGAGGAAGGCAGCTACGCCGCGATTTACGTGAGCTGGCGCAACCCGTCCGTTCCGGGCAGCGCCACCCTGCTGGGGATGTACTGGACCTTTGTGGACAGCGTGGGAGTCGCCTGGAACGGCAGCAAGATCGCGCCGCAGGCCCCTGGCCCCACCTCGCTGAATCTGGCGGGGTCGAATATCCACCGCAGTGGGTTGGACTTCGTCGCCGATCTCGCCCTGGCGCCGTAGTCCTCGCATGCGCGCCGCGACCGATCGCATCGGCGGCCGAGTCCGGGCTGTGGCCGGAGCTGCATGCGTGCTCACGGGCCTGGGCCTCGGCGCGCCGCGCGCGTTCCCCCAGGCGGGCGCAACCCGCCCGTCGCCCGCTTCGTTGGGAGTGATCGTGGGACGCGTCACCGACGCGGCGACCGGGGCCGGGTTGAGCTTCTCCACCGTCCGGATCGATTCGACCAGACGCGGCGCGACCTCCGACACGCGCGGCCACTACGTGATACGTGAGCTGCCCCCCGGGGTGTACCGTCTGACCATCTCTCGCATCGGCTACGCCGCGTTCTCCCGGCCGGGCGTGCGGGTGGACGCCGGCGACACCACTCGCGTCGACATTGCGCTCGAGGCGTCCGCGATCACGACCGACCCGGTGATCGTGACCGCCACGCGCGTCGAGCAGACCGCGCGCATGGCGCCCGCCAGCGTGGAGGTGGTCGACCAGGACGACATTGCGCGCCGCGCGCCGATCACGTTCGATCAATCGATCGAAGCCGTTTCCGGCCTCAACGCCTTTCGGACCACCGGCATCTCCGTGCAGTCGATCCAGATTCGGGGCAGTTCCGACATTGCGGGCGGCGGCGTCGGGAATCGCGTGCTGCTGCTCATCGACGGACGCCCGGCGCTGACTTCGGACACCGGCGGCGCCTTCTGGAGCCTGGTCCCGACGCAGTTCATCGATCGCGTCGAGATCGTGAAAGGAGCGTTCTCGAGCCTCTACGGCTCGACGGCGATGGGCGGCGTCGTCAACGTGATCACCCGCCGGCCCAGCGACTCGCTGGTCGGCAGGCTCGACTTCAAGCTGGGGTTTTTCGAAAAGAGTCCGGTCAGCTACACCGACGAAACGCCGCTGCAGGGCGAGGTCACCGCGGACGTCTCCGGTCCGATCGCGTTCGCGCCCGACCTGCGCTATCTGGTGAGCGCGAGCTGGAAGGGATCGGACGGCTTCAGCGAGAACACCGCCTACGCGTTCTACGACCTGTTCGGCAAGATCGTCTGCGACGTCGATTCGCATCGAAAGCTCGAGCTGACGCTGGGCGGCGGCCGCGCGGAGAACGACTATCCGCACGCCTGGTTGAGCGCGGCGGAACCCCTGCAGGTGCGCGATTCCTTCACCGACGACCGCCAGCACAAGGACTACGGCAGCGCCGACCTGCACTATTCGGGCTTCAGCGAACGGACCCGCTACTCCACCCGCGCGTATTACTTCCACCACGAGCAGCGTTCGACCTTCAACCCGAACGACCCCGATCGCGAGCTGCCCGGCAACGAGCCCTTCGGTTTCGCCACCGAGATCCTGGGGGACAAAATCGGGGCGATCAGCCAGGGTGATCTCCGCTGGGGCGAGCGGCACCACCTGGTCGCGGGGGGGGATTTTCAGCTCGACTACGTGCTGTCGTCGCCGGACACGACGCTCTACGGAGACCACCAGATCAACAACTACGCGCTGTTCGTGCAGGACGACATCACCATCGTCCGCAGCCTCGCCGCCACCATCGGTGCCCGCTACGACTGGAATCATCTGGTCGGGGTCCGCACGCTCGATCAGGTGAGCCCGAAGCTGGGGCTGGTGTGGACGGTCCGGCCGGAGCTGGCGCTGCGCGCGTTGTTCGGACAGGCGTTCCGGGCGCCCACGATCGCGGAGCTCTTCCAGGAGCGCGAGATCGGCGGCGGCATCGACCTCGTGCCCAACCCGGACCTCGGCGCCGAACACATCGTCGCCTCGGCGGAGGTGGGCGCGCGCTGGAATCCCGCGCCGGCGTTCGACCTCGATGTGGCCGCGTACCGCTACGATTACGAAGACCTCATCTACTTCGAACAGATTGCCGAGTCATTGGGCGTGACCGTCTATCAGGTGCGCAACCTGAACGACGCGCTCATGCAGGGAATCGAGGCGACGGTCACGTCGCGCCTGGGAATACTCACGGCCTCAGCGAACTACGCGTATCTCGACGCGCGGGACCAGTCACCCGGCCGGACCGACGACTATCTCCCGTACCGGCCCAAACACTCCGCGAATCTCTCACTCGACGTGCTGTGGAAGCGCTGGCTGCTCCACGGCGACGCGCGCTATCGAAGCGCGATCGACGAAGTATTTCTCTATCCCCGACAGGCGCCGGACGCGTTCTCGGTGCTCAACGCCAACGCGCAGTTCAGCCTCACTCCCCGCGTGACGGTCAGCGCCAGGGTGGGCAACCTGCTCGACACGGTCTACGAAGAGGTCGCGCGCTACCGGATGGCGGGACGCAACTGGCTCTTCGGGGTATCATGGCGTCTCTAGGCGAGGCGAATCGTTTCATGCACCTGCTTCAACTGACATCTCTCATCCTCCTCGTGGCGTGGTGCGTTCCCGCGAGCGCCGGGCCGCCGACGTCACAGACCCCCACCTGAAGCGGCTGACCCGGCGAAGGCGCGCCGCTCCGGGGGGGCGGAATCCAAACCACCTGGTCGTTCTCGGCGCGCTACGTCGACACGGACGAGGAGCGTCCGCGCTGGAGGCTGACGGCGAACTATCGGGTTCACCCGCGCGCCCAGATCGGGGTCGAGTACAATCCGGTGGTCAGCGAAGTCGTCCCGCTCGCGAGCGTGTTCCTCCTGACCGAAACCGGGCGCCGGCCGGCGGCCTTCCTCGGGACCAGCTCGGACCGGATCGGGTCGCCGGAGGGAACGCAGTCGTACTATCTGACCGTGTCGAAGCTGGCGCCCCGGATTCCGGTTTCGGTGTATGGGAGTCTCAACTACTCGGAGTGGGACGACGGGTTCAACTATCCGTTCGGAGCGGAATGGTTCGTGTGGCGCGGCTTCTCCACGCGCTACATGTACGACGGCCAGCGCTCGCACGTTCTCGCCAGCTGGTTCGGCGAGAGGATAGGCGTCAGCCTGATGGCGGTGTGGATGGACACGTTCGGGATTTCAATCGCGGGAGGGTTCTGATGAAGGCGTGGATCGCACTTTTCCTCGTAGTCGTCTCGGCGGTCGCGGACGGCGCGCGGGCCGGGAAAGCGTTGTGCGCGGTCTGCGCGCTGGGGGGCGAGACCCGGGAAGAAGAGGCCGTTGCCACCCGACAGCTGGACGGCCGCGAGCTCTCCTTCTGTTCCGCGAAGTGCGCCGCGGAATTCGACCAGGATCCGTACGCGTACGTCTTCGTGCCCGGGCCGTTTCCCGAGATGACGCTTGTTTCGCTCGCCGGGGACACGATCAGCACCTCCCGGCTCCACGGCAAGATCGTGCTCGTCGACTTCTGGGCAACGTGGTGCAAGCCGTGTGTCGAGTCGATGCCCGATCTCGACGCGCTGCAGAAGCGATACGGCGGCGACGTCGTGGTGATCGGCGTATCCGTGGATCAGGGAAGCGACCGGGAAAAGAAGGTGCGCAAGTTCCTTGCGAAGCACCCGGTCGGCTATCCGATCGTCGTCGACGCGAACGAGAGCGCGGCGTGGGAACGGCTGCGGGTGAAGGTGCTGCCGACCCTCTACCTGGTCGCTCCCGACGGGACCGCGGTGGCGCGCCACACGGGGCCGCTGCCTCTCGCCGAGCTCGAGCAAGAGATCACCGCGCTCTCGCCGGATCGATCCAACTGACCGCGGCCATACGATGAACTCCTTCGACGAGCGTCTGATCCGCCGGGCTCGCTCCTACGACGACGCGGCCGCTGTATACGAGCGGCTCAACGCGCCGCTCATGTTCGATCGGCCGGCCCGCGAGCTTCTGGCGATCGCGGCGCCGGCGCGCGGCGATCACGTGCTCGACGTGGGAGCCGGCACCGGCGCGGTGGCCCGGGCGGCCGCCCGCTCGGTGGGCGCCGGGGGCCGCGTGGTCGCCGTCGATCCGTCGGCGCCGATGCTGGAAGCCGCGCAGCGGGGCGGGATCGACCTCACCGTGGTCGGCATGCTCCCGTACCTGCCGTTCGTCGCGGGGAGCTTCGACCTGGTGCTTTCGGCCTTCGTGCTCACGCACGTCGACGACGCCGTCGCGTCGGTGCGCGAGATGGGGCGGGTGCTCCGGCCGGCGGGCCGGATCGGCTTGAGCGCGTGGGCGGCGTCCGATGACGACCTCGCTCGCGCGTGGACCGGCGTCGTCCACGAGTTCGTTTCCGCGGAGGTGGCGGTGTCCGCCGCCGCGTGCGTGCTCCCCGGCGAAGCGATGCTTTCGAAGCCCGGAGGGCTGGAATCGGTGCTGGCGGCAGCCGGCTTCGAGCCCGTGGACACCGGAACCCGCACGTTCACCTTCGCCATGACCGTCGAGCAGTACCTCGAAGCCCGCGAGGTATGCGCGAGCGGCCGGGCGCTCCTGGCACTCCTGGACGGCCCGTCGTGGGAGCGGTACCGCGCCCGCGCGCGCGAGGTGTTCGGGCAGCGCTTCGGTGAGCGCATCAGCTACCCCCGCAACGTGTACTACGCGATCGGTAAACGTCTGGCATGCTAGTTGCGGATTGACCGCGCGTCACCCCGGCGCGGCGTCACCGCGCGGGTCGAACCACATCCCGCCCAGCGACTTAGGAGGGTGCGCATGACCGGGCCGACCCTGGACGGCGCAGGAATCTGCCAGCGTCTCGACCAACTCGCCGCCTCCGGCGTGAATTTCGACGCCGTGCTTTCCAGCGCGGTCGAGTACCTGCACCACGCCCACCCGGACTTCCACTGGACCGGCATCTACGAGCTGTTTCCCGACCGCGTGCTGCGACTCGGTCCCTTCATCGGCGCGCCCACCGACCACGTATTCATCTCGATCGGTCAGGGCGTGTGCGGGAGTGCGGTCGCCGAAGGGCGCGACAAGAACGTCCCCGACGTGTCGAAAGAACCGAACTACCTCGCCTGCTCGAGCGCCACGCGCTCGGAACTGGTGGTGCTGATTCGCAAGGGCGACACCATCTTCGCGCAGATCGATATCGACAGCCACGAGATCGACGCCTTCGACGCGCGCACGGAGGTCGAAGTCAGGAAAGTCGCGGACTGGCTCGCGAACGCCTACGAGACCCACCGCCACCGGCAACGCCCCGCCTGAATCCACGCCGCGCCCCATGAGCAAGAAGACAGGAATCGTCGGGGCCGATCCGGCCGACGCGCTGCGCCGGCGGATCGAGGAACTCGAGCGCTGGTTCCAGAACCAGGACCGTCAGATCCGTTTCCTGGAGCGCGAACGCCAGAAGCTGTCTGCGCTGGTCAACCACACCGACGCCGGGTTTCTGGTGTTCGATACCGGACTGCGTGTGCACTGGATGAACAACGTGTGCCGCGGGTGGTTCGGCGAATCGGTCAGCGGACGCGGCGGCGCCACCCCCATGTGTTCCGATCTCCTGTGCGGCGCGCGTGCGGTCTGCCCGGAGTGTCCGGCGGCACGCTCGCTCCTGACCGGTGAGGCCTCGCACCGCGAGATTAGTTTCGACGTCGACGGCAAGACCCGGCACATCTACGCCACCGCCATGCCGATCACGACGCCCGACAACCGGGTGGACGAAGTGATGCTGATGCTCCAGGACATCACCGACCTGGAAGTGTTGCGCCGCTCGCAGGAGGAACTGCTCCGCGCCAAGGAACAGGCCGAGTCCGCCAGCCGCGCGAAGAGCGAGTTCCTGGCCAACATGAGCCACGAGGTCAGGACGCCGATGACCGGGATCCTGGGGATGACCGGCCTGCTGCTGGAGTCGTCCATCGACGGCGAGCACCGGGAGTACGCGCGCATCATCCAGAGCTCGGGGGAGGCGCTGCTCACCATCATCAACGACATCCTCGACTTCTCGCGCATCGAAGCCGGACGGCTCACGGTCGACCCGATTCCCTTCGACCTGATGTCGGCGGTGGACGAGGTGGTGACGCTCATCTCGGAGAAAGCGGATGAGAAGGGGGTGGAGTTGATCGCGCGCTACGCCCGCGACGTTCCCCGGCGGGTGATCGGCGACGCGGGCAGGATCCGGCAGGTGCTGATGAACCTGGTCGGCAACGCGCTCAAGTTCACGCACCACGGGCACGTGCTGATCAACCTCGAGCGCCTCGACGGCGACGACCACCACGCCCGCATTCGCGTGTCGGTCGAGGACACCGGCATCGGGATCGACCCCGACAAGCTGCAGTACGTATTCGAGAAGTTCACGCAGGCGGACGGGTCGATCACACGCCGCTACGGGGGCACCGGTCTCGGGCTGGCGATTTCGAAGCAGCTGGTCGAGTTGATGGGCGGCAGCATCACCGTCAGCAGCGCGCCGGGCGCCGGGTCGACGTTCGCGTTCACGCTGTCGCTGCCGCTCGACGTGAGTGCCCCGATCGAGGCGCCGCCGGCGGATAACCTGGCCGGCGTGCGTATCCTGGCCGTACACGGGCACGACAAGGTGCGCGGCGTCCTCGCGGAGCAGGTCGACGGCTGGGGCGCGCGCGCCGGCGCGGTCGCCACGGGCGCGGACGCGATCGCCGAGCTGCACGCGGCCCGCGCGGCGAACGACCCCTACGGCATCGCCATCATCGCGTTCGACCTCCCCGACATGGCGCTCGAGAGCCTGGCCGCGGCGGTCAAGGGCGACCCCGCCATTCGCGACACCGCCCTGGTCATGCTGACACCCATCGGCGCGCAAGGCGACGCCGAGCGGTTGCGCGCGGCGGGGTACGACGCCTATGTAACGCGGCCCACCCGGACCTCACAGCTCGTGGATGTCGTGTCCGCGCTGTGGAGCATCAAGCGCCGCGGCGTGCGCGAAGTGTTCGTCACCCGCCACACCATCGCGGAAGCGCGGGCGCAAGAGTCGGCGGCGCGCTCCGACGCGGCGGCGCGCGCGCGCGTGCTCGTGGCCGAAGACAACGTCGTCAACCAGCGCGTGGCGACGCGATTGCTCGAACGGCTGGGGTGCCACGTCGAGGTGGCGGCGAGCGGGCTGGAGGTCCTCAAGAAGCTGGAGGCGGCGTCCTACGACCTCGTGTTCATGGACTGCCAGATGCCGGAGATGGACGGCTACGAAGCGACGCGCGAGATTCGCCGCCGCGAAGAGCGGGGCGCGGGTCGCACGCCCATCGTGGCGATGACGGCCCACGCGCTCCCCGGTGACCGCGAAAAGTGTCTGGAAGTGGGGATGGATGATTTTGTGGCGAAGCCGATCCGCAGGGACACGCTCGCCGAGGTGATCGACCGCCACGTGTCGAAGTCGCCCACGTTGCCGCTGACCTCGAGCGAGTGAACTAGCGCGCGACCGGCCGGCCGTCGCGCTTGTAGACCACGCCTTCCTTCATCACGAATCTCACGTCGCGCATGAGCGCGATGTTCTCGGTCGGGTCTCCGGCCACGGCCACCAGGTCCGCGATCTTGCCCTTCTCGACGCTCCCGAGCCGGTCGTCCACGCGCAGGAGCTTCGCCGCCTGGATGGTGGCGCACTGGATCGCGGTCATCGGCGGCATGCCGCACTTCACCATCAGTTCGAATTCGCGCGCGTTCTGGCCGTGCGGCGATACGCCGCTGTCGGTGCCGAACGCGATCTTGACTCCCGCCCGGTACGCGCGCGTGAACGTGCCCTCGATCTGCGGGCCGATGCGCGCCGCCTTGGGGCGGACGATGGCCGGGAGGTAACCCTCCTCCTGCGCCTTTTCCATCACCGTGACCCCGGCCACGATGGTGGGGACGTAGTACGTCCCGTTCTTCTTCATCAGCTTGATGATTTCATCGGTCATGTAGGTGCCGTGCTCGATCGACGTGACGCCGGCGTTGACGGCGCGCTTCATCCCTTCGGCTCCGTGCGCGTGCGCCGCCACCGTGAAGCCATAGTCTTTCGCGGTCTGGACGATTGCGCGCAGCTCGTCGTCGGTGAACTGCGCGTTGTCGCCGCTCGTTGCCAGGCTCAACACGCCGCCGGTGGCCGTGATCTTGATCAGGTCGGCGCCTTCTTTGTAGCGCTGGCGGACCGCCTTGCGCGCGTCGTCGGCGCCGTTGACGACGCCCTCGGCCGGACCCGGGTCGCCCTCGAGCGCCTGGCACCAGCCGCTGGTGGGGTCCGCGTGGCCGCCCGTGGTCGCGATCGATTTGCCGGCGGTGAAGATGCGGGGGCCCTCCGCGTACCCCGCGCGGATGGCGTTGCGCAGCGACACGGTCGTCATGCCGTCGTCGCCGACGTTGCGAACGGTGGTGAAGCCCGCGAGCAGCGTGAGCCGCGCGTAGTGCGCCGCGTGCAACGCGAGGTCGGTGGGGTTCAGATAGAACTCTTCGGAGTACGACGTGCGCGAAAGCTGACCGGTCAGGTGCACGTGCATGTCCATCAGCCCCGGCATGACGGTGTGGTCTTCCAGCGGGATGACCGAGTCCCCGGGCTGCGCCGCCACAAACCCGTCGACGACGTCGGCGATCTTGCCCCCGTCGACGATGATGGACACCTGCGTGCGCACGGCGGCGCTGCGGCCGTCGATGAGACGGCCCGCGTGAACGACGGTACGCGCGTTCGCGAGCGGTGCGGCGAGGAGCAGCGAGACGACGAGCACGCAGTTGGACGCATGGCATGAACTCCCGGTGTGACGGGTGTGCGAACATCGACAGGCGGGGGAGTATACGACGTGGACGACGCCCCCGCAACGAATCCGCGCCGGTGTATAGTATGGAGGGATGGACACGCCCTTCGTGAGATTCGCGATCGCGCTCCTGATCGGGGCGCTCATCGGCCTGGAGCGCGAGAAGTCGCAGCGCGCCCAGAACGAAGAGGCCGCGGCCGGATTCCGCACCTTCATCCTCATCGCCCTGGCGGGCGGCGTGGCCGCGTGGCTCTCGATGGAGACGGCGTCGCCGTGGGTCTTCGCCGGCGCCGGGCTGGCGTGCGCGCTGTTCGTGCTGGCCGGCTACGTGGCGCACGTGCGCACGCAGCCGGGGTCGATCGGTCTGACCACGGAATTCGCCACCGTGGTGGTCTACCTGCTCGGCGGCGCCGCGGTCTACGGGCACGAACAGATCGCCGTGGCCCTCGCGATCGCGACCTCGGCCGTGCTCGCGTTCCGGCGCACGCTGCACGGCATCGTAGAGCGCATCGGCTGGGACGACATCTTCGCCGTAATCAAGCTCCTGATCGTGGTATTCATCGTGCTGCCGGTCGTCCCACGCCAGCCGGTGGATCCCTGGGGCGCGCTCAATCTCTACACGCTGACCTGGTTCGTGATCCTGATCGCGGGCATCTCGTTCCTGGGTTACGTGGCCGTGCGGTGGATGGGACCGCAACGGGGCACCTCGGTGATCGGACTCGTCGGCGGACTGGTGTCTTCGACCGCCGTGACGCTCGCGCTCGCGCGACGCAGCCGCGGCATGTCACAGCCCGGCGCCGCGCGAACGCTCGCCGCCGGCGTGCTGCTGGCGTGGGCCGTGATGTTCGTGCGCGTGGTGGTCGAAGCGGCGGTGGTCAGCCGGCCGGTCGCCGCCGATCTGGCGTGGCCGATGGGCACCATGGCCGTGATCGCCGCCACCGGAGCGCTCGTGAACCTGCGCGCCGACAGCCTGGAACCGTCGGCGGCAGACGCGGTCCATCTCAAGAATCCGTTCAGCCTCACCTTTGCGGCGAGGTTCGCGCTGCTCCTGGCCGGTGTCGCGGTGTTCGTCGACCGCGCGCAGGCCGTGTTGCCGGCGGGCGGCGTCTACGCCGTGGTGGCGGCGGCCGGACTCACCGACGTCGACGCGGTGACCCTTTCGATGGCGGAGCGCGCGCGCTTGACCGGAGGCGTGGAGCAGGCGGTGACGGCCATCGGCATCGCCGTGCTCGTCAACACCCTGGTGAAAACCGCGCTGGTGGTGTGGCTGGGAGGGCGCGCGCTGCGCCTGCGGGTGGTGCCGACCGCCGCGCTGGTGATCGCAGGGGCGACGGTGTCGCTTTTGCTCGCGCGCTGACCATGTTCTCCTTCCTCAAACGGCGACGATGGGCAGCGCTGCGCGCGCTGCGCGTTCCCCGGGCCCTGGGTTTCCATCCTGGAGGCGAACGTGCCCGCCTATCGGCGGCTCCCGGCCGATCTGCGCGCCCAGCTTCACGGTCACATCCACGTCTTTCTCGCCGAGAAAAAGTTCGAAGGGTGCAACGGGCAGGAGATCACGGATGAGGTGCGGGTCACCATCGCCGGACAGGCGTGTCTGCTAATTCTCAATCGCGACACCAACTACTATCCCGACCTCGTCACCATTCTCGTCTATCCCACCGTCTTCTACGCCGACGTCGAGGAGCACGACGGCCACGTGGTGAGCGAGTTCCTGGAAGACCGCTCGGGCGAGTCGTGGGAGCTCGGGGTGGTGATCCTGTCGTGGGAGGACGCGGTGGAATACGCGTCGACCGGCCGCGCCGGCTATAACGTCGTGCTGCACGAGTTCGCGCACCAGCTCGACATGGAGAACGGCGAGATGGACGGCATGCCGAAGCTGCCCGATCGCGAGCGCCGCGACGCGTGGGCGAGCGTGTTCAACGCTGCCTACGACCATTTCGAGCGCGCGGCGGCGTCGAACCGGCGCACCCTGATCGACGCGTACGGCGCGGGTGACCCCGCCGAGTTCTTCGCGGTGGCGACGGAGAGCTTCTTCGAGCGGCCGCTGGCGCTGCGCCGCGAGTACCCGGACCTCTACGACGAGATGGCGCGCTACTACCGCGTCGACCCTGGCGCGTGGCAAACCAGCGGGCGCGCGAGCGCTCCCGTCGCTGCGGTGTCGAAGCCTCGCCGGGCGCGAACGCGTCGCCCGCCGCGGGGCCGGCGCGGCCGGTGAGCCGGCAAACTGGCGGTTGACCGGCAGGCGAGGCCGCCCATACCATCTGCCCCCAGCATGAATGGATCCGCGCGAAGACTCGCGGGGACCATCGTTTCTTTTAACCACGGTGGCGACAATGGCGAAAGAAACCACGAGCAAGCATGCGGCGGACGCACACGAGGCGCACCATCAGGCCCACAGCCACGAGGAATGGGGAACGCGCCTCGGCGTGATCCTCGCCGTCGCCGGGTCGGCCGTCGGCCTCGGGAACTTCCTGCGCTTCCCGGGCCAGGCGGCGGCAGAACGGCGGCGGCGCGTTCATGATCCCGTACTTCTGCGCGCTCCTGCTTCTCGGCATCCCGATCGGCTGGGCCGAATGGACGATGGGACGCTACGGCGGCCGCAAGGGCTTCCACTCGGCGCCCTCGATCCTGGGCGTCGTCGGCGGCGGGCGCGATCGCGCGCTACCTCGGCGTCATCGGCGTCCTGATTCCGCTGGCGGTGTCCTTCTACTACACCTACATCGAAGCCTGGTGCCTCGGGTACTTCTGGCACTACCTCACCGGCGGCATCGGCATCGACGCCGACCGCGCCGATCGCCGACCAGACGGCGCGCGCCGGCGCAGTTCTACAGCGACTTCACGGGCGCGAGCCGAGAACGGGGTCATCGCGGGCGGGTCGATCGAAACCTTCGTCTTCTGGGCGATCACCTTCGCCCTGAACATCTGGCTCGTCTACCGCGGCCTGTCGAAGGGCATCGAGAAGTTCGTGTCCTGGGCGATGCCGGCGATGGCGGTGTGCGCGCTGATCGTGCTGGGCGCGTGTGCTGACCCTCGGGCACGCCGGACCCGGCGCACCCGGACCAGAACGTGATCAACGGCCTCGCGCTACATGTGGAACCCGCAGCTTCGACGCGCTCGGCAATCCCCAGACCTGGCTGGCGGCCGCCGGTCAGATCTTCTTCAGCCTGTCGGTCGGCTTCGGCGTGATCATCAACTACGCGTCCTACCTGCAAGAAGAAGGACGACGTCGTGCTCTCGGGGCTGACCGCGTCGGCCACCAACGAGTTGTTCGAGGTCGGCTTCGGCGGGCTGATCACCATCACCGCCGCGTTCGTGTTCCTCGGCACCGCCGACATGATCGGCGCCGTCCAGGGCGGCACCTTCGGACTCGGATTCACCACGCTGCCGGTCGTGTTCGCGCACATGGGTGCGTTCGGCAACGTCGATCGGCGCGATCTGGTTCTTCATGCTGTTCCTGGCAGCGATCACCAGCTCGATCTCGATGTATCAGCCCGGCGCTGGCGTTCTTCAAGGAATCGCTGGGCTGGACGCAAGCAGAAGGCGACGGCGTTCATGGTGGGCGTCTGCCTCATCGGCTCGTTCCTGGTGATGTACTACAGCAAGGACGGCATCTTCTGGTCGACGATCGACGACTGGGTCGGCACGTTCCTGATCTTCGTGCTCGCGATGGTGCAGATCATCTGCTTCAGCTGGGTGTTCGGCATCGAGCGGGGCATGGAAGGAAGCGCACGAGGGCGCGCAGATCCGGATCCCGGTCTTCTACAAGTTCATCATGAAGTACGTGACGCCGACCTACCTGGTGGTGGTGTTCACCGCCTTCTGCTGGCAGAACCTGGGGTCGTGGATTCAGTCGGTAGCCGACGAGCCCCTGCGCCAGGGGGCTATGGCTCTGATCGTGGGGACCATCTTCGTCCTGGTGTTGTGCACCGCCATCGGTGAACGTCGCTGGCGCGATGCCGGCCTCGACATCGACGGGCGCGAGGAGCCGCGCGACTGACGGACGGAAGGGAGGAAACGATGACACCCGGCGGATGGCTTTTCATGCTGACTTCGCTCGTGTTCGTGTGGGGGCTGACGATCTGGTGCTTCTGGAAAGTCCTGACGACGCGACACGACGGTAAGTAGCCGGACGGGGGCGCGAGCTATGGCCCCGTCTGCAGCTTCTTCTGCCAGTTGAGGACCAGGGAGAGGGGCGCGCGGTTGCCCTCGTCGATCGTCTGGAGGAGGAGCAAGCGCTTCTCGTCGCGAGTCACTTCGAAGTCCACGAGGTTGACGGTCTCGAAGAGCAGCTCTTCGTCACCGATCACGATGCTGCCGTCGCGTTCGCCGACCTGCGTGCGCAGGACGCCGCGCTCGTTGAAGTAGTAGATGTGCGACCCCACCCAGCGGGGGTTGAAACCGCCCGCCTTCGATATCTGCAACTTGCGCCCCGCGCCCGAAAGCGCGACCACGTAGGCATCACGATTTCCACCCTCGCTGGAGTCATAGACGATCCAGCCTCCGCCGGGAGAAAAACCGACGCCATAAGCCGTGGGCAGCACGAGGACGGGCTCGGGCTTTCCGCCGTCGACCGGATTGGCATTCAGTTGCCAGCCTCCGCCCGCCACGAGTTGTACCGACAGGATCGATTCGACCATCCGGCGACCACGCGGCGGCGAAGTTGTCGCCCGCGCCGGTGGCGAGCAATGCCTCCGGCTTCGAGCCTTCGAGGCTTTTCACAAAGAGATCGAAGTGTCCACGTCGCGCGGACGAAAACACGATCCGGCTTCCGTCGGGGGACCACACGGCATTGTTGTCCGGCCCCGGGTCGGTCGTGAATCGCGTGCGCAGGTTGCGTCTCACGTCGTAGATCCAGACGTCGGGAGTTCCGATGCGAGGGTCGAAGATCGACGCGGCCACCTGGGTTCCGTCGGCGGATAGCGCGATGGGATCGTCGTGCTGTGCGGGCTCGCCCAGCGTGCCGATCACCTTGCCCCCGAGATCCACCCAGGTCATCTGGTTTCCATCGACCTCCGCACCCGCCTGATAGACGATCACGCCGGTCTCCGACGCGTCGAACATGGCCCGCGACGCGCCGGGGAGCATGCGCAGGTGGCTCGCGATGGTCACCGGCTCTCCAGAGAGTTCCAGCGTAGCCGGGTCGAAGCGCTGCGCGACGAGATAGTCGTTGCGGGCGAAGAGCAGGTATCCGTCGGCGTAGACCGCGTTGGACTCCGCGGCCATCAGCTCGCGATCGAGATCTCCGTCCAACGATGCGACGCGGAGCTTGACGCCGGCGGAGCCCACCTGGGCCATGCGCGTCGCCACCGAGCGCGTCATGTAGATGAAATGCCGCCCATCCGGGAGGAAGCGGGGAAAGCGGTGCGACACTTCTCCGCGCGTGCTGTCCGCGACCGTGACCGCCTGCGGCGAGCCTCCCTCCGCGGCGACGCGGAGGATCGCGGACGCGTACGTGGGCGCGAACACGATGGTCCCATCCGGCCCCCACGAGCCGCCCTTGCCGAGTGCCGCGTCGCACACGACCGTGACCGGGCCGCCGCCGCGGTCGACGCGCTTGAGTTTTCCCTGGGCGAAGAAGCCGATCTGCCGGCTGTCCGGCGACCAGAACGGGTAGCCGGCCCCATCGGTGCCGGTCAGGACCACGGGGTCGGCGTTGTCCAGCGACCGGACGCAGAGAACGGTGCCCCCCTGCCGGCTGAGACCAAAGACCACGTGCCTGCCATCGGGCGAAATCGCGGGGGGCGCGGGATGCTCGCCGCGCAGCGCGAGCGCGTCGCCCTGGGGCAGGAGGAGCGAGAGCTGCATGAGCTCGTCCTGCCTTGACCGGACCGCTCGCGCGGCCGCGCCATCGACACGATCGCCACCACGGCGAGGGCGCCGACCATCGCCCACGGCAGCCACGCGCGCCGCGCGCCGCGGCGCGGTCGCTGCGGCCGGCGCCTCGGGGTCGGACTCGCCCCGCTGCGCGGCGTCGATCACGATGCGCGCCTCGCCGATGTCGCGCAGGCGCTGGCGTGGATCCTTCTCGAGGCAGCGGTGTAGCAGACGCACGACGGAGCGCGGGGTGCCCGCGGGCAGGAGCGACCAGTCCGGCTCCGAGCGCAGCACGGCGGCAAGCGTGTCGCTCACGGTCTCGCCGGAGAACGCCATCTGCCCGGTGAGTATTTCGTAGAACACGCAGCCGAACGCGAAGATGTCCGCGCGACGGTCGACGCGCCGGCCGCGCGCCTGCTCCGGGCTCATGTAGGCGGCGGTGCCGAGGATCACCCCGGCCGCGGTGGGCGAGCTGCCGAGCAGGGTCGGCGACTGCGAGAGCTTCGACGACGACGACGGGTCGCCCTCGATCGCCTTGGCCAGCCCGAAGTCGAGCACCTTCACGACGCCGTCGGGTGTCACGACGATGTTGGCGGGCTTGAGGTCGCGGTGAATCACACCCTGTTCGTGAGCCGCTTCCACCGCGTCGGCAATCTGGCGCGCGATTGCGAGCGCCTCGTCGACCGGGACCGCCCCGCGCGCGATGCGGCGCGCGAGGTCCTCGCCCTCGATCAGCTCCAGGACGAGCACGCGACGGTCTTCGTCGTGCTCGATGCCGTGGATGGTCGCGAGGTTGGGGTGGTTGAGCGACGCGAGCAGCTTCGCTTCGCGCTCGAAGCGCTGGAGGCGCTCGGGGTCGTCCGCGAACGCATCCGGCAGCACTTTGAGCGCGACGCTGCGGCCCAGGCGCGTGTCGCGCGCGCGATAGACCTCGCCCATCCCGCCGACGCCGAGGCGGTCGGTGATCTGGTAATGGGCGATGGTGCGTCCGATCATGTGGATAGCAACGGGAAATCGTGCCGGAAACGGGGCCAGTATATCAGGAACCGCTATTGAGACCAGTCGCATTCGGAGTGATATAACTCGCTGCACACGCCATGCTCAATCTCGAAGTAGTCTGGGAGGGCGAAAGCCACAAGTTCTCGCTGGAGGACGGCGAGCACACCGTCGGCCGCTCCAGCGAAAACGCGGTCCAGGTCGCGATGGCGCGAGTGAGCAAGAAGCACGCGGCGCTGCGCGTCGACGGCGAGCGCCTGTGGGTGCGCGACCTCGGGAGCCGCAACGGCACGGAGGTCAACGGCAAGCCCATCGGGGACGAGTGGGCCGAGGTGCCGCCGGGGGCGCTGGTGAGTTTTGCGGGCGCGCTCACGCGCCGCGCGGGCCCGACGTCGACCGCGTCGCACCGGCTGCTCGGCGACCATCAGGTCGCGACCAGCCTCCGGTACAACATCGGGCAGGGCTACTCACAGGCCGCGCAGCATCGGCTCATGGATCGAAGCTCGCAGCTCTTCGAGCTGCTGGCGTCCAGCGAAGACGCGGTGGCGATCGAAACCGCCGCGTGCCGCTTCGTCGCCGAATCCGTCCCCGCGGAACGCGTGGTCATGCTCGCCGACTCGGGCGAAGCCACCGGCGTCGAGGCCAGGGCGCGCTGGACCAAGAGCGGCGCCCCGGACGCACCGCTGCAGTTGAGCTCGAGCATCGTCGGCAGCGTACTGCGCGATCGCGTGTCCGTGCTGGTCGCGAATCCGCTGGAGGACCCGCGTTTCGGAATGCAACAGAGCATCATGGCGCTGTCGCTTCGCTCCGCGATGGCGGCGCCGCTCTTCGACAACCAGCGGGTGCGAGGCATCCTCTACGTCGATACCACCGACGCGAGCGTGCGCTATTCCCAGGCGGATCTCGAGGTGCTGACCGCGGCCGCCAACGCGGTGGCGGTCAAGCTCCGGAACTTGAGCCTGGAGGAGGAGATCCACACCGCCGCGCGGATTCAGCGCGCGATGCTGCCTGACGGCGTCAGCGTGCCGGCCGGCTACGAAGTCGACGCCCACCAGGTGATGTGCCGCGCGGTGGGTGGGGACCTGTACTTCGTGGGGCCGCGGCCCAACGGTCGCGTGCTGATTGCGCTCGGAGACGTCACCGGAAAAGGCATGCCCGCCGCGCTCGCCATGAGCGCCGCCGCGGTGCTGGTCGGTCTGCTCGCCGACATCGAAGGGGACCTCGACACGCTCGCGGCGCGTCTGCACCGGCAACTCTACAAGAGCCTGGCCGAGGAGCAGTTCGTGACCCTGTTCATCGGCGAGCTGGACACCGGCCACCGGCCTGCTGGTCTACGTGAACGCCGGGCACGAGCCCGCGCTGATTTCGCATCGCGACGGCAGCCTGACCGCGCTCGATTCAACCACGCTTCCGTTCGCCATGATGGAGGAGATCCCGCTGGTCAAGCGCGAGGTCGTGCTCGAACCGGGCGACCTGGTGGCCGTGTTTTCCGACGGGATCCCGGAGGCGACGACGAACGGAGAAAAATTCCTCGGGTTGGACAGCATGAAGAAGGTGCTGGTCGATGACCGTGCCGAACCGCTGCCGCTGATCCGCGGGCGCATCGTCCAGGCGGTCGAGGGCTTCCTGGCGGGCGGCCCGGCCTCGGACGACGTCACCCTGATCCTGCTGCGCCGCACCGCCCCGTGACGTCACGCGCGTCGAGCGCGATGCCGCCCCACCGCGTCCTAGAACCAGAACCGCGCGCCGATCGCTCCTTCGAGGTCGAAGTCCGTTTCGGGCGCGACGTCCAGGATCGGCACGATTGCAACGAAGATGTCGAACGGATAATTTGCGAACATGTACGCGAGACCGACCGGGAAGCGAATTCCGAACACATCGTCTTGGTTCTCGGCCAGGACCCCGCGCGCCCCGATGCCGAAGTAGAGTGGCATCTCGTCCTGGTTCTTGAGGTCGAAGAGACCGTAGCGGTGGAACAGATAGTCGCCCTGCAGGCGAAAATCGTTGTCCCCGGAAAGCGACCACGCCGCCGCAAACTCGAGCGCCCTCTCATTATTGAGAAAGAGCTTGGCATCGATGCCGGTGGGCTCGCCTATGATGAAGCCTATGCCGAACGTCTTGTCGTCCTGGGCAGAGGCGGGAGAGGCAACCGCGGTCGCGACGACGGCGACGATGATCGCGCATACTATTGAACGAAGCATGGTTCCTCCTCGACTGGAACTGGGACGGTGATTTCGCTTATATTGGGGGCGATGCCGGCCGGCCCGACCACGGGCCGGGGCCGCGTCGGCGGTATGATACGGGCCGATCCGGTATCGAGCAAACCATTTGATCACGTTTACATGTGACGGAAATGACAGCCGGGCGACGGGGCGGACCCACTACCGGCAATTTCCCAACGGAGGGATGATCGATGTTTTTTGACCCCATGTACTGGCTCGTGATCGGCGCCGGAATGGTGCTGAGCCTCTGGGCCAGCATGAAGACCAAGGGAACCTTCCACAAGTTCAACCAGGTGGCGACCCGCTCGCGCATGACGGGCGCGGACGTGGCCAGGGCGGTCCTGCGCGATAGCAGCATCAACAACGTGACGGTCGAGGCCGTGAAGGGCACGCTGACCGACCACTACGACCCGCGCACGCGGACGCTGCGCTTGAGCGAGGCCGTCTACGGCGTCGACAGCCTGTCGGCGGCCGGGGTGGCGGCGCACGAAGTGGGGCACGCCATCCAGCACGCACAAGGGTATGCGCCGTTGAAGTTCCGCTCGGCCTGGGTGCCGGTGGCGAACCTCGGCGGAGGGATTTCGATATTCGTGCTGATCATGGCCGCCATGATGGGCGGCGCGGCGACGGTGATGGGGAGCAAGATAGCGATTGTGGGCGTGCTTCTCTTTGCCACCACCACGCTGTTCACCCTGGTGACCCTGCCGGTCGAGTTCGACGCCAGCCGCCGCGCGCTCGCCACGCTCAAGCGCGGCGCCTACCTCGCGCCCGACGAGCTGGCGGGTGCGAAGAAGGTGCTGGACGCCGCCGCGTTGACCTACGTCGCCGCGTTCGTCACCTCGGCGTTGACGTTGTTCTACTGGGCGATGCGACTGGGGCTCTTGGGCGGCCGGAGGAATGACTAGCGGACGGGCACGATCCCTCCTGGTACGGGTCGGCGGAATTCTCGTCCTCTCGTGGTGGGGGTGCTCCGACATCGGCGAACCCATCGACACGCCGTGCGTGACGAGTCCCTCGTCGCTGGATTTTGGCACGGTCGTGGTGGGCACGTCGCGCCAGCAAGCCCTGCAGGTGCGCAACGAAGGGAGCGCCGACCTGACCGTCAACGTGAGCTCTCTGTGCGGAACCGGCTTCGACGTGATCGGGGGCGGCGGCTCCGTGACCCTCTCGCCGGGCGAGTCCCACACCATCACGGTTCGGTTCGCTCCACAGGTGCCGGGCGAGCTGGACTGCAACTTGAGCGGAATCTCGGAATGTGCCGCGGTCATGTGCCGGGGCCTGGGTGTGAACGCGTCGACGGTTTCGTTCGCCGCGGACGTCCAGCCCATCTTCGACGCCCACTGCATCGGGTGTCACCGCCAGTTCGGGGAGGCGGACCTCGACCTGCGCACCGGATTGTCCTACCGCGAAACCGTCGGCCAGGTCACGCGCTCGTACGCCCCCGCCGTGCGCGTGAAGCCCGCGGACCTGGACGGGTCGGTCCTGTTCCAGAAAATCACCGGCACCGGCGCGTACGGCGGCGTGATGCCGCCGCCCGGGCTGGGATCGCCGCCCGTCACCCCCGAGGGAATCGAGACCATTCGGGCCTGGATTCTCGAGGGCGCCCTCAATAACTGATGGTCCACATTTTGAGAGCTCGTTTTGGAGCGGATCGGACGACCCTCGTCGCGGCGGGCGCGTTGACCGCGCTGGCGTTACTCGCGAGCGTCGCGCAGGCGTTGCCGCGCTACTCCGCGCGCTACGAGCAGAAGTGCGCGCTCTGCCACGTGAACCCGTCGGGTGGAGGGTTGCGCACGCTCTACGCGAGTCAGTATCTGGTTCCCGAAGAGATCGCGTGGGCGAAGCCGGCGAAGGACATTCTCGACGGCATCGATCCGGAGATTGCGAACCGCATCCTGATCGGGACCGACTTCCGCACCATCTACACCTACGCGAACGAAGACGCGCCCGCCACGGTGAAGGATTTCTTCCAGATGCAGGGCGACATCTATATCAATTTTCAGATGGACGACCAGTTGTCGCTCTATTACGACCAGGGGATCTCGTCGAGTTACGAGCTGTTCGGGATGTGGCAGGGGCTCCCGCTCACCGGCTACGTGAAGCTGGGGCGTTTCGTGCCTTCCTACGGGTGGAAATTCGACGACCACACCATGTTCGTGCGCAGCGAGCTCGGATTCTTTCCGCCCACCAACAGCGACGTCGGCGTCGAGTTCGGAATTTCGCCCAAGCGCCTCGACGTCCAGTTCGCGGTGGTGAACGGCAATCGCGGGAGCACGTCGGACGACGATCGCAAGCTGGCGACCGTGCTGAACGCGACCTATCGCGGTCACACCGGCCCCTTCGGCTGGGCGGCCGGCGTGTCGGGTTACTGGGACGACGGCGAGGTGGCGAACTACGGCACCGGCGGCACCTTCGGCTACCTGACGTGGCGGCGTTTCGAATGGCTCGCCGAGGTGGATTGGACGCGGGATGATCCGCAGGGCGAGGGACACACGACCGGGCTCGTCACCTCGAACGAAGTGTCCTTTCTGGTGCGCCGCGGTTTCGAAGTGCTGGCCACCTACGACTTCGTCGACCCGGATTGGAATCTGCAGACCGGCACCGAGACGCGCTGGGGGGGCGGGGTGTTCGTGATGCCGCGGCCGTTCCTCACGCTGGAAGCGCTGGTTCGTTCCACCACCTTCGACACCGGCGTCGACGTCATTGGCACCGACTACTGGGAGACGCTGGTCCAGTTTCATCTGCTGTACTGACGGGGGAAATCGCATGCGACACGTACTGTGCCTGGCCGCGGCTCTGCTGGTGGCGACCCCGTCGTTCGCCGCGCGCTTTGCGCTCAAGGCCGGCGCCCCCAATCAGGTCGTATTCGTCTCGAAGGCTGCGACCGAAACCTTCGAGGGAAAGACCGACCAGATCACGGGGAGCATCGACGTCGACCCCGCCGCCGTCGGCGACAGCGTCACGGTGCATTTCGAGGTGGCCATGGCCAGCCTCGACACCGGCATCGGGAAGCGCAACCAGCACATGCGCGAGAATCACCTCGAGACGGAGAAGTACCCGACCGCGATCTTCGACGGCGCCGCGGTGCTGGGCCCGAAGGGCGCCACTCTCGCAGTGGGAACCAAGACGGCCTTCGAGGTGGAAGGGCAGTTCACGCTCCACGGCGTCACCCGCCGGCTGCGCGTCGCGGTCGACGTGACGCTTCGCGACCCGCAGACCCTCGAGTTCATGACGTCGTTCCCGGTGCCGCTGGCCGACTACGCGATCAGCCGCCCGAGATTCCTCTTCCTCAAGCTGGGCGAGGTGCAGGACGTGCGCGTGAAGGGGCGAGCGACGCGTTCGTCCGAGTGAGACATCTTCACGCCCGCGTTCGATAGACGGCGAACGCGCACCCCCCGAACCAGTAGTCGCCGACGAATTCCAGCCACGAACTTTCGTCCAGCACGCTCCGCCACGCCGGATAGTGGTAGACGATCCAGACCCGGCGGGGGTGCGTCGCGAGCGACTTCTGCAGCCGGGCGAGCACGGCCGAGAGCACGGTCGCGTCGAACGGGTTGAAGAGAAACACCACCGAATCGTCGGGCGTGAACGGGTAGTCCGCCGCGTCGAGACACAGCACCTCCGCCGCGAAAACGCGGCGCGAGCGGGTTCGCAATTCGTCCAGGTTGCGCTGCGCCGCGGCGCACAGATCCGGCGAGTAGTCGATGCCCTTCACCCGGGTGAAGCCGCTCAACACCGCGACCATGAGCGCACGGCCCTTCCCGCACCCCAGATCGACGAAGCACCCGTCCGTCGGTATCTCCGCGGCCCGCAGCACGCGTCGCAGCGGCAGTGCGCGGGTGGGCTGGTAGCGGATTCCGCGAGTGCGGTTGGCGCTGGTCACGTCATTCATGGAGGCGGTCTCGACGATGCGCCGCGTCTCCGAGCCGAACGCGGGATCGAAGTGGAGGTCCTCGACCCGCGCGGCCAAAGTCAGAATCTGGCGCCGTACGAAGCCCCACGCCCGCAGGGGCGCGTGTGCGAGGGAAGTTCGGGGATTGACTTTGGGGCGCGGTTGACGCATGATTTCGCTACAGCCGCCCCGAACTATAGCGGCAACCCCCCGCTGGGACAACGATCCCGAGGAGTCATCCAGCCCGAATTGCTACCGCTGCCGGCGACCGCCGCCGGAACCCCCTGAAGAGTCGACAACACGCGGGGTGGATATTGCGTCTTCTCTCCGATGTTCAATCCGTTCGTGATCGGTACGCCGATCTCGTCGCGCACAGTCCCAACGCCACCGTCTATCAGACCACGGCGTGGCTCGACGTGTGGAAACACCTCGGCGCCGGGGTGGCGTTCGTCGAAGTCAACTCCGAGACGATGCTGCCCTTCGTGCTCAAGGGAAAAGGCGCGTGGCGGCGGGCGTATTCGCTCCCGTTCGACACCTACGGCGGACCAGTGACGCCGCACCCGAACGGCCCGGTCGAATTCGAGAACGCCGTCGAAGTGCTCGGGCGCTCGTCCGCGCGGGTGGTCGATTTCTCGGCGCGGATGGTGTCGGCCAACGGCGCCGCGCGACGGGTCTCATCGCACATTGTCGACGTCTCGCGCGGATACGACGCGGCCCAGGCGGGCTACTCCGACGCCAACCGGCGGCTATTGCGCCAGGGAGTCGAACGCGGCGTTCGCGTCGAAATCACGGACCGCCCGGCGGACATGCAGGCGTTTCATCGCCTGCACCTGCGCACGGTGGCGCGCCACGGCGCGCGCCCGCTGCCGCGCGCGTTCTTCGACGCCGTGCTCGCGTCACTCGTGCCCGCCGGCCTCGCCACGTTCGCCGTCGCGCGGCACAACGGTGCGGTGGTCGCGGCCAACCTCGTGCTTCGCTACCGCCAGCGCGCGTACGACTGGATGTGGGTGTACGACGACCGCTTCCTCCACCTGCGCGCGACCAACGCGCTCATCGACCACGCCATCCGCGCGGAAGCCGCGCGCGGGGCGCACGAGCTGAACCTGGGCGCGAGTCCCAACGATCGTCTCGGCAGCGTGCGCTTCAAGCAGAGCTTCGGCGCGGTGCCGTTCGAGTACACGGTGTACGCGCACACGGGTTCGTTGGTGGCGACGGCGCGGCGGGTGCGCGAGCAGATGGGCCGGATGGGCGTGCGTGCCCGGCTCCTCGCCGGCCGCTGAGCGCCAGGCGCGGGTGGCGCTGACACGGGGTCCCCGCGGCGGATGCCGCGGCGCGGAGCGGGTGGGCGACAAGATGCCGCTACACTCTGGGGTGGGTCAGCGACAGGACCCGCGCACTTTCATCCCCGATCCCATTCCTCCCGCCACATTTCGAACGCCAGCAGAAACCAGAGCTGCGTGGTGAGCTTGCGGTCCCCGCGATAGAACCCATCGACGACATGCTGGACCACCGAGTCGTCCAGGATGCCGGCCTTTCGGATGCGCGCGGAGGCGAGATAGTCGCGCGTGAGTTCGCGCAGGTCGTCGCGGAGCCACTGCTCCAGCGGGATAGCGAAGCCCTGTTTGGGGCGATCGACCAGCGCACGCGGCACGTGCCGGTACAGGATCTTCTTCAGCAGGTGTTTGCGCCCGAGGGCGCCGTTGCGCAGGTGCGTTGGCAGCCGGAACGCGAACTCGACCAGGCGATGGTCGAGCAGCGGCTCGCGGCCTTCGAGACTGACGGCCATCGTGCTTCGATCTACCTTGGTCAGCACGTCTCCGGGCAGATAGTGCTGCAGGTCCCACAGGCCCATCTGCTCGTGCTCGTTTCCCTCGAACACGTCGGCGAGGTCGCGCGGGTTCCGGTAGGCGCCCAGCAGCTCGACGACTTCCTCCGGCAGCCAGTAGGAGACCGCCGCATCGTACACGCGGCCCACGGATGCGTTCGGCAGGATCGCGCGCGAGCGACGGATGCCGCGGGTGATGCGACCGCGAACCGACGCCGGCGTTCCCACCTTCGCCAGCCGGCGATCGAGCAGGTCGACGTGCGTGCGCGCGAGCGCGCCGGCGATGGCCTGTTTCAGACCCGCGGGCATCTGCGAGAAACGGCGCAGCCGCGGGAGCACGTCGTCGTAGACGCTGTACCCCATGAAGAGCTCGTCGCCGCCGTCGGCGGAGAGCACGACCTTGACCTCTTCGCGCGCCAGGCGCGAGACCAGCAGGGTGGGGATGCCCGAGGAGTCGCCAAAGGGCTCGTCGAAGAGCGTGCCCCAGCCGCGCGCGATCGCGAGCGCCTCGCGCACCTCGAGGATGTATTCGGTGTGACGTGTGCCCAGGTGGTCCGCCACGCGCCGGGCCCACGCCGACTCGTCGTGACTGTCCTCGCGGAAGCCGATGGTGAAGGTGCGCAGCGGCTGCGATACCGTTTTCGACAGGATCGCGGTGACCAGCGACGAATCCACCCCGCCGGAGAGGTACATTCCGACCGGGACGTCGGAGACCAGCCGCAGGCGGAACGCATCTTTCATGAGCGCCTCGAGCTCGGCTTCCAGCGCGTCGTCGTCCCCGGTTAGACGATCGCGCGTGCGGTCGAGCACCGACCAGTAGCGCTCGACGACTGGCTCGCCGTCGCGCGCCAGTTTCAAACGGCAGCCGGGTTCGAGTTTTCGCACCTGGGTGTAGATGCTGCGCGGGCCGGAGATGTACCCGTACTGGAAGTATTCACCGAGGGCCTGGTGGTCGATCCTGGGGGTCCAGTGCGTGAACGCGCGCAGGGCCTTGAGCTCGGATCCGAACCACAACGAACGTCCGTCCCATCCATAATAGAGCGGTTTCACGCCGAGACGGTCGCGGTACAGGTGCAGCACGCGATCGCGGGTGTCCCAGAGCGCGAACGCGAACATGCCGAGGAACCGGTCCACCGCGCCGTCGCCCCATTCCGTGAACGCGGCCAGCACCGTTTCGGCGTCGCCGGTGCCGCGAAACGTGTGACCCCGCGCGCTTAGTTCTTTGCGGATGTCGCCGAAGTTGTAGATCTCGCCGTTGAAGATCATCACGAGGCGCCCGTCGGCCGAGAACATCGGCTGGTGGCCGAGGGCCGAGAGGTCCAGGATCGACAGCCGCCGGTGGCCGAGGCCGATCCCGTCGGCGAACCAGATGCCCTGGTCGTCGGGACCGCGGTAGCGCAGACATTCGACCGCCACGGCGAGGTCGGCGGGAAGGGTGGTAACGCGAGGGTCGCGAGTGACGAAGCCGGTAATTCCACACATGATGAGGAGAGGCACCAGTATACCACGGGCGAGTGGAAGGCGTCCCGCGACCGCCATTGCCCCGGCGCTGCGCTTTCGTTAGACTCCGAGTGACGGCCCCGGCGTCGAGCCGCGGTTCGCACCGTACCATGAAGGCAGTAGAACCCTACAAACCCCGCCACAAGGTGCGCATCGTCACCGCGGCGTCGCTCTTCGACGGGCACGACGCGGCGATCAACGTCATGCGCCGCATCATCCAGTCCACCGGGTGCGAGGTGATTCACCTCGGCCACGATCGTTCGGTGGACGAAGTGGTCAACGCCGCCATCCAGGAAGACGCCCAGGCGATCGCGATGACCTCCTATCAGGGCGGGCACATGGAGTACTTCAAGTACATGAAGGACCTCCTCGACCAGCGTGGCGCCGGGCACATCAAGATTTTCGCGGGCGGGGGTGGAGTGATCCTTCCGAATGAAATAGAGGAGCTGCAGCGCTACGGTATCGCGCGCATCTACTCGCCCGACGACGGGCGGTCGATGGGATTGCAGGGCATGATCAACGACGTGGTCAAGCAGAGCGACTTCGCCACCGGCGCGAGCCTGAACGGCGCGGTCGATTCGCTCTCGCGCCGTGACCCGGTGGCGATCGCTCGTGTCATCTCCGCCGCGGAGAACTATCCGGAGGAAGCGGCGAAGGACCTCGGCAAGATCCGCGCGCGCGCGAAGGAGTCGAAGACGCCGGTGCTCGGCATCACCGGCACGGGCGGGGCGGGGAAATCGTCGCTGGTCGACGAGCTGGTGCGGCGCTTCCTGATCGATTTTCCTGACAAGACCGTCGGCGTGGTGTGTGTCGACCCGTCGAAGCGCAAGACCGGCGGGGCGCTCCTCGGCGACCGCATCCGCATGAACTCGATCCGCAACGGCCGCGTCTTCGTGCGTTCGCTCGCGACCCGCCAGTCGAACCTGGCGCTCTCCGCGCACGTCAAGGACGCGCTCGACGTGCTCAAGGCCACGGGCTACGACCTCATCGTCTTGGAGACCTCCGGCATCGGGCAGTCGGACACCGAAATCGTCGATCACTCCAACGTGAGCCTCTACGTGATGACGCCCGAGTACGGCGCGGCGTCGCAACTCGAGAAAATCGACATGCTCGACTTCGCGGACCTGATCGCGCTCAACAAGTTCGACAAGCGCGGCGCGCTGGACGCATTGCGCGACGTGCGCAAGCAATTCAAGCGCGCGCACCAGCTGTTCGACGCCGTCGACGAGACGCTTCCGGTGTTCGGCACCATCGCGTCGCAGTTCAACGACCCCGGGACCAACAACCTCTACCGCGCAGTGGTGGACGTGCTGGTAACCAAGTGCAAGTTACCACTGTCTGAATGGAAGTCGAATTTCCACCCCACCGACGAGATGTCGGAGAAGATCTACATCATCCCGCCCGCCGCGCGTGCGCTACCTGTCCGAGATCGCGGAGACGTGCCGGCGCTACGACACCTGGGTGGGCGAGCAGGCGGAGGTCGCGCAGAAACTCTACGCGCTGCGCACGTCCATCGATACGGTGCGCGCGAGCGGCGCCGCCGACCGGGATAGGATCGTGAAGGACCTCGAGGAGACGTACGCCGGCGTCGCGCGCGGTCTTACTCCCGAGTGTCTCGACATCGTGAACGGCTGGGAGGCGAAGAAGGCGCGCTACCGCGAACCGGTGTTCACCTACCGGGTGCGCGGGCGGGACATCGCCATCGAGACACACACCGAGAGCCTCTCGCACACGCAGGTGCCGAAGATCTCCCTCCCGCGCTACCAGGCGTGGGGTGACGTGCTTCGCTGGAGCCTCTCCGAGAACGTCCCGGGCGAGTTCCCGTTCGCGGCGGGCATCTACCCGTTCAAGCGCACCGAAGAGGATCCGACGCGCATGTTCGCCGGCGAAGGCGCCCCCGAGCGCACCAACCGCCGCTTCCACTACGTGAGCCATCACATGCCGGCGCGGCGGCTCTCGACCGCGTTCGATTCGGTGACGCTCTACGGCCGCGACCCCGACGTCCGCCCCGACATCTACGGCAAGATCGGAAACTCTGGCGTGTCGATCTGCTGCCTCGACGACGCCAAAAAACTCTACTCCGGTTTCGACCTGTGCGATCCGAAGACCTCGGTGTCGATGACCATCAACGGCCCCGCGCCGATGCTGCTCGCCTATTTTCTCAACGCGGCCATCGACCAGCAGTGCGAGCTCCACATCCGGCAGAACGGTCTCGAAGCCGACGTGAAGAAGAAGATCGCTGCGCTCTACAAGGGCCGCGACGCGCTGCGCCCGCGCTACGCCGGCGACCTGCCCGAGGGCAACGACGGCCTCGGGCTCATGCTCCTCGGCGTGACCGGCGACCAGGTGCTCCCGGAGGAGGTGTACGACCGCATCCAGGCCGACGCGCTCAAGGTGGTGCGCGGCACGGTACAGGCGGACATCCTCAAGGAGGATCAGGCACAGAACACGTGCATCTTCTCGACCGAGTTCGCGCTCCGATTGATGGGGGACGTGCAGGACTACTTCAATCGCAAGAACGTGCGCAATTTCTATTCGGTGTCGATTTCCGGCTACCACATAGCGGAAGCCGGCGCGAACCCGATCTCCCAGCTCGCCTTCACGCTCGCGAACGGGTTCACCTACGTCGAGTACTACCTCTCGCGCGGGATGGACATCGACGCCTTCGGGCCCAACCTGTCGTTTTTCTTCTCCAACGGCGTCGACCCCGAGTACAGCGTGATCGGGCGGGTCGCGCGCCGCATCTGGGCCAAGGCGATGAAGCTCAAGTACGGCGCCGACGAGCGCTCGCAGATGCTCAAGTACCACATCCAGACCTCGGGCCGCTCGCTCCACGCGCAGGAGATCGCGTTCAACGACATCCGCACCACCCTGCAGGCGCTCTACGCCATCTACGACAACTGCAACTCGCTCCACACCAATGCCTACGACGAGGCGATCACGACCCCGACCGAGGAATCGGTCCGTCGCGCGATGGCGATCCAGCTCATCATCAACCGTGAGCTGGGGCTGGCGAAGAACGAAAACCCGCTCCAGGGCGCGTTCGTGATCGAGGAGCTGACGGATCTGGTCGAGGAGGCGGTGCTGGTCGAGTTCGACCGCATCACCGAGCGCGGCGGCGTGCTGGGCGCGATGGAAACCATGTACCAGAGAGGCAAAATACAAGAGGAGTCGCTCTACTACGAAACCCTCAAGCACTCCGGCAAGCTGCCCATCATCGGCGTAAACACCTTCCTGTCGGCGGAGGGCTCGCCGACCACCCGGCCGCGCGAAGTGATCCGCGCCACCGAGGAGGAAAAAAAGCAACAGATCCAGACCGTGCGCGCGCTCGAGGAGCGCTCCGGCGCGGCGGCGGCCACCGCGCTGCGCGCCGTCCAGAGCGCCGCCGTCCACAATCAGAACGTCTTCGACGCGCTGATGGAGGCGGCGAAGGTGTGCTCGCTGGGATCGATCACCCACGCGCTCTTCGACGTGGGCGGGGAGTACCGAAGGAACATGTGAGTCCTCCGCCGGGTGTGGTAGGCTCCCGCCCACCATGTCCGGTTCGCTGCTTGCCCTCATCCTCCTTGCCGCCGTCCTCCACGCCACCTGGAACTTCTTCGCCAAGCGATCCGGCGGGAGCCTCACCGTGCTGTGGCTCGGCGCCGCCATCTCGACCCTGGCCACGCTGCCAACCGCGATCGCGCACCAGTGGGGGAAGCCGTTCCCGCGCGATGGATACGCGATCGCGTGCGCAAGCGGCGTCGTGCACTGCGGCTACTGGTGGGCGCTTGCCCGCATGTATCGCTACGGCGACATTTCGTTGGCGTATCCGATCGCGCGCGGGAGCGGTGTGCTCGGCACGGCGATCGGCTCGATGCTATTCATCCGCGAGCCGCTGTCCCTGACGGGCGGGCTTGGGATCGCGGCCGTGTGCGCGGGGGTGTTTGCGCTCGGATACCAGCGCCACGCCGCGCCCGTGCGCATTCACGCGGTCGCGCTGGCGCTCCTCGCCGGCCTCACCATCACGGGGTACTCGCTGATCGACGATCGCGGCGTGGAGAAGCTGGATCCGACTGTGTATCTTGCGGTGGAGACCGGGGTGGGCGCCGCCCTGCTCGCGTTGTTCGGTTGGAGGCGGTTGCGCGCCCGGCTCGCTGTCGCGTACCGGAAGTACTGGAAGACGGCGTGGATCATCGGCGTGGGATCACCGATCACGTACCTGATCATTCTGTTTGCGTTCGAGCGCGGGCCGGTGAGCTACGTCACCGCCGTGCGCGAGTTCTCGGTCGTGATTGCCGCGCTGCTGGGGGCGCGGTTCCTGCACGAACGCATGAGCCGCGCGCGCTGGGTCGGCATCGCGATGGTGGTCGCCGGGATGGTGCTGATCAAGCTCGCCTAGAGCCCCAACCGCCCGGGATTATCGCTTCGCGGCGGCGGTCGGCGAGAGCCGGTAGCACACCACCGACATCGGCTCCGCCTCCTCCTCTTCCGCCTGGCTCTGCTCTTCGTCGTCGCCGCCGAACATCGCGCGTTGGGCCGCGCGCAGTTCCTTGAGCACGAAGAGATGATCGCCGACGACCAGGAGTCCGTCGTCGCGGAAGGTCCCGTCGGCCTTAAGCGCGATCTGCTGGACGAAACGTCCGCTGGCATCGAACACATCCGCGGTGGCGACGGTCCCCGCGGCCTCGTCCAGGCCGCCGTGGCTCGAGATCACCCACAGCGACCCGTCGTCGCGCGCGAACATGCGCAGGACGTCGGGGTCGGTGGGGCTCGCGATCACCTTCGGGCGTTGCGTGCCGCGATCGTTGCGAAGCACGATGCGCGGCTTGTTCTCTTCCATCTCTTCTTTTGAGCGGTCACGATGAGCGTATTCGCGCTCGATCACGCGCTCGAGCGTTCCGGACGGGCTGTAGCAGTTGATGCGGTACGCGTCGAAGTCGGTCGCGATGTACACGCGGCCGTCGCCGCCCGAGGCCCACTGCGCGCGGAAGGACTCTTTCTCGTCGAAGCCCATGTTGGCCATGTCGCGCTTGCCGCTCTTCTCGTGCAGGACGGTCCGTGATTTGCCGGAGGCGTCGAGCAGGAGCAACCGCGCCGCGTAGTAGAACGCGCCGTCGCGCTGCGAGAATTCGTTCGTGCCCAGCACCACGGAATTGCCGGCGCTGCCCGCCGCCCAGAACATGCGCATGCCGCCGTCGCTCGCGTCGGGCGTCTTCAAGTCGCCGGCCGGGGTTCCGTCCGCGTTCAGCAGCACGATCTTCCCGGGCATCGCCTGCACCACCGCGATCTTCCCCTCGGGTGTGATGAAGAACGACGACGGCCGCCGGAATTCGCCGGGTCCCTCACCCTCGCGGCCGATGGTGCGCAGGAAGGTGCCCTCGCGGTCGAAGACCATCACCTGGTTGAGTTGGACGTCGAGGAGATAGACGTTGCCGCTGCGGTCGATGGCGATGTCGCGCAGCACGCCGAAGATGATGTCCTCGTCGTCGTCGCCACCGACCCGCCACAGCTCCGGCGGAGCGAGCGCGGTCGCGCCATCGGCGGGCGTCGCGGGGTTCATGACGTGGATGACGCCGTCTTTCGTGGTTTCCTTCCCCGCCCAGGTGCCGGCCGACGCCGGCGTCGTGGCCGCCAGAACCGCGCAAACGCACACGCAACCGATCCACGTTTTCATCCGACCCTCCCTGATTCGAGCGGCACGCCGGGCCGGGACTCCCATCGTGTATACTGGGTCCGGTGGCGTCGGCGAATTTAACACGGCATGCCCGCGACAGTTCCGTTGTTTTCCCCATGAGAATCGAACCCATCCGCTTTCAGTTGTCGAAGTGTCTCTTGCGGGAGTGGCGCCGCGGCGACGAGCCGTCCCTGGTTCGGCACGCCAACAATCGCAACATCTGGCTCAATGTTCGGGACACCTTTCCGCACCCCTACACCCGCTCCGACGCGCTGGACTGGGTCCGGCTCGCGTCCACCGAGGGGCTCAACCTGGTGTTCGCGATCGACATCGACGGCTTCGCCGTGGGGGCCGTGGGGCTCCGGCCGGGAGAGGATATCAACCGCTTGAGCACTGAAATCGGGTACTGGCTGGGCGAAGAATTCTGGGGGCGCGGGATCGCCACCGAAGCGCTCGCGGCGGTGACCGAGTACGCGTTCACCACGCTCGGCATGGCGAGAGTCTACGCGGAAGTCTTCGAGTGGAACGCGGCGTCGATGCGGGTGCTCGAGAAGTGCGGGTTCGAGCGGGAGGGCGTGCTGCGCAAGGCGGCGATGAAGGACCGGAAGCTGATCGACCAGATCGTGTACTCGAAGGTGCGAGCCTAGCAACATGCGACCGTGGGTGGCGGCTCTGTTCGGATTCGTCGTGGCGATCTGGGCGTACCTCGCGTTCTGGCCCACGTGGGTGCAGCCCGTGGCGTGGACCCCCGCTCCGAATCCCGGGTGGACGGGTGTATACGCCGGCGAATTGCACGTCGAAGATTTGCACCGGATAGACACGGGGCACGGCCCGGAAGATGTCGCGCTCGGTCCCGACGGGTTTCTGTACACGGGCCTTCAGGACGGGCGCATCGTCCGGTTTCGGCCGGACGGCGGCGGGCTTGAGGACGTCGCGCAAACCGACGGCCGGCCCCTGGGGCTCGGCTTCGATGCCGGCGGCGATCTGATCGTCGCCGACCCGAAACGCGGACTCTTGCGCGTGACCCTCGCGGGGGAAGTCTCGGTGCTGACCGATGTCGCCGACAGGAAGCCGATCTGGTTCGCCGACGATCTCGACATCGCCGCCGACGGGACGATCTGGTTTTCAGATGTGACGACGCGCTACCCGGACGACATGCACATGGATTTCTGGGAGGGACGCGCCACCGGGCGGCTGCTCACCTTCGATCCGGCGAGCGGCGAAACCGTGGTGCGCGCCGATTCGCTCCACTATCCCAACGGCGTCGCGCTTGGGCCTGGAGAGCGCTACGTGCTGGTGTGTGAAACCATCGCCGCCCGGATTACGCGACTCTGGATTACTGGTCCGCGCGCCGGTGAGCGGGAAATATTCTTGAGCGGGCTGCCCGGGTGTGTCGACAACCTCTCGTATAACGGCGCCGGACTCTTCTGGGTCGCCCTGGTAGGAAATCGCGACGCGGACTTCGAACGGCACGCGTCGCGGCCACGATTCCGGCAGGCGTTGACGCGCATCCCGCGCGCAAAGATCCCTCACCCGTCGCCCTGGATCCACGGCGGTCCCTCCGACTGGGGCGTGATCGCGGTGGACACCACCGGTAGCGTGCGCGCCTGCTTTCACGGTGCGGCCGGGACATATGGAGCGGCTACCAGCGTGAACCAGGTCGGGTCCGATCTCTTCATCGGCAGCCTGCTCATGACCTCGGTGGGCCGCATTTCGTTGTCCCACATGCATCTCGCCGGTCAATCATATGGTGGCCCGCAATAGTGGAAGCCCCGTCCACTATTTGATTGCAGCGCGCCGGTCGATTGGTAATACTGACGCCGGATTCACCCCGCGATCAGGAGGTCGTCATGAGCGCCGATCTGACCCAGCTCCAGAAGCCCGCCGCCCCATCGCCGTCACACCACGCCGCATCGGCGGCCGCGAGCCGCACCAAGAAGCCGATCCAGCACTTCAAGCGCCCGGTCGAACGCGGCTTCACGCGCGACCAGCGACCGTACACGACCGTGCTCTTCGGCGGGCTCACGTGGAGCCACGAGCGTCTCATCAAGGGCGCGTGGGAAGGGCTGGGCTACAAGTGCGACGTCGTCGCCACGCCCGACGTGAAAGCGTTTCAACTCGGCAAGGAGTACGGCAACAACGGCCAGTGCAATCCCACCTACTTCACGGTCGGGAATCTGGTGCAACACCTCCAGGGCCTCGAGGCGAAGGGACTCACGCGCGAGCAGATTTCGAACGACTACGTGTTCATTACCGCGGGCGCGTGCGGACCGTGCCGCTTCGGGATGTACGAGGCCGAGTACCGGCTGGCGCTGCGCAACTCCGGCTTCGAGGACTTCCGCGTGATCCTCTTCCAGCAATCGAAGGGTCTCTCGCAGGAGGACGTGAACGCGGGCCTCGAGATGAACCTGGAGTTCTTCCTGGCCATGCTCAATTCGATGAACATCGGCGACATGCTCAACGAAATCGGCTACCTCATCCGGCCGTTCGAGACCGAGGAGGGCCGTACCAACAACGTGCTCGACGAGGGACGCGAGTACCTGGCCGAGGCGCTCAAGAAAGAACCAAAGGCACGGGTGGGCGACGGCGTGGAGAAGATCCTCCGCCGCGCCGGGCTCTACAGCCAGGCCGACTACGCCGTCAAGTTCACGCGCCAGCTCACCAGCTCGTACTACACCGATGCGCTCCACAAGGTGCGGGACCAGCTGGCCGACATCGACGTCGACCGCTTCCGCGTGAAGCCGATCGTCAAGATCACGGGCGAGTTCTGGGCCCAGACCACCGAGGGCGACGGCAACTACAACATGTTCCGCTTCCTCGAGCGCGAGGGCGCCGAGGTGATCGTCGAGCCGATCGGTACCTGGATCATGTACATGATCCACCAGTTCAAACAGAAGCTCCGCGATCGCAAGGGCATCGAGGACAAGGCGGAGATGCCCGCATGGACGCGCGAGCCGCACCGCCGCCTTGCGGTCGAGGCGCGCTTCCGCAAACGCTACGCGCGCATGACGCTCGCCGAGAAGATCTTCCAGCGCGAGTACACGAAACTTCAGGAAGCGCTCGGTGGCGGGATCCTCCACGAGCTGGTGTGCCAGTACGAGCTCCAGCGCATGGGGCACCCGTACTACAACTCGCGCGCCGGCGGCGGCGAGGGGCACCTCGAGGTGGCGAAGAACATCTACTACTCGAACAAGGGCATCGCACACATGGTGCTTTCCCTCAAGCCCTTCGGGTGCATGCCGAGCACGCAGTCGGACGGCGCGCAGGCGGCGGTGACCGAGCACTACAAGGACATGATCTACCTCCCGATCGAGACCTCCGGCGAAGGCGAGATCAACGCGCACTCGCGCGTGCAGATGGCGCTCGGCAACGCGCGCATCAAGGCCAAGCAGGAATTCGCGGAGTGCGTGGCAAGAACCGGCCGCACCCTCGAGGAGCTCAAGGCCTACGTCGACGAGCACCCGGAGATGAAGAAAGCGCTCTACGTGGTCCCCAAGCGCGACGACGTGATCGGCAAGGCGGCGAACTTCGTGCTGCACGTGGCCGAGCGGATGGAAAGAGAAGGCTGGTTGCGCGCCAAGGTGACGGCAGCGGCCGCATAGGACGAACGAGGGGGTTCTGCAATGGGGCCGGCGGACGCCGCCGGCCCTTTTTTTTGTCATCTGCGCCGTGTCGGTTCGCCGGTTGGATGCGTCCTATTGATCAACGGACAATCAGGCCCGGCCCGGTGGCCGACGCCGAGTCCACGGAGTGAATCCGCCTCACCAGGAGGCCCCATCATGAAAGCGTTCCATCGTTCATTCGGTCCGCTTTCGCTGCTCGTTCTCCTTGCCGCCCATCCAGCGCGGGCGCAATGGACCATCGATGGCGTCGCGGTGTGCACGGCCACGGGAGACCAGGCCGCTCCCGGCGTGATCTCCTACGCGGGGGGCGCGACGATCGTCTGGGCCGATAACCGGGCCGGCGACTTCGATATCTACGTGCAGCACCTGGACGCTGGTGGTTCCCCCCAGTGGGCCGCCGACGGTGTGGTCGTCTGCAGCGCGACGCAGGACCAATTCGACCCACGCATCATTCCCGACGGCAGCGGCGGCGCGATCGTGGTCTGGCAGGACCAACGGTCCGGTGCCTTCGACGTCTACGCCCAGCGGATCAATTCCAGCGGCGCGGTACTCTGGACGACGAACGGCGTCGCCCTTTGTACCGCTTCGGGAAGCCAGATCTACCCTTTCATCACGCCAGACGGAGGGGGCGGCGCCATCGTGACCTGGACCGACTATCGCGCCGGCTTTCCCAACACCGACATTTACGCGCAGCGGATCAGTGCCGCGGGCAGCGTGCTCTGGACCGCTGACGGGGTTGTGATCAACGCCCTGCCGAGCACGCAGTATTTTGCCAACATTGCCACCGACGGCGCCAGTGGGGCCATCATCACGTGGATGGACAACCGCACTGCGCCGAACGGTTACGACGTCTACGCGCAACGCGTGAATTCGGTGGGGAGCGTGCTGTGGGCATCGACCGGCGTGGTGATCTGCGCGGGACCCGGGGACCAGCAATTCCCGGAGATCGTCGCGGACGGGTCCGGCGGCGCCATCATCGCCTGGCAGATGGACTACGACGACATCTACGCGCAGCGAATTGGCGCCCTCGGGGTTGTTAGCTGGACTGCCAACGGCGTCGCGGTTTGCACCGCACCCGGCCTCGAGGCCCAGGACGGGCTCATCGGCGGCCTCGTCGCGGACGGCTCCGGCGGGGCCATCCTTTCCTGGGACGACACCCGTAATGGCGGGTTCGACATCTACGCGCAGCGCATGAACGGCGTCGGGGTCGCGCAGTGGGTCGCTGACGGCGTCGCGGTGTGCACGGCGACGGGAGATCAGCAGTTTCCCACCATTGCTTCGGATGCAGCCGGTGGTGCCGTCATTTCATGGGAGGATGGCCGCGGTGCAACGTTCGATGTCTACTCTCAGCGTGTAAGCACGACGGGAGCTCCACAATGGACGGCGAACGGTGTGGTGCTGTGCTCGGCGCTGGGCGACCAGTCCTATGCTGCCATCGCCGGGGACGGGTACGGTGGGGCCGTGGTCGTGTGGAATGACCCGCGGTCGGGCAACCGCGATGTCTACGGGGAGCGCGTGTTGAGCAACGGTCACGCCACGTCCTTCACCGTCAATTCCATTGCCGACGATTTCGTGACCGGTACGTTGATGGAAGCCATCGTGCAGGCCAACGCGATTCCCGGCCAGCAGACGATTCGTTTTGACATTCCGGGCTCCGGGCCACACATGATCGAAGTTTTTGCTCCGGCGATTCCGGTCATTACCGACGCGCTCACCGTCGACGGGTTCACGCAGCCCGGAGCATCTCCCAACACGAACCCGGTCGGCAGCGCGTCGAACGCGCAGATCCAGGTCGAAATAGCGGGATGGCCGCTCTTCCAGACGGGCTTGGACTTCCAGGCCACGGGCGCGGTGCGTGGTGTCGCGATCAGCGGTTTCTCGTCCTGTATTTCCGTCGAGGCGTCCGACGTCGTCATCGAGGGCAACTACATCGGCACCGATCACACGGGGGTGCAGAACTCACTTTTCATGCAGAACAGCGGCATTGTCATCCTTGGCGATCACTGTCGCGTCGGGGGATCGAGCCCCGCGGCGCGCAACGTGATCGGTTACAGCTTCGACGCGGGAGTCCACATTTACGGTGCCACGAATGCGGAGGTGTACGGAAACTACATCGGCGTCGGTGCAGACGGGGTGACAAACATCGCTAACCAGTTTGGCATCCATGTTTTCAATAACGCCACGGGATCGCGCATCGGGTCGAGCACAATAGGAACGAGCCTGAACCCCGCTGAAGGCAACCTGATCATGAACAACTACAAGGGCGTCGTCGTGCAGGACGACGGCAGCATCAACAACTTCGTCGCCGGCAACTCGATGCTCGGGAACACGGGGTTGTCGATCGATCTCGGCAACGACTGGTACAGCAACAACGACCAGCTCGATGCCGACGAAGGGCCGAACCGAACGCAAAACTATCCCGTTCTGTCATCGGCCGCGGGGAGTCAGATCAGCGGTACCATGGATGGAGCACCGAATGTGCCGCTGTATCTCCACTTCTACTGGTCGCCGGACTGCTGCCTGAATGCCGGGCACTACATCGGTGGGGCGCTCGTCACGCTGGACGGAAACGGGTCCGCGCCGTTCACATTTTCGCCCGCGGGGCCGAATTCCCCCCGCCGCTGCGATCAACGCCACGGCAACCGACATGGCCGGCAACACGTCGGAAGTGTCGTATTTTGTCGCTTACCAGAACACGGGCTCCGGCTCGTCACAGGCTGTGACCCTCATGAACGTAAGTGGAAGCGTGTACGGGACGGCGACATTCGCCAACGTGACGTCCGCAGGCAACACCTACATCACGAACCCGTTCACGCCTCCAATGCCGGTCTCGGGTTTTTCGATCGGTAACCCCAACGATCCGCAGATCTACTACAACATCACAACCGACGCATCCTACACCGGCGGCGTCGACGTCTGCCTCAACTACGACGAGAGCAACATTCCGGGACCGGAAGCGAACCTGGTGCTCCTGCACTACGACGGCTCGATGTGGGTCAACGTGACCACATCGCGAGACCTGGTGAACAACACGATATGCGGTCACGTAACGACCTTGCTCCCCATTCGTGATCGGCGCGGTGACGACGACGGGTGTGGATGACACGCCGCTCGCCGCAGTCGTTCGCGCTGCACCCGAACGTTCCCAATCCGTTCAACCCGATCACGACCATCCGTACGACGTTCCGGCGGGCGGAGCCGACGTGAACATCTCGATATACGATGTGGCCGGTCGTCTCGTGCGCGAGCTCGTCGAACGAGCATCGCGCGCCGGGTGCGTGGTCGGTGCAATGGAACGGCGATGACGATCACGGCCAGCGCGTTGCGTCGAGCGTGTACTTCTACCGGATGCGCGCGGGGAGTTTCGTCGACACGAAGAAGATGGTGCTGCTCAAGTAGAAGAGAAGCCCGGAAGGAGGCCTCTATGAAAACCGGGGTCGCGTTTTCACTTCTTGTTTTCGCAACGGTTTCTGTCCCCGCCATTAGCCGGGCCCAGTGGGTATTCGACGGAAACCCTCTGTGTACGGCCGCGAATAGCCAGATCTACCCGACGATCGTCTCGGACGGCGCCGGTGGGGCGATCGTCGTGTGGCAAGATAGTCGAAATGGCGACAACGACATCTATGTCCAGCGAGTGAGCCCGTTGGGTACCGTCCAGTGGAGCGCCAATGGCGTCGCTGTGTGCACCAGCCCGAACGAACAGACTCTGCCCCAGATCGTTGCGGACGGGGCGGGTGGGGCGATCATGACCTGGGAGGACGCGCGAAACGACGTCTACGACATCTATGCACAGCGGATCAATGCTGCGGGCGCGGTGCAGTGGGGAGCAAACGGAGTCGCGCTGTGCGCTGCCTTGGGCCCCCAGTTTGCCCCCACCATCGTCACGGATGGGGCGGGTGGAGCGATCGTGACCTGGGTGGACCGGCGAAGTCTCGTTCTTACCGATATCTTCGCGCAGCGGATCAACGCCGCCGGTACGGTCCAGTGGGTGGCCAACGGCGTCGCGCTCTGTACCGCGACCGGCGCCCAGGAGAATCCCGCCATCGTTTCGGATGGGGTCGGCGGAGCGATCGTCGCCTGGCAGGACGTTCGCGGCCTCGATTTCGACATCTATGGGCAGCGGGTCAATGCCTCGGGGACGGTTCAATGGGCGGCAAACGGTGTGGCCCTGGGCGCGGCGGGGTACAACCAGATCAATTGCGCGATCGCCTCGGACGGCGCCGCGGGAGCGATTGTGACCTGGCAGGACAATCGAAGCGGCAGCGGTTCCGACATTTTTGCGCAGTGGGTGAACGCCTCGGGGGCCGTTCAGTGGGCGGCGGACGGAGTTTTCGTCTGCTATGCCACGCACCAGGAGTTTAATCCCACGATCGTCTCGGATGGAGCGGGTGGGGCGATTGTCGCGTGGGAGGACAATCGAAGTTGGCCTACCGACGTCTACGCGCAGCACGTGACCTCATTCGGTGGGATGCAATGGGCGGCGAATGGCGTCGCTTTGTGCGACGGGGATGTGCACAACCTCTCCATCGCTCCGGACGGCGCCAACGGAGCGATCGTGACCTGGTGGGACGGTAGAAGTGGCGTCAACTACGATGTCTACGCGCAGCGCGTGATGGCAACGGGCGCAGTGCCGTGGGCGTCGAACGGTGTTGTTCTGGGTTCCGCTGCGTGGGATCAGGCCTTCCCGACGATCGCCCCGGACGGTGCCGGCGGGGCGATACGTTACGTGGCTCGATAATCGTGACGGCTACTCCGACATCTATGCGCAACGAGTCGAAGAACGCGGGTACTGGGGGCACCCCGAGCCGACGATCACCTCCGTCGCCGACATTCGCGGCGATCAGGGCGGCAAGGTCAAGGTGAACTGGAAGGCCAGCGACCAGGACGCGTTCGACAACCACGTCATCACACACTACTCGATCTGGCGCGCGACCGATGCGGCGGCGGCGCTGGAAGCGGCCAGCCAGAGAACAACAGTCCAGAGTCCATCGGACATCGAGGCGGATTTCCAGGGGAAAGCGGTATGGACCCAGCATCTGCCGACGAGTGACTACTACTGGGAGTGGGTGGGCAATCAGGACGCGCACTACCGCACCGCGTACACGTACAGCGCACCGACGCGCGCCGACTCGACGGGCCAGGGGGGAGCGACGGAGCACTTCTTCGTCAGTGCGCAAACGAACGACGCCTTCTTGTTCTTCGATTCCAACGTGATAAGCGGGCACTCCGTCGACAATCTCGCGCCGCCGGCGCCCTTGATGCTCATCGCGCAGCGCGCCGGGGCCGACGTGCAGCTGCGCTGGAATCGAGCGAAGGCGCCGGACCTACGCGACTACTCGGTGTATCGCGCGAGTGCGAACGGAGTGACGCCGGTGCCGGTTAACTTCCTTGCCAGCTCGGATGACACCCTGGCTGTCGACGTCAACGCACCGCCGATGGTGCTCTACTACATCGTGACTGCCTACGACGTGCACGAGAACCAGAGTGCGCCCTCGAACGAGGCGAGTGTCGGGGCGACGACGAACGTGGGGAACACGCCCGCGATTACGGCGCTCACGGTGTTGCAAAATTATCCGAACCCGTTCAGCAGTCGGACGGACTTCCAAGTCGGCTTGCCGGCCAAGTCGGACATTTCGATCGACGTGTTCGACGTGTCGGGGCGGCGGGTTCGTGCCATCGCGGTCGGCGAAGCCGCTGCGGGCTGGCGATCGATTGCATTCGTGGGCGTTGACTACGGTGGAAAGCCTCTCGCGAGCGGGGTGTATTTCTATCGCGTCACGGCCAACGGACAAACCGTTACCAAAAAGATGGTCATCGCTCGGTAGGTTGCGTCGGCCCAGCGCTCGTGATAAGCTTGTCCTTAACGCGAGAGCCCTCCGAGTATCGCGAGCTCCGACCTGGTCGTCGACACCGGCCGGGCGGGCGCTGGTCGGTGACGTGGCACGGGGATGACAACGGCCGGGGTCGCGTCGCGTCCGGTGTGTACTTCTACCGGATGAGCGCAGGTGAGTTCGTCGACACCAAGAAGATGGTGCTGCTGAAGTAGAACGCGAAACGAGGCCAAAGATGAAAACGCTTTCGGTATCCCTTTTCGTTTTGTCGACTCTCGTTCATCCGAGCATCAGTCGAGCGCAGTGGCAGCCGGATGGTGCCGCGGTCTCGACCGCCTTGGGCAATCAGGATACCCCCACGATCATCTCGGACGGTTCCGGGGGGGCGATCGTGACGTGGCAAGACAATCGAAGCGGCACCGCCGACATCTACGCGCAGCGGGTGAACGCCTCGGGTGCGGTGCAGTGGACGGCCGATGGAATGGCCATATGCACGGCGGCGAACATCCAGTCCTTCCCCACGATCGTCTCCGACGGTTCCGGGGGGGCGATCGTGACGTGGCAGGACAATCGAAATGGCGATTACGACATCTACGCGCAGCGGGTGAACGCGTCGGGGGTGGTACAGTGGACGGCCAACGGCGTGGCCCTGTGTGCCGCGGTGGACCAGCAGGTTTCCCCGACGATCGTCTCGGACGGTGCCGGCGGGGCGATCGTGACGTGGCAAGACGCTCGACCCGGAGTTGTTGGCGACATCTACGCGCAGCGGGTGAACGCGTCGGGCGCGGTGCAGTGGACGGCCAATGGGGTGGCCCTTTGCACCGCGACGAACGATCAACTTACTCCCATGATCGTCTCGGACGGTTCCGGCGGGGCGATCGTGACGTGGGAGGACAATCGAAATGGCAACTACGACATCTACGCGCAGCGGGTGAGCGCCTCGGGTGCGGTGCAGTGGGCGGGCGATGGAGTGGCCCTCTGCACCGCGGCGAACTATCAGGAAGACCCCACGATCGCTTCGGATGGTTCCACCGGGGCGATCGTGACGTGGTTCGACTGGCGAAGCGGCACCCCCGACATCTACGCGCAGCGGGTGAACGCGTCGGGGGCGCTGCAGTGGACGGGCAACGGAATAGCCCTGTGCACCGCGGCGAACAACCAAACCTCCCCGAAGATCGTCTCGGACGGTGTTGGCGGTGCGGTCGTGACGTGGCACGACAATCGAAGCGGTCCTTACCACATCTACGCGCAGCGGGTGAACGCCTCGGGTGCGGTGCAGTGGACGGCCGACGGAGTGGCCCTGTGCACCGCGGCGGGCGGCCAGTCCTACCCCACGATTGTCTCGGACGGTTCGGGCGGGGCGATCGTGACGTGGTACGACTCTCGAAGCGGCAGCACGTACGACGTCTACGCGCAGCGGGTGAGCCCGTCGGGCGCAGTGCAGTGGACGGGCGATGGAGTGGCCCTGTGCACCGCGGCGGGCGGCCAGTCCTACCCCACGATTGTGTCGGACGGTTCGGGCGGGGCGATCGTGACATGGCTCGACTATCGAAGCGGCAGCACGTACGACGTCTACGCGCAGCGGGTGGAATTTCGATACGGGTACTGGGGGCACCCGGAACCGATGATCACCTCGGTGGCTGACGTGCGGGGGGATCAGGGGGGCAAGGTGAAGGTGAACTGGAAGGCGGGTGACTGGGATCAATTGAACCTGCGCACGATCAGCCACTACTCGGTATGGAGGGCAACTGACGCGGCGGTGATGCAGAGTGCAGAGGCAGTTACGTACGGCGGTGCCGAACCCTTGCGTGTCCCGGCCGATTTTCAGGGCCAAGCATTCTGGGTCCAGCATGGGCCCCTGACCGACTATTACTGGGAGTGGGTCGGTAATCAGGACGCCAAGTATTTCCCGACCTACAGCTTCAGCACGTCGACGCGCGCGGACTCGACGGTTCAGGGCCTCGCGCAGCATCACTTCATAGTGATTTCGGAGACGAGCGATGGATATACATTCTGGCCGTCGAACGTGATGAGCGGGCATTCGGTGGACAACCTGGCACCGACAGCACCGCTGTTCTTGACCGCGCAGCGCGCGGGCGCGGATGTGCAGCTCAAGTGGAACCGCGTGCGCGTGACGGATCTGAAGAACTACGTGGTGTACCGGGCAACTTCTTCGGGGGTGACGGCAGTGCCCGTCAACTTCCTGTCGAGCGTCGGCGACACGGTGTTGGTGGACAGCGGCGCACCCGCGAGCGCGCTCTATTACATCGTCACCGCGAGCGACGTGCACGGAAACCAGAGCACGCCGTCGAACGAGGCGAACGTGGGGGCGACCACGGGGGTAGGCAGGACGCCGCCTGCCTCTGCTCTCACGGTGCTGCAGAACTATCCGAATCCATTCGCGGGGACGACGGAGGTTGAGATCGGGTTACCGTCGGCGGAAGCAATCACGATCGAGGTGTACGACGTGGCGGGCCGGCGAGTGCGGGAGGTCCAGCAGGCGGGGATGAAGGGTTCGGCAGAAGGTGTCGCTCTCGGGTGTGAACGACCAGGGCGAGCCGCTGGCGAGCGGTGTGTACTTCTATCGCGTGACGGCGGCGGGCTCGACGGTGACACGCAAGATGGTGATCACGCGGTAGGACGACGGAGGCTGACGCGGCTCCTCGCGCGCTCTGCCTTGTCGTCGGCACCGTCTTGATTCGGAGGCCGCGTATGAAACCCTGTTTCTCATTCTCTCTACTGGTTCTCGTGTTTCTTCTCGCCCCACTTCCGGCGCTCGGGCAGTGGCAACCCGATGGCACCGCCCTCACGACCGCGGCGGGCGGCCAGTCCTACCCCACAATTGTCTCGGACGGTTCCGGGGGGGCGATCGTGACGTGGCAGGACAATCGAAATGGCGATTACGACATCTACGCGCAGCGGGTGAACGCCTCGGGTGCGGTGCAGTGGACGGCCGACGGCGTGGCGCTGTGCATTGCGGTGAACGACCAGGCCGTCCCCAAGATTGTCTCGGACGGTTCGGGTGGGGCTATTGTGACGTGGCAGGACTTGCGAAGCGGCAATTACGACATCTACGCGCAGCGGGTGAACGCGTCGGGGGTGGTACAGTGGACGGCCAACGGCGTGGCCCTGTGTGCCGCGGTGGACCAGCAGGCTTTCCCGACGATCGTCTCGGACAGTGCCGGTGGGGCGATCGTGACGTGGCAAGACGTACGAAGCGGCAATGCCGACATCTACGCGCAGCGGGTGAGCCCCTCGGGTGCTGTGCACTGGACGGTCAATGGGGTGGCCCTTTGCACCGCGATTAACGATCAACTTATTCCCACGATCGTCGCCGACGGTTCCGGCGGGGCGATCGTGACGTGGCAGCACTTGCGAACCGGCAAGTTCGACATCTACGCGCAGCGGGTGAGCGCCTTGGGGGCTGTGCAGTGGACGGTCAATGGGGTGGCCCTTTGCACCGCGGCGAACGATCAACTTGCTCCCACGATCGTTGCCGACGGTTCCGGTGGGGCGATCGTTACGTGGTTCGACTGGCGAAGCGGCACCCCCGACATCTACGCCCAGCGGGTGAACGCGTCGGGGGCGCTGCAGTGGACGGGCAATGGAGTGGCGCTCTCGACCGCGGCGAACCACCAGGACTCCCCCGTGCTCGTCTCGGACGGTTCCGGCGGGGCGATCGTGACGTGGCTCGACTTGCGAAGCGGCAGCACGTACGACGTCTATGCGCAGCGGGTGAGCCCCTCGGGTGCGGTGCAGTGGGCGGGCGATGGAGTGGCCCTGTGCACCGCGGCGAGCGACCAGTCCTACCCCACGATTGTCTCGGACGGTTCGGGCGGGGCGATCGTGACGTGGTACGACTCTCGAAGTGGCAGCACGTACGACGTCTACGCGCAGCGGGTGAGCCCCTCGGGCGCAGTGCAGTGGACGGGCGATGGAGTGGCCCTGTGCACCGCGGCGGGCGACCAGTCCTACCCCACGATTGTCTCGGACGGTTCGGGCGGGGCGATCGTGACGTGGCACGACTCTCGTCGAAGCGGCAGCACGAACGACGTCTACGCGCAGCGGGTGGAGTTTCGATACGGGTACTGGGGGCACCCGGAACCGATCATCACCTCGGTGGCTGACGTGCGGGGGGATCAGGGGGGCAAGGTGAAGGTGAACTGGAAAGCGGGTGATTGGGATCAATTGAACCTGCGCACGATCAGCCACTACTCGGTATGGAGGGCAACCGACGCGGCGGTGATGCAGAGTGCAGAGGCAGTTACGTACGGCGGTGCCGAACCCTTGCGTGTCCCGGCCGATTTTCAGGGCCAAGCATTCTGGGTCCAGCATGGGCCCCTGACCGACTATTACTGGGAGTGGGTCGGTAATCAGGACGCCAAGTATTTCCCGACCTACAGCTTCAGCACGTCGACGCGCGCGGACTCGACGGTTCAGGGCCTCGCGCAGCATCACTTCATAGTGAGTTTCGGAGACGAGCGATGGATATACGATTCTGGCCGTCGAACGTGATGAGCGGGCATTCGGTGGACAACCTGGCACCGACCGCACCGCTGTTCTTGACCGCGCAGCGCGCGGGCGCGGATGTGCAGCTCAAGTGGAACCGCGTGCGCGTGACGCGATCTGAAGAACTACGTGGTGTACCGGGCAACTTCTTCGGGGGTGACGGCAGTGCCCGTCAACTTCCTGTCGAGCGTCGGCGACACGGTGTCTGGTGGACAGCGGCGCACCCGCGAGCGCGCTCTATTACATCGTCACCGCGAGCGACGTGCACGGAAACCAGAGCACGCCGTCGAACGAGGCGAACGTGGGGGCGACCACGGGGGTGGGCAGCACGCCGCCTGCCTCTGCTCTCACGGTGCTGCAGAACCACCCGAACCCCTTCCGCGGCCACACGGAGTTCGCCGTGGGGCTACCCGCGAAGGCGGACCTGCGCCTGGACGTCTTCGACGCGGCGGGTCGGCGGGTGCGTAGCATGAACCTGGCCGATGTGCCCGCGGGCTGGCGGACCATCTCGCTCGCCGGGGACGACGATCGGGGCCGCCCTCTCGCCAGCGGTGTCTATTTCTGCCGGGTCACGGCGGGCGGGGAGACAGCAACGCGCAAGATGGTGATCGCGCGGTAACGTAAGGACTCGGTTTCTCCGCCGTGTTAATCTTGGGGCATGCCGCCGCATGCCCCCGATCCCCCGTCGTCCATGCGCGCCTTCTGGGACGAGAAGGCGCGTGAGAACGCGATGTACTACATCTCGTCGTACCGCGCGTACGACGAGCAGGATCCGGCCGAGTTCTGGAAGTGGGGCGGGATTCTCGCCGATAAGTTCCTCACCGAATCCGGCCTCCCGTTCACCGGGCAAGAAAGTTTACTCGAGATCGGCTGCGGCGTCGGGCGCATGACGAAGTACTTCGCCGGCCGCTTTGGCCACGTCACCGGGCTCGATGTTTCCGAAGAGATGATCCGGCAGGCGAGAGTGAACCTCGATGCCTGCGCGAATGTCCGCCTCGACGTCGGCAACGGGGTCGACCTCTCGGCGTACCCCGACGCGAGCTTCGACTTCGTGTTCTCGTATATCGTCTTCCAGCACATCCCAGACGCAAACGTCACGCTCACGTACATCCGCGACGCCGGGCGCGTGCTGCGACCCGGCGGGAGTTTCTATTTCCAGGTGAACACGATGCCGCAACTCGGGGCGCTGCGCGCGGCGCTCGGGCGACTCAAACGCACGTTGCTCGGGTCGACACGACATCGTTCACTCCGCCGCCGTGTCGAACGGCCCGCGCGACCTCGAACACCCGGCATGGCAGGGGTCGCGCGTGACTCTCGCGCAGGTCGCGGCCGCTGCGGCGGGAGGAATGCGCGGTCGAGCGCGTCCTGGGAGAGGGGACGCAGTACACCTGGGTGCTCGCACGTCGGATCACGGCCAGTTCGCCATAGCGATCATGCGGATTCATCCTCCCGCAATCCCTGTGCTCCTGGTTCTTCTGGCAACCCCCACCGTTCCTGCCGCGGGCGAAACCGGACGGCTCACTACGACCGAAATCCGGCGCCGTATCGATGACCTCTTCACCGCTTCCCGGTATGATTCCATCCTCAGCCTGATCCCCGCATACATCCAGCGCGCCGAAGCGGAGCGCGATTCGATCCTGCTGGGGCGCATGTACGCCCAGCGCGGCCGCGTTCTCATCATGGTCGGTCGCCGAGTCGAGGCCGAGCATGATATCGACATCGCCATCCGTATCGCGGAGGCGGCGCGCGACACCGTCGGATGGATGCCGGCCGTTCACTACAAGGGGTTTGTATACACGGGCGAGGCCCGCTACGACGATGCCACGCGCTGTTTTGAAAAGCGCTTGCTGCTAGCCAGGAAGGTCCATTCCACGATCGACGAGGCATGGGCGCGGAGCGCTATCGCCTACTGTGCTCACTTGCTCAGCGATAACGCCAGGGCAGGAGCAGAGTACCGACACGCGATCACACTGTTCCGTCAAAGTGGAAGCCCGCGTCTGACGGTCGAACCGCTGATCGGCCTGGGTCGAGTCGAGCACGCAGTCGGGAGCGAGGCGGAAGCGAAGCGTTGCTTTCAGCAAGCATGGATCGTCGCTTGCGAAGCCGGCGATCGCGTGAACGAGATGTGGGCGGTCAACAACCTCGGAACCCTCGAGTCGGCCAACGGTGATCCCGGCCGCGCCGCCGCGTATTTTCAGAGGGCGCTCGACATCGCGCGCGAGATCAGCTTTCCGCGCGGAATGGTGATTCCCGCCCTCAATCTGGCGGCGCGGGCCCAGGAGCTCGGCGACTTCGCCCATGCGGAGGCGATTCTGAACGACGCGAAGGACGTGTGCCGCACGCGGGGAGGCGGTGAGTTCTCAAACATGGTGGACGTCAGCCTGGCCGATCTGCGAATCGCCGAGGGCAAGTACAATGCGGCCGGAACCATCTATCGGCGGCTGCTGGCCGTGACAGACCGGCTCGAACCCCAGCACAGGGACCTGGCCGTTATCGGGCTCGCCCGGGTGCTCGCGAGCAACGACAGTGTTCCACAGGCGATCGAGCTGCTAATTGAGAACTTCGAAGCGAGCGGGGCGAACGTCTACGCGGAGGCCGAACCCGCTGCGTACCTGCTGCTGTCGCGTCTGCACGAGCGGGCGAACCATCCGGAGGCGGCGTTGCGATCCGCGCACCGGGCGGTCAAATGCGCGCAGAACATGACGTCGCAACGAGTAGCCGTGACCGCCCGCCTGCGGGAGAGCGTGTGCTACCGCACTCTGGGTCGGAGGGCGGAGGCGTACGCGTCGCTGGTCGACGGGCTCGACAGCCTCGAAACCGCACGCCGTGGAATCAACACGCCCGAATGGCGTGAAACATTCGGCCAGGACAATGCGCGCGACGTTCTGGACGCCGGACAAGTGCTGCTCGAGTACCCGGAAGGTCTCCCGACGCCGGTGCGTGAGAGGGCTTTCTTCGACTGCATGCAGCGCTTCAAGACCCGAAGCCTTCTCGACCGGATCAGCGAGCCGCGCACCGAAACGGAACCGGCAACCGTCCAACGAGTTGCCACGATCGATGAACTGCAGGGCCGCGTACTCCGGCCCGGCGAGTTGCTGCTCGAGCTATTCGTCGGGAGCGCCGAATCGTATCTGGTGGCGGTTACGTCCGACTCTCTGCGCCTCGTCAAGCTCCCAGGGCCGGATTCGCCGCTCGCCGAGAGCATCGACCTCTACCACCGCGCCATGGCAAGCGCCGACCTGGCCTTGCAGGCGGATTTTCCGCCTGAGCGCCTGGCGTCGATCCAGCAGTACATTGGCATGGCCGTGATGGGCGAGGTGGTCGACCTGGTGGAGAAAGCGCAGCGTGTGTTCGTCGCGCCCGACGGGTTCTTCGCGTCGATCCCGTTCGGGACGCTGATGCCTGGCGACTCGTCGCGCTTGCTCATGGAGACGAAGGACGTCGTGCAGATACCATCCGCCAGCGTGCTCTCACTCCAGCGGTCTCGTCCAACCCGATCGCGCGGCGGTGCGGCGAGGCTTGTCGCTCTCGAAGCATCGACGGAATCGAGACTGCCCGGCGCTGACGCGGAGGTTCGCGCGCTCTCGACCCGTTATGCCGGCGTGCACCGCGTGCGTGGACTCGTCGGTGGCGCGGATGGGCTTGCGGTGGTTCTCTCCGAGTGCGACGTGCTTCACGTTGCCGCTCATGCGCTCATCGTCGATCAGTCCCCATGGCAGTCCGGCCTGCGGTTGGTTGCAGTCGCCGAAGCGGCGGACTCCGGGATCGCATCGATCCCGACAACGACCCGTTCGTCAGCCGATACCACGGCCATTCTCTCATCCGCCGATTCCGCACTGGTCGCGCGGGCGTTTCGAGGCGACCCCTTCGTGCGCGCGTGGCAGATCGCGAAGCTGTCGCTCCCCATGACGCTCACCGTGCTCGCCGGCTGTGAGACGGCGGGTGGGCGTCTCACCACCGGCGAGGGAGTCCTCGGGCTCACCGCCGCGTTCATGAGCGCGGGAGTCCCCGTGGTGGTGTCGAGCCTCTGGCCCATCGACGACCGCGCCACGGCCCGGGTGATGCGCTGTTTCTATGAGCACCTCGCGAAGGGCGAATCGGTGGCGACGTCGCTCCGCCTTGCGCAGCTCGACACCCGGCGCACCCGCGGCCGTGTCGCATCCATTCTACTGGGCCGGTTTCACCGTGGTCGGGGATGGCTCGATGGTGGTAAGGGTGGAAAGGGCTTCCCGTCTCCGCCCGGCACTTCTTGCCCTGCTGGCGCTGGCACTTGCCGGCACGACCATGGCGGTCGTGCGGAGGCGGCGCCCACGTCGCGTGGATAACTTGTATTCCGACCCAAATCGCGTGTGAACCCGAGAAGATGGCTGCGTCTAATCAAGTGAGGGGCCCGGACGACGACCTGCTCCGGGTCGCCCGAAACGACCCTGACGAGGCGCGACGGCGCGAAGCGGTGGAGGAGCTCCTGCGTCGTTACCGCGACGCGGTGTACTTTTGGTGCCTGCGCTACACCCGCGACCCGGAACGCGCCTTGGATCTGTCGCAGGAAGTGCTCTTGACCGTGTGGAAGCGGGTCGGCTCGTTCGAGGGACGGTCGAAGTTCTCCTCGTGGGTCTTCACCGTCACGCGGAACCGCTGCATCGACTCCGGCCGGCGGGTTGAACTCCTTGCGGACGAAGACGTCCCGGATGATGTCCCCGATCCGGTGCCACTCGCGGATGTGACGGTGGAGCAGGACGAAGACGAGGAACGCCTCCTTCAGATGATCCGGACCGAACTGGAGCCGCTGGAACAGGATGTCATCTGGCTGCGGTGTTTCGAACGAATGGGCCTGGAAGCGATCACGGCGATGTTGAGTATCGATGGCGCATCCGGCGCGCGGGCCGTCCTCCAGCGCGCGCGCAGAAAGCTCCGCGCCGCCATCGACCGCGGAATTTGATGGAAGGAGACTCAATTGGAGACTCGATGCATTGAGAGCGAGACAATCGGTGAAGTTGCCGAACTGGCGGCGGATCACCCGATGCGGCGGCATGTCGAGGACTGTCCTCGTTGTCGGAACCTCTGGCGGTCCTATCATGAGTTTCTTCGCGCCGAACCGGTGGCCGGGTTCGACACCGAGACCGCGCGCCGGACGCTGGATGCGTTGATTGCCTCGAAGGTGGGCGAGAAGCGCCCGCCCGAGTCGCGGCGGTCATCTGCGAGTTTTTCGATTCGGTTGCGCGGGCTCCTGCGCCCAGCTCCGCTTATTGCAGCCGGGGCGGTTGCGGTCTTCGCCGTCGTGGTATGGCAGCAGTCGCGTGGACCGGAAGGCATTCTCTTGCGCAGCGGATCGGCCACACAGTCCGGGGCCCTTCCGCCCGCCGAGGTACGCTCCGACGGATCCATTCACCTTTCCTGGGCCCCTGTTCCCGGCGCGGATGCGTACCAGGTTCGCATCTACGGCCCGGGCCTGACGGAGATCTACCGCCATCCCGCTGTCGCGGAGACGTCGGTCGTGATCGATCGGTCGCTGTTGCCGTCGGACCTACCACCCAGCCTCGATCTCATGTGGCGGGTGTATGCGCTCCAGGCGGGGGACACCATCGAGGTCTCCGAACCCGGATCCATTCGAATCCGATAGCTGCCGGCGGATTGAAGAAATTTCTCTTCTCGGGCGTGTGATTCGGCTCCGCGTTTTCGTCCAATAGATCGAGTCCTTCCGCCCGGGCGGCGTCGGCGCTGTCCGGGCCCCTGGATTCCTCATCAATTTCCTACGACCACGCAGCGCCAGCCGCTGCCAGGCTCCCAAAGGGGGTCCGCCATGAAGGCCTTGTTCTTCGCGGTTCTGATTCTCCCTGTGCTCGCGTTCTCAAAGCAGCTCGAACCGTTTCAGGTCGAAGTACAATCCAGATCCGAGTCCCTCACGCGCTGCTAACCCCCAGATCCCGGGCTTGCCGCCGTGCGAGGTCCCCCCGGCCTCACTCGGGCGCATACTGAAGGAATACACCTTCGAAGACGGCGTCGGCGGTCCCTCCACGGAAGGATGGGTGGCGGTGGACTCGTCAGGCTTCGGACTATACGCAGACCTGGTGTCGGGCGCCTCGGTTGTGCAGGAGGACCCCGCTTACTTCAACGACGGGCATTTCTGGTCGTTCTACAAGAACTCTCCGGATGACTACGGGTGCGGTGGCTACCCGAGCCAGCTGGCGGTTCCGAAGACCACCAATCCGGGGTCGCATTCCTATAGCGACTACATCCATAACGAGGTCGCGTCCAAATGGATACCGCTCGCGGACGACAAGGACGGTGTGCCGGTACCGGCAGAGTTCGATCAGTTGACACTCACGTTTGATGCGTACATGGATCTGCCGCTGGCCAACCTGGTGTTCTATGTCTGGAAGGTTCGTTTCATGGTCGCCGGCGTGCCGACTGCGTGGATGGACGACGGTTACGCCTACTATTCGGCGGCGAAGGTCTGGTTTCGAAACAATCTTGCTGGGTTCGTCGTCCCGATTCCGGGCGGTGCCACGGACGTGCAGGTGGCAGTCGGTGTCAAGGACATGGCGTGGACCTGGGGCCCCGGCGGAGCGTGCCATTCGCACGCGCCCCTCATCGACAACGTTTGCGTAAGCCGCACGGTCGGGCACATCTACAAGGTGACCAGCACCGCCGACACCAACACGAGTGGCACCTTGAGGCGGGCGATGCTTGTCCATGGCTCTTCCCCAGAGGCGGGGGCCATTTCGTTTGATATCCCCGGTCCCGGTCCGCACATGATCACGCTCTTGTCGGCCCTGCCGGTGATTACCCATCAGCTGATCATTGATGGATTTACTCAGCCCGGGGCATCGCCCAACACCAATCCCGTCGGTGAACCGTTGGACGCGCAAATAGAGGTCAGTCTTTGGGGGCCGTTTGCGGGCTCCCCGGATGGCCTGGTGTTCCAGTCGCCCGGAGTGGTACGCGGACTCTCGACCCATGGGTGGGCGGGAGCAGCAATCCGAGTCAGCTCGCCCGGCGTCGTCGTGGAGGGCAGCTACATCGGCATGGACGCGTCGGGGATTACCGGCAACGGGAACCTGACCGGTGTCTTGATCGAATCCGACGGGTGTGTGGTGGGGGGTGCAGCGCCAGCCAGCCGCAACGTGATTGGGTGGAGCGTTTACGGCGTGCGAGTGGACGGGGCCGACGGCGTCGGGATCTACGGCAATTACATCGGAATCGGCGCAGATGCGTCCACATCCCTGGGGAACGACATCGGAGTCATGCTCCTGGGCGGCGCGCAATCCAACCACATCGGTTCCGCGAACCCCGGAGAAGCCAACGTGATTGCGTATGGCGACTATGGGGTCGTAGTCTCGGACCCCTACTCAGTTGACAATCGGATTGTGGGCAATTCAATGCACCACATCGCCGCTCAAGGGATCGACCTTGGCCAGGACGGCATCACGATCAACGACTTCCTTGACTTCGATTTTGGAGCCAACTACTTGCAGAACTTCCCCGATGTCTCGGCGGCAAGTGGCAACCAGGTCTCGGGGATCATGCACGGGGGGTTCAGCGAGTCCATCACGCTCAATTTTTACCGATCTCCGCAAAGCTTTAGCTCATGCAACGCGGAAATCTACATGGGGGAAATTGTAGTCAATACGGACGGGGGCGGGACTGCTTCGTTTACCTTCACACCCGCGCAACCGATTCCCCCTGCGAATTACATCGTGGCCACCGCGACCAACGCGAGCGGCAGTACGTCGGAGCTGTCATTTTGCATTCTTTCCGAGAACACCCCTGTAGGCTCGAGTGTTCTCGTCGATCTCGTGGACGCAAATGGAAACGTTCGAGGAAGCGCGACATACGGTGACGTAAGCAGCCCCGGCAACACCTTCGTGGTGAACCCGTTCACGCCGCCTGTGCCGGTGTCGTCGAACTTTACGGTCGGCAACCCGAACGATCCGTCGATCTACTTCGATGTGACGACAGACGCCTCGTACACGGGAGGTGTCGACGTGTGCTTGTTCTACGACGAGAACAACATCCCGGGCCCGGAGGGGAATCTCGTCATCGCGCACTACGACGGTTCGGCGTGGGTGGACGTCACGACGACGCGGGATCTGGTGAACAACGTGATCTGCGGCCACGTGGCGACGCTGTCGCCATTCGTGATTGCGACACTGACGCCCACCGGGATCGGCGCTCCGCCTGTCCCGACGTCGTTCGCGCTACATCCCAACGTGCCCAACCCGTTCAATCCGATCACCACGATCGCGTACGACATTCCAGAGGGCGGCGCAGACGTCAACATCACGATCTACGACGTGGCGGGTCGCATGGTGCGCGAGCTGGTCGACGAGCATCGCAGCGCAGGCACGTGGTCGGTGCAGTGGAACGGCGACGACGATCGCGGCCAGCGCGTGGCGTCGGGTGTGTACTTCTACCGGATGCGCGCCGGAGAGTTCAACGAAACGAGGAAGATGGTGTTGCTCAAGTAGTTGCTGAGAAGTCAGGGTTCTCCGGGTTGCCGGACTCATCCGCCCCCGGGTCCGGCAACCCTCCCTGATGTGAACGCGTTGTGCTCGTGGTAAAAATAGCGGCATGCCGCCGCGTGACCCCGAATCCACCTCCGCGTCTATGCGCAATTTCTGGGACCAGAAGGCGCGCGAGAACGTATGTCGCGGGGAGCGGCCAGGCGGTGAGACGCGCACTCTTCAGGTCGATCACATCACGCCGGTCGCGCGGGACGGGACAAGCCACGCGAGCAATCTTCGGCTCCTCTGCGCGCGCCACAATCAACTCGAAGCAGACAGAATCCTGGGCGAGGGCTTGATGAATCAATATCGGCACGCTACTGCCCGACGCCAGCCGACGTGAGCAGCCGGGCCGCTGCCGGCAATGGAATACCGCGCTTCCACTATTCCGTTTGCCCCCGCCGTGCCTACGACCAGCAGGACGTGGCCAAGAATGGCAGGCCCCTATTGCTTCCGCGCGCCGCGATCCAGGGTGAGGAACCAGTAGCTGAGCGACAGGAAAACGCCACCGAATCCAATGAAGAGAAGGACGCGCCAGATCGCGCGCACCGACGCGAGGTCGACGGCGAAGAGCTTGGTGACAACGGCGAGCAGGGTCAAGAACCCGACGGTGCGCATCGGCCGGCTGGTGCGTCGGAGTCCTGCGATCAGCAGCGTCACCCCATACCCACCCCAGATGATCGTCACGATCGCTTGGCCGCTGGCAACCGCGGCGAACTCGCGGAGGATCCACGCCAGAATCAGGACGTGCGCCGCGTACAGGTAGAAGCGGCGAATCCGCCCTTTTTCGCGCGGCAGCGAGAGAGCCGCGATCGTCGCCGCGACGATCGACCACAGCGTCGTGACCCCGGTTCGATTGAACAGGGGAACATTCGGCGAGTGGTCGACCACGAGGTCGCGCAGCACCAGCAGCGCGCATATCCCGAATAGCCCGTGCGAGATCGCGTTCGCGATGGAAACGCGCTTCGACCGAAGTGTGAGGCGTCGCAGGAGCAACGCCTCGGTCGCAACGGCAAGATGCTGCATCTCGCCGTCTACGAGCGCGAGCGCGCCGACGGTCGCGAATCCCGACGCCAGCAAGAGATAGGCGTTGATCAACCGGCCCAGCTCGTCGCGTGGGAAACGGACGACGGTTGCACCAAGATAAACCAACGCGAAGAGGAGGCACAACTGGCCCAGCTGCTCCTGATCGAGCCTCCAGATCGTGTGCGTCAGGGCGACCGTGCCGACGGGGATCAGCGTCACCAGGAACAGGCGGGTATCGTACGCGTCACCGGACTCGCCCGCGCGCACCCCGCGAACATATCCGGCAGCGGTCGAGAGAGCGAACAAGCCGTAGAGGAACAATAGCGCGCCTTGCAGCACGACGCGTTCGCTGTGCGGCGTCGTTGGCGTGAAGTAGTACACGACCGTGGCGGACACGGCATAGCAGGATCCGGCAGCGGCGATCCACAGGAGCGCCCACCAGCCGCGCCGGCGATGAATCGCGAGCGCGGCCGACGCGACGGTGACCACGTAGAGCGACACGCCCCACACGCTTCGCGTCGGGTCGTAGAGCAGGAACGGCGTGGCCAGCCCCCCGATGGTGGCGACGATCGTCAGGGCCAGCGAGTTCTGTCGAACCGAGATCGCGAAGGCCGCGGTCGTCACCGTCGCCATGTACGCGAAGCCGGTAACCGCCCCGATCAGACCGAAGAGCTGGTACGCGGCGAAGCCCGACATGAACCACGTCGCAATGCCGCCGCCGGTGAGAATCTGTGCGAACGGCCGGTCACGTCCGAGCAGCACGCGACCGGCGATGGTGAGGCTGACTCCGAGCCCGATGCCAATCAGAACGCGCAGGCTGCGGAGCCATTCCGACTCGTCCTGGGAGTACTTGAACAGGAACGCGACGCCGAACAAGAGTAGCGCGATACCGACCACGCGCAGCACCGAGCGAAGATCCATCGCTGCCACCTGGGCGGAACGATGCGCGGGCATCGGCGCGACGGGACGCGGCGGCGCAGACGGCGTTGCAGCGCGCGGCGGCCCGCCCCGCGATTCGAGAGCGGGCGGAGGCGTGGGCCGAGCGTCGGCGAGCGCAGCCCGTGAGCTCGAGTCGCGTTCGAGCAGGCCTTCGACCACGCGCTCCAGGCGCTCAACGCGTTCCAGCAGAGTGGGATCGTCCGGACCGACGGGAGCCATTGCGGCCGGCAACCCGCAAGACTTGTTCCAGCGGCGCCGCGTAACCTCGGGGGTGCGCCCGGCAAGAACTGCCGCGACAGCGCTTCTTGCCTCCGGCACGCGCGGGTCTCTCGATCGAGACGCGCAATAAAGGAAGGCCCTTCCACTATTCCGTTTGCCCTCGCCCGGCCGCCTGGTCCATACTCCCGCCATGGCCGCGACCCGATTCCTGATCGGTATGGACGTCGGCTCGACCACGGTGAAGGCCGTCGTCGTGGACGCGGCCACCGACCGGCTCCTCTGGCACGACTACCAGCGCCACGAAACCAAACAGCCCGAAAAAGTCCTCGAGTTCCTGAAGCGCGTCGACGGCGAGGTCGACGGTTTCGTCGCCGCCGTGACCGCGCAGGAAGTCCGCGTCTTCATCACCGGCAGCGGCGGCATGAACATGAGCCCCCGCATCGGGGCCAAGTTCGTGCAGGAAGTCAACGCGGTCTGCCTCGCGGTGGAGAAGGAGCACCCGAAGGCGGGCTCGGTGATCGAGCTCGGCGGCCAGGACGCGAAGATCATCGTCTTCAAAGAAGACCCCGAGACCGGCCGCAAGAAAAAGATTCCGTCGATGAACGACAAGTGCGCCGGCGGCACCGGAGCCGTCATCGACAAGATCAACGCCAAGCTCCGCATCCCGCCCGACGAGCTCTGCGAGCAGGGCTACCACGGGGTCAAGCTCCACCACGTCGCCGGCAAGTGCGGCGTCTTCGCCGAGACCGACATCAACGGTCTCCAGAAGCAGGGCATCCCCACCGAAGAACTGATGGCGAGCCTCTTCGAGGCGATCATCGGCCAGAATCTCTCCGTGTTGACGCGCGGGCATACGCTGCGCCCGGAAGTGATCCTGCTCGGCGGTCCCAACACCTACATCCGCGGCATGCGCGAAGCCTGGCAGCACAACATCCCGATCGTGTGGAAAGAACGCGAGGTCGCGATCCCGGAGGGAGTCGACCCGAAGTCGCTGATCGTCGTGCCGCAGAACGCGCAGTACTACGCGGCGATCGGCGCGATCGAGTACGGCAAGGACGAGGACGAAGGCGTCGGCGTATACAAAGGATGGGCGGTGCTCGAGGAGTACATCACCGTCGGCCGCAAGCAGAGCAAGGCCAAGGCGAGCGCGGGCTTGAGCAAGGACGCGACGGACCTGGCCGCGTTCAAGGAACGCTACACGCCGGAGCCGTTCGTGCAGGCGGCGTTTGCGGCGGGCGAAGTCGTCCGCGCCTTCGTGGGCCTCGACGGCGGCTCGACGTCCACCAAGGCGGTGCTGCTCTCCACCGAGAGAGAAGTACTCGCCAAGTCGTACCAGCTCTCCAAGGGCAACCCCATCAAGGACACGATCGAAGTGATCGGGGACATCCAGCGCCACGTGGAGTCCCAGGGCGCGCGCTTGGAGATCCTGGGTGTGGGTACCACCGGTTACGCCAAGGACGTGCTGCGCGACGTGCTCGGCGCGGATGCCGCCATCGTCGAGACCGTCGCGCACGCGGAATCGGCGCTCCATTTCTACGACGACGTCGACGTGATCTGCGACGTTGGCGGCCAGGACATCAAGATCATGGTGCTCAACGGCGGGAGTGTGAAGGACTTCAAGCTCAACACGCAGTGTTCGGCGGGGAATGGCTATTTCCTCCAGAGCACGGCGGGCGAGTTCGGTGTGCCGGTCGAGCAGTTCGCGGACACCGCCTTCGCGGCCGAGCAGATGCCGACCTTCGGCTACGGCTGCGCGGTGTTCATGCAGTCCGACATCGTCGATTTCCAGCGTCAGGGCTGGACAGCGGCCGAGATCATGGCCGGCCTGGCGGCGGTGCTTCCAAAAAACATCTGGCTCTACGTGGCGCAGATTCCGAATCTCGCCAAGCTGGGGAAGAAGTTCGTCCTCCAGGGCGGCACCCAGCGCAACCTCGCGGCCGTCAAGTCGCAGGTCGACTTCATCGAATCGAGATTTCGCTGCAATGGCGACAACCCGGAGATCATCATTCATACCCACTGTGGCGAGAGCGGTGCGATCGGCGCGGCAATCGAGGCGGCGCGGCTGTGGGAAAACGGGCGCGTGTCGACATTCATCGGCCTGGACGCGGTCAAGATGATCGCCTACACCGCCACGACCTCGGAGGATACGCGCTGCCACTTCTGCAAGAACGAGTGCCTGCGCACCTTCATCGACGTCGAAGCCTCCGGCGTGGTCAAGCGCGACCAGGGCGAGGTGGACACGGCCAGCGCCACCGCCGGCGCGCGCAAGTCGAAAGTGCCGCTCATGGCCGGCGCGCGGCGGTTGATCGTCAACAACTCGTGCGAAAAGGGGCTGGTCGAGGACGTCGAGTCGATGCGCGAGATCAAGAAGGACCTCGACGCCCGCCTCAAGGCGGCGCCGAACTTCGTCGAGAAGAGCGCGCGCGACGTGTTCAAGAGCTTCAAGCCGGAGAGCGTGGCCGAGGCGCCGCCGAAGCACGCGTTCACGTCCGCGCAGAAGCAGCGGGTCGAGTTGATGAAGCAGCGCGAGAGCTTCCGCATCGGCATACCGAAGATGCTGAACCAGTACTCGACCAACCCGCTTTTCTCCGGATACTTCGAGTCGCTCGGGGTGCGCCCGCAGAACCTCGTGTACTCGGACTACACCAACGAAGAATTGTACAAGGAAGGGGCCAAGCGTGGCGCCATCGACCCGTGCTTCCCGAGCAAGCTCGGTATCCCGCACGTCCACAACCTCATTTTCAAGCAGCACGAGAAGAAGCCGCTGGACGTGATCTTCTTCCCGATGATCGACGATCTTCCGAGCGAGCTGGTGAAGACCCAGGACTGCCGCGCGTGCCCGACCGTGACCGCGACGCCCGAGGCCGTGAAAGCCGCCTTCACCAAGGAGGGCGACCTGTTCGCGAAGAAGGGGATTCGCTATCTGTGCCCGCTGGTGAACGTGGCGCAGCCGCACCTGTTCGCGCGCCAGATGATGGCCGCGTTCAAGGACGTGCTCGGGCTCTCGGACAAAGAAAACCAGCGCGCGGTCGAAGCGGGCTACAAAGCGCTGGACGAATACACCGTGTCGATCCGTCGCCAGGCGCGCGAGGTCCTGGATCAGCTCGAAGCCGAGCAGAAGATCGGCATCGTCGTGCTCGGTCGCCCGTACCACAACGACCCCGGCATCAACCACGAGATCCTGGTCGAGTTCCAGAAGCTCGGCTACCCGGTCTTCACGCAGGACTCGCTCCCGATCGACGCAGATATGCTGGAGCGTCTCTTCGGCGACGAGGTCCGCGCCGGCGAGATCTCGAGCCCGATGGACATCATGGACGTCTGGAAGAACGCCTACAGCGAGAACACGAGCCGCAAGGTATGGGCGGCGAAGTACACCGCGCGCCACCCCAATCTGGTCGCGCTGGAGCTTTCCAACTTCAAGTGCGGCCACGACGCCCCCATCTACAGCGTGGTCGAAGAGATCATCGAGTGCTCGGGGACGCCGTACTTCTCCTTCAAGGACCTGGACGAAAACCGGCCCGCCGGCTCGATCAAGATTCGTGTGGAGACAATCGGCTATTTCCTCAAGCGCTACCGCGAGGACAAGGTGCGCGACGAGTGGCGCGAGCGTAGCGCCGAACACGCGTCTCATTCCCAGGTCGACCCCACTCCGGCCCCAGCCGAAGCCACACCCGACTGCTCGGAAAGTCTCGAAGCAGTGGCCTGATTTGTGTCCATCCAGGGTTCGATTCTGACCCGCCTGAACATGTGGACCCCTTGACACAAGATCGTTTTCGGTGTATTTAGGTATTTGATATCCGATTTTCCTGTTTAGGAGCTCGCGGGTCCCTCGGGCCAGATCGGAGACTGGAAGTGAAGATAGCGAGCTGGGTTACCCACCGCGTGGGGGAGCGGATGAGGTGGGAGGACCGCGACGAGGTCCTCTCTCCGGGAGACGCCCTCGTCCGGGTGGCCGGGTGCGGCGTCTGCCATACCGACCTCGGTTTCTTCTACGACGGGGTGCCCACGCGCCATCCCTTCCCGCTCACCCTGGGTCATGAAGTCAGCGGCACCGTCACGGCGACCGGTCCCGGCGCCGAGGAATGGCTCGGCCACGCGGTCGTCGTTCCCGCCGTCATCCCGTGCGGCGAATGCGCCGCCTGCCGCGACGGCCGCGGTGCGATCTGCCCGCGCCAGGTCTTCCTCGGGTGCGACGTGCACGGTGGTTTCGCCACCCACGTTCGCGTCCCGGCGCGCGGTCTGTGCCCGGTTCCCGATCTTTCCAATCCCAAGCTCAATCCCGCCGGACTCGACCTCGCCGCGCTGTCGGTCGTTGCCGACGCGGTGGCGACACCGTTCCAGGCCATCCACCGGAGCCATCTGGGCAGCGGGGACCTGGCCGTGTTCGTGGGCGCCGGCGGCGTGGGTGGCTTCGGTATCCAGATCGCGGCCGCGCGCGGTGCGGCGACGGTGGCCATCGACGTCGACCCTGTTCGTCTGGACGCGATCGCGGCGCACGGCGCCGGTCTCACGCTCCGCGCCGACCAGATGGACTTCAAGTCGCTGCGCGGTGCGATCAAGCGCTTTGCCGACGAGCGCGGCATTCCCACCTGGAAGCAGAAGATCTTCGAAACCTCGGGCACGCCCGCGGGGCAAACGACCGCATTCGGTCTGCTCGGCCCCGGCGGTTACTTGAGCGTGGTCGGTTACACGGCAGAGAAAGTGGAAGTGCGGCTGTCGAACCTCATGGCACAGGACGCGACCGCGCAGGGCAACTGGGCGTGCCTGCCGGAGCACTACCCGGCCGCCGTCGATCTCATTCTGTCCGGCAAAGTGGTGCTGGAGCCGTTCATCGAGAGCCGTCCCCTCTCGTCTATCAACGAGACGTTCGAAGACGTCCACCACCGGCGCGCCCGCGGCCGGGTCGTTCTCGTTCCGGAAAGGTGACCCATGGAACTCAAGAATCACGACCTCGTTCCCACGACTCGGACCCCCGGCATCCTCTACGACGAGACGCCCGTGTGCACTCCCGACGGCGGCAAGGTCGAAGGCCTGCACGCGATTCGCATCACGCTCGACAATCCGGAGCAGATGAACTCGTACACCACCGACATGGTGAAAGGCGTGATCCTCGGCATGCGCCGCGCGTCCAACGACCGTGCGTGCGTCGCGGTCGTCTTCACGGGCACTGGCAACCGGGCGTTCTGCACCGGCGGAAACACGGCCGAGTACGCCGAGTACTACGCCGGGCGGCCGGAGGAGTATCGCCAGTACATGCGGCTGTTCAACGACATGGTGAGTGCGATTCTCGCGTGCGACAAGCCCGTCGTCTGCCGCGTCAACGGCATGCGGATCGGTGGCGGCCAGGAGATCGGCATGGCGTGCGACTTCTCGCTGGCCCAGGACCTCGCGCTGTTCGGGCAGGCAGGGCCGCGGCATGGGTCGGCGCCGGATGGCGGCAGCACCGATTTCCTGCCGTTGTTCGTGAACGTCGAAGCGGCGATGGAGAGCTGCACCGTCTGTCAGCCGTGGAGCGCGCACAAGGCGCTTCGCCTGGGCCTGCTCACGCGCATGGTTCCGGCGCTCAAGGTGGACGGACGCTTCACCCCGAATCCCCTGGTCGTGACGGATCGATATCTCGACGACATGGGGCGGATTATCCACGGCGAGCGCAAGGAGGGTGCGGAGTTCGATCGCGGCAAGGAGATGCTCAAGCGTGGTGAGATCGACCTGTCGAAGCTGGACGCGGAGGTGGACGCGCTCGTGTATGCGCTCGCGATGACGATGCCCGGTTGCCTCACCAAGACCATCGAGAGCGTGCGCAAGCACAAGCTCGAGCATTGGGACAAGAATCGCGAGACCAACCGAGCGTGGCTCGGTCTCAACATGATGACCGAGGGGCGGGCGGGTTTCCGCGCGTTCCACAGCGGCCCCCGCGACCGGCGCGAGGTGGATTTCCTGCTGTTGCGGCGGCGACTCGCGGAAGGACGAAGCTGGGACGACGCGCTCATGGATGAAATCCAGCCCCGCGCCGACGGCGCCGCGAGCAGAAAGGCTTGATCGTGGACGCACAATCCAGCTCCGGCGGTTCTCCGGTTCGCGTCGAGGTGCTCGAGGGCGGCGCGGTGTGGCGTCTGTTTCTGTCGCGGCCGAAGGCAAATATCCTGGACAGGGCGATGGTGGACGCGCTGACCGCGCAGTTTGTCCGGGCGCAGGGCGATGCGGGGGTGAAGGCGATCCTGCTCGAGGGCGAGGGCGCGAATTTCTCGTTCGGGGCCAGCGTCCAGGAGCACCTCCCGGACCAGTGCGAGGCGATGCTGCGCGCATTCCGCGGGCTGTTTCGCGCCATGATCGCGGCCTCGGTCCCGACCCTGGCCGTCGTGCGCGGCCAGTGCCTGGGGGGTGGCCTCGAGCTGGCCGCGTTCTGCAACCGCGTGATCGTGTCGCACGACGCCCACCTCGGGCAACCCGAGATCACCCTCGGAGTTTTCGCGCCGGTGGCGTCGGTGACTCTGGCGGAGCGGATGGGACGCGGTGGGGCGGAGGACCTGCTCTTGTCGGGGCGCTCGATCGATTCGACCGAGGCGTTGCGACTGCGGCTGGCCGACGACCGTGTCGCCGATCCGGCCGCCGCGGCGCTGACCTACGTGCGCACACACCTCGTGCCGCGCTCCGCGTCGAGTTTGCGCTTTGCGGTGCGCGCGGCGCGCGCGGCCTTTTCGCAGCGCTTTCTCACCGAGCTCGATCACCTCGAGTCCTTTTACCTGCGCGACCTCATGGGCAGCGCGGATGCAGTCGAGGGACTCAACGCGTTTCTCGAGAAGCGTCCACCCCGTTGGGAGAACCGATGAACCGGCCGGTCGATCCTGCGTCTGAACGCGTCCGCGCCGTCGTCGAGCGCGCCGAGTCCCTGTACCGGGACCGGACCTTGAGCGAGGTGCGCGCCTGGAAGCAGCGCACCGGGTCGCTCGCCATCGGCTTCATGCCCGTCTACATTCCGCGCGAGCTGTTGCACGCGCAGGGCGTGTTGCCGGTGGGGATCATGGGTGGTGGCGACGACCTGGAGATCATCCGCGGCGACGCCTACTACCAATCTTATATTTGCCACATTCCACGCAGCACGATCGAGATGGGCTTGAACGGCTCGCTCGACTGTCTGGACGGGATGATATTCCCGGCCACGTGCGACGTGATCCGCAATCTCTCCGGCATGTGGCAGATGCAATTCCCCGATCGACTCTCGCGCTACTTCGACGTCCCGCAGAACTTCGACGCGGAGCTCGGGGGAAGTTTCTACCGGCGCGAGCTGGAGAGCCTTTCGGAAGAGCTGACCCGGCGGGGTGCCCGGGCGCTGGAGCCGGCCCGGCTGCGCGCGTCGATCGAGGCCTACAACCGGAACCGGCGCGTCGTGGAGGAACTCTTCGACCTGCGCCGCCGCGAACCGTGGAAAGTCCCTACCCACGAGCTCTACCTCGTGCTGCGCGCCGGCCAGGTGATCCCGGTCGAAGACTTCACCCCGATGCTGGCGGAGTATCGCGACGCGGTCGCCGCCGATGCGGCGCGCCAGCCCATGGATCAAGCGCGCGTGCTCCTCACCGGCGCGTTCTGCGAGCAACCGCCGCTGGGGTTGATCAAGACGCTGGAGCGGTCGGGGTGCTACATCGTGGAGGACGACTTCGTCCAGGTGCACCGCTTCATGCGCGGAGAGATCGCCGTCGATGGCGACCCGCTCGATGCGCTGGTGCGCGCATTTCTGCACGACGCAGTCGCCAGCCCGATTCGCTACATCGGCGACGAGAAGAAGGGCGCGGCGCTGGTGGACCGCGTGCGGCAGTGCGGCGCCGAGGGCGTGGTGTACTGCTCCGCCAGTTTCTGCGACCCCGCCCTGCTCGACCAGCCCATGACCATCCGCGCCCTCGAACGGGCGGGGATTCCATATACCGCGTTCAAGTTCGCGGAGAACAACGGCCAGTTCCAGGTCATCCGCGAACAGTCGGGAACGTTCGCCGATTCCATCAAGCTCTGGAGCGAGGTGTAGACCATGCCGGATGTCAGCGCGAGCGCCGCGAGCGTTCACAAGGAAGACAGCCAGGTTCGTCAGAAGAACATGATTGCCGCGCATTTTTCACGGCTCGCCCGCGCGCCGGAAACCGGGGACAAGAACGTGTACACCTTCGTGCCCGGCAACCTCACCGAGCTGATTCGTAGCTTCGATCTCCTCCCCGTGCTCCCCGAAATCAACGCGCTGCAGTCGGCCATGCGCGGCAAATCGCGCGAGTACATCGCGGTCGCGGAGAAGCTCGGCCACTCCGAGGACGTGTGCACGTACGTGAAGTGCGACCTCGGGATGATGAAGTCGGGCAACGTCGGCCCGACCGGCGAGCGCCTGCCGAAACCCGACCTGCTGCTCCTGTCCTACACGGGGTGCTTCACGTTCATGAAGTGGTTCGAGATTCTGCGCGAGGAGTACGACTGCCCGGTGGTGATGCTGCACGTGCCCTATCAGGGTGACGGGACGATCACTGACTCGATGCGCCGGTACGTGGTCGACCAGCTCCGCGACAAGGTCATCCCCGCGCTGGAGGCCGTGTCGGGACGGCGCTACGACGAAGATCGGCTGCACGAGATGCTCGCGCGGTCCGCTCGCGCCGAGGACGACCTGGTAGCGGTCCTCAATTCGGCCCGGCAGAGGCCGTCGCCCATCGACGCGTACTTTGGCGGTGTGTACTACATCGGCCCCATCTTCAGCGCATTCCGTGGGACCGAGGAAGCGGTCGACTACTATCGCATGCTGCGCGCCGAGGTGGAGGAGCGGGCCCACCAGGGGCTCGGCCCGATCACGCCCGACGGCCCCATGGCGCGTGAACGTTTCCGCCTGGTGGTGGAGGGGCCGCCCAACTGGACGAGCTTCCGCGAGTTCTGGAAGATGTTTGCCGACGAGGGAGCGGTGGTGGTCGCGTCCACCTACACCAAGGTCGGCGGCGTCTACGACCTCGGATTCCGCCACGACCCCGATCGTCCGCTGGAGAGCCTGGCGGAGTACTGCATGGGCTGCTACACCAACCTGAGCCTGCCGCGGCGCGTGGAGATGCTGGTCCGCTACGTTCGGGAGTTCGACGCCGATGGGTTGCTGATCAACTCGATCAAGAGCTGCAATTCATTCAGCGCGGGGCAGCTGATGATGCTGCGCGAGGTGGAGCGGCTCACCGGGCGGCCCGGCGGTTTCATCGAGAGCGACCTGGTTGATCCGCGCTATTTCTCCGCTGCCAACATCAAGAACCGCCTCGAATCGTACTTGCAGATGATCGAGCAAAAACGCGCCGGGAGCGCGGCATGAAACTCAACGTTGGCATCGATCTCGGCTCTACCACCACCAAGGCGCTGATCCTCGGCGAGGCCGGCGACGTGCTCGGACGCGGCATCACCAACAGCCGCAGCAACTACAAGGTCGCGTGCGACGTGGCGTTGTGCGAGGCGATGATCAACGTGCGCTTTGCGCTCTTGTCCGCGGCGCTCGAACGCGCCGGCGCGGCAGCGACGTGGAATCAGATGGACCGCCTCGAGCTCGCCTTCCGCCGGGAGCAGTACCTGGCGCAGCTGGCGATGCTCGCCGAGGTGCTGCGCTCCTTCATCACGAGGCGCGACGCGAACGGCGTCGCCCGCGTGGTCGACGAGATCCTCTCCCGCATGGAGCGCGACGCCGGCGCGATGTTCCAGCCCGGCGCGAAACGCAAGAGCGACTTCTTCCGCGACCTCGCGGGCAGCATCTACCTTCGGCTGGCCGAAGAGCTCGCGCGCTCCGAAGGCGTGCCGTTCGATCGCCTGGTGGGCCTGTTCGACAAGGCGATCCTCGACGTCGAGAACCGACCCGCGGGGGCGGAGAACTTCGGGCTCCACGTCGGCGCGGCTCTGGGGGCGCTTCCCGAGGTCCCGCCCGCGCTGCGCGGCGCGGTGGCGGAAGCGGCGGCGGTGCCGCTCGAGGTGACGTGCAGCGTCGGCACCGGGTACGGGCGCGCCACCCTCCCGTTCCCGAAGGAGCAGATTCGCTCCGAGATTCTCTGCCACGGCCTGGGCGCGCACGCGATGTTTCCGGGCACGCGGACGGTGCTCGACATCGGAGGACAGGACACGAAGGCGATTCAGGTGGACGAGCGCGGGATCGTGACGTCGTTTCAGATGAACGACCGGTGCGCGGCGGGGTGCGGGCGTTACCTCGGCTACATCGCCGACGAGATGAACATGAGCCTGCAGGAGCTGGGTCCGATGGCGTGCCAGTCGTCGCGGCCGGTGCGCATCAACTCCACCTGCACCGTGTTCGCGGGCGCCGAGCTGCGCGAGCGCCTGTCGCTGGGCGAAAAGCGGGAAGACATCCTGGCGGGTCTCCATCGGGCCATCATTCTGCGCGCGATGTCGCTGCTCGCCCGCTCGGGCGGCGTGAGCAGCGAGTTCACGTTCACCGGTGGCGTGGCCAGGAACCCCGCGGCCGTGAGGGCTCTTCAGGCCCTCATCGGCGAAAACTACGGCGACATCAAGATGAACATCTCGCCCGATTCCATCTATACCGGCGCGCTGGGGGCGGCGTTGTTCGCGCGGCGCGAAGGGCTGCGCGGCCCGGCCGCTGGAACCCGGCGTCGAGGAAAGGAAGACGGCATGAGCGCCGAGATGCGGGTGGCTGGAATCGACGTGGGATCCTCTGCCATCAAAGTTGCGGTGATGGAGGACGCCGGGACGGGGGACGCGCGGGTGCTGGCGAAGGGCAGCGAGCGCATCCGCCGCCGCGACCCGATCAAGATCACCGCGGATCTCTTTCACGAATGCGTCGAGAGCGCGGGCCTGCGCGCGGATGAACTCGCCTACGTGGCTACCACCGGCGAGGGCGAATCCGTGCCATTTCGCACCGGTCATTTTTATGGCATGACGACGCACGCGCGCGGCGGCCTGTTTCTCGAACCGGACGCGCGGGCGGTGCTGGATATCGGCGCGCTGCACACCCGGGGTGTACTCATCGACGAACGCGCGAAGGTGCTCGGGTACCGAATGACCAGCCAGTGCGCGTCCGGGTCGGGCCAGTTTCTGGAGAACATCAGCCGCTATCTCGGCGTCACTCTCGAAGAAATCGGACCCCTCTCGCTCACCGCCGACCAGCCGGAGCCGTGCTCTTCCATTTGCGCCGTGCTCGCGGAGACCGACGTCATCAACATGGTATCGCGCGGCATCTCCGCGCCCAACATCATCAAGGGCATTCACCAGTCGATGGCGGGGCGCTATCTGCGACTGCTCGTGTCGGCCGGTGCGCGCGGGGTGACGCTCGTGACCGGCGGACTGGCGGGCGACATCGGGCTGGTGAGGGCGCTCGCCGAAGCGGCGGCGGGGCAGAAGACGGCGCTCGAGATCCGCGCGCATCCGGATTCGGCCTACGCGGGTGCCATGGGCGCCGCGCTGTGGGGGGCCTTCCGCGCGCGCAAACTTGCCGCGCGGGGGATTTCGTTTGGAGCCGGGGTTCAATCATGACGCCTTCGCCTGGGGACCTCGCCCCGCTTTTTTCTCTGCGCGACCGCATTGCCCTCGTCACGGGAGGTAGTGGCGGCATCGGGTCGGCGGTGGTCCGGCGCTTTCAACAAGCCGGAGCAACGGTGGTGAGCGTGGATCGCGCGGACCGGGCGGCGCCAGAGCACGCGGTGTCGATTCCGTGCGACCTCGCCGACGCCGCGGCGATCGCCGCGTTGGTGGAAGGCCTCGGCAAGCGGTTCGGGCGCCTGGACCTGCTGGTGCATTGTGCCGGCATCACGCGCGACGCCGTGGTGTGGAAAATGGCGCCGGAAGACTGGCAGGACGTGATGCGGGTCAACCTCGATGCGGCGTTTCACCTGCTGCGCGGTTCCGTCCCGCTCATGCGCGCGGCCACGGACGCCGGGGTCATCTTCGTCACGTCCATCAACGGAGAACGGGGGAAATTCGGACAGGCCAACTATTCGGCCAGCAAGGCTGGACTCATCGGCCTCGGGCGAACCGCGGCACGTGAGCTCGGGGCCTTCGGAATCCGGGTCAACATGATCGCACCCGGGATGATCGCAACCGACCTGACCGGTCGGCTTCCCGAGGACGTGCGGCAGCGCGCGCGCGAGGAAAGCGTGCTCGGGCGGCTCGGCGAACCGGACGACGTGGCGCGCGTGGCGCTGTTCCTGGCGTCGCCGCTCGCGCGGCACGTGACCGGGCAGGTGCTGCGCGTCGACGGGGGGCAATTGATCGGCTGAGGAAGTGGAGGCAAGTATGAACCGGTCCGCTCGTGTGAATGAAATCGTGGTGCGCAACCTGCGCCCGTCCGACCTGGAGGCAGTGGTGGCACTGGACGCGAAGAACGTCGGGCGGCGTCGCGAAGAGTACTTTCGCGTCAAGCTCCAGCAGAATCTGGCCGAAACCGGGATCAAGGTCTCGCTCGCGGCCGATGTGGAAGGCTCCTTTGTCGGATTCCTGCTCGCCCGCGTCTACTATGGCGAATTTGGACGAACCGAGCCCATCGCCGTGCTCGACACGATCGACGTCCACCCCGACTTCCGCGGCCACGGAGTCGGAGCGGCCCTGCTGCGCCAGCTTCGCACCAACCTCCTCGGGTTGGGAGTGTCGCACGTGCAGACGGAGGTGAGCTGGGACGATCAGTCGCTGCTGGGTTTCTTCCACCACGAGGGATTTCGTCCTGCGCCGCGACTGTGTCTGGACTTCGACGTCAGCCTGCCGCGGCCGGAGTCAGGGCCGGCGTGAGGCTGTCGAAGGCCGCCCGGCACGCGCTCTTCGCCGCAACCGAAATGGCCCGTTCGAAGGACAACGGGCTGGTGACCGTGGCGCTCGTCGCGCGGCGCCACGGGATCCCGGAGGCCGCGCTGGCCAAGGTGCTCCAGCGGCTGGTGCGTTCGGGGCTGGCGGTGGGGGTACGCGGGGTGCACGGGGGATACCGGCTGTCGCGCCCGCCATCGGAGATCACAATTCTCGACGTGCTCGATGTCTTCGAGCCGAGCGCGCGCCCGGTCGGGGCGACCCGCCGCCTCGACGCCGGGGCCCCCGACCATGTGGGCCAGCTCTTCAACAGCGTCGACGAGCACCTGCGCTCGACGTTCTCTTCTCTTACGCTGGACGTCCTGGCCCGCAGCGAGGGTTCGCCATCGACGAGGCTCCGGCTGCACCGTTAACTCGCTGAGCGCATGATAATTGCCGGTGAGGCCGGCCGAGGGTGCCCCGGCCAGTATGAAGATTTACTTTTCGTTTATGCGGTCTTTACCAATCCTGTCGTATCTTCCGCCCCGATTGATGGTTTCTTAATTCGGTCTTCCTCTAACGAAGGAGTCTTCGGAATGCATCTCAAGCGGTTTGCGATCGCGCTGGCGCTTCTGCTGCCGGCATACGCGTTCGCGGGAGAAGGCAAGTTCAGCGGGGAGGTGTTCGGCGACGTCTACTGGGTCGCCGACAATCATGACTCCGCCCTGGTGGACTTGAACGGGACCTGGATGCGCCGCATGAATCTGAGCTATGACTACAAATTCGACGAGAAGGTCTCGTCTCGAGTGCGCTTCGAGGCGGCCAGCCCCGGAGATTTCACCAGCACCGCCACCATGACCACGTACATGAAGGACCTCTGGATCAAGTATCAGAGCGGCAACTACGCGGTCATTGCCGGGCTTTCGGCCACACCTACCTTGAGCACGGTCGAAGAGGTGTGGGGATATCGCGCCATCGAAAAAGTGCCCGCCGAGCTCCAGCGCCTGGCTTCCTCACGGGAAATGGGAGTCTCATTCAACGGTGCCGTCGGGGAGGGCAAGCGCGTGACGTACCAGGTCATGGGTGGCAACGGGAGCGCGCTCAATGGTGAAACCGACTCGAAGAAGAAGATCATGGGGGCGCTTCGCTTCTGGATTACGAAGCAGGTCGTGGTCGAAGGCTATGGTGACTACGAAGACCGCACCAATTCGGGTGATCGTCAGACCTATCATGGGTTCGCGGGCTACAAAGCGGACCGGCTTCGGGCCGGCGTGCAATACGTGCAACAGAATCGCAACGACGTCGGCGAGGATACCGAGCTTCGGATCGTTTCCGGCTTCGTTGCCGCCGCCGCCAACGACAAGTTGTGGCTATTTGCGCGCGTCGATCGCAACCTGGATCCGAACCCCGATGGTAACGCCATCGCCTACATTCCGTTCGATCCCACTGCCGCCAATACCTTCATTCTCGGTGGGGTGGACTATCGACTGGCCGACATGGTCAGCCTCTCCCCCAACGTGGAGGTCGTCGTGTACGACGAACCGGAAGCGGGCGGCCCGGCCCCGGACACGGATGTGATCCCGCGTTTGACTTTCTCCTGCAAGTTCTAACCTGTCCTTCGGGTGTGTCGATGCCGCGGGCGCGGGGGAACCCCCGCGCCCGTTTGTATTCATGCGCGGCGCCTCGATCTCGCCTTCGGCAACATTGCCGCGGCGCGGTCGTATCGTGTAGTCTCGCCTCATTTCGCGAAGGAGCCGATCGTGAGGACACTTGCCATGCTGGGACTTCTGGCCTCCCTGATCCCGTTGAACGCCCTGGCGGCGACCCCCGCCGAGGACCTGAAGAAGCTCTTCGACGACGAGTGGGAGGCGCGCATGCGCGAGAGCCCCCTGTTCGCGACGCGCCTGGGCGACCATCGGTTCGACGACCAGCTCCCATCGGTCGCGCTCGCCGACGAGGCCCGGCGCAACCAGGCCGATCGCGGTTACCTGAAGCGGTTGGAGGCGATCGACCGGACGAAGCTGGGCGACGGCGACCGGCTCAACTACGACATTTTCGGCCGCTCGCTTCGCAACCGCCTCACGGAATACGACCTGAAGGGCTACCTGATGCCCATTACCAACCGCGAAGGTTTCCACACCGATTTCCCGCAGCTGCCGGACCGCCTCACGCTCTTCACGGCGAAGGACTACGAGAACTACTGCGCGCGGCTCGAGGCGTGCCGCCGCTACTTCGGGCAGTACATCGAGGTGATGCGCGAAGGGATCAAGGAAGGCTACGTCCTGCCGAAGGTCGTGCTGGGGGGCTGGGAGGGAGCGGTGGACGCGCACATCGTCGACAACCCGACCAAGAGCCTGTTATACGCGCCCTTCGAGAAGTTCCCCGACACCGTGCCGGAGAGCGCACGGGCGGCGCTGGTGGCTCGCGGGAAGAAGGCAATCACCGACTCGGTGGTGCCCGCCTATCGGGCGCTGCACGAGTTCATGGAGAAGGAATACGTGCCGGCGAGCCGCGAGACGATCGGCGCCTCCGATCTTCCCAACGGGAAAGCGTACTACGAATTCCGCGTCCGCTACTACACCACCCTGGATCTCACGCCGCAGCAGGTGCACGACACCGGCCTGGCCGAGGTCAAGCGCATCCGCGCCGAGATGGACGCGGTCATCGTGCGCACCGGATTCAAGGGCTCGTTCGCGGAGTTCCTCGCGTTCCTGCGCACGGACAGCCGATTCTACTTCGACACACCCGACGCCCTGATCCGGGAAGTGTCGTTCATCTGCAAGCAGATGGACGGCCAGCTGCCGACGTTGTTCAAGACGCTGCCGCGCATGCCCTACGGCGTCAAGCCGGTCCCCGACTTCATCGCGCCCAAGACGACGACGGCGTACTACGACGACCCCAACGGCGACGGCACCCGCGCGGGCTTCTACAACATCAATCTGTACGACCTGAAGAGCCGCCCGCGCTACGAGCTGGAAGCGCTTTCGTTTCACGAAGCGGTCCCCGGACACCACCTCCAGATCGCGATCATGCAGGAGCTGCCCGACGTTCCCAACTTCCGCCGCTATGACTGGTTCACCGCGTTCGTCGAGGGCTGGGGACTCTACTCCGAACGCCTGGGGATGGAAGTCGGGTTCTACCAGGATCCCTACAGCGACTTCGGCCGTTTGACCTACGAGATGTGGCGCGCGATGCGTCTGGTGGTCGACACCGGGATGCACTACTTCGGGTGGACGCGCCAGCAGGCGATCGACTACATGGCCGCCAACGGTGCGCTCTCGATGCACAACGTGACCACCGAAGTCGACCGCTACATCGCCTGGCCCGGCCAGGCGCTCGCCTACAAGATCGGCGAGCTCAAGATTCGCGAGCTGCGCGCGTACGCGACGAAGGAGCTGGGCGGCAAGTTCGACGTGCGCGAGTTCCACGACATCGTGTTGTGGAGCGGAGCGGTTCCTCTGGGCGTGCTCGAAGCGAACGTGAAGTCGTGGGTGGAGCGGAAGCAGAAGTCGTAGCCGACGTCCTGGTCGTCGGGAGCGGGGCCGGCGGGAAGCGTCGCGGCGGCGTCGCTCGCGCGTTTCGGCCACCGCGTGCTCGTCCTGGACCGCGCCGAGTTCCCGCGCGACAAACCCTGCGGAGACGGCGTCCCGCCCGGGACCGTCGCCATCTTGAACGAACTCGGGATGGCCGACGCGCTGCGGGCCGCGGGCTTCCAGCCCATCCACGGGATACGCCTCGTCTCCGCGCACGGGCGCGAGTGGTCCACGCGCTTCGACTCCCGCCTCGACGGCGCCGTGTTCTACATCGCTCCGCGCGTGCGCCTGGACGATCTTATCCTTCGCCACGCGATTTCCAGCGGCGCGGCCTTTCGACGGGCCGCCGTGCGCGCCCCGATTATGCAGGACGGGCGCGTGGTCGGTGTGCGTGCCGACGTCGACGGCGGGGAAGTGGAAATTGGGGCGCGCATCGTGATCGGTGCGGACGGCGCGACCTCGGCGGTGGCGCGGGCGCTCGCGCCCGGGAAGGCGCCCGAGTCGCACCGCGGCGTCGCGATTCGCGCCTACGTCGACGGCATCGAGACCCTCCCCGACACGGTCGAGTTCCATTTCTATCCACCGTACGCGCCCGGTTACGGCTGGGTGTTTCCATTGGACGCGGATACCGCCAACGTGGGCGTGATCGTGCGCACGGATCGATTCAAGCGCCGCGGCATTTTCGCTGGAGACATTGCTCAGTGACTTCCTGGGTCGCAACGATCTGCGCCGGCGCCTGCGGCCCGGTTGGCGGGTCCGCGACGCGGCGACCTGGCAGCTGCCGTACGCGACCACGCGACCGGCGGCGCGAGCCTTCGACGGCGCCATGCTGGTCGGGGACGCGGCCCGCTTCGTCGATTCGCTGACCGGGGAGGGCATTCATAATGCCGTGGCGAGCGGGATGGCGGCCGCCGCCGTCGCCCACGAGGCCCTCGAGCGCGGCGATATCTCGCGCGCCGCGTTGGATGCGTACACGCGCCGCAGCGAGCTGGAAATTGCCGCCCTGACGCGAAAGTCGTTCGCCATTCAGAAGTATGTGACCGCGTTTCCTCCGGTGCTGGAAACCCTGTTCATCCTGGCGGGCGCGGCTCCGGCGCGCGTCAGCCGGTGGGTCAACCGGCGCTCGACCGACTTCGTCTTGCGATGAAGGCCCGAATAGGCCGACCACCCCAGGGTAGTGGAGGCAGCCGGAGTTCGTTTCGAACCCTCCGGCGCGTTCCGGCATCTTACGGGAGGTTGAACGTGGCTCTGGAAGATCAGTTTGCGAGCCGTTTCAAGTGCGCAAAGTGTCAGTCGACGGGGGCGCGCGTCAAACGCATCGCCACCACCGGCCGCGGGATATCGAAGCTTTTCGACATCCAGCACAACCAGTTCGTCATGGTGTCCTGCGGTCACTGTGGGTACACGGAGGTCTACAATCCTGAAATCCTGGAAGGCAAGCGGCACGTCGGCTCGATTATCGACGTCCTATTCGGCGGCTAGCACGAAGGCCGTGGCGGCGGCGTGTGCATTGCTCGTCGTCGGCTCGAACGGCGGCGCCCAGCGCAGCTGTGCACAGAAAGAGGCGACGTCATGGGAGATCACGATCGCGGAGTCGGATGAGCCCGGCGAGCGCCTCATTGTCGAGGGAATCGTGACCGGCTCCGATGGAAAGCCGGTCGAGGGCGCGATCGTGTACGTGTACCACACGGATGCCCGCGGTTACTACTCGAAGGACAACTCCGACGGGACCGCCCGGCTCTGCGGGCTCATGCGAACCGGCGCCGACGGTCGCTACCGTTTTCGCACCATCAAGCCGGCCAGTTATCCGAACAGCGACATTCCCGCCCATGTGCACTACGTCGTCTCCGGCGCGAATTTTTCCGAGCAGTCATTCCTCCTCGAGTTCGAGGGGGACCCCCACCTTTCGCGCGCAGCGATCGAGCGCGACCGCGAGGAACTCGAGGGGGACGACGTGGCTTACCGCGGCATCCGGCCTCTCGAGAAACGCGACGGGGCATGGTACTGCCGGCGTGATCTCCGCGTGGCCACGCGCTAGCAAGAGCAAGCGCCCCGGCCATTCGGCCGGGGCGCTTGCCATACTCACTCTGCTGCTTCGCCGAAGCGTTACTTCAGCAGCACCATCTTCTTCATGACGTTGAAGCCGTTCCCCTTCAGGCGATAGAAATACACGCCCGAGGTGAGCCCGTTGGCGTTGAAGTTCACGGTGTAGCTGCCGCGCTCCTTCACCGTGTTCACCAGCGTGGCCACCTTCGCGCCCTGCACGTCGAAGATATCGAGCGTCACCTGGCCCGTGGCGGGGACGGTGAAGTCGATCGACGTCTGCGGGTTGAACGGATTCGGGTAATTCTGCGACAACTCCGCCCTGCGATACGACGGGCCGTCGCCCACACCGGTGGGAAGCCCGTCGGCGTAGTCCATGTTCTGCGGGTCCCAGCTCGTCCAGTAGTAGGTCCACAGCGCGGTCGGATCGCCCGGGTCCTGCGGACTGTTCGGAGCAAGAGCTCCCGGCACCGGCGGGAACGCGCCGCGGTACGACGTGGTGACCAGGCCGGAGAGACGGGGGTTGGAGAAGTCGGCGCTGCCGATCAGCTCGGAACCGGTTGCCGGACGCGCATCCGGATTGTTGAGGTCGCTCAGGTCGTTGAGCAGGATATCGTCCGGATTACGCACCGCGTTGCCGGTGTTGCCGTAGCCGCCCGTGGCGAACCAGGTGTCGACGTCCGCCCACCCCGTGGCGGCCGCCTCGTCGTGGATGCCCGACGAAGAACCGTTGGGGACGAGCGTTCCCTGCATGGTCGTGTTGCGGATCTGCAATGTGTCCTGCTGGGCCCACTCGATCGTGTGCACGTCGCGCAACCGGATGCCCCACGGATAGCCCATGATGCACGAGTTGTAGATGCTGGTTTCCGTCGAGCGGCGCAGCAATGCGCCGAACTGGAACTTCTCACCCAGCGGGAACGGAACATCCGCGTTGGTCCGCTCCGGACCCACCAGCGTGATGTTGCAGAAGATCGGCCGCGTGTACGGCGTGTCCGTCGAGGTGGCGGACCCGTCGTTGTCGGACTCGAACCCGTTCGACTCGCCCGTCGGGTCCGACTGGTCCGGGTCGCGCAGCCCGAAGCCGAACTGCACCTTACCCTGGTAACCGAAGTCGGTGTCGAACTCATCGTCGGTGCCGTACGCCGCCACCAGATAGGAGCAGTTCACGGTCCCGCCGAACCACTCGTACGAATCGTCGTCCGAGTAGCAGACCTGGATGTGGTCGATCTGGGTGCCGGAACCGACGCCGCCCATGGTGAGGCCATTGACCTCGTTGTTGGCCTGGAACCGGTAGCCGGGATACTCGATGCGAACGATAGCTCAAGACGCCGCTGTTGTCGGCGGCGTTGATACCCCCGTAGGTGTTGCCGCTCGCGGTGCAATCACCGGCGATGAACCCGCCTTCGATGACGGGGTTGACCTTGTTGACCGGCGCGTCGCCGAGAATGATGACGCCGCCCCAGTCGCCGGGCGCCCGGCTGCCGGGGGCCTTGTCGCTGGTGAACACGATCGGGAGCTGCTGGGTTCCCTGGGCGAAGATCTGGCCACCCTTCGATACGATGAGCGTGCCGCCCGTCACGTTGTGACCCAGGATGATCGTGCCGGGTTCGATGGTGAGCGTTCTCCCCGACGGAACGTAGTAGTGTCCGGTCATCACGTAGACCGTGTCCGCGGAAAGAACACGATTGAAGTCCTGGCAGTAGCGCTGCCTCGCGGGCAATGCGGTGCCCTTCCCAATGACCTTCTGCGGCAGGGCAGCCATCGCGTGGGGCGCGAAAGCAGCGACGGCCAGGGCCGTGGCTATAATGAGGCGCTTCATGAGATGATATCCTCCTGATTTAAACTGCGTTTTCGTTGCTGGTTGATTCCGACTTCTAGCGTCCGTTACCCTGATCGAAACCCTGAAAGGGGGGTTCTCGCCGTTATGCCGTGTGACCTCCTTCTTCTTGGGTCGGCCATCCCCGGAGCTAGCCCTCCGGGGATGGCCATATGCGTTCGCGACATCGGTATGCAGGTTCTCTCCCTCGCAATCGACTTGGTCGAGTCAGGTGTCACCCCTATAGATTGAAAGAGAGAGAAATTGCATACGTCGTCCCGACCTTGATGCTCTCCCATGCGGACTCGGTGTCTCCGAGCGTGTAGACCACGTCGTCCGCCGCGATGTCCCGGATCGTGAACTTGAGCCGCATCCACGCGGTGAACTGCTCGGTGAGCGCCAGGTCGAACACGTCGCGGGGCTCCTCGAAGATGTCCTCGTCGCGGGTGTCGCCCACCGCGTCCAGCCGCCGGCCGAACCGGTTGTAGAGAAGGCTCGACGACAACCCGATATCGGGGATCGAATAGACCAGCCCGGCGTTGATGGTGTAGGGCGCCTGTCCCTGCAAGGTGCGCGTCTTGGTCTCGAAGATTGCATTCCCCTGCGGGTCCGTGTGCGTCGCCGTGTACTCGACTTCGGATTCGACGCGCGTGTAGTTTCCCTGGACCACCAGGTTCTCGAGCTGGCCCCACGCGAATCCGAGGCTCTTGCGGGCCTCGACCTCGAAGCCGACGTTCTTCCCCGTGGGAGAATTGAACCACGTGCGCACGTACCGGTCCGGCGCGGGAATCAGCTCCTCCTCGATGGCGTCGGTCAGCTGCTTGTTGAAATAGCTCACGGCGAGAACCTCGCCGATGCGTGGAAACCACTCGGCGCGGACGTCGAAGTTGTCGATCGTCGCGCGATCGAGATTGGGGTTGCCGACCACGATCTGGTTGGCGTCGAAGTCGAGATAGCTGACGTTGGCCAGCTCGCGGAATTCCGGGCGGTTCACCGACTTGTAGTAGCCCAGACGGAGATTCGAGGTGCTCGTGACCTGGTAGGTGAGATTCGCGGACGGCAGCGGATCGCTTTCGTCGATCTGCGCGGTCTGTAATGTCGGGTCGTCGGCCGCGATGGGAGAGGTGACAACCTGATTGGAGGCCTCGACGCGGACGCCACCGGCAAAACGGAAGGCGCCGCCGGCCACGTGAAACGGCGTGTCAACCATCCCGTAATACGCGTTCAGGTCGTGGGAACCGTCGTATACGCCGGTGAACGGCGAGTACGGGACGAAGCCGAACATCCCCGGGCCGTAGTTGGCCGCGTCGAATATCTCGCCGATTGGTTCGAGGACGAGGGCGCGGTGCTGGCGGTCGAGCTTCGACGTGTCGGTGACCCACGCTTCGATGTCGAATGACCGCTCGCGCCTCGAGTGCAGGAAACCGGTCTTCACCCTTCCTTCGCGGATCGGGAGTTCGACGTCTACGTTCCAGACGGTCGTGTTTTCATCCAGCTCGGACCAGCTGCGGTAGTTTTCCTTCAGCAGATAATTCCCGCGCGGCTCGCGCTCGTAGTCGGCGTACTTGCGATCCGGTTCCTGCGCCTTGGAGTCCGAGAAGGCGACGTGCCAGTTGATCCTCAGGCCGCGCGCGACGGGAAACTGGTGGTCGCCGGCGAGCTGGCCCAGGTACAGATCGCGCTGATCCCATTCGATGACCTGGAAGCGGTTGGTGTCGCCGGAGCTCTCGAAGAACCCCACCGACTGCGTGACCTTGTCCTCGGCGCTGCGCGAGTAGTTGTTCTCGAAACTGATCCGGTGTAGCGGCGTGGGCTGGTAGCTCACGTTCAGGAGCGCGCCCATGAGCACGCGTTCCCGGTAGCGGGTTCCGTCGAACCAGAAGAGCGGGTAGGCTCCGCCCTCTCCGCCCCCCAGGGGCGCCTGCTGATAATCCTCGAGCTTGAAGCCGTGCTTGTACGTCCCCGAGGCGATGAAACCGATGTCGCCGCCCCCGAGCGAGTAGCGGTCCCCGAGGGCAACGCCGTAGGTGCCGTTTCGGTGCGAGATGTCGTCGGAGGTGCCCCACGTATTGGGGAGCGCCTTCGCCAGCTCGACGCCCTCCAGCCCCTGGGGCAGCGCGCGCGAGCCGTCGTCCTTGGCCTTCCAGTCGTCGCTTCCGCCGGCATCCGCGACGACGTCCTTGCGCGAGCTCACGCCGTCGTGGCCCATTTCGGCGGTGACGGCGAGCAGGAAGTCGGACGGAAGATCGAGGGTGTTCACCTGCACGAGGCCACCGCTGAAATCCCCCTGCAGGTCCGGCGTCGCGGTCTTCGCGACCACGGTGTTCGAAATGAGCGAGGCCGGCACCAGGTCGAACGAGAAGCTCTTCTTGTCTGCATCGGTATCGGTGCCGGTGACCGACACCCCGTTCAGGGTGGTGGAGTTGTAGCGGTCGGTGACACCGCGCACGAACACGAATTTGTCGTCGACGATCGAGAGACCGGTGACGCGCTTGAGCGCGTCGCTCGAGGTACCGTCGGGGGAGAGCCGAATCTGCTCCGCGCTGATGCCGTCTCCGATTACCGCCGAGCGCAGACGCTCGGTGAGGATGGCAGCGTTGGTGTTGGTCACGCGCTCGGCAGTAACGTAGATGTCTTCCATGCGCATAGCGTCGCCCTGATCCTGTGCGACCGACTCCAGGGTGATGGCGGCCGGGGTGACGCCGTCGGAGAGCACGATGATCCCGGTCATGATTTTCTGGGTGTAGCCGGTGTAGAGGACGCGCAGCGAATACGTCCCCGCCGGCACGTTGCGGATCGAGAACTTGCCGTCCAGGTCCGTGCTGCCGCCGAGATTGGCCCCCACCACTTTGATGCCGGCACCGATCAACGCCTCTCCCGTCTTGCTGTCCTTGACCGTTCCCTCGATCGTCCCCGCGCGCGCCGCACCCGCGGCCAGCATGAGGACGAACGAGATCACGATGCCCCTCGCGGTCCCTTTCAACGGCATGTCCCTCCTAAAAGTGTCTCCTGATCGTCCCGCCCGGCACCGCCGAACCACGGTGTGTCGAGCGCGGCGTGCGTATGCGGTGAACCGGTTTCACCACGCACGACGCCGGAAGTGTAGGGAGCGCGTGTGAACCCGCCGTGAAGCGCTAATGAAAAATGGGCGTGGGAGTCCTTTCACCGGGGATTCACGAGTCGTTTATAGAGTTTTTATCCCGCGAACCTAATCTGACCGTGACCCTGGTTCGGTCTTACGACGCTCCACATCCCCGTGGGGCGGCCGTGCGGCCGAATCCACCGATCGATTGCCTCGTACGCACGACAGGAGAAACATGGCCATGAGGAAATGGACCGCGGCGCTCTTCGCGTTCGCGCCGGTGATCGTCCTCACGATCTCCGTTTCCGCGCCGCTAGCGCAGGACGCGAAGCAGGTCAGCGAAACGGTCGACAAGACATTGAGAACGCATCAGGACATTCAGAAGAAGCAGAACGACTGGGCCCGCGAGCAGACGGAGCTCACCGCTCGCTATCGGGCCGCGAAGGCGAACGTCGACTACCTCGAGAAGCGCAAGGCGATCGAGGAAGAGGACGTGCAGACTCTCGACCAGAGCATCGCGGAACTGGAGCGGCGCATGGTCGAGTCGGTGCGCCTCAACGATTCGCTCGAGGACACTCTGCAGACCGTGGTCGAACGCCTGGAGGCCTTCGTGGCCGAAGACCTGCCGTTCCTGATGGAAGAACGGAACGCGCGCATCGCCTCCGTCAAGGAAGTGATCGCGAAACCGGGCGTCACCGGCGCCGAAAAGCTCCGCCGCGTGCTGGAGGCGCTCCAGGTGGAGGCGAACTACGGAAACCTGGTGGAGGTGTACCAGGAGAAGATCACGGTGGGCGACGAGGAAGTGTACGCCGACATGGTCCGGGTCGGCCGCCTGTCGGTCTTCTGGCGCACGCCCGACGGCAAGCGGGTCGGCGAGTACGACCGCGCGCAACACCAGTGGGTCCCGCTGGGCGAGCAGTACGTGCGGGTCATCAACGAGACGCGCGAAATGGCCTTGCGGCTTCGTTCCACCGAAGTCGTTCTGCTGCCGCTGGGGAGGATCGAGCCATGAAGAAACTGTTGGTGGCCGTCGCGCTCGCACTGACGATTCCCATGACCGCCGCCGCGCAGGACATGCGCGAGGCGGCGCGCAAGGCGGAAGCCGAGCAGCAGGCCGCGCTGCAGCGGGCAGCGGAGGTCGAATCCAAGATCATGAACGACCGCGCGGCGCTCCTGGCGCAGGTCGAGGGACTCGAGGCGCAGAAGAAGCAGCTCGAAGTCGACATCAAGTCGCTGCTGCAGCGCAAGGAGACCGGCCGCGCGCGTCACGAGGTGCTCAACGACAAGTGGACGACCCGGGAAGTCGAGTTCCGCGAGATCTCGGGCAACGTGCGGATCACGGCCAAGGACATCGAGGCGCTCCTGAACCAGTCGCAGCTCACCGCGCTGTACCCGGAGCGGCTGGAGAAGATCGAGCCCATCCTGTCGGAGGGGTACTTCGCGGACATCGACGACATCAGCGGAATGATCACGATCCTGCTCGACGAGATGAAGCGCTCGGGTCAGGTCGTGCTCCAGCCGGGCGCCTACGTCGGTCTCGACGGCGAAAACCACAGAGGCGACCTGCTCACGCTGGGGAAATTCACCGCCATGTACCGGGAGGGGAAAGAGACCGGGTTTCTGACCTACTCGAACGGCAAGCTGTTCGCGCTGACCACGCCGCCGCCCAGGAAGATGGCGAAGGCGATGAAGAAGTACTTCGACGGCAAGTCGGACATCGTGCCGTTCGATCCCGCGAGTGGCGAGTCGCTCATTAAAGTCGGGAAGCACCTGAGCATGATCGATGAGTTCCGCGGCGGGGGACCCATCATGTTTCCGATCGCCCTGGTCGGCCTGGTGGTGATCTTCTTTACCGCCTACAAGCTCGTCTATCTCCGGCGCGTGCACGGCGATACGACGGTGATCATGGGGGGGGTCAACACGCTGGCGGAGAAAGGCGACTGGGCCGGCGTCGACGAGATGATGAGCTCGCACAAGACCCACAACTGGCCGGTCGTGAATGTGCTGCGCGCCGGCATCGGCGCGCGCCGGGACGACCGCGAAACGCTCGAGAGCGTCCTGCAGGAGTCGATCTTGAAGGAAATGCCGCGCCTCGAGAGAGGGATCTCGGTGATGGCGGTCCTCGGCGCGATCGCGCCGCTTTTGGGTCTGCTGGGAACGGTGACGGGCATGATCACCACCTTCAAAGTCATCACGCTCTACGGCACCGGCGACCCCAAGCTCATGTCGAGCGGCATCAGCGAGGCCCTGATCGCGACCAAGTGGGGCCTGTGCGTCGCCGTCCCGACCATGCTGATTCACACTTTGCTCGCGCGGCGCGTGAGCAATGTCGTGAGCGATATGGAAGAGAAGGCGGTCGCGTTGAGCAACACCATTCAAAAGGAGCAGCGTCGTGGATCTCGGGTGGCGACTGCTTGAATTCGTGAAGACGGGCGGCTGGGTGATGATCCCGGTCGCGTCCACCTCGCTCCTGATGTGGACCTTGATCGGCGAGCGACTGATGACCTTTCGCCGCCTGACCAACCGTGACCTGGAAATCCAGGACGCGCTGCACGCGGTGGAGGGCGCGCCCGTGAACCACTTCGGCGATGGAATCCGCGCCACGCTGGTGCGCAACTTCGTGCGCAAGCGCACGGGCGACGCGGCGCTGGACAAGCGCATCCTGCGGGAGAGTGCCATGACCTTGCGGCCGATGATCGAGCGCAACCTCGCCGTGATCGCCGTGCTGGGTTCGATCGCCCCGCTGCTGGGACTGCTGGGGACCGTGAGCGGGATGATCACGACCTTCACGGTGATCGCGGAAGTGGGCACCGGCAACGCGCGACCGCTGGCGGGGGGAATCTCCGAGGCGCTGGTGGCGACCGAGGCCGGGCTCCTGGTCGCGATCCCCGGGCTCCTGATGAGCGTCGCGCTGGGGCGCCGCGCCAGCAAGATCGTGCATCGGCTCGACCAGACCACGCTGCTGCTCGAGCATCATCTTCGCTGACCGCAGAAAGGAATCTCGATGATCAACGTTCGCAGGACCATACGCGGGAATGAACAGTTCCACATCGACGTCATCAACCTGGTCGACGTCATGATGGTGCTGCTGATCTTCTTCGTGGCCACCACCTCGTTCGTGAAAGAGACGGGTGTCGACGTGCAGCGTTCCACCGCCGCCACCGCCGAGGTCAAGGATCACGGCAGTATGATGATCGGTCTTTCCGCCGACGGGGAAATCTACATCGATGGCAAGCGCGTCGACGTGCGCCGTGTGCGCGGCCTCATCGAGCGTGCGCTGGCTGAAGACCCCAAGGCGGGCGTGGTGGTGATCGCAGACAAGGACAGCAAGACCAGCGACGTCGTCCGTCTGATGGACCAGTGCCGGCTCGCGGGTGCGAAGAATGTAAGCCTCGCCGCGCGGCGGGAGTGGGAGTCGTAGACCGTGCGGCTTCCGAAGTGGTTGCCCCCGGCGTTTGCGTTCGCCCTGGCCGCGAACACGCTGCTGCTTACCGCCGCGGTTCTGCTATCCAGTGAGGCGGAGAGCAAGAAGCAGGACATTACAGCGCCGACACAGCTGGTGGTGCTGAGCGCCCCCCAGGAAGCGCCGCCGGCGGAAGAGAAGGCGCTCGAGCCGGAACCGCCCAGGCGCGAAGAGGCCAAGCCCGATCTCGGCCCCGACCTGTTCCAACCCGATTTCGGCGGCGACCTCGGGGGTCTCGGTGGGGAGGGCGCCATCGCGATCGACCTCTCCGGCGGCGCCAACTCCGACTTGAAGCAGGAATTGGTGTGGGAGACGTTTGAGCTCGACACGCCGGCGCGCGCGATCGTGAAGACCGCGCCGATGTACCCGTTTCGGGCCCGCGAGCAGGGCGTCGAGGGAGTCGTGCAGGTGAAAATCCTGGTGCGCGAGGATGGAACCGTGGGCGAAGTGCTCATCATCGACGCGCGTCCCAAGGACACCTTCGAAGAGGCGGTCCTCGCCTCCGTCCCCAATTGGAAGTTCGAGCCGGGCGTCATCCAGGGCAAGAAGGTCGCATCGTGGGTGGTCACCGCCCTTCACTTCAAGTTGAACTGAGATGAAACACCCGCTCAATACAGTCGTGCTCGTGCTCTTCGCGTCGGCGGCGATGCTCGCCGCGGGTCCGGCGCGCTCTGCCGAGGAGCAGCCGCCCATGCAGACCATGGAAACGCTCCCGCGCGACGCGCGCCTCGCGTTGTTCAACGCGCAGCAACACCTCGAAAAAGGGGAGATCGACAAGGCGGTGGACGACGTCGCGAAATACGTGCGCGACCACGAGAAGAAGGATGACAGTTACCTCATGCACTACCAGCTGGCCGGAATTCTCCTGCAGGCGGACCGTCGCGACGAAGCGCTGGCACAGTACGAACGGACGGTGGCGCTCGAGCCCCGCTACGCGCCGGGTTGGATCGGAGTGGGAGAGACGGCGTACGGGCTCGGCAATTACAAGCGAGCGGCGGAGGCGCTGCAGACCGGCTACCAGCGCATGGATGAGAAGCGCCCCGACGTGCTCTACTACGCCGCGGTTGCGCGGGTCCAGTCGGGCGACGCCGCCGGCGCGCTGCCGCTGCTCGAAGATCTCACGGGTGGCAAGGTCGGCGAGCCCAAATTCGAGTGGTTTCGGGGCCTGGTGAGCGCGTGCCTGCAGGCGGAGGACAAGGAGCGCGGACAGCGCGCGGTCACGTCGATGCTGGATCGGTTTTCTTCCCTGGCGGACGCCTGGTACCTCGCCTTTCAGTACTATGCGAGTGTCAGCGACTACCACCAGGCCGCGGTGGCGCTGACCATGACCGGTTACCTGCGCCCGCTCACGCCTCAAGAGGAGGTCCAGCTCGGTGACCTCTACTCGGCGATCGAGGCGCCGGCGGCGGCCGCCGACTGCTACGCCACCGCGTTGTCGGACACGGCGGGGCCACGCGAGATCGAGCGCATGGCGTCCGCGTATCTCGCCTCGTATCAGCCCGACGCGGCCCTCGACGTGCTCGAGCGCGGCATCAAGCGGGAGCCGACCTTCCGGCTGTGGTCGCTGCTCGGAGACCTGCACGTGATGGAGGACCGGTTCGACCCGGCGTATCAGGCGTTCGAGGAAGCGTCGCGCCTGGATCCGGGGCAGACCCGTCCCCACCTGATGATGGGCTACTGCGCTCTCGAGCTGAATCGAGTCGGGGATGCGCTGTCCCATCTCGCGATCGCCGCCGCCGATGAAGAGTACGCCGAACGCGCCCAGGTGCTGATCCGACGGGCGCAGCAACTTGCCCGCTCGACCCCCTAGCTCGCCCACGCAATTCGTTATCGGAGTTCACGTTGTGGCCCAGATTGTGGCCGGCACGAATCTTTAGCAACCCTTTATGGTACCTTTACGCACCCTCCGTATCCTTCGCCCGGCACTTGAAATGGTTCGGATCAAGCGAAGTTGTCCCGTTTGAGGAGGGATTCTCTACATGAATCGTAAGCCCTTGCTTCTTACCGCTGCGCTGGCGATCGGCGCGCTGGCACTTGTGACCCTTGCCGGCCTGGCCTTGGCAGCCGGCGTCCAGGTCGGCGAACAGATTCCGCCGTACAAACCGAGCTCCGGCGTGTCGGGCACCATCAAGAGTGTGGGCTCGGACACGATGAACAATCTGATGACGCTGTGGGCGGAGGACTTCCGCAAGCACTACCCCAACGTGCAGGTCGAGATCGAGGGCAAGGGATCGTCGACCGCACCTCCGGCGCTCATCGAGGGCACCGCCACCTTCGGCCCCATGAGCCGCACGATGAAGAACGAAGAGATCGACCAGTTCGAGGCCAAGTACGGGTACAAGCCGCTCGGGCTGCGCACGTCGATCGACATGCTCGCCGTGTATGTGCACAAGGACAACCCGATCGCGTCGCTCTCGTTGCAGCAGATCGACGCCATCTTCTCGAAGACCCGCAAGGGTGGGTCCAAAGAAGACATCACCACCTGGGGACAGCTCGGCTTGACGGGAGAATGGGCCGACAAGCCCATCAGTCTCTATGGCCGCAACTCCGCGTCGGGGACCTACGGCTACTTCAAGGAACACGCCCTCTTCAAGGGTGACTACAAAGACTCGGTCAAGGAGCAGCCCGGCAGCTCGTCCGTGGTCCAGGGTGTGGCCAGCGATCGCTACGGCGTCGGCTACAGCGGTATCGGCTATATGACCGCCGACGTGAGAGCAGTGCCGGTCAAGGCGACCGCCGACGGGGAAGCCGTCGCCGCCACGCCGCAATTCGCGTACACGGGCACGTACCCGCTCGCCCGCTACCTCTACATCTACGTGAACCAGAAGCCGGGCACGGAGCTCGATCCGTTGCGGCGCGAATTCCTCCGCTTCGTCTTCAGCCAGGACGGACAGGCGAGCGTGATCAAGGACGGCTACTACCCGGTGAGCGCGAAGATCGCGGGAGAAGAGCTGTCGAAGCTCGGGTTGGACGTCAGTCGCAATTGACTTTCGGGCCCGGCCAGAGGCGCGGGTGGCGGCCAACGGGCGCCCACAAGGGCGAGCCACCGAGTGCGGAGGCGCGAATGGCGAGCCCGCCGTGGGCTGTTGGCCGACAGGACCCGCGGAGGTAGTTCGGCACTGATGCCCCAGACGCCACGACGCATGAAAACGCGATGGACGGTCCGCGCTGCGGACCGCATCGCCGCGGCGTGTATCGCCATCGGCGGAGTCGGCACCATTTTCGCTGTCTCCGCCGTTTTTCTGTTCCTCGCCAGCGTGGTGGTGCCGCTGTTCGCGCCCGGTGACGCCAGGCCGGTGGCGGCCATCGAGAACCCGGCCGCAACCCGCGTGCTCCATTTCGGGGTCGACGAATACCGCGTCGCCGGCTGGAGCCTCTCGGCAGACGGCGTCGTGCGCGCGTTCCGGCTCGATACCGGCGAGGTCGTCGCCGCCCACCCCCTCGTCTCCGTCGATTCCATCACTGCCACCGCGTTCGACCTCGAGAGCGGCACCATCGCCGTCGGGCGGCGCGACGCCACCGCGCTGCTCGCCCGCATCGGATTCGCGACCGACTTTCCCTCGGTGGAATCGCTGCCCGACGCGGCCCGCGCGCTCGAGACCGGCGCCGTACTCACCGACGGCGACGGCGTCGTGCAGCGCACGGACGACGGGTCGTTCCGGCGCCAGCGCCTCGAGGTGTCGATCGCGGCAGTCGCCCCGGCGCTGTCGAGTTCGCCCGCGCGCGCTCTCGACGTGGTCGGCGGCGAATCGAGCTACGTGCTCGCCGTCGTGGCCGAGAACGACTCGCTGATACTCTCGCGCCTCGGCACCGAAGAGAACGCCTTCACCGGCGAGGTCTCGCTCTCGGTCGAGCGCAGCGCCGTCTCGCTTTCCGCATCCGGAGAACGAATCGAGCACGTGCTGCTGGCGGAAGGTGGGACGGTCGTCTACGCGGTGACCGCCACGGGGGCGGCGACGGTTCTCGACGTGCGCAATCTGCAGGCGCCGCGGGTGATCGCGACAGCCGAACTGGTGGAGCCCGGGACGCGCGTGACCGCCATGGCGCCGCTCCTCGGCCGGTCCACCGTGATCGTGGGGGCCTCGGACGGGAGTGTCGCCACGTGGTTTCGCTACGGGCTTGCGGGTGCGGACTCCTCCGCCCTGGCCTGCTCGCGTCGCTACCGCGGGGACGGCTCGCCGATCGTGTCCGTGGCGGCGTCCAAACGCCAGCGCGTCTTCATCGCCGGGGAGCGCGGCGGGCGCGTGCGCGTCCTGCAGGCGACGAGCGGAAAAAAGGTGATCGATTTCACCCTCGCGAACGAGCCGATCGAGGCGGTCGCGTTTGCGCCCAAGAACGACGGCCTGCTCGTGCTGACGGACTCGCGCTTGCACGGGTACGCGCTCGACCTCAAACACCCCGAGGCCACGCTGCGTTCGCTCTTCGGCCCGGTGCAGTACGAAGGCTATCCGCGGGCGGAGCACGTGTGGCAGTCGTCGGCGGGAACCGACGACTTCGAGCCCAAGCTGGGCCTGTGGCCCCTCGTCTTCGGGACGCTGAAGGCCACGTTCTATTCGCTGCTGTTCGGGGTTCCGCTGGCGCTCCTGGGCGCGATCTTCACCAGTGAGTTCGTTTCGCCGTCGATGCGCCCGCGGATCAAGACGCTGATCGAATCGATGGCCAGCCTTCCGAGCGTGGTGCTCGGATTCTTGGCCGCGCTGGTGATCGCTCCCTTCGTGCAGCGCGTGGTGCCGTCGGTGATGGCGGGATTCATCACCATTCCCACGGTGCTGCTCGGGTGCGCGTATCTCTCGCAGCTGCTGCCCTCGCAAGCTGCGCGCCGTGTGTCGCGCTATCGCCTGCTGCTGTTGCTCGCCGTGCTTCCGGTGGCCGTCGGCGCCGCGGGCGCGCTGGGCCCGTGGATGGAGCGCGTCTTCTTCGGCGGCAACATGATGTCGTGGCTCGCCGGGCGCCAGGGCGGCCCGTTCGGCGGGTGGCTCGTGCTCCTGCTCCCGTTCAGCGCGGCTGCGGTCATCGTGGTCGTGGCGCGACTCACCGCGGAGCCGGTCCGCAGCCTGGCGACGCGATCGACGCGGGCCCGGATCGCCCTGGTGGACCTGGCGCGTTTCGTCATCGGCGGTGTTGCCACCGTCGGGCTGGCGGCGCTGGCGGCGGGTCTGCTCTCGGGGGCCGGCGCGGACCCGCGCGGCGGCCTGATGGGCACCTACGTGCAGCGCAACGCGCTGGTGGTGGGCTTCGTGATGGGCTTCGCGATCATCCCCATCATTTATACCATCGCCGAGGACGCGCTCTCGGCCGTGCCGCAGCACCTGCGCGCCGCATCGCTGGGCGCCGGCGCGACTCCGTGGCAGACGGCGCACCGCATCGTGCTCCCGGCGGCGATGAGCGGACTGTTCTCCGCGGTCATGATCGGGCTGGGCCGCGCCGTCGGCGAAACCATGATCGTGTTGATGGCGGCGGGCAACACGCCCGTGCTGGAGATGAACATCTTCAACGGATTCCGCACCCTCTCGGCGAACATCGCCGTCGAGCTACCCGAGGCCGTTCGCAACAGCACCCATTACCGGACCCTGTTTCTCGCCGCGTTGATCCTCTTCCTCATGACGTTCGCGATCAACACCGTGGCGGAAATCGTCCGGCTCCGTTTCCGCAAGAGGTCGGCGCAGCTATGAGCGTGTCGCGCCCGGTGAACGGTGGCGTCGAGAGGCCGGCGGCGCGCTCGCGCGGCGGGACGTCGCTCTTGGCCCACGGCGAGAACATGCTCTGGCTTACGGGGGGAGCGCTGGTGCTCTGTTCCGTGATGATCATCGGCCTGCTGACACTGGTGGCGTACCAGGGGGCCACGACGTTCTGGCCGCGGCCGCTGGTCGAGGTGAAGCTCATGAACGGCCGGGTGCTGCTGGGCGAAGTCACGCGCGACGAAGCGTTCCAGCCGACGCCGGAGGCGATCGCGGCCTGGCCGGAGGAAGCCCGCCGCCGCTACCAGGCGGGCGGTGACAACCGGCGACGACTGCTGCGGACGGGCAATTTCGAGCTCACGGGCTCTCACTTCGAATGGATCGACGACATCACGGTGGCGGCCGAGACCACCCCGGAGTGGGCGGTCGTGCTCGAGCGCCGCGCGTGGGGTCGCTTCTATGGAGTGCCCGTCGAGTTCCGGATCGACGGCAGGAGCGTTGGTACGACCCCGGAAACGGCCTGGCACGAATTCGACGCGCGCCATCGCGACGTCGTCGAACGCTTCGAGCGTCGCTACCGGCTGCAGCGGCGCGACTTCGGCGAGCTCCACGCGAGCGCGGAGCGGGCCCGCCTCGAGCTGCACCGCGTCGAGGCGCGCTACGGCGTGGACTCGCCCGAGTACGAACGCACGCGTGCGATCACCGAGGGGGAGACGGTCGCGATCGAATCGCGACGCCGCGCGCTGGAGGAAGAAATCCGGCTCCTGGACGCAGAGAACGCGCGCTACGCGCTCGTGCTCAAGACCGCCGACGGTTCGGCGGCCACCATCGCGCTCGCCGACATCGTGCGCGGCTACCCGGCGAACCAGCTCTCAATTGGAAGCAGAGGTGGAGTGTACGTCTCACGCTGGTGGGAGTTTCTCTCCGCGGATCCGCGCGAGGCCAACAGCGAGGGAGGCGTCTACCCGGCGATCATCGGCACCGTGATCATGACGCTGCTGATGTCCGTGCTGGTGGTGCCGTTCGGCGTGCTCGCCGCGCTCTACCTGCGCGAGTACGCGAAGGCGGGCCTGGCGGTGAGCGCGGTGCGCATCGCCATCAACAACATGGCCGGGGTTCCGAGCATCGTGTTCGGTGTGTTCGGGCTGGGTTTCTTCTGCTACATCGTCGGAGGTTCGATCGACAGCGCGTTCTTCTCCGCGAAGCTCCCCAATCCGACCTACGGCAAGGGCGGCATCATCTGGGCCTCGCTGACACTCGCGCTCCTGACGCTCCCGGTGGTGGTCGTCGCCACCGAGGAGGCGCTGGCGGCGGTGCCGCGGTCGATGCGCGAAGGCTCCTACGCGTGCGGTGCGAGTAAGTGGCAGACGATCCGTCGCATCGTGCTGCCGCGCGCGATGCCCGGTATCATGACCGGGTTCATTCTCGCGATGGCGCGCGGGGCGGGCGAGGTGGCGCCGCTGATGCTGGTGGGTGCGGTCAAGCTGGCGCCCGATCTGCCCATCGACAACGTGGCGCCGTACCTGCACCCGGATCGGAGTTTCATGCACCTCGGATTCCACATCTACGACGTGGGATTCCAGAGCCAGAACAGCGAAGCGGCCAAACCGATGGTGTTTACCACGACGTTGCTGCTCATTGCGCTGATCGCGACGCTGAACATCGCGGCGGTGTGGATTCGCACCCGGTTGCGGCGCCGATTCGTCGGTGGTACGTTCTAGTGGCATGAGTCGTGACGAATGGAACGAGACGCTGTTGGCCGACAGGACCCGCGTAGCGAGTAGAAAATCATGACGGACCCTTCAGTTTTCAGGAACGCACCCGACGAGCCGACGCCGCCCATGGCGGGCGGGGTCGATCGCCTGCGTGCGATCGCGCAGGGCGCCACCACGCCCGCGGCGATCCATGAGGCCATCGCCGGCGAAGCCATCGTCGTCGAGGTGCGGGGATTCCGTTTCTGGTACGGCGAGAAACAGGCGCTGTTCGACCTCGGCATGGCGATGCCGAAGGGGAAGATCACGGCCATCATCGGTCCCTCGGGTTGCGGCAAGTCCACCCTGCTGCGTTCGATCAACCGCCTCAACGACCTGCTCGACGACGTTCGCATCGACGGGGACATTCTCTTGAACGGGGACTCCATCTACGGGAAGAGCGTGGACGTGATCGAGCTGCGCAAACGCATGGGGATGGTGTTCCAGAAGTCGAACCCGTTTCCGATGAGCATCTACGAGAACGTGGTCTATCCTCTCCGGGTGGACGGGGTGCGCGACCGCGCGCGGCTGGACGAGGTGTGCGAGCAGAGCCTGCGCAGCGCCGCGCTCTGGGACGAGGCGAAGGACCGCCTGGGAGAGAACGCGCTCGGCCTCTCGGGAGGCCAGCAACAGCGGCTGTGCATCGCGCGCGCCATCGCCGGGGCGCCGGAAGTGCTGCTCATGGACGAGCCCTGCTCGGCGCTGGATCCGATCGCCACCGGCAAGATCGAAGACCTGATGCAGGAGCTCAAGGGCTCGTATTCGATCGTGATCGTGACCCACAACATGCAGCAGGCGGCGCGGGTCAGCGACTACACCGCCTTCATGTACCTGGGCCGGCTCATCGAGTATGGGCCGACGGCGGACATCTTTACCAACCCAAGGCTATCGGAGACGTCGGATTACGTCACCGGGCGCTTCGGATAGTAAAGGGATGCGGTTGTTTCGGGGACGATTTACATGGTGTTTACGCCGTCTTTGCAAGGCGCATGTACTTTCGTTCCACTATGATTCTCGAAAAGAAGCGTGCCTTGACCAAGACTGAACGAATCGTCGTGATCGAAGACGAGGATGACATCCTCGAGGTGATCGCGTATAACCTCAAGCGCGAGGGGTACGACGTCGTCACCAGCACCAGCGGTGAGGACGGGCTCGAAAAGATCGAGCGCAACGCCCCCCAGCTCGTGATCCTCGACCTCATGCTGCCCGAGATCGACGGCATCGAGTTGTGCCGCAAGCTCAAGGCGGACCCCCTGACCCAGGCCATCCCCGTGATCATGGTGACCGCCAAGGGGGAGGAAAGCGACGTCGTGCTCGGGCTCGGCGTCGGCGCCGACGACTACATCACCAAGCCGTTCAGCCCGCGCGAAATGGTGGCGCGGGTGCGGGCGGTGTTGCGTCGCTCGCGCGGGCGCACCGAGGTGGATCGGCGCGAGAGCGTCGTGCGCGACGGAATCGTCATCGACCCGCAGCGGCACGACGTCAAGATCGACGGGGAATCCGTGATATTGACCGCCACCGAGTTCCGGTTGCTTCACTTCCTGGCGACTCACCCGGGCCGCGTGTTCACGCGCGACCACCTGCTCACGCGCGTGATCGGCGAAGACGCGATCGTCATCGATCGCAATATCGACGTGCACGTGCGCTCGATTCGCAAGAAACTCGGCGCCCACCGCGACTTGATCGAAACGATCCGCGGCGTCGGGTACCGCTTCAAAGACTGACGTGAGACGAATCCTCCGTTCGCGACTGCTCTGGGAACTGTACACCGGTTACGCGGTCGTGATCCTGGTGACCGCATTCATGATCGGCCGGTTCGTGGTCCGGGACTTCGAACACGGTTTTGTCGAGCGGACGCAGGAGTCTCTGCACAGCGACGCCATCCTCCTGCGCGACATCGCGCTGCCCTACGTCGACACCGCCGTCGACCCGTCCTTCCAGGCTCGCATCCAGGCGCTCGGGTCGCGCGCGGACACCCGCTATACGGTGATCGCCGCCGACGGCCGGGTGCTGGCCGACTCGCGCGAGGACCCCGCGGCCATGGACAACCACCGCGACCGTCCCGAGGTCATCGCGGCGGCGGCGAATGGGTTCGGCGTGTCCACGCGCTTCAGCCGCACGCTCGGGGCGACGTCGATGTACGTCGCGATTCCGGTGATCAAGGACGGCCACGAGGCCGGTTTCGTGCGCACGTCGGTGACACTCGAGATTCTGGAAGCGAGACGCGCGGCGACGCGGCGTTCGGTCGCAATCGGGCTGATTCTCCCCGTGCTGGCCGCGCTGGTGCTCGGCTTTCTCATCGCGCGCGGGTTTTCCCGCCCCATGCTCACGATGACCGACGCGGCGCGCGCCGTGGCCAGCGGCGACTACAGCCACCGCGTGCGTATCGGGCGCAAGGATGAGATCGGCGACCTCGCCGACGCGCTCAACGCGATGACCGAGCGGCTCAAGTCCCAGATCGAAACCATCACCGCCGATCGTAACGTCACGCTGGCGATTCTCTCGAGCATGGTCGAGGGGGTGGTGGCGGTGGACCGCGAGGACTATGTCGTGCACGTCAACAGTGCGGCGGAGGTGATCCTCGGCATCGACGCAAAGAATGCGAAGGGACGTCGCATCTGGGAAATGACCCGGGTGGTGGAGGTCGGGGAGGCGCTCAACGACGCGATGAAGGAGAACCGGGTTCGCGTGTCGGAGACACGCATCCCGAAGGGCTCGAGCGACCAGGTCATCCAGCTCATCGGGGCGCCGCTGAAGAACGCGGGCGACGAGCTGGTGGGGGCGGTGCTGGTCCTCCACGACGTGAGCAACCTGCGCGCGCTCGAGGCCGTCAGGCAGGATTTCGTCGCCAACATCTCGCACGAGCTCAAGACACCGCTCGCCGCCATCCGCGGTCTGGTCGAGACGCTGGTGGACGACCGCGACATGGATACCGACACGAGGCGCCGCTTCACCACCAAGATCCGCGATCAGTCCATGCGCCTGAGCAACATCGTCTCCGATCTGCTCACTCTCTCGCGCCTGGAATCGGACCCCGGCCGGCTCCAGTTCGAAGCCATCGACCTGCGCGAGGCGGTGGCGGAGTCGTACCGCGCGCAGGCGCACGTCGCCGAGGACAAGCGCGTCGCCATCAAGGCGGCGGTCGCCAACGACCCCATCATGATCGACGGGGACGGCGAGGCGTTGCGCGAGCTGGTCGACAACCTGGTGAGCAACGCCATCAAGTACACGCCCGAGGGCGGCCACGTGGACGTGCGGCTCGGTGTGGAAGGGACGCACGCCGTCCTCACGGTGGACGACACCGGCATCGGGATCGCGCCCGAGGATCAGGGAAGGGTGTTCGAACGCTTCTACCGGGTGGACAAAGCCCGCTCGCGCCAGATGGGGGGGACCGGCCTCGGACTCTCGATCGTCAAGCACGTCGCCCTGGCCCACGGCGGCAACGTCTCGCTCAAGAGCGCGCCCGGCCGGGGGAGCAGCTTCCGGGTCCAGATCCCGCTCCGTCGCGGTCCGGGCCCCAACGGACCCTCGGGCCCGCCTTCACCGAACCTTCATTGACGGGGGAGTTGACATAAAGATATGTTCGACCAGCCCGTAAGAAAACCCGTCATGGCGAAGCACCTGCAAAGAGACCTCGATCAGCTCGCGAAGGAGCTCCTCACCATGGGTGGGCTGGTGGAAGAAGCGACCAATCGAGCTATCACGGCGCTGGTACGCCGCGATCGCGCGCTCGCGCGCGAGGTTACCAACGGCGACGGCGCCATCAACGACCGCGAGAATCTGATCGAAGAGAACGCGCTCAAGATCCTCGCGCTGCACCAGCCGGTTGCGGCCGACTTGCGCTTCATCATCACGGCGCTCAAGGTGAACAACGACCTCGAACGCATCGGCGACCACGCGGTCAGCATCGGCGAGCGCGCGGAGATGCTGGCGGACCTCGACCCGCTGCCGCTCCCGGAAGACTTCGACAAGCTCGTCGCCGTGGTCCAGAGCATGGTGCACGACTGCCTCAACGCGCTGGTCGAGCGCGACGCTGACCTCGCGCGCTCGGTGTGCATGCGCGACGACGAGGTCGACCGGATTCACCGCCAGATGTACGTCGATATGCAGGCGGTGATGCGCCGGGATCCGAAGTTCATCGAGCCCGCGATCAACGCCATCTCCGCGACCCGCCACCTCGAACGAATCGCCGACCTGACCACCAACGTGGCCGAGGACGTCGTCTTCATGGTCGAGGGCGAGATCCTCCGCCACAACTACTGATCCGTCCCCCCGCCCGCCCCGTGCCCGCCGGTTCCACCCCGTTGCACGCGGTGGCCGTCCCTCACTATATTTCCCGTGCCGCCTGACCGATGCGCGCCGTGTCGGCCCTGCGCCCGCTTCGCTCGGCTTCCCGCCGGTGGTGAGCCGAGGACCAATGCCGATCCAGACCCGGCGGGTGATCCTCGCTCGCTCCTGCGCGAAGGGCCTCCACGACGCGCATCGCCCAGGCCGCGGGTGGCATCGAGGCGGGGTCCCCGCGGGCGAAGTCCCGCGGGGTGGCGAGATGACGGGACCCGCGGTGTTGAAAGCCAGGTGAGTGAGTTCATCAAGACGCACAACGACAACCTCCAGCACAGCTTGTCCTCCGAGCCCGTCGACGACCATGCGCTCCTCGACGCCTACTCCCACGCCGTGGTCAACGTGGTGGAGCACCTCACACCGTCGGTGGTCAGTATCCGCGTCGTCACCGACGCGCGCCGCGGCGGTGGCGGCGAGGGCGCCGGCTCCGGATTCGTGGTGGCGCCGGACGGGTTCGTGGTCACCAACCATCACGTGGTCGAGAATGCGCGCGGGGTCACCGTGGTATTCACCGACGGGCGCGAACTCTCCGCGCGGGTGGTCGGCGTCGACCCGGCGACCGACCTGGCGCTTTTGCGCGTCGCCGAGGGGGGACTGGTTCCGGTCGAAATCGGCCGCTCCGAAGCGCTTCGGGTCGGGCAACTGGTGGTGGCGATCGGCAACCCGCTCGGCTTCCAGAGCACCGTGTCCACCGGGGTGGTGTCGGCGCTCGGGCGCAACCTGCGCGGCCGCTCCGGACGGTTGATCGAGAATGTGATCCAGACCGACGTCGCGCTCAACCCCGGCAACTCCGGGGGACCGCTGGTCGACAGCGGCGGCCGCGTGGTCGGCGTCAATACCGCGATGATCCGCATGGCGCAGGGACTGTGCTTCGCGATCCCGTCGTCGACGATGGAGTGGGTGGTGGGCGAGCTGGTGACGCGCGGGCGGGTGCGGCGCACGATCCTCGGGATCGTCGCGCAGACACGGCCGGTCAATCGTCGCGTGCAGCGCGGCTTCGAACTCCCGGTCGCCAGCGCGGTGGAGATCGTTTCGCTCATGGAGAATGGACCGGCGGCGCGCGCCGGGCTGCGCGAGCGCGACATCATCGTATCCATGGGAGGCGCCGGGATGTCGAGCGTCGACGAGCTGCAGCGGTTGCTCGCGCGCTGGACCCCCGGCGAGCCGCTCGCGGTGACGGTGCTACGCAACGGCGGGCACCGGCACGACTTCGACGTGGTCCCGATCGACGACGCGGAGTCGTCGCGTTCCGTCGCAAATTGAGAGGCTTCCTCCCCGCCGTCCCCGAAAATCGGCCCGGCCGGGAGCGCTAACCTCCCACCTCACAACCAGTTGGGCTCACTTCCACCCCCCGGTGCGGGGCACGGTCCTTGCAGCCCGTCCCTCGAATGCTGCCGGGTCGGGCGTTGCTTCCGATTCCCCGCGCGCGCAGCCCGACCCGTCATGGCCAAAATCGACGCCTTTCTACGCATCATGCAGGAGCACCACGCCTCCGATCTTCACATCGGGGCGGGGTTCGAGCCGATGGTTCGCATCCACGGCGCGCTCGAAAAGACCAGCCATCGCGTGCTCACGGTCGACGAAGTCCGCGTGCTCGTCTACGAGCTCCTCACCGACGCCCAGATCGAAGCCTTCGAGCACCACGGCGAGCTCGACTGTGCGTACACGCTGCCGGGAGTCGCGCGCTTCCGCATCAACGTGTTCAAGAAACACCCGGGTCTGGCGGCGGCGTTCCGAATCATTCCGCACCAGATTCCGACCCTGGACGACCTGGCCATGCCCGAGGTGCTCAAGCGGATGCTCCACTCCAAGAGCGGACTCATCCTCGTGACCGGCCCGACCGGTTCCGGAAAGTCGACCACGCTGGCGGCGATGGTGGACTACCTCAACGAGCACATGAACTACCACATGATCACGCTCGAGGATCCCCTCGAGTTCATCCACACCAACCGCAACTGCCTCATCAACCAGCGCCAGATCGGCGAGCACAGCCAGAATTTTGCGAATGCGCTGCGCGCGGCGTTGCGCGAGGACCCGAACGTGGTGCTGGTGGGAGAGATGCGCGACCTGGAGACGATCTCGCTCGCGCTGACCGCGGCGGAACTGGGACTCCTGGTGATGGGGACGCTGCACACCAAGTCCGCGGGGCAGACGATCAGCCGCGTCGCCGACGCCTTCCCGGTCGACCAGCAGCCCGCGATCCGGCTGACGCTCTCGGAGGTGCTGGTCGGCATCTGCTCGCAGCAGCTCCTCAAGCGCGTCGACGGCAACGCGCGCGTGGCGGCGCTGGAGATCATGGTCGGCACGGCGGCAATACGGACCCTCATCCGCGAGGGCAAGAGCCATCAGGTCAACAACGTCATCATGACCGCGAAGAAAGAGGGCATGCAGCTGCTCGACCAGCATCTGAAGGACCTGGTGACGGCGAAGGTGGTGACACCGGAAGAGGCAGCGCGCTACGCGGTCGAGCCGGGCGCGATCATGGCGCTGGCGCAGACCAGCCGGGCGACCATGGTCAGCGCGGAGGCGCGATGAAGGCGCGCGCGGCCCGGACGAAGTCGGTCGAACCGAAGCGCCGGATCGAGCTCCCGGAGCTGTTCGACCAGGATGCCGACGCGGCGCCGTCGCCGTTTCTGCCCGAAACGCCCGAAGAGCGCTGCGTGCTCGTGGTCGCGCGCTCGGCGGCCCTCAAGAATTTTCTCGTTCCCATCTTCAGGCGCGAAGGGTGTCTGCCGGTGGCGGCAACCACCCGCGAGGAAGTGGAGCTGGCCCTCGCAGAGCACCCCGTGGACCACATCCTGGTCGCCCAGGACATGATGGAAGACTTCTCCAGCTGGATCGCCGCGGGCGCGCTGATGTCGGCGGGCGCCGAGGTGAGCATTCTCTCCACCGTGAGCGGCACCTTGCTCGACAATCCCGCCCCGTACGGAAAGATGCTCAAGACCGTTTTTGGCGCGGTGCAGGTGTTCGCCGACGAGCGCGCCGAGCGCGATCACGTCACCGCGCCCTACGCGCTGGTGACGCGCGACATCCGCGAGCTGTGCAAGACGTTTCGCATCCGCCGCATCGCGAGCGACGGGGCGCAGCTCGCCGCGTGGCTCCTCGCCCCGGCCGCGCCCTCGACCCCGGCCCCGTTTCGCGACTTCGCGCGCTCGCTGGAGCTCGCCCGCGCGCTCAACTTTCCGTGGCGCATCGACGTCGTGCTCGAAAAGGCGCGCGCGCTGTTTGCGGGGGAAGCCCGGCCCGGCGCGTCGGACGCGAAGGGCCACGAGGTCGACCTAGCGGCGCAGATTCTGGCCCTCGCGTGGTACCGCCACGCGGTGGTCGCGGCGCGCTCGCCGGAGGACGAGGACGGTGTGGCGGTGAAGGGCAGGCTGCGCGCGGTGGCCGGCCGCCTCGCGTCGCTCGAAGTGGTCGAGGCCTACGGCCGACAGATCGAGTCCGCCGGCAAGACCAACGGCTCCAGCGAGCGCCGCGTCGTGGTCATGGTCACCACCAACGACGACCTGGTGCGCGACGTGGTCACGCGCTTCGGCCGCCAGGGCCTGCACGTGGTGCCCAAGCACAGCATGGCCGACGCGCGCCCCTTCTGCGAGACCAGCCCGCCGGCCGCGGTCGTGGTCGACTTCGCCACCCTCGGCATGGAGGCGGCGCGCTTGAGCGTCGTGCTGCGCCTGATTCCCAACCTGCTGCTCTACGCGCTGGTCGAGGCGAACGACCCCTCGATCACGCTCGACCTGATCGACGCCGGCTTTGACGACGTGCTCGCGCCGCCGCTGGATTTCGACGTGGTCGCGGCGCGCATCAGCCGGGCGACGCGCGGGCGGCGCCGCGGGCCGGACGACCTCCAGGTCGGCTTCCGCGGCACCTTCGCCGCGTTCTCGTTCGTCGACCTGATCCAGAGCCTCGCCCAGAGCCGCAAGTCGGTGCGCATCGACCTGCAGCGCGGCGACGGCGAGGCGGCGGTCATCTACCTCGAGGGCGGCCGTCTCACGCACGCGAGCGCGGGGACCATCCGCGGCAACGAAGCCGTCTACCACGTGATCGCGTGGGCCGACGACGGCTCGTTCACGGTCGAGGCCGTCACCTCCTTCCCGGCCGCCAACATCGCCGACGCCACCGAGGCGGTCCTGATGGAAGGCTGCCGCCTCCTCGACGAAAGCCACGCCGCGCGCTAGCCGCGCTTTGACGCCCCCGCCCGCTGCGCTATACTGCGCGCATGCACCTCCTCGCCGCTGGCTCGCTGGCCCTGGTGGGCGGCACCGTGTTCGGCATCTTCGGCGCGGGCGGCTCGATTCTCCTGGTCCCGATTCTGGTGTACGTGCTGGGAGTGCCCATCAAGGAGGCGCTCGGGATGTCGCTGCTCATCCTGACGCTGACCGGGGGCTTCGCGACCGTGGCCCACGCGCGCTCCGGCAACGTGCAGTGGTGGATCGGGCTGCGCTGGGCCGGGCTGGGGATGATCGGAGCGTACGCCGGCGGCCGGGTCGCGGAGCTGATTCCGCCGCACGCGCTGCTCACGACTTTCGCGACGGTGGTGGTGGTGGCGGCGCTGGCGATGATTCGGCGGCGCACGCCGACGCCGCACGAGACGCCGGCGATCCCGATGTCGAGGGTGGTCTCGGTGGGGCTCGTGCTCGGTTTTTTCACCGGCATGATCGGGGTCGGCGGCGGGTTCCTGCTCGTGCCCGCGCTGGTGCTCCTGTGCGGCATCGACATGAAGAAGGCAATCGGGACCTCGCTGCTCATCATTACCATCAACTCGTTCGGCGGATTCCTGGGGTTTGCGGCGCACCAGACCTTCGACTGGCATCTCACCGCCGTGGTCGCCGCCTTCAACGCCACCGGGAGCCTGATCGGCGAGCGGGTGGGCAAACCGCTCCCGGGTCACCGGCTGCGCCCCGCCTTCGGCGTGTTCCTGCTGATCGTGGGTGCGGCGATGGTGGTGGAGAACCTGCGCGAGATGCTTTCGCACCCGCATTGAACGTTCCTCTAACTCGACGGAGGCCACCATGTTCGACCTGAACGCCGTTCAATCCGCAATTCGCGAGCTGGGCTTCGACGCGTGGCTCTTCTACGACTTTCGCGGCAGCAACACGCTCGCGCAGCGTATCCTCGGGTTGACCGACAAGGGGATGAACTCGCGCCGGTTCTTCTACCTCGTGCCCGCCAAGGGGTCACCGCGCAAACTCGTGCATCGCATCGAGTCCAAGGCGCTCGACCATCTGCCCGGCGAAAAGACGGTCTACCTCAAGTGGCAGGAGCTGGAAGCGGGCGTGCGCGAGCTGGCGTCGCCACCACCGTCAAGCTCGTGCGCGCCCTGTGGATCGTCCCTCTGACTCTTGGCACCGCGAGCGTTCTGGCCTGGCGCGCAAAGCGCGAGGATCGCCAGGGCCCGGCCAAGAAACCGATCGCGTGGCCGTGGTTCATCCTGTTCTTTCTGGCAGCGGCGGTGCTGCGCAGCTACGTACCAACCCTGGCGCCGATCTACCCCTGGCTGTCGCACGCAGGCCGCATCGGTCTTACCGTGACTCTGTTCTTGATCGGAACCGGCATGTCACGCGCGAGCCTGCAACACATCGGTTTCCGTCCCCTCGTCCAGGGGGTGTTGCTCTGGATCATCGTCGCGGCGACCTCACTCCTGATCATTCGCGCCGGCTGGGCGGCGCTGGCGTGACCGATGAAGACGACACGAACGCGATCTACCTGGAGCGCCTACCGCCTGATGACGAGTTTGCGCGTCAGCGTTTCCCCGCCCGCGTGCACCGAGTAGAAGTACACCCCGCTCGCGAGCGGACGACCCGCGTCGTCGCGCCCGTCGAAGCTCATGCGATGCGCGCCCGCATTCATGCGTGAACTCGCGATCCGTCTCACGAGCCGCCCAGCGACGTCATGCACGTCAACCTCCACGATCGCGTCGGCGGAGAGATCGAGCACCATCGAGGTCTCGTCCGAGAATGGATTGGGAGTGTTCGCGGACAGCGACACACCGGCGAAAGATGGCGTGTCTCCCACCGACGTCGGCACCAGCCCGTCCGGTCCGATCCGCTGCGCGTAGATGTCGTAGTTTATGAGGTTGCGCAGATCGTGCCACGTCACGATGGCGCCGTTGCCGCCGTCCGAAACGATCTTGGGCGCGACCTGGGCGTCGTCTGCAGTACAGAGCGCGACGCCGTTCGTGGTCCACAACGCTGTTCCAGAGGCGTTGACCCGCTGCACCCAGATGTCGTAGTCGATGTTGCTGCGCAGGTCCCACCACGTCATGATCGCCCCGCCGCCGCCGTCCGCTACGATCGTGGGCGTGGTCTGCACGCCACGAACCTTGCAGATGGGCGCACCGTCCGGCGTCCATTGCACCGCGCCCAGGGAGTTGATCCGCTGCGCGTAGATATCTCTGCCGTTGATGGGTGTGCGCAGGTCCTCCCACGTGACGATCGCTCCCCCGGCTCCATCGGAGGCGATGGTCGGGGCGAACTGGTCGTCCGCGGCCTCGGAGATGGGCTCGCCGTCGGTGGTCCAGTGCACGTTGCCGTCGGCGTCGATCGACTGCGCGAACACGTCCCAGTCCACACCGTTTCGCAAATCCACCCACGTCACGATCGCGCCCCCGGCGCCGTCCGGGGCCATGGTTTGAACGGCCTGGTTGAACGCAGCGACACTGATCGGCACTCCGTTGGGGGCCCACAACACCCCGCCCGTGGCGTCGATGCGCTGTGCGTACATGTCGTAGTCGGTCCCGTTTCGAAAGTCGGGCCACGTCACGATGGCGCCCCCGGCGCCATCCGAGAGGATGGCGGGCACGTACTGAATGAAGGGTTGGACGCAGAGCGAGTCGCCGTCGCTGTTCCACAGGGGCGTGCCCGCGGCGTTGACCCGCTGCGCGTAGATGTCGATGTCGCCGCCTCCGGGACGAAGATCCTGCCACGCCACGATCGCACCTCCAGCGCCGTCGGTGGAGATCACTGGGAAGCTCTGATCGTTGCGGGCGGTGGAGAGCGCAACCCCGTTGCCGCCCCACTGGACCACCCCGGCAGCGTTGACGCGCTGTGTGTAGATATCGTAGTCGGTGTTGCTTCGAAAATCCTGCCAGGTCACGATCGCACCCCCGGCGCCGTCGGAGACGAGCATCACATTGATCTGGTCGTGCGCGGCAACACACAGCGCGACCCCGTTGGGGGTCCACTGGACCAAGCCATTGGAGTTGACGCGCTGCACGTAGACGTCGAAGTTCGTGGCGCTGCGCCGGTCGGACCACGCCACGATGGCGCCGGCGGCGCCGTCGGTGGTGATCGCAGGCCACTGCTGAGCGTTCACGGCCGTGGAGAGGGCCACGCCGTTAGGTGGCCATAGCGCGAGTGCACGCGGGGGACAGACGAGGGCAGAGAGGATCAGCAACGGAACCGCAAATCGGAGTTTCATGATGTGACCTCCGGAATGGGGCCTGGAGTATACCACGGTCGGCCGGCTTCAGCACCGGAGCTCTTCGTCCTGCTGAGGTCATCGCGTGAGGAAGCACCGCCCGTACCGCTTGTGATATACTTTTTCGTGTTCGTCGCACGACGGCGCCACTCGCGAGTGTGGCGTGTAATTCGCCTAATGTCGCGTTGCCTTCAATCGTGTCACGCAATCGAAGAATATGGTGCTGCTGAAATAGCGGTCAGCACCCGACTGGATCGCGAACGTCTGATCAATGTACCACGCGGTACGTGAGGCCAGGGTGCAACCATCGGAGGCCACCATGTTCGACCTGAACGCCGTTCAATCCGCAATTCGCGAGCTGGGCTTCGACGCGTGGCTCTTCTACGACTTTCGCGGCAGCAACACGCTCGCGCAGCGTATCCTCGGGTTGACCGACAAGGGGATGAACTCGCGCCGGTTCTTCTACCTCGTGCCCGCCAAGGGGTCACCGCGCAAACTCGTGCATCGCATCGAGTCCAAGGCGCTCGACCATCTGCCCGGCGAAAAGACGGTCTACCTCAAATGGCAGGAGCTGGAAGCGGGCGTGCGCGAGCTGGCGTCGCCGTACCGCAAGCTCGCGATGGAGTACTCGCCGCGCAACGCGATTCCGTACGTGGCCACCGTCGACGCGGGCACCATCGAGCTGGTGAAGAGCGCCGGCGTCGACGTGCTCTCGTCGGGGGACCTGATCCAGGTCTTCGAGGCGATGTGGAGCGACGAGGTGTGGGCGATGCACCTCGAGGCCGACAAGCACACGCAGAGCGCCTACGACGTGGCGTGGCGCGCGATGGCCGAGGGCGTGCGCAAGGGGAAACCCGCGCGCGAGGTCGAGGTGCAGAAAGCGATCATGGACCACTTCGCGAAGCACGGCCTCAACACCTACCACCCGCCGATCGTCGGCGTCGGCCCTCACTCCGGCGACCCCCACTACGAGCCGGTGCCGATGAAGGACAGCGCGATCAACCTCGGCGATTTCGTGCTGGTGGATCTGTGGGCCAAGCTGGACCGCCCGCGCGCCGTCTACAGCGACATCACGCGCGTCGGCTTCATGGGCGAGAAGGTGCCGGAGATGTACACGAAGGTGTTCACGGTCGTCGCCGCGGCGCGCGACGCCGCCATCGAGTGCGTTCGCGCTGCGTTTCGCGCCGGCAAGCCGCTCTACGGGTGGCAGGTCGACGACGCGGCGCGCGACGTGATCCGCAAGGCCGGCTACGGCGACGCGTTCGTCCACCGCACCGGGCACAGCATCGGCCAGGAGGTCCACGGCAACGGCGCCAACATGGACAACCTCGAGACCCACGACGAGCGGCGCGTCTTGAAGCGCACCTGCTTCTCGGTCGAACCCGGGATCTATCTGCCCGAGTTCGGCGTGCGCTGCGAAGTCGACGTCTTCATCGACGGCGACGGCGAGGTGCACGTCACCGGCGGCGTCCAGACCGAAGTGATGCCCATCCTCGCGAAATACTAAGGAGGGGAAGCATGCGCACCACCGTGCTTGTTATGGCCGCGCTCGCCGCGGTGACAACGGCCGTCCGCGCGGAGATCGTTACGCTCCCGACCAGCGCCTTTTCCTTCGAGGTCGAAGTCACCGTGCCGGGCACGCAGGAGGAGATCTTCGACGCCGCTACCGGCGACATCAGCGGGTGGTGGGACCACACCTTCTCGGGCAAGCCGAAGGCGTTCTATCTGGAGCGCAAGGCGGGCGGCGCGTTCATGGAGATTTTCGACGACCAGGGCAACGGCGTGCGTCACGCGTCGGTCATCTATTGCGATCGCCCGCGCATGATTCGCTTCGAAGGGCCGCTCGGCCTCTCCGGCAACGCGATCCAGATGGTCTACACCTACGAGTTCACCGCCGTCGGTCCCGATTTCACCAAACTCACCCTGAAGGCGCAGGGCGCGGGGCACGTCGAAGCGGGCTGGCCCAGCGTGATCGAGGGTGCGTGGAAGCACTTCCTGATCGAACGCTTCAAGCCCTACGTCGAAGCGGGCAAGCACAAGGGGAAGAAATGAGCGCCGATCTCGTCACCCGGATGTCCGCGCGGCTGGAATCCAGCGCGCGCGCCATCGAGGCGCTGGTCGCTCCGGTCGATCCGGAGCTCGCGCGCTTCCGGCCCGCGCCCGGCAAGTGGTCGATCCTAGAGATCCTCGGCCACCTCGTCGACGAGGAGCGTCTGGATTTTCGCGCGCGTGTCGCTTCCACCCTCGCCGACCCCGACGCCGACTGGCCCGCGATCGAGCCGGAGCGGTGGGTGCGCGAAGGGGACTTCAACGCGAGGGAAGTCCACGTCCTGCTGGGCGCGTTTCTCGAGGAACGGCGGCGCTCGCTCGCCTGGCTCTCCGGAGTCCACGACGCCGACTGGGGTCGCTCGCACCACCACCCCACCCTGGGCGAAGACTTCACGGCGGCGTCGCTCTTGTGCGCGTGGGCGGCGCACGACGTTCTCCATATTCGCCAGATCAGCGGGGTGCTGTACGCGCATCTCTCCCTGGCGACCACGCCGAGCCGGGTCGGCTACGCGGGCGCGTGGTGAGCAGCGAGTTTCTCTACCAGCAGGGCGATCCGTACTTCGCGCAGATTCCCGACGGCGCGGACGGCGTCGCGGCCGACGAGCTCAAGCAGCTAGGCGCGGACAAGGTCCGGGCCGGCTACCGCGGCCTCTATTTTACCGCGCCACCGCCGGCGCTCTACCGTATCGTGTATTCGGCACTCACGCTCACGCGCGTGCTCGCTCCGCTGAACCGCTTCCAGTGCCACAGCCCCGAGTACCTCTACAAGCGCACGCAGTCGATCCACTGGCCGGACATCTTCGGCACCAAGCAGACCTTCGCCGTGTTCGCGAGCGTGGCGAACAGCACCATCCGGCACTCGCAGTACGCGGCGCTGACGGTGAAGGACGCGATCGTCGACCAGTTCCGGACCGCGACCGGCGCGCGCCCCAACGTGGAGCCGACCGAGCCCGACGTGTGGGTCAACCTCTACCTCCACGCGAACCGGGCGACGTTGAGTCTCGACGTCTCGGGCGGGTCGATGCATCGCCGCGGCTATCGCGTGCAGTCGGTCGAAGCGCCCATGCAAGAGACCGTCGCCGCCGCCATGCTGGCGATGACGGCATGGGATGGCGCGACGCCGCTCGTCGACCCGATGTGCGGCTCGGGGACGATTCTGTGCGAGGCATTGATGCGGGCGTGCCGCGTGCCCTCGGGGTTTCTCCGCGGACGGACGGCGCTTCGGTTCCTTCCGGATTTCGATCGCGGCGCGTGGGAACGCGTGAAGGCCGACGGCGAGGGCGGCATACGTCCGTTGCCAGAAGGGTTGATCCGAGGGAGCGATATTTCGCCCGTCGCCGTTCGCGCCGCGCGCGCCAATCTCTCCCGGCTCCCCGGCGGGCGCGGCGTGCGCGTCGACGTCCGGCCCTTCGAAACCATCGAGCGGATCGCGGACGCCACCATCGTCACCAACCCGCCCTACGGGTTGCGCGTAGGCCGCCGCGACGCGATGCCGGAATTCATCAAGGGGTTCGGCGATTTCCTGAAGCAGCGCTGCGCCGGGTCGACCGCGTTCGTCTATTTCGGGGAGCGGGAATTGATCAAGGCAGTGGGACTTCGCGCCGCGTCGAAGATCCCGCTGGCGAGCGGCGGACTGGATGGTCGCGTGGTTCGTTTCGATCTGTTCGAAGGAAGCCGCAAGTAGCCGGTTGCGCTCCGCTCGGCGAATGCCTACAATTAGAGGTGCGTTCACCCCCCCGAGCGCGACCCCACGCTTCGACGCCCCATGGACCGACATCAAGGAGGCCGCCGTCCCATGCGAATCCGTCCACGCCCGCTCCTGCTGTGCACGACCCTCGCGTTCGGCGCGCTCGCGCTGGGAGACGCCCGCGCGGAACTCAAGCCGGGGCACCTGCCGCTGACGGGCGATCAGCCCGAAGCGTTCACACCGGCCGGCGAGACGCCGTTCGTGTGCGGAACCTACAAGGCGAACGAAAACGACCATGCGTGGCGACGGGCGATCGACCTTCGCGTGCAGGCCGAGGCCGGCGCGCGCCAGCAGCCCGTGACCACCGCCGGGCTCGACTACATCTACAACAACGTCTGGGTCATCGAGAACGATGGGACGCTGGCGCTCAGCGGCGCCAACTTCTTCGACACCGACCAGCAGACCCACCGCTACGTGCCGGGCGGGGGCGGGTACACGATTTCATCGATCGCGTTCAGCTACGACGCCGTGCAGGGCTCGCCGATCGCCCCCGGCGATGACGGCGCCGTGCTGGTGGCGCTTCCGTTCAGCTTCGCGTACGGGGGATCCAGCTGGACGAGCATGTATGTAGGTGGCAACGGGGTGGTGTCATTCGGCGCCAATCCGAACCCTGCCGGCTACTACGACAGCGCCGACTTCTACAGTGCCACGCCCAAGATCGCCGGCTTGTATCTGGATCTCAACCCTGCGGCCGGCGGTGCGGTCAATGTCAAGAGCGAGCCGACCAAGGTTACCGTCACGTGGAACGCGGTTCCGGAATACGGCACGGTCAAACCGAACACGGTGCAGCTCGTGTTGTTCTCGAACGGGACGTTCACCATCACCTACAGCTTCATTAACTCGACGACGCAGAACAACGGTTCACCGATCATCATCGGCTTCCACCCGGGCGGGGCACCGTCGCTCCAGGAGATCAGCTTTTCCGGCGCTCTGCCGTATGTGAGCGCAGCGAGCACCGCGGTTTACGAGCAGTACTACAACTACGTGAATCCGCTGGTCAACGAGACGGCGCTCCTCAATCGCTTCTACCAGCAGTTCCCCGACGAGTTCTTCCAGCTCGTCTTCTTCACGAATTTCAATCAGACCATGTCCGGATTCGCGAACGAGCTGAACATCAAGAACGACGTAACCGGCATCGGGCTCGGCATCTTCGACGCGAGCAGCCAGTACGGGAGCAACGGCGTGCTCGAGAGCCGCTGCAACATGAACAGCATCAACGCGTGGCCGTCCGTCAGCCCGACGACGCGTTCGCTCGGCAAGGGGAACAACTTCCTGACCATCATGGGGCAGGAGGCAGGCCACCGCTGGGGCGCGTTCATGAATTTCGAGGACGCGATGGGACAGACGAGCAACCTGATCCTCGGCCGCTCCGACGCGCACTGGAGCTACTACGTGGACGTCGACCACAGTTGTCTGGAGGGTGGCAACTGGGTCCCCTCGGGCCCGATCTACTCCTGTCCGACCGATATCGACTTCTTCTCCGAGATCGACGAGTACACGTTCGGGCTGCGCACGCCCGAAGAGGTGAAGGACTTCTTCTTCATCTCGAGTCCGTCCAACAACGACCCGGCGGCGCGATCGGTCGGCACGCCGACCATCGGCGCGACCGCGTCGGGGACGATCGTGCCGGTGACGGTCGAAGACATCCAGGCGGTCGAGGGCCCGCGCACGCCGCTCGAACCCGCGGAGAACAAGGACCTCCGCCAGGGCTTCATTTTCCTCGTGCAGACCGGGACCGTGCCGACGCAGGGCCAGCTCGACAAGGTGGCCGGCTACCGCGCCGCGTGGGAGGACTACTTCGAGAAGTCGTGCGACGGCCGACTCACCTGCAACACGAGCCTCACACAGAACTTCCCGGTGGGCGTGGTTTGCGGACACGTGCTCGACGAAACCACGACGCAGGTCATTCCAGAGTTCACGGGGAACTCGCTCCAGCGCGGCTTCGTCCAGCACGTGCCGGACGGCGGGCGCTACACGTTCCGCTACCAGCAGAGCGCCGGAGGCGGCGCCAGCGAGCCGGTGACGATCGTGTTCACCTCGACCGGATATGAGCCGGAGACGCTCACGGTCAACCTGACATACGGGACCACGGTGTGCCAGCCGGTCTATCTCACGCCGATCTACACCGCCGCGGGCGACGCGCCGGCCACGACGGAGCTGCACGCGAACCATCCCAACCCGTTCAACCCGAGCACGACGATCGCCTACACACTCGCGACCTCCGGGCGCGTTCGCCTCACGGTATTCGACACGACCGGACGCCGCGTACGATCGCTGGTGGACGCGGACGAATCCAACGGCCCGCACTCGGTGGAATTCGACGGCCGCGACGATGCGGGGAGCGGACTGGCGAGCGGCGTGTACTTCTATCGTCTCGAAGCGGGCAACGTGACGAAGACGCGGAAGATGGTGCTGCTCAAGTAGTACCCTGAAGGGCGGGAAGCACTCCCTCTGCCGCCGTCCTCCCGCGCACACGTTGGAATGCGCGACTGCGGATTGGCGTCCGAGGGAGTGCATCCCGCCCGGTTGCGCGGAGCCCGACATATCGCCCGGGCAGCAGCGTCTGCTAATCTCTCCCGGTGATGATCCGCGTCACCCCCACCATCTCCATCGACGAATCCGACATCGAGCTCTCGTTCGTGCGCTCGTCCGGGCCCGGTGGCCAGAACGTCAACAAAGTCGCGACCGCGGTGCAGCTGCGGTACAACGTGCGTACGGCAATGTTACCGGCTGACGTCCGCGCCCGCCTGATCGCGCGCGCCGGGCGCAAGGTCACGCGGGAAGGGGTCCTGGTCATTTCCGCCCGCCGCTTTCGCACCCAGGAACGCAACCGGGCCGACGCCATCGAGCGACTGGTCGAGATGATCCGCGCGGCCGCCCGCCCGCCGGTTCCTCGCCGCAAGACCCGGAAGCCCCGGGCCGCCCAGGAGCGTCGGGTGGACACCAAACGCCGGCGAGCCTCCACCAAGCGCCTGCGGGGCCGACCCCGGGAGGACTAAGCCTCGCGCCCTCCCGCTTTGCCCCGCCGATGTGGTAGTCTAGACGTGGTCGCCGGCGCCCCCGCCGCGCGAGAGGCCCATGGAGCGATCGTTCATAAGAGAATTCAGCTCGCTCGGGCCGCTGTTCGGGTTCATCGGGGATTTCGCATTCGCGAACGGCCTGGACGACGGGACCGCGTTTACGGTCAACCTGGCAGTCGAAGAAGTGTTCACGAACATGGTCAAGTACGGGGGCGGTGGGGACGAGGTCTCCGTGGCGATCGAGCTGCACGGGGACGACCTGGTGGTCGAGCTCGTGCATCCCGGCGCGATCCCGTTCGACGCCGGCCAGAAGGGTGAGGTCGACGTCGACGAGGGGCTCGAGACGCGCCGGCCCGGCGGCCTCGGGTTGCACCTGGTGCGCACCGTCATGGACGAGATGGTCTACGCGCATCGCGACGGGTGCGCGCGGATCACGCTCACCAAACATCTCGGAGGCGATTGATGTTCGACATCGGTCGGGGCAACAACGGTGAGATTCGGCTGTCGGGGCGGCTGGATGCGTCCCAGGTCGAAGTGGTTCGCGAACAGCTCAACTCCGTCGAAGCCTCTTGCGTCGTGGACTTTTCGGCCCTCGACTACATTTCCAGCGCCGGCATGGGAGTTCTGCTCGGCGCCCAGAAACGGCTTTCCGACGGCGGGCACTCGCTCACCCTGGTCAATCTGAATCGGCACATTCGGGAGATTTTTCGCATCGCTGGCTTCGACAACGTCTTCTCCATCAAGTAAATAAACCACTCGAAGGAGTCGCGTGACCCACCGCGCCCTCGACGTTTTCACCAACTTTTCAGCCCCCGCGGCTGTACGTGTCCTATGACAGACCGGGCTGACGCTGAACTCGTCCGGGAGTGCCGGGCCGGAGACCCGCGGGCCTTCGAGACGTTGGTGCGCAAGTACGAGCGTCCCGTCTACAACCTGGCGCTGCGCATGGTCAAGGACCGCGACGACGCGATGGACGTCACCCAGACGGCGTTCGTGAAGGCGTACGAGAAGCTCGATTCCTACGATGACAATCACGGCTTCTTCAGCTGGATTTACCGGATCGCCATCAACGAATCGATCAACTTCTCGAAACGGACCAAACGCCGCGATGACTACGACAGCGGGGTCACCGTCGTGCTGGCGCCGACCCAGGAAACCGACCGCCGCGCCGGCGTGTTGAGCGACGAGATCGAGCACGCGATCGAGATGCTCAAGATCGACTATCGGATGGTGGTCGTGCTCAAGCACTTCCAGGATTTCTCCTACGAGGAGATTGCCGAAGTGCTGAAGATTCCGGAGAAGACGGTCAAGTCCCGGCTGTTCACCGCGCGCCAGCAGTTGAAGGAGATACTCGACGCCAGGGGGATCAAGCGATGAGCGATACCAATCTCGACGATCTGATCCGGTGCCTCGACTCCCACCCGCTGGCGGAGCCGCCCGCCGAACTGCACGCCCGCATCATGGACGCCGTCGGCCGCTCGGGCCGCCGTGCGTCGCGCGGCGTCGCGTGGGGGTGGATGTCGGCGCCGCGGCTTCGACTGGCGACGACCTTCGGGCTCGGGGTGGTGACCGGGGCCGTGCTGTTGTCCACGGCCCGGTTTGGAAAACCCGACGCGTGGAACGCCACCGGCCGGGTCGACCCGTCGCACGTGTCCGGCAGCATGATCGAGCCGGGCGCCGGGCGCGAGCGGCTGGATTCGATCCCGGTCTCGGTCGCCGACGGTGGCGTGACCGGTTCCACCGAGGTGTACCGCGTGGGCGACGAGACCCGCTTCGACGTCTCGCTGGAGTCGTCGGGGTCGTCGCCGGGCCCGGTCGAATGGAGCCTCTCCTTCGACCCGGCCGTCTGGGAAGTCGCCGGCGTGGACCGCCCGGCCGGGTCGGCCGGCACGCTCGCCGTGGGCGCCGCCCAGGTCCGCGGCTCCGCCACCGGGGCCGGACCCGTCACGGTGGCGATGCGCCGCCTCGACGCACCCGGGACGCAAGCAGTTGTCTTTCAAGTCGTTCAGTCCGGCCGCGTGGTTTTCGAACGATCCGCGCTGCCCGTCATTCCGTGAATCGTTCGAGCCCCGAGCCGGGTCGCATTGCGGATTTTTCTCCCGCGCACCAACTTCGTCGCCCGGCAATTTGTAGTACAGCCAGAACCGTTCAATGTGTCCCCACCCGCAAGGAGGTAATGACATGTCGAGGAATTCAACCACGCTGCTGATTGTCGCGAGTGTCGTGATCGTCGGCGCCATCGTCTTTTTCAACACCAACAGGAAAGAGTCACCCACGGGTACCGAGGTCGCCGGCGCGATCGGCACCGTCGACAAGTACCGGTCCGAGCAGATTCATCCGACGGACGTCGTGACCGAGGGCGAGAGCCCGCTGTCGTCCGAGGAATTCTTCGCGATCATCGCGAACGATCCTGCGGCCCTCAACGACCTGAGCAACCTGCTCGGCCGCCTCTCGGCGCAGGAGAGGTTGCCGCTCTTCGCGCGCGCGGATGCAGCGATGGCGGCGATGATTCTCGAGCGTGCCACCGTGGAGGAGCGCGCGAATCTGGTCGGTCTGGCCACCGCGGAAGAGCGCGCGAGCATCGAGGGCCGGATGGACGCCGCCCAGCGCAAGAAAGGCCTCGGCGCCATGAGTGAGCAGGAGAAGGCCACGGTCTTCGACCGCTGCACCGTCGAGGAGCGCGTCAACATGCTGGGTCGTGCGGATGCGGAGCGGCGCGCGAAGATCTACGACCGCGCCACCAACGAAGAGCGCGCGACTCTGGTCGGCATGGCCACGGTCGACGAGCGCATCGCAATCATGGAGCGCGCGAGCCAGGAAGAGCGCACAGCGATCGTCGGACATCTGTCCGTGGATAGCCAGGCGGCCATCCTGGATCGCGCGACCGTGCAGCAGAAGGCCGACGCGCTGGACCGCGCCACCGACGCCGAGAAGATCGCCGTCATGGAGCGTGCGTCCGAGGCCGAGCGTGCGCCGCTGAAGGGCGCGACCACGGCCGAGCGCGTGGCGGCGCTGGGTAAGTTGAGCGTCGAGGCGCGCGCCGCGCTGGTCGACAAGGCGACCCAGTCCCAGAAGGCGACGCTGTTTGGTCACGCGACCGACGCCGAGCGCGTGGACGCGTACGAGCGTGCCTTCGTCGGTGATCGGGCTCCGAGAGCCGGAGCGGCGACCGAGCTCGAGCGGGCCGACGCGGAGAAGGGGCCAGTGATTCGCTAGCGCTTAGAGGCGGGCGAATTCCTCGATCCACCGGGACGCCACGGGAAGTCACCGTGGCGTCCCGGCCTTTTCTGGCATAGACTCCGCGAATCCCCGGACGCCGCGTCCGGGACCGAAGCCCCATGCGCCCCATCTTCTCCGCCATTCTGGCCGTGCTCGCCGTCGGGTTCGCGGCCTCACCCCTTTGGGCCGGGACGTTCGGGTTCAAGACACTGCAGACCCGGCACATGCAGGTGGTCTATTACGACGACGCGCACGCCTACATCATTCCGCATCTCACGCGCTGCTTCGAGAACTCGTACGGGGCCTTCAATCGCTCGCTCGGCTACACGGCCGGCGAGCCGGTGACGATTCTGCTCCAGGACTTCGACGACTACGGATACGCCGGCACCTCGACCATCCCGAACAACTACATCACGCTCGGCATCGAGCCGTTCGAGTACGTCTACGAGACCTGCCCGACCAACGAGCGTTTCAACTGGGTGATCAGCCACGAACTCTTTCACGTGGTCGCCTCGGAGAAGACCAGCAGCACCGACCGGATGTTCCGCGGTCTCTTCCGCGGTAAGGTCCTGGCGGAGTCCGACAACCCCGAATCGATGATCTATTCGTATCTGTGCTCGCCCCGGCGCTTCGCGCCCCGGTGGTACCACGAAGGCATCGCCGTGTTCATGGAGACGTGGCTGGCGGGGGGAATCGGCCGCACCCTCGGCGGCTACGACGAAATGGCGTTTCGCGCGATGGTGCGCGACAACAAGTACTTTTACGACGTCGTCGGGCTGGAGTCGGAGGGGACCACCAGCGACTTCCAGATCGGCCAGAACTCGTACCTCTACGGCACACGCTTCATGTCGTACCTCGCCGTTCAGTACTCGCCCGAGCAGGTGCTCGCGTGGGTAAATCGCGACGACGGCACGAAGGGGTACTACGCGGCGCAATTCAAGCGCGTGTTCGGCGCCTCGCTCGAGCACGAGTGGGAACAGTGGATCGCATTCGAGCACGACTGGCAGCGCGCGAATCTCTCCCGCGTGCGGGAGTACCCGCTCACCCCGGAGCGGGTGGTGTGCGAGCGCCCGCTCGGGTCGGTCTCCCGCGGTTTCGTCGACGCCAAAACTGGCAGGCTCCTGGTCGCCGTCAACTACCCGGGAGAGTTTGCGCACGTGGCGGCGGTAGGCCTCGCCGACGGGCGGGTGGAGCGCATCCACGAGGTGCAGACACCTGCGCTCTATTTCGTCACCTCGCTCGCGTTCGACCCCGGGGGGCGCACGCTCTTCTATACCACCAACACCGGCAAGCACTGGCGCGACCTGAACGCGATCGACGTGGATACGAAACACGCGCGTCGGCTGATCACCGACTGCCGCATCGGGGATCTGGCCTTCAGCGCCGCCGACCGGATGCTCTGGGGTGTCCAGCACCACGACGGCTTCTCGACGCTGGTGCGCGTCTCGCCGCCCTACGACGCGTGGTCGTGCATCCTGCCGGTCATGGACTTCACCTACGGCAAGGATATCTTCGATGTCGACGTGTCCCCGGACGGCAAGACCCTCACCGCCTCGATGCTCGAGATCAGCGGCGCGGTGAAGCTGGTGCGCTTCGACGTCGACCAGCTCCTCAAGGGTGGGGGCGCGTACAGCGTGCTCTACGAGTTCACGAACACCGCACCCGCGAATTTCGTGTTCTCCGCCGACGGCCGCCGCCTGTACGGCACCTCGTACCAGACCGGCGTGTCGAACGTGTTCCGCTGGGACTTCGCGCGCGAGACCATGGAGTGCGTGACCAACGCCGAGATCGGCTACTTCCGCCCCATTCCGCTGGGCGACTCGCTGCTGGTGTTCTCGTACTCGGGCGACGGATTCCGGCCGGTCGTGGTCGCGGACACCACCCTCGAGGACGTCAACGCGGTGCGCTATCTCGGCAACGAGATCGTGGAAGGGCACCCGATCGTGAAGGAATGGAAGCTCGGGTCGCCGCGCGAGGTGAAGCTGGATTCGGTCACCACCTATCGGGGGGACTACCACAAGTTCCGCAGCGTCACCACCGCGTCGATCTATCCCGTGGTCGAGGCCTACAAGGCGTACACGTCGATCGGGCTGCGCTGGAATTTCATGGATCCGCTGGGACTCCACGGCGGGGAGATCGTCGCGGGCGTGACACCGACCTCCGACGTTCCCGACGACGAGCTGGTGCACGCGCGGCTCCGCTACCGCCATTACCCGTGGACGCTCAAGGCCGCCTACAACAAGGCGGACTTCTACGATTTCTTCGGACCCACGAAGACCAGCCGCAAGGGCTACGGGGTCATGCTCGAGCGCTCGGAGCCCCTCATCGCCGACAAGCCCCGTTTCCTCGAATACACGGTGAACGCCGCCTACTACGGCGGGCTCGAGCGGCTCCCGTACAACCAGAATGTGCTGGCCACCTTCGACAGCTACGCCGCCGCCAGCGCGGAACTCGAGTACACGCGCACGCAGAAGTCGATCGGCGCGGTCGACGACGAGAAGGGGATTCGCTGGTCGCTCCTCCTGGACGCGAACCTGGTGAACGACGACTTCTACACCAAGGGGACGGGCGAGCTGGACGCCGGTTTTCTCACTCCGATCGACCATTCGTCGATCTGGCTGCGCGCCGCGGCCGGCTACTCGCGAGGCAATCGCGACGACAGTTTCGCCAGCTTCTACTTCGGCGGGTTCGGCAACAACTACGTCGACCACCAGGAAGTGAAGCGCTACCGCGACGTCGAGCGTTTCCCCGGGGTGGAGATCGACCAGATCGCGGGGACCCGCTTCGCCAGGTTCACGACCGAGTGGACGCTCCCGCCGGTGCGATTCCGCCGCGTCGGCCTGCCGCTGCTGTACTGCACCTACGCACGGCCCGCGGTGTTTTCGACCGTGCTGGTGACCGACTACAGCGACACCGCGCGGCGCGCGGCGGTCAACGTCGGTGGACAGATCGACTTTCGGCTGGTAATCTTCTCCGCGCTCGAATCGACGCTCTCGATCGGTGGCGCGGCCGCGGAGACCGAAGGCGCCGACGCGCAGACCGAATTCATGATCTCTCTGAAGATCCTCTAGGCTCACGGTGGACTTCGCGCTTCGATTTGCCGTCAGTCTCCTGCCCGTCGTCCTGTTTCTCCTGACCCTCGTTTCCCTCGACAGCTACAAGCTCGTGCCCGTGCGCGGGTTGATCATCGCGATCGCGGTCGGAGCCGGCATCGCCGCCCTGTGCCTTTCCATCAACGACGTGTTGATCCAGGCGCTCGGGGTCTCCCGCACCCGCTTCTCCCGCTACGGCGCGCCGCCGATCGAGGAAGTCGTCAAGACCGGGCTGGTGCTGTGGCTGATCGCGCGGGGGCGAATCGGCTTTCTGGTGGACGCGGCCATCGTCGGGTTCGCGATCGGGACCGGGTTCGCGCTGATCGAGAACACGTACTACGTGAAGATCCTCAAGACCGACAACGCGCTGGTGTGGATGGTGCGCGGACTCGGCACCGCGGTGATGCACGGCGGCGTGACCGCGATCGGCGCGGTGGTGGCGAAGGCGCTGTTCGACCGGACCGGCGGAAAGAAGCTCTGGTTCGTGCCCGGCTATCTGCTCGCGACGGTCCTGCACTCGATGTTCAACCACTTCGTGCTCTCGCCGGTGGGGGAGACGATTCTCCTGCACGCGCTGATGCCGCCCCTGATCGCGCTGGTCTACTGGCAAAGCGAGCGCACCACCCGGCGCTGGCTCGGCGCCCAGATGGACTCGGACGCGGAACTTCTCGAGATCATTCAGTCCGGGCAACTGTCGGAGAGCCGGATCGGCCGCTTCATAAGCATGATGGAGAAGCAGTTCCCACCCGCGGTTCGGGTCGACATGCTGTGCTATCTGCGCCTCCGCGTCGAGCTGGCCATCAGCGCGAAGGGGCTCCTCATGATGCGCGCGGCGGGATTCAAGCCAGACCTGCCGGCGGGGACGCAGGAGAAGTTCCGCGAGCTACGCCATCTCGAAAAAGAAATCGGTCCGACGGGGAGGCTGGCGCTCCAGCCGGTCCTGCACCAGAGCACGCGTGACCTCTGGCAGATCTACCATCTGGAATCGTGAGGCGCGGCAACCCGCGTGCCGCGTCTTGCGCTATAATGAAGCGCTCGATTCGAACCGCGAGCGGCTGATCGAACCATGACCACCAAACACCCTCACCCCGGCGACCTGGATCCGCGCGAATTGCGTCGGTTCGGTGCCGACGTGATCGGTGCCATCGCCGACTATCACTCCGGTCTCGATCAGCGACGCGTTCTCCCGGATGTCACTCCCGCCGGCGTCGCGGCGCGCTTCGCAGACGCGCTCCCCGAGCGGGGATTGACGGCGGACGCGATTCTCGCCGACTGGCGCGATCGGGTGGAGCCACTCCTCACCGCGGTCGGCTCACCGCGTCATTTCGCCTACGTGAACGGTTCCGGCTCCATGATCGGCATGTTCGCCGACGCGCTCGCCGCGTGCGTGAACACGAACGCCGGGGCCTGGAAGCTCGGCCCCGCCGCCACCGAGATCGAACGCCAGGCGCTGCGGTGGATCGCGGAGCTCGTCGGGTACCCGGCCGACACGGGGGGCATCGTCGTCACCGGCGGCACCATGGCGAACTTCACCGCGCTCTTGACCGCACTCCGGCACGTCGCACCGTACGACTCCACTCCCGACGGTCTCCAGCACCCCGAGCGGCGAGGGCGGTTTCTCCTCTATATGTCCGATCACGAGGGCCACGTCTCGGTGACGCGCGCGGCCGACATGCTCAACCTCGGTCGCAAAGCCATCCGGCGCGTGCCCAGCCGACCCGACTTCACCATCGACGTGTCCGCGCTGGCGCGGATGGTCGCGGAAGATCGCGCGCGGGGCGACCTGCCGTTCTGCGTCGTCGCCCAGCTCGGGTCGGTCAACGTCGGCGCGGTGGATCCCATCGAGGCGATCGCCGACGTCTGCGCCGAGCACGGACTCTGGCTCCACGGCGACGGCGCGTGCGGCCTTCTCGCCGCGGTTCACCCGGACACCCGCGCCCTGTTGCGGGGGGTCGAGCGCGCGGATTCGGTGTCGTTCGACCCGCACAAGTGGCTGGGCGTGCCCTACGACTGCGGCGTCGTCCTGGTGCGCCACGCCGAGCGCCTTCGCCGCGCCTTTTCCATCACCGCGCCGTACCTGCGGCCTCCGGGAGACACCGACGATCGTGCCGGGCTCGATTTCCTGGAGTATGGACCCGAGATGTCGCGCGGATTCCGGGCGCTGAAACTGTGGATGACGTTGCGCTTCTACGGCGCCGCCGGTCTGCGCGATGCGTTCGCGAAAAGTCTGGGTCTTGCGCGCCACCTCCACCGGCTCGCGAGCGACCACCCCGACTTCGAGACAATTCACGAGCCGACGCTGTACCTCTATTGCTTCCGATATCGGCCACGCGCGTTCGCGGCGCGAGCGGAAGAGCCCGCTATGAGCGAACGGCTCGACGGGCTCAATCAGCAGATCGCGGAGGCGGTGCAGAAGAGCGGACTGGCGCTCGTCATGACGTCGTGCATCCGCGGACGCGTCGTGCTGCGCATGTCGATCTGCTCGCAGCGAACCACCGAGCAGGACATCGCGACGACGTTCGAAGCGCTGGCGAATGCAGGTAGCGAGCTGGCAGAGGGTTTCTAGTTCAGCTGTATCAGCCCAGGTACACAAAGTAAGAGACTCAAAACGAATGCGAGGCGATTCCGATGGCTAAAGTGCTGCTGGTCCTCTACGACGACCCCGTCGACGGCTATCCCACGTCGTATCCGATCACGACGCTCCCGAAGATCGACCGCTACCCGGGCGGGCAGACGGTCCCGAGCCCGAAGGCGATCGACTTCAAACCCGGCGAGCTGCTCGGAAGCGTTTCCGGCGAGCTGGGGCTGCGCAAGTTCCTGGAAGCGAAAGGGCACACGCTGGTGGTGACGTCCGACAAGGACGGCGCGAACTCCACCTTCGACAAGGAGCTGCCGGATGCCGAGGTCGTGATCTCGCAGCCGTTCTGGCCCGCCTACCTGACCGCCGAGCGCATCGCGAAGGCGAAGAAGCTCAAGCTCGCCATCACCGCCGGCATCGGGTCGGACCACGTCGACCTGCAGGCGGCGATGGATCGCGGCCTCACGGTCGCGGAAGTCACCTACTGCAACAGCATCAGCGTGGCGGAGCATGTCGTGATGATGATCCTGGCGCTGGTGCGCAACTACATCCCATCGTACCAATGGGTCGTCAAGGGCGGGTGGAATATCGCGGACTGCGTGGCGCGCTCGTACGATATCGAAGGGATGTCGGTCGGGACGGTGGGCGCCGGCCGCATCGGTCTCGCGGTCCTGCGCCGGCTGAAGCCGTTCGACGTCAAGCTGCACTACACCGACCGGCACCGGCTGCCGGCGCTCGTTGAGCAGGAGCTCAATGTCGTGTTCCACGCCTCCGCCGAGGCCATGGTGCGTATCTGCGACGTGGTCACGATCAACACGCCGCTCCACCCGGAGACCGAGCACATGTTCAACGACGCGATGATCGCGAAGATGAAGCGCGGCGCTTACCTGGTGAACACGGCGCGCGGCAAGATCTGCGACAAGGACGCGATCGCGCGCGCGCTCAAGGACGGCCAGCTGGCCGGCTACGCGGGCGACGTCTGGTTTCCGCAGCCCGCGCCCAAGGATCACCCGTGGCGAACGATGCCCCACCACGGCATGACCCCGCACGTGTCCGGGACGAGCCTCTCGGCGCAGGCGCGCTACGCGGCCGGGACGCGCGAGATCCTGGAGTGCTGGTTCGAGCGCCGTAAGATTCGCAACGAGTACCTGATCGTCGCCGACGGCAAGCTGGCGGGCACGGGCGCGCACTCCTACAGCGCGGGCAACGCGACCGCCGGTTCCGAGGAGGCCGCGAAGTTCAAGAAATGAAGATTCTCCTGGCGATTGTCCTCGTGGGACTGGTGGTGGCGATGCTGGCCGCTACTACCCGGCCATGGCTCGCGACGCTATTGCTTCCCAGGTCCAACCGGCCGCTGTGGCCTTGTTGACGGAGCTGACCGCTTCCAGATCGAGTCGGATTACGGCCTCCATCGCGCGTTCGATTCCGCCGGCGTCCGCGGAGTCATAGGCGACGTTCGAGCCTTGAGCCAGGACCCACTCGATGCAACCGAGGCGAGGCCCAATCACCGGCTTACCAAACGTCATGGCGAGCACTGCCACGCCGGAGTTCAGCCCACCCGTATGTCCGAGGACTACTACGTCGCAAGCTTGAAAGTAGCGCTGTACATCGTCATCGCGAACGGCATCGAGCACGTACGTTGTTTGACGCGCCAGTGTGCGACGGACGCGGAAGCCGACTCGTGCCGACGGGGAGAGCGACAGGCCGACTCGTCCGGCGACAACCAGGTGCTTCTGCCGTAATCGAACTTTGCGAAACGCATGCTCGACGATATCCAGGCCCTTGTAATCGCGGATCTGTCCAAAATGCAGAAAAACGAACTTCGAGGCATCGATCCCCAGCGAGTCTCGTGCCTGTGATCTGGTCATATCGTTCGGATAGCTCAGGTAGTGACCGTGGGGCACGACGATACTGACTTGCCCCTCGGGAATCCGGTAGTGAGAACCCAGCAGGCTCGCTGAGATCGGGCAGTGGTGATGTATCACGTGCGCACGATCGATGACACCCTGATAGGCCGCGTGTGCCGCGCTAGCATCTACGATGTCGTGCGGTTTCAGATTGTGCGCGGTCCAGATGATGCGCGTGTCGTGCCCGCGCAATCGATCCAGTCGATCAAGGAATCGGCCGATGCGTCCACTGAGGGTGCCCTCCTGCGGTGAACGGTAGACCTCCTCGGGCCAATGCAGGTGCAACAGGTCCGGAATGAAATCCGACTCGAAGAGGTTCTCCGGGCCATATATTGGCTGCACTCCCAATGACAGGTACCCCCGTCCAAGTTCGCGCACATAGATATTCCTGAGTCCCCGATGTGGCAGGAGCACAGTGGTAGGCCGGTGAATGCTGCGGGGCGGATAAGTCATGCGGAGAAGATGATGCCGATCGTCACCGGGGTGACGAACATGAATCGGTGCATGGCGCGCTGCAGGTGTTCGAGCTGACCGCCGCAAGTAATAGAGTAGCCCAGTGGCAACGCGACGGCAACGTCGATTTTCCGACGCGCTTCCACGACGAACCCGCCACCGCGACACGCCGCGTGAACTCAGGAGATGCGATGCGCGTGCTATCCGCCACATGGACATGGGATATGAAATGCGCGTGCGGATATCAATTGCTTGCGGCATTTTCGTCGCCGAGCGCACATATTCATGATGACGTAGCGGGCGAAGATGAGAATCAGATGAGAGAAAGCGGACTATTCTGATGCGTGTTGCAAGCGCGGAGTGGAAAACCGGTGTGCATCGCGCTAGGATGAAAGAGATGAGAGTTCTCGTCATCGAAGATTACGAACCGCTGCGGCGCTCGCTGGTGCGCGGCCTGCGCGAAGACGGCTACGCCGTCGACGAATCGGCGGATGGAGAAGCCGGGCTGAGCTATGCGGAGTCATCGGTGTACGACATCATCGTGCTGGATCTCATGCTTCCGAAGCGCGACGGTTTCAGCATCCTGAAGACGCTGCGCGACACGGGCAGCCCCAGTCGCATTCTCATCCTGACGGCACGGGACCGGATCGACGACCGCGTGCGCGGGCTCGACCTCGGAGCCGACGACTACCTGGTGAAGCCGTTTGCCTTCGAAGAGCTGAAGGCGCGCGTGCGCGCGCTGCAGCGACGCGCGTATCACCAGACCTCTCCAACCATCCGGGTCGCGGACCTCGAGGTCGACACCGTGGCCCGCACGGTCCGGCGTGCGGGACAGGCCATCGACCTCACCGCGCGCGAGTACAGCGTTCTGGAGTTTCTCGCGGCCCGCAAAGGCGAAGTGGTGACGCGCGACGAGATATCGACGCGGATCTACGACTTCAGCGTGAACCGCAACAGCAACATCGTAGACGTGTACGTCGGCTACCTGCGCAGAAAACTGGAGCGCGAGGGCCGGTCGCGCCTCATCCATACCCGGCGCGGCTTCGGCTACGTCCTCGCCGAGGAATCGTCATGAGATCGATTCGCACGTCCCTCATGGTAGGCGCCGTGGCGACGACGGTCGGCATGCTCGCGCTGGCGAGCGTGGCGGTATACCGGGGAGCGAAAACGACCCTGGTTCGACAATTCGACGAGGCGCTCGCCGACGACGCGCGCGTGATTGCGTCCACGGTGCGAACCTCGGGCGACGCGATCGAGCTGGAATTCGACGACGTCGATATCCGCGAGTTCACACCCCCCGACGGGCACGGGTACTTGCAACTGTCGATCGTCGGGGGCAGCGTGCTGTATCGATCGCCCAACCTCGGGGAGAGCGAACTGCCGGGGGCCGACGCGATCGAGTTGAATCATCCGGTGTTCCGGTGGATCCGCGTGGGGAAGGCTGCGCGCGTGCGCACGGTGGATCTTTGCTTCGTACCATGGGTCGACGACGAGGGCTACGAAGAGGTGGGACCGCCGCTTCCGCGCACGGCCGACCCGCCGACCATTCACCTGGTCGCGGCGCTCGAGCCGGTGGAGGTGCCGGCTTTTCTCGCGCGTCTGCGGGCGCTATTTCTGGCGGTCGGGGCGCTCACGGGGTTGATCGCGGCCGGCGTCATTGCGGGGGTAATTCGCGCCAGCCTGCGTCCGCTCAACGACCTGGCCGGCGAGATCGCGAGGTTGAGCGACGACGACCTGTCGTCGAGGGTTCGAGTGCGAGCAACGCCCCGCGAAATGGAACCGGTGGTGGACCAGCTCAACCAGCTGCTCGTGCGACTCGAATCCGCGTTTCAGCGGGAACGCACCTTCAGCGCGGACATCGCGCACGAGCTGCGCACTCCGTTGGCCGGTCTGCGCTCCACCATCGAGGTGGCGCTGTCGCGGCCGCGGCGGGAAGCCGACTACAAGGAGACGATGACCGAGCTGCTCGAGATCATCCGCAAGGTCCAGGCCATGGTCGAGACGCTGTTGTACCTGGGCCGCCTGGAGGCCGGGCAGGTCGAGATCGAACCGAGCGCTGTCGACCTGGGCGAGGTAGCGGCGGCGTCGTGGAAGCCGCTGGTCGAGACCGCCGAGGCCCGGCGGCTCGCGGTCAAATGGATCCTCGCGCGGGACGTCACCGTGGTCACCGATCCGATCTTGCTCGAAGTCGCCATCCGCAACCTGCTCGAGAACGCCGTCATCTATGCGGACGAGGGAGGATATGTGCGGGTCGAGGTGGTGCAGGAAGGGAGCCGGGGCGTCCTGCGGGTGGTCAACAGCGGAAGCACGGTGTCGCAGGAAAACGTGGGCGATCTCCTGCGGAGATTCACGCGCGCCGATCTTTCCCGCAAGGCCACCGGGGGGCACTCCGGTCTCGGGCTCGCGCTCGTGAGCAAGATCGCAGCGGTGCTGCGGTACTCGATGCGCATCGAGTCCCGCGTCGGCGGAGAGTTCAGCGTCACGTTCAGTTCGCACGCGTCATGAGTTTCTTCGACTTGCATCTGGGGCCGGCGTCCGTCTCGGTCAGCATCGTCGTCCCGATTCGGAACGAGGCAGGGAGCATTGCCGGGCTGGCGGACGAGGTGACGGCGGCGATGAGCGACACGCACTGGTCGTGGGAGTGCGTCTGGGTCGACGACGGGTCGACCGACGAGTCGCTCGCGGAGGTCATGCGCGTGTGCGACGCGGATCCGCGGCATCGCTTCGTGCAGCTCGACCGCGGCTACGGTCAGTCGGCGGCGCTCGGCGCCGGGTTCGTCCACTCGCGCGGCGCGATCGTCGCCATGATCGACGGCGACGGGCAGAACGATCCGGCGGACCTCCCGCGCCTGCTGGCGATGCTCGTCGAGCAGAAGCTGGACGTCGTCAACAGCTACCGCCAACGATCCCAGTTTGGGCTGACGCGGCGGCTCTCGTCGCGAATCGCAAATGGGTTTCGAAACCGCCTGACGGGAGACAGGGTCAGGGACGTCGGCTGCTCGGTGCGGGTGATGCGGCGCCAGTGTCTCGAAGCGATTCCGGTGTTCAAAGGGATGCACCGCTTTCTCCCCACGCTGATCCGGCTGAACGGCTACGATCGCATCGCCGAGGTCCCGGTTCATCACCGGCCGCGACACAGTGGGGCAAGCAAGTACGGAATCTCCAATCGCCTCTGGGTTGGAATCGAAGACACGCTGGCGGTGCGATGGATGTCACACCGCATGGTGGCGCCGCGCGCGAAGCACGCGTCGCTCGACGGCCGCAAGGAGGCGTACAGGTGAACAGCATGTGGATGGCGCTGGGGTTGCTGGGACAGACCGCTTTCTCCGGACGCTTTCTCGTCCAGTGGTTGGCCAGCGAACGCGCGGGGCGAAGCATCGTGCCGCGGTTGTTCTGGTACTTGAGCATCATCGGTTCGGTGCTCCTGCTCATGTACTCCATCTATAAGCGAGACCTCGTGTTCATCCTGGGGCAGAGCACGGGCCTCGCCATCTATGCCCGCAACCTGCTTCTGATCCGACGGGACGGCATGCAACGCGCCCGTGGGTAGACGATCCTACGGGCTTCTCGCCGGGCTCGCGCTCCTGATGGCGCTCGCGTTCCAGGGGACGCGCGGGCTGTACGAACCCACCGAAGGCCGCTACGCCGAAGTCGCGCGCGAGATGCGCGAGTCGGGAAACTACCTGGAACCCACGCTCGCGCACCAGCCTCACTGGACCAAACCGCCGCTCACCTACTGGGCGATCGCCGGCGGGCTCGCGATCGCGGGAAACAACCCGTGGGGAGTCCGCGCGTACAACGTGGTCGCGTTTTCGCTCACGGTACTCGCGGTTGCGGCGATCGGGACCACGCTGTGGAATCCGCACGCCGGATTGCTCGCGGGCCTGGTCTATCTCTCCTCGCCGTATCCGGCGCTCTCGGCGGCGGCCGCCACCGCCGACACGCTCCTCGCGCTGTGGATGAGCCTCGCGGTACTCGCGTACGTGCGCGCGTGGAAGGGCACGCGAGCGGACGGATGGGCGCGGTTGATGTGGGTAATGTTCGGACTGGGATTCTTCACCAAGGGACCGCCCGCGTTGCTCCCGCTCCTGGCACTCGTCGTTTTCCACTGGATCGCGCGCCGGCCATTTCGACTCGCCGACCCGGTCGGGATCGTTCTGGGCCTTACGACCGGCTTGTGGTGGTACGGCCTTATGGTGACACGTCATCACGAGCTGGGGGCGTACTTCATCGGCAGAGAGGTCGTGGCGCGCACCGTGAGCAACGAGTTCCATCGCAACGGGCAGTGGTACGGGGCGATCGCTATCTACGCGCCGGTCCTGGTGCTCGGGCAGGGAGTGTGGCTGGTGGACGGGATTCGCACGGCGTGGCGCCGGCGCCTGTATTCGCCCAGGACCCTCATCGCGCAACTGTGCGCACGGAACATGGCGGGCTCGTTGCTTCTGTGCTGGCTGCTGCTGCCTTTGGCGGCGTTCGCGTTTTCGAGAAGCCGGCTACCCCTGTACATCCTGCCGCTCTACGCACCGATCGCGCTCGCGATCGCGCGTGGGCTCAACACTGCATCGGCCACCGCCGCGGCCCGGCGACGCGCTGTGGCTATCGCGGTGGTGTCGGTGGCGGTTCTGGTCGGGTTCAAGGCGGTGGCCGCTTACCGGACGTCGGAGAAGGACGCGACCCGCGTTTACCATGAGGCGGTTCGCGCCGCCGGTCGCGATGCGCGCTTCGCGCTTTTTCTCGAGGAGGCGTTCTACGGCTTCGAGTTTCACGCGGGACCCGACATGGAGCGCATCTCGATGGCCGGGACCGAGCCGTGGGCGGACCGAAGTCTCGACGGCATGCTCGCAGCGCGCGAACCCGGCCGTCCGTGCGCCATCGTGACCAATCCGCGCTATGCGGACAGGCTGCAACGGGCGCTGGAGACGCGGCAGGTTCATTTCACCCGGGCGCATCTCACCGGCAAGGAATTGTTCGCGATCGGCCCGTGACGAGAAACCACCGCTACCAGAGCGTGGGCAGGGCGCGTTCGCCTTCCAACAAAGACTTGAGACTCGACAGCACCTTGGGCCAACCCTCGGTGATGCCCTTGAGCATGTCCGAACCGGGCTCGAGCTGATCGTGTACGACGGTCAGGCGGACCACTCCTCGATACGGCTCGATCTCGAACGTCACCCGAGAGTGTTTCTCCGGGTGTCCCTCGTCGGCCGGGGCCGCCCAGGTGATGACGAGTCTCCGCGGCGGGGCGATTTCGACGACCTTTCCGACCATGTCGAGGGTTCGCTTGTCGTTGCTGCGCCGGTGCTCCCATTTGGAGCCGGGCCTCCAGTCCGACACGTTGTCGTGCTGCCAGTACTGCGCGGTCATCTTTGATTCGATGAGCGCGCTCCAGAGTTTCTCGGGTGCGGTTGCTACGTAGGTCACGTACACGAACTTCGGTTTCTCCATTCCTAGTCTCCTTCGGCTTTCCGCTTGAGCTTGTGCAGCGCGTCCAGGTGCTGTTCCTCGTACCGCACGATCCAGCGCTGGTACATTTCGTGGATGGGGATGGGATTGAGATAGTGAAGCTTCTCGCGCCCGCGCCAGAGTGTCGTCACCAGGTTGGCGCCTTCGAGACGATTGAGGTGCTGCGTGACCGCCTGCCGGGTCATGTCGAGGTGCTCGCAGAGTTCCCCCAGCGTCTGCCCGTTGTCCTTTCGAAGCGCGTCGAGGAGGCGTCTCCTCTGCGGGCTGGCCAGCGCTTTGAATACCTTGTCCATTTGCATGCTGGTATTATATGCAATAGAACACTTGCATGTCAAGGGGCCGTTTGTCGGTCAAAGAAGTGGCCACAATACTCGAGGGGACGTGCGTGCCCGGACGGGCGCTTACGACTCCGGCACGCGGTAGATGGTCACACCGCGCGCGTGCATCTTCTCCAGACAATCGAACACTTCGCGGCCCCGGATCCACCACGATTGCGAATCGCCCACTGGGCCGACGTGGGCCACACCCGACGAGCGAAAGTACTCCGCCCAATACGCCTCGATCTCCGGGTTCTTGTCGATTCTCCGGTGGTGGAACTCGGGGTTGTGGCAGCGGATCGACACGTCGCGCTCACCTTCGGGGGTCCGGATGCGGGCTGTAGACGTTTGCGCGAGATATACGCCCGGGAACTTGTCGAGGTTTATGTCCTCGTACGCGTGGTACCAGGTGATCGGCGCGAAGGTGACCCCGAGGCCCACGGCTTTGGCGTCGAACTCGAGCAGCTTGCCGAACGGGCTCGACGCGCCGAAGTTTGTCCCGTCCTGGAGGTGGGTCGCTGTCACCTCGCGGGCGAGCCGTCCCCACGCGGCGACGGAGTGGGTGGGATGAAGGCTCCGGAGGACACCGGGCCGGTGTCGAAACACCTCCGTGATCTTGCCGACGGTCGAAGGCGAGGTGGCTGGATCGAATACGAAGGTTCCTCCCGCCAGCGTCTCGCTCATCGTGCCCGCGATGGTGAAAGTCGGGAACGCGAGCGTCCCACCGGGTCCCACCACCTCCATCAGCGCGTCGATCACCGTGTCCGGGCCGCCTTCCACGAAGCCGATGCTCCGGAGCGAGCTGTAGACGATCAACACGTCGTCTTTCTTTAGCCCCAGCGCGGTGAAGTCGTCGATCAGGGTCCGCTTCGTAATCGACCCGCGCGCCTTGATCCGACGCAACTCGACGTCGCGCTTCACGCGCCGGGCCGCCTGCCAGAGGGGGGCTGGTATCGCGCGCCGGATGGTGTTCTTAACGCTCATGATGTCGCGCTCGTTCGCTTTGCGATCAGGCTGGGATACGCACGCGAAACATACGCCTCCAGCGTGCTGAACGCCACCACGTCGTGATAGTCGCGTCTGACCGCTCGAAGAACCGTCGCAGCTCGGTGAGGTGATAGTCGTACGTGTCCTTCGAATGTCCATTCATGCACACCGCGATATCGCCGCTGCGGCAGTCGTAGTGGCGCAGATACGACCGGAGCGTGGTTAGCATGGACTCGTGCGTGTCGGCGATATCGAGGACTCGCGGCACCATGAGCTTCCGGTACTTGTTGCCGACCCACGTCAACAAACCGCCCCGCGGTTCGTTGCGCGTCATGGGATACCCGCGCGATGCTTCGTGCGCCGCCGCCGCGCGCTTTCGCAGCCGCAACTGGTTCAGCACGTGCTGACCGGCGGGGAAGCGCCCGCGGTAGGAGGCGATGGAGACCTCGAGCAGGTATTCGTGCCGTTGCGCGTCAGTCTCAAGCCCCCGCGCCGGATCGATGAACCACGTCGCCTGATCCGGCACGCGGCGAAAATCGATGTCATAGTCCGAGCGGAGCGACTTCATGCCTGGGATCACGGTGGCATCCACGCGGATTCCTTCCGCGAGCAGGGCGGAGACGAGCGGTGCTTCCGGCTGCAGGATCCAGCCACCCGCGCGAAACGCGATGCATTGGTAGCCGGAGTCGATCGGACGGAGCAGGGTTTCCAGGTACTGTTTACCCCGGCGAATGAGCGCGGGCGCGCCATTGGGGTCGCCGGGCGAGAACCCCCGGTCGTGCAACGCCTGCGTCCCGGGTTTGAAATGCCACGCGCCGTCGCGGTGCTCGGCCTGCCCCCACTCGGGGTGGAGATGCATCTGGACGTCGTGGCCGTCGGCACGCGCCTGCTTCACCTGAGCTTCGAACGCATCCGCGTAGTCGTCCATCCCCAGCTCGCGATGGCGCCAGACCGAGCAGATGTCGGGGAACAGGGTGGCGCGGATGTCGTGCTGTGCCCACAGCTCGAGGAGCTTGCGGGTGGGCTCGAAGAGGACGTCGTGGGCGGAAAAGGCGTTACGGCCGAAGTAGAGCTC